>CAWFBZ010000008.1:0-1779689 GCA_963814135.1 uncultured Chloroflexia bacterium | reverse complement strand
GTGGAGCAGATCAACCACAGCCGGATGACCGGTATGCTGGAGATCTGGTTGGCCTGGAGATCCAGGTCCCGGAAGGGTTCCCTGAGAAGTACCGCGATTCCCTGATCCGCCGGCTGAATTGTGCGCGGTGAAGAAAACCTAAAACCCGCCACGGTTCGATATCACCACCAAGGTGGTGAGTGGATTGCCAGTCGCATCAAGGCCGGATTTCCCATAGGAGCATGAATGAGTTTATTTACCCGTTTATTTGGTGAACCGGTTGCGACCATCAGCGCCAAAGAAGTGGAAACCAAACTCAAAGTTGGCAGGCGACCATTCCTCCTGGATGTTCGCCAGCCGGATGAGTTCCGCCATGGGCATATATCCGGGGCAAAATTGATCCCCCTGGGTGAATTATCCCGGCGAATGCAGGAAGTGCCCAAGGGCCGTGAGATCGTTTGTATTTGCGCAACCGGGCATCGCAGTGTCCCGGCTGTGCGTAAATTGGTTGCAGCGGGATATAAAGCCACCAGCTTGAAAAATGGAATGATCGCCTGGAAGGCTGCCCACCTTCCAATTAATCAATAAAGGGAATACCGACTCGAAAGCCCTTTGAGAAGAGGGGTGAAAAAAGGAATTATTAGGTTGCACGAAAAACGATTTGAAGGCGGAGTGGAACGTCTACGCTCCCCCGAAAGATGGCACACCTGGAAGTTGAGCACGTCACCCGGGCTTTTTATGGGATCCATCACACAGGGAAATTTATTGGACGTCGGAACAGGCAGTGGACTGTTTGCCGAATCTTTTGCCAGGCGGGGCATGCAGGTGGCAGGAGTGGATGTAAAGCAGGCGATGCTGGAAGCAGCTGGACAGTTTGTTCCCGCTGGGGATTTTCGCCAGGGGATCATCGAAGCTTTGCCTTTCCAGGATCACAGTTACGACCTGGTCTTTCTTGGATTGGTGCTCCATGAAGCTGACGATCCATTGAAAGCCTTGCAGGAACCTTTCGTGTAGCAAAACTACACGTAGGCATCCTGGAATGGCCATACCGGGAGGGTATTATCGGACCACCATTGCACGACCAGCTAAGTCCGGAAGTCCTGACCGGCTTGTTCAGCAAAGCCGGGTTCCAGAAATGGAATCTGCACGAGCTTAACGAACACGTTCTGTATAATCTGGAAGTCTGAACGGGCATCCATTCGAAATATTGGTGATAACGTAAAATATGCCTGGTTGGCTATAGCCAACCAGGCGTATTTTTTACCCGGATCTCACTTCATTCATTCTATTCTTCACTACCTATGTCTTCCGCAGGAGGATCTGGGCGGTGCTGATAAAAGTGGAATAGGCGGGCCGCCTCCCGAACGTTTTTCTTTTTTGTGGAAAGGCTTGTCCAGTCGGTTTTTAAATGATAAACTTAGCAAAGCTTGATTCCCGCACCAAAAAATTCGCCGCCATTTAAAAAAACGTGTGGGGCGATTTTTCCCGAGCTTCTACCTTCGTTACAAGAACTATGCCGTAATAATGTGGGTTGATTGGGAATCGCTGTGAAATAGGGCGAGATATAGGGATGTTGGGCAGGTCGCGTAGCACACCCGAAGGGTGCGAAGCCCGCCTAACACCTTCCATTCACAGCCTCACCTCGGCAATTCCCAAAATAGCATAATGGTTTAATCGGGAAGATTCCATGAAATTACTCCAAGCGAAGTTGTTATGTGCCTCCTTATGCGCCGTGCTGCTAGCTGCAGTGACGGGTCTCCTTCCTGCGCATGCCGCGGGAAACATCCAGGTCAACAGCGCCGCGGACACGATTGCGGACGACGGCCTCTGCACCCTGCGGGAAGCCATCACCAATGCCAACGCTGATTCGCAACTGTATACCACAGCCGGCGAATGCACCGCCGGCTCCGGCGCAGATACGATCACGTTTGCGGCGGACTACACCATCACGCTGACGTCGGGCAGGCCGCTTCCCGCCGTCACCTCTGATATCACCATCACCGGGAACAGTCAGGCCAACACCCTCCTGCAGGCCTCCACCTGTAACCCCGTCACCCTGCCCGGCGGCTGCACGCCCGCCACCTATGCCGTCCTGCAGGTCGATGCGGCAGGCTCGCTGACCCTCCAGGATGCCACCGTCCGCTATGGAAGCAAGCCGGGTTCCGTTAGTTGCACGATCCTGAGTTGTTACGGCGGCGGCATTTACAACGGCGGCGGGCTGACCCTGACGAACGTCAGTCTGAACGACAACTATGCTGAATTTGGCGGTGGGCTGTATACCGCCGCCGGCAGCAGCGCCGTTTTGCAGTCCGTCACCGTTTCCGGTAACTCCGCCGGGACAGAAGGTGGCGCTGTCTACAACCACGGCGGAGCACTGACGGTCACCGACAGCAGCATCTCGGGCAACAACTCGGACAACAGCTCGGGCAACAACGGCGGCGGCATTAACCTTAATGGCGGCGGTGGCGGGACAACAACCGCCAGTCTGACCCGCGTCGTGTTCAGTGGCAATTCCGCCAGCGGTGAAGGCGGCGGCCTCTACCAGTTTGGCGGCGACCCGAGCACGAACAAGGCTGTCCTGACCGACGTCACCTTCGACGGCAACGTCGCTGGTGTAAGCGGCGGCGGCGTCTATACCACAGGCGGCAGTACCCTGATCCTGAACCGCGCCACCTTCAGGGACAACTCCGCCAACGCCCCCAGCAGTCTCACCGTTGGCGGCGGGGGCATGTACACTCAGTCTCCCGGCACCAACACCCTCACCAACGTCACCTTCAGCGGCAACTCCACCACCAGTTACGGCGGTGGACTCTACATTAGCGGCACCACCCCCACCACGCTCACCAACCTCACCTTCTCCGGCAATTCCGCTCCGTCCGGGCAGGGTGGCGGCATCTTCACCGCCACCGCCGTCAAGCTGGTCAACTCGATCATTGCCAACTCCACCAGCGGCGGCGACTGCTACGCCTATTTCGGCAGCCTGGACGCCGCCTCCTCCAACAACCTGGTCGAAACTCAACCAACTCCTGCGGCCTGACCGATGGCGCGAACGGGAACATCGTCGGGTCAGACCCCGTCCTCGGCCCTCTGGCCGATAACGGCGGTCTTACGCAGACCATGGCATTGCAGTTCGGCAGTCCCGCCATTGACGCCGGGGATAACAGCGTGTTGAGCGAAGCCGCCACCGGCGTCGACTACAACGGTGACGGCGACACCGCCGACGCCCTCACCACCGACCAGCGCGGCGCAGGCTTCGACCGCATCCTTAACTCTATCGTCGACATCGGCGCATACGAGCGCATCCCTTCCACCCAGAGCGAACCCGATTTCGTCGTCAACACCGACGCCGATAGCGACGACGGTTCCTGCGACCTGCTTGGGCAGGGCGCCGGCAACCAGGATTGCACCCTACGCGAGGCCATCAACGCAGCCAACGCGGTCAGTGATGCCAGCGGCATCACGTTTGCGGCGGACTACACCATCACGCTGACGTCGGGCAGGCCGCTTCCCGCCGTCACCTCTGATATCACCATCACCGGGAACAGTCAGGCCAACACCCTCCTGCAGGCCTCCACCTGTAACCCCGTCACCCGGCCCGGCGGCTGCACGCCCGCCACCTATGCCGTCCTGCAGGTCGATGCGGCAGGCTCGCTGACCCTCCAGGATGCCACCGTCCGCTATGGAAGCAAGCCGGGTTCCGCTAGTTGCACGATCCTGAGTTGTTACGGCGGCGGCATTTACAACGGCGGCGGGCTGACCCTGACGAACGTCAGTCTGAACGACAACTATGCTGACCTTGGCGGTGGGCTGTATACCGCCGCCGGCAGCAGCGCCGTTTTGCAGTCCGTCACCGTTTCCGGTAACTCCGCCGGGACAGAAGGTGGCGCTGTCTACAACCACGGCGGAGCACTGACGGTCACCGACAGCAGCATCTCGGGCAACAACTCGGACAACAGCTCGGGCAACAACGGCGGCGGCATTAACCTTAATGGCGGCGGTGGCGGGACAACAACCGCCAGTCTGACCCGCGTCGTGTTCAGTGGCAATTCCGCCAGCGGTGAAGGCGGCGGCCTCTACCAGGTGGGCGGCGACCCGAGCACGAACAAGGCTGTCCTGACCGACGTCACCTTCGACGGCAACGTCGCTGGTGTAAGCGGCGGCGGCGTCTATACCACAGGCGGCAGTACCCTGATCCTGAACCGCGCCACCTTCAGGGACAACTCCGCCAACGCCGCCACATCAGTCTCGACCGTTGGCGGCGGGGGCATGTACACTCAGTCTCCCGGCACCAACACCCTCACCAACGTCACCTTCAGCGGCAACTCCACCACCAGTTACGGCGGTGAACTCTACATTAGCGGCACCACCCCCACCACGCTCACCAACCTCACCTTCTCCGGCAATTCCGCTCCGTCCGGGCAGGGTGGCGGCATCTTCACCGCCACCGCCGTCAAGCTGGTCAACTCGATCATTGCCAACTCCACCAGCGGCGGCGACTGCTACGCCTATTTCGGCAGCCTGGACGTCGCCTCCTCCAACAACCTGGTCGAACTAAACCAACTCCTGCGGCCTGACCGATGGCGCGAACGGGAACATCGTCGGGTCAGACCCCGTCCTCGGCCCTCTGGCCGATAAGCGGTCTTACGCAGACCATGGCATTGCAGTTCGGCAGTCCCGCCATTGACGCCGGGGATAACAGCGTGTTGAGCGAAGCCGCCACCGGAGTGGACTATAACGGTGACGGCGACACCGCCGACACCCTCACCACCGACCAGCGCGGCGCAGGCTTCGACCGCATTTCCGGCGCTGCAGTGGATATGGGCGCGTATGAATATGTGGATACCACCGCGCCAACCGTTAATTCGTTTATCGCAACCTCGCCAACCAACAATCTGAACATCCCCATCACAACCTTCACCGCTTCGGATGATGTAAAAGTGACCGGCTACCTGATTACAAAATCTTCCACCGCCCCCTTGGCGAGCGCAGCCGGATGGACGGCGGGCGCCCCGACAACGTATACTGTTGCCAGCGACGGCAGCTACTCACTCTACCCGTGGGCCAAAGATGCTACGGGGAATGTTTCCGCTGTGTATGGCGGTGCCCCCGTCAATGTGACGGTGGACACTATCGCCCCTGTCATCACCATCACCGAGCCAAACACCAGCCCGGCCATGAGCAAAACCATCACCGCCAGCGCCTCGGACGGAACGTTGCGCATGAGCAACACCACCGGCGCAACCTGCGACGGCACGCTCACCTTCATCGCCTACGCCAGCCAGACCTTCACCAGCGAAGCCGACAATGGCACAAAAGTCTGCTACCAGGCGGTGGATGCTGTCGGCAATACGGCCTACAGCCTGTCCAACGCCATCGCCGGCATTGACACGACTGCGCCTGTCATCACCATCACTGAGCCGGATACCAGTCCGGCCACCAGCAAGACCATCACCGCCGGCACCTCGGACGGCACCTTGAGCATGAGCAATACCACCGGCGCAACCTGCGACGGCACGCTCACCTTCGTCCCCTACGCCAGCCAGACCTTCACCAGCGAAGCCGACAATGGCACAAAAGTCTGCTACCAGGCGGTGGATACAGCCGGGAATACTGCCTACAGCCTGTCCAATGCCATCGCCGGCATTGACACCACTGCGCCGGTCATCACCATCACCGAGCCAAACACCAACCCAGCCATGAGCAAAACCATCACCGCCAGCGCATCGGACGGAACGTTGAGCATGAGCAACACCACCGGGGCAACCTGCGACGGCACGCTCACCTTCATCCCCTACGCCAGCCAGACCTTCACCAGCGAAGCCGACAACGGCACCAAAGTCTGCTACCAGGCGGTGGATACAGCAGGGAATATTGCCTACAGTCTTTCGAATGCCATCGCCGGCATTGACACGACTGCGCCGGTCATTACCATCACCGAGCCAAACACCAGTCCGGCCACCAGCAAGACCATCACCGCCAGCGCCTCGGACGGAACATTGAGCATGAGCAACACCACCGGCGCAACCTGCGACGGCACGCTCACCTTCGTCCCCTACGCCAGCCAGACCTTCACCAGCGAAGCCGACAATGGCACAAAAGTCTGCTACCAGGCGGTGGATACTGTCGGGAATACGTCCTACAGCCTGTCCAACGCCATCGCCGGCATCGACACGACTGCGCCGGTCATTACCATCACCGAGCCGGATACCAGTCCGGCCACCAGCAAGACCATCACCGCCAGCGCCTCGGACGGCACCTTGAGCATGAGCAACACCACCGGCGCAACCTGCGACGGCACGCTCACCTTCATCCCCTACGCCAGCCAGACCTTCACCAGCGAAGCCGACAATGGCACAAAAGTCTGCTACCAGGCGGTGGATACAGCCGGGAATACGGCCTACAGCCTGTCCAACGCCATCGCCGGCATCGACACGACTGCGCCGGTCATCACCATCACCGAACCGGATACCAGCCCGGCCACCAGCAAGACCATCACTGCCAGCGCCTCGGACGGCACCCTGAGCATGAGCAATACCACCGGCGCAACCTGCGACGGCACGCTCACCTTCGTCCCCTATGCCAGCCAGACCTTCACCAGCGAAGCCGACAATGGCACAAAAGTCTGCTACCAGGCGGTGGATGCGCTCGGCAACACCTCCTACAGTCTGTCCAATGCCATTGCAGGCATTGACACGACTGCGCCAACCGTCACCATCAACCAGGGCAGTAGCCAGCCCGACCCGACCAACGCCAGCCCGATAGTCTTTGACGTGGTCTTTAGCGAGGCGGTGAGCGGGTTCGATGAAACCGATGTGAATATCACCGGGATGGCGGCCACGCCGGGTATCACGGTTACCAACAGCGGTAATGATATGAATTTCACGGTGGATATTACCGGCATGGCAGACGGCGAAACCGTTACAGCCACAATTCCCGCAGGGGCGGCGCAGGATGCTGCCTTGAATTACAACCTGGCATCCACCAGCACAGACAACAGCGTGCTGTACCATCTGGACACCCAGACCGGGCCGAACTTTGTCGTCAATACTGCTGCCGATACCGATGACGGATTTTGCGACTTGCTTGGCACAGGCATTGGCAACCAGGACTGCACCCTCCGCGAAGCCATCAACGCTGCCAATGCTCATGCGGGCGCCGATACGATTACCTTCGCGGCCGACTACACCATCACGCTGGGCAGCCAACTTCCTGATGTAACGACCGGGATGGCCATCGATGGCAACGGCCCGACGAAGACCATTGTTCAAGCCTCCACCTGCAACCCGGTGACATTGCCGGGCGGCTGTACTCCCGCTGCGTACGGCGTCTTGGCTATGACCGCTGGTGGCAACCTGACCCTCGACGGCCTGACCGTACAAAATGGGAATACTGGCGGCAACGGCGGCGGCGTTTACAACAACAGCGGCACGCTGACCATCACGAACAGCGCTTTCTCGGGGAACTCTGCCAATTCCGCCGATGGCGGTGGTATTTACAATAATCAAGGAACGCTGACGATCACAAATAGCACCTTCACCGGGAACAAAGCCTACTCGGGTGGCGGCGTTTACACCCGTTTTGGCACGCTGGCGGTCACGAACAGCACTTTCTCGGGGAACTCGGTTAGCTGGACTGGCGGCGGCGTGTTCAACGACAGCGCCACGAGCACGTTCATCAACAGTACCATCTCGGGAAACGCTGCCTCCGACAGCGGCGGCGGTGTGATCAACGTGTTCGGCACGCTGAATCTCAAGAATACGATCATTGCCAATAGCCCATCCGGCGGGGATTGCGTTAACGGTAGCGGAACAATTGGCGCGGTCGTAAACAATCTGATCGAAGACGCCTCCGCTCCCTGTGGGCTGACGGACGGCGTCAACGGCAATATCGTCGGGCACAATCCCTTGCTTGGCCCGTTGGCGAATAATGGCGGCTTGACCCAGACCATGGCCTTGCTGACCGGCAGTCCTGCCATCGACACAGGCGATACCGCCACGTGCCCGGCAACTGACCAGCGCGGCGTAACCCGTCCGCAAGGTGCAGGCTGTGATATCGGCGCCTTTAAATCCGGTGCTTCCATCCTGACCGTGATTTCGTCCGTGCCTGCAGCCAATGCTACCCTGGTCAATCCATCCACCATCACGGTTACATTCAGCGAAGATGCCCTGCACGATGGCTCGGCAAAAGCAGCCAACTACACTGCCAACTACCTGCTGGTCGAGCAAGGCGCCAACGCCAAATTCGACACGCAGTCCTGCGCGGGTGGGTTGGTCAGCGACGATACCCAGACCCCCATAAGTAGCATCAGCTACGATGCCAGTAATTTCACGGCCACGCTGAACCTGGCGGCTCCGCTGTCGATAGGCAATTACCGCATGTTTATCTGTGGCACGACTTCGATCTGGAGTGTGGCCGGGCTGGAACTCAACAACGGGGCCAGCGATGCCACGGTGGACTTTACCGTGGTAGCTGGCGCCACCGCTACCCTGCCTGCTACCGGTTTCCCTCAGGGAATAGTTAGCAGCTTGCCTGCCCGGCCTGCGGACATGACCTACTCGGCAGAGGATATGAGTCTGGCGATCCCCATGCTGGGCTTGAACACGCCCATTGTGGGTGTGCCACAAACGACGGATGGCTGGGATGTGACCTGGCTGGGGACCAACGCCGGATGGTTGAACGGTACAGCTTACCCGACCTGGAATGGCAACTCGGTGCTGACGGGGCATGTCTGGAACGCGGACAACACCCCGGGCATCTTCGTCAACCTGAAGACGCTCAAGTATGGCGACCAGGTGATCGTCCATGCCGGAGGAGCGGACTACGTGTACGCGGTCCGCAGCGTGCAACAGGTTGGCCCGGGCAGCACGGCAGCGATGCTAAAGCACGAGGACCGGCCGTGGGTGACGCTGGTCACCTGCCAGGACTATGTTAAATCGACAGGCACCTATAAGTATCGCCTGCTTGTCCGGGCGGTGTTGGTGGAAGTAAAATAGGTTCCCACCGGTCTCCTTGCATCACAAGTGGAGCGGATGATTGGGAATTGCTGTTAGTAGAAAAGTTGATCCGAGTAAGGCAGGCGTATTCCTGTAATTGATACTTAAGAAACTTGTGTCTGTCAAGGCGGAACCCCCGGTTAATGCGCATTCCAAATTTTGAGTGTCCCTATTTGTCCCATAGGGGTATCAATTTCAAAATCCACCGTGTCATGTAGACCCCGGCAAAGGACGACCCGGCGGTTACCGGAACCATGACCGCCCAGGCACGCCAATCCAGTGCGATGACCCCAAATAGCCCGCGTAAGGGCGTATACAGGGCCAATAATTGTAGACCGACTGCAACAGCATAACTGATCAAGAGCGCCCGGTTCGACCAGAGCGATAAATTATCCAGCTGGCGTACCACCATGACACGCGTAAAGGAATGCAGGACAATGCTGGTGAAGAGCATGCTGCGGGCGTAAATGACCCCGCCAAATTGAAGGCCGACCCAGAAGATCAGGCTGTATGCGACCAGTGTTCGCAGAATGCTGCCCGCGATGGTCGCATAAATGGCTTTATTCAGGATGGGTTCATCGTGACGGCGCGGGCGGCGCTTCATTACGTGCGGCACCACCGGATCGGCCGCCAGGGCGCTGGCCGGCACCAGGTCTGTAACGACGTTCACCCACAGCAACATGATCGCCGAAAGGGGGAAGTATCCGGCAATGGAGAGCGCCAGAACCACAAAGACTTCCCCCAGGCTGGTGGAGAGCAGGTAATTGGTAAATTTGCGGATGTTATCGAAGATGCGCCGGCCCTCTTTGACCGCCTCCACGATGGTCGAGAAGTTGTCGTCCAGAAGGATCATGGCCGAAGATTCCTTGGCGATATCCGTGCCGCGCAACCCCATCGCAACGCCCACATCCGATTGTTTCAATGCGGTCGCATCGTTGACCCCATCTCCGGTCATGGCAACCACATGCCCGGCGTCCTGCAAGGCTTGCAGGACCTTTTGTTTGATTTCGGGAGTGGCACGCGCGACGATATCCACTTCCTTCATCTTTTCCAGCAGATCCGCAGCGCTGATTCCGCTGATCGTACGCGCATCTATCACCCGCTGTCCGATGCCGAGTGTTTCAGCGATCGCCTGGGCGGTCAGGCCGTTATCTCCCGTGATCATCACCACGCGGATGCCGGCGCCCTGGGCCAGCGCGATCGATGCGGCAGCTCCGGCGCGTGGCGGATCGATCAAAGCCAATAAGCCCAGGAAGGTCATCCCGGTTTCTGCAGAATTGGGGGAGGCGTCCTGCCCCAGTTGCTTGCTGGCGACCCCCAGCACGTAAAACCCTCCAGCCTGAAGTTCGGCGATCTGCTGGCGGATGGCTTCGCAGCGCTGGTCAGCCAGCGCATAATCCGTGCCGGCTTCCCGGCAACCGGAACAATGCTCCAGCAGGGGACCCGGCGCGCCCTTGGTAAGACTGAATTGAACCCCACCCATGCTATGGATGGTGGTCATCATCTTCCGTTCGGAGCTGAATGGGATGATATGAATGCGCGGATAATCAGAGCGGATCTTTTGTGGATCCAATCCTATTTCCCAGGCGGCCTTGATCAAAGCCAAATCTACTGGATCCCCCTGAACCCCGGCTTCCTGGGTCTCCAGGAGCGTCGCTTCATTACATAAAATTAAATCTCTCAACAATTCCAGGGCAGATGGATTAGCGCGGGTTTCGGGTTGAAGCTCCACCAATTCACCGCCCGCGTACAGCCGCTTCAGGGTCATCAGGTTCTGCGTGAGTGTGCCGGTTTTGTCGGTGCAGATGGTATCCACCGATCCAAGCGACTCTACCACGGCCAGCCGTCGCACCACGGCCTTGTGTACGGCCATCTGGCGGGCACCCAGCGCCAGGGCAAAGGTAAGTACGATTGGCAGGCTTTCGGGGATGGTCGCGATCGCCAGGCTCAGGGTGTTCAGCGCCACGTCGAGGGGTGGTTCGTGCAGGATGAACAACAACACGATTGCCACTATGGCCGCCAGGCTGGCGACGATTACGGTCATTTGGCGGGCCATTTTTTGGACCTCAACCTGGAACGGGGTGGGGCGTTCGGACATTTGCCCGAGCGTGCTGGCAATCAATCCCACCTGTGTGGCCATTCCGGTTTGCACGGTCACAGCCCGGCCGGAACCGTGGGTGATGTAGGTGGAAGCAAAGACCATATCGGTCTGCTCGGCCAGTGCCGCATCCTCCGCAACCGGCTGCGGGGATTTATCCACCCCGAGACTTTCACCCGTCAGGGCCGATTCGTCCGCGCGCAGACTATAGGCTTCAATCAGGCGCGCATCTGCAGGGACCTTCTGGCCGTGGGTTAATTCGATGATGTCGCCGGGGACTACATCGGCCGCGTCGATCTGTTCGGGGACGCCGGCGCGCAGGACGGTGGTCTTGAATACCAACAGCCGGTCGAGCGCTTCCAGATCTTTCTGGGCGCGGAATTCCTCGAAAAAGCTCAGAGTCACGCTGATAATGATAATGCCGAGGATGAAATAACCTGTCAGCCGGCGGCTACTTTCCCCCGGAAGGAAACTGACCGAAAATGCCAGGGCGGCTGCCAAAAGTAAAACCAGGATGAAATAATTCTCAAATTGCTTGACCAGCAAACGCCAGGGGGATTCTGCCTTGTGGCGGAGGATCTCATTCCGCCCATGTTGCAATAATCGGTCGGTAACAGCCTGATCGGTCAGCCCTTCTGGCTGGCTGCCCAGCTGGCTGTAAACCTCCGGAATTTCAAGGTTATGCCATGCAGGAGTATTCATTTATTTCCCTGTTGATAAAATCTGGCATCGATTGGGATGCCGGAAAGGTTTCAAGCCTCTCAAATTCCCGTGGAGAATTACTTCAGCAATACGTCTGCAACCTCATAACCATGAATTATGCAGGGTAATCTATCCCTGAAGGCTTATGGGGGTGTCCCTTCCACCGGATAACCGGCTGAAACCCAGGCATTCATGCCTCCGCTCAGGCAGGATACCTGCGTAAAGCCGGCCTGTAACAATACGTCGGCGCCGCTCTGGGCGCGATGACCCGACAGGCACACGACGACGATATCCTTGTCCCTGGGTAGTTCGCTCAAGTGCTTCTGTAATTGGTCCAATGGGATCAACTGGCTGCCCTTGATGTGGAATTGATCCCATTCTGCCTGGGTGCGTACATCCAGGAATAAGGCGCCTTGCTGGTATTTCGCATAGGCCTGAGCGGGCTGGATTTCGACGGAGGTTGGGGCTGACTGTGCGGTCGGGCTCGTTGCTGAGGCAGCCCCTTTTCGCCCAAGAGTCAGAATCACGATCGTGGCGACCAGCAGCATGCCCAGACCAATCCAAAGCCAGGTGAGATTGCGCCCGGAAGGCCGGTTGGTTCGTTTATGCGATGAATAGGATGTGGAGTGCTTCGATGCAGTGTGTTTTCTTGACATGGCCGGCTCCAAAACAGGCATGCAGTGGAATGTCAAGATGATTTTATCAGAGATTTTATTTTCTGGATTTTCGTCTGGGTTTCTTGTGGGAATGCGGAAACCAGGCAACCAGGACCAGGGCGGCTTGCTTCCCGGGCGTAATAGCCAACAGCAGGAGAACCGCCATCAGGATCGCTGATGAAAGGCACCACAGGCAGGTTGCGCCAATCACAAAAGGCTCCAGGAAGGTCAGGTAGATTGAGAAGAGAGTCCCGCCAGCCGCCAACAACAGCAGCAGCAGGTTGGCTGGCCTGGCCCGGGCAGGTCGGGCAAACCGCCCAAAAGTCCAGGCGATCAGGATGACAACGTACCCGCATACACCCAGGACTCCAATCGGCAGGAGGCCGAACAGACGTGCGTAAGAACTCTGCTGGACCGTCTCACAATGCCCGACCGGTCCGCAAATGGCCGAAGCCAGGGAGATCTCCAGATACGCCAGGTACGCCGCAATCGCACAACCGATGATCGAAAGAACTGGGAATCGACCAGTGAGGGATTTTTGAAACGGCCCGGGAGGATTTCCTGAGGAATCGATGGACTGCAACGAAAAAGAATCCCAATAGCCCAATCAACACAAAAACAGACAGCGTGTTGCCGGCCGGGTCCCGATTGAAATTGATCCCGGCCTGTTGGAGAACCGTGACCTTTGAGACAGCCGGTGCAACCGGAACCACCTGGTCGTTCTGACTGAGATCGACGGGAACAAAGGTCACGATTGGAGCGGAGGATGGAGGCCCATAATCGGCAGGTGGTCGCTCGGGAGTGGGGGTTACCGCTTCTAAGATTACCCTGGCCTGTTCCAGACCGGGGATATCCGGCCAATCCAGTCCTCCCTGCGACAAACCCTCCTGAATGATCAGTGGAAATTGCTGGCTGATGTTGTCCGTGCCAATCAGGACCTTATCTGCAACGATCACGGTTGGAACGCCAATGAGCTGGATATTGTATTGTTGGATGGCGGAGGTGAAAAGCGCATCCCCGACCGGTGTCGAAACGTCACATCGAAAGATCTGCAATTGGTCACCGTAGGATTGTTGGAGCGGAGGCAAGACCTCGGCCACCAGTTGCTGGCAATGCGCGCAAGAGCTGCGGAAAAACAACACCGCCCGCACGACCGGGAGGCCAGGCAAGCCTTGAGCCCGGGCGTTTTTGACCAGCATCGAGCAAGCCAGGCTGGTTAAAATCAGCAAAAGGGCGCACTTGTAATGGAGACGGCTGGTATTCAACTTGTGGATTTCCTTGAATCGTACCAACCATTCACGGTGTTGGTGCGAATGTCGAAGTCCGGTACGTAAGGTTTGATATCCAGGAGTGGGGTGCCATCCAGCACATCCAGCCCTTCCACTTCCAGGGTATTGCCCTCCATTGAGATGATCCGGACCACAGAGAAACCGATCGGGTTGGGGCGATATGGATAGCGGGTGGCAAACAGCCCATGCAACCGGTCGTCGAGGAAAGGCTTTATCTTCAATTTATATCCATCGGAGCGGTGGAAAACGTAGAGCAGGTAAATATGCGAGAAACCTTCCAATCCATCCAGCCCATCCAAGAACTCTGGGTAGATTTCCACTCTTCCCCTGGCGCTGGAGCGGGAAGCCTGAATTGGCATAGCCTCCTTTTGCGTGTAAGGCGAATGGATAATGCCGATGGGATGCATGAGGATTTCCATTGCGATTTTCTCCAAACCATTTCAAGATTTCTGATTGGATCTAGCCTGGAATTGGACCTTCCACAAGGCGAGCGGCGAAAGCTCAAGAGCGCAGCGTGGCGATCAACCGTTTGGGAAAAATAAGCAGGTCCAGGGCAGAGAGGATATCAGGCATGATCAGGTCCGCGGACGATAAAGTCTGCCAGGCTAGCCCCTCCTGCTGCAGCACTGCAATCCCCAAGGCAGAGGCTGCCAGCATCGGCCGGTCGTTGCGGCCATTTCCTACCGCAACGACCCCTTCCGCACCAAGCCGTTCGACATAAGTCAATTTGGCCTGATCCTGCGAATCTGGGGAAAGGATTTCTACTGTGCAGGGCAGATCGGCTAAATTGAGCTGCGCCTGGCCGAATGTGTCTGCGGTAATCACGTGTAACTGGAGTTGAGAGGCCAGGTTTTCCAAGCGAGGCCCGACCCCTTGCAGGAGGCTGCCATCCAACGCCAACGTTCCGTTGTAATCCATGACCAGATGGCGCAGGGACAAAGAGCCGTAACCCGGTACGTTGATTTCGATCATGTAAGACCTGGTCCCTATCCGTGCCCGTGTTCCACGCTTTCATCACAGGCTGTCGCCACGGATAATTTTCCACCCAGGTAATTTTCGAGAGCCTGGCGGACGGTGCCAGCGGCGCCGGTGGCGGCATGAATGCCATATTGTTCAAAGAATTCGATTGCGCGGCCACCCATGCCACCGCTCAAGATCACATCGGCTTTTTGTTCGTGTACAAAAGCGGGAATTTGGCCGGGTTGGTGCGCCTCGGCAAATGGGTTGGCGATGCCACTTGCGCCGGTTACTTCTCCGTTTTCCACATCTACCAGAAGAAAAAACGAAGCGTGCCCGAAATGTTGGGCAACTGTACTATCCAATCCAAAATTATTTTCAGCAGTCACTGCGATTTTCATTTTATACCTCTTCATTGATGATTTTTTCTAACTCTTCTGCCATCAAATAACCTTCGATGGCAATTTCCTGTGATTTTACCCCAGGTACCTCTGATACAGCTTTTTTAATGTCAATTGCGAGGATCGTTGCAATTGGGCATAAATAGGAAGAAGGGTGAAATGTATAGCGCACCTTGCCGAGCACATCTACCCATAGATTCTCCACCAGACGCATTCGGACCACGTCAGTGTTGGTTTCAGGATCCAACACTGATTGGAGCCGCTCCCAAATGGCTTGCTCCATCGATTTTCCGTTCATTCTTTCCCATCCATCAGAGAATTATTGACCATCTCCCAAACTTTGGTGATAGCTATGCTGGCGGGGGCTTTCGGACGAAAGGCTGTTACCGCTTTTCCTTCTACCATTGCTATGGTTACTGTCGGATCAAACGGGATCCTGCCGACCGTTTCAACCCCGCTCGCTTTGCATACTTCCTCGATCTCGTCTGCACCGGTTGGGTAAATGTCGGCTTTGTTGATACACACCACGCTATGCACGCCAAAATGCTTGACTGTTTGCAGGATGCGCTGCATGTCTTTTGAACCTGCAACGGATGGCTCGGCGACAATCAACGCAAGTGTGGCGCCTGAAACCGCCGATATGACCGGACAGCCGATACCGGGTGGCCCGTCCACTATGACCAGCGCGCGGTTCTCTTCCAAGGCCTGCAGACGTGCACGTTGTTTAACCAAGGTAACCAGTTTCCCGGAGTTCTCCTGTCCGGCAAACAGATTGGCGTGATACAGCGGCCCATATTGGCTTTCGGAAAAATAGAATTTGCCCGCCAACTTTTCATCCATGCGGATACTTTCACTTGGACATTGATAGACACATGCTGCACATCCATCGCAGGCGATTGGATCTACTTCGTATACTCCTTCCAGACAGTTGATGGCGTCGAATCGGCATATAACCTGACAATCACCGCAGGAGCTACAGGTATTCTGATCGATTTCCGCCACTTTTCCCCCTTTGAAATCTTTCTCTTGCAGTAAATGCGGCTGGAGCACCAGGTCCAGGTTGGCTGCGTCCACATCTGCATCCGCCAGAATCACTTGATTGGCAAGGTTGCCCAGGGAGGCGAGATGGGCAAAGGCGGCCGTCACGCAGGTCTTACCGGTTCCTCCTTTTCCGCTGAGGATAACGAGTTGCTTCATGGAGTTACTCGCTCGACGATATTTTGTAACATCGATTGAAAAACAGGTCGATATTCAGGTGCAGCCTCTACCAGGGTTTTGCCGCGGGCGATTGCTTCGGCGAAGCGCCGTTCCATCGGGATTTGCATCAGGATGGGCAGATTGTTTTCAAAGCAATACGTCTCGACTGAATTGTAGCCAATCCCAGTTCGGTTCACGATCACGCCGGCTGGGATATCTAATTCGTGCACGATTCCGACCACCTGTTTCAGGTCATGGTACCCAAAAGGCGTCGGCTCGGTCACCAGCAGAACGAAATCTGCGCCGCGCATCGTCTCCACCACCGGGCAGGAAGCCCCGGGAGGGGCATCCAGTATTTCGATGAATGCTGGATGGGTAGGTGCTAATTTTTTCAATTGGCGGATGATTGGCACTGCCATCGGCTCGCCGATGTTCATCACCCCTTGGGCAAAATCCATGCCTCCGTAAGTGGTTCCGCTCTCCAAAACACCTATTCCATTCAAGCGCTCGATAATGGCACTTTCGGGGCAGATCAATCTGCAACTACCACAGCCATGACAAAGTTCCTTAAAGACCATTGTCTTTTTACCGATGACGGCAATGGCATGAAACTCGCACACTTCGGCGCACTTGCCGCAATAGGTGCAGAGCGATTTATCCACCACTGGCAGAAGATCCCAACTTCCTTATGGTTGTCCATCACAGGCTTTAGGAACAGCGCAGCATTAGGCGCTTCTACATCGCAATCCAGAAAACGAGTTGATTCCCCCGGCGATCATGGCCAGACTGGTGGCGATGGTGGTTTTTCCTGTGCCGCCTTTTCCACTGGCTACAGCAATCCGCATTAGCGCGCGCCCTTAGAACTGCCGAGCTGTCCGTCAAGTTCTACTCTGTTCAATTTTCCAGATTTAAATAACTCCAGCACCTGAACAACGGTCAGGGTTTCATCTCCTGGGGCAATATACATTTTAATTCCGGAAGGAACGAGAATGTCGACTGCTTTCGGACCAAAGGCGCCGCTGATGACTGCCTGCGCTCCCAATTTGGCAATAAACTGGGCTGCCAGTACTCCTGCACCGCTTGATGCAGAAAGTGCAGGATTTTCGTGAACGGTCCACGCACCTGTATCGCTATCCACAAGGCAATAAGCAGCCGCCCGCCCAAAGCGCGGATCAATGCGGAGATTTAATCGTGTTTCCAGAGATGGAAATCGCTAGTTTCATATGTTTCGTCGTTTTTCCTTGGGGTAATCCGAGAGAGAGGAGATGTTTCTATTTCAAAATCACTCCTCTCTCGTGGGCTTATTCCCTATTCATTTTTACCAGCATCCAGGCGTTCTGTCAGGCGCTGGATGGCGGCTTGCAGATCGTTGAGTTGGGTTTGGATCCAGGAGTTTCCCTGGGAAGTGTTGGGGCCTGATCCGACTGCACGATTGCCCAGTCCACGCCCGCGCCCGAAGGGGCGACTATTGCCTCCCTGTCCGGCGCAATTCCCCATGCCGCGTCCAGTGCGAGATCCTTGCCCGTTTGGACCAGTACCATCTTTGGTTGGCATAATATCATCTCCTTTCTGCCATCGCATTATTTGATTTTCTTGAGAGCGTCGTACGCCGCTTCAAGCGCTTCGATTTCCTTACGCCTCTGGCGCAGGAGTCCAACCATTTTTCCAGGATCGTTTCTCCCTGGGAGGTGAGGGTGTAAACCCTGCGTTGCGGGCCGAGGCTATTTTCGTCCCACGAACTGACCACCAGTTCAGCGGATTCCAGATCCCGTAGAGCCCGATAAATCATGCTAATGTCCATCTGATCGGTCTGGAACCCAAAATCCTGTAATCCAGCCATCAAGTTATAGCCGTATCCCGGTTCCCGTAACAGCAGCACCATCAGGCATGATTCCAGGAAGAACATCTTGCGCCGACCGCCGCCCCCATGACCATGACCAAACCCTCTTCCAGCCTGCATAGAAATGCTCCTCTTTAATGTCTATAGTGTATATTACTATAGACAAATTGTCAATAGTTAGGGTGCGGAAAGGTTTACAGCCAAAAAAGTGAGAGGCTTTTTCGAGCCTCTCACTTGCATCGACGAGCATTATTCCTTACCGGGCTTCCAAACTTCCCAGACCTTGCCCACTAGGGCCGGTCCAGGTTTCAGGGTGGGCTCTCCGGGTTCCCATCCGGCCGGAGTGGCTTCCTTGCCGCTCGAGGCGCGCACCAGTTGGAAGGCCTGGATTTGCCGGACAGATTCGGCAAATTTTCGACCGACCGGAGGAGTGAGCACTTCCATGGCCTGGATCACGCCATCCGGATCGATGATGAAGCGCCCGCGCATTTCAATTCCCTGCACTTCGTCCCAGACCCCATAGGCGCGACCTACATTCCCAGCCTGGTCGGACGCCATATGGAAAGGCACTCCTCCCTCGACCATTTTTGTCAGTTCATAATCATTCCACATTTTGTGCACGAAATGGCTGTCAACACTGACGGAAATTACCTCGACCCCCAGGTCTTGCAAAACACTGTATTTGTCGGCGACCGCCGACACTTCAGTTGCTCAGACAAAGGTGAAATCGCCGGGGTAGAAGCATACCAGGACCCATTTACCGGCGAAGTCGGATAGCGAAACTGGGGTGAAACCACCTCGATAATAAGATGGGGCGGTAAAATCAGGCGCTTTTTGTCCAACACGCGCAGTCATACTTGGGCTCCTTTTCTTGATGCATATCTGGGGATGGGGACGCACCCGGAGATGCCGGATTGTCACCTTTCACAATGCCGGTGACACGAGCACAACCAACGGTTTCTTCTGCCATAGATTCTCCTGTTAGTGGAATCCAAAATAAGCATATCAATTCATATCATTTATTGTATTAAGAATTCAATCCTCAATATCTCCTCCTTTTCCCTGGATTGTTGGTTGTTGATCGGTAAAGACTAATGAATACAAAACCCATGCATTACCAGACTAGGGAAAAGAGGAGCAACGGAACAGCCCTAAAACCTCATTCCATCGCCGAAACCGGTATTCCGAAAAAAGTCTTAACGCAACCCAACCACACTGGAATTATACATCCTTGCATTATCAGCCGGCAAATTGCCGGGTATTTTCCGTGTAGGCACACAGGGTTATTTTCTTTTTATCAAAAGCTGATCTTATGATGATCGAGCCAAATCACTCCAACGATGAAAAAAACCAAACCCAGGAGCATGGCAATTCCAAACAAAAACCCATGGGATGCTAATGGACCGGGACTGGACGCGGCAGGTAATGAAACCGCACTGGAAGGTGGCTGACTCGAGGAGTACCCGACTGGAACCGGAGTGGGTGTAGAGCAACTTTCTGGAGTTATTCCAATGTAAGCCGCAAAGATCTCGGCGTGTGTTTGGTAATCCGTGTGACAGGAATGACAGTCCGTATAGATGTCTGACAGCGGCTGCGTGACCAGGTTTTCGTGCGCCAAATCCTTTTCCATCGCGCTCCCATTCCCACCGTGACAATTCGTGCAGATGTCTTTACTGGCGTGGATAATATGCCATTCGCCTTTATCGCTAACAGGATCTTCCTGTTCATGACAGGTGCTGCAAGAGGATGGGGGCTGACTGCCACATTCTGCGTGGACAGGAGTAACCACCGTCCAGACGAGAAGCCCCACTGAAACGAACAGGCTGATCAGGAGCAAACGGAAAATAGTTCTTGTTTTCATCCTGCTCCTCCTTTCATAATTACAAATTTGAATTACGAGAAATGACGCTCGGTTGGGCGATCACGTTCATCCAAGGGGCAAAGAAGAAGTAAATTGCTGGATGGAGTAGGGTCCAGGTTTTTCCATTGGTGCGGAAGGTAGGCTTCAAAGAGCAGGCTGTCGCCGGGTCCAAGCAGATAAGTTTCAGAATCCACTTTGTATGCAATATGTCCCAAAAGGCAATAAACAAATTCACGCCCGGTGTGAACGATTGGATTTTTACCACTATCCACATTTGGGTCCAGGGTAATGATGAAAGGTTCCGCTCCGAAGCGGGACATGCCGGCACCCAGGTCTTCGATCGAACCGTGTTTAAAGGCAACCAAAGGACGCGTTCCAGCCTTCTGGTGAGCTACCCGGTTGTGGTATTGATCGTTTTCAAACAGGCTGGAGATGGGGATATTGAGCGCCTGTGCTAACTGCTGTAACGTGCTGACGCTGGGGGAAGTTCGTTGGTTTTCGATTAAGCTGAGGGTGTTAACATTCAACCCACTGATGACTGCCAGGGCGCGTAATGAAAGTCCCCGGGCTGACCGCAGTTCGTGCAAACGGCTGCCCAGGTTAAATTCATCATTGGGCTGGTTTGGAATGATTGGATGATCAGGCAGAAATTTTCTGGGCATGCTATACTCCGGAACCTGGTATCAACTAATATTATAGTACAAAATCGTACAATAATCCATAAATAACCAATAAATTGGTGGATTAAATAAAAAGCGCTCACACAAATTGCGTGGAGCGCCTGGAAGTGGGGTTTTGTATTCCCTATAACGCGATTACCTTGCTTGCCTTCACCTGCGCATCCAATATGTCCGTCATACCTCCCACGATCCCAACCCTGACTTTTTCTGCAAGCTGCAAATAATCCAGGCAGGTGGAACAAACGATCAGGCGAACGCCTTTCTGTTCGATCTGGGCAAGCCGTTCCAGTAAGGGCGAGCCTTCCACTACCAGCCTGACCCCATCCGTATAGAAGCAAATCACATTGGGCAGGGAGTCGTTCTCGATCAAGAGGCGGATATAGGTATCCAGTAGCTTATGCTGGAGAGCGACTTCGGAAGATCCCATTCCATCCCGGGTGATTAATAGTACGGTATCGGCAAAAGACGAATTATCGGACATTTTTCAACTCCCTTTCTTATATGGAATGTGTTTCGGGATGGCTGCGGCGTTCGAGCCTGCGCATCACAGCCAACAATACGATCGAGACGAGCATCAGCAGAACCGATAAGGCAATCGCTACCCCCAGGCTCTGTTCGAACCCCAGGTAGATCGCCAGCGGCATGGTCTGGGTCACCCCCTGCAGGTTGCCGGCGAATAAAAGCGTCGCGCCGAATTCTCCCAGGGCGCGCGTCCAGGTCAGGATCAACCCGGTCAGGAAGGCGCGCCCCGCCAGGGGCAGCATGATAAAGCGGAAAACCTGCCATTCATTGGCCCCTTCCACGGTGGCGGCTTCTTCGATCTGTTCATCGATCTCGGCAAAACCCACGCGTGCAGACCGGATGAACAAGGGCGCCGAAACAAAGGTTTGCGCCATCACCACTGCGACGGTCGTGAAGGGCAAGCTGATGCCGAGCTGGTTCAGCCAGGCTCCGAAAACACCCTGGCGGCCGAAGGCGATCAGCAGCGCCAACCCGGCTACCGAGGGGGGCAGCACAACCGGCAGATCGATCAGCAGTTCCAGCGAGGACTTGCCGTGAAATTTCGAGCGGGAAAGGATATAAGCCAGCGGAGTCCCGGTGGCGATGGTGAAAAGGACAGTTACGGAACTGGTCAGCAGGCTGAGTTTCAGCGCGGAAAGCGCCGTAACGGACAGGGCGTACGTGAAGAAATCTTTCCCGATGGCACGCCAGACCAGGGCCAGCAAGGGCAGGCCCAGTAGTCCAATCAAGAGCAGGCTGGGTAAGGATGAACGTCCAACCGGGATTGCGCCTTGGGAAAAAGCCTTTGAAAAAATTGCGCACTTGTCCCCGACCTACGGTTTAATGGGGGTAAAACCCCATCTCTTCAATATCTTCTGGCCATCGCCTGAAAGGACGAAGGTGATGAATTCCGCAGCCAGTTTGGGTTGAGCGGAAGTCTCCAGCGCGGCGATAGGGTAGCGGGCAATGACGTTGTAGTTCTCCGGGATCTGGATGGATTTCAGTCCAGGTGCCGCAATGGCGTCCGAAACATAGACGATACCGGCATCGGCTTCACCCAATTGCACCTTGGTGACCACCTGCTTCACATCGGTTTCGTTGGAGGCTACATTTGCGATAACTTTATCGACGAAATCTGTGCCAAAAGCGGGATCGGCACCCATTTTTTCCAGGCTTTGGCGGGCATACTTTCCCGCCGGAACGGTGGCATCCGCCAGGACAAGTTTCAATCCGGGCAGTGCAAGTTCCGGTAGAGACTGGATGTCAGCGGGATTGTTCGGGGGTAGGATGATAACCAGCTGGTTGGTCAGGAAATCCACCGGGCGTCCCCGCTTCGATCAGACCCCCTGCCACCACCTTATCCATTTCGGTGTGGTTGGCGGAGGCAAACACATCCGCAGCCGCGCCTTCCACCAACTGGACGCTGAGCGTCTGCGAACCGGCGAAGTTGATCGACACGCTGACCCCCGTGTGAGCAGACTCGAAGGCACGTCCCATTTCGGTAAAGGCATCCGTTAAAGAAGCCGCAGCGAATACGATCAAAGTGCTGGATGTATTTATAGCCGTTGGGTCAATGGAGCTGCCCAGGGGGGCATTGGCTGGTCCACAAGCGGATAAAAGGACGCTAATTAAGATGGCAAAGCGTACAACAATTTTCAAGGTGTCCTTTCCAGGTCAATACCTAAAACCGCATAACACTCAACCAACCAGGTTTTAATGGAACCGAGTTGCCGGATGCGCAATTCCAGTCCCATCCGATTGAAGGTTTGATCAGGAGGAATGGCCGAACGGATCTTGTCAAGTCGGTCAATCGCTGCATCAACTTCGCCTGTTTGCGAAACAAGCATTGGAATGAGCTTGTCTGGGAAGAATTTTTTGGCGAAATATAGCCGGGTGACGAATTCCAACCGGATGGCGCGTACGCTGCTGCCTGTGGGTTCAACCAGCCAGTGTTTGAATTGCCGGCGCCCTGTTGAGGTGAGCTGCAAGAGCTGTCGGGAAGGCAGCTTTTCTTGATCCTGGATGGTTGCAGAAAGAAACCCATGGGTTACCAATCTTTTCAAGATGGCATACGTTTGGCTTTGGCTGACGTGCCAGACATACCCGAGTTCGGTCACCAACGTTTGGTGTAGGTTGTAACCATAGCCGGGTTGCTGGAAAAGAAACCCCAGCAAGGCATATTCAGGCGAGTGCGTACCGTAATGGGAATTATCAGTTTTCATATACTCACTCAGTGAGTAGTATAGCAGACGATTTTGGTTTCGACAATCAAAAGGGTCTATCAGTT
Source organism: uncultured Chloroflexia bacterium (assembly GCA_963814135.1). Classification (GTDB taxonomy): domain Bacteria; phylum Chloroflexota; class Anaerolineae; order Anaerolineales; family Villigracilaceae; genus UBA877. The sequence goes on along the minus strand of CAWFBZ010000008.1, from coordinate 1,756,248 downwards.
TTATTTATGGTGGTCTATAAATAAAAACTATACCGATTGTGACCGTTGTCACTAGTGCTATTTCACGAAGAGAGTTAAGCTATGTATTAATTAAGCAAAAGGTGAAGTGAAACCAATGGAACCAGGCTTTCCTGAAGAGATCCAACTGCTCGCCCAAAGACAGGCCACCCTCTGCAAAGTCTTCAGCAGTGTACAGAGGGTGTTGATCCTGTGGTTCTTGGCGGGACAGGAACGCACGGTCAGCGAGATTGCCTGCGCTGTAAATGCCTCCCTGCCGAGCACATCCCAGCACCTGCACCTGATGGAATTGCATGCTATCCTGGAATCCCGTCGGGAGAGGCAGAATATTTACTACCGTTTGGCCGAAAACGACTTGTTGAAGCATTGCTTGGTCCTGGCCAACCTACCCAAAGAAAAACTGGCTGAATTAACGCCAGAACCCTAACTCGACAAAGTTACTTTCCAATAGGGATAAAGGTAAATCCCCATTCAATGTCCTCTAAGAACAACTAGGGGCAACAAAAACCGTTTTTCCGTTGTGTCCGTTGTGCCCGTCGTGGTGAAAAATCCTAATCTAACATTGTTGAGCTAATTAATGAATTATCTAAAAGGAGAAAATAATGACAACCCTCGATCTTTCCACCCTGCAAGCCAATAAAGTCGTCGACGCACGTGCCATGTCCTGCCCCGGCCCTCTGCTGGAGGCGAAAAAAGGCATTGCCACCGTCAAAGTCGGTGAAGTACTGGAAATCTGGTCCGGAGACAGCAACACCAAGGATGATATGCCGCGCTGGTGTGAAAAAGTGGGCCACGAATTCCTGGGTGTAGTACCCGGGGAAGGATACGAGCGCCTGTTCATTCGGCGGGCAAAGTGATTTTCCAGAGAAGGTGTAGATGAGCGAAGTAATTTCGAACCCGAAAATCCTGATCCTTGGAACGCTCTCAGGTGGCTATGCCGGTGCTGATTCGACCGGGCAAAGCCACTTGGAGTACCCGGCCAACACTTTTGTCCTGCCAGTCAGGTCGCCGGTGATGTTCCCGCCAGAATTCTACCTGCACTCCTTCGAGAACGGAATGGATGGGATCATCGTCATGTACAGCGGCACCGACAGCCCTTACAAGGTCGAAGCGGACAGGACGGCCAGGCTGATCAACCGTGCCTATGGCTTGATGAAAGAACGCGGCCTGGATATCCGGCGCCTGCGCCTGGCAGCCATCTGCACGGTGTGTGTCAAGCCGTTCCTGAAAGAAGTCACCCAGATGAACGAACTGCTCAAAACCATCGGACCCGTCAAGGATGAGCTGGCTGCCCAAGCTGAGCCGGCCTCTCCAGTCAGACAGGCGGCTGCTCATGGATAACCTGCGGCTGGATGCCCTGGTTGTGGGCGGTGGGATTGCGGGAATGCAATCCGCACTGGATCTGGCAGACCAGAATTTTCAGGTCGGCCTGATCGAACGCGAGCCCAGCATTGGCGGGAAGATGATCACGTTGAGCAAGGTCTTCCCTACATTAGATTGTTGCAGTTGCATCACCACGCCCAAAATGTCGGCCGTGGCGCATCACCCCAACATCCACCTGCTGACCTACTGTGAAGTGCAATCAGTCCGAGAGCAGGGCAGTGGCTTTGTCGCCACCATCCTCAAAAAACCGCGTTACGTGGATGAATCCCTATGCACCGGTTGCCGGGATTGCGAATACGAATGCCCGATCACCGTGCCCAGTCATTTCGACCGGGATCTGGGCGCATACCGTGCCATTCGGGTGCCGTTCTCGACCGCAGTCCCGCAGAAGGCGGTTTTGGATCCGGATTACTGCCTGTGGTGCGGTAAGTGCGAAAAAGCCTGCCCGGTAGGAGCGATCGATTTCAGCCAGAAACCCGAGACTTTCACAATTCAGGCAGCCAGCCTCATCATGGCAACCGGCTTCAACCTGACCCCGCTGGACACCAAACCCGAGTACGGCAGCGGGAAGCTGGCCAACGTGATCGACCCGTTGATGATGGAACGATTTCTCGCACCTACCGGTCCGTACGGACGCGTCCTGCGACCAGGCGACGGCAAGGAACCAGGCTCCATCGCGTATGTCCAGTGCGCGGGTTCGCGCGACGAAACGCTCGGGATAACCTACTGCAGCCGGGTGTGCTGCATGTACGCCATCAAACAGGCCATGTTACTGAACGGCGCTTTACCCATGGCCGATATCACCATCTATTACATGGACATCCGCACTTTCGGCAAGGGCTATGAACAGTTCTACCAGACTGCCAAAGCCATGGGTGTGGAATTTGTACGCGGTAAAGTCGCCTCGATCACGCAAGATGCCGAACAGAATCCGGTTGTCAAGCTCGAAATGACCCAGACCGGCGAGATCGTCCAACGAACCCACGACCTGGTGGTGCTGTCGCAAGGCATCGTACCGGCTTACGACCCCACCAAGACCTTTGGGGTAACGCTTGCCAGTGACAAATTCATTGACATCCCCGCACCGGATGCGGCGCCGACCGTTACTGGACACCCGGGTATTTTCGCCACGGGTACCGCCATGGGACCGATGGATATCGTCGACAGCATCATTTCAGCCAGTGCGGCGGCCAGCCAGGCTTCGGCTTACATTCGCAATCACAATGGTCGCCAGAACATTTTTCAAAATGAGTTGGAGGCCGTACATGCCTGAGAATCCAATCCTGCCAACAGGATCTTCCGAGCCAAAAATTGGCGTGTATGTCTGTCATTGCGGTGGGAACATCAGCGGCACGATTCAATGTGAATTGATCGCGAAAGCGCTGGGGCGTCTCCCGAATGTCACCATTGCCCGCACCGATGAATCTTTGTGCTCGGATACTGGCCAGGGCCGCATCGAGCAGGATATCAAGGAGTTGGGCGTCAATCGGGTGGTCATTGGGGCATGCGCTCCCATGTTGCACGAACAGACCTTCCGCGGCTGCGGTAAGGCGCGCTGGACTGAATCCCTACCTCTACCAGCACATCGGCTTGCGTGAGCAGGATTCCTGGGTGCACCAACATGACGAACAGGGCGCCACCGAAAAAGCCTACCGCTTGATGTCGGCTGGAATTGCCAAGGCGCGCCTGTTGCAACCCCTCGATTCGATCCGTTTGGGTGCGGAACGGCACGCCCTGGTCATCGGTGGAGGCGTTTCCGGGCTGCGTGCCGCCCTGGATATCGCCCACCAGGGCTTGCAGGTTACGCTGGTCGAAAAATCGCCTTTCCTGGGCGGGCGGATGGCCCAACTGGGGACTGTTTTCCCCACCGAAGAAGAAGCCCGGAAATTACTGCGTGACTTGATCGGCGAACTGGTTGTCGAACCGACCGTGACCATTTTCACCCAGGCAGAAGTAACCGCAGTATCGGGTTACGTTGGCAACTTTACAATCAAGATCCGCCAGCATAGCCGTGGCGTCACAGATGTGAATGCCCAGGCTTTTATGGATGCTTGCAGCGAAGAGACTCCGGATGATTTCAATTATGGTCTGACGCGTCGCAAGGTCATCTATCGACCTTACGCAGGTTGTTATCCCGGCACTCCGGCTGTGGATTGGGAACATTACCACGGCGAATCCATGATTGTGGATGGCCAGGCGGTGGTGCTGAAGGATGATGTCAAGGATTTCGAAATCACTGTCGGCGCGATCGTGGCCGCCACCGGGTTCGATCCTTACACCCCGCCTCAAGGCGAGTACGGCTATGGCGACCTACCCCAGGTGATCACCCTACCGCAATTGATCCGCGGCCTTGAATTATCCGACGGTACCTTGCCAATGCAATGGAACGGGAAACCGGTCCGGGATGTGGCTCTGCTGCATTGTGTGGGCAGCCGCCAGGTGGAGGGCCTCAACTCCCCTCAGCCGGACGGGCAGATCAACAGTTATTGTTCACGGGTTTGCTGCACGGCCAGTCTGCACATGCTGCACGATCTGCACCAGCGCTTCCCGTCATTGAATATTTATGACCTGCACCAGGACATTCGCACCTACGGTCGCGGTCATGAAGAATACTATCAAAAAACTCTGGGTGACGGCGTGCGCTTCCTGCGCTACAACGGAGAAGAGCCGCCCGCGGTCATAGCGGCGCCCAAAGGTGACTCTCACCCCGTGCTGGTCACGGTCAAGGATTACCTGACCTACGGGCAGGAGCTCGAGATTCCGGTCGACCTGGTCGTCCTGGCGGTAGGAATGCTGCCGCGCCAGATCGACGACCTGGTCAAAATGCTGAAGGTTTCGCGTGGCAACGATCGCTTCCTGCTGGAAGTGCATCCCAAGCTGCGGCCGGTCGAGACAGCTGTGAACGGCGTGGTATTGGCGGGTACCGCCCAGGGGCCCATGAACATCCAGGAAAGCCTCAGCGCGGCTTCGGCTGCCGCGGCCAAGGTGGCCTCACTGCTTGGACGTGGACAGGTGAATTTACCGCCCTTCGTCGCCTCAGTGGATCCCATCAAATGCAACGGAACAGGTGCTTGCGTCGAAGCCTGTGAATATGAAGGCGCGCTCGCATTGGAGACCATCACTGAAAACGGGAAGAAGCACTCGCGAGCGGTTGTTACCCCGGCCAACTGCGTTGGCTGCGGAGCCTGTGTCAGCGTCTGCCCGAATGGCGCCATCGACGTGCAGGGTTGGACGTTGGCACAATATGAAGCCATGGTCGCCGCAATCGGGATGGAAGTGCCATCCCTGATGGAGGTGGAAGCATGACACTGGAAACTAAAACCTCTTTCGAGGGCTGACCTGCTCAAGCAGCTTCGCAATACCTTCCCGGAAGGTGTCAAGCGCGCCCAGTCCATGTTGAAAGAACAGAAACATATCCAGGACGAGATCAGCCGGGTCCTGCGGGAAAAGCCCGCCACGGTGCCGGAAGTAGCCGCCGCAGTCGGAATTCCTTCAAACCAGGCACTTTGGTACCTGGCTGCCATGAAAAAATATAACCTGCTGGTGGAAAACGGTATGTCGGGTGATTATCCCCTCTACCAATTGGCGGAGGATAAAGCATGAGTGCCCGCGTCGATCCCAACTTGTTATCCGAGATCAAGAAGTACGGTACGGTCAATGTGGAGAAGTGTTTCAACTGCGGTAACTGCACCGCCATATGCCCACTTTCCACCAATGGAGAGACCTTTCCACGTCGCTTGATCCGCTATGCCCAATTGGGTCTGAAAAAACCCATGTTAAGCAGCAAGGAATTGTGGATGTGCTATGCCTGCGGCGAATGTACCCAGACCTGCCCGCGACAGGCGGACCCGGGTGAGTTCATGGCAGCCGCACGGCGGTACGCCATCGCCAGTTACGATCCGCTTGGGTTGGCGAAAGTACTTTACACCCTGCCGGTCTTGAGCATCATCGTGCTGTTCCTGCTGGCTTTTCTTATCGCAATGGTGGCATACACCTCTCATGGAGCCATGTCAACTGAAACCTTGATGTTTTTTGATTTCATTCCGGCTGCCGTTATCCATGATATCGGGGTGACCGCAATGATCATTATTGGTGTGACCGGACTGGCAGGGGCACTCAACATGTTCTTGCAGGTGCGGAAGGAAAATGTTTTGCTGACCACACCGGGCGTACGCCTCAACTGGCTCGCAGCGCTCTGGAATACCCTCGGGCGTGGAAGTGCTGGCGCAAAAACGCTATCACGAAGACTGTAAATCTGCCACGGATGTGCGCCCCTGGTACCTTCAAAAATGGTTTATTCATGCTTCGACAATGTGGGGCTTTCTGGGGCTGATGGGTGCCACCGCATTGGATTATGGGCTGGACCTGCTTGGAATTAAGCCGACCGGCACGTGGGTGCCTTTGTGGAACCCGATTCGCTTGTTAGGTAGCGTAGCTGGCTTGTTCCTGATCTATGGGGTTTCTCTGGCAATCTATAACCGTTTGCGCAAGACCGACGAAACGACCAGCCATTCATCTGTATCGGATTGGTCCTTCCTGGTGCTGTTATGGATCATCGGGGTAAGTGGTTTTGCTTTGGAAATCGCAGTTTACCTGCCCAATCCGGCCATCTGGGCGTATTGGACGCTTTTGGGACATATGGCAGCCGCGATCGAACTTATCCTGCTGGCTCCTTTCACAAAGTTCGCCCACGTCATATATCGGACGATCGCCTTGTTCATTCATGCGTTGAAACCAGTTCCGGTGACGGAAAAGGCAACAGCTGGAACCGATTAAAAAAATGGAGGTGAAGAAGACTGACATAGCCCCTGGGATCAACAGGCATCTGCCTGGCAAGATAGTTCATAACAATCCAATCCACATTCTTTCATTAAGAAAAGGAGAAAAGCAATGACTGAAAAAATGGCAGTAGTATGTAACGGAGATACGGGCACGAACATTATGCCCACCCTGATCTTCTCCACCTCCGGCATGGCCCTCGACTACGAGGTGCATGTGTTCATTTGCCCGGCAGCCACCAAGTGGGTGCTCAAGGATGAACTGGAGAAACTTGGCACACCTAAAGGTATGCCGAATCCTGTCAAGCTCTTCAACGATCTGCTGGATGGCGGCGGGGAAGTGGTCTTGTGCGAGTTGGCCCTGGAAAATAAGGGCGTTACCCCCGACATGCTGCGCGATCCGCGCATCAAGATCAAGAAAGCACCCCCGTTCTTGATGGATGTCGAAGGCGCCACCCAGACATACGTCTTCTAGTCACCACAGAAAAACTGAACCGGGCTGCTAAAATGTAGCCCGGTTTTTGATTCTAAAAATTGCAAATATCGTCCCGAAGGTTCCACCGAAAAATAATCCTCCCGAAGGTTCCTACAATTCCATCATTGCACCCAATCAAACCTTCGGAACGATACCCTATCCAATAATTATGTGGATTGGCTTTTCTTATATTTGGTTGCATCTTTTCCAGGTAATCCCAGCAGGTCGGCATTTTCAGGAGCATGTACAAAACTCCAGAAGACATCCCGCGGCCGGTTGGATTCACCCAGACTGTTCCGGACCATGTAAATGGTCCGCTCCAGGTTTAACCCTTCCACGGGAATATCCACTACGCTGCCGCGCTCCATCGGATAGGTGGCCGCCAGGGTGGAGACGAAACCCACCCCATAACCGCTTGCCACCGTGCGGACGATCGCTTCGGCATTACCCAATTCCATGAAAATATTCATATCTTCCAGGCTGATATCGTGCTTGGCCAGTTCTTCCAGGACCACCCGCCGCGTCCCCGAAGTGGGTTCGCGCATGATGACCGGTTCCTCCAGGAGTTCGGATGGCTCAAGCGAGGCTCGTAAAGCCCAGCGATGATTGGCGGGTACGATCAACGAAATTCGGTCATGGAAAAACTCCTGGGTCTCCAGGTTCGGATCGTAGACCTCCCGGCTGAGCACGCCCAGGTTCGCCCGTCCGTCCAGCAGGTCTAGCGTCACTTGTTCGGAGGCACAGGCTGGGATGCTGATCTGTATGCCCGGATAGCGCTGGCGGAAGCGTGCCGCCAATTGCGGCAATATGTATTTTCCGGCGGTGGTGCTGCAGGCAATCTGTAAATTCCCCGCTACTTCCTGCTCCAATGAAGACATCATCGATTCCATGGTGTTCATATCGTGTAGCAAACGGCGGGCCCAGGGTAACAGGATCCGTCCGGCTTCAGTCAGGTGTAGTCCGGTGCCACCCCGGTCGAACAGGGTTACGCCCAGTTCCTGTTCGAGTGTTTTGATCTGGTGACTGACCGAAGGCTGGCTCATATGCAGCTGCTTGGCGGTCTCCGAGAAGTTCAGGTTTTCCGCTGCTCGCAGGAAGGTCTCAATCTTGATCAGGTCGATCATGCCCTCATTCTATCTTATTTTTATGCTTGACCCGGAGATTTCGATAGCCTGACAATTTCCGCCCCGGATCCCGCCTCAATTTGGGGAAAATGGTTTTAGGGAGTCAGCCCCAGCGGCATTGCCACACGCCAACTCCCCGATACCTTAATTTGTCTTCAGCATGCCTTGTAGCCAATCCAGCCAGGCCTGCATGCCTTCCCCGCTGCGGCAGGAGAGCGGAAATTCCACCACGCCTGGGTTAAGCGCCTGGATACCTTTGCGGAAATAGTCCATTCGGAAGTCCACGTAAGGCAGCAGGTCGATCTTATTGATCACCACCGCATCCACGCCGCGATACATGCCGGGATACTTGTAGGGCTTGTCGTCGCCCTCGGGGATGGAGGCTACCAGCACACTTTTGTGGGTGCCGAGGGCGAACCCGGCCGGGCAGACCAGGTTGCCCACGTTTTCTACGATCAACAGGTCGATGGATTGCAGGTCCAGGCTTCCCAGGGCCTGGTGGAGCATTACCGCATCCAGATGACATTCTCCGCCGGTATTAATTTGCACTGCAGCTGCACCTGCTGCGGCAGCCCGGTCGGCATCCAGGCTCGTGGCAATATCACCATTGATCATGCCGACGCGTACCTTGCCCTGCAGGGCGTGTACGGTTTGTTCGATCAGGGAGGTTTTCCCGGCTCCCGGGGAGGCCATGACGTTAATGGCGAACAGGCCGGCTGCGTCGATGACGGCACGGTTCTCTTCGGCCAGTCGTTCATTGGCAGACAGGATTCTTTCAACTACCGGTATGTTTTGTGGCATTCGTATTCTCCGATATTACAGGCGGGTCGTCGTTGTCAACGTCGATGGAATCCAGGCGGAATTCCTCACCCTTGGTAACTTTCACGCGTACACTCTGGCAATTTGGGCAGGCCAGGGTTTCTCCATCCGGTGCAAAGCTGGTCCCGCAATCCAGGCAAACCATTTCGGCCGGGATGCGCTCAAAATGAAGTTGGGCGCCTTCCGCAATGCTGTCCTTGGCGATCATATCCCAGTAAAACTGCACCGAATCGTCCACCAGCGAAGAGAGCTGGCCGATCACTAGATATAAATCCGTGATCCGCCTGGCCCCGGCCTGGTTTGCGTAGCGGAGTGCGATCTCCAGGATCGATTCGGTCACCGGCAACTCATGCATGCAGACTCTACTTCTCCGTTCCGGGTTTCTCTTCGCCTTTTATTCCGTCCTTGAAGGAACGGATGCCTTTGCCCAGCTCGCCGGCGATTTTTCCAATGCGTCCCACTCCGAAGAGCAGCACGACAATTGCCAGGACAATCAGTAATTCAGGTACGCCAAATTGTGTGAACATATTATCTCCTATTAATGAGTATCTACTCACAGGAATCTTCTTCATCGCATTTTCGAAGATTCCCTGGTACTGGTGAAACTCGCCGTGAGCCTATCCTGCAGGGAAAATGGGCAGGTTGGCGAAGCTGGGTTTGCCTCTTTGCTACTATTTAACCTGTTTATGGTGCTCTGTTTGATGATTTATGAAAACGATATTTTCTGTCCAGCTACGCCCTGAGCGGAGAGCCGAACGCTCTTTGTGAGGCTCGTAGTCGAAGGGCAGTGTGATTGAATGCATGTTTGCAACAGAGCAATTTAATGTTTTTATCCGTGGTAATCCGTTGAATCTGCTTGATCCGTGTTCTATTCTTATTTTTGTGTGAGTAGCTCGACAATGTTAAATTAGTCTTTATTACTCGTGGAAGAAACTTATAAGGCACTACAGTAATGTTATTTTCTTCATTCTCCTCCTCCGTCGTGTACTTCGTGTCCGTCGTGGTGAGTTCTTTATACTCTCTGGTTGAAATGTAATATTTTCGAAGTAGATACAGTTATACAGATGCAGGGATGAGAACGCCTCCAAAATCCGCCGGTAAAACACCCGGGGAATTCGACCGAGCGGTGCGTGTAGAATTGCGCCACCGCCTCGGTTACGGCGCCGGTCTCGGCGACCACCCCGTTCAGGGTTGCCTCCAAACCAGGCAGGTCCTCGGCTGGATAGAAGAAGAAGTCCCCGGAAATATGCACATCCCGCAATTTTCCATCTTCGTTGACCGCGCTGACACGGATCAGGCCGCCCGGAGTCTTGAGCATATTCTGGATGACATAAACGCCGTCCCGGATCTTGACCTGGCGCGCATCCACCCGCCGGTGGTCGTTGGCCAGCAGCCATTCCGGCGTGTCGCGCTCAGCCTGCAGTTCATCCGCCTTGGCCACCAGGTCGGGGTCCGGTATAGTTTTATAGGTCATGGGCCCCAGCATGGCTTCATAGCGCTTTGCCAGGTCATCTCCCAGCCGGCGCGTCTCAGGTTTCTGACCGGTTTCCCGTTCGAATGTGCTCAGGTTTTCGTAGAGCGTCTTGTAAACCTTGTCACGGAATTTCTCATCCGGCACGCGCAGGCACTTACTCATCACCTCATAATCGAAATCCAGGATGAAATTGCCCACGATGACCACCATATCGTTGATCTCGGCCGGCGCCGTTGCCGGAAACTTTGCGCCCGTTGGCGAGGATGTCGTTGACCGGTTTGTATTCGGCCGGCATGCCGAACTGGCGGTAGGTCTGGACGATCGGGTCGAGGAACTTGCGGTAAAGTTCCTCTTTGTTCTCGGGAACTTCCGCCCGGTCGCTTCGCAAAATAAGCTGGTAGAACAACTGGCCGCCGTCCAGGTAAACGGCTCCGCCGCCCACTTCCCGCCGGAAGACCGGGATATGCTGCTCCCGGGTGTAATCCAGGTCGATCTCCTGCTCGGCGTCTTGGTGAAACCCAATGCAAACATAGGGACTGGCTGGCCTTAAGATGAAAAGCGCTTCGTGCTGCAGGTAGGCTGCGGCGTGGTAAAGTGCCTGGCTGTGTTCCCAGGACACCTTGTCAAGGAAATAGTAATCCATCGCTGGACTCCGTTAATGTTTGTGTATTCTGCGTATATCGGAGGTCAGGCTGCCGGCCTGGTAATCCTCCAGGGCACGCCGGATGTTCTTCTCGCCCGGTAAAAAGACCTCCAGGCCTGACGCTAAAGCTTGTTCGTACGCCGGCTCGCCCATGCCTCCGGCGATCAACACCTGGCAATCGCTGATTGCACCGAACATGCGTCCGTGCATCCCCTCACCAGTATGTTCATGTGCAGCGTGTTTGGCCTCATCGCCATGAAAGGCTTTGTCGCGATTCTCAAACTTGATCGATCCGGAATCATCTATCGAAGCCACTAGGAAGAACGGCGCCCTTCCTAGGTGTGGGCTGATGGTCTCTCCGTCTTCGGTGGGAAAAGCAATCTTCTTCATGTTTTCTTCTCCTTGTTAATCAGATCCCATTCGCGTAATTTCTGTTCGGCCTGTTCAAGCAAGCTCGGCATTTTTTCGGATACGGTCGGACTGAGCTCCACGCCCACGGAGATGTCGGCAGGTTGAATGCCGATCAGGTGTAGATGTTCCGGCAGTCTGCTGCGGAACTGTGCCAGTCCCAAAACTTCCTGGAAGGAGATTTGGTGGTCCGACATCTTGATACCGCTATACAGTGGGATCTGCTCTCGTTCGAGTTCGATCAGTGTCCCGGGTTCTTTTCGGGCGTTTATGGCATCCAGCACCAGCAGGTAACTGGCTTCTTCAACCCAGGGAAGCAGGTTGAGACCCAATACGCCGCCATCCAGGAATTCGATCTGGGTATTCCCGGTGCCCAAGCGCTCTTCGAGCAATTTGACCGCCTGTACTCCCAGACCTTCATCTCCATCGAGCGTATTCCCCAATCCCAACACGATTTTTCGATCCGCGTCGTTTTCCGTCATCCCAATCTCCAGAGTTGAGGGCTATTTTGAGGCATCCAACCAACTCCTATAGTTTAGATGCAAAAGTATACCATTTGATGCATGCGCCAGTCTGGCAACAAAAGGCGGAGGAGTCTGCTTCGCAAGACGCCCTCCGCCTCTGTCAGCCCTTACCAGTCGATCAACTTACACACACATTCATCCCGGTGGCAACTTCTCCCAGGTCATTCCCATCTGCATCCACCATGTGGATGGCTCAGGCCATGCACGGATCGAATGAATGGATGGTCCGCAAGATCTCGAGCGGTTGGTCGGGAACGGCCAGCGGCGTACCCACCAGGGAAGCCTCGTAAGCGCCCGGCTGGTCTTTCTGGTCGCGCGGCGATCCGTTCCAGGTGGTTGGGACCACCATCTGGTAGTTGGAGATTTTGCCGTGGTCGATGACGATCCAGTGACCGAGTGCGCCGCGTGGGGCTTCCATGTAGCCAAAGCCTTCGGCATGTGCCGGCCAACTGCTGGGTTCCCATTTATCGCCATTGAAAGTCTGGGTATCCCCGGCCTTGATCGTATCCACCAGATCGTTATACGTCTTGAGCATGAAATCGGCGAACACCTTGGTCTCGATCGCCCGCGCAGCCGTACGACCCAGCGTCGAGAAGACCGCCGAGAGAGGCGCGCCCAGGGTTTTTAGCACGGAATCGACCAGGTCCTTGGTTTGTTGGTGACCGCTGGCGTACATGACCAGCACGCGTGCCAACAGGCCCACTTCCATGGGCGTCTCTGCCCAGCGCGGTGCCTTTAACCAGGAGTACTTCTGTTCGACTTCCAATAGGTCGTATGGCGGTTTCGGACCCGTGTAATTGAACTTCGTCTCGCCTTTCCAGGGGTGCAGACCTGCCTGGTCGCCGACGCTCTGTTCGTACCACGATCGAGCCACGAATTCCTGCATCTTCTGGAAGTCACGCGGATCGGGTTCGTGGATGCTGGTCAGGTCACGCCCGCTGATGACGGCACGCGGTACGAGCAGCTTGGATAGATCGCTGTTGTCCGTGTCCGGGAATTCACCCCAGGTCAGGAAGTTGCCCAGGCCTTCGCCCAGACCGGCATAATCCAGGTAATAGGGTGCGATTGCCAGCAGATCAGGCAGGTATACCTGGTCGACGAAGGTCAGCATGCGATCGATGCTGTCTTTGATGATCGACAGGCGGTTGGCATTCAGGGCGGTATCGCTGTTGAGATCGATCGGCATGGGCACGCCACCCACTACGAAGTTTGGATGCGGATTCTTCCCGCCGAAGATGGTGTGGATCTTGGTAAAGCTCCTTTGAGCGTCCAGGGCTTCCAGGTAATGCGCCACTGCCAGCAGGTCGACTTCCGGAGGCAGCTTGTAGGCGGGATGGCCCCAATACGCATTCGCAAAGATGGAAAGCTGGCCGCTGTCTACAATCCCCTTGACCTTGCTTTTGATATCTGCAAAGTATCCCGGAGAAGCATTCGCCCACGGTGAAATGGATTTCTGGATATCGGCCGTGGCGGCTGGATCGGCGGACAGACAACCGGTCACATCCACCCAATCCAGCGCATGCAGGTGATAGAAATGCATGCTGTGGTCGTGCACGTATTGCTGGGCGATCATCAGGTTGCGGATGAGGTTGGCAGCTTTGGGAATTTTTATATTGAGGGCATCTTCGACCGAACGGATCGACGCGAAGGAATGCACCGTGGTGCAAACGCCGCAGGCTCGCTGTGTGAAGGCCCAGGCCTCGCGCGGATCACGATCCTTCAAAATAATTTCGATCCCACGCACCATGGTGCCGGAGGAATACGCCTTCGTGATGGTATTATTCGGGTCCAGTTCGGCTTCGATGCGTAGATGGCCTTCGATACGGGTAATCGGATCAACTTTACGTCCAATTCCTTGGCACCCTCCAGGATGCGGCTGAGGAATAACTTGGTGTGTTCCTCACTGCCTTCGTAGAACCCGAAGTTGACGACTTCACGAGCCTGGCTGCTGACGGTCCACTTCTCGCCGGCCTTATTGAGGATCTTGGCAATTGCGGCAATGTTGGTGGGGAACTTCATCACCTCGATGGAGGAAAAGACCACCATGCTATCCGCGCCTTTTACATCCCGCGGGATATCCACTTCCCATTCATCCGCCACCCATTCCAGGCGCTGATCCCAGACTGCGGCGGTCATCCCCAGCGGACTGCCTTCTTCGACCTGCTTGTCGACGGCTGCCTTCAGATCGGCCGGCACCATCCCGGCGGCTGCCATCCCGGAGCGAACTTCGTGTAGCAATGTACCCAGGTCGATCCACTATTTCTGCCTGGTTTGCCTGGATACGGAAGAAATTACCATAAAGAACTCCTTTTTTTATTGTTATTCAGAGGTTTTTCAAACCTCACTGATTTCCCCTATCTTAGCCAGACATCGTAAAGACAATGTAAAGATTGTGTTTATCGATAATAAAGAATGCTTCTGATTTAATCGCCCCGGAAGCTCAAGTGGTGGTCATGGCTTTCCAATAAGTCGAATGCTATGCAGCGCTTTCTATCTCTTTTTTTGGTAAAGCGTGGGGGACTTCTGAAAAAATTCTTGACAGGTCTAGGGCGGATATGCTATACTGGGGGAGAGTATATTTTCTTTGGAGAGGACTGCCCTATGCCTATTTATGAATATGAATGCAATCAATGCGGAGAGCCATTTGAAAAAATGGTCCGCTTTTCCGAAGCGGATCAAATTCCCCCCTGCCCGCATTGTCTGAGCCAGGACACCCATAAAAAGATCTCCCGGGTGATGTCCATTGGATCCCTTGCAGGCGATTCGATCGGTTCCTCCTCCAGCAGTTGTGGGTCCAGCGGAGGCTTTTCCTGAGCGGGCTGATTTCCAACCGGCCGTGTGCTGGTTAAATGGATTTTTCTAGCTGAACGGAATTAGTGGATATGAAAATAAAGAATATCGAGACTAGGGATGCCCTGATCCATCGATTGAACCGCATCGAGGGGCAGGTGCGTGGAGTGGAAAACATGCTGGTCGAAGAGCGCGATTGCCGGGAGATCATGCAACAGTTGGCTGCCATCCACGCCGCGGTCCAGTCCACCAGTCGCGTCTTTCTTCAGGATTATGCCACCGCCTGCCTGGCCGAGATGGACGGGAACGACGCTTCAAATTCAGTGGAGTTCCGGCAGGGTGGGCGCGAGAAAATCATTCAGGATATGATCAAGTTACTCGATAAGACCCCATAACCAGGCGATAAAAAGGGCTCTTGGCGCAAGTCAGGAGCCCTTTTTTTGTTTAATTTCAAGATAAACCCGCTCTTTTATCCCTTCTGGAAATAATCACCCCAATGAGTTGGGGTAATTACCCCATTTCCCCCTGCAAAAATGCTTAAAAACTATGTGACAAAAAGAACAAATAGAATTACATGTGACACTATTGTGCTGCCTGTCACAAGTGTATCATCCACCCTGACGATATATGCATATCCGAATAAGGTAAAAAATGGTTTCATCCGCGTTATTACAAGAGATTACCCAGCTCCACGCCGACTTCTGCTCGGCCCTGGCCGATTCCACCCGCCTCATCCTCTTGTACGCCTTGTCAGAGGGTCCCCGCAATGTCACCGAGTTGACTCAGGACCTTGCCCAGCCTCAACCGACGATTTCCCGACACCTGAAGAACTTGCGCGATCGCGGGTTGGTCATCGCCACCCGACAGGGAATGATGGTCCAATACGCCCTCGCAGATCATCGCGTCATCGATGCGCTGGACATCCTGCGCAGCATTATGCGCGACAGCCTACAAAAGCGGGCCAACCTGGCGGAAGGGGTTTCCGATGAGCTGGCAGGTTCGTCTTCAAATAATCAATGGACGACTTAAACCATGGAAGGCTTTTTTAAGGAGGATGGAATGCGTTTGAAAAAATTCCCGTTTTTATTTATCGCTGCCGGCGCCGCATTATTGTTCACTGCCGGGGTATTTTTCCTGCTGCCGGCCCAGCCGGTCAGCGCCCAATGCGGGTCCCAGGCTTCCTCTTGCAAGAATTGCCATGAAACCCAGGGAAAGGACCCGGTCAACAACGATGGGACGGCCTGGCATACGGATCACGCCTTCGGTGATTTTTGTTACCTATGCCATGCTGGCAATAACCAGGCCACCGATGAGACGGCTGCCCATACCGGGATGGAAGATCCCCTGTCTGACGTGGTGGCAAGTTGTAAGAGTTGCCATGCCGCCGATTATGAGCAAAAGGCCCAGACTTATGCCGCCACCCTGGGAGTGACGATTGGCACCGGCACGACCAGTGCGCCGGCTGCCACTGCTTCCCCGGTCGATAACACACCTGCCGCACCGGTCGCGACGGCTGTTCCTTCAGCCTCCGTGCCTGCCGGATCGCTGGTGGATTATTCCCAGCGTTATGACGAGATGGCTCTGGGGCAAAAACCGGTCAACGTCGGTAATCTCATCCTGCTCGTTATGGCGGCCGGTTTGTTGCTGGGCGGCGGTTTCTTTGTCCTGCGGCGTGAGCACTGGCTCAAGATCTCTTTCGAAGAGACCGGTCAGATCGAGGGCAGTTACCCAATTGACGTGGTTGAAATGGTCCCGGATATTGCGAAATTGAAACCTTCCGCTCGCAAAGACTTGCGCGATCTCTTGAAAAAACCAGGCACGGCAACCGAGTTGTTTGCTCTGGTGACAAAAATTACCGGTGATCAGGAAGGTGACTCTGCCTCGCAGGCTGCGCCGGGTTCTGATGAAGGTTCGCAGGAAAATTCATAAAAAGGAGAACGCATGAACTGGCTAAAGAAACAGATCAGCAAGGAATTATGGTCGCCATACGTGGCCGGTATTTTGCTGGGCATTGTCGGCATCCTGGCAGTCCTGCTTTCCAATACGCTCCTGGGTGCTTCAGGCGCCTTCGAGAACCTGGCCGGAATGATCGGCAAGGCGGTCGCGCCATTGGCCTTCAATAACATGTATTTTAATTACGTCATGCCGCCTGGCATCACCTGGGGAGTGATTCTGCTGGTGGGCGTGTTTTTCGGTGGCATGATCGGGGCGGCCACCAGCAAAACCCTCAAGTGGGGTAAAAAAGACGCCTCCAACAGCGATAAGCAGTGGAAACGCATCTTTGGCCCGCAGACCTGGAAGCGCTGGGTGGTGGGTTTCTTCGGCGCCATCCTGTTGGAATACGCCGCCGGGATTGCAGGGGGCTGCACCAGCGGTCTGGCCATTTCGGGCGGCATGCTTTTGGTGCCGGCTGCCTTCCTTTTCATTGCCGGGATGTTCGCTTCGGGCATCCTGACAGCTCTGATCATTTACCGTAATCGCTATTAATCGGGAGAGCTTCCATGAATTATGTCATTGCTCTGTTCCTGGGCGTGTTCTTCGGTTTTGCGTTGAACAAAGCCGGATTGACCAAATATCACAAGATCGTTAACCAGTTCCGCTTCACGGATATGGCCGTCTTGAAATTCATGATGACGGCCTTGGTCGTTGCCATGATCGGTCTGTACGGATTGCGCGGTCTCGGGCTGGTCACCTTTCCCACCGTGCCAGCCACATATATCGTCGGTAACCTAGCAGGTGGCTTGATATTCGGGGTCGGGATGGCCCTGACTGGTTACTGACCAGGTACCTGTGTCGCCGGGTCCGGCGAAGGAAAATTAGATTACTTGGTGCCTGGTTTGCTTGGATTTTTGGTTGGCGCAGTTATTTACGGTTTGACGTACCAGCAGGTGTTTCCGCAGATTTCCAAGCTTGCCGATATCGGCAACGTGGTCATGCCTGATCTTTGGAACCTCAATCCTTATCTGACCGTGCTGGTCTTCTCTTTGATGGCGCTGTTACTGTTCTATTTGATCGATCGCGCCGGAATGCAAAGGAAAGAGAAAAACAAGCCCGACGAGAAATAAAGATTACCGTTTCACTTTATTCGTAGCAGGTTTGAATGGTTTTTTCCGGTTGGCGAGACTTCTCCCGCCGGGATGACCGGTCAAAGGATTATTGGAGAATTGTATGAAGAATACCATCTCAAGGCGTGACTTCCTGAAAGCCAGCGGGATGACCGTGGGAGCGCTGGTCATCGGGAAATTTATCCCACCCACGGTTGCCGAAGCCGCCCGCCGGAGTGGAATGCTGGACGCCACAACCAGCGGATATATTCCGACCATGTGTGAAATGTGCGTCTGGCGCTGCGGTGTGTTGGCGAAAGTCGAAAAAGGGCGCGTGGTCAAGCTGGAAGGCAACCCTGAGCACCCGCATTCGAATGGCAAACTTTGCCCGCGCGGACAGTCCGGCTTGATGAATACTTACGATCCCGATCGCGTGCTGACTCCGCTCATCCGGGTGGGCAAGCGCGGCGAAGGCCTTTTTCGGAAGGCCTCCTGGGAAGAAGCGCTGGATCTGGTTGCCAGGAATATGCAGGATATCAAACAGAAATATGGCGCCGAGGCGATGGCCTTTTCCTCCACCCACAACCTCTCACAGGTCCAGTTCGAGAACCTGCTGAATGCCTTCGGTTCCCCCAACTACGGCACCCAACGCAGCCTGTGCTTCAACGCCATGATCGTCGCCAACCTGATGACCTACGGGATGGAAGAACCGGACCGCAAGTATGACGATCTGAAATACGTCATCCTGACCGGACGCAACCTGATGGAAGCCATCTCCACCTCGGAGACCTCTGCTTTGAGCCTGGCGATCGACCGGGGTGTGAAAGTGGTCAGCCTGGATCCGCGCTTTACCAAGACCGCCGCCAAGTCTGCCGAATGGTTGCCCATCCGTCCTGGCACCGATCTGGCTTTTCACCTGGCTATGCTGAATGTCATCATTGGCGAAAAACTGTATAATGCCAGCTTCGTCTCTGCCCATACCACCGGTTTTGAAAAGTTGGTTGGCCCGCTCGCCCGGTACACCCCTCAATGGGCCGCTGGAATCACCGGCATCCCGGCAGATACCATCCAACGCATCGCCCGTGAATTCGCCGCCGCCGCGCCTAACGCATTGGCCCATAATGGCTGGCGAACTTCCAATTTTGTGAACTCCTTCCAGACCGAACGCGCCATCGCCATACTGAATGCCATTGTTGGCAACTGGAACACCGCCATGTTCGCCGCCTCCGGCGAGCAGAGTGGGGTTCTGGGCGTCCCTCCGCAACCACCTTATCCACGCGTTTCGGCTCAACGATTGGATGGCGTTCCGTGGAAATACCCGTATGTCCCGTTGGCTATCGGAGTTTTTCAGGAAATGCGTGAAGCCCTTCTTAGTGGCTCTCCCTATCAGGCGCACGGTTGGTTCATTTCCCGTCAGAACCCGGCCATGTCTCTACCCGACCGTAGTCGCACCCTGCAAGCCTTCGGCAAGATGGACTTCATTTCCACGATTGACATCCTCATGAACGATACCGCCTGGTTCTCGGACGTGGTCCTGCCCGAATCCTCCTACCTGGAACGCTATGATCCCTTAAATGTTGTCGGCGGTAAGGCCTTTATCCGCCAGCCGGTAATCCAGGCGCAGGGTGACGGAAAATCCGCCCTGTGGATCTACAAGCAACTGGGATCCCGCCTGGGATTGAGCGATTATTTCCAATATACGGATGAAGAAGATTACCTCAAGCAGCAGTTGGCTCCCCTGGGTGTTTCGCTTGACCAGGTGCGCCAGCAGGGGTACGTCCAATTGCCCGGAGAGACTGCGGATTTTCCGGAACTGGACTGGAATACGCCCTCCGGGAAGATCGAGTTGTTCTCCAGCACGCTTGACAAAGCCGGTTTTGCCGGTGTCCCGGAGTGGGAGCAACCGCCCGCGCCCAATGCGGACCAGTTCTACCTGTTGACCGGCAAGGTGGCTCAATCTACCCAGTTTGGCTCTCAAAATAACCAACTCCTCCACAAGTATTCGGATGAACCACGCCTATGGATGCATCCCTCCGCCGCCCGGAAACTGGGATTGGTGGACAATGACTGGGTGGAAGTGAGCAGTTCTGCCGGGAAGATAAATATTCCCCTGCAGGTCACCCAGGCCATTCGTTCCGATTGCGTCTATCTCACACCCGGGTACGGTCATCTTTCCAAGGGACTGACGACCGCCTACGGTGTAGGCGCGTGTGATTCAGATTTACACCTAACCTATACCGACCCCATTAGCGGCAGCCAGGCGCTCAGCCAGACCTTTGTATCGGTAAAGAAAATCGAGGGAGTGGCAATTTCTCCTTTGCACAAGCCACTCTATGCAGGAGAATAAGACATGACTGCCCACAAATATGGTTTTTTGATAGACGCCTCCCGTTGCATCGACTGCCGCTCCTGCCTGGTTTCCTGCAGTGTGCAAAACGATGTCCCCATGCAGCACACCCGCATCTGGATTAAAGGATACCGGCATCACCGGTGAATTTCCTGATCTGAAGCATTTTACGGCCCCCTATCACTGCATGCATTGCGTGGACCCATCCTGTGTATCGGCGTGCACGGTTGGCGCCCTCCAGCAGAACGAAGATGGCATCGTTACCTACGATACCGATCGTTGCATCGGCTGCCGTTATTGCATGTACGCCTGTCCCTTCCAGGTTCCTCATTTCGAGTGGGAGCAACAACTGGCTTTGATCGTCAAGTGTGACCTGTGCGTCTCGCGCCTCGAACAAGGCGAGAGCCAGCCGGCCTGCGCTGCCACCTGTCCCACCCAGGCGATCCAGTTTGGGACCCGCGCCGAGATGTTGGAGTTGGCGCATACACGTATCAAGGAACAACCCGATCGCTACGTTAACCACGTCTATGGAGAGCAAGAAAATGGCGGTACCTCTACATTTTACATATCCCCGGTTCCTTTTGAAGAGTTGAATTTCCCGATCCCGAAAGGAACACAATCGCCGGCGGAATTCAACCGGCTGGCTACCGAAATAGGCACGCCTGTCATCGCTGCCACCGCGGCAGTCGGCATGACGGGCATCTACCTGGCGCTCGAGCACAAGGAGAAGAAAGCCGCCAAAGCCAGGCAGGCAGCCCAGGCACTGGAAACAGAAAAAGCAAAGGCAGAGGAATGAGCCATGTCCGTCTTCATTAAACTTAAACGCATCAAGGAATTGGAAAAGCTGCCGCGTTTTACCTACGTCCTGGCAGTGCTGGCAGCTTTGGGAATGAGCGCCGGGTTGTATCGTCTTTATGCGGGTTTGGGCAGTACCACCCACTTGAGCACAGTCTTTCCGTGGGGACTTTGGATCAGTTTTGACCTGACCACGGTCGCATTTGCCGGTGCTGCATTTACCCTGGCAGCCCTGGTGTATATCTTCCACATGCACGACCTGCATTCGGCTATCCGGCCAACGGTCTTGTTTGGATTTCTTGGTTACAGTTCCGTATTGGTCATCCTGTTCTTCGACCTGGGCCGCTGGGACCGTTTCTGGCATTTCCTGGTTTACCCCAACCTTTCTTCGGCGCTTTTCGAGGTGAGCTGGTGCATTGCGATCTACTCGGGCATCCTTTTCTACGAGTTGAGCCCGGTGTTATTGGAAATCACCAAATTTAAAAAGTTGATTTTGTTGTTGCGCAAGATCCTCATCCCCATGGTCATTGCCGGCATCACTCTTTCTTCGATGCACCAATCCTCGTTGGGTTCCCTGTTTGTCGTCATGGTCCCGCGCATCCACCCACTCTGGTACTCCCTGATTCAACCCGAGTTCTTCCTGGTCTCTTCGCTGGCAGCCGGCATTGCCACCATCATCATCGGCTCCTTTGTCAGCATCCGCATGTTTGGTCAGACCCTCAGTCAAAAGGTGCTGGCAAAGCTGGCTGGGCTGCTCCCATGGATACTCGGCTTTTATCTGCTGATGAAATTGGGCGAACTTGCCGTTACCCACGAACTCGGCCTGCTTTTCACGAGCGGGATATACAGCCTTCTCTTCCTGGCAGAATTGCTGCTTGGCGCGGTCATCCCGATCATCCTGTTCTCCGTCCGCAAAGTTCGTTCTAGCCGCATGGGAACCCTGGTAGGCGCCTTGTTTGTCGCCGCCGGGATTATTTTGAACCGTTTTGACGTAACCTGGTTTGTGGTCAAGCCCATCAACGGCGTCAGCTATTTCCCATCCCTGTTGGAAATGGCCCTCATCGTCGGAGTGGTCTCGGGCGTATTGTTGGTATATACCCTGATCGCGCATTACTTCCCGATTTTTTCGGAGAACTCTGCCCGCAAACAGCCTGGACGATTCCGAAGAGACTCACGCCACGGGTCTGCAGCCCGCCGGATCGCCAGCTGGAGATTAACCTGGTCTGGCTTTCCGGGTGACTCCATCTCCCATAAAACCTCTAAGACCGCTCCAGGCTATGGGGCGGTCTTTGTCCTCCAAAGTATAATGTGACCGATGCGCCCATCCTTCTTCCACCATCTGCATCCCCCTACCATACCTGCCAGGCAGGCGCGCTTCCGGTATACCCTGGGAACCGGCGGGCTGGCGGTATTCCTGGTCCTGGTCCTGGCGGTCACCGGCATCCTGGAGGTTTTCTACTACATCCCAACCCCTGACCAGGCCGCCCTGTCGATCCAGACGCTCAGCTTCCTGGTGCCGTTTGGTGGGTTGGTACGCAACCTGCATTTCTGGGCGGCACAGCTCCTGGTGATCGTAGCTTTGATTCATCTATTGCGTGTAGTCTTCACAGGCGCCTACCTGCCGCCTCGCCGTTTCAATTACCTGCTCGGAATGGGGCTGTTCGTGTCTTCCGTGCTGCTGGATTTCACCGGCTACATGTTGCGCTGGGACGAGGGCATCCATTGGGCGCTGGTGGCGGGCACCAATCTGGTTAAATCCATCCCGTGGATCGGCCCGGCACTTTATGGCAGCCTGGTGGGTGGCACTCAACCCGGCCCGGCTACATTGATCCGCTTCTACGGCTGGCACATCTTTGGCCTGATGCTGGTGGCGGGCATCCTGCTGGTCTGGCACCTGTTCCGGGTCCGGCGGGATGGTGGGATCGCTGTGCCGCCTCCGCTTTTGCGCGAAACTCAGCAGCGTATATCCCGCAATGAGTTGGTCCGGCGCGAGTTGTTGGCCATGTTATTGGGGTCCATTTTCCTGCTGTTCCTGTCAGCTTTTGCGCCCGCGCCAATTGCGGCCCCCATCAACGCCGGTGCGAGCCTGTCGGCCAGTGCACGCGCACCCTGGTTCTTCCTATGGGTGCAGGAACTGCTCAAGTTGGGCAACCCCTTCTTTTGGGGTGTGGTCGTACCGCTGGCGCTGGTTGCATTGGTGAGTCTCTTCCCGTACATTTTCCCGAAGCCGGCCGCCTCCGAACTGGGACGCTGGTTCCCGCACGGCAACCGTCTGGTCCAGGGCATCTTTGCGATTATCCTCGTTTCCATTGTTATCCTGACCTTCCTGGCGCTTGGCTCCTCTTGACCCTTGACCCCTGACCCTTGACCCTTGTCCCTCGTCCCTTGACCCTTGACCCCTGACCCTTGACCCTTGACCCTTGACCCTTGACCCCTGACCCTATTCCTCTTATGCGTCGTTTGATTGTGGTTGCCTCCGCTTTATTGCTGATAACCCTGCTGGGAATTGCCTGGTGGGAGAGTCGCCGCGTAAAACCGGTCGCGCTGACGCCTACCCTGACCGGCCAGGTGGAATATTGCCTGTCCTGTCATGCCGACCTGCCCGAGATCAGTAAATCCCACCCGATCGTCACCTTCGGCTGCGTGATTTGTCACGGTGGCGAACGGCTGGCCCTGGATGCGAACCTTGCGCATAGCACGCTGCGCGGGGGCGCCAACCCCGCCGATTATTCGGTGGTCGAAGCCTCCTGTGGCGGGAGCAATTGCCACAGCGGGGATGCCGCAGATTACAACGATCATATCCAGCGCGCCACCACCAGCATCCAGGCCACCTATGCCGGTGCGATCGCCAGTGTCCGGTTCACCTTTGGCGCCCAGCCTGATCTGACCGCAAGCTTGGGGATCGTCGCTATTCAGGATCCAGGCAGCACCAGCGGCATTACCAGCCTGGCGGCCTTCGACCCTTCCCAGGAAACCAACCCTTCCATCCAGGCATTTGGTGAGAACTGTCTCACCTGTCACACCAACGCGGCTTCCACGTTGACGGGCGAGCGCACCGATCACTTCAGCGGTTGCGCCTCCTGCCATACTCCCACCCAGAGCATCCCCAGCGCCAACGGCGGCGGCAGCCTGGCGGGGACCCAGATCCACAGCCTGACTACCGCCATCTCGTATACCCAGTGCGATGCCTGCCATAACCGCGGGAATTACGACCTGCGCAGCATGACCTTGCAGGCCCGCACTGACCATCCCACCGACCGGCTGCAGGATTATTACCAGCCCATCGCTCAGTTTACGCAGTGCGAATATACCCTCGATTGCATCGACTGTCACACCCGCATCGAAGCGATGGGGGATGGCAATCTGTACAGTAATAAATTGCAAATCCAGTACATCCAATGCAAGACCTGTCACGGCACGCTGACCGAACTCCCCCTGACGGAGACCTTGTCCAATCCAAACGACATCGCTTTCCGGGAGGCCTTGCTGAACCCGGTGGTCGACCTGCAGGTCGGCGATACGGTGCTGGTCACCGACAAAGGCGAGGCGCTCTGGAATACGCGTGTTCTTCCGGATGGCACCTATCAACTCGTCGGCAAAGCCACCGGGCAGGTTTTCACCTTCAAACCGGTCTTGGGATCGGGTTGCACGCAGGACCCGAATGACCAGAGTTCGGCTTCCTGCCATAAATGCCACTCGGTGCAAAGATGAGCGACCGAACCATTTCCCGGCGCGATTTCCTCAAGTTGACCCGCACGCTCCTGCTGACGGCCAGCGGCCTGCTCGGTCTGGGTGGCCTGATGCGTTTCCTGAGCTACCAGTCGCAACCCGCCGCGCCGACCGAATTCGACCTTGGCCCGGCCTCCGCCTATGCTCCGGGTTCGCGCACGCTGCTCCCGCAGGTGCCGGCCCTGCTGGTCCGGGGGGAGACCGGGTTCAGCGCCTACAGTCTGGTCTGTACCCACCTTGGCTGCACGGTGGAAACCGGGCCAACCGGTTTCGCCTGCCCGTGTCACGGCAGTCGCTTCAATTTGCAGGGGCAGGTGACCCACGGCCCGGCTGCCAAACCTTTGGTCAAACTGCGCCTGGAGATCGGCTCGGATGGTAAACTTAAGTTATTCACAGATTGATCAAGGTTTATTAAAAGGATTCCCCCTACGTTTCTTCGCGTTCCTTGGTGACCTTGGTGGTGAACTCTCTTTTTGATGGATCAAGGCTGTACCTTAATGAAATATCCGCAAGATTTTCCCTTTCCTTTGTGTTCCTTGGTGGCCTTTGTGGTGAACTCTCTTTTTGATGGATCAAGGCTGTACCTTAATGAAATATCTGCAAGATTTTCCCTTCCCTTTGTGTTCCTGGGTGGCCTTTGTGGTGAACTCTCTTTTTGATCGATCAAGGCTGAACCTTAATGAAATACCCGCAAGATTTTCCCTTTCCTTTGTGTTTTTTCCTTGGTGGCCTTTGTGGTGAACTCTCTTTTTAATGGAATGAAATTGGGAACTTTCTAATGGAAATTCACGAACTGCTCAAACTCTCCTCCTCCCGCCACGACCACTTGTGTCCCCGCCAGGTGCTCGGTGTGCGTATGGGACTGGCCGGGCTGGCTGCCATTGGACTGCCCGCGCCAATGTCCAAAAAGGCTGCCCTGATCATCATCGAAGCGGTCGGATGCTTCGCGGACGGGATCGAGGTTGCTACCGGTGCGACAGTCGGGCATCGCACCTTGCGTGTAGTCGATCAAGGCAAGATCGCTGCCACCTTTGCCAATGTTGCCAGCGGGCAGACCGTCCGCCTGGCCCCACGGCCCGATGTACGCCAGCTTGCCTGGCAATATGTCCCCGAGGTCAGGCAGCTGTATACGGCCCAGGTGAAGGGCTACCAGGTCATGCCAGCCGAGGAATTGTTCAGCTTCCAGGCGATCGACCTTGACCCAACGCTGGAAACATTGCTCAGCCGTCCGGGATTACGCGTGAAGTGCAGCCAATGTGGGGAAGAGGTCAGTAACGACCGGCAACTCTGCGTGGATGGGAAAGTGCTCTGCCGCACTTGCGCCGGCCAAAGCTATTACCATCCAGGTTAAGCTCAAATTCCCTGCCTTTTTTCCAGCCTCTATTGATCTGTCTCTTTCAGCCTGGCAAGTTCTTCCGCATGCTGGAATTCTTCCAGCGTGTTAAGGTTCCAGAAGGCCAGTCCTTGCGGGTCGAAGTGGGAAATTTCTTCGGGCAGCACCGGTCGGACGTTCACTTTGGACAGCCACCCGCTCATTTTCAATTCACCCGCTGCCAGCGCGGCTTCGACCACCGGCAGGCAGCTATCCTTGCGGTAAACCGCATGCAGTGGTTCCAGCCCATCCGGACCGTCCGGGAGCACCGCGTCGACGCCGGTGGTGGATAATAACCGCTTTTCAAAGTTGAACAGGTCCGGGTTGGCAAACGGCATATCGCAAGCCACCGCCGCCAGGATGGAATGGTTGGCGGCCTTGAGACAGCTATATAATCCCCCTAGTGCGCCCTTTTCGGGATAAATATCCGCCACGACTGGCAGATTAAGGAAGGCATACAGCTCCGGCTGATTGGTGGACAGGATCACTTCCTCAGCCACACCTGCCAGTCGTTCCAGGATGCGCTGGATCAGCGGACGGCCCAGGAAAAGCATCCGGGCTTTATCCTGCCCCATCCGGTTGGATTTTCCACCTGTGAGGAGTGCGAGGGTTACCATGGGCTGATTATATCGAATTTATCTGCTCCGGTTGCGCAGCTTTTCCCGAAACATCTCCACGCTGGGCGCAGCTTTCAAGCCCTGCGGAGTTGCGTATACCCGGCAACTCAGGTTATACCGCCGGCGCTGCTCCGGCCATAACTCGATCCCATCCACCCGGAAGGAGGGCGACCCCAAAAACTTCAACCTTTCCGCTTCATTATTATCTTCCACCCTGACTGGAATGATTTCTGCCTCCAATTTCTCTTCCTGCAGCGCAACTCGCAGGTTTTTTTGTGCTTCTTCCCAGCCAGGACAACCCTCAAAGTACAGCAGTTCGATATTCATTTCGTTTATCCAATGGAATCCTTCAACCGGCTACCGGCAGGCTGAAGGTGAACGTGCTGCCTTGGCCTTCGCCGGCGCTTTCGGCCCAGATGCGCCCGCCGTGTGCCTCCACCAGGGCCCGCGCGATCGTCAGACCAATTCCCGAGCCGCCGCCGGCCTGGCGTGAGCGTGATTTGTCGACCCGGTAGAAGCGGGTGAAGAGTTGCGGCAGGTGCTCCGCCGGAATGCCGATACCGTTGTCGATCACCGAAATCCGTACCTCCAGCCCATGCCTGATGGCTCGCACCGTCACGGACCCTCCCGCAGCAGTGTAGTGCAGGGCGTTGCCCACCAGGTTGGTGAGCACCTGGGTGATGCGGTCCGGGTCCGCCAGGACGGATGGCAGGTCGTCTGGTAGTTCGGCATTCAGCATGATGCCGATGCTTTGCGCCTGCGCCGCCAGATGGCTGAGAGTGGGTTGTACCAGTGTTGGCACTGGTACCGGCCGGATGTCCAATGGGATGGACCCGGCTTCGACCCGGCTCAGTTCCTGCAGGTCGTCCACCAGCCGCGCCAGCCGGCCGGCTTCCTGGTGGATCTGTTGGTAAGTCTCTGCCTCAGCCGGCAGCACCCCGTCCATCAGCCCTTCCATGGAACCTTTAATCGCCGTCAACGGGGTACGCAGCTCGTGGCTGATGTCGCCGATCAATTGCCTGCGCATGGCTTCCACCTGTTCGAGCTTTTCCGCCATCAGGTTGAAGGAGTGCGCCAGTTGTCCGAGCTCATCCGAACCGGCCGGTTGGACGCCGCTCATTGTAATGCCCATCTGAGATACGCTGGCTGGCCTCCGTCACACGACGCAGTGGTGCAACGATCCCCCGGCTCAGGAACAGGCTGACCAGGATGGCCACCAGACCGGCAGCCAGCAAAGCCAGCAGTAAAGCTTGATTGAAGCTGGCCTGGAAATTGGTAAACAGATCCGACATCATCCCCGCGCCCGTGCCGTTCCCATTTCCATTGCCATTGCCTTGTGGAACATCGGGCCTTGTCCTGACACCAGGCCGGTACCCTGCCCCAGCCCCATATGCTGGTTGAAAGCTTGCGGAACGGTGAATTGGGTCGCCAGGCCCAGGATGATCGCGCCTACCAGGATGACGAACAGGTAAGACAGGAACAGTCTGGCTCCCAGGTGATCCCGAAAGAATTTGATCATAGCGCTTCATCCTCAAAGCGGTAACCCACACCCCGCACCGTGGCGATAAATCGGTCTGAACCGAGCTTCTGGCGCACGTGACCCAGGTGCACGTCCACCACGCGCATTTCGCCGTAATACGTCCCACCCCAGACGGTCTCGAGCAGTTGCTCCCGGCTGAGCACCCGGCCGCGGTTTTCGGCCAGGGTTTTCAGCAGGTCGAACTCGAGTGCGGTCAATTCGATCGGCTGTTCGTCTACCGTTACCTGTCGCGCCCCCGTATCGATGCGGAGCGAGCGGAATGCCAGGATGCGCCCTTCCGCGCCCGGCACGCTTCCCGGCTGGAGCCGCCGTAAGGCTGCCTGGATGCGCGCCACCAGTTCACGCGGACTGAACGGCTTGCTCACGTAATCGTCCGCCCCGACCGACAACCCCACGATCCGGTCGGTCTCTTCGGTCTTGGCGGTCAGCAGGATCACGTAAACGTTCGATTCACGCCGAAGCTGGCTCAGCACTTGCAGGCCGTCCAATCCGGGCAGCATCAGGTCGAGCACGATCAGGTCCGGTTTGTATGCGCGCGCCGCTTTCAACCCGGCGTTTCCATCCGCGGCCGTAAAAACCTCATAACCTTCTGGTTTCAGGTAGGCTGTGACCAGGTTTACGATGGACGGTTCATCGTCGATGACCAATATTTTTGCCATATAAGTATTTTATCTCATCCTTCATATATGCATGATGAAGGCAGTATAAAGATTCAATAAAGACTGGTTTCCTTTGTGCCCCTTGTGTTTCCTTTCTTACCTTTGTGTTAAATTCTCTTCCCTTTCTCCTCATTAACCCCAGGCGCCCAACTCCATTCCGGAATTGGGCGCCCATCGTTTTTCATTCAAAGGATTTTTTATACATGCTGAAGGCATGCTAAAGTTTATTAAAGAAAAGGGCTCTTTGTGCCCCTTGTGTTTCCTTTCTTACCTTTGTGTTAATTCTTTCTTTCTTACTTGCCGGCGCGGATCTTGGGGCCGCTCATCGGGGCGCCGAACAGCGGGGCGAACACGCAGAAGTCGAACAGCCCCGCCACCAGCGGTACCAGGCCGATGATTCCTACGATCCATGCCGCCCACCCCGTGCATAACGAAGAAGCCCAGCCAACCAGGACGATGCCTGCGACGACACGGATAATGCGACCAGCGCTGGAAGCCATAAACTTGGGAAAGGGATTTATTGTATATCTCCTGTTTCATTTGAATTGGTTATCCGGTCTGCTGCTTGCTCGCAACCCGGTTTGATTGATAGCATCAGTATAGACGATTATCCATTGCCTGTCTGTGACATAGTCACATAACCATATATCTGAATTCCCATTCTGGACCTGGATTCTCGCCCTGTGTCTCGGCGTTTCCAACTTTGGAGTCAGCGCACCGCCGCCCGTCCTTCCAATCCCTCCCGGTCCAGGATGCGTAGGCTGCCGCGCCCGCCTTCCACCAGCCCCTGGGCGGAGAAATCCTCCAGCAGACGGCTGATCACCTCGCGCGAGCTGCCCAGCTCCGCAGCCAGCTCCTGGTGGGTGGCATGCACCCAATCTGACCGGAGCCCGCGTTTCATTAACAGGGCCGCCAGGCGCGCATCCATCCGCCGGAAGGCCACTTCCTCCACGATCTCCATGACCGACGAGAGCCGCTGCGAGAGCAGGTCGAAGACGAACTCGCGCCACAGGTCGTAGTGTTTGACCCAATCCCGGAAGGTGTTCGCTGGCACCATCACCGCTTCGGCTTCCTTTTCCACAGTTGCTACTGCCGGGAAGTTCATCTGGCTCAGGATTGCGTTGGCGGTCAGGATGCACGATTCCCCATTGCCGAAGCGGTACAGTGTGATCTCCCGGCCCGTCTCGCCGATCTTGTAGACCCGTACCACCCCCGAGATCAGTAGGGCGATCGCCTCCACCTGGTCTCCTTCCAGGAAAACGTCGTGCCCCGCCGGGATGCGCATGAAGAAAGCCTGCTCTTGGAATTCCCGCAGCAGCCCCTCTTCGGCTTGTTCCAATATCGGCAGCGACCGTTTGATCCGTTCGAATTGGTTCCTGTCCAGCATGCCTTCTCCTATCGATTGGGGCCGGTTGAAACCCTATTATAACGTCCTGGATGGCATGTTCAATTGCTGGCGTTTTACCTCTTCAAACCTCGCTGCTCCTTGCGCCTTGGCGACGGGTCGGGATCTGCCGCGCTCATTGGCGGGATACAAAATAAAAACCTGCACTTCCACTTCGCCCATATCCCTGGGGTGGCGCTTGGTGTGGAAAGCGATAATTAATTTGGTCCTTTAGGGACAATTTCCACCTGAGTGTGAGGTTGGTGACTGGCGCAGCAAATCAACGCTCTTACCCGAACCTGCAGTTGCTTTAAAGGGGACTCCGGGCCTGCCTCGGACTTGCGCAGTACCAGCGTAAGGGTGTCTTCTTGTATGCTGTGATGGTAGAGTTGTGACGGAGAGTCCGCTTGGAGGATTGCGAAGTTTTTTGTGATCGGTAATATGTGGAATAAAATCACCTTTGAGGATGTGTGCCGTGATACAGACGAATGGTAAATCCGGGAATGGCTTTTCACTTCTTAATTGGCTGGGATGGTTTTTAGCATTAAATTTGGCATGCCTTCTGTTGGTCGCATTCACCGCCTGGCTGGGTTGGCGCAGTTATAATTTGAGCGCAAACGGCCAGGTGGTCACAGGCATTGTGGTCCGTTTTGTGGAAGATAGTGAAGCCGACTTCTTCACCGATATTTACCCGGTCGTGGAGTTTGAGGCAAATGGTGAGACCTATTCAGTCCGCAGCCAGAACAATTATCGCTGGTGGGACAGATACCTTCGCTTCCCTGTCGGTAGGCAAATTGAGATGCGCTACGACCCCGCCAACCCCGAAAACGCTGAGGTCAATTCCTGGGTTGATCTTTGGGTGGAACCTCTCATTCTGGGTGTATTTACTTTCCTCAGTGCGATTGCCGGAAATGTGTTTCTGTTCTTACGCTGGCGAATTGGACGGAACGCACAAGCCTCTGCTTGATCCACAATCAATCCGTTTTTTTTGTTATTTTCCACGGCCTCCTGGTAACCCGCTTTATGCCATTTCTCGTTGCCGCCTGGCAGCTTCTGTCCTGTGTTTAACTTGCAAATCCGGTGAAATCGGGTTAAAACATGTTTGGATAATAAGTGAAAAGAAGATGAGATACATTGCATTGTTGCGCGGCATCAACGTCGGGGGCCACACGGTCAAGATGGAACAGCTTCGCCAGTTGTTCGCCGGACTTGGGTTGGAAAACGTCCGTTCGTACATCAATAGCGGTAATGTTTTCTTCGAGACCCTGGAGGCAGATAGTCAGGAAGTATCGCAAAGGATTGAATATCACCTGGGAGACGCGTTGGGTTTCGAAGTGCCTGTGTTCTTGCGCACCCCGGGTGAAATCCAGGCGATTCTGGATCAGGATCCCTTCCAGTCCGTTGAACTGACCCCGGACAAACGTTTCTGTGTCATCTTTACCGGTACTCCACTGGACAATTACATGCCCTTGCCGGTACATTCCACGAAAAATGACATGGATATCATTGCCGTTAATCGTTATGAGGCTTTCGTGGTCTGGCACATTCTCAACGGTCGGCCGCCCTCCGGACGTTTTCCCCCCGAACAGCTCCCGGCCAGAAACACCTCCCGTTTTTATCACACCCTGGGGAAGATCCTGCAAGCTGCCAACGCATCGTGATAAACAATGTGAGCGACGTTCAATTTACTGGTAATTTCTATTTTATAGTTTATTTGACCTATTGGTTCCATCAATTCGTCTCGTCGGTGGATTATGAATGCTGCTATAATCGATTGATGCTATTTCGATATAAATACTCCGAAATATATGTGAAGTAGGGAGAGGTTGCCATGATTCGTGGGATTCTGGTACTGGTTGAGCCCGGTCAGGATGGGCGCAAGTTTATTCTGGAAAAACAAATCATCTCGATCGGGCGGGCGCCGGAAAACGACGTTTTCCTGTCCGATCCTACGGTCTCAAGGGTCCACGCCCGCCTCTACTTTCAACCCGCCCCGGCCATCGAAGACAACGGCAGCACCCCCGGCACCCTGGTCGGCGGCCGAAGGATTTCGTCCCGAACTCCTCTCCATTCCGGTGATATCATCACCCTGGGCGACTTGCAGTTGCGCATCGAGCTGCCGCAGCCGGAAGGCGCCGCTCAAAAGCCGGTTGCAAGTGTTGATGCCACGACAACCGGGCAGCTGCAACTGGCTGCACCTCTCACTCCCTCAACCAGGTCCCCCTTTTCTTCCCTTTTGTCAGGCTTCCTGCACTTCCTCCATGAGCACATTTTGCCAACATTGGCGATTTTGTTCACCATCGGCATGCTCTTGATCCTGGTGAACCTGTACAATCTTGCCAACCAGATCAACCGGCAAGCCGCCGAGCGCTATGCCTCTGATCTGGTTTTATCTCTGTCCAAGTTTCGTAGCCTGTACGGTACCGATGTCGTCAATCGGGTGAAAGATCGTGGCATCCTGGTGACGGCTGACTACGCCAACCACCCGGGTGCAATTCCGATTCCATCCACCCTCGGGATCGAGATCTCTCAGCAAATTACCCAGCCCGGTAGTGGCATCCAGGCGCGCTTATATAGCGACTATCCTTTTCCGTCCCGGACGGACGGCGGCCCCCACACAAGTTTTGAATCGGATGCCCTTACCGTGCTGCGGGCGCAACAGGATAAAAGCCAGCCCTTTATCCAATATGCCACCGTCAACGGTCGCCAGTCCCTGCAGTTTGCCCAGGCGGTCATCATGGACCAATCCTGTGTCGACTGCCATAACACCGCCGCCGATAGCCCGAAAAAAGATTGGAAAGTGGGCGATGTCGGCGGCGTGCAGGAGGTGATTTTACCGATCGATTCTGCCGTTACCACGATTCGCACCGGGCTTTTTACGACGCTGCTTGTAATGCTCATCATTACGGTTTCTGGCTTGGCACTCCTGGCAGTGGTGCTGAGCGCCCTACGGGGGTCGGTCAAGATGTTGTCGCGAACGAACACGGCCTATGCACGCTTTGTGCCGGGTGAATTCCTTAGTTTGCTGGGCAAGCGTACCATCATTGACGTGGCCCTGTCGGATAATGTGCAAATGGAGATGACCGTCTTATTCTCCGATATCCGCTCGTTCACCTCGATTTCGGAAGGAATGGATCCCCACAGGAATTTCCAATTCCTGAGCGGATTTCTGAGCAAGATGGGCCCATTGGTGCGTGAGAACCACGGTTTCATCGACAAATACATCGGTGATGCGATCATGGCGCTCTTTCAAAGCCAGGACGATGCGGTGGATGCAGCCATTGCGCTCAGCCAGCAGCTCGTTGAGTACAATCGGGTCAGGCAGGAGAATGGCCTTCCTCCGATTGACATTGGCGTCGGTCTGAATACTGGCATGCTGACCCTGGGAACGCTCGGTGAAAATGATCGTATGGACGGCACCGTGATCAGTGACGCAGTCAACCTGGCTTCGCGCATTGAGGGCATGACCAAAATGTATAATGTCACCGTACTGGTGAGCGAACACACCCTGCCGCGGTCTCAAGGATGTCAATCGTTTTTCGATCCGTTTATTGGATCACGTGCGGGTGAAAGGAAAAGCCAGCCAGGTTACCATCTACGAGGTGTTCAACGGAGATCCGCCCGATGTCAGGGAGAAGAAGCTCGCCATAAAACAGGATTTCGAACAGGCCATTAGACAATATCAGTTGAAGCAATTTCTGCCCTCGAAAGCGTTGTTCGAGAAATGCCTGGCGACCTACCCCGAAGACAAGGCCACTCAATTTTATATTGAGCGCTGCAACAAGATCATCTTTACCGGAATAGATGATGACTGGGATGGCGTGCTCACCCTGGATAGCAAGTAGCCAGCCAGAAATCTTTAGCGGTTAAAAAAGCGATTTCGCATTGCCTGCCTCCGCGTCTTCACAATGCTCCCGTCGACCTCCCCATCTTTCCAATGCTCCCGCCGGCACCCCCATCTTTACCATGCTCCCGCCAGCCTCCCCATCTTTACATGCTCCCGGCGGCGTCCTCGCCGCCGATGCCTCGGCCTTCCCCACCTTCCAATGCTCCCGCCGGCGTCCCCATCTTTACCATGCTCCCGCCGACGTCCCCATCTTAACAATGCTCCCGGCGGCGTCCTCGCCGCCGATGCCTCGGCCTTCCCAACCTTGCAAAGTTCCCGCCGACGTCCCCATCTTAACAATGCTCCTGTCGGTGCCCTCGTCTTTACCATGCTCCTGGTGGCCCCCACATTTTTACCATGCTCCCGGCGGCGTCCTCGCCGCCGGATACTCGGTCTCCTTGTCTTTCCAATGCACCCGTCTGCGTCCCCATCTAAACAATGCTCCCGGCGGCGTCCTCGCCGCCGATGCCTCAGCTTCCCCATCCTCACAATGTTCCCGCCGACGTCCCCGTCTTAACAATGCTCCCGGCGACGTCCTCGCCGCCGAATCCTCGGCCTCCCCATCCTTACAAAGCTCCCGGCCAGCCTCCCCGTCTTCACAATGCTCCTGTCGGTGCCCTCGTCTTTACCATGCTCCTGGTGGCCCCCACATTTTTACCATGCTCCCGGCGGCGTCCTCGCCGCCGGATCCTCGGCTCCCCATCTTTCCAATGCACCCGTCGCGTCCCCATCTTAACAATGCTCCCGGCGGCGTCCTCGCCGCCGAATCCTCGGCCTTCCCAACCTTGCCGAGTCCCCCGACTCCCCATCCTTACAATGCTCCCGCCGGCCTCCTCGCCGCCGATGCCTCAGCTTCCCCATCCTCACAATGTTCCCGCCGACGTCCCCGTCTTACTATGCTCCCGGCGGCGTCCTCTCCGCCGAATACGTCTCCTCTCCGTTGAATGGGTCTTCCAGCTTCACCGGAATGTTGTGAAATTGGGAAAACAGAAAACACCTGTGCAAATCTCTCTGATATACTACCATCGCTCATTCGGAGAGACTGCCAGGGGTTGACCTCTTCGATGCGACCCACAGCCCGTCCTTGAGCGGAAGCAAACTCCCTCCGGGAGGGGCGGGGAAGGCCTGCGGGTCCACTCATCGTTGATAGGAACAGATAAAACATGCTATCAGCTTACACCTCCATTATTTTTGCTTCTGTTTTCCTTGCCATCCTGCTCCTGCTGCACTTCCTCAAGCGGGAACTCGATCCGGCCTGGCGCATGATCAGTGAGTATGAGATCGGGCATTTTGGCTGGATGATGCGGTTGGCGTTCTTCTCCTGGGGGGTGAGTGTTCTTGCCCTCCTCATCACGCTTTGGCCCTCTCTGCAGCGAACTACGGGGACGATCAGTCGTTGGTGGTTTGTTCTGATTGGTATCGCCTTGTTCGGAGCCGGGATTTTCAAGACCGATCCAATCACCCATCAAACCCACCGCCTGGTCAACACAATTCACACAATTTGCGGAACCATCGTCATTCTCACTTTCCCAATCGCGGCCACCTTGGCGGTCATCAGCTTGCTCCATGACCCCCTATGGTCGGCCAACCAGGGCTTTATTGATTTTCGGAATAGTCCTGTCCTGGCTTGGGATGTTCGTATATTTCGCAACCATCCTTAGGGACAGGGTCAAAGATCCCCAGGCTGGCCAACCCGGGGGTCCGCACATCAACATGGGCTGGCCAAATCGTATTAATGTGGTTACCTACATCGCCTGGATGATGATCGTAGCAGAGATAGCTTTGCGCCTCTAGCGCCACCCGACCGCTCTCTCCCCCTGCCTCGCCTCCCATCCGATGCCCCCGGCAGGATACTTTCCCCTTCCGGCCTTAATTCCTTCGCTGGACTTCCCCTCGAAGTCCATAAACCCACCCCGCTTACCAGGCACCTCCCCCAAATACGATATGCGAAAATTTGGATGCCAATCAAAATTACACTTGTCGTATTTGGGGGATCTTGTACGCCAGATATGGGTGAGGGGGTCAGGGGCTGCTCGCATGAGATGCGGTCCTGAAGTGTCCTGCGAAGGGCACCGCGCCAGTAGGTCACACCTCCGCTTCTTCGAAACCGCCCACACTGTCGCCGGTTATCCGGC
The DNA here is from genome assembly GCA_963814135.1 of uncultured Chloroflexia bacterium. Classification (GTDB taxonomy): domain Bacteria; phylum Chloroflexota; class Anaerolineae; order Anaerolineales; family Villigracilaceae; genus UBA877. The sequence goes on along the minus strand of CAWFBZ010000008.1, from coordinate 1,720,304 downwards.
GATGGTTCTTGAAGCATATTTACCTCGGATACGAAATTTCCCAACCCCCATTAATCCCCTTCACCCGGTAACTTAATTTTTATATCGGAATATGTCACTCCCACAGGGGCTTCCCACTCCAGAAATAACCCAATCTTCCCCCGGTGATTAATTTCGGGAAGTAGAAATGCAAAAGCAACCTGCATACCATCTATTGAGAAACTGGCTGAGTTCGAATTGATTTCAATGCTGAATTTGTGGGTCGGTTTCCGGAAATTATAGTCCCCTTCATTAACCACTAAAAAATTTCCGTCCTGGTAAAGGCTGTCTTTAGTAATAATTACATATCCATGACCAATGGACTTCGCAAAGGGAACGGAATATCGGCAGCAAATCAAAACCTTTCGGTTGAAATACATTTTCCTTGCTGGAAAGATTATCCGAACGGCCAGAAACGTAGTGATGTAACTTTCTGAGAATTATCCTTATCAAGAGATATATGAAAAAAATCCTGGCCTGAAAAAAGCACACTTTTTCACTTTCCAATCTGTTGTTTGCATTTTTAATCAGACCGAAAAATCGTTTCAGATGTCCGAATTTGTGAAATGGGTTGCTAATTATTATGCAAAATGGGGGAAATAATGCTATAGTTAAGCAGGTTCCGCTACAACCATCACCCCTCTGGGGTGAAAATGTCGGCAAAATTTATTCGACGTGGATTTTCGGACCAAGTTTGTCAGCATCATCACCCTTTGGGGTAAGTACGTTGGAAAGATTAATTCGGCGTGGGACATCGATAATAATCAGCAATCCGGCTGATTTTTTTTGGAGGAAAATCATGAAAGCCCATCGATCATTCTGTCTATTGGTCCTGGCAGCCTTGCTGGCCGCTTGCGCAGGGAATACCACACCTCTGCACACAACAACCGTACCGGCAACTGCAACGGAACCGGCAACGCCAAGCGCACTTCCGACCGATACCCCCATTCCCCCCACTGCCACCACCACCCCCTACCCGTCTGGGATCTCTTACCTGAACCCGCAGAAATACCAGGTGAATTATGATGTCTTGGTCAAGGACACCAGTTTCTTCGTCAGCCGTATCCTGATCTACCAGCCAAAGCCGGTGGAATGGGATGCGCAAAAAGATCTGAGCATTGACGAGGTCAGCCCGACCCCGACCCACGAAAATATTGACCCCATCACCGGCAGCGGGATGTACAATTGGGATCTTTCGGGCCAGCCCGCTCCGGGGAAGAATTTACCCATCAACATGAAGTTCACTTTCACCGCCTACGAAACCCACACCAATATCTCCCCGGCGCATGTTAAACCCTATAACCCCTCCGACCCGCTCTACATCCAATATACGGCCGCGGAGCGATTTATTGAGTCGGACGATCCACTGATCGTCGCCAGGGCAGCCGAACTTGCCGCCGGGGAAACCAATCCTTTGCTGGTGACCCGCAAGTTTTATGATTACATCATCGCCGAATCCGTTTACTACCAGGCTGGCACAGGTCTGAACGGAGCAAAATCGCTGCTGACCGGTAAAAAAGGTGAATGTGGCGACTATTCATCCCTCTTTATCGCGCTCAGCCGTGCCTCTGGCATCCCGGCCCGCGCAGTCGTGGGATACTGGGCTGTTCCCGGCCTGAACCAGACGCATGTCTGGGCGGAATTCTATCTGGAAGGATATGGCTGGGTGCCGGTGGATGTCACCATTGGGCAGTCCGATCAGGCCAGGCGTGACTTTTATTTCGGTAATATGGACAACCAGCGCGTAATCCTGAACAAGGGCTTTAATATCCGGCTTGTCCCAACCGCTCCTGATTCTGCCGTAGTGGCCTTCCTGCAAACGCCATTCTGGTGGTTCTGGGGGACCGGCAATTCGAATACCATCAGCCTCGATCGTGCCGCCTGGAGGGTGAAAAAATTACCGTAACCGGTCTGCATGATGAATCTGTTATCAGCGTTTCCAACTCCAGGAAGACCAAGGATGGTCGCCTGCAGGCGGGCAGGCGCGTGACCATTGCACGGCCCGCCAAGCCCGAACAGCCAGCGGGCTTTCTCGATTGCCCATTCCGGACCTTCCGGAGGCTGATCGATTAAATCATGGTTGTTGGTTTTCAGGGCGACGCGGTCGATCCGCACAAGCGCTTCATCCAGACCCACGCCAAAACCGTCCGCAAACTGGATATCTAGAGTAAACCTTCATGGACTCCAAGACTTTTAGGGTTTAGACCTGATCCCGCCGCCGCGGCTCCTTTGCACGGCGGCGTTTTATTTCCCTTATACTAATATCCATGGGTAAATACAAGCGTAAACCCCAAAATGCAAACCGACCGTGTTGAGGGGGGCAACCCAGTCGGTTTGTTGTCGCAGTTTACAGTATGTTGCTCGAAAAGTTAAGATGACGATAAAGTTCATCAGCAAAAACACTATTCCGGATCAGTTGTCAGGCAACATCATGGATTTTTCAACCTTCAGGGTTTCTTAATATATTTGACTTCTGAAAGCCTTTAAAAATCCTCATCTTTCGTCGATAGGACGGCTTCATTGGCACGCGCAGTGGTCAGGATGATGCTGTTTGCCATTGGCAATTTCAACTCGAAAGAAAGTTCTGCAGCAATCAGTGCAATTTCCCGGTATCTAATTTGATTTGTGTAGAACGGGGCTGTTAATAATATTATACAGATTAAATGGGGGTTTTCAAGTACCCGTCCCCATTTCAGAAAAAATGCTGAAAGCTTTGGTCCTGTAGGGCTACCGGGCAGTCCTATCCAGCCCCCAAACTCTTGACCTTCTAGAACATATGAGCTATAATCAAGCCCGGACACGATCGGGGTCACAGCAAAGTTGACCCCGGCCCGTACCTGGACGTTTCAACCTCCGCAGTTATCCTCTCAGATCTGCCATCCATTATCTCCATGGCCTTCCCCTCCACTTCCCCGCAGCGCTTTCCCTACCCTGGACATTCACGCCTTCCATACGTTCGACCGGCTCGACCCTTGCGCAAACGTGGGGGTCAGATCGCCAACCAGAACGCCCGCAAAATCGGCACCTTCTCCGTCTACCAGCCCGGCCTTTTCAGCGCCACCTACCAGCTCACCCGCATCCTCAACCAGAGCCTGCTCGACCCGCATCCCTCACTCGAGCGCATTGTCGAGCGGGCACGGACTGCCAGGGAGCGACTTTTCCCTTTCTTGGAGTCTTTCGATGATAAATTTCTCCCCGCGCTGCAGCTGAGTGCCGGGCTCACCCGGGTGGTTATCCACGCCGTTTCTTTCTGCATCCCCGCCCAGCGTCTCTCCAAAACCCTCTCCGACCTCGCTCGTGACCCCTTCGGTTGGTTCGAACGCGGCTGCCAGGCTTCTCAAATTACCCGGGATGCCAATTCGTTTTTTCCGGTTGCAAAAAAAAGTACACTTTATTCCCCACTTCCTGCGCACCACCCTGTCCTTGCCACCAACCTGACCGACAGTCAATGGGCAGTGCTGGCGCCGCTCATCCCGCCCGATCCACATCTTGACCATCTCACCGGCCAACCTCCCGTTATCATCGCCGCCAATCGTTGGAACTTTACCCAGTACGAATACACTGGTGATTTCCAGGACTATCAGATCATGCAAACCTACTACAACACCCTCCAACGTTACCCGGCCCTCTGCATCGAGGAATCTGCCCTCTCCTCTCCCATGGAAGCGAATAATGACGATCAAAATTTAAACCCCGTACAACTTCCATCTCCTAATCCGCAGGATTGGAGGACGGGTCGAGGGTGGGGTCGGACCCCTGGTCGTCCTCCAAACTCCCCGCGCGCCTTGCTTGACGCCATCTTCTGGAAGCTGGCCACCGGTCAGAAATGGGAGGCTCTTCCCCAGGGTTTCCCCGCCATGCGATCCTGCCGCAAATATTACCGCCGTCTTTTCCTGAGTGGCCGTCTCTACACCCTCCTGCTGGCCCTTTACAACCATATGCGCGAAGAAATCGATGTCGATTTATTCTCCATGCTGGATTCTGGTCTCTTTACCGCCACTTCCTCGCGTCGGCTCGCCCTCAGCCCATCTGCGCCTGCCACCTCCGCGAACTACACCGCCTTGCTCTTCTTGCAGCTCGCAAACACCGCCCGCACTCGCTTGCTGCGTGAATACAAACAGACCCACCCCGCCTGCTTCCCCCTCCCAGACTTTCGTGGTGACTCCCCCCTCTCCACTGGCCAACTCCCCGGTCGCCCTGACCTCCTCACTCAAACCCAGGCCCGGGTCGCCAGAGCAGCCCTCCTTGATTACGGGTTTACTCCACTTCCCCCAGGACAAACTCCCTTCTCCTCATGCCCCGGTTTTTTCGGCAAATCCGCCCTGCCCCCAGCTATGGAGGACTTGCCCCCAGCTATGGGGGGCGGGTTCCTCCCACTCGAATCCACTCCCCTCTGGAAGAAATGGCGCAAGATCGAACGAATGCAAAAAGTCATCGCCGCCGAAATCCTCCTCCGCCTCCAACGCCCGCCTCCCTCATGAAAATGATGTGGATCATTGGTCTCTGTTGTGCCGGTAGCTCCCTTGTGCACCTAGAACATATGTACTAAAATATGCCCATGCAAAAACCCTTGCTCTTCTCCGAAACGATATTTTCAATCTTAGGCCGCTTGGTTTTCGTTTTGCGTTTATTGCCTTTGGCGACCAACAACCATTTGAAAGAGTTTTGGGGAGGAATATTCGATCCTCATTCGAATTATTTCGCGGTTCGATTAGGTTTTTGCCAACTGTCAGCCACATCCTGGCGTACTTTCGGTCTACCTTTCTTCCGCATCGGGGGTGGGTGGAACGCCTCCGGGTCGCTGCCCAGTTTGCTCGGAATTTGACCTTCGACCGTAGACCTTGGACTTTCAACTTTGTAATTTAAACTTTCAGCTATTATAATATTCTGTTCGAGGACCAGTCCCATGCCTATCCAACAGAAAATTGACCAATGGATCAAAGAAGCCGAAGAGCGCCCTGCCTCAGCCCTGTCCATCCTGCGGCTGATCGCCAACCGCCTGCGCGACCTGAGTGCTCGTGACGAAGAGCTTTTGGCCGAGAATATCGCCTTGCAGGATGGCAGCCGGGTGGAGGAATATCAACAACGTATCGCCCACCTGGAATACCAGTTGGACTTGCTCAAGCGGCGCTTCGGCCCCGCCGCCTTTGCAGTCGCCGAAGCCGCCATGCAACCCGCCCCGCCTCAATCCGTCAGTCTGCTGCTTTATCACCCCAACGGGCGCGTGTTGCGCCAGGCAGTTCCTCCTGCAGCCGGGCAAACCCCTCCGGCCGCCCTCGCACACTTGGCCGGTGAGTTGGCCCCAGGCAACGAGTTGCCCCGCTTGTTGGCCGTCTCATCTGAAGAGGAACTGCTGCTGCTCTTTTCCTCCGGACGGGTCAGCACCTGTCCCGTGGCGGATATTTCGCCCTCTGGAGGTGAAGGCGTCGCTGCCTTGACCTGGGAGTCTGGTTCCCTGCCCGACGAGCCGCACGGTGGCGAACACCTCTCTGCCCTTATTCCGCTGACTGCGCTGCCGCTCTCCGACTTCGTCTTACAGGTCAGCCGGCGCGCTTGCGTCAAAAAGACCATCATCTCCATGACCGGCACGATCCTTTCCAACCATTTCATCGGCCGTGGCACCTTGCAGAAGGCCGACCAGCCCTTCGAGGCCTTGCTTTGCCAGAAGCAGGCTGTCCTGGCGCTGGTCACCTACGAAGGCCGCCTGCTGGCGTTGGACGTGGACGATCTGACCTATTCCGCCGAGGAACGCCTGCGCCTCGAACCGCACGACCATGTGGTGGCCGCATTTGCAGTCGCCCCCGACCAGTCGCTGCTTTGTCTGACCCAGACCGGCAAGGTCATCCACCGTGAGGCTGGCTCGCTCGAGCCGGCCAGGTCCGCTAACACCCGCGGCCAGGCTTTGATCTCTCCTGCCCGCCTCGACCAGGGCACGCGCTTCATCGGGGCGGCCGCCCTCCGCCAGGACGAGCGTGTGCTGGTGTTGGATGGGACCGGCAGCCTGGACCTGTATGCCTGGTCCGACTTGAAAGGAGCCGGTGCGCTGCCCGAAGGGAAATCTGCCCTGTCCCTGGCAGTTCTCCCGCCTGCTTTACAGGATGCCCCCGCATGAACTTGAAGGTCGGTCTCGACTTCGGCACCTCCAATTCCGGCGTGGCAGTTTATCGCGACGGCAAAGTGCGTTTACTGCCGCTCGACAGGAAAAACGTCCAACCCGAAGTGGTCAAGTCGGTCCTTTACATCACCAGGGACTACCACACCTCCATTGGGCAGGCCGCCATTGAGCTGTATTACCGCCACAACGTCAACCGCCAGCGCCATTTCGTCAAACAGTGGGCTGGCGAGATCGATTTCACCGGCGCGGAGATGCATTACGTCCGGGACGTGTACGTCTTCGTGGATGAACTCAAGCCCGGCCGGTTGATGCAGTATCTAAAGACCGCCCTGCGCAAGAACCTGCCCGGCGGGTATGCCGGAACGCAGGTTTTCGAGCGCTTCTACACCACCGGCGAGTTGGTGCAGGTCTATCTATCGCACCTCAAGCAGCGCGCCGAGGCAGCTCTGGGCGAACCAATCCATGCCGTGACCCTCGGGCGGCCGGTCCATTTCTCGGCCGATCCCAATCTGGACCGTCGCGCCGAAGCGACCCTGCGTCAGGCCGCCCTGGAATCCGGTTTCGAGCGCGTTGATTTCGAGCTTGAGCCTGTCGCCGCCGCCCTGGACTATGCCCAATCCATCCTGTCCCCGCAAAATGCCATTATCTTCGACTTCGGCGGCGGCACGCTCGACATCGCCGTCATGCGTCTCAGTCCCGGCGGCGACCAGCAGGTGCTGGCCAGTGGCGGGGTGGATATCGCCGGCAGCGATTTCGACCAGGCTATCATCCGCAAGCGCATGTTGGCGCATTTTGGCCTCGGGCAGGTCGGCCACCAGCCCGACCTCCTCGAGCTGATCGATGCGGTACCCGACTGGATGGCGTTACCCGACCTGGCGACCCCGCAGAACCGCAATCTGCTCCGCAAAGCCATGCGCGCCGGCCTGGCGCCGGTCCGGCTGAATGCCTTGCAGTCATTGATTTATAACGACATGGCCTTCACTTTCTACAATCGGGTTGAGTCTGCCAAGATCGCCTTATCCGATCTTGGTGCCGCGGTGATTAGTCTGGAGGACCGCGACATTCCGGTCTGGGAGCTCTATACGCGCCACCAGTTCGAAGCGGATATTCATGATTATTTGGCTGGGGTGGAACGTGTGCTGCTGGATACGCTGGCCGCTTCCGGGCTGGAGCCGGGCCAGGTCGATGCAGTCGTCAAGACAGGTGGTTCGTCCAATATCCCGCTCTTCACTGGCTTGCTCCAGCGCTTGTTCGGGGCGGAAAAGGTCAAAGCCTCTAACCCCTTCAGCAGCGTCGTCGCAGGTCTCGCCATACAGGCCGGTCGGTAACCCAGCCCCCTCGTCCCGAAGGCTGTCGTCGAAAAACCCGCCTCGCTTTTACCTGCCCTTCGGGACATTTCCTGGATGAACCTCTCATCCAGAAGGCTTTTTTTCGGACAAGTTTCGTCCCGAAGGCTGCTGTTCGAAACCACTGCCTCGCTCCGATATCCCCTTCGGAACGCTGCCTGAATGTACCTCTCCTCCCGAATGCTCCTGCCCTTACGGAGTAGCCCAGTCCACCTCGGCCCAGTGGACTGGATGGTCGGTCGCTGAGGCAGGTGGCAGGATGTAGACCGGGTTGCGTGCCGCCAACGCAGGCGATAGGAATATGTGGTCGATCCGGTTCCGGCCTGACATATCCACCCCGTCCGGGCTGATCTTGGAAGGATAGACGCTGGTCCAGGCATTTGTCATAACGCTGTCGATCAGTTGATAGGGCGCTTCAGTATCCCGCAGGTTATAGTCGCCCAGTGCGATGGCGTACTGTTGCCCTTGAATGCGGCTCAGCAAGGCTTGTGCGAATGCCATTTTGGCGCTATCCGAACCATCTGGATGAACGTCGTAGATGTTGATGGTGTGTCCGGCTACCCTCACGACCGCCTCGGCCACCCCGATCTCGTCCGTGTCGCTGTAGGAAAAGACCGAGCGTGTATCCTCTAGCGGGAACTTCGACAGGATTGCCGTGCCGAAGGTGCCGGTGACAGTGGTTGGACCGTAATAGGAATAGTAGCCCAGGCTTTCGGCGTAGAAGCGCACGTAATCGCTGTTATTGAGCGAGATGCGCGCCGTATCGGTCTCCTGCATGGAAAGGATATCCGGAGAGATTTTGCGGATCAGGGCCAGTTGCCGCTCGAAGGCTCTTTCAGCCTCCCCATCGTTGCCGGCCTGGATGTTGTAGGTCATGACTGTGATGGAAGTCCGGTTCCCCGCATCTGCCTGGACCTTTTTGCTCGGCAGCGCCCGTACGAATGTCCCGGCGAAGATTCCCACCAGCGCCAGTCCCCAGGCCCAGTGGAATACCGGCTTGGTCTCGGAGCCTGGATCTACCCGCCCCTTCTTGATCCCCCAGGCCAGCAGGCTGATACCGGTTGCGGGTAAAAAGAAGGCCAGCCAGAACTTGCCGCGGAAGAACCCGCTGACCGGTTCCACGTAGCCCCAGACGTTGCTGAAGATATTGAAGAAGACCAGCAGGATCAGCGCCAGGCTGCCCAGTAGGATCCCGGGGACCAATCGCCTCGGAGTTGGAGCAGCAGCCTGGATCCGTCCAAGGAAACGCTCCAGGTCCAGGAAAAGCACCGGGAAGAGCAGCAGCATCAGCACCAGTGGGATGGCCTGCCACCCCGAGGCCGCACCGACCGTAATTACCGGAGAGTTAGGCGTGGGTGGGAAAGCTACCCCGTGCACCAGGATGGTGGCGGTCAGGCTGGCTGTGAATGCCAGGTTCCAGCTTAACAGGAATCCTGCTCCGATGCGCTCAAACAGCTGTGGCTGCAGGAGGCACACCAGGATCCATCCAATGGCCATCAGGCTGACAGTCAGCACGATCAGGGTGTAATTGCCCTCGGTCCAGCGGGCGATGACAGCCGGAGCGGAAAAGGCGAAATAGATCAAGCTGAGGATGAGGAAGATCCCCACCAGGGAAGATGTAACCCCGCGGGCTTTATTACCTTCAACGAGAGTGGGGCCAGTCTCCAGCCGGAAGAGAACCAACCCAAGGAAGAGACTCACCAGGATCCCCACCCAGCCGCCTGCAGGTGTCAGGGAGTAATCCAGACCGAAATAGACCGTTCGCAACAGGACGGATACTCCGACTGCCAGTGCCAAACCGGCTGAAGCCCACCGGCCTGTTTGAGCGGCTACTTCTCTACGTGGGCTTGTTCCCAACAATAACAGGAAGAGGCTCAAAGCCGCACCTGTGGCAAGCCCGGAAGCGACCATCCGATCCGCGGTTAGCAGGTATGGGAACACACTTCGGGCGATGAATAGAACGGCAAACGTAATCCAGACCAGCCCGGCTCGGAATTTTCTGAATAGCGGGATCAGCAGAAGCGGCGTAAAGAAGAAAAACAGCCCCAGCACTTTCGCATCCAGGTTGGTGTTCATCAGGTCGAGGATGTAGATGGACTCGACCAGCGTTCCGGCGGACTGGATGATGAACAAGAAAGCGATCGCAAAAGCGAGGATGATGTGAGTTCTTTTCATGAGCAAGCCTATTGGGGGATGGGAATAAATCAGTGTTATGATTATATCGTATCCATTGCTTGTATTCACCAGGGAAAGGTGATGACATTATGACTTCAGAGATACGATGTGATCGTTGTCGGCAGTGGCCCAGCAGGAGCCACCGCCGCTTTTTTTCTCGGTCAGGCTGGAAAGAAGGTCCTGGTGCTTGAGAAGGAAAAGCTGCCGCGTTACAAGACCTGCGGGGGAGCCGTCTCTGCGCAAGTACTCGATCAATTTCCATTTTCTTTTGAGCCGGTTATCCAATCCAGTGTGAATATCATTACTTACGTGTTTGGTGATAAAGCTGTCACCATCCCGGTGAAAGGTTCATCGCTGCGCATGGTCATGCGGGACGCCTTCGACGCGCACCTGACCAGCCAGGTTCAGGCGGAAGTCCGGCAAGATGCTGCTGTCCGATTAGTGGAGGAGCTTCCCGATAGGGTCAGGGTTGAGACCGTTGACGGGGAACAGATCGAAGCAGAGTACCTGGTTGCAGCCGATGGGGCCAACTCGCTTGTGGCGCGCCAGCTGGGTCTGCGGCCCAGGAAGGTCATGGCCGGAGCGATCGAGATCGAAGCAGCAGTACCGGACGAGATCATGCAGCTGTATGCAGAGAACCCGACCTTCATCTTCGGGGAGTTGGACAACGGCTATATCTGGATCTTCCCGAAATCCGACCACCTTTCGATTGGGGCAGGCGGGCTGAATCCAAAGCCGGGCGAATTGCAAAGCGCTTTGGAACGGGCGATGGAGCGCTTGGGTATCCCGATTGAGATGCAAGCTCGTCATGGGCATCCGGTGCCGGTGCATCTCTGGGACGAACCGCTTAGCACCGACAGGTGCCTGTTGACGGGAGATTCTGCCGGACTGGTGGATCCATTCACCGGGGAAGGCATCCGGTTTGCGATCAAGAGCGGGCGACTGGCCGCGCAGGCGATCCTCTCGGGTCATCCAGAGAAATACACAGCTTCGATCCGTCAGACCATCGGCAAAGAACTGCGCATGGGTAACCTGATGCGCCGGGTGTTCTACCGCTTTCAAAAAACCTGGTTCGAACTGGCCCTTCGTAATCCGTTGGTCAGCCAGGGGTTGGTGGATATTTTTGCAGATAGGATCGGCTATTGGAGGCTGCTGCTGATCATTGCGAGCACTTTCCCTAAGGCGCTTTTCACCAAAAAGATCCCCTTGAAGGATTTCGTTCCAGCAACCCTGGCCCGCTAGGCAAAATCAACCCTGCAGGGTTTGGTTATGGATCCACGAAGATTGATGCAGGAAGAAAAACGGCCTGCTCCGGAAGTCAATGCAGGATTTCCTGATTGGCCCGATCGGCTTCCAGGAGGAGCTGTCTGACCTGTTCTTTTATCTCGGCAGTGGCGCTGGGGGTCTTGGGAATGTACTTGATCAGATCCCGCGCATCTTGCAGAAGTGCCTTAACCTGGGCTACGTAGGAAAAATTATACTTCCCTGCTTCACTTGCAGGGGGGACGGAAAGGTCACGTGCTTTTTGGATGAGCGCACGCGCCTTGACAACACGATCGGCAGCAAGGATGAGACGAGACATGGGCTTTCCTCTTAATTCAATTCAGGTGGCGGAATGGTGGCTTTGGATGCATGCGAACTCCACCATAGCATGCCACCCAACAGGCCCAATCCGGCCATGACCGCGACCGAGAAGAGCCCAATGCAAAAATTTATGCCTATATTACTGATCCAATACAACTCAGGCGTCATTGTTGGAATGGCTGGAAGGCCAATGCTCCGAACAATCTGCATGGCATTTTCGGGACCCACCAGGAAGCCGTTGATCACGGCTCCGGTCAATTCCCCGATCAGCGCACCGGCGCCGGAGATTGCCCCGGCAATGGTTCCATTTTTTAACGCAACCGGACGAAGGTTGGGTTTATCGATCACTCCTGCCAGGTATCCGGCTCCCAATCCGACCAGCAAAGCCAGGCAGGGTACGCAGAAGGGCAGGACCAGCGTAATGCCAAGGGCAAGGAAGAACGTTATTGCTCCAACAACACAACCCGATTTATACAATATAAACCCTCTGGAATTTTAAGAATTCATCCCGTATAAAAAGTATACAACAAATCCCAGGAATACGATATCCAGAAGAATCCAAAGAAATAAAATATATCGATCAAAATAAGGGGAAGATCACCTTCGAAATTACTCCCTTAAAACCCTTGACACAGAACGTATGTTCGTGTATTATTACCGCAGGTTAGCACAAATGAGCGAGCCCGAGAAAGGAAGGTATCATGGTACGCACAAGTAAAGGACTAACAACACGCCATAAGAAAATCCTCGAATATCTGGATGAGCGATTAAGTAAGGGTTATCCTCCTTCCATACGCGAGATCGGGGAGGCGGCCGATATTTCATCGACTTCGGTCGTTACTTATTATCTCAAGCAATTGGAAACCTGGGGCTATATCGAAAGGGATGCCAAATTCTCCCGGGCATTGCGATTGACTGGCTCTGCGAGCCACGACGTTTTTAAAATCCCGATCTTGGGACCCATCGCAGCTGGACTTCCGATCCAGGTGCCCGCACCAGGTGAGACGTACATTGGCGACGAACTCGATGGGGTGGACGTGGCTCGTAGTCTGTTACCCCTGGGCGAAAAAAGCACCGAATTATTTGCTTTGAAGGTCAAGGGCGATTCGATGATCGATGCGATGGTGAACGATGGTGACATCGTCATCATGAAGCGCACCCAGCAAGCCAGCAATGGCGACATGGTGGCAATCTGGCTTCCAGCACAAGATGAGACCACACTAAAGTATTTCTATAAAGAAAAAGACCAGTTCCGTCTTCAACCAGCCAATCCGACCATGAAACCGATCTTCATCAACAAGAACGAACCTCTGGAGATAAAAGGCAAGGTGGTCATGGTCATCCGAAACTTGATCCCTACAGTCGCATAAAACTCGCAGGACCGTACAGAAGGGATATAAAAAGACCTCCGCAGTGATTTGCGAAGGTCTTTTATTCTTTTATGTTAGAGCTGGGGATTTTCTTCCTGGACGGGTTGGTGGTTTTGTTCGAGCATCTGCACCCCATTTCGCACCTGTGTCAAAAGCTGCTCCATGGCTTGCTCCAGATTGGTCAGAGACTCGGCAGCATATTGATCAGCCCCGGCTTTGATGTTTTCAGCATCTATACGGGCCTGTTCAACGATTTGATCTGCTCGCCGCTTGGCGTCCGAAACAAGGGCCTCTTTGTCAATCAGATCATTAGCCTTATCACGTGCCAGCTGGAGAGTACGATTGGCTTCTTCCTGTGCCTGAGCCATCACCCGATCTTTTTTGGAAAATACCTCCTGCGCCTTTTTTACTTCTTCTGGGACAGCAATACGCATCTGATCGATGATATCCAGAAATTTATCTTCATCAACAATAACGTTATGCGTCAGTGGGATGGCGCGGCTGTTATTGAAGAGTTCTTCCAGGCGGTCAACTAAGTGAAGAATGTCCATGGGCTCCTCCGCTCGAAAATGCGGGACAAATCAATTATATATCCTTCAAGAACAGGCTGGGAATAGCATTTTCATCCATATTTACTACCTAATTATTCCCGCAGGGTTTCAGCCTTACGATTTACGCAGACGTTGCTCACAAACCATGTTGCGGTGAACCAATTATACTTTAATACCAAATGGCCTCACCTGCTGATCACCAACATCCTTAAGTTTCTTCAGAAGGGCTGTATTGATATAAGGCGGTACCATGCTAGAGACATCTCCGCCCAATGAGGCAATTTCACGGACGGTGCTGGACGAGACGAAGGTATGCTCTTCATCGGTAATAAAGGCGATGCTTTCAATGTCGGGAGCCAGTCGATGGTTGGCGAGAGCCATGCGGAATTCGAATTCGAAATCCGAGAATACCCGCAAGCCACGTACGATCACCTGCGCCTCAATCTGACGGCAGAAATCCACCGTCATCCCGCTGTAGGTTAGCACACGGATCTTGGGCTGATCCTTTAACGCCTGGGTAACCAGCGCAAAGCGTTCCTCTGGCGAGAAAAGTAACGACTTCAGCGGTCGATCATAAACCGCAACCACCAATTCATCAAAAAGTCGGACGGCACGCGTGGCAATATCTATATGCCCGTAGTGGATTGGGTCAAACGTTCCGGGGAAAATTGCGCGGACCATCTAGCTTACATCTCCTTTTCCAGTGGTGCCCCAGAAACGGCCGAGAGCCTCGGCCAGTAATGTGTTCTCGGGGTTTTTCAAATCGGGATCGCGAGCAAAGAGCGCCTGAGCTTGAGTACGGGCGGTTTCAATCAACTGGATATCTCCCAGACTGGCCATTTTGAGAGAAGTGGCGTAACCTGCCTGGCGAGTGCCCAGGAATTCACCTGGTCCTCGCTGCTGTAAGTCGCGTTCGGCCAGAAGAAACCCATCATTGGTCTCAACCATAGCTTGCAAGCGTTCGTTCTCAGATGCATCTTCGTGATCTGGGATGAGCAGGCAATAAGCTTTGTCTCCGCCCCGTCCGACCCGGCCGCGCAGTTGGTGTAGTTGTGCCAGACCGAAATGATTGGCACCTTCAACCAGCATAACGGTAGCATTGGGAACGTCCACACCGACTTCAACAACGGTAGTGGATACGAGGATGTCGTATTTGCCATCCCTGAATGCCAGCATGACAGCGTCTTTCTCGACAGGTTTCATGCGGCCGTGCAAGAGGCCCAGCTTTAGTTTGCGGAAAACTTCCTTCTGCAGCCGCTCATGTTCCTGCGTGGCAGCCAATAATTCACTCTTATCACTTTCCTCCACCAATGGATAGATGATGAAAGCCTGGTGCCCGTCCTTTACCTGGCCTTCAATGAGAGTATAGGCGCGCTCTCTTTCAGTAGGTGTCAGGATAAACGTTTCAATGGGTTTACGACCAGGGGGGAGCTCGTCCATCACAGATAGATCAAGATCGCCGTAAACAGTAAGTGCCAGCGAACGTGGAATGGGAGTGGCAGTCATGACCAACAAGTGTGGGTTGGTGCCTTTGGAACGCAAAATCGCCCGTTGCTCGACACCGAAGCGGTGCTGCTCGTCAATGGTAATAAACTGAAGGTCAGCGAAACCAACCGGTTCTTCCAAAAGTGCGTGGGTTCCAATGACGATTTTGATGTCGCCACTGGCAAGGCCAAGTCTGATCTCATCCTTCTCGGCAGCAGGAGTATCTCCAACCAGCAATCGAACCTGCGCAGGTTGAAGCAGGCCATTTTCACCTGCCAATATGCCTGAGATATTTCGATAATGTTGTTCGGCTAGGATGGAGGTTGGCGCCATGATGGCAGCCTGTGCGCCGGCATTGTTTACCATGGCAGCCGCCAAGGCCGCCACAACGGTTTTCCCGGATCCGACATCGCCTTGTAATAAGCGGTTCATCGGCCGGCCCGATCCCAGATCAGCTCGGATATCTGCAAGAGCCTTATTCTGGGCGGTCGTCAGAGGAAATGGCAAGGCGTTCAAGCGTGCCTCCAACCAGGCATCCTCCACCATGAAAACACGTCCGGGGAGTGACTGCCAGTCCCGGCGTTGTCGTAGGACGCCTGTCTGCAGGAAGAAGATCTCATCGAAGGCGAGGCGCCGACGAGCGGCTTGCAGATTTTCCATAGAATCCGGATAATGCGCCTGAAACAGGGCCGTGCCCAGGTCCGGGAGCGAGGCGGCTTGACGGATGGTATCCGGTAAGTGATCGGTCAACCGGGGAGCCCAATATGTAGACCACCTGGCTCATCAACTTCCGAAGCCATTTCTGAGTTACATTTGCTGTGAGCGGGTAGACCGGCACAATACGGTTGGTGCTCAGATTTTCTGCTTCAACCGGTTCCCAATCGGGGCTGTTCATAACCAGCCGGCCCAGATACTGTTCGACCCTGCCTGAGACGGAAATGGCGTCACCCACCTTAAGACGGTTGGCTAGCCAGGGTTGGTTGAACCAGGTCAGTCGCAAGCCACCTGTGCCATCGTTTATAACCACTTCAATGATGGTCATTTTCCCGCCCCTCAATGGACGGGTATTCACCAGAGTGACCTCACCAATGACGGTTACATCCTGTCCATAGAACAAATCCCGAATTGGTTTGAGTTGGCTGTAATCGTCGTAGCGACGTGGAAAATTGTATAGCATATCTCCGAGGGTGTTCAGACCCAGGCGGGTGAGCATGCTGGCATGGCGCGGCCCGACCCCTGCGAGAACGGTCAAGGAGGCGTTCAGCGCAATGGGACGCTTGCTGGTATTGGCACCAGGACGTGAGTCGGCCCGTCCAGGAAGATGGCGTGGGAGATGGGATGTCTGCGGAACAGGAATTGCGGGGTTCAGATTAACCGGTGCCTGGGAGGGATGTTCAGGATGTTCCTTGGGTGATTGCGAATTAGGCGGCTCCTGCTCTTGAAAAGCCACTGAGGTTTCGATGGGAACCGATGTTGGGTTCGGATTCGATGGAGTCGGTTTGGGAGAGGAATTTGCAGCGACCGGCTTGGAGGGTTGAACCTGAAGTTGTATCCGCGGTGAAGTCTCTTCAGGATTAGCTGTCAGGATCGATTTCCAAAGCGCCTTAAGTGATTCGGAACGATCTTCGGGTGAACGTCCGGCATAGGACATTAACGTGCTGGCAACCGCCTGGACAGTTTCTTCGGGGATATTTGTGTTGCGGGCTTCGCCTTCCCAGTAGCTGAGAATATTGGCAAGCCCTCCGATGACGGCTGTATTGGAGTAGCCGTTTTCATGCTCGAGCCGGAATAGTTTACGAAGTTTTTCGAGGGATGATTGCATGAGAGTTATTTTATCATGATGTACGCAGGGACACCTGCCAAGGAGTAGCAGGTGGAACGGTAGGCTATCTTGGATTTGATGTCTTATGAAATGGAAAACGATTTACGGTGAATTTCGCATAGTCCATTATTCTGAAGAGCCAGCCTGTGAAGGTATGTCCCATAGCCCTTGTGGCGGGCAAACCCATAACCGGGATAGACAATTTCATACTCTCGCATGCAGGCATCCCGGGAGGTCTTCGCAAGGACGGAAGCTGCTGCAATGCTTAGCGATAGCTGGTCGCCTTTGACGAGTGCGGTCTGGGGTAGTTCGATATTTGGAAAGATAAGGTAATCGGTGAGAAGGTAATCCGGAAGGGTGGCTGAAAACGCTGCCAAGGCGCGTGAGGCTGCCAATTTTGTGGCCCGGAGGATGCCAATCGAATCGATCTCCTCAGATGATGCAAATCCGACACCCCAAGCTATTGCAGCAGCCTGGATACGAGGCGCCCAGTATTCTCGACTGGCAGGCGTCATCAACTTGGAATCGCGCACCTTATGCAGGCTTTGAAGCTGGGAAAGATTGGTTGTAAGGATGACTGCGCCTGCGCAGACCGGCCCCGCCCAAGCACCCCGGCCAGCCTCATCGATACCGGCAATATGAACATAACCGGCATTCCAAAGCACCTGTTCGTGATCAAGCGTGGGGAATATTGTCTTCATAAAAAGATTGTAACGCCTTGCCTAGTAATGCACCAAACTAGATAGATGATGGATGCAATGAGTTCCGATCCTTACGCATGGGAATTGTAAACGCCACGATGTAAATTACGACGGATTGTCAGTAGATCGAGAAACATGCGAACCGAATCGTGCAAGACGTTGATTTTACTGCCAGAATTGTAGTGCCAGGGGATACCAATCTCGACAATCGAATAGCCACGTCGCCGGGCGATCGCCAACAGCTCCACATCAAAGGACCAGCCTGTGAGCGACTGATCGGGGAAAATATCTTCAGCTATGCGGCCTCGGAAACACTTGAAACCGCATTGAGTGTCCTGCAAACCGGGCAAGACGAGCGTGCGGATCGCGAAATTAAAGATACGACCAGTCAGGTGACGAAATCCCGGTTCGCCATAACGTCTGGCACCGGAAGCTTCTCGACTGGCAATTGCGATATCGCAATCACACGCGGGTGGTATGAAACGCTCGATTTGCTCGACCGGCATTGAGAAATCTGCGTCGGCAATAAAACGATATTCACCGGTTGTTTCCAGCATTCCACGCCGGACTGCCCATCCTTTTCCGGCGGATTCCTCATGCAAGACACGCAAAGTGGGAAAGGTCTGTGATAAATCACCAACTACTTCCAATGTGCGGTCGGTGCTGCCGTTCTCAACAACTACCACCTCCGAAGGGTATGATTGCTTCTCCAGGAACGCAAAGACACGCTCCAGAGCAATCGGCAGGCGAGTTTCCTCATTATGAGCCGGGATGATAAGAGAGAGGAATGGTGGGATCAAGGTTCTGGATCTATTTGGCAGGGAATATCTGTGGAATAAAACCCCGGATGAGCAGGGAAAACTACGGAATAAAATCCCGGATGATCAGGAAGGCAAAAATAGCCATTATGAAAATCCAAACAACAAATAACACGATCAGGAAAATCCCTTGCTTTCTCGTAATCCTCAAGCGGCGTCGTACCGGTTGGTCCTCCTGAGGTTCTGTCTCCTGAGCTTGTTCGATCTGGTAATTCGAATCGGACTGTATAGTATCATCCTGAAAACCAGTTGAATTATCAGGATCGTACGTCAAAAATGCAGGCGCAGGGTCAAATTCTGGTTTAGCATAATTAGGAGAGGAAGCTTCTCCTTCCGAATTTATACTTGGAAAAGTTGAATTGGCCGGGTTCATTGAACCAGAAAATAATGTCGTGTTCGATCCAGAGATTTCGTCGGCAGCATCTACATTCTCCATACCAGGTTCAGCTGCCTCTAAAATAGTATCTGGAGGAGTCACAGGTGGGTTCAAAATGCGGTTCTCGATGTCAAAAACCGATTCAGAGCTCAAAACAGCCTGTGCCTGCGCGATTGACGTGGCAAATCGCTCCAGCGAGTCCCGCATGATCACGCGTATGATCGGCCTGACCGTATCTACGTGGGTAGTTGGATTTGAACAGATCAGGATTGGTTCAACAGTGAATTGGGTAGGGGTATACCCCTGACGCTGAAGGAAAACCTGAACAACTCGAGCCATCTTGTCGGTTCGGGTGAGTAGATTGGGTTTTTCAATCCGGAAAGTTTCTCCTGAAATCGATCTCCATTGATCACCCCTGGCGCTTAAAGTTCCGGTAAGGTGAGTTACTGTCATTACATAAACGCCTGTCGGACCGATCAGGATGAATGGGATGGCTGTGCCAAGACCTGATGGAGTGATATTTCTCATCAGGGTGTATTTTTTATCAAGGAATTTATCAAGTACAAGGATGACGGCTTCCTGCGCTTCAATTTCCTTAATCCAACCAGGACCGAATTGTATGACTGCCTTAGCGCGATCGAACCAACTCAATTCACCGATTTCTTTATATGGGGTCTGGTCAATGATTTTCATGGTAACCCTCCATTAGCGCCTCGCAGGTGACATTAAAATACCGATAAACCTGCCAGCAGATCACGCGCGGCTGCCTGTCCGACTGTAATAATGTGCCCATTTATCAGTTGTATTGACGCTCCGGTATCGAAAACGCTGCCAAGATGCTTTTTCCGAGCACCTATCACAAAATGCTTCCCTTGATTAATTTTGTCAACCAGATCTGTACGAGCGAGAATAATATGATCCGACCAGACTACGCCGTGGCGAAGATAGGTACGAACCACGCTGATTTTGCCGTCAGGGTTATATCGGACTGCCTCTATGACTCCGTCATTTATTTTGCGTGCCATTTGGGTTTCCTTTCTTCTTTATTGTAGCATAGGATACAGGCTCCTGAAATACTTGGAGCAGTCCGCTTCGCTGCTGACAAACGCATACTTCATGAATCTAAGATAATGGAATATTCTTTCATATTGTCCTTATATTGCAGGAAAACCTGTGTAAGCAAGCAAACACCGCCGAGACCAATATCGGTCTCGGCGGTAAGTCGGGGTGGGCGGATTCGAACCGCCGACCCCCGCGTCCCAAACGCGGTGCGCTAGCCAACTGCGCTACACCCCGGTGAGGGGTGAGTATAATGCGAATTGGGCTTGCGCGTCAAGCAGGAGAGTACGACTGTTAGCGCAAAGTAGTAGAGTCCCCTTTCTGCAAAGTTAAAATGTCCCCTTCGAAGGGACAGAAAAATGGACGAACTACTGACAATGAGCAAACAAGAAATCACGCGATTGGAAGCAATGCAACGGATCAAAGAGAAGCGTTTGACGCAAAAAGAGGCAGCCAGGATGCTGAAGTTGAGCGTGCGGCAGGTCAAGCGGCTATATCGGGCATATAAGGGCAAAGGCGCCAAAGGGCTGATCAGTGGCAGACGCGGCAAGCCGAGCAATCACAGGCTGGACGAAGCCGAGCTGCAGCGAGCACTGGACTTGCTGAAGGAACGGTATGAGGATTTTGGGCCGACCCTGGCGCACGAAAAGCTGAGTGAAATCCATGGGGTCAAGCTTTCGCGGGAGAGTGTGCGGAAGCTGATGATGGCAGAAGGGCTGTGGAAGCCGAAGCGGGCCAAGCGACCTAATGCGCATCAAATGCGCGAACGGCGCGCCTGCCAGGGAGAATTGGTACAGATCGATGGATCAGATCACGCCTGGTTCGAAGAGCGTGGACCCAGGTGTACCCTGCTGGTGTATATCGATGATGCCAGCGGGCAGTTGCTGGAGTTATGGTTTGTCCCGGATGAGACCTTCTTTGCCTACTGTGAAGCTTCACAGCACTATTTTGAGCGCTATGGCAAGCCGGTGGCCTTCTACAGTGACAAACATGGCATCTTTCGGGTCAACCAGGAGCGTACCACTGGCCGGACGAGTGGATTGACCCAGTTTGGGCGGGCCATGCAAGATCTGGAGATCGAGATCATCTGCGCCAATACGCCCCAGGCCAAAGGCCGGGTGGAGCGTGCCAACCAGACCTTGCAAGACCGGCTGGTGAAGGAATTACGCTTACGTGGCATCTCCGACATGCCGGCTGGCAATGCCTATCTGCCTGAGTTCCGAGAAGACTTCAACCGCCGTTTTGCGGTTCCACCCCGCAGCAGTCATGATGCTCACCGCCCTTTGCTCATGACCGAAAACCTGGACCTCATCCTGACCCATCAAAAAACCGGCACGCTCTCCAAGAACCTGACCGTCCAATCCAACTGTGTCATCTACCAGATCCAATCCGACCGCCCAGATTACACTCTGCGCAATGCCAAAGTCACGGTTTGCGAGAATGCCAAAGGAGAAGTTACTATCCTCTACAAAAACCAACCCTTAGCGTACACCATCTTCCATAAGCCTGCCCGTCAGGCCGAGATCGTCGATACCAAGACCCTCGATCATCACTTGGCAACCCCCAAACCACCGGCTCAGGATCACCCCTGGCGTCGCTATGGCTTGCCTCTCAACGACAAACCTTTTCAGGAGTCCTCTTCCCATGCCACAGACTGAGATCGACCGGCGGGTGAGTTTATCGCTTTCCGCCAGAAAACAGGGCGAAACCAAAAAGGCAGAACCGTGCTGGCTTCTGCCCTGTTTTTGGACTCATGTCGGCGCTCAGGTCGCTCTCCAGCGTTGCCCTATCCTCCGCATGAGTGCCAAGAGTGTACCATGTCTTTCCTTCACCCCTTCCCACAGGGGACATCTCTACTTTGCAGAATAGGGGACATTTCTACTTTGCATTGACAGCAGGAGAGTACGATATAATTTTGCTTGGTTACCACCATTTTTTTGGAGGAATTATGAATATATTCGTGACGGGAGGGGCCGGCTATATCGGCTCGGCTACGGCACAGGCACTCCTGGAAGCCGGGCATTCCGTAACCATCTACGATTCACTTGTCACCGGTCATCGGGCAGCTGTTCCGTACGGGGCAGACTTTATCCAGGCAGATCTGAACGATGAAACCACCCTAATGAAGGCTCTTGGTGGTAAAAAATTCACAGCGGTCATGCACTTTGCAGCCTTTATTGAAGCTGGTGAGAGCATGCGCGATCCTGGAAAATTTCTCAAAAACAACCTGGCAAATTCACTTCTATTGATCGAATGCGCCCAAAGCGCTGGAATTGAGCGATTTGTATTATCGTCCTCAGCTGCCATCTTTGCTTCCAACGACGCTCCGTTGGATGAAAATTCCACCATCAATCCGGCGAATACTTATGGATTCACCAAGCTGGTAATCGAACAGTCGCTCGAATGGTACCGAAACATCCATGGTCTAAAATTCGCGGCATTACGCTATTTCAACGCCTGTGGCGCCATGCCGGAGAGAGGGGAAGCGCACCAACCCGAGTCGCATCTCATCCCTCTGGTTTTGAAGGTAGCACTTGGGCAATTGGAGAGTGTAAAAATATATGGAACAGACTATCCCACCCCGGACGGTACATGTATTCGGGATTACATTCATATTTCCGACCTAGTCTCAGCACACCTATTGGCATTGGAAGCATTGGGAGACCAAGACCATCTGGTTTATAACCTGGGGAATGGATATGGGTATTCGGTCAGGGAAGTGATTGAAGCTGCCAGGAAGGTAACCGGACACTCAATCCCTGCTATGGAAGTGGAACGTCGCCCAGGAGATGCGCCGAGACTTGTGGCTTCCTCTGAAAAGATCCGGCGCGAACTTGGCTGGGTTCCTAAGTATCCTAATTTAATCGATATCGTCACCAGCGCGTGGAACTGGCATCGCGTTCATCCAAATGGGTATGAAAGGTAAATCATGGCAACCGTAATAACATTCCTGGTCGTAATCGGTGGATGGATCTTCTCATTGTGCTTGCACGAATTCTCACATGCACTGGTGGCGTATTATGGCGGGGATACCAGTGTACGTGAGAAAGGTTACCTGACCTTTAACCCTTTGAAATATACTCATCCGGTTTATTCCATCCTTCTTCCTTTGGTTTTCTTACTGTTGGGTGGGATTGGTCTGCCGGGTGGGGCGGTTTATATAGAAACCTGGCGATTACGCAGCCGGAGATGGGAAAGCGCCGTCTCATTAGCCGGACCGGCAGCCAACCTTGTTTTGGCAGTGATCCTTTCCATTATTTTGCACTTCACTTCTGTTTCGGGAGGAGGAATCCTACCTGCGTTGGGATTCCTGGCGTTGTTGCAAGTAATGGCGGTGGTCTTAAACCTGATCCCTGTGCCCCCCTTTGACGGTTATGGGATTCTTGCGCCGTATCTAGATAGGGATCTGCGAGCCAGGATCAATCAAGCCAGCAATATCATCATGTTGGGGGTCTTTTTCCTGTTGTGGTATGTGCCTTTCGTAAACTCCATTTTCTGGAACATGGTTGGCTGGATTGCAAGCCAAATGCAAATCCCCATGCAATTGGCGCTACAAGGGTTGAGCCAATTCCAATTCTGGAGAGGTTAACGTTATATTCAGATTTGTGCTTGTGCGAAAGATTCCACATCTGCAGTAATTTCCTAGAGGGAGAATATTATGAAACGAACGATCGTTTCTATCACAATTCTGCTGCTCCTGACAGTTAGTTGTGGGGTAGGGAAATCTCCAACACCACCCAAGGATACTCCGACGTCAGTGCCATATACACTTGTCGTAGATCCTGCTCTTGATCTTGGTCCAATCAGTCCGTACATCTATGGCTCAAACTATGGTCCGTGGACGGCTGTACCGGTAAATATGCTTCCGGCTGCCTTAGATTCTCATATTACCGTATTGCGGTGGCCGGGCGGAGCCTGGGGGGATGAAAACGATATTCAAACATACCAACTAGATTCTTTCGTGGCATTCTGCAAGCAAATGGGTGCCATTCCAACCATCAGCGTGCGATTATTGGACGGTACTCCCGAAGCAGCAGCCGCCCTTGTACATTATGCGAATATCGAAATGGGTTACAAGATCGAATACTGGAGCATCGGCAATGAACCCACTCTTTATGAAGCGTTGACGAAACAAACCTACGATACAGTGCGTTTCAACCAGGATTGGCGAGCGATTGCCATGGCGATGAAGGTAGTCGATCCGACCATCAAATTGATGGGACCTGAATTACACCAATGGGGCACAGACCTGGCATCGACATTGAAGGATTCTTCCGGACGGGATTGGATGACCGAGTTTTTGAAGGCGAATGGAGATTTGGTGGATATTGTAACCGTCCACCGATATCCGCTATATAGTGCCACCGGAAAAGCTTTCAGCGTGGATGATCTACGTAATAACACACAGGAATGGACTGGAATGGTGACATATCTGCGTGATCTGATCAAGACGACAACCGGACGCGATCTCCCGATCGCCTTAACTGAGGTCAACTCGAATCCAACTACGGTCTTGGACGGGGTGGCATCCCCTGATTCTTTCTATAATGCCATCTGGTATGCAGATGTGCTGGGACAAATGGTCCGTCAGAATGTGTTCATGGTCAACCAATTCCTCTTGGCAAATCGAACTGGCGGTCTCGGATTGATTTTCAACAGTGAACTCAGACCAACCTATTACGTATTTCAGATGTATTCCCATTTTGGAAATGAACAGGTATATGCTTCTTCCGGTACTCCGGATGTTAGCATATATGCGGCTAAACGTCCCGACGGTACCCTGACGATCATGGTCATCAACCTTTCTGATAGTGAGCAGCGTGTACCGTTGCAGATAAATGGGCTTTCCCCATCCAGTGCGGAGGTCTGGTTTTTCGACAAGGATCACGATGCAGAGGATCTGGGGAAACAGCTATTCCCAGGAGACGGCAATCTTGTTTTACCGGCACAATCGATTACGCTATTTGCAATTAACAAATAGCATTGGCAGGCAATATTTACATTGATTTTACCTATCCAGGTTGGATTATTGCGAGGAGCGGGTGATGATTAAACAAGTTTTACGAGTAACCATGCTAGTGATTTTATTGCCAGCTTGCGCTGCCTCCGTGGTGGGCAACTCTGAGACCTCGATCCCCAAACCAACTTCGTCCCAGGAACTCACACCAATCCCCAACGTTTTATATGTCGACCCTGATATCGATGAAGGCCCGATCAGCCCATATATTTTTGGTTCGAACTACGGTCCCTGGACTGCGGTTCCGGCAGGAAAAATGGGAGATGCATTAAATTCACACGTCACTGTATTGCGCTTCCCTGGGGGTGAATGGGGGGACCAGAATGATTTGCAAAAATACCAGCTCGATTTATTTATGGATCTCCTAAATAAGATGCATTCTATTCCGACTATTAGTGTTCGCCTGTTGAATGGGACCCCACAGGCGGCTGCGCAACTGGTTCATTATGCCAATATCGAGATGGGATATAAGGTCCGTTATTGGAGCATCGGCAACGAACCGGATCTTTACGAGAATCGGCCAAACGTTGATTACGATACGATTCAGTTCAATCAGGAATGGCAGGCAATTGCACTGGCAATGAAAGCGGTCGACCCCACCATCCAGTTACTTGGGCCGGAATTATCCGGCTCTTATACATCTAATTTTAGTACCAACCCCAAAGATACTGCTGGACGGGATTGGATGACGGAATTCCTGAAGGCAAACAGTGACCTGGTGGATATTGTTACATATCACCGGTATCCATTCCCGATCGCCCGAACAGCTAATAATGCCACCGCGGATGAAATGCGCCAGGATTTGCCGGAATGGACACGTACGGTGCAGTATTTACACCAGCTCATCCAGGAGACCACAGGTAAGGACTTGCGAATCGGAGTGACCGAAGCCAGTGGATACTATAATCCGGCAGTGCAGGGGCTGACCACGCCGGATTCGCTTTTTCATGCGATCTGGTGGGCAGATGTGTTGGGGCAGATGGTTGATGAGAATGTCTTTATGGTCAACCAGTGGGATTTCACTACCGCCAGCGGACAAAATGGAGGCTGGGGGCTACTTTCTATTGGTGGTGTCCGACCGGAATATTATGACTACCAGTTGTATTCCCTTTTTGGAACTGAAAGGGTGTATGCAGCTTCCGGTGTTGCAGGAGTCTCTGTGTATTCGGCAAAGCGGAATGACGGGACTTTGACAGTTCTGATCGTCAATATGTCCGATTCACAACAACATGTGCCGTTGCAAATTCATGGTTTTAAGGCTGCCAGAGCAGAAGTGTGGTTGTTCGACGCGGCACACGCAGCCGAAAACCTTGGGGCGCAAGCCTTAAGGGGAGATGGAATGCTAGACCTGCCGGCACAATCGGTTAGTTTATATACAATTACGAAATAAATCTGCGCAACTCAGGATAATTTTAAGGTTAAAATGCTTGACTTTTCATTTTCCACGTGCAATAATGTAACCGGTTACTGTAACCGGTTAACATCCCAACGTGCTGAAAATGGATTAAATGACCAAACGGTCTCATTCCATAACCATCCGTGAAGTCGCCCAGCAGGCAGGAGTATCAGTGGCGACTGTAAGTCGTTATATTAACCATAATACTTGCGTATCAAATGAAATTTCCACCCGCATCCAACAGGTTATGGATGAATTGAATTATTCGCCACTCATGGCTGCACGGAACCTGGCTACCAGGAAGACTGGAACCGTTGGTCTGCTCTCATTCACCGTCGATTACGGATTCTTTGGACCCCTGGTATCAGGTCTTGAAGAAGCGTTAAAAGAACACGGATGTAATTTGTTGATTTCCACCTACCCAGCTGAAATGAGCAAATTGACTCCGCCGATCGGACCTCACAATGCAGATGGCGTAGTGGTATTTTCTAATACACTTAGCGAAGAACGATTGAGCGAATGGTATCACGCTCATTTCCCAATCGTTCTGGTGCATCGTTCTGCCCCGGCATCCCTGCCAATCCCAAGTGTTAATGTTGAAAACAATAAATCATCATTTAAACTGGTCGAACACCTGATAAAGGTTCATGGGAGAATGCACATCGTCTTCGTACGTTCCCCTGGATACCAGGAAGATGTACATTTTCGCGAACTCGCTTACCGGGCTGCCTTGAAGGCCTATTCGATCCCTTTCAATCCAAATTTGATTATCGGCGGAAATTATGACCGCAAGGCTGCCCGCCAAGCAATGGAAGATTTCCTTTGCAATAATCCGCCCCTGTTTGATGCAGTCTTTGCCGGAGATGATGACTTGGCGGTGAGCGTTATCAGTGCGCTGCAGAGCGCTGGTTTAAAGATCCCGGAAGACGTGGCTGTGGTTGGTTTTGACGATCAACGCTACGCTGGCTTGCTCGTACCGCCGCTTACGACCATCCACGCACCCACAGAAGAGGTCGGGCGGGAGGCAGGTCTGCAAATGCTAAAGTTATTGGACGGCCGGGAAGCTGATTATACGCGTGTACTACCCACAAAGTTGGTAATCCGCCGTTCCTGCGGGTGTTTTTCGTGACGCTGGTGGGTCTCTCATAGAAACCTTGCCAGATTAACGAGAGATTAATATAATGAGTTAGTTTAGGTTATAATTTTCTTTGTTGGAAGGAGGTGATGCACTGGAATAAGTAAACAAAAATCAAGTTGAATTGCTCAATCCTATCCAAACCTTCTACTAAAATCATCTGAGGAGAAGAAATATAATGAAAAAGCAACTGTACGTTCTGGTAGCCGTCCTTATCGCAGCTACCATGATCTTGTCGGCCTGCGGCACTGCTGCCAACGACTGCCGCCCCCGCGACTGCCGCCCCTGCAACTGCTGCAGCCCCTGCTGGCAAAGTACTCATCCGCTGGAGCATTGGTATTGGGACCGGCGCAGATCCTGCGCAGGTGCCGATCGAGAACTCCGTGGTGGACGATTTCAACAAGAGCCAGGATAAGATCTATCTTGTTGACGAAGTTATCCCGAATGCATCCGCTCGCGACACCATTTCGACCGAAATTGCGGCTGGCGCAGGCCCTGACATTGTCGGCCCGGTTGGTTGGATTGGTTCGAATGCCTTTGGCGGCCAGTGGTTGGACATTGCTCCTTATCTCGCTGCCACCAACTACGACACCTCCAAGTTTGAGCCCGCTCTGACCAAGATGTACCAGACCGATCAAGGTACCGTTGGTCTGCCCTTCGCGGTCTATCCTTCCGCCCTCTTCTACAATCCTGCCCTCTTCACCGAAGCCGGACTGAATCCCCTGCCGGTTAATTACGGCGATCAGTACAAGATGCCCGATGGCTCAATGGTTGACTGGACCTGGGACAATCTGACCGCAGTTGCGAAGCTGCTCACGATCGACGCCAATGGCAAGCACTCCGGCGAAGCCGGTTTTGACGCGACCCAAGTCGTGCAGTACGGTTTCTCTTTCGCCTGGGAAAGCCAGCCCTCCTATTGGGCGGACCTATCATGACCAATGGCGGCCAATATCTGGCCCCCGGTGGAACCGCCGGCAATTATGCTGCTGCGATCCCCGACGCCTGGAAAACCGCTTGGAAATGGGTCTATGATGGCATGTGGGGCGCCGAGCCCTATATCCCGAATGACGCTGTTTCCGCCGGCGCTGATTTCGACAACGGCAACGTCTTTGCTTCTGGTAAAGTCGGCATGATCGACAATCCGTCCTGGATGCTCTGCTGCTTGGGCGATCTGACCAAAGCTGGCGGCACCTTCGAATTCGGCACGATGCCGATCGGTTTGGACGGCAAAGTTGCTGGCCGTGTTGATGCTGATACCTTCCGCATTTGGAAAGGCACCAAGCACCCGGCAGAAGCCTTCACCGTTTTGGCGTACCTCATTGATACCGGCATCAATAAGCTGGTTGTGGGTACCCCCGACACGCCCCCTGCTTATGGCGCTGTCCCCAGCCAAACCTCCTTGCGTGGCCCATGGCTCACTTCCCAGAAGGCTAACTTCCCGTTCGTTCAGAATTGGGATACCCTGGTAGCTGGCCTGAACTACGCGGATGTTCCAAGCTGCTGAAGCGTTTATGCCCAATATCAACGAAGCCTGGGCGCGTGGCACGACCTTCGCAGGCTTGATTGGATCCACGAGCGGTCTTGACGTGGATAGCGCAGTTGCGACTTTCCAATCCGATCTCACCACTATCTTCAATAAGTAACACTTTGTAATACAGGCGGGCCAGCCAAAGCTGGCCCGCCTATTCTGTTCCAAGGAGTGCTAGATGGAGAATCTCACCCACCTCCCGAAGTTACCATCCTTTGGGAGTGCAAAGAAAATGTCGCCAATAGCCCGGCGCGAATACAGGACCGGAATGTTGTTCCTGGTGCCATGGTTCATAGGATTTGTCGCCTTCACATTCCTGCCAATGATCGCGACCTTATTCTTTACTTTTATCGATATGAAGATCACCACGGGCGTCCTGACTACTCCAAAGTGGGTTGGCCTGGCAAATTACGTTACCCTGTTCAAGGATAACGCAGTTTGGGCGACTAAAGCTCCGCTGGGTAGCTTATGGATAACCTTCCGATTTGGAATCATTGCTTTGCCTGTTGGCATCTTTTTGCCGCTGGGAATAGCACTCCTTATGAATAGCAAATGGTTGAAGGGTCAAAACTTCTTCCGTTCAATGTTTTACATGCCCTACATCATTCCGTTTGTTGCCACCATCTTTCTGTGGGGTGGCATGCTCAATCCAGCAAGCGGATGGATCAATAAGGCTCTGGCAGGTTTGGGAGTACCGCATGCTTCCCTTCCAGGGTGGGTGAATGACCCGAATTGGGTTTATCCCGCATACGTACTCATGGGTATTTGGGGGATCGGAAATGCGATGCTGACAATGTTAGCGGGAATCCAGGGAGTTCCAACGGATCTATACGATGCCAGCAAGGTAGATGGTGCTGGGCCTTGGGCAACCTTCTGGAATGTGACCTTCCCGATGATCTCTCCGGTGATCTTCTATAATTTGATATTAAGCGTTGTTGGCCTGTTTCAGTATTTCCTGGTCCCGCTGGTGCTTAACCAGGGTACGGGAGCTCCGGCTGGTGCATCAATGTTTTATAACCTTTACTTGTATAAAACGTTCTTTGTAAACCAGAATATGTCCTATGGCTCGACACTGGCCTGGGTTTTGTTTATCGTGATATTAATCACTACTGTTGTCATGTTCTCCACCGCCCGATATTGGGTTTATTATGCCAGTGACAATCCGTAAAGAAGAGGCACAACAATGAATGCTGCAACCAGATTCCGAAAATCCAGGTTCCGGAAGAATGTTAACTACACATTTGTAACCGCTTTTGCCGCGGCTTGTTTGGCGATTTTCCTGACCCCGTTCCTTTACATGATATTTACTTCTTTAAAGACACACCTTCAAATGACCGCTCTTAATTCACCGATATGGCCGGCGGCCATCCCAAGTTTCACTTACAATGGAGAAAATACCGGCACGTATTCCTTCCAGACTAATATTGGCGGAAAAATTAATGACGTTTCCGTGAACCTGCAAGATTACAAGGGCAAGGCCTTGGATTTGTACACGGTACCCTTGGCAGATGGAACGAAGAAGAATTTAGGGGTAGTAGTTGGTTTCCAACAATACGCAGTTTTTATGGATCCTGCAAATCCCTCGGCCGATCCGATCCTCTGGACCGGACCGGACGGAAACGGCGGCTATTATAAGGCGTTACCACGACCTTGGGTCTGGTCACCGACCTGGAGCAATTATCCATACACATGGAAGCAAGCAGATTTCCCTCGCCTGTTCTGGAACACCTTTTTCTACGCCTTCTCGACCACGATTGGTGTATTGCTTTCCTGCACCTTGGTGGCATTTGGATTCAGTCGCTTCCGCTTCCCCGGACGGGATTTTTGGTTCGTCGTGCTTATCTCAACGATCTTCCTGCCTGGAACGGTAACGGTCATCCCGACATTTACATTTTTCTATAAAATCGGGTGGGTAGGTACCTGGTTGCCACTGATCGTACCGGCTTTCTTTGCGAATGCATATGATACTTTCCTGTTGCGCCAGTTCTTTATGACCCTTCCGCGGGAATTGGACGAGGCAGCCATGATCGATGGCGCAGGCCCATTCCGTGTGTTAATGTCGGTTATCATCCCACAGTCCTACGCAGCGTTGGTAGCCGTCACGATCTTCCATGTAGTGTATGCCTGGAACGATTACTTCAACCCCCTGATCTATCTGGCATCGCACCAGGAGATGCAGCCGATCTCAGTTGCCTTGGCCCGCTTTAACTATATGTATGGAAGCGATCCCCAGTACATCCAGGCAGGCGCCTTAATGACTTTGGCTCTCCCCCTATTGATCTTTGTCTTGGCGCAGCGTTTCTTCGTCCAGGGTATCGTCATCACCGGTGTGGAGAAGTAGGATTTATTTACGCAACTTGTGATTGAGGAGGAGAATCGCGGTGTTGGGCAGGTTATTTCTGCCCAACACATTTTTTTCTCAGTTCAACACGTGTAAATTGTGGCGCCTTGAGTGATAATAATGTCCAAATTGAAATTCATCAGGCTTGTCTCTCTAATCACATCTGATTTTCCTGCTAGGTGGATGTAACCTAATGCCCAAACACGACCTCCCCAATCCCAGTCTCACATCCATTATCCGAACCATCCGAGTTTCGGGTGGTGGCATACGTGACTGATGCGATTGTTCCAACCACGATCCCATTTGATGAATTGACACACATAAATTATGCCTTCCTGCTTCCGAACGTGGATGGCAGCTTTCGCGATCTGCTGAATACCTGGATGCTGGGTAACCTAATCGACCTGGCGCACCAACACAATGTCAAGGTTCTGGTTTCCGTCGGAGGTTGGGGATTGGATACGGAGTTCGAAGCATTGGCGGCGAGCCCATCCAATCGGACAACTTTCGTCCAGGATCTTGTCAATATTGTCGACCATTACCAGTTCGATGGTGCCGATATAGACTGGGAATACCCTGATCCCGGACAATCCTCCCTGAATTTTTTGGCTTTAATTATGGAACTCCGCAACGCCTTGCCAAAAGACAAACTCCTGACGGCTGCGGTTGTGGCGCTAGGGGATCACGCTGCGGGTATTCCCGATCAGGCTTTTCCGATGATGGACTATATTTAACATTATGGCATACGACAACTCCGGCGCAGAACATTCTTCATTCAATTACGCCCTGTCTGCCCTGGATTACTGGCTTGAGCGTGGGCTGGTGCCGGAAAAAGTGAACCTCGGTGTGCCGTTTTATGCGCGTCCGACCGAAGTGACATATTCCCAGATCGTCAAGAACGACCCGGCAGCTGCTCAACTTGACGCGACCAACTATGGTGGTGTACAGATCAACTACAATGGAATCCCCACCATCCAAAGAAAAACCCGCCTGGCGATGCAGCGCGCGGGCGGGATTATGTTCTGGACACTAGAAGACGATGCCAGCGGTGACCTCTCCTTGGTGACGGCTATTCACCAGGTCGTCAATGCGTCTCGGTGATTTTCCCGATGGTGCGAGGTTTTTCAGGATCGTACCCCTTGGCGCGCGTCAAGTGACCGGCGAATAATTGGGCTGGAATGATACTGACGATGGGGGTGAGCCATTCCGGGATGGAAATCGGCAGTGGAATGGCGGACTGGGCTAGCGATAAAGCGCGTTTTTCGTCTGAGATCACGACCAATTCGGCGGAGTGTTCGTGTCGCAATTTTCCCAGCATTTCCAGCATGGTGTCAAAAACCTTGCCACTGGGAGCCACAGCCATGACAGGAAAGCCTCCCTCAACCATGGCAATGGGTCCATGCCGAAAATCCGCCGAAGAATATGGCTCTGCCACGACATAAGTCAGCTCCTTGAGTTTTAACGCCCATTCAAATGCGGTGCAATAATTGAATCCACGACCTAGAACCACGCATTGGCGCATATAGCGGTAACGCTCTGCCATGCCTGCGACGGGAGCATCCTGCTTAAGCACCTTATCAATCCAGCCGGGAACTTTTCCGAGTTCCTTCCAGTGGGATTTTATTTCTGACATGGCAACCGAGAGCATTGCAACCGCCATTAATTCGGCGGTGTAGGTTTTTGTAGCGGCGACAGCCTTTTCGACGCCTGCCTGGATATCCAGGATAAGGTCGGCGGTCCCGGCAAGTGGAGATGCGGGGTCGTTGGTGATTGCCAGAGTCAGGCAGCCTTGCCGATGTCCCTCGGTCAGGACGCTAACGATGTCGGGAGATTGACCGGATTGGGAGATGCCGACGACGAGTGCGTCCTGTAAATCAGGCGGTTGTTCGTAATAGGTGAACAGGGAAGGCGTAGCCAGAGCCAATGGCAGGCGGTTGTGGGCACCCCAAAGGTAATTGGCATAACGCCCGGCATTGTCAGATGTGCCTCGCGCGGCCAGAAAGACCCAGCGAATATTATGTTTGTACACGCTCTTGGCAACTTTTTCAACGGCTCCACGCTGATTTGCCAGTAAGGCTGAAAGACGCTCAGGTTGTTCGAAAATTTCCGATTGCAAAGTCATTTTTATTCTCCAGAATTGAAATTATTTAGAATTATCCTTTGAAACATTCGCTTATCTAGTTATACCTTGGATGAAACTGGTGGAAATATCGGTATTTTTCTGGTTTTGGGTTATTCTTCTTGAAGATCCAATTGTCATTCTAAAAATCGGTCAATAAGTCGGTCGTAACTGAGATAATTATTAGAATGCCCACTACAAGAAGCAATTTTCACAACTGTACCCGCGAACACAGTAGATCGGACGACCAACCGCTGGATCGTGCCACCAGAATAGTGAGAAGGGGTGTCAGGTCGGCTTCACAACGCATGGAACCGCTTATGAAAACGGATAGGACCCCAGATTTGCAGGAAACGCTCCGACCGCAATACAGACTTTCCAGATGGATCCAAGTTGATCACGCAGCGGGGTTGCCAGATTTGTACTGTAATTCAGCCATTGCCAACCCATGCGCACAGGGATGTTTAATTACAGAATGATAACATTCAAGATGGCACCTACGGGTAGGAAAACCCCTATGATAGGTTTATTGGTGAAATAGTTTGGAGTGTGCGGATAAAAGATAAGCTTTGGCCACATTTCATCCCTGATGAATGGCGTGGAGAAAAAAAAGAAATTCGCAACTGTGGAACCCTGGAATCCAAAATATTAAATTATACGCACCGAAAAGTGGAACCTTTGCTCCATTAACAACCCCCGCTTCATCTGAAACCAGATAGAGGATTGCAGAGTTCAACTCATCCAGTGTGGTCCAGGTAGCATTATCCACTGTAGGAGCTGAAACCTTTTCTAGATTAGTATCGATGGTTTTTGCCTGTAGCAGGTTGGCGGTAACCCCAGTTCCTTTCAATTCCTTAGAAAGGGTTAGCATAAGGGCTTCCTGTCCGGCTTTTCCGGCTGAGTAAGGTCCGCCTTTTGCCATCGGTCGGCTAGCGAATGGGGATGTGATCATAATGATGCGTCCCCAGCCGTTCTTGATCATGGATGGAACGAAAGCCTGGATGACGTTGAAGCTGGTCCAGACATGTCGGTTCAACATAAAAGCCAGATCACTCGCATCAGCGTCGACCAGGCTCTTGCCACCTGTCCAACCACCTACAAGGTGCAAAAAGATATCAATTCTACCAAATTTATCAATTATGGCCTGCGAGCTGGTTTTGGTAGCCTCTGCATCGAGAAGATCAACCCCTTGCGTGAAGATGTGGGAATTGGGTAGTGCCAGAGAGCGGGCAATGGTATGAAGATTTTCCGGGTTGTTGCCCAATAGCGCCAACCGGGTGCCATGATTAGCAAATTTGCCCGCAAGATAAGATCCCAGCTTACCGGAAGCGCCGGCTATTACAACAGTACGATTTATAAGGGACATACTTACTTCATTTTCATCAGCTATTGTAAAACGTGTTCATCATTTCAATCTGCTCATCATCCATGCCCCTGATCAGTGGCAAATCAGCCTGTTCGGGAACACGGGCAAGGGCGGAATAATCCATCAAATGCCCGGATTTATTGGCCTTCGTTTCAAGGTAGAAATGATTGTATTTGTTCGGCTTCATGATATGGGGGATACGACCGGTGACGATTATTCCATTCCGAGTTAGGTCTTCGATCTTCCGCGGGTTGTTGGTGATCAGCTTGATAGATTTGACCTTAAGGCTTTCGAGCATGTGTGCAGCCACGCTATAATCGCGTTCATCATCGTGGAACCCGAGAGCAATATTGGCTTCGACGGTATCGTACCCATGCTCCTGCAATCCATAAGCCCGAATTTTATTGATTAATCCAATCCCACGTCCTTCCTGGCGCATATACAGAAGAATGCCTTTGTCCATTTTTCCGATCATTCGCAGAGCGGATTCAAGCTGATCACGGCAATCGCAGCGAAGCGACCCCATCACATCGCCGGTCAAACACTCCGAATGGACGCGTACGGGCACATCCTCGACGTGGGTTATGTTCCCGTGTACAAGGGCTACGTGTTCTTTACCATCCTTGTTATTATAAAAAGCAACGATCTGGAATTGGCCGAAGCGGGAAGGAAGCTCTGCAACGGCGGCAATTTTTACACAGACATTTTCCGGACCTACACCGTCGCAAGCGTGGGCGCGGCTCTCATCTAGTAATTCCTTAATTTGCATGTGGGTGAGACCCATAAAAAACTCCTTTGTGTTGGACAGCGAACTAGGTCTACATACGACCCGGTAGTGAAACTATGAGCGGCTGCTGATATCGGGTTCCGCGGATTTTTTGTCCTGCCAACAACGGTTTGAAGGAACAGTCCCCGAGATCAAGACATCTCAAAAACATTGGGGAAATTGAATTATCTTACCAATAAAAAATAAATTTCAAGTGAAAACGATGGGAAAAAATTAAGCAGAAATAAATATGCTATGCTGGTGGCTGAAAAATTATTATCATGCATTAAATTTATTTAGGCAGGTAATACCTGACGAAGGTCCGATTGAAGAGATGCTTAATCCTGATGTTTCACCAGGTAGTGCAAGAAAACACCGCCATTCTCATCAAATTCTTCGGCAGTTTCCAGGCGAAGAATTGGGAGCTGTCCATCGATAAACCCGGGACCATCTGCCAGGGTAGGGGCAGTAGCGCCACCAAATACCACCGGTGCCAGATAAATGGTAAGTTCGTCAACCAAACCAAGCTTGAAAAATTCTGCAATAATCGTTCCGCCGCCTTCGACCAAGACCTTCTGGAACCCTTTTTGGTAAAGTGATTCCATCACAGCGGCAATATCCACGAGCTCACTTCCGACCACAAATACTTGCGCTCCGGCGTTTTCCAGCCGCAGGACCTGTGCCTGGGAAGTACGCAGGGTGGTATATATCAACCTACGGGCAGGACCAGATGTCATAAATTCCCCATCCGTTTTCAGGTTTGCCTGGGTGACAATCCCAATTTTGGCTGGATTTTCTTCCATTCCGTTGCCTTTCCGTTCGGAACGGAGCAAAGCCGACTTTATGGTCAGCTTCGGGTCCTCTTCCAGCAGGGTTTGTCCACCTACCAAGATGGCATCCATCCCGGCGCGCAACCGGTCGACTCGGGCTTTATCGGATTCTGAAGAAATCACCATTCCCTTGCGCGCAACAGTGTCTATTTTCCCATCCACGCTCATTGCGACGTTAATCAGGATTTTTGGTCTGTTCATACAGGGTATTTTAATCGTATTCCTTATCAACATCAGTAAGAAGATTGTAAGAAATATCGTAAATGGGATAATTTGACAACTGGTATAATTTCCCTATTCGATTCCTTGGAGGATAAAAAAGTGAAACCGTCTTCTCCATCAGCTACACTACCCAACATACCCTGGGAGCCACGCCCCGCCACAAATTCCAACGTAGTATGGCGCTACAGCCGTAACCCAATCATCCCGCGTGATCTTATCCCATCTTCCAACAGCATTTTCAACAGTGCGGTAGTGCCTTATAACGGCGCATTCGCAGGCGTATTCCGATGTGATGATAAAGCTCGCCAGATGAATGTCCACCGTGGTTTCAGTGATGATGGCATCAATTGGAAACTGGATGATGACGTTATCCAATGGGTCTTCGACGATCCTGAATGTGCGTATACCCAATATAAATATGACCCGCGCGTATGCTGGATCGAAGACCGCTATTACATCATGTGGTGCAATGGTTTTCATGGTCCCACGATCGGGATTGGATATACCTTCGATTTTGAGGAATTTCACTTCCTGGAGAATGCGCTCCTGCCATACAACCGAAACGGCGTTCCTTTTCCCCGCAAAGTAAACGGCAAATACTTAATGTTCAGCCGTCCGAGTGATAATGGGCACACACCTTTTGGGGATATTTACTTGAGCATGAGCCCTGACATGATCCATTGGGGTGAACACCGGTTTGTGATGGGCACCAAAGGTGGTTGGCAAAGCACCAAGGTGGGAGCCGGCCCGGTGCCGATCGAAACTTCCGAGGGCTGGCTGCTTTTCTATCACGGTGTGCTAACATCCTGCAACGGTTTTGTATATTCTTTTGGCGCGGCCTTACTGGATCTGGAAAAACCGTGGAAAGTAATTTACAGAAGTGCGCCTTACCTGCTTTCCCCACAAACATACTATGAGTGCGTTGGCGACGTTCCCAATGTAGCATTCCCATGCGCCAGTTTATACGACCAGCCGACCGGACGGATAGCCATATATTATGGCGGTGCGGATACAGTCACAGGATTGGCATTCTGTAAAATCGATGAAGTGATGAACTTCCTGCGACATAACTCGGAGGTTTAGTTTAGAAGGCGCAGGCCTATTCGCGAAGATACCAAGGTGTAGGCTACGTTCCCAATGTAGCCTATACTTTTTTTATCCGCTGGTTCACCAGAGTTTGTTTCTCCTCTAATGACAAGAAGGCTGTTTCCAGAGCATTGTGCTGTGCTTGGTGGATTTGTTCGGAGGTCAGACCGGCCATAGGCGCCGCCTGATTATATTCATATGGCAGATCGATCCCGCTGATTCCGGGGTCATCGGTGTTGAGGCTGGCTTGTATACCCGCTTCCAGGAACTGCCGCAGTGGGTGACTGGGGTAATCGGCTACGCAACTGGTTTGCACGTTGCTGGTTATGCAGGATTCCACGCCAATTTTCTTCTTTGCCATGTATTCGACCAAGGCGGGCTCTTCCACTGCTCGGAGTGCATGGCCGATGCGTTCGGCGCCCAAGCCCTGGATAGCTTCTCGGATGGATTCCGGCCCGGCAATTTCACCAGCGTGCACGGTAATATGCCAATTGGCTTGCTTGGCGCGCAGGAAGTGCTGGCGGAACCATTCGGCTGGGAAGTGAGCTTCGTCTCCAGCCAGATCGAGCGCACAAATTCGCTCACGCTGGCTAAGCAGTGCATCCAATTCCTTTTCGGCAATATCTGGGCCATACGTTCGGCTCAGAATGCCAATCAAATTAACCTTTACTCCAAAATCCCGCTGGCCTTCAGAGATGCCCGCAATCACAGCTTCGACCACACCAGCTGGATCAAGCGCGTGTGCTTCGGCCATAAACCACGGACTGAAGCGCAATTCGATGTAATCGATCCCGTCCTTTTTGGCGTCTTCTACATTCTCGTAGGCGATCCGTCGAACTGCCTCCTCATCCACCATCACCCCAACCAACCATTGGAATTTGGCGATAAATGCCATTACTCCCGGTTGCGGATCGACCACCTGGACATATGGTCGCAAACTTCCCACCTCCCAAGCGGGCAACGAAAGGTTATATTTTCGGCCAAGATCGATGATGGTTTCAAGCCGGACATTTCCATCCAGATGGCGGTGTAGTTCCACCAATGGAAATGTTTTGTCAATTTTTGTTGTTATACCGGATCGATCCAAATTTCTAGCCAGCCCCATATTTTTCTGCAATGCTTTTAATCACTTCTACGTCCTGGAGTGGGATGTTAAAAAATTCAAAGCCGGCATTGTATAAATATGGTTGGATGGGGTCCTGGTGACACCATTTGCTGCTCGCGCTAAAATCCAGGAAAGCTCTGCCGGCGATCTCTTCCATGAAATCAAGGTGAAGATCGAATTTTATATTCGTGGAGACCGGTACTTTAGAGTCCATCATAAAACCGACTAGACTGATGTCCACAATGTGTCCGATAACATCTCCCGTTTTGCAGTCCATTACCGGTAGATAATACGATACATTCCGCCGTATCAATCTTCGCCGTTCTTGAGGAGTTGGCTTATTCATAACAGGTTTTTCCTTTCCCATTAACACTAATATGAGGGTTATTTCAAGGGCTTGTTATCGCGAAATCCGAATTCCTCAACGATCTGGTGAATGATCCCTGTATCTTCTGAAGAGAGACCTTGGATCTCAAAACCGGTATTGTACAAATTAGGGACTACATCAGGTACAGACCATTTGCTCAAGGCAGAGAATTCCATATAGGGTTTTTCAGACACTTCTGGTGATAATTCCAATCGCAGGCGAATGGTTTGACCTTCAGGCTGTGGATGCTCACTTACGATCATGATACCCCGAGGCGTGATATCAACCAAATTCCCAATCTGATGACGCGAAATGGCATCGTAAACCCGCATGTAATACTTTAAAAAGCGTCGTTTAACCTTGCGCTTTTCCTTCATATCTCACTTCCGAAGGGAGTAATCCTTGCCCGTTATGATTGGAGTTGAATGTTTTGCGTTACTTATGACAAGTATACTGCCATTTGTCAATTTAGTAAAAATCTTGCGTCTTTGAGATAATGTAGATGCAATCACCATTATTAATGATTTCGTAAGGTCAAAAATTATGTATATGTGGATCCCTTCGTTTCAAGAGTTGTACCGAGTATCGAAAATATTTTATGCAACTTACCTGCGGTATACAAATCACGAATTCAAATTGCAATCTCATCCAGAACTTGCGAATTGATTCTTCCATCATAAATTGACGCTTTTCCTGAAGATAAGTGTTA
The DNA here is from genome assembly GCA_963814135.1 of uncultured Chloroflexia bacterium. GTDB lineage: Bacteria > Chloroflexota > Anaerolineae > Anaerolineales > Villigracilaceae > UBA877. The sequence continues at coordinate 1,680,897 of CAWFBZ010000008.1, read as the reverse complement.
TATACTAAGACTAATACCAGTCCGCAAAGGAGGCACAAATGTGTGAATTTTGCACGCAGCACGGTGAGGGGAAGAAATGGTTTTTGCGGATGGAGAATTACTCGCAGGATCTGATGGAGCAGGATGGGCGGCGAGAATATATGACCAGGTTCCTCAATACCTTCGAGCAACGTATTCCAGGTGAAATGTCCCAGGTGGAAGTGCTTTCGCATACCGCATTGGCACGGCCGATGAACTGGTATCTGACGAAAGTACAGAAGAAGAGCCATTTTGGTCAGGTGGTCCTCATCGAAGAGGTTGAGCAAATCCTCAAAATGGTTGCCGGCGTGATCCGCCTGCCTTGCGTTTGCAGGAGAGTGACGACCGGGAATCAGAATGCGCGATATTGTTATGGCCTGACCTTGGATCAGCGTTTGCGTGATTCGTTGGACCAATCGCTCAATCTTGAAATATTGTCATCAGAAGAGGCACTTACCTCGATGCGCAAGTTGGATAAGGAAGGTTTGGTCCATTCGGTCTGGACGTTCAATACTCCCTATATTGGTGGCTTGTGTAATTGTGACCAGGATTGCATGGCTTACCGGATTACCCATGAGCGAGCTTATTTCAAGAACGTATTTCGGGGAGAACAGGTTGCCCGCGTGGATCCGGATGCCTGCAACGGCTGCAAGGTCTGCATTCGCCAATGTCAGTTCGGTGCTATGCGCTATTCGTCCACCAATAAAAAGGTGTTGGTGGATCCACGTGTGTGTTATGGATGTGGAGTTTGCCGTACCGCTTGCCACCGGGATGCGATCGGATTATATGCCCGCGCAAGTGATCCGGTTGCGTCCGGGATCTGGTAAGCTTGGTTACGTTTATCTGCTTTTTTGGGAATAATGTAAAATAGGGTGCATGTCTACTGATATTAACGTCCTATTTCTCGCCGCAGAAGCCGAGCCGTTTGTGAAAATAGGCGGACTGGCCGACGTAGCCGGTTCGCTTCCCCTGGCGCTACGCAGACTGTCCGAACAGGTTACTCAGGGTATCAAACTGGATGTCCGCCTTGTCTTACCCTTCCACCGCTCCATCCGGGTGGATCCATCAACTTTGCGGACGGTTTCAGAATTCTCCATTTTAAGAAACGGAAGGAATGTACCTGCACAGGTCTTCGAAGGCAACCAGGCAGGGATGCCGGTTTATTTTATTAGCGGTGAACCGATATTATCCTCCCCGTTTGTGTATTCTCAGGATCCGGCGCTTGATCGGGAGAAATTCGCCTTTTTTTCCATGGCTGCCATGGAATTGATCCGCCATTTGGAGTGGAAGCCGGACATTATCCACGCCAACGATTGGCATACTGCCCTGGCAGTTTATGCCCTGCGCTCTCTTAAGAATGATCCTGCCTTGGAGCGCCTGAAATCTGTGCTGACTTTGCACAACTTGCCATATATGGGCGGGGAAGCCGCGGATATATTACAAGCATACGGCTTGGGTCCGTGCACCGATACAGTCCTGCCCCTGTGGGCTCGCACACAGCCTTTGCCGTTGGGTCTCTGGGCTGCAGATAAGATTGTACCTGTGTCGCCAACCTATGCCCAGCGAAATACTGACCTCCGAATTTGGTTGCGGGTTGGAGCCAATGCTACGAGGGTGTTCGAACACCATCACCGGAATTTTGAATGGACTGGATGTCAGCGCTTGGGACCCGAAAACCGACCAAAGTTTACCCTCGAATTTTTCCGCACAAGAACTGGCAGGTCGTGCGATCAATAAAGCTGCTCTACAAAGGCAGTTGGACCTGGTTGAAGATCCTCACATCCCCCTTTTAGCCATGATCGGGCGAATTGATCCTCAAAAAGGCGTGGATGTCTCCCTCGAGGCATTGCGGCAATTGGAAGATAATAATTGGCAATTTGTGATTCTGGGTTCAGGCGATCCGATCCTCGAAAAAGCTGCCATGGCTTTCCAGGATAGACTGCCCGAGCGTGTAAGGGCAACCATCCGCTATGATGCGAGATTAAGTCGGTTGATCTATGGCGGTGCAGATATGTTATTGATGCCTTCACGTTATGAGCCATGTGGACTGGCGCAGATGATCTCAATGCGCTTTGGTTGTGTGCCGGTCGTTCGCGCAACCGGGGGATTGAAGGATACCGTTCAGGAAGGCAGGACCGGTTTCCTGTTCGAGAAAGCTGAGGTTTCGTCAATGGTGGAGACGCTCCAACGGGCGTTATCTGAATTTACCGATACCGGCATTTGGGAAATCCTCCAAAAGAATGGCATGCAGGAGGATTTCTCCTGGCCGCGCTTTGCGGCTCAATATGCCGGCGTTTACCATTCGTTATTATCTACAAGGTGATGTATGAAAACACGTGCCATTATCCTCGCCGGCGGTGAGGGTTCTCGATTAAGCGTGTTGACCGCAAAGCGTACCAAACCGGCGGTACCATTTGCTGGGAAATATCGAATCATAGATTTCCCACTTTCCAATTGTGTAAATTCAAATATCTTCGATGTGATGGTGCTGGCGCAGTACCGACCTCAATCCTTGATTGAACACATTGGGTCGGGTGGTCCCTGGGACTTGAACCGAGATTTCACCGGAGGCGTAAGGATCCTGACCCCTTACAAGGCGCGCACGGAGTGCGGAGTGGTTTGAAGGCAATGGGGATGCTGTCCAACAAAATTTCTCCTTCATCAAGCAGAATTCTCCTGACCTTATCCTGATCCTTTCCGGCGACCACATCTATACGATGGATTACGACCGGATGATCCAATACCACATGGCCAACCAGGCGGATCTGACGCTGGCGAGTACGCGCGTACCAATTGAAGAGGCGCATCGTTTTGGCATTCTTAAGGTGGATAAGAAATATCGCGTTAAATCGTTCCTGGAAAAACCCAAAAACCCGTCTTCCGATCTTGTCAATATGGGCGTGTACCTTTTCAACCGGGACCTGCTCGACCGCGTTCTATGGGAAGATCACCAAGTTACTGATTCCACACATGATTTTGGAAAGGATATCTTACCGCGCCTGATCGAGAGTATGAACCGTGTCTTTGCCTTCCCTTATACGGGCTATTGGATGGATGTGGGAACAATCAATTCTTACTGGCAGGCGCACATGGACCTTCTCTCACCATATCCACCACTCAAGCTTTACGATCGAAGTTGGATCATCCACACGCGCACTGAGGAACGGCCTCCATCTAGGATCCCGGTGCATGCATCCATTTACGCGAGCATGCTCTCGGACGGATGCTATATCCAGGAGGATGCTCGTGTGGAAAGCAGTGTGCTCTCGCCGGGGGTGATTGTCCGGCCTGGTGCGGTAGTGCGAGAATCCATTATTATGACCGATACCATTATTGAGAGCGGAGCAGTGATCGAACGCTCCATAATCGATAAGCACGTTCATGTGGGTGAGAATGCTCACATCGGTGGAGGCATCGCAAATCCTGACGTGGTGCTTTCGGTGATTGGAAAGAACAGCATCATCCTAGATGGAATGGTGGTGGAACCAGGGGCGGCGATTGGCACGGATGTTATTGCGCCAGATTATCCCGATCGGGTAGTAAGATCAGGGGAAACCATCGAAACTAAAAGGCAACCTTATGAAATTTGATCGTTCATCAGGCATACTCCTGCACCCGACCAGTCTGCCAGGCCCCTATGGGATCGGTGACTTGGGCCCGGTTGCAATCCGCTGGTTGGATTGGCTGGCCGATTCTGGTTGCAAACTCTGGCAGGTTCTACCACTTGGGCCGACCGGGTACGGTGATTCGCCCTATCAATGCTTCTCGGCATTTGCGGGAAACCCATATCTGGTCAGTCCGGAATTACTTTTAGAACAAGGATTACTGACTAATGCAGATTTGGCGGATATGCCTGCTTGGGATGACTCTAAAGTCGATTTCGGACGGTTGTATCAATGGAAACCGGCTCTTCTAGAAAAAGCTTTCGACCGTTTCTCTACTGTTCAAGGATCCATCTATTTTGAATTTGAAGCATTTCGAGTGGATAACGCCGGCTGGCTGGATGATTATTCCCTATTTATGGCCATCAAGGAGACCCAGGGAGGCGGCTCGTGGGACGGGTGGCCAGCTGACTTACGCTTGCGGGAACCTGCAGCCATCCGGGAAGCGCGTCGTTCCCTTTCCATGTTGATATCCCGGATTTCTTTCTTTCAATTCCTTTTTTTCCGGCAATGGAACGCGGTACATGATTATGCTGGTAAAAAGGGCATAAAGATCATAGGGGATATTCCCATATTCGTTGCATACGATTCATCAGACGTCTGGGCGAACCCGGACCTATTCTATCTGGATAAGAAAGGAAAGCCTACCTTCGTGGCGGGAGTACCACCGGATTATTTTTCCCCGACGGGCCAGTTGTGGGGTAATCCGTTATATAAATGGAAGGTTCACAAAGCAAGCGGATACGCGTGGTGGCTGGAACGAATATGTGCCTCGCTGAAAATTGTGGATATCCTGCGCGTGGATCATTTCAGGGGTTTCGCCGGATATTGGGAGATCCCGGCAGGGAAACCAACTGCCGAGGTTGGTCGCTGGGTGCGTGGCCCGGGAACGCACTTCTTTAAAACCATTATGGCTCAATTGGGCAGCCTGCCAATCCTGGCCGAAGACCTGGGTGTGATCACACCGGATGTGGTTGCACTGCGTGACAGGTTCCACCTGCCAGGTATGAAAATCCTGCAATTTGCCTTCTCAGGTCCGGATAATAGTTTCCTGCCACACTCCTATTTACAAAATTGTGTGGTTTACACCGGAACCCACGATAATGACACGTCTTTAGGTTGGTATAAGTCTGCGCCGGAGATTGAGAAGGATTTCGCCAACCTTTACCTCCAGACGGATGGGGACCATTTCGTTTGGGATCATGATCCGGACTGCATGGAAATCCGTCGCAATGTTTTCGGTTGCGCCTATGCAGGACTTTCTGGGATTGGGGACAAAGGCGCGCATGAATTTCCCGTCCCGGCTTGGGGGGAATTGGGAATGGCGGATGGGGGAATGGGATTTAAGCGAAAAACTGCAAAAGAAGATCAAGCAGTTAAACTGGTTGTATCAGCGATGATTTACCCGGAGGAACTAAAAGCTGCTTGCTTGGCTCCGCAATTGAAAAAGCAGACTTGAAGGGAGTATGTCCACACCTGGTTTTACCCCACCCGTTGTCCCCACTTTTTTCAGAGGGTTATCAGAAAGCGAGTTGTGCCATTATTTCCAATCGCAGCTACCTGACCACAATCAGGGCTGTGGACCTTTTGCCATATCCATGGCTGCCAACCTTTTTAATAGTAAATCCCAGGCTTCAGATTATCAAGGGGCCCAGGTCGAGGCATTGCTCGAACGCAAATGGCTAAAGATCCATGGGTTTGGAATGCCTACCTGGTTCGGGTTCAGGAAAGGACTCAGGCTCTTTGTTCATGGCAGAGTGGCTCAAACAAGTCACGCCTCTCTTTGGGACATCCAACGCGCAATTACCGATGATAAATTACCCATTGTGGCTATTTCCTGGCAGTCCACCAAGGAAATAATTTCTGACATTAAAGATGCCACCGTTGGACATTACATGGTTGTGGTCGGTTTTGACACTACCAACAATCAAATTTTCTTCCTTAACCCTGGGATTAGTCTCAAAGAAGGTTTATCGCACTTATATTCAATTTCTTATCAGGAATTTGACAAATACTGGAATAAGAAAGGTAATATATTTATCAGCCCGGGTAGTATGTGGACTATTTCAGGATGACCAGAATTGGATAGTCCTTGGATTGAAGCTCCATCCCTATCTACCGGATTGTAGACTAAATTGCCAAGTGGGGAAGATCCCCAAAATATTCCTGCTCAAATCTCTTGCAGCACTTTCAAAGCTCGCAAACTCACCCAGGGATTTGGCATTTTTTTCGGTCCAAAATCAACCCAAGTTTTGTCTTTGTAATTGTATTCAAGCAACCAGCGGCTTTGTGCGTCCTTCTTTGCCTTGATCAGTTCTATGGCGTTCGTAAGTCGCGGGTCTTTGCCATATCCAAGACCTACCATAGCTTCAGTGATCTGAAGAATGTCGGTTATATAGAAGACCGGAAAACCAAACCTCCACCAGTCACGGCTGGGTTTGCTGCCGGTGCGAGTCGGATATTCTGCCCTGGCTGGGTCAGTCCCGAGAAGGAATTCCACTCCCTGGTGGATGGCGCGCTCGATAATAGGCGTTCGTCGCTCGATTGGATAGCGTGAGAAGGCTAACATTACTTTCACTGCCCCCCAGGCACAAGGCTTGCCACCATTGGCGCCGCAGGCGAATCCGGGACCGCATTTATATGCGTAATACCGCAATGGGGAATCCCTTTCGGTATTCGGGGATAGGCCTTCACCGGTGACCGTTCGAGCCATCCATTCGAAGGCGATATCCATACGGGGGTTTTCGCACCCCAGCGCCATCAGCGCTGCGCACAGGTTACCTTGCAGGCAGTCGATCGTTCCGGAAGGAGTACCGTTGTAACCAAACTGTCCTGAATCTGTTAGTGCCTTATCAAGCAGATAATTACAGGCGTCCAATAAGCGCATATCCATTTTGGTCGATGCTCCGAGTTGTGCCAGCGAAACAAGAGCCCAAACCGTGGAGTAATATTTCGGGTTGTAGCCTGCCCCAGGCTTAACCCAGTAACCTTTTGGGTGCATTTCCTCCAAAATGGTTGCGATTGGACCACTTGAGTGAGCAGATTTGCAAGCTTTCGTCAACTCAGGGTCATCTTTTGGAAGGTGGAGCAAATCTCGCATAGCCAAATACCTGGATCCGGGAGTAGCTGGGTCCAGCAACCAATTTATGTCTATTTTCTGTCCGTCGATTTTCATGATTTCATCTCCTGGAGGGTAAATATCTTTTCAAAACTCTGCAAACCGCCAGCCCAACCCATAAGCGGGAGTTGCGGGTTTCCTTGCCAAAAGGGTAGCCTGTCTCCCATAAACCATCCGGTGACTGGTTTTCACGGAACCATGCCAGACCTCTGTGATTGATTCGTCGTTCCGTGTAAAGCCCAGCCAGAATAGGCTGTCCAGCGCGGTCAACAGGTTTGTCCACCAAAAGGGGAACTGGAATTTCAACCAATAACCCGGTTCGCGGCGGTCACTATATTTATCGGGCTTAAAAAAACGTTCACGGAAACAGTTGGCCGCTTTGATTACAGCTGGTTCATTCCGGTATGCCGGATGGGCTGCAAAGACACGCAGGACCATGCCAGTGGCAAGGTGCGAATGCGGGGCGGATCGGTCTGGTGTGAGTGGGGAAGAATGCCAGAATTGACCGGTCATCTGAACAGCAGGCACGAGTTGCGCAGGTATGATCCAACCACCGTCTTCCTGTCGCATTGACAGCAGCCACTCCAATCCTTTTATCGTGCGATGATCCTCCTGGTAACCAGCCTTGACGAGCATTTCGAGCAGAGCGGCGTGATAATAAGGCATGTATTGGGTCCCAAGGATACCGCGAATGTCGCCTTCGTCCGTCTGACAGGAAAAAACATACTCAGCAGCCTTTTTCACAACTGGGTGTGTACGTTGAAAGCCGTAGCATTCCACAAGAATGTTCAGGGACCGATACGTTTCGAGCAGATTGTAATTGGCATTGGTGATAGGATCATAGGTTTTCCCGGAATAGAGACAATTGCCCTCAGGTCGTTGTTTACCGACCAACCGGCGTGCCTGAAGGATATCCCAGAGAAATTCAATTGGAGCGACCGGCTCATCCATTAAATCCCGCCTGACGAAATACTCCAGCGCAGGATCGCCAGCCCCCTGAAGAGTCGGTATTGGGTCGGAGCTGAGAGCAATCTTCCAGGGACTCGTCACGGAATTCCTTTTAAATATTCTACACTTTTTCCACAGGGTGACGCAATATCGTCTTCAGTCGGGACGGATCGGAACGGCGCGGGTCACCTATATAGATCTCATGATGTTTGCCACCCTGCCCGACCATGTCCTTGTATCCAGAGGTTTTTATGAAGGTTGATATTTTGTCCATGGTTTCCGGTTCAGTGGCATATGGACCGATATGCATGGTCTGAACGGAAGCTCCCTCACAGAATTCGCTCAACGCGCAGGCGATCAAAGGCAGGCTGATCGCCCTTCTTTTTTCTTAATTTATTTACTGCTGCGGTAAAATCCTTCACCGTTACCTGATCAGGTTGCATGATCATCAGGGTATATTTCCAGTTGCCGGGTTTACGGATGTCAAAATGACCATCTTGCACCCACCATAACCCTTCGAGTGCCATAATCGGGTAGTCCAGCGAATTCTCTTTGCGCTGTTTTAAAGAGAATTTCAGTGTATATGCCATCCCGTAAAGGGCTTGCACATTTTCCGTAAACAGCTGCGATGTGCTGGGAGTTTGATCTGGTTCTATCGCTCCATCAAGCATGACGAAGTTCAGCGCAGGCACATCCACGATTTCGATCCTATCAGGCTTAGGCGTGTATAGATATTTAAGGTCTTTCTTGAGATCAAGTTGTTGCATAGTCTATTCTCCTTCATTGCATCATTTATTTGATTCCAAATTTTGTGAGCTGATAGCAATACTTTGATTTGATTAAACGCTTGCGTAAGTGGCGCTGATCGCCAGAGCCCATTCTCGGAGGGTCACTCGGAGTTCCGCTGGTTCGAGGACTTCGATCGCCGGACCATATGCAATTACGCTGCTGGCAGCCCAAATCAGGTCAGGTGCATTCATCGTAACAATCACAGAATCGTCCTGAAGCGTTTCAAACTCATCCCAATTTGCCCGGTTATTCCGAGCAATATCCGCATACTCCTTGGAAAATTTCATTTTTATTCGAACCTGTAGCAGATTATGAAAGGCGTTCTCCCAATATTTCCGTACATCGAAATCGTCAGGTGCCTGGAATGTCTCAGTAGAGACGGTCATTTCTTGGATTCGATCCAGGCGAAAAGTGCGTACTGAAAATCGTCTATGACAGTAACCGACCACGTACCACAAACCACTTCGAAACAAGATCGCGTATGGATCAATTGTGCGCTCCAGGGGTTCTGATGTGGATGCGCCCATATATTGCATATCCACACGATGAGAACCTCGGATAGCCTGACGTAATTTCTCGAGTGAATTTCCCTCCATTTCCAGTCCGGGATGTTTTAGACCCAAGGTAACCAGCGAGCGGCGTGCCCAAGTTACTTCACTGCGTTGGTCATCCGGAAGGAGATTTTCAAGTTTCAACAACGCGCTTTGTGCGGAGTCTGCGTAAAGATTACCCCAAATTTCTGTTACCAACCTGGTACCCAGACATATGGCAACCGCTTCCTGCGGACTAAAGATGAGAGGTGGCATTTTGTAGCCGCGCACGAGAGAAAATCCCCCATAAGGACCTCGCTCTGTATAAACCGGGATGCCAATTTCGTCCAGCAATTCGATATAACGGTGGATGGTACGTACAGAAACACCTAGTTCCGATGCCAGAGTGGCAGCTTTCTGGGTGGGCTGGCGTTGGAGCAACAGAATCAATGTGAGTAATCGATTGGCAGGTTTGGTCATTTTATCTTTCAGCATATTTTAAAGAGGGTATATGTCATTTTACGACATAATTCCCAAGTTCATTTTGGTATGTTATAAGGTTTTTTGTGATGGTTGATTTTTGGAAATATGGATTGTATTGGATAAAAAGAAAACCTGCACTCAGGCAGGTTTTCTTTGAAACGTTGTGAAGTGGATGAAAAATTTATTTATTTCCAAGTCCACTCATATGACCGATACCGCTGACCTGTCGTGAAATGTTTGGAGAGCCATAATAATTTACTGAACCGGTCCCACTGATCTCCACATTGAGGGTGGTTTTTGCCCAAACGGTGGCGTTGCCCGCTCCGCTGATGGAAATTTCTGTGGTTTGCGTAGAAAGGTCAGCACCTTGGAACCCGCCCAGACCGCTGATATCCATGTTCAACTGATCAACAGAACCAGTCGCCGTAATGGTTCCTGCTCCACTCAGGCTGATGGTCAGCGTATTGGCAGTTAAATTGGTCAGATGAACACTTCCAGCTCCACTTATGGAGACACCCAGTTGACTTGCGTCAAAGTTTAAAATGTTCAACGTTCCAGCGCTCGGGAAATCTACTTGCTGCAGTTCTGGAACGGTCAGGTTGACAACTACGGGACGGCCCGGATTTACACGCTGGGTCCAATTGGGTTGATTATTCTCGATATATAAGGTTCCACCGGAAATGCGCGTGGACAGCTGTGGGAGTAGGTTGTCTTCAGCTTCTACCGTTACGGAAGGAACATTGCCTTGTTGTATGGTCAATTCGACCGGGTAGTTGATTCTGACGGACTTGAATTCGGTCAACGCACGAGTCTGGGAGACAACCATCCCTGATCCGGGCACAGTGCCGTTGAAATTGCCAAAGTCGCCGAGGTGCAAGGTGCCCCAGGCGGGAGCCTGGTTCCATCCCAATTGGGGAGCCAACACGACCGCCAGAAGCATTCCAAGAACTGTCAGGCTGGAAACAAGCAGCTGGGCGACCGGCCAGCGAGAGCGTAGGATCAAGACTACCCCAGCCGCCATCAGGAAGAAAGGCCATATGTATAACAAGGACCACAGGTTTTCTATCGGGATAGTGTGTAATTCGATCAACAGCCAGACGATGCCGGCAGCAATCAAGAAAAAGGGCCAAAAAAAAGATCTTTGTTTCATCGTAAATCCCTATTTTTGTTCTTCAGAAGGCAAAATGGATGGATCAGTGGAACGGGATTGTCTGGAAGAGAATAGGCCAGAACGAGACGCCACCAGATATACACCGAGAAGGACCAGCAGAATGGGAAATATATATTGTTGCACACCATAAGGGCGGAAGGCAGAGAAGAGCAGCTCGAAGAACCCGCCAAAAATAATGAAGAGGATCGCACCGATTTTCATCACGCGCAAGCCGGACTGACGTCTATGTTCATCGGCTGAGTAAAGCCCCATGATGAAGACTCCCAGGCCAACCAGTATCAGGATAACCGTCCAACTATAAGCCCAGCTCTCCCAATAACCGCTCAAGTTCTGAAGGAACATCATTAATCCCAACCCACAGATAATGGTACCAGGAACGGCCAAACCTGCTAGAGATTTACCCCCGGCGAACATCCCTACGAAGAACAGCCCGCCAAAAGCGATGATAATGAACGGCCATAAATAGGTCCAGAAGGCAAAGCCACGGAAGATCTGCCCCACTAGAGATAGCAGGCCGAGGATGATCAGTATCGATCCGGCCACGAGCGTTCCAGTATTTCGTTTAGTAATCATATTCATTCTCCTTTTCTTGTGTTTGAACATTCTATTCTTGTCAATTTATATACGCATCATCCGACGGGATGGTTTTATACTAGCCATATGACCGGGTACATATAGCTAATTCATCAAGTACGTATGCAGTTTGTACACCTTCAGAGTATAAAGTGATATTTAAAAAGCTGCCTAACCGGCAGCTATCCATCAGCAATTGTTCTTAGACAATATTCCAATCAATTTCCTTACAGGCTATTCGATCGTAGTCCTGGCAGACAACCAGATGCCTGCCAATATCAAAATCGCGCCAATTATTTTGAACCAACCAGGTTGTTGCTGTAAGAAAAAATAAGCCAGGATGGTCGATCCGACCGGTTCGCCGAGCAGCGTGACAGAAACTAGAGAAACGGGGATGAATTTGAGTGACCAGTTGAAAATCGAATGGCCGAGCAACTGCGGTACCAATGCCAGTAAAATCAACCAGAGATACGCCATTGGAGGCAGCCCAAGCGGGCTTTGCCGGGCTATAACCATTCCAACCAATAAAAGAACGGCCGCCATACCATATACGATAAAAATGTAAGGGATCAAATCCATTTGGGCACGTAATTTGCGTCCCACCAGCATATACCCGGCAGCCATCCAGGCGCCACCCAGCGCCAGTAAATCACCAAGGAAAGCAGTTCCGGTAAAAAAGGATAATCCAGCCGGACAGGAAAGCTGGGCATTATGCCACGTGCAGGCGTCACTCAGACCGACCACCGTACCGCCTACCAGTGCCAGGACCAGGCCGATGTATGTGGCTGGCACCCACACGTTCATGTAGCACAAGGGGAGCCAACATTGCCACCCAGAGCGGGGTTGTGGTGACCAGTACGACTGAACTGGCAACGCTGGTATATTGCAGCGAAGTCACCCAAACGGCAAAATGCACAGCCAGGAAACCCTCCGGAAAGGAGCGCCAACAACCATTCGTGTTTGTGCAGCTTGTTTAGTTCTGGGCGATACCGGGTGAGAGCGATGGGAGCCAAAACCATCGAGGCTAATGTCAGGCGAAAGGCAGCAATGACAAGTGGATGTCGCACCGCTGTTCTGAGCGAATTTAATGAAAATCGAAGCACAGGAAACAGCTGCAATTCCGCTGATTAGTACCAAGAATAAGGTCGCACGCGACGGGGAAGCGTTCAAGCGGGTTTCTCCATTCCGGCGAAGTATACTGTTAAAACCGGGAATATTTGGGTTATTACAAAATCTTGTTATTTCTTCATAATTACTTGCGATGTAAACGACCTTTCGGGTTCTATGATGGATGCGACGTCTCCAACGAGATGATGTGGCGAGAAAATAATTAATAAATGCCTTAAAAAAACCAGAAACGTTCAAAGTAAAAGACACCAAAATCATCGTATATAAGCAAAATGTTAGAAATCCCTGCCCATTATTGACATTCGAAAAACGAAGCGTATAATATAGATGATAAATATCATAAATATCACGATTTACATATAAGGAGTAAAAAATGTCATTTGAACTTATGCCACTTCCATATGCCTACGACGCACTTGAACCTTTCGTGGACACTCTTACGATGCAAATTCACCACGACAAGCACCATGCTGGCTATGTTAAGAATTTGAACGGGGCTTTGGAAAAACACCCGGAATTTGGTAATAAATCACTGGAGGCATTGCTCGCAGATCTGAGTGGGGTTCCTGAAGATATCCGCATGACCGTACGCAACAATGCCGGTGGGACCTGGAACCATAATTTATTCTGGGAGATAATGGCGCCCAATGCGGGTGGTGAGCCAGTTGGAGAATTAGCCGCAGCCATTAATGGAACATTTGGGAGTTTTGCCGACTTTAAAGTTTCCTTCGAAAAAGCTGCCATGGGGCGGTTTGGTTCAGGATGGGCCTGGTTGGTCAAGAAAGGCGGGAACTTGAGCGTGGTTTCCACCCCCAATCAGGATAATCCGATTTCGGAAGGGATGACCCCAGTGCTGGGTCTGGACGTGTGGGAACACGCCTATTACTTGAAATATCAAAACCGTCGGGCAGAATATGCCTCCAATTGGTGGAATGTGGTCAATTGGAAAGCAGTTGCCAGCCGGTATGCTGCAAAGTAAATTGAAATTAATCTGCAATAGCGCCGGGATTTCACCCGGCGTATTGCATTTAAACCGGATTAATTGCAGAATTAAGGTAACACGGATATAATGTATCATGCTTGTTCTTATCTCTACTCAAGGAGAAACGAAATGACCCATATTATTACCAGTCTGTGTGTTCGTGACCGTGGGTGCATCGAAGTCTGTCCGGTGGAGTGCATCCTTCCAGGGGAACCGGTAAAGGATTGGCCCTGGATGTACATTGATCCGGATACTTGTATCGACTGCGGTGCTTGCATCCCGGAATGCCCATACCTGGCTATTTTCCCGGAAGATGAAGTCCCGTCGGCATATACGGCCAAGGGTGGTGAATATATCAGCAAAGTGGGCTTGACTGGCCATTTTGAAGGTACCAACCATCACGGAACGAAGATTTCATTGGACACCACCAGGCAATTAAAAGCCGGTGAAGTGGTTGACCTGCGTGAGGATATTCAACCAAATTACGATTTCTTTAAATCCGGTCCTGGGTATGCAGCCAAGGACCAGGATGACGGCATGTAGATAAAATCGCCCGGTGTCGAAAAAAGACACCGGGTTTTTTCTTAAACTCCAATCACCTTATTCCTCTGGAACCCCCTTGCGCAACGTGCCACAATCGTCAGCAGTGGACTGACAACATGCGCTTGCCATATATTATGTATAAGCGCTTAAAAACTTTTTCCCGAGATAGTTATCATTCGACGTGGTTAAGCAACTATACCTTGACTTAAAATCACCAACTACAATGTATCCCTACTAGCATTTCGGATTACAGACCTTGTTATCCGGGTGAAATCAATCAAGACGGGGTCTTTATATCAATAGGCGTAAACGTTGATTTTTGATCGATGAAATGCAATACGATTAATCTTCATGGAAAGAGCAATATTTCAAATAATCCAATGGGGTGGTCTGGATTGTCCAACGTTCTTTAGAATTAATGGGTTTTGAGTAATATTGTACGAAGGGGATGGTGGGATCCAAGTGTTACGAAATGCTGGCATTAGCTTCTTGGTTTGCTGGAAAATTTACTCAACAGGCTTTTGAACCAATGTCCTGGACGATTATTATGGTCCCAATAATTTTATTTTGTAGTTTATTAAAACACTCGGAAACAACAAATTCATTAGTTTATTATGGCCCTACTCAAAAAAATCCTCGTCATTGATGATAATGAAGACAACTGGATCATCCCGGAAGATTTGATACAGCACATCTTATCAGGATATTCTTACCTGTCAGCACCAGGTGGCGAAAACGGACTGGCTTTGGCAGCCTCCAAGGGACCGGATGTGATCCTGTTGGGTGAGCTCATCCCTGGTATGGATGATTTTGAGGTCTGCAGGAAGATAAAATTGGACTCACGAACACAATTGATCCCGGAGGTTCCCTTTACTTTGTTAACAGGTGATAGGCAGGAAAGGATCCGTGCGATGGGGGCAGTGGCGGATTTGTTCCTATCCAGGCCGATTGATGAAACGGTATTATTCGTAAAGATCCTACCTATGCAAAAGATCAAGAGCGCCACTTCTCAGTTACAACTATAAAGAGAAAGGCTGGGTGGGTAAGTCTCAGAAGAAACCAGGAAATTGGAAGAGACACGCACAGCAACATTATAACTGTTGGAACACCTAAAAACAGAAAATGAAGCTAGTAAAAAGAGCGAAACCGCATACGCCTGAATGAAGAAGCGTTGCGCAAGAGTGAAGCTAAATTCCGGGCAGTCGTCGAAAATCGCAATGATGGGATTTTATTTGGGAATGGAGTTGCTAAAATTCTATATCCGAGCCCTTCCTAAAAGCGACTGAATGGATAATCCGATAAAGGACTAATTGGGCATCCAGGAAAAGAGAAATAATGGGAAAGTCATCATTGCCGTAAAGGACAACGATCAAGGAATTCCGACCGAAAATATGTCGAAACATTTCGAACCACTCTTTACCATCAGAACCAAATTCGTTGGATTAGGGTTAGCCGTGGTTAAGAAACTGGCCGAAATATATGGAGGAAAAATTGAGGGCGGAGAGCGAAGTAAGAAAGGGAAGTACCTTTTCTTTGATCTTCCCTGGGGAACCTGAAAACTCATGAGCGAAGCATTCACTGTTTTGATCGTAGACGATAATCCTTCCATGGCGACTGCCTTGGATGATATCCTGATTGCCAAAGGTTATCAGACCCACCTGGCAAATTCTGGAAAAGGTGCGCTGATTATCCTACGAGAGCACCATGGGATATCCTGTTGACGGATGTTAAGATGCCGGAAATGAATGGCGTGGACTTGAATCGAGAAGCCAGGCGGATCCAACCCAAATTAACCACCATTTTTATGACGGCATACGCGGCGGACAACCTGATCCAGCAAGGCATGGCAGAAGGGATAAAGACGGTCCTGTCCAAGCCGGTGGATATTGATTTACTGTTATTCCTGCTTTCGGCCATCAAGAAGATCAATTTGCCATAATTCAGGCGAAGATTTATCCTCTCTTGTCAAATCCCTGATAACCATTCCAAAGCGTGCGCAAAGCGATGAGAAAAGCCTGCGGTATAATCATTCTTGAAGGAGATAAAACTGGATATGTCAATGAATTCCCGTATAGAACGCGATTCCCTGGGTGAACTCCAGGTTCCAGCTGAAGCATTGTATGGTATCCAGACACAGCGTGCAGTTGAAAATTTCCCTATTTCTGGCTTGCGACCCTGGCGGGCATTCATCTGGTCAATGGCGACAATCAAGCAAGCTGCAGCCGAAGTCAACTGTGACCTAGGCTTGTTGGATACGGAACGCGCCGTTGCAATCGAGAAGGCGGCCCAGGAAGTGATGGATGGTAAGTGGGACGATCAATTTGTCGTTGATCCCTTTCAGGCTGGCGCAGGGACGAGCCACAACATGAATGTGAACGAGGTCATCGCCAACCGGGCCAGTCAGATCCTTGGAGGGGGGCTGGGCGAATACCGTGTACATCCCAATGATCACGTCAATATGGCGCAATCGACCAACGATGTGATTCCTACTGCGTTGCGGATGGGTTGTCTTTGGCGGTTGGAAGAATTGCTAAGTGCCTTGAAAGAGTTGAGTGAGACTCTCAAAGCCAAGTCTGAGGAATTCGATGATGTGGTTAAATCTGGAAGGACTTACCTCCAGGATGCCGTACCGGTCAGGCTGGGACAAGAATTCGGAGCCTATAGTAAGGCGGTTGAGCGAGACGCGGATCGCATCAGGCGATCGGCCGAAGGGCTTAGGCGGTTGGGTATCGGTGGAACGGCGGTTGGGTCAGGCTTAAATGCCCACCCGGAATATCACGCTCGTATGGTCAAGAAATTATCTGGATTAACTGGTTTGCAATTGTTCGAGTCAGACAATCTATTCGAATCGATGCAATCGATGGCTGATGCAGTGGATTTCTCGAGCTCCTTGCGGACCCTTGCAGTAACCCTAATTCGTATTGCCAACGATTTCCGGTTACTGTCCTCTGGTCCATCGACAGGGTTGGATGAAATTCACCTTCCGGCAGTACAACCGGGGTCGAGCATAATGCCAGGAAAGGTTAATCCGGTCATGGCAGAAATGCTCGATATGAGCATGTTTCATGTGGTGGGTTGCGATATGACTGTTGCTCTGGCTGCACAGGCTGGCCAGTTGGAACTAAACGTGATGATGCCAATCATTGCACATAATTTGTTTGAAGCCATGCAAGTGACAATTGGGGCGGTACGGGCGTTCACTTTACGCGCCGTACAGGGTGTCAGCGCCAACCGTGAAAAAGCAACCGGCTGGCTGGATAAAAATGCGATTGTGGTTACGGCACTCAATCCGGTGATCGGTTATGCCCAGGGGGCGGCGCTTGTTAAGGAAGCCCTCAAAAGAAATGTTGCCATTCGGGAAGTGGCTATTGAAAAAGCCCGATCAGGCGCATTGAAGCATCGTGACGAAGACAGGGCAGTGAGCGCCGATGAGATCGAGGCTGCCTTGTCAGACTTGCGCAGGTTGACAGAAGGTGGGATTGCCGGCGGTTAGGGTAAGCGGAGATTCTCAATGATTTTGGACCCCACTTTCTTAAGCGGTATTACACTTGTTTTAACCGGCCTTGCCGGCGGATTCCTGGTGGCATTGTGGGTGGCATTGGTGGTATGGACCTACCGGGATATGCGTTCTCGTCACCGTGATCGCTTGGTGCATATCCTGGCGGCATTAACGGTGGCATTGTTGAACCTGCCAGGTGTGCTGGTTTACCTTATCCTGCGCCCTGCACGAACGCTTGAAGAAGAATATCAGCAGACGCTTGAGGAGGAAGCTCTACTCCAATCAATCGAAGACCAATCCATTTGTCCGGGGTGTGAGCGGCATATCAAAGATGATTGGCTGGTTTGCCCTTCCTGCCAGACGAAACTACGCAAACCCTGCCATTCCTGTGGTCGCCTGATGGAATTGCCCTGGAACATCTGCCCGTATTGCGGGACGCCTGCACCGGGAATGCGGAAAGAAGGCACGACCATGGAAGAGGTGGTTAGAAGCCTGCCGGGAGGGCAGGGTAAACCCGCCTCGAAAAAGAAGGCGAAGCCAGTTCAGGACGATACGTTGTCCGCTTTAGTGGATGCGGAAGAGAAAGAATTTATGGTGGAAGAGGCGAAAGGGCTCCCTGAAGATGAACAAGTTGAAAACTAAAGAATTCGGTGGAGATTTCGTATTGTTGAAATTCCCACCGAATTCCACGTTCGAAATCAGTCGAAAAGGAAGGTTTTATTTGGATATGACGGTGTTCGCATGAAAGTGGATTCAATCACTCTTTACCACATATCTATGCCGCTTGTCTCACCGTTCGAGACATCCTTTGGAGTGACGAGCTTGCGGGAATGCATTCTTGTCTCTGTTGATTCCGATGGCGAGACCGGCTGGGGAGAATGTGCAGTGGACCGGGAACCGGGTTATTGTTATGAAACTACCGGAACTGCCTGGCACATCCTGAAAGACTTCATTTCGCCTCTCTTACTTGGCCAAAATATTAATGACGCGAACGACTTCCAACGGCGTGTGGCACGGATTCGTGGGCACAATCTGGCAAAGGCTGGGGTCGAAATGGCCCTGTGGGATTTGAATGGGAAACGCAAGGGGAAATCGTTGCGCGAACTACTTGGCGGATTACGTGCGCGTGTGGAGGTGGGCGTCTCGGTCGGCTTGCAGGATTCTCCGGAGGCTCTGGTAGAGAGAGTGCACCAGTATCTGGACGAAGGATATGGAAGAATAAAGATCAAGATCAAACCTGGAAGAGATGTAGGCGACACTGAAGCAGTCAGGAAAACTTTCCCTCATATCCCACTCCAGGTGGACGCGAACTCTGTTTATACATTGGAGTCCAGCCAGGTTTTGCGACCACTGGATATGCTGGAACTTTTGCTGATCGAGCAGCCGCTCTTTGAAGATGATCTTTGGAATCACCATAAATTGCAAAAGCAATTCCATACACCGATCTGCCTGGATGAAAGCATAATAAATCTGCAACTCGCCCGATCGGCGCTTGAAATGGAGGCTTGCCGGATCATTAATATCAAACCTGGCCGGGTTGGGGGATTGAGCCAGGCAGTTTTGATCCATGATTTGTGTAAGGCGCAGGGTGTGCCCGTTTGGTGTGGGGGCATGCTGGAAACCGGGATTGGGCGCGCCGCCAACCTTGCTCTGGCATCTTTGCCTGGATTCAGTCTGCCCGGGGATATCTCAGCTTCAGATCGCTATTATAAGAAGGATATTACGAAAGAGCGTTTCATCCTTGACCCGGGCAGCACGATCGACGTTCCAAGTGGACCGGGTTTGGGTGTGACGATAGATTCCGTAGCAATAAAGAAATTCAGTCAGGAAGTATTGCGTTTGAATCCCAAATAATGTGAGGTAATCAGGTGGGTAAAGGGTTTATAGCGTCATGTATCGGTACGATGATCTGCAGTTTGGTGTTGGCCGCTTGTGGAAACCTGTGGGGAAATCCCAA
Organism: uncultured Chloroflexia bacterium; assembly: GCA_963814135.1. GTDB lineage: Bacteria > Chloroflexota > Anaerolineae > Anaerolineales > Villigracilaceae > UBA877. The sequence goes on along the minus strand of CAWFBZ010000008.1, from coordinate 1,661,496 downwards.
TGATTTAGCACCGGTCTTCACAGAAAGGAATTATTCCGTATTTCCGACATTAACTCCTTTCCAACCTGAAGGGTTTACCGCCGCCTCTCCAACTTCGCTTGCCGTTATCCCTGAAGATACGATTGCCTCCCCAAAACCAATTACCGTGTGGGTATCACCGGGCGTACCGGATATGCTTGGTCGGTTAGCTTTAAATTCAGGCCTGGTACTTGCTTCGTCGCCAGAGACTGCTGCGGTGCGCCTGTTCCAGGTCGATACCGGAATCTCCCTGAATAGCTCACAAATTTCAAATACCACCTCCCAATCGACCGTTTGGGTTTACGCACTGGTGACGCCATTCCCGACCATCATTGATGGCGTGACACTGGGAGACATTCAGCAAAATTGGTCAGGAAATCCCACCGGTCCTTTTGCCGGCAGGCCGCTTTGGATGGAAGCCTCAACTCTGGCTGCTTTCAGCACGTTGTGGGGCGCACCAGCACCCAATTCCATACAAGTAGTAAATGCAGATCAAATAATCGACTCAGCCTGGCAGGATCGTCCGGCATGGGGGATCATCCCATTCGAAGAACTTGAGCCACGTTGGAAGGTCCTTAACGTGAATGGCCAATCGCCAATCCACAATGATTTCAACCTAGCAGACTATCCGTTGAAAATAACATTCAACCTGGAACCGGGAATTATCCCGTTAATGGCCGGAAATCGCGATCCCCAAAAGCTAACAGTCCTGGCAATGACAGGAGTTACTGCTTTGGTGCGTGCCACGGCAGACAAAATGGAAAAAAAAGGTATCCTTTATCCTGGCGAAGCAATCCAAGATGTATTACGCCAGGCGGATCTCACCCATGTTAGCAATGAGATTGCTTTCGATCCCAATTGCCCTACTCCCGATCCATGGACGGATAGTCTTCAGTTTTGCAGTGATCCGCGTTATATCGCCTTATTAGAAGACATCGGGGTGGATATAGTCGAATTGACCGGTAACCATTTGTTGGATTATGGATCGGATGATTTGCTGACTACTTTAGACATGTACGATCAACGCGGCTGGAAATATTTTGCTGGTGGCCGGAATTTGCAGGATGCTTTACAACCCGCGCTTGTAGAAAATAATGGAAACAAGTTAGCCTTTGTGGGTTGCAACTTTGCAGGCCCACCAGGTGATTGGGCAACGGAAAATACTCCCGGCTCGGCTCCCTGCAACCTGGACGATATGGCAGTTGAAATATCGTCCCTGCGTTCGCAGGGTTACCTGCCTATCATGACTTTCCAGTACAACGAGTATTACCAACCCGAGCCAACCATAGAAGAAGAAGACAATTTCCGCAAAATGTCCGATGCTGGGGCGATCATTGTCAGTGGCAGCCAGGCACACATGCCGGCTATCATGGAAATTCGACGGGAATCCTTTATCCATTACGGATTGGGGAACCTGTTTTTTGACCAGATGTCACACCTGATGCCTGATGGCAGTCTCATCTATGATACTCGCGACGTTTTCGTAGACCGTCACATTTTCTATGCTGGACGTTACATCGGCACTGAATTGTTAACCTACATCATCGAGGACTATGCCCGCCCACGCCCGATGACCGATGAAGAACGCTCGCAATTTCTTGAGCACATTTTCCAGGTGGCTGGGTGGTAGAATAATAAATGAGGTGAAAAATGAAAATCCATGATATCTCGGTTTCGATCTCCCCCGATATGCCGGTCTGGCCGAACGATCCAGCTGTTGTGTTGGAACAGGTAACATCCATGGATGCAGGCGCACATGATAATGTTTCCCGCCTGGCATGCAGCGTTCATACTGGCACACACGTGGATGCACCCCATCATTTCATGAACGATCATCGTACCGTAGAGTCTCTTGCATTGGATATCCTGGTTGGACCTGCTCTGGTCGTTCAAATCCCTGATGATGTAATGGTCGTCACAGCAGAAATTTTGGAACGATCTGTTATCCCGGAAGGAACTAAACGACTTTTGCTAAAGACGCGCAATTCACATTTATGGGAACACCAAGCTCAATATTTCGACGAAAAATTTGTGGGAATTTCAGCCGATGGAGCCCAATGGCTGGTCGATAAAGGTGTTTTGTTGGTGGGAATTGATTATCTCTCAGTGGCGCCGTACCATCATAGTATCCCGACACATCGGACTCTGCTTGCCCCCGGTATCATTATTGTGGAAGGTATGAATTTGAGCGCCGTCTCCCCGGGCACATATACACTCTATTGTTTACCTTTGAAGCTGGTTGGATCAGATGGCGCGCCTGCCAGGGCGATACTGGTAGAATGATCCGGTTGGAAAAATAAAACTCCTGCAAAATGTGCAGGAGTTTTTATTTTTAGTATCTGTGCTGGCCGCCGCGGGTCTTGCCACCCGGTCCGCTGCGTTGTCCACCACCGGGGCCGCCACGATTATAACCACCGCCGCCGCCACCGCCACCCCCACCACGACCATAACCGCCGCCACCGCCACCAAAACTGCGTTCTTCGCGTGGACGAGCCATGTTTAACTTTCAGAGGCCTATTCGAAAAAGTATACCCGTTGAAAGTTTGGATGGCCTTTTCGGCTTCACTCTGATTGCTCATTTCCACAAACGCGAAGCCTTTGGATTGCCCCGTGTCGCGGTCTTTGATCAGCGCCACCGATGAAACTGTTCCTGCTTGCGCAAAAAGAGTCCGTAAATCGTCCTCGGTGGTTTCGTAGGACAAATTGCCTACATAAATCTTGGTTTCCATTTCTTCTTTCTCTCCTTTTGATTGGGGCAGCGGGCTTGGCATAAAACTGCCAGCCTTGTACAGGGCTGGCGACAAGAGAACACACAAATCCTACTGCAAGTGCGCTTATTCTAACATAAAGCACCTGCTCCGGGTGTATCAGTTTCCACACTTAATCCTTGCAGATGAATGAAAAGATTTAAAATATTCCACCCATTTTGACTTGCAGCAATGAACTCGGATCGATTATTTGGCCGGGAGAGTATAACCACCATCCACTACGATGACCTGTCCTCGGATCATGTTGGCGGCTGGAGTGCATAAAAATCCAACGACACCGGCAATATCCTCAGGTGTAGCCAGTCGCCCGGCAGGTGTAGCCTCCACGGCTTTGGGGATCATGCCAGCATTTTGCAAGATATCGAAATGTTTCAAGGCATCAGTTGCAACAATACCTGGAGAGACAGCATTGACGATAACATTTTTGGGGCTTAATTCCACAGCCAGATAACGGGTAAGCGCCTCGATGGCAGCTTTGCTGGCTCCAACCATAATGTAATCAGGAAGGACCCGGCTGGATCCGGGGCTGGTCAAACTTACGATACTCCCACCCCCGCGTTTTTCCATCAATGGGACAGCGCGTTGTGCGGCAAACAACAGGGAACGGGCGTTAATGTTCATGGTCCAATCCCAACCTTTGGGTTTCTGGTCCATAGCAGCCCGGTTGTATCCAGAGGCGGCATTATGTATGAAAAAATCCAGTCCACCAAAGGTCAGTTCAGTCTCATCAAACAACCGTTTCAGATCATCCAGATCACCCACGTCCGCTTTGACAAGCAGAACACGCCGACCAAGTTTTTCGATGGCGGCCGCGGTTTCTTCGGCAGGAGAACGATTGCGGAAAAAATTGACTACCACGTCCGCGCCGTTGCGGGCAAAATAAGTTGCGATGCCACTCCCGATGCCACGGCCCGAGCCGGTGACGAGGACTGTTTTTCCAGTGAAAGGCAGGGAAGCGTTCATCGATCCTCACTTATGGAATAAAGCACAGGTTTGAGAAGGGAAATGTCAAAATCAGCGATATGTTGTGGACCAAGGTCTTGCACGGCGCGAATCGCGAATTCAAGATCCTTTTTGAGGTGACCAACGTCTACTCCCCGGCAAGTATCTGGCCAAAGGTCCAGCCATTTCTGGCAGCGCTGGTATACTTTAATAGCTCCGGGATAGTTACCATGAGTTATATGCAAGTAAACTACTCCAACCTGCAAGATCCCACGGTAAAGATCACGTATGGGACCAGATTCCGCTCGCCAGGCCGCCTCTAGCGCTTCGTGTGCCTTGAAATAATATCCCGAATTGAATAGTATCATCCCATGGATGGCTTCCGGATGCAACGGTCCTTCGCAATCGGCGCAATTAGAGATGATTAAATCGGACATATTGAGTGAGATTATATCATTCCAAGTGAAGCTATCCATCATTGACCAGAACCTGGATTAGTGGGAATTGGAGACTGTCTCGTATGCTTGAGGATTCTGGTACAATTCCTGGTATATGCCGAAAAAGATCTTAAATCAGAGGAATATGACTCTTCTCTTGGCTAGTGCGGCTGTATTAATGCTGGTAATCCTATCAACCAGCATAGGAAGTATTCAATTTCAACCCGGACATCCGATCGCACACAGTGATTCCACACTGATCCAAATCTCGGTGGAGAAGGTCTCTGCGCAAATCGAAGAAATCCCGTTATGGAAACAAGTGATTTTTTGGGGATTGGTCTTTCTTCTCGTTATTATTGTAGCTTCGCTGTTTTCTCCTGAACTTCGGAAAAAAATCATCCAGTATTTCCTGCGGTTTACTTTATTCGTAATTGCCCTTTTTTACATTATTAAGAATTTCCACCAGCTCTTTCCTGGTATTTCCTTGGATGGGATGTTGGCAGCGGGTGGAGGCGGTGTGGCCGGTGGAGATACTGCCTCTTTGGTGTTTACGCCTCCGCAGATTCCTCCCGGGTTGCTTTACTTGATAAGCCTGTTTTTTGTAATTGGATTGGCTGGATTGGCCGTAATGACCGGACGCTGGTGGTCGCGATTAATACGACATCCGGAAGATTCTGAACCATTGCTTGATCTGGCTAACGCTGCCCATGCTTCCCTGGTGGATATTTCAAACGGCAGGAATTGGCAGGATGCAATTATAGAATGTTACTCGCGCATGAGCAATATAATCGGTCTGAAACGGGGGATTCAACGCCGGAAGGATCTTACCCCCAGCGAATTTGCGATCAGGTTGGCAGAGGTTGGGCTGCCGGAAATTGCCGTCAGACGGCTGACGCTATTATTCGAAAACGCACGGTATGGATCCAGAATAGGTAGCACTGAAGATGTGGACGATGCAGTTGCCTGTCTGAATACCATTCTTCATGCATGTGGGGTGAGCAAGTGAAGCGTTCTCGGATTTTCCTGCTCCTGGCTGGATTGGTTGTAGCAGCAATCCTGGCTTTTTTTATGCAAGACGTGGTTCGGCGTGCTTTGGTTAATCCTTTGGCTTACATTTTGTGGCTAATGAAACTGGTTGCTGCGGCAATACCCCAATTGTTACTTTGGATCCTGCTCTTGGTTGCACTGGTATTGATTTTAATCTCCAGTCTGTCGAGCTGGAATTCTAGTGGGAAAAAACATGAAAAGTCATCCAGTCCACAAATGGGTCCGGTGGAAACCCTGGCAGGAGCAATCTTGAGAAGCAAGAAGGGCACTTATTCGAAATGGGTCGTGGCCAATCGATTGGGTAACATAATGCGTGAATTGGAAGGCAAGCAGGGCCGGACTCGTCAGCCCTACTCGAAAGCCCTGAGGCAAACAGAGGAAAACTTGGAAATGACCGTGAGGCGATACCTGAAGGCGGGCATAGATGAATCTTTTGTTGATTATCCACAACCCCATTTCCCTATGAAACGCAAGCGTGCCACTCCTTTTGACCTGGATATAAAAATCGCACTGGAATACTTGGAATCTCAAATGAAAAATTATTCGGGAAAGTCTTGATGGAGGATACGAGGTTGGACATAAACGTTCTAAGGGTCTCAGAAGTTGCCGGACTGGTGATCAAGGAAGTGGAACGAGCCGTGGTTGGAAAACACAGCGTGTTGGAGACCTTGATGGCGGCTGCGTTGGCTGGCGGTCACCTTCTGCTCGAAGATTATCCCGGATTGGGGAAGACACTTATGGCCAGGAGTTTTTCCATTGCACTCGGTCTGGCATTTAAACGGATCCAATTTACGCCCGATCTCCTTCCAGGTGATATAACGGGTGGTTATATATTCAATCGGGAGTTGAACCGCTTTGAACTCCGCAAGGGGCCGATTTTTGCGAATGTCCTGCTGGCTGATGAGATCAACCGTGCCTCGCCCAAGACCCAATCTGCCTTGCTGGAAGCAATGCAGGAAGGGCAGGTTACTCTGGACGGTGAGAGCGAACAACTGCACGAACCATTCCTTGTTTTGGCTACACAGAATCCGATCGAATATGAAGGAACATTTCCGTTGCCCGAAGCGCAGTTGGACCGGTTCATGCTGAAGCTAAAAGTTGGTTATCCGAGTTTGGAAGAAGAAGCCGAGATCCTGCACAGACGCAGTCAAAGGAAAAAGGAAGAGGTGGAATTAAATCAGGTGACAAATGCCAATCAACTCTTGGACTTGCGCTTGGTTGTTGAAAACGTTATCGTCGATCCGGACCTTGAAGAATATATCGCGACACTTGTGTCTGAAACCCGCCAGGATAGGCGTGTTGCAGTTGGGGCCAGCCCGCGCGCTTCCCTGGCTTTCCTGAAGATGGCGCGTGCGCGGGCAGCAATGTTAGGTCGCGATTTTGTACTCCCTGACGACATCAAGATTTTCGCCATCCCGGTTTTGAGTCACCGATTGATATTGCAGCCAGAATATTGGATGTCCACCCAGGTAGCGGAAAATGTGATTGGGGATGTGATCGGCAGGGTACCCGTGCCGGTTCTCCCCATTCACTAATCTCATATTTCCAATCGCACTTAGATGACCAGACGGACATTTCCCTTGATCTTGCTGGCTTATGGATTGGCTTTCGCTGGACTGGTAACGCGAAGAGGGGATTTGTTGGTGTTGTCAGTTCCGATCGTCCTATATTTAGGGATCAGCCTTTGGCGTTCCCCAGGTGAAGTTCGGTTGGAGATCCAACGCAGGTTGGAATTCGAACGGGTTGCGCCCGATTCCCCGGTGGGAGTGACAGTTACAATTCAAAACCTTGGCAACGACTTGAATGAAGTTTGTCTGGAGGATAACCTGCCGGTAGGATTGCAGGTGTCACATGGCGCCGTACGGCATCTGATCGGGTTGCAGCCCGGTCAAACTTACTCCTGGACATATCATGTGCAGGGGCCACGAGGTTATTATGTTTTTTCTGATGTGAAGGTTGAGGCAGGTGACCTGTTCAGGCTATTACCGCACAAGCGGAGTTATCCGGTGAGGGGACAATTATTCATTCTTCCAACCGTTAAGCATATTCAGCGTGTAGCCATCCACCCAAGACGAACCAACGTATATTCTGGAACGATCCCAGCCAGAAAGGGGGGTGCTGGGGTGGAATTCTTCGACGTGCGCGCCTACCAACCTGGGGATCCTCCACACTGGATCAATTGGAAGGTCAGCGCCCGTCATTCAGAAGCCCTTTTTTCCAATGCATATGAGCAGGAACGGGTGGCAGATATCGCCATCGTACTGGATGGTCGGTTGCGAACAAATATGCTAATCGAAGGGCATTCGTTATTCGAGCATTCCATCCAGGCGGCAGCTTCCATGGCGGATACCTTTCTGGCACAAGGCAACCAGGTTGGATTGCTTTTATATGGACATTACCTCCACTGGACATTCCCAGGATACGGCAAACTACAGCGGGAGCGTATCCTGCAAAGTCTTGCGCGCGCAGAACCAGGCAATAGCACGGTCTTCGAAAATCTTGCGCATATCCCTACTCGATTATTCCCAGCCCATTCACAGGTTGTACTGATAAGTCCAATTACGCAAGGGGATTATTCTGCTTTGCTCGAGTTGCGGGCGCGCGGCTACCAAGTAATGGTCATCAGTCCAAACCCAATCCAATTCGAAAAAGGATATTTGCCAAAGGGATCAGTGGTAGACATGGCTGGGCGAATTCTGAGTCTGGAACGAGACCTGATGCTCCAAAAGCTCCGCAGTGCCGGCGTTCAGACTCTGGATTGGAATGTTGTCAAGCCGTTTGATCAAATAAGTCTGACAACCTTGGGACGACCTCGCCCTTGGTTCAAATTGATTGGGAGATAAACCGAGGTGCTGGTTATTGAATCTCTTTCTGTTCTGATCGGATTTCTCCCCTTGACGTTGGGATATTTAAAACCAAACGGTTTGGGACTTTCCTTGACATGCGCATTGGTTGGGTCGTTTTGGTTAGTGTCAGTGTGGATAAAGCGAAGCTGGATGGCTCTGCCAGGATTAATTGTTCTAACCTTCATGGCTGGATTAGGAGTGTGGGATGGGTTGAATCCATTTTTAATGGCTTGCAGCATTTTGGGAAGCCTGGTCGCCTGGGACATGGGGGCATTCCGACATCGCCTTCAAAACGCCGCCCCAGAAGATGACCTTCGAAAATTAATCCGAAGGCACACTTGGCGATTGACCTGGTTCGGAACAGTAAGCTTGGTTATGATCCTATTCGGCTTGTTCGTCAAATTCAGAATATCTTTTGGGTGGATATACCTGCTGACTTTCCTAGGAATCATTAGTTTGACGCAATTGGTCGGGTATTTGCGCGGCGGGAGTTAAATAATATCGGAAACCATGATTTGTTGATAACCAGAGCTTCTTCTCATCTTCACCCGACATAGTTTTTATCTGTTGGGTCAAAGAAATAATCAATGTCTCCATATATACAGGTTGTAAGAATCAGGACACTACTGTATGAAAATAATCTGGATTAGCGAATAGCTGCGGAAAAAGGAGCTTATATTGGTGGAGACTGTAACGCCTGCCAGAAAAATTATGATTCCTTTATCCTGTGTTTGAATTGAGGCCACATGTTTTGTTATTGGTTCCCCAGGGCAATCCCAGTGTCCGCTAGTGTTGCATGGCGCGCCTGCACACGCGTCAAAAACTATGGGAAAAGAATAATCCATGCAGACTATTGATTCAGCGCGCCTCCGGGTAACTTTACATAAACTGAATGTAATTTCCCGTCTGTCTTCAGGCAGGTTTGCACGTAACCGATTCGACTTTGGTCAAGAATTCATCTATTGGAGATGTAACCCAGTCCGACAGCCAATAAATAGCATCCAATTCGACGAATTCCAAGCCAGGTTTTTGACAAGCTTATCTGCCACGACCGATTTACCGCACCCTGTCACGACGATCAAAACTATGCGTTTATATGGGAATGAATTTAGGGATCGGATATAAGTTGATTTTCTATAAAAATCAGAACACCAATATCAGTACCCGATGCAAGGTTAATCCTATAGGCGATATCGATGTGTTTCTCCAGGGTAGGTGGAATTTCCTTTTTGGATAGCTTTATAATAGTCCTGCGTTCTGGTTGGTTGGAAAATCACCGATCCAGAAAGGTAAATTCTGGAAGCGATGTATTCTGTAATTAAATAATGAGGCTGCCATGTTCGATCTCCCTGATAATGAAATCCTACCCAATTCAAAAAAACATGTATTTTGGACCTGGTCTGCTCAAGCGAAAGTAAACCCGATTTCAGTTAAAACTGCCAAAGGTGTTTATTTCTGGGACACATCAGGAAAACGCTACCTGGATTTCAATTCGATGACCATGTGCGTCAATATCGGACACGGGGATGAAAGGGTGGTCCAGGCGATGATTGACCAAGCGCGCGAGTTGCCATACGCTGGTCCTGGAATGGCAACGAAAGTACGGGCAATTGCCAGCCGGCTAGTAGCGGAGATTTCCCCGGGCGGAAATTTGACGAAAGTCCTATTTACGCTGGGTGGCGCGGACGCCAACGAGAATGCAATCAAGCTGGCACGAGGCTACACCGGGCGATTCAAGATATTGACGCGCTACCGCTCCTATCACGGGGCAACTGCAGGGGCAATGGCATTGACCGGCGATCCTCGACGTGTTGCCTGGGAACCGATGTTGATGCCAGGAGTGGTACATTTCCTTGACCCTTATCGTTACCGATCTACCTTCCACCGAACCATCCCTGACATCTCCGATGCAGAATTTTGCCAGGATTATCTCAATCACCTGGAGGAAATCATTCGCTATGAAGGGGCTGAAACGATCGCAGCCATCCTGATCGAACCGGTTACCGGAACGAATGGAATCATCATCCCACCCGATGGATACCTGCAGGGTGTTCGCAGGATGTGTGACCGTTACGGGATTTTACTGATCGCCGATGAGGTGATGAGCGGGTTTGGAAGAACTGGAAAATGGTTTGCTGTGGACAATTGGAATGTGATCCCGGATATCATGACCATGGCGAAAGGGTTGACATCAGCCTATGCTCCCCTTGGAGCAGTGGCGATGAAACCGGAGATCGCCGCGGCTTTCGATCAGCGCACCTACGAATTGGGATTGACTTACACATCCCATCCTGTCTCGTTGGCAGCGGCAATTGCGAATATTCACGTAATGCAGGCGGATCATCTGGTTGCTCATTCCGCCCAGATGGGTCCGGTTCTCAACTGCAAATTGAAAGACCTGGGGGAGGCGCATCCCTGTATTGGGGAGGTTCGATCGATCGGTTTGTTCGGGATCATCGAATTGGTCAAAGACCGGAAATCAAAGGAACCCCTTGCTCCGTGGAATGGTACCAGCCCAGAGATGGTTGCGCTGCGAAAAGCTTGTTTGAAGCGTGGCCTCTATATTTATACCCATTGGCACACGGTGCTAATCATTCCACCTTTACCGATCACGGAAGAACAATTAGCCGAGGGATTTGCAATCCTGGATCAGGCGTTGGAAGAAACAGACCGGGCAATAGGCGGGTGAAAGGCAATACAGAAAAAGTCGCTTTACCGCTTTATTAACATTCTCACGGACGGATGATCACATATTCGGCTGGTACCCATCCTGACTGATCGTTAGATTGGAGAATATTCAACCATTCACGATTGTCCACAACGGTGCGCTGGTAAAGGATATGGATCGGTGCGCCTTCAGGGATAACCCCGATGATCTTTCCAGCCGGGGCGTCAAATATGAAAACTCCTTGACCGCCAGTATTGGCAATGTATGCCAATTCAGGGGTAGGGGTGAAGGTTGGGCTGGGGGTGAAGGTCGATGTGGGCGTACTGGTACTGGTGGTGGTCGGTGTGACCGGAGTATTTGTCGGTGTTGGTGTTTGGACCCCTGTTGCGGTCAAGGTCGGTGGAAGCAGGGGGTCGAGTTTGGTAGTGGGGACTACGATCAATTGCAGCGCGATGGTTTGTTGAAGTTGTGTCGCAATGGCACTTTGCAATGCCACCACCTGTTTATAATCGGGTTGGCTGGATGTCCGGATGGTGACGACCAATTGCAGTCCATTGTTACTTGAATTTATATCGACGTTTACCAGTTGTGCATCTGGCAGGCGACCCAGTTCGTTGGATACGGCCTGGCGGATTTCCTGGTTCAGACGCGCCTGTCCGACCACTTGAATGGTCAGTACAATCAGCGGTATGGTGATTATCAAGGTAAGAATGGCAGAAATGAACAGGCTTCTGGGAATCCGATGCCAGGTTCTTTCTATTTGTCTAGGTCGAAATCCCATACTTGCGAACACCAGGATCCCGGCGAAGGAGATAGCTGCAAGGTTGGTAAGGAACAACAATAACGCTCCGAGGGTCACATTCCCGCTCCCCAATGCGATCCCAATTCCCAGAGTACATAGAGGTGGCATAAGTGCTGTGGCGATTGCCACGCCTGGTAATGCAGCCGAAAGACGAGGTTGCGCCAAGGCATAAGCCGCAGCTGCACCGCCCGCCAGTCCTATCCCCAGATCGAACGGTGATGGGTGAGTACGGGCAACTATCTCGGCAGGTAGAACCGTAAATACGTCCAAGGGCAGAAGATGTGCAATCAGGGCCAGTAGCGCCGAGAGAGCAACAGCTAGCAGGCTCCCTTCCACCAGTGCAAGGACGGCTTTTTGAAACAGTCGTTGTTCGCCTGCAACCGATGCCAACGACAGCCCCAGGATTGGTGACATCAGCGGAGCCACGAGCATGGCCCCAATTATGACAGCGGCCGAATTTGTGATCAACCCAAAAGTGGCAATGCTGCACGAAAGAAGCACAAGCAGGAAATAATCAAACCCGGGTGAAGAGGCTTGACTCAGTTCATCCAGCACCTCAGCTTTTCGGGAATGCGAAATCGGCTGAAACCACCTTCGGATCATTTTTTCTCATCTTTCAATAGGCTTAGGTTTGGACGTTCCTTGCTTAATTCTATATCAATTTCCACTCCCAAAGATTCATAAATATCTTGTGAGATTACACCATCCCGTAAAAGGCCAAGCAAGGAGCTGCGCTGGGCTCGTAAAGCTTCACGCATGGCAATATTTAATTCCTCTGCTTCGATATCCGGTGATGATAGTAGAGTCTGGCGGACTTCATCGCCATAAGCAAGAATGCGTTTTTCGAATTCCGGCTGCAACATTTCCCAGGCGTGCGTGGAGAGCAATCCCTCGGCGTGACGTTTTTCAAGTTGGTTCAAACCAGCCCGGAGGGAAGTCAGTCGGGCGTTGCGTCTTTCAAATTCCACTTGTGTGGGATCACGAATTATTATCCCAAGTTTGCGGATCAATGGGCGCATGGTGGTGCTCTGCGCCAGGAGAGTGAAGAGCACTACCCCAAAGGCCATCAGCCGAAACAGATCGCGGTCTACGAAATTCGCCGGCAAGCTGATAACCAATGCCAGAGCAATGGCGCCACGCAATCCGCCCCAGTTGAGAACGTGGAGCCACCGTTTGGGGACGGGATCTGCCACCTTATTAATGATCGATCCAAGGCCATATACTACCAAAGCGCGCGCTACCAAAACGGCCAGAATGGCCCATAATACCGACGGCCAGTAAGAGAGCAGAACTAATAGATTGATTTGTAGGCCTAGCAACAGGAAGATGAGCGAGTTAGCCAGGAAGGCGATATATTCCCAAAAATTGAATAAAACGATCCTTGTGGTTGGACTCATCCCCTTCGGACCAAGGTTGCCATTGATTAATCCGGCTGCAACCACAGCCAACACACCGCTGAAATGTAACCGCTCTGCCAACAGATATGAACCAAACGCCAGGATCGTTGTCAGGGTGGTTTCGATCAGGTAATCATCCACGCGTGAAATCAAACGGGAAATTGCCCAGCCAAATAACAGACCGGTCAGGATGCCACCGACAGATACAAGCAGAAAATCACCCAGACTGTTGAGTAGGTTAAAATGCCCAGTCAGGGCAATTGCCAGCACCAGGTTAAAAAGGACGATGGCAGTCCCGTCGTTGAATAAACTTTCCCCTTCGATCAAAACGGATAGTCGTTTTGGTACCCCCAGTGTACGAAATATGGCAACCACTGAAACAGGATCAGTAGCAGCGATCAGTGCACCAAAGACCAGGGCTGAGACCAGGCTGAGTTGAGTCCCCAGTGCAAGGGTTCCACCAACGATCAGCATTGTCAGGATGACTCCCGGCACGGCTAGAACGAGGATTCCAGTTAAGTTTCGGCGTAAGTCGTTGAAATTGATATGGAAAGCTGCTTCGAACACCAGAGGGGGGACAAAGAGCCCCAAAATCAATTCGGGGGTTAATTCAACATTCACAGGAGATTGCAGAGCCAGCACCAGCCCAACCACTACAAGCGCGACTGTGTATGGAATACTGAATCGCCTGACAACAAGGGCCACTACAGTGACGATCAGGAGAAGCTCAATGATAAGCGTCTCAGTTGAAATAAACTGGGACATACAATTCCTTTAGCAAGCTTCCCGACACAGGCGCATGACCTCGTTTTGGGCAGCGCCCTGGGCAACCACCACAAGTGTATCCCCTGCGTGCAATAAAGTGTTGCCTCTTGGGATAAAGACTTGACCGCCTCTACGAACGGATGCAATAACACATTCTCTTGGGAATGGAATCTCGCTCATTTTCTTCCCCACGCACAAGGAGCAATCCTCTACCACTACATCATTAACATCCACGCGTTCTGGTGTAAGCGCATCCAGACGTAATTCGGTCTCCAAATGGCGTTGGGCCGTGCGACGGGTCAGGGCGATGTCATAAGCGTGGATCATGTCAGCTCGCCGAAGGATGCCCACTAAATGGCGTGGATTGTCACGCCCCACAACCGGTAATCGACCTATGTCACGCCAACTCATCCGCTGCAATGCTATGCTGAGTGGTTCGTCGGGGAAAGCGGTATCCACGCTGTGGGTGCAGGCTTCCCCAACGGTTTCAGCACCGCGTTCACGCGCTGCCTCGACATCTCTGACGGTCAGGATGCCGGCTAATGCCCCGCTAGAATCCAGCACCACAAGTCCATGGTGACGGGACGACAATAGCACTTTCCCGGCTTCCTCCAGGCTTTGGCTTTCTTGTAAAGTAGCCGGATCTTTTTGCATGGCTTCCCCTACGGTAATCGCCTGTAAAACTTCTACATCCCGGCCTCGGTCCAGGCGGATGCCATGGCGAGCCAACCCAAGTGCGTACACTGAATCCTTCTGGATCCGTTGCGATATCAGCAAACTAACCGCTACTGAGAACATCAAGGGCAAAATAATCCGGTAGTCATTGGTCATTTCAAAGAGCAGGATGACAGCGGTCAGTGGGGCATGTACAGCGCCGGCTAATGCCGCGGCCATACCGACCAGAGCAAAGGCGGCCGGGTTTAGCGCCAGGCTGGGGAAGAGGGTTGTCATTATCACACCGAAAGCGCCCCCCAAAGCAGCTCCCAGGAAGAGCGCCGGCGCAAATACACCGCCCTTAAAGCCTCCAGCCAGGCTAAGCGGCGTGAGGAATAACTTGCCAATCAACAATGCCACCAGAATCCCCAATGGGATTGTGTTGCTGTTAAGGATTGTTCCAATTGTCGTATACCCAACTCCCAACACCTGCGGCAGAAACAGGCTGGTAATGCCTAACACTAATCCCGTCAACGTTGTTATTACAATTTGGTGAAATTTGATTTTGCGAGAAAAATCCTGCATGGCATAAAGCAATCGCGAATAAAATGCAGAAAGAGGGCCAGCCAATAAGCCCAGCAAGAGATAAAGAGGTAAGGACCAATAAGTGTGAAAGTCATAGGATGGAACGGCGAAAGCAGGTTGTGCACCACTTACCGCCTGTGTGAATATTGATGACACCACTGCAGCCACCAATATCATTCCGAGGCCACTTCCACCGATCTCTCCCAGAACGATCTCGAGAGAAAAGAATACACCCGCAATCGGAGCGTTGAATGCTGCTGCGATCGCTGCAGCCGATCCGGCTGCCACCAGCGTACGGACTCGTTCATCCGAAAGATGCAAAAGCTGGCCAAACATTGAACCCAAGCTGGCACCAATTTGCACCGAAGGATCTTCCGGTCCAACAGAGGCTCCGGCTCCGATTGAAATAGCAGACACAGCAGCTTTGACCGGAACAGTTTCATAACGGATTCGACCACCGGTGAGAGCCACTGCTTGAATGATCCCCGCAGTACCGTGAAGCTTTTCCTCTTTAATAAGGAAATGAGCGATTAGCCCAACCACCAGGCCGCCTACGGCAGGTATAAGAACCACGGTCCATTTCCCAAAGTGGGTAAGCCAGCCACCAAAGTCGGTGAACATCAGCGTATTAATAATAACGATGAAGCGTTTGAACACCCATACCCCGGCTCCGGTAGCGAAACCCACTAGCACTGCTACTCCACCTACCATGGCTGTCTGGGATCTGGGTAAGGCAGTAAAGAAATTCCGTAATTTATTTTTCATAATTTCGAATTACAACACATACAAGGAAGTAACATAACAATACCTGTCTTAAGAAGAATGTGGATAACTGCCGGTGGAAGCGCGCAACAAGAGCTTTGGATGGATCTTAACCTGCCGTTTTTCCAGAGTTTCATTATTGATCAATGCCAGGAGCATGGTCACCAGTTGGCGTGCGATTGCGTAAACCGGTTGCTCTAGCGTTGTCAAGGGTGGCTGGGTATGAGCGGAGTCGGCAATCCCATCGAAGCCAGCAATGGCGATATCGTGACCAACTTCCAGACCACGCTCGTGGGCGGCATGCAAAGCGCCAATGGCGGTTAGGTCGTTGGCGCATACTATAGCGGTGGGGGGATGGATCAAGGCGAGTAACCGTGAGGCTGCCTGAAATCCGCCTTCAGGAGTGAGGTCAGCCCTTTCGATAAACGAAGGTATTGGCTTGACCTTTGCCTGTTGAAGGCCGGCTTGGTAGCCACTGTAGCGATCATAATCGAGTTTTAATTCGGGCGATCCTCCTATGTAAGCGATCCGATTATGTCCCTGGGCGATAAGATGACTGATCAGGTCGATAAACCCGCCATGCGAATCAACTTTGATCCCGACAAAATCGATCCGGCTGAGCGATCTCTCCAGGGAAACGTGCGGGATATCCTGTGCATCCAGGAATTTTAAACGCCAATCGTGCAATGTAACACGATTAACTACCATTCCGCCAACTTTCCTACCCTGGACCCAGCGTTGGTAAAGAGCTTGCTCTGCTGGGCTATCTGGCGGTGCAGCGGAAACCAGCAGGTCATAGTTTTGGGCAGCCGCCTCATCTCCCAGGCCGGCAATGAATTCCGAAAAGAACGCATCTGCGAACTGCGGCTTATCTGACGGAAGGATATATCCGATGGTATCGGTGCGTTGGCGACGCAATTGACGTGCAGCCCGGTTTGGAACGTATCCCATTTCAAGGGCGGTCTTTACTACCAATTTCCGGGTTTCCCTGGCGACATCATTATATCCGTCCAAGGCGCGTGATACAGTGGTAATTGATAGATTTAGCTGTTTTGCTACATCATGAATGGTGGGGCGCATACAGGTTCCCAAAACGTTTTGGCGATTATAGCACAAGATTTTGGCCTAGTTGGTGCGGATTTTGATCGCGCCATTTTGATTACTTGTTGTATTTTTGCATCTTTTCCCCAATTTCGGGAAGTATTAACGCTTTCAAATCACCTGACAGAAACGGTGGTAGAGTAGTTCATATAGGTTTTTTGAAGGGTTTATATAGATCTGGTGGTCAAGTTTCCCCCCAAGTATTTTGTGGATGCGTAATGAAATCAAATTGCTGGTGGAATTCACTCATTTTAGCCTGCATGACTTCCCGGTCAAGAAAGGCGAAATTTCAGGTAGGCATCCCCTGCCATCCCGTCAAAGGATCCATGAGACAGAAGATTTGTCCGAAATAATTAATAATTTGTATAATTCTATTAAAAATCCCTACCAAAATGTTTGATTTAGGTGTATGAATAATGATATCAGGCACATCCCACCGGTTCATTGGTCAATAAATCTTCTGGATTTGCGGGATGTCGGCGCTAGGCGAGATAAACTATGCATCCAGATAAATTGTTGAACAAAAAAAGGATGACAAACATAATCAAATAACTCGCAAGGAGATCATCCATGCAAATCACCTTCCGCTCTGCTGGACAAACCGGTCTTCCTATCGTTTCAAACCGGCTGGTATCGTCCTCTTGTATTTAGGAAGGAGTATTTAGATGTTCGAAGAAAAGAATATTCCCCAGGAGCCAGATCTATTGGAAAAAATTCCTGTGTGGATTGAAGATC
This sequence comes from uncultured Chloroflexia bacterium, assembly GCA_963814135.1. Taxonomy (GTDB): domain Bacteria; phylum Chloroflexota; class Anaerolineae; order Anaerolineales; family Villigracilaceae; genus UBA877. The sequence continues at coordinate 1,643,969 of CAWFBZ010000008.1, read as the reverse complement.
TTGGAAGTAAGAACAAGGCTACGCGGCTGAAAGCCCGCACCGCCTTGATTAGGGGTGGTGCGAACTCTGTACCCGCTTTAGTTAAATTGCTATCCGATGGTAAACAACAACGCCGCTGGGAGGCAGTCAGGGCATTAACCTTAATTAAAAGTCCTTCAGCGGCTCCCGCATTGGTGCACGCGCTCGAAGATGATGATCATGACGTTCGCTGGGCAGCCATGAAAGCAATGATCGCGTTGGGCAGGGATGGTCTCGAACCACTTTTACTTGCACTCACCCGAAATTTCAATTCAATCTGGTTCCGACAGGGGGCTCATCATATATTGAATGTATTGAGAAAGCAAAATCAATTGATGCAGCCCTGCCTGGATGTAATCCGGGCTCTGGAAGAAGTTGAACCGGAAGTTGCCGTTCCCGCCGCTGCCGAATCTGCCTGGGAAAATCTTTTTGGCTTCCGCAAAGAGAGGCAACCATGAATAAATCGCAAATTCACCTAGGACGAATATTGGGAATCCCAATTGGGTTGGATTATTCCTGGTTCCTGATTTTTGCGCTGATCACATGGTCCTTAGCCACCAGTTATTTTCCAGTGGAATTTAAGGGCTGGCCGACCACTGAATATTGGACCATTGGCGCGGTGACGTCCGTTTTGTTTTTCGTGAGTGTGCTTTTACACGAATTGGGTCATTCTGTTTTAGCAATGCATTACAAGATTCCGGTGCGAAGCATCACCTTGTTCATCTTCGGGGGGATTGCGCAGATCGCTTCAGAACCTCCCAGTGCAACGGCTGAATTTTGGATCGCTCTCGCCGGCCCGTTGGTCAGCTTCATGCTAGCAGGATTGTTCGCTGCCATGCAATTGTTTGTAACCAGCCTGGCTCCTTTACTGGCACTGGCCCGTTATTTGGCATACATCAATGGTGTTCTGGGCCTCTTCAATCTTATCCCTGCATTCCCGTTAGATGGCGGAAGGGTCTTCCGGGCGATTGTCTGGGGAATTGCACATAATTTCCAGCGTGCTACCCGCATCGCCGCAACGGTTGGGCGTGGGATCGCCTTTCTGTTCATATTTTGGGGAGTCTGGCAAATATCTGTCGGTAATATCTTCAATGGCTTGTGGATAGCCTTTATCGCTTGGTTCCTTGAAAGTGCAGCCAGTGCGCAATTATCCCAACAGCACCTGCACGATATTCTAGCAGGTCATACGGTATCCCAGGCCATGAGCCAGAATTATGCGCTTATTCCGTCAGAACTTACACTGCAGGAATTGGCGGATGAACATATCCTTGGGTCAGGCAAACGATTTTTTATCGTCGAACAGTTGGGACATCCGGTTGGGTTAGTGACCATGGCGAACATGAATAATGTTCCCCGAGCAGAGTGGATGAATACCAGGGTCGCTGAGACGATGACACCTGTAGACCAATTTCACCTGCTTAAGTCCGACACTGATCTGGCTGATGCACTTAATGAGATGAACGTTGAAGGGATTAACCAGTTGCCGGTGCTGGGGGATGGACAGGTGCAGGGCATCCTTACCAGGGAAAGCGTGGTGAATTTCTTGCGCAATTTACAGGACCTTAATCGCTCGAGGATTTAGTGCCAAAAATCGCTAAAGGGAGTAAAACAAATGGAAATACCGATCAACGCCGATGTGACTTGCCTGGATGGCCCTTGTGGACACTCGACCCACGTGATTCTTATGCCGGCTACCGAAAAGATAACCCACCTGGTGGTCGATAATGGGGCATTCCCAGCAACCGAATTCATGGTTCCCATCGAAATGGTGAAGGAAAGTTCTCCGGGACGAATCTTGTTAAATTGCACTTGTGCCGAGGTCGCGAAATTGCCAGTTTTCGATAAAGTGGAATACATCCCATTCGATATCTCCGGAATAGCCGGGGGTTCTTATATGATGTGGCCGTATTATTCTCCCGCAACCACCAATGTAAGAAAAGAAAAAGACCATATTCCTGCCAACGAGCTTGTTATCCGCAAGAGGCGCGGGAGTGGAAGCCTCTGACGGACATGTCGGTCGTGTGGATGAATTCTTGATCGATCCGGATACCGATAATATTACCCACTTGGTCTTGCGGGAGGGGCATCTTTGGGGAAAAAAGGATGTTACCATCCCGGTCAGCCAGATCGATCATTACAAGGAAAATATTGTATATTTAAAATTGAACAAACAAGCCATCGACGACCTACCAGTTATTCCCATCCATCGCGGCAAGACGAACGGGTAATTACTGGTAAGTTACTGTCCTTAGGAGATAGAAGACCACCTTTTGAAAGTGTACGGCAAAGTGTACGGCAAAGTCGCACACTTTCAAAACGCGACCTCCTTCAATAGGTTTAGATAAGGGCTAAATGCAGGTAAAGAAGAGTAAGGAAGTTTGCGCATATGAATGATATAAACAATCACAATGAAACAACCGATCAATCCGGTGTTTCGCTTTCTCATGGATTAACACAGGATGAAGCCGATCGGCTTTTAATTGAGGTCGGTTACAACGAGTTGGCGGAACAAAAAACCAATCCGATTTTGAAGTTCTTTTCATATTTGTGGGGACCAATCCCTTGGATGATCGAAGCCGCTGCGCTGCTTTCCGGATTGGCGCGCCACTGGGAGGATTTGGGTATCATCCTGGTCCTTCTGATCGTAAATGCCATTGTCGGATTTTGGGAAGAATTTCAAGCTGGAAATGCCATTGCGGCATTAAAGGAAAAGCTGGCACTGTACGCCAAGGTATATCGGGATGGGGATTGGAAATCCATCCCGGCCCGCCAATTGGTGCCGGGCGATATGATCCGAATCCGTCTGGGAGATATTGTCCCGGCGGATGCGCAGCTCCAAGAGGCTGACCCGCTCGAGGTAGATCAATCTGCCCTGACTGGAGAATCTCTACCAGTCACGCGCAAGCCGGGAGAGTTTCTTTACTCAGGCTCCATTATTAAGCAAGGGGAAGCAGATGCGATTGTCAAGGCGACCGGATCGAAAACCTATTTTGGAAAGACAGCCGAATTGGTCAAGGAAGCTCATACTCCCAGTCACTTCCAGCGGGCAGTACTGCAAATTGGTAATTATCTGATCGGCCTGGCGATTGTGCTGGTGGGGTTGATCCTGGTTGTCGCCACACTTCGTGGAGATCCGCTACTCACCACGATTGAATTTGCGCTTGTGCTGACCATCGCTGCCATCCCTGTTGCAATGCCAACGGTTCTTACGGTGACCATGGCAGTTGGGGCGCGCCTCCTGGCTACCAAGCAAGCCATCGTCAGCCGGTTGGCCGCCATAGAGGAGTTGGCTGGCATGGATGTACTGTGTTCAGATAAAACCGGTACCCTGACCCAAAACAAGCTGACCATTGGGGAACCTTTTTGTATCGATGGAACCCAACCGGAAATGTTGACTCTTTATGCTGCCCTGGCCTCTCGTTTAGAAGACCAGGATGCAATCGATCAGGCTGTCTTGGGGGCAATCGATACTGGGAAATTACATCCTTACCGGGTGACGCACTTTCTACCCTTCGATCCTGTGCATAAACGTACCCAGGCTACCGTGAATGGGCCACAGGGTGAATTCAAGGTTGCCAAGGGCGCACCTCAGGTGATCCTGGCGCTTTCCAGTAATATGGTTGATGTGCAACACCAGGTGGGGAAGGTTGTTGATGAATATGCAGCACGCGGTTATCGATCTCTGGGGGTTGCATTCACCGATACTAATGGAAATTGGCAATTTCAAGGCATCCTGCCGTTATATGATCCGCTCCGTCTGGATTCCAAATCCACCATTGAAACTGCCGAGAAAATGGGTATCAAGGTCAAAATGGTCACCGGTGACCAGATGGCGATTGGACGGGAGATCGCCTCACAATTGGGGCTTGGAACGAATATCGTCAATGCAGATTTGTTCGATAAAGGGGACCTCCCCAAGCACGGTCAGCTTGACAATGCCATTGAATCGGCGGATGGATTTGCACAGGTTTTCCCGGAACATAAATTCGATATTGTTAGCCTATTGCAGAAACATGGTCATATCGTTGGAATGACCGGAGATGGTGTCAACGATGCGCCAGCTTTGAAGAAAGCCGATGCAGGCATCGCCGTATCGGCTGCGACGGACGCTGCTCGAGCGGCAGCTGATATCGCCCTCCTAACACCCGGCCTCTCGGTTATTGTCGAAGCCATAATTGAAAGTCGCAAAATTTTCCAGCGCATGAACAGTTACGCCATCTATCGTATTGCCGAGACAATCCGGGTTTTGTTATTCATGACACTTTCGATCCTGGTGTTTAATTTTTACCCGGTCACTGCGGTAATGATAATTCTCCTGGCTTTGCTTAATGATGGCGCAATTCTGTCGATAGCTTATGATCATGTTATTGCCTCGGACCAGCCTGAATCTTGGCGCATGCAATACGTACTTGGGCTCGCTACGGTTCTGGGAGTGCTGGGGTTGGTAGCATCGTTTGGTTTGTTCTACCTGGGTGATCGAGTATTTCATCTCGACCATGCCTTGCTTCAGACCTTGATCTATTTAAAGCTTTCAGTTGCGGGTCACCTTACGATCTTCCTGACCCGCGGCAAACGTCATTTCTGGACGCGTCCTTTCCCGGCTCCCATCCTGCTTGGTGCGGTGATAGGCACGCAGGCGATTGCGACCATGATCGCAGTTTACGGCGTGTTCATGACCCCAATTGGTTGGGGTTGGGCGTTGGCTGTCTGGGGATATGCATTTGCTTGGTTCCTGGTGAACGACCAGGTGGCAGTAATGGCGACCCGCATACTCGACCGGTTCTTGAATTGGAAATCACGCGTGCATCCTGAAGCAGTCATGCAGGCTTAATATTTGTTGTGATATTTTTGTTTCATAAGAGTCGAAACGCCTATTTATGGAAAGGAGATGGTGATGTTAACCAAAAATTATTCCCCAGATGGTAAAACCTGCCTGGTAACATTTACTTTACCTGTTCAGGTACATGCCAGATCTGCCCATCTTTACGGGGATTTTACTGATTGGGAGAAGTCGCCGTTGGAAATGTTTCCCAAGGATGGTGGGGGGTTTACGGTCGAACTCACACTCGCTGCAGGAAAAGACTATCGGTTTCGATATTTAGTAGATGGCGGTCATTGGGAGAATGACTGGGCTGCAGATGCCTATTCTCCCAACCCATTTGGTACCGAGGACTCGGTTCTAAAGCTGTGATTTGGTCGAAGAATCCTGGGCAACATCTCAAGCTTGACACACTCACTTGCATGTGATATAAACTGACTAGTCAGTCATTTATTTCGGGAGGCGTATGTCCCCACGGCCGGATGTCAGTGAAGAAAGAAAAAACCAGATATTAAATGCCGCCGAACGGATTTTCACCCAAAAAGGTTTGGACGAGGCGCGCATGGATGACATTGCGGGGGAGACCGGGTTGAGCAAGGGGACCTTGTACTTGTATTTTAAAAGCAAGGATGTCTTGATCATCGCCATTTTGGACCGCATCTTCCAGGGAGTATTCAAACAGTTGGATGCCCGCAAGGATAACCAATTAAGGGCATCCGAAGCGATCTCGCAGTTCACTGAAGAAGCCATCCGAGATTATAAAAGGATGATGCGACTGATGCCGGTTGCTTATGAATTTCTGGCGCTGGCATTTCGTAACAAGACGGTCCAATTGGCTTTGACCCACTATTTCCGCAACTATATGAAAGTTTTGGTCCCCATCATCCAGCGGGGCATTGATTCTGGCGAATTCAGACCGGTGAAGGCTCAGGAAGTTGCCATCGCGGCTGCGGCGATATATGAGGGTACCGTCCTGCTGTGGGTCTACAATTCCAGCCTGGTGGACATGGAACACAATATCCGCAAGAGCATGCAACTCCTAATGGAAGGTATTCTCTCCCCTGGTTAGGGAGGATTTTTTAGGTAAATTACATTATGCCCGAAAAAGTATTCGATTTGAAACCTCCGCATGGTTTGGCGCGCATAGCCTTCCGCCTGCCCATCTGACTATATCGATTTCACCTGGGTTGGTTGATGGGGACGCGTTTTGTGCTGCTTACTCATATCGGGCGAAAGAGTGGCTTACCCCGCCAAACCGTCATTGAGGTTGTCAGGTATGACAGGAGCACTGGTGCATGCATTGTGGCATCTGGCTGGGGGACAAAGTCGGATTGGTTTCACAATATTACTGCCAATTCGAATATTTATTATCAAGTGAGGAACAAGCGCTGTGCGGGCGTCGCAGAGCGGCTCTCTTCGGAAGAAGGAGGCGCAGAACTATTGGATTATGCGCGGCGGCATCCGATGGCTTTTAAGGAACTTTCTACTTTTATGGGGATCAAAATGGATGGCAGCGAGGCAGATATCCGCGAATCAGGAAAGCTCCTTCCCCTGTTCATTTTCAAGCCGAACCCCCAAATCCAAGTTAACTTATAACTCCCGATCAACGTTCGAGTCTGATTGAATTTGCCGTTTTCATTGACCAGTAAAGCAAAAGGCTGTCGATTTTCTCAGACAGCCTTTTAAATTCTTACTTATTTGACAATCGTGTTTTTCAATGCAGTGTGAGCGTCAAGGAATACTGCACAATTTGGCCGCCTCTTGGAATGACTTCGATGACGTATAACTGTGTTTGTTTCAAGGTTCCCGTCCAACTATTTGCCTTGGCAGAGTAGCTGAGTACCGATCCTGTCTCCACTCCAAAGATATCCAGGTAAGCTACAGTGGAAGGTACATTTAGTGAAGCTGTCAGGATTGCGCCAGCGTTGCCATTGATCGCATAAGAAACGACAAACCCTTGTTCCGTGGCACTTTTAATCGTGGCGGAATTGGTACCATTGCCAAGATAAACGTGTTTGGGCAGTTTGGTCGTAAGAGTGTAATTTTCGGTATATGAGCCACCGATTATCTGGATGGTATAAAGGCCAGTTATGTGGATGGGCACCTGGTAATTCTGGTATTTCTTGGCTGGATCGAACATATAAGTGCCGTCTGGCGCAAGCAGACCAAGCGTAACATCGTAATTGGTGGAATCAACGTTCAAGATCATCGGCTGGTATTGGGTTCCCTGGATGGTGTAGGTAACCACCTGTCCGGGGTTGATGGTGCCTTGTCTGACAACGGCGGTTGACCCAGGGGCGATTAACAAATCCCCAGCCGGATAGGACGTATAATCCACCGGCGGATTGGTATTAACTGCCACCCCGGTGCATGACAGCGTCAATATGTAATCCACAACCTGGCTGTTAGATGGAACGACCTCCACGATGTAGTATTGCGATTGCGGCAACATCCCGCTCCATGTGTTTGCTCTGGCAGAATCGCTCAATAGAGTGCCGTTATCCAGGCCAAAGATGTCGAGGTAAGCCGTGCTGGAGGGAACGTTTAGGCTTGCGGTCAAGTTCTGTCCATCATTGCAATACAATGCGTAATCGAATAGGTATCCATTGATGGTCGTACCTGTCAAGGTGCTGGAATTCATTCCTGATGCAAAATTGACGACCTGGGCAATTTTTATGGTCAGGGTGAAATTCTCTGTGGTCGCGCCACCGATCACCTGGATGGCGTAAGACCCACTCATCGGCAACATTCCCTGCCAGTTCCACCATTTGCTGACCGGATCGACCAATACTGCCCCATTTGGACCTTTCAGGCCAAGTGTGACGTCATTATTGGGTGATTCTATGATTAGCACCATGGGCTGTGACAGTCCAATTCCCAATGTGTAAGCGAGTATCTGCCCTGGTGCAACCGTTCCCTGGACCACCCCGGCGGTTGTCCCGGCAGTGAAAACGATGTTTCCTGAAGCGCCTGTGTTATTCCCGGTTGCCAATAAAGGAGTAGGAGAGGGATGCATACTGGTCGGGGTATCCAGCATGGCCTGGGCGGCAGCAATTGCGGACTGCGTCGCTCCGGCATCCGGTGTGGCTGTGAAGGTTGGTAACGGCAGGACCGTCATCTGGGTGGCTGTGGGGGGCACAGGTGTTGGGGTGGTCAGGTCCTGTATTGGACTGGTCGGTGATGGCGCGGAGGCAAGACTGATTGGCAATGCACAACTTGCCAACAAAAGGCAGGTAATCAGTAACGCTGCAACCAGCAAATAAGATTTTGACTGAGGCAATTTGTTTTTAAGTGCCATAGAATTTTCCTCCGTAATTTTCGATCAAACCCAGACTGTAAACTGAACAATACTATTATAGTGCAATCCAAGATATTACATTTATCGGTTCGCAACGGTTGAAAATTATTGATCAATATCCTGGCTTCCTTTAATAAGAGTTCAAGTTGAAGATAGTAATCAATATAAAAAGGATCGCATATGCAAACCACAGGGGCTTTGCGATACATACCATTGGAAACCAATAGAAGATGCTAACCGCTAGATACAAAAGACATACGGAACAAAAAGGGACCAATGGAGGGGACTGTGCCATTCGATCCTTCTTGCATATTCAATAAAGTAACCCAAACCTTCCCAATCAGGAAAATCAGTCCACCCAACCAAAAAGGACAAGCTCATCTGTCGCCGGTCATTTACAGATACATGTTACTTTAGGGTGCAAAGCGCTTGGCGGATCTCGCCGAGGTGGTAGGCTGTGTGAACGACAATTGCCAAAGCACCACCAATGGCTTTTTCATCGTTCCAGGTTTCCATACTTCGAAATCCATTGAAGACGCGTTGATATGTCTGGTGCAGCTTGCTTTTTAAATCCATCCATTCTTCTGGAGTAACTTTTTCCACCGTACGCCAAATTTCTCCCCAGTCAATTTCCCCGTTTGGCAGGTTATAAATGTACTTTTCCAGGACTTCCAGGTAGAAAATCACGTGGGTCACCTGGGCGGATAGTGCAGCACATTTTCCACCGACAGGTTGAGAAGCTTCCTGTGCGCTGATCGTATCAAGGGTTTCGAAGAGACTGGTGCCTTTATCGAGATATATGCCGGAATGGGTTTCGAAGGTTTCGGTCAGCAAGTCGAATAATTGAGCTGTAAAAATGTCTTGGTTAACGGTTTTGTTCATAAAATCCTTTTCCTTTCCATCCGCAAGGAGCACAAATTTAATATACGAGAGCTCAAGATTTTACCCGATACCAATATTGATACTCTTCCTTAAAACAGATTATTTTATATAAGTGCAAAGCCAGGGCATTGTTCAGCATCACCTGTAAATACGATTGGTAAGCCCCATTCTGGGGTCCCCATGCGAGCAAACTTTCGACTACCAGTCTCCTGAATCCTCGGCTTCGCCGCCGCGCCTCAGTGGCAATATCGAACAGTCCAATTTTCCCATCTTGTATCACGCCCAATCCGCAACCAATCGTTTCACCAGAGATGTCAACGGAAGCGAAACAATGCAATGGATTTATATTCAACAGGATATGCCGTAGCGATTCTCGAGATTCACTCGAAATATCTTCAATTCGACAAATTGCCTCCAGCCACTCTTCCGATAAGTCCTTCTGCAGTTTTATTTCACGGGACCTCTGTATCTTGGTAGACCCCAGATCCAGTAATTGAACGCTGGTACAAGCTTCTTTCCGATAACCTTTTGTCTTCAGAGTTTCATCCTAATTATGCGGCCAAACGGCTTGGGTAATTTTAAAAACGATATCCTGCATGTGTTGCCGATAAAAATTCTCTCAGAAGTTGATTTTCTGATCAAGGGCTTGGTTACCTGGATAGAGTGGGTTGACTGAATTTGCCCTGCGGGTATATCCATTGGCGAGATGGATAATCCAACCATCCAGCAACAAGGTTTGATGGGATGGCCAGGCATTTAAAGAAAGCTCTTCAAGGGCAGTAATTATGGTCATCATAAAAAGGATTTTGGCTTTTCTGAGATAACTCTGCTTATCAGTCTCTTTGCGAGAACAAGCGATGCGCCTGTAAAGTCCATTCTAGTGAACTGACAAGGGTCAGAGTATCTCCGGGTTCCAGGCGGGAATCTCCATGCGGAACAAGAACCTCTCCATTTCGCTGTATTGCCAAGGCCAGGGTATCTCCCGGGAGCTTTAAATTCCGCAAGGTTTGACCGATACATGTTTGGTTTTCAACCAGCACTTCATAGACTTCCTTATCGTCATTGGTACGGGTGAGCAAGGCAAAGGTTGCCGGGTTGCGTGCCAGCATTGCCAGGAGTGCCCCATGATCGACTACAGCGTTTAGCGTACTGACACCCAGTGATTGGAAATGGGCCAGCTGACCGGGATTATCTACTTGCGCGACAACATTTTTTATGCCATAGACCATCCGGGCGATGTGGCAGACCGCATAGTTCTTATCATTGTCTTCAAGCGTGCAAATCAGGGTCTGCGCCTGGTTTAATGTGTTCTCGGCCTTGAGATCGTTCTCAGCGACGTTAGCCAGTACAATCTCAAATTCGCGTTGCTCAGCGCGTGATAAGCGATCTTGATTGTCGTCCACCACGATAACTCGTTCCTGATGGTCGCGTAAATGAACCGCAACCTCCAGACCGAGTGGTTCGGCTCCAACCACCACAATTGGTCTGCGTTGATTTGGGCGCAAAGTGGGTGTTAACAGGTTAAATCAGGACCGGTGATAGGGTCACCGTTAAGATGGCAACCAGTAATATCGCCGCGTTAGTCCCCTGCGTGATGATCCCTAATCGTACACCAATTTCTGCAGCAGCTATGATCAATGAAAGCCGCGCCGAGAGCAGAATACCGGCTGAAAGCGCCTCGCGCCAACTGAAAGCCAGACGATACACCAATCCAGGCAGGACTTTAACAGCAATCGCAGCCAACAGCAGGATTGGTACGAGCAGCATGGCTGCCGGAGTTTCCACCAGTGCTTCAAGGTTGAAGTCAATCCCAACTTTTATAAAAAATATTGGAATGAGAAAACCGTAGCCGATCGAATCCAATTCATGCGAAACGTGCAAATCATCCGGCGTCATTAACAGGGCAATGCATGCGCCAGCCAGAAAGGCTCCCAGGATTACCTCGGTTCCCAGCAATTGCGACAGAACCACGAACAACAACATGATAGTGAAAGCTGCCCGGATCTTAATCTGAGCAGTAGCGTGGCTGAGTTCCTGGAAAACCCGGCGAGGGCCAGGAAGACGATTGAATAAACGCCCAAAACGTAATATAACGAAGAACGCTACAAATAAGAGGCCAATCAGCAGGATGTTAAAAGTTAGGCCTTGTGACAAAACAGCTACCATCACGGTGATCAGGAACATGGTGGCAAAATCAGCCAACAGGGCAGCAAAAAGGATTGCCTGGCCAAATGACCCCCCAATAAAGCCGCGTTTCTTTAAGTACGGGTACTACCACACCCAAAGACGTGGTTGACAAAATCAAACCCATCAGCCAGGGATTGCGCGCCAACCCCATTTTTACTAAACCCAGGCTGATGGCTGCCGCCAACAGGAGAGTCAGGATGAAACTGATGCCCGATAATGGCAGTGGTCCCCAGCGGTTACCCTTTTTCTTGACGTCCCTGGAAGAAGGATTCCCGAGGTTGGAGAAATCGATCTCCAATCCGGAGATGAACATTAGGAAAACGAATCCAAACTCCGCCATGAAGTCGAGAATTGGTTCATCGGGTGAAATCAGCCCGAATCCACTTTGACCGATGATGATTCCTGCTAATATCTCCCCTACTACGATTGGTAGGCGTAGGTTCTTGAATTGCGCCAGGATTACTGGGACGAGAAAGGCTAAAAATACAACGACGAGTAAGGAAATGAAAGGACTGGTTGGATGATCCATCCGCTACCAATTCAAATTAAAATCCAATCTTAGGGGAGGTAGTGCCAACCTGTGCACTTCCCAATCACTCAGGTGTCGAAAGGAAATACACTGCCCGGAGCGGGAAACTTCGCCTGGCTTCGTCACTTAATTTATCGTAATATTTCACCCAAAGGTCCACGAATGCTTCCAGGTCGATCAGGTGAATGTATGGACGGACCTGCATCAATGCTTCTTCCTTCACCTGGTTGGTAAATCCGCTCGAAGAGATTAAAATCCCATGGTCTGCTGATCCCAGCAGGGATACGATCGTTCCGAGTCCTTCCTGGGTCAGGACCTGCCCCTTGTGACTCACGTGGACCACGATCCTCGGGTTCTTGGTTCCCAGGGGATCAGTGAATGCGATCATATCGATTTGCCCTTTTTCTTTTTCGGGAAGGCGCGACCCACGCGATGTAGTACCCCATTGCCACGAGAAGTTCATATGTCAAATTCTTGAATTCAGAGGGGGACATCGCCTGGATGAATTTCTTGATAAGGCCCCATGAATTTTCCTCTGCCTCATACTTTTCTACCGAATTTATGTAGCGAAGGCGCTTTTCTTCGTTTTCTTTCCATTCACGATATTGGCGAATAGCTTCCCCAAAGAATTGTTCGGCATCCTGGTATTGCTTGCTGGCTTCACGACCCTTATCTGTGATATACCAACGTCCCCTGGTCGTCTTTATAAGCCAACCGGCTTTGACCAGTGGTATGGTGGCAACCCGAAGAAGAACTTCGTATCTGGGAGAATTCGAAGAAAATGGAAAAAAACCACTTTCGTATTCTGATAATTGGGATGATTTACGAATGTGTTCAAAAATGACGTGAACGGGCAGACCATCCGGCTCGAACCAAAGTAATTCAAAGACCCGCCTTAAAATCTCCCCCATTCTTTGTTGTGTGATATCGGCCATGGTTCAAATCCTTGTTTCGAGGTTCACCTAACCGCCAGAAATCATTTTGTTGCTGATATAGATAATGAAATGCCTTAAGGACTTATTATATATCATCTGGCAAAGATGGTGAGCCGAAGAGACCAACTGAATGGTCAATCGATCCGGATACCATGTTTCTGACGGTTATGGATTATATAGTCCGAAACGAGTTGTGTCGATATGGAATTCTTGCCTTCAACAATTATATATCCCGGCGCCCAATAATCGCCCGATAGGTTCTCTTTCTTATAGCCGGGAATATCTTCGAATAATTGTTTCGAGGTTCCCTTACGGATCATCTCCAAATGAGAACTTGGTGCAATATTGGGTGGGAAGCTGGAAGCCCAGCGCAAATACTCCGGTTGCATGTCGAGCAATTCGAGTCGCCATCCATAGGATAGATGAAGGTTCTTTATAAATTCTTTGATTGTCGCCGTTTCGTCTGTTTTCAGGCGATGGGTGCTGAAGCGTGGGATCATCAGGAAGGTGTAAGTAAGGTCGTAAAGGGCATCCGGTATGAATTCATTCAGTGAGGTGATCTGACTTTTTTCGGGCTGCAAGGCTTCCTGAATCGCTTCAGGTTTGATATCCATTTTCTCGAAGACCGGATGAATGTGCTCCCTGGACTGGATAGTTTCTTCGAGGTCGATTAAAAATTTCCTATCCGATCGCTGTTCGGTTTCAGGAGAGACAGATCGTTCAGGTAGGGGAAGAGTGCCCGAGGAGGAGGAAGAATAATCGTGTGACTCAGCCAACAGGTCCCAAGCAGGAGCGGGTGGAAGTGGAGCCTCGGTCAGGATCGGAATCGCTTGATCGGCGACTTCTTTCTGCTGCACAATCAGGCGTTTTAGCATACTCCCGTCTTGTATTTCCCCCCCATCCAGGAGTAACAGCTTGTTCGCCAGTTCCTTGGTTTGCCTTCGAACCACACCAAATGGAATGTCTGGATCAAAAACCATGGCAAGGATGAGCCCAATTGCCAGGATGGAAGCGTATAAGGCGTGTTCTGTTTTCGAACTCTCCAACGTGATAAAGCGCGTAAGGTCTGAATGATTTTCACGATCAAAACTTTTATTTAATGTAGCACTTAATTCTTGAACCGATTTTCGGATAACCGGCCGGCATAGGACCAGACTTTCCTGTCGTGGATGATCAGGACTTCCTGTGCGTAAGATTTTTCGATCATGGTTTCAAGATATTGAGTTGCCAATCCGACGTTTTCAGACCAACGGATTTGTGAATTCCTCTTTTTGTCAAATGCATCCAAGTCAATAATATTGGAAGTGTTCCCTTCAGGAGAGACGGCAATACCCAGCACGGCTTGTATGTCAGTAAGTAAGAGTGGCTTATGCAAGAATTTCCAGGGGAGTAACTCTTCGAAATCAGTCGGAGGGTCCTGGTTTGAAATAAAAATCAATTCGATGTTTGGATTGGAATTGCGCAACGTGTGGCCCAGTTCCAGGATGTTCAATTCCCCCATTTCCATGTCAAGGATGGCATGTTTGCATTCTGGGTGTCTGCTTAAGCGAGATACTGCCCAGGAAGCCCTAGAAGTGTATTCCACCTCCATGTGTTCCTTTAGACTGTCAGAGATGATCTCTCCTAGTTTTGGTAACGGTGTGACAACCAAAATCCAAGGGCGTGTGTTCGATGAAATGTCGTCCTGGTGCGTTAGGTTAATTACATTATTCACAACCGCCTCCCCTTTTAGTCAGGGTAGAATGAACTGAAAACATAGTGTCTTATTCAAACTATAGTTTATAACTAAGCAGGTATATTATATTTGTAAAGTAAATGTTGATTGTTAATATAATACCATGTTAGCGCCAAAATTTCAATATGCAATTGTAATACATATTTACTAATTCAATTTGGAGTTGGAAAATAATGAACAATTTAAAAATAGTTTGATAATGCATAAAATAGATGGCAATAAATGGTTATAAATATGTATATGAAAAATGAATTGTGACTTGTATAATGAATGTGGATTATAAAATATTGGTTGAATTCAAAATTAGTTTTGAACTTACTTAATCCGTGTTAGAATATTTATAAATATTATGAATTTCTAACATTTGATTGGTGCACAATAATATTTATACACTATGCACTATTTGATATACTATAAAGAAATGGGTTGGTGGCGTTTCTATAGGCGAGAATAATCGATCAGGGTTCGCTTTACAATACAGAACTCAATAACAATATTCACACAGGCGGTAACAGGAAAAGGGAATTCGAGAAACCCTTCAATTGGGCCAAAAAAGTCACGAATTCTTTCTAAAGCCAGAGCTCAAACAATGGATTTAACAGGATTTCCCCCCCTTCTGGATGATGCCTTCCTGGAGTACCGAATCAGGCAGACACGGCAACGTTTATCTGTTTCATTAAATAGTTTTGCCGGGTTTTTAGAATTCAGCCCCACAATCGTCAACATGTGGTTAAACGGGAAGAAAGTACCTTCTAAGGGGAACTTGGATCGCATTATTCCTAAATTAGTGGAATTGCTTGGCCCGGAAGTTTACGATACCCTTGACTTGGAAAAGCCCGACCTCGACCTTCAACGCCTGACGCAGATTTGGTCAAGTGTTCCTCCGACGAACCGTCGGATCCTGGCTGATTTGGCAGAGAAGTATGCCGCTGAGGCGGAATCCAACATGAGTGCGCCTGATTTACCCGACCAGGTACAGTCTGATACCCCCCCCATTTCCCCATTAATGGAAAATAATCCGGAAAAATCCCCCGAAGACTTATAGCCGGATTACAAACCCACAATATTCACAAGTAATACTATCCATACCGCGTAAAACTACGGTCGTGATATTCCCACCGCAGGAAGGACATTGGACTGGAGCCGCCTTGACCTTTTCCAGAGCTGACTGGTCGATCGCCACCGCCCGTTCACGATCGAAGTCCTTGGTTCTAGCACGGTTGATCAGGGCTTGCCAGGCGGTATTATCCTGCCAGATATGAAAGTTGGCAACCCGAAACGGAGCACCACTCGCGAATTGGATTTCGATGTGGTCTTCGTTATTAAGCATCCCTTTTTTATCGGTTTCTACTTTCTCGACCAAGGCAATCGGGGCTTTGAACTGCAGACTTTGCACTTTCTCCTTTTCGGTCACAACGAACAGCACTTTCTTTTTGGCAACCTCTTCTTTCTGTTCGAATAGCATGCGTTGGTCTGTCAGGAAGAGTACCCCTTCTGGGTCGTTTTTTTGCTCTTTACCCGACTTACACCAGATTGCTTTTACAGCCGCGATGCCTGCTTCAGTTGGCATGAGTTGGAACGTAGCTTCGGCCAATTGCGCAACCAGGTATTCGATGTCATTCAGATGTTTTGTCGTGGCGTAAATCTGATTGTTGAATTGATCATACATCCCATGGATCGACTTTTCAGCTGCGCTTACCTTGCTTTCTAATTGACTCGCTGCTGATTTCAAGCTGGTAAGCAATCCACGCCCCATACCCGGATTGGAGGCCATGCTCGCTAATTGCGGCATTTGCATCTCGATCGGCCGGAGGGAGTTCACCAGGTTGACGCTGTTCAGGTTAATCTGGGCTTGCAGATTCGGGTAGAGCAATCCCCAAGATTCGACAAAAGATTGCGCCTTGGCTTCCAGGTCCTTCTCGAAAACGTATCCACGCGCTCTCAAACTGGCTATCCGTTGGGGCATCCCCTGAACGTTGCTCTGGACGTCTTCGACCGTGTCTCGCGTGCTGGCCAACTGCACACTTGCTTGCAAGGTATTGAGAGTATTTTGCAAGCTTTTCAGTTCTTCGGAAAATTGCTGAATGGGATCGGGAGTTGCCATGTTTTTTGCTCCTTGGGGATAGAATTTGCCTGCGTAATTATTGCATACTTCAGCTTGGATGGCAACAATATATTTTCTATATCACCTGAATTTCGAAATAACATGATGACTTCTTTCTTAAATAGAACAAACGTACCAAAACATCTTAATTATTAAATAGTTGAGTTTCTCCCGAATAATTTCCACCAGGTTGAACCTGAATAGTATTCGTGTTTGGATTAATCCGATTAAATTTTTAATCATATATATTCTTCTGAACGATTAAGTTACCTACGAACCATAAGGCAATTCAAAATATTGTTTGCAGTGGATAATTTTTCACAGATGAAGAGCGTAGAACCACCAGTTTATTCTCTGCATGGTAGAATCGGCCTAATTAAGCTTATAGGAGTTCCATTCGATGAAAATCGCAGTTGCATGTGACCATGCCGGGTTCCCGCTCAAGAATATGGTGCTGCAAGCCGTCCAAAGAGATGGACACGAACCTTTCGACCTTGGTACCAACAGCACGGATCCAGTTGATTACCCTGATTACGCAGAAAAACTCGGTTACTTTATCCTTTCTGGTCAGGCCGAGCGTGGGATCTTGTTGTGTGGGTCCGGGGTGGGGGCGTGTATTGCAGCCAATAAGCTCAAAGGAATTTACGCTGGAATCTGCCACGATACGTATTCAGCCCACCAGGGTGTCGAGCATGATAATATGAATGTTCTCTGCATTGGTCCGCGTGTCATTGGGTCCGGTTTGGCAGAGGATATCATCGTGGCTTTTCTGGGTGCACATTTCATTGGACATGAACCCGGACAAGAACGACATGCCCGACGCGTAGCAAAGATCAAAAAAATGGAAATTTAAAGGGGTTTGTTAATGACAATTAAACATTTGTATTCGCTTGGGCAATCGCTTTGGTACGATAACATTCAACGTCGATTGCTAGAAAATGGCGAACTGGCTGCCATGATTACACATGGTGATATCCGTGGAGTTACCTCCAACCCCTCCATATTTTTGAATGCCATTGCAAAAACCCATGATTATGATCCGGCTCTCGTTCCACTGGCTTGGTCGGGGTGGGGTGCGGAAGATATGTTTTGGCAACTGGCTGTCAAGGATATCCAGGATGCTTGCGACTTGTTTGCTATGATGTATCGTGAAAGCGAAGGTGCGGATGGCTACGTCTCCCTGGAAGTAAACCCGACTCTGGCGCATGACAGCGCGGCCACTCTTGCACAAGCCAAACACCTTTGGGAACGTGTGGATCGCCCCAACTTGATGGTAAAAATCCCCGCGACCCTGGAAGGTATTCCAGCCATAAGGGCGGCCATCTCAGCAGGTATAAATGTTAATGTCACCCTGATCTTTTCCATCGAACGCTATCGTGCGGTCATGGAAGCCTATCTGCAGGGATTGGAAGAACGCATCCAGGCCAGGCTGGAGGTAAGCCAAATTGCTTCAGTAGCCTCCTTCTTTGTTTCACGGATGGATACCAAGGTGGATGGACTTTTGGAAAATATCGGTTCTCCCAATGCGAAAAAATTGAAGGGCAGGGCAGCTATCGCTTACACACGCCTGGCTTATGCTGAATTTCTAAAAGTATTCCGTAGTGAGCGATTTACCGAGTGCAACTCGGCCGGTTGCTCGGTGCAGCGCCCGCTCTGGGCATCCACCAGCACCAAAAATCCGGCTTATCCTGACACAATGTACGTTGATGAGCTGATCGGTCCGGGCACCGTGAATACCGTTCCTCCCCAAACTTTGACGGCATTTCGAGACCATGGCAAAGCTAGAGTAACCATTCTGGATGACCTGGATGGGGCACGACAGACCCTCTCAGAAATTGAAAACCTGGGTATTTCAATGGAAGGGGTCACCTCTGAACTTGAAATAGAGGGAGTCAAGTCTTTTTCAGACGCTTTCGCCTCCATGATGCAGGCGATCGATGAACGTCGTTCCAGTGCGGTCCGGGCTCTTGGTCCCTTGGCCGCCCCAGTGCAGCGCCGTATTGCCAGCCTGGTCTCTGAGGCTGCCTCCAATCGACTCTGGTCACACGACCCATCCTTATGGATATCTGATCCGGCTGGGCAGGCAGAAATCCAGAATCGTTTAGGCTGGTTGGAACTTCCGAACAGCTCCAGGGCGGAATTGAAGAACATCCGGGATTTTGCTGCCAGTGTTCGCGCGGATGGATTGACTCACGTGCTCCTGTTGGGGATGGGCGGATCTTCGCTTGCTCCCGAAGTGCTTTCTCTCGTTTCATCCTGTCTTGACCGGAATGAATCCGGGATAAATGACATCTCTGCAACGTTTTCGATCCTCGATTCCACCGATCCTGCTCAGATACAAGCCATTGTCGACCGGTTTCCACCTAAAAAAACTCTCTACATCGTTTCCTCGAAATCCGGCGGAACCGCAGAAGTGAACGCCCTGTTCAAGTTCTTCTGGGACCAGTCCAAAGAGTCAGGCAGTCATTTTGTTGCCATTACCGATGCGGGCACTTCTCTGGATGCCTTGGCAAACGCTTGTGAGTTCCGCCAGACTTTTCGAGCCGATATAACCGTAGGGGGACGATTCTCTGTCTTAGGTCTCTTTGGATTGGTTCCTGCAACTCTAATCGGGCTGGATGGAGAACGACTTCTCGAACGCGCTCGCTGGATGATGCGCCAATGTGCTGCGAATGTAAGCGGTGCACGCAATCCAGCTTTAGTACTGGGTGCAGTCCTGGGTCAGGCTGCTGTAGATGGTCGCAATAAATTGACTTTCCTGGCAGATGATGCGGTTGCTCCATTTGGCGCATGGTTGGAGCAACTCATCGCAGAATTGAGCGGTAAACAGGGCAAAGGCATCTTTGTCGTAGACGGAGAACCACTCGCTGGCGCCGGTGACTACGCCTCTGACCGTCTGTTTGTTTATCTCCGGCATGACGGCAAATTGGATGCGCTGGTGGAACGACTCCGGGGAGTAGGTCAACCTGCCCTGGTCTTCGACCTGGCGGATGTTTACTCTCTGGGAGCGGAATTCTATCGCTGGGAGATGGCCACTGCTTTTGCCTGCGCAGTTCTGGGCGTAAATGGCTTCGATCAACCGGATGTGCAGGATAATAAATCCCGAACTGATAAAAAAATGGATCAGTATATCGAAACCGGAAATTTGGAGGAAGGCAATGCCCTTTGGGAGGAAGCCGGCATACGCGCTTACTCGAATCTCGACTTGGATGGGCCGGGTTTGGAAAAGGGTTTGCAGGACTTTCTCGCAAAGGTACGGCAGAGTTCTGGTCGGGATTATGTCGCCATAAATGCTTATCTTCCACGTGATCCCGCAAACATCGAAAAGTTGACAGCTTTGCGCCAGGCAATCCTCACATCCACTGGTTGCGCCACGAGCCTGGGTTTTGGTCCACGCTTCCTGCATTCTACTGGCCAGTTACACAAGGGTGGTCCTAATATAGGATTTTTCTTGCAAATTACCGCCGAACCGATTAAAGACCTGAATATCCCCGGGCAGAAAATGAGTTTTGGGGTTCTGGAACGCTGCCAGGCATTAGGTGATTTCGAAGCTCTGGCGGCTCGCAAGAGACCGATCCTGCGCTTGCATCTGACCTCTCCAGATCTTTTGACAGGACTTGTAAAATCCATAAAATGATCTTCCGGCAAGGCTTCAGGCAGATCTCCTGC
This sequence comes from uncultured Chloroflexia bacterium, assembly GCA_963814135.1. Taxonomy (GTDB): domain Bacteria; phylum Chloroflexota; class Anaerolineae; order Anaerolineales; family Villigracilaceae; genus UBA877. The sequence goes on along the minus strand of CAWFBZ010000008.1, from coordinate 1,623,793 downwards.
CTGATATTCCTTACATCCCTGACCCTTGCAGCCTGCCAGACAACACAAACCAATACCTCCATGCAGGGTACCGGGACTCCTGTTGAAACGGCAGCCAGTCCGACTCTTACCTTGGCCCATACTCCCACGTCAACGACTCTTTTCATCCCTACATTCACGCCGTCTCCAACCCAACAGCCGACGTTATTTCCATTGCCGACCCAGGCTCCGGATTTGGCTTTGCTTCCGTGTAACCAGCGCCGACCGGCTGCCGACGATCTTTTCCAGGAAGTGACCGCAAGTTATGGCCTGGACCCAAATTATGTTCCTCCTGACCTGGTTAGGTTGGGAGATTATCTTCCAGGCAAGGTGACTCTACCTGATATGCAGTTGCGCCTGCCGGCAGCTCAAGCTCTGGGGAAAATGGTGAAGGATATGCTGGCAACTGGGTTGTCGCCAACCGTGCTCTCAGCGTATCGAAGTTTCTTCGACCAGGCTGTTGCTCACCAGAGATGGTTGGTTGACGATCCCGCCAATGCCAACAAGGTCAGTGCCTTACCGGGGCATAGTGAGCACCAACTCGGCACGGCGGTGGATTTTGGTTCTCCCGAAATGCCCGCCCTTACTGGAAGCACCACCGATCCATTTTCCCCGGTTTTCGCAAGTACCAGTGAGGGAAGGTGGCTGGCAGTGCATGCTTTCGAATATGGCTTTACGATGACTTCTCCCCAGCAGGCTGAAGCCTTAACCGGACTTGCGTACGAGCCCTGGCATTACCGCTATGTAGGCGTAGGACTGGCCACCTATTTAAATTCAAGTGGATATTTCCTGTCGGAGTTCCTCCTTAAAGCTTGGCCTGTCATGCCTTGTCTCCCTTGATCAAAAACCCCTGAATGAAAAATAGGAAGCCTGGTGAGATCGGGTTGGTTTTTTCCATCCAATCCCTTCATTACAAGGCAGAATTACCACCAAAATTGCCATGAAATTACCAATTGGTTGCCAGAATATAAAATGGTAAGATTTATTTACATCAATTGGAGAGACTTGTGCGTTCACGAAGTGTACTGATCTGCTTGATTTTTCTATTGGTTATTTCTGCCTGTGATATCCCGGGCAATTTGCCGTCGATGTGGGATTTTGTTTGGACGGTTACCCCTTATCATACCGATACACCAACAACCACAGCTACATTTACGCTGACCTCCACAGCATCACCTACGACGACTATCGAAGACCCGGCAACCGCAACAGATACTCTTACCCTGACAGCGACAGTATCTCTTACAAACGCTCCTACTGGTACCTCGACGCCCACCCAGACAGCAACTCTGTCACCGACCTACACTCCCACTGGTACACTGACGCCAACCTTGTCCAGTACCCCGACTACAACCTTCACTCGCACATTTACTCCAAGCCTGACTCCTACCTTAACCCGCACTTTTAACTCCAAGCCGGACTCCCACTTTCACTGCTACCTGGTCACCGACCCCCACTTTCACTGGCACCTGGACATCTACATCCACTTCCACAAATACCTGGATACCTACATCAACATCCACACCAAGCAAAACACCAACTCTGACTTATACAAATCCTGCTACATTCACACCTACCCGCACATTCACCAAAACACCTTCTCAAACCGGTTGTGTCCTGGTTTTCAATGGATCCTTCGAAGCACAGCTGCTTACCTTGATCAACCAGGAACGTGCCAAAGCTGGTCTCTCGGCATTGGTGAATTCTTACCCCTTAGAGATCTCTTCGGGCCTTCACAGTGAAGATCAGGCGCTCAACGATTTCCTCTCGCATACTGGATCGGATGGATCCACCTATTGGGAAAGGGAAGTGCGGGCGGGTTACACTGGAAGATGGGGCGGCGAGATCATCTATGCGGGTTCCGGAGCTTATAATAACCCTCAGAGTGCAGTGAATTGGTGGATGAACGATCCTCCCCATAAGACAATTATCCTTGCAGATTACAATGACTTCGGTGCGGGATACGCATATTGTCCTTCTGACACGTACGGGGCTTTCTTTACCGTAGACTTTGGGCATCGCTAGGAACTAATTCATATTGTAAAGTTTATACCAACAGCTCCCGCCAATAATTCCGGGAGCTGTTTCTTTATTAAGAATTCGTTTATACAGGATGCTTTTTAAGGGCCTTCTGCGTGAATCTCTTCCCGATCGCATCGAAGGTTGCCATGACGACCGGCACGTCTGCAAGCGACCCCAAGCAAGCTCCGATAAGATCATCGATTGGACCCGGCATAGCTGGCAGAGTGATGTGCGGGTTGAAGTCCACCACCCGGTCATCCAGCTCATAGATCGCGCGCGCTTTTTTCACTACCCTGGGTTGCCTTTCCAGGAATTCCCGCAGGCTTGTTATTTCAGATTCCGCCATCCAGGCAGGGATATCTGAGCTGGCTTTGAATCCGGCAATCAATGCCAGGTCTTGCAACAAACCTTTCTGTATCAGATTGAAATTGTTGTCTATCGAACGGAAGAAGGTCACGTCGGGATCGGTGTTGACCAGCGGCTTTAACCACAGATGCTGCAATGTGGTGCGGATGGCGTTACGTGTGCCTGGAATGGCATGATTCATAAAATAAACGTCATCCCGTTTATTGACCCAGTAAGCTGCTACGTCGGGTCCTATGCGCAACCCGTCACAAAGACCCAGCGATGGCAGGATCGGTGCACCGCAGGTCAGAAAATAAGCTTCGCCTAGCGCTTCCCGAATGACCTTTAGCCCATTTCGATAGGCAGCTTCACGTGGCATGTCCAGATGACGTTTCCCGGGCAAGGCACCGGCATACAGGAAATCCAACTTGGCATACTCAAAACCCCAAGTACGTACCTTCTTCATCAAAGAAGCCAGCCAGTCCAGGGCTTCGGGATGGGTAGTGTCCAAACCGTATAACTTTTTACCCCAATTAAAACCCGCCGAAACCAGCCTGCCTTGCTCATCGTGAAGGAGCCAATCAGGATGATCCTGGAATAGTTTTGCAGTATGTGTCACCAGTAGAGGCGCCAGCCACAATCCGGCTTTCCGACCCGTGACCTTGATCCGATTGGCCAGGTCTGCCATTCCGCTGGGGAATTTCCCGTTTGGTTCCCAATCCCCAATGTCTGTCTCCCAGCCGCCATCCACCTGGAACACTTCAAAAGGCATGTCCCCAAGGTCGCCCAGAATCTTGCGCAAATTTTCTTCTCTGATTTCGTTATACAGGCTGTACCAGGAACACCAAACGCGCGGGGGTTTTTCGATCCGCCCGGCTCCATAACGGTCTTTTAGCAAGCCGGCGTAGGCGTTGAAGATCTGATCTTCTTCGCCGCTAGCCAGAAACCACTCCCCATCACCAGCTTCGAACCATCCCGTCAGGCTTTTTCCGTCCAACCGGACATGGCTTTCGAACCCCAATGCGCCCAGAAAGATCACTTGTCCACCAGAGAGTTCCACCGCTCCATACCAGGATCCGTGCGGACGCGTCTCCCGCCCATAGGCTGGATCTGTTTGCATTGGCCGCAAACTGCGGGGGCGACTTGGCCGCATGGGACGCTCTGTATCTACCCAAGCCGTCAATGACCAGGACTGCCATCCGGAATATAGATACCTTTTAGGTGCGGTTGGTAGTGCAATGGACACCTGCCTGCCGGATAACAACCATCCTTTGTCGGTTTTCCTGGAACTATCGGCTGTGATGATGGACGAATTCAGGATATTGATCATTGGATTTTCTTTCCACTCCAAGTAACCTAGTTATGTTGCATCTTTATTTGAGTTGCCACACCCCCAAAACCACCAGATAGGTGTTTGTAGTGAGGCTGTCCAATATCCAACGACCATGCGGGCTGGGATTCCGGAGGCACGGCTAAGAGCAATGAAGAAGGAATATTGTGACATTGCATGCTCATCCTCAAATTTATTTTTATTTGACTGCAGGCTGGTTTTACATTTAAAGTTTGGATGTTGGTCGGAACCGATAGATAATGGAAGTAACTGCTCGTAAGTAATTCCCTGATATTATATGCGAGATTGCCCCTCAAGTTAAAAACCTTGTATCTTTTTTCCCAAGCAAAAATAAATTATCAAGGGTCTACTTTTGAATTATGTATGTTCGTTACTCCAGGTCAACCTTGTCCGCCCGGTATTTTTGTGGCATAATTTGATTCAACCAAAACGTAATAGCAATGATGGGAACGAGTAGACCTTATACCGCCGACAGCGAACCTGGGTAAGGTGGAAGCCGGGCCGGTGGGAATGGTCGAAAATCCTCCCGGAGCTGAAATCTGAAATCAGTCAAATGACCAATGGAAACCTGAGTTGCGGTCGTACTGAGAATAGGAGAACCGGAATTGTCCTCCGTTAGCGGGACAAGAGTATAAGCCTTTGGCCGTACTCTACTGAGAGCCTGCCTGTAGGTGGGAATCAGGGTGGTACCGCGAGTTATCACGCTCGTCCCTGTTGGGATGAGCGTTTTTTTATTATTTTAGCAGGAAGAAAATATTCAAATTAACTGGAGACTATTATGTTCAAACCGGTAAGCCCCAAACTAGACGTAACCGCCCTGGAAGAAGGCGTCCTGAAATTTTGGAAAGAGCAGAAAATATTCGAAAAAACCATCTCTGAACGAAAAGGCGCACCGGAATATGTTTTCTTTGAAGGGCCTCCTACAGCCAATGGGAAACCAGGCGTTCACCATGTAGAAGCGCGCGCCTTCAAGGATATGTTCCCACGCTATAAAATCATGAACGGATTTCATGTTTCACGACGAGGTGGTTGGGATACACACGGACTGCCGGTAGAAATCGCGATTGAGAAGAAGCTTGGTTTTAATAACAAACAGCAGATCGAAGAATATGGCATTGAGAAATTTAATGACCTTTGTCGAAAGTCGGTTTTCGATTACATCCAAGATTGGGGCAGACTGACCGATCGTATCGCCTTTTGGGTGGACCTGGACGATGCATACGTTACTTATACTAACGAGTACATTGAATTGGTTTGGTGGATCCTGAAAACTTTCTGGGAACGCGATTTGCTCTTTAAGGGCTATAAAATTGTCCCGTATTGCCCCCGTTGCGGTACGCCACTCTCGGATCATGAAGTAGCCATGGGATACGCCGAGGCAACAGACCCATCCGTTTTTATTCGCATGCCGTTGATGGATAAACCTGGTACCAGCTTGCTGGTTTGGACAACGACGCCCTGGACGTTACCCGCCAATGTAGCCGTTGCCGTCGGAGCAGATGTTGAATACGTAACAGTGGAACGCTCCATCCCGGAAACGCAAGAAGGGGATAATAGCGGAAAAGAGCGACTTATCCTGGCTGAAGCACTGCTCGACAAGGTTTTCCGCGGTGAAAAGGTGAAGGTGGTGGATCGTTTCAAGGGCAAGAAGCTCAAGGGAACCAAATACCACCCATTGTTCACCTTCATGCCCGTGGATAAACCTGCCCATTATGTTATCCTTGGCGATTTTGTCACTACCGAAGACGGCACGGGACTGGTGCATATTGCCCCGGCTTTTGGTGCGGATGACATGGAAGTTTCGAAGAAATATGATCTGCCTGTTCTGATGACGGTCGGTCCGGATGGCGCGTTCCTCTCACCGATCACTCCCTGGCGAGGTGTCTTCGTCAAGGATGCAGATCCCTCTATCATCGAGGATCTGCAGGCACGCGGCCTAATGTTCCGTTCTGAGAAATATACGCATACCTACCCATTCTGCTGGCGCTGCGATACGCCTCTTTTATATTACGCGCGTGAGTCCTGGTATATCCGCACCAGCCAGTTCAAGGACCGTCTGGTGGAACTCAATAATCAGATCAACTGGGTGCCTGAGCATATTCGAGAAGGTCGTTTCGGGAACTGGCTATCCAATAACATCGATTGGTCGCTTTCACGAGAACGTTACTGGGGCACCCCGTTACCGATTTGGGAATGTCCGGATTGTAAGAATCGTGAATGTGTCGGATCGGTTAAGGAATTCTCCGAAAAAGCTGGTCGGGATCTGACCAGTCTGGATTTGCACCGACCACACGTGGACGAAATCACCTGGGTATGCGCAAAATGCGGTGGAAAAATGTCCCGGGTGCCCGATCTGATCGATGTCTGGTTCGATTCTGGTTCGATGCCGGTGGCTCAGTGGCACTATCCATTCGAAAACCAGGAACTTTTCAAACGGCAATTTCCGGCGGATTTCATCTGTGAAGCGGTCGACCAAACGCGCGGTTGGTTCTATACCTTGCATGCCATTAGCACCCTGCTATTTGACCAGGAATGCTTTAAGAATGTGGTTTGCCTGGGATTGGTGGTTGATGCAAACGGGCAGAAAATGTCAAAAAGCCGCGGCAATGTGATCGATCCATGGGATGTGTTGAACGAATCCGGGGCTGACGCTTTCCGCTGGTATTTCTACACTTCGGCACCGCCGAATGCCGAACGCCGCTTTGCTCCCAGCATGGTGACGGATGTGGTCAAGAATTTCACTCTGACTCTTTGGAATATCTATTCATTCTTTGTGACGTATGCGAACCTTGACCAACCTGACCTTGCTTCTGTCGCCGCTCTCAAAGGGAAGAGACAGATCGAGAAAGGCAATGACCTTGATCGGTGGTTGCTTTCTTCATTGAATACACTTGTGAGAGATGTTACCGTGGCCTACGAAACCTATGACGTACCAGGCGCTACGCGGCCGATAGAGGCTTTCGTCGAGGCGCTTTCAACCTGGTACCTGCGTAGATCACGGCGGCGTTTTTGGAAGTCTGAATCAGACACTGATAAACAAGCCGCCTATGCCACTTTATATACGGCGCTGGTGACGCTATCAAAATTGCTGGCGCCTGCCATGCCATTCCTAGCGGATGAAATATACCGCAATCTGGTTTGCGCTATCGACCCCAAGGCTCCCGTTTCGGTACATTTGGCGACCTGGCCCAAGGCGGATGAAAGCCTGATTGATGAGACGCTCAACCGTGAGATGAATTTGGTAATGAAGCTGGTCTCGTTGGGGCATAATGCACGCCAAAAGGCCAACCGGAAGGTTCGCCAGCCACTGGCTGAGGCGGCATTCGCATTGGGTAGACTAGACGAGCGTCATGCTGTGGAAACATACTCCGACTTGATCACAGACGAATTGAACGTCAAAAAGGTTCGCTTGCTGGACACGCGTGGAGAAGCGGTCTCCTTCGTGATTAAGCCCCTGCCCAAACAGTTGGGCCAAAAATACGGCAACAAATATCCCGGATTGGCAAAAGCTATTCTGGCCTTAAACCCGAATATCGTCGCCTCAGTATTCCTCTCCGGTCAGCCGGAAAAGGTAGTGTTCGAGAACCAGGAATATTCGATCCTGCCCGAGGAGGTTGAAGTCAGGGCAGATGCCAAGGCTGGATTTGCGGTTGCTGCAGATGGCGCTTACCTGGCTGCTTTGGTGACCGAACTGACACCGGAATTGGTGCAAGAAGGCCTGGCACGTGAGTTTGTCCGGCGCGTGCAGGACCTGCGTAAGTCCGCCGACTTGGATGTGGCCGATCGGATAAAAGTCAACGTGGTCGCAACCGCGGCGTTGAAGGAAGCCATCGAAGCCAACCGTGACTACATCACCGCAGAAACGCTGGCTGTTGACCTGCGTTTCGCGGATCCGGAGCCGGGTTCGGCCTCGACGCAGGATGATTTTGACGGTGAAAAGATGACCGTAGGGTTGGTCAAAGCCTGATCCAGAGAAGTGTATCATTTAATTATTATGCCCATAATTTTTTTGGCAGTTGCTCAGGTACGCAATGACTGAGCAACTGCCAATCGAATTTCCATGTCAGGTTGAGGAAATCATTAATCACGGGAACCGCGATTACAGCCTGATCCTGAAACCTGAGTCGCCTGCGCCGCGTTTCCTACCCGGCCAGTTCCTGAAGCTGGCGTTGGACAATCTCCGGCCGAGGGAAGTCTGGTCAGATTCGCGCTCGTTTTCGATCGCAAGTCCCCCGGAGTTGCGTGAAACGCTGCGGATCACTTACGCGGTTAAGGGACAATTCACGACGCGGATGGAAGCAGAGCTGCGACCGGGCAGCCGGGTTTGGGTTCAAATGCCGTTCGGACAGTTCAGCATCAGTACCGGAAAGGATGTGTGCCTGTTAGCTGGTGGTACGGGTGTAACGGCTTTCACCGCGTTCCTGGCCGGGCTGACCGAATCCTACCCCCAACAAGTTTACCTATTTTATGGGGTGCGACACCCGCACCTTTTGATCTATCGTCCGCTGGTGGAGGCTGCCAGGATCACCTGCCCGGAACTGCATGTGTATTATTTGGCAGAAAAAGACTTTACTGCAAATGATTGTCTGGAAGGAAGGATCGAGGTGGAGACGGTGTGGAATTTGGTTCCGGATCCATTTTCTTTGACTTATTACCTGGCGGGACCACCTGGGATGATCACCTCCCTGCGAGGCGAATTGGAATTGCGTGGCATACCTCCAAGACGGATTAAGGCTGACGCGTGGGACCGAACGTAAAAAAATACCCGATCTTGAAAAACACAATTGAATATGCTACATTGATGGTAGGGAACCGATCATCCCGGGAGGAGGAGAACCGATGACTAATATTGTCGCCATCTTTGCCTGGTTGGGGGGAGCTTTTTTTTGTGGGATCGTGCCATTAGTCTTTGCGGCGATCCTGTTTTTTTCTGCGCGAAAACGTGGGCAGACCGGGTCAGCAGTTGGCGCGGCAAGGAAGACCAGCCTGGCTGCCTTGAGACCGGGACCAGGGTTGGTCCGACTGCAGGGGGAGATAGCTCCCCAGCCAAATGCCATCGATGGTGCACCAGAAAACGCGCTGGTGTTTCTGAGAATGAAGGTGGAAATTTACATTACCGATTCGGATGAATCAGGCTGGAGGGGGATGACCGACAAATCACGCGGGATCCCGTTCCGACTAGAAGACGGATCTGGGGAGGCGTGGGTGATCCCGGATGGGCTGGATAAGCACATGCTGGGGAACGGGTTCGTTCCAAATGAGGACCAAATACAGGCCGCCTGCATCCTGTTGAACATATCGACAGGCAACATCCACAATCAGCTGCGCTACCAAATGTGGGAAATACGCGCCGGGCAAACGGTGACAGTAGTCGGATCAGCGGTTCATGGCCAAAACGGACTGGAAGTCAGACGGGTGGAGGGGCAGCCGTTGATCGTCAGCCCGATGCTCGGGCAGGAGGTGGATGCGAATCTTGCTTCCCAAGCCAGCAAATCCCGGGCCTGGACCTATATCCTGGGAATCCCCGGTGCGATCATGCTGCTGTGCACTCTGAGTGGGGCGTTGATCAGCCTGGTGCGGGCTTTGACGGCAAAATAAGCAACTGGCTCGGGATCATTCCCCCGAGCCAGTTTTTGTTTATTCCAGATCCTCGATCAAGTTCATCGGCATCACGGCGGTCCCGACGATTCCGGGACCGGTATGAACACCCAGCACGGGGGAGATGCGCAGGATCTCCATTTTTTTGATGTTGAGGCGTTCGCTCATGGATTTCGCCAGGACATCTGCACTTTCGGCAAAACGGCCGTGCAGAACGGTGGCCCAAAGCGGAATGGAGCCGTACATATCGGCAATATGGTCGACAATAGTGCCCAAGTTCTGCGAGACGGTGCGACCTTTGGCGACGGTGGTATATTTTCCATCTTTGTGATCGACCCTGATGATCGGCTTGATCTTGAGGACCGAGCCCATCAATGCCTGCACGCGTCCAATACGACCGCCGCGCGCCAAATACTCGAGGGTTTCAAGCGTATAGATCACTTCGGTGTTTTCGCGGATCTTCTCGAGACGTTCCAGGATGGATTTCAAGCTCCAACCCGCTTTGGCAGCACGAGCAGCCGCGAGCACCTGGAAGCGTTCCCCGCCTGAAAGGGTCATCGAGTTGAAGATATTCACAACAGATTCTTTAATGTGCTCTGCTCCAACACGGGCTGAGTTGATGGTACCGCTCAAGCCGGACGAAATGTGGATGGAGAGGATATTCTTGCTGGCATCGGTCACCCTGTGATAAATCTCGGAAAAAACGCCGCTGGAGGGTTGGGCTGTGGAGGGTATGGCCGGGCGCATGGCTTCCAGTCGGTTGTAAAAATCGTCGGCAGAGATGTCCTCAGCATTGACTTCGCCTTCCGGAAACTGGATATACAGTGGAGCCTGAGTGATGTTCAGCGATTCGAGTTCATCGCTGCGCAGATCTGCCGCGCAATCGGTTACTATTTTCATAATCGGTCTCTCTTTCAAATGATGTCAGTTGGTCAGTATTTTCTCATTCCCCCCGTCCCCTGTTGCTTGAGAAATTACTTTGTTAAGCTTATTATATTCGAAATTGGCGGATTTTCGGGACAGGTTTGAACGGTCATGAAGGATTTTTTCATGGCTACGTTTTTAAATCTCCAGGCTGGTGAAAAGGTCGGGATAAATAATGTGGTCCAGCCCGTTCTGGCGGAGGCGTTCCTGGAAGAGGCGTGAGGCATCTGCTTCACCGTGAACCAGGATAATGCGCTTGGCCTGACCTTTGAGAGCCAGGGCGTACCTGGCAAGCATGTTCTGACCGCCATGCGCCGAGAGACCGCCAATGGTAACGACATCGGCGCGACGGTGGTATTCCTCGCCGAAGATCTTTACAACCGGGGCTCGTTCGGCCAGACGACGACCGAGCGTGTAGGGCGCCTGCCAGCCAACGATCATGATGGTGTTGCGGGCGTCCTCGATATTGTTCTTCAAGTGATGCAAAATACGCCCGGCTTCGGCCATGCCGGAGGCGGAGATAATGATCATCGGTCCCGGAAGGCCATTAAGAGCCTTCGAATTCATCGACCGATTGGATGTACTTTAACCCTTCGAATGCCAGGGCAGGATGTTTGCCGGTACGCATGAATTCCAGGGTTTCGAGGTCATAGCATTCCGGATGCCGGTCAAAGACCTGGGTGGCATGCAGGGCCAGCGGACTATCCACATAGACGGGGATGTGCTTCATCTTTCCGGATGTCACCAGCAAATTCAGGCTGAAAACCAGGTCCTGGGTGCGGCCGACCGCAAAGGCCGGAATGATGACTTTGCCGCCGCGTTCCACGGTCTGCAGGACCGCCTGTTGGAACTCCCGGTGGGCTTCCAAAGGATCCTCGTGAGGTTTATCGCCATAGGTGCATTCCATCATCAGGGTATCGGAGTCGTAAGGTAGAACCGGATCACGCAGGAGGGGGATTTGGTAGCGCCCGATATCGCCGGAGAACCAGAAGCGAGTCTTGCGGCCTTTCTCGGTGATTTCGAGGCGAATGGAGGCGGACCCGAGGATATGCCCCGCATCGTTAAATTCGGCAATCACACCCGGGGCGACCTCGAAGGGTTGGGCATAGTCCCGGCGTTGAAAATACTGGGCTACTTCCCCGGCATCATTGAGGGTATACAACGGTTCGATCAGGGGCTTGCCGCGTTCCAGATTACGCTTATTCAGGTATTGTGCATCCGCTTCCTGGATATGCCCGGAATCGCGTAACATGATGTCGGCGAGATCAGCGGTAGCGGAGGTGGCATAAATCGGACCACTGTAACCGTGCTTGACGAGATGCGGCAAGTTCCCACTATGGTCAATGTGAGCGTGAGAAAGCAGGACGGCATGGATGGTCTTCGGGTCGAAGCGGAAGGTACGGTTGCGTTGATAAGTTTCGGCCCGGCGCCCCTGGAAAAGACCACATTCCATCAAGATGCGGGAACCATTGACCTCAAGCAAGTATTGAGAGCCGGTTACGGTACGTGCAGCACCATTAAAAGTGATCCGCATAATTATTCCTTTCCAGGGCAATTGAAGAAGTAAAGCGCCGGGAATAACACGGTCTACCCAGCGCGTTTTTCATGCAGGATCTTCAGAATCTCCTTCCCAAAGGTGGCGGTACGCCAGGGGCTCTGCGGCATGAGCTCGGCGAGTTTTGCGAGCGTAGCCGGATTCCGTTCTGCGATGGCATGCATCCAGGGTTTTGGCAGGACGATGTCGGATTCGACGTGCATTTTTTGGGCAACCTCCTTGCGCCAATCCGAGAGACGGGTCAAGCGGGCAAGGATGGGTTGCGCAAGCCGGGTGGAAACCGGTCGATCGAGAGGGGGAGCTTTTCGACCGCGCCGGACGGCGGCAAGGAGGTCATTCCCATAGGAATAAATCTGGCGGGCGGTGAGAGGGATGGCTTCCAGCTCGGCCTGGTTTTTGGGAGCGGCCAGAACGACGGAAACCAGACGGCGATCGTCCATCACTTTAAAAACCGGACGGTGCATCAAATCGGCCTGGCTATTCCGCCAGTTGCAAAGTTCATTCAAGATGGCTAGCTGACGACGGGTAAGGTCCTTCGTGCCTTTGACGCGTTGCCAAGAGGGCAGGTCGGCCCGGGTGAATTCGACCCCGGTGGCAAGACGAGCAAATTCTTCCACCGCCAGGTCCCAACGACCGATTTGCTGTAGCTCGGCTTGCAGGCAATCCCGCAGGTCGAGCAGGTGATGCGTATCCAAGCGGGCATAACTGAGCATTTCAGGGGAGAGCGGGCGTTCGCCCCAGTCAGCTTTCTGGTAGCGTTTGCTCAGGATGATGCCCAGTTTATCGGACAGGATGGAATCCAATCCGACACGTTTGTAGCCCAGGATGCGGGCGGCCTGCATGGTGTCGAAGATATTGACCAGGCTGATGCCGAAATCGCGCTTCAGGCAGATCTGGTCATATTCGGCGGCGTGGATGACTTTTTCGATGGACGGATTGCTAAAGATGGGCGCGATATCGGAAAGGTCAGGTAGAGACAGGGGATCGACCAGGTAATCGGTGACCGGGGTGGAAAACTGGATCAGGCAGACCTGTTCCTGGAAGGCGTGCAGGGAGTTGGATTCGGTGTCAAGCGCCAGTTTAGGGTGCGAGGTAAGGGTACGGGCGAGGCGTTTGAGGGCATCGGGCCGGGCGACCCAGACCGGCGGGGGGAGGTGTTCCAGCATGGGGTTATTATAGTTTATTCGTGAGGAAGAATTGGGGCGAGACCCATTCAATTCAAAACAATTCGGGGAAGAAGAGAACAGAGAAAAGAGAGCAGTGAATAGTGAAGATATCCAATTTGGGTTGCCAAGCAGTTGTTTGGGTGTCAAATTTGGAGGAGGTGTCCTGAGAGGGCGGTGGAGGGTGAGGAATGTCGAACGACAACTTGTAATTCAGAAGAGTGGGGATAAGGGCAGGCAGGGTCAGGCGGGGAATAAAAGGTACTTTTTTTCGAAACGGGAAAAAACGAATGAAGGATAGAAGTTCGTAATGGGTGAGTTGTAAATCGGGAAAAGCGAAGAAAATAGCCCCAAGAAGAGATTTTCCAGGGGAGGAGAGTCTGAGGAACGAATAGAGGAACGAATTGGAGAAACGTGCCTGGACCCCACACATATAGGGGTTATTTATGAAATATAAGCCAGATATTCCGGTTTTTAGGCGAAAATTCGCATGATTATGGTGATTCGTTTGGCAAAACCAATCGGGGGAGAAGAACTGATGGAAGAGAATAGAGAAAAGAGAGCAGGGGAGATGGGAGCGAGAGGAAAAAATAGAATAGGGAAGTGGATTGGAAATATTGGATGGCCAATTGGCGAGGAGGTTAATCGGATAACAGGCAGGAAGGCGAGGTTCAACGGAAGCAGGCATGGACATAAAATAGCACTGATGTTCTGAGTTTGTCAAGGGTTTATTGGATAGTTGAGTAGTATAGTGGTTGAATAGTGCGGTACGAGAAATATGCGTGTAGGTAAATTTGTTTTGAATTTACCTGGGTGTGGGTGGGGAATGGAGAAATCGGAGAAGAATAACGTCGTATTGAGGGATTGGTTCTGAGAGAGGGGCACGGAACACATTGGAGTAACTCGAAATATAAGCTTTGAGGGAAGCACTGTAAATGCCTGGGCGGAAGATTTTTACAAAATATCGACAGCTTACTATTATTTTTTTAACAATGGGGATTTATATTAAAGGCGTATCAAAACTATTCCACTATTTTATAAAGGAGGTTCAGCATGTCCAATTTAACCCGTTGGGAGCCCGTTCATGAAATGATGACTCTGCGTGAGGCGATGGATCGTCTGTTCGACGATGCCTTTACCCGCCCGGTCAACATGCATGGAGGCTCCGTAGTCCCCGCCATCAATCTGTACCAGACCGAAGATGAAGTGGTTGTAAAGGCCAGCCTGCCCGGAATGAAGGCGGAAGACGTGCACATATCCATCACGGCGGATGTCCTGACGCTATCCGGCGAATTCAAGCAGGAGAGCGAGAAGAAAGAGGCCACCTATCATATCCGCGAACAAAGCAGCGGCGCATTCGAGCGCTCGGTGGTGATGCCGACGGAAGTGCAGTCGGATAAGGCGCAGGCGGATTTCGAAAACGGCGTGTTGACGATCAAGCTGCCGAAGGCGGAAGCCGTCAAGCCGAAGACGATCAATATCAAGGCGAAATAAAATATTCGGTGCCAATACCGTTGGAAGGCACAACGGGACAAGAGAACCCAAAGGCTCAAATACCAACATAGGTACTACATGTAACAGAGATCAAAGAACCCGTTCCATCGGATGGAACGGGTTCTTGATTTACATGGGAGTTGGTTTAAGAAGAATATTATTTCCGGGGGAATGCCAGGATTGCGGCGGAAGGTGCGGAAGTCATAAAGGTTTCAGAACTGATGCATGTCGTAAAGAGAGGGGAAAGGAGGCGAAAGCTTTGACGGAAGACGCAAAATGGCCAGATGATAGAAGAAGGGGACTTCTAGCAAAATTTAGGTCTTGCGCGTAACCATGATAAAGGATACGCCGGGGAAGGAGTTTTCCTGCAATTGGGCGGATGTGCAGCAAGGAGGGGTAAATTTGATGATAAATAGTAGATCAATTAGTTATAGATTACACTGTCCTGGCAGGTAAGGACGTATTATAAAATGTAGATTAGACAATTTGGACAAGTTTTGTGCGAAGGTCAATATTTAAAAGTACCTTAATGAAGATGAATAACCAGACGATTTTCCGGCGAGATTTTGTATAATGATGGTCATCTTTTTCTTTAATGGGCTGGCTTTTGGGGGTCTTGGACTGGCTGCCTATTTACAGATCCGTCAAGGGAGTGACCTTCCATTAAACAAGCATCTCAGGTGGTTGGCGGCATTCGGCGTGGTATGTGGGGCAACCAGCTGGATCGATATGTTCATTTCCAGCGGTGGCTCGGACCCCTACCTGCATGTGCTCAATATCCTAAGAATGGTCACACAGCCTCTGACGGGTTTATTGTTGCTCAAGTTTGGCTGGGACATCTTGAGAGATCTACCCCTGCCAGCCTGGACGCTCTTCATTCCAGGCGTGCTGATTGTTCCGGTCGCATACCTGATTACCTACGCAGCCACCACTTTTATCACTCCCTCGCCCCTGGAAATCCCGATCGATATATGGTCGCGCTATTTGCTTTATCTCCCGGGTGCGATTCTGGCTGGAATTGGTTTCATCCGTCAATGGAATGCCCAAAGGAAGCAAGGGCTTTCGGACGTGGCTAATCTGCTCTTAGGGGCTGGCCTGGCTTTCCTGTTTGAAGCTTTTATCGTTGGCCTGGTAGTACCCGCGGCTCCGAGCGGACCAACTTCTTATTACAACTATGACCGGGTTGTTTACAATGCTTTCACGGGGGAGAATTCGGCAATTAATATGTTTTCGGGGTTCACTGCCTGGCTGGATTATCAACGCATTCTGGAAGTGACCGGACTGCCGATCCAATTCTGGCGGATGCTGTCATCCTTTGCAGTGACATTCTTTGTGGTGCGAGGATTGGGAGTCTTTGATGCGCTCCGCAAGCGTCAACTGCGGGAATTACAAAATGAACGCGACCGGGCTCAAGCAGAATCTTTTGAGACCCAGATCAATGCCAGGCAGGCAGCCGAAAGGTGGACGGATGTGCTGATGAGCATTAACCGGCAGATCATGGAAATGGAGGACGTCGACAAGATCCTGATCTACATCGTAAGAAATGCGCGGGAACTATTCAATGCAAATTTTGTCGGGTTGGCGCTGATCGCAGATATTTCAAACAGCCTGGAGTTGAAGTGCTTTTCAAATGAAGCAATGACTGAGATCGTCGATGCGCAAATCGGTATTCATGCTCCCATTCTCCTGGAAACCTTGCAAACCGCCCGTTCATATTGTTCATCGGGACAGGAAGCTGTTGAACAGACTGAGAATATCACCTGTAATCTAGGCGAGCAACCGAATAGCTTCGGGATTGTCCGCCTGGAATTGGACACCCGAGCGATTGGCATCCTATGGGCAACCCGGTTGGATCAGGTCCAATATACAGAAACGGACCTGATCTGGTTGGAGTGCCTGGCGGACCAGGTGGTGATTGCCATCCAGCATGGGTTGATGACCTCCCAGTTACAATCCCTTTCGATCACTGAGGAACGTGCCCGCATCGCGCGTGAAATGCACGATGGGCTGGCGCAAGTACTCGGGTATTTGAACCTGGAAGTGCAAACCCTGGATGCACTGCATAAGCAAGGAAAAAACGAAGCACTTTCAACTGAATTGGAAAAAATGCGGGCAGCGATCCAGGTCGCCAATGCAGATGTTCGAGAGAATATATTAAGCTTGAGAACCACCCTGGCCAATGAAAAAGGCCTGGTATCCGCGATCGGAGAGTATTTGGATGAATTCAGCATCCAAACCGGGATCGAAACCCGCTTCTCGAACGATTTACGTGGCGAGCTTAACCTCTCTTCGGTTGCGGAAGTCCAATTGGTATGTATCCTTCAAGAAGTCACTCGCGAACGTCCGCAAGCATGCACACGCACGCAAGGTGGATGTATTTCTATCCCGATTGAAGGAGAAAAGAAAAGAATGGGTCTGCCTGCAGGTAACTGATGATGGAATCGGCCTGACCGACCGGCGTTCAAAGCACAGCTTCGGATTGAATACCATGCAGGAACGGGCCAACAGTGTTGGTGGAGCATTGGAATTACAATCCCCACCTGGAAAAGGCACGGCGGTTGCCTGCCGGCTCCCCTGCCTGGAAACAGAGAAACTGAAGGAGAACCAGAGCATTGCTATTCAAAAAGAAAAATTATTAATGCACGAGTCAGGACCCGTGGAATGAACGTACGCGAATGGGCTTTACCGGTTTATACGATCTTGATCCAGATGGCGGTCGGCATGTTGCTGGTATTATGGACCCTGCGTCTCTTTGGAAACAAAAGATATGGCAAAGAGCGGATTGACCAGATTGTGAGAGATCCCCTTATCATCATCATCGCAACGATCATCCTTGGGGTGATTGGTGCGCATTTCCACTTGAGCAGACCTTATCTTTCGTTCCTGGCGGTGAGGAACTTTCGGACCTCCTGGCTGAGTTCGCGAAATCGTATTTACTTTGTTATTCTTTCTTTGCACAGTCGTCCTAGGGTTCCTCCAATGGCGACGAAAGGAACATTGGGGATTGAAAACAGGTTTGGGCTGGCTGGCGATTTTCTTCGGATTCGTGACCGTGTACTGCATGGGCAGAATTTATCTTTTACCAACCCAAGTGGCCTGGGATACGCCTGAAACAATCCTTTCCTATTATGGTTCGATGCTGTTGCTGGGTGTTATGTCGATGGCGGCGATCCTGATCATGGATCTACGATTTACGGAAGTCCGACAAAATGAAGATGTGACCGAACGAGCGATTGTTGTAAAGAAGGCTGTGACACGACTGGCCCTGGCTGCCGGCGTGTTGTTGATCCCGGTCATCATCATGAACGTTTCCAATCTGAATTCGTTACGTTCAGGAGCTACTTTAGCGCGAACCACCTATGAACTCCTACTGGAACTGTATACGCCACTTCTGGTCGCCCGATTCTTGACGTTGCTGGCAGGGGTGGGCACCCTGGTCATTTCGGTTGCCAGGATGATACGCAGAGGAAAGCCCATCCAGAGCCTCTTCTCCCCGGTTTATTTAGCCTGCCTGATGGTGATGATTGGAGAGGCGCTGGGACGCTTCCTTTTCTATGCTGCGCATATCCGGACCGGACTGTAATGAAAAAGGTGGAGGCATGACGATTAAAGTTTTAATAGCTGACGACCACAAATTATTTCGACAGGGATTAATCGGTTTGATGAAAACACGTGAAGACCTGGTCGAAGTCATTGGAGAAGCAGAAACGGGCATAGAGGCCATTCAACTGGCAGAAGAATTGCACCCGGATATCATCCTGATGGATATTTATATGCCGCAGATGGATGGCTTGCAGGCAGCCAAAGAGATCCGGGTGCGTTTTCCGGAAATCGCGATTGTCATGCTGACTTCCTCGGAACGGGATGGCCATCTCTATGAAGCAGTGAAGATCGGCGTATCCGGTTATTTGTTGAAAGATTTGGATGCAACCGACCTTTTTGATCTGCTGAGCGGTGTGAGTGAGGGGGAACCAGCGATGACACGCGCCATGGCCGGCAAATTCCTTAAATCAGTGGCAAACCGGATGGTGAATGAAGAAAAAGGTGAGCAGGCTCTTTCTGAAAGAGAATTGTTAGTCCTTCGATTGGTGGCGAGCGGGGCCAGCAACCAGGGCATTGCGGACAAATTGTCAATTTCTGTCAATACAGTAAAAACCCATCTTAAAAATATTCTCGAAAAACTGCAACTGGAAAATCGGACACAAGCGGCCACCTATGCACTTACGCATGGGCTGGTCACGCCGCGGAAAGACCAGTAAGGCGAATCACCCGGATGGGTGAGGCGAGAGTGCTCGAGAGGGGGATGGAATCTGGGGGTTAGTAGCGTATGCTCATGGTATGAGAAACCGTATGGACGGCGAGATGGCCGTTATTTCTGTTTTGAGGAGAACTCTTATCGAAAAAAAACATTGCCATCCATTGCTATTCTGTAGACCGACAAACACTGCTCATTGCGAGCATAATTTCATATCGACTATCTATCTGGAGGGAAGGAATGACTGAAAAGAATTTCCTCACGAAAATTCTGACCGAGACAGCTACTCTCCCGGCGCAGTTTCCTGAAATGGAGCGCGGCGCTTGGAGGGACTGCTGCGTTGGCCGGAGGACTGAAATTACGGACTGAAAACGGTAAAAGCTGCCGCCGAATCCGCTGCAGAACAGGGCACATGGGTGCCCATCAGCCTGCTGGCATAACTGCGGTGGGCGTTGCCTTGATGTTGCTCTTGTCAAGGATGGCGTGGTCATCCGACATAAAAACCGACGATACGCATCCCGACAGCCCTGATTATCCGCAGCAAAGAGGCTGTGGGCGTGGGCGTTCGCAACGCCAACAAGTTTTTAGCGCGGATCGGATCAAGTATCCGATGAAGCGCAAGAATTGGGCGCCTGGCGGCGGTAATAAGGAATTGCGCGGCAAGGACGAATGGGTACGCATCACCTGGGACGAGGCATTGTCACTCGTCTCCAGTGAAATAAAGCGAATTGTGACGACTTATGGTAACAAAGCCATTTTGGGCAGCTGTGGCCGTCTGATGGCCGCATATGGTGGAGCGGTCCAAACCTGGGGACAGGTCTCCTACGGAGCCTGGCCACAGGTGACCTTGAAGATGCGTGGCGCCAGCATGGGCGGCAACAACGACCGCATGGATTATCGCAAATCCAAACTGATCGTCCAATGGGGTAACAATACGGGTGTCAGTAGCGGTGGAAGCCCGACCTATAACTACCTGCAAGCCAAGAAAGCCGGCGCAAAATTCATTTATGTAACGCCGATGTTAAATCCAACCACCATGGCAATGGCGGATGAGTGGATTCCCTGCCGTCCGTCTACAGACGCGGCCTTGCTGTTGGGCATCGCTTATTACATGATTACCAACAACCTGCAGGACCAGGACTTTCTGGATAAATATACCGTTGGCTTTGATAAAGATCATATGCCCCAGGGAGCCGATCCAAATGAGAATTTCAAGGACTATGTCCTGGGTACCAATGATGGAGTTCTCAAGACCCCTGAATGGGCTTCTGAAATTTGTGGCACTCCCCCGGAATTGATCCGGAGCTTCGCCCAAGAAATTGCCACGACCAAACCAATGGTGTTTTCAGGCGGCTGGGCGATTGGGCGTACCTTTATTGGCGAGCAAGCCTGCCAGGCTTTCCTCACCGTCGGCTTTATGACCGGCAATATCGGTCTGCCGGGTGCGGCGGTATGCACCGTTTCGCATTCTGGTGCAAGCTATGGCGGTTCAAGCTTGGTGAAGGCTGGCGGTAACAATCTTCCTGCCCTCCCGAACCCAATTTCAGGAATGTCCATTGGCATCAGCGACCCGGCCAAACCTGGTTACAGTGTTGTCTGGGACGAGGCTTGGGATGCGGTGCTCAATGGTCAATTTACGAATGGAGTTGAAGGCAAGGTACCTTGTGACTTCAAGATGATCAGCTACTTCCAGGATGGCAGTGGCGGAAACATGCTCAACCAGGAACCAAGCATTGTCAAAGGTATCCAGGCTCACCGAAAGGTCGAATTCGTGCTTTCCACCGATATCGTCTTCTCGACGAAGTCAAGGTATTCCGACATAATTCTACCAGCCACGACCCCCTGGGAGCAGGAATTAGGCGGCTGGCTATCCGGAAATCCTGAGATGCTGCTTTGGTACAACAAAGCCATCGACCCGCCTTATGAAGTCAAGGATGTCCAATGGATGGAAATGCAATTGGCTCCGATGCTCGGGTTGAATCCGGATGATATCTATCCCTTTGACCGAAAACAGCAGCAATTCAATTCCCTGGCCGGCGCAACCGTGATTAAAGATGATGCCTCCGGGTATGAGCCCCTGGTCACCATTACGGCAGATGATATCAGCAAGTTAGGCGTGGACGGAACCCCTCAAACTGGACGAATATCGATGCAAGATTTGTTTACCAAAGGTGTTTACCAGGTCAAGCGTTCGCCGAGTGACAACTTTGGCTTTATTCGTGATGCAGCTTTCCGGCAGGATCCTGTTGCCAACCCTCTGAAAACCCCATCCGGAAAACTCGAGATTTTCAGCCAACCTTTAACTGACGTCATCGAACAATTTGGCTGGACAACCACTCCACCTATTGCTAAATATCGCAAGCCCTACCAGGGTTATGAGGACACCTTTAAGGATTGGGACAAGAAGATCAAAGGCGATTATCCACTACAACTGCTCACGACCCATTACTTCCGCCGCAGCCACTCCGTGTTCGATGAGGTGAAACAGTTACGGCGGGCGTTCCCGCAGGAGTTGTGGATGAATTCCATTGATGCAAATGCCCGAGGGATCAAGAGTGGAGATACGGTCCTGATTAAAAGTCGCTGGGGTCAGGTTTTACGCCCGGCTTATGTGACTGACCGAATCATGCCAGGGGTCGTTGATCTTGGCGAGGGCGCCTGGGTGGATTGGGATGACGGTACTCAGATCGACAAGGCCGGTGCAACGAATACTTTATCCGGACCGACCCCGACGGGACAGGGCGTTCAACCCTGGAACACCAACAATGCCCAAGTGGAGAAGTGGACAGGTACTCCCCTCCAGCCAGATTACACGCTACCAACGCGTGTTCCAATTAAGGAGGCATAACAATGGCTAAGCAAAAAGCATTTTACTTTGATGCGAGCGCCTGTATTGGCTGTAAGGCATGCCAGATTGCTTGCAAGGATCGGAATGCCCTTCCGGACGAAATCCTTTGGCGACGGGTATTTACTTATGGTGGGGGTAGTTGGCAACCAAGAACGGATGTGCCCAACCTGTTTGCGCCAAATGATGTGTTCGTTTATGCACTTTCGACAGCCTGCCAGCATTGCGAAAACCCGGTCTGCTTGCAAGTCTGCCCGGTCCAGGCTATCACCAAACGCGAGGATGGGATCGTCATTCTCGACACAAATATCTGCATCGGTTGCCGATATTGCTCCTGGGCTTGTCCTTACGGCGCGCCTCAATTCGACCAGGAAAAAGGCGTTATGACCAAGTGCGATTTCTGTGCCAACCTGCAGGATCAAGGTCTAAACCCGGCTTGTGTGGACGCGTGTGTCATGCGCTGCCTGGATTATGGCGAATTGGATGAATTACGCGCCAAGTACGGCACAGAAAACGCGATTGAACCATTACCCACTGCAGATATCACCCACCCATCCCTAGTACTCACTCCGCACAAGAATTCGCAAGCAAGCGGTAAGGGCACGGGTCATATCCTGAGTTTGCCGGAGGAGGTGTGAAATGAATGCTCACGAATGGGCTTTGATAGCCTTCACCATTCTCACCCAAATGTCTGTCGGATCCCTGCTGGTTTTGGAAATAGTACACTTCTTCGCCACCAGGAAAGCCGGGATGGAAGAAGCCGATCGTTTAAGCGATCGGGCATTACTGGCGATCGTACTCGTGATGGGACTGGCACTGGTGGCTTCCCTGTTCCACCTGGGAAACCCCTTGAATGCGCCGCGCGCAGTGACGCACTTGGCCACTTCCTGGCTAAGCCGGGAGATCCTTACTGGCGTTGTCTTCGCAGTGCTGATTGTGGTCTTCGCATTCATGCAGTGGCGCAAGATCGGATCGATGCTCCTGCGCAATATATTTGCCTGGATCATCACGATCATTGGACTGGGGCTGGTATACTTTGAGTCAAGGATATATATGATCCCAGCTGAACCGGCCTGGAATACATTGGCGACGCCGATCTCCTTCTTCGCAACAGCACTACTGTTAGGCTGCCTGGCGATGGGCGTGGCGTTGGTAGCGAATTATGCTTATGTCAAGGGAAAGACTCCCGATTGCGCGGATACACAATGCGAGTTAATGCGGAGTGCACTTGGCTGGATTGCGGTTGCCTCGATCATTCTGGTTGGAATCGAATTGCTGGTCATCCCCGTATACCTGGCATTTCTTGCAACAGGGTCGGCTGCTGCCCTTTCCACGGTGAAACTGATCAGCGGACCTTTCAGTTGGGTCCTGGTGATCAGGTTGATCCTGGCATTCGTTGGTGCGGGCATATTTGGGGCGTTCCTGTTCCAGAACGCACAAAAGGCCGGGCAGGAAAAAATGTTGGCATACCTGGCGTACAGCGCCTTCATACTGGTATTAGTAGCTGAAGTCTTAGGCCGCTTCTTGTTCTATGCTACACGTGTAAGGATAGGGATCTAAGACCCACCGTTATAAATATGACCTGTCAGGTTTCATAGCCTGACAGGTCATATTGTTTTATCGAGGAAACGAGGGCAGCATGAGACGAACCTTATTGTGTTTTTTCTTCGTTGTTTCTCTGATCGTTATTGTGGGATTGACCAACAATAAGTCTCCGGAGCATGTTCTTGCCGCGTCTGGCAATCGTGAAAAGGTCATTTATTTATCTCCCGCTGGTCAGGACCGGGCCAATTCGGTGGCATTCTCGCCGGATGGGACTTACCTGGCTGCGGGAACTGCCGAGGGAATTTACATTTACGATACAGCCACCTGGCAGGAAATCCACTTTGTCCCAACGGCATCCTGGGTGCGCAGCCTGGCATTTTCACCGGACGGAAAAACTTTGGTCACGGGTTCATATGATGCCATTGTCCGCCTATGGCGGGTGCCGGATATCAGTCTGTTGCAAGAATGGCATGGTCACACAGGGGGAATCCATAGTGTCTCTTTTTCCGGAGACGGAAGATTTGTTGCGTCGGCATCAGATGACAATACGGTTCGAATTTGGCAGCTATCCGATGGCAAAATAATTCAGATATTCGATCATGAAACAGAAGGGGTGCGAACAGCCGCACTTTCCCCGGATGGGGAGAATGTGGCGACGGCTGGATTTGATAACATCATCCGCATCTGGAATATCAGCGAGGGCGGTTTGTTGCGTGAGTTGAAGGGGCATACGGATTGGATACGCACATTAGCGTATTCTCCGGATGGAAAATTATTATCGAGTGGTGGATTTGATAAAACTATCCGGTTATGGGATGTGGAAGATGGGTCTTTATTGCAAACCATGCAGGGGCACGAGTTCGAGTCTGACGTCGGTTTCTTTTTCTCCGGATGGGAAATACCTGGCATCTTCTGATGTGGATACTACGGTCAGGCTTTGGCGGGTAGCAGATGGGAAACTCCTGGACATCATGACCGGACACACTGATTTTGTTTACAGCGTAGCCTTTAGCCCGGATGGCAAACAGATTGCTTCTGGTGGAGTAGATAATTCCATACGAATATGGGATATCAGCGATCCGCAGAAATTTACTCTCAATCCACCATTAAGTGAAGTTCCCCAAAATTGTGTGAGTTGCCATCATCCCCAACCAAACGGGCAGCCAGCGCGGGTCATTGAAGTGGGTTGTTCAACCTGTCACTCAAACGGCTCCCTGGTGAGATATTTTTGTCCTGCATTTCCACGTTCCGGGGGTAGGTCAACGGTAAACGTGGTCCCCCTAAACAATACCAGCAAGTTGGGTTTGAGCTCCCCAAGCCAGGATCTGGCAGTAACCATCGGCGCTTATGGGAACGGAGAACACCTTTATTCGCGCGGGGACGTTATTGCACTGGTTCCGATTTCCGGAAATGTAGTCTACACCGGAGGAGATGTTACAAGAGTCGATATTCAACTTAAAGTAACGACGGGGAATGGAACCGCAGAAATTCTCCACACAAATCCAGGCTCGGATGGCATTTTTACTTTTAATTTATCCCTCAGTCCACAAGGCAATGAGCCTCCCGAACTGGCGACTGCGGATGGATGGCGGCGCAGTGAATGCCTTATGTGCCATGATAAAACTCTGAAATTTGTTCCTACCTTGCCGGTAGGAGATGTCATCCTCTCAATCACCGCAACAGCACCAACCGGAGAAATAGCTACCGATACTCGTTGGATCGTGAATGACGAGAGCAAGACGGCGACAATCCCTGTTTCTATCACTCTTGAAAACGGCGAGCCGGTTTCCCAATTACCAATCCAGGCAAGTACCACCCTTTACCAATGGCGTGGTCGTACTTTCCTGGACAGCACTGATTCAGAGGGTCAGGCAAGTTTGCATGTGGAAGCGTTATCAGATAATCAGACCACCTACCAGGTTTCCGTTCCCCCAACGGTTATCGATGGAGTATTGTACCAAAGCAAAATAACGCAAAGGTCACTCTTATGCCTGGGGCCACCAGCGCGCCGACCGTGGCGCTGAAAATAATGACATCCACTGGCGAGATCAACGGGCAGGTGAGCGGTTTGAATGCTCCCACTCAAGTCTGGGCGATTTCAGTTCCTGACGGCAGTACGCATAAAATCACGACTACACCGGATGGAAAATTCACATTTTCCGATCTTCCGGTAGGGCTGGTTCTACTGACAGGTGATCCGAAGGCCTTGGCTGGACAGGGGTTGAGTTTGAGAAATGAAAGCATTGACCTTTCCCAGACGATTTCCGCTCAGGTGGAAATGAACCCACAACCGCTGGAAGGCGTGACCCTGAATGGAAAAATCACAGATGAGACCGGCGTGCCGCTGCCCTTCGCCTGGGTGAGCGTGGGAACGAAAAGCGGGCAAACCGACCCGCTTTCGGGTGCATATGCACTAAATGGATTATCGAGCGGAAAAATGGCAGCCACCATCAGCGCGCCGGGTTTTTACAGCCAGGCATATCCGATCAATTCGTACGAAGCCAGCACATCCACCCTGGATGCCAGCCTGGTGCGTCAGCCAGACACGCGGTTTATCGCGTGGGGGGATGGGACAATCGTACTCCCCCCAGAGACGGTTGCAAACATAGAAGGAAGAAATATCACGTTTGAACAAGGCTGGCTGTGGGGAAGAGGGGAGTCTGAACAAGCGCTGGTTATTCAATGGGGGGATTTGCAAATCACGATCCCGGAGGGGCAGTTCGCCCTGGAACGACTGGCGGCACAAGATGGTTGGTTGTATGTTATAGATGGAAAGGCGACCCTTCAAGAAACCGGAACAGGCAAACCGATCGTGATCCAGGCTGGAGAAATGGCTCATTTAAGCCAGGAGCAAGAACCGCTCCCAGTTTCCTATGACCCGGTCGTCGTTGGAGCGCTTCGTGCGAAAGGGGAATCGCCGGTCCAGCCACTCTGGCAACCCAGTCTGAGTGCCCAGGTGCGTGACCGGTTGGCAAAAATCGGAATTGGCACGGCACAATTGGTGACATTTATCACCTATTTTATAGAAGTTCTAGCCCTGATGGCATTTGTGCTTTCTGCTGTAAACTGGGTATTCAAGAAAAACCGAAAGGATAAAAAACGTGACGAAAACCACCTCGATTGACTGGCAAGAAACCTTAACGGGAGAAATGCTTTTATTAAAGACGATAGGGCGAATCTGGTACAGGTATCCGGATAAAGAGGAATGGGCATGGATAAAGTCATTGATCGCTGAGGAAATATTCTCCGAAGCGCCGTTTGCCGCTAAACAAGAGCAGATTAAGGCTGGCCTTGGGCTTTTACAAAAATGGGGAGAGGCTGAACTTACAGATGAGGCCTTTGAAAAAATACAGTCTGATTACACGCGAATGTTCATTGGGCCAGGCAAGTTAAAAGCTGCACCCTGGGAATCAGTGTACCTCAACGAAGACCGGATGACATTTCAGGAACAAACCCTGGATGTGCGCTACTGGTACCGGCGTTTTGGGTTGGAATCTGAAAAAATCCACAAAGAACCGGACGACCACATTGGCCTGGAATTAATGTTTCTTGCCCACCTGGCAACCGAGGCTATCCAGGCACTGCAGGTACAGGACCAAGTCAATTTCGATAAATTCCTGGACGCGCAGAGGGAGTTTCTGATAAAACACCTGGGGGTGTGGGCGCAGACCTGGTGCGGGCTGGTTGAAAAGAATGCCCAAACGGAATTCTACAAAGGGCTGGTAGCCCTGACCCGCGGGGCACTGGCTGAGTTGGCGGAGTTGTTTGAAGTCAAATTGGTGGAGGATACCAGCCTGTGAGCCTGCTTTCGACTGCCGAGAAGTTTGCGGCTTTAGACCATTCTGCGGTGATGTTGAATTTAGAACGCTGCCTGCACAGCCAGGACCGATTCTCCGGCTGTGAGGCTTGTTATAGCATTTGCCCGGTCGAGGCAATTAACCCTGGAAAACCGCCCAGTTTGGACGAAAACAAATGTGAGAGTTGCCTGGCGTGCCTGACAGTCTGCCCGGTAGGGGCATACGCAGCTGACGACGCGGTCGCCTCGCTGCTGAATGCTGTCACGCACCTGGAAGGCAGCCAGCTAGAACTGCTGTGTGAGCGAAATCCGCACGCAGCCAAGGGGTATTCGGAGACAAGTACGGGGATGCGCGTAAAGGGATGCCTGGCTGGACTGGGCAGCGGCGCGTATCTATCGTTGGCGGCCTTCGGGCTGGAACAAATCCAGGTGCGGACAGATGCCTGCTCCACCTGCGAATGGAAGAACCTGCCAGCGTTGGTGGTAACACAGGTCAACCAGGCGAAACAGGCGCTGGAAGCCTGGGGAAAAGCGGAAATGCTCGACTGCATCACCGAGTTGGACGCGCCTGTGGAACGCCCGCTGTGGGATGCGAAGAACCCGCCGCTCTCGCGGCGGGATATGTTCCGGATGATCACACAACAGGGGAAGGTGGCCCTGGCACGTGCCATGGAAGACGGGCAAGTTTCCAAGCGCGGCATGGGACGAAACCACCTGCGAGTGCTGGGCGCGGTGGAGCACCTGCCTGCACCACAACCAGATTACAACGGCATTATGGCAGACATGGATTTCGCCCAGGTGTCCGTTTCAGAAGCCTGTACTGCCTGTGGAACATGTGCGCGGGCCTGCCCTACGAAAGCCATCACATTTGCCCTGGATGAAAGAGCGCATACCTACCAACTCAATTTCTCTCCCAAACTATGCATAGGTTGTGAGCTGTGCAGGCATGCATGCGAACCGGAAGCGGTATCCGTGGAACATGCGCCCACCTTCCAACAGGTGTTTGGGGATGAGCAGACCGTCCTGCTGCGGGGAGGGGAATTTGCCCATTGTGAAAAATGCAAGGCAGTCTATGCGGCTAAACCAGGCCTGCACCTGTGTCCGGTTTGCGAATTCCGCAGCCAGAACCCCTTTGGGTCGAAGATGCCGCCGGGAGTAAGGATGTTGATCGGTAGGCAGAAGGACGAGGCACGAAAATGATCAAAGAGATCACCCGGAGCAACCTGGAATCGATCCAGAACCCGGTATTGAGAGCATATAGCGGGCGCTATGTCCTTATTTACGAGGATTTTATGGAGCAGGTCCGCAAATCCGGGGTTGAAATCGACTCCGGTAACGAGGATGGAAATTACGCCACCAGGGTGGCAGACTTACACCAGAAGGGGGCACTGGTCCGGAATAATGCCAAGAGTGTTTATAGCAAGCGCATCTCATCCGCTTGCGAGGCATGCCAGACCGGGGTGGGGAGCGCGACCTTCTTTATCTCGCTGATGTGCCACCGGGACTGTTTTTACTGCTTTAATCCCAACCAGGAAGGCTATGAACACTTCCGCGAGCACAGGCGTGACACGGTGGCGGAATTAAAGAGCCTGCAAAGCAGCCGGGCAAAGATTCGTCACCTGGCATTGACCGGGGGTGAACCGTTGTTATACAAGGATGAAGCGATCGGCTTTTTCCGGGAAGCGCGCCAGGATTTTTCGGGCGTGTATACCCGCCTGTATACCAGCGGCGACCACTTGGATCGTCCGACGCTCCAGGCGCTAAAAGAAGCCGGGATGGATGAGATCCGCTTCAGTATCCGCATGCACGACCAGGAAAAAGGGCAACGGCATACCTTTGATCAAATCGCCCTGGCGCGCGAGTACATCCCGCATGTCATGGTGGAAATGCCGGTTCTGCCTGGCACGCTGAATGAGATGAAAGCGGTGCTGACAGAACTGGACCGAATGGAGATCTTTGGCATCAACCTGCTGGAGTTTTGCTTTCCGTATAACAATGCAGATGTATACCGTGAGCGTGGTTACAAAATCAAAGCCAGACCATACCGGGTTCTCTACAACTATGACTATGGCGGGGGATTACCGGTGGCTGGGAGCGAGACGGTCTGCCTGGAGTTGGTAGCGTACGCCCTGGAAGCGGGACTCAAACTGGGAGTGCATTACTGCTCGCTTGAGAACAAACACAGCGGGCAGATCTACCAGCAGAATTCACTCCGACCCGTTCCAAAAACCATGTTCTTTTCCCAGAAGGATTATTTTCTGAAGAGCGCCAAGGTTTTTGGCGAGGATATTGCAGTGGTGGAGCAGCTCTTCCACAAAACCGGTTATAAAGAATACGAGGTAAACGAAGATTACAAATATTTAGAATTCCATGTCAGCCAAATCAGATCGCTAAAGAAATTTGACATTGAAGTAGGTCTCTCAAGCAATGTCTTTGAGACCCGTGAAGGTGAACGTTACATCCGTGAGTTGAAGGTGGATGTGACGACACCGCAAACATTCAGATTATCCGTTGATATATAAGGAGAAAAATCATGGCGAGTTTAGGCGTTCCAGAATTATTGATTATCCTGGTAATCATCCTGCTGATCTTTGGGGTTGGCCGCATCGGCAAAATCGCCGGGGAGTTGGGAAAGGGTGTCCACAATTTCCGTGACGGCTTGTCTGGCAAAACCGAAGAAGAGTCGAAGCAGGCATTAGAAACCACAACCAGGACCAAAGACAAGACAGAATCAAGAGTAAAACCTGTGAGCGAAGATATAAAGGAATCGAAAGAAGCGCGGCCGAGGCTGGCAAGATTATTTGCACGCCTTCGGCAGCGCCCATCGCAAGGCGAGCGTCGAGCTAAAAACCTCGATGCCGCTGTTGCAGCACCTGAACGAACTACGCCAGAGGCTGTTCAAGGCGGTTTTGGCCGTCATTTTAATGACAGCGATCAGTTTCGTTTACGCCGGGCAATTGATCAATTACCTGGCCAAACCGATCGGCGGATCGGATGTATTGGTTTCGATCGAAGTCACCGAAAACATCGCCATATTCATGCGGGTGGCATTGCTAGGCGGAATTGTTTTTGGGATGCCTTTCATCGTCTACCAATTGCTGCGATTTATCCTGCCGGGCTTGAAAACAAAGGAAAAAGTCTGGACGTTGACTATCGTTCCCATGGCATCGCTCTTGTTCGTGGCGGGCGTGGCATTCACCTGGTTCGTGATGATCCCTTCAGCGGTACCGTTCCTGATCCATTTCCTGGGAATCAAGACCCAGGTACGGCCACTCAATTACTTCGAATTTGTCACCACGCTGATGTTCTGGATCGGGATCTGTTTTGAGATGCCACTGGTGATGATGTTCCTGGCTAGATTGGGAATTGTGAAGGCTAAACAACTGGCAAGCGGATGGCGTTATGCAATCGTGGTGATTGCAATTGTCGCTGCGGCAGTCACGCCGACCGTCGACCCGGTCAACATGGGCCTGGTGATGGCTCCTTTAATGGGACTTTATCTTATCAGTGTTTTGTTAGCTGCGATTGTCGGGAGAAGCCGAAATGGATAATAATATTTTCGGGATTGGGATGAATGAGCTGCTCATCATCTTTGTTTTGGCGGCGATCGTGCTGGGGCCAGAGCGCCTGGCGAAGGTGGCGCGTGAGGCAGGCAAGCACATCCGCAATCTGAAAGCATATTTCTCATCCCTCTCCGGCGAATTGAAGTCAGAATTAGACATCCTCGATGAACTGAAAAAGGTCAAGGATGTGGTGAACAAGAAATAAGCTATAGGGGAAGGTGGATCGCCCTTGAACCCACAGTCCTAAATACAATCACCCACCCGGGTGAGACAAGAATTACTCTGAGGGAGGATGTGATAAACCAACATGGGCAGTAAAATTATTTCGCTTAATAGGAAACCGTGAAGAAGGTGAAACGACACCTATTAGATTTTTCATGACATGAAAAGCACTCCGACCTGCAGAACCTACCGCCAAGCGCCAGGGTCCGGCAGGCAGTCCTCTCTCAGTGAGGACCAGGGTCGCGATGGAAACGCTGCGACCTCCCGAAATCCCAAATTGGGATCGAATTGGAAAGGAGAAAAATATTTGCAAGTAAATACTTGCTCACCAGGGTCTCTCCTGGCGAGCTTAACGTCGGGGAACGACGCTGGGCGATTGATCATCGTCAGCGGCCCAAGCGGGTCGGGCAAGACACGCTGGTGCCAGGCGTTGGCTGAGCAAGCCAATGAGTTGGGCATCCAGGTGGAAGGGCTGGTTTCTCCGGCGGTATTTGACGGGGAGGTTAAGATCGGGATTGACATGCTCCACCTGGGTTCGGGTGCCAGGCGGTGCCTGGCAGTCCAGCCGGGGGAAACCTGACAGCGGTCAATTTATCGGCAACTGGCATTTTGAAAGCGATAGCCTGGACTGGGGGAACGACATTCTGGCAAATATATTATCCAGCCAGCTTGTGATCGTGGATGAACTTGGCCCACTTGAATTAACAAATGGGTCTGGCCTGGTAAATGGCATCGAGCTGATCACCCGGCGCGGTTACCGACTGGCTTGCGTAGTGGTGCGACCGTCCTTGTTGGAAAATGCAATTATCCGCTGGCCCTGGGGGGAGATATTCTTCGTCGATCCAAATCATCCATCCGAGGCTCCTGAATGATCCATGTGCGGGATTTGACTGTTTCTTACGGTGCCCAGGCCATATTGCAGAAGGTTTCATTCGACGTGCAACCCGGCGAATGCGTGGTTGTGACGGGGCCGTCCGGTTGTGGGAAGAGTACGCTGGCGCGGGTCCTGACCGGCCTGATCCCGCAGGTGATCCCAGCCGAACTCTCAGGGACGGTGCAGGTTGCGGGTCTGGATGTGAGCGCACATTCCCCGGCGGAAATCAGCGCAACGGTGGGGACTGTTTTTCAGGATCCGAGCTCGCATTTATTCCACCTGCGGGTGGCTGATGAAGTTGCGTTTGGTCCGCAGAACCTGGGGCTCCCAATTGGTGAGATTGAAAGACGGGTTGCATGGGCCATGGATACACTTGGCCTGAATGACCTGGCGGATAGAAAGCCATCCGATCTTTCGGGCGGGCAAAAGCAGCGCCTGGCGATTGCGTCCGCCCTGGCAATGCAACCCAAGGTGTTGGTCCTGGATGAACCGACGGCTTCGTTGGATGTGCCGGGGACACGCAGCGTGGTGAAAGCCCTGGAAGAGTTGCGCCAAAAATTCGGGCTGACCCTCGTGCTGATGGAGCACCGCCTGGCAGAAGTGCGAAACCTGGCGGACCGGGTGCTGGTGCTGGACCAGGGGCAGGTGGTTGCCAGGGGTGAATTTGACCAGGTTCTGGGAGATCACCAACTGTTGCAGCGGTACGGGTTACGCAGACCCACAGAAGAACCTATGGCGGCCTGGAAAGACCTGCTTTCCCCGAATGGACACCATGCAGAAGGGGCACAACCACTGGTGAAAGTGCAGAATGTATCTGCCGGATATCGCGGTCGTGCAGTGGTGGAGCAGGTGGACCTGGATATTTATCCAGGAGAATTCATCGCCCTGGTAGGCGACAACGGAGCGGGAAAGTCGACCCTGGCACTGACAATTGCCGGCCTATTGAAACCCCTGCATGGGCAGGTGCAGTTCCAGGGGACGGCGCGACTGCGCCTCGGGCTGGATATCAGCCTACTATTTCAAAACCCGGCCGACCAGTTATTTACCGACTCGGTGGAGGAAGAAATTGCCTTTGGACCGCGCAACCTGCGCTGTAGTGATGCGGACTGGGAAAAACAAGTCCTGAAAAATGCCGACCTGGCGAGCCTGAGCAAACGCAAACCCCTTTCCCTGTCGGTTGGACAACAACAACGCACGGCGCTGGCTTCCTGCCTGGCTCTGCGTCCCCGCCTGGTCATCCTGGACGAACCTACACTTGGACAGGATTGGGGTCACCTGCAGCAATTAATGAACTTCATCCTGGCTCTCAACCAGCAGGGAACGACCATTTTGTTGATCACGCATGACTACAAACTGGTCTACCGCTATGCCCGCCGGGTGATCCTGATGGAAGCCGGGCGCATATCACTGGATGGGAAAAATAATCTGGCTGCGCCAAAAATCAGGTTTTCTGTCCCACAAGCAAAGGACATGCATGTCACAGCCTGAGGCGCAATATTGGAATGCCCGTTACCTGGCTGACCAGCAACATTATCTTAAGCGGGAGCCGCATACGCTGGTGAAATCATATGCCGATCAACTTCCCCGGGAAGGATTGGTTCTGGATGTGGCGGCTGGGGCAGCTCAATCTGGATTGTTCCTGGCCAA
Source organism: uncultured Chloroflexia bacterium (assembly GCA_963814135.1). Taxonomy (GTDB): domain Bacteria; phylum Chloroflexota; class Anaerolineae; order Anaerolineales; family Villigracilaceae; genus UBA877. Next base: position 1,590,576 of record CAWFBZ010000008.1, on the reverse strand, counting down.
GCGGGGTCTGCGTGTAGTCGCCATGGACATCTCGGAAGCCGGTCTGCGGCTGGCTCAACAATGTGCCAGGGAACTTTCGCTGCCTCTTTATCCGGTGATCATGGATATGAAGGATCCATACCTGCCTTCATGCAAGTTTGATGTCATCCTGAATTTTTATTACCTGTCGCGCCCGTTGTTTGAATGCTACCGGCAGGCCCTCAAACCCGGCGGCTGGTTGTTCTTTGAGACGTTCATTCAGAACGGTGATAAGAGCAGCAATCCAGCACATCGCCTGGAATTGGGAGAACTCCATTTTGCTTTTCAAGACTGGGAAATTCTACATTGGGCAGAAACCTGGAGAAAACAAAGCGACGGCACGTTTTTCTCCACCAGGATCGCCCAATTGGTTGCCCGTAAACCCATTTAGAAGAAAGGAAATTGTGATGAAATTTACAACCCGTCAACTTGTTAGCATGGCTGTCTTCGGCGCACTGTGGGGATTGGTCGAGATCAGTTTGGGATCTGTTCTGCATGCGATCAATATTCCGTTCACCGGCCTGGTCCTAACCGCCGTCGGACTGGCAATCGCCATGATTGGCAGGCTGCTTGTCCCCAAGCGCGGTTCGACCCTCTTCATCGGCGTGATCGCCATGGTGCTCAAATTGTTCAGCATCGGGAACATTATCATCGGACCGATGATCGGCATCCTGACCGAAGCGCTGATCGCGGAAATCGTGCTGGATGTGTTTCCGCGTCCCTCCCGCCTGGCATTCGTGTCAGCTGGGGCGGGTTCCGCTTTGTGGACATTGGTGCAGCCGTTTGTGACCGGTTTGCTGCTGTTTGGACGGAGCCTGCTGGTAGTCTGGCTGGACCTGGTCGATCTGGGCAGCCGTACTTTCCATATTGGTAGCAATGCAGCCGTGTGGATTGCCATCATAATGGCCGTGCTATACATGATCATTGGTGGCATCGCCGGCTGGCTGGCCTGGCAGGTCGGCCAACTGCTGGTCGCCCGCCTGGGTGGACGGTTTGTCCCTGCCGTAAAAACACAACCATTCGCTTCAAAATAAAAGGAGAACCCATGAAACGCGTAATAATTACCCTGTTGGCACTGACCTTTTTGATCAGTGCATGTGCCCCCAAGGCTGTAGCAACGCCCGCAACGCCGGTCCTGACCCTGAAGGTCAGCCAGGGCAATGTGGACAAAACCTACACGCTGGCAGACCTGCAGGCGCTCGGTGCAGTCCAGGAGACATTTAAAGGTGTCACCTACGTTGGTGTACCCCTGACCACGCTGTTGACGAATGCGGGGTTTGACCCGACCAGCCTGACGGCGGTCAAGGCGGTTGCTTCGGACGGCTACACCGTCAACTACGACCCGGCCTTGTTCAACCTCCCGGATACCATGCTGGCGTATGCCCGTTCGGATGGCCCACTGTCGGATACGGAGGCTCCTTTCGCATTTGTGCTGCCCAATCAAGAAGGGAAATTAAACGCCCGGATGGTGGTACAAATCATCGCACTGCCATGATGTTTTCTGCGACGCGCAGCCCTTCTGCGCAACTGCTGGGTAGCCTGGGGAACCTGATCATTTTCATTTGGGCGATTGCGCTGGTGTTCCTGACACCGGTGACGGGCACTTTCCTCCCGGCAGGGATTGGACTGGTTGTGCTGGGTGCGCTTCACCCGCGTATGCTTAAGCGTTTATTACAGCCCAGGTGGCTGGTTCTGCTGCTGGTGCTGTTCCTGTTGAATATGTTGTTTGGCGTGGGAAAGGCAGATATGCGCCTGCTGGGGTTCCCGTTTTCCAGCGCCAACCTGATCGCGGGTGCACAGATGAGCCTGTGTGCCATGTTGATCCTGGTGGCCGCAGACAGCCTGTCGGCCTCGGTGGATATTACCGAGGTGGCTGGTCTGCTGGAACGTCTCGGGCTGCACGGACTTGGATTTTCCATCGGTGTCGCAACCAACCTGTTGCCAAACCTGCGCCAGTCCGCAAGAGATGCCTGGCACAGCCTGCGGATGCGGGGCGGATTGCGGGCGCGCTGGTTGCGCGGGCTTCAACTTCTTCTGATCACGATCCTGGCGAATGCGATCCGGCATTCCGAGGAGATCGTGCTGGCAGCCGAGGCGCGCGCTTTCACCCCTGAGCGGAGCCGGGCAGCCTCGATCCGGATTGGGCGCCTGGACTGGTGGCTGATTCCCGCGGGAGTGGCATCGCTTGCGGGCATACTTCTAATCGTGTAAGGAAGACAAAATGCCTATTCCTGTTGTGACATTAATTGGCAGGTCCGGATCAGGGAAAACCACCCTGATGGAAGGTCTGATCCCGGAACTGAGTCGCCGGGGTTACCGGATCGCCACCGTCAAGCATCATTCGCACTCGGGGTTCGAGGTGGACCAAGAGGGGAAGGATAGCTGGCGGCATGCCCGAGCGGGGAGCGTGCATGTGATCATCGCGGCACCGGATAAGATCGCGTCCTACCGGCGGCTGCAAAAGGAATTAACCCTGGCTGATATTGTCCAAGAGGTGCAGGAAGCTGACCTGATCCTTGTGGAGGGATATCGGCAGGCAGGGTACCCCTCCATCGAGGTGGCGCGGTCTGGAAATGGGATTGAATTAATCGGCAGCCCGGAACAGCGTTTTGCGGTGGCTGCGGATATTCCGATTGAGATTGGAGTAGCCTGGTTTGAGTTGGGAGACTTTGATGGAATTTGTAACCTGATCGAGGAGAAATTCCTGGGCAAATAAGATGTGAACCACGATCTTGAAAAAAAATAGTGGATCGAAAGGGGATTTAGCCATGCATCCAGTTATTTCGTAGATGGGGATAAGGATGAGACGGATCCAGGAAACGGTGTATTGACTATCAAGCTGCCGAAGAGGAAACCAGCCATCTTGAAGACGGCTAATACCAAGACGAAGGAAGATCAGAATTTCCTTTGGGTCCAAAAGAACCAGATCCCAAATGAAAACCCGTTCCCGCCAAGAGAACGGGTTTTCGATATTTGTGGAAGGGGTGTAAAATCGGGAAGGTTATGTAAAAAGGAGATTTTATGACGATTATCCTGGATGGTTCAAGCCTTAGCATTGAGAAGTTAGTGGCGATCGCACGAAATGGAGAGAAAGTGGCGTTGGCTCCGGAGGCGCTGGAGCGGATCAAGGTCTGCCGGGCCATGCTGGAGAAGAAGCTGGCGGCGAACGAGACGATGTATGGGGTGAATACCGGGATCGGCGAATTTTCAGAGACACGCCTGAACGACGAGCAGGTCAAGCAATTCCAGAAGAACCTGATCTACAACCATGCAGCCGGGATCGGCGATCCGGTTCCAGTGGAACAGGTGCGGGCGGCGCTGGTCGGACGAGTAAACGTGCACGCGCATGGCAATTCAGGCTGCCGGCCTGAGATCCCTTTGACTTTCATCGAAATGCTCAATAAGGGCGTCACGCCGGTGGTTTGCCAGAAGGGTTCGGTGGGCGCTTCGGGCGACCTGGCGCCGATGGCACAGGCGGCATTGCTGCTGCTGGGTGAAGGCGAGGCTTTTTACGATCCGGATGGAAGCGGGAAAGCCGAGCAGATGGCAGGGGGCGAAGCCCTGCGGCGGGCGGGCATCCCGGTTCCGGGATTAATGGCCCGGGACGGACTGGCGGCGATCAACGGGGCCAATCTGCTGACGGCCATGTCGGCCTTGCAAATCTACGACATGGAACGCTTACTGAAACAGGCCGAGATCGCGGCGGCGATGTCGATCGAGGCACTACTGGGCAACTTGAAACCTTACCACAGCAAGCTGCACGAATTGCGCGGCTTCCGGGGAGCGGTGACCAGCGCGGCAAACATCCGCAAGGTGGTGGAGGGCTCGGACCTGGAAACAGGAAAAATGAAGACCAAGGTACAGGATGCCTACTCGATGCGTTCCACGCCACAGGTGATCGGAGCGGCGCGAGATGCGATTGCATTCGCGCACGCTCAGGTGGAGATCGAACTGAACGGGGTGGGGGATAATCCGATCTTCGTGCCCGAGCTTAACCTGACACTGACAGGGGCCAATTTCCAGGGGTCGCCGGTGTCACTGCCGATGGACATGGCCGGAACGGCCATCACGATGGTGTGCGTGCTGTCGGAGCGCAGGCTGAACCGATTGACCAACCCGGCGCTCTCGCAAGGGCTGCCGGACTTCCTGGCGCATGAGCCGGGTTTCTATTCAGGGCTGATGCTTTCGCAGTACACGGCGGACCACCTGATCGTGGAGCAACGCATCCTGAGCGCGCCGGCGAGCGTGCAATCCATCCCGGCAGCGGCAGACCAGGAGGATTTCGTCTCGATGGGCATGAACACGGCGCTCAAAAACGGGCAGATCCTGGATAATGCCTTTGGCGTGGTGGGGATCGAGTTCATGGCGGCCGCCCAGGCGCTGGATTTCCGGGAATTCAGCCCGGGAAGAGGCACGCAGAAGGCGCGTGAGACCATCCGAAAGCACGTGACACATCTGCAAGTGGACCGGCCGCTTTACCCGGACCATAACGCGATGAAGGCATTGGTCAAATCCGGGGAGATCCTGGAGGTTGTGGAGGTTGAGGTGGGGAAGTTGGGATAAATGGACAAACCACAATCCTGTTGGAAAGTACAACCCCTTTGGAAATCATAAAGGGGCAGGCGGGACAGGCGGTCACAAAGGAAAAACACAAAGATTGAATAGGCTGTATGCAGGCAGGATTTTGTTGAGGGTGCGAGAAGAAGATTCAAGAAAGGTAGGGTTGCGTGTAGATGATGATATGGAGTGAGCTGCATTTTTGGTCGGAAGTGTTGTCCTGCCGGGGGACGGTGAGTGTGTTGCTGCCCCAACGAGGAATTGGAGAAAAAAGTGGGCCCTATGCTCCGCCGTTCCGGGTGCTGTACCTGTTGCACGGGTATTCGGACGACCAGACGGCCTGGATGCGCTGGACATCGATCGAGAGATACGTGGAAGGGCTGAACCTGGCGGTGGTGATGCCGGCTGCACAAAACAGTTTCTACACCGACATGGCTCACGGCGGGCAATTCTTCACCTTCCTGACAGAAGAGCTGCCAGCCATCCTGCACGACCTGTTCCCGCTTTCTCAAAAACGGGAGGATACCTACGTGGCAGGTCTCTCGATGGGAGGCTATGGGGCGTTCAAGCTGGCGATGAGCCGGCCAGACCTGTATGCGGCTGCTGCCAGCCTATCCGGCGCACTGGATATGGGACATGAAATAACAAGACATCGGGAAGAGGTGGATGAATTCTGGCTGGAAAATATGCGGAATATATTCGGACAACCTGAAAAGTTCACAAGTGGGCCAAACGACCTGTTTTCGCTAACAGAGAAGGTGGCAAAATCCAAAATGAAGCCACGCCTGTACCAATATTGCGGGAGGAGTGATTTCCTTTACCAGGACAACCTGCGCTTCCGGGATTTTATCCGTCCGTTGGGTTTCGACCACACTTATGAAGAGAACCAGGGTGGGCACACCTGGGATAACTGGGATACCTACATCCAAAAGGTGTTGTCCTGGCTGTAAAACCCAGCGGATTGCTCCCACACATAGAAGCAGGCTATAATCCAGCCTGAAATCAAGATGCACCCGCGAAGATACAGGCAGGTGAACAGATGCTCCTGCATGGAAATCGGATAACCATTCTCCTCCCATAACCCCATGAAAAAATTTACATTCTTAACGCGCACCTCGATGCTGTTGTTCTTCCTGTTCGGATTGGACAAGGCACTGGCGTTCCTGCGTTCGATCATCGTGACGCGCCAATTCCAGCTGTCAGCAGCGTTCGACGCCTTCAATTCGGCCAACAACCTGCCGGACCTGCTCTACGCGCTGATCTCGGGCGGGACGCTGGCAATGGCCCTGATCCCGGTGTTGAGCGAAACCCTGACGGCCAGCGGCAGGAAGGACCTGTGGAACGTTTTCAGCCGGGTCGCCAACATTTTCTTCCTGGTGGCAGCCGTCATGGCGGCCGGGATCGCGGTGTTCGCCCAACCGATCGTGGAATCGCAGATCGGGATCGTCCCGGGATTTTCGGCAGAGCAGCACGTTCTGGTGGCCAACTTGATGCGGCTTAACCTGATTGCCACCATGATCTTTTCGATCAGTGGGCTGGTGATGTCGGGGCTGCAGGCCAACCAGCATTTCCTGTTCCCGGCGCTGGCGCCGATCTTCTACAACGTCGGGCAGATTTTCGGGGCGTTAATCCTGGCGCCCAGCGTCCCATATACGATCGGGCCAATCACCCTGCCGGCTTTTGGGATGGGTGTGTACGGGCTGGTTTATGGGGTCATCCTGGGCGCAATACTGCACCTGGGGATCCAAATCCCGGGTCTGATCATGTACCATTTCCACTGGACTCCTTCGGTGAGCCTGAAGGACGCACGCGTACGCCAGGTGCTTGCGCTGGTGGGACCGCGCCTGATCACGATGTTCTTCATCCAGGCTACCTTCATCGCGCGTGACAACCTGGCTTCACGTCTGCCGGGAGCAGGCGCAATCTCGGCGCTGACGATCGGGTGGATGATCATGCAGGTACCGGAAACGCTGATCGGCACGGCGATTGGGACGGCATTGTTACCGACTATTTCGGAGCAGGCGGCCAAATTGGATTGGGCCGCTTTCCGGGCGACGGTGGAAAGAGCCGTGCGGGTGTTATTGGCGATCTGCCTGCCGGTGGCGGCCATCCTTGCGGCGGTGATCCATCCACTGGTGCGGGCAGTTTTTGGGTTGGATGAGGCCGGTACAACGCTGGTGACGTGGACGGTGAGGATCTATTTGTTAGCGCTGGCGGGCGAGTCGGTGCTGGAAGTAGCAGCCAGGGCATTTTACGCCCGCAAGGATGCGGTGCGTCCGCTGGTAACCTCCTTCCTGAATACGGCCATTTTTATCGGCGGCGGGGCGCTGGTGTTGCTGCGCTGGCCGGAATGGGGTGCGCCTGGGATCGCCCTGCTCGAAATGGCATTCAGCATCGAGGCGACACTGTTGCTGGTCTGGCTTAACCGGCTGCTACCGGAGAAGGTGACCCCTGGCAGCTCCCTGCTGCGGGGACTGGTGGGCGCGGGGTTGGGAGGCGCGGCGGCGTACGCCCTGGCGCTGTGGCTGCCGCTCTCCGGGGTGGTCTCCAGCCTGTTGGCGCTGCCGCTGGGCTTCGCTGTCAGCCTGCCATTCATTTGGCCGGAGGTGAAGTTGTTGATGAAGTTGTGAAGGAGGGAGTCAGATGATAGGCTGATAGAGTAATTAATGGAAGGTCAAGATTTAGGGAATTGGGACGTAATTTAGTTGAGTAGAGACAAAGTCTTTTAGACAAAGAGTTGAATATGTCAGTCATAACTTGCAGAGGTTTGAAAAGTCGGGCAGGCGGTGATGAAAAGGGATGGAATATGCTTGCTTTCGCATCGACCATTTGATTGTGGGAAGGGGAACGACTGATGTTGTTACCACATAAGGTAAGGAAAGAAGTTACCGGTTGCAAGCGGAATGGAATTCGGAGGGTGTTAAGGTATAATCGCTCGCATGTCTGAAAACGATTTGACTGAAACACAACCAAAAAATGTAAAAGAGCAGAAGCCGGCAGCGGGCGGGAAAAAATTTCCGGGGTGGCTGGCGGCGGTGGTACTGGTCGTTTTGATCGCCGTCGGGATTCTGGGGGGATATGGCACGGGAATGGGCAAGCGTTATTCCGCCCAGGACACACTGGTGACCGGGCAACTGGCGGAACAATTCCAGTTGGGGGTGGAGGCTGCGCAAGCCAAGCAATATCAAGTCGCCAAACAGCATTTCGATTACATCATCCAGAACAACCCGGATTTCCCGGGGGTTAAGCAGGCCTATGCCGACCTGTTGATACAGATGGAAATCACGCCCACGGCAACACCCACACTGACACCGACACTAACGCCAACCCCCGACACGCGCAGCATCGATCAAATTTATGCCAACGTGACGGCTCTGCTCTCCCAGCCCGGCGATGACCTGTGCGCACGCAACTGGGACGAGGTGATCGGATTGCTGGATTCGCTACGTAAATCGGACATCAATTATCACGCCGCCGAGGTGGATGGAATGTATTTCATCGCCCTGCGCAGTCGAGGCGTATGCAAGATCTATCCGCAATCGTATGAACCGAACGCCTCCTGCTCGGACCTTCACATCAACCTGGAGGGGGGCATATACGACCTGACCCTGGCGGAACACTTCGGGACCCTAAATTCGAACGCACTTGCGCTAAGAACCTACGCACGCATGTACATCACGGGTGCCAGCTTCTGGGACCAGGATTGGGGCCAGGTCCTGAATTATTTCACGCAATTAAGAAATTCCATGCCCTACATGGCGGATTCCTCATGTACGAGTGCAACCGAGCGCTGGCGGCTGGCCAACGTCGACTACGCCCAGTACCTGATCAACCAGGGAGCGTACTGCAAGGCTAAGGATCAGTTGTTGGAGGCCTTAACCGTCAACAGTCCGAAAAATGGAGAAATATATCCAACCGCCACAGCCGTGCGTGATTACTGCGCCTTTGGCGGTCCGGCACCGCAAACTCCCGGTCCGTGAGACCGGCAGTAAAAAACAATAATTGCATAGGACGAACAGCGCGACGGGAGACCGTCGCGCTGTGGTAAAGGAGTGTATGCGAAGATATCTGGATCTGGCTTTGCAAGGTAAAAACGAATGGTGGCGCAGCCTTCTGGCGGTAATGTTGATCCTGTTCCTGTGGCAGATCGTAGGCGCGCTGCCAAGCGCAGCCCTGTTCCTGGATGCAATGATCCGGCAGAATGGATCACCCGGCTCATTCACCCTGCCCAGCGTGGACTCGATTGAGGGGTTTATTGCGATCATGCTGGGATCAGTCTTTTTCCTGATCGGCATCATCCTTGCGATGCGCGGCATACACCGGCGCCCGGTGCGAACGCTCGTTACACCCGAGCGCAAGGTGAGCCTGGGTAGATTTTTACAAGGTTTTGGGGTCTGGTTTGTGTTGGCGGTGCTCATGTCGATCGTGGAGGCGTTGCTCTATCCCGGGAGATATGCATTGACCTACGATCCAGCCAGGTTATTGCCATTTGCGGCACTGGCGGTGGTTTTTATCCCGATCCAAACCTCGACAGAAGAGCTGTTTTTTCGCGGGTACATCTTGCAGGGAGTGGGTCTGCGCCAGCGGAACATCTGGGTATTATGCACAATCTCGGGAATCCTGTTTGGCCTGCCGCACATGTTGAACCCGGAAGCCTCGGTCAATTATCCCTTGCTGCTGCTATATTATGTTGCTTTTGGATTCTTCCTGGCATACATCACTTTGCGGGACGGACGGCTGGAACTGGCACTGGGGGCGCACGCCGCAAATAACCTGTTTGCAGTGCTGATCGCCAACTCCACGACCAGTGCATTACCTTCGCCGTCCATTTTCACGATCAACGGATTGGATGCGGTCTATTCCTTGATCAGCGCATTGGTGGGGATTTCCGTTTTCGTTTACCTATTTACCGGTCCGCTTGGTCGAAAAACTCCCGAAGGGGATAGCGAAGAATAAATTCGCCTGGAAGTCCCGCAGAAAAACACAGGGTGGTGATAAAAATTAACCGGGCATTGAAATAATCTGACCCGGCGTATGCCATCCCCATTTTTTTCTTGAGTTTCAGGGACCAAAGGTTATCACAAGCTGGTAAATTACCATTAACCGGCTATTTTATTTGCGGTATAATTGTAAATAATCATTATTTATTAGGATTGATTATCGAAAGTGATGCAATGACCGATCCGAAGTTGCGTTTTAATCAATTGATTGCCGCCTTGAAAGCGCACAATTTCCGCCTGACCCCCCAAAGGATCGAGCTGGTAAGGATGATTGCAACCAGTGCGGGGCACCCCAGCGCGAACCAGTTTTTTGAAGAGATCAAACAGAAGTTCCCGACCATGAGTCAGGCTACGGTTTATAAGACCCTGGCCATGCTCAAGGATATGAATCAAGTGTTGGAAATCGATTTGCGGGAAGACAGTCATTATGACGGCAACCGTCCCGAACCCCATCCGCATTTAGTTTGCATGAAATGCAACCAGATCATCGATGCGGATGTATCCCTAGATCAGGAGTTGATAAGAAAGTTGGAGGAATTATCGGGTTATACGATCAAGCGCCCTCAAATTACACTCTACGGAGTATGTCCGGATTGCCAGAAAGGGAATTGAGACTCCCGGCTTTCCGGTATGCGAACACGAATTGTCAGAGACAACACTGCATACCATATCATCATCATTTTTGCCTGACAGGGTGAGTAGCGTAGTCAATCACGCTGTTCAATAATTCAGCTAACGAAAGGAGTATTAGCATGAGCGAAGAAAGTAAGTGTCCAGTTCATAAAACCACTGCCGTCAGCGGCACGTCAAACCAGGACTGGTGGCCGGACCAATTGAATCTCGATATCCTGCACCAGCATTCCGTAAAGTCGAATCCGATGGGGAAGGATTTCAATTACGCGAGAGTTCAAGAGCCTCGACCTGGAAGCGGTGAAGAAGGACCTGCGTGAATTGATGACGAAATCGCAAGACTGGTGGCCGGCGGATTTCGGCAACTACGGTCCATTGTTTATCCGGATGGCCTGGCACAGCGCCGGCACCTACCGCACCGGAGACGGTCGCGGCGGGGCAGGGCACGGCAACCAGCGTTTTGCGCCCCTCAACAGCTGGCCTGACAATGTCAACCTCGACAAGGCGCGGCGGTTGCTCTGGCCGATCAAGCAGAAGTATGGAAGGAAAATATCCTGGGCTGACTTGATCATCCTGACCGGAAATGTCGCACTGGAAGAGATGGGGTTCAAGACCTTCGGTTTCGGCGGCGGACGTGAAGACGTCTGGGAACCGGAAAAGGACGTCTACTGGGGATCCGAAGGCAAGTGGCTGGAAGATAAGCGTTACACTGGCGATCGGGACCTGGAAAACCCGCTGGCAGCTGTGCAGATGGGCTTGATCTACGTTAACCCGGAAGGTCCAAACGGGAACCCGGATCCGCTACTGGCGGCAAAGGACATCCGCGAGACGTTTGCCCGCATGGCCATGAATGACGAAGAAACGGTGGCGTTGATTGCGGGTGGACATACCTTTGGGAAGACGCATGGCGCGGGCGATCCGGCGCTGGTCGGCCCCGAACCCGAGGCTGCCCCCATCGAGCAGCAGGGGTTGGGCTGGAAAAGTCAGTATGGTTCCGGAATGGGCGATGACACAATCGGCGGCGGCCCTGAAGTCACCTGGACCAAGACGCCGACCAAATGGAGCAACAACTTCTTCGAGAACCTGTTCGGCTACGAATGGGAACTAACCAAAAGCCCGGCGGGAGCCTACCAGTGGACAACCAAGGGCGGGGCAGGCGCCAATACGGTGCCGTACGCGCACAATCCATCCAAGCATCGGGCACCCACCATGCTGACCACCGACCTATCCCTGCGATTCGATCCCATCTACGAAAAGATTTCCAGGCACTTCTACGAGCATCCGGACGAATTCGCGGAGGCCTTCGCCCGGGCATGGTTCAAACTGACCCACCGCGACATGGGTCCGCGTGCCCGCTATCTCGGCCCGGAAGTCCCGAAAGAAGAACTGATCTGGCAGGATCCCATCCCCGCAGTCGATCACGTCCTGGTTGATGCGGCAGACATCTCGCAACTTAAGGCAAAAATCCTGGCTTCGGGGTTGTCAGTTTCCGAACTTGTCTCTACCGCCTGGGCATCGGCGTCCACGTTCCGCGGTTCGGACAAGCGAGGTGGAGCCAACGGGGCGCGCATCCGTCTATTGCCGCAAAAGGATTGGGAAGTCAACCAACCCGGACAACTGGCAAAAGTGCTCAAGACCCTGGAAGGCATCCAGAGTGCGTTCAATAAGGCGCAGTCCGGTGGGAAAAAGGTTTCTTTGGCCGACTTGATCGTCCTGGGTGGATGCGCAGGTGTCGAGCAGGCTGCAAAGAATGCCGGCCAGGTTGTGACGGTCCCCTTCACACCTGGACGCATGGACGCATCGCAGGAGCAAACCGACGCAGCGGCATTCGCAGTGCTCGAACCGGTTGCTGATGGGTTCCGAAACTATCTCAAGGACAAGTATGCCGTAAAGGCAGAGGAACTGCTGGTGGATCGTGCCCAACTTCTGACGCTGACCGCGCCTGAGATGACGGTTCTGATCGGTGGGATGCGGGCTTTGAATACCAACTTTGCGGGATCGCAGCAGGGTGTCTTCACCAAGCGGCCAGGCATGCTCACCAACGATTACTTCGTGAATTTGCTGGATATGAACACGGTGTGGAAGGCAACCTCGGAGGATGAAAACGAGTTCGAGGGTCGTGAGCGTGCAACAGGCGCACTCAAGTGGACCGGCACGCGGGTGGACCTGATCTTTGGTTCCAACTCCCAATTGCGGGCCGTGGCGGAAGTCTATGCCAGTGCGGATTCCCAGGAGAAATTCCTGCACGACTTTGTGGCGGTGTGGAACAAAGTCATGAATCTTGACCGTTTCGACCTGGCCAAAGCGTAACACGACTGCCTTCGTAGGCTTCAGATAAGACGGCAGAAATTCTACCAACATCCGGTTCAGCGGCGGCGAAAACCTGCCCGCTGAACCGGAATTTTATATAAACCCACAGTGTCAGCGTGGGGCAGTGTAGAATTGATCGGGTTGATCGGGATAGTAATAGATGGTTTTCCGATTGGGGTATAGTCTGGCCAGTCGGGCATCGCTGGTTGTGCTGTTATCGCTCCATGCAAAGATGAAGGGGGAGGTCAGCCAGGGGTCTTCCAGTTCCAGTAAACCGGCATATTGGGTCCAGGTTTTCTCGGCGTGTACGAGCACCAGCGCGGGGGTCAAGGGACGCGCAGCCGAGGTCTGGAAGGGAGCCAATTGGGTCGCGTGGATCCCGTATAACCCAAACAACTGTTTGAAACGACCCGGCAAATAAGTGGTCAGGTTGTAGCTGACCAGCGAGATGACCAGGGCGGCCAATACAACCAGGCGGACTTTCTGCCAGACACCGGCTATAAATTTCCCCGCCAGCCAGAGAATGCCGGCGGCGCTGAACAGGACCAGTCCATAGAGGCCTTCGTAATAGTAGCGCGGGCCGTAACGGACAACGCTGGCCCAATAAAAAACGTAACAAGCCACCAGGCTGGCGAAAACTGACAGGGTGAGCCAGGCGGCAGGTTTGCGACGCAAGGCCCACATGCCGAAAGGCAGGAAGATCCAGGAGAAAGACTTCCATCCAAATAAATCCTTATTGAGATCGCCGAGCATTATTTTTGCGTTTTGTAGGCCGTGCAAGAATGTAAATCCGCCCTTTTCCAGGCCGATCCCCGGACCGAAACCAACCCGGTCGAAGCTCCACCAGAGCGTGTACGGATCGGTCAGGAAATTACCCGTTACTGCAAACTGCCAGACCAGAAATAATGATCCAACCAGCAGAGAGAGGACGCCAATCGCCAGGACGCGCCAGCGCACCCCTGCGTTTCCGTGCCAAAGAAGGAACAATCCATGCAGGAAGAAGGGAAACGCCACACCCAGGGCAGTCAAAGGGCGGGTGAGCACGAGCAGACCCAGGCTTAATCCCGCCACGCCGACCGTCAACCAAGCAGGCAGAGTGTGAGAGACATCCGATCCGGACCGGTTGCCAATCTGGAAAGAATCCATCCAGGCCAGGACGAAACCCAGGCTTAAGACCAGCGACCAGGCATTCGAATCCAGTGAGCCGGAAAGGATCAAGAAAAAGGGGGATGTGAGCATCAACAGCGTGGCCAGCAGGCCGGCGGCGGTGCTGATTAGTTTTTGACCCAGGCGGAAGGTGAGCCAGAGCGCCAGGCCTCCCAGCAGGGGATTTACCCAGGTACGGATCCCGAGCAACAGACCGAAAGCCAGCAGCATTGGCCAGCCGATGGGATACTTGGCGAAACGGTGACCGTTGAAATCCACAACAAACGGCACGAGCATGTTTTTTGGAGCGGGCGGTGTGGGGGCGGTCAATTGACCGTGCGAAAGCACTTCGGCCTGCCAGACGTAAGCCATTTCGTCTTCGACGTGGGGGACGGCTTCGAAGACCCGGGTTGCCACCAGGAATGAAGCCAGCACGCCTGCCATGCTGAGAACAAGTGCCACCCATTGCGCCTTACGCATAGTACCTGCCTTGCCCCTGGTTGAATCAGATGACCGGAACACCTTCCAGGTCGTATGCCAGTGCCCCGGTGATCCGGACCGGCACGATCCCGCCAATTTCGAGCGGCGGAGCAGATTTCGGCTGGCCTGCGGTATCGACCAGGACCCATCCGTCGATCTCGGGGGCGTCGCGGTAGGATCGGCCGAGGGCGATGCCATTGTCGAAACCCTCAACCAGGACGTCCAGGGTTTTCCCGACGAAAGTCTGGTTGATCTGGAGGGAGATGGCCTGCTGGCGCTCCATTAGCCGGTTGTAACGTTCCTGCTTGACCTCGGCGGGGACGGGATCGCCGAGCGGGGCCGAGGAGGTGCCGGGTTCGAAGGAAAACTGGAAGGCACCCACCCGGTCAAAGCGCATTTCATCCACGAAATCCAGCAGGGTCTGGAATTCGGAGTCGGTCTCTCCAGGGTAACCGACGATGAATACTGTGCGCATAGCCAATCCGGGCAGCTTGCTGCGCATCTTTGCAACCGTTGAACGCACCCAGTCCATGTTGGCTGGACGGCGCATGCGGGTAAGCGTGGCGGGATGGGCATGCTGGAGCGGCATATCCAGGTAGGGCAGGATTTGTGGATGGGCAGCCATGACGTCGATCAACCGGTCGGTGACGTAGCCGGGAAAGGCGTACAGGATGCGGATCCAATCCATTTCGGGAACATCCGCGATCATCTCTTCAAGCAGCCCGGCCAGACCGTTCTTTACGCCGAAATCGTGGCCGTAATCGGTGGTGTCCTGGGCGATCAGATTGACCTCGCGTATGCCGGCTGCATGCAGACGCCGGACTTCTTCGATGATCAGCTCGGGTGGACGGCTGTGCAGGGTGCCTTTGATCAGGGGGATGGCGCAGAACGCGCACGGCCGGCGACAGCCATCCGCAATCTTAAGGAAGGCGCTGGCCCCGGTAACGCTGGCACGCAACACAGAGGAGGGGTCGTCCGGACCGGTGGTGGTGCGATCGGGAGTCTCGGGCAGGTGATAGAGCGGTTCGGGGTGCGGACCTTTGCGGAGTTGGCGCACAACCTGGACGATGTCCATCCAATGACGCGTGCCGAGAATGCCATCCACGCCCGGGACCCGGCGGGCGACTTCCATGCCGTAGCGTTGGGTCAGGCAGCCGGCCGCGATGAGCAGCTGGTCGGGGCGCTTGGAATTGGCCAGTTCCTGCAGGGTGGAATACGATTCTTCCCGGGCAGGTCCGATAAAGCCACAGGTGTTGACGATCAGGACGCTGGCCTGGGTGGAAGCGGGAACTTCCCGATAACCAGCCGATTTGAGCAATTGGGCCATGGAGTCGGAATCGACAGAATTCTTGGCACAGCCAAGGGATGTCAGGTGAAAGGTTTTTTGGTTCATACCGTTAAAGTCAACTCATTCTTATTGACCCGGAAGCGTGATGGTGCTGGTAGGCGTCTGGGTCGGGGTAGGCGAGAAACGCGGGGTAAGGGTGGGAGTGGGCGTAATTGTAGGGGTGGGTGTGGTGGTGGCAGTCGGTTCGAGGATGGCGTTGGCAGTGTAGATGCGGTCGACCACCTGGCCCAAGCTCCCGAGTGGCCCCAGGTCACTCTGGTTGAATATGATGGAAATAGCAGAGCCGTCGCCGGTAAGCACCTCAATCTGGTCATTCCCGGCATATGGATAAGCCGTCCCGGCGGTGATGCGCCCATTGAACTGTTGGACACCATCCACAGTCACGCGCAAGAAGGCCTGTCCCAGAGCCACGACCACCACCTGGACGGGCCCGGATCCGGCGGAAGGCAGGGTACCGATGCCGGTTGCAATGGCATCCCCAGGCAACGCAGCCTGGCTTGGCTCGGGTGAATCGGTGGGAGCGAGCGTGCCGCCGGCCGTTGAGTTTTCCAGGACGTCGGAGATGGATTGGGCGGTTGGAAATGGTGTAGTGGCAGAGCGGATGCCCATGATGCGTGAGGTGCCCCAGATGGCAAAGACCAGTAATATCAACACCAACCCGACCCCGACAATACTGTCCATGGACAGGTAGCGGCGCAGGGCGGCCGGCAGAACCCGGCGAGAGGAGGCCTTGGAACCGGTGTGTTCGATAGGGCCTTCGTCCTGAGCCTGGCGCTCCAGCCTTTGAGCCTGGAGACCGTCCGCAAATTGTAATAGAAGGACATCCACGTCCATATCGAGGAAGCGAGCATAGTTGTTCAACATCCCGCGCGCCTGGACAGACGAAGGCAGGTGATCGATATCACCGGCTTCCATTGCCTGGAGGTAGTGGACGCGCACGTGCAGGTGGCTCTCGACCTCGTCCAGGGTCAGGCTGAGCATTTCCCGCTGGCGACGCAACCCTGCCCCGATGGCCACAAAAATCTGCCGGGAAGACTGTCTTTGCCCCGGTTCCTGACCTGCGGGGGGCTCTTCCCGCGGCACCTGGACATTGACAACCGCATCGTCGAATTCAACCGGCACCTGCTTGGGAGCAGGTACCTCAGGGATAGACCCGGCTTCATTATCCGCTCCGGTTACTGGTTCGGATTCTGGTTCGGGTTCAGACTCAGCTTCAGGTTCGGGGACAATTTCAGGAATTGGTTCTGGCTCTTTGGCAGAATCCAGGTCGGACCCGGCCGAATCCGAGGCAGGTTTCGCCTTTGGAAATCGCTGGCGCAGGCGTCCAAACAGAACAGCAAACCGGCCGTGCTTTTCGTTTTTTTCCGGTTCTTCCGGGTGAATGGCAGGTTGCTCAATGGACGTCTCAGGAGTCGAGGCAGTGGGTCCGGGCAGGTCAAGCTTTTCCAAAATCTCCGGGGGCAATTCGGGAGCCGGTACAGCGGTTGGGCTGTCAACTTCAGGCTGCCCGGAAGACATGCGCTGGCGGGCGATCAAATCGTCCAGGGACAGCTCGAGAAACCCGGCATACGACCGCAGGAAGGCGCGCGCCTGCACAGGCGAAGGCAGTGATTCAAAATCGTCCTCTTCGAGCGCCTTGAGCAGCCGAGCCTGGATATGCGTAACCTGGGTAACCTTCTCGAAGGTCAGGTTGCGCGCTTCACGAGCGGCTTTGAGTTGTTGACCGATTGTCTCTGTCATGCAATAAATAAAACATCACCGGTTTCCCCTGCAGGTTGGACCGGTGATGGATTGGGTTGTCTTTCTCCGGAAGATCAGGCCTGGGTGGAGGCGGCAGGCTCTTCGGGGGCCGATTCCACAACGGGTTCTTCGGCAGCGGGTTCGACCGGGACGGGTGTCTCAGCGGGAGCCGGTTCAACCGGGACGGGTGTCTCAGCGGGGACAGGTTGGGCGGCTTCGTCGACCGGCAGCCTGGGTTCGGCTTCCCCTTCCCGATACACAATCACTTTGATTTCAGGAATCAGGTCCATGGTCAGGCGAACGTGGATGCTATGTTCCCCAAGGGTGCGCAGGGGCTGCATATCCAGTTGCTGGCGTTTGACAGTGTAACCGGATTTCTTTTGGATGGCGTCGGCAATTTCCTGCGAAGTAATCGAGCCATATAGTTTGCCGGTCTCGCCGGCGCGGGCGCCAAAGGCGATGTGCACCTTTTTCAGCGCTTCAGCCACCACGCTCATTTCATCGTTGAGAACAGAACGACGCTCGGCAGCCTTGCTGCGAATGCGTTCGGCGGTCTTGATCGCACCGGGGGTGGCGAGCATCGCCAATCCCTGCGGGATGAGAAAGTTGCGACCATACCCGTCTGCAACCTTCTTAACGTCGCCAGCGCGACCAAGTTTATAAACGTCTTTGATGAGTAATACCTTCATTGCTATTCAAGCCCTTTCTATCTGGAATATGGAGCGAAGGGTACAACGCTCCGGGGGCTGATTTTACCAGACCGGGGCCGGGATGGGAAGGTTTGAATACGGGATGGGGAATATCCCCAAACCTTAAAGACCCCATTGGTACTATGGCGCGAGGCCTTTCTTTAAGATTGGTGTATAATCTATAGAAACTTATCCGTTTTATTTCATTATCTTATGAGCGATTCTACACTCCTGGTCATTGAGGGCAAACATGCAGACCATCCTGCGTTTGTCCCCGCGCTGCGTAAAAAGGGCTTTGTTGTCGAATTGGTCTCCAATGGCAGCGAGGCCTTGAAATCTTTAAGCAACGGTAGCAGTCCGGACGTAGTCGTTGTGAATGCGGCCTCGATGCGCAGCAGCGGCAAACGCATCTGCAAGAACCTGCGAGACCAATTCCCGGAAGTCCCCATCCTGGTGATCCTGGACCCCGACCGGCCGATCGAGAAGATCGCCGCGAACGTGAGCCTGGCGCTGCCTTTCACCGCCCAGAAACTGGTCAACCGGATCAGGCACCTGTTACCGGGGGACGGGCGCAACAACGTGCATGTCGGACCGGTGCGCCTGGATATGGAAAAGCGTATCGTACGCTGTATGGACAAACAAACCCGCCTGACGCCACGGTTGATGCGTCTGTTGAAAACGCTGATCGACCACAAGGGGGAAGTGATCGAGCGCAAGGCGCTCTTTTCTCACGTCTGGGAAACCAATTACACGGATGACACCCGCACGCTGGACGTACACGTCTCCTGGCTGCGGCATGCCATCGAGGTGGACCCGCAGAATCCGAAAATTTTGAAGACTGTGCGAGGGGTGGGATACTGGCTGGACGTTTAGGCGCGCGTAAATTCAGAAGTTCAGGAACCACCCGCAACTGCTGAAGTGCGGGCGTTTTTTTTATTTAGGGGGGAACGACTGAAGTCGTTACTACGCAGGTGGCGGCGGTGGGGTTGTTTAGATTGGGGGAGAACGACTGAAGTCGTTACTACGCAGGTGGCGGCGGTGGGGTTGTTTAGATTGGGGGAGAACGACTGAAGTCGTCACTACGCAGGTGGCGGCGATGGGGTTGTTTTGATTGGGGGAGAACGACTGAAGTCGTTACTACGCAGGAGGTGGCGGTGGGGTTGTTTTGATTGGGGGAGAACGACTGAAGTCGTCACTACGCAGGAGGCGGCGGTGGGGGGGTTTTGATTGGGGGAGAACGACTGAAGTCGTTACTACGCAGGTGGCGGCTATGGGGGGGTTGATAGGGAGAGAACGACTAAAGTCGTTACTACGTAGGGGACGGCGGTGGGGTGTTTGATGGGGAGAGAACGACTAAATTGGTAACATCGAGCTGGAGGGGCAGAAGGAAAGGGGGCATATGGTAAACTAGCGGATATGGAATGAAAAATGGGCTGACTGGCTTTGGCGGGTATAAGAAAAACGGCATTAGAAAATCATAGTTGGGTCCGAGGTGAAACAGGAATGGAGAAAATGAACCGGATTTATTTGGGGGACAACCTGCCTGTATTAAAGAGCATGCCGGATGCGTCCATCGATCTTATCTATATCGATCCGCCTTTCAATACCGGGAAGACGCAGCAACGCACCACCATCCAGACCGTCCGATCCGCCAGCGGGGACAGAACCGGATTTAAAGGCCAGAAATATGCCACGGTAAAACTGGGCAGCCGCGGCTACATGGATTTTTTCGACGATTACCTGGAGTTCCTGGCGCCCAGGTTGGAAGAGGCATATCGGGTGTTGTCGGCGCGCGGGACGCTGTATTTCCACATCGACTATCGCGAGGTGCATTACTGCAAGCTGCTGCTCGACCAGATCTTCGGACGGGGTTCGTTCCTGAATGAGATCATCTGGGCATATGATTACGGCGGGCGACCCAAGAATTGCTGGCCGGCCAAGCACGATAATATCCTGGTCTACGTGAAAGATCCCCAGCATTACACCTTTAATGTGCAGGACATCGACCGGATCCCCTATATGGCGCCCGGTCTGGTTGGACCGGAAAAAGCCAGCAAGGGCAAGCTGCCGACGGATACCTGGTGGCACACCATCGTGGCGACCTCCGGCAAGGAAAAGACCGGTTACCCGACCCAGAAACCACGCGCATTGCTGGACCGGATGATCCGGGCGTCTTCCAATCCGGGCGAACTGGTGCTGGATTTTTTCGCCGGGAGCGGCACCACCGGGGAAAGCTGCCTGCTGCTCAAGCGGCGCTTCATCCTGATCGACGAGAGCGAGCAGGCCATGCAGGTGATGGCGAAGCGTTTTGGGGGGAATGAGACGATCGAGTGGATTGGATACAATGGATAAATTGATTGATCCACTAATCTGAAAGAACAGGGATTACGGTAACAGAAGCGTCCCGAAGGTTGGTCTTAAGGTGTTTAGGTCTTAAGGAACCTTCGGGACGATTGGTTTCTACACCTGGTTTCTAGTAATGGATCGTCCCGGTGGTGCCGTAGCCTTTGACATCCAGGGTTTGCAGGTTGACCTGTTCGTAGCCGGCCGGAGGGGTGCACCAGCGGTATAACCAGAGCGCATCCGCATTCCTCATATTAATGCAGCCGTGACTTATCGGGAAGCCGAAATTGTCGTGCCAGTAGGTGCCGTGGAAGGCGTGTCCCAGGAAGGGCATGTCCTCGAACTGGACGAAGCTGGTCCAGGGTACGCCCACCAGCGGGTAGATGTCATCGGCCATTGGGCTGGTGGAGCTCATATTGCGGGAGGGCAGCTTGACCGAAATATAAAAGTTCTTGGCCGGCGTGGCCAGCAGGCTGCCCTGGCCAGTGGAGACCTGGGTGGTGAAAACCGGCTGGTTGCTCTCGTAACAGACCAGGGTCTGGGTGGTCAGGTTGACCTCGATGCGTTTGTGACCGGGCGGCACGTCCGTGAAAGTGGGGGTATATTCGGTCGGATCGATCGGGCGGAGCTGTTCACAGGGAACGTAGTAGTGCAAGTTCTTGTCGGCTTCATCCTGTACGACGTACCAGGCTTTGCCGTCCGGGCCGCTGTCGATGCCCGTGATCCACTGGGTGGAACTGTAATACAGGCGATAAGTGGCATACCAGCCGTTCCACTGGTCATAGCGGTAGGCCTCGGTGTACGGGACGGTCAGTTCGGAGAGGATCTTGGTGTCTTTGGGAATGCTGGTGAGTGGAAGGTTGTAATGAACCTGCACCATTTGCAAACGGGCGGCATTCATGTAGCCGCCGAAAACACGGTACCAGAGCGAGGTGGCGCCGGTGGTGGGAACGTCCAACAGAATCGTAGACGTGCACCAGGCTGTCACGTTCCCAGTTACGGACGATCGGGCTCTGGTCATCCGGATCCTGGTAGACCGGGACGCCGGCCGGGTAGGTGGTGGCGACGCGCACCAACTCGCCATCCTCGAAGCCGGTGAACTCCGGCATGAAACTGGTGAAGGCCAGCCCGGCCAGGGCCAGGCCGCCCATTTTGAGGAACTCACGACGTGAAAGGGATTTCATAGGGACGAATTGTACCTGAAAATGGGGAATTATTTCCAGAATGATGGGAAACCACTCAGGACGGTCGGCGTGCGATAATACAAAAAAAGTTGGCGGTTTTGATACCCGCCAACTTTTCGTTCCCAACATTTATTCGATGGAAGTTCTGTTCCCGGGGCTGTCTGCCATCGAAGTTCGGACAGTCCCTGATTTGGTTAATCGGGAAATATCCGCTCAGGCAGTCTCTGTAACCGGCAGCATGCCTTTCAGGAGTTCCTCGAGCGCCATGGTATGGGTACACAGGCCGTGGCCGCGGAAGAAATCGCAGTCACAATTCCATTTGCCGTCCGCCAGGGTGATGCGGTGCGAATTGTTGGCGCCGTCGATCGAGACGGTCAGGGCTTCAAAATGGAAGCGTTCGGGTTCCTGGGCGTAGCGTTTGGCTTTTTCGATCTTTCCGATCATTCCAGAGTCCATTTTTTTATCTCCTATTTACGAATTGGGTCGTTCAGAACCGGCGCGGCCGGCCCGCCAGACCCGAAGATAAGCAAAGGCACGCGAAATATGCGCGTGCCTCTCAGGTTTCCAAATGGGTATGAACGTTTAAAACTCGCATAGGCGGGTACTCTCAATCCAGTATAGTGCGAATTGGAGGAGAAGTCAAATGATTGCAGGGTGGAAACTTGAAAAGCGTAGCCAAAGCGTGGGGCAGCCGTAGGGAATTGCTCAACCGGCCGGGCTTTGTTCGGGCATGGGTTCGTCCCCATTGAAGGTGCGCAACTGCGGCCACTTGAGCACGATTAAAAGGGTTCCCAGGATGCAGCCGATGCCGCCCGAGATGATCGCAAACGGGACTCCGAAGGCCTGGGCAACCAATCCAGCCTCCACCTCGCCCAGCTGGGGTCCGCCCTGGAAGAAGATCTGGTTGATGCTGGTCATGCGGCCGCGCACGTTATCGGGAGTCTGCAATTGGCGGACGGTGTTGCGGATGATCGTGCTGACTGCATCGGCCGCGCCCATCAGGACCAACGCCAGGAAGGCCAGCAGGAAGGCATGCACCAGCCCGAACCAGATGGTGGCCAGCCCGAAGACCGCCACGGCACCCAGGAAGAGGCGTCCCTGGCGGCGCAGAAAGCCCATCTGGGAGACGATCAGGCCGGCGACGACCGAGCCGATCGCCTGGGCGGAGGAAAGGAAACCGTAGCCGACCTCGCCGACGTGCAGCAGATCGCGCGCCACGATCGGCATCATGGTATTGGCTGAGGCGAAGAAAGTGGCCACGAAATCGAGCAGCATGGTGGAAAGGATGATCGGGCGGGAGAAGATGAAGCGGATGCCGGTGCGAATGGCGGCTAAATTGACGCCGGCGGCCCGGGCGGTCTGTTGCGGGACGTGACCGATCAAGGCCAGGGCCAGGATGACCGCCAGGAAGGACAGGCCATTGATGAAATAAGTGGAGCCCTGGCCCAGGCTGGCGATGACCACCCCGCTGAGCATGGGACCCAGGACCGAGCCGATGTTAAAGCCGATCGACTGTATGCTGAAGGCGTTCGGCAGGTCTTCGGCGGGCACCAGGTTGGGGATCATGGCCTGGCGGGCGGGACTATCGAAAGCTGCCACGGCGGCCTGCAGGGCGGTGATGAGGTAGATATGCCAGAGCTGGATATTCCCGGAGAAGGTGAGCACGGCCAATGCAAGGGCGAAAGCCGCCATCAGGCTCTGGGTGATGAAGAGGATGTGACGGCGGTCGAAGGCGTCCGCCACCGGTCCGGCCAGCAGGGAGAACAGGATGACCGGCAGGATGCGCGCCAGGCCGACCCCGCCTAGCGCCAGCGGGTCAGGCGTGCCCGTCAGCGTGCGGATGTGCCAGAAGATGGCCGTGATCTGCATCTGCGTACCGGCGATGGAGATGGCCTGGCCCAGGAAGAGGTAGGTGAAGCGGCGGTGTTTGAGGGCAGGCGGGATGTGCAGGGTCATGAATACAGGTCGGTGATTCTGGTTTGGTAACAGAGGTGTTTTTTATGGATTCGCAAGGCGGAAAGTATAACACCGCACCACTACGACTGCATCGATCTGAGGTAGCAGTTTTCCAACTTCCCAATACCAAAGGGCTATTGCCTGACGGGGTATATCCGGGTAACAATTGATTATTCAATGCGGCAAAAAAATAAAGCCGACGGACTTTAATCCATATCCGGATATTTAAAGGTAGCACGCGATGAATAAATCGAATCGAATATCAATTCTTAAAATTCTCCTTATCTCAGGAGGGGTGGTTGTTGCGCTGGTGATGCTCCTGGCGGTCATCTTTCTCGTATTTCTAGCACCTGGTAAGAAGAGCACCAACCTGACTGCCAGGATGTCAGAAATCAGCGGTGAGGTGCAGGTCAGGCCGGCCAGCGCGGAGCAATATACCGATGTCGGGAACGATTACATCCTGACGACCGAAATGCAAATGCAGACGCTGCAGGAAAGCCGCGTCCGCCTGGACCTTTCCACAGGTTCGATCGTGAGGATAGGGCAGCTGACCATTTTCTCGCTGAATTCCCGGGGTAATGCATCCAATGGAGTTCTGTCCCGCCTCACGCTACAGGCCGGTCAGCTTTGGGTGGTATTGAATGGAGGTTCGCTTGACGTGACCACTTCGGGCGGGACGGCTTCGGTGCGGGGTTCTTATATGTTCGTGTCTGTGGATCCGAAGGCGAACAGCCTCAAAATAGAATGCCTGGAGGGCTCGTGTCGATTGCAAAACAATGCCGGAAGCCTGGATTTGACCTCCGGACAAAAAGTCATCTCTTCCGATCCAAACCGCCTCCCCGAAATTCAGCCGATGGACCAGAACGACGCTCAACTCTGGCTGGCTAACGTCCCCGAGGCCAGCACGGTCGTTCCGCAGGAGGAAGCGCAATTCGCAACTTCCACCCCTGCCCCTACATCCGGTTACCATGTGGATTCCCCTTATTTTGGAGTAGCGGGGGGCAGCCTTCTAGACATCAGCGGGACGATCTGTGAAGGGTTCAATCATTCTTTCCAACTGCACGGAGAAAACACTCAGGCGGGGTTGAGCGGTGATTTTACCTTTTCCCCGGCGAACCAGGGCCGTGGCACGTGGACCTTTACGGGCACAGCAGAGGATTACCCGTTTACTTCCAGCGGAGCGTACGCCGTTCAGGGTGTCCCTGGGGGCATACCTGCCAGCCAGAGTGCACTTGGACCGTTTGCGGAGCAAATTTCCCAGGAGGGCACCCCGGCGCTTTTGATAGATGCGGGTCTTTGGCAGGTTAGCGACCCCGCTTCTGGTGTGGTTTCGCCCCCGCTGCTGGATGCGCAGCATCAGCTCGGTATGTGGGCCATCCCGCTTGAACCTGCCGGGGCAGGTGAGTGCCCAGGAAAATAAACACCTGCCGGTAGGGGTGCCAGGTTAGCGAAAACCGGTATTGAATAAGGGTTAATTCCTGCCGGCGCCAGTAGAGACATGCCGGTCAGGCTGTGGAGGTGCCAGGAGATGGCGGTGGCTTGCATCAGCATGCCGGAGATGGAGATGACCTGGCCTATGAAGAGGTAGGTGAAGCGGCTCCAACTTGTTTACTTGTTGATCCCTTCCAGGTAGACGGTGATGATCTGCTGGATGATTTCATCCGACAGGCCTAAATTTTGGATGTGGGCAGGATAGAAATACGGGTACATCATCCCCAGTAGGGTCCAGGTGGCAATCTCGGTTCGGACCGGTTTGAACTCACTCTCGTTGCATGCCTGTTTTCAGGATAGCCTCGATCTTACCGATGAATTTCTGATGGTAGATCTTTTCGAAGGCTACACGGGCCGGCTCGGAGAGCTGGATCATTTCCTGGCTGGCCAGGCGGATGATGGCACTCTGATTAGCTGGCTGGTTGAGGACGTATTCGATGAACTGGCGCACCTTATCCCGGCTGGAGATCGGTTCGGATGTGATTTGCTCGAGAACCGCTTCCATTTCGTCCAGATTGGCCTGCAGAATGGCCAGGAAGAGTTCTTCTTTATCCTTGAAATGGTAATACAGGGCCGGTTTTGAAACATCCAGTTCCTCGGCGATCAAGCGCATGGACAGGCCGTGGTAGCCGTGTTCAATGAACAAGCGCGTGGCTGTGGAGAGGATCTTCTTATATAAACCGGGTTCAGGTATTTTCATCTCAAGGCAATTATATCCTTCTAAAGGCCAGGCTCCCTGATCGTATCCGGGAATTGAAAGTCCGGCACTTCCAGACATGATAAACCTGACTTGAATTTACGAAGGGAAAACCAGCAAACCGGTTCTGTCAGGCAGATGATTTTCCGGCTGCCGCCCGGTCCGGCGAAAGGGCGGCCATTTCTTCCCGGTGATTCTTCAAACCCAATGTCAACAGGACCAGCAGGACGGCGATCATGCCAATAACAAAATAAGCCGACCCGTACCCCTGCACGCCGCCACCCTGGGAAGCTGCCACCGCACCCACCAGGGCGCTGCTGACCAGTTGTCCGACGCTGGTGAAGAGCGTGATGGCGCCCTGGGCGGCAGTCCGGTCAGAGGCAGGCGCCTCATTCAACATGATGTAGCGCACCGGGGCACCCAGCAGGGCTGAGAGACCCAGCCCGATCACAACTCCGGCAATAACGAATAAACTCAGCACGGATGTGATGGCAGGGATTCCCAGCATGATCATCCCGACCGCGGTCAACAGGCTGCCGGCCAGCACCACCAACCGGGAACCCAGTCTATCCAGAAGGCGGCCGACCAGCGGTGAACCGATTGCCATCGCCAGCACCACCGGCAAAAGCAGGTAGCTGGCGGTTTGTTTGTTCAGAATGGTCGGCATGGCAGCCACGGCCAGTGAGGGTATGAAGACCATGCCTACTTCGCCCAGACCGGCGCCTGCCGCCAGGGCGCTGGCCAGGACGGACTGGCGGCTCGAAAAGAGCCGGATGCGCAGGACGGGATCTTCAGCGCGTTTTTCGATAAATGGAAAGACGACCGCCAGGGCCAGCGCAAGTCCCAGGAAAGGCCAGACGCCCGCTGATGCCAGGCTGGCGAAGATGTCTTGCGTGTCGATCCGGTTCAGTCCATAAGACAGGGCTGCCAGCAGACCCCCCAGCACGAACATCCCAGCCCAGTCGAAAGCCTGGCGGGTTTCGGGGTGTCCGGAAGGTAGCAAGCGCAGACCCAGCACAAACACAACCAACGCGATCGGCAGGTTGATGATGAACAGCCATTGCCAGACAGTGAAGGTCAGGATCAGGGCACCCAGAATCGGTCCGACCAGGAAAGCCAGCCCAAAGACGGCACCGATCAGGCCCAGCGCACCACCGCGTTTTTCCGGTGGGAAGGTGTCGCCAATTACCGCACTGGCCACCGGGAAGATCCCGCCCGCGCCGAAGCCCTGCAGGGCTCGCCCGGCCAGCAGAAGCGGGAAAAGGATATGCGTCGAAAGCGCCACCACCAGTGAGCCGGCCGCGAACAGACCGATGTCGAGCAGGTAAATCGAGCGCCGTCCGAAAATATCCGACAACTTTGCCATCAAGGGGGTACCGATCAGGTTGAACAGCACATAGATGGTGAAGATCCAGGATTTGGCGCGATCGTCCACCCCGAAGAAGGTCTGGATTGGGGTAAGCGCCTGGGATACGATGGCGATGTCCAGTGCGCCCATCAGCACCCCCATGAAGAGCACAAGCAGCACACGCTTGCGGGTTTTGTCATCCATAATGTTGATAAACATTCCTTTCGAATCCGATCCAAGCTTACTTACCGGTCGGTAAGTAAGCTGATGATACCAAACCTTGGCGAGGCTGTCAAACCCGGCTTTCAAGCTATCTTTGGGACGTTTTTCCCCTGGCATCACGAATTGCGAATCACAAATTTACGATAAATAGCTATAATAATATCAGTCATGCCTTCCATTTATCTGACCCCGGCTGCAATCCTGTTACTGACCCAGCTCCTGCTGAGCCTGGCGATCAGCGCCTATATCTTGCGAAGTTACCGCAAGCTGGAAAACCGCAACCTGCAAACGCTCCTGCTGGGCGGTTTCTTCCTGTGCAGCAGCGGCTTCCTTTTCCTGTTGTTCCTGCAGGAGGTCCTGCTTTCCCGGTTGGGTCTGGCGGCTGGGGACCTGGAGCATGTGCTACTGGCGGGCGGTCTGGTTTTTTTCCTGCAATTCGCCTATCGTTTCCCGGAGCAACAAACCCGGCGGGTGCGTGAAGCCGGCTGGGCGCTTGCGATCAGCACCCTCTACATCTTTTTGGAAATAGCGTATAGCCTTTATTCCATCTCCCGCCTGCAGAGCGGGCTGGTGGTGGCGCGTCCGACATGGATGAGCATTCCCCTGGCAGTCGGGTTGGCATGGAGCTGCGGAGTCTTCCTGCGGCAAAGCGTGCAGGCATCCATCCAGGCCTCTATCCAGGCTTCTTTCCAGGCTTATATCCAACCTTCCGTTCAATCTTCTATGCCGGCGGGAGAACGACCAGGGTTGAGTGCCCGGATCAGGCTGGCCTGGCATCCAAAGGGCCGACCGGCTAATGCCTGCCGGACGCTGGCGTCGATGAGCGGACTGTTCCTGTTGCTCAGCCTGGCGGAGATCCTGCAGGGGCTGTTCCAATTAACACCGGTCGAGATCCAGGCGGGGTTGTGCGCAGGGATTTTACTGGCCAACTCGGCCGTCATCCTGGTGTATTTCCATTCCCTGCCGGAAGCCAACAGCCTGGTGGGCAAACTGGTCGGGACGACCCTGGTGATCAGCCTGGGAGTGCTGGGGGCAGCCGGCTGGGCAATCGCTCCGGCCTACGCGGAGACGTTCACACCCGGGCTGCCGCAGCAGCAAAACCTGCGCTTCACGCCCAATATGTTGGGCGGCTATGACGTGAGCGAACTGCCGTTTGATTTCAGCCAGGACTGGGGCAACCGGCTGGGCATTCAGCACGGGGACGGTCCGGAAGGATCGCAGCCAATCGATTTCATGTTCCAATTTTTCGGCCGTTCCTATGCACAGGTAACGGTGGGCAACGACGGCGTGGTGGGAATGGGGGCGCGGGTGGAAACCCGCAACCTGTTGGACGGCTACGGCGCTACCCCGGCGATCTTCCCGTTCTTAATGGACCTGGCGCCTGAAACGGGCGGTGTATATGCCAACCAGGGCGGCGACAACCTGCTGCTGACCTGGGAAAGCTCCAATTATTATCACCCCGAGCAGCGCTATGCCTTCCAAATCCGATTGCAATCGGACGGGGTCTTCGAGCTGAGCTATGCGGACCTGCCCGGAAAGATCAATTATCACGCCAACGACGCAGCGCTGGCGAACCTGTGGTTGATCGGCGCAGTACCCGGCAGCCAGGCCAACCCGGTACAGTTGGTGGATTTCTTCCCGAGCAGCGGGCCAATCCAGGGCGGGCCGAACGGCTTTGTGCAGGACGGCTACCTGGAATTCCGGGACTATTTGCAGCGCATCCTGCTGCCGCTGGTGGTTTTGATCCTGGCGGACTGCCTGCTGGTGGGCCTGGGGCTGCCGCTTTTGATCCATCTCAACCTGGTGCGACCGCTGAAAAACTTGTTGGCCGGAGTGAAAAAGGTGGAAAAGGGTGACCTGGAAGTGGAAATGCCGGTGCGCTTCCTGGATGAGATCGGTTCGCTGACGGCTTCCTTCAATAACATGACCCGGCGCCTGCGCGAGCAGGTGTCCGACCTGGAGAGTCATGTGGCCAGGCGCACGCAGGAACTGCAAACGACCAACGCGCGCCTGCAGACCGAGATCAGCCAGCGCGAGAGCGCCCAGCAGGAGCTGGTGGCGCAGGAGAGCCAGCTGGCGATCGCCGAAGAACAGGAACGCATGGGGCGTGATTTGCACGATGGACTGGGGCAGGTGATGGGCTATTTGAACACGGAGACCCAGGCCGTGCAAGACCTGTTGGAGCAGGGCCAGACCCAGGCGGCCAAGGACGGATTGCAGCGTGTAGCCGGGGTGGCCCAGGATGCCCAGGCGCGCATCCGCAACTTCATCCTGGGGCTGCGTTCCCCACAGGCGCAGGCGGGTAACCTGTTCTCGACGCTCGAGACGAGTTTAAAGGAACTGGGGCAGGACCTGGGCCTTCAAACCCTCTTGAGCATCCCGGAAGAGGCACCCAACCCGCTCTTTGCCGCGGCGGTCGAAACCCAGGCCGCCTATATCATCGGGGAGGCGCTCAACAACGTGCGCCAGCATGCCCGGGCAAAACGGGTCGAGCTGGTCTTCAGCCTGGCCGGCGAGATGGCCCAGATCCTGATCTCGGACGATGGGGTCGGGTTCGCTCCGGGTGAAGTGCAGGTGGATGGGCATTCCGGCTTGCACCTGATCCGCGAACGGGCCGGGATGGCGGGCGGGCGGCTGGAGCTGCGTTCGGCGCCCGGAAGCGGCTGCCAGGTATTGGCCTTCCTGCCCAGGTTGATGAGCGCCTCGGAGCGCTCCCCGCAGGCGGACGCGCTGCACTTGCAGAACCTGCGGGTCCTGCTGGCAGACGGCAGCCCGCTCTTCCTGGAAGGGCTGCGGACGTTGCTGTTGGGGCGCGGGGTGCAGGTGGTGGGCCTGGCCCGGGATGGGCTGCAAGCCTGCGAAAAAGCTGACCAGTTGCAGCCGGAGGTGGTCATCATGGAACTGGAAATGCCGGGATTGAACGGCCTGGAAGCCACGCAGCGGATCAAGGCGGAAAATCCCGGGATCAAAGTGGTCATCCTGAGCGATTCCGAGCGGGAAGCCGACCTGTTCGAGGCCATCCGCAGCGGCGCCTCCGGCTACCTGCTGAAGAGCATGGATGGGGAAGCCTTCTGCCACCAGCTGGCCGGACTGCGGCGGGGCGAATCGCCGCTGCCGCCCGGGCTTTCGGCGCGGTTGGTGCGGGAATTCTCACGCTCGAGCGGGAAGGAAAACGAGCCAGGCGGAAAGCGTGCCGGAGCCAAGGCAGCCACCGAGGCGGATTGAGCACGCGCCAGTGGCAGATCCTGGACAAGGTGGCGGAAGGCCTGACCTACAAGGAAGCCGCCGAAGCCTTATCGATCAGCGAGGCGACCGTGAAATACCATATGGGCCAGATCCTGGAACGGCTGAACCTGAAAAAGCGCGAACAGGCCGTGGCCTACGCCCGCAAGATCAAGCCGGAAAATTAAACCCCCGTAATTCAGGTAGCGTATAGAACGCGGATGGTGCGGATGGGGAGTATTTACGCGGATTAACCTTGTATCGACCTGAATTTCCAAAAAAAGCATTCCAAAAATGAGAACTGGCTGAGAAACTATACTTTAATTTAGCCGGAAGTATAGTGACTTTTCCATCCCAGCGCCTATAATATAGGGGAAAGACTAGCCTGGCGGTATAGGTATTAATTGGTTAACGGCTCGGAATGCCAGGAAGACGGAAGTAATCGTTGGTAAAAAATCAAGTTGAGGAGAATGCAGGATGAATAAACATTTCTTATATAAGCTGGCTTCGGTCCTGATGATCGTCATGCTGGGACTGGCGGCGCTGCCTGTAAAAACCGCCCGGGCTGCCGCGACACGCTTTTATCTTCAAAACGAAACATCTTCTGTAACTACTACAGATCAAGGTACCTGGAACTACACGACCGGCGTACCGACTTTGGTGATGTCACGAACGAAATCCGGGACGATTGATTCCCGGGGAGTTTCAGAAAATACTAACACGAATAATTACAACGTTGAAATATTAAAATTTGTAAGCGAGCCGATTGTTGCGCAAACCATTCCGGCTGGATCTACATTGACCTGGATAATCGGAGCTCAAGAGAGTAGCAGTTCAGCGAATGATTATTTTAGAGTACATGTCTATGTCGTTAGCAATGATGGAATTACTGTTCGGGGAACACTTCTGGATAATGATCAGATGGTTCTAGTAGAGATGGTCCACTACCGCACAGGGAGATGCGCCTTCATCGGCCAGGACTCTCTCAGAAGTTACAGCTCAAGCAAATGATCGAGTTGTAATTGAAATAGGATATCAGGCTCAAAATACTTCACCACTAATTACACCGGCACACTTTGGTATGGAGGGACCGGCAGCGACTTATCGACCAGCAGCAGTGGAGGCGGAAACGATGAAACGACTCGAATACCGGTTGGTTCGAATTCAGTCAGAATCTTTTCCCTTCTGATTTCACCACAACCGGAACGGCTACGGTATCGGCAGCTTCTCAGACTTCTTTATTCGTGACCATGCCATATGATGATGATGGAAATGGCAATAATACCTATGACGTGGATTACAAGTTGCACTCCGATTCCACCTGGACCAATTGGGTAACCGGGGCGGCCCATCAAGCTATCTCCGTTTACCACCACTATCACTAAGCTTGTATCCGGCGAAGAGTTATGATGTTTTAGTCACCTATCACGATTCCGACGGCGTGACGGGAACCAATCCACAGGAGATCGATGATATATCCACTGCAGATTGGCCGGCAGGAAGCAGTTCCACCTGGGTGGTACCGGACGGAGTCAGCACGGTTACTGTCGAGCCTGGGGTGGCGGCGGAAGTGGTGGAGATTGTACAGGAAGTCTCTTCTCGGAGCAGTAGCCGCGGGCGGTGGAGGTGGCGGTTATTCTAAAACTGCCGATATCCCTGTAACCCCGGGCCACTCGTATACTATTTATGTAGGAGCGGGTTCATTCAAGTAGTTCGGCTGGTGGAGATTCTTATTTCAGGACGATGGCTCAACGGATTTAGTATTGGCCAAGGGAGGTGGATCCGTTGGTACTAATGGATCCACTGGTGCTGCCGGGGGTCTTCAGCTGCAGGCGATGTAGTCGGTAGACTATCAAATTTTCCGGAGGGAAAGGGTATAACGTCTCCGGAAGCAACGCAGGAGGTGGTGGCTCATCCGCAGGAACCGGCTGCAAATGGTACGGATGCAACGAGTTCTGATTGGTGCGGTTGCTCCTCTGGGGGTGGGAGATGGCGGTGCTGGTAGAACAGGGGGAAGTGGTGATGGAACAGGCGGAGGCACACCAGGTGGTGGCGGCGGCGGATCCGTTGCGGTGGAGCTTATCTATTCACCATTCTGGTGGCGCGGGTGCAAATGGCAAGGTGGTTTTGACCTATGTCATTGCTGCCAAGCCAGTTTTGAGCTCACCGACCGCCACCTCGATCACCAGCACGAACGCCACCCTGGGTGCGAACATCACCTCGCAGGGCGGGTCGGCGATTACCGATTATGGGACCTGCTGGGACACCTTTCGCGACACCGACTACAACAACTGCTCGCATCTCGGCTCGACGACCCCGGTAACGTTTACGAATGCGCATCAGCGCCATGACCTTCCGGAACGCAAGATCTATTACAACGGCTATGCCACCAATACCCAGGGCACGGGCTATTCGCCGGACGGCAGCTTCTATACCGAACCCTCCCTCCAGGCCTCCGGACTCAATTTCACTTCGGTCGGCACGACCGGCTACACCGTAAATTGGACGAACGGCAGCGGGGACGGCGTGATCGTCTTGATGAAACACGCCTCAGCCGTGGATGCCAACCCGGTCGATGGAACCTTTACCGGTTACAGCGCCAATGCAGCTTTTGGCAGCGGCACCGAGATCGGGACGGGCAATTTCGTCATCTATAAGGACACCGGCACGAGTGTGGCGGTCACCGGTCTTACTCGACCGGCCAAGACTATTACGTGGCCGTGTATGCCTATGCCGGCGAAGTGGATACCTCCGGCGTGGACCAGGGCACCAATTACAAGCTCACCCGGCCACGGGCCGACCAGCCGGCCGGCTATTTACCGACCGTGACGACCCAGGCGGTCTCCTTGATCGGCACCACCACGGCCACCGGGAACGGAAACATCACCGATCTTGGCGTGCCGGACCCGACCCATTACGGCGTGGTCTATAATGAGGCTGGTTCGCCCACCATTTCTGATCCCCATACCGACGAAGGCTCCACCAGTTCAACCGGCGCTTTCACCAGCGACATGACAGGACTTACACCGGGTACGGATTACCATCTCAAAGCATACGCCACCAACTCGGTCGGTACGTTCTATGGGAACGAAGTCACCTTCTCTACCAGCGTGGTTTTATTCGCCCAGACCGGCACCTACACAGAGGTGGATACAACCCACGCAAAATTATTAGGGCTGATCAACCCGGGCGGCCATGATACCGACGTCACCTTCTTCTATGCCACGAATGCATACTATACTGCCAACAGTAACACTTACGATCAATCTGTGGTCCTGGGTGGTCCTTACACCGGCACCACCAATATCTCGGTTAGCACGAACCTGACCAGCCTGACCCCCGGCACCATCTATCATTACCAGGTGATGGCCCACAACGGCACGGATTCCGATTCTTATGGAAATGATGCCACCTTCACGACCGCCACGGCAGTTGTGATGGGCGGACCGACTACACTGACCTACCCGAACACCGCCACCTACAGCGCAACCGGCGGATATCCGAGCGGGAGCTTCTCCTATAACATCGGCGCTTCGACCGGCTGCACGATCAACTCCGGCAGCGGCCTGTTAACCATTGTCAATGCCGGAGCCAACGACTGCAACGTTTACGCCACGATGGCGGCCACCTCGCATTACAAGGCGGTCAATTCGGCGGCTTACCCGGTCACCCTGGTCAAGGGTCCGGTCATCCTGCACGTGACCAACAGCCCGGTGGCTTACGACGGTCTGACGCACTCGGCGACGGTTGCCGGTTCAGTGCCCGGGACCCCCAACACCGTTCTGATGGACGGATTGGCCTCCCAGACCAATGCGCATACCTACGCCGTCACGGCCGGCTTTGTACCCACGGATGCGAACAATTACGTCACGCTTCCGGCGGGAACCTCGGCGGGTAATTTTGTCATCGGCGCGGTCAACCCGATCTTGAAAGTTTCGCCGACCAGTGCCACCTACACCGGCGTAGCCCAATCCACCCAGGTGAAAGCCTACGCTCTGAACGGAACGACTGAATTATCCGGCACGGTCACACATGTCTACTATAACGGCTCCCTGACCCCGCCGACCAATGCCGGATCCTATGCCATCACGGCCGATTTCAGCTCGGCAGATAGCAACTACAACACGGTGTCGGGCCAGGCCGCCAGCCCCAATTTCGTGATCAACAAGGCCCAGCAGGCTACCCTGTACGTAACCGGACCGAATTCGGTCGGCTGGGGCTCGGCCGTCGCCATCACCACGGCGGGTGGTTCGGGCAATGGGAGCATGTCCTACAGCGCCGGCGGCTCGACCGGCTGCTCGGTCAATTCCGGCACGGGAGTCATCACGGTGACCAACCTGGCCAACAGCTGTATCGTCACGGCCACCAAGGGGGAAGGTACCAACTACCTTTCCAAGACCTCCGCACCCTGGACGGTCACACTCACACTGGGGACACCGGTGCTGTATGTGTACAATTCGCCGACCAGTTATACAGGCGACCCCATTGTTGCGGACGTGCGGGCGCGCGCCAATTCGAATCCGGGTTCGGCAGCAGTGGCGGGAACGTACAGCAATATCCGCTATGACGGTCAGAATTATCCTCCGGAATTGCCAGGATCCTATCATGTAATCGTGAACTTCACTTCCTCAGACCCCACCCACTACGTAAGCATTGATGATGGGGATGCAGGCGACCTGGTCATCAACAAGCTGGCGCAGACGATTACATTCACCAGTACCCCGGTCAATCCGCGCTTCGGCGGTACCTACACACCAACGGCAGGTTCCAACTCCGGTCTGGAAGTCACCATCACGATCGATCCCAGCAGCGCTGACATTTGCGACTGGCTCGGCACATCTGATACGCTTGCCTTCGAAGGCGAGGGCACCTGTCTGCTGCATGCCAATCAACCCGGCAATCAGATCTACTCAGCTGCGCCCCAGGTGGACCAATCCATCACGGTTGGTCAGGCTTTCCTGACCGTGACCGCCATCGGGGTCGATAAGGTCTATGATGGCAACACCGACGCGACGGTGACATTCACCGACAACCGGTTGCCAGGGACAGTAATCGACGTAACCTACGCCAGCGCAACATTTGCGGATCCAAATGTCGGTACCAACAAGACGGTCACCGTCACAGGCATTGCCTTGAGCGGGACGGATGCGGCCAACTACATCCTGACTAATCCCGCGACCACCACCACCGCCAACATCCTGGTGAACATCGGGCCGTTGATCGACAACGATGAAGGCATCTACTATATTGCGGATGACGTAGCTTATCACCTGGGGGAGGGCGGCGACGTCAAGCGCAATTTCGACACGATTACGGTGACGTTCAGCAAGAACGTGGTCAACGTGCCGCACTCGGACGGCAATTACGGGAAGAGCGTGATCAACCCGGCTAACTATATGCTCGTTAATATGGGTGACAATCCGTCATACCAGACGACGAGTTGCTCCACCGGTTTGAACTCGCATAACTCGGCTATTTCGATTGATCGAGTGACTTATTCGACAGGTCCGAGCGGGACCGGTCCATTTGTCGCCACTCTGAATCTCAATGGCGGTAACAGGTTGGGGACCGGGACCTATCGCCTGATCGTCTGCGGCACCACCTCCATTACGGATATGCTGGGAGTGAAGCTGGCCGGAGACGGTAGCCACACCGGCACGGATTTCATCCGTAACTTTACGGTACTGCTGCCCAAACCGTCCAACATCCCGGCGACCGGCTTTGCACCCAACGTGATCACACAGTTGCCCATCCAGCCAGCCGAAAAAGCCTATGAAGCCCTGGGTGGCCTTTACCTTATCATCCCGAAGCTGGGCATTGTTGAGAACATTGTCGGCATCCCGGAAGTGGATGGAAGCTGGGACGTGAAGTGGCTGGACAACAATGTCGGCTGGCTGCAGGGTTCGGCCTACCCATCCTGGTCGGGCAATTCGATATTGACCGGGCATTACTTCAATTCGTCCGGAACGGCTGGACCCTTCCGGTACCTGAACCAGTTATGGTACGGGGACCAGATCATCATCCGTGCCTGGGGTACCACTTATACCTACCAGGTGCGCAGCATCCTGCAGGTGGACCCAAGCGATGTGGACACGATGATGCAGCACCAGGATACGCCCTGGTTGAGCCTGGTGACCTGCCGGGATTACCTGGCGGATGAGAATTTCAAATACCGGTTAATCGTGCGAGCCGCGCTGGTCAGCACCAAGTAAGGCTCCCTGAGAAAATAAAAAGAGACCGCCGTTTTCCGGCGGTCTCTTTTGGTTGATCAGGTTCCCCAGTCTCGCAGGTACAGGAAGTCGTAGCCGACTGTGCGGCTGGAAAGCTTGGCGACCGGCGGCAGGATGCGTTTGAACTGGTTCCGTCTGACGCGTTCGACCACGTTATCTACGAAGGCTTTGGCAAAGCCAGCCTCCACGCATTCCTCGGGCCGGTAGCGCTGGTCCACCAGCAGGTAGAGCAGCCTGTCCACTTCTTCATAGGAGAAACCCAGTTCGCCTTCATCCGTCTGCCCGCTCCACAGGTCAGCCGAAGGAGCCTTGTTAATGATGACATCCGGGACGTGCAGGGCGCGCGCCAGTTGGCGCAACTGGGTCTTGTAGAGGTCGCCGATCGGGTTGATGGCGCAGGCCGAAATCGCCGTACAGGGTGGTGTAACCCAGAAGGAGCTCAGTCTTGTTGCCGGTACCGACCACCAATCCTTTGAAGTCTTCGGATTGGTCGTAGGCCAGGATCATGCGCAGGCGGGCCATAATATTGCCCTTGCGCAACTCCGAAATATCCGGGTCATGGGCCACCACTGACTCCAGCATGCCGCCGATCGGGATGGTCAGGGAGAGGGTGCCGAACTGGTCGATCAGCAATTGGGCGTGTTCGAGCGATTCGACCGAGGAAGCACCCGAGGGCAGGCGCAGTGCCAGCACGTTCTGCGGTCCGAGGGCTTCGGCAGCCAGGGCAAATGTCACGGCCGAGTCGATCCCGCCCGAGAGGTTCACCACGCCACGCGTAAACCCGGAGCGCTGGACTTCGGAACGGATGAATCCGGTCAGGATCTTGTGCACAAGCCCGGTGTCGATGGAAAGGTCATTTGCCATTCAGGATCCTTTCCAGTTCACGTTGCACCAACTCGGGGCGTTCATCCCTCAGCAAGGGCAGGCGGGCGCGCGTACGGTGCAACTGGTTCAGGTCGATCTCGGCCGTGGTCAGGGCTTCTTCGAAATAGGGCCCCTGGACGACCAGTTTGCCATTGGGATCGAAAATGGTCGAGCCGCCCCAGTAATTCAGACCGTCCTCGAATCCACTGCGGTTGGCATGCGCCACAAAGATGGTGAACAAACCGGCATAGGCGCGATTGGTGTGTTCCACCCAGGCGGAGGATTCCAGTTTGGGTTCCCCGTTCAAACCGCGCCCGGGGGATGCCGAAGCCAGCAGCAGCAGGTCGGCCCCATCCAGCCAGAGCAGATAGGGTGGGGAGGCGTGCCAGAAATCTTCGCAGATCAGCATGCCGAAGCGTCCAAAGCGCGTGTCGAAGGCCCGCACGGAATTACCCGGGGCGAAAAAACGCCCTTCGTCGAACAGGCCGTAGGTCGGCAGGTAGACCTTGTGGTGGACGTGCACCACCCGGCCCTGCGAGAGATAGGCCGAGGCGATATAAAAGCGGTGACGGGTATCTTCGTCCACGAATCCGACCATCAGGTCGATCTCCCGGCTGGCTGCCAGCAGATGCCGGAAGATCGGGTCGTTTTCGTCCGGGCTGCAGGAAACGGTCGGGACGAGGTCCTGCAGCACATAACCGGTCAGCGAAAGTTCCGGGAATACCAGCAGGTCCACGCCATCCTGCCGGGCCTGTTTGACCAGTTCCAGGTGCTTCTCGAGGTTGGCCGGCATGTCGCCGAGGCGCGTATTGATCTGTGCAAGGGAGATTTTAAGTTTCATATGTGATAACCGGCTCAATATTACCACAGGCACCGGTTGACGCGAGAGGCCTATATCCCAACTGATATTGGCGGTTCTGTCGTTGCAGGCGGCTGCCCTGCGACCATTCAATTTTTCGTTTTCTTCGCTTTAATGATCCAAAGGCTGCCGACCAGTCCCCAAAAAACGAGCGCAGGAATGGCAAAGGCCAGGCCGATCATGAAGAAGCGGTCCGTATAGTGCATCGACACTTCGTCATTTACATTAGCCGGTACCTCGATCGCCAGCAATCCAGAATGGTTCAATACTTTATATGAGGGTGCCTGCCAACCCAGGTCGTAATTGAAGTTCAAAATAATCGTTGCAGGAGCGCTCGTCTCAACGTGAAAACGTATGCTGTTATAGGTCAAGCCAAAATCCGAGACCACACAACCACCATTCGCAGGATTTTCACAATACACCTCGCCCATATATTCCGATTGAGGCAGCGCGTGATCGTTGGCATCGATCAGGTATTTTGGCTGGGTATGCTCGGGAAAGACGAAATTGCCCAACCAGGTGATCGTCCCGACGCCGCGCCGCAGGTTGTAATACTGGTTGGCCAATAGATGATCCATGGGCGTTTCGCGGTAGCGGCTGACGACTCCCATCAGGGATTGGTCACCAACCTGATAAAAGGATTCGCGAGGAGCAGAATAATCAGGTACCGTGAAAAGCATCGTATTTGAAAGGAAGGACTGCCTGGCGATGATCAGGATACCCAAAGCAGTCACCAGCAGGATGGCCTTATCCGTCAAGAATCCTTCCCAACCGTGCGCATCGGCGTGGGAAAGGGCAATCAGGCGCCTCAATTTGTCAAACCCCAAAGCGATCAGTCCGCAGACACAAAAAAGAATTACCAGGCTGGTATACATCCCAAAGGACCCCACCATATTAAAGATGGGAATTCGGTGCGTTATTGCCATGACGGGGATGGGCGAGGCCGGTCCCATCCCGAAGATCACAGCGACCAGCAATAACACCAACAGTCCAAGGGCGCGTTTCCAATATAACAAGGCTCCACCGATGGCGAGGAACAGCCCCACGATCCCCACGCCCAACTGGAGATTTGGATCCTCCGGTACGGGATACAGGATATATTGAAAAAGATCCCGGAGACTGGTATATGTAAGCGAAGCTCCCTTGGGCAGGGTCTGATTGACGAGATCCAGCCTGATCAAATGCAGCATGGGAATCAGTTTCGGGGCGGCAAGCAGCAGGCTGACTCCGAATGCCAATACCCACATGACAAATACAGCCCAAAACTTGCGGCCGGTTTGCCCCCGATAGAACAGTGCGATGAGCAGAACCGTACCTGCAATCACGAACGGCCAGATCTTGGCAGCTTCTGCCAGTGAGGTAAGGAAACAGATTGGAAGCAACAAACCCAGCCAGCGCCTTTGCAAGAGCCGCAGCATGCACAGGCTGGCAAAGGGAAGCAGAAAATAGCCCATCAGGTCGTAGTCACCGGATACCAACACGCCCGGCAGCCAGGCAGAAGCCGCATAGAACAAGGCGCCCACCAGAGCAGATAAGGGATTCAAGCCAAGCCATTCTCGCAGGGTAGCATACATTCCGTAACTTCCCAGCAGCAGAATGGCAATGATCCACAGCTTTGTTCCGATCAGCTCACCGAAAAATATGTAGAACAACGACACCACCGACAACCCAGTGTTGTAGACAAAACCTGTCCAGGGGAATCCCCCGCCGAAATATGGATTCCACAATGGAAACTCTCCATAATTACGCACCGCGTCGGCCATGACGCGCGCATGTGAAAGCATCTGGAGTGCATCCGGATCCGAAGTGCCGGGCAATAAATGCCAGCCGTGCAACATGGACAGCGCCAGCACTCCCACACAGGCAAAAAGGAAAAGCAGGTACAAGCGTTCGTTTTTATCTTCAGGCTGCACCCGCAAACCTTGTGGTTCCCATAATAGTTTGAAAAACATAGATATTTTCTGCATAGCGATTGAACCCATATGGCGCGATTCAGGTTATTCTCAAATTCCACCTATCCAGAGGCGGGTGGATTCCAGGTGACACAAATGCGGGTACCTTCACCCGGGGCGCTTTCCACCTCGAACCTGGCGCCGAGTGCCTCGGCGCGCTCACGCATGATCCGCAGACCGATGTGCCCGGGCGGCACGCTGGCGGGATCGAAGCCCTGCCCGTCGTCTGAAACCGCCAGCCGGACCGGGTCGCCCAGCGACAAAGTGAGCACAACCTGGCTGGCGCGGGCATGTTTGATGACGTTATTCATGGATTCCTGGGCGATGCGGTAAAGACCCACCTGCACGTCCGGGGGCAGCTGCCTTTCGCCGACACAACTCAACTGGATGTTGAGCCTGGCCCGACCCATGAGCGCATCCGTCAGCTGGCGCAGCAGGGTCGGCAGCGGAATTTCGATCAGGGAGTTCGGGCGCAGTTCCACCAGCAGGGTGCGCATCTCGGCCAGGGCGCCGCGCGTCAATTGGCGCAGTTCTTCCAGCCGGCGGTTGCCCTCGGAGCGGTTCTTTTCCCACAAGTCCGGCAATACGTCGGCGATCAGCGTGGCGGAAAAGAGCGTCTGCGTGACTGCATCATGCAGGTCCCGGGCCAGGCGTGTCCGTTCTGCCGCCACGGCATCCTGGGTGGCCTTCTCACGCAGCAATTCGTTGGCTTCATTCAAGGCTTCGGTGCGTTCGATCACGCTTTGTTCGAGCTTACGGGCGTTATTCCGGCTGGCCGTCAGCCGCCATTGATATCCGCCGGCCAGTAGAAGCACCAGTCCGGTCACCAGTCCCACCTGGAATTGCCACCTTTTCCAGAGCGGAGGCACGATCTGGATGCGCAGGCTGGCGTCCACAACGCTTGGGATGCCGTCGCTATTGACGGCTTTTACGCGAAAGGTGTAATCGCCGCCTGGCAGACCTGTGTAAGTGGCTGTGTGGGTTGTACCGGCTGGCACCCAATCATTATCGTACCCCTCCAACCGGTATGCGTAGGTGTTATTGGCGGATGCGTGAAAATCGAGAGCGGCAAAATCAACCGAGAGGAAATCCTGGTTGTAATTCAGTCTTACAGGGGACTTCCCCAAGGGGTCAAAAGGATAGGCTGAATTCATGACCATCAGCCTGGTGATCACCACACTGGGTGGGGTCATGTCCCTTTCGATGGAATTCGGGTTGAATATGGTAAACCCATCCATGCCCCCCACGTACAGGTCGCCTGAAGTTGGATTGAAAAAACAGGCGTTCGGGTTGAATTCATTACCCTGCAAGCCGCTGCTTTTATCGAAAATTTTGAAGCTTTGCGTATAGGGGTCCAGGCGCGCCAGCCCATTGGAGGTGGTCACCCACAGGACGCCCCGGGAGTCCTCCGCAATGCAACCGATAGAGGCGTTCCGCAGCCCGTCGGCTTCGTTGTAAATTTTATAGGCGCCGGTGGCCGGGTCGTAGCGATCCAATCCGTCGGCCGTCCCAAACCAGAGCAGCCCATCTGAAGCTTTCAGGATTGCCCAGACGTTATTATCGCTCAAGCTGTTTGGGTTGGCCGAATCGTGCACGTAGGTATCCATGATGGATAACCTGGCCGGGTCGGGTGGCAGGATGCCGGGTAAAGCCAGGCGCAATCGTGAAACCCCGCCGCCCCAGGTGCCGATCCACAAGTCACCGCCGTCCGTCGTAAGGGAGATGGGCGCCCCGTTCAGTCCCGAATAATTGACAAAGCCCGGCTTGTCCGGATCCAGACGCGATAGCCCTGCCAACGTAGCCACCCAGAGGATGCCGCCATTATCACGGGCGATGTAAGAGACTTCGTCATCCAGTAAACTGGTTGGATCGGCGGAATCGTGCCGGTAGCGGACCGAATTTCCCGTCGCCGGATCGAAATGGTTCAAGCCGTTGTTGAGGGTTCCCACCCATAAGGTACCATCCTGGTCGGCGTAATAGGGACATGATGTGATTGCTGCTGAGACTGGCCGGATTGCTGGGAATGTTGCGGAAATAGGTAAAATGCC
The DNA here is from genome assembly GCA_963814135.1 of uncultured Chloroflexia bacterium. Classification (GTDB taxonomy): domain Bacteria; phylum Chloroflexota; class Anaerolineae; order Anaerolineales; family Villigracilaceae; genus UBA877. The sequence goes on along the minus strand of CAWFBZ010000008.1, from coordinate 1,548,242 downwards.
CGGTGGCAGGGTCGAAGCGGGCCAGTCCGGAAGTTTGGGTGCCCACCCACATGGCGCCGTCCGTGGTCTCGGCAAAGGCAGTCACGTTGTTGCTGGTCAGGCTGGCCGGCTCGGACGGGTCATGTTCATAAATGCGGAACTGCAGGTTTTCCAGGTTGAGCAGGTTGAGGCCCGGCATCGAAGCTGCCCATCCATAACACGCCCGAGCGGTCCTGGAACAGGGTGGAGACGTTATCGCTGGAGAGACTATCCGGATCGGACGAATCGTGCCGCACGCTGGAGAAGGTTCCCGGCGTTCCGGGCTCCATGTGCACGACCCCACCGCCCCTGAAGGCCACCCATAGGCGATATTCACGGTCCAGCATAAGTTGGGTGACATTGTCGTTGATAAACTGCCCGTGGGTGGAGCCGGAATCAAAATGCTGGCAGTTCCCGGAAACCGGATTCCAGGTATCCAGGCCTCCCCCGGGCAAACCGCTGCCACCGTTGCCGACCCACAGGCTGCCGGACTGGTCGACCAGCAGAGAGGAGATATTGGGCGAATTCAGGCACAGTCCGTCCGGGGGGATGCGTTCCACCTTACCCGTGGAAAGGTCGAGCCGGTTCAGACCGGAGCCGCTGGTCCCGAATGCGCTGGTCCCCACCCAAATCTTTCCGCCTCCAGCCTGTGCAAGGGCAGAAATGCTATCGCTGCTGAGCGTCAGCGGGTCATTTTCACGGCTTTGGAAATGGGTGAAGCGGCCCGTGGCGGGATCCAGCAAATCCAATCCGCCCAGGGTGCCCACCCAGATCCGCCCGTTTGTTCCCTGTAACAGGGTTGTGACGGAAGCACTCCCCAGACTGATCGGGTCTTTTGGGTCCGGCAGGAAGCGCGTGAAAGTCTCGTCAGAAGGATCGTAGCGGTCAAGACCGCCGCCGGATGTCCCGATCCACATGGTGCCGCCATCATCTTCCAGGAGTGCGGAGATGCTGTTGGCGCTGATCGATTTTGGATCGGAAGGGAAATTCCTGAATTGCGTGAAGGTATAGCCGTCGTAGCGGTTCAACCCATCCTGCGTGCCAACCCAGATGTAGCCTTGTTCATCCTGCAGCAAGGCCGTGATCGTGTTCTGGGAAAGACCGTCTTCCACGCTAAGATGCCCAAAACGCAGGCTGGCGCCGGGATAAAAAACCGCATGACCGGCCGCAGGTGCAGAGGCAACCGGTCTGAGCAGCGCCAGTGATAGCGCAAGCGCAATAACAAGGCCGGGCAGAATTCTGGGGTGGGGGGAAGTCCGATCAGGCTGCATCAGGAAACTTCAAGGCCGAGGGAAATGTGCGGTTCAGCCAAAATGGAACGGGCAGGATATTCAATGAAAAGTATGTTTTCCATTCTTACAAGCGCCGGATAATTATACAACTCTCCCGGCCCAGGGAGAGTTGTATTCAAGGAGAGAAGAAATCGCAACGCTGTCGTTTCCAAAGTCAGTATATCCCAAACCGGTAATCCTGCCATTATCCAAACGGGTAGTATTTCCCCTGGTCAGGTGGTTAGTTTAAAGGGCCTGGATTACCTGCACCACTTGTTCAGGAGGCTCGGACTTACACACGTAAGAATCACCCTGCAGAGCCTTCGCCAGATCGGCATTCTCAGGTCGGGAACTGGTGATGACCACTTTTAATTGGGAACGATAGGATCGAAGCACTGCAACCCGGTCACCTTTTGGAGCTCCGGGCAGTTCCCAATCCATGATAACGATATCCGGTTTGGAACTCGCCAGGACTGCCAGCAGACTTTCCATGCTGTCAGCTTCACCAACCACGCGCGCCTTCAGACGGGTTTCCAGCAGGAGCGCCATGGCAGAGCGGATGGCGGGATTGACGTCTGCAAGCAAAATGCGGGCTATTTTTGTTTTCATCCTCCACAGTTTACCGGGTTGAGGCGCAAATTGACCTCGCCAGCGGGCGGGGATTATCCCTGGTCAGTTGACCTATTCCTGGCGATCTGAGCCTGTATCCCTGGAGGATGGTCCTAGTCGAAACCAGCGCCGGAATTTAAACCAATTTTTTCTGGATGGCCATAGCAATGGCAGAAACCCGGTTGGTGACCCCCAATTTGGACAGGATGTTGCTGACATGATACTTCACCGTCGAAAGGCTGACCACCACCCGTTCGGCGATCTCGGAATTATTTAACCCCTCGACCATTAATTTGAGGATTTCCTTTTCCCGTTCGGTTAATAGTTCTGTTTCGGCGGTGTGTTGCATGGCGTGCACCAAGGCCTGGGCAACTTCAGGGGAGAGGGTCATCTTGCCTTCCCTGGCTGCATCGATAGCAGCTTCCAACTCGCGTGTGGTAACGTTCTTCATTAAGATCTCCGACCGCCCCAGCCTTCAATGCGTTCTGGATCATTTCATCTTCCTGGAAGCTGGTCAAGGCGATTACCTGGACAGATGGATTCTGTTCCTTGATCAAGCGAGTGGCGGTCACGCCGTCCATGCCGGGCATCATCAGGTCCATCAGCACCACTTCGGGGTGTAACAGCCTGGCGCGTACAACCGCCTGCTCGCCGTTCTCGGCTTCGCCGACCAGGTCGAGGTGCGACGATGCGGAAAGGAAGGCTCCCAGCCCCGAACGGACAACCGCATGGTCATCCACGATCATTACCCGGATCTTTGCTTTTTCTGCCATAATAACTCCCGGTTCGATTTTACTCCAAACCCACGCAGTTGGTCTTTACCGGAGCAAACTCCATATATTCTGGTTTGCCCCAGGTAATGAGGCCAGCGAAATCGATTTTTCAGCACTGCTGGGCATCTTTAGTGCCAAGGTTGTTTTACGAATATTGGAACAACGGTCGCTTAAGGGTGCTATAATATTGAAGGTCGCCTCGATGTGAGTAACTTTGTATTTTAGAATAATCGAAAGGAGAATACTGTTGCCGAAACCCAACTACCAATACGAGAAACGAAGAAGAGAACTGGATAAGAAAAAGAAGAAAGAAGAAAAAAAGCGACAGCGAGAGGAAAAGAAGGTCATTAAGCCTGATGAGGCCACGGTCGCTTCGCAAGGGGATTAATAAAAATGTCTGGAATATGGGAAATGATGTCCATCCTCCCAGACCCCGGTCAATCATGACAGCCTGTACGGAAATCTTGTAAGACAGCCGGTTTTTTTGTAAGCCTGGTATCAAAATAATCACACAATTCGGCGATCGCTCAGCTCCTCGACCGGAGCAATGTTGCGTTTAAGGATTCCCTCCAATCCGGAGGGAATTATTAATGTCAAGGTCACAAGATTTCAATCCCTGACTGCTTTTCATTATAATTGGCTTGATGCTCGTTTTCAACGACCTTCATCTACCACTGCAAGGAGGGGATGAACAGATTCCGATCTTCAATTATGAGAAAATGGATGTGGGACCTTAAATAAAAAGGCGGAGAGGGTGGGATTCGAACCCACGGTAGCCCGAAGGCTACAACGGTTTTCGAGACCGTCCCATTCAACCGCTCTGGCACCTCTCCGTACGGCGCTGCGATTATATCCTATAACATGCCCAGAGAAAAAGGAAAATTTCCAAAAACATTAAAGAAGAAGTACAATCACCTGCATGTCAATCCATGAACCCATCATCGCCACCGGCGAAGGCGTGCGCGCTACCTGGGCCGAGGTCAACCTGAGCCGGTTGACCCGCAACCTGCAGGCGATCCGTGCATACGTGGCTCCGGCCAAGGTGATGATCATCGTCAAAGCGAATGCCTACGGTCATGGATTGGTCGAAGTGGTAAAAAGTCTCAGCCCGCAGGCTGACTACGTGGGCGTGGCTGTCCTGGAAGAAGGCATCCTATTGCGCGAGCTAGGCATCCGCGCACCCATTCTGGTATTGGGCGGGATCTGGGGCGATCAAGTTCCGCAATATCTCCAGCATGACCTGACCCTGACCGCTTCTTCGGTGGAGCGACTGGAGCAGATTGATGAAGTAGCCGCCCGTATGGAAGTGCGGGCAAAAGTCCACCTGAAAATCGACACCGGTATGGAACGTATCGGCGTGCATTATTACAGCGCCCGGACCTTGCAGGAAGCTGCACTGCGCTGCAAACACGTTGAAGTGGAAGGGATCTTCTCGCATTTTGCCAATTCAGATGCCAGCGACCTGGTGCATGCCCGTCTGCAATTGGAACGCTTTAGTGATGTGTTGCAGTTCTACGAAAAAAACAGTCTGCCCATGCCCATACGTCACATGGCAAATTCAGCCGCCATCCTGCAACTCGAGGCGAGCCACCTGGATATGGTGCGACCCGGGATCATGTTGTATGGAGTGTACCCAGGTCCGGACGTCAAGCGGACAGTGGAGGTCCAGCCGGCGCTGGCCTGGAAATCACGCGTGGTCTACTTCAAGGTGGTCAAAGCCGGCCACCCGGTCAGCTATGGTTCCACCTGGCAATCGGATCACCCTGTACGGATCGTAACCGTGCCGGTTGGATACGGAGACGGCTATTTCCGCAGCCTTTCCAATCAGGCCGAGGTGCTCATCCGTGGCAGGAAATATCCACAGGTGGGACGCGTGTGTATGGACCAGATGATGGTAAACATCGAGTCCGATTCGGCTTTCAATGGGGACGAAGTGACACTGATTGGGGAGGCAGAAGGGACGCCGGATGTGGCCATCACTGCCCAGGACCTGGCGGATTGGGCCGGAACCATCCCTTATGAGATCTTGACGAACATCAACACGCGCGTGCCGCGCGTATATATCACGGAGGAAGATAATTAATGAATGTTCCACAACCTGTAGAGCACTCGAAGCGCTTTAACATGAATTCAATAGGACAATTTATTAAGAAATATTGGTCTGATTACCTGCTCCTTATCCTGGTGGCAACTGTCATTATTGGAAGCGATCAATTGGCGAAAATGTGGGTGCGGGCAAACGTGCCGCTGGGTGGAGACTGGCTGCCCAGTCAGCTCTCCTGGTTGATGCCTTACGCGCGCATCCGCTTTTGGTACAACTCCGGTGCGGCTTTCGGTTTCTTCAAAAACGGCAACCTGGTATTCATGATCCTGGCAGTCATCGTTGGAGGCGTCATCCTTTATTATTTTCCGAAGGCGGCCCGCAAGGATTGGTGGCTGCGGCTGGCCCTGATGCTGCAATTCAGCGGCGCGATTGGCAACCTGGTTGACCGGATCCAATTCGGTCACGTGACCGATTTCCTCTCGGTTGGTAATTTTGCGATCTTCAACATTGCCGATTTCGAGCATCACCGTCGGAGTGGCGATCCTGATCCTGGGAGTTTGGATCACCGAGAATAAAGAAAAACGCCGCCTGGCTGCCCAGGCAGCCGAAGTTCCTGCGTCCGAAAAGAAGGATAAATCCCTCCCGGATGATAATGGGGTAGAGGGTGAGTGACCGGCTTGAGGCTTTCTCCTTTGATAACCCTGAGGCCGAACGGCTGGATGTTTTCCTGACGGCTTGCCTGCCCGAGTTTTCGCGTTCCAGGTTGCAGGGACTGATCCGGGACGGCTTTGTAAGCGTGGATGGCGTGAGTATCACCAAAACCGGGCTGCACCTGGAAGGGGGAGAGCAGGTTGAAATACGCATCCCTGCGCCGGTACCGAGCTCTCTGGTCGCTGAGCATATCCACCTGGACATCGTTTTCGAAAACGAAGACTTGCTGATAGTAAACAAGCCCGCCGGGATGGTTGTGCATCCCTCACCGGGACATAACAGCGGAACACTGGTGCATGCCGCTCTGGGTCACGTGCCGGACCTGAAAGGGATTGGAGGCGAAGAGCGTCCGGGCATCGTTCATCGGCTGGACAAAGAAACCTCCGGTTTGATCGTTATCGCCAAAAACGAAAATGCACACCGCAGCCTGCAAGACCAGTTCCGCGTCCGAACCGTGGAAAAAATCTACCTAGCGTTGGTGGACGGAAAACCGCCTACTCCCAGTGGACGTGTGGAAGCCCCGATCGGACGAAGCTCCACGCAACGCAAGCTGATGTCGGTGGTGGCTTTGGAAAAAGGGCGGGAGGCGGTGAGTGAATATCGCACCCTGGAAAGTTTCCCTGAACATACCTTGCTGGAGGTGCATCCTTTCACCGGTAGGACCCACCAAATCAGGGTGCATATGGCATTTTTGGGCTGCCCGATCACGGGAGACACCATCTATGGAAAGAAAAAGCCCACCTTGCCGTTGGACCGGCATTTCCTGCACGCCCAAAAATTAAAAATCGTGCTTCCCGGGGAAGTTCAGCCCAGGCAGTACGAAGCGCCTTTGCCACAGGAATTACAAAAAGTGCTGGATGGATTAAGAAGCAATAAATAAAATAAACGAATTTTGGAGTTTTAACATGAACAGCATTGACCTACGATCGGACACCGTAACCCAACCGACTCCCGAGATGCGAGAGGCGATGGCAAAGGCTGCGGTCGGCGACGATGTCTATGGAGAAGATCCGACCATCAACCGTCTGCAGGAGATGTCGGCGGAGATGATGGGAAAACAGGCTGGATTATTCGTTGCCTCGGGAACAATGGGAAACCTTATCTCGGTACTGTCACATTGCCAGCGCGGCAATGAAGCCATCGTCGGCAAGAAAAACCACATATTCGTCCATGAAGCCGGTGGGATTTCTGCGCTGGGAGGCGTCCATTCGAACCAGTTGGAAAACCAATTGGATGGATCGCTGGCGATAGAAGACGTACAGGCAGCCATCCGCCCTGACGATCTGCATGAACCGATAACCCGCCTGGTATGCCTGGAGAACACGCATAACGGGTGTGGAGGCGTATATCAAACACCTGCGTATACCCAGACATTGGCAGACTTCGCACACGCACTCGGTTTGTCGGTGCACCTGGATGGGGCGCGCATATTCAACGCCGCCATCGCCCAGCACGTCTCCGCCAGGGATCTGGCAGGTCCGGCAGATTCGGTAACATTCTGCTTGAGCAAGGGGTTGTGCGCACCGGTGGGATCGGTTGTATGCGGTTCGTATGAATTTATCGCCAGGGCACAACGGCAGCGTAAAATGGTCGGAGGCGGGATGCGCCAGGCCGGAATTCTGGCCGCGGCCGGAATCATTGCGCTTGAAGATATGGTCGACCGGCTCGGTGAAGACCACCTTCGGGCCAGGAATCTGGCAAATGGTTTGCGCCAACTCCCGGGGTTAATGATTGATCCGGCTTCCCCGGCGACAAACATGGTTTTTCTGAGCCTCACTCCTGAGATAAAATGTTCGACCGATGAATTCATGGAACAACTGAAGAAATTTGGGGTATTGATTGGAGCAACCGCCGAACGGCAATATCGACTGGTGACTCATTATTGGATCGATGATGCCGGGGTGGACAATACCATCGCGGCATTCCGATCGACCCTGCAAATGTTGGCGCAGGCTTGAATAGCAAGTGTGGGAGTTAAGTTATAATTTAGATGTTTAGACGTGTTTATTGGGAATATGGAGGAAGGGCAATGCAGATCACACTGGAAAAAATAGATCGTATCGTCGGGGTCATTCGTTCGAAAACAAAGAATCAGCCAAGGATTGGCCTGATCCTTGGGACAGGGCTTGGGGGACTGGCCGAAGCTGTTCAACATCCGGTTATCATCCCTTATTCCGAGTTGCCCGATTGGCCGCTTTCAACGGTTGCCGGTCACGCCGGGAGGTTGGTATTGGGGGACCTGGATGGACAACAGTTGATGGTCATGCAGGGGCGCATCCATTATTATGAGGGCTATGATATGGGGCAGGTAACCCTGCCCGTGCGGGTGATGCAAAGGCTGGGGGTGGAAATTATGATCGTCACCAACGCGGCCGGAGCGATCAACTCGAACTACACCCCCGGCGACGTGATGCTGATCACCGATCACTTAAACATGGTTGGTATGGCAGGTTTGAACCCATTGATAGGACCGAACCTGGATGTTTTCGGGCCACGTTTCCCGGATATGAGCCAGGTTTATGATCGCCAGCTATGTGATTTATCCCGGAAGGTGGCCCGGGACAACAATCTGATCCTGCACGAAGGCGTTTATGTTTGTCTAAGTGGGCCTTCCTTTGAATCTCCGGCGGACTTGCGCTTCCTCCATACCGCGGGAGCGGACGCAGTCGGAATGTCCACCGTCCCTGAAGCGATCGTGGCGCGTCACGGTGGCACGCGCGTGCTGGGATTCTCGGGAATCAGTAATAAAGCCAATCTGGACGGTAATACGATCACTTCCCACGAAGAGGTCCTTGCTTCAGGAAGCATAATCGTTCCAAAACTGGAAACGCTTATACGCGGTGTCCTAAAAGCGCTTTAGTCCGGTGGCATGGCAGCGGTATTGATTTTTTTTGTCCGTTTGGCTACGCCAATATTTGTGCTATTGGCTCTGGGATTGCTTTTCGGTATCCGGCGGATGTCCCAAGCCCTCAAGGAAAGGCACGGCGCGGTTTTTGGGCTCGAACGTGAAATTGCAAACCGTCACATGAGTCAGGCGATCTCGGCACTGTCATTGGTCAGCATATTGGCACTTGCAGAATTTTCCCTGGTAATCTTTCTCTTTCCCAACATTCCATGGCTGGCACAATACGCCACTCCGACAATGAACCCTCTGCTTACACAAACCAGTACCTTCCCGCTTGAATTTATGGAAACCCTGGGGGTTGTGACGCCCAGTGATACAACGGCGACGCCCCAGACGTCTGGGTGCATACCCGGGCAGATTGACATCACCTCGCCCAAGCCGGGCGACCAGATCCAGGGTTCGGTCGTTCTACAAGGCACGGCCAATATTCCAAACTTTGGATTTTATAAATACGAGTTTTCCCCGGTGGGAACAGACGTCTGGGCTACGATTGTGGCTAACAATAAACCAGTCCAGGATGGAGAGCTTGGAACCTGGGATACCTCTGCAATCACGCCCGGAGATTACCAGCTAAGACTGGTAGTGACAGACAACCAGGGTGAGGAACTGCCCGCCTGTGTCATCCCGGTCCGTATCAAGGCTCCTTAAGGAGGTGCCATGCCCGATGTACAGATTCGTCGCGCCTTAGTTACCGATATCCCTATCCTTATCGCGATTAACCATTCCTGCCAGACGGAATACGTCTGGCAAATGGACATCCAACGCGAAGACGGCCAGATCGGAGCAATCTTCCGGGAGATCCGGTTGCCGCGTTCGGTACCGGTGCCATATCCACGGGATGCCTCCGCCCTGGCGGACGCATGGAGCCGGCGGATAGGGATGCTGGTTGCAGTAATCAATGATGAGGTAATCGGCTATATCAGAATGAACGACCAGATCCTGCCCAATACTGCCTGGTTGACAGACATCGTTGTCTCAGGACGTTACCGGCGCCAGGGAGTGGCTATGTCAATGATCCTGGCAGCGCAATCCTGGGCAGTGGATCGGAAGGACAAACGAGCTTTGATCGAAATGCCGTCCACCAACTACCCGATGATCAGCCTGGCACGCAAACTTGGCTATGAATTCTGCGGGTATAATGACCAATATTATGAATCACAGGATATTGCCTTATTTTTTGGGCGTTCGTTGCGGTAAAAGCAGGAATGAGAACATATTAAATAATTATCGTATTGGAGTGCAAGGTCGGTATCTGTGTGGGTTTTCTCCTTAGTGGAAAATAATTATCGATACGACAATATGGAAGGTTGGTATGCTTAGCGGTTGGATGCAGGATCTTCTTACGGGGATAATTACAGTCAATCAAATTCTTACTGCCGGGATCGCCATCACGGCCTTTTCATTATTCCTTTATGCGTTATCCTTCAACCTGCGAGACCGTGTGGCGCGGTCATTTGCGATCATTCTTCTGTGCGTCGTGACCGTTTTCACCGCAGAAGCACTCGAAGGCTCCTCCAGCACCCCCCAGATCATCGATCTTTTCCTGCGCCTGGAATGGTTTGGGATCATCTTCCTTCCCCCGGCTTACCTGCACCTATCGGATGCCATCCTACTGACAACTGGCCGGCCTTCACGGGGACGCCGGCGCGTGATGGTGCGGCTGCTTTACATCATTTCGGGAGGGTTCCTGCTTTTACTGGGATTTGGTAAACTGCTCGGTCCAATGGTGGCTGCCTGGCCAGCCCGCGCCATACCTTCAGCGTACCATCTGGACGGAAATCTTCACGATTTATTACATTGCCATCATGGTACTGGCCTGGATCAATTTTGGGCGTGCCTTCCGTAGAACCCTGACCCGCTCGGGTCGCCGGCGCCTGGTTTACCTTCTGGCCGGAGCTGCCGCACCCGCGCTGGGAAGCTTCCCATATTTATTGTATGGATCACGCATCGCGGCCGATTATCAATTCCTGTTCTGGGGGACGGCAACCATCAGCAACTTGCTGGTCGGCGGTTTGATCGTTGTGATGGCGTATGCAGTCGCATTCTTTGGGGTCTCCTGGCCAGACCGGGTGGTAAAGAGCCGCCTTTTCAAGTGGATCATGCGAGGTCCGGTGGTGGCTTCGACTGCCCTGGGCGTCATGACCATCATCCGGCGTAGCGGCGAGTTTTTCGGATCGATCTATTCTGCAGCGGTACCTGTGACGATGGTGGTGACAGTATTGATACTGGAGCACGTCATTACCCTGGTGGCACCTCTTTGGGAACGCTTTATATTCTTCGGTGGAGACCGGGCCGACCTGGCCTTGCTTCAGAATTTGGAAGAAAGATTGATCACGCAAAACGACCTGCGTCAATTCCTGGAGGCGGTCCTGGCGGCAGTTCGAGATCACTTGCAATCACCGGCTGCTTTCGTGGCGGCGCTGGATGAAGAGGAATTGTCCCTGGTCGTTGCGACCGGCGACCTGCCGCTGTTGAAAGAATCGAATCTCTCAGAAGCCTTGCAGGTCGTCAACCACTCTGGAAGTGGAAACGGAGAGGAATATACCTGGGGGGATTACTGGCTGTTTCCGCTCAACCAGGATCCGGAAACCGTGGAAGGACCTCCGGTTTTATTAGGACTGCTCGGGGTGGTCCATCACCCGGATGAAAAAATCCTGCCTGACCAGCGCCAGGCGCTTTCCGTACTCCTGCAGCGGGCTTTAGTAGCGCTCGAGGATCGACGCTTGCAGAGGAGTGTATTTCGTTCGCTCGAAAACCTGCGCCCACAGGTGGATATGTTCCAAAGATTGCGCGCGGTCGGGCGATATGATAGCAAGACCAGCCTGCTCGAAGAAACTCTACCGCCCGAATCAGACATGGCTGAATGGGTGCGAGATGCGCTGGTACACTATTGGGGTGGTCCAAAGCTGACCCAGAATCCCTTGCTCAATCTCGAGATCGTTCAGCAGGCATTTAAGGAACATAACGACAACCCTGCCAATGCACTGCGGTCCATCCTGCGCCTGGCGATGGATAATGTCCGTCCGGAAGGCGAGCGGCGCTTTACTGGTGAATGGATTCTTTAATATATTGGAAATGAAATTCGTAGAAGGAAGAAAGGTACGCGATGTAGCCACACGCCTGGCGATGTCTGAAGCTGACCTGTACCGTAAACAGCGCGTTGCCATCGAAGAGGTAGCGAGGATCGTTCTGGATATGGAACGACAAACCCAGGCGCATGCCAAAGGGAAGGAGGTTTGAAAAATGCGATGATCCACAATCAACATTCCGAACAGGAAATTCCAGTTCAAGACGATGGTTGGTGGGCGTCTGTACTGGCTGAGGAAGAAAGGCGGGCACCCGTCGCATCTGCCATCACTCAAAAAGCGGGAGACCCAGGCAAGGTTTTACCGGATTGGGCGAAGGCGACCCGTCTTTATCAGCAGGATGAGATTATCGAACTGCGCGTTACCAGCCACAATCGGGGTGGTTTACTTGTTGAAGGGAACGGCCTATCCGGTTTCGTCCCCTGTTCACACCTGGTCAACCTGCCGTTCCAGGTCGAAGACGATTGTCGTGAGGAATACCTGGCCGAATGTTTCGGTCAAACCTTGCGATTGAAGATTATTGAATGCGTTCCGGAAGAAAGCCGGCTGGTATTTTCGGAGAGGGCAGCCCGGACTGAAGCAGGCAAACGGCCTGAGCTTTTCAATACCATCCAGACGGGCCAACAACTTGAGGGTGACGTAACGAACGTTACCGAATTCGGTGTATTCGTCGATCTCGGTGGCGTTGAAGGCCTCGTACATATTTCGGAGCTTTCGTGGGGGCGGGTAGCGCACCCCAACCAGATCTGCGAGGTCGGACAACATGTCAGGGTTTTGGTTATGGAAATCGCTCCCGAGCGTTGCCGGATTGCACTCAGCTTAAAACGATTGGCACCCAATCCCTGGGAAACCGCCCTGGAAACGTATCCGATCAACTCAGTGATCCCGGCAGTTGTAACAGCCCTGGTTCCATACGGTGCTTTTGCCCGCCTCGAAGAGGGGCTCGAAGGGTTAATCCATGCGTCGGAGATCCCCATGCCGCCCAACCGGCTGATCAAGGATGTGCTCTCTCCCGGGCAGAGTATTCAAGTGCGGGTCTTGCAGGTGGATCCCTCACGGCAACGTCTCGGCCTTAGCATGAAATTGGAATAATATGCCGATATTTAATCCACCCAAATCCAAAACAACGCCTGAGAGTGATATTCCCGAACCATACGGCCCACGCGATTGGATGGATCGTTTGGCGCGGCTTGAAACTCATTTTGGTCGATTTCTTTGGGATATCCTCGGCATTTTCCTGTTTACTTTTGCATTAATGACCCTCCTGGGGATCATGAACCTCTCGAAAGGCACCCTGCTTGAAAGATGGGTGCAGTTGTTGTTTCTCTGGCTTGGATGGGGGGACTTACTGATTGTGGTTTTTGCGGGTGTAGGAGGCGTGCTGGCCTTTAAAAGCAGTCTTCAACCGGTCAGAGCACGCTGGGGACGGGTCATCTCAATGGAATTGGCAGCGTTCCTTACATTGGCGCTGTTGTCGCTAATCAACGGCAACCAATTGGGAGAGTTGAGCATGTGGGGTGGCCGGGTTGGCTGGGGCCTTGCGATGATGCTGGCCCGGTACGTTGGTCCAATCTGGGCTGGCCTGATCATCTTCATTCTCTGGGGAATGGCGATTGTGACTGCATTTGGGCTCTGGCATCCTCTGGAGAGCTGGCTGCTCAAGCAAGCCGGCGCCCCTCTTGATGCGGATGCAGCGGTAAATGAGAGCGCCTTCGGACCAGATGCCGCGAATGAGAACCCGGTCGTCGCGCCACTCCCGTCGGATAAATTGGATGCTCATCCTGCCAGTACTAAACCAACCCAGAAATTACCCCCGGAATTCCGGAAATCTTTTAAAGTCACCGAGCGGCAGGACAACCTACCGGCAGCACCGCAGCCACGCAGCGACCGGTTGCCACCCTTGAATGTGTTGCTGGGGGAACAGTCCATTCGTCCCGACGAGCGAAATATCAATCAGACTGCTGGGCTGATCGAGAAGTCCCTTTCTGAATTCGGCATTCCGGCCAAAGTAGTGGGATTCCGGATCGGCCCGACAGTGACCCAGTTTGCAGTTCAGCCCGGATTTATCCGGCGAGGCACCGAAGAAGACGCCCAGCAAATGAAGGTGCGCGTGGCGCAGATTGCAAGCCTGCAAAAAGACCTGGCGTTGGCTCTCTCAGCGGAACGCCTGCGCATCGAAGCGCCTGTCCCAGGTAGAGCATACGTAGGGATAGAAGTGCCGAATTCCCGATCTGCTCTGGTGCGGCTACGCCCGATCCTGGAAACAGACGCATTCTATAAGGTCGGTTCACCCCTGACAATAGCCCTGGGGCGGGATGTATCTGGCAGCCCGCTGGTTGCCGATCTGACGCGGATGCCGCACCTGCTGATCGCCGGCACCACCGGTTCGGGCAAATCGGTATGCATCGCCGCGCTGGCAACTTGTCTTGCGATGAATAATCCCCCGGAAGATTTGCGAATGGTAATGATCGATTCGAAAATGGTCGAATTGATCCGGTTCAACGGTCTGCCACATCTCTTTGGCAAGGTAGAGACGGATGTCACCCGCATCCTTGGGGTGCTACGTTGGGTGGTGGTCGAGATGGAGCATCGATATAAATTATTGGAAGCAGCCAAAGCACGCGATATCGATGCGTATAACCGGCGATTGCAACGGCGCAAGGATACGACTCCCTTGCCGCGTATTGTGGTCCTGATCGATGAATTGGCCGACTTAATGATGTCGGCACCGGACCAGACCGAACATAACCTGGTACGTCTGGCGCAAATGGCACGCGCCACAGGCATTCACCTTGTGGTGGCAACCCAACGGCCAAGCACGGATGTGGTGACCGGGTTGATCAAGGCTAATTTCCCGGCTCGACTGGCTTTTGCAGTAGCATCAGGCATTGATTTGCGCGTTATCCTTGACCTACCCGGTGCGGAGACCTTGCTTGGGCGTGGCGATATGCTCTTCTTGAATCCAGAAGTTGGCAACCCCATCCGGGCCCAGGGTGTGATGGTTACGGATCAGGAAATCGAGCGGGTCATTGCCCATTGGCAAAAGATGACTCCCGAAAAAGATAGCAAACCACCCTGGGAAAGCATGCTGTCTGAGGTGGAAGCAGATGGCAGCGATGAAGTGTTGGTGGAAAAGGCGATCATTATCCTTAAAAAGGATCAGCGTGCCAGCGCGTCAATGCTTCAACGGAAACTTCGTATCGGGTACCCGCGTGCGGCGCGTTTGCTGGATCAATTGGAAGAAATGGGGGTGGTAGGCCCTTCGACGGGCGGCGGAAGGGATCGGGAAGTCTTGCTCGAACCGGACGACGAAGAGAATGATTCCATGGAAGATGAATAAAGCCTGTGTGGTATCATCATCCCGTTTCCAGAAATTTTAGATGAGGTTATTAAATTGACAACACAACCTACCGAAAGACAGAAAAAATCCTTTACCGATAATATGCGGGTTTGGTTTCACTGGTATTATTTTCCGATTGCCAAATTCCTGGACCGTATCGGCATCCGACCTAATACTGTCACCCTGGTCGGCCTGGCAGGAACCGTGGCGGTTTCCATATTGATTGGTTTTGGTTCCTTGACCTGGGCGGGTATCCTGCTGTTGGTCATGGGTCCCGTGGACGCCATGGATGGAGCCCTGGCGCGCTTACGCAATGAAGCCAGCGATTGGGGCGCGTTTGTAGACGCGGTTACCGATCGATATTCGGAACTCTTTCTTTTCCTTGGGTTCCTGCTTTTTTACGTCGTCCAGGGGAGTGTGATCGGAATCTTACTGGCTTATCTGGCCGCGGCCGGTTCTGTGCTGGTTTCTTACGTCAAGGCTCGGGCGGATGCCTCAAAACTGGATGCAAATGTAGGCATGTTGACGCGTGTCGGACGGTATGTAGTGCTCATTCCCGGCTTGATCTTCAGCGGTTTTTACCCCCCGTTGGCCTTGATCGCCCTGGCGATTATTGCCATTTTTGCAAATTTTACCGCTTTGCAAAGAATTTTCCGTGCCAAGCAAGACGCCATGCGTCGACTAACTCAGCCCCAGGAGTAATTCATGCCAACCTTACCGAACGGTTTCGACATTCCTATTCCTTTTCTAAATACCTCCTTCCATATATATTTTTATGGAATCCTGATCATGCTGGGGGTCGTAGCAGCAGCTTTCCTTTCACAGGCAGAGGCCAAACGGCGCGGTATTAATCCCGATTACATCTGGGACGCGTTATTCTGGATCGTCCTGGCTGGCATCGTGGGTGCGCGTCTTTGGCATATCTTTACGCCGCCTCCATCCATGGTTGCCGAGGGTATCACAACTCACTGGTATTTGACCCATCCGTTGGATATGATCAACCTCCGCAATGGTGGCTTGGGTATTCCAGGTGCGATCATCGGCGGTGCGTTGGCGTTGTGGATTTACTGCCGGAAAAAGAAGATCTCTTTCCTGATCCTGATAGACACAATTGCCCCAGGCTTGGCGCTGGCACAGGCAATCGGTCGTTGGGGCAATTTCTTCAACCAGGAATTGTATGGGAAACCAACCAATTTGCCCTGGAAAATCTACATCGATCCGGCTCATCGTGTGGCTGGCTACCAGAACTATGATTATTTCCACCCGCTCTTCTTTTACGAATCGGTATGGAATGTTCTAAATATGGCGATCTTGCTGTGGATGGCCCGGCGCTTTGAAAAGTGGCTCAAACCAGGCGATCTCTTTCTCGTCTATATGATCATGTATTCCGTTGGTCGATTTTCTCTCGAATTCCTTCGATTGGACGCAGCCCAGGTTGGGGGCATCAACTTCAACCAAACCTTTGTGATGATTGTGGCACTCGTGGCAAGTGTATTGCTTTATCTGAATCATCGCCTGCGCAGTGCCAAGGCAGAATGATCCAAACTGAAGATCTGGGCAAGAAATTCGATGATTTTTGGGCTGTAGAGGGGGTTTCGTTATTGGTACAACCGGGCGAGGTGCTAGCATTGCTGGGTCAGAATGGCGCTGGCAAAACCACCACTGTGCGCATGTTGACTTCGGTATTAACGCCCACGCGTGGTCGCGCTCAAATCTGTGGATACGATGTAGTTCAGCAACCCGAACAGGTGCGTGCATCGGTGGGCGTCTTGACAGAACAGCATGGTCTCTACCTTCGCATGACCGGGGAAGAATACCTGGATTTTTTTGGAAAAGTATACCGGTTGGATCCTACTGCGCGCCAGAAACGCAGCCAGGAATGGATGGAATATTTTGGACTGGCAGAAGTTGCCCGGAGACCCATCGGGCAATACTCGAAAGGAATGCGCCAGAAACTGGCCCTGGCGCGCACCCTTTTCCATAATCCTCCCGTTTTGTTACTGGATGAACCCACCTCTGCAATGGACCCGGAGTTTGCCCAATTGGTCAGGAAGGCAATCGCCAGTTTACGCTCGGAACAGCGCACGATTATTATTTGCACGCACAACCTGGTCGAAGCCGAAATGCTGGCGGACAAAATTGCCATTATCTACCATGGACGAATATTGGAAAGTGGGACACTGGATGAGTTAAAGCAGAACTTGCTTGGTCCGGCGGAATATGAAGTTCGATTAAAAGGGGATTGGTTGGGGGAAAATCTGATCCTACCGTATGGGGTAACTAAACTCATGCCGGGCAAAACCGGACCACGCTTCCGGGTCGAAGACCCGCAATCAGCCAATCCTATTTTGCTCAAAGAAATGATGGATCAGGGAGCAGAAGTGGTGGCTTACCAGGAATTGCCACGTACGCTCGAACAGGTATATCTGGCTGCCATGGCGATGGTGAGCCATGAATAAAGCAGGGTTTAGGGATGACCTGGACATGACCTGGCTGGTGGCTTGGCGAGAATTACGCGACCAGTTGCGTGATTGGCGGATCATCTTTCCGATGATCGCGCTCACCTTGATCTTGCCATTCCTGGCAGACCTGGGGGCACAGCTTGCCATCAACTTCACGACGAAGTACGACTCCCCCCTGATCGCTGAACGCCTGGTACCCTTCTTCTTATTGGTAGTGGGATACTTCCCGATCACGATTTCACTGGTAATCGCACTGGAATCTTTCGTAGGCGAGAAAGAGCGGGGGACGATCGAACCACTCCTGAGCAGCCCTCTCAAGGACAGGCATCTCTTCCTTGGAAAGCTACTGGCCGGGACGATTGCCCCACTGTTCACAGCCTACCTTGGCATCACCGTCTACATGATTGGCCTGTATTTCCAGCGGATCCCCTTCCCGGATGCCAACCGGATGGCCCAGACTCTAGTATTGACAACGGTTCAGGCGTTTTTGATGGTAGCAGGTGCGATTCTAATCTCAACCCAGGCAACTTCGGTCCGAGCCTCAAACTTAATGGCGTCATTTATCGTCATACCCATGGCAATGCTAATCCAGGGTGAGAGTGTCATGTTGTTTTGGGGGAACAACCAGGCGCTTTGGCTGGCTGTTGTGGGCGTCTCTGTGCTGGGTATTTTGCTGGCGCGGGTGGGAATCGCCCATTTCCAGCGAGAAGCGTTACTGGGACGTGAGATCGATGTGCTTAATCTCCGCTGGATATTCAAGACCTTCTGGCGGGAATTCAAGGGGAATGGCAGATCGTTCTCAACCTGGTTCCAGGCCGAAGTGTTTGGCACTTTGCGAAAGCAGGCTGTCGCCATCTGGATGACCATGGGGCTTGGCCTGGCTGCGGCAGCTGGGGGTTACGTGTGGGTTGGAATGAATGCGGATAAAGTTGTGGAAGTATTCAAATCAGGCGGAATGACGGGAATATTGAATTCCGGATCAGGAGCGCCTCTGGCAAATATTGGAATTTCTTTCCCTTTTATTTGGGGACATAATTTGCGCGCGATCGTGGTCATATTGCTGTTGGGTTTGTTTTCGTTTGGTGTATTAGGCACGTTGACATTTATATTAAATACAAGTGTGATTGGCATTGTGCTTTCCGTCGAAGCTGCACTGGGAATTTCCCCGCTGAAATTGGCGGTATTTGGGATCCTTCCTCACGGGATTTTCGAGATTCCGGCGTTGATCATTTCGAGTGCAGCCGTGTTATATATCGGCTTAGCACTGGTCACACCACGATCCCAGCGTACACTTGGTGAGGTATTGATCGAAGCAATTGCAGATTGGACGAAGCTTGGAGTCGGCCTGGTCCTGCCTCTTTTAACCATTGCGGCTGTAATTGAAACCTGGGTGACTCCGGCATTGTTGTCGGCTTTTATTAAATGAAGGTAGTATAGGGTCAGGCAAGGAGCATTTATTCATATGGCAAGGCTGATCTTTTTGGGAACCTCCAATGCAATCTCTGACGAGATTCACGAAAATACACATATGGTTCTCGTCGGCGAGAAAAGGACAGTATTGATTGACTGTCCTAACAACCCGCTCCAGCGTTTTAAGAAAGGCAGGCGTGGATTATTCCCGGATAAGCGATCTGGTCTTGACACATTTTCATCCAGACCACGTTTCGGGCGTGCCACAATTCCTGATGAATATGTGGCTGATGGGTCGTAGAGATGCTTTACGGGTACATGGGCTGGCTTATACACTTGACCGGATCGAGCAGCTTATGGGTCTTTATGGTTATTCTGAATGGCCGGGATTCTTCCCGGTTGAGTACCACCGCGTTCCAGAGAAGGAACTGGTGCCGGTCCTTGCAGAAGAAGATTTCCAGATCAACGCATCACCGGTGAAACATTTTATCCCCACCATTGGGCTGCGCATGGATTTCCCACAGTCTATGAAAAGTCTGGCATATTCCTGTGATACCGAGCCCTGCCCCCAGGTGGTCCAATTGGCCAGGAAGGCGGATATCCTGGTACACGAGGCTTCCGGAGCATTTCCCGGGCATTCCTCAGCAGCCCAGGCAGGCGAAATTGCCAAAAAGGCAGATGTAACTTCCCTCTATCTGATCCATTACCCGACCGGTCAATTTGCCAGCGGTTCCCCTGTGGACGAAGCAAGGACGAAATTCGATGGCGAGGTAACGCTGGTTGAAGATTATATGGTTGTCGATTTCGGTTAGGGGAAAAAAAGAACCACCAACAAGTGGTTCTCTGCATAAGCGGCTGAATAATCTACCAACCTTTTATGAATTGTTCCCATTCGGCATTTTCTTGTAAATGGCGACCGAAAACATAATATGCGCTGATGGGGGGCTGCTTGGGAA
This sequence comes from uncultured Chloroflexia bacterium, assembly GCA_963814135.1. Lineage (GTDB taxonomy): Bacteria > Chloroflexota > Anaerolineae > Anaerolineales > Villigracilaceae > UBA877. The sequence continues at coordinate 1,528,657 of CAWFBZ010000008.1, read as the reverse complement.
TATGCAACAAGTTCATATGAACCTCTCCCAGCTGTCGCCCTCCCTTTCTGTGATTGCAGGATGGGCATGCGGCAACAACGTTGGTCCAAATGTGTTCTCCGCCCAGATGCCTGGGTAATACGTGGTCGACTGTAAGTTCCCCGAGATGACGACCACAATACTGGCAGGTGTAATTATCCCGCCTGAAAACTTCCTTACGAGTCAATTTAATTTGCAAACGCGGACGATGGACCATCCTTTCCAACCGGATGACGGATGGGATTGGAAGAGACTGTTTTACGGTCTGGATGGTACCCCGCCCATTCATAACCATGTCGGCTTTCCCGGAAAGGAGCAGACCAATGGCACGGCGGGTGTTACATACGTTAACAGGCTCAAAATTGGCGTTGAGAACCAGTACCGGCGCGTTCATATTATTTCACGTTGGCGTGTATTATACTCCAGACCACCCAGGGAAGATAAATCGGCAGAAATAGGTGAATTAGTCACCGGGTGAAGCAAAACGACCGGAAAAGCCAGAGAACAAACTATTTTTACAGGTCACGCTTCAAACATGACCGACCGCGTTAGCTATTTTTTACGAGAATTACGAACGTTGCGGAGCAGTCTGCGCAAAGTCCCCCATTTTGCCTCTGCCAGGCTGGCAGATTTTACAGGGATGTCGTGACGACTGTAACGCGCTTCGATGAATGAAACGGTCATACTATCCAGCGCTTCTTTTTCTTCCTTGAGGCTTGCACCCAGCAAACGGGCATATTCGTAAGGGGTCTGACTGTCCTGGCGCGGGAGACCAGCATCGTGTGCTCGCCGGACCAGTGCCAGATAATAAAAGATAACCTTCTGACGGGCAGTCAGCCTGTGCGGGTTGATATAGTCCCATTCGCCTGATTGGAATGTGGCCGGATCATAATTTCGCAAGCGTTTCAACCTGGATTGAATGAACGTTTCGATAGTTTGATTCGCTTTACTGAGTGAGGCTACAAGGCGCTTCCAAACGACCATGAGCCAGCGCAAGGGACGAAAACCACGCAGCTCATCGGCGAGATCCTTGTTAAAGAGATGTATTGTCGCAAGGCGATAATGACAAGGACAATCAGGCTACCCCAGAGAAAAATGGATTCCACGAGCTGCCAATTGATAATACTCCCCGCAGCTACAGGGATGTTCTGGGGTGGAGGAGTTGTGCTTGGAACCAACCCCGTGTCGCCTGGAGGATTGCTCATGAATAACCGGGTTAGCGAACCAAACACCAGCATAATCAACCCATAAACAGTCAAGACAGCCAGGTAGATGATGTGGAAAATTGCATTAACGGTCGCTAACAACCCAAATTCGAAATTGGTGGGCAACCAGCTAACGAGCAAGACCAGTACAACCAGGATCAATGCACTATAAGCAAACCAGCGACGTGGGATTTGGACTGGAATTTGTAACCGGGATTGCCTCCAGGTGGATTCAAGGCTCGTGTAGCGGGTGAGACTCAGCAGCATGACGCCAAAGACAAAATATGCCAATACTGCCGGTACCGCATTCGACGGGGCAGGCAATGTTGTCGGGATGATTTCTTGAGGCGGGATGGCAGCGAGTACGATCACGAACATACCGACATTGAGAAAGCGTTTCAGGATGAGTAGGCGGAGCGGGGTAACCTTGGAACGGTCATCCAACTGGGTAGGGTCGTCCGATCCAAGCAGGTACAAATCGGTTGCGAACAGATAGCCAATATACCAGGCGATCAAAACCGGAATGACGGTCAGCAGGTAGCGACTGTTCACGATATTAATGGGGAATTGGACCGACCAGAGCAGGAAATTATTCCAAAAGCTGGATGGACCGAGGCGCAATTCCACGAAGAATTTCAATATTACTAACAGGATCGCCATTTCAGTCGCCCGGTACAAACCGACTTGCTTCTGGGCAGTTGGCAGGCGCCTATACAGCCAATATGAAAAGAACGCTTCGAATGTGACCAATGCACAAACAATTAATAAATTGCCTGTGTCGACCTTCGGAAAGAGCCAAGCCTGGAAATGGATCAGTATGTCAGCAAAGGAAATGATCATTCCGGAAACTGCCAAATAACTGGCGATAATGGGCCATCGACGCAGGCGATCAGCAGGATTGGAGACTGCGTTCATCTTTGCCTCCAAACATCCAGGCTTTTTTCATTTGGAAATGAATAGATCGGGAAACCAAATTGCCTGGCCTGTTGGCGGGCACGCTTGATATTGCCTTGATGCCCGGCAATAATCACGACAACGTTCTGCCCCCGGCGCTGAATCTGGAAAATTTCATCAAACAAGAAATCATCTATGGAGCCGGTAATGATCACGACCGTTGTGCCCCAAGGAAGTACCGGGGTTTCCTTATTCAATAAATCGATCAGGGGGTAGGAATGATCGATCTGGACACGCGCAAGCAGGTCGAGGATATGCACCAGATGGGTACGACCCTTGCGGGAAGGGATGGGTTTAATCAACTGGTCGTTGGACTGGCTGTCGATCCCATTCGTGGTAAGTCCGACGGCTTGTTTCTGTGTGACCACCCAGTTAGCCAGTGAAGCGGCGATGATGACTGCCAATTCGGTCGAATCAATCCGGTGTCTTACTCCGTAATCGGAGCCGTTCATGTTCAGGAAAATGACTGTTTGCAGGGCAATGGAGGGTTCAAATTGTTTTACCTGCAAACGACCAATGGAGGCGCTCGCTTTCCAGTCAACTTGCCGGAGAGAATCACTGGCGACGTAGTCACGTTTCCCGCGCACGCGCGACGGGTCTTCGAAAACCGGTAGGGTATGCCGTAAGGTACCGAGAGGTGAGCGGGAAGGCAACCTGGCGCTGGGAAGGGGAAGTATTTCAGGATAGACAGTGATGAAATCGGATTGCTTTTCCAACTCCTGGATATCCGCAAGGCCAAGGGTATCGCCCAGTTTTGTGGTGAAGGGGCCGATTGGATAATAACCACGTTTGTAGGCTTTTAAATGATATATCACATCTGCCCGGCCACGCGGTCCCAGGCTGAGGATCCGTTTGATTGTGCTCCCTGAGGCAAGCTCAACCGGCAGACTCTCGTATACCAGTAACCATGGAATGGGAAGCCAGCCCATATTACGGATTTCGAGCCGGATGGTTATATCTTCACCCCAAAAAACACGTTTTTCGAATTTCCTTTCGCAGGAGATGTTCCGGGCAGACTGGCGTGTCCAGAAAAGACTGATTATGTAAATCCCCAGGAATAAATACAGGATCGTGAAGGCAAATCCGCCTTTCACGACGGCTGCAGCCAGCAGCAATATAGCCAGTAAAGCGATCGATTCGATCAGCAAGATTGTCTACTTTTTAACCGCGCCAAGGTCCAGATGCGTATTGATGAGCAAATCCTTGACAATGGCAACGGCGTTATGACCACGTAATTCCGCCTCTGAAGTGACAATCAACCGGTGGGGCAGGATAACCGGCACAAGGTACTTAATATCATCCGGAATAACGTGATCGCGGCCTCGCAAGGATGCCAAGGCCTGGGAGGCTTTAAATAGAGCCAGGCTGGCGCGTGGACTGGCACCCAGGGCCAGGTCCGGGTGATTGCGGGTGGCGGAAATAAGGTGAATGATATATTCCTGCAGGGTTTCGTCCACATGCACTTCCCAGACTTCCTTCTGGAATTCCAGCAATTGGGTACCGTTGACCACGGTTTTAATGGAATTGATCGGATGTTCGCGCTGGAGGTGGGTCAATAAGGCTTTCTCGTCCTCAAAGACCGGGTAACCGATCTCGAGACGCATCAAGAAACGGTCCAATTGGGCTTCTGGTAGTGGAAACGTGCCCTCATATTCGACCGGATTTTGGGTTGCCATTACCAGGAACGGGCGCGGCAGGGCATGAGTGACCCCGTCTACGGTCACCTGCTGTTCCTGCATGGCTTCCAATAAGGCAGACTGGGTACGGGGAGTGGCGCGGTTTACCTCGTCAGCCAGGAGGATATTGACGAAAACCGGGCCTGGGCGGAACTCGAATTGACCTGTTTGCTGGTTAAAAATAGAAACCCCCGTAACGTCATTTGGTAAAAGATCAGGTGTACATTGGAGGCGTTTGAAATTGTCCACCCAGGCTGATGGCGACCGCACGAGCCAACATAGTTTTCCCAACGCCGGGGACATCTTCTATTAAAATATGCCCGTCGCATAATAAAGCGACCATCAATAATTCGATGGCTTCCGTTTTCCCAATAATCACCTTTTGGACATTATCGGTAATTTGGCTGGTGAAATCCTGGATTCTGGTCATAAAGCCTCCGGTTCGATGATACCATGATTTATTATCGGGAAGATTGACAGGAATTGTGTGGGAAGGATTTCACTTACATAACACCATCACACCAAATTTGAGATAGAGGAGGCCCGCGTGGGGGTTTTGAGACTCATCCAATTCTGATTTTTCCCTGACAGGTATGCATTAAAATTTGTGTATAGAAAGGGAAATTTAATGATTGAGAAAAGCGCAACAAAAAAACCTTTACCGCATATCCGCTTTGGTTTGAGCTGGATAATCATTATCCCGGGAGCCATCTGGGGAATCCTGGGATATTACCTGCCGCTCCTGGGAGGAACTCTGGACCGCATCAGCACCTATATCGTTGCAGCAGCGTGTCTTTTCCTGGCGTTGGCTTCATTATTTTTGCACTTATTGGCACACCTGGTTGTAGCCTGGCTGACAGAAAAGAAGCTGCCAACCGATATGAGCATCCTTATATTCGGAGATGCCTCCCAGCGCTGGCCGGCAGCAAGCTCGAACGGGCATGAAGCATTGATCACAATTGCCGGACCACTAATCAATCTCATTCTGGCGGGCCTGGCGTATTTCGCCTGGAACGCCCAAACCAATAATGTGATCGGATTGAGCCTATTATTCCTGTGCGGGTTCAACGGCTGGTTATTTGTGATCAACTTGATCCCGGCTTACCCGATGGATGGAGGACGAATTATCCTGGCAACTTTGGCAAGGTCAACCAACCAGCCAGCAGGGGTTACAAAATGGGCCAGGAATTTTGGTTGGGCTATCGTTGCGGCACTGACCGGATGGGGAGTTTTCCTGATCCTGCAACACGCCCGCTTTAGCCTGGCCACCGGATTGATCACATTCCTGTTCGCTATCATTCTAATTGATGGAATCAGGTTCCACCCAACCCGGAAAATTCCAGCGCTTGAGGAGGACAAGCAGAGCAGCCGATTTAGGGTCTTTCGTGGTCTTGCAGCGGCGTTGCTATGCCTGGTTCTCCTGGTGGGAGCGTCGGGCTTTTTATTATCCAACGATGGCCTGGATGCACCGGGAGTGGCACTCTCCATCGGACCGATGATCAAAGTCCCGGAGAAATACCGGCATAGTATAACTGGGGAATATTTCCTGGTGACCGTCATCTCACAGGCTCCCATCACAGCTGGGGAGTGGGTTCTCGGTAAAGTGGATCCGGCATTTCAGGTCGTTCCACCCGAACAGGTTACCCCGAAAAATACCTCCCCACAAGAGCAAGCCCGCCAGGATTACCAGATGCTGGACGATTTGGAGACCACTGCAATCGCAGTCGGCTTGAGGCTGGCTGGATATCCAGATGCCCTGGTTGGGAAGGGCGTTACTGTGGATTCGATTTTGACCGGCGGTCATGCGCAGGGATTGCTTCAGCCGGGAGATATCATCACCGGATTGAATGGGAATCCAATCCAGACAACCGATGAATTGATCAATGGGATCAAGACTTAGACATCCTCCGAAGTGGAATTGTCCATCACCCGAGGCCAGGAGCAAATGAAAGTCCAGGTCCCATTAATAACGCCGGCTACTCCCCAGGATATGCCTAAATTGGGCATCCAGATCGCCCCGGCTGGATTTACTTTCAAGCCTCCATTCCCGATTTCCATCGAAACAAACAAGATAAGTGGGGGCCCGTCTGCTGGATTGATGTTTACCCTGGCCATATATAATTCGCTCACCCCGGTGGACCTGACAGGCGGCAGGCGGATTGCAGGGACAGGTACGATCAACCTGGATGGAAGCGTAGGACCCATTGGCGGGGTAAAGCAAAAGATTTTCGCGGCAGAAGCAGTGGGGGCAACTTATTTCCTGTGCCCCGTGGAGAATTACGCCGATGCGGTCTCGGTAGCGAAAAAGATCAAGGTTATCAAGATCGCAACGGTTGAGCAGGCTTTGAAATTCCTTCGCAACTTGCCGGCCCAATGATATCCTGAGTACTAATAGAACGGCCATAAATAGAAACAATATTCATTATATTTATCTAAATTATTGATATAATTTGCCCGACGCTTGATCGAAAACAATGCCAAAATTTAGGAGTTATTCATGAGTCTGGCACAAATTGTTATCCTTGGCGCGATCGCCGGGTTCACCATTTACCTGGGATTACCTGCGGGCAGGATCAAAGGAATGAATGCGCAGTTACGCGCCTTTCTCTCGATGAGTTCAACAGGTATCCTACTATTTCTTTTCTACGATATTTTCAAACAACTATCGGAACCAATCGAGTCGGTGTTGAAAGCCAGAAATTATCTCCAGTTCGCCTTATTCCTGGGGATTTTCATCATTGGTTTTAGCATTGGCTTGATCGGATTGATTTTTTTCGAGCAACGTTTTATCAAGGCACCTTCGATAATGAAAAAGTCCACGCTACCAACGCGACTGGCTTTGATGATCGCCACGGGAATCGGGTTGCATAATTTTTCGGAAGGGTTGGCCATCGGGCAATCCGCCGGACGAGGCGAGATCGGGTTTGCGGTCCTGCTTATCATTGGGTTTGGATTGCACAATGCAACCGAGGGTTTTGGGATCGTCGGGCCCTTGATGGGACAGGACCTACCGTCCTGGAAATTTCTGGGCCTGGCCGGTTTGATCGGCGGAGGGCCGACTTTCCTGGGCACCTTGATCGGAACATTCTTCGTTTCAGACGCCATGTCGATCCTATTCTTAGCATTAGCGGCAGGCGCCCTCATATATATACTTGGAGAACTGTTTCACCTTACCCGTCCGCCAGATACCCGCCTTTCGGCCGGGTGGGGCATCCTGGCTGGTTTTCTTTTCGCTTTCCTGACCGACTTGATCCTCTCATTCGCGGGTATCTGATGAGTTAACTCACAATTGGGCTAACCAGGATGCCAAGCAGATAGGTGATCAGGGCTTCCCCGAGTCCCACCAGGGTCATTTCCAAACCGCTTTTCCAGGGGCTCAGGCCGGTGACGATCGTCTTGGCTGCGCCAATCGAAAAGTGTGCCAGGGTGCTGATCACAAACGAGGCGATGATGGCAGGGTAACCTCGCCAAAAGAAAAAGGGGATGATCGGTATGAAGGCGCCCAGAGCGGTCGAAATGGTGGCCGAGATGGCTTCCACCCAAGGATTGGAGAGGGCCTGCTCGGTTAACCCCAATTCTTCACTTGTCAGGGTCCGTAAGGCTTGTTCGGGTTGGGCGACCAGGCGTTCCGCCAGTATATTGGCTTCATCTTCAGGCACTCCCTTGAGTTGGTAGAATAGCGAGAGTTCCTCCATTTCCTCATCCGGATGCATTTCCAGTTCTCTCTTTTCACGGTCGATCTCAGCCTGGTTCACTTCTCTTTCAGCCTTACTGGCCAGGTAAGCTCCCGAACCCATCGAAAGAGCGGAGGCCAACATTCCCGCCAGACCGGCTACCAGAACAGCCGAACCGCCGGCAGTCGCACCGGCTACACCGGAGACAATCCCAAAAACGGAACCCAACCCGTCATTCGCCCCGTAAATGGCCTGACCGATCCACCCACCCCCATGCTTATGCCAGGACTCGCGGTGCAGGATCTGATCCAGCCGGGTTTGTGGATTGATATCTGAATCGGCCGTCGTGCCGGCTTTGTGCATCAGGCGGCTGTGTCCCTGTTCATCTTCCCGAACCGATTGAATCGCCTGATTGTCGGCTGAAGTGGGTGCAAAATTCAATAATCGGGCATACTGTTCTTCATCCTTATCTTCGGCGTTTTCAATCTGTTTTAAGGCGTTATCGGTTCCGCTTTGCACAAGCACCCAGCGCCAAAGGAGTTGTCGTAATGACTGCCGGTCGGCCGGGGTGGCAGCCCCCAATTCGTGTAGACGCCTTGCCCAGCGGTCGGCGTGTTCCTGTTCGTTCTCAGCGAGCTTGAGCAAAACCTTCTTTCGGGATGGGTTTTTTTCATGTCTGGCCAGATCCCGATAAATCCGCAGGCTGGACTGTTCGGCCAACCAGGCTCGTTGTAATCCCTGGATGAATTTCTCTGAATCGTCAGGTGGCATAATTTGCTCCGTCTATTCGAAAAACAATAAACTCCCAGGATGGAAATTACAGCTGGGTTTTCTGCTGATAATGTTACCACCGATGGCAACCCAAACAGGAGAAATTGCGTTAATCTTATTTTCATGAGAATTCAACCTTTTCTACAACTTAAGGATTACAATCCAGCCTATTGTGGCGTGGAGGATTTTATAAGTATCTGCCCATGATCAGGTTTTTCGGGAGCCAGCAGTATTGCCCCAATAAAATTCTCGAAGGGTGTTTATCCATAGATGGTTGTGAAAACCTTAATTTTGTTAGGGATTGGTCTGTTGACTGGTACCATCACCGCCATGAGCGCGGGAAGCGGTGTGATGATCGTAGTTCCCCTGCTGGTTTTGATACTGGGATATACCATCCATCAGGCGATCGGGATCAGCCTGTTAGTGGACGTAATCGCATCACTCAATGTTGCCTATCATTATTACAGATATGATCGAGTGGACATCCGTTCCGGAGCGTGGCTGGCCGCTGGAGCCATAATTGGTGCCCAAATTGGATCGCACCTCGCCAATCAGATTCCCCAGGAAGGGTTGACCGGCGGGTTTAGCATTTTTGTGATCATTACCGGACTGATTTTCTGGTTACGCGCCCTTACCGAAAAGAAAATATCCCTATCGTTTCTGCGTTCCAGCAACGTGGTAAAGAAAATTTTACTTACCGTCGCGATCGGATTGGGAATTGGGTTGATGACAGGCCTGTTTGGTGCCGGGGGTGGCGTGACCATCCTGCTCGTGCTGGTATATGTACTGGATTTTCCCTTGCACACGGCACTCGGAACGGCGACTGCAATTATGGCAATTACGGCGACCTCCGGCGTAATCGGGTATTCCATCCATGGGCATATCCCCTGGGTGGAGGGTATCGTAATCGGATTGGCCGCCATGGCATCGGGGATATTCTTTACCAAGGTTGCCAACCGGATATCAGAAAAAGCCTTGAACCAGGTGGTAGGATCCATCTTTATAATAGTTGGAATCATCATGACCTTTATCGGTAATGGAGGTGGAGATATCCTGGTGCACATCGGCTTAAACAGCTAAACCGATAATCGGGTTATAATTCTCCTAAATGATGGGCGAGACGACCTCCTTAATCCACATAAAAGGCATCCGGGACGGTTTGCTGATTACCCTAAGTGGGGCTGCCTGGCCAGACCTGGTGTCGGCTTTTATCGATGCGATCGAGGCACGTTCGGCATTCTTTCAGGGGGGCAAAGTGGCCCTGGATGTCGGTTCACAAGAGTTGCGTGTAGCAGATCTCTCCAAATTGCGCGACCAATTATCGGAGCGTGGGATTTCTCTTTGGGCAGTTTTGAGCGAATCCAAGCTGACTGAGCGGACTGCCCAAAACCTTGGATTTGCCACACGCCTGGTAAAACCACGTCCGGCTGAAATAAAGGAAGAAACCGAGCGATTACCGGAAGGCGCAGCGATGTGGGTTAAAGGACCACTGCGTTCAGGAGGAAAGGTCACTTACGATGGGAATGTTGTTGTTATGGGAGATGTCAATTCTGGCGCAGAAATTATTGCCGGCGGTAGCGTGATCGTTTGGGGCAGATTGCGTGGCGTAGTACATGCCGGGGCACAAGGAGATGAAAGTGCGGTTGTTTGCGCCCTCGAACTGGCGCCCACACAACTCAGAATTGCTGGAGAGATAGCTGTGTCTCCGAAAAAACAAGGCAAAAGCCACCCTGAAATTGCTCACTTGCACGATGGGCAACTGGAAGCTGAGCCCTGGCGCGAAAGTACAGGACGGTAAAATGACCGCAAGAGTGATAACAGTAGCTTCTGGTAAGGGCGGAGTCGGCAAAACCACAACGGTGGCGAATATCGCCGTTGCATTAGCTTTGCGCGGCCAAAAAGTCACCTGTATCGATGGTGATATCGGCCTGCGAAACCTGGACGTAGTCCTGGGCCTGGAAAACCGCATCGTTTACGACCTGGTGGATGTAATCGAGGGACGTTGTCGTTTGCGACAAGCCATGATCCGGGATAAACGACTTTCCGAGCTCTACCTGATCCCGGCCGCACAAACGCGCGATAAATCCGCCGTGTCACCAAGCGATATGGTCCGGCTGTGCGAAGAACTCAGCCCGGAAGTAGATTGGATCATAATTGATTCACCAGCCGGAATTGAACGCGGCTTTAAGAATGCGATTGCTCCGGCGAATAGCGTTCTGGTTCTTACCAACCCGGAAATATCTGCCGTGCGAGATGCAGACCGGGTAATCGGACTTTTGGAGGCGGAAGGTAAAGGACCTGCCTTATTGGTCATTAATCGCCTGAACCCTGCCATGGTGCGGCGCGGCGATATGCTATCGGTTGAGGATGTAATCGACCTTTTGGCCATCGATTTGATCGGAATCATTCCTGAAGATGAAAATGTCATCGTGGCGTCTAACAAGGGTCAGCCACTGGCATTGGACGGGAAAAATAAGGCCGGGCAGGCATTCCAGAATATTGCCCGGAGATTGATGGGTGAAAAAATACCATTCCTGGATCTCGAACAGCAAAACGTGTTCCAGCGTCTTCTGGGAAGGAAGTAATTATGTCCTTTTTATTTGGACGAAAATCAAGCGCCAACAATGCCAAAGAGCGATTGCAATTGGTTTTGATCCACGACCGGACCGACTTGACGCCTGCACAACTCGAATCCCTAAAAGACGACCTGATCGCGACCATTTCTCGTTACATCGAGATCGATCCAACCGCGGTTCATATCAACATGGCCCAGGAAGGGCGGGAACAGCGCCTGGTAGCCGATATCCCATTAAAAAGCGCCATTCGCAGACGGGCTCGCTGATCGCGGAGTAAACGCGATAAGATCCACAATCCATGTTACGTAGCAATTTTTGGCGGCAATTCGACTTCTGGCTGTTGGGGGCGGTCATTATCGCACTTGTATTTGGGGTTACCATGATCCGTTCGGCGATCGCCGGAAACGAAAACCTGGCGGGCCTGGTTCCGAGACAGATGATCTTCGGGGGCATCGGTTTCGTAGTCATCATCCTGGCGGCAGCAATCGATTATCGCATCTGGTCGGGGGCGATCGTGCCGATGTACCTGGTCATCGTGATTTTCCTGCTGGCGTTGTTTATCGTAGGTGCGGCTCGTTTCGGCGCGACGCGTTGGATCGAGACCGGTCTGGTATCCATCCAACCGACCGAGTTAGCGAAAATTGTGGTAATTCTGGCATTGGCAAATTTTTTTGATAAAAATATTGAGACCAATCGAAGCTGGGCCTGGCTGTTTAAAAGCTTATTGATCGCCATTGGCATTGCCGGGTTGATATTCATTCAACCCAACCTCAGCAACGTGATCGTCGTAATGGTTCTATGGGCTGCCATGGCCTGGGTAGCCGGATTGCAATTGAAACAGGCTGGAATTCTGCTGTTGGTGGTGGTGATGTTAGCCGGGATCGCCTTTGCTTTCTTTTTGCAACCTTACCAGCGGGACCGTATTACCACCTTCATATTTCCACCAGCCAACGCCAGCTACGGCGCAACCTATAACGTGCTGCAAGCTTTGGCGGCCTTGGGTTCGGGTGGCTGGGTCGGCAAGGGTTATGGACATGGAACGCAAACCCAATTGCGATTTATGAAAGTGCGTCATAATGACTTTATTTTCTCCGTGATTGGAGAAGAATTAGGCCTGGTTGGAGCATTGTTCGTCTTGATCCTGTTGGGTTTCATCATTTATCGCTGCCTGCGAGCAGCCAGACTGGCGCGCGATCCCTTCGGGTCCATGATTGCTTATGGGGTCGCAATCCTGATCTTTTTCCAGGCGGTGGTCAACATCGCCGTGAACCTGAACTTGATCCCTGTGACAGGTGTTCCTCTGCCGTTCATCAGTTATGGCGGAAGTGGATTGATTTCGTTAATGCTGGGGATTGGACTGGTGGAAAGCGTTGTTTTACGGCATAAACCAATCAATTAATCCGGAGTTTATTTTTTGATCATGAAACCCGTTCGCACACGTTTTGCCCCATCTCCGACCGGCCGTATGCACCTCGGATCTGCCCGGACTGCACTATATCCCTATCTTCTGGCGCGTCACACCGGCGGGACCTTCATTCTTAGGATCGAAGATACCGATCAGAAACGCTTTGTCCCTGGTTCGGAAGAGGAATTGATCGATGGAATGCGCTGGTTGGGAATCGATTACGATGAAGGTCCGGATATCGGTGGGCCAGATGGACCATACCGCCAGACCGAACGGCGGGAGATTTACAAGGAATATGCCTGGAAACTGGTCGAAGCGGAGCATGCCTTTCCGTGTTTCTGTACGCCGGAAAGACTGTCCATGGTACGCCAGGAGCAGATGAAGAATAAACAGAATCCGCGCTACGACGGCACCTGCCTCTCGCTGGATCCTGACGAAGCCCGCCGGCGCGCCATGAGTGGGGAGTCTCACGTCATCCGCTTCAAGATGCCTAAACAAGGTTCTATCACTGCCACCGATTTGCTGCGCGGTTCCATAACGACCGAGAATTCGGCTCTGGATGACTCTGTACTGCTCAAGTCTGATGGATTACCGACCTACCACCTGGCAGCCATGGTGGACGATCACTTGATGGGAATCACCCATGTCATCCGCGGTTCGGAGTGGCTGCCATCACTAGCCTTGCACACACATATTTTGCGTGCATTTGGATGGGATGAGCCGGTTTTTGTTCACCTTTCCATCTTCCTGAAACCAAGCGGTAAAGGGAAATTGAGTAAGCGAGAAGAGGCGGAGGCGATAAAAGACGGACATTCGGTCTTCGTTTCCGACTTGAGAGATCTCGGTTATATTCCCGAAGGGGTATTAAATTGGATCGTGCTGATGGGTTGGGGGGTCTCTGAAGACGATGTGATGTCCCTGGAAGAAATGGTCGAACGCTTTGACATTCATAACCTGACGCCTTCTCCAGCGGCGGTCAATTTTGCCAAGCTCGATCATTTTAATGCCACGCATATTCGTCAGCTGAAAACAGAGGACCTGGCTGCCCGTATTAAACCCTACTTCCTGCGCGAGAACCTGACCGTGGATGATTCCAAGCTCTTGCAGATCGTACCGATTATCCGGGAACGCCTGGTCACCTTGGACGACTGCATTCCCTTCGCTGCATGGTTTTTTAAGGAAGAGGTTGCTCCGAAGGCGGAAGAACTGACGGCAAAGAAACTAAGCTCAAAGGAATCTGCAGAAGTTGCCCGCAAATCCTACCAAATCCTGGCAGGATTGGATATATTAACTCACTCCACTGCCGAACCTCCCATGCGCAGCCTCGTTGAGCAACTTGGGTTAAGCACTGGCCAGGTATTCGGGATACTGCGCGTAGCCGTGACGGGGCAAACCGTCAGCCCGCCGCTTTTTGAGAGCATGGAAATCGTGGGGAAGGAAAAGGTATTGCGGCGCTTGATGCGTGCGATTGACGTGCTTGATCGATCGAACCAGTAACATTTTTCTAAACACCAATTCAAACTGGTTCAATTCCAATTCGTCAGGATATAAATCAATCTCAAAATATTTATGAAATTACTTTACTCTTAATTTCCAGTTACGCGTGCCTATCCTCATCATGCAACCAGGTATACAAACTTTCAAAACTCTTTTTTCTTCATACCAGTAAATTCTTAAAAAAGAAATTCACAACCGGCGAAAAAATAGATTTTCCAAAACCGCTTTCCCCGTGCAAAGATAGAAAGATAAAATGAGAATCGAGACTAAATCAGCAGAACAATGGAGCACTCTTGAGAAGTCCCGACAGGACTGCGTGGTAACCAGCTCTTTATATGCATATCTGATCGGTACAAAATGGTCCCGCCCGGATTGGGCGATCATGGTCTGGGAAGATGAAGAGATGGTAAGCAACATCCATATTATTGAGCGGATGGCAAGAGTTGGAAAACAACTTGTGAAACTGGGCGGGATTGGAAATATCGCCACCAAAGTGGAATGGCGCCAGCGAGGTTATGCCAGCGCAGCGTTGCAAGTAGCGCAAGAATTTTTGCAGGATCCACTGGCTGTGGATTTTGGGTTGATGGTAACCACAGATGAAATGGTCTCTCATTATCAAAAAGCCGGATGGAAAGAAGTAGCACATTCCGTAACTATTGACCAGCCGGATGGAAAAACCAGCCTCGATTATTGCGTCATGGTGCTGCCTGTAGATAAGAGGGATTGGCCAGACGGGCAAATTGATTTATGTGGCTTGCCCTGGTAGATGCACTCAGGTAATGAAGTAGGTTTTGACCAGGTAAATTATTCCAACAACAAAACCAATTGCAACGACGATCCAGCGCAATGTATTGGGCTTTACTTTTCCCGCCAATCGTCCACCCAACGAACCTCCCAACAACGCTCCGACCATCATCACCAGAGCCACGCTCCAGACCACCTTCCCCGAGAATAGAAAAAGCAAAGCGGCAGTGAAGTTTGCGGTAAATGATATGGCTTGTTTCAAGGCGTTCAAGCGCGTCAGGTTGTCGTTCAATAAAAACCCCAGGGTGGTCAACAGGATGATTCCCAGACCAGCGCCGAAATAGCCGCCGTAAATGGCACCAAGAAATACCGGCAGGATGATCCATGCTTCCCGGATAGGTTTTGTAGTTTGATGTTCTTGACGGCGCGCCAGCCAGCCTCGCAATGGGTTTTGCAGCGCCAGAAGACCAGCGGCCAGTAATATCAGAAAAGGCACAAGGTTAGAAAAAACCTTGTCAGTGGTGCGCAAAAGCAACAACCCGCCAATTAATCCGCCCATGACGGCGAGAGGCAGGGAAATCCAGAGGCGTCTGCCCTGGCCTCTCAAATCGCTTGCCTGGGCAATTGTTCCTCCGAGAGATCCCGGCCAGAGCGCCAGGGTATTCGTGACGTTCGCTGTGACTGCAGGGAGGCCAATCGCAAGCAAGACCGGGAAGGTGATAAGCGTACCGCCACCCGCCAGTGCATTGATCATCCCGGCGGCGATGGCAGCCAGGGATGCGAGTAAGTGGTTGGTAATGAGCATGTTTGAACGGCTTGGTAAGAATCAGTAAAATTTTAGGTCCACATTGGCGAGCCGAAGGTTATGCTGCATTCGATTTCTCTGTTTTCTTCTCAATCTTCGCCCAGCTATCCTTTAAAGTGACAGTCCGGTTGAACACAAGTTTTTCAGGTGTGGAATCAGGGTCCAAGCAGAAATAACCGGTGCGCTCGAACTGGAATTTATCGCCTGGATTAGCTTGAGCCAAAGAGGGTTCCAGGTAACAATTCTTCAAAACTTCGAGGGAATTTGGATTGATGACCAGATTCACGTCTTCCCCTTCATCCGGGTTCTCGGCAGTGAAGAGTCGCTCGTACATGCGTACATCCGCCTGAATGGCATGACGAGCAGAAACCCAGTGGATGGTCGATTTTACCTTACGTCCATCCGGGGTATCCCCGCCCCGGGTAGCCGGGTCATATGTGCAGTGGACCTCACTCACTTCACCGGTGACAGGGTCTCGAATAACGCCAGTGCATTTGATAAGGTAGGCATAGCGCAAGCGGATCTCGTTCCCCGGATACAGCCGGAAATATTTAGGGGGAGGCGTTTCTCGAAAATCGTCCTGTTCGATATACAAGATTTTGGAGAATGGCACTTTGCGCGTTCCGGCAGCCTCATCCTCGGGATTATTTATCGCGCCCATCTCATCCATCTGATCGCCCGGATAATTGTCGATCACCAGTTTCAATGGATGCAGGATGGCCATTCGACGAGGCGAATGCCGGTTCAGGTCATCTCTTATGAATGAATCCAGCAGACTCATATCGACCCAGCTATCGTTTTTGGTTTCCCCTACCGAAGCAATAAAATCCTGGATGGCTTCCGGGTTGACACCGCGCCTGCGCAGGCCGCGTAACGTGGTCAGGCGCGGATCGTCCCAACCGCTAACCACACCATTCTCGACGAGTTTGCGCAGTTTGCGCTTGCTCATCATGGCATACGTCAGATTAAGGCGGGAGAACTCGATTTGGCGTGTTTGAAATTCACCAAGTTGTTCCAGGAACCATTCGTAAAGCGGGCGGTGAATGATATATTCCTGCGAGCATAACGAATGTGTAATCCCCTCCATGGAATCATTCTGACCATGGGACCAGTCGTACATTGGATAAATACACCATTTATTCCCGGTCCGGTGATGGGTGGCATGCATAATGCGATACATGACCGGGTCGCGCATTACCAGATTGGGGTGAGACATATCGATCTTGGCGCGGAAGACCCGGCTGCCCTCCGGGAACTCGCCGTTTTTCATGCGTTCCAACAAATCGAGGTTCTCCTCCACAGAACGGTTGCGAAAAGGTGACTCGATACCCGGTTTCAACGCTGATTCGTTATCACTCCACTTTGTGCCGCGCGGTAAGGTACCACGATTCGCACTCATTTCCTCGGGGGTTTGATCGTCAACATAGGCTAATCCTTTCTTGATAAGGCGAGTGGCCCATTCATACAGACGATCGAAGTAATCCGATGCGAAGGTTACCTTGACCCATTCAATGCCCAGCCAACGCGCGTCCTCTTCGATGGCATCCACAAATTCGGTCTCTTCCTTGGTCGGATTGGTATCGTCAAAGCGCAAAATCAATTCACCATTGAAGGCTTTGGCTGTGTTGTAATCGATCAAGAAGGCCTTGACATGGCCGATGTGAAGGTATCCATTCGGTTCTGGGGGCAAACGGGTACGCACATAATTGAAGCGACCATTCTTAAGGTCTTTGGCAACAGCTTCAATGATAAAATTTACCGGTATGGATGTATCGTTTGTTGGTTGCATGTTTTTTCCTTTAATAGTTATTACGAGTTGGTTATTATAACAAATCGAAGGAGGCGGTGTGCGGGAATATTGACTTAATTTGATTGACCAGAATCATAATTTTTATATTGCCATGTTAGAGAATTGTTGTATAATTGCGCCGTTATGATTTTCCGTCCGACCTCACATTACTACTATCCCCACCTTTAAACGCCGTTGCGGGTGGGGAGATCGCGCCTGCCGCAGCAGGCGCGTTTTTATTTTATGGAGCCACACTTCCATCCAAAGTTATGATCCACCAATAAATTATCGGAACTGGTTAATACCCTACACATGTGGAGGCTATTATGAATATTGATGAGCAAGTTGCCTTGTTGATGCAAGGTACGGAATATGGCGATGAAGATCTTAAAAAAGCCATGACTACCGAATTGCAGCAGCGGCTAATTGAGGCAGAAAAGGAACAGCGGCCATTACGTGTGTATTGTGGCTATGATCCCACTTCGACCGATCTGCATCTCGGTCATACGATCAGTATGCGCAAGTTGCGCCAATTCCAGGATCTGGGTCATGAAGTCACCTTCCTTATCGGTAGCTACACGGCGCTGGTTGGAGATCCGTCGGATAAGAATAAAGCCCGGCCGGTTTTAACCGAAGAGCAGGTTGCGCATAATGCCGAAACATATGCCGAACAGGCTTTCCGCGTGCTCGACCAGAAGAAAACGATAATTCGCTACAATGGCGAATGGCTGTCTGAGTTATCCCTGCTTGATATGATCCGGTTGGGACAGAATTTCACCGTCCAACAGTTCCTGGCTCGAGAGAATTTTTCCAAGCGGATGGAAGCTGGAGAACCCATTTTCATCCATGAGACGTTTTATGCCTTGATGCAGGGGTACGATGCGGTTACCATGCACACAGACGTCCAGGTAGGCGGTACAGACCAGTTGTTCAACATCATTGTCGCAGGGCGCAAATTGCAGGAGGCCCTTGGCCAAAAACCCCTGGTAGGAGTGATCTGCGGCATCCTGCCTGGGACAGACGGCGTGCAGCGCATGTCCAAATCAACCGGAAATGTGATCCCGATCAACACAACAGCCGAAGATATGTATGGCAAGGTCATGAGCCTTCCGGACATGGCGATGAGTAAATATGCGCGCCTGGTCACACGCTGGCTGCCGGCAGCGATCGAGAGCATGGAAAATGAATTACTGTCTGGCAAGCTGCATCCACGCGATGCCAAGATGCGCCTGGCGCGCGAGATTGCCTCCATTTTCTATGGGGAAACTGCAGCACTGGAAGCCGAGCATGCGTTTGTGCAATTATTCCAGAAAAAAGACTTACCCGACGAAATGCCGGAATATCGCCTGCAACCCGCTCAAACCGTGCTGGAGGTACTTATTGAGGCGAACCTGGTTAATAGTAAGTCGGAAGGGCGACGTATGGTCGAGCAAAAAGGGGTTAAATTAGATGGAGTGGTGTTGGATAAATCAGAAACAGAATTTCCGCACCCGGGTGTGCTCCAGGTGGGCAAACGTCGTTTCACGCGAGTGAAATGAATTTGGGAGTAAATTTATCTCACGGCTGTAATGCCGATGCAAGCAATTGCTCTCCGATATAGGCAGCCCACTGTTGATTGGGATCCTCCAATATAACCACTGCAACTAACGGAGTACCCTGCCAGTTGGGGAGGGTGCCGGCCAGTGACCATGAGTTGGTTCTCTCGCCTTGTGCGGCAGTTCCACTCCATTCCCAAAATGGCAGATTTTTTACTGCGAGTGCCTGTGCGGCGGAAGCAGCCGAGGTTGACGACATGACCTGGTGAGGATCGCTCAATGCCGGAAGAACAACCCAACCCTGGCTACTGGTATTGACCGCCATTGCAAGGCGCGGAGCAGGACGAAGACCGTTGAAACTCACGGAGGCTGCAGCCAGAGCTGCCTGCAAAGGGCTGATGCGCAATGGTTGCGTGGATGTCACCGCGGTAGCGACCGGCAAACGCAAATCAGGCGAGGTAAAGAACCCAAGTGCTGTATAAAATTGATTCAGATTGCTTGTCCCTGGCTGAAGGGAAAGATCAATCCCCAGTAGCCAGGATTCCATTTCAGCGCCGGCGGGATACAACTCCTGGGTGGCGCGGTCCAATAGGGGAGATTGTGGATCTTTTAGTAGAGCGGTAGCCTGCTGGTCGAGCAAATTTGGGTCAAAGGTAGGATGCGATGCTATGGCTAAAATCTCCCCCGTTTCTGCATTCAGCAATACAATCGCCCCGGTGCGGTTTATCAGCAGTGCATCGGCTCGCTTTTGCAATTCGAGGTCTATCGAAAGGCGGACATCCAGGCCAGGCGGGGGTTGCCCATAAACCAGATGATCCCACCAAATGCTGCTGGCCGGGTTCCCCTGCATTCCACGTAAATAAGGATCCAGCGTGGCTTCCAATCCAGATTGTCCGTAAACCGGGTTTGTATAGCCGGTAACGGGAGCCAGGTCCGGGTACAGGTAGGTTCGCGTGAAATCACCAGAATTTCCCTGCGTAAGATCGATGGGAATCCCGTTCCGATCTTCCAGACTACCACGTTTGACATAACGATCATCTATAGAACGTCGCACATTATCGGTACGCAGCAGAAGATCGGAACTCCGGTAGACTGCCCACCAGGCATTTACCACGGACAATGCGATCAAACCCAACCCGATCAATCCGGCCAGTATCAGGTATGGTTGAGGAGATGGGAGCGGCGCAGGCTCGTCTTCAGGTTGACTGGAGATGAACAAAAGGATGAGCAGCGCCAGAAAGGACGTTAATAGGGAAGAACCGCCGTATGAGACAAACGGCAAGGTTACACCGGTAAGAGGCAGCAGGCGAACATTCCCTCCGATGATGAGGATGGACTGGGCACCGATGTAGGCTGTCAGTCCGGCTGCCAGGATGCGGCGAAAACCATCCGGAGCCAGTAAGGCTGCGCGTAGACCTCGGGCGGCGAAAAAGCCGATGACTACCAGCAATCCTACCGTACCAACCAGGCCGGTCTCTTCGGCAATGGCAGTGAAAATAAAATCGGATATTGCCACGGGAACCAATCCCGGGCTGCCGAGCCCTGGCCCGCGCCCGGATGTGCCTCCATTGGCGACGGCCATGAGAGATTGTACAATCTGGAAGGACCGACCGGACGGGTCGAGCCAGGGGTTAAGCCAGGCGTCCACGCGCAATCTAACCACGTCAAATAGGAAGTAACCGGCCACACCAGCCAACACCAATACGCCCAGGCTGAAAAGAAGGATGCGTTTCTTCCCGGAGGCAATGAAAAGGATGATGGTGTATAAGAAAATAAAAATGGAAGCAGTTCCCAAATCACGTTGGACTGCCAGCAACAATAAAGCCACCCCCAGGATGATCACAGTCGGGGCGATAAATGGTAGTAATCGCATACTTAGCGGGAGCCGGTCTGCCAGGTAGGCGGCCAAATAGACGATCAAGAGCAATTTTAAGGGTTCGGAAGGCTGGAAATAAACTCCGCAGCAACCAAGCCACGCATGTTCATAACCGCCGCCTGGATCGATGCCAAAGACCAGGGTCAGTGCGGTTATCAGCAAACCACCCGTAAGCCATAAATATTTATACCTGCGCAGGAAACGCAATTCAGGCGAGATGCGCAAACCGAAAACCAGGACCAAACCGCAAACCAATAGCCAGGCTGTCTGGCGATAGCCGTATGTGGGAACAAGGCGATATATCGTAAGAATGCCCCAGCCTGTCAAAAGTGCTGCAAGTGGCAGGAGGTAAGGATCTGCTTCGGGGATTCGGCGCTTTGTTTGAGTGTGGACAAGATAAAAAATAACCACCCAAACCGCAAATCCCAACCAATGCGACCAGCGATAATCAACTGCCCAAGATCTAGCTCGCGCAGCCGGAGCCAGCGTTAGCAGGAGTGAATACAGGAAAAGGAATATCCCCGCCAGAGTTAAAAGGCGACCCTGGATTTGAGCACGGGAGAGTGTGATAGGTCGAGTATGCAAGGGAAATGGAGAAACTTGAGAAGGGTTACCCGGGATTTATTTCAGGTATTTTTTTACCAGCAGATCCAGTTTTTTGCGAGTTTCGGGAGGAATATCCTCTGGATTTGTGATAAGGGCCGTAGATAAGGCGGTATCACATGAGCAGGGACGTGTTTCAGACAATCCTCTTACCAAGTTATGAATGGCCTGTTGGGCGATCTGGGTATTTTGGTTTAGGGTTTTTATGATCATGTCAACGGTTACGGTCGCTTCATCCACGTGCCAGACATCATAATCGGTGACGTGAGCCATAATCGAATAGCACATCTCAGCTTCTCGCGCCAGAAAAGCTTCAGGAATCGCCGTCATACCCACCAGGGACATTTCCCACTTTCGATACAGATTGGATTCTGCTCTGGTAGAGAAGCGTGGTCCCTCAATAATGATAAAAGTCCCTCCACGATGGACGGTGGCGCCGGTATCTTTCACTGCAGTTTCAAGGGAGCTTGACAGATCCGGGCAAAATGGGTCAGCAACCCCGACATGCGCGACCAATCCCTCGCCGAAAAACGTCCGGGAGCGCTCACGCGTGTTGTCGAAAAGCTGGTCTGGGATGACAATGTGCCCGGGAGCATAATCTTGTCGTAAGGAACCGCAGGCGTTAATACTGACAATCCGTTCCGCGCCGAGCGCTTTAAGCGCGTAGATATTGGCCTGGTAAGGAACTTCTGTTGGCGTGAGGTGATGTCCCTTGCCGTGCCTTGCCAGGAAAGCCACGCGCTGACCTTCGAGGGTACCCACAATGATCGGTGCAGAGGGCTTCCCAAAAGGTGTTGTGATGTCGTTTTCCTGTGTGTCGATCAGACCCGACATGCTGTAAAGACCCGAACCGCCAATTATTGCAAGCGCAAGTTTTTCTCGCATTGGATATCCTTTGGAATGCATGTACCCTAAAATGAATCAAAAAGGGATAATTTCAATATTCACTATTTGATATTTTTATTCGCCGGTGTCATCAGGATATCACCCGCCAAGGATATGGTAAAGAGGGTTTTACCACAACGGAATTCGTCGCCTGAAATGACAACGGTGGGAAAAGCCAGCTTCTCAGTGTTGATTAAAGTCCCA
Source organism: uncultured Chloroflexia bacterium (assembly GCA_963814135.1). Classification (GTDB taxonomy): domain Bacteria; phylum Chloroflexota; class Anaerolineae; order Anaerolineales; family Villigracilaceae; genus UBA877. The sequence continues at coordinate 1,506,440 of CAWFBZ010000008.1, read as the reverse complement.
TTCGTGGAGTCCAAGTCTTTCAGCCACCACTGGTTATGATGATAACTTAACCGGGCATGACGTGCGGAAATTGAATCATCTTCAACCGGGCATTCACATGCCGGGTCGCGCCCTATGGTCACCTCAGCCTGGATGTACCGGCGAACTTCCGAAACCTGATCATTTTTACTGATGCTCAAGCTGATGGGGGGTATTTTTCGTGTGGCCAGTAGCACACTTTGTAACCTGATTTCACGCCAGAGGGTCAGGAAAGCCCAGGCCAAAAAGGCATACAAGCTTACCGTTAATAACAAGCGCAGTGCTAATACAACCGGACCGCTCATTTGTCGTTTATTTCGTCTTCCTTCCCCAACACAGCAGTTGGGCGTTCCCCTGAGATGGACGTGCCTGGAACAGTGTGCCCATCAAACGAACCACGCCAATTTGGCAAGTCCTGACCGAAAATAATGGAAACTCCGGCAAGACTGATGACATCTCCTGGATAAAGTACGGATTGGCTTATACGTTGACCATTTACAAAGGACCCGCCACTGGAATTTAGATCGAAGAGAACAAACCGATCCTTTATGATACGCAACTGTGCATGCGCCCTGGATACACGTGGATCGTCAATTACGATATGGTTATCCAACCTGCGACCGATGTTGAAAACCGAACGATTAAGCGGGATGACTTGCGTCCCGCCTATTATTAGAAAAGCATTGGATGGAATTGTCTCAGATCCATTCTCGGTCGATTTATTCTCTTGCACTCCCAGTGTTTCGGCAATATTATCTGAGGTGAACGATACCATAATGCGCAAATCATCTGGAGACATCCCCTCATCTGCATTGGTAGTCACGATTGGCATAGCTGGGAACTGGAATTCAGCTTCCTGTCCGGCAATGTAGAGAGCGTTCGCCAATTCTTTTAGAAGACCAGTCTCTCCATTCCAGCTGGCGAGGGTGGATGGATGGGCAACGATGACATAAAGATTGGGGGCATAGGTTGCACCAGCAATTTCCTTCAAGTGGCGGTGCATAGCTACGGCCAATTGCTGGGCAATACCATCTTCAACCTTGTAACCGGGCAGGTATTTAAATAGATGGACTTCGAGCAGGGATTGCAAACGAGATTTCGACCTCATCCAAGGTTGCCATATCGGCACTATTATAGGTGGGAGGATGAGAATTTGCAAGTTAGTGTTCCGGGAATGGGAAAGCAAACGAGGAAAGCTATTTCAGGGTTTTATACCGGTTGCCCACAATTTGGACAGAATTTTTCATCATGAACCAAAACATACCCGCATTTGCCGCACGTCTTCGGTTGTTGGGCCCCAAGAAGGGCGCCGCATGCCAGGCAGGTGGATTCTCCAACTGGATTGGCGGCTCCGCAATAATCACAGGTCACGCGCGAGAGTTGTTCCGATAATTGTTGGCTGGCACCGGCCGCCTTGACCACCTCGGCAACAACCTGCCAGGTTTTTTCGGTTAACTGCAAATTGCTTACATCCTGTGCGATATCGTCCAACCTTCCCAGAAGGTTCAGAGGGTTGATCAGGGTAGCGATGGCTGTCTGTCCCAAGCTGGCGGCAACTCCCAGCCATTGTTGTTCACCCACCTGGATCATGACCCCATCCTCAACTTGCTGGATGTTGATAGAAAGGGCGGTTTTTCCACCCGATCGAGCCCATTGAGACGAGGCGATCTGGACGGTGAGATTATTATTTTCACCGATTAACTGGGTATGCGTGTTGCCCTGGTTAAATTCCGAAACCAATGCCTGGGCAATATCAGTGGGGGTAATGTTACCGTGAAATACTCGTCTGTCCATAATGTTTTAGATTATAATCGTTTTGCCCGAGTGGGCAAATATCGGCTGACAACCTTTTCCCGAATCGCTGCAGAATGTGAGTTTGAATTAATCGATTCAGCGATTCCGGAAGAATTAATTAATCTACGAAGGATACCCCAACAAGTTGCTAAACGCGCGCAGTTCCAGAGGCGGAATCTGGGTTCCACTGATTCTCATATTTATTTTCCTGCTGTTCTTCAGCCCTGTTTTGAATCCTGTTATAGCTCAACAAGCGGGAACGGCTACACCCACCCCGGTTCCTCCAGGAACATCCTATATAACCGTTATCTACATCGAACCTATCAACGTAAGGACCGGACCGAGTTCGTTTGATTATCCGGTCATCGGCACGCTCCCTGTCGGAGGAACAGCTACCGCGATAGGACGATCTCCTGCCGGAGAATGGATTGAAATTGCTTTTCCGGACGCTCCACGTGGCACCGCCTGGGTCTACGCCGCCAATGTTTCGCTTTCTCCGGGAGCGCTGCTTCCGGTTGTTGAACCTCCTCCCACTCCGGCACCCCTGGAAACGGATACCCCCAACCCAACATTTGTAGCCGCCTTTCAGATATTACCTACTTCCACACGTCTGCCGACTTTTACTGCTCCTCCACCGTTGGTCGTTCCAACTTATGAAAATCCTGCCAGGGCGACGTCAAACCGTCCGATAATTGCCTGGCTGGTGGTTGGTTTGGGGTTGATCGGAGTTATCGGGATGGTTGTGACACTGATCAGGCGACGTTGAGAAAGTATATCTGCCCAAGAGAGCCAATGCCCCAGCAGATTAAGCGTAAATTCCCCTGGATGAGGGTCATCCTTTTAACAGGAATATCCGGTTTGCTAACCGTCATGGTTATGTTTAGTTCCCCTGCAACAAACGTGAACGCCCAACAGCCGACCGGCTCAATTCCCACAGTGACGGGAACTCCAACCGGACCCTTTGTCACGGTATATTCCGATCAGCTCTTTATCGACGTGTATTCCGGCCCAAGCTCCTATAATTACAATAGTATCGGCATCATGGCGGCCGGAACGTCTGCTCCAGCCATTGGCTATAGCCAGGATGGGGTTTGGATAGAAATCCAATATCTGGGAGTTCCAGGAGGGGTGGGCTGGGTCTATGGACCGTTCGTATCGATTTCCCCAGGCAGCCTGCCAAAACTACCTTCCCCTCCAACGCCTGCTCCGCTCACCACCCCGACGTTAAACCCGACATACGTGGCGGCTTACGGAGTACAACAACAACCCACCACTTTACCCACGTTTACTGCACCGGCTCCCATTAAAGTCCCAACATTTGCACCAACTTCCAGCAGCGCCACAAAAATCCCATTCGGACTTGTGATTTTAATATTGGCTCTGATCGGGATCCTTGGGGCAATCATTTCGTTTATACGCGGGAACCGGTAATATCCCCTCTGTGGAAAAAAAAGACCGGGGTAATCTATCCCGGTCCCATTCTTTTATATTTTCTTAGTTCTCATTACATCCACATTCCCCACCGCAGGAACATGCCGGTGCCGCATTGGGATTATCCACGATAAAACCCTTGCCATGCTCATCGTCGATATAATTTATCGTGGCTCCACTCATATATTGCATGGAACCCTGATCGACGATCAATTTCAATCCCTGACAATCAAATGTCAAATCTGTATCAGCAGGTTTATTCTCGAGCCCCATACCATACTCAAACCCGGAGCATCCTTGACCTGAGATGAAGATGCGCAAGCCAAAACCCTCATCCAGTTCTCGCTGCTTAAGCAAGTCACGGACTATATCAGCGGCGGTCGGTGATATGGAAACAGTAGAAGTTTGGATCAGCGTTGTCATGGTTACCTCTTTCTGTAAATTTGACATATGTTATCAGAATTAGAATTTCCTGTCAACACCAGCATTTCACTGAGACAATCTTCACAAAGCGCCTTCGATTTGAAAATTTCGCATCCTATCTCGCGTTGCATTGTGGGGAAATAGGAGATGTGAGCAGACTGTGGACAGGTCTGCTGCAAGTAACCTCCCTCATTTAGTTAAAGATCATTTACACGAGATTCAAAAAATTTTAGAATACCTAAACCAAAATGATGGAGGAAGACCAATCGCTTGTGATAACGAAACTTTAGTTGTATATTTGATCAGGAACCTTGTTCCATGTTAATTAGATTCACAGGTCCCTCAGTCCCATTGATTTTATGCAAAGGATATGAAATCTTGTGAACAAACATTTCAACGTGAGGGAAGGAAATGAATGATTTATCTCAACCCGTTTATCGGATTACTGACCTGGCCACGGAAGAACGCCCACGTGAGCGCCTGGCGCACCTGGGACCCCAGGCGCTGGCCACATCAGAATTACTGGCAATCCTGCTGAGGGTAGGCGTACAGGGCGAAAATGCCGTACAGGTGGGCATGCGACTATTGAAGGAATTTAAAGGAATTTCCGGCTTGCATCGCGTTCCATTCGAGGAGTTGTGTAACCAGCGTGGGATTGGAGAAGCCAAGGCAGCCCAAATAAAGGCTGCGCTCGAACTGGGTCACCGCCTATCGCTCGAATCTCCGGAAGACCGGCCAATGATCAACAGCCCGGCGGATGCGGCTGCGTTGGTATCGTATGAAATGTCTGCCCTTGAACAGGAACACCTGCGCGTCATCCTGCTTGATACGCGCAACCGGGTGCTGGAGATCATCGAAATATACAAAGGTTCGGTTAATTCATCACAAATCCACGTGGGAGAAATCTTTAAACCCGCCATCCGGCGTAACGCACCCGCTTTGATCGTGGTCCACAATCACCCTAGTGGCGATCCGACCCCCAGTCCGGATGACGTGACTGTCACACGGGCTATCACCCAGGCGGGGAAATTGCTGGACGTGGAGGTGCTGGACCACATGGTGATCGGGCATGGCCGTTGGGTTTCACTAAAAGAACGCGGGTTGGGATTCGTGTAAAACATTGTTGTTGGGTCCTCGACCAAAAAATCCCAAAGAATTAGAGAGAGCGACCAGCACAATCGGAACCCTTTGGGAAGATAAACGCGAGTAATGCGTTTCCTTATTATGGGTAAGTTTGGGCCAGGTAATTCACTAACACTTGTTCTTCCTGAGGAGTGAGTTCGGCACCATTCCTGATCATTTTATCCACAGTCGCCTTCCATTGGGTGGAATTTTGTTGGGAAGTGGTGACCCGGCTAAGCGAGTGACATTGCGTGCAACGCGTTTGTAGCAGCGATTGACCATCAGCTGGGGTACTGCTGGAACTCACAGGTGCCTGAGTACTGCCCGATCCGCAGGCCGCCAAAAATACCCCCGCCAACATCACTAGCAGCAAAACGCTGATGATCGGCATTATTTTTTTATTCATATTTGAGTCCTCAAAGGTTGATTGACAGAATTATACGCAATAAAATTAAGGACTCATTACTGATTTATGAGGATCGATATGAGACCCCCCAAAAAAATAGAGTTAATCCTCCGCCACCAAATTCTTTTTTCTTTTTTTCCAGATCGTGATCTTTTTCTGCTGGATTTGAACCACTAATACCCCGATGCCGACCAGGATCAACCCAACAATTTCTTTGCCGGATAAGGTTTCACCCAGGAAAACCACTGCCATGATCGCAATCTGAGGCATCATCAGGCTGTTTAGAATGCTCGACTCGACTGCGGTGAGAGTACGGAGAGTATTGTTCCAAAGCGTAAATGCAAAGGCTGTATTGACGATCGCCAGCCAGGCGATGATGCTCCAATCCAAAAGAGTTGGTTTGCCCAATCCCTGGAAGGCTAATCCGCTGCCCAATAACAGCGCAGCACCAATGCTCATACTGATAAAAGTGATCAGCACTGGCGGGATTGGCATGTCCCGATTTGCCTGGCGACCCTGCAAGGAAGCACTTGCATTTGCCAGAATACCTAATAGCGCCACCACCAGCCCAATCAACGCGGCATTCTGGATTGTGAACGGCAGGAAGTATATTCCTGTCCCAATGGCAGCCAAGACTACTCCACTCCACTGTAATGGGGTGGGGGGTTCTTTCAAAGTAAAAATGGCAAATATCCCAACGAATATTGGCGTCAGGTTAAGCAGCAAGTTGACCATAACTGTTGGTAAGTATGCCAGGCTGACGTACTGCGCCCCTTGTGCCAGGGTGTAAAAAACGATGCCCAAAAGGATCAAACGCACCCAGTCAGATCTTTTAATCCAACTCAGGGAAAGGCGGTACTCGGGCTTTAGAAATACAAAAGGTGCCAGACATAGCGCCGCCAGCACATACCGCAGCCCAGCAAATGTGATCGGCGGCAGGTTGCTGCGCAGCCCAATCCTGATCAGCACCCAGGAGGTGGACCAAAGGAAAGTTACCAGAACAGCTTGTAGGATGGCGGATAGGTGTGGGGAAGGCTTCATTGGAAAGATAATGGAAAACGCAGAATTTTATCCGCCCCGTAGACGCTGGGCTTCGAGAACGTTCGGGAGGTTTTCCGATACGCGCTAGCATCCGGCTTAATTGGGCAATATCTTTTACTTCGATCACAATACGCAAATCCGCCAGATTCTTATTGATACGGACCTGCACATCCACCATATTTACGTTTTCGCTGTTTAGTAATGTGGTTATGTCACCCATCAGCCCCTGGCGGTCATAAGCACGGATGCGGATTGGCACCGGGTAAGTCCGTACGTTTTCGCCCCAGGAGACTTTCACCAGCCGTTCCCGGTCCTGGATTCTCAGCATATTCGGGCAGTCCTGGCGATGGATGGTGGCGCCATGACCCACGCGTGATGTACCCGATGATCTCGTCGCCGGGCGTGGGGTTGCAGCACTTGGCCATGGTGGTCAACAGGCCCTTCAAGCCGAGGACCGTGATGGCTTCACTGGGAACCGTATCGCTCGAAGCCGGTACCACCACCAGCACATCGTCAGTCCCCTTGGTTTCCATGAGTTTATTGACCACGCGTGCGATGTTAAAATCGCCGCAGCCGAGCGCAACGTACAACTCCTCGGGAGAGCGGTCAAATTGGGCGGCCAGGCGTTTCAGCCCGTCGTCATCCAACTCGGGCAGGCCAAGACGCTGGATCTCGTGGACGAGGATTTCCTTGCCCTGGGTGATGTTCTGCTCCTGGTCCTGCTTCTTGAACCAGGCCCAAATCTTGGAGCGGGCGCGTTGGGTTCGGACCAGCCCAAGGCTCGGGTTTAGCCAGTCCCGGCTGGGACCACCCTGCTTGGCGGTCAGGATCTCAACCTGCTCCCCGGTATGCAATTCGAAATCGAGCGGAACCAGCTTGTTGTTGACTTTGGCACCTCGGCAGCGGTTTCCTACGTTGGTATGGACGTGGTAAGCAAAATCGATCGGGGTCGATCCCGAGGGCAGGTCGATGATATCGCCGTTGGGAGTGAATACATAGACGCGGTCTGTGAAAACATCCGTCTTCATGCTGTCCACGAATTCCTGGGCATCATCCACATCCGAGCGCCACTCCATTACGCGCCGCAGCCAGTTAATACGCTCATCATACTTGTCACCGCGTGCCGCCTTCTTTATAGCGCCAATGCGAGGCAATCCCGAACTCGGCGTTCTCGTCCATGTCCATCGTACGGATCTGGACCTCCACGGGGCGGCCATCATCATAAATGACGGCAGTGTGGAGAGATTGGTAGAAATTATCCTTGGGGGCGGCAATGTAGTCGTCAAACTCGTTCGGGATAGGACGCCAATGGGTATGGATCACTCCAAGGGCGGCATAACAGGCGGTTATGTCGGGCACGATCAGCCTGACGCCACGGACGTCCCGCACCAGGTCGAAGGATTTACCCTTCTCGACCATTTTTTTGTAAATTGAATAGATGTGCTTGGGACGGCCGGATAACTCCGCCTGGATATTGGCATCTTTGAGCAATTTTGTGATGGCATCGATGATGTTCTGGATCTCACCCTCCGCGATTCACGCCTGACGGCCAATTGCTCGGCGATTTCCTTATACTTTTCCGGGTTGGTGTAGCGGAATCCCAGGTCTTCAAGTTCCCATTTTATCTGCCAGATACCCAATCGGTTTGCCAGGGGGGCAAAGATATCGAGAGTTTCCTGGGCGATGCGGCGGCGCTTCGCTTCAGGAAAAGCGCCGAGTGTACGCATATTGTGTAACCGGTCTGCCAGTTTGATGAATACCACGCGGACGTCGCTATTCATGGCCAGGAAGGTTTTCCGCAGGGTTTCAATGGAGAGTTCGCGCTTGCGATTACGCAGGGCGGTTTCATTTTCCACCCGCTGTTCTTCAACATTGGCAGGTTGAAGGACCTCCTCACTGTGCTCACCACGGGATACGCGTGGTAACTGGGTTAACTTGGTCACCCCCTGTACCAGTGAAACAACTGGCTCGCTGAAATCACGGCTTAAATCTTCAGCCTTAAGTGTAGTGTCTTCGATCGTATCGTGCAGCAAACCAGCCGCAACCACATCGGCCGGCATCGAGTAGTCGGCCAGGATTGCGGCTACCGCCAGCAAATGGTTTATATAAGGCTCACCCGAGACCCGTTTCTGCCCAGTATGAGCCTTTTCTGCGACGCGATAGGCACGTTGAATCAACTCACGGTCTGCGGGAGTGTAGTACTCTGGCAAGCGTGCCAGGAGCTCGGATATGCTGAGTGGAGAAGCGGCTTTCATGAAATCTATTATAATCGCGCCGGAAGGACTTATGGCAAAGCCAAATAATATCACCCGCCTGTTGGATGCGAGGAAGGTTCAGTACAGCGCATACGATCTGCCCGCCGAGAAACGCGGGGCAATCGAAACTGCTCGATTACTGGGCGTAAGCCCGGAAGTGGTTTATAAGACTATTGTCGTTACCCGCACCAGGGGTAGACCGATCCTGGCGGTAATACCAGGACCCAACCGGGTGGATTTGAAGCTGCTCGCCAGTGCAGTTGAAGAGAAAAAGGTTAACCTGCCAAGCGAACGTGAAGCCGAAGAATTAACCGGTTTGCAAGCTGGCGGAATATCCCCCTTGGCGCTGATCAATAAAGGTTTCCGGGTACTGGTTGATTCGGCTGCCAAGGATAGGCAGGAAATCCATGTGAGCGGTGGGGAGCGCGGGTTGAATATCCGCCTGACAGTTAAGGCTTTGATTGAGTTGACACATGCCCACTTTGCTGAGATCAGCCGGCTCGACAGCGAAAATATGGAATGAGATCGATAGTAATTGCCTTAATGGATTTATATATGGAATGGAGTGGTGTGCCCGACATTTTAACCTGCAGTTCCGGGGGTTCAAGATGCATATCGAAGGTATCGAAAACAAGATGCTCCTGCTCGCTGGCAAAGATCAACTCTGACAAAAAACCCACCAGGAGACTCTCTGGATCAGGAGCTGTCGTAGTGAAGGAACGTTCCAAACGGGGACCTAAAGATGCCTGTGCTCCCGAGAGAACGTTCATCCCACGGGCAGACTCGGTGAACAGTTCCGGCAGGCTGGCAGCCCGAACGCGCATCGCCCAATCAGCGGTATGAGGAAGTTCTTCGAAAGACAATCGTGACCTATTTTTAAAACATAGTAAAAGAAAACTAGGGATGAAATATTCGTTTTGAAAAATAAAAAGGGTTCCAAGAAATTCTTAACAACCTTCATGATAACCCAAAAAGTGATTCTTTGGCGGCTTTTTGAAAATGCAGGCGGTACGCTGCGGTTTCTGCCAACAAAAAGCGCAGTTCCGACAATAATTGGGTAGCTCGGGAAGGGTCCTGATGTGCGTTTCCCGAATGCACGAGCAAGGCGTCCTGTTCCTGCGATTCTAGCTCCACCTGACCCTGGGCTTGCAGCCATGCCAGACCGGTACGAACTGTGCTCAGGCGTTGGGCAGTGGCAGTTTCCAATTCCGACCAATTAATTCTGCCATCGCGTCGATTAATGGCATATTTCACCAGGCCAGCCAGGCGAGCTATGAAATCCTGCGGAGACTGCTCAGGTTGGCCGATTGCGAAGAGATAAACCGTGCCTGGATGGACCTTTTCCAGGGCGGCTTGCAGTTCCTGCGCAGAAGGAGGGATTGTCCAGATAGCCAGCGCTGGAGCAGGAGAAAGCGCATGACGATCCTGGCCATTGACAGCCTGTTTCGCTTCACCTTCCGCCCAGAGCATGGTATTGGGGTGTGGCGGAAGAGTTGAGAGAACTTGCAAAGTGTCCGGTTCGTTGCGATAATCAATGATCTCAAACTGACGGCTTGGAAGCGTGATTTTATCGGTTTCAGTGGCCCGGATATCCATGAATTCCAACTGGATTTGAGGGGTACCGCGCCAATCCGAGGCGCGCACGCTGTACGCCAAATCAAAATGGGTCGGCAAGGTTTCCCGGGCTTCCCCACCGTTCCACCATAGGACGGTCCGGGAATTCCCGGAAGGATCAGCTACGGTCAATTTTAAATGCTCTTTGTTGCGTCCAATGGTCGTTGCAGATTGCAAGGTCAACCCACGTGTGGCAAGGGTCAACTTTTCGTTACCCGGTCCAAAGGGGGCCAGACACTCAATGGCGTCCACCAGTTCCAGTGAGATTTCGGACAGTCCGAGCCAGGCGTCGATCTCCAGTATACTTTCCCGTTCGATCTCCCCGGACATGCTACTCACCGTTTTTACCAGTCGACGGCGGAATTCAGGCAAGTTATCTGCTTCCAGGGAGAGACCCGCGGCCATTGGATGGCCCCCAAAATTGATCAGCAGATCTTTTTGAGCGGCGATGGCAGCCGTGATATTCAATCCTTCCACGGAACGAGCCGAACCGTGCGCAGGTTCTCCAACCGGGGTGGAAAACAAGATGGCCGGTTTATGATACCTTTCCACCAGCCGGCTGGCTACGATGCCGACCACACCGCCCGGCCAGGATGGATGATCGAGTACCAGGGCTGATTGGGCCAGCAGAGAAGGATCGGCTGCCAATTGCGCTTCGGCTGCGCGAGCCACCTGACTGCAAAGCAATTGTCGCTGGGTGTTCAGACCCTCTAGTTGAGTTGCCAGCACCCGGGCACGCACAGGATCTGAGGTGGTCAATAATTCAACGGCAGAACGCGCATCCGCCAGGCGGCCCAAAGCGTTCAAGCGTGGACCCACGATAAAGCCGATATGTTCCTCGGTCAGGTTCTGCGGGGTTAATTCCGCCATTTCCATGATCGTCTGCAGACCGAGTCGTTGCGTGTGCCGGAGCGATTCCAACCCGCATTGGACCAGATAGCGGGCGTCACCGATGAGCGCAGCCAGATCGGCTACCAGACCGATGGCAGCCAGGTCAAGGTGACGGGTGACATCCGCTTTGGATAGGGGGAAGCGTGCATATAGTTCTTCGGCGAGTTTATAGGCAACCCCGGATCCGGAAAGGGTGAAGAGAGGATGCCCTTGCGGCAGAAGTTTGGGATCGGTCAGTGCAAAAGCATTTGGAAGCGATTCGGAAAGATCATGGTGGTCGGTGATCAACATATCTACACCGTGTGAATTGGCAAACTCCACCGCAGCGTGGGCAGTGATGCCCGTATCGCAGGTGAGAATGACCTTTGCTCCCTCTGCGATGATCTTTTCCAACAAGGGGATATTGACTCCGTGACTTTCACGTTCCCTTACCGGGATATGGAAGGTTACATCGGCGCCTAATTCCTGCAAAGTTTGGTAAAGGATCGTGGTCGATGTCTGTCCATCCGCGTCGAAGTCACCCCAAACACAGATAGGTTGACGACCTTGGATAGCCAATACGAGACGGTCGGCAATGGTGCTGAGCCCGGGTAATTCTCCAGGGTCGGCAGGAGAATATAACTGTCGATCGAGAAAGGCATGAGCAGCTTTGGGAGTAGTGAACCCGCGCCGGACGCAATACTCGGGAAACGAGCGGGTGATAACCGGAAAAGGGGGCTGGGACATCAATAGGTGGAGGATCGATCCATTTCATATGAAACTAAAATTCGATTTCAGCAATTTGTTCGAAATTAAGGTTAAAATCTTCCGACTCTGCTTCCAATTCGGGCTGCTGATCGTCTGGCCTCCCGGCTTTTTCTCCCCTTTCGCAATACGAGCGAAATGGGCAATATGAACATTTCTTCTCGTCATCTGTCATTGGAAACAAGCGCTGATCGACAATCTCTGCGACCATACTGTCCAGGGCATCCCGATCGCGTTTGTATTGCGAATCAATGTAAGGAAAAAGGGCCGGTTCTGACGGAAACTCGGCATACCAATAAACCATTTCGATCTGTCCCGGCTGGAAAGGGACACCCTCATTCAGAAAGGCGCCAGCCTGCACCAGCAATGACCGGTAAACACGGGTTTGCATGCGAACGGCCATCCATTCGTCCTTGGGACGTTTATGATAGGTCTTCCAATCATAGATGATCGCCTTTTGGCCGGGCAAAACAGTGATCAAATCGTATTTTGCCAACAGGTGGTGAGACCCCTGGGGAGCAACCAGGGTTAATTCTGGGTATTTCGCGTAACCATCTTGAGAGAAATTATAGCCAAGGAAATTGTCCCACCAGCGGGATAATTCGGGAGAATTCGCCAGACGGGCAAGTTTTTGATCGGGTATGCCAACCAGATGTTGTTGCACCATTCGATGGAAGAGCTGCCCCTCCCGTTGACGGCGTTCGTTTTCGAGTAGCGGTTCCGTTTCAACTGCCGGCCATGAAAGTTTTTCGATGTAGCGTAATTGGAAACGTCGCTGGCAGTCAAAGTAATCCTGCAGTGAGGATTGGCTGAATGAGAAATCCGGGCTTAGTTCGGATTTGAGGTTATCGGGCATTATATTATCGAACCTCGAAAGATCTGAATTCTCCGGTTGGTTTTTCCCATTCAAGTCGAGATTCATCCACCCGGGATGGGCGCGGACCTGACCGAACCGCCTCGATGAAACGCTGGATAAGTAAGTGCGGGCCTTCCGCAACTGCCTCCACCTGATTGTAGCCGACATTGTGGACCCACCCACTCAGTCCAAGCGACGTCCCGGTTGTCAGCACAAAAGCGCGGAAGCCAACCCCCTGGACGCGACCCGTTACCCAGATATGGATGCGAACAATTTCATCGAGTTCCGTTTCGCTTGTGTCTTCCATGTTTTCCCTCATTTCATTTCCCAACACTTACTGGCCTCTGTCCGTAATTTCATGGTTCGAGCAGGTATTAAGGAACAAAAAAAAACGCTGGAAATGGTAAGAAAACGCTGCATTTTACCTTCTCAAGAAAAATAACACAACAGTGAGGGTGATTGGACTGATGATCGTGGTTGCGAAGACTATGGCGGTCACGAGGGTGGAGTCCAGATTATATTCAGTTGCAAGGACGGTAGTCATCACTGCAGTCGGACCGCCCATTTCAGAAATCCCGGCTTGTTGCGCCTGGACCGGCAGACCGAATAAAGTGCTCATCAACAAGCCCATCAACGGACCGATACATAGCCGGATGAAAACTGGGATACCAACGGCCCGCATGTTGCGACTCCATTCTACCCGTTGTAATTCTAACCCAAGCAGGATGAGCATGGCGGGAATTGCTCCTCCAGCCGCCAGCGTAAGCGTGCGATTGACCATCTCAGGAAGGACCAAACCCGTCTGGACAAAGATGACAGCCAGGATCCCAGCATATATCGCCGGGACTTTCAACAGTCCAATCAGAGCTTGTTTGAGGTTGAGATGACCGAGAGATGCAACCGTCACCCCGACTGTGTAGAAGATCATGGTGCTGGTGACAAAGTAGATACTGGCGTAGGCCAGGGCGGCTTGTCCAAAGGCAAATGACACCAGTGGCAAGCCGAAGTTCCCACTGTTGACCGCCATACTGGTCAATACCACGACAATCAATGTGCGTCGTTCAAGGTGAAATAATTTCCCAACCAGGAAAGCTAACAGCGCAATCGATAGCGTACCGGCCGCAGTGAACCCCATCATTGTGCCAATTGTGGTCAGGGGCAAGTCATCCGTGATGAGCAGGTTGAAAACCAGCACAGGGCTGAGGATGTAGAAAATGACCTGACCCAGTGGGCGTGGGTCGACTTTAAGAAGCTTACCCAGAACGAACCCTGCAGAACTGAGGATCAGGATCGGCAGGATGTTATTGGAGAAGATGTTAAGGAAAAGCATACCTTAATTTAGGCGTTCATTTGGGAGGCTGTTTATTTCCATATCCCTTAATTGGGTCTCAATCTATATCCAGGTTATCTTCTTCATCCGACTCTTCTTCGACTAGGTCGGTATCGGGATCCAGATCGAATATGTCGAAATTACCCATGTCTTCAGTGAAAGCCAGGATATCCATGGCTTCTCCCAAAAAATCCGCTTCATCGTCGTCTGTTTCAACTTCGAGAAGCTCCTCCAGCCGGTTGCGTACGCCTTCCCCGCCAATTTTCGAAAGCGACCAGATCAGCTCACGTCGAAGTTCCAGATCCTCTTCATCTTCCAGTAAATCGAGCAAGGTAGGCCGGGCAGAGGATAACTCCAATTCTCCCGCCGCATGGATGGCTTCGGAGCGGATATCTTCATCGGAATCACGAAGTTTCGAAAGCACCTGCTTTTTCCAGCGTTCGTCACTTGACCGGCCCATGGCGAATAGAGAACTCACCACCCAATCGCGATTTTTCTCGTGGTAGGCAGCTTCGATCAGGGGAAAGACTTCGGCGCGACCGGAATATCCCAAAGATTCCAACGCTCGCCGTCGGACCACCAGATCTTTGGGGGTCGTGGTAGCCTTGAGCAAGTCGTCTTCGATTCTGTGCAACAAATCTGCCGAGATTTTTTCCAACTCGCCTAAATATACGAACAACCCGAGGGCATTGGCTGCTGCGGCTCGGACTTCAGGATCCACATCTTCATTTAGCATTTTCAGGAAGATGGGAGCAAGTTTAGCATCCTCATTTTCCCAAAGCAAGCGGATGGCACGGATACGGACCTGTGGGTCAGAATCTGTAAGCAATGGGCGTGCCATGTCGTCGAAGCTGGTCAGCGTATCGGTTTCGGCCAGTTCTTCCAGGTCTTCGAGCAGAGTGTGTTTTCGTCGAGTTGATATTTGGGGCCAGGCTTTCATGAGCATTGCTAAATCCACGGGCGGGATGTCTGAGAAAGAATGCAGGTACCGTGGTGGAAATGGAATATTGGTATCCAGGAGAGCGTCCAGGACTATCTGGAAGGTTGGTTTCTGGGCCATAAAAAAACTGCTGCTCCTCTTAAGGCAGGGTGATTGTTATTGGATTGATCAAATCCTTTATATAGAAGAATCCCAGCAAAATGATCAAGACCAGAAAACCGACGCTGTTGATGGCAGCCTGATATTTGGCTGGAATAGGCCTGCGCAGGATGATCTCGATTATAGTGGTGAAAATCCGCCAGCCATCCAAGGCCGGGATGGGTAGTAGATTAGCTACGCCGACCGTGATTGTCAGGGAAATGATGATTAGCAGAGTATAGTTGGTGGGCGTCTGCGGTTTTCCAGATGGGGAAGGTTCGCGGCTCGTAACATCCCGGGAAACAGATTGTTGGAATAAATTCCAAATTGTGCGCGGACCGCCGATCTGGGCTTCCTGGGGTGAAATGGTGCCCGCGATCATCCGTCCTGGTAAGGAAAGCAGGTTTTGGATATCACTTCCGGCGGCGGTGAAACTCACCGGGATGGTATCAAACCAATTGCCAGGTTTCACCATCAACTGTCCGACGGCAATCCCCATTGGTCCCTGGTTGGATGGGAAAACCGCACGCGGGGTAACCGTTAGATCGATTGTTTCTCCAGCGCGAATGATGGTGACAGGCATCGGCTTGCCCAGAAAGTTGTGGGTGATTGTAACCAATTGCTGGTAGCCATCGATCTTGATGCCTCCGGCGCTCACAACCACGTCATTTACCTGGAAACCGGCGGTTGCGGCTGGAGAACCTGCCTCAACCGCTGCCACCACTGTACTATGCGTGTCTGGAATACCGATCTGGCTGAATAAAATGGTGTAAACCAGCACCGCCGTAAGCAAATTCATGACAACCCCGGCTAATAATACCGGAATACGCTTCCAGGGATTGGCGGCAGCCATACCTCCAGGGATATTGGGATCGTCTTCGCCCTTGATCTTATTGAAACCGCCAAGGGGGATCCAATTCAAAGTGAAATCGGTGCCTTTCCAACTGAACAATTTCAAGGCGCGCGGGGGGAACCCAATGCCAAATTCTTCCACTTCGATGCCCATCAGTCGGGCGACGATGAAGTGACCCAGCTCGTGTAAAAAGATGATTCCGGCGAAAACCACGACAAACGTGATCCCACCGAGCAAACTCGTATTCATTCAAACCTCGTTAACAGTAAATAGAAGGGTATATCTCAATTCCCATTTGAGATACACCGATTATGCCTCCGGCGAGGCGTTCAAATCGATTATATCCGTTTTACGAATGGAGGATACTCGCGTAGTATTAATAAACCGTAAGAAACCCCAGCCCGAAATTTCAGGAAATTAATCCCATTCGCTCGATCCGACTATTCCTCCGTTAATCGCACCGGACCTCCAACAGCCGCCATGCGGACATCCAGGATATTAGGGAGTTCGGATAACCGCCTGGATAACTCGGCAGCATGAGAGGCATCGGTAATTACATGGACATTTGGGCCCGCATCGATGCTATAGCAGGCAGGCAATCCCTCTGCACGAACTTGCCGGACAAATTGCAAGACGGACAGCGTCGCAGGCTGCCAGTAGAACAAGGGCGGTTGAGAGGTCATCATGACGGCATGCATCATGTCCGAAATCAAGTTCAACAACTTTCGAAAAAGCTTCAAAATCACGCTCCAAAATGGCATTCCGGCATTCCTGCAATCGCCGCGGAGCATCTAGAACGCGGGCTTTCTGTAAAGGACTCGTCCCTGCCAAAGCGTGACCCTGGGTGCTGCCAGTGGCTTTGGGTCCGGCAGCAACGATCGCTATACAATCAACCAGGTCCCAGTGTGTGGGTGGCGCAATGGATAGCGCATAGGAGTCGACATCTCCATTTCCCACCTGCCACTCGACAAACCCGGAAGGAACGGAGCGACACGCTGATCCAGAGCCACGCCGGGCCAGGCGGGAGAGTTCCTGGGAGCTTAGCGCTAGTCCGGCAGCTGCAGAAGCGGCCAACGCCAGGGCGGCGAAAGCCGCAGCAGAGGAGGCAATTCCGGCATCACCTGGGAAATTACTCGCACTGGTAACCTGTGCAGGCAAGTCCATACTGGCCATCCGCCGGACCAGGTCTATGAAGGCTGAGACTCGCTGAAGACCTGTACCTGTCACCGGCTGACCATTGATGCTAAGCGAATCCACACGGTATTCTGATGAAAAGGTTACTTTCGTTCGGGTTTCCAGCTCCGCCAAATTCATTGATATGGATCCATTTACCGGCAGGCGAAGCAACTCGTCCCGGTTACCCCAATATTTAATTAAGGCAATATTTGGATGCGCAAGAGCAGTAGCAGATAGAGAATGGGCCATGATTTGAATCGTTTTTAGGGTCGGTGAATTGTATTATCCAATTCAGGGTTTGCGATAGTATTTCAGTCTTAAGTAGCTTGGGAGGCAATCAATCCATTCATTATATTCCCGATTTGATGAAGGCAGTACGTAACAACCAAATCGCTCAGGGCATTTTAGGAAGCCGCGACTATTTGAGTTTTTTTGTGAATAAGTAATTATTATAATTATGAAAATATTGTTAAGCGCGATCAGGCTGAACGTCTTATTGCCAGCATAGTGATGTCATCGATGAGGGTTGCCTCAGAGATGAAAGAACGCAAATCCGTTTCTATAGTGCCTAACAAACTGGCAGGGGTCAAATCGGATTTCGTGATCAAATCGAGCAGTCTTTCCCGACCATATACTTGCCCGGCAGGATTTTTTGCCCCGAAAACGCCATCTGTAAATAACATCAAGGTGTCTCCCGGGTCCAACCGGGTTTGATGAACCTCATACTGGGCATCTGCCGCCATTCCCACGGCCACCTCGGATGGTTTCAAGCGGGCTTTTATTCCACCTGGATTAAGGATTAATGGCGCTTCTTGACCGGCGTTCACATAGAATAATTCGCCCGCATCAGGCTTTAAAATGCCAAAAAAGATCGTTGCAAACATATTGGCAGAGTTATGGTTATTTTGGATGTAGTCATTGGTTAATCGAAGTGTATTTGCAATCAATTCGCCAGAGGCACTTGTTGAATGATCCTGTTGGGAAAAAGCCCTCAGCAAACTCCGGAATAGGGCCATGAACAAGGCAGCAGTTATCCCTTTGTCGCAGACATCCCCCATTATTACGCTTACATGACCATCTGATAAACGAAACGAGTCATAAAAATCCCCGGCCACTTCGCGCGCCGGATCAAACCGGGCAGCCAATTCCCAGCCAGGGAGTTGCGGAAGTGTTTCCGGGAAGAAGCTGCGTTGGATCTGCTGTCCAATTTGCACGTCCCGATCGTTATTATTCATTTCCGTGAGGTTCCGTTCAGATAGGCGAACGCGATGTCGTTCAAGGTTGACGCTCAAACGCGCCTTTAAAACTACCTGACTGTAGGGAAGAACAATGTAATCTTCCGCACCTGAAGAAATGCATTTTTCGGCGTCGGAAAGTTGATCGGAACTAACCAAAACGATGATCGGTATGCCTCGCAGTGCATTATCTGCCTTCAAATCCTTTATAAATTCATCGGCGTTTCTGTCACGCATGGGGAGGTCGATCAACACCATCTCCGGTTTTTGCCGCTGCATTTGCTCAACGCCACTCTGAGCGTCTTTAACACAAGCAACGCTATAGCCCAGGCTTACCAGATAATCGGAAATGTCCGTGCATTCATCCTTTGATGAATCGATCAACAGAAGATTTCCGTGTGTTGCTCGATTCATAACGAAGATATTATGGTTATGATTTTCATGCCGGTGATAATGAAATTGATCCACGCTCTGCAGGGCCAGATATACTCCCCAGCCACCTACACCACGCTCTTCCAGCGGCTTGCTGAAGTCTTCTGGCGGTGGTGGAGGCTTCATGGTTGGGTCGAAATACCCGGAAGCATCATCCAGCATAATTGTCAGCGCATGGTCGTCCAAATCCGCACTTACCGTGATATCTCCGTTCAATCCGGCCTGTTGGTAACCATAATTAATAATGTTCGTGGCGATCTCATCGACTGCCAGGCGCAATTTGTACGTGCGCGATTTTTCGAGCCCGGCGTCTGCGGCTGCGAGCATGGTATATTTGCCAATTTTTGGCAGAGAATCCAACCTGCCGGGCACTGTTAATGGTTGCATCTATCCTTCATCCTAAGATATTAATTATTGTTTCCAGCCAAATCATCATAATTACTTAGAATCAACTTTTTGCTTAGACTGTTCCAACAAGCGCTCCACTTCTAGGATGTGCTGTTGTTTGGTACTCTCACGTAACGCTTTTTCCGATTCTGTAAAATAATGGTGCGATTTCATTAGTACCAGTTGCTCGGTATACCATTCTTCATCAGTCGCACTGGTCCCATAATTCTCAAGCTCGCGGCGCAAATCTCGACTTCTTTTCCAAAAATGTTCGTTCCCAAGGTCATCCATATCCGCATCTGCCATGATCCTCTCCAGTAAAGTATTGGGGGACTGGGGTAGGTGTGTCACCTGAATAATTCCTCGAATCACAGCAACCTGGTCCTCCGAATATCCAAAACCCGGCAAAGCCTGCTCAGCCAATTCGATACTGACCATTTCATGATCCTGGCGCTGGCGTATAAAGCCCAAATCATGAAAATAGGCTGCTGTTAATAGTAACAAGCGATCCTCTTCTGTGACATTTTCCGATCTGGATAATCTGTCAGCGGCAGGAACAACTTCATTTTTGGTGTGGCCCATGCAATGGTATTTAAGTTTGGGCGACAACTCAGTTCTTAACCTTTCCATGGCGTACTCCCGTGCTTTTTTGAAGTCTGGCATGGTACCCTTTCATCCCGCATCGAAATATAATGCAAATATTATTCTACCAACCCATTTTGAATTTCTGGGGGCTTGACTTTATTGTGTTGGTAATAAAAAAGTGGTTTTACCTGTTCATTTTCCGGTATGCCTTTAAGGCCAATTAATTTATAGATCCCAACTGGTTCCGTCTTGCCCTTTACCAGGCGCGAGTCGGCAAAATCGGCATCAAACTCATCCTTCACCTGCAGATAGGTGCTTTCACTGATCAATATCGGCCACCCAAACTCCTTGGTCTGGTCCTGCAATCGAGCAGCCAGGTTGGCATTGTCTCCGATAATAGTGTAATTCAGACGGTGTTCGCTGCCAAGTAAGCCGACAAAGACTGGTCCGGTGTTCAGCCCGATGCCCATTTCAAACCCATCTTCTGACTTGCCTTCTTTCTTCCATTCATGGTTCATATCGTTTAGGACCCGGCGCATTTCCAGAGCTGCCAGAACGGCCCGGCGGGCGTGATCAGGATACTGAAGAGGTTCTCCAAAGAAGGCAACAATGGCATCCCCTTCGTACTTATCCACCGTCCCCCCATGCTCGTGGATCACCTTGGTCATTCCTGCCAGGTAGGGATTCAGCAGAGAGACCACCTCTTCAGGTTTGAGTTTTTCAGAAATCGTCGTAAAACCGCGAATGTCGGAAAATAATATTGTCAATTCTGCGCGCTTGTTTAACGAATCGATGTTCTGTGTATCGAGCAATTGGGCAACCATTTCAGGGGAGATGAACCGGCTGAATAAATTACGCACCCTGCGCTTTTCGAGCTCCTGGGAAACCGCCTGGTCGAGCGTCGGGATAACTACACCCAAGGCCAGCATGCTTGCCGGGGTGACGACCGCAAATTCCCAATGGAGTTGGACGAAAATCCCGAATTGAATCAAAAAGTACCCGACGAGTCCGGCCGCCAAAATTACAATTGCGACAGTCGGGCGAGGATTTTTTGAAATGAACCATGCTGCAACCGCAGCCAGGACAATCAACAAAATGGTCGTCCAAGGAGCAGCTTTTTGGATATAAGTGCCCTGTAGGATAGTCGAAAGGGTGTTGGCTACAATTTCCACGCCTGGCATGGGAGAATTCGACGAAAAAGGCGTAGGATAGGAGTCCTGCAAAGTCGGGCTGGTGGAACCGATCAGGACGATTTTATTTCGAAAGACATCCGGCGGGTAATCTCCTAGAGGGACAAAGGCAGCCGAATATTGATGCGTATAGGTACCAGATGGACCACCAAAGTTGATCAACAATCGGTTATTGTTATTCAATGGGACTATCTTTTTATTGAAGGTAAAGCCGGACGGACTTGGATTTTCTGGAGGGGCAACCCCCAGGAATAACCGGGCTAGTTCGAACGCCCAGTTGTAATAGACGTTGTCGTTAAACTTTTCGTATCCGATCACTCCCCTGGTAATGGCATCCTGGTCTCTGGAAACCTCACTAATCCCGAAACCTGATAACACTTTCTGGAAAACGGGCAAGGGGAGTTCGTTGGTCACCCCGTTAAATTCTGCAGTTGGATGGATCTGGTTCACAGAAACAACCGCATTTGCCTTCGCAATTGCATCCGCCAGGGTCTGGTCATCTGCCGGATTAGCAGACGGATCGAACAGGAAGATATCCAATCCGATCACTTTTGCTCCTGCCTGGGACAACCAGTTTACGATCCCGGCGAGCTGGGTGCGCCGCCATGGCCATGGTTCGTGCACCCAGCTAAGAGAAGCATCATCAATGGAAACGATCACAACATTATTATTCGGGGCTTGTTGTCCACGTATTTTGAAAAAGGTATCCCAGGTGGACAATTCCAATTCGTTAAATGGATTGGGAACGTTTGGGAAATTACCAAGGACTTCAAGGATGATCAGGACAAACGCAATGGCAATAATGAACCAACGCTGCCTGAAAGAGCCCCTGGATTGGTTATGCTCCATGGCAGTACGCTCCCAAAACAGGCTGGCAGGGTAACCGCATTTTAGATGCTGAGGTTCCTATTGACATTGAAATTTCATCCATTAATTTGCTTCGACATTAATCCATTCATCCAAGGTATTGGGTATTCGTCGGGCTGGGGGTATCGGTGATGGTAGGCGTCGGTGTATTCGTCTCGGTGGGGGTTGGAGTAATCGTCGGCGTCGGCGTTGGAGGCGGGTTGACAATTGGGATATTAGAGGTGTTTCCCGTTACAGTAGCATAATTTCCCCAGACCCAACAGATAATGGAATTATTGGATGGCAGTATTATTACCCAATAATCGCTGGTAGAGTTGCGACCCACCACCTGTGCATTCTCCCCAACCCTTAAAATACCACGGATGTCATAAACCGTGTCAGGCCCGGTCCGACAGTTGGTGTCCGTTGAGACACTCACCATCGGGATCGAACTAGTGGGAGTTAGCGTTATTGTTGGGGTAAGAGTATCCGTAGGAACAACGGAGTTTTCAGTTGGGGTGGAGGTTGCTATAAGGGACTCGACTTGCGGAACAATGGAGCCTGCCTCCGGGACGTTATCCAACCAGAGTTGGACATCCGATTGATCCATCTTTTGGATGGTCGGGAGCGTATTGGGATCAGAGGTGATTACTTTTTGTCCGGATGTCAAATTCACAATTCCGCCCCCATTACTGTACTGGCAGACTCCTTCCAGGCAGCAGACTGTGGTGGTGGCTGTATTGGGTACCACCCAGACGAACATATAAGAACCACGCACAGAGGCAACACCGCCAGGAGTGGAGACATCAATATTGCCTCCATTCAAGACGATCCAAATCCTGCCGGCTTGAAGCTCTAGCTGGGATAACGCCCCATTCGAGTTGGACTGTTGTGAGTTAAGGGAGAAAATGGTCGATGCCCCAACCCGAACGATCGAACCGGTGGAGAGGTCCAGGCGAACCCGACTGTCAGGCATGGTTTGCAGTTGCATGGCGGTTGTCATTAAGAACCCATCATTCACCGGACTGTACTGATCCTGGGCGCCTTTTTTTACTTCCACGGAACCAACGATTTCCGAAAATTTTGCAGTCAAGTCTGAAATCTTGGTTCCGGTGGATAAACCCAGGATGAGGACTGTCGCCAACGCCGCTCCGATTACAAGTATGGCGACAATCGTTATAATAATAATGGTTCGAGCACTAATCCGTCTCTCGGTTTTCAATTTGCACCTCCATTAAAACCCAGGAAAATTGAAAAACCCAACCCAAAGAATGAAATCGCACTTATGGCAGAAAATGCTTTCTTTCGTGTATTCAATCGATTTAATATTTTCATTATGCCTATGACTTTTACTTTCGCCTGATTGTGAGCATCGTAATATCATCAAATGGATTGGCGTTGGACATAAATTCATCCAACTCCTTAACTATGTTCTTGGTAAGTTCTGTTGCTGAGGCGGTATGCTTCGTGATGGATTCCAGCATTCTTTTTTCTGTAAATAATTTTCCGGCGGCGTTATGTGCTTCTGGAACACCGTCGGTGAACATGAACAAAACGTCACCGGGATCGAGCGTTAATTGCTCGGATTTATATGTAATATCTGGAAGCATTCCAACTGCTGGTCCGGTTAGCGTTAAACGAGCCTTGATTTGTCCAGAAGCGTCAAGGAGAACGGGAGGGTTATGACCGGCGTTAATATACGTGAGCTGACCTTTATCTGGATCCAGGATGCCAAAAAAGAGGGTCACAAACATGTTCATTTTGCTGTGAATCTGGGCAATGTAATTATTGGTTAATCCGATCGGATCCAGCCCCTTTCCTATGTCATCCAGCAGGTGAGTTTCTGAAGAGGTGGCCTCATATTTGGGGTTATCCCGACTTTTCATCCAGCCGAAAGCCCTGATCAGGCTGCGGCTGAGTGCCATGAAAAGCGCTGCACCTACGCCTTTATCACAAACATCAGCGATGACGAAGGCCACCTGATTATTTTCGATCAAAAAGGCATCATAGAAGTCTCCCGCAACCTCCCGGGCTGGTCGAAAAAACGCTTCAATCTCATATCCTGCGGGCTGCGGCAATACTTCCGGGAGGAAATCAGCCTGGATTTGGCGCCCAACTTGAACGTCATGTTCAATTTTCACCAGGAGTTCCTGTCGACGCAACAGTTCTTGCGTATTCAGCGAAACAGCGGCCTGGGACGCCAACGATTCGACCACCATCTGCTGGTAGGCATTAAAAGGTACGATCTGATGATTTGCCAGATCCTGCGCGTTGAACATTTGAATGACCCCGATCACTTCCCCTAAGTGATTCTTCAATGGAACGGTTAAATTTGATATTGAGTGGTATCCGGTGCGCTTATCAAAATCCATGGTGCCTGTAAAATCAAAATCCTTCGCATTGTAAATGTCTGGGATATTAACAGAATGACCAGTGTTGGCAACATATGTGGAAACATTATGGAAGTTGGGTTCCCCGGTCTGTTCATCCACCATGGATATTGGAGCGAAAGGAATTCCTCTGCCGGTCGTTCCACCAAGCGCAATGTTTAAAGAATCGGTCAGCATGATGCTGAATTTAAGGTGTTTGTCAGGTGTGCAGAGGTACATGGTGCCTGCATCCGCGTTGCAAAACTTTTTGGCTTCCCTCAATATGCGTTCGACCAGGTGATCCAGGTTTTTTTCGGTGGAAAGTGCCATTCCCAATGGCAGAATGACTTGTTCCAGACTGTCGCGCGTTTCGTCCAATTCCTGATCGTGCAAACGCAACCGGCGGGCAAGCACTCGGATAATCCCTCGGGCGACTTCTATTTGATCACGCATTAACTGGTCGAATGAAACCTTGTCAAGCCGCAGGAGTATGGTTTTCTCGACAGAAGTGGCAAACGCAAGGCGGGGTTTGGTATCCAGTAAAGCCATTTCACCAAAAATGTCGTATGACCCCAGCCGTTCAAGGTCGCGGTCATTATCGTGCATGCGTACCTGTCCATTTTTGATGAAATACATATAGTCTCCCGGTTCGCCTAACAGGAAGATGTTTTCATCAGCTTGATACTCGACTTCTTCAAGCTTTGAGGCAATTTCTGATAATGTTTCAAGCGGTGTTTCTGGAAACAAGTGTGCATTTCGGAGAAACGCAATTTTTTCTTCCATGGTGGAACGCACGATAAAACCTCCTAAAAAACGGGCGAATCAAACAGTAAGCGAAATCAATTAAATATTCTGAATTCGGCTAGCTTGCGCTGTATTCGTCCTGCATAATGACACTTTGATGGAATCCGGTCATTTCAATGGTGTCCCGCACTGCATCCTGGGCGGCGATCACATAAATATCCACTCCAGAACCCATTTTTTGCTTTGCGAATACCAGTACCCGCAAGCCTGCGCTGGACATAAATTCCAAGTCCTTCATATTCAATACCAATCTTTTCGCTTTCTCAGCAGCCGCTTTCTCGACGGCTACCTTGAATTCATTGGCAACGCTTGCGTCCAATTCGCCCACCAGCGATAGTTCTGCCGTTCCGTCCTTCATAATCTGAGATGTTATGCTGAATGCCATGATAATTTTCCTTTCATATTAGTTATTCTAAGGATATATTTTCTGATTACTTGCCAATCAGGATGACTACTGAGCGATCACCCAACATAAGGCTATTCTGATCGTCCAAACGCGGTTCGTGACCAGGTTCCCACACATCTTCCGGTGAGGGAACGCCGGTATTGGCAAATACGTGCCAGGCTTTCCCTTCCGGCAATCCGGGTAATTCGAACCATTGGCTCTCCCAATGCATGTTCATGGCGACATAAATACTATCGTCGACCAGCCTACCCCCGCGCGAATGTTTGCCGTCCAGCATAAATGCCAGCATGCGACTGGAATCTGACCAATCGGGCTTCCAGGCTTGTGTGCCATGCCAGCTAATGTCCGGGAAACCGCTGCCAACGTAGTCCTGGCTGCGCAGGTGCCACCTGTTTCGGAAAATGGGATGGGCCAACCGAAAATGGATGCAGTTTTTAAAGAACCGGTACAGCCCAGACTGCGAATTCATCAAATTCCAATCCAGCCAGTTCAAATTATTATCCTGGCAGTAGGTGTTATTGTTGCCTTGCTTGGTTCTGGCAATTTCATCTCCCATCAGGATCATGGGAACACCTTGGCTTACCAGCAAAATGGCGGCAGCATTTTTCATCTGTCGGATCCGCAGAGAGTTTATAGCTTGATCGGTCGTAGGTCCTTCAACTCCACAGTTCCAACTATCGTTGTCGTTGGCGCCGTCACGGTTGTCTTCCCCATTGGCTTCGTTGTGTTTATCGTTATATGAAACCAGGTCATATAGCGTGAACCCATCGTGACAAGTGATGAAATTAATCGAAGCGGTTGGGCCGCGACTGGCGTACAGATCCGGGGAACCTTGCAGGCGTTCCGCCATGTCTCCCACCAGTCCCGGGTCTCCTTTCAGGAACCTGCGCAGGCCATCCCGATATTTACCGTTCCACTCCGCCCAGCGACCGTAGGCAGGAAAGGAACCCACCTGATATAAACCACCCGCATCCCAGGCTTCGGCGATAAGTTTGCATTTCGCCAGGATTGGATCGAATGCCAGCGATTTTAGCAGGGGCGGATTCAAAAGGGGGTACCCTTGGGAATCCCTCCCAAGGATTGAGGCAAGATCGAAGCGGAAGCCGTCGATGTGATATTCTGAGGCCCAATAGCGCAGACAATCCAATACAATATTCCGGACCACCGGGTTATTGCAATTCAAGGTATTGCCAGTGCCACTAAAGTTAAAATAAAACCCTTCAGGAGTTAGCATGTAATAGGTTTTATTATCGATACCTTTGAAGGAAATGTACGGGCCGTTCTCATTTCCTTCTGCGGTATGATTAAAAACCACATCCAGAAACACTTCAATCCCATTGTTGTGGAGGTCTTTAACCAGCGCCTTTAACTCGTCGACCTGCATGCCCAATTTCCCCGTCGCAGCCAGGCCAGATTTTGGCGCAAAAAACCCGACTGTGCTGTATCCCCAATAGTTCATCAGCGTTTCGCCTGTTTCTGGGCTGGTGCGACTGTTTTCGAATTCGTCGAACTCGTAGATTGGCATCAATTCGATACAGTTCACGCCAAGCTCCTTGATATAGGGCAGCTTGGGCCTGATACCGGCGAAGGTGCCCGGGAACTTTACCCCCGAAGATGAATCACGCGTGAAGCTCCGTACGTGCATCTCGTAAATGACCAGGTCTTCCATGGGGATTTCCAGGGGACGATCCTCCCCCCAATCAAAATCATCGAATACCAACAGGGAACGATGCGGAAAAACATCCTCCCAATTGGGCTTTTTCCCCCAAACATCCCGCCCGGTGATGGCTTTGGCATAAGGGTCCAATAAGATCTTGGAAGAATCAAACCGGTGACCCTCCTTGGGGTCAAATGGACCTTCCATGCGGTATCCATATTCGATATTTTCATATTCCAGGCCGAAAACGACCATGGAAAAAACGTCCCCGAATTCGGAATTCATCCCGGAATGGGATTTCGACCTTTGGCTTGGATTCACCTTTGTCGAACAATACCAACGAGCAGGAAGTGGCGTTGTTTGAATATATTGAAAAATTCACACCTCCAGGTACAAAGGTGGCGCCAAACGGGAAGGGTTTGCCGGGACGTAGCTTGAACCCCTGGTATTCGTGGGTTGGGTAAGCATCAACTCGTTCCATAATGATAAGTTTTCCTTCTTACGATGAAAGCGCTTCAAGGCCCTCTTCCAGGGTGTCCTGGTAAGTAAAGAAGTCCAAAAATCCCGTCATCGCCATGGTATCCCGAATATCTTCCGAGAGCCCGATTAGCGCAACTTTTCCGCTCTTGCTGGTGATCGTCCGGTACATAACCAGCAGAACCCGCAAACCCGCGCTGGACATGTATGAAACATCATGCATGTCGAGGATCATTTTTCCTCCGGTCGTAGCGAGTGGCATGATCTCAGCCTGTACATCCGGCGCGGTGTTTCCATCCAGGTCGCCAGATAATTTCACTACATTCACACCCTAAATTGTCGATTGGGTTACTTCCATTTGCCACTCTCACCTTTCATAATATTCAGCGAAGGCCGGATAATTATTAGCTCGTCTCTTGCATATCCTGCAAAACCTCGACTTCGCTCATCCCGGGTTTCAATTCATTCCGGATTGGATCGATCCGCACCTTGACGCGCACCTGTTCTTTCGTATCCGGTAATTTAACCGTCAGGCGGTCCGCTTCGAAGTTACTGTATGGTTCATCATTGATCCAAACCGCTCCGATGCGGATACTGCCGGCGGGCAGGATGTCCGGGACACGCGCAGAATATTCCTTGGGAAAGCGCCTGGTAGCGGCTTGAAGTAAAAGTCCATGGGTTGCTTGAAAATCAACAGATTGTTGTAAACTGCCGAGAGATAGCATAATTCCGAGGCATGATAAAAGCTCATCGAATGGCTGCCTTTGAACCGTTCCGTGCCCAGCAGGTAGGGCAAACCGTTTGCCAGTACGTTGAAATACACTCCGCCATCATCGTTATCCAGGTGGAAGGTGTTGTAAAAAGCTTGGGATTCGCGCGGTAATTTTGAGATATTCCCGGTCGCCCAGCGTGCCGTTCAAGATCAGGTACGCCAGGATACCTTGTTCCTGCTGCCACCAAGCCTTACGATCGTGGAACGCCAACCGATTCCATTCCTGTTTGTCGTATTTCATCCTTTCCATCACGTCGTACCAACCGGTGCGCTGGCGGTCCATGCCTACTTTGGGCATTTCTTCGGCAATCCGGCGGGCCAGGCTGACATACTCCGGCTTTTCCTTCAGGCTGTTCATGCGCATCAGGTTCCAGGCGATTTTCAGGTTATGCCCCACCACACCTCGGTTCTTCTGCCACATGTGCTGCTGGTCTTTGGTCCAATCTTCAAAGAACTTTTCCTGGACAAATGGACTGTTCTCATAATCCGGGAAGTGGGTGGCAATGGTATCGAATGTATATTCCAGGAAGTCTGCATAGCGTTTTTCACCAGTCGCCAGGTACAGGTTGATCAGATACGCCGGCGCATGGTCTCCGACCGAATTCCAATTCTTCTTACCCTTGTTCGGGCCAAGCGATTCGCTGGTCGGATCGAGCGTGATCGGGTCGAGGTGTGAAAAGTACCCCCCCTGGATTTATCCAAATAGAATCGCTCGAACAGGTCAACGGTCATTTCTGCATCCCGCAAAATTCGTTGGTCACCTGTAACGCGATAGGTCTGGATTGGGCCGGCCAGCGCATAGATCTGCTCGTAGGCGGGGATGGCGTCGTAATCGTCTCCAAATTCGGATGCAAAAACCTTGTCTTCACGATTGCCGTGCACATCAATCCCGTGATACCAATAAACCACTTTTTCATCTTGATCATAAAATCGCATGTGGTCCCGTAAGTACTCGGTGCCCTTATCTGCGGCATCAAGGAAGCGATCCTCGCCGGTCAAAAGGTAACAAGAAGCCATCCCATAGACCAGGCGGGAGATGGTATCGGTTTCCTGACGGTAATTATCAGCTTCCTTCTCCCCCGCCAGGTTGATGATGGTGCGATAGTCCCGAAAATCGATCGAATCCGGCCCACCAAATTGCGCCCGGATGTAGAAATCGCCCAACGAGACGATCTGCTTGACCCACCAATCCGGTCGCTCGAAGGCATAAGAATTTTTCTTGGCGCCTACAAAAATAACCGACTGGGCTTCGAAGGTAAAATCACCCCCCTCAGGGTAGTAAATCCCGTAGATATACATGAAGCGTCCGGGAACCAGCATGGAGCGGATCTGGTCTCCGCTGGTCCATACGCGGGGTTCTTGCAGGTTGTTGGCAATCCAACCATACGTGTCGGTCTTCAGTTTGACCGAGTATTCCCGGCTGTCCGAGGTCTTCAAGCTGAAAACGTCAGCTTCTTTGTCGTATTTTTGGACGTATCCCGCTACAGTATCTGAAAATGTAAAATTCATATTGTTCATTTCATTTCTCCTGAAAACTGGTTTTTACGAGTTGTTTGTGGTGCAAAAGATCCTGGCCTGTGGGAACCAGGTAATAGATGATCGCGCCTGCGAATAAAATCTTGGCAGCTAGTAAGCTGACAAACGAGATTGGAATGGCCAATAGATAAACCACAGGACCCGCTAAAATCCGCACGTGGAAGGAACGGATCAGGTCCCGATCAACCGTGTCGCACATCAGGTGACGGTTATAGGTGGCGTAAGCCCAAATCAAGTCGAGCAGGATCCCGCCAACTGCCAGATTGAGGGAATATAGAATTGATGATAATTGCACATCTCCATAACGGACCAGCAGTGTGGCGGGAAAGGGGATCAATGCCACAGTCAACAAGAAAAGGATGTTCAACCAAAGCATCAATCTGTCATGTCGTAAAACGTGCTGGAAAACATTGTTATGCCCGACCCAATAAATCCCCAGAATGAAAAAGCTCAGGAACAGGCTCATGAAATCAGGCAGCATGCTTATCAAAGCCCGGGGTAATTCTGTCGCAGCCTGTGAAATGGACACCGCCGGTATTTTTATCGAAAAAACCTCCAATGTAATGACGATTGCAAAAACGCCATCACTTAAGGCATTCATTCGAAGGTTATCAGCTGCTCCTTTCGCCTTAAAGAAACCAAAAATACCGCTTGGCAGTTTTTTTCCAACCTGTTGAGGGGAATTCTCAAACCGTTTGGTGAGGGTTTGCTCTTGATTCTGCACGCTGTTTGATTTTCCTGTCACCGATGTTCAGGGAAGCTTGGGTGGGGAAACCTGGTCTACATAACCCTGGTTTAATTCGATGATATTTCCTTCCGGATCAGCTACCCAGGCGCCTTTCCATCCGGGGATGAAAGCGCTAAAATCGGCTGGGCCTAGCATAACCTTGACCGTACTTCCTAATTCAGCCAGCTTCTCATCCACATTTTCAACTTCGAAAGCCAGGTGGCGTATTCCGGCAAAGGGATACCCATCGTCCTTGGGAGCCGGGAGAGGGGATTGCTCCTTTTCCTTGAACAATTCGATATAGAAATTCCCGGACTTGATGAATACGATCTGATCTCCGTCCAGGGGGATGACCCTGGCGCGTTTGAAGCCAAAATATTTATGGTAAAAACGTTCCTGCGCAAGGGGATCTTTACAAGTCAGACCGATATGCGAGAAAAACGTTGGAACGGAATGCTTATTTGTTGGTTCAAAGAAAGGTATCATTTCTTCATCCTTCAGGTCTAAGGGGGCATAGTATTGCCCGATTAAATTGGTTGTTTTGACGGACTACAATCCAGTGTTCGTCTGGTCAATCCCTGAAAGAATGTCGATTATCTTTCGGGCAAATAAGTGACAATGATGTCCGGTGCGACCGGTTACCAGGTCGCCATCTACAACTACATCCTGATCGACATAAATTGCGCCCATGTTTTTTGCATCACCGATCAAGTTGTTGTGCACAACCACCTTGCGGCCACGCACCAACTCTGGTGCAGTCGACACCAGCCACATCCCATGACAAATAATGCCCTTCAGGATGTTTT
Organism: uncultured Chloroflexia bacterium; assembly: GCA_963814135.1. Taxonomy (GTDB): domain Bacteria; phylum Chloroflexota; class Anaerolineae; order Anaerolineales; family Villigracilaceae; genus UBA877. The sequence goes on along the minus strand of CAWFBZ010000008.1, from coordinate 1,475,179 downwards.
TTTCTGCAAATGCACGCTTCAAGAATTTGGTGGCTGGCGCAATTTTGTTGACGTCTTCGGTATACCGCAGCCGGTCCGATACCATTCCGGCCGGAACGATGATGGCAGAATAACTTTTGAGAGTGGTTTCATCCATGTCTTCAAAGCTTTCAACCAACCCTTCAAATGGGACCTTATATTCATGCCCCTTGAATCCAGCCGCCATTACTTCTGAGGTCTGCCCCCACATGCGTGTCAAGAAGTGCAGGTCCACCTCTTCTTCGGCGAAGCGCTGCTTGTAGTACCAGATTTCAGGTTCCATATAATCGCCCTCGATCAGGATCCCAATTTTTTTGCCTGTTAGGCTCATCTTTTACTCCAGGGTAAATAAATATTTGAGTGGATCGCGCCTATGCGGTGAGACCATAATCTTTCCTGATCATGTCGCTGGCTTTTTCTGCGATCATCATGATTGGCGCATGGATATTGCCGGTAGTGATGACCGGCATGACGCTCGCATCGGCAATCCGCAAGTTTTCCAGGCCGCGAACTTTAAGTTGTGGATCGACCACTGCCATGTCATCTGTGCCCATTTTGCATGAACCGACCTGGTGGTGATACGAGTCACAGCGGCCCCTGACGAATTTCAGCAGGTCGTCATCGTTTTTAAAATCCGGCCCTGGCATTAATTCGCTGTCCGGTTAGCGCCTTGGAAAAGGCTTTGGTCCCAAATATCTCCCGGCACATCCGGGTCATTTGCACCATGCGCTTTACATCCGAATCATCCGCCAGATAATTGGGATTTAATAGAGGCTTTTTAAGTGGATCGCTGCTGGTGAGGCGAACCCAGCCGCGCGAGAGCGGCTGTTGCAACCCGGGGATCAAGGAAACCGAATTGGGATTGTTTTGCCCGACAATCACATCGAATGGCAGGTGGACGAAGTTGAATTGCAAATCAGGTGTTGTCCTAGCGGGGTCGGACTTACAGAACAGACTTACCTCAGATGTGTTCAGGTGACCGGGAGCAACCGGTTCTTTGGTTTCCATGATGGCGCCTGTCAGAACGTGATTATGGAAGTTCTCACCAACCCCCGGCAGTTCTTCCACCACCTGCTTGCCGAATTGTTTTAGTTGGGAGGCAGGTCCGACTCCCGAATTAAGCAGCAAGTGCGGTGATTCGAGCGCGCCCAGGCAAACGATCACTTCGTTATTGGCTCGGACTGTTTTCGTGCGATCGTTTTGTACATATTCAACACCCACGCAGCGCCGCCCATCGAAGATCAGTCGAGTTGCCTGACAGTGATGGAAAAGCGTCAGGTTGGGGCGGGTGAGTGCCGGGATGAGATATGCGACCGCGTCGCTATTGCGTTTGCCATCCTTGCCAATATTGACGTGGTGCCAGCCGTAGCCCTCCATCTGGGGACCATTAAAATCATCGGTAGGCGTATAACCTAATTCGGCACAGGCTTCCAGGAACAACGGAGAGAGTGGATGATACTCGTGATTTTTCGGATTAATGATATGGAGTGGACCACCCTGCCCGGTCAGGTCACTGGTGTGGTCCTCCTGATCTTCCATTTTTTTGAAATATGGCAGTACTTCCTGATACGACCAGCCGGGATTACCCAGTTTGCTCCAATTATTATAGTCTTCTGGATGACCTCGAATGTGCATCATGAGGTAAAGCTGGCTGGTTCCGCCGATTATTTTGCCACGCGGTTCATAAACCACCCGATTGTTCAATCCAGGTTGAGGGATGGTGGTATAGCCCCAATCGATATCCGATCCCAGCAAAGTGAACCACAGGGAAGGGTTCTCGACATTCGGCCCGATCTGTGTACCACCCGCTTCAAGGACGAGAACCCTGGCTTTGGGGTTTTCGCTCAAGCGGCTTGCGATGGCGGAACCTGCAGAGCCAGCGCCAACTATAATAAAATCATAATCACTCATCGCTAACCTCCCGATACCTGTCGAATGAAAGGCGCAAATGGTTTGGTATCGTGTACGTTGCGCATATATGAAATTTTTCCTGACCGGAACCGGAAATAATTCATTACATCCGCTTCGATGGGTTCGTCCGGATACTTGGCTGCCAGCGCTGAAATATGCGAAACGACTCCTGCTTCGTCGCCTTCAACGGCCATAGACTTTAATACATTCTGGAACTTGGCGTAAGCCTGGCCCATGCCGGCCATCATTGGACGTAACTTATCCAGGCCAACGATGTTCCCGGCTAACTGCTCGTCCATCACCATGTCATCTGTAAAGAGATCGCACCAGGCCTCCCATTTACCGGCATTTGCATATTCATAGTATTTCCGAATTGTTTCGTGATTATCCATCACGTGGTTTACTTCCGATCCGGACCAGATCGCTTCGGCTTCCCTTAACTTGTCTCTTGATATCATTCGATTTCATCTCCATAAAAAACTAAATTGCTACTTTACAAAGACAGGAATAGTCCGACCACTGAGTGGGAAAATCTAATTGCCGATTTGCTTCATTAGCTCGGCAGTGTCAAAGACGCTCAAGGCATCCTGAATCCTTCCGGATAACAAATGGGCAATCAAGATTCCTGTAATGGTGATCGACCGTCCACTTGGCTCAGTTCCGGCGATTACTCCCAGGTGAGTTCCACGATAGGTGTAATGAACCACCACGGTGTCATCTTCTCCGATAATCTCATCCATTGCAAAATGAATGTCAGGGAAAGCCGTCCGAAACAAGCTAACTCTTTGTTTCAGTTGATCGCGACCCTGAGTGAGGCTGCGAGACTGAGAACTGCCATCGGATCGAATAGGCGCATCCAACATGTAATCGCTGGAATAAATTTCATCCACTACGCCGAGCAAGCCTTGATTTAAAACCTCATTGAAATGACGCATCAAGACAGCTTTATTCCTCTCGACAATAGAATGACTTTGTTCGATCTGGGTGAAAGAAAAATCATCACCAAGCCACTTATAAGCAGCTTTCTGGCCGCATCCTTCAGGACCCATGGATCTCCTTAAAAGGCATCCGACAGCATCATGCTCCTGCAGCAGGACTCCCACCAACTCCAAGTTGTTGCATCAGTTCCAGAATGCCTTCGTTGCTCCAGCTCTGGACGATCCGGTCACCCGCAAAACGGGCAATGATAATCTGACCCCAGGTGGCTTTTTTCCCGGTGGCGGGGACGCCCATTAACTGCTCCTTTCTGGGTGCCGCTTTGCGAAAACCAGCCCAATACCATGTCGCCGTCAGCCAGAAGGGTTTTAAACTCAGCATGAAGATCTGGCATGGCTGCCCGCAACATACCAACGCTTGACTTCAATCCCTGGCTGCCGCTTGGCAGTTCAGGATGGCTGGTATAAACCGCCTGTGGGTGAAAAACCCCATCCGCGAAATCAAGATTGCCTTTATTCCATAGTTCATCCACAAGTTGTCTGAAAAGGTTCTTGTAGAAGAGAGGCGACCGATATTCATTGTATATTGCCAATGGGGCAGGCGGATCCGGACGGTTAGCGTCGAAGCTGGGAGCGCCAGGAACAACGCCCATCTGTTGCATTACGCTTAAACCGTCCCATTCCTGCCAGCGGGCGTCAATCATTCCGTTGCGATTGAAGCGCATCAGGGCAGTACCCGTCCAACAGACAAAATTGTTCGTGGGAGGTGCAAAACCCATGAAGTTGCCCTTGTGGGTACCACTCAAGATGCCGCGTACGCCGCAAGTGTCGCCTTCAGCGACCACATGAGTAACCCTGAAAGCCAGGTCCGGCAGACCCTGGTAGAACTGGAGATACAATTGTTTGAATGCATCGGGGCTGACCAGGTCTTGAAAACCGGCTCCACCGTAGCTGATGAAATCTGGAGCGAGTAATTCGAAAAAAATGTCCAGGTTGGCTTTATTGGCTTCGTCAAACAAATGGACGACTGCATCCTTCATCTCATTGATTGAAAGTGGGCGACCTGGGATCTTGTAATCGATACCCGACATGGCAGTACCTTGCCAGATCATTTCTGCATGACTTAAGTTCTGAAAGGAATTATCGTTCACGCGAAATCATCCTTTACGCTATATTTATGCCTGCCCCGGCATGGGAATTGCACCAAGTTGTGTGAGCATTCCAAGCATATCCAGATCAATCCAGCCGTCGATGATTTTTTCGTTCGTGATCCGGAAAATCCGCGTGCCAGTCCAATGGATTACCTTATTCGTTGGCTGCACGCCCATAAAAGCGCCGGTATGCCTTCCCTCAATCACACCACGACCAACCACTTTGTCCCCTTCTGCCACCAGATCTTCGAAGGTGTACCACATGTCTGAAAAAGCCGATGAGAACATGCGGTAGGCATCCTTCAATCCCTCCACGCCGGGTCGCTGCCCGGGTAAGGCGTTATGATCGACAAAGTTTGGGTCCACATAATCGTCGAAACGGTCCAGCTCACCGATGTTGGTGGCATAAACGTAACGGGAAACCAGGAAGCGATTTTGGTCGAGACTTCCCGGCATGATTTTTCTCGTAAGTTGTTGCCGCAGGCCGCCTAAATCTGGTTGTCCGTAGTGCTCAACAATCTTCCCGTTAACAACCCGGAAGAAACCCAACGAAGTCCAGGTGGCGCGTAAGCCGGTAGGTTCAATCCCCAAAAAGGGTTTCCCAATATGGCTGGCCCTGCCAGTAACACGTGACGCCACCCAATCTCCCTGGCTGACCAGATCATCGATCACAAAATGCACATCTGGGAATGCCTCCCGAAACATGATTGGGATCGCCTTGATGGCATCAAACCCACCTACGGGTGCGCCTGGAGGAGCGTTATGGTCCACGTAATTTTCCGCGTAAAGCTCGGGAATAAGGTCATAATTTGCCTTGTTGATCACCTCTTCCACAAATAAACGGTAAGGTTTCTTTGTAATTTCAGACATTTTGATCCACCTTTCCTATTGTGGCGGGATAAAAGTTATGTTATAGCGCGCTGCAACTTGGGCAGCCTTGATGAAATCCGGTGGACCGGAAGGCGGTGGAGGTGGATTTTCGGGGTCGTCAATGATCTGCCCGATGCCCTCAAAAAATCCTTCCAGGCCACCAGGCGTGATGATTAAAACCAATCGTCCCGTTTGATCGCTGATATTTTTGAAGCCGTAATTCATCCCCATGGGGACGTATACATAGGTATCTGGACCCAAAATGAGAGTTTCTTTATGGTCAAAGTCGTACACCTCCCATTGGCCGTCCAACAGATAATAAGCTTCATCTTCTTTTAGGTGGGTGTGGATGGGAACACTTTCACCGGCAGGGACAGATGAAACAAATAACGAGTAGATTCCGCGTGTATTGTCCTTTGTGGCTTTACATTGATTAGTGACTCCCAATACCCTGGTGGTGGACTTGCTATCCTTCGGCCCCATATAACTGACGTGGTCATATGGATCGGGTGGTTGGGCAGGGAGCTGCCCAGGTCCTACGCCGAGTTGCTGCATCAATCCTGGAATGTCAGAAATACCCCAGCGTTCGGCAACTTTGCCATCCTGAATATGCATGAAGGTCATCCCTCCAAACGATGCCTGCTTGCCGGTGGGAGCAATTCCCATAAAGTTCCCTTTATGAGTTCCCCGCCCGGTCAAACGGATTGCCACTCTGTCATCTTCTGCCATGATTTGATCCAAGGTAAATCGAATATCCGGAAACGCGGAACGGAACATATTTACACTCGATTTATAGCTTTTGTGACCCCTTGGCGTTCCAGGAGGTCGTCCATGGTCTTCGAAATCTTGTGCCAGCAGCTCGTCCACAAGGTTTAAATTACCCTTGTTCCAAACTTCTTCAAAAAATCGCTGTACAAGCGCCACGTTTTTTTCAGCTTGGTCACCACCGGAGATGGGACTTCTAGTCAAAATCTCTGTTTTGTCGCCCTTATTCTCGGAGGCAGGCATCAGCCTGGTTGTATCAGTTCCATCAGGGCCTTGCTCCTTGTGGAATTCGAGAATAATTGTCTCGCCAATGGTTATCCGGTCCTGGTCCTTCAAGGGATATAAAGCAGATACAACCGAACCATTGACATAGGTACCATTGGTTGAACCTAAATCCTGCAAGGTATACCCAGAACTTGTTTTGACCAAACGGGCATGGTAGCGTGACAAGGCATGGTCATCTATGCACAAAGAATTGGATGGTTCACGTCCCATCGTGACCTCATCATCCTTCAAATCGATAGTGCTACCCGTGTTCGGACCTTTCAATATTACTAAACTACAGATATCTGCCACTTTAATCCTCTCCTATCTACCACTAGGTCGCGGGGTACAAAAATCCGCTTACCTGTCAGGGGCGATCATTGAATTTACTCGCATTCCCGGACGCATAGAGCCCAGGACCAATCATGACCATGCTCTTCGAGGCACACCCATTTCTGCTTATTGTCAATCAAACAATGCATCCATGGATTTCACCCATGTTTAATGTTAAGAAGAATAATTGTGTGTTAGCTCTTCCCGTTCAATTGTTGCATCATGCTAAGCATATCGACTTCGTACCAACTTTCGACGATTTTGGCGTCCTTAATGCGCAGGATTCCAATTTCTGTCCAGGTAGCCTTACGGCCTGAAGGTTTCATCCCCATTAAATCCCCGCCGTTGTGCGTCCCACTTTGGGTAAAGCGGGCAACCACCTGGGCATCATCTGCCATCATAAGATCGATGTTCATGTGGTAATCGGGCATGGCATCCCGGAACATCTTCACAAGCATTTTGACGCCTTCGGAGCCGGGCGGCAATTGTGGCGCGCTTGGGCTGGTATGGTCGCTCGCGAATAACTCATCCGCCGTAGCCAGGTTACCCTGGTTCCATATTTCATCGATCATGCGTCGCATGATCTGCTTATTCTGATCAACTGACATTCGAATTCTCCTTAATGGCTGGGAGGGGTGACAACCGGGAGCAGTGACCAGAATTGGTCGTATTCCGTCGCACCATCCCCAAAGATGGCACCCTTGCCCGCAATCACTTTTCCATCTTTCCAGCGAAGGACATGTGCCACTTCAATATCCATGGTCTTGTCTTCTTCGCCTTTGCGATGACCGCGGTTGCGAGTCAGGTCGACTGAATATTCGCCCGTCACCAGAACTTTACCGGCGACTTGATCCATGCGGAAGCTGTTATCCGATAGCTCAGCGACTTTGCCCATGAATGCCAGGAATTCATCCCGGCTGTAATACCAGCCGGAGAGTTCGTTATGTCCCGGCACCTGCCAGACCATATCGGCTGCCCAGTATTCCTGAATTTTTTTCGCATCCCCCGATGCCAGTGCCGCATAAGCTTCTCCGACGTGTTCAGGGGTGATATCGGTTTCGATGTCTTGTTCTTGCCCGGGGGTGGGGATGGCGCCCATTTGCTGCATCATACCCAGCATATTCAACTCTCCCCACCCTTCACTTATCTTGCCTCCCAAAACACGGTCGATCCCGATGGATGTGACTTCGACCATCTTGTTGGAAGGCGGCACGCCATAAAATTCGCCCGTCTGGGTTCCTCGGAAGGTCATACGGATGGTTGACAATTCACCTTCGGTGATAATGTCATCCATCGTCATGTGACCATCCGGAAAAGCCTGGTGCCAGATCTTGACCATATCAGCGACACCATTCGGACCCTGTTTGATATCCTGCCCACCGGCACCATGTGCCACGAATTCAGGTGAAACCAGTTCCTGGGTTATGGCATAATTTTTCTTGTTCCATAACTCTTCAAACCATCGCGAAAACAACTTGCGATGTTCCTCCGCATGCGCATTGGAAGCCTTGTTCAATTCTGCCTGTAAAGCAGATTTGGAAGGCAACACTTCCGTTTTATCGCTTCTCTGTTCCGGAGCATGCATAACGACGGTGGAGGAAGCCTCTCCGCCTGCCCCTGCCTCTTTGTGGTATACCAGCTCAACCGATTCGCCGATCGAGATGGTGTCCCCATCCTTCAAGGGGCACAATCCGGAGACGACAGTTCCGTTGACATAGGTTCCGTTTGTGGAACCCAGGTCCTGCAAGGTATAGCCGGAACTCGTCCTGACCATCCTGGCGTGATTACGAGATAAAGCACGATCGTCGATATGCAATGAATTTGATTTATCGCGCCCCATGGAGATCTCGTCATCGTTCAACTCGATCACACTACCCGGGCTGGGGCCTTTCTGAATTACGATTTTGAATTTATCAGCCACTTTATTCTCTCCTGTCTGCCACCGGTCTCTGGAATCAAACCTCCCAAAACCGAAAGAGGACGTAAGGTGTGATTACTTTCCTTCCCAGGCGGATTGAGCTCGGGACCAGTTATGATCGTGTTCCTCTGGCTCAACCCCTTGTTTAGTCTGGGATTTAACGTAATTGCGCATGATCTCGTTGGATTTTGCATGCATTGCTGCATATTCCGGGCCGTACAGGAACGGCAAATCTGGCAAAGGTACTCCTGCGATTGACCATTCAAACATCGGCTTTTCTTCGATAATGCAGTATGTATATGGTCGCGCAACGTCACCGACAACGCTGATGAAGGTATCCGTCATTTTCTTAAGCAGGTCTTTCTTCTGCTCGGGGCTGGTTAGAACAACCCCTTGAACAACCTGGATCGTTATAATTGGCATTTTGTCTCCTTGAGCAACTAAATATTTTTAATGGGTTGGAGGGGTGACCATGGGTGAGCTGGACCAGAACTGGTCGTACTCGGTAGCGCCGTCGCCAAAGATGGCGCCTTTTCCGGCAATAACCTTGCCATCCTTCCAGCGCAAGACGTGGACAACCTCGATATCCATGGTTTTTTCAGCCAGGTCGGCTCGGTTGCCGCGATTTCGGGTTATGTCAGCGGAATACTCTCCCGTTACGATCACCTGCCCGGCGATATTTTCCATGCGGAAGCTGTTACCCGAAAGCTTACCAACGGTCCCCATGAAAGCCAGAAATTCGTCCCTGCCAAAATACCATCCCGAAAGACGATTATGACCAGGGACTTGCCAGACCATTTCTTCGGCCCAAAATTCCTTGATCTTCTCGCTGTCTCCGGACGCCAGGGCTGCATAGGCTTCCTGAACGTGCTGCGGTGTCACAACCGCTTTGGTGGTTGCCATATTATCTCCATTCTGCCAGTTTGCTTATTCTGCAAGACGGGCTGGAATACCTTTCAGTTTGAATACCGACCAGAAATATTGGTCAACCAGGTGCTGATCGCCAGTGTGGACACGAACTTCATAGATCTTATTGTCTTTGATCCCATAGGAAGTGCAGGTCGGGAAATCATAAGTCTGGTTGCCGATCGTGCCATGTCCCATGTGTTTCTCGATCACGGTCCCATCGTCCAGAACGCCAAAATGAACGTTGTCCACCACAATGCCGGCTTTGAACAGCGCGCCGAAGAAGGCGATAACCGCATCCACACCCTCCATGCGCGCAGAGAGCGGGTGGTGACCGGGCATGGTCCAACTCATATCCGGATGGAATATTTCTCGTTTGATGGAATCCATGTCACCCTTACCGAAATAATCGTACATTTTGAAAACCAACTGCGTGTTGTCCATCTTTATTTCTCCTTATAGGTACATATAAATGGGTAGGTTGAATTGAACAGACTAATTTTTATAGTCTGGCAAAACCGGGGGAATATTTGAACGGCTCGACCGTGGCATTGTAGGAAACGATTTCGAGACCAAACGCATTCTGTTTGGAAGCACGCACCACCCAACGCTGAGTAGCATCCATGGAGACGCGTTTACTTTTAGGAGCAGGAGCATTCCACCAGGAAGCCTGCCACCCGACGACGATATCCAGTTGATATTGCTCGCCTTTTGAGGTGATCTTGACTTCATTTACAAAGTGATTTTCATCAAAGAAGAGATTGGTCACCCGGTCGTACCAGACCTTAAACGAAGGGTAATCACTGATATCACCATCCGGGAAGGTCATCACCAGCCCTTGTGAGGCAAGCATTGGATAGACTTGCTCGATCGGTACGTGGAAATCGAGCGCCTGGTACCAGGCTGCTACAAAATTGCGAATTTGCTGCTCTGTAATCTGGCTCACGACAATACTCCTTCTAAGAATTGGGGGTAAACCCAAGCATGCCTGTAAAGTGATAGATGGCTTTGCCATCCTTCAAAACAAAGGAGTCGTATACTCGGGCAACTCCTGCGGCCACTTTTATGGTTGCTTCGAACATGATGGCATCTTCGGTTTCCATAAACTTATCCGTAGAAACTAATTTAATGTTTCCCAAATTTGCCAGGTAACCAGTGAAATGTTTGATCAAGGATTGGGTACCTCTTACATGCAGGTCGTAACCAATCAATTCTGCATCCGGGGCGTATTGGGACGCAATCAAGCCGGGTACATCATTCGCTTCCAGGAAATGTACCTGGCGATCATAAAAAGCCTTTCCAGGGGTTAAGTTTTCCCATAATTTTATTGTCCACAGGTATTGCCCACTCGTTCAGGGTGGGTATCCGAATTCAAGCACCAGGTCGATCAGGTATGGACCTGGTGAGGCCAGCATTTGCTGGATTGCTTGCGCAATTTCCCAGGGTTTTTCGACCCTTGCACCTGGTACTCCCATTCCTTTTGCAATTTCTACGAAATGGAGCTGTGGGAGGGATAGATCGAAGCTCATCGGAAAATCATGCGCAGGAATGGATTGTTCTTTCCAATATTCATCGATATTTAGTTGCAACAGCCGGTAGGATGCATTGTTGCAAATGATGAATTTGGCATCCACATTGTGACGGGCGGCTGTCCACAATGCCTGTATGGTGTACATGCTTCCTCCGTCACCGGTAAATCCCAGGACGGTTTTCCCGGGATTGGCCAGCTTGGCACCGATTGCGCCGGGAATGCCTACACCTAAAGAACCACCACGAGTCACAAAATATTGCCCATCCCGCGTCGGCGGGAAATAACGCACGAGCGCCGGAGAACTGGTCAGTGCCTCGTCGAAAATGATGGCATCTTCGGGCAGTTGCGAGGCCAGTTCTTCCATGAAACGCGACATCTTGAGTGGAACAGATTCGCGCCCACCCCGGTCGCCGTCCAAAACGGCAGCCTGTTTCGAGGCCTTGGCGTCGCCGATTTCCTTGCCCCGAACTTTGGCAGAGTTCCTTTGCTCTTTGGTCATGCTTTCTTCCAGGGCTTGCGCCAACAAACTCAGCGTCGCTTTGGGATCGGATACCACACCCAGGTCCACCCGATGGTTTTTTCCAATTTCATAGGCATTCAAATCAACGTGAAAAACCTGGGCATTTTTTGCAAAAACCTCTCCCAATTCTGGAAAGACCTCTGGCAGCACATATGTGCCCACGATCAAATTGACATCCCCTTTTTGCATCAGAGGCAGGCTGTTCTTGCCGAACATGTGACCCGTCATCCCCATATAGAGAGGATGTGCATATGACATGTTCAACTCACCTGCGTCTGCCTCCCAGACCTCTGCGCCGACCATCTCGGCCACTCGTACCAGCTCGGCGGATGCGCCCGAATATGCGATCCCGTCCCCAATAAAGAAAACTGGTTTATGAGCTTTTGCCAGCCCCTCTGCCATTTGTCGGATGATCGCATTTTCCGGGATGACCCTTGTTGATGGGATTGGAGTGGGGAAGACCTGCTCGGTGACCACCGCATCCAGCACGTCTTGGGGTAGGCAAACGTAAACCGGCCCCATCGGGGGTGTCGCAGCGATCTTGATCGCACGCCGTAGAGTCCGCAGCAAGGAAGCCGGGTCCAGCACCATGGTGGCGTACTTGGTGACTGGCTCCATCATGGCCACCAGATCGGCTGCCATCTGCGCATCCATGTTCATGTATTTAATGCCGGCATCTCCGCCGATCACAACCAGGGGTGAGTGACCACGTTTTGCCTGGTATAAGGCGCCGACTGCATTCCCAATTCCCGGAGATGAATGCAGTTGTACCAGGGTGGGTTTTTTGGTCGCCCGGGCATAACCGTCAGCGCTCATCACCGCCACCGATTCTTGCAGTGTCAGGATATACTTCATTTCCGGATAACTTGAAACGGCATCCAGGAATCCTTGTTCTACGGTCCCTGGATTCCCAAACATATGGTCCATCCCGTCTGCCAGGAATTGTTCGATAATTGCAAAACGACCGGTTTTTTCAGACATGCGATTCCAATTACCAGCCAAACCGGCGCAGGTTTTGTTCGAGCACATTGATCATCAGTTCACCGACCAGGTGTGAATCTTGTGTGGAACGTCCGGTCAGGAACGGATAATCCAATACGGTCGAAAGGGTATGCCCTACGCCGCCGTGATACTGGCCATTTGGACCAACTGCGTCCCGTAAGATCAGTTCTAATGGATAGAAGGGTGGTCCAAAGTTTGCATTTACTCCCAATACCCCGGTACCATCTTTGTAGTCGTACTCCATGGCGTGCCCGGTGACGTGCTTGCCCAGGATGATGCTTTTACGGTCTGTCCAGTCCCGTGCGAAAGCCAGGCAGGTAACGCAATAACATTCGGCGGCGATCAATTTATCCTGCGCCAGGAACCCCAGGATCACGTCATGCAGTTGCTGGTTGTTGACCATATCGATCATTGGGCCGCTGCCGCCGGGTAGCAGGAGTGCATCGTATTCTGCCAGTTGATCCCAGCAATCGTTACGCTTGTTGTAATATTCCTCCAATCCGGGGCCAAAATTCGGTGAATTGAAATATGGCCTTACCGGGAACCACTTCGACAGGTCAATCGGATTGTCGAGCCGCTTTGACGCATCGATTTCTCGGGATTTCTTCGCATAATATTCATCTGTAACCACTTTAAATAGAGGGGGATCGAAATAACCTGCTTCCATGCTGGGGGGCAGGGGATGAGCCCGTTTCCCTTTCGCAGTCATAAAGACAGTCTCGTAGCCGTGTTCATCCAAAACATCCAGGGGACCGATCAGCTCTTCACCCCAAAAACCGTATTCTGATATGCAAACCAGAATTTTCTTGCCCATTAATGCCTCCTTCGTGCTGCTTTCTTAGAAAATAACGAAATAGAATATCGTTCTATTAATACAGTGGTACGAACGAATGGACAGGTTGTCCACCGCCTGGTGCGGGTTATTTATCGGTTTACTATTTACTTTGGACTGTCATACGTCGATACATGGAGCCCATTCATGTGTCTGTTAATATAATTTATACTAAGTTGGTATATATTATCATAATTATAATAAAAATACGGATTTGCACTAGCACAATGGTACTAGTTCTGCGGAAATTCGTTAGCTAAGAGCATTGCCGGTAGCAGATGAAATTAGTCCCCCAAAATATAAAAATACTTGGAAATTCAGATGGATACTTGGATAAAAAAAACAACCTGGCGATTTTACCAGGTTGTCTTTAGCGGACCCGACGAGATTCGAACTCGCGATCTCGGCCTTGACAGGGCCGCATGTTTGGCCGCTACACCACGGGTCCAGGAGCGGGCTGAATATACCATAGGCATTTTGTGGCGTCAAGGCGCTCCGCTTCCAAATAGCGCCGGATCCGTGGGAGTCCTTCCGGATGGGTCAAATACGTATACCGTATCGCCCGCAGAAGCCCAATCAAATATCCAATGAGCATCACCGGGGGAAAGATTTACGCACCCATGACTAAAAGGATATCCAAAATCATTATGCCAATAGGCTCCGTGCAGGGCCCTTCCTTCATCAAAATACATCGTCCAAGGCACATCTTCCAGGTAGTAAAAGTCATCCGTTGCGCTGTTGCTCATGGTTTCGGTGACAAGTTTCTTTTGGATTTGGAAAATCCCTGGACGAGTCCAAAAGCCATCCACGCCGGTTGACGCCATGGTGGCGAATACCAGCTGGTTGTGGTCGTAAACCGAGACGGTTTGTTCGGCCAGATTCACCTGGATCCACCGGCCGTTCGTTACCCCCTCTGGAGCCTTCGTGGCGACGTCTACACGTGCCACCTGGCGGGAATCGATCCATTCATCCGGACCAACCAGATCCCAGGTCAGGTTATCCGCCTTCTGGGTGGCGTAGATCTGCACCACCTGGAAGCGATAGTGGGTGATTCCGCTTTCGGGACTGTTCACCCCTGGAGACGTGACAGACTTAACCTCTCCCAGGATCCACCCAAAGGGGTTTCTGGGGGTGGAACTGAATAATAAGCCCTGGAAAGGCGGATCGAAATGTCCCAGGCGCCCTCCTTCGGCAAAGACATAATAACCGGATGTAAGTTGGTAGTAAGAACCATGACTTGTCTCAATTGCTGATCCTATATAGGAAACGTACAGGTCATTGCTTGGATATAATATCTTGGAGGGTTGGTTAGAAGCGGCAGCCTCCAGTGAAGAGAAAAGGTCGGCGCCGGCATTGGTTACTTTGAAATATTGGTATGGATAATCGTTCAGGCTTGGATCAGGAGAATATGCCGGCAGCGGGATGCGCGGATAAGGGATACCTTGAGCGGCAAGCTGAGTCAGGGTATTCGGACGGACCGAGCGGGATGCAGTCTGATGGGGTGCTGGGATAAACACCGGGGGGACAGACAACTGACCCCGCGTCAAACTCAGTGCTTGTGGGCATTTCACCTTGAGCCGTGACTGGCACATTCCAGAAAGGCAGCATAGAAACCATTAAGAGTAGGGTTATGAGAAATCGTCGCATGGTAGTTACTTCCAGAAACTGACAGCCGATTATAGCATGTTTGCTTGATTGCAATCTGTAATGGAATCACATTGGAAGCTAACTTGACACAAGTTGGTGGCTGTGCTACATTTACCTCAGCTATCTTAAAAAATTTCTAATTGGGTTTAAGGAGGAAATTTGACCAAGAATCGCTCTCAATTGATGGTTGACCGCCTGCGTGAGCTTCATGCCTCCTCGCCCGATACGGAGGCTTCTGCTGTAGTCAGCGTCGATGGCTTGAGCATTGCCTCCGCCCTGCCGCAAGGTGTTGAAGAAGATCGTGTTTCAGCCATGTCGGCTGCCATGCTTTCCCTCGGTGAACGGATCGCCTCGGAGCTTGGACGAGGTACCCTTGAACAAGTCTATATAAAAGGTGAGAAGGGATATGTCGTTCTCATGTCGGTAGGGGAGGAAGCAGTATTGACCGCTTTAGCTCGGGAACATGCCAAGTTAGGCCTCATCCTCCTGGATATGCGGCGTGCCGCAGAAGATTTAACAAAATTAATTTGATCTGGCGGAGATTATGGAGCGCATCCCAAAAAGCGGTTTTTATTATGCCAACAAGTTCGCCCGCATCAGCATGCTGGCGTATGAAGAGGTGATGGGTAAGAATGGGTTGAATGCCATTCTCAATTTGGCTGGTTTGAGCAACCTGATCGACAATTACCCTCCCGACAACCTGGAACGTGAATTTGATTTTGCGGATTTCACGGCCATCCACATTGGTCTCGAGGAAATGTATGGACCACGCGGCGGTCGCGGCCTTGCATTGCGCGCCGGACGGGCAACCTTCAATGATGCGCTTAAAAATTTTGGTGCTTTGGCTGGCGTTGGCGACCTGGCCTTCAAGGTCCTACCGCTTCAAGCCAAGATCCGCATTGGTCTACCGGCTTCCGCTAAAATTTTCTCCCAGGTGACCGACCAATTATCCACCGTCGATGAAACCGACGATGCCTTTATATGGACCATACACCGGTGTCCAATTTGTTGGAGCCGCAAGAACGCCGATAAGCCTGTCTGTTATATTTCGACCGGTTTGCTCCAGGCCATGCTGACCTGGGTCTCGGGGGGGTTGGAGTTTCGAATCAATGAATCCAAATGCTGTGCGGTGGGTGATAGCGTCTGTGAATTTGTAATCCAAAAAGAGCCAATTTCATAACGGGCAATTATGGTCGAGGCGAAACAAAAAATCCTCATCGTCGAAAATGACCTCGATGTGGCCAATATGCTTAACGCCTATTTTCGCGTCCTGAGTTATGATACTGTAGCTGTCCAATGGGGCGAAGAGGCTGTCAGAACCTGCCTGGCCTCACCCCCCGACATAGTGATTTTGGATATCCGTCTTCCTGGGATAGATGGATATGAGGTAAAACGACGATTGCGCAGTAACCATCGAACTTCCAGTATACCCATTATTTTTCTCGTGGAGAAAAACCAACGCTTCGAGAATCAGCAGGTATTGGAACTAGGTGCTGACGATTACATCACAAAACCATTTGATGTCCAGGAATTGCGTCTGCGCATTCGCAACTCCTTGCGGCGCGCTAAGCAGGATAGCCTTACCAACCCGGTTACCGGCTTGCCGGATGAAAAATTGGTGGACGAGCGCATTTGCCATTGTCTGGACCTGCTAGACTGGACCATGCTGGTCGTATCCTTGGAAAATCTCGATGATTTTCGGAAAAAATATGGCTTTGTAGCCTCCGATGACGTCCTGCGTGCCGTTAGCATGATGCTGCAAGGTATCCTGAAGGAATTGGGTGGGCAGGATGATTTTCTGGGTCACCTCGGCACGGCCGAGTTCTTAGTGATCACCTCACCAGATCGAGTCAATCTCCTCAAGGAGCGCCTTCGAAATCGCCTGGAACAATCACTGGACTATTTTTATCCCATCAAGGACAGAAAAAAACTCGCTTCACACAAACCGCGCCTGTTAGTTAAAATCGGAGTATTGCAAGCTGGAGATGCCCAATTTACTTCAATGGATGACCTCAAGTTATCCTTGCTTAGAAAAAAACGT
Organism: uncultured Chloroflexia bacterium; assembly: GCA_963814135.1. Taxonomy (GTDB): domain Bacteria; phylum Chloroflexota; class Anaerolineae; order Anaerolineales; family Villigracilaceae; genus UBA877. The sequence continues at coordinate 1,458,535 of CAWFBZ010000008.1, read as the reverse complement.
TAGGAGTATCCTTGCATATTGCCGTGATCGTCCCTACCTATGACGAGGCGGAGAACCTGCCCAGGATGGTTTCCGCCTTGTTTGCATTGCCGCTGGATCTAGAAGTCTTGATCGTCGATGATAACAGTCCGGATGGCACTGGCCGTATCGCCGATAGTTTGGCTGCCAATCACCCTGGTCGCTTGAACGTCATTCATCGGGAAGGGAAGTTGGGCCTGGCCTCCGCCTACCTGCTTGCCTTCCGGAGTTATTTTGATAAACCGGTGGATGCGATTGCCCACATGGATTGTGATTTCTCCCATGATCCTGCGGTGCTTGTGGAAATGAGCCGGCTCATCCAGAACTGCGACGTGGTATTTGGTTCACGGTATATCCCGGGTGGCAGCACGGATGATCGCTGGCCGTTTTGGAGAAAAGCACTTTCTGCCTGGGGAAATTTCTATGCTCGAGGGATTCTCAAGCTTCCCATTCGGGATGTGACCGGTGGATTTCGTATGTGGCGGCGGGAAACGCTCGAATCACTGCCCTTAGAGCGGGTGAAATCCAACGGGTATATTTTTACCGTTGAGATGGCCTATCTAACCTATATTAATGGTTTTAAAATTTGCGAGACCCCGATATATTTTGCCGACAGACGTTGGGGCAAATCGAAGATGTCGTTCAGGATCCAGGCCGAAGCAGCCATTCGGGTCTGGAGTGTCTTGTGGAATTACCGCAAACTTCGATCAAAACGACCCTTGGCATAAATTACCCCACTCCTCCAGCGATAAAGTTTCCGCCCTGCGCATCGGATCGATCCTGGCGGCGTTCAGGAATTCTCCTGCTTGCGCAGAAGATATCGCCAGCCCACCCGAGAGGGAATTGCGCAGTGTTTTTCGTTTTTGGGAGAACCCCGCCTTTATCAGTTTAAAGAAAGTGTCCAATTGTGCTATGGGAATGACTGGTTCGGGCAGGATTTCCACTCGTAATACGGCTGAATCCACCTTCGGCTCAGGATAAAATGCCTCTGACGGAATGTAATCCACGATTTCTGGCGTTCCATACACCTGGACGCTCAGGGCCAGCAGGTTCATTTTCCCCGGTTTGGCGCAAATCCGTTCGGCAACTTCCTCTTGTACCGTCAGCACCAATCGGCGAGGCTTTTCTCCATTTTCCAGCAAATGCCGGAGCAGCGTGGATGTGATGTAATAGGGGATATTGGCCACCACCAGGTAATCCGGACCTTCCATCAATCCATTTAATTCTATTTGCAGGATATCTCCATGGACCAATCGGACATTTTTGTAGGGTGCCAAAACTTTTTTCAGCACCGGAAAGAGTTGTTGGTCCAATTCAACTGCGGTCACGCACCGTGCGGCCAGTGCCAGGTACCGTGTCAGGTTTCCCAAACCGGGTCCAATTTCCAGGATTTCATCGGTTGGAGCGATGTTTGCCCGGGCAACAATTACTTGCAGCGAACGCTCGTCAACCAGAAAATTCTGTCCCAGACTTTTACTCAGTCGCAGGTTGAATTGTTTTATCAGGATGGGAATATTCAACGGTGGGAGTGAGATTCCGCTCATGGCAGCACGTATACCAGGTTCTTGGGCACAGGAGTAAGGAAATATACGATGCTCGATCCGGAAACAGGTTGGTAATCGGCATCGGTGAAAGCCAGGTCGACCCAGTAGTGACTTCCGGCAGGTCCTGCACCTACATCCCCAACGGTCGCATAGCCGTACCCGGGGATGTATAAACGATCGAACCCGAAGGCCAGGTACCACGAATACACCATGGCGACCGTCCCGCGTTGCACCGGTAACCCGCTGGATGTTCCATACGAACACCTTCCATCCGGAGTGGCTGATCGGCAGGGGGAATAGGAAGTAGTCGCAAGGGTTAAGGCTCGATAATATTGGATGGTTATCCCATCCACTACTGCGGTACGAATGACAATCTTCGTTCCATAACCCAGGATACGATCCTGAGGTGGGCGGACGATGCTCTCGCTTTCTGTTTTTTGCGACACCTGCGCGCCATCTTCGGTGATCGTGCGGACACGCGTAACCGCCAGACCGGGCTCACCCCCCTGTAATAATGCCTGCTGGTCGAGTTCCAGGTCAGCGGAAGGTTCTGTGCGTGTATCGAAAGGCAGCGCGGTCTGGTTCAATGCGATCAATTCCACCCGCCGTACCAGCTCGATCTGACCATCTGACGGGAGCGGATTGGTTGGGGAAGGAACGCTCCTATCCAGGCCAATGAGTGGGATTCCCGCCTCGGCTAACGCCTGTCCAACAGTTGATCCGGCTGAGCGGACATGCACCTGTTTGCCGTCCACCTTAATCAACAAGGACTTCGAAGGAACATACCTCACGCTGAGAGGATCGGTGATGGGGGTTTCGGGTGGCGGGTTGATCTGGTCGGCTGCGTAAAGGGTCAGTCCAGACTGTTCCAACGCCTGCCCAACGGTCAGCGCAGTTGTCTGGATGGTCTTGTCCCCATCCGCAGTGATCAACGTGAGTGTGACGGCCCGCCGGATATCAAAGGTGGTTATGCCTGCATCGGGCAGGTCGGCATTTGTTGATAGGGGAGAGCCCAATTGGAATACCTGGTCGGTGCTCCCAAGGCTTAATCCCGCGGCAGAAAGGATCTGCGCCGGGGTTCGCTCGGTGGTGGTTATGGTATAGGTGTGACCATCCGCGAAGATCGTATATGTCATTCCGGTTGTCTGGCAGGAGCTTAACAATATCAACAGCAGCGGAAACAACCAGCCTAGCTTCTTCATACCGGGTATTCTACCTGATTTATCTGCTTCGAGTACAATTCAGGCATGCCAGAACTCATCTCCAGTCATAGCAATCCGCTTGTCAAACAGGTCCGCGGGCTTCGGCAAAGAAAGGCTCGCAGTGAGAGCGGGCTCTTCTTGGTTGAGGGCATCCATCACGTTGGCGAAGCGGTCGCCGCCGGATGGCCAATCGATACTCTCGTTTACGCCCCGGAACAATTGACCAGCGATTTTGCCCGGCATCTTGTGGAGGCTTCCGTCCGCCAGGGTACACATTGTGTAGCACTGACGACAGAACTTTTCTCTTCTATTGCCGAAAAGGATAATCCGCAAGGCTTGCTGGCTATCCTCCGCCAACAAAACCTGACCTATGCGGATCTCGACCTGCAGCGTCTCCATTTCGGAGTGGCGCTTGTCTCCCCTCAAGATCCAGGGAATGTCGGGACAATTTTGCGTAGTATGGACGCGACCGGCGCCGATGGATTATTCTTGCTGGATGGAGGCGTGGACCCATATCACTCTTCCTGCGTGCGTGCCAGCATGGGCGCGATCTTCTGGAAACCACTCGTACGGAGCTCTTTCACTGAATTTGATCTTTGGCGTCGGGAGAATGGATTTCAACTGGTTGGTTCTTCCGCACACGCCAGTGTCGATTTTCGCTCGTTTCAGCCCGGGTCCAGGCCGACCATCCTGTTGCTTGGAAGTGAACAAAAAGGATTGTCTGCAGAGCAAGTGGCAGCCTGCGACGTGACGTTATCCCTGCCTATGCTGGGGAGAGCCAGTTCCCTCAACCTGGCAGTGGCAGCCGGTATATTGCTGTACAGCCTCCAGGACCCCCAGCGATCAACCGGTAAAGAGTGATTTCTTGAAATGAAATAAAAATAGGGGCGTCATAAGACGTCCCTAAGGGTTGGGTAAGATGATTCTATCTGGCTATATTTCGTCTTCGTCTTCTTCCCAGGTATCGTCTTCCTCTTCGTCCAGTTCTTCTTCCTCCCATTCCTCCAGTTCCTCTTCCTCCCAATTCGAATCCTTACCAGCGGCTTCTTCATTGGGAGTATAGGTGGCGCAACCGGTATCGGGGTCTAATTCGACCGCCGCGGCGCCGCAATAGCCGTCGTCGACGAAAACACAGTCAGTGTAATGGCAGCGGATGCGGGGCATGCATTCCTCCTAGTTTACAGTTTGTTTGACCAATCGGATGATGGCCAGAATAAATAGCAAGGTGATGATGACAGCTGAAGCCACGCAAAACGGGCAAATGGCGTGGATCACATAAAGCTCAAGGTATGTCAAATATACGGTGAAGGCTACACCACCCAGGCTAATCCCAAAGATCACCAGGGGACCATTATCGGCTCCAATCCTGGTGCGTGACTCCAGGAATAGTATGCATGCGATCGCCAGGTATGCTGCAATTCCAAACACCGCTACCGGGATGCCGTTGATTTCGGAAAATGGACTGAAATTGACATCATGGCAGCCACCATTCCCGAGGCACATGTGGCTGTTTCCGGTCAATTTAAAAATGAGCAAATATATGGAATCTGCTGCTCCTAATAGGGTTAAGGCCATGCTGCCCCAAAAGAGGCCGCGTGCGCTTTTGTCGGTGAACTTGTTTTTTATTGGATTGGCCATATCTCTATTTCCGAGCCTGCAGGCAGCGATTTTACACCAGAGGGTACAATCAGTAAAGCATTTGCTTGGACCAAAGATAGAATATTCCCGGATCCCTGGTGGCCGGTCAGTCGTGCCGTCATATGTCCTGACTCCTTACTGACGATTGCCCGCAGGTAGGATTCACGCCCATCTGATTCAAGAGCTTCTGCAAGGATTGCTTTCTCAGATGGGTGGGGTTGCGGTGTTTTTCCGGCAAGTTTTTCGAGCGCCGGGCGTACGAAAACCTCGAAACCGACATAGGCCGACACAGGGTTACCAGGGAGGCCGAAAAATGGGACGCCATGGAAATTGCCGAATGCCAGCGGCTTACCGGGTCGCATGTTCACTTTCCAGAAATCCAGGCTTCCATCAAACTCGATCACTGATTTGACGTAATCGAAGGCTCCCACACTGACGCCTGCCGAAGAAATGATGACATCCGCCTTTTCGTCGACTGCTCGTAATAAACGTTTATGCACGTCTGCTTCTGTATCCGAGGCAACTCCCAGCCTGATGAGATCCGATCCGGCACTCTCGCAGGCCGCCGCCAGGATATATGAGTTTGAATCATGGATCTTACCGGGTGGCGTGGGTAATTCCACTGGAACCAGTTCGTCGCCACTCGAAAGCAATGCCACCTTGGGTTTTCGGAATACAGGCACTTGTGCTTCACCGAGCATTGCCAGTAACCCCAACTCCTGAGGTCGCAAAGTCTTCCCGGAGAATAATACAGTTTGTCCTGCCCGCAGGTCGTCGCCATGACGGCGTACATTTTCCCCGGCCATGATAGTCTTTAGGATCATAACTTGCTTTGGTGCAGCTGTTCCCGCTTCCCGCACATTAAAATCCGTATCTTCGACCATTACCACCCCATCTGCCTCGGGCGGTAAAGGAGCCCCGGTCATGATCCGTGCGCATTGACCAGCCTGGATGGGCAGGCTGGAATAGGTGCCCGCGGGGATATCTGCTACCACTTCCAGACTTAAAGGAGTTGCAGATCCGGCAGTGGTAACGTCGCCTGAACGTACTGCAAACCCATCCACGGATGAATTGTCGAAAAGAGGCAGATCTGTTTTAGCGATAATATCTCGGGCTAAGATGTATCCAGCCAGGTCGGAAATTGGCCGGTTAATCTTTTCGAGGGGCTCAATGAGTGCCAGGATTCGTGCGCGGGCGTCAGAAACACTTAACATAAATGTCGCCGTCTCCATAGGAAAGCGGCGACATTATACCATGCTAGCTGGAATCGACAAGAATGTCGTTCCTCTCACATCCCCCAGGCATTTTAGAGGAAGTTATCCGTTCTTTTGCTGGAACTCCTTCATAAACTGTACCAAAGCTTCGGTTCCTTCGACGGGCATGGCGTTATATATGGACGCGCGTATCCCACCGACGGAACGATGGCCCTTCAGCCCAATCAGGTCCCGCTTCTTCGCTTCTGCCGGGAATTGTTCCTCCAACTGTTCGTTCGGGAGCCGGAAGGTGACATTCATCAGGGATCGGCATTCTGGCTTGGCGTGGCCTTTATAAAATCCACCGCTTTCGTCAATCGCTTTATAGATCATGCCGGCTTTTTGTTGGTTTTGTTTGGCTACCGCATTCAGTCCGCCCAGTTCCTTGGCCCATTTAAGCACCAAGCCTACAATATATATTGAAAAGCAAGGCGGTGTGTTATACAGGAAATCATTCTCAGCGTAGGTTTTGTAATTGAATATGACCGGGATGCTGTCTGGAGTTTTTTCGATCATGTCTTCGCGGGCGATCACGACCACCACGCCGGCCGGACCAGCGTTCTTTTGTGCGCCGGCATAGATGAAGGCATACTTCGAAACATCGATTGGGTGGCTGATAAAGTCGGAAGATGCGTCGCAAATCAGCGGGACACCGGCAGGGGGAACAGGCTCGGCGAAATATTCCACACCCTGGATGGTCTCATTGGAGGTGAAATGCAGGTAGGCAGCCTTGGGATCCAGGTCGAGTTCGGACTGGGCCGGCAGGTGATCGAAATTGCTTGCCTTGGTGTTGGCGGCAACGTGCACTGCACCGAGTTTGGTTGCTTCGTCTACGGCTTTTTTGCCCCAGGTTCCGGTCACGATATAATCCGCCGAAGCGCCAGCCGGCCGCAGGTTCATCGGCAGCATGGCAAATTGCATGCTTGCTCCGCCTTGCAGGAAAAGCACCTTGTAATTATCCGGGATGCCTAGCAATTCTTTCAAATCAGCTTCTGCAGTATGGATAATGGCTTCGAAATCTTTCGATCGGTGGCTGATCTCCATAACGGACATGCCCGTACCGTTATAATCGAGCATCTCTTCTTGAGCCTTGGTCAGGACGGATAAAGGCAGTGTGGCTGGCCCGGGATTGAAATTAAAAACACGCTTCGTCGACATATTATTTCTCCTCTATGGGAATTGGATGATTGGATTATATCCGTGAGTGTGATTATTCACAATATTTCGAATATTTTAACGTAATGTATAGACAACTTTGCAGAAACAGTTGACAATCCTTGTTGGCATTGATACAATCCATTTGCGCAAAATTTCTCAAGTTCAATAACAGGGATGCACCGGTGCGCCACCGGGCCGACCTGTTTTTCGTTTCATGAGATATTATAATCCCAGAGGAGGCAGGTATGAAAATTTTAGTTTGCGATAAAACTGAGACAGATGCCATCGAGCGCATGCGCGCGGCCGGTTTGATTGTGGATACGAACTTCGAGATTACTCCCGAGGAATTGCCCAACGTCCTGCCTGCTTATGATGGTATGGTGGTCCGCAGCCGGACCAAGGTGCGCCAGCCATTGATTGATGTGTGTCCCAACCTGAAAGTCATCGTGCGTGGCGGTGTCGGTCTTGATACGATTGACTATGAGTATGCGCGCTCCCGGGGCATAGCCGTCATGAACACTCCCAAAGCAAGCTCTGCGTCCGTGGCGGAACTTGCCATCGGTTACATGTTTTCCATGGCACGCTCGCTTACCGCAGTCGGCGCATCCATGAAGGCGGAAAAATGGGAGAAGAAGGCATTTGTCGGGGATGAAATCGGTGGCAAGACCCTGGGCTTGATCGGCATTGGCAATATTGGCAGGGAAGTTGCCAAACGAGCTGTCGCCCTTGGAATGACTGTGTTGGCTTACGATCCGTTCATAACTGAAGCTGAAAATGTTAAACTTGTTATGTTGGACGAATTGCTGGCTCAATCGGATTACATCAGTCTGCATCTGCCCAAAACCAAAGAGAGCCAGAATATGATCGACGCGCCACAATTTGAAAAAATGAAGACTGGCGTACGAATCGTAAATTGTGCGCGCGGCGGTATCGTGAATGAAGACGCGCTTTATGACGCTTTGACCAATGGCAAGGTTGCCGCGGCTGCCCTGGACGTCTTTGCGACAGAACCTCCCACTGATTGGAAACTGGCGAAGCTCGACAATGTGATTTGCTCGCCCCACATTGGTGCCCAGACCAAGGAAGGTCAGGGTCGGGTTGCCGCCGAGGTGGCCGATAAATTGATCGAGTTTGCAAATAAATAACCATTTGTGTCGAATGGGGCACAGCCCAGCTGTGCCCTTTCTTTTTCTTTACGGAACCCATATATGACCATTTATTCTGATATCGCCGTTCAGACCCCCCGGGTCTATTTACCCCGCCCAGGCATCGACCTGACCAAATGGGCGGTGATCGCCTGTGATCAGTTCACTTCCCAGCCGGAATATTGGCAACAAGTTCAGGAATTTGTCGGTGAAGCGCCCTCCACCTTGGACCTGGTTTTGCCGGAGGTTTTCCTGGATAAACCTGGCGATAGCCGAACGGATCCAGCGTATCCAGGCGGAGATGCAAGCCTATCTGGATAAAGGCATTCTTCAGCCGCATGAAGGGCCTGTTTTCGTAGAGCGCACCGTCGCCGGTAAAACACGCAAAGGGGTGGTGCTTTGCCTGGATCTCGAATGCTATGATTACACCAGCACCTCCACCAGCCTTATCCGCGCCACCGAGGGAACCATTGTCCAACGCTTGCCTCCGCGCATGAAGATCCGCGAAGGTGCCGCGCTGGAATTGCCGCATATCCTCGTATTGATCGACGATCCTGACCGTTCGGTGATTGAGCCCCTGGAACAGGCAAAGGCGAATTTGGAAAAACTGTATGACTTCGACCTGATGCAAGGCAGCGGTCACCTGTGTGGATACGCAGTCGACACAGCCCTGGAAGATGGAATGGTCGCCTCCTTGCGCACCCTCGCCCAGCCAGAATCCTTTGCCGCCCGGTATCGAGTGGGATCAGACAAACCCGTCCTGTTGTTTGCCATGGGTGACGGTAATCATTCGCTTGCCACCGCCAAGGCAGTTTGGGAGAAGATGAAATCCCAGGTCGGGATGGACCACCCGGCGCGTTATGCCCTGGTCGAAATCGAAAATGTTCACGATGTCGGCTTGGAATTCGAGCCCATCCATCGGGTTTTATTTGGGGTCAGGCAGAATATTTTCTCTGCCATGCAACAATATTTCGGAACGAAATTCTCGCTCACCTCGGTGGAAAATGTTGCCCAGATGATCCAGCATGTTGATCATCCCATCGCCTCCGGGCAGGCTTTTGGGGTCATTAGTGATGGTGGTTGGCCTAACCAGGGCGTGGTTGAAATAACTGACCCGTCTTATAATCTGCCGGTCGGCACTCTCCAGCCCTTCCTGGATGCCTTCCTCGAGCAAGGCGGCGCCGATCGCATCGATTACGTTCACGGTCAGGATGTGGTCTGCCAGTTGGGTGCCCAGCCAGGCAATACCGGCTTTTACCTGCCCGGCATGGATAAATCCGATTTGTTCAAGACCGTCATCCTGGATGGAGCCTTGCCTCGCAAAACATTCTCGATGGGCGAAGCGTTGGAGAAGCGCTTCTATATGGAAGCACGCCGTATTAAATAAGACTTCTCCATTTCCAAATCTTACCTCTTCGCGATGAATTGTCATTCCCTCGCCTCCTCAACCATAAACATGCCCTGGGCAAGGCAGGGATTATTTACGGGAAGAAATAGCGGGTATCAACCCCCGGCTTTTCGAACATTTCTCAAGCTTGTCAATGCTTTTGAAAAATCCTCCGGATAGGGGGCCTCGAACTGGTAAGGATTTCCCCTGAAAATAACCTCCAGCTTCCAGGCGTGCAAGGCTGGCCTGCCGATCAAATCGGTTGGCGGTGAATCGTACAACCTGTCGCCCAGCAACGGGAATCCGAGCGCATAGGCATGCACGCGCACCTGGTGGGTACGCCCGGTGGCCGGGCTGGCGGCCAAAAGTGCGTAATGACCAAGTCGTTCCAGCACCTGAAAAGACGTCTCACTTGTTTTTCCTTTGGCGTTGTCAACCATGGTGCGATGGCTGTGTCCCACGTTTGCACGGAGTGGATGGCGGGCGGTATGTTCCTGCCAGGCTGGAGCACCGTTTACGAGGGCGTGGTAAGTCTTTCGCACCTCGTGCTTTTCAAATAGCATGCTCAGCTCCCGGTGCGCTTCCGGGCTGCGCGCGAACATCACCAGTCCACTGGTGCCCTTGTCAAGCCGGTGTACAATCCAAAGTCGCCCATGTTCGATTTCCAGGGATTCCATCAGGGAGGCAGCATTTTCCTCCCATCCACCCGGGACGCTTGCCAGTCCGGCTGGTTTGTTAGCTACGAGGATGGCGAGATCTTTGTATATGATATCCATTTTGATATTGTAATCGCAATCCCCGTCCCTAAATTCTCCTTGACATTAACGTAACGTCATGGTTTATCATTCGGGCATGTCTTACACCGTCAAGCAACTCTCTACCCTGGCAGGCGTCAGCGTACGCACGCTGCATTACTACGACCAGATCGGCCTGCTTAAACCCGAAAGGGTTGGCGATAACGGCTACCGGTATTATGGCGAAGCCGCCCTGATGCAACTTCAGCAAATCCTTTTCTATCGTGAGCTGGATCTGCGTTTGGATGAGATCAAAAAGATCGTCTCGAGTCCGAACTTCGATCTTTTGTCGGCTCTGCATACCCACCGGAAGGCTTTGGCACGTCGGGTGGAGCGCCTCCAACGTCTGATGAGGACCGTTGATGAAACAATTATGCATTTGAATGGAGAAAATACAATGACCAAAAAGCAACTCTTCGAGGCATTTTCGGAGCAACAACAGGAGCAATATGCCCGTGAGGCAGAGCAGAAATATGATCCCGCCATCGTCAGGGAATCGAACCGGAAATGGAAATCCTACTCGGAAAAGGACAAACAGCGTATAGCCGAGGAAGGCAACGCCGCCTACGTCGCCATCCTGGCCGCTATACCGCAAGGACCTGACAGCCCGGCTGCTCAGGCAGGCGTGGAACTATGGCGCAGGCACATGGATTATTTCTGGACCCCTAATCCGGATCAACTGCTCTACTTGGCGGACATGTACATCACCGATCCTCGCTTCAAGGCTAATTTTGACAAGATAGATCCTCGTCTGGCCGAATTCATGCTTGAAGCAGTGAAAGTGTATGTCAAAAGGAAAAAATAACCCCCTGGCATAAAGAAAACGAGCCAGAGTAGATCAAAGCTCTGGTTCGTTGGGCTAATTCCATTTCCCATGGGGAAACAACTCCCGCTATAACCAATCCAACAACTCCCCCAAAGTCTTAATTACGTGCGTGACAGGTAGGTCCGACGTCTCCCCATGTGGATTAAACCAACACGTGTCGATCCCAAATCGGATACCTCCGCGCATATCCGAGCTCAGGCTGTCGCCGATGATCAGCACCTGGCTTTTGGAAGGCTCTTCGATCTCATGGAAAACCGCCTCGAAAAACTCCACTTCCGGCTTTGGCGCGCCGAGTTCCTCGGAAATGAAGATCCTCTCGAAAAATCTACCGATACCGGCCCTTTCCAGGCGCGGCCGCTGCACCTCGCTCAGCCCGTTGGTGACCAGTCCCATCCGGTATCGTCCGGAAAGCGCGAGCAGCGTTTCCATGGCTCCAGGGATCAGGTCGCTTGCCTGCGCAAGGTTTTCCAGATAGTGCCGGCTGAACTCCTCGGGATCGAATGAGTCTTCCATCTTATCGAACAATAGCTGGAACCGCTTCCAACGCAGCATTTCTGCGCTTATTGTCCCGCGTTCGAATTCATCCCATAGTTGGCGGTTAATCCTATGGTAAATCTGCAAAATATTGGGATGGTAAGTCCGTCCAAAATGCTCGAAAGTGTTTCGAAGGGCGCTATTTTCCGCCTTCGGGTAATCGAATAGCGTATCGTCTGCGTCGAATAGCAACCACTTGTACCTCATTACGGACCCTAGGTGATTTTTTGACGTTCTAATGGATAATTCAGATATCGCCCCTCTGCTACCACCTGACGGATCCTCTCCACGCCTTCCCATACATCCTGGAAGGATGTATATAGCGGTGTCAATCCCAATCGCAGGTTATCCGGTTCGCGGAAATCCGGCAGCAAATTCATCTCTTCGATTAATGCCCGGTTGATCCGGTATCCTTCTGTGTGCCGCAGGCTGATATGCGAACCGCGCTTTTCCGGGTCGCGCGGAGATCCCAGTAAAAAGCCCAGCGGGTTTAATACGGTATCAGTCAAGGCGATCATATATTCGCTCAATCTCAAAGACTTGACGCGCACTGCCTCCATCCCTACCTCCAGCAGCGGCTCCAATGCCGCTTCCATCGCCAACATTGACAGGATTGGCTGCGAACCGCTCAAGAAACGGCTCACCCCGCTTGCAGGTTGGTATTCCAGACCGAACGCGAAGGGTTTTTCCTGCCCCCACCAGCCAGAGATGGGAGATCCGGTCTGCTCCTGCAATTCTTTCCGGACATACAGGAATGCTGGTGCTCCTGGGCCCCCGTTCAGGTATTTATAAGTGCAGCCGATCGCAAAATCCACATTGCATTCGTCCAGTGCAATTTGGACCGCCCCGACCGAATGACTCAAATCCCATAGAACCAGCGCTCCATTTCGATGCGCAAGTTCTGTAATATGTTGCATGTCGTACATGAACCCGCTTTTGAAAGTGACATGCGAGAGCGTCACCAGTGCCATGTCCTTTTTGATCTTGTTTTCCAGCAATTCCAGATCGGGGGTGATGTCTCCGTCTTTGGAACCGATCCGCACGATCAAATCCTCTGGAAGAGAAAGCATCCCTGCCAACCCTTGCAGGATGTACAGGTCAGACGGGAAATTTAGTGTATCTGTCAGGATGCCTTTCCGCTCTGGGCGCAATCGCAAAGCCGCCGCTGCCAGCTTGAACAGGTTGATCGAGACGCTATCGCAGGCGACCACCTGTCCTGGAGCTGCTCCAACCAGCCTGGCGATCTTCTCCCCCACACGCACCGGTGCCTCCCACCAATCTTTGTTCCAGCCGCGGATCAAGTCCCGTCCCCATTCCTGCTCGACCACCAGTTGAACCCTCTTTGAACTCGCCTGCGTCAGGCGGCCCAGCGAATTCCCGTCCAGGTAGATCAATTCGGGATCGGGGATGACAAAGCGACTCCGCTGGGCTGTCAGTGGATCTGTTCTATCCAATTCTTCTGCGTAGTGTTTGGACAGGGAAAAAATCATCTGTGTAATTTACCATAAATGATGGATATTATATTGCTTGCCGGTATTCGGATAGAAAATAGGAGTCTTTCATCGCAGAGCGGAACGCCTCCAATGCTTCGGGGCTGGAATTGACCCGCCAATCCAATTCCTTCTTGATGTTGAACCAGGTGAACATCTTGACCCAGGGATAATCTTTTTGCATCCCCGTGAATGTTTCCGTGATCCAGGTGGCTTTAGTCATCTCACCACAGGAGAATTCGCCGCTTCCCATCTCTGCGATCATGACTGGCTTATGTGCCAGGCTCAAGAGGTTGGAATAAACCTCCGCGAAGCAATCGTCGAAACTTTGATAGGGCCGGGAATTGCCCCATGGATCTTTAGGATACCAATTATAGCCATCCATTCCTAACCAATCCACGCAATCAGCGCCCGGCCAATAATTTGCCAGATCGTTCCAGTCCTCTTCGGACCGGTCGATGGTCTTGCCGTGCGGGCACCAGACCCATTTCACGTTTCCAGCGCCGACCGCCCGGAAACGTTCCACCACGTATCGCCAAACCTGCTTGACCTTTTCAGGTCCACCCTTTGCGCCCCCGTTCTTTTTACCGCTCCAGGTATACCAATCTCCGTTGAACTCGTGCAGAAACCGCAACAAGATTTCACCACCCCATGCTTTGGCCGAAACTGCGAATTGGTCGATGGTGGCGTCGTGTTGCCCTGCCAACACATCCTCCAGGCCGGTTTCATGCGGAAGACAACCCCGCGTATTCTGCGGATTGATCGATGGCCAGGATAGCTCCCAGGTCAGGTGCGGTGTGACCTTGCAGCGTCGAGCTAATTCGCAATCCGCCGTTGGGAACGGGTCTTCCCAATTGTTGTACCACAGCACACTGGCTGCCTTTCTTTCGATCAAGCGCTCAAAATCCCGGATCTCGGTCTCTTGGAGATGTTGGCTGTTCTCGAGCCCCGTGTGGCTGAACATGGCGATCATCGCGCCCGGGAAAGGGGGAATTTGGGGAGATTCCATCCTGTAATTATGCTCCTTATAAACAGTGGGCGACTTCGCGCAGTGCCACGTCGGTCTTGCAAATGTGCGAAACCAGCCAATCCCCCAGTTCGTTGCGCAGCAACAACACTTCCTCCGGGGTTGCGCCAAGCGGCCAGGTCTGAAAGCTGAGCTCGTGAATACGCTTCTCGAACCGTTCGTGCTCCAGTTTGTTGCGCCCTTCGGCAGAACAGTGATACATGGTCATCAATGTCTCTTCGAAGTGAAAATGTGTCTGTGTGTAACGTAAAAAGAACAGCAAGGCGTCTGAAAAAGTCTCCGTTCCCAAATTCTCCTCGACCGCCTGGTTAAACGTGTTAAACCGAGCGATCCATTCTTTATGCTGTTCATCGATTTGGGGAATCCCGGTGCTCATCCTGCTTTCATTCCATTGGATGCCCACATGCTCAACTTTGTCCCGTAAAGATGGATTCATAATAAGCTCTCCTTGGGCATCCTTCCGGGATGAGACGGGTGCAGGGCGATGTCGATGCCTGCCTGAATTATACCCCGAGCAACTTTACTTGATTTTGGCCGGCACCTTGCTCATTGCATATTCTGCCAGCGCTGTGATCGTCAGGCTGGGGTTGACTCCCGGATTTCCTGGCATGATCGAACCGTCGATCACGAATAGCCCGGGATAATGGTGCATTTCGAAATTCTCGTCCACCACTCCCTCTTCGTCTGTTTTTCCAACCGGGCAACCGCCCAGGATGTGCGCTGTGGTTGGATAATTCAGCAGGTTCTCTCCCAGCGAGCCCATCGGGATGCCATTAGTCTTCTTTGCGAAATTGCGCGCGACCGCATGCCCGGCGTCCACGCGTGCGTTCGTCTCATGTCCCCGGTCAGACTGGGCTACCAGCTCCCGCCGGAAAAGAGTCAGCAGGCTGCGTCCCAGGCACACGGTCATCCGGTTGTCCACGTTCTGCATTACCAGCAGGATCGTAACCCTGCGCGCCCAGCCTGGCAATACTTGCGACCGTAGGAAGTCGATCGGATGGCGCAGGATCCATAGCAACGACTTTAGCATGCGTAGTGGGATTCCATCCCCGTTCGAGATCAGTGGCGCTGCCATGATGCGCATTAAATCGGATCCTGCCGGATAGCGCACCGGTTCGATGCGTGTCACCGCATCTGCGTTAAATATGGAGGTGATGGCGATCCCCTTGGAATAATTGACATCTTTCTCCCGGGAGACACTCCCCAGCAGTGCTTCTGAATTGGTACGCACACGTTCACCCAGTCGCCGGGATAATTCCGGCAGGCTGTGTTTTTCGTCCCGGCAATGCAGTAACAGCCTGAGCGTGCCGATCACCCCCGCTGCCACGATGACATTTCGTGCCATTGTGGAATGCTTTCGGACCGGTAATAGCGCGGTCGAACGTTGGTAGGTGACCATGTAGCGCGCCTCTTCCTTGGCTTTCGGTTCGATAGGTTTGATCCCTGTCACCAACCTTTCGGCCAGTACCTTTGCCCCCTGCTTTTCGGCGAAATAAAGGTAATTTTTCGGCAGGGTGTTCTTGGCGTTATATCTGCAGCCGACCATGCATCCACCGCACAGTTTGCACCCCGTACGTTCCAGACCAGTTCCATCGAAGAATGGATCTGGAACACTTTCGTTTTCCTTCCCAAAATAAACGCCCACCTCGGTAGGCCTGAATGTCGCTTCTTCGCCCAGTTCGCCTGCGATCTCCTTGAGTGTCTCGTCTGCTGCCCACAGGTGCGGATTGATCACTGCTCCCAGCATCCGGCGGGCTGTTTCGTAATGTGGACGAAGGATTGCTCCCCATGCCAGCGGCTCGTTCCAGGCTGGAGTTGTAAAGGTGGCTTCGTTGGGGATTTCCAGCACGGTTGCGTATCCCAGGCTGCCCCCACCCACGCCCACCCCATGCAGGACCATGGCGCCTTTCAGCAGGCTGATCTGCAGGATCCCAAATGAGCGCAAAGTCGGGACCCAGAGGTATTTCCAGAAGGCCAGGTTGGATTTTGCAAAATCCTTGTCCTGGTAGCGCTTGCCTTTTTCAAGGACCAGCACAGAATACCCCTTCCCAGTCAGGCGCATAGCCGAAACGGAAGCTCCAAATCCGGAGCCGATAATGACGTAATCATAGCAATCGATCATGGCTTATTAAACACAACTCCCTCTCCGGAGTTGTGGAGAGGGAGGTTGAGGAAATTCTACGTTGGTTATGGGACGATCGGGGCGTGGAATTCGCCGGTCCATAATCCGGAGCCGAGGTTCTTCTCATACGTTACCGAAGCGGTTGTGAATACGTGCACCCAGGTATGTCCGGGTGCCAGCGGGAAGGGATTGCCCTGCGCGTCCGTGAAGCGAATTGGACGGGTGTGTTGGGTCTCCTGCTCGTATTGCTGTGCGATTGTGCTCCAATAAATATGATATACCTGACCGTTGCGGAACAAGTCGCTACGCCCCATGGCGCCAATTGGCAGGTTGATGTCCATCAAGGTTTCAGCGTAAGCCGTATAATCCACGTACATTACGATGACGTTATCGTATAACAACTGTTCGCCGGTCAGCCGGTCGGTTTGCGGAGTAAAATCGAGCGGACTATTGGGGGTATTCGCAAATCTTTGATACGCTCCAGAAAGGGGGTCGTACCGGAACTCGGATTGGTTCTGCCAGTTCCAGATAACATTCAGCGTGCTGGCCGGAGAACCGCCAGCCGGGGTGTTGGCATCGAATAAGTTACCCGAGTAATTGACTGGATAATCCGGTTTGTTATTTTCTGCCAGTGTCTGTAGTTGCGTCAGGTTTATTTTGGCGTCGTTGACGCTGTTGTTATCACCAAGTACGTATTCACAGCCAGGTACCTGAGCCAGCACTTTCGGGTCACCACTGGCAGATACGATGCAGCCACCCTGGAAAAATCTTCCGAGCTGTTCGTAAGGCAACCGCATCGAGCGGATTGGACCGATTTCCGCGGGTGGCAGGGCAGCTATATCAGCGCCATTGATTGCTGGGGATTCCGGTGTGCCTGCTTCGCTGGTCGGCGTGGGCTGAGCGGAGCTTCCCGTCTGTATGTAACCGGCGTCCCAATTTTGGTCGCTCGTTGTCAGAGTAAATGCAGCCGTTTTACCGGTTAGCGGGTCCACGTCGCTGTCCAGGTTATCTAGCCCTACATTCGCTGTGGCGAATTCCAATCCGGCAGGTTTTTCGAACCCGAGCATATACTCGGTACCATTGTCTACATTAAATCCGTAATACCCGTTCGAAATCGGTCGATGTAGTCTGCAGTTCGGTCCCGTTCGCATCGTACAATGTCACGCATATCCCACCAACCCCGGGTTCGTCCGGATCCTGAATACCATCCTGGTTCTGGTCCAGCCAGACGTGATTCCCCAACACCACTGCCCCAGGGACAAATGCCTCGGTGCGTACCGAACAGGATCCGCTCAAGGTCGGATCTACTGCCGGCTCCTCCCCATAAAAAGCAGATAGGAAGCGGGTTTCCCCGTAGCCGATGTATATCTCAAAGACCAGTGGCGCAAACGACAATCCGGCTTGTGGGCGTGCGGAAACCGGGAAATTGGGCATCGAGATCAACACGGCCGGCAGGTTCAGCAGAGATGGATCGGAAACCGGAAGACCGGTCAAGGGATTGATCCCGGCAGGAAAATCCGCTATTTGTGGGCCGTATACCGGATTTGTTCCCATTGGTTGTTGTGTAGGAATTATCGGTTGGGATTTCCGTCGTTACAACTGTTGGCTGTTCCGTTGGGGTGGAGGTATTCGTCGGAAATAGGGAATTATTATCCGGCGCGACTATCTCGTTGGCTTGCGCTTGAACTGGCCCTGGTGCCTCGGTGGCTGTTGGGTTGGTCGAGCCTTCGCACGCAGAAAAGAACAGAGCCAGGACGAAAAACCCAGCAATTATTGTCAGTTTATTTTTCGGTATTTTCATTCTTCTCCAATAATATAAATCAGAACTTATTCCAGGCAGTAAGGATCCTTTGATAAGTTTCTTCCAGTTTTTCAGGCAGGACGCGTGTATCGCCCAATGCCGACATGAAGTTGGTATCTCCGCTCCAACGCGGCACCACATGCAGGTGCACGTGATCGACGATTCCTGCTCCGGCTGCCACACCGATATTAGCGCCTACGTTGAACGCCTCCGGCACATAAACCTTTCGCAGGATCCGCATGGCGTCGGTGGCAAGTTCTATCATTTCCGCTCGCGCCGGGCCGTCAAGATCTTCCAGAGAAGGTTGGTGAGCGTTGGCAACAACCAGAAGATGGCCGCTGGTGTAGGGGAACCGGTTTAGGACTACAAAAGCCTTCTGGCCGCGCAAAACCAACAAGTTTTTTTCATCGTTGGCTTGTGACAGGATGTCACAAAAAACACAGTTCGGTTTCGGATTCAGATTTTCGACAAATTCCATGCGCCAGGGAGCCCAGAGTCGTTTCATGATGGCAAAGCATTTCTTGATATTTTTAGAAGAAATAAGGGGGTATCAAGGTGGTGTATTTTTTCATTGTAACAAACTTATTATGGGTTTGGAATGCGACATTGGTATTGTATGGAGGTTGTAAGCTCATAATTTCACTTGTTTTTATGGAAAAACAGTCTGGTTGACAGCCCTCTGGAATGCGAGTATTCTGTATACATTATGGAACAGATGGCGCTTTTCGATGCTTCCCCACGCTGGACCGTTACCACCATAACGCGTTATCTGAGGCAGTTGCTGGAATCGGACGCCAGCTTGCAGGGGGTCTGGGTGCAGGGAGAAATATCCAACCTTTCACGACCGGCCTCCGGGCATATTTATTTTACACTGAAGGATTCCAGTGCCTCTCTGCGCTGCGTCATCTGGAGAACCGATGCAGTCAGGTTGCCGTCTCCATTCCAGGATGGTTTGGCGGTGGAGGCACATGGTCGAATCAGTCTTTACGAAGCGGGCGGGCAATACCAGCTTTATGCAGATACCATTCGCCCGCTGGGTGAAGGTGTGCTTTACCAGGAATTCCTCCGGCTGAAAGCGCTGCTCGAAGCTGAGGGGCTTTTCGATGTGGATCGTAAACGTCAGCCTCCTGATTTCCCGCGCCGGATTGGGATCGTCACCTCGCCAAGCGGTGCTGCCCTGCGGGATATGCTGAATACATTACGGCGAAGACTCCCATTGGTCGAGATCATTCTTGCGCCAACTCCTGTTCAAGGCGATGAAGCGCCAGCCGGGATCATTAATGCCCTGGAAAATCTCAATCGTACCGGGGAACCGGATGTGATTTTGCTGGCGCGTGGGGGCGGTTCCATTGAAGATTTGTGGGCGTTCAATAATGAAGGCGTAGTCAGGGCTGTGGTCGCATCGTCTACGCCGGTGATAACCGGCGTGGGTCACGAGACCGATTTCACGCTGGTGGATTTTGCGGCTGACTTGCGCGCTCCCACTCCGACCGGGGCAGCGGAACTTGCCACTCCGGTGACAGTTCTGGACCTGGAAGCCGGCCTGCTGCAGAACGCTCGAGCTTTGACCGGGTCCATAACCAACCTACTTCAGGGGCAACGGGAATCCCTTGGTTGGATGGAGGGTCGGTTGCGTCTGGTTTCGCCGGTCCGCCGCCTGCAGACCGAGCGGCAACGCCTGGATGACCTGGGACGGCGTTGGAATTCCGCACAACGGCATCGACTGGAAATTTCCAGGGAGAAATTCAGAGGCGTCCACGAACGGCTCCAGGCGCTTAGTCCTTTGGCAGTATTGGGACGCGGTTATGCAGTTTTAACGAAGAACGGTCGGGTGGTCAACAGTGCATTGCAAGTGAAGCGAGAAGATTCATTACACGTCCGCCTCAGGGACGGAGAATTTGATGCCCGTGTGACGGGCAAGGTTTAGGTGAATATGCCAAAAGTGGAATCAAAACCCATTGAGAAAATGAACTATGAGGAAGCCTACGCCGACCTCGAGACCGTCGTGACCGCCCTCGAATTGGGCGAACAGTCCCTGGATGAAGCGCTGGGTCTTTTCGAGCGTGGTCAAATGCTGACCCGACACTGTGCAGCCCTGTTGGATAAAGCTGAACTCAAAGTGCGCACACTTTCCGGTGAAACATTGGATTCTTTCCCGGAGGGGGAATGAACCTGGCAAATATCTTTCACAATCAAGTTTTGGTGACCGCCATGACGGGCTGGATTCTGGCACAAATCTTAAAGGTCCCGATCGATTTCCTGCAATCCCATAAATGGAATTGGGCCTTGTTTATTGCAGCCGGTGGTATGCCTAGTTCCCACTCTGCGCTGGTCACATCCACCGCAATGGCGGTTGGCTTGTATTATGGTTTCGAAAACCCTCTTTTTGCCGTGGCGACCACCGTCGCCATGATCGTCGTCTATGATGCCACTGGCATCCGCCGGCAGGCCGGCATGCAAGCGCAAAAGATCAATATTCTGGTGGAGGAACTTTTAAAAGGCCACCCGATCTCTGAGGAGCATTTACGCGAAGTGCTGGGGCATACCCCATTGGAAGCTCTTGGAGGCGTGCTGCTAGGGCTGGTCGTCGCCCTCTCCCTGTGGTTTATGGGGCACTGAAATTTAGTTTACATACACTGATGATTGGTTCCATCAGAAACCCGACTGGCAGACCCGGTCAGGTATGAATTCACGAGTTATTAGCGGGTAATAAAACGTTTTGCATAACCCCACAGTGAATTGAGTTCTGGTACGCGTAACAACAGCAATACCAGGCCGTAGATCGCGCCTCCGATAGCTACCCCGCCCAGAGTAATCACCAGGGCGGATGAATGGTGTGTCGCCCACACCCACCCAAGGATGACCGCAGACATGCCCAGGGTCCCTAGGGCTGCCACGCCGGTGCCATTGAACAGTTCCCTGCTTTGGATGCCATGCAGGCGTTTACGCAGCAGGAAGAAGAGCGTGGTGGTTTCGATGGCGGTGGAGAGCGAGATCGACAATGCCAATCCGCCCAGCGGCATCCAGCCCAGTTTTTCAAATATGGCCGTAAAGATGAAACAGAAGCCGATGTTTATCCCCATCGCTCCCGCGCTGACCAGCGCTGGTGTTTTTGTGTCTTTTAAAGAAAAGAATGCCCGCACCAGGATTTCCAGGACGCTGTGAAAGACCAGCCCGACCGTGTACCAGAGCAATGCCCAGGAGGTCATCTCGGTGGATAGCAGCGTGAAGTTCCCGCGTTGGAAAAGGAACGCGATCAAGGGTTCACGTAACAAGATTAAACCCAGGGTAGCTGGCAGAGCTAGGAGCATTACGCCACGCAGTGCAGCGGTTAACGACTTGCGCAGGGCGCTCATTTCACCGCGTGCCACTTGCTCCGAGAAGGTCGGCAGGGTGGCGATCCCGATACCAGATCCGATTACCACCAATGGCATGGTCATGATTGGGAAGGCAAAATTGATTGAAGAGAGAGAGCCATTCGGTAATCCGCTGGCGATGATGGCTGTCACGATCAAGTTCACCTGCAAAGTTGCCACGCTGATCAGGCGTGGGCCCATAAGCACTACCACTTCACGCACGGCTGGATTATGCAATCCCAGCGTGGGGATGTAATGTTTTTTCGGTAAACGGAACAGGTCCGGCAGTTGGATCAGCAGGTGCAAACATGCCCCCAAAACGACGCCCCAGGCTAATCCAAAGATGCCCATGCTGGGGACGAAGGAAATCAGCCCGATGATCATCCCCACCCAATAGATCGCTGATGCGAGCGAGGGCAACCAAAAACGCTGGTGCGCATTCAAAATGCCCGATAATAGCCCGCTCACGCCAAAGATAGTGGATGTTATCAACAGTATCCGCAGTAAATGCGCCGTAAGAAGTTGCGTTTCAGGAGAATATGACGGCCCGAGTATGCGTGCAATTTGTGGCGAAAAGAAGGAGGAAATGAAGCTCAAGACTGTCAGGAGGATGAAGATCAGGTTGGCAATCGCAGAGGCTAATTTCCAGGCGCCTTCACGGTCATCTTTAACCAGGTATGCGGTAAAAGTGGGAACAAAAGCCGAGGCCAGCGCGCCGCCGGCCACCAGGTTGAAAAGTAAATTGGGGAAATTGTTGGCGGTGTTGAAGGCATCCATCGCGCTGCTCGTGCCGAATGCGCGCGTTGCCAGGATTTGCCGTACCAACCCGGCTAACTGGCTGAGCGTGAAAGCCACCATCACTGTTCCCGCTGCGCGGGCGATCTGTCGGTTGGCCGAGGCGGCATTCTCGCTCATGGGCGGGATTATACTCCACCAAGGAAAATCGCTGAATAAATGGGAGCAGTATAATCAGTGCATGCAAAGGTATTCGGGATTGAGATATGCAGAAACCACAAACTGCGCGTAGCCAAATAATAATGCTCGTCTTTTTCACCACACTGGCTGTATCTTCCTGTGTTGGTAAACCTTCAAAAGCTCCGCTTCCGCTTCAGACCAGCTTGATCACTCCCACATCCATGCGGGCGACCGGATCGCCAACGGGGGGATTGGGAATTTACTTTACCAACCCGAATGCGCCGCACGCCTCCGACTACCAGGGTGGACCGGATGAATACCTGGCATCTGAAATCGATCAGGCCCGACTTTCGGTGGACGTTGCCGCATACAGCCTTACGTTGTGGTCCATCCGGAACGCTTTGATCCATGCGCAACATCGTGGGGTGGTTGTACGCATGGTTATGGAAAGTGACAATATGGACAGCCAGGAGGTCCAGGATATCCTGGAAGCCGGAATCCCGATCGTTGGCGACCAACACGAGGGCCTGATGCATGATAAATTCGTGGTGATCGACCGCACCCTGGTCTGCACGGGATCGATGAATTTTACGGTCAGTGGCGCTTATCGGGATAACAATAATATGATTTGTATCCACGCACTCCAGGCCGCAGCAGATTACACGAACGAATTTGAAGAGATGTACCTCCATCATCTGTTTGGTTCGGATGCAGTCGCAGATACACCTTATCCCAAATTAATTGTCAACGATATTCCTGTCGAGATTTATTTTGCACCGGACGACAACGTTGCCAACCGAATTATCGAATTAATCGAAAATGCCCAGGAAAGCATAAACTTTCTGGCTTATTCATTTACCGCTGATGATATTGGCACCGCCATTCGGAAGCGGGCACAGTCAGGAATTCAGGTAGCAGGAGTAATGGAGGCTGGTCAGGTGGCTTCAAACCAGGGTAGCGAATATGAGGCTTTCCGCCAGGCTGGTTTGGATGTCCGGTTGGATGGCAACCAGACTGGTCTGATGCACCACAAAGTGATAATAATCGACCAGAATGTCGTTATTACCGGTTCATATAACTTCAGTGCCAGCGCAGAAGAAAGAAACGATGAGAACGTGGTCATCTTGTTCAATCCTGTTATTGCAGCACAGTATATGGAGGAATTTCAGGTCATCTATTCTCGTGCATCCCAGTGATCAACATTGGTTCTTGCAAATAAGAACAAAAGTGCTAAAATGAAGCAGCACTTGCTCTCGAAAAAATGGAGATTATGGAAATTGAACGGTGGCAGATCAATGGATTTCAAGATTTGGACTGACCAGGATACAATTCCTGTTTTTTTCTGCGTGGGTCAGCATGATCCTTTTGATCTGCGTTCAATTTATTTCCCAGTATCACAGGACAGGTATTCGTTTTTTTAAATTTTAAAAAAAAAGTGCATTTTATTCGGTTACTGGTTCCAACCTACTGCACAATTTTCATTTTGTTGCATTTTTAAAGAACTTGGAGTAAATTACACCAAATGAAACCTCTAAAGGTTATTACATGCTCTGGATTTTATTTGCAATAATTATTTGGGGACTTGTTCATTCCCTCATGGCTTCCAATGGAGCTAAAGCGCTGGCTCAAAAATGGTTGGGCGCCAGGTTGGCGCGATTTTACCGCTTATTTTTTAATCTATTCGCTGGGATAACACTCCTACCCATCCTTGGGTTGGTTATTTTGATCCCCGACAAGGCCATCTATGCCCCCGGCCTTCCCTGGTCAGCTCTCATGGTCCTGGGAGAAATTCTGGCAATAATTGGTCTGGCAGTCGGGCTATTCCAGACGAACGCCTGGGAATTTCTTGGAGTGCAACAATTGTGGCACGCCGAAGGATCCTCCCATTTGACCACTTCAGGCTTATACCGGTACATCAGGCACCCGCTCTATTCCGCCGGACTGCTTTTCATCTGGTTGTTGCCTCGCATGACTGTCAATCTGTTGGTCGTTAATCTCGGCTTGACGGCATATATCCTGATCGGTGCATATTTCGAAGAAAAGAAGTTGCGGCAGGAGTTTGGTCAGGAATATGCCGATTATGCGGCGGTGACGCCGATGTTAATTCCCTTCACTAAATGGAAGAAAACTACTTAGAATTCGTTCGGAGTATAATTTCTCAATGACTTTTATCAGTGTTCCCCAGTCCCCAACCCCATTCCCGGCGTTCCCCGGTATTGCTCCAATTCCTGGTTGCCATCCTGGGAGGCCTGGTGCTGTTTTTTATCGGCGCAAGCGCGCTTAGTAGTGCTTATCAGTTGATATTTTCCGACCGCATCTTCCCTGGGATTTCCATGGCAGGCGTCGATCTTTCCAGCCTGACTCCCGATCAGGCTTCCTCCGCTTTGAATGAGCGCCTTTCCTATCCAACCGCAGGGAAGATAGTTTTTCGTGATGGCGACCGCCTATGGGTGGCCACGCCAGTCCAGCTGGGCATGGCTTTCGACTCTGGGACAAGTGTGCAGCGGGCTTACGGACTGGGTCGGAATGGGGGATTGATCAACGATCTGTCCAGTCAACTTAATGCCTGGCAGGGAGGCATCTACCTTACTCCCGTAATCATTTTTGATGCTCGTATTGCACACGCCTACCTGCAAAATATCGCCGATCAGATCGATATGCCGGTGGTCGAGGCAGATCTGCATTTGAATGGCACAGATGTGGTTTACACACCTGGACAGGTTGGGCGGTTGCTCAATATGGATAAAACTCTTGCAGCTCTTTCTGCACAATTAAAGACTTTTCGGGATGGGGAAATCCCGCTGGTCATCGAGGATAAAAGTCCCTCGGTCATTGATGCCTCGGCGCAAGCAGATGCCTTACAAAACGTGTTGAACGGTCCGTTGACCCTCAATATTACCGACAACCAGGTAGACGACCCAGGTCCCTGGAGCATTGATACGCCCCTTCTGGCGAACATGTTGACGGTCGGAAAAGTGAAAACGGGCGACAATTGGCAGTATCAGGTTTCATTCGATTCCAAGTCCATTGAGCAATTCCTTGGACAAATCGCTCCATCAGTGGACCGGAGTGCCCAAAATGCCCGTTTTAGTTACTCCGGCGGAAACCTGGTTTTGACACAACCGTCCGTGCCTGGGCGGGCGCTTGATATTACTACTACCAGTGCCGCGGTAGAACAGGGTTTGTTCCAGGGCAATCATGCCATTCCATTGGTTTTGAACGTTGCCGAACCCGCGGTCGGCGACGACGCCAGCGCCGCCTCCCTGGGGATTACTGGCCTTGTGCAATCCTATACCAGTTATTTTCGTGGATCCAGTGCAGCCCGTTTGCAGAATATCAAAGCGGCTTCTGCACAATTCAAGGGATTGCTCGTTGCACCGAACGCGACCTTCTCGATGGGCGATGCAATCGGAGATATCAGCCTGGATAATGGGTATGCAGAGGCATTGATCATTTATAACGGTCAGACCATCACGGGTGTGGGAGGCGGAGTTTGTCAGGTTAGTACCACTCTGTTCAGGACAGCATTTTTTGGAGGCTACCCCATCGTGGAGCGGAATGCACATGCTTACCGGGTTTATTATTACGAACAAACTGCCAATGGCACAGACCCTCAAATGGCTGGACTGGACGCAACCGTATATTTTCCGCTGGTGGATTTGAAATTCACCAATGACCGTTCGTCTTGGCTGTTGATGGACACTTATTTTAATCCGGACGACGATTCTCTCACCTGGTTTTTTTATTCCGGTGACGATGGCCGCAAGGTTGAATGGCAGAATCTTGGGTTGCAAAATGTAGTCCCTGCTCCTGACCCACTTTTTGTGGAGAATCCGGATCTCCCACCCGATACCTGCCAGCAAACTGATTATCCCGGAGATGGTGCGGACATAACGGTGGTCCGCACGGTTACGCTCAACGGACAACGGCTCAATTTGGATGGTGACACTGTCAAGACACATTACCAGCCCTGGCAGGCCGTTTATCAGTATGGGCCGGGGACCGATAATCCGGAGAGTTTGGCCGCGCAAGGGATGTGTCATTAGTCGTGGTAAAATACCCGTCAGTTTGTTCAAGATCGCGGAGTATGAAATGTTAAATCAAGATTTGCTGGATATCCTGCGCTGCCCGGACTGCGTCCATGAGAAGGAAGGGGCATTGGAGCTCTATCGTGAAGCCTGGTTGATTTGCCAGGATTGTGGGCGCAAATATCCAATCGTGGAAGACATTCCTGTCATGCTCATCGAAGAAGGAGATAAATGGGTTAAGGTGGCTGAAAAAGATTTGCCTGTACCACCTCCGCCCATTAAGTAAGATGTCTGAAAAGAAGTCTGGTATTGACCAAAAATTACGGGGGATCAATAAGCCAACGATTTTTCAATTAGCATTATTTGCAGCAGGACTGATCCTGGCTGCCGTTTTGTGGATTTCCTTAAGCGGCTTTGTTTCCTGTTGGAGCCTGACTTCACTGCCGGGCATCCCCCTGCCGACCTGCCCCAATAGCTCGGCTCTCGCTCCAATCGCCACCGATGCCGCCGGCACTCCCGTTGCGGTGGCGACTGCCGTTCCAACATTGAGTGCGCCTGATATACCTTTGCCCCCACCCTGGGATGGCGCCAGCCGTGTGACCATCCTGGTGATCGGGTTACGCGGAGGTACCAACCAGGATTGTCCGCTTTGCACGGACACGATGATTTTATTGACCATCGATCCGGTAACAAAAACAGCCGGGATGCTTTCCATCCCGCGAGATATGTGGGTAAATATTCCCGGGTTTGGATATGGGAAGATCAACTCTGCTTATACTTTGGGTGACCTGTACAAGTTACCCGGCGGGGGGATTGGACTGACGATTTAGACCGTCGAAAACTTCACGGGCATTCCAATCCAGTATTACGCACAGGTCGATTTTACAGCCTTTTCCAGGATGATCGATGATATTGGAGGAATTTGCCTGGATGTTCCTGTGAAAGTTAACGTCGGCGTATTGGATGAAAATGGAACCACCACGGTAAAAGCTGGCCACCAATGTATGAGTGGTAAGGTCGCCTTGGGTTATGCCCGCACGCGTGATATATCGCAAGGGGTTACGGGCGGGGATGTGGAGCGTTCCCAGAACCAGCAACGGGTGATCCTGGCGATCCGTGACAAGGTGCTTTCCAATTTACCGGCATTGGTAGGTCAGGCGGTCCCGCTATATAATGAAATTTCTTCCGGTGTCCATGCGAATTTGTCCCTGGATGATATTCTGCGCCTGGCAATGCTGGCAAAAGATATTCCCCTCGCCTCCATCCAACAAGGTGTGATTGATTATACAATGATGCAGGATGGGAAAACGGTCGTAAATGGCATGGAAGTTGCGATCTTGCGCCCGTTTCCGGATAAGATCTTGAGAATTGATCGATAAAATATTTGGCGGTGGGACGCTAAAACCATTGGCATCGGGCGATCCAACCCAGTTAATGCAACAGGAAGCTGCCAGCGTTTTGGTGGTTAATGCCTCTGGAGTGAATGGGGTCGCTCAACAGACATTGGATTACCTGAAAGCCCAGGGGGTGAACGTGATCGGTATCGGTAACACAAGCGATTATCCCGACAAATATTATTACCCGCCTCTGCCTGGACGGACAGAATTGATTCTCCACGCCGGGAAACCCTATACGATGAATTATCTTATGGCGTTAATGAAATTCGACAGCGCCAACCAACTGGTGATCCATTTTAATCCCGACGCTCCAGCAGATATCGTCCTGGCTGTGGGAGCAGACTGGGCCAATTCCATCCCAAGCCAATAAGCGATTTCTTATTGATTGCGCATAGGGGTATAGCGACTCAGAATAGTCGGAAATTCACAAGAAACTATCAGCTTATTTTCCTTGACGCATTATTTAAGCAGTAGTATAGTGTCAAGGACATTTGAACCTCGTTAGGTGAGGCAACTGCGTGGAAATAGGCCATTGTCCCGAAACGTCGAAAGACGCCAAGGGGTAGACCAGGCCGGGCCGGCTTAAGGCCCCGCTCGATGTGGCTGGGAGAAAAATCCCTACGGCGCGGAGTGCCAAAGCTCAACCAGGAGGTGCTCACGGTTCTTTCCGTGAGTTGCGTTACTTTATGCTAACCTCCTGGAAGTTCAGGAGGTTGTTTATGTCTTGTGCCTGGCTCTGCCAAATTATTATGCACATGGAAAGGTGGTGATCGCGTGGACGCTGATGGAGATCCCCTTAGTATGATTCTTCCTTTGCAGGAGGCTTTGTCCTGGTGGTTTAATGGAGCGGCGTGTACGCGCCTCACTCCAAAAGGATCCCGACACCAAACCGTCAAAAACGCCGCCTTCTGCTACTGAAGCAGGCGGCGTCTTTTATTCCCAATCGCCAATACATCCTGCCTGTTCCGGTTCGTTGTTTTTTCGATGAAATATTGGTAACAATGGCACCTGATTTGGATTTATTACGACCTTGTTATCATCTGGAGGTGGATTATGGCTTACTTGAGCGAAATGATCGGACGCCCTGTTACCGATTTGGATGGGCTGTCTGTTGGTAAATTAAAGGATGTAATTGTCAGGCCGTGGGCTGAGTTCCCGCACCCATTGATTGAGGCCGTGACAGTCGAAGAGAAGGGCGGAAATACACGCTATTTGCCTTTTACTGCAGTGGCAGCGTTGCTTGCTCCGGTCATCCCACTGAAATTCCGCGCAGATGAAGTGCCGAATTTCGAAGTACAAGAAGATGACGTTCTGTTGTCGCGAGATGTATTGGACAAGCAGATCATCGATACGGATGGGGCGCGCGTTGTGCGAGTAAATGACGTGGAACTGTTGCGAGTAAATGGAACGATCTATGTCAGCAATGTGGACGTATCCTGGTTGGGAATCATCCGCAGGATCGGCCTGGTAGGCCTGGCGCACTTCTTCGCTGGGCACATTAAGCAAAAGGGTATCTCTTGGGAGGATGTGGAATTAATGCACCGGGATCAATCCATGCAATTGCGTGTCCCGGCTGAAAGGTTACACGAACTCCACCCGGCTGACCTGGCAGAAATCGTCAGTGACTTGAACAGACTTGAGAGCGGGCAATTATTGGATTCTCTGGATGTCAAACACCTGGCTGACACCCTTGAAGAAGTGGAGCCGGAATTCCAGGCAGAACTGGTGGAACACATGTCGGACGAAAAAGTGGCCGACGTGCTCGAGGAGATGGAACCCGATGAGGCGGCTGATCTGCTCGGGGACCTGCCGAAGGATCGCAAGGAAGATTTGCTGGCCCTGATGGAAAAGGAAGATGCGGACGACGTACGGAAACTCCTGGCTTATCCCGAAGAATTGGCCGGAGGCATTATGACAACCGAATACGCCGCCATTCTTCCCAACCTGACTGCCACGGATGCCATCCAGGTGCTACGTGGCATGGCCGATGAAGTTGAGACGATGTTCTACGTGTACGTGGTGGATGAGGAGCAGCATCTGATCGGAGTATTCTCTTTGAACAACCTGATATTCGCCTCCCCTGGTCAAAAGGTGTCAGAATTTATGTCGGACCGATTGATCACGGTTAACTTGACGGACGACCAGGAGACGGTCGCCCAGACCGTAGCCAAGTATGACCTGCTGGCTGTTCCTGTAATCGATGAGCAAAACCGTCTGCATGGTATCGTGACCGCCGATGACGCCCTGGATAAGATCATCCCGACAGCCTGGAAGAAACGTCTGCCTCGTTTTTATCGTTAACCACTTCAGGCGACTCTCATGAATGATCCATTGGCGCCCCGCAAGCGGAGAGTCTTTCCGGGATTCTGGAAGAGGATTTTAATATTCCTATCCATTTTTGGGCCGGCAACCATTACCGCCGTGTCTGATAATGATGCAGGTGGCGTTGCGACTTATTCCCTGGCTGGTGCAAAGCTCGGCTACCCGATTCTTTTCCCTTTGCTGCTTATAACCCTTTTACTGGGGGTGACCCAGGAAATGGGCATGCGTTTGACAGTAATTGCCCGAAAAGGGTTGGCGGACCTGATCCGGGAGAAGTTTGGCGTAAAAGCAGCCATATTCATGTTTGGAGCGCTTTTAATTGCTAATATCGGCACCCTTATTACCGAAATCGCTGCAGTGAAGACTACCAGCGCCATGTTAAATATCCCGCCCATCCCATTTGTGATGGCAATTGTGGTGGTGTCCTTTTTCTTTGTTACGAAGGGGAACTATAAACTCACTCAGGGGATCATGCTAATTGCCAGTCTTTTCTATATTGTGTATATCGTATCGGCAGTCAAGGCTAAGCCCGACTGGGGATTGGCTTTTGGAAATTTATTCTACCCACACGGTGTAGCGATGACTTCGACCTACCTGCGCGATTACCTGTTGATCGGGATGGGAGTGCTTGGGACCACCATCACCCCATGGGGACAGTTCTTTATCAGTAGTTTTGCCTTTGACAAGAAGATCGAAAAAGGCAAGATCATCTATTCACAACTTGAAACCTATTGGGGTGCATTCCTGACAGATTTCTTTACTTTTTTTATGATCATTGCCACCGCATCGACGTTGTTCGTCAACAACATTCCTCTGGTCTCAGGAGAGCAGGCTGCACTGGCAATTCAGCCGTTTGCAGGGCAACTGGCAGGAACACTTTTCGCCGTCGGGATCCTGAACGCTGGATTTATGGGTTTGGTGATCGTTTCACTCTCCACAGCCTACGCATTTGCAGAATTTTTCGGTCTTTCCGGGAGCCTGAACGATTCATACCAAAAAAGCAAGACTTTCTATATCTTGTTTATTGTGCAACTACTCGTTGCCACGCTGGTTGCATTATTCATCCCGCTTTCATTGTTCAGGGTAGCGGTTGTTACGCAGACCATCAACGCAGTTGCTCTGCCACCGGTATTCTACTATTTGATAAAGTTAACCAATGACCGGACCTTAATGGGAGAATACGCAAACAATAATTTCCAAAAAATATTCTCCATCACTTGCACTGTGGTAATCCTGGTGGCATCGCTATTCACTGTTGCGACCATTTTCATCAAGGTTTGACATATAATGAGATTTTGGGGATAAAGGTCCTAATTGGGGATGCGGTATTAACTTAATATGAAACCGAAGATCACGATTTATGTGTGGCCTCCGGTTTTATTTGAATATAGCACTGTCAGGGGATCCGTAAATTATTTGGGGGAATAGAGAGCCTCTAAACCATGCCAAATATCATCCCGCCAGGAGCTGAAATTATGCCCTCCAGAGTATTCCCGATATTTCACGCGATAATTCTTTTCCTTGAGCAACGCCAGCATCTGGCGGTTACCATCCAATAGCCAATCCAGCCGACCGACATCCATCCAGATATCGATATCAGCTGGAGGCATATATCGGACCATATCAACTACAACGAATTGATAATCCGGGGCAATAAAAGCGCCTGACTGACTTAGCACCTTCTTGAAAACCTTTGGCAGGCGTAATGCAGTGAACAAGGCCATCGAGCCTCCCAGCGAGGATCCCATAATCCCATAGCTGCCCTTCTCGATTGGTTCCAGATTCAGGTTTTCCCTGGCGACCGGCATGATGCACTCCATTAAATAGCTAATAGTTGATTTGCTGCAGGAATACTCGACTGTGCGATCCACGCCGCCATTCTGGACGAACGCCATGGCGAAAGGTCGGATGCATTTCTCCGCAATCAAGTTGTCCACGATGATATTCAACTTGCCTAGGTTGAGATAATCAGCTCCATCGAAGATGGTTAGTAATGGAACTGGTATTTCAACTGGAGGGTGATAGAAGTAAACGTTGCGTTTTGTGCCAGTTGCATATTCGAGAGTGGGTACAACATGCCGGGTGATTTTTCCATTCGCAACGCCTTTTTTCAGGCCAATTAAAGGAGTGGGTCTGCCATACGGCATGTAAAAAAAATGGTTGTAGCCGTTGCTTCCGTTCGAGATCCTGTTGACGTTCAGTGGATCTACCATGCGTTCACCAGTCTTCCGGTTCAGGAAAGCGTATTCAAGATAGGCATCGTTCGGAAGCGACATCGATAAGGACCACAATCCGGAACCAACACGAACCATTTTTTGAGGAGCGTCATCCCAATTGTGAAGATCGTCAATAACCAGTGGCGCCGAAGTCCCCTGCCAAATTAGAGTTGCAGTTCCACCCTCACAGATCGGATTCCCCATCGTGCGCGCCAGCGCGAGTAACGGGTGTGTGGGCATACACTCTACTCCGACATTTTTTTTATAAGCTTGAGGCCAAAATCAGCCGGTTCGCTGCGATCGATAACGAGTTCCTTGGCAGCATGGAAGGCCATGAAATCTCTCAAGCAACAAACGATATCATCTATCAATTCATCGTCTGGTTTCACGGTAGGCTCAAGGTAACATACTTTCAACCGTAAAACACCGGTTTTACGTTCCATCTTAGGGTCAAAGCGTCCAACTAATTGACCCTTGTGCAGGATGGGTAGGCAAAAATATCCATATATGCGTTTTGAGGCAGGCAGATAGGCCTCCAGGGATTGGTGAAACCCCCAGAGTTGTTCATCTCGGCGATTCGCCCACCAAAGGTTGTCAAAAGGGCTAAGGAAGGTGGTTCGTTCGGATCGAATAGCTCCATCCACAATCTGCCCCAGCAAAGGTAGATTGTCACGGTGGATCAGGTATTCTACCGTCTTGCCATTTGCTGATTCACCATTGATCTTCAGTAGAATCCCCTCATAAAGCAAACTGTCAACAATGGGTTTTGTCTCTGAGACTTTCATCCAAGTGTAGTCTCCGGCGTGTCGAGGCAGGAATACGCCAAGCGCCTTTGCGCCACGTTCCACCCAGAAACGATCACGCTCTTCACGAGTGGGTTCCGTCATGTCGATATCAGATGGCAGTATGCGCTCGGACAGATCATACACGCGCTGAAATTTGGCCCGGTCTGTCACCATTAATTTTCCGTACACGTTCAAGAATTCCAGCGCTATTTTGGCTGGCCGCCAGTTCCACCAAGAACCCGCTGGATGTCCATCGGATTCAAAATCACTTACTTTTAGTGGCCCTTCACATCTTATTCGCTCCAGTACTTGCGGGACAAAATCCTTTTGAACGGTTTCATTCAACCAGCGGTTATACCAGTTATCTGGATTATCCTGGAGAGAGCGCTGACGGGGCAATTGGTACCGGTATTCGTTCAATGGAATGAATGAGGCGGCATGTTGCCAACCCTCGAATATTCGGCGATCAGCAGCAGAAGCCAATACATCAAAATCTGACGGATCATAATTTCCGAGCCGACTCCATAAAACCAGATAATGGCTGCGATGAACCATATTCAATGTATCTATTTGTACACAACCGAGGTGGTGAATTGTCTCGAAAATTTCATCCCGTGTAGGCTGGGAATTGTTGGGAGAATTTAATTTTTGAGTGTGCAGTGCGAGAGTGCGCAATACGGAATTGGGAAAGGTCGTCATTTTCCTCGTAAAGTAACCCGCAAGGGGTGGAGTTCTGCCATCATTACATTCTTTTTTACAGATGGATCATTTAACATGAAAGTTTGTGCGCTTGTTTCATCCATGTTGCTAAGAATAATTATGCTAAAAGTTTCGTCAAGAGTTGCCCCTGCGAGTAGTACTGAACCTGCAGTTGTTGCGTTCTTTAAATAAAGGTAGTGCTCTTCCATTATTTGGGTTTCCTCGGGGGTAGGTTGTTCAAAGAAACCCTCACGGAAAGGGTGGGTTAAGTAAATGTATTCCGACATATCTGTTCCAATGAATATCAATAATAATTAGACATAATTGGGATTCTCAACTTATTCTCCCAATCCGAATATTATAGCCTTAATACCCGTAAATTATAAAAAAATAGTAACCAGAAAGGTATTGTTAATGGTCATTTCCATCCATTTTCCTTTCGCAGGTCTTGTATTTATTTGTCAAATTGGGGTACTATTACCTTAATATGGCCGTTCAACATCGTCCTTCTACGTCGAGGCAAAGCGAGGGGGTGCATACTGTACGCATCCTGCAGACCACATTCAGTGTTGCGATACTTTTGGCGACTCTATTTGTAGCCTTTTCGCCAAAGATGTTTTCCAGTAACATCAATTCCTTGATTTCCGGGTGGCTTACAATACAACCTGAGGACGGCCCGGTTTTACAATCCACATTAGGTCCTGAAAAACCTATCGGCATTGTATCGGGGCATTGGGGTAATGGAGACGACGCGGGTGCAGTTTGTCCGGATGGGACAAACGAGCACGATGTCAATTTGAAGATAGCATCGCTTGTCCGCCAAAAACTTGAGGCACGTGGTTATCAGGTGGATATGTTGCAGGAATTCGATCCACGTTTGGAAGGTTATAGCGGCGAGGTCTTGTTGGCAATCCATACGGATACATGCGATCAAATAAATGATCAGGCAACCGGATTTAAAGTAGCTACTTCCACTTACAGCCACGATTCAAATCTCGCCAACCGGTTAACGGCCTGCCTCGAGACTCATTATGCCTCAACGACCGGTTTAAAATTCAACCCGGGTGGCATTACCGTCAATATGACAGATTACCACGCCTTTCGTGCAGTTTCTTCAGCGACCACTGCGGCTATTATTGAGACCGGGTTCCTGTACCTGGACCGCGATATCCTGGTAAATCATCCAGACGTAATCGCAGATGGAATTGTGTCGGGACTGATCTGTTTTGTCACGAATGAGAATATCCAGGCGACTCCCATCCCAACCCCATGAACCCTTATCCAGAAAATTTCCTTAACATCATTCGAAATGCACGGCAAGCCGCACAACACGGTGATGGGCAGGCAGCGCGTCGTTGGGCAGAGCAGGCTATTGAGATTGTACCGGATGCAGAAGAGCCGTGGCTGATTCTTGCGGCTTTTTCAAGTCCCCGTGGATAGTGTAAATTTCCTGAACACGGCGCTTAAAAATTAATCCGCAGAGTCAACGTGCCCGCAAAGGCATGCACTGGGCAGTTGGGAGACTACGCAAGGAACAGAAAGAATTTCCCGGGCGATATAAAAACGACGATTACGACTTAGGTAAGACAACCCCAATTCGTACGAGTTCGCAATCCTTGGAAGAGACAGCCCCAACGAATCGGGTTAGGGCAGCTGTCACCCAAAAAGTTGTTCCCTCCAGGTCGTTAAAACGATATCGGTGGCCAGTCCTGACCCTAATTTTGATAGCCGTTTGCATAACTGTTGCTTGGGCATTTTGGCCGGGGAATGCCTCACCCGTGTCGGCATTGATACGGGCTCCCCGTACCCCGTTATCAATGCCAGGAGTGCTGGCCAGCGTTTTCAAGCCAACGGATACCCTGATTCCAACCGCAACTCTTACACCATCTCCTACATCTACATCGACTCCAACTGATACTCCTACGCCAACCGCAACGGCTACTGAAACGCCGACCGCAACACCAACAGAGACGGATACACCCGTTCCAACCAGCACCGATACGCCTTGGCCAACCGACACGCCGGAACCGATAGTTCAGGATAACGTAGACGACAGCGCCAAGTGGATCGATGTGGACCTCTCCCAACAGATGTTGTACGCCTATCAAGGCAACACTATTGTGGCGAGTTTCCTTGTTTCCACCGGTGTATCACAATTTCCCACGGTGACCGGACAATACCACACCTATGTAAAATATCTTTATACACTTATGGAGGGGGATGGTTATTATTTACCGGACGTACCTTATACGATGTACTTCTACAAGGGGTATGGCATCCACGGCACTTATTGGCACAATAACTTTGGGCATCCGATGAGCCATGGTTGTGTGAATATGTATACTCCGGATGCGGAATGGCTATATTACTGGGCTCCGTTGGGAATATTGGTAAATATTCACTATTAAATTCAAGGTTTTATTAACGATTCAAAAAATGCTTGATGAGTAAACCGCAGTATTTTTCTAAGGCTGTGATCTCATTCTCTTATCAACAAGGGGACTTAACGTGTTAAAATAGCCGATATATTATGTCTATTGGTAAAATATCGCGGCGCGAATTTCTTCAACTGAGCAGTGCAACGCTGCTCGGTCTTTTATTACCGGAATTCCATGTTGGATCCATCAAAGCAGCACTGGTTCCCTCCCAGGGGAGAGTATTGGCAACCAGCCTGATAGTGCGTGATGCCCCTGCGTTCAGTGGGAAGAAAATAAAATCCGTGAAACGTGACGATCTTTTGGACATAGCCGAACAGGTCTATGGCGGTGCGCCAGGAGATTACAACCGCGTTTGGTATCGATTGACTGACCAGGGATACGTTTATTCCGGTTGGGTTCAGACTGTTACAACGACTTTAATCCGGTGGCAACAGAAATCCCCGAGAACGGTGTTTTAGGTGAAATCACCATCCCATATGCAGACTCATCCTATGGAATAAACAGCACTTCCTCTCCAGGTCCGCGCCTTTACTTTGGAACAACCCATTGGATAACATCGAGAGTAGCCGACAAATCGGACGGGAGTCTTTGGTATAAAGCCTATGACGCTGCGACGAAAGCCAGTTACTATATTAGGCCGCAGTGGGTGCATATTTTCAATGATGGAGACATTGCGCCGATTTCTGCTCAGGTTCCGGATGATGAAAAGCACATCGAGATTATTCTTGACCGGCAATTATTACTGGCTTTTGAATGGGACACGCTGGTGTATGCTGCGCGAGTTGCCACCGGGCGAAAAAACTACGAAACTCCGACTGGTTGGTTTCACACATTCCATAAGCGTCCTACCTACCATATGTTTGGAGGAGCTGACGAGTTCTCCATTTTTGACCTTCCGGGGGTACCATGGGATTCGTATATAACGGATAACGGGGCGGCGCTGCATGGGACATACTGGCATAACGATTTTGGCACACAACATAGCCATGGGTGTGTAAATATGGCCATTCAGGATGCAAAGTGGATCTTCCGCTGGACTACCCCGACTGTTCCGGCCGGCGAACGCCTGGAACTAATGCCGGGAAAGGGCACGCGAGTGTGGATAACTCAGAGTTAGAAAATATTCGAAAACCCTGGCAGGTAAAATCAGCAAGAGAGGGAAAACATCAGGTAAAATAGATTTGATAAACAATTTGGAGGCTGATTACTTATGGCGCGCCAAGCTCTTTTTCCAGGACTTGTAGTAGATGAGTCTGACCACGCGGCTGAGACTGCATATGTGGGGGATGAACCGTGTTATGTGGTGAATGATAATGGGTTTCTCCGGCATATCCCCTCTGAACAGGTCGATCGGAAAGTGCTGGAAATGATGCGCGCACAAATTAGCGGCAATGAAGATTTGTTAAGCGAACAGGCCGCCAAGATGCTTGGGACCGATGATATATTTTCGAGGGCCATGCTTGAAAACCAGCTGAAAAATATCGATAAACAATTCGATGCAATCTTGGAGACAGGAATCCCGGAAGAAAGTCGAGCTTTTATGGGCATGTCGGGATTTAAAATCGTCATCAATGTCCACGGAGAAATTGTCCGCATGGACCAACCCGCTTCCAATGAATCTGGCGGGGATGATGGAGAGTGATAACGCGAGAAACCTGCACGATAGAAATGAAATTTGTGGCGTCAGGGATATTAATAGATTTCCAACATATTAGTTAGTGATGCATGGGTATAATACTTAAATAATTTCAACTATTAGGAGGCTAAAATGATTTCAAAGACGATGCAAGACGCGATCAACGAACAAATTAATAAAGAATTATATTCATCCTATCTTTACCTTTCCATGGCTGCATATTTTGAAGACAAGAATTTGCCAGGATTTGCGAAATGGCTGCATGTCCAAACTGACGAGGAACGGGCACATGGCATGAAATTTTACGAACACCTGGTGGATCGTGGTGGTCGTGTAAATCTCAAGGCAATCGCAGCTCCGGCGACCGAATGGAAATCCAACCTGGATGTTTTTAAAGAGGTGCAATCCCATGAAGCCGCAGTAACCGCTTCAATAAATGCCCTGTACGAATTGGCGTTGAAAGAAAAAGATTACCCGGCGCAGATCATGCTCCAGTGGTTCATAAATGAACAAGTGGAGGAAGAAAAGAATGCGGCGGAAATCGTCCAACAATTGGAATTGATTGACGCCCACGGCACGGCGGTACTGATGCTTGACCACCAACTTGGCAAGCGAGGTTAATAAGTTCGGCCTCGAAAGGTTTATAGGACCTTTCGAGGCTTTTTTATATATTTATCCATAATTCCACCTTGACTCTGCATATATGGGGATTGTATGATGGAGGTGAATGAAAACCAATCACCTTACTCAAGAAGAAAAACAAATCTTGTTAAGATTGGCTCGTCAAGCGCTGGAAGACGGGGTACGCGGCGTGGACTTGGAGCCTCTCGATTTGAGTGCACTATCGCTCACCTTGCGGAAGGAAGGTGCTTCCTTTGTTACTTTGACGATTAAAGGTGCATTGCGCGGTTGTATTGGGGCGTTACAAGCCTACCAGCCTCTGGCAGAGGATGTGCGCGAACACGCTGTAGCAGCTGCGTTGGAGGATTATCGCTTTCCGCATGTGCATGAGAATGAACTGTCGAAGATCGCAATAGAGGTTTCAAGGTTGACTGTCCCCCAAGAACTTGATTATCTGGACCCT
Organism: uncultured Chloroflexia bacterium; assembly: GCA_963814135.1. Classification (GTDB taxonomy): domain Bacteria; phylum Chloroflexota; class Anaerolineae; order Anaerolineales; family Villigracilaceae; genus UBA877. The sequence continues at coordinate 1,419,720 of CAWFBZ010000008.1, read as the reverse complement.
GATGATTTGGTCGCCAAACTTCATCCGGGTATTGATGGTGTGATCTTGCGTGACGGTTTTCGCCGGGCGACTTTCTTGCCACAAGTTTGGGAGAAATTACCTGATTCTGCAGAATTCCTGGAAAACCTTTGTTACAAAATGGGTGCTGCTCCAGAAACCTGGAAGCGTAAACATTTGGAAGTATTGATCTATCAGGTGGAAGAATTCCACGAGTAAAAATTGGGGTACTAAAGATATTCTTAAACCTAACATATTCATGTACGAAAGAAATTCTGACCCTCCACCTCCTGCCAGGTTTCTTTTGGAAGTGTCATATATTTTGCCAGCAGGGGATGAACGCGCTGGATTTCAACTGCAATCCGTTCTGCCACACGACGCATAGAAAAATGGGCGTTGGAAGCGAGCGCGTAATTGGCAAAACGAAAAAGCTTCGCGCAAATTCATACTTAATAAAACACGGCGTTTATAACCGTTGGGGACAATATATGCTGCCACCTGGGCATTCCAATTAGCCAATATTTCATAAGTTTGTGCAGCCGATTCCATTGCAGTAGTAAACTGCTGTTCGAGCCCGGCGTCTTGAATCCGGAGTGGGATTGCGTAACCGAGGTGCGTGGTTAGCAATTGCGGCGATTGGGTCATCATGCGATGCCGTTTTAATTCTGCATACCCGCCTTGGTCGAGCACCAGCTCGAAAGTGTACGAGGTGTATTCCAATTCTCGAATGGGAATATCGTGAACGCTTATTTTTGCGAAAAGAAGTTTTGCAAGGTCGACCTGTTCTTGTGAAGTTGCCAGGCGAACTTGATTCTGGGCTTCCATCCAGGACATTTTTCCATGCCGGAACAAAGCAGCCGCCAGCACTTTGATCTCACCATCGATATCGAAATCTATAAGAGAGCACCAATCTGATTTTATTTTCGGAGATTGCAGATTCGGCGTGACTTTTAAAGCCATGTCGGTAAAAGCATTAGCAGTCTCAGTCATATAAGGCATGCTATTTGCATATTTAACCAACGTTGGTATCTCGGCTTGCGCGGCTGCTTTCACTTCTTCGCCGACCTGACGTACTTCGCTTAATGGATGGGAAAGCATCTTGCTGATGGCGTGCTCCAGTACGCGTGCATTGGCTGTCATCCCAACATTGGCGAGAGAGGCAGCTGGTAGAAGGAAACGGCACGAATTTATATATTGTGAACGAATTCGCCGGTCATATGCTTCATTGGTCTCATTTTCATGTCGGGATGTCTGCGATTCTACTTGACTACGTAAAGGTTGAAGGGTATCTAGGTAGGTTTGAAAAAGTAACTGACAGGTGCGCATATACATATCACGCAATGGGTGATTTTCCAATTCAGGGGGGGTAAAAAACCCTTGTGCGTCCCATTTCTGATAGCGGGTGGATTTTTCCGTATAAGAAGCCAGCCGGTTTGACTCTATACATTCCACTGCTAAGCGAGAAACATTTTCAATTGCAATATGAAGAACGGCATGTTCTGCAACCGAGGCGTGACCATAACCGACCACCCATTTTTCATGGAATCTGGCTGATTTTTCATCATTCAATTCGGCGGCGATTTCTTGAAATGATTTGGGCGAACGGGATGTTTTCGCAAACGCAACCGCGATAGTTTCAGGGGAAAGTTGTTTTGGAGATAGAAGATATATTTTTCGAGGCGGCATGATGTCCCAATCTTCCAAAATCTTGCGTTAATGTCTGCTTATCCGTTCAGGAAAAGATGGTAGGGATTTGATCCAAATCTCCATCATCGTAAATTTATGAGACAACGCTTTCTTCTAGTTACCTACCCCAAGAGATGCCGGGTTTGGGATATATCTATTTGTATTTGATTTATCAACGCCTGGACTGAAGAATACTTTTCTTCGGGACGGAGATATTCCGCAAAATCGAGTTTCACGTCCTGGCCGTAAATATCCCGGTTGAAATCAAGCAGATGGGCTTCGATGGTAGGAGCGGGAGGTCGGTCTCAAAGAATGTTGGACGGACCCCGATACTGGTTGCAGCAAGGAAAGGCGTCCCGTCCACCCAGGCCCGGCAGGCGTATATGCCGAAAGCAGGAAAGATCTTATTGGATGGGATCTGGATATTCGCAGTGGGGATATTAATCGTCCGACCGCGTTCGTGGCCATGGACGACTTGACCTGCAACGGAAAATGGACGTCCCAGATCGAATGCGGCAGACGAAACATCGCCAATTGCTATATTTTGACGTATACGCGTAGATGAAATAATCCCAGCCTGGTCTGAAAGCGGCGGAATATTTGTTACACTATAACCCAAATCTTTCCCGATTTCAGTAAGTCGCACAGCGTTTCCTGTACGGCCACGTCCAAGCGCGGTGTCATAACCCAAAACGAGCTGCTTTAGCCCCAGCCTTAAGACCATATTTTCCATAAACTGTTCGGCAGTCTGGTTGGCAAATTCCTGGTCGAATGGTTGGGTGACGATAATATCAACTCCAATTGATTCCAGGAGTGCAGTACGCTCGTCGGGAGTAGTCAAATACTTAAAGTCGGTTTTTCCTCCTAGAACCACGGCGGGATGTGGTGAAAACGTCAGGACAACCGCTGGCATGCCAGCCGCATGCGCACCATAGATCAAGGCCTTCAGGATCTCCTGATGGCCGCGATGAACTCCATCGAATATCCCGATAGTCAACCAAGACTTTTCGAGCGAGAGGTCGGAGAAATTATTGAAGTGTGACACAACGAGAATGGGGAAATTATCTGGAATCGGCCTACGAGAAGAAAACCTTTTTAGGCTGCCATTCAAGAGACCCATCTTCGTTTGTAACGAGATCCATAATGGCGATTAACTCACCGGCCATACTTACTCCTCTAACAAGCCCGGGCTGGGAATCGGCAGCGGCTTTAACCCGATGTCCGTGTTTGACTTCCTCGACTTCGTCCGGTGATAATTCCACAGCAGACCATTCCGCCAGGGCTTCCGCAGCAGGGATCAGGAATTGATACCAATTGCCTGCAGTGAAGGTTTCTTGAAGTTTTCGGAGAGGTGTTGCATCCCGCAAAGTGAAACGTCCAGATTTCGTGCGACGGAGGCCCACCAGATATGCGCCACAACCGAGAGCCGTCCCGACGTCGTTGGCCAATGAACGAACATAAGTTCCAGAAGAGCAATGCACGTCAATAACCACCTCCGGTGGAGCCCATTCCAAAACCTCGAGATGATACACGTTGATCTTGCGAGGAGCAAGTTCCACGTCTTCCCCTTCGCGAGCCATTTCGTATGCTTTTCGCCCGTGGACCTTGACTGCCGAATAGGCTGGGGGAGTTTGTTCGATCTCTCCGATGAAGCGTTGGAGAACCTGATTAAATTGTTCCTCGGTCACTTCCACCGGAGAAGTAGCCTGTTGAGTAAAACGCCCTTCTGCATCATACGTATCGGTGGAACTCCCCAAGCGTAAGATAGCCTGGTAGCGTTTATCGGAAGCCGAAACAAACTCACTTAAGCGCACTGCCGGGCCAATCAAAACGACCAAAACACCCGAGGCGCGTGGGTCAAGGGTACCCGTATGACCGGCCCGGCGGATATTGGTGCCACGGCGAATTATGTCTACCACATCGTGAGAGGTCAATCCAACTGGTTTATCAACCACCAGGATGCCGGAGATAGCGTTTTTAATATCTTGACTTTCCATTTTATTCCTCCAAGTATTAACCCGCCCCCACGAGTAAAAAGATTGAATATATTTTACCGCATTAGGTAGGCAATTGTAATGACATGCGGGTGGCTTGCAGGACGCGCCTACGAACGTCTGCCAAATTACCGGTCAACTCCGCTCCTGCAGCCGCCTTGTGACCTCCGCCACCGAACTGGCTGGCAATTCTCGAGACGTCCACGCCTGGTTTCAACCCCCGCCACGAGACCTTGGTGTCATTTTCACCCTGTTCCACGAAAATTATGGCGATTTCGGCCTCGTCAATCGATGAAATCATCGAAATAAGGTCCGCATCGTCATTTCCGGGATATTTTGCTGATTTTCGATCTTCCAATGTCAATTCAGTCCAAACAATCCCATCGGTTCGTTCCAAATGGGAGAGCCCGGCTCCCCAGTATCTAGCAGCAGAAAACGTGTGGCTCACCAATCCCCGGAAGTATAAGGTATTCATGTCGGCACCGAGTTCCATGAGATCTGCAGATTGCCGCAACACATCGGGAGTGGTATTGGAAGTGCGAAAACCCAATGTATCGGTGATAATGCCGGTCAGCAGGTTGGCTGCAATGGGAGGAGTGATGTTAATTCCCAGGACAGCATTGCTCGCATCAATACACAGGCCGTTGCCGCGGCTTTGGGGTCAACCAGGTTGATTTTCCCAAATTCTCCATTCGTCGCATGGTGATCTATAACCACTTCAGGTGGACGATACCCATCCAGAGAATTCCCAATTCGTTTTAAATCTGAACAATCCACGCTAATGATCAGGTCGAACTCCCCGTCAGCCTTTGATTTGACCAATTCACTACCTGGCAAATGTTTAAATAATGGAGGCAATCCTCCCGAGAGTACCACTTGTGTTTGTTTCCCCATATCCATGATTGCCAGGCCAAGGGCCAGGCTGGAACCAACCGCATCCCCATCTGGCCGGATGTGCGAAGTGATCAAAACGTGCTTTGCAGCCAGGATTTGATCTTTAATTTTCGTTTGTGGGTCGGTCATTCTTTCTTATTTCCGCCAATAGTTGCTCAATATGGTCCGCGTGTTCAGGTGTAGGATCCCAGTGAAAACGCAAACGTGGAAATGTGCGCAATTCGATTCGGGAAGCCAATGCCCGTCGCAGGAATCCGCTTGCATGATCCAGACCTTCCATAATTTCTGCACTTCGGGCCGCACCTTCCACTGCTGAAACATATATATCTGCAAATGCCAATTCACGATCCACCTTGGCATCGGTAATAAATATTTGATGCAGGCGTGGATCACTGATCTCCCGGATTAGCAATTCAGAGAGATCTTGGCGAATTCGATCGGCAATACGTTGAAGGCGAACTTTTGTTGGCATGATTATTTATTCTTATGATAGTTGAAAGTTTCCCATTTAACCAGATAAACTTTCAAGATTCCGTTTTCTCAAGGGTGAAGCATTCTACAATATCTTCAACCTGGACATCGTTGAAATTTTTCAGCCCAATACCGCACTCGAAACCCTGACGGATTTCGCGCACATCTTCTTTTTCGTGTTTTAGTGATCCTACTTCGCCTTCGTAAACGATATCCTTACCGCGGGTTACGCGTATCTTGCCATTCCGGCGGATTTCACCTTCGGTGACCCGGCAACCTGCGATATTTGAGCCTTTCGAAAGACTGAATACTTGTAAGACAACTGCCTTTCCAACTGGCTTTTCAACAAATTCCGGAGCCAACATTCCTTTAAGCGCTTTCTCCACATCTTCGATCAAGCGATAGATGATTTCATAAAGCCGGATATCGACTCCTTCTTTTTCTGCCAGGCGACGAGCGGCAATATCTGCCTGAACGCTAAACCCCAAAATAATAGCCTGGGATGAGGATGCCAAAAGTACATCGTTTTCACTAATGTTACCGGTCTCAGAATAAAGGACGTTAATTGCAATTTCGCCTTTTCCCAAAGCGGTTATTTCATTGACTATCGGTTCTAGTGAACCTTGGACGTCAACTTTCAAAATCAGGTTGAGTTCTTTCGTTTCACCGGATTTAACCTTGGAGAAGAGTTCTTCCAGGGTCAATTTCTTTTGGGAAGAATCCTGCTTTTTCGAAGCTTCAGACCGCTCCACTATAATTTGGCGGGCTTCCTTTTCGGAACCAACGGTACGAAAAACGTCACCTGCAGCCGGGAGTCCGTTCAGGCCCATTACCACGACCGGAACAGAAGGCCCTGCTTTTTCCAATTTATTTCCTCGATAATCGAACATGGCGCGCAGATGACCAATCGAATTGCCTGCCAAGACAATACTTCCGGTTTCCAGGGTACCGTTTTGGACGAGCAAGGTGGCGACGGGCCCTTTTGATTTATCCACTTCTGCTTCAATAACCGTACCAATTACTTCACCTTTGGGGTTGGCTCGAATATCCGTGTTGTCTGCAACCAGCAGAACAGCCTCCAAAAGGTCTTCGATTCCAATTTTCTGTTTGGCCGACACCGGAATTACCATGGTGTTACCCCCCCAATCATCAGGGGCAAGATCGTTTTCTGAGAGTTGCTTTTTTACAAGTTCCTGATTCGAATTGGGTTTATCGACCTTGTTCAACGCAACGATGATCGGCACCCGAGCAGCTTTAGCATGAGCAATCGCTTCTTTAGTTTGCGGCATCACTCCATCATCAGCTGCCACCACAAGAATCACAATATCTGCTCCCTGGGCTCCGCGTGCGCGCATGGCGGTAAAAGCTGCGTGCCCGGGAGTATCCAGAAAGGTGATTTGACGGCCTTTTAATTCCACCTGGTAGGCACCAATGTGTTGCGTAATGCCCCCAGCTTCCCCCTCGGCTACATTCGCGTGACGGATAGCGTCAAGTAAGGATGTCTTTCCATGATCGACGTGTCCAAGGATGGTTACCACTGGCGGTCGCGTAGTTAGCGTGGATTCATCTTCTCCAGCAATCGTCTTGCGCCACTGCGGCACTTCTCCGGTCTCTTTTTCCTCAGGTGCTTCCTGCTGTTCCAGGGATGCCTCAAACCCCATTTCGTCTGCTAGTATCGCAGCGGTATCAAAATCGATCGCCTGGTTGATACTTGCCATGACCCCATTGCTCATTAGCTTTTTTATGATCTGGATTGGGCTCGTTTCCAGTATGAGAGCAAAATCACGGATCGTTATATTTGCAGGAAGCTCAATTTTCTTAACTTTTGTTTCGCTCATATGGCACCTCTTTCATTTTACTGCCTGTGTGGCTAATCTTATATTCCATACAAGCGGATTGCACATGCCCGAACCCTTCAGATTGCTTAATTCCAATGCGAATCTGTAGAGTTTGCCAGCTGAGCGATTTATTGGTCGTCAGCTCATCGGGACTCTGTTTTATTCATCGATCATCTCATCATTGTCCGGTAAAGTCTGCATGAAAATGCCGAGACGTTCCACATCAACCGGAGTCAATTCGGCTTTTAAGGCGTGGGCGAGCGGTCCTTTCAGACCTTTTTCCCAACAACCGCGTGCGTTATGTAAGTAAGCGCCGCGTCCTGCGAGTTTACCCGTTTGATCGACAAGCACGCCTTCTGGTCGCCGTACCAGACGAAGCAAGGTTCGCTTCGGCTGCACTTCTCGGCAACCGACACAAGTGCGTTGTGGAATATGTTTAGGTCGCTTAACAGATTTGCCTGACACCTTGATTAATCCATAAGGCAGACACTTAGTGACAAGAGCCTGGGATTATTCCCATTCATCCAGTACAACGTCGTCGTCACCGCGCTTGTGTTTCTTGCGAGCAACCACCTCACCGCGTTTTTCATCGAATTCAAGTTCGCGGCCTTTCTTGATTTTCTTTTCTTTCTTTTTGTTGCGTTCTTCTTCGCTCTCTTCTTCGACTACCGGTGGTGCAGCCATGACATGCTCAAGCGAGAAAATCTCGTCAAAGTCTTTTTCTTCTTTGCCTTCCCCATCAGGAGGAGTAACCTCGACTTCAACTTCTACAACAGGCTCAGATGGTGTTTCTTCCGAGATGGATGTCTCAGGGGTTGTAACACTCTCGCCAGTCTGTTCGACTGTCTCGGGGACTTCAGCTTCGGGAATCACGACGGGAACTTCAGGTTCGGGGAAGGTTATACCAGTTAGCGCAGTTTCAATGGCTTGCATGGCCTTAGGGCCAATTCCTGAAAAACTCAATACACTATCAGGATTGAGCTTCATCGCCATCATCAAGTTTCCTACCGTCCTGTGCTCTGCCTCGGTCAGAATGGTATAGACGTGCTCCGGCAATTCAAGCGCGGCAACATCCATATCGAAGGCAGCCTCTGGAATTTCAGAGCGGGCTGCGTCTGTCGCCTCTTGCTCGGCGGCTGCTTCAGCTTTTTTCTGTTCCACTGTGCGCCGTTCGACGCGGTCGACAAATTGAATCAGCGAGAGGAATTCCTCAGGAGTAAGTGGGCGCCCGGCACTCTTCTTGGATAAAATTTCTTCAATAACAGGGATGTGGTCGTGCTCTGCCTCAGCTATAGCGGACATGCTCGGATCGGTCTGTACCTTAACGATCGCATCTCCAGCAGCTTCGGTTAGAGATTTTAATATCGATGCGCCATCCGGTCAGTTTGGCAGCAAGGCGTGCATTTTGACCATCTCTTCCAATAGCAAGACTGAGTTGATCTTCCTGTACTACAACAGTAGCGGTCTTTTCGGGTTCGTTTAGGTAAACTCCGGAGACCTTCGCAGGACTGATAGCCTTCGAAAGATATACCACTGGATCGGAGTTCCATTCAATAATATCTATCTTCTCATCGTGCAATTCTTTAACGATGGCCTGAATGCGAACACCACGGATACCAACGCACGCTCCTACCGGATCCACGTTCGGTTGAGTGGCAGAAACAGCCACTTTGGCACGCTGGCCAGGTTCACGGGAAATTGCACGGATTTCAACGATACCGTGATAAATTTCAGGAACTTCGTTTTCCAAAAGGCGCCGTAGAAAATTGCGGTGGGAGCGGGAGAGAATGATCTGTGGCCCACGCGGACTATCCTTCACCTCTAGGATTATGGCACGCACACGATCATGAACTTTGAACCGTTCACCGGGAATTTTTTGATTCTGAGGCATAATTCCTTCAGCCTTCATATCCAGGCCGACGGTTGCGCCTTGAGTCATGTTGACTGCTTGAACAATCCCACTGACAATTTCGCCAACTTGTTTTTCGTAATAATCCGACTGCATCTGACGTTCTGCTTCCCGGATGCGTTGTTGGATGACCTGGCGGGCCGTCTGCGCAGCCACGCGACCGAAATCCTTGGGAGTAGATTCGACGATCGCCATATCACCCAGGTTGACCTCTGGGTTATAGCGATGAGCTTCGTCAAGCAACACCTCGGTGCGCTCATCCTGTACGTCCTCGACGACTTCCTTCTCAACGAAGATAGTCACCTGGCCGGTATCCGGATCAATCTTAGCCTCAACTTGCTGGGCATTGGATGCATTTACTGCGCGACGATATGCAGAAACCATCGCTGATTCAATCGCAGATAAGATGATTTCCCTGGGAAGTTGTTTCTCTTCCAGCACTTCATTAAACGCCAACGCAAATTCGTTCTTCATAATTCAACCTGCTCCCCGAAAACTCGTATTACACGCAGAAAAGTGGGGGTTGCCCACTTTTCGGTGCGTTCGATATTGGTCCCGCAATTACAAGGATGATTCTAGCATACAAGCCAAATTCGTGCAAGTATTTATTGATCTACTTCCTGGATGACGCGTCGGGGGAAAGACAGCAAATGATATGTAACCTAAGTATGCTCGAGGCGACCTGATGAAAACCAAATTCTTGAAATTGATTTTTTGTATTTTTTGATTTTCAGGTTCTATTCGCACAAAATGAACAGCAGAATATTCAGAATCCTATATAAAATCCAGAGTATTTACAGAGCATGGTGACGGCATATATTATTAAAAGCGTTCTGTTTTGGCAATAGGTTTGCCTTGCTTTGTTACCAAATAGTAGATGACAACGAGAAATATTGCAATCAATGTCAATCCTGCTGCCCAGTCGAGGATGATTTGGATAAGTGGTAATTTCCAATCCGGCTGTCGGCGGTTTACAAAATCGACGAGTTTGTCATAATCTGAAACCGGTATAAGTGAGAATAGTTTGGAATTATTTTCATTCGGGAAAATATAACCGGTTGGATCGGTCATATTGTAAAACCCATCTTGAATGTCGAAAACCGGACCATCATGAACTTTTGGAAGAAAAGAATTTTCTCCCAATAATGGGTCGTAATGGTGTGTAACGTTACTTGCTTGAGCAATGAATACTTCGTAGTCATTCATGTCCGGAATGATTCGCATTACGGGGAATGTATTCCCGGCTTGAATTTGTGAGTAAGTAACCGTTACCGAGCGGATATCAAAATTCCGACCTTGAACGCTCATCGGGAGCAGGTAATAGGTCCAAAGCGCAAGAAGTGCGAGACCATTCAGGAAAGCGAAACCTGCGATTGTAGATTTGGCCGTTTTTCCATTTGCCCAATGATCGAATATTAATGCCCCAAGCAGTGCAAGAGGCAGGGTGAATGAGGCTATGAAACGGGTATTTGTACGTAGAGACTTAATAATTGGAAGATGCTGTAATGACTCATATAGGAACCCTCGAGCCGTTGAGAATTGAACCACCAATATGACAGAAAGAACAAGGAAACCCCCCGCAATGCATTTATTTACAATATTCCTCCTATCAAATTTAGGTTTCCGAAACAGATATAGTCCAACACCGTAAAGGAGCAGAAGAATCAATGCCGGTGAGAGAGAAGAATCCACTTCCCAAAATCCGTATGGAGTTCCGGTCCAGTGGATCAACCTGACCACGAAGACCAGGCTACCCTTGCCAAGTAAGTTCAAAATAGGTAAGGTGGTCATTACACCGACCAATTGAAGAATAGCCCCTCCAATACTGGAATACCAGGATACGAAATAGTGATCCTGAACGTCCCTTGGGAAAGTCTGCATGTATGTGGTGACGGCGTAGAGTTTTGATCCGCATAAAAGAAAAGTCAGTACTCCACCAAAAAGAACAATTAAAAACATTCTTTTAGAAGAAAACAAGGAAGGTTTTATGAAATATGTAATGGGAATGGTAACAAGGATCGTGAAAAAACACATAACACCGATATAAACCCCCCCTGAATTCAGGAGAATTGCACCTGTAATGGCAATTAAAATTCCACCAATCCATGCAGGTAGTTTCCTGTTTAAAAGGGCGTAAATTGGGACCACAATCAAGGGGAAGGTGATCTTATCGGCGTGACCGACGACCAATCTTTCGATAACGAAGCCATTTGCGACGAAGAAGCATGCTCCCAATATTGCAGAAAAAGGGGAAAATTCGAAAACATCCCGGATCAGAAGAAATGCTACCCAGAAACCAACCATCAGATAAATGGCACTCGAAATCAGGATTGCTACCCAGGGATTTGTAAAAAAAGTAAGAAATTGCTGAATTGAGAACTGCATTTGAAGTGGATTGGGGTATGCCGGTAAACCTCCTCCGAAGCTGGGTGTATACCACTGGATGGAAAAGCCATTCACCTTGTAGTGTAATAATGTATCCAGCAAACGTGGACCAAATAATCGATAGTCACTACCTACCAAAGGATAAGTAGCATTTGCGTACTGAAGGATAAAAAAACAGATAATTACCAGGTTCAGGAATACCAGTGCCAAAAAAAGTGATCGCGGTTTCATGCTTCATCGCCCCTGAAGTCATAAATACCCTCTGAAATATTCCATTCATGTTTACAAGAAGTGCAGGTCATCTTTTGATCGATAAATGAAAGCGGTGAGTTTGAGCAAACCGGGCACTTGAAAAAAGCCTCGATTTCTTTTTGATTCTGTTACGCGGGTTTCCCCAGCCAGCCTGGCACGAAGAAATACACTTGGGGAATATGGCCCTAGAATGGCAGCCCATTGGAAAATAAGAATCAAGCCCAGCTAACAAACCCGGCGGAATTGTCCGCTTGAGGAAGTTAATGCGGAAATTGGAGACACTTAATCTCTTTTCAGTAATGAAATCGAGATCCGCCAACCACCCCTGAACCGTGCGGGGATGGAAATCAAAATTTAAGGGTGCGAATTCCACAGGTTCAGATGAAAATGGATTCCACTCTTGCCGGTGAAGCAAATAGCGGAAAATGGATTTCAGGTTGCGTTTGTTAGCGTATTCCAGAATAAAATTTGCGCCTGGTTGCAGGACATTATGAATCTGGCGGAGCGCGGCTGGTGCATCTGCCATGTGGTGCAAGACGCGGATCATTGTTGCGGCATCAAATATACTGTCTATAAAGGGAAGACGATATATGTCAGCAGCAACAAAAACATACCGGTCGGAATTCCCCAGATATTCTTGCGCCTGTTTTAATTGCGTGCGGGAATAATCGAGCAAAACAATCCGATCAAAGCCAGCGTAGCGAGGCGTATTGCGTCCGGCACCGGCACCCAGTTCAAGCAAAACTGCCCCCTTCTTGGGCAGCAAACGCCGAAGGGCTATCGCTTCACAACGGTCCTCATAGTCACGCCCACCTTTTTCCCAGAAGCGTGTCTGATAATCTGAACCTTCATAATCACAAACAGGCGGTCTCGTCATTGCAGACACTTCATTTTCCGTTAAAACCTCTCCCTATGCCTCGATAGATAAATCCCTGTGCCCGTAAATCAGAAGGATTATAGACATTGCGACCATCGAAAAGAACAGGTGATTTCATGGACGCGCGCAAGCGCTCCAGGTCTAATTGCTTGAATTCATTCCATTCGGTGACCACGATAACTGCATCGCAACCCTTGGCCAAATCATAGGGATAATTCTTCTAGCTCCGGCTCGTAGATTGGCATAACTCCTTTTTTTAAATTCTGAATGCGAGATTCGTTAACATCCAGAGCAATAACGCGATTCCCAAGATCGGCAAAGCAGGCCGCTGTAACCAGTCCAACATAACCGATCCCGACGACGCAGATTTGTTTCATTATTTCCTCCTGATGATTTATCAATTGCAGGGCCAAATATACCAGAAAATATCCAAAGGCAGGATAGAGACTGGAATTAATATCCTGCCTTTGGATGCATTTACTTAATTTCTTGATTTTAGAGTCTTGCGAATGCCTTCTCGTAAACTGACAACATTTATTGGTTTCGATTGGGCTGTATTAATAACAGATTATTGAAATGGCGGATTTCGAAAAATAGAAATTCGTTAAGAGTTTATGGTATATTCGATTCGATGAGAATTTTATTTGTAGCAGACGGTCGTTCACCCACAACGCTGACTTGGTTGGGGTATTGGATCGAGAACGGGCACGCGGTCCATCTCATTTCATCATTCCCATGTGAAAAAATACCCGGATTGGCTTCAATGCATATTCTCCCAATAGCCTTTGGCCGGTTTGCAAGCAGGCATGGGAAAATCACAAGCAAGGTTTCGAATGGCGCAAGCATGGGGAGCGATTTACGTGATATGTTGCGTTTGGCGAGATATTACATCGGACCTCCCAGTCTCCTCTTTTACAAGATAAGATTTCGTAATTTAGTCGCTAAGATCCAACCAGATCTGGTGCACGCCTTTCGCATTCCTTTTGAAGGGATGCTTGCCACTTATACAATAAAAGAAATACCCCTGGTTCTGTCCATATGGGGGAATGATATAACGCTACATGCGCAGGGTTCCTTTTTAATGGCTAGTTTAACGAGGAAAGTACTGGAACGAGCAGATGCACTTTTCGCGGACACGCAGCGGGATATTGGATTGGGCGTGCAGTGGGGATTCAAAAAAGGAAAACCTATTCTCGTTGTACCGGGATCTGGTGGGATACGAAAAATTAACCCCGTAAATTATTCAAATCCAAAGAGCCTTCCAGAAGAATTACCGGAAGGTCCTGTCATCGTAAATCCACGCGGGCGCCGTCCTGGCAGTCTTAGGCAGGATACCTTTTTCCGGGCTATTCCAGAAGTATTGTCAAAAATACCCCACGCGGTTTTCATTTGTCCTTCATTAAAGGGTGACCGGGAATCAGAGCATTTGGTGAATACATTGGGCATACAGGGGAATGTTAAATTATGGCCCCGGTTGACCCAAAATCAGCTATGGGCGTTATTTCGAATGTCAGAAGTATTTGTTTCGCCCAGTCTTCATGATGGTACACCCAACTCACTATTAGAGGCAATGGAGTGTGGTTGTTTTCCTGTGGTCGGAAATATCGAATCCATGCGGGAGTGGATCCGTCCAGGCGTGAATGGTGCCTTGGTAGACGCAACCAACGAAAATTCCCTGGCCGAGGCGATCGTGCAGGCAATTAATCAGCCCACATTACGATTAAAAGCTGCAAAATTGAATGCAGGGCTGATCGCAGAGCGGGCTGATTACAAGAAAAATATGAAGAGTGTGGAAAATCTATATGAAAATTTGATTATAGAAAAGTAATCCCTTCAGGATATGCTCAATTCATTCCTGTGGGTTCCGGAGAGTTTCCAAGCGTTCCTGTAATTCTATTCGTTTAGTACTGGCTGCCTGTCGAATATCGGAAGCGAAAGCCTGGGTGCGGTCAATTATTTGTGAGCGCACTTCATCACCAGATGCTGGAGTAAAAATAAGGGCTACGGTGGCTCCAACAAACCCTCCAACTACTGCGCCGATGAAAAAATTGAAAATCCGTCTCATATATGCCTCCTGGTATGGCCAAAACTATTTATCATATTATAGAGCAAAATCTAATGTGCTGCCAGATTGCACTAGATTTGGTTTTGTGGAATAATCAACCAGCCCGCACGCATCGGAAAGAATGCACCGAGTATTTTTCTATATGGCATGGCGGTGGTTTATTTTAGTTGTTCGATTTATCGGTTGAAGTTCCACTAGCCCTTACCCCAGGAGGGTATCATGTCAACTGTTGCTCCAAATCCGGATAACTCAAAGGCTGCTCCAAAAAAAACCATCCGGGTTTTTCACAAAAAGAAATTGATGGGTGACCCGATCACCATGTTGACCGGATATGATTATCCAACTGCTTTAGCCCTTGATAAAGCCGGGGTAGACGCAATTTTGGTGGGCGATTTGCTTGGAATGGTAGTTTTGGGATATGAAAATACATTGCCTCTTTCCATGGAGGAAATGCTCCACCATTGTCGTGCAGTTGCTCGAGGCGCCAAGTCGGCACTCCTGATAGGTGATATGCCTTTCATGTCTTACCAGATTTCTGTGGCGGAAGGTGTTCGCAATGCGGGGCGTTTTCTTCAAGAAAGCGGCATGGATGCGGTTAAACTGGAGGGTGGGAGAGAACGTCTGGATACGATTCGAGCAATTATTGGGGCGGGGATTCCGGTTATGGGACATCTCGGTTTGACGCCACAATCAGTCAATGCGTTGGGAGGGTACCTTGTTCAGGGAAAGACTTCAATCAGCGCGAAACGGTTACTGGATGATGCAGTTGCCCTCGAGGAAGCTGGCTGCTTCAGCGTTGTGCTTGAATTGGTGCCAGCCCGGTTAGCGGAATTAATTTCCAAACGCATTTCCATCCCTACCATCGGAATTGGGGCCGGGGCTGGTTGTGACGGACAGGTATTGGTGGTGCACGACATCCTCGGCATGTTCGATCGTTTCACACCGAAATTTGTTAAAAAGTATGCTGATCTGCAGAATGAGATGCAACGCGCCTTCGGTGAATATATTGCTGATGTTACTTTAAAGCGTTTTCCTGCTGAAGAACATGAAGTCGACATGCCTGAAGAAGAATGGGAATCACTATTGAAATTGTTAGCGGCAGACCGAAATTCTTAAATGAAAAAGAGCATATTAATCGTCGGCAGTGGAGCACTAGCAACACTTTTTGCTTATAAATTTGCTAATGCAGGGATCGAAGTAACGATGCTGGGTACTTGGACAGAAGGTCTGAATGCGTTGCGTACAGCTGGGGCACGGATCGAGGGAAGGGATGGACAAAAAATTCGAACATCCGACAACTCTGCAGATTGTGATAATTTTCAGTATGCAATCGTATTGGTAAAGTCATGGCAAACAGAACGCGCTGCCAGGCAATTGTCGAAATGCCTGGCATTGGATGGGCTGGCGCTAACGTTGCAAAACGGTCTGGGAAATGACACGATCCTCAAGGAAGTCCTTGGAAAGGAACGTGTTACAAGAGGGGTAACCACCTTGGGAGCAACTTTATTGGCTCCAGGAGTAATAACCACCAATGGTTATGGAGAAGTGAAAATTGAAGAGCAAAGCCGGCTTAAGGGACTGGAAGATCTTTTGCGCATCGCAGATTTTGAGGCGGTTATCCTGAAGGATGCCGAGCCAATCATTTGGGGGAAGCTTATGGTAAACGCTGCCATAAATCCGCTCGCTGCATTGCTTAAGCTGAAAAATGGAGAATTGTTGGATAATCAACCAGCCCGATTATTAATGGGAGAACTCGCACGTGAGGTTGCATCGGTATCACAAGGGATCGGTATTGCACTACCTCCTATCCCTCCCGAAAAAGCAGTTGAAGAAGTGGCTCTTCAAACTTCTGGCAATACCGCATCAATGCTCCAGGACGTGCTTCGAGGTGCCCCAACTGAAATCGACGCCATTAATGGCGCTGTTGTTAGGGTTGGGGAAAAGGTCGGGATTTTAACCCCAACTAATCGGGTGGTTTGGTCCCTCGTAAAAGCGCTGACAGTTCATGATAAAATACCCCCCTTTCCCACCACAGGAGGTGCGTAATGCGCAAGCTGATTTTGATTTTGACAATTTTGGTTTGCTTATTTATTCCCATTCTGGCGGGTGCTCAAGCAGACCTAAAACTAAGCTCTGTGACTGTAAATATATGGCCGGAATATGATCAGCCAGCAGTGTTGATGGTGTACGGTTTGGTTTTGTCCCCGGACACGAAATTACCTGCCAGTCTGACTATACACATTCCCTCGGGTGCGCAAATAAATGCTGTAGCGGTTTTGGACCCTGACAAAGGATTAGTTAATGCCCCGTATAATAGTTCCGTTGATGGTCCGTGGACATTGCTCAATATTTCATCCAGTTCGCTGCAGTTACAAATTGAGTACTACATAGGACTAAATAAGAATGGAACCTCCCGACACATTATTTTCCAATGGTTTGGAGATTATGCTGTGGATCAGCTTGATGCAAATTTCCTCGAGCCATTTGGCGCAGAGAATGTTTCACTTAGTATCCCACCCATAGAGACTGGTCCAGGTCAGGACAATCTGACCAATTATCGCGTTCAAGTCTCCAATCTTGAAATGGGTTCCCCTTTTTCATTGACGATCGATTACACCCGGGACACGAACGATTTGAGCATTTCCAGTTTGCCGGTTCAGGCAGCCTCCACACCCGGAGCAGATACGCCAGGCCGCGTTTCCATGACCGGTGTTTTGCCTTGGATGCTGGGTGTCCTGGGGTTATTGTTGATCGGAGCAGGTGTTTTTGGATTTGCCATTTGGCAGCGGGGGCCTCAAGGCTCATCTGGGAAAAAACGACGTGGTTCTTTACCCCAAACGATCGATGAAAAGGAAGAAGGTGAAATTTATTGTTATCATTGCGGGAAACGCGCCCAGCCTGGAGACGTATTCTGCCGAACCTGTGGCACCCGATTAAAGAAAGTATAAGCGGACTAAGATGAGTTCTAAGCTAATATTAATCTAATTACAAGTTATAATTATAGAATAGTAAAGATTAAAAATTCCGGAGGTATAAATGCAGCCATCCTCAAATAAAGGTATTCATGGACGCGCGAAATTTTTCTTGGGTGGCACATTAATTCTAGCGGCGATCGTTTACCTGATATTTTCATCCACAAAAGCAAATGCAGAATATTTCATGACAGTGGATGACATTCATTCCAACGCTACTAGTTTGGTAGGGCGAAGTGTGCGAATTTCAGGAGCAGTCGTAGGGGACACAATACAATTTAATCCTGATACCAGCGATTTAACTTTTGACATCGCCAATGTGCCCGGTGACAACGCCACAATAGAAGCACAAGGTGGATTATCCAAAGTCCTTCATGATGCAGTCACAGACCCGACTCGCAGACGTCTTAGTGTTATATATAATGGCCCCAAACCCGATTTGATGCGGGATGAAGCACAGGCAATCATTACTGGATATTTGGGCGAAGATGGATTATTTCATGCTGACGAACTCCTGCTGAAATGCCCGACGAAATATGAACAGGCTGTTCCATCGCAGGTAAGTGGTAATTGACCAAGAATAATCTTATATTCCGGGGGGATACGAATAAGGAGAATTTATGTTAGCACAATTTGGGTATGGCATCTTGGCTGGATCTTTCCTGCTGGCGCTTTTCAGCGTGGGATCTGCCATTTATGGTTATTTCTCGAAATCAGACCGTTGGGTGGAAAGCTCGCGGCGCGCCTTGCAGTTAACTTTCCCACTGATAAGTCTTGTCGCCCTCACACTTATCTATTTATTAACGACCGGACATTTCGAGGTGAATTATGTTTATTCGGTATCTAGCCTTGAAATGCCTTCCTATTTGAAAGTAACTGCCTTATGGGGCGGGCAAGCTGGCTCATTGGTCTTCTGGTCTTGGCTAATGTCCGCTTTTGCCACTGCTGTGACCTTTCGGAAATGGGATCGGGATCGGGAATTCTTACCCTGGGTGGTGGTCGTCACCGGAATTACACTTGCCTTTTTCCTATCTTTGAGCATTTTCTTTGAAAATCCATTTGCGCGTTTATGGCAAACCATAGGCGGGGATATCAGCGTACACATGTTTGCCCCAGCAGGAGCAATTCTTTTTAGTCCCGCGGATGGTCGTGGCTTGAACGAACTTCTGCGACATCCTGGCATGGTGTTTCATCCTCCCATGTTGTACCTGGGCTTTGTGTCTTTTGTCATTCCTTTTGCTTTTGCCATAGCCGCCCTTGTAACCGGCAGGACCGATGACAGGTGGATCCGGATTACTCGTCGATGGACTTTGGTTGCCTGGGTATTCTTATCGATAGGATTGGTTTTAGGCATGCGTTGGGCATATGATGTGCTTGGGTGGGGAGGCTATTGGGGCTGGGATCCCGTGGAAATTGCTGCACTCATGCCGTGGTTGGCAGGTACCCCCTTCCTACACTCTGTCATGATTTAAGAAAAACGTGGCATGTTGAAACAATGGAACATGGTGCTGATAATCCTGACATACTGCCTGGTCATCTTCGGAACATTCCTGACGCGCTCTGGGGTACTTTCGTCCGTTCATGCGTTCGCACAGAGTTCGATAGGGCCGATGTTCTTTATATTCATCGGGTTTACATTTGTAATTTCGGTTTCCCTCCTGATCTATCGCTGGAAAGACTTGCGGGCAGAGGTACAAATGAAGTCCCTGCTTTCGCGGGAAGCCTTATTCCTGGTAAATAACTTGCTCTTTATTGGTATCCTGATTGTCTGTTTCTGGGGCGTTATCTTCCCATTAATATCCGAGCTTTTTACGGGACAAAAATTGACAGTCGGGCCACCATTTTATGAAAGAGCCACCGGGCCATTGTGGGGGGCTTTATTGGCATTAATGGGTATCGCACCGCTTTCTGCATGGGGATATTCAACGGTGAAGACCATTGGCCGCGCGTTGTGGAAGCCGGTCATCCCTACTCTCGCAGTACCGTTCATTTTGTTTGCTCTTAATATCCGCAACTGGGTGGCGCTGCTCGGATTTACATTGGTGGCATTTGTAATTTTCATTACTGTATATGAATACTGGCGGGGAATTCGTGCGCGGCAAAAATCACAGCACGAGAATTTCTTCGTTGCTCTCTCTCACCTGACAGCCCGCAATCGCAGGCGTTATGGTGGCTATATTATCCACCTTGCAATGGTGGTTATGGCTTTGGGTATTTTGGGTATTAATGTTTTTCAAACTCAAACGCAGCAGACTCTGGCGGTTGGCCAGGACATCCAAATTTCCGGGTACACGATACAATACGATTCGCTGGCACAATTTCCCTATGTGGATGGACGACAAGTAACACGGGCAGTGTTGAGCGTCTATAAAGGCAATACCTTTTTGGGTGACCTTTACCCTAGATACGACCTCTACCCGGACGGCCAACCCATGACAATCCCGGCAATCCGGAGCACATTGGCCGATGACCTGTACGTTGTGCTGGTAAATTGGGAAAACGTTTCCGTTACCCAGACACCTTTTAAGGTATATCATAATCCATTGGTGAACTGGTTGTGGATTGGTGCTGGGATTTTCATTTTTGGGTACCTGGTGGCAGCCTGGCCAGATAAAAGAGAACTGGAATTGGAAAAATGATAAGGGATAATTTGTTACCAAAAATAAAGAGCTTCTCTTCGCTTGCTCTTTTATTTTTAGTCCTGGTCTTTTCGATGGTTCCTACAACAACGATATTTGCTCAGCAGCCTACTCCCTCTGATGACCAGGTAAATGCGATTGCCCGCCAGTTATTCTGCCCGGTTTGCGAGAACACTCCTTTGGATGTATGCCCTACCCAGGCGTGTCATGATTGGCGTGAGCTTATTCGCCAAATGCTGGCTGAAGGCAAGACACCTTTTGAGATAAAGCAATACTTCGTAGACCACTATGGGGCTAGGGTTCTTGCTGAACCGCCGCAAACAGGTTTTAATTGGCTTGTGTACGTGGTTCCTCCTGTGGCTTTTATCGTGGGGACATTATTACTGGTTATAGCGTTCAGAACATGGAAGACTTCATCGAAAAAAACCACTGCAGAAATTGAAACCGGCTCTGTCACCTCTCTTGGTAATGATGCATATACTAATCGCATAGAGGAAGAGCTGCGAAAACGAGAATAGGGAACAGTTATGGAAAAAAAAGCAACAAATACAAATTCGGTACCACGACGCGGTGCTCCCTTATGGGCACAGGTACTTGTCTGGGTGGGACTTTTGGGATTGCTTGTCCTGCTTGGATTGGGGCTCTTTCAGGCGCAGCATCCCATCATGTCGATTGGATCCAAAGTCCCGGATTTCACGCTTAGTTTGTTCGACAATTACCATTATCAGAGTGCAGAGCAGGTAAGCCTAAGCAGCTTACGAGGTAAGGTCGTGGTGATTAATTTTTGGGCATCCTGGTGCGTTACCTGCGCAGATGAGGCAAAGGATATGGAAGCTGCCTGGCAGGTTTACCAACCAGGAAATCAAGTGGTGTTTTTGGGTGTAGATTATACAGATGTCGATTCGAAAGCTCTCGAATTTCTTTCCAATTATTCGATCAGCTATCCAAATGGACCTGACCTGGGGACACGTATCACCCCCATTTTCAACCGAAATATCGCCATGCCGGAAACTTATATAGTCGACCAACAAGGGATATTACAATATAAGCAAATTGGCCCATTCCAATCGGTTTCGGAAATTCGTTCTGCAATAGATCCGCTTCTGCTTGGTGGAGGATAGCACATGGACCTAAGTGCAATTCTTTTACTTCTTGGAATCCTTATCATCGTTGTAATATTCGTGGCTCGACCATTTACAGAGCATTGGCGAGTAAAGGCGCTGGGTTCGCGCGAAATTTCCTCCCTTTTGGCCGAACGCGAACAGGCCTTAAATGCCTCTGCAGGAATTGGATTTTGATCATGAACTGGGGAAGATCCCAGCTAGCGAATATTCATTGCAACGTAGCGAGTTAATTCAAAAGGGAGCAGAAATATTACGACGGCTGGACGAACTACATCAAAAAATAGCCATTCTCCCCGAAGAGTCTGTTAAAAAGAGCCGGCTAAACAGACTAACAATCAGCTTTCGGATGATGACTTGGAGGATTTGATTGCCAAACGTCGTGCTTCACATCCGCAAAAACCGGCCGGTTTCTGTTCTAATTGTGGAAAACCAATCACAGTTTCGGATAAATTTTGCCCTGCATGCGGGCAAGCAGTTAACCAGCCTCTTCTGTAACAAAATCAATAAGGAACGAAACATGAAATTCCGACTAACCAGCCTAATCGTTTTAATCTTACTGGTTCTATCTGCATGCTCACTTGCGGAAGATATTACTCCTCCACCTGGGTATCTCCCGGCGACATCCGCCCCATCGCTGGCAGCTGATTTACAGACCCCGGCACCTACTCCGACTCCTGCGCCATCAACCCCAACGGTAGAACAATTAACCGCGACCGAACCTTCGGGCATCACCCCTACGAATACAAGCGCAACACAAGTTGCAATGATAGGTGAGATTACCGGGACCGTTGTTAATGGATCCGGTTCCGTCATTCCAAATGGACAAAAAGTAACTTTGGAGGGCTTTGATGCAGACCAATCGGGCAACTACCAAAAAACTGTAGATATTGAGGCGCCTGTCAATCCGGACGGGTCTTATGGGTTTTCGAATGTGGAGTTATCCTCCAACCGGGCTTTTTTGGTTATAACAAGCTGGCAAGGTGTAGAGTATCCATCTGATCCCATTTTTATTACGGATGCAACCACCAGTTATGCAATTCCCATAACCATATACGATAAAACTGACGATCTGAGTAATTTGAGATTCGATCAAATTCACCTCAGTTTCGACTTAACTTCACAGAATGTTATACAGACTACTGAATTATTCATTGTTTCGAATACAGGTCAGGAGGCGGTTTTTGTCTCCAGTGATGGGACGACTATTCCATTCCTCAAACTTCCAATAACTGCTGGAAGTGTTAATTTCCAATTAGCTCAAGGCAGCGCGCCTTTGATGAATGCAACCGGAGGTTTTGCACTGCCTCCTGGCAGCGACAAACAATACGCGTTCATTGCTAGTTTCAACATGGCATATGGCAATAGCCTGGATTTCGAACAACCTTTTACGCTGCCGGTTTCGTCCTTAACCGCCTTTGTGCCTCAGGGGATGCACCTTAAAAGTGATCAATTCACAGCTGCAGGATCACAGGCGCTTCAGGACAAGACATTTTTAATGTACCAGGCGAATAACCTGGCGTCAGGTAGTTCTGTATCGTTGATAATTTCCGGAAACCCAGCGGGTTCCACGGGTACGAGTGATAACAAACAAACCATGCTACTGATTGGAATTGGGATAGTGGGAATTCTCCTGATCGGTGTTGGTATTTACTTGTATTTGCGTGATCGAGCTAGATTAAAAAATGAGTCGAGCGAAGAAGTTAAAACTACAAACGAGGCTAACTCCTTGGGTGAGGACAAAAATATAATTATCGATGCCATGATTGCGCTGGATGACCAGTATAAAAGTGGAGAGATAGGCAAAGACGCCTATGAAAAGCGCAGATTGGAATTAAAAAACCGGTTGAAGGTGGCTCTATAATTTTAAATTCAGGTTACCCCTATAGATTTTGGTATACAGCATTTAGTAATCCGATATGATAAAGGTCAACAAACTTGTCAAGCGTTTTGGAATGAAAACAGTCCTGCGCGGGCTTAATTTTGAAGTCAGTCAGGGTGAGTTTGTGGCATTGCTTGGCCCAAACGGAGCCGGGAAAACAACCTTCTTGCGTATTTTGGCTTCACTTTCCAGGCCTACCTTGGGTATGGTGAACGTTGCCGGATACCAACTCCCGGCGCAAGCAGCAGCCGTCCGAGCCAGGTTGGGAGTAGTATCTCATCTACCATTGTTGTATGGAGACCTAACGGCCGAAGAAAACCTGCAATTCTATGGTCGCATGTATGCTGTCCACGATATTCATCCGCGGATTGAAGAGGTGTTAAAAATGGTGGGGCTGATTGCCCGTCGTCGTGACATGGTACGCACTTTTTCGCGCGGGATGCAGCAGCGACTGGCAATCGGTCGTGCGATATTACACGACCCCGAAGTTGTCCTTTTTGATGAACCCCATACCGGCCTGGATCAGGACGCCTGTGACATGCTGGACGGCCTTTTGAGGGATGTGGCAGGTCGTGGCAGGACCGTTGTTATGACATCACACGATCTGGCGCGGGTCGAGGACTTGGCTACCCGATTTGATGTGCTCAATCGGGGAGTGATCTCTGCTTCCACAAGACGGAATGAAATGGGTACGAGGAATTTATTGGATTTTTACCGCGAGTCATTGGAAGTCTGATATGGAAATACCACCCGCAGCCAAAAACCCATTTTCTGCTTATCTCAATGCCATCGGAGCAATCGTCTGGAAAGATCTGGCTGCAGAACTTCGTTCGCGGGAATTGCTTTCTGCAATGCTGGTTTTTGCCTTGTTGGTGATCCTTATTTTTAATTTTGCGATCGAACTTGAGCCGAAATTAAGGACGACCATTACCCCGGGAGTATTGTGGGTTACATTTGCTTTCGCCGGAACCTTGGGTTTGAACCGCTCGATGGCCGTCGAAAAAGACCGCGGCTGCCTTGATGGTCTCTTACTTGCCCCGGTAGATCGGACTGCAATTTATTTCGGAAAAGCAATAAGTAACCTGGTGTTCATTTTGATCGTGGCCTTGATCGTCCTGCCGGTTTATAGCATCCTCTATAATATAAATTTGTTCGTCCCTGGACTCATATTGGTTGTTTTGCTTGGCTCGATCGGGTACGTTGCCGTCGGCACCTTACTATCAAGTATGGCGGTTCAAACCCGTACACGCGATGTCCTTTTGCCAGTGTTGCTTTTCCCGGTAATTGTTCCAGTTTTACTGGCAGCCGTCAAGGCCAGCGGTGGTTTCCTGCAAAATCTGTCGATGGATGAAATTCGGCCTTGGTTGAATATCCTGATTGCATATGACGTAATATTCACAGCCGTCGCGTTCATGGTTTTCGACTTCGTCGTAGAGGAATAATACATTCTGAAGGTAACACTGCGTTTCTGTTATTCAAATAGTTTGGAGTGAATATGAAAACCCAACCAAAATCCCTGACTTTCTTGACTATCCTTTCTATCGTCCTTTTCATAGGAGCCTTGGGCATTGTGTTTCTGTATGCACCGCTGGAAGCGGTGATGAATTACGTGCAAAAGATCTTTTACTTTCATATTTCGACCGCCTGGGTTGGAATGTTGGGTTTTATCTCCGCTGCCGTAGCGGGGATCTTGTACCTGGTCAAAAAAAATCCCAAGTGGGATATCGTCGAAATGGCGGCCGTTGAAATTAGTCTGGTGTTCTTTTTAATAGCAATAGTCAGTGGATCGATATGGGCGAGGCCAACTTGGGGAACTTATTGGACCTGGGATGCGCGATTAACCACCGCGGCCATCCTTGAGATGATCTACCTGGCTTACCTCTTGCTTCGTCAAGGCATCGAAGATCCAGAACGGCGCGCCCGATTTAGCGCAGTATATTCCCTGGTCGGAGCGGTGAGCGTACCCGTCACCTTCCTGTCTATCCGGATTTGGCAGACAATCCATCCGGTAGTCATCGGGGGAAATACCAGCGGTCAGGATAGCTTTGGAATGACGGGTCCAATGCTATTCACGATGTTTTATTGCCTGATATCTTTTTCAGTGATTTTTGCCACCCTTCTATGGTATCGGATCAGGTTAGGGCAATTAGCCGATCAAGTAGACCAACTCAAATTCAAGGTAATGCAATAGAGGTTCTCCATGATTCCTTATGCAGTTTCGATTAGATATATGATAGCGGGATACGCCGTTATTTTTATTATCATTCTGGCCTTTTTGATCAGTATGTTTGCACGCTGGAAAAAGCTCAAACGCGATCTGGAAACTACTGGAAAATCTGGATAAGCAGGTATAAGAAAAGATAGGGAACTGGAATTATACTAATTGTTATGCAGTTATGCCCCTTTGTCCATTATTCGCTATAATGGGGCAGGAGAAATACTTGTGGTATGGAAGTTCACAAGAGAATCAAAATCGGAGCGGCTTCGGTCGTATTAATCCTGGCTTTAATGGGCTTTATTGGGATACGAAATGTATTTGCCGCGGAAGACCAGCCTCCCGGACCAGACCGGTTTACTGTGATTATCCAAAATTATACGACTTATGAATGGTGGTTAACCAGCCAGGTAAATAATGCGGTAATCTGTTCCATGAGTGTTGATCACGATGGTTTACCCTCTGGTGGGGATATTTATACAATTTGCGGACAAACGATTTATGATAATTGGATATTAACCAAAGCGTGCCAGCAAAAAGACCAATGTAACGGATATTATTTGCAATTTATAAAGTCTGAACCAGCTGAGCGAAAAGTGGGGGTAAAACAACCACCCCCCGAGGTATGGGTGACATTGGAAGGTTGTGAACCATATAAATCTACATTTCGATGCAATTCACTCCCTAAACTGGTGTTGACCGGCGAAGAGCCGCTTGAAGGTGAAAAAATTACCAGTTTGGCAGGGGATGTAGATGGGAAACCTTTTACCTGTGATGCCATTTGCCAGCTGGACCTTGCCCCTACCCAAGATAGTGGCATGGATCTTTCATTTTGGGCTTACTCAAGTTATGGGGATAGTAGTGACAAATTTACCGCCCGTATACGTGTAGCCAAATCCGCTGATTCCGCCGATCAATTGTGGTATGTGGACATATTGAGTGCACAATGGCGCGGCGACATATTGACTGCATGTTCACAGATCTGGGATAAATTTCCTCCCGTTGGAGGAAATCCTGACTGGTTATCGACCCCAAATCAACCGGCGGACCTTGCGACTAATGTATCTTATGAGTACCTTGCAGCAAATTTAATTAAACAGAAAGTCGTGGATGCCTCGAGTTGTGCTGATGGGGGATTGGATGCAAGTGGATTGGCAAATGTATGCGGAGTAGAACAAGCACGTCCAGCGGTAAACGATTGGCAGAACCGGTTTGACGACATCATTTTCTCAACTGCCCAACAGACTGGGGTACCGGCCAAACTTCTTGAAGAATATTTTTGCCCGCGAGAGTCAATTTTGGCCGGGAGCAAGAGATGGTCATCCTGAAGCTGGATTGGGGCAAATGACCGACGGAGGCGCCGATACCCTCTTGACGTGGAATATGCCATTTTATGAACAATTCTGCCCAACCGTACTTGATCAAACCGTCTGCAAATCCAAAATATATCCAATACCCGAAAAAACGTGGAAAGGGATTGGGTTGGACGATGCAGAACGTTCCCTGTTGCGAAATTCTCTTATAGAAAGTGTGGATGCTAAATGCCCGGATTGCTCGATGGGGATTGATTTCGAAAAAACAAATTCTAGTGTAGGCGTTTTTGCCCAAATGTTATTGGCCAGTTGCAGCCAAACCGGAAAAGTCATCGATTTAAACTATAATAAGACGGCTGCTGAGGCTGCAAGCTTTGAGGACCTCTGGCGGTTCACACTTGTGAATTACAACGCCGGCCCAGGCTGCCTCGGACTCGGAGTAGATGAAACCAGCAGGTTAGGAGAGCCATTGGATTGGGCTCATCTGGCGGGTAACCTGACCCCTGCTTGTAGTGGGGCAATAGAATATGTAAATGATATCAGTAACGCGGTTCCACCGCCTCCCACGAATGAAATTACTTTACCATAAATTCACTTCACTATATAAACAAAAAACCAATCTCCCATTAATAACCTTTCAATATAAAGTGGGGTTCTTCTATCAAGAACCTATCCATCCACTATCAAATCAGAGATTTGTTTATTTTTTTGAAGTATAATTTGGACAAGTTAGATGAATATTGATGCTCTTCATTAGGAGCAATTACTATATCTGTTTATTTCTGCGAATTTAGTGACCGGGGGAAGGAATTATTCGGTTGTCAATTATGGTAAGTTGGAAAAAATTTGCAACAGGACATAGTTCCGATCTGGAGACCGCAACTCTTGAGCGGAAATATGCTTTTTCGAGAACAGAATTTCATGCGATGCTTGTTTGGAGGTTTTAATGAAGATCCTTTTTATTTACCCGGAATTCCCGGATACTTTTTGGAGTTTCAAACACGCGTTAAAGTTCATCCGAAAAAAGGCTTCCACTCAGCCTCTCGGGTTAATCACCGTCGCCGCTATGTTGCCTAAAGAATGGGAAAAGCGGCTTGTTGATTTAAATGTCACAGCGATAAAAGAAAAGGATCTGGCTTGGGCGGATTATGCATTTATCAGCGCCATGGTGGTTCAAAGAGAATCCACGCATGCGGTTATCGCGCGCTGTAAAGCCGCGGGTTTGAAGGTAGTTGCCGGGGGTCCATTATTTACGGCTGAATATGAGAAATTCCCCAATGTTGATCATTTTGTATTAAACGAGGCTGAAATTACCTTGCCTTTGTTCCTTAAAGACCTTGAAAAGGGTCACCCACTACATATTTACACCTCTGATGAATATCCCGACATATCAAAAACTCCTACACCGATGTGGGAGTTGGTGGATCGTAAACATTATGCAACCATGTCGATCCAATATTCGCGTGGTTGCCCATTTGATTGCGAATTTTGTAACATTACAAGTTTATTTGGCCATTTTCCACGCGTGAAAACTTCTACCCAGATATTGCGGGAATTGGATGGTTTATATCAGTTAGGATGGCGGGAACCGGTCTTTTTTGTGGACGATAACCTGATTGGTAATAAGAAACAATTACGCGAAGACCTTTTGCCGGCTTTGATCGAATGGCGAAAAGGGAAAAAAGGGATGCCATTTAATACGGAAATATCCATTAATATTGCGGATGATCAGCCATTAATGGAAATGATGACCCTGGCCGGGTTCGATACAGTATTCATTGGGGTGGAAACCCCGGATGACGACAGCCTGGCCGAGTGCAATAAGAAACAGAACCTGCATCGTGATCTTGTAGCCGATATAAAACGTATTCAAAGGGCCGGATTGCAGGTACAAGGTGGATTCATTATTGGGTTTGACAGTGATACGCCTACCATATTCCAAAAACAAATCGATTTCATTCAAAAAAGTGGGATAGTAACCGCAATGGTAGGTCTGCTCCAGGCTCCCATCGGGACGCGCCTATACAAACGTATGGAAAAAGATGGGCGCCTCGTTGGATCTTTTTCTGGGGATAATGTTGATGGAGCAACGAATATTGTTCCCAAAGAAATAAATCTGGATGTCCTCCAAAAAGGGTATCGGTCAGTGGTTAAGACTCTGTATACTCCAAAGAATTACTATAACCGCGTGATCACCTTCTTAAAGGAGTATAAGGCCCCAAAAATCAAGATACCTTTAAGCTCAGAGTATATTAGGGCATTCTTCCGCTCTGTTTTTAGGCTGGGGATTATCGGGAAGGAACGCTACCAATATTGGAAATTAATCCTTTGGACACTCTTCCGGAGGCCTCAACTATTTGCACTGGCGATCACCTTCGCGATTTATGGATATCACTTCCGCCAGGTGATGGATTTACACCTGCTTTAAAATTCCTCGATAGGGTATAGGAGATTTTCTATACCCTTTTATTTTTCTATTATAATAAGATAAAAATCACCAAACAGGTTGGAAATAATGGATAAAGTTTTTTCCCTTACTGGAAAACGGGATTTACCACTCGATTCTAATGAAATAGTCAAAGATTATCGTTTAGGTTACAGATCCCGTCAGGTTTCTCTTGTTGCTCGAAGAGAAGTATTAAGCGGGAAAGCCAAATTTGGCATCTTCGGGGATGGTAAAGAGGTTATCCAATTGGCAATGGCCCGGGCATTCCAAAAAGGGGATTGGCGTTCAGGTTATTATCGAGATCAGACTTGGATGTTTGCATTAGGAGTATTGAGCGTTAAAGAATTCTTTGCCCAGCTTTATGCCGACGCGGATGTGAACCGTGAACCTGCAACCGGTGGACGTTCTATGAACGATCATTTTGCGAGTCGCTTTCTTACTCCTGAAGGTGAGTGGAAAGATCAAACTGAAATGTACAACATTGCTGCCGATGCCTCCCCAACCGGAACTCAAATGCCCCGTACGGTAGGCCTGGCATATGCGTCGGTCCTGTACCGTCAAATTGAAGAATTGAGTCAATTTCAAAAGTTCTCCCACCACGGGGATGAAGTGACATGGGCAACCATCGGGAACGCTTCAACGGCTGAAGGCATGTTTTGGGAATCGGTCAATGCAATTGGAGTTTTGCATGCCCCGGCAGTAGTGACTGTCTTCGATGATGGTTATGGAATTTCGGTTCCAAATCAGTTCCAAATGGTAAAAGAAAACATTTTTTCGATTATGAAAGGCTTTGAGCGTCAACCGTGTCCAGCCGATCAATGTGATAGTGGCTTTGATCTTTACAGCATAAAGGCCTGGGATTATCCCGTCCTGCTTGAGACGTTTTTGGCGGCGGGAGAGACTGCCCGTAAATATCATATTCCTGCCTTGGTGCATGCCACTGACCTGACGCAACCTCTCGGGCACAGCACATCCGGATCTCAGGAACGCTACAAATCTCCCGAAAGATTAGAGTGGGAAGCTGAATTTGACTGCCTGCGAAAATTCCGTGAATGGATCTTGTCGCAGGAGATAGCTGGAGAGGATGAAATAACTGCCTGGGAAGCAGAAGAATATCAATTTGTGGAAGCTGAGCGCAAGGCGGCTTGGGAAACTTATCAGGCGCCGATCCTTAATGAGAAAACTACTACCATATCCATGATTAATGAGTTGAAATCAGAATTCTCATCAAAAAGAGGCATTAAAACTTTGCGAAGATCGTCTGGTGAACGCTCCAACCATTCTCCGGCGTGATATAGCCTCCACCATCCATGAAGCCCTGGTTCTTACCCGATTTGAAAAATCGCCAGGGCGGGATAAACTTGCTGCCATTGACGCATCAATGGAAAAAGAGAACGCACTTCGTTATGGTTCACACCTTCATTCCCAATCACAACAATCTGCCCTTCTTGTTGAAGAGGTAAAACCGGAATATTCCAGAAAATCTCCATTGGTTATGGGATATAAGCTGCTGAACGATGTATTTGATGTTTCCCTGGCAAGGGATCCGCGCTTGATCTTCTTCGGCGAAGATGTTGGCAAACTAGGCGATGTTAATCAAGGCTTACGTGGGTTGCAGGAAAAATTTGGGTCATTGCGGGTATCCGATACGGGCATACGTGAGGTGACCATTTTAGGGCAGGCAATCGGAATGGCGATGCGCGGATTGCGACCGGTTGCCGAGATCCAATACCTGGATTATTTGCTTTATTGCCTACAAATTATCGCTGATGACCTGGCGAATCTGCATTGGCGGACAGTTGGAGGGCAAAAAGCCCCGGTAATTATACGAACGCGTGGTCATCGTCTGGAAGGAATATGGCATTCTGGTTCACCCATGGCCGGGATCATTAACCTGGTTCGTGGGGTCAACGTGTTAGTGCCAAGGGATATGACGCGTGCGGCCGGATTTTACAATACCATGCTCCAATCTGATGAACCGGCAATTGTGATTGAAGTTTTAAATGGTTACCGCCTCAAAGAAAGAGTACCAGAAAACTTGGGTGAATTCACGGTCCCAGTAGGAATTCCGGAAATCCTGCGTTTGGGTTCCGACGCGACTGTTGTAACTTATGGGGCTTGCTGCCGTATCGCACTAGAGGCTGCCAGACAATTGGCTGCAGTAGGAATTGAGATTGAAGTGGTTGACGTGCAATCATTGCTCCCCTTTGATATCAATGGTCGGATTGGCGAATCTTTGAAGAAAACCGGGCGGATTTTATTCTTGGACGAAGATGTTCCTGGGGGGACAACGGCCTTTATGATGCAGGAAGTCCTGGAAAAACAGAAGGGGTATTTCTGGCTGGATTCTGCACCACGAACCCTGTCTGGGACGGAGCACAGACCTGCTTATGGTTCGGATGGCGATTATTGGTCCAAGCCGAACGTCGAGACGGTTTTTGACGCAGTCTACGAAATGCTGAATGAAGCAAATCCAATCACTTTCCCAGCAATCAAATCAAACAGGAGAAGCTGATGGCAATCAAAGTCCTGGCACCTAGTCTTGGCGAAGGAGTGGATGAATTAGTCATTGTCAAATGGCTAAAGAAGGAAGGGGAAACGATCAATGAACTGGAGTCGCTTCTGGAAGTAGAGACCGATAAAGTCATCACCGAAATTCCAAGCCCGGCCTCCGGCACGCTGCTTAAACTGATTGTTCCTGAAAACGGGTTAGTTACTGCCGGGATGACCGTAGCTTGGATCGGAGAGCTGGGAGAAAGTATCCCGGACGAAAACGCTTCTTTGGTGAGTGATAATGTACATGATGAACTTGAACTTACCCAATCCAGGCAGATTATTGAGAAGAAAATGGCAGGGATGGGAGAACGTCCCGGGTTCATTTCGCCGGTGGTTGCGAAGATAGCCAGTGAGAAGCACGTGGACCTTACCCGGATACGTGGGACTGGGCTTGGTGGACGTATCACGAAAAAGGATGTTTTGGATTTCCTTGAAACTGGTGGAAAATCGTCCGACCAGATTAAAATACAAGGCGATAGGCTGATCCCACATAATGTAATCCGGAAGACCATCGCTGAACGCATGATCCTTTCCAAGCAGATATCTCCCCACGTCATGACTGTGATGGAAGCGGATATCAGCCGGGTGGTTGTGCATCGTAACGCGAATAAGGAAGTATTTGCGCGAGATGGGATCAATCTGACTTTCACAGCATATTTCATCTCTGCAGTTTTAGCGGGTTTGAAGGCTTTCCCGCAAGTTAACTCTTCCTGGACTGATGAGGGTATCGTCATTCATTCCGCCTATAACATAGGTATGGCAACTTCGCTTGGAGAAGACGGCTTGATTGTACCGGTCATCCAAAACGCAGACCAGTTATCGCTTTCAGGAATTGCCCGGGCTGTTAGCGACCTGGCCGGAAGAGCACGTATAAATAAACTTCATCCCAACGAAGTGAAGGGCGGTACTTTCACATTAACTAACCATGGCGTATCCAAATCATTATTTGCCATGCCAATTATCAACCAACCGCAATGTGCAATTCTGGGTACCGGGATGATCCGCAAGCGGGCGGTGGTAGTGACCGATCAGGATGGTAATGATTTAATTGCTATTCGTCCGATGATCTATCTATCCTTTGTCTTCGATCACCGTATTTTGGATGGGATCCTTGCGGACTGGTTTCTTTCCAAAGTGGTAGAATTGCTAGAAAACTGGCAATCATAATTTTAGAAAGGGATTTTTATGACCGATATATTTGACGTCGTTGTAATTGGGGCTGGTCCTGCCGGATATGTTGCTGCTATCCGTGCGGCACAATTGGGGCAGAAAACTGCCATTGTAGACAAACAATGGCTGGGGGGAGTGTGTCTAAATGTTGGCTGCATTCCTTCCAAATCACTGCTAAAAAATGCAGAAATCGCCCATACCTTGCGGGAAAGAGGCAAGGAGTTTGGATTTTCGTTCGATAATCTAAAACTGGATTACTCCGTTGCCGTAAAGCGGTCGCGCCAGGTGTCAGGAAGATTGACAAAGGGGGTCGGCTTTTTAATGAAGAAGAATAATATCGATGTTTTTATGGGATCGGCGAAATTGACTGCGAAAGATACACTTGCGATAACCGATCAGGAGAGCAAGGTAACCGAGCTAAAAGCCCGGAACATCATTCTCGCTAGCGGAGCAACCGCAACTGTCCCGCCTACCTGGAAGATGGATGGCAAGAAAGTGGTAACCTACCTTGAAGCCATCCTGCAGGAGAGTTTGCCTAAATCTGTGGTAATTATTGGAGCCGGGGCAATTGGGATGGAATTTGCCACGGTCTGGAACAGCTATGGCGTGGATGTGACGGTCGTTGAAATGCTGCCGCACGTCCTTCCGCTTGAGGATGAGGAAGCTGCCTCCGAAGTAGCTCGGGCATTCGACAAGCGAGGGATAAAAGTGCTGGCGGGGCATAAGGTCGAGTTTGTTGAGGCAATTCCCAATGGTGTTAGAGTAACGGTTTCTGGAGAAGGCAAAAATAAGGTTTTGGAAGCCGACCAGGCACTCGTGGCGATTGGATTCCGCCCAAATTCCAGGGGGCTTGGGCTCGAAGAGGTCGGCGTAAAAATCTCTGAACGAGGTTTCGTTGAGATCGACGATACAATGGCTACCAATGTTCCTGGTATCTGGGCAATTGGTGACGTGACCGGAAAGTTGATGCTGGCACACGTTGGGACCGCCCAAGGTATCGTTTGTGCTGAGAATATTGCCGGCGTAGAAACGGTTAAGCTTGATTATGAAATGATGCCGCGTGCTACGTATTGCCAACCACAAGTAGCCTCATTTGGGTTGACCGAGAGTCAGGCACAGGAACGCGGCTATAAAGTGAAATTAGGCAAGTTCCCATTCCAGGCTAATGGGAAAGCGCTGGGAATGGGCGATTATGTTGGTTGGGTGAAGCTGATCGTGGATGAGAAGTACGGTGAATTGTTGGGTGCTACCCTGGTCGGACCCGAAGTAACCGAATTATTGCCCGAGCTGACGTTGGCCCAAATGATGGAACTGACTACGGCTGAGATCGCCCGTAATGTTCATGCTCATCCAACCTTAAGCGAAACATTGATGGAGGCGGCCCACGTTGCAGAGGGAATGGGGATCCATATTTTAATAATTAAGGATTGGCTATACAAAAAACATCGCTGGTCTTTACTCGATTTGCTCTTCCCAGTATAAAATAATGGCTGTCTGAGGCAATTCCTCCAGACAGCCATTGATTATGAATTACTCGTACCATGACTCAACTTGGGTTGAAAGAGGGATAACTGTAGGTCACACTTGAAGCATGCCTTGCAGAAAAAAAACAATCCCAAAACCTGCGATTGAATTAAAAAAACAACCTTTTTTGGGGGTTTGTTTTCCAAAAACAATTCTTGTGCAACCGTCCAAAAACCGTTAATCGTCCCACTTTACCCCTTAAAAACACCCAAATATCGGGAAAAAGAGGCTCTTTACCCCCTGATTCCCGCCCTCTTCTCCCACTTTCCGGAATTGATCCTCGTTGTTTTGAAAAAAACCTCGCGCGCAACCCGATTTTAGGGCATTTCGGTCCGGGCTTGGCGGTTGGCCCCGCTGCCCTCAACCAGTGGGTTTTCGTCGCGACTTTGTGCGGTAATACTAGACCGCGATTTATAGTGAACCACTAGCAATCGGTGTTTCTGAATTCCGTTGGAGTATCGGAAGGAGTCTCGGGACTACTGGTTACCGTAAAAGTCGCTGTAGGACTTGGGGTGGGAGTTTCAGAGGCGATCGGTATCGAGGTAGCGGATGGTATCGTTGTTGATGTAGAAGAGGAGACCGGAGTGATAGTTCTGGTGGTTGTAAGCGTGCCGGTAGGTGTGATCGTAGGTGCAGTATTGGAAACAACAATCTTGACGAAAACAGACACTCCAAACTGATTGCCCTGGTCGTCCGCAAGCCTCCAGAAGCCCGTGTAAGTGCCCTCTGCAACAGGAGCGACCAATGAGACGGACACCTGGTCTTGCTGCGTGGGGGATACCGTCCCGACCAGTTTGACTGTTGCGCCTCCCATCTTTTCGCCGCTGGTATAAACCAGTTGGTAATTCGTGGTCCATGTGCAAGTGCCAGTATTTTGAAATGCCCAGGTCTTGACGAAAGACTGACCGGGTGCAAGGATGGTTCCATCAGGAATGCTCACATCGCTAACAAAACTGGAGTTGTTGCATGAACTAATCGTTTGAACGGTGACTGGTGACGGAGAAACTGGCACAACGGTATCCTGAGGCGTGAAAACATATTGAGGAAATCCGGTTGCGGTTGGCGACTCGAACGGTGTGGGGGTTGACACTGGAGTGAGAGTGCCAGATGAAGTATCAATCGCGGCTAAAGTATTGGCCGCTTCCGTATAGAATTGCGAGTTGCTCTGGTCGGAAGATTTCGCGCCAGACTTTGGAATGTTGGCTGCATAAACAACCAGCGCCCCTGCACCAATCAGCATCAAAACAACTGCAATTGAGAACAGGCGTTCCCATTTGGAGGAACCAGAAGTTGAAGGGGACATATGAAGGGTGATTTATATATAAAAAGAGCTTATGAGAAAACTAATTATCGCGCCTGGGTTTGATTGGCGATTTCCT
Organism: uncultured Chloroflexia bacterium; assembly: GCA_963814135.1. Classification (GTDB taxonomy): domain Bacteria; phylum Chloroflexota; class Anaerolineae; order Anaerolineales; family Villigracilaceae; genus UBA877. Next base: position 1,384,135 of record CAWFBZ010000008.1, on the reverse strand, counting down.
CAAGAACTTCCAGGTTTACCTTTGCCATTCGGACCTGGGAAGGGGAGAGCATACCCAAGATCCAGGAAAAGTCGTGATCGATTGGGCTGGTGTAATAAGATATGTAGGCTGTATCGCCATTAATGACAAGCCCTGCATAGGATGTGTCACCATCGCTTGGGAGATCTGTCAGATAAGCAAGTCCATCTGTACGCACCTCAAAAAGGGATGTCCGTTTCCGCGCCAGGATGCTTCCCTGGTCGGTGAGCGGCCCACTGGCCCCAAGGTCGGGTTGGAAACGCCCGATGGCGTAGACCCGATCGTGATACGTGAACAAATAGGGACCATCCAGACGGGTGACTTTACTTTCGAGTTGGTCAGTCCAAATGGTGAAAGGAGGCGCAGAGACGGTGATCAAGGTGGACCCAAGCGGCTGGCCGAACATCCCATCGCCCCAGCTATCATATTCCAGCCGTGCTGTTGCCAGTAGGCGACCATCCGGCAAGAATTCTATTTCTGTTTCATCGTTATGGCCGCCTTCATGGATGGTTGAAACGATAACCCAGTTGATCCCATCGGTGGATTGAAGTAACACAGCTTTTCCGTGTAGATACCAGTAAGCGGAATTGTAGAACGTAACGCCATCCTGGGTCTTGGGACGCCAAAACAACCATCCGTCCAGGTTGGGGACAGTCTCAAACGGTGACCAGGTAATCCCATCTTCCGAATACGAATAGACTGTTATGTATGGTTCGGCCACGAAGCTGGTGTTTTTGAGGGCATATAGGAATAACCTGCCGCCAATTACGGCAAATTTTGGATCACGAATATCCTCTCCAGTTGGGTTGAAGGTGTCCACTTCACCCCAGGTTTGGCCAAGGTCAGCGGAGTATTTCACGTGCAGGACCGACTGGTCGCTGCCAAAATGGAATGGGGATGAAACGTACGCAAGATAGAACAGATTCCGCCATTGGATCATGTCCGTGTTTGAGTTATGCATGCTATCACTTGCAACATTCCAGGAATCGACCACCACAGTCGGGTTGACATGTGCGTGGTTCGGACGGGCATACCAGTAGCCAAACAAGGCTAGCAGGGCTACCACCAGCAATCCAAGGACGAGCCCAATGAATCCGAAGAATTTTTTCATAATTCCTATCTACATTAATTCCCAAAAACGCAAGAAACCTACCGGGCTAATGCAAGTATCTCAAGCATGTAGCATCGTCAATAACATTTTAAATCTTTTAATCGTGTGCAAGGCATGCGGAGAATTAGCTGGCATAAGGATGCCTTCTCCAGCTCCAAGGAGAAAAGGTTTCCCCGAAATCGTAATTTCTGCCTGCCCTTCAAGGATGTGTACAAATGCGTCATATGGGGTGGTGTGTTCGCTGAGTGCCTGACCTTCATCAAAGACGAAAAGTGTGATATTGCCGCCTTCAGTTTTTACCACTTGCCTGGAAACGACCGCCCCGGTCTGGTATGCAGCCAGAAAAGCCAACTGTAAAATTTCTGATTTTGCGTTAGTAGTCAAAACAACCTCCAGATTTTAAATCGATTTTTGTCCACAGAAATTGCGGATTAATATAATCATCAATGGATGGAGAACTGGTAAGGAGCAACAACGCGGGTAAATCGAGTTGTGCCCGTAACAACCAGGATCGCATCTTTAACTCCATTCTGCCCAATGGTCAGAGGAATTTCGGCTGATTGATCGGCGGCGACAGGAACGATCTGAACAACAGTTCCGTTAGAAGCGTGTGTGATAAGCGCCAGCCGGAAAGTCTGTGGAATCGCATTTTGAATGCGGGCAAAACCGGCTGCCTGCCAACTATCATCCTGGGTCTCGAAATCGGTGGAATAATTTATGGCAGAAACGGAAACATCGTCTAGGAGAAAGCCCTCACCATTAACCGCCGGGTCGGTCAAGTATTCAAAGCGAATGGATACTTTTTGACCCGCAAACTTGGTCAGATCGACCGACTCCTGGATCCAACCATTGCTCGTTCCGGTATATCCCCAGCCGTATGAAGCGCCATTGGGATTGCTGGAGGTACCGGAAGGTGTGGTCAGGATGGTCCAATGTTGACCATCCGTGGAAGCTTCCACAAAAACGTAATCGTAATCTTTTTCGATATCATACCAGGTCCAATATTTCATGTTAACCGGACCCGTAACACCACTCAGATCAAATTCATGTGTAAGAGTCATATCCGACTCGTCGCCTTTATTTGACCAATACGCGTAAGTGCCTGAATGAGGATCTGCTGGCAATAGTTTTGTAGTTGTAGCGCCTTCGAAGTGTAACGTGTAATTTCCGGGGCAATCGATTCGAATGTAATCCACTCCATATTGATTAACATCCCGACTGGTTGTGTCTGCTGGGCATTCCGATATCGTTTCGGTGATATTCGCCTGATGAGCTGCAGAGTAATTATGATATACATAGCGCCCGTCTGTGATCGAACCATCCAATAATTGATTGGTAATTGTCCAATCGAGAAAGAAGTCGTCTGCGGTAATTACCTTACCGGTTAATGGATCACTGATATTGTTTTGCGCGAGAGTATCATCGATACTGTCAAGTCCGTTCTGCTGATTGTGAATAAGCGCTTTGGTGATATTCTCGCCGAATCGGTCGAGAAAATAGGTTACAAACAAGAAGCTGGCGCCATAATGGGCAGTATTGTCGCCGCCACTGCCCTGCCAATCTGTCAAGTTTAAGATCAGGATTGGAAAGATAAACCTGGTCAAAATAACCATTGTCATAATGATTTAGGAAAGTAGCCAATTCTGAAAAACCTTCATTTAGGAATGAAGTCTCATTGGGATCTTGGTACCAGTGGATCATGTGCTGGAATTCATGCGCAAGGGTTCCATAGGTGTAAGCATCTGCAAGCGGTTCTGAAGAACTGATATAAAACATCTCATGAGCGTTTGAATATTGCCTGATTTGTGGCGGATATTCGTCCGGGGAATAAAAATATCCACCAACGTTGGCTCCAAGGCCACCGGTATAAAGAATGTAAATATGGGGGTCATCGTCTATTCCGGGGGTCCATTCAGAACCGAAGAACTCGCGGTCTGTGGGATAGATCTTGGTCTCAAACGCATCCATCAGGTTTTTTACATCCTGCTGGTTGTACCGATCCCCATCTTCAATCCAGAAATATGAATGCGGGGTAACATAGCGTAAAGTAGCGTGCACCTGAAAATAAGAATTGGTGTCCTCATCATTCACCCAGAATGTTTGTTGTGCGCCTACCGCAAACGGTTGAGATGGAGGGGGCAGCGTAGGTGGGACATTACAAATATTCTTGAACCGGCATGCCAGACCGGTCAGATCGTTTTCCGGTACAACGATACCTTCGAGTAATTTCAAGGTTGCCTGAGGAACCCGGTCAGGAGGTTGGCGGGTGATCTGGAAAGGAGTGGGGGTACTCGAATTGGGCAATAAGACCGGATTTAATGAAAAAGTAGGGCTGGTCTTCAGGAACCTGGTATAACCGTAAAATGCGCCTCCAATAATCAGGGTCACGCAGCAACACAATAGGAGGATGACAATAAGGATTAATGGAAGTATCGAAGTGGGTTTTTTCATTACTTTACTTATTCCTTTATGGCGATTTTCGTACCGGTAAAGCTCAAATAATAGCATTTGAAAAGGTTAATGTACATAAGAAATTGGTCCAATTATCTCACAAATTAATATTATAACGTCGGGTGGCGAACAAGATCGCGACGAAATCCGCCGGAACGCATCCGACTGAAAAGGAATAAGCCCAGGGCGCTGGCAGAGCCGATGACCAATCCACCAACCCAAATAGAATGCGGGGAAATGGCGTCATTCAGGAAGCCACCAATCAGGGGAGCGGCTGCCCGGGAAATACCCCAGGCGAACCAATAAAAGCTCATATAGCGGCCGCGCATATCGGCGGGAGCCAGATTGGCAATATAGGTGCTTACAGTTGGGACAAGGATTAGCTCCCCAAAAGTGATCACCACCATACTCACCCAAAAGCCCCAGAATCCGTTCATTAAGGCCACGCTCCCCACACCAATGGCATAGACGAGCATCCCAACGGCAGTTACCGGAAGGGGGTTAAACCGGCGTGAAATACGGGTCACCGATAATTGTACAAAGACACACATCAAGGCATTCGTCGTAGGTAGCCAACCAAAGAGGCTTTCAGACAGGCCGAAATTCTGTTTGGTATAGACTGCAAGCAAGGTCCAGAGAATGGATGGAGCGATCAAACCGACGCTGACCAGGAGGGCAAAAATAATATACGGATGGTCGCCAAAAACCTGCTTATAGCCACCGAATCCATTACGGGAGGTATCTTTTTCAGTTTGATATGCTCGGGATAAGGTTTCGTGGGCGCGAAAGAAAAGCAGCAAACTATAAATCAGCATTCCGGCTGCTGCGCCAAGAAAAGCATAGGTATAGGATCTTGACGCCAAAAATCCCCCAACTGCCGGACCGATTGCTACCCCGGCGTTGTTGACCATACGGATAATGGCATATGCGTCCACCCGCTTTTTCGGGCCGACCAGATCGGCTAACATGGCATCAGCTCCAACCTGATATAACGGGTTCGAAGCGCCCATGATAACCATCAGGACGGCAAATACAATATAGGTGTGTGCCTGACTTAAAAACAGGTACCCCAGACCATTCACCGCAAGGCTAAACACCATGACCGGCTTTCTCCCGAGACGATCGGCTACCGTACCGGCGATAAAGGACATTAACAGGCCTGTACCGGCATTAATCGTGATCAGCGTGGATACGGCGCTTAGGGAAAGGTTCAGCTTTTCGCTGGCATAAATCATCAGGAAAGGCCAAATCATCGAGGAGCCTGCCGAACTGATCAGCAGACCGGAGGACATCAGCCAGAACTGCGAAGGATATTCCGAGAGAGTGTTACGAAAGCGGTTTAGCATAGTGGAAAAGAAGAGGGGCGACACTCGTGTGTCGCCCCTGCGGGTTTATCGCCTGGGTCCGCGACGATCATCGCGGCCACCGGGGCGCCGATCGCCACCTGGACGACCACCACCGGAGCGGCTGCTATTACTTTTCTTGGCGTCACGCTCCTGGGCTTCCTCTATGGTCCAACCTTCGAGGACAGCCTGGCGGGAGAGACGGATCTTGCCCATGGGGTCTATGCCGGTAACCATGACAGTGATCTCATCGCCAAGTTTACAAACGTCTTCGACCTTCTCGACGCGTTCGCTATCGAGTTGGGAGATGTGAACCATGCCATCCGTACCGGGTAGGATCTCTACAAAGGCGCCGAAATCGGCAATGCGAACGACCTTGCCAGTATAAATGCGGCCCAATTGGGCGGTTTCGGTGATGGCCTCGATGCGTTCACGTGCCATCTTGGCACCTTCACCGTTGGTTGATGCAATATAGATCGTGCCGTCTTCTTCGATGTCGATCTTAGTGCCGGTTTCTTCCTGCAAGGCGCGGATATTCTTGCCGCCTGGGCCGATAATGGCACCAATTTTGTCAGACGGGATTTTAACCGTGGTGATGCGCGGTGTATGTTGTTTCAGTTCCGGGCGTGGTGCCGGAATGACTTCTAGGATTTTGCCCAGGATGAAGAGACGGGCCTGGCGAGCTTGTTCGAGAGCCTGTTTCATGATCTCAGTACTTAAGCCGGAAATCTTGATGTCCATTTGCAGAGCGGTGATGCCCTGTTCGGTGCCAGCGACTTTAAAATCCATGTCGCCAAGATGATCTTCCGTACCCTGGATATCTGTCAAAATCTGGTAACGGCTGCCTTCGAGCACCAGGCCCATGGCAACACCGGCTACAGGCGCCTTGATCGGAACACCGGTATCCATGAGGGCTAAGGTAGAGCCACAAACAGAGGCCATCGAAGATGAACCGTTGGAAGACATCACCTCAGATACCAGTCGCAGCGCATATGGAAAGGTTTCTTCGGATGGAATGACCGGTTCTAGGGCGCGTTCTGCCAGGGCCCCATGACCGATCTCCCGGCGGCTTTGACCCCGCATCATCTTAACCTCACCAGTGGAAAAAGGCGGAAAGTTGTAATGATGCATATAGCGCTTGGAATCAATCGGTGTGAGCGTATCCAGTTCCTGGGACTCGCGCAGCGTACCGAGAGTCGCCAGAGTCAATACTTGAGTCTCGCCGCGGGTGAAAAGTCCAGAGCCATGGGCGCGCGGGCTGAAACCGACTTCGCACCAAATAGGCCGAATCTCGGTCGGGGTACGTCCATCCGGACGTTTGCCAAGATCGAGGATGCGTTCCCGGACGACCTTCTTTTCGGTTTCCGCAAAGGCTTCCTTGACTTTCGCCAGGGTGGGGATGGCAGGCAATGCGAATTCGGGAATATCTTCCACATCCCCTTCATCGGAAACGGTAACCTGCGATACTGCCGAAGGAATAAAATCGGCCACCAGGTTCTGCAGCAAGGCATCCATTCCGGCGTAGAATTCAGCCTTCATAAGTGGTTTGTCGAGCAATTCGTTCATCGGACCACTGACGCGCGGATAAACTTTATCCTGCAAGGCTTGATCGGGCAGGGCGAAAGTAACCTCACGCTTGGGTTTGCCCAGCTCGGCTTGCATCTTCAGTTGCAGGTCAATCAAAGGTTGGATGGACTTATGCCCAAATTCCAGGGCAGTTACCATGACATCCTCGGGAATCTCGTCTGCGCCGGCTTCGACCATCAAGATAGCGTCACGCGTTCCGGCGATCCGCAAGTCGAGATCGGATTTATCGAGTTCGGCGAAGGTGGGATTGGCGATCAATTGACCCTCCACTCGCCCTACGCGGACCGCAGCGACCGGTCCACCCCAGGGGATGTCCGAGATCATTAAGGCGGCGGATGCGGCATTAATGGCAAGGATATCGAGAGGATTTTCGGCATCTGCAGAGAGCGAATACATGATGATCTGGACTTCATTGCGCATTCCGTCCGGGAAGAGCGGGCGCAGTGGACGATCGGTAAGTCGGGCGGTCAGGATGGCGTCGGTGGAGGGACGTCCTTCGCGGCGGAAGAACGAACCGGGGATCTTACCGCCGGCATACATACGCTCTTCATAATCCACGCTGAGAGGGAAGAAATCGATGCCTTCACGAATGCCACCCATGGTTGCGGAAGCGAATACAATCGAATCGTTCAGGTGGACCGTGACGGCTCCACCGGCTTGCGCCGCCAGTTTGCCAGTTTCAATGGCAATATCCCGGCTGCCCACCGTAGTGGTGTAGCGTTTTACTTCGGGTTTCATTAAGATATAATCTCCTTTTCCCGCCTGTTCAGGGACTGAAAGATGCTGTCAACCAACGATTGAACGTTGAAGGCATATTTCAATTCCTGACCGACGGGCCGATTGTGGGGACGGGCACCCAAGCCCGACCTATCCACATATGAATAAAAAGGGTAGATGGACACTTGCCCATCTACCCGGGCGAACCAGTTTCTATTTTCGGCGCAGCTTCAGCTGTTCGGTCAGCGCCAGGTAGCGCTGATAGTCGTGCTTGCGCAGGTAAGCCAGCAAGCGGCGTCGCCGGCCCACCATCTGGAGCAGACCCCTACGACTGGACTCATCGTGTTTGTGCGTCCGTAGGTGGTCCGTGAGTTGAAGAATGCGGCTGGTCAGGATGGCTACCTGCACCTCGGGAGAACCGGTATCGGTCTCATGGCGGTGGTAGTCGGTGATGACCTTGGTCTTTATCTCTTGGTTAAGTGGCATGACGTTTGCAATTCCTTTTATAAGATTTTGAGCAGGTCTCCGCATCCGCAGGGGTGGCCGCGGGTGGGACCAGTCAATGCGAATAGAATTATACCAGAAAAGAGCTTAGTTTTATACTTTGGTAATTGGTTAGGAGAGAGTCTGATAGACGGGAGTCAAATAGATCAGGTTGTGTGGAGTGAAGAGAAAGATAGGCGAATGGGTAAATAATTGGAGATGGATTTCTGTATTTATTTGGGTTTCTTTACCAACCCGTCCAATAATTTCCCAACTTCTTCTTCTTCTCCAGCCTGGTTGTTAAAATATTCGGCCATGAAGGGGGAACGGCGCAGGCGTAGTGCCATGGGAGCGACGGCTCGTAGGTCTTCAGAGGTGACACGAAAGTGCCCGTCCGCAGCTGCATAGGCGCGCGCGGCTTCAAACCACGTGATCTCGGCGCGCAGACTATCGATGCCCATCTCTTTAACCAAAAGGATGGCCGGCTGGGCAACTTTATCGGGTAGGACAACTTTGGGTAATCTCGCACGTGCAGATTGGATCTCTTCGGCAGCCGCCAGCATATCGTTCGTGTAGATTGCGTTCATGCCGCGCGGGTTGGCCAGGTAGGCTTGAACGCGGCGGTAAGCTTCGAGTCGTTCGGCAGGGTTATCCAACCCGCGGACGATGACTCGCAGCCCGAAACGGTCAAGGATCTGCGGCCGCAGGCGTCCTTCCTCGGGATTCATCGAGCCGATCAAGACAAAACGAGCGCGGTAGGTTGCCGAGACCGGTCCCCTTCTGACCGTGTAACTGCCTTGGGCAGCGGCATCCAGGATAACGTCGATGATGTCGTCCGAGAGCAGATTGATTTCATCAATATAAAGAAGATTGCGGTCTGCCTGGGCAAGAATGCCACGGTGGAGGCGTTGGCGTTCGTGAACTGCAGCTCGTTCATCAATGCCCCCAATCACATCTTCCAGGCGGGAATTAAGCGGGAGTTCCACCAGTCGAACCCGATCGGGGGCAACCAGAGACTGGCCTTCGGCGTATTTTTTGGCACAATCGGGACAAACTGCATCGATGCCGCCAGCCTCAATGTCTTCAGGCAGGCAGCCGTAATAACACAGGGAGCGTTCGACTTTGGGGAGAATATCCAACAGGGAACGAACGGCAGTGGTCTTTGCAGTGCCGCGCGGACCAACCAACAGGATGCCGCCTACGGAAGGATTGACCAAACCCAGCAACAAGGCTAATTTCATTTCGCGCTGACCAACGATAGCCAGGAATGGAAAAGGGATGGGTTCAACTAGGCCGGCTTCTTCGGCGGTATTGGCCGGGAGGCCTTTCCCGGAAACGTAATCCACCAGCTCACGCAAAGTGCGGAAAGGATGAGCCTGGCGCTCTTTGGGTTCAGTTTCTTCGGGGGGAAGTTCAGGGATTGCCATCATGTAATTAAATTAGAACTTTTAGCACAAAGAACAAAATGAACACACCTTGGTGGGAGGAAGAGAATAACAGTTAACCTTTTTGTGCAAGGCGATGATTCTGGCGGAGTTTGGCTGCGTCCATGCGGGCTTGTTCCTCTGGCGTTTCGGCTAGAAGGGGCGGGACGCGAGTGGGGCGACCTTTGTCATCCACTGCTACGTAGACAATGTAGGCAGCATTGGTGTGCGTTTGTTGCCCGGTGATGGGATTTTCAGCGATAACGTCCACTTCCACCTCCATGGAGGTGCGTCCGGCATAGGTCACTTCTGCATTGAACAAGACCAGGTCACCGATGTGGATGGGCTGTCGGAAAACCATCCGATCGATGGCGACCGTGACGGTGCGGTGGGCGGCATGACGGGTGGATGCAAGCGCTCCAGCTTCATCTGCAAGTTTCATGATCCAACCGCCGTGAACATTCCCAAGATTATTGGCATGTTCCGGTTGCATCAGCTGCGCCAACTGGATGCGGGAAAGGCGGATTGGTTTCGGATCGTGGTCGTGAGCCATTAATCCAAGTCCTGACGTAATTCCCCGGAATCGAGCGTGTGGAGGCGCTCGGGTTCTTCGAGCAAGACGTCCATAACCCCAAAGCGTAGATCACTCATCATTGGTGCCAGGGGAATATTAGCCGGGACAAGAAGACGGGGAGGGGCTGGAGGTGGGGCTTTACGTGGTTTAAGAGATGCGGTAATGCGTTTTCGAAGAATACGAGGCTCGCCGGTCATATCTCCCACAAAAAAACCCAGGACTGAATAAACCTGGCGGTTGGGGGCGACCCAGCCAATCCATTCTCCCATCCGATTATGCAGGTATGGGTAAACAAGAAAGGCTTCTGCGTCACCACGGGAAGTATAAATGGGAATGATTGGTCGATTGGGCTGAGTATTCATGATTTTATCTGATCTACATCATTATACGTCCAATAGCGATTAACATAAAAATTCCAGAGCATGACTACCCCAACAGCTATTGCCAGCGTAAAATTCTTTCCCAGGAATTCGGGTGTGAAAATATTGAAGGAAAGGCGCTCGAAAACTCCTCGAACAGGCAATTCCAGAAAATGCAGGATTGGCAATCGAATTGCCAGACCGGCAACATTAACGCCTGCAAACATGATCAATTGGCGGGGAATGGGGCGAGTGCGCGAATCGGGGTAGGTCCAGTAACGATTCCAAATGAAATTGCTGATAATGGCGCAGATGAAGGAGATCGTTCCAGCCCAAACCAAGGCCATGGAAAAGATCCTCGAAAAAAGATTCATGATCCCGAAATCCACAATGGCCCCAATGACGCCGACTGCCATGAATTTCAAGAAGCGGGCGCGTTCAACAGGGTTAACAATCACAGCGGTCATACGACTGGCATCTTTCCCTTGAAATATGCCAGGGTGCGGGTGAGGCCATCGACCAAATCCACTTTTGGTTCCCAGTCAAGCAGTGAACGGGCGCGCGAGATGTCCGGGCAGCGGCGTTGGGGATCGCTGCCATAGCGTTTGTCAGGTTGGTAACGCATATCGGCGGTATTCCCGGTAAGACGGTTAATGGTGTTAGCAAATTCGAGAATGGAGGTTTCGGTGGGATTTCCAATATTTACGGGGAGATTTTCTTCGGAGAGCAGGAGGCGGTAGATACCATCCACCAGATCGTCCACAAAGCAAAAAGAGCGGGTTTGGGCGCCATCCCCATAGATGGTGAGCGATTCCCCGCGCAAGGCTTGTTGGACGAGATTGGGAACTACCCGTCCGTCATCGAGACTCATCCGCGGGCCATAGGTATTGAAGATTCGCACAATATGGGTATCGACTGCGTGCATCTGGTGATAAGCCATGGTCATGGCTTCTGCAAACCGCTTGGCTTCATCATACATCGAACGCGGTCCGACAGGGTCGACATGACCCCAATAGTTTTCAGTCTGCGGATGTTCTAGCGGGTCCCCGTAAATCTCGGATGTTGAAGCCAGCAGGAAACGGGCATTTTGAGCGCGGCATACCCCCAGGCAATTATGGGTTCCGAGAGCGCCTGCCTTCATGGTTTGAATGGGGAGATTGGAATATCCATACGGGGAATCCGGGTTGGGGCTGGCAGGCGATGCGAAATGCATGACGGCATCCAACTTGCCCGGAACAAAGATATATTCCGATACATCCTGTTTGATGAATTTAAAGCGTTCGTTCCCGGCCAGGTGGGCAATGTTATCGGGGTTTCCGGTGACGAAATTATCCAACCCAACGACTTCGTGACCTTCCGCCAGGAGGCGGTCGCACAGGTGGGAACCGAGAAATCCGGCCGCACCAGTAAGAAGAATGCGCATAAATTACTCCAATTAATAAAATCCCTATCCCCGGCGTTTGACCGGGAAAATGAGGTTATTTCCAATCAATATTACTAGTCAGTCCATCGCCGGTTACTTGCTGGGATTGACCGGTTCCGGCGTCTACGATCCAAAGATTCCCTCCGTAGATAATCCCGATATAATCTGCGCCATTATCAAGTAAGCTGGGCGCCCAGGCAAGCGTCTGGGCTTGGGGTTCGAGGGCAGGCTGGCCTTCAGCAGGAAAAAGCGAGAGAGAACTGGTGCCATCGCTGTTCATGACCACCACTTTATAACGGCTGGTTGCAGAGGCAGTCGGGAAGATAGCCTGGAGGAACGCAATACGGTATATTGCTTGACCAGTAGTATCCTGTTGAAGCGAAGAGACTACCGGATAGGCAAACATGCCTGTTTGCATTACGAGGGTGGTACCGGCACCCGTGGAAAGCGAAACGGCCATCAGATCAAAATTGGGTGAATCTTCCGGTGCAATCAGGCCGGTCGGAGCTGAGTGCATGACGACGTAAAGGGTCTGGCTATCGCTGCTCCAGGCAAGACCGGGCGTCCAAGCCCAATCGCCGTGGGTATTCAAAGCCGTGATATTCATCAGAGGAGTCAGAGTGGCATTTTTTATATCAACCAGCCCGACACCATCCGGACGGGAATATGCGAGGTTTAGACCATCCGGTGACCAGGCAAACGACATGCCCCACCATGGGTACACGCCTCCATAATTGGTGTCAAGGACATCAACAATCTCGCCAGGCTTGCCGTTCACAAAGTCGAGAATGTGCAAATCATTATTGGCATCCCAACCCGGTGCAGCAGTTTGCGGTTCGACCGTGGAGTAGGCGATCTTGTATTTTTCACCTGGTTGCCAGCCTGCAAAATGGACAATATTGGAAACGCCCAGTTTCACCGGATTGGCTGATTGATCGGATGTGCTGACGGCCCAGAGGGTATTGATTTCCTGATCGGGGGGGAGAGTAGATTTGCGTGTAAAAAGTAACCAGGCGCCGTCCGGGGAGAGAGAGAAGATGCGTCCATCCAGGTCGCCACTGGTAATAAGAGGACGTCGGTTTGATGTCGACCCGTCCATGACCCAGGCGTTGCCATCGGTCGTGCGATAAACCAGTTTTCCGGGGATCGAAAGTGGGGCAAAAGGAGATTGCACCCCAATCATGACTATCTCAGGAACCGCCTGTTGTAAGACGGTTTCAGAAACCACAGAATTGCCAGTTTCGAGATTGTTTTCGAAGACATGTCGAACGGTGATTTCATCTAGTCCGTTTTTCCCGGCTTGAATGAGGCGGGTTTCCCCGGAGGTGAGGCTTTCATTGCGAAGTTCCTGGCGTTCGAAGGGGATGACGACCTGTTTGGTTTCGAACTCTTCGCGCACTCGGGTAACAACGATCGACATGCCATCCGTCAGAGTCTGTATAGGCGGGAGGATCCACGCGATCGGTGGGAGAGAGAGTGATTTTTGCGGCATCTAGGGCTTGCTGGACCGTACTACCGGGAGAAAGAGAAACGGATTGACCGGCACTACCAGCGGCGACATAAACGGTGAGATCGGTGGGTTGAATTTGAGGAGAACAAGCAGCGAGCAAGACCAGGGGTAGAAAGAGAGCGAAAATTGCTCGCCGGCATAAAAAAACTAAAATCATAGCGAGATGATGGGATGGCTGTAGAGGAAAGTTGCGCATGAGGATACTGGTATAATCCAACCGCTATTTTATCCGGCCGACAATTGTCATGGAACCTTCCGAGATTGAAATACTTTCCAGGCGGAAGCCAACCGCGGCCGGTCCGATGGAACCTGTATAAGCTTCCTGGAGTGTGGCGCTAATGGTATCTTTCAAGCCTGCTGGGACGGGCATGGGACCAAAATCGGCGGAGATAACATTGATACTGAGTTGTCCCTGCGCATCCACACCCGCATTAACAATAATTTCAATGTTGGCCTGGAAATAACCCTGGTTGGCGGTGCCAAAAACCTGGATTTGGCCATCGCGCAGGAATACCTGTGGGTCAGTAAATAAAGGTTGGGGCTGATCCTGGAGGTAAGTAGCCATGAAGGATGTTAATCGACCCTCGGTGACCACCAGGGAAATCTGGCCAGTTTCTGCACCAGCTGCCACGGCAGTTTGGACGTTGGTCTGGAGTTCGCCAGCAGCGTAAGTGGAAGTCGGGATGCGCTGATCCGGGTAAGCGGGTCCACCGACGTTAATCGTGCAGGCCAGCACGGACAACGCCAAAGCTGAAAATCCTGCAAATAGTGGTAATTTGAATAATTTCATTGGATCTCTTTTTATAGCGGAGTTATTATAGCATGAGCGAATCTGAAAATCCCAGGCCACTTGACATACCGGCAGCACTTGAAGCACTGCTGTTCGTGTCTGCGGAATCCGTTACTGCTGGACAACTGGCCATGGCGCTGGATATTTCGGTTTCTGCGGTTGAAATAGGTTTGAAGCAACTCGAAGGTGAATTGACAACGCGTGGATTAAGGTTGCAAAAACACGGTGGGCGCTTGCAATTGACCACCGCACCGGAGATGGCAGAGACGATCGAACGTTTCCTGGGCCTGGAAGCGACGAGCCGTTTAAGCCGGGCAGCATTGGAGACCTTGGCGATCGTGGCATATCAACAGCCGGTGACGCGCCCCTATATTGAAGGAGTCCGCGGGGTCAGCAGCGATGGTGTGATGAAATCCTTGCTTGGAAAGGGTCTGGTTCAGGAAGTGGGACGGGCGGAAGGGCCGGGTCGGCCTATATTGTACGGAACTGCACCTGATTTCCTGCAACATTTTGGGTTAAATTCCCTAAATGAATTGCCGGCGCTGGAATTGCCGGAGGCAGATAGCGATACCAAAAATGCAAACGGAAACGGGAACCGGCACGACGAAATGTTGAAAGGTTGAGATGGAAGAGCGTTTACAGAAAATAATGGCACGAGCCGGGTACGGCTCGCGGAGAAGTTGCGAAGAGATCATTTCCGCTGGCAGAGTGAGGGTAAACGGCAAACCAGTCGGCTTGGGCGATAAAGCCGATGCAGCAGTCGATAAGATCATGGTTGATGGAAGGCCGATCAAAGCAGCAGAGAAACTGGTTTACGTGGCCCTTTACAAGCCACGCGGAGTGATATCCACGGTTTCCGACCCGGACATGCGTCCGGCAGTGCGCGACCTGGTACCTGTGCCGGGGACGCTATACCCGGTGGGCCGGCTGGATTTCGATTCCGAAGGATTGGTACTGATGACTAACGATGGGGACCTCGCAAATAAATTGACCCATCCCAGATACGAGCATGAAAAAGAATATCGTGTTCTGGTGGCAAAGCAACCCGACCAGGAGCAATTGAGCTTGTGGAAACGCGGAGTGGTGCTGGAGGATGGTTTCCGGACTGGGCCAGCGGGAGTGAACGTGATCTCAAAGAACGGTAAAGGTGCGTGGTTGCGTGTCATCCTGAAGGAAGGTCACAAACGGCAAATCCGCGAAATGGGGATCCAAACAGGATTGCCAGTGGTGCGGATCGTGAGAGTGCGGATTGGAGAATTGCTGCTGGGGGGCTTAAAGCCCAAGGAATGGCGCTACCTGACGGAACAGGAAGTTACCGACCTTCAAAAACCCGCTGCGCCTCACAAACCGAATAGAAATCCTGATCCTTTAAGAAAAAAAACCGGCCGATGAGGCCGGTCTATTTTTACCGGCTTAACAAACTGGTGAGCCAGCTCCCGGAATAGTATCCCAGGTAGGCAAACATCAACATTTTACCAATCTTTCCTATAACGGCGGCGCTAAGAAATTTCCACAGGGGTAATTTTAGCGCACCCGAAGCCATACCGGCCAGGTCGAAGAGTGGGTTGGGAATGAACGCCAGCAAAGCAATCGCAAGATAAGCTAGATTTTGATGCTGCTTCATCCAGGTGGTCAGACGATCATATAATTGGGCGCGTTCCATAACCGCCTGGCCGCTAAAACCAGCCAAATATCCGGAGAGTTCGCCTATCGCTGCGCCCAACCCGGCAGCAACCGCGACCCCAAACGGGTTGAATATGGCGCCCATGGCAGTGGTAAATGCCACGCCAGGCAAAGGAATAATGATGGTGGCGTTGGCTGCAATCGAGATCAGGAATATCCCGATGTAGCCATAACTCTCGAGTTTTTTTACCTGATCTCGAAAAATGAACAGGGCTGCAATAAGCACTACCACCCCAGCCAGGGCCAAAACCCGCAGGATGGTGAGGCGGTGTGCGCGGGTCATGTTTCTTGAATGGTCACATTATTCAATTTCACGGCTGGCGCACCCGGTTGACCCGGGTCGCGCGGTTGGATGGATAGCAATACATCCATTCCCTGGATCACCTGGCCAAAGATGCTGTGTTTACCGTCCAGCCAGGGCGTAGGAACGTGGGTAATGAAAAATTGGCTCCCGTTCGTACCGGGGCCGGCATTGGCCATGGAAAATATTCCGGGTTTATTGTGCTTCAAGGAAGGGTGGAATTCGTCTGCAAAGCGATAACCCGGGCCCCCCGTACCGCTTCCGGTCGGATCCCCACCTTGCGCCATAAAATCTGCAATTACTCTGTGAAAAATCGTTCCATCATAAAATCCTTCGCGCGCCAGGAAAACAAAATTATTTACTGTGCGAGGAGCTTTATCAGCGAAAAGTTCCAATACAATATCACCTTTATCCGTGCTAAATGTAGCAGTGTATTTTTTCTCGGGGTCAATCACCATTTCTGGAGGGGTTTTCCATTGTTTATTCATGTTATTCCTTTCAGGGATTAATATTAGGAGAAACGATCGAACTCGCTGCGCCGTGCAACATGCTCTCGATTCGTGCAACCAACATGTCGAGCGCAGCCGCGTTAAATCCGCCTTCAGGGATGATCACATCAGCATAGCGCTTGGAAGGTTCCACGAATTCCAAGTGCATAGGGCGGACGGTGGAAAGATACTGCTTAACCACCGACTCAGTGGTACGACCACGTTCTGCAATGTCGCGTTGTAGTCGACGGATGAAGCGAATGTCTGAGTCGGTATCCACGAAGATCTTTACATCGAAGAAATTGCGCAAAGCGGCTTCTGCAAAAATCAAAATGCCTTCCACCAAAACCACTCTGCGTGCCTCAACCGTGTAGGTGGTGTCGGTGCGACGATGGTTGGAAAAGTCGTAGATGGGCACTTCTACTGACAAGCCTTTTTTAAGCTGCTGAATGTGCCATATCAATAATTCGTTCTCCAGGGAATTAGGGTGGTCAAAGTTTACTTCGGCACGTTGGATAGGAGGCAGCCCACTCAGGTCTTTATAATAGGCATCATGCTGGAGAAAGGATATTCGATCCGGTCCCACGCGTTGAAGGATGTTCTGCGCGACGGTGGTTTTCCCGGACCCGGAACCGCCGGCAATGCCAATAACGAGTGGGGAGAGGCGTTCAGGCATAGGGCGATTATACTCGTGGATATGGATTAAATGCGTGACGGAAATCACTTGAACTTTTAGGTTCAAACCGGTAAAGTATCAAATCAGTTGCGAGAATATTGGATTGCGCAATAATATTGCCAGGAGTTAAAAAAGGAGACAAAGTGGAAAAGATCCTGAATTTCATGCAAGGGAAATGGACCGAACCAAGAGTGAAAGAATATATCGACGTGATCGACCCAGGGACGGGAGAAACCCTGGCAAAAACCCCCTTGTGTGGGATTGTCGAGGTGAATGCAGCAGCGCAAGCGGCGTCAGACGCATTTCCAGCCTGGCGAAGGACACCAGCACAAGAGCGTATCCAGTATCTGTTCAAGTTACGTGACTTAATGAAGAGCAACTTGGATGAGATTTCCCGATGCATCACACGCGAATGCGGGAAAACGCTGGAAGAATTCGAAGGCTGAGATGATCAGAGCGATCGAAAATGTGGAAATCGCCTGTGGAATCCCTATGCTGGCAAAAGGAGAGATCTCGGAAGATATCGCGACAGGCATCGACGAGATGATGCTGCGGCAACCAATTGGAGTATGTGCGACGATCTGTCCGTATAATTTTCCGGGTATGATCCCATTCTGGTATCTGCCTTACGCTATCGCATGTGGAAATACCTATATCATCAAGCCATCTGAAAAAGTCCCGCTGACCATGCAATTGCTGTTCAAACTGATAGAGCAGGTTGGACTGCCGGATGGCGTGATCAACCTGGTAAACGGGTCAAAGCAAGTTGTGGATGCAATTTTAGATCATCCAGCCATCCGTGGGATCACGTTTGTGGGTTCGTCGACGGTGGCGCAATATATTTACCGGCGGGCTGCAGAAAACGGGAAACGCGTCCAGGCACAGGGCGGGGCGAAAAATCCGGTAGTCATCATGCCAGATGCAGACATGGAAATGGCAGTCAAGATCGTAACAGATTCCGCCTTCGGATGCGCAGGTCAGCGTTGCCTGGCGGTTTCATGGGCTGTGACCGTGGGAGAGGCGCGCAATGAATTTACCGAGATGATCTGTGATGCGGCTCAATCGCGGGTTGTTGGATATGGATTGGAAGACGGAATCCAGATGGGACCGGTCATCAGTCAGGCTGCGCGCGTTCGGATCGAGAGTCAAATACAGGTTGGGGCAAACGAAGGCGCAACCGTGTGCGTGGATGGGAGAAATACGTTGATCAAGAACTATGAAAAGGGTGCATTCATCCGACCGACCGTTTTGGCCAATGTTGCCTCGGGAAGTGAAATCGCCCGAACAGAAATTTTCGGACCGGTCCTCAGTCTGATGCATGTGGATTCGATAGATAAAGCATTGGAGCTGGTCAATGGAGGGCGTTACGGCAACCAGGCGAGTATTTTTACAGGAAGCGGTGCAGCTGCCCGTAGGTTCCGATACGAAGCAGAAGCGGGGAACATCGGCGTCAACATCGGTGTAGCTGCACCGATGGCTTTCTATCCCTTCAGTGGATGGAAAGGCAGCTTCTTCGGAGACTTGCATGGCCAGGGAATGGACGCAATTGAATTCTTTACGCAGAAGAAGGTTGTGGTGGAGCGCTGGCCTAAGGGGTGGACGAGAAAATTTTAGCCGCAAATCTTGAAACGGCGCTTTTTGGCTGGATAATAAAACAGACATTCACATAAGGAATGTCTGTTTTTATCGAAGCCACCAAAGAGATTTGAACTCTTGACCTGGCGTTTACGAAACGTCTGCTCTACCGACTGAGCTATGGTGGCGACTGTCGAGCGGCGGGATTATACCAGTATTTATTATTCTAAGGCAAGTTTTATTGTTTAAGATTATACTGGTCGGCATGAACGTGGCAATGATTTCCTATCACACCTGTCCGCTGGCAACCCTGGGTGGGAAAGATACCGGCGGAATGAACGTTTACGTGCGCGACCTGACCCTGGAATTAGGGAGGATGGGGATCCATGTGGACGTATTCACGCGTTCCCAGGATGAACACGTCCCCCATGTCCTGCACGACCTGGGGTATGGCAACCGGGTGGTGCACGTTCCTGCAGGCCCAGAAACCCCTTTACCAAGGCAGGAGTTGGCTGGGTATATCCCGGAGTTTGTACGCGGAATTGAACGATTCGTCGAAGATAAAGGCCTGCATTATGACATTATCCACAGCCATTACTGGATGTCAGGGTTGGCTGCCGAAAGCCTTTCTGAATGTTGGGGTGGAACGCCGATCGTGCAAATGTTTCACACATTGGGAGAGATGAAAAACCGGGTGGCTCGCAGCGATGCAGAACGCGAAGGTGCATACCGGCTCGACGGAGAACGACGTGTTTTGGCACGCGTCAATCGGGTGATTGCGGCTACTCCGGCTGAACAGGCCCAGTTGGAATGGCTCTACAAGGCAGACATGAGCAAAGTGGTGGTAATCCCACCAGGTGTAGATGTGAGACATTTTTACCCGATCCCGGTGGATGAAGCCCGCCAATTCATCGGTTTATCACCGAGTGCCCGCATGATCCTATTCGTCGGGCGGATCGAACCGCTCAAGGGCCTGGATACCTTGATAAAAGCCGTTGCATGCCTGCGGGTTAAGGACCTTTCCGAACCGGTAAACCTGGCAGTAATCGGAGGCGATCCGGATGCCGCACCGGAAGAAATGTCTTCGGAAATGACCAGGATCCAAAAGATATGCGATGACCTGACGGTGGGAAAAATGGTGGCTTTCCTGGGGAAAAGGAGCCAGGATACCTTACCGTATTATTATTCGGCAGCGGAAGTGGTGGTTATGCCCTCGCATTATGAATCTTTTGGGATGGTGGCGTTGGAAGCCATGGCGTGCGGAACGCCGGTTATCGCCTCACAGGTTGGTGGGCTGGCCTTCCTTGTGCAGGACGGCGTTACTGGGTATCACGTTGCAGATGGGGATGATGAAGGAATGTGTAAAGAACTAACTATTTTGCTGGGTGATACATCCCTACGCAAGTCTCTGGGAAAAAACGCTGCGGCTTACGCTCAAAACTATGCCTGGGACAAAATCGCCACCCAGATCGTAGGGGTTTACAGCGATATTATCAACGCAACCGCACAATCAGCGGCCCTGCACCAACTCCTTTAAATTATTCGCCACGCGTTCAGCTGTATGACCATCCCAGAGGGGGATTAGCTTTCCCTGCTTGTAGCGCCCTGCCATGATCATTTTGAAATTCTTGCGTATAAGCTCCTCGTCGTCGCCCACGATGGTGGAAGTGCCTAGCTCAACAGTCACGGGACGTTCGGTATTCTTTCTCAGTGTCAGGCAAGGAGTGCCAAGGCAACTGGTTTCTTCTTGAATACCACCCGAATCGGTCAGGACCAGCTTAGCCTGTTTCTGCAAACAAAGCGAATCCAGGTAATCCACGGGTGCAATCATCCGAAAATTAGCCTGGGTCGCATAGCCGATTGATTCGATTTGCTTCATAGTACGAGGGTGGACGGGAAAGAGGATGGGAAGTTGACGGGATAAATCTGCAAAAAGAGTTAGAAGACGCAGTAAAGTATTCGGATTATCCACGTTGGAGGGTCGATGAAGGGTTAGCAGTGCATAATTGCCTGCTTCAAAGCCTAGGTGGGCGGAAGCTTGCCTTTCGAGTGCTTTCGGAAGCATCCGGATAAGCGAATCGATCATGATATTCCCGACCAGGCGGACTCTGGCTTCCGGAATTCCTTCCTGCCGAAGATGCAAAAGACCTGAATTTTCCGAAACCAGTAAAAGATCAGAAAGTGCATCCGTAACGAGCCGGTTGATCTCTTCAGGCATACTGCGATCGAAACTACGCAGGCCGGCTTCGACATGGGCAACTGGGATGAGCCGCTTTACCGCAGCCAGCGAACAAGCCAGGGTGCTGTTAACATCCCCAAATACCACCACGGCGCTGGGAGGATTTGCCTGCAAAATCTCGTCAAAACGTTCCAGGATGCGGGCAGTTTGATGGCTTTGCGTACCTGAGCCGACTTCCAGGTTGATATCGGGAGCGGGAATATCCAAAACATCAAAAAAGCCTTGCGACATGGAATGATCGTAGTGCTGACCGGTGTGCACGATCTGAAATGGTATATCCTTGCGGGAATTTAGAACCCAAACAAGCGGAGCCAGTTTAATGAAATTCGGTCGCGCACCTGCCACCAGGTAAATGGGACCACTCATTAATCTCGTTTTCCTTCCAATAATGCTTTCATACCCTCTAAAACCATTTTCCAGTTTTCACTGGAATGCGCAGCGTCTTCGGGAGTGGCATTATTGTCCTGGGTCACAGTCAGCCGGGTGGCATTCCCTTCCGAGGCTAATTCGTACCGGACAGTTTTATAATATTCCGGGCGATCGGGAAGATTTTCCAGGGGACTCCAGTAAGTAGAAACAAGCAACTTGTTCGTCTCCACCTGTTTCACCACTCCCTTATCCTGGTATGGTTTTCCCTGCCATTGCCCGGTATAAGTAATTGGGCTGCCGATGCGCCAGTCTGTCTCGACCTTGGTGCCAAACAAATATTGTTTGATTAGATCTGGGTTGGTCAGGGCATCCCAGACCTTCGAAGCGGGTGAATTTATGGTCAAGCTTGCATGAGCTAACAGAGGAGTTTCCTTTGCCATCAAAATCTCCTTTGCCCATAAAATCGCCGATCAACTAATCGGCGATTCAGGCGAATAATGGAATTTTTCCCGCCGTCATTCCTTTAATTTGATTGAAAACAAGGTCGAACCATCGATCTCCTGCGTACGCATTGTGAAAAGTTCCTTATAACTGGCAATCATACGAGAAAGCTGGCGGTGACCGTAAGTGCGTGGATCAAAACCGGGATCCAATTGATAAAGGGCGTTGCCCATGTGATCCAGTCGCGCCCAGCCATCTTCCTGCTGTGCGATCTCATAAGCCTGGCGGATGAGAGGCAGCGGGTCATTCTCGTTATCTGGCTCGGCGACAGGTGGCGCCGCAGGAGCTGCTATCGTTGCGGGGGTAGGGGGCGTCGTAGTAGAAACGCCGGAACTCGTTTTCCGGGTGCGGCGGGCCGGTTTTGCTGCAGCGGGCCGGGCGACTTTATGCTCGGATACCAGGTTGGAGGTATAGACAAAAACATCACAGGCATTAACGAACGGTTTGGGAGTCTTTTTCTCCCCGATGCCCATCACAAATACTCCTGATTCACGGATGCGCGTGGCAAGCCGAGTGTAATCGCTGTCACTGGAAACCAGGCAGAATCCATCCACAACACTGGAGTGTAGCAAATCCATCGCATCGATGATCATGGCACTGTCTGTGGCGTTTTTTCCAACTGTATAGCGGAACTGTTGGACCGGTTGGACAGCATGGAAATTCAATACATCTTTCCAAGAATTCATATTCGAGGTCGTCCAATCCCCGTAAATTCGGCGGACTGTGACAAGGCCGTATTTCCCGGCTTCAACGAGGGTTTGCGAGAGGAGATTCGCCTGGGCGTTATCGCCATCAATTAAAATGGCAATTTTGTGTCTGGTGGTGAGCTGATCGTCTGGCATGTTTTTTTCTTTCTTGAGTAATAATTCATGGATAATTTATCGACCTAAACTTATTATAAGCGTTTTCCTGATATGGGAGGATGTTCACAGGACGATTGGGTAGGGTAAATTAACAAGAGGGCAGAATCATTAACAGCACGGGAATTCAGGGACTACAAATAATGGCCGGCTTGAAAGCATGGGTTTTGTCTTGATTTCTTTCTCATGCTATACTTATAAAAATAATTAATAACGAAACTGAAAAATGAGTAAAACTCCTGCGAGTGGTCCAGTTCGACAGAAACCGATCTCTGTGCGGCATGAAAGGGATGCAACCTTCCATGATTTGGCAGATATCAGTCCTTCGCCGGTTTTCATTTTCCAGGGCACCCGAATAATTTACGTAAACCAGGCGTCAGAGCAACTTACCGGTTTTTCAAAGCAAGAATTGCTTCAGAGTAATTTCTATGATTTGGTTTCAGCCGGCAGGAGAAAATTTATCCGGGATTGGGGGATGAAGATCCAACGCAATGAAGAAATCCCCGCTCATACCGAATTTACGATTATCTCCAAAGAAGGCGCTGAGCGTTGGGTCGATTTCAGGGCAAACCTGATTGCCTATGAAGGCAAGCCGGCTGTCCTGGTAACTGCAGCTTTATTAATGGGGATCAAACCGCCAATAACCATCAAGACTTTTTTTATCGAATCGCGCAGGCTGCCAATGATGCGACGCAACTGGAGACACTATTTCCCAAACTCCAAGAAATTATCTCAGAAATAATGCCTGCCAAGAATATTTATATTGCGCTTTATGATCGAAAAGAAGAGTCGATTTCTTATCCATTTTATGCAGATGAATTCGAGCGCTCGAATAAAAAAGGAGACCTTGAAAAGGGGTTGACGGAATATCTATTTCATACAGGCAAATCACTGATTTGTGATTTGGATAGCCTGAAGGCGATGGAAGAAAAAGGAGAACTCGTTTTGGTAGGTCATCCACCTTTGGTCTGGTTGGGTGTCCCTCTAGTCGTTGATGATGTTGTTATTGGGGTTTTGGCAGTTCAAGATTATGAAAATGCTACAGCCTACGGAGAAACCGAACTGCACCTGCTCGAATTTGTGTCATCCCAGGTAGCGATGACCATTCGACAAAGACGATTGGAGGAAGCGGAGCGCGAATCCTCTAAACAGTATCGCCAGTTGGAGGAGTTCGGCCCAGAAGGGGTAGTAGTACATTGTGAAGGAATGATAGTATTTATAAACCAGTCGGCGGTTAACCTTTCGGGAGCCATCTGTGCCGAAGAAATGCTTGGTCGACCTGTAAAGGATTTTGTACATCCAGAATATCCTGAAATTGTCCAGGAGCAGCTCAAAGAAAACCCGGAGGAATTCGCAAATCGGAATTGCCATTCGCGAGAAATTCGTGCGAGTGGATGGCGAGGCTGTTGATGTTTTGGTTACCACTAATCCCATAATTTTCGATGGCAAACCAGCTACTCAGGTGATCTTTCACGATGTGACCGAACGAAAAAGATATGAAGAAGCTTTGGAGGAAAGCGAGAGGCGGTTTCGACGGCGAGCAGAAGAATTGTCAGCCTTGTATGAAACCACACGTGAGGTGGCGAGCCAGCGGGATATAAAAAACCTCCTGCAGACCATAGTGGATAGGGCGGCAGTTTTGCTGAATTCACCTGGGGGTTCGGTTTACCTAAGGGAGGGCGACCGAAACGAGTTGGAATTAAAAGTCGCCTATGGTTACCAAGGATTTGTTGGAATAAAGATTTTGCCTGGTGAGGGTTTGGTGGGCGAGATGATGCAAACACCCCAGCCCGTAGTGGTCGATGATTATCGTTCTTGGAATAAACGCTTACCCAAATTCGATGCCATTCGAGCAACCGCCATAATGGCTGCACCGATGATATACAGTGGAGAACTTGTAGGGGTGCTTTCCGTAAATGAAATTGAGACCGATGAAGGGACCCCGGTACGCAAGTTCACCAACTCTGAAATGGATCAACTGACTTTTTTTGCCAGGGCAGCTGCAAGCGCAGTCCACAACGTTCGACTGTTTGAAGAGACACGGCAACGATTGGTGGAATTGGAACTACTGTACCAGGCCAGTCTTTCGGCTGCTCAGATACACAGCCCGCGAGCAGTTGCACAGCGGATCGTTGATACATTGGAACAATTATTGGATTGGAGTGGCTCCATCTGGCTGATCCAACAACAAACCCCGGTATTATTGGCGATTAGCGCCAGGGGGTTAACGGGTTTGGCATTTAAAGATGGTTTCGAACGGCTGGCGAGTTTGATAAATACCCTGGATGATGGGATTATAGGTCGGGTATGTAAAAACGGGCGTACATTCCGCTCAGGCAGTGTAAAGGAGAACCCGGATTACATACCAGAAAGAGAAGATATTAATTCTGAACTATGCGTTCCACTAAAAATTGGGGGTAAGGCAGTAGGGTGTATCAATGTGGAAAGCACGTCCATGAATGCCTTCGGGGAACACGATGAACGGGTATTGACCACACTTGCGAACCAGGCCGCAATTGCCATCGAGAATGCGAGATTATTCGAAGAAACCCGCCGGAGAGCCAGCCGCCAGGTGGCACTAAATGCCATCGTACGAGCTTCGGCACGTAACGGCACTGGACTGGACGAGATACTAAATATTGCCCTGGAACAAACGCTAAAGGCACTTGGTTTGGATATTGGGGCAATCTGGATGTCTTGGTCGACACGGGGCGTCCAACGGGTCGTAGCGAAGGGGATTCCTTCCACGATAAACGCATTAATGACTAGCGCCTCTGGTGGAGAGAACGTGTCGCTTTCCAGAACCCTGGTAGTAAATGATTGGGGAAAAGTAAAACATCCATTTGCTGATCTCTTCCTATCGATAGGTGTACGATCGACAACGTTAGTGCCACTGATTTCAGAAGATAAGCGAATTGGAGGAATGGCGATCTGTTCGCCAGAGATACATTTTTGGACCCTGGACGAAACGGCTCTGATCGACGCAATTGGACGAGAAGTTGGCCTTGCAGCGGAACGAGCCCGACTTTTTGACGAAACTGCTAACCGCCTTAAGGAAATGGAAGCGGTAAATAGGGTATCCACGTCCCTGCGTCTTGCGCAATCCCTGCAGGAAATGCTCCCGAAATTAGTGGATGAAACTTTGCGGGCCATGGATACCGATACCGGAGGAATTTGGCTTTTCGATACGGAACAAAGAAAGTTACGCCAGGTAATTGGCAGAGGCTGGTGTCTTAAAGCGGTGAAGGTAGAATTGGATCGTGGTGAGAGTTTCCTTGGCAACGTGCTGACGAATGAAGATGTTTATTTTTCTGGGGATGTTTTAAACGATGGGAATGCGGCTCCCGCGCTCCGGGAATTGTCTCCTCCTGGGTGGAGCGCTGTGTGCGTCCCGATCCGGACCGAAGCGGAGGTAATCGGGGTGTTCATGGTCTCGACTTCTTTGCCACGTGAGTTTACCGGTGAGGATGCCCGACTTTAATCACTTTGACGGAGATCACCGGAAATGCCATCCACCGTATGCGCTTGAATGAAAAACTCCTGCAGCATGCGGCTGAGCTCGAGACACGCGTGGCAGAACGAACTGCCGAAATGCGAAACGCACTGCAAAAAGCGCAAGAGGCAGATCGAGTAAAAACGGAATTTATCGCAAACGTTAACCATGAACTAAGGACACCACTGACCAATCTCGTCCTGTATTATCAAATGTTGCGCGCCCAACCGACCAATAAGGTGGAAGAACGCTTGGACGTCATCGGAAGGGAACTTCAACGATTGCGGAGCTTGATTGAAGACCTGCTGAACCTTTCCCGGCTGGATCTCGGACATGTGACGTTCCGCCTGACGATGTGCGATCTTAATCTCCTCGTCCAAACCCTGGTAAATGACCGGCAAGCGCTGGCTAAGCAACGCGGCCTGACTCTTCAAACCCAATTGGAGCCGGATATTCCGGTAGTCGATGCAGACGAAGCGACACTGTTACAAGCTGTTTCCAACCTGCTAACGAATGCCATTAATTACACTCCTTCAGGTGGAGAAGTTTTGATCAGAACCATGGGCGTCCAAAAGAAAGGCGATAGACTGGTCGGTTTCAGCGTCGAGGATTCCGGTCCAGGAGTTAGTCCGGACGATCTCCCGCATTTATTCGAACGGTTCTATCGGGGCGGAGCCGGACGTCAATCCGGCGCACCTGGGACTGGACTGGGACTGGCAATTGTGAAGCAAGTTGTTGATCATCACCATGGGACGATCGAAGTCAAGAATGGCCCAGATGGGCGCGGGGCAACATTTTCTGTGTGGCTTCCGGTTAATCAACCTCAGGAGACCTAAAAAAATTGGTCTCTTGCTTCCAGCGCCCCCGGGGAGGCTCGAACTCCCAACCACTGGATTCGAAGTCCATTACTCTATCCATTGAGCTACGGGGGCAGAGCGGAAATTATACTCGAATATGCGGGCTTGCTCCAAACCAGAACGCATGTTATAATCTCGCCCCGCGCCGCAAGGTGACGATTATTGATGAGGAAAATAGCCATGATTGATTTGAATAAAAACTTTGCCACTACAAAGAACCCGAATATTCCAGAAATAAAGCCTGGTGATCAGGTGAGCGTGCATGTCCGTATTAAAGAAGGCGATCGAGAGCGTATCCAGGAGTTTAAAGGTACTGTGATCCGTCTGCGTAAAGGCGGCAACAATGCCAGTTTCACCGTCCGTAGGACTGCATCAAATGGTATCGGAGTCGAACGGACTTTCCTGCTCGTATCACCGCGAATCGACAAAGTGGTAGTGGAACGTCATACTCACGTACGGCAGGCGCAATTATATTTCCTGCGAGGCTTGACCGGTAAGAAAGCGCATCTAAAACAAAAATTTGAGTAGGGCAGAAATCGCTTACAATAAAAGGGTGCAGATATAAAGCTGCACCCTTTTGTGTTACCCCAGGAGCTGATGTGCATTTACCGATTATTGGATTAACTACATATAACTACGATAAATCCAGGTGGGCATCCCATTGCAGCATTGGCGCACAAATATTGCCTTGCCATTTTCGAAGCGGGAGGCATACCGGTTCTAATCCCATCCGTATTGAACGAAGAGACACTGTCAACTTTACTGAAACGCCTGGACGGTATCCTGTTTACTGGAGGTGGTGATATTGCCATTGACCGGTATGGCGGGGAAATCCATCCCCGGCTAATCGAGGTGGATGCGGCGAGAGACGAAAACGAAATCATCCTTGTCCAAAAATCGATGGAAACCCAAAAACCTTTCTTGGGCATTTGTCGAGGCATTCAAATGGTCAATGTGGCCCTGGGTGGGAACTCTTTATACGGATATTCAGGATCAATTCCCAAACGCGCTCAAACATGATTATGATTTGTATTTACAACGCCAGTATCTGGCACACCCTGTGAGGGTGGAGGGTAATTCGCGATTGGCAAGCATTCTTGGCCAGACAATTTTGCAAGTCAATAGCCTGCACCATCAAGGATTGAAAGTGTTGGCTACCTCTCTAAATCCAACCGCCTGTTCCCCGGACGGACTCGTGGAGGCGGTGGAAATACCCGGGCATCGATTTGGATTGGCGGTTCAATGGCATCCTGAATGGTTGACCGATCAACTGGCAAATCGGCGGTTGTTTCGTGCATTTATCGAGGCTGCGAGTGGGGAGAAAATTCAATGATCCTCGAAAATTCTCCAATCGGTGTTTTTGACTTAGGGGTGGGTGGATTATCAGTATTGAGGGAAATCCGCAAGCTGGCACCAGCCGTTCCGGTGATCTATGTGGGAGACCAGGTTCACGTACCATATGGTCCACGGAAAATGGATCAAGTGCGAGCATTTTCTATGGAGATTACACAATTTTTGATGAGCATGGGTGCCAATCTTATTGTGGTGGCATGTAATGCCGCTTCAGCGGCAGCCCTGCACTACCTGCGGGAACAATTCCCAACCCTACCGTTTGTCGGGATGGAGCCGGCGGTAAAACCAGCAGCCGAGCACACTCAAACAGGGGTGGTGGGTGTTCTGGCAACACCAGCCACTTTCCAAGGCGCGCTGTACGCCTCAGTTGTGGAAAGATTTGCCAACGGCGTCACTATCCTGCAGGATATATGTCCAGGGCTCGTGAGTTCAAATCGAGAAGGGCGAATTGGATTCTCCGCAGACTCGCACTATCTTGGAAAAGGCATTGATCCCGATGTTAAGGCAAGGAATTGATACGGTTGTGCTGGGCTGCACCCATTATCCATTTGTCATTCCCATGATCAAGCAGATCGTTGGTCCGAAGGTAAGGGTGATCGATCCGGCTCCAGCGGTAGCGCGCCAGGCGACGCGATTGCTGAAGCTGAAAGACCAATTTGATAACAGCCAGGCGGGGATAAGTTATTACACGAGTGGTGATGTGGAGAAATTTCAGGCTTTATTACCCGTATTAATGAGTGAGTCCGGAAAGGGGAATAAACTTACCTGGGAAGGGAACAAAATTGTTCATTTCGGCGACAGGAGTGCGCCATCGGTTCCATAAAGACAGAACTCCACAATTGGCAGGCCATTCCGAAAACGCACTTTAACCTTTCCAAAATTTGGTTCTGTGATCACAAACTGCCGGCGGGGGTGGTGAATTGCGCCGGTTTTTATCGACGTATACAGGAGAGGGGCATATTTATTGCAAACTTGTTCAAAAGGAGTGGAACAGAATTCGTGCAGAATGATCGGAGCCTCCCGGGGGCCACATTCGGCAGTCATGGAATGGGATGAGTGTAAATCACCTGCCAGGATATAAAGATTTTCAATGCGATTGTTACCGATAAAATGCAACAATGTATCCCTTTCCGCTCGAAAACCCGACCAACGATCTCCTAAAAAATCTCCAAACATGCTGTATAGGACAGATGATGAGGAAACCAGGAATTTAACCGGATATTTGTCCCGAACTTCAAGGAGCCATTCCTTTATATCCTGCCACTGGCCTTCACACAACATGTGCGCTTCATGAGCGTTTTTTACCCGCATTGTGCGTGTATCCATCACAAAAAACGCAGCTGCTCCGTAGGTGAAGGTATATGCTAACGACCCCGAATGATCCAGGCCTAATAAATATTTACCATCCTCATCGAATTCGGGAGGTGAGATCATTGCGGGGGCGTGCATCCCCTGGTGCTCCCAATATGCCTTGAGAGCATTGCGAATGCGTTCGACTGTCAAGCTCCGCTCTTCTTTTGGGCGGCCCTGCAGCCAGCGCATGAGACGCGAATAAATAGAAATAGTGGCTTTGGTACGATGCCGAGTTGTCCAACGCCAATCATCATCCACTTCATGATCGTCCAGCGTCATAAAGGCTGGCAAATTCTTCAATAAACTTCGAAAATGGGGGTTGGACCAAGTGTATTGGTAGACGTTGCGATAATCCTCCAGGGTAGCAGCGCCTTTTTTTAGTCCCTGGTTAAAAATGTCCAGCCCATTAAAAATAAAAATCGTCGCTATAAATCTGATCACCCAGGAATAACCCAAAGCGAAGTTTTCCGGCGGAGCTATGTTCCAGGCTGGAACGGCGCACATCCAAGTTGTAAAATATCTTCCCGCCATCTTGGATGGCGGGGCGAAAACACGAACCGAAGATAAAACTAAAATCTCGTAAAGTGCCGGGAGATGGGAATGTTGTGAAGTGAGGATAGCCCTTTTGTATAGGTGGAGGCAGATTGTGGAGGCGAATATCATAATAATAGGTTGTCTCAGGTGTGAGATTTGAAACCGGGGCGACCCCAGCAAATCCATCGGTCGCTAAAAGCGGTGCAGATTCTCCGACTGGTCGCGCGTCTCCCAGATCTTTCCGGCGACCAACCCAGGCATGCAGAGTACCAGATCCACTGGCCCGCCCCCATAAATTAACGGATGTGTTCGAGAGACCGCCAACGATCGGACCGAGGATCAGTTCGTCCATTAGGATAGTACCTCTTTCCAGATAATCCTCAGGAGGTTTGTTTCATCAAAGGAAAGGATCAATCACAGCAGCTAATGACTGTTATTCCCAGGACTGATCAAAAGATTAAGTAAGACCTGCTTCTGCTCCACATTCTCGCCAGCCTTAATTCGCAGCCGAGATACATTGCCATTGTAAGGCGCCCGCAATTCGTTTTGCATTTTCATCGATTCAAGAATGATCAGGGTATCGCCTTTCTGGACTGTCTGCCCCTCAACGACCGGAACGGAAATAACCATTCCGGGCATGGGAGCTTTAAGTACGAATTCGGAATTGGGACTTACCGAGCCCTGAACGGATATTCTCAGTCGTTTCTCTCGTTCATCCTCAACGCGTACTTGATAAAACTGGCCTAGTAGCAAGACTTGCCAACCTGCCTCGTCGGAATAAACGTACCCCTCATAGGATTCGCCATTCACGATAAGGGAATAAAGTGACTCTCCACTGACAGCAGTCAAATCCACTTCAAGGACGGCTTCTCCAAAACGGATGTGCCGCTCATCCAGGATTTCCACGGTAAATTCCAACCCATCCACTTCTGCGTTATAAATCATTTGCCAGGCTTCTCGTTCCGCCCAGACCACTTCCAATTGGATTTTTGTCCGGAATCAGGATAAACCTGGGTGCGGTGTTCCATTTGCCCGTGCGCCACCAGGCTTGCCATCAGGGCTGCGATATCAAGGTACAGTTCTCGGGTTTCGGCCGCGTCGATCATCGAAAATTGTTCTTCAACGAAGCGGGTGTCGTATTTCCCGGTGATAAATGGATAGGTACTCATCATGGTTTGATGAAAAGGGATATTGGTTCGTACGCCTACTATGCGATATTCCTCCAGGGAACGTCGCATGCGGACGATGGCCTGTTGACGTGTTTCCCCCCAAACAATCAATTTGGAAATGAGCGGATCATAATAGGCCGAAACCTCAAACCCGATAAATACCCCCGTGTCAATGCGGACTCCCGGACCGGAGGGCATTTGCATCAGGGTGATGCATCCTGTGGAAGGCAGAAAATCGTTATATGGATCCTCGGCGTTGATGCGACATTCAATTGCAGCTCCACGCGTCTGGATGTCTTCTTGACGTCGGGAAAGACGACTCCCATTGGCAACCCGGATTTGTTCGGCAACGATGTCGATCCCGGTGACCTCCTCGGTGACGGGATGCTCGACTTGCAGGCGGGTGTTCATTTCCAAAAAATAGAAGTTTTGATCCTTATCGACCAGGAATTCGATGGTTCCGGCATTGGCGTAATCGACTGCCTTGGCAGCTTGCAGCGCCACTTCACCCATGCGGTGACGTAGATCTTCGTTACCAGATAGGTAAGGCGAGGGAGCTTCCTCGATCAGTTTCTGATGGCGCCGTTGGATGGAACACTCGCGTTCGCCCAGGTAAATGGCATTTCCATATTGGTCGGCCATGATTTGATATTCGACATGCCGTGCCCCCTCTATTAATTTTTCCAAATAAACGTCCCCATTTCCAAAAGCAGCTTCTGCTTCCCGCCGCGTGGATTGGAGTAACTCGGGCATTTCCTCAACATTCCTGACTTCACGCATACCCTTACCGCCCCCACCGGCGACAGCTTTTATTAGCAGAGGAATGCCGATTTTAGGCGCTATCGCCAGTAATTCATCATCAAGAAGGGGTCCTTCCTGCTCAGTGCCTGGGACGACTTTTACACCGGCCTTAGCGACTGTGGCACGTGCGATGGCTTTATCCCCCATGGCCGCGATGGCAAATGGCCTGGGCCCGATGAACACCAGTCCCGCATCTGCGCAGGCTGCTGCGAAATCAGCGCGTTCGGCCAGGAATCCATATCCTGGGTGAATGGCGTCTGCACCACACTTTCTGGCGATATCGATGATCTTATCACCTCTCAAATAAGAATCGCGCTGCCAGAGAAGGCCCAAGTAGATAAGCTTCGTCAGCAAAACGAACATGCATGGCGTTCCGATCCCCCTCGGAAAAAACGGCAATGGTTTTGATACCCAGCTCACGGCAAGCGCGCTGGATGCGGACAGCAATCTCTCCTCGATTTCGCGATAAGCAATTTTTTGAACATGCTAGATTTGGGGTAGCATACTCAATTTCTTTTCACCAACAAATTCACAAAAGAAGCGGATTTGCAAGTTCAGTTGTTCAGCGAAGAGTTGCTGTCCGGTTAATGTGGAAAGAGGATTTTGCTCGCGGTAATGTTCAAGACGCTTTATACGATCGCTTAATTTATCCACCAATTTATCATAATCCCCTATATCCGAGTAACACCACTGCAAGATTCGGTAAGGCCCAAAGCGATCCACGTTGTCTGCATCACTGACAATCTTTGCCTCAATTGTGGTGGGTTTCTCTTCAACCACGTGAGAAAGGATGGAATGACAAATATTGGCGATTTGGTGGGGGGCATATTCAAGTCCCTCCAGGAAGGGTCGTGCTTTTTCGGCCCCTAGGCGCCCATGTTCCCGGCTGTTATCAGCATCGGTATCGAACCAGGCGATATCGTGTAACAAGCAAGCGGCGACGACCATCTCTACATCCACGGCTTCATTTTCTGCGATAACCTTGCCGAATTGGGACACACGCAAGGTGTGCTGCCAGCGATAGTCTACGCCGAGAAGATAACGGTCGAAGTAAGATTTGTCTTCAGGGGAACGTCTTTGGTAGCTATCAAGTAGATAATTATGCGAATAATCGGCGATTTTTTGAAGACGTGCATTGGTTTTTGAGGTCATAGTTTATCCTGGTTATTGCCAATCTGGCTATAAAGGAATATTACCGTGTTTTTTTGATGGATTAGAATCGCGCTTATTTTTAAGCATTTCCAAGGCATTTATCAGCCGGGGCCGAGTCTCGCTGGGTTCGATGATATCGTCCAGATAACCCCGTTCGGCTGCTATATATGGGTTGGCAAATTTCTCTCGATATTCCTTTGTCAATTCGGCTTTTCGCTGAATGGGATCGCCGGCATTTTCCATTTCCTTGCGGAAAATAATGCTGACAGCTCCATCCGGGCCCATCACGGCAATCTCGGCGCTCGGCCAGGCGAAATTAATATCACCACGTAGATGTTTGCTTGACATTACGATGTATGCTCCACCGTAAGCTTTTTCTTAAGCCACTGTCACTTTGGGAACAGTTGCCTCGCAATAGGCATGCAGCAATTTTCGCGCCTGAGCGGATGATACCACCATGTTCCTGCAATGTGCCTGGCATAAATCCCGGGACATCCACGAAAGTGACGATGGGGATGTTGAAGGAATCGCAAAAGCGTACGAATCGTGCGGCTTTTTCACTTGCGTCAATGTCTAGAACCCCAGCCAGAACCTGTGGCTGGTTGGCCACCATCCCAATGGAATGCCCACCCAACCGCGCAAATCCGATCACCAAATTCTGTGCAAAGGCTTCCTGGATCTCATAAAATTGACCCCCATCCACTATGGTCTGGATCACTTCCTTTACATTGTAGGGCTTGGTTGGATCGTCGGGTATGATCGAATTAAGTTTCTCGTCGGTTCGGAGCGGGTCGTCACTATTGGGAAGGAAAGGGGGATCCTCGCAGGTTATTTTGGGGTAAATACCCAAGCATTTTCCGAATTAGGAACATTGTGTCCGCTTCGCTTTCAGCGGTCATGTGGCAAACACCCGATTTTTCGGCGTGAACATCCGCTCCACCCAGGTCGTTGGCACTAACCTGCTCATGGGTGACAGCCTTTACCACCTCCGGTCCAGTAACGAACATATTCGAAGTGCCTCTGACCATAAAAACAAAGTCAGTCAGGGCTGGAGAATACACAGCGCCACCAGCACATGGTCCAAGGATGGCCGATATCTGCGGAATAACACCGGATGCAAGTGTGTTTCGCAGGAAAATCTCGGCATAACCGGCCAGGGAAACTACTCCCTCCTGGATGCGGGCGCCGCCCGAATCATTCAGCCCGATCACCGGAGCCCCATTCTTAAGCGCTTGATCAAGGATTTTGCAAATTTTTTCGGCATGCACTTCTCCCAGGCTGCCGCCGAAAACAGTAAAGTCCTGTGAAAAAACGTAGACAAGCCGTCCTTCGACGGTACCCCAACCGGTGACAACACTGTCCCCTGGATATTTTTGCTTTTCCAAACCGAAGTCATGCGTACGGTGGACGACAAAAGGATCGGTTTCGTGGAATGAACCCTTATCAAGCAGCAGGTCCAGGCGTTCGCGCGCAGTCAATTTACCTTTTTTGTGTTGCGCTTCAATCCGCTCAGGTCCTCCTCCGAGCAGTGTTTCAGCTTTGCGTTTGCGCAAGTGAAGTACTCTTGGATTATCGCTCATATGGATTTTTCATAAATAATAGGCTCAATTTAGAGGAGAATAGGGTCAGGAAAATAAGTATCAGAATGATGATGTTGACGATCAACGAAAAGGGCCAATTAGCATGCGGTTCCTGCAGCAACAGACGGTCTAACCAATACCAAATGGTATATGTAATCGCACCGGTGGCAGCTGCCAGCTTGCACCAGGTTCTGCTCATCCACAAGCCCCAAGCGATAACCAGCCCACTGGTAAGCCAGATACCACCACTTAAGGCAATATAGAAAGGATGATTGCCGTATTTTGCCAGTGTTTTCCAAAAGAAGAAGACTTCGCCCAAACGCAAGCCATTCCATGCTGAATAGAATAAAATAAAGGCTGTAAGGATAATTATACCGATTGGACGAAATTTATTTTTCCCATTCATTCTAAACTTATTCCTAAATACAATCCAACCTATATAAGAATCCTGCCGAGAGCCAAAAATCCGACGAGAATTGGCGATTTCTAGAGCTGCAAAAGATCCACCTCTCTTTGGTCATCAGCGCTTACAAAAATAGAGTATATTTACTAGAGTTGTTGAAAGAAACATACTGCTCGCAGACCTGATTTGCCAGTATTATAGCATGCAAGAATAAACGATTTCAATTCCATTAAGTGGAGTTCTTCATTATTTTTTTTTAGTCTCCATATTTACTCTACAATTTCAGTGAATCGAGTAAATTGAAATCGGGATAACGTGTTTAATCGTATGTACACCTTGGCATTCAGTAAAAATGTTACTAAAAATGAATTACCCTCGTCAAAAGACGGTATTTTGGCATTAGGGTCGCATTGCCCGGTATTATACTGATCGCAAGGATTCAGTCGCCCTGGCGAAGATAGGGTAATTTCACCTTTTCTGCTGAAAAGGAATCGATTTATCAATCGTCGAAACGTGAAGAAAATTCTTGGTGATAAGCTCCAGTTTGACTGGAAAACCGTTGTTCTTATTGTGGTCAGTACATTGCTTATACTGATCGATTTCTATCACCCTCAACTTGCTCCTTGGGCAAAATGGTTTCCTGGTTGGAAGGCTACTGGTCTTTCTACCAAGCTAATCGATCGAACCTTGCTTTATTTCGTGGTCCCAATGCTGGTAATTTTGATTGTTTTTCGGCAGAAACCATCTGAATTCGGTTTTTCATTTGGCGATTGGAAGGCGGGTATTATCCTGACTATTGGAGGTATGGTATTTATTGCGCCAATTATTTGGCTGGTTGTTCACGGGAATCCAGCAATACGGGAGTTTTACCAAGCCAAGGTTGCCGGATTGCCTTGGAGCACATTCTGGGACTTATTTGGTTGGGAATTTCTCTTCCGCGGCTGGCTCCTTTTTGGACTTGCTCGCAAGTTTGGTCTGGAGGCAATCTGGCTTCAGGCCGTACCCTTTGCACTTGCCCATATCGGTAAACCGGAAATTGAAGCGCTATCGACCATCTTCGGCGGATTTGCCTTTGGATGGATCGCCTGGAGAACCCGGTCATTTGTCTATCCATTTCTAATCCATTGGTTTGTGGGCACATTCGTGATCGTTGTCGCGGCTGGTTTGCTTGGATAATTTCAAATTCTGACTAACCAATGTTAGCAATTTTTTATTGTTCCTATGGAACTGAGGTCAGATCTGTTTTTCAAAGGATATTTCTCTGTTATCAAACATTGCCTTATAATCATAAAGGTGGAATGAGGTTCTGATGAAGGTTATCCTGCATATTACTTATGGAGTATTAATTGGATTGTTGGCGGCAGGAATTATCTGGTTACAGATTGCCCGTCCACGTGGCGAGGCAATTACCTTGCTTCCCACCGCCACTCCCGCTCAATTGACTGTATATGTGAGCGGAGCGGTGGCAACTCCGGGAATATATACTTTACCGCAAGGTAGCCGCGCGAATGCCGCCATCCAGGCTGCCGGTGGATTTCCTGCCAGGCGCAGAAACCACAAATATTAACCTTGCGACTTTGCTCGCAGATGGTCAACAAATCGACGTACCCGGTATCGTCGATACCAGCCACATAAATTTTGGCAGGATTAATATCAATACCGCCACGGCAACTGAATTGGATGCCCTGCCCGGGATTGGTCCGACCACTGCGCAATCCATTGTGGAATATCGTTTGGAACATGGGAATTTCCAGGTAATTCAGGAAATACAAAACGTGCCGGGCGTGGGACCAGCCACTTATTCCCTGATCGAAAATTACATTCAGGTCGGACCGTGACATGCCATTTGACCACTTTAATTTCATCGCTGGATTTTATGATAAAGCCGGGAAGTTCATAATTAATGATCCCCTGGATAGATTGCTTTCCTTAGCACCGGATTGCCTGCTGCTGGATGCAGGTGGAGGAACGGGGCGGGTGGCGGCAGTATTACAGAGTTCGGTCCGGGAAGTGATCGTTGCGGATACCTCCACTGGTATGCTAAAGCAGGCTAAAGCGAAAGGATTGCCTTCGGTTTATACGCCGGTGGAAATGCTGCCTTTCAGATCAGGGAGTTTTAACCGAATCATCATGATGGATGCATTGCATCATGTCCGAGACCAGCGACAGACGGTTCGGGATCTTTGGCGTACACTTGCACCTGGGGGAAGAATTGTGATCGTTGAACCCGATATAAATAAAACATCTGTGAAGGCGATCGCAATCGGCGAGAAGGTTTTATTGATGCGCAGTCATTTTCTGTCAGGAGAAGAAATCCGTCCACTTTTCTCCGATCTGGGCGCCTTGATTCGAATTTTCTATGAACGATCCAATGTATTCTTTGTCGCTGAAAAGAATCAGGTCATGAGCGACCGGGATTGTTAAAGTCAAGCTTAACAAGAATGTGAAAACTCCGTGATAAGAGGCGATGAAGAGGCTGCCCTCTGAAAATATGTGCTACAATTTATACACTAATCAGATAATATGTATAGCAACTCAAGGAGGTAATAATGGACGAAACCAAGAAAAGGATCCGGAGAATGGCAGTTTGGACGATCGCGATCTTTGCGACGATATTTGCGAGCGTTCTGGCGGCACTTTGGTTGGTTATTTACAATAATGGGACTGCTTCAGGGGCCGCCCTGGGTAAGGCGTTTGGAGTGGGCTGGCCGATTTTGTTAGTGGACCTCATATTATGCGCAGGTCTCTACATTGGTTATTCATACTCCCTAAACCGCAAGAAGTGAGAATTGCAATCGAAAACGGGGGTTGAAGAAGGAATTACTGAATAAATCCGGAATATTGTCTTTCAGGATAAATGCTGGTCCATCTTGATTATTTTAAAGTTGCCCTGTCTATAATCTTAAGGGAGACTTTGATTTGACGCGCTAATCCTCGTTCGACCCTTCGTCAAATTCTTTAAGCAATTCGTGCGCTTCCTTTGACTTATTTTTTGGAATAAATATCTGGACACGCCCCAGCCCATTTATCGTTACCGGATAAATGCTATGTCCAACGGATTCCTGAATAAGTTCAACATCTACACCATGGGCTTCAAGAAAACTTTCAATTAATTCCGCTTCCATGCGCCCTTGGACTTCGGTGAGCACTTCCCATGTCATTTCATCCATACAACCTCCATTTCTGTGACGATTTTTAGAATTGAATAAATATCTGTGCAATATTCCGAGATGAGTTCGCATTTAGAGTGTGGGCGGCTGAGCCTCCCTCGCTCTAAATGCATTGCTTCTTTATTTTAGGCTATGTTCTAAATTACAATCCAAGCCACCTGACTGTGGATTTTGGAAGCTCTGCCAGGGAACCCACCCTTAAAGTGCATTGGGGTAATGATTCGATAAATAATTTTCCATAAGCCTTCGTGAGTACCCTGCGGTCCAGAATCACAACCACACCGCGGTCAGACTGTGTTCGAATGAGTCTGCCAAAGCCTTGCCGAAAGCGCAATATGGCCTCTGGAAGATGATATTCATTAAAGGGATCTTCAAAAGTCTCGGCGCGAGCGGCTACCAGTGGATCTGATGGTACAGCAAATGGCAATTTTACAATAACCAGGACAGATAACGCTTCGCCGGGAATATCCACTCCTTCCCAGAAGGAGCGGGTACCCAACAGAACAGCCCTTTCTGCGGACTTGAAGGATTCAAGCAATGCGTTTGGCGAAGCGCCCTCCCCTTGCTCGTATACTACGATATCCTGTTGTGCTAAAGGTCCAGCTATGTTTTTCGAGGTTCGCTTTAATTGGGCATAAGAAGTAAACAAAACCAGGGCGCGTCCACCACTTGCCTGACACAACCGGACTAGCGTTCTTTCCACCTGGCCGGCGTAATCGCGAGCATTAGGTTCAGCGATATCGTTTGCGATGTAAAGAAGTGCAGCGGTTTCATAGTCAAAGGGAGATCCCAATGCCAACTCATCGGCCTCATCGGCGGTCAAAGTATTGCGGATGTAATCGAATTCCCCATGCGTGGTAAGCGTTGCTGAAGTTAAAATTACGCTACGTTTCTCATGCCAGAGAAATTTTTCCACCAAAGGCCCGACCCGGATTGGGGCGGCATTGAGAGCCATACGGTTGTTGGTGGGACTAACTTCCACCCAATAAACATAGTCCATGGCCGGTTGAGACACCAAAGAGCCGACCATGTTTTCGGTTTCGGTCAACCGCCGGTAAAGGTTACCGAGATTGCCAATGATATCTTCCAGCTCTTCTACTCCGTTCGAAAATAATTCCGTTGCCCCTTTTTGTATTTCACCCAATAATGCAACCAGTAAAACCAGCGTTTCATCGGCAACACCCCAGGCAACTTCCACGGCATCCCAACCGGGCTGTGTGCGCGTCGCTGGCAGGATCCTCTCCTGGTAGGCATAGGTGGAGGCAGGTTGACCCTCGCGTTGGTAGGCAATAAATTCTGCCATCCCATCGAAAAAGAGCCGAATCTGTTCCTGTAGACGCCAGACCAGGTCGGTGGCGCGTTCCACTTTTTGATTTAGAGTCGCAAAATCAGATGGACGCACTTTGTCCCGGACGGAAATGAGCAGGTGACCCAAAATGCCCGAACTGGAACCCCCTATTTCACGGATTAGTCTATCCACGTCGAATTGGGTCAACCGGAAGGATAATGAATTGGTGGTAGCTGATTCAAGATGATGGCCTTCGTCTATGATCACATGATCATATTCAGGCAGAACGCGATTCCCGACTGCCACGTCGGTTAGCAACAGCGCGTGGTTGACGACCAAAATGTGGGACATCTGAGAGGCTTGTTTTGCCCGGAAAAACGGGCAGGCACCCCCAGTGCGTTGCAGACAGGTTTCACTGGTGCATGCGTCGTCTTCCGCCGAAATGTGCGTCCAAATCTCCCGTTCAGACGGCCCCGTCAGGTTGATTTCATTGCGATCACCGCTCAAATTCTCCAATTGCCACACCAATATTTTGGCTAGAATCCGCATCTCATCGGGGCTGGCAGGTCCACGTTTGCGTAATAACTCCAGACGTCTTGGGCAGAGATAGTTTGAACGTCCCTTCAGCACGGCCGCGCGCAAATCCATCCCAAGCGCGGCACAAAGGTCTGGGATATCCTTATTGATCAACTGGTCCTGTAGGTTGATGGTGTTGGTCGATATAACAACACGTGTATTGTTCTGTATCGCAAAAAGGGCGGCCGGCACAAGGTACGCGAATGATTTTCCCACCCCGGTTCCGGCTTCGACCATCAAATGTTGGCCAAACGATAGGGCATTCGCCACGGCACGTAGCATTTCAACTTGTTCTGGACGATACTCGAAACTATCAAAATAATGTGAAAATGGTCCGCCATGCTCCAGCACACTCGCGGCTTCTTCGGGATCGATTGGAGTAGGTTCTTGCGGCAACTGGATCGGTTGCCTTTTTTGTTTTTCTCCCTCGCCGGGTTCACGAATTGGTCGACTTGGTAGAGCACGCACTTGTTTCCCTTGAATTCCCTGAAGCGAACGCATTTGTAAAGCATTTTGAAAACCCACGCTCCGTTCCATTCTATCGGTTCGCCATGCCTGACGATTTCTGATAATAATTCCAGTGGTAATTCCTGGGCTTGAGCAAATAATCGAAGAAAAACGCCATGCGTTGCACGCGCGTCATCTAATGCTCGATGTGTGGCAGGTAAGGCGATCCCCAATTGTTGGACAAGTGCACTCAGATTGTACCGGCTGGCGGAAGGGAGCAGGACGGACGCCAAATCATAGGTATCCAGGCGTTCATTTAATTCAAATAAGTTGTATCTTTTCAGGAAAGAAAGGTCGAAAGGAATATTGTGACCTAAAATCGGAGCTTCACCGATAAAGGAAGCTAAATCATTCAATACGTCGCGGATCGGCGGGGCTTGTCGCACCATTTCATCCGAAATGCCGGTTAATCCGGTTACGAAATCCGGGATGTGCCGTCCAGGGTTGATAAGCGTGGTGAATTCATCCTCAACCCGACTGCCGTCGAAACGGCGGGCGCCGATTTCAAGGATGGCATCTGTCTGGGGGTCGAGGCCTGTGGTTTCGAGGTCCAGTGCTACGATGGATATCATATTAGAACAAGTATGTCAGTAAACCTGTTCGAGGGATTATTGGATATGCTTGAAAAGTTTGAAGACTAAACTTCTTTTTCAGCCTGTGGAAGGGCTTTGCGGATCGCTTCCAAGGTTAAGTCACCGATGGATTTTTCTTTGGTTTTTTCGCGCAGAAAATCTTTAAGCTCTTTGGGAGTCATAGCCGGGATGGGCGCATCTGTCACATTCAGCTCGACTTTAGGATTTGCAAATAATAAAGCAGCCTTGACGGGGGGAATTTCTGTTCCTTCTGGAAGCACCCGCGTCAGGTAGCGTTTTGCGGAATCCATTTCCGCCTCGGATTCCAGATCGGGCCGCCCGATGTTTTCCTGCCCAAACAAACGCATGTAATTTTGGACGAATCCGCCACCTTTAGCCCGCCACCGATTTTTGCTATACGTAACGACACCGGTTTGGAAATTCGGCAGGATCGTCCAAACACCTGCAGGACCCACCAGGAGGTGCGAGACCGGCGTGACATAATGATAAATCGTGAATTCGCGCCCTAACCCCTTCAAGCTCTTATCAATGACTTCATCCGGGCGTGGTGTGCGGCCCCAACGGTTGGTGAAATTTATCCCAACCTGGGACATGAAGAAACCAATCAGCAAGGCGGCCAGCGAATATGAAAACTTATCGGGCATTTTGAATGTGATGTAGAGGCCGATCCCCAGGACTACCAGTGCACCGAGGCTGGTATATTGCCCAATTTTTGCGTTGCGTTTGATCTTCTTGATATTTGTTACAATTTTCATCGTTTTCTCTTCTCTACTTTTCTCTGAGTGATTGTTCGATAGCTGTGCGGATGGACTCCAACACGCCGGTCTCGACGGCATTTTTGGCCAGGCGGATCGCGTTTTTGATGGCAATCTCATTGGAGCGACCATGCCCTATAAAGACAAGTCCATTTACCCCGAGCAAAGGTGCAGCTCCTTCTTCTTCAGGATCGAGAAGTTTCTTGATTTTCCTAAGGGTCGGACGAACCAGTATACCGCCAATTTTAGCAGTTATTGGGCCATTGTTGATCAATTGTTTCACCTTGTCGAGGATCAATTTTGCCACTGCCTCGGTGGATTTCAACATTACGTTCCCGGTAAATCCGTCTGTCACGGCTACATCTACTGATCCGCCTATTACTTCCTTGCCCTCGACGTTTCCAATGAAGTTCAATCCAGATTCCTTGAGTAAAGGATATGTATGTTTGACCAGATCATTCCCCTTACCAGCTTCTTCTCCATTGGACAATAACCCTACCCTGGGATTCTTCACCCCACGGACCTTTTCTGCATAAACTGCTCCCATAATGCCGAATTGGAGCAGGTTCTCCGGCTTGCATTCCGGGTTGGCGCCAACATCCAGTACAACGCAAGATCCGGTTGCAGTTGGAAATACCGGCGCCAGTCCTGGACGATCCACACCTGGGATAAGTCCCAGCCTGAAGAAAGCGGTTACTGATGCCGCTCCGGTATTCCCAGCGGTAACAAATGCATCTGCCTGGCCGTTCTTAACCAGGTCGATTCCGACAGCCATCGAATTTATTGCATTCGGACGGCGCGCCTTTAAAACAAGTGCCATCCCCTTGTCTTCCATGCTCAATATTTCCGGAGCATGAACCACGCTGATGGGCAGGGAACCGGGTTCCTGAGCATTCAGGATAGGTCCGATTTTCGCTTCATCTCCAACCAGGATGATTTCGACACCGTATTCACGGGCGGCCAGCACAGCTCCGACCACATCCGGGATGGGGAACTCGTCGCTTCCCATCGCGTCTAGGACAATTTTAACCATTCATTAACCTCCGCCGTGGATATATGCCCGAGCCTTAGCATGGGTCGGCCTTTGACGTTTGCTTGACAGGCACCTGAACATGATTATAATACGTCCTGCTCAAGCGCTGGTGCTGGAATTGGCAGACAGGCATGGTTGAGGGCCATGTGCCGCAAGGCGTGGGGGTTCAAGTCCCCCCCAGCGCACAAGAATAAAAAACCACATAAAATGTGGTTTTTTTATATTCTATTCCTCGATTTTCATCCTGTGTT
This sequence comes from uncultured Chloroflexia bacterium, assembly GCA_963814135.1. Lineage (GTDB taxonomy): Bacteria > Chloroflexota > Anaerolineae > Anaerolineales > Villigracilaceae > UBA877. The sequence goes on along the minus strand of CAWFBZ010000008.1, from coordinate 1,340,785 downwards.
CCAGCCAACGGACAAACAAGGAAAGCAACAATGTCATGGTTAGGTAGAGAAATGCCACCATATTGTATGTCTCCATGGCACGAAATGTACTAGCAGTTCTTAACCTTCCCATTTGAGTCAATTCATTCACGGCGACAACGCTTACAAGAGAAGAATCCTTAAGACATGCGATGAAATCATTACCAAGGGGTGGCAGCACGCGACGGACAGCCTGTGGCAGTATGATAAAGCGCATCGCCTGGAAGTAAGTCATGCCCAAGGATTTTGCGGCCTCAAGCTGACCTCTACCGATAGACTGGATGCCGGCCCGAAAAACTTCAGCTTCAAAAGCACCGTATCCAAGCCCGAGGGCGATGATGGCGCGACCTTCCTGAGTTACGTCCCGTATAGTGAAAGTGGCGAAGGATTGAAAAAAGCCACTTGTTGGCATGGCATTGACTCCCCAGTTTCCCAATAAATTAATAAAGCTAACAAAAAGTGGGAATAAACCATAAGCAATGTAAATAATAAGAACTAGAAGAGGAATTCCTCGAACTAACTCAACATAAAGGGTTGATGAATTTAAGAAAAATGTATTTTTCGAAATCCTCGCCAATCCAGTCGGAAGACCTAATAAAGTAGCCAAAAGGAACGAAAAAAAAGTAATCCTTAATGTGGTAACAATTCCCTGTGTTAAATAAAGGAAAGTGCTTTGGTAATCCCTTGATCCCAAAATCAGGAAAACAAGCAAGATACCGGCCAAACCCAAGAAAATTGCCCACCAGGGCCATTTAGAAACATTAAGACCACCAGGTATGATCCCTGGAAGTTTCCGGTTCTCCAACTCTTCCATTAATAGCCTCCATCAGGTGGTGATCAACTATTTTTAACTGACAGGATGGGGTTTTCCCATCCTGCCAGTGGTAGAAACAGCCATGAAAAAAATCTATTGTGCAGGTTCTTCTGGGGGATCGGAAAGACCCCATTGTTTATTTAATTTTGCAAGAGTACCATCTGAATGCATGGCTCGTAGAGCAGAATTCACAGCAAACTCAAGGTCGCTGTTTGGCGGGAATACGAATGCCAGGGCGTCGCCAGTCTTCACAACGCCGGCAGCCTTAAGTTTCCCTTGGTTTTCCTGAATATAACCAAAAGCAACGGTATCGTCCAGGACAACGCCATCAATATCACCAGCAAGTAAGGCAATTACCGCGGCTCCAAAATCAGAATATGATTGGATATCCTTGCCTGGAAATGTTTCGGTGGCAGCAATATAATTCGTGGTACCGATCTGGGTACCAACCTTAAGGTTGGGATCAGATTTAAAATCATCCAGGGTGTGTGTATCGGCTGCCCTTACCAGCAATTGTTGTGAAACGAGCGAATATGGGATCGAGAAATCCACCGCCCAATATCGATAAGGATAGTTAGTTACCCCATCCGCAAGCATGTCATATTCGCCAGCCTGCATTGCCGGGAAAATGCCATCCCATGCGGCTTGCTTGAACTCTGGGACACAATTAAGACGTTTACAGATCTCAGTGACAGTATCATAATCCCAGCCTACTCCCTTCCCGGAAGATTGATCAATGCTATTGAAGGGGGGATATGCGTTTTCCACGGCAACAGTGATGGTTTTTCCCTTCAAATCGGGCAACCCTGCTGTTCCGGTACCGCTACTCGAATTGGATGGGGTTGAACCGCAAGCGGTCAACGCCAGAGTAGCCAGTATAATAATACTGATTACAATTGACAACTTTTTCATCGCTCTTCTCCTTTGGTTTCAAAATGGCCGTCTCTAATTTGGAGTTAGGAATTGAACTCCTACCTCCTCCTTAAATGTTAAGGATAGACTATCTTTCCAATTTATGCAAGGGGTAAGTTGAAAAAAAGCTATTTAATGCTAATTGTACTATCAGAGGGCGGTATAATTAACTTAAACTAAGAGTTCGGAGAGATCAATGGATGACGTTACAAATATCAATAACCCAATCATAATTGCCTCTGATGTGAAGAAATGGTATGGACATTTTCAAGCTTTAAAAGGTGTGAGCTTGGATGTGCAAAAAGGTGAGGTGGTGGTTATCTTTGGACCTTCAGGTTCCGGAAAATCTACTTTCATTCGTTGCATAAACAGGTTGGAAGATCATCAATCCGGAAAGATTATAGTTGATGGAATAGAGTTAACCAATGACATGCGGAATATCGAAAAGATCCGTATGGAAACCGGTATGGTTTTCCAACAATTCAACTTGTTTCCTCACTTGACAGTCATTCAGAATATTATGTTGGCGCCTACCCAGGTGAGAAAATGGTCAAAGGCGAAGGCCCACGAAGTTGGGATGGATTTACTTAAGCGAGTGGGGATTCCAGAACAGGCTAATAAATACCCCGGACAACTTTCTGGAGGTCAGCAACAAAGGGTTGCGATCGCCAGGGCGTTAGCCATGCAGCCTAACATCATGCTTTTTGACGAACCAACTTCTGCACTTGACCCAGAAATGATCAAGGAAGTGCTGGATGTGATGGTTGAATTGGCTCAATCAGGCATGACGATGGTAGTAGTGACTCATGAAATGGGCTTCGCGAAAGCTGTTGCCAATCGAATGTATTTTTTTGATAATGGTCAAATAGTTGAAAGCGGGACGCCTGACGATATTTTTAAAAACCCAAAAGAAGACAGGACAAAATTGTTTTTATCGCAGATACTGGAAAAATAGAAAAACCTGTTTTTTTCCAACAAATTTCACGAAATAGCGGCATACGCCGCTATTTCGTTTATAATCCCATACGATTAATACTTTGGAGGATCGTACCATGAAATTAGTGACTGTTCCACAAATGCTGCAAATCGAGCAAGAGGCAGATTCTAACGGGTTAACTTACGAGAAGATGATGGAAAATGCTGGCTACAATCTATCTCGTGAAGTCTTGCGGCTGGCGTACACCCAGAACGATGAAGAAGAAATTCAAGTCCTCGGATTGGTTGGACCTGGAAATAATGGCGGCGATACACTGGTTGCATTGACGCGTCTGGCCGAGAAGGGCTGGACAGCGCGTGCCTATCTTGTGCATCGCAAAGTTAGCGGAGACCTTTTAATCAAGCGATTTGAAGAAGCAAACGGAGAGATTTATCAGGCTGAAAAGGATGACAAAAATATAAAATTGCAGGCTTTTATTGAAAGTGCGGATGTATTGTTGGATGGTCTGCTGGGGACGGGATTTAAACTTCCCCTTAGGGGGGAGATCGCTGCGATCCTCACGTCAATAAAGGGAATCGTAGCCGATCTGGAATGGCCCCCTTATATCATTGCTGTGGATTGCCCATCTGGCGTGGATTGCGATTCCGGGCAAGCTGCTTCTGAAACAATCCCGGCGGATGCGACTATTACCATGGCTGCGGTCAAACAGGGGTTGTTAAAATTACCTGCGTATGACTTAATCGGAGAATTGCGTGTAGTTCCGATTGGTCCAGTGGAAGAATTGGCTGGGTGGCAAGGATTAATGAATGAAGTTGCCGATGATGCAATGTCAAAATCTCTGCTGCCAGTTCGCTCGACCGACGCGCACAAGGGTACCTTTGGCACTGCACTTATTGTTGCTGGATCAATAAACTATACCGGCGCAGCATTATTGGCTGGGAAAGCAGCTTATCGCTGTGGAGCTGGCTTGGTTACTCTGGCCATCCCATCTCCTCTGCATGGAACACTGGCGGGTCAATTTCCCGAAGCAACCTGGGTCCTCCTGTCCCACGAAATGGGTGTGATCGCATCCTCCGCCGCGGAAGTATTGACTAAGAATATCGATCGTGCAACTGCCCTGTTAGTTGGACCCGGACTTGGCCTTGAGGATACAACCAGAGAATTTCTGGCGAACCTGCTAAAACCTTCTCAAGAAAAATCCGTTCATGGGAAAATGGGTTTTATCCACGCCAGCGATAAGAAACCGGAGGAAAAATCTTCCGTGTTACCCCCCTTGGTTTTCGATGCAGATGGACTTACACTACTCGCGAAACTCACGGATTGGCCAAAACTGTTACCCGCTCCGGCAGTCTTGACGCCTCACCCTGGAGAAATGTCTACTCTGACGGGTTTGTCAATTGATGAAATCCAGAAAGATCGATTGAATATTGCGAAGAGATTTGCCCAGGAATGGGGACATGTCGTTGTGTTAAAAGGCGCTTTCACAGTAGTGGCAGCTCCAGACGGACGGACGACGACTGTCCCGGTCGCCACTTCCGCCTTAGCACATGCCGGGACTGGGGATGTCCTTGCTGGTCTGATTACTGGTTTACGTGCGCAGGGGTTGGGTGCCTATGATGCAGCCCGGACGGGTGCATGGATCCATGCCCAGGCAGGTTTATCTGCAGAAGAATTCCTGGGTAACCCCAGCTCTGTCATGGCGGGAGATATTTTGGAAGCGATCCCAGACGTGATGGCTGAGCTGAAATAATTTATTCAAGAGGCTGTCTGAAATGTTAGCAGACAGCCTCTTTTTTTATTTTAATCTTCAAGTGTCTGACGCAGCTTTTTTGTCAGCCCTCTTTTCTTCTTTCCCTCTATTCGCCTTATTCGGGAAGCTAAACTTGGACGAGTTGCTCGTCGGATTCCCGGCCGTCGAGAGGCTTTCTCAAGCAATTCACTCAACCTGAAGATTGCATCAGCACGATTCTGTTCCTGGGTGCGATATCTCCTGGCCATTATCACCAACTCGCCGTCTTGAGTCATCCTAGAACCAGCCAGTTTTGATAGTCTTTCTTTAATTTCTGCCGGAAGTGAGCTTGAGGAGCGTAGGTTAAACCGTAATTGGGCGGCAGACGCCACTTTGTTTTTATTCTGCCCACCTGGACCTGATCCTTGGACGAAAGTGAACTGCAACTCGTCATCAGGAATGACGATGGTTTGCGTGAAATGCATAGTCAGTTGAAGGAGAAATTGTCAGACTTAAAACATCATCTCATTCATCTTGTCCAGCGTTTTTCGGGCTGGACGCAGATCCTTTTCCACTAACCGGTTGAGAGGTTTATCAACCAGGTCATACATGTCGGTCAAGGAGGGTCTATCGGGCTCGATATAAATTAAACCGGTCACCAGCCAATTATTGCGTTGCGCCTCTTCCATCATCTTCAAGGCGGTCCACCGGCTGGACGGGTCGTAATCGCGTTCCAGCTTTTTAAGAATGATCGTTGAACCATCATGCATGGTTACTTCACGGACTGTACCTTCCTCGAACTCTTCTACCAAAATGATTTCTGAAAGCTTAGGAACGTAAGATATTTCATGCAGCGGTGCTTCGTGGTCTTTACTCCAGCTGTAGGAATGAAAGGCGTTATCCTCGTTGTTGAAGGTAACACACGGGCTGATAATGTCCAATACTGCCAGGCCATCATGACTGAGGGCCGCCTTGAGAAGTTCCCTGACTTGTTTCGAATCACCAGCAAAAGAGCGGGCGACAAATGTTGCATTAGAGGCCAGGGCTTCCATGCAGATATCCACTGGCATATATTGGTTCACGCCCTGGTGTTTCAGCTTCAACCCCACTTCGGCAGTTGCAGAAAATTGTCCTTTGGTCAGCCCATATACACCGTTATTTTCTACGATATATACCATCGGGACGTTGCGTCGCAGAGTGTGCTTAAAACCACCCATTCCGATGGAGGCGGTATCTCCGTCGCCGGAAATTCCGATTGCCTTAACGCTGGTATCCGCGAAAATGGCCCCGGTGGCAAGTGCAGCCATACGACCGTGCAGGCCGTTGAAACCGAAGGAACGGTTCATGAAATAGGTTGGACTCTTGGACGAGCAACCGATACCACTGAATTTGACCACGTTTTCAGGCACGATATCCAATTCGTAACAGGCTGAAATGATCTGGTTAGCAATAGAGTTGTGCCCGCAGCCCGGGCAAAGAGTGGACGATTGTCCCCGATATTCTGATTTGGTCAGTCCGGCTTTATTTGCCTGACCGACAGGAATTGATGTGGTTGTCATTATTTATTCTCCTGGGCAAGAATGGCTTCTTTAATCCATCTTGCGGTGAGTGGAAGGCCGTCACCGTGTGCGATCGAACGGAGCTTGGGTGCCTGGTCTGACATGAACGCGGATAGGATAATCTTCATCTGTCCATCCCGGTTTGTCTCGACCACGTAGATGACCTCGTGTTCTTTTGCAAAATCGAAAACTTCTTGAGTGCATGGCAGTGCCCGCATACGCAAAAGATCGTTTTTTGGACCTCCAGCCTGTTCCATCATAACCCGGGCTTCATGCACAGCTGCTTCGGTGGACCCATAGGCGATGATCCCGATTTTTGCACCTGGCATTGTTTCGATAAGCGGCTTTGGGACTAAAGTACGGGCGAAATCATATTTATGCTTCAATCGAAGCATATTGGCTTCCCAATTCGCGGGTTCTTCGCTGTAATGTGCGTATTCGTCGTGGCCGGTCCCGCGGGAGAAATAAGCAGCATTATGATGCCGGTTCCCCATTACTGTCCGGTAAGGAATGCCGTCGCCATCCACATCTTTGTATCTTCCCCATTTACCCCCCAATTTTTCCAGGTCGTCCTCCCATAAAACTTTTCCTCGATCCATGGGTTCGGCTGGATAAACGAAGGGTTGGGTCATCCATTGATTCATGCCCAAATCGAGGTCTGAAAGGACGAAGACCGGCGTCTGCAAACGCTCTGCCAGATCGAAAGCTTTCCACCCGAATTCAAAACATTCATTTACCGAAGAAGGCAGTAGGATGACATGCTGTTTATCACCATGACCGAGGAAATACGCCTCAATCAGATCGCCCTGAGCAGTGCGAGTGGGTAAACCGGTTGAAGGACCAACTCGTTGGACGTCCCAAATAACGATCGGAATCTCTGCAAAATAGGCTAATCCGGAATATTCTGCCATTAAGCTGATCCCCGGTCCTGAGGTGGAAGTCATCGATCTCAGACCAGCCCAACCCGCACCAATTGCCATCCCGATAGCCGCAATTTCGTCTTCCGCTTGTATAACAACGTAGGTGTGCTTGTTTTCCTCGTTTTGACGTAATTGGGGTAAATAAATGTTAAGCGATTCTGCCAGGCTGGATGCCGGGGTGATTGGGTACCAGGCTTCGAATTGTACGCCTCCATAGATCGCACCCAAGGCTCCGGCAGTATTGCCATCTGCCATGATCATCCCATCGGTCATATCAAGCGATTCTACAAAATAGGGATCACTCTTCTTGAGGTTCTCTTCTGCCCACTCAGCACTGGCGCGGATCACACCAAGATTGGAGTTGATTGGTCCTTCCTTGCCTTTAAAATGAAAATTGAGCGCCTGCTGGATTGCCTCCATACTGATGCCAAGCAATTGCACCAACACACCCACATAGACCATGTTGGCGATATAGTCGCGCAAGTTGGGCGAAACGTCCGAAGAACGCGCCAAGGTCTTGGTAGGCATGGGATAAAGTGATATATCTTTTCGCTCAATGGGGAATTTAATATCATCGGAATAAAGGAAGGCTCCGCCTGGAGACACAGACGCCAGGTCTTTGGCAAAGGAAGCGGGATTCATAGCTACCACGATCTCCTGTTCATCCCGGCGTGCAATGAAACCTTCCTTGCTTAGGCGGATGCTATACCATGTCGGTAATCCCTGAATGTTGGACGGGAACATGTTCTTTCCCGAAACAGGGATTCCCATTTTGAAGAGTGCCCGTAATAAAGTGACATTGGCCGTTTGTGAGCCGGATCCGTTGATAGTGGCGATGGTTATCGAAAAATTATTAACTACTTTTTCCTGCATTTTAGCTCCCAGAAATAGGGTATTGCCTAGGGAATTAGACAAATTGAGGCAGAATGATAATAAAACAATCTTTAGTTTGGGTCAAGGGACACTTATTGGGAATGTCGGAATGACACCTCCCAGAGTCGCGATTCCTTTAGTTTTGTTACCTGAACTTCCTTTCGGTTCAGGTTGAATGATTTATTTGCAACCGCACACCTTAAATGCACATTCATAAAGAACGATAAGAATTTGATCCATAGACAATATTCAAAAAGAGCGAAACCTGGCGATCTAAGTAAATCGCTGAAAATGATTTAACAAATATTTTGCTCAAGCCGCCGTCCTCGGCGGCAAGGATGCCGCCTGGAGCGATATAAAATAGTAATGAAACTTTCGACCGGTTGCTTTAACTCTTAATGTTAATTTACCAACTGTACTGCTGCTGCAGCCATCAGTGCAGCTCCGTTGACGAGTGCACGTTCATCGATATCAAATTTGGGATGATGGTGGCTGGCGTCCAACCCTTTTTCGTGATTCGCGGAACCAACGAAGAAAAAGCATCCGGGGACTTTTTCAAGAATAAAGGCAAAATCTTCCGATCCCATCGTGATCGGATTGCTTGGATCAATATCTGAATCGGGAAAGAGAATTTTTGCTACCTGTTGGACCTGATCAGAAGTTATCTTTTGGTTGATGGTCGCCGGCGTTAATTGCTGAATATCAATTTCGCTTTGACAACCCATTCCCTGCGAGACAGCACTGACGGTCTGGTCGAACCGGTGTAAAACCTGGGCGCGCACTTCAGGGTCGAAAGTACGGATTGTGCCACTCAATTCCACAGAAGCCGGCATGACATTAAACGCATCGCCTCCGTGGATGGTACAAACACTCAGGACGGCAGTCTGCATCGGGTTAACATTTCGGGCAACAATTCCCTGGAGAGCTGAGACGACCTGTGCGGCTGCCAGAACCGGATCTACCAGCAAGTGAGGCGCGGCGGCATGACCACCTTTCCCCGTAATCTTGATATTAAAAATTTCCGCCCCGGCCATCACTGGTCCAGCGGCAATACCAAACCAACCGATAGGTTTTTCATTCCAAAGATGCAGGCCAATGCTTATATCCACGTGGGGATCCTCAAGCAGGCCAGCTTTTATCATTTTTTCTGCCCCACCCATGCCTTCTTCGGCCGGTTGGAACACAAATTTAACCGTCCCGCCTAACTCTTTGCGATGCGCATACAGCATTTTGGCAACAGTCAGGAGAATGGCAGTATGACCATCATGCCCACATGCGTGCATTACCCCTGGATTCCGGGACGCATAAATCGCACCGGTTTCCTCCTGGATAGGGAGCGCATCCATATCTGCACGCAGAAGCAAAACCGGTCCTGGTTTTGCCCCTTCAAGCACCGCAACCACTCCGGTCTCGGCGATTCCCGTGTGGGTTTCCAAGCCAATTCCATTCAATTCACGCGCAACAATGCTGGCTGTACGGACTTCATGAAACCCAATTTCCGGATTGGCGTGAAAATCCCTGCGCATGGATTGCGTATATTCGAACAAGGATTGTGCTTCTGATAGAAAATCTGCCATCTGGTTTTTTCGTAAGAAAAATATATTTCAAAAATTACCGAAATTTGATCACACGGAATTTTTCTTCATAATATTCATTTTCTTCCGTGCTTTTTTCTGATTTGCGGGCTCGCATTCGCTTTTCAAACTCCATGGGGTCGCCGATTTGGGACTTATGTTCTCTCAAGGCGCGAATTTTGATTTCCCATGAGTCCGTTACGTCCAGGATAACGTTAGGATTGCCTGTGAGCGAAACCCAAACTTCATTGGGTTGGTGGGGCTGTAAATTCTCATCCCGAATGAGCTCCGGGAAGAAGAAAGGATTGTTCGCAGCCGGGAAAACCGCATCCAGAACCACCTGGCCAGCATAGCGGTGATCAGGATGGTTGATGTAATTATCACCGGCGAATAGATGGGTTGGGTCACAAGTAACCAGGATATCTGGGCGAGTTTGCCGGATGGCGCGCACAACTTCACGGCGCAATTCGATGCTGGGCATAAGATAACCGTCTTCCAGATCCAAAAACTGGACCGATTTCACGCCGATTATGGCAGCCGCAGCATTTTGTTCTACATGTCGGATGGTGCATATCTGGTTGGAGCTCGCGTTCGGATCTTCATAACCCTTGTCACCGCAGGTCAAAAGGAAGTAATGGATCTCGTGACCGGCTCTTGCCCAACGGGCCAATGTGGCGCCACAGAAAAATTCGGGATCATCCGGGTGCGCCAGAATCACTAGGATTTTCTGGGGCGTTTCCCAATCATCGGGATTTATTTGGTTATCTTCGCTCATGCTTCTCAGCGTCTGATTTAGTGCAATTTTCGCATGGTTGCTCAGATTTCCGACGCAGGGCTTCCAGTTCATCCCACGGTTGGATTTCATCGCGCTGGAACTCGCGCACTCCGGTGCCTAATATTTCCACCCGGACGGTGAAGAGCAACGGCGAAACGTCCACAACTTTTCCTTCTCCCATGGGAGTGACCACCTTTTTATTCCGCTTGGGGAGTTCTTTGCGCGCAGCTGCGTATTGTTCATATTCATACACCAGGCAACAGCGTAAGCGTCCGCACATGCCGGTGATCTCTTGAGGTGTCAGCGAAATTCCCTGTTCTTTGGCCATCTTTATCGAGACCGGGCTGAATTCGGTCAAGAATTTAGAGCAGCACCTTGTTTCAAGGCCACACGCACCCATGCCTCCCAACATTTTTGCCATGTCGCGTGGACCGATCTGGCGCATTTCAACCTGTGAAGGTTGATATTTTTTTTGCATGTCGTGCCGTAAAGACTTGAGATCGGCTTTATCTTCAGATTCGGAACTGAACATGAAAGTCAGACGTGTCCCGTCAAATGAATATTCAGCCGCTACCACCTTTAATTCCCCGTAATCTCAATTGGGAGGCGCGTTCACGACAAGAAACCATCGCCTCCACTTCCTTTTGTGCCCAGGTTCGGCGAAGTAAAAGGTCACGTGGAGTGGCGATACGTTCTATAGCCTTCCAACCCTCCGGTGAAGGCTTTGGGTCTGAAATAAGTTGTACTACTTCACCCAATTGCTTTCCGCGCGAAGTATCGACGATGACCCGATCACCGACTTTGATCTCGGGCTCGGTGCTGGCATCGAAATGATACGATTTCCCTACATCTGCAAAACGGATACCTACGATAAAAGGTTGCATGTTCATGATTATAGCAGACTTCCTTTTGGGTCTTGTTTCCCTGCCAAGATCTGCGCTTTACTGGAACTATTCGATACTGATGACAGGTGCATTGGTTTGACTGAGCGCTTCCACGCTGATTCGTGCCGCCACCAGTTCAGAAATGCTTTTCAAGGCCTTGGCCGCCTCAGATTCGGGACGTGAAATCACAACCGGTTTTCCCGTATCTCCTCCAACCCTGACCTCTCTATCCATGGGTACTGCTCCCAGGAAAGGCACCTTGGCAATTCGCGCCAGGTCTTCGCCTCCTCCAGAGCCAAAGAAGTCGCCGCGCATATTTTCAATAACACCCAGAATGGGGACATCCAGGGTTTGGAACATATTCAGCCCACGACTGGCGTCTTCCAATGAGACTTCCTGGGGCAAAGTTACGATCACCGCTCCGGAAAGGGGCAACATTTGTGCCAGGGAAAGGGAAGCATCACCGGTTCCGGGCGGCAGGTCCACCAAAAGATAATCAAGCTCGCCCCATTCAACATCCTCAAGGAACTGGCGGATGGCGGAATTAAGCATGGGACCACGCCAGATGAGTGGTTGGCCTGGTTTGACCAGGAAACCCATCGAGATCAATTTAACTCCATATGCGACAGCCGGGATTAATTTGTTATCCTTTGTCCCAGGGATATCCCGGATCCCCATCATGGTTGGAATATTTGGACCGTAAATATCAGCGTCCATCAAACCAACGCGCGCACCGGTTTGCGCCAATGCAACCGCCAGGTTGGCGGAAACGGTGCTTTTACCTACGCCACCTTTTCCGGATGCGATTGCAAAAGCGTTGCGTATAGAAACGTTTACCAGGCCCCGATTGCGACCATCGTTCGGAACGTTTGCATTCATCTGGATATTGACCAGCTTGACTCCCGGGATGTTCAAAACAGCCTGGCGGGCTTGCTTTTCGATGCTACCTTTGAGCGGGCATGCAGGCGTAGTCAGCATAATTGAAAAGTTTACCGTATCGCCCTTGATCTCAAGATCACGGATCATATTAAGTGCAACTAGGTCTCGATGAAGTTCGGGTTCCTGCACTGTGCTCAATGCAGTCATAATGGATTCGGATGAGATATTATTTGACATATTTTCCTTTAAATTCTTGGCGGTGGCTGGAAGAATCACCTTTCTGAGTGGATGTTTTCTTTTCAATGAATTGAACGACCTCTACTCTGGCATCCTTGTATATTGCTACCAAGGCTTCATCAGATTCATGGAATCGTTTTAGAGATTGTCTGGTACAGGTGGTGCATCCGGTCATAGCGCGGTAGGAGTTTGCGTTGCAGGTCACGCAATTGTTCATGCGTGCCATCATGAGGACAAAAGCCATTTGGTCTAGGCTTTCCGGCCCTGCCTGGATAACCTTGTCGACCAACTTCCGCCATTCTTCCCCGCGGAGCTCACAAATGGCTGGTAAACTGCGCGGAGGGAAAATGAGATCGGTTTCGGGGTTGTACATTAGGGTTTTCTATTCCACTTTTGCAGAGCCACTACGGGCGGCCTGCTTTGCTTCCCGGGCAGCATTTTCACGCCTGGCGTTTTCCGGTCGGATGCTCTCATAGTATTTGGTTGGCTTGGAAAGTTTCTCCATATCATAAATATTCCGCCCAAAGGATGCCAACTCATAATCATGGTCCATTTTTATGGCGTCGAACGGACAAAATTCAGCGCATAACCCGCAATTCATGCAAATATCCGCGTCGATGTAGAATTCTGAGGGGTCCGGAATAGGACGCCCCGTTGCTGGATCTGTGGAACGGACGATCCAGATACATTGCGGGGGGCATACCTTGGCGCAAATGCCGCACGAAGTGCATAACATTTTCTTCTCACCATTCGGCCCTTCGTCGTAGACCAGGAATGGAATGACCCTGAACTCCTCCGGTACAGGAAGTTTTTCTTCCGGATATTGCACCGTGAAAATTCCGCGTGCGTCTTTCCCAGAGCGATGTGCAATGCCTTTTTCGGTCCCATAACGTTTTCCGATCCAGGCTAGATCATCCAGGTAGGTTTCGACAAAGCGTTTGAGACTGACGCTTAACCCCTTGAGAATACCCTTGCCGTACATTTCAGTCATTGATATCTCCTTATACCATTAAGCGCTAGCGATCTACTTCGCCGAGGACAATATCGACCGATCCGAGCACACCTACCAGATCGGCGATCTTTTGGCCCACACACATTGGCCCAAAGGCAGTCAGGTTGACAAAGGATGGGGCGCGCACATGATAACGCCATGGGGTCGGTTTGCCATTCGAAATAATATAAAATCCCAGCTCGCCTTTTGGCCCTTCAACCCTCCCGTACGCTTCGCCGGGAGGCACGCGCACCTGGTAAACCGGTTTAACCGACAATATCGGTCCTTCGGGGATCTGTTTGGCGGCTTGCTGAATGATCCGGATACTCTGGCGGATTTCGTCAAAGCGTACCATCATTCGGTCATATATATCACCGTTCTTGCGCGTGCAAACATCAAATTCAAAGCGATCATAAATACTGTAGGGCTCTGCACGCCGGAGATCATATGGAATCCCGGAGGCGCGCAGGAACGGGCCGGAAGCGGAATAACGGATGGCATCTTCGGGGGATAGAACACCCTGTCCTTCACCACGTGAGCGAACCACCTCGTTCTCACTTAAAAAGCGGTCAAGTTCGTCGATCTTTCGAGGCAGGCGTTCGAAAGAGATCTCTTTGATCTTTTGAAGTGTGCCTTCGGGCAGGTCGCGGGCGACACCACCAAAACGGAAATAATTGCACATCATGCGGCTGCCGCTCACTGCCTCAAAAATATCCAGGATCAATTCACGTTCTTCAAGCGCATAGAGCATAGGTGTGAAGAATGCGCCCAGATCATTCAACAGAGTCCCGATCAGGAACAGGTGGTTGGAGATACGCGTCAACTCTGCCATGATCACGCGGATATAGTCCGCGCGCTCGGTTGGTGCGATCTTCATCAGCTTTTCAACTGTCAAGGCATACGCAAAGTTATTGCTCATTGACGCCAGGTAATCCAGCCGGTCCGTGTAGGGCATATTCATGATGTAGGTATTGCGTTCGCCGATTTTTTCGTGGTTGCGATGCAGGTAACCCATAACCGGCTTGAGGCTGACAATCGTTTCCCCATCCAGTATGACCGCCACCCGAAAAACCCCGTGCGTGGAGGGGTGCTGGGGGCCCAGGTTCACGATGATATGATCGGTATCCAGTCCAATTTCGTCCTTTTGGTAGATTCGCAAGGAATCGTAGAGTGCCTTTTCGGGATCGAAGGTCTGGTTATCGGGATTGAAACTTTGCGGATAGGCAATATTGTCATCGTAGATATTTTTGCTTTCCGCCATGACCAGTTTCCCGTCCGGCCAACGATCCTTAAAAGGTTTGGCTTCTTCTTCGAAATACGCCTCGTGCCAATCTTTGCGCAGCGGATGTCCGGCAAACCCTTCCCACATTAAGATGCGCCGCAGGTCAGGATGCCCAACAAACTTGATTCCGAGTAGATCCCAGGCTTCACGCTCCTGGAATTCTGCACCTGGATAAATGGAAACCAACGAAGGTACTTCAATCGGATCTACGCGGGCCACCTGTACTTTGAACATTACTCCCGGTCCGCCGCTGGTTTTGTAGAGTTGATAAACGATCTCCATCATCTCTTCAGGTAAATAATCCACCCCGGTGACAGAAGACAGGTAATCATAGCCAAACTCATCCCGCAGCGCTAACGCAACTTCTAGCAGGTGAGATTTGTCCACCAACCAGCCGGAATACCCGGGGCGTGAGTCGGTGGTGAGAATGTCGGGGAAACGGGCCGAAAGGTCGAGTGTTTGAGCGGGTGCCGGAGTAGCCATTTGCGCCTCTTAAGCTTTCTCGGCATTCCTGATCACATCGATCTTGCGCGGATCGATCAAATCAGGGCCAAGCAGGGGAATGGGAATTTCGACCGAATCCGGGCCTTTTGTGTACCAGCGGGCATTTTTGATGGATTCACCCCGAATTTTTTCCTGCACCTTCATCAGACCATTCAAAAGCGCCTGTGGGGTGGGTGGGCACCCCGGAACGTAAACATCGACAGGTATGTATTTGTCCACTCCGGATACAACGTTGTAGCCTTCCTTGAATGGTCCTCCACCAGATGCACATGCGCCCATGGCCATCACGTATTTTGGTTCAGGCATCTGGTTATACAAGCGTACGATGTTGGGCATCATTTTCTTTGTTACCGTACCGGAGACGATCATCAAGTCGCTTTGGCGGGGAGAAGGCCGCATGATTTCCATCCCAAACCTGGCCAAATCGTAGCGGCTGGCTGCTGCGCAAATCATCTCGATGGCACAACAAGCCAGTCCGAACATCAACGGCCAGACCGAGGAGCTGCGGCCCCAGTTATAGATGCGGTCGAGCGTGGTAATGGCAACCTGGCCTTTAATTTCGGGGGGAATTTCGTATCCCGGTACGTTTAATTCTTTCGAGTCCATGAAAGCTCTCCATAGTCAGTAATTTTCAATTATATTGTCAGACAGGGGCCGATTATAGCGCTGGGATGGAGGACTGTCAATTTATTTATGAAAATATATATTTGCATAAATAGTATAATAAGTTCATGCGTCCTACCACTCGATTGCGGATTCTGGATTACCTGCGCAGGCAGCAAACCGCCTCCGTTCATGAATTAAGTCAAGCCTTGTCCATGACCGGCGCAAATATACGCCATCACCTGGAGGTCTTGGAATCCAATAGCCTGATCGAGATGATCGGGCAGCGGCAAGAGGGGCGTGGACGGCCCGAAAACATTTACTCGCTTTCCCGGCAGGTTTTGGGTGATGGACTGGACGATTTGGCAGGCGCCGTGCTCACAGTCTGGATCAGGAATATCCCTGATCGCGATCGGGAGGCCGCTTTACACGCAATTGCGCAGCGTCTGGCAGGCGAAAACCCCTCCGAACAAACCAGTCTTCTATCGCTTCGATTGGCACACCTGGTCGACCGGTTGAATGAATTGCATTATCAGGCGCGTTGGGAAGCCGGGTCTTCCGGTCCACGTGTGATCCTGGGACATTGCCCATATGCCGCCATCATCGCTGATTATCCCGAGCTTTGTCGCATGGATGCATACCTGCTTGAGCTGTGGGTTGGTTTACCGGTAAAACAAACCGCGAAATTACAGCCAAGCGTGAAAGGGGCGCCTTTTTGCAGGTTCCTTTTTCTGGATCCAATCTAATATTACCGCGGAAAGTTGGTGCGAAAACCCGCGGTTGCGGGACGGGATCCAGCCTGACCTACAGTTGCCATTCGTATAACCAACCTTACGCAGTACTAACAGGTTCATTTTCGTAAATATCACAACCCCTCCAAAGTCAAGGAACTTTGGGTCCTTGATTCAGGATGGTTATCAATTACGTGGATGAATATATCGGATATATTCCAGCGGAGCAATTAGGCTATAGGGAGAAAAAATGACGACCATCATGACTGACAGTACTTCAGATCTGGGTGTGGAGATTACCACCGAATTTGATATTCCGGTAATCCCGCTTTCTGTGACGATTGACGGGGTAACATATCGGGATGGGATGGATATCCACCAAAGCGACTTGTTCGCATTGGTCCAAAAACATGGGGAACTGCCGAAAACCGCTGCTCCCTCGGTCGGTGAATTTATCGAATTCTTCGATCGATCGGGTGAGATTGTCTTTATCGGCATCTCGTCAAAACTGTCTGCAACCGTCCAGAATGCCATCCTGGCTGCCGGTGAGCTTCCGGCCGGCAAGGTGAGAAGTCATCGATTCAAGCAACTTATCATCCGGTGTAGGATTGCTGGCGTTGCGCGCCGCTGGATTAAGAGATCGCGGTCTTTCCGCCGGGGAGATCGAAAGAGAATTGAATATGTGCACTCCTAAACTTTCAACCTCTTTCGTAATCGACACCATGGAATACATATATAAAGGCGGTCGCTGCACGGCTATCCAGGCAGTTGCTGGTAGCGTGCTTAAGATCCATCCGATCATCCAGGTCCGTCCGGATGGAACGTTGGGCGTCAAAGCCAAGGCACATGGAACGCGCCAGAAAGGCTTGCAAATGCTCCTGGACGATTTTTCTGCCGACCTGGATCAACTCGACAATGAACGGGTTTTTGTCACACACACGACATCAGAAGAAGATGCTGAATATTTAAAAGCCGAAATTATCCGCCTGGCTGCGCCGCAAGACGTACGTATTACACAAGCCGGCTGTGTGATTGCCAGTCATTGCGGACCACGCACGATCGGGATCCTTTATTTCTTACGCTAACCCCATCTGATTTAAATAATTCCCCGGCGTGAAGTCCGGGGAAGGTTATATTATCCCATAACCACTTCGACAATGATTAATAGAACCGGACGTCTGCTGGGGCAGCCATCCTTTGACTGGTTTCCCATTCAAGCGCATTTCGAGGACACCTTTCTGAACACCTGCTGGGTTCTTGACCGTGATATGGTATGTGGCTCCTCGCCACTCGCGCGTGATCTCGAACTCCTTCCAATCCGGAGGAATGCAAGGATCGATCACAAGATGCGCGTAGCCAGGCCTGGATGCCCAGGATCCAATGGGTTGCGGCGTGGTAAGCCCAACCGGCCGAACCCGTCAGCCAGGGGTGGCGCGCCCGGCCGTACGCCGTGTGGTCACGGCCCATAATGAATTGGCAGTATGAATAGGGTTCCGATTGGCGGATTTCGATCATGTCATTCTGGTTGTACGGCAGGGTCGAATTGTAAAATTTCATGGCACGCTCGCCGCGCCCCAGTTTGCATTCGGAGACGATGGCCCAGGGGTTGGGATGGCTGAATATGGATCCGTTCTCCTTGATGCCCTTATACACACGAGTGATGTAGCCGATATCGTCGTCAGGCTTGGAAAATGATGGCCAGACCAGATGGATCCCATATTGCGAATACAGGTATTTGTCGACCGAATCCATGCACTGGCGACCGTGTTCCGGGCTGGCAGCTTCCGATAAAACTGCCAGGGAGTTGCTTTCCAGGAATATGCGTCCCTCTTCGTTTTCTTTGGAACCGATCTTGATGCCCTTTCGGGTAAATCCCCGCAGGTACCATTCCCCGTCCCATAGGTTAGCCTCGCAGGCACGTCGCACTTTTTCTGCCATG
The DNA here is from genome assembly GCA_963814135.1 of uncultured Chloroflexia bacterium. Taxonomy (GTDB): domain Bacteria; phylum Chloroflexota; class Anaerolineae; order Anaerolineales; family Villigracilaceae; genus UBA877. The sequence continues at coordinate 1,322,624 of CAWFBZ010000008.1, read as the reverse complement.
TTTGAATATTTCACGACATCCTGTTCGCGTCCCAAGAAACTTGCTGCTTCGATGAAATTGATCAGCGCCCAGTGATGCAGGAAGGATACCATGGCGCTTTCTCCCCCCCCAGGTTCAGGCAATCGTTCCAATCTGCTCGTAATCCCAGGCAGATGCCGCTCTTCCCGATTTGTTCGTCTGAAAAATCGAGCGAGCGTTTCAGGTGATCGTAGACCGAGCCCTCCCCGCCATCCGCAAATGGGACGATCTGATCGAAGAATGCCAGGTCGCCTGTCTCCTTGACGTATTCACAAACCGACGCAATGATCCACAAAGCGTCATCGGAGCAGGTATCCTTCAGGCCGTGGATGATATCGGCCGGGCTGGGAGTGGGAACCACGGTGGGAAGTTTGACGTCTGGAAGTCGGACTTCCTGTGGCTTGAATACTTCCGGATCGAAGAGATGCAGCCCATATCCCTGCCGTACCTGGCCGTTTAACAACTCCTCGAGGCGTTGCTTTACCTTGGCTGGATTGGTGTGGGGTACAGCCATGACGTCCTGGGACGTATCCCGGTATCCCAGGCCGGTCCGGCCACCTACTTCGACAAAAGAGGCGAAACGTGACCAGACCACACACGTCTCGGCCTGATAAAGCGTCCAGGTGTTCACCATCGAGTTCAAGCCGGGATTCGGCGTCTGGCATTGGAATTTGTCCAACTTACCCTGCCAGTAGTCTTTCAGGGCTGCAAAAGCCTGGTCGACATGCTCCAAATTGGAATATTTTGTTCGGATCGCCTGTCCTGCACCACGGTTGCCGACACCCAGCATGAAAATCAGGCGGGTCTCCTCTCCGGGAGCCAGTTTGATCTGCTTGTGCAGTGCCCCGCAGTGGTTACCGCCCAACTCCGAACTGCCGGAGCATGCACCGAGTGTAACTGCCTGGGGGTCCGTTTCGGTGTGATACGCTCCGATGAAACTGTCCCTCAGGCAATCGAACGAGTCTGGCGTGAAGCTGGCGGTAAAGTAATGGAATGTCCAGGGTTCATAGAAAAAATCATATTCAATGATGCCGTCATCGTAACTGGAGCCGCTGGCATACAGCGACATTTGCAGGTTCTGGTTGTCGATCTCGATGTGATGGAAGGAGAATTCGACGTACGAAAATATGGATAACTTACGTGTCTCTTCACCGGAATTGTGCAACCTGACGTCCCAAAGTTCCACCGGTTCTTCGACCGGGATGAAGATCAACTGGCTGGCCTGGATGCCCTGGTAATCACTGGAAAACTTGGAATAGGACAGGCCGTGACGACACTCATATTTTGCCTTGCTCAGGTCCTTCCCGGCCGGCTGCCAGGATACACTCCAATATTCACCGGTTTCGTCATCCCGGATGTAGACGTAATGACCCGGACGATCGAGCGGAACGCCATTCTGGCGGAAGCGGGTGATGCGACCATGTTCGGCGGATTTATAGAAAGAGTAGCCCCCCGCATTATGGGAAATTACGGTGCACATATCCTTGACGCCAAGATAATTGGTCCAAGAGACCGGCACGTCCGGTCGTTCGATCACGTATTCGCGATTTTGATCGTCAAAATATCCGTAATGCATTCTTTCACTCCCTTAAACCTTTGTGTCCTTAGTGTTAAATTCTTCGCGATTACTTCCTTGTTAAGCAAAACTTCTTCAGCCAATCGATCATTTCCTGGGCTTTTTCGGGCAAATCGGCTTCCACCATCAGGCGCAGGACCGGTTCTGTGCCCGAGAAACGCAGGAGTGCCCAGTTGTCGTTTTCGAGCCGGACCTTTGTGCCGTCGAAATGGGTGACCGCCTGAACCTTGTAATCCCCAATGGCGGTAATGGGAGCTTCTTTCAATTGTCGTGGGATGGCGACGCGCATCTCAGGTGTGGCGGGGATATTCTCCTCCAGGCCGTAAAGGCGTCCGGCAATCTTCCAGGCTTCTGCCTGCATTTCGGAGATCTTTTTACCGGTGCGCGCCAGCATCTCCACCACCAGTGCGCAGGCGAAGATGCCGTCCTTACCCAGGATGTGGCCGCGCACGGTCAGACCGCCGCTCGATTCGCCACCCAGCAATGCGTCGTGCTCGACCATGCTGGCGGCTACGTGCTTGAACCCGACCGGCACCTGATAACATTTCTCGTTGAATTTTACGGCCATGCGGTCCAGCATATGCGTCGTGGCCAGGTTGCGCACCACACCGCCACGCTGCCCGCGTACCTCGTGCAGATACCAATACACCAGCAGGAGCAAGTCATTGGTGGAAATATAATTGCCTTTCTCGTCGATGATGGCGATCCGGTCGGCATCTCCATCCGTGGCAAGCCCCAGGTCGAAATGACCTTCCTCCAGGTCGGTAACCAGCAGGCGCAGCGATTCCAGGTTGGGCGCCGGAGAGCGTCCCCCAAACAGCGGATTGCGACGTTCGTGGATGAATGTCACCCGGCAGCGAGCTTCGGTCAGTACGATCCCGAGGGTCAGTTGGCCCACACCATACATTGGGTCCACGATCACCCGCAGGTTGGCTTTTCGGATGGCATCCATGTCAATCAGCTTCTCGACCGCATCCACGTACTCGTTGGTCATGTCCCGTCGCTTGACCATGCCCGCTTCCAGTGCCAGGTCCAGGTCGAGTTTGACGATATTGCTCGAAGTCAACCGGTTTGTCTCTGCGCTGATCTGCTGCGTCTCCTCGTCCACCAGCAGCGATCCATCCCCGCGAAAAACCTTCAACCCGTTCCATTCCGGTGGGTTGTGGCTGGCGGTGAATACCAGTCCGTAAGCTGAATTTAGCAGCGCAGTGGCATAGGTGACCAGGGGAGTAGGCGCATCTTCCGAGAGCAGGGTGACCGGGACGTTGTTCCCGGCAAACACCTCCGCGGCCGTCTCGGCTGCCCGGTCTGACAGGAAGCGCCGGTCGAAACCGATCAACACGCCGCGTTGCTCCTGTCCTTGCCGGGTGATCTCATTGGCAAGCGCCTGGGAAAGGCGCCGGACGTTGTGCATGGTAAAGCCTTCTCCAATCACGGCCCGCCATCCGCCGGTTCCGAAGGCAACCTGCTCTTCTGATTCGGGACGGTGCGGGCGGAATAATCGCTTCTGCAAGATGAATTCGGCGTTTGCCAGGTCTGCGGGGGTATTGATGCCCTGTACTTCATCCGGATCGTAGGTCTGGTAGCTCTCCACCAGCAACCCCGAGCGGACCAGTTGGTGGACGCAATCGGTCAGTCGCAGACCCCCATATTCAGGCGAGACCGGCAGTCGTTCCAATGCTGGAAAGAGTGTGTCGGTATGGAATACATATGCGCCGATGTTGAGCTCGCGGATGGCGCGCACGCTTTCAGAGGCTTCTGCTGCTTCGATGATGTCCACGATCTGCCCCTTGGCATCCCGGATGATGCGACCATAGGGATAGGGCCGGTTGACCATGGCGCTCAGCAGCGTCAGGCGCGCCGTGCGCAGGCGATGCCGGTTGAGCAGTCCGCGGATGGAGTCGATCCGGAAAAGCGGAGTATCACCGTATATAATGAAAAGATCTCCATGGTAATCTTGCAACAGGGGTTTCAATTGCAGCACGGCGTGGCCCGTTCCGAGTTGGCGCTCCTGGCAGATATACTGATAAGAATCACCCAGGTGGGCGCGCATCTCGGCGCTTTCTCGCCCCACTACGATATACAGGTCTTCCGGCTCGACCAGTTGCAGGGCGTTCTGGATGACGTAATCGATCACCTTCCGGTCGCCGAGATTCTGCAACAGGATCGATTTGACATCGCTCGTGTCAGATTCTTTCCCGGCAGCCAGGATGACAGCCTTCAGTGGCTGGGGCGCGTTCGAAACCTGTTCAGGCATTGCTGTGCTCCCGTGCATTGATTTATAGGGATATGCAATCTATTATAGTGCAAGTTCATGAAGTAATTAATGCAGTGAAGTTCTCAAAGGAAATTCACACAAAAAAGCAGGGATACTGAAATATTTCAGTATCCCTGCTTATTTCACTGCCTGAGATTTATTTTTCGCTGATGGTGATGCTTTCTATGGCGTCACCGGTGAAGTTGGGATTTTGAGTTGGGTCACGCCGGGTGATGCCGTTGACCACGTCCATCCCGCTAATAACCTGTCCAAAGATCGTATAGTCACTTTCTGACAAAGGAGTGGGTCCGAACGTGATGAAAAATTGGCTGCCGTTGGTGTTTGGTCCGGCATTTGCCATGGCAACCACGCCGGCCTTATCGAATTGCAGGTCATTGGATTCGTTGTTGAATTCGTACCCCGGACCGCCGTTGCCTGTCCCGGTCTGGTCGCCGGTCTGCGCCATGAACCCGTCCAAAACGCGATGGAAGGTGACTCCGTTGTAATAACCTTTATTGGCCAGGAAGACGAAGCTGTTGACGGTCACGGGTGCCTTGTCAGGGAACAGTTGCATGACGAATTCGCCGCCCTTGACCATTTTGACGGTCGCGAAATATTGCTTATTAACGTCGATCGTCATCGGCGGCGGGGTGGCAAATTGCATGATGGCGACTGTCGGCCCGGCGTTGGTAGTAGACGCATTTGTCTTGGCAGCCTGCGAGCTGACAACGCTCCAGACGATTGCCGCGACAACCAGTACGGCCACCACGATTGCAATGATCTGAATGGCTTTCTTGCGGGCTTCCCGCCGGCGCCTGGCGATTTTTATGGCTTCTCTCTTGGTTGGCATGGCGATTTTCTCCTGATTATGCTCATGGGATGAGATTTATTTTAATCCATTATTTGCAAATATAGACCAGAAGAATGCATCCGGCCGGTGTATTTCCGGCCGGATGCATTCTTATAAACTCACCGTTATTCCACCGTCACACTCTTCGCCAAATTCCGCGGTTGGTCCACGTCCAGCCCGCGCAGCGTGGCGATGTGATAAGCCAGCATCTGCAAAGGAATGACCGTTACCACGGGCGAAAGCATCCAGGGACAATCCGGCACCCACAAAACGTGGTCGGCCATCGAGGCCACCAGCTCGTCTCCCTCGGTCGCCACCGCAATGACCGTGCCGCCGCGCGCCTTGGCCTGCTGGATCTGGCTGATCATCTTTTCATGCCAGGGATCCTTCGGGGCGATGCATACCACCGGCATGTGTTTGTCGATCAGGGCGATCGGACCGTGTTTCATCTCGCCGGCCGGGTAACCTTCGGCATGGATGTAAGAAATTTCCTTGAGTTTCAAGGCGCCTTCGTAGGCGATCGGCATGTTGATACCCCGTCCCAGGAACAGACAATCTCGAACGTTTCGGAGCGCCTGGGCGACCTTTTTGATTTCCGGTTCGGTATTCAACACCCGGCTGGCCAGCTGCGGCACCAGCCGCAGGTCCGCCACCAATTTCCGCCGTTCTTCATCTTTCAGGGTGCCGCGCAGGTCTGCCAGCAGTACGGCCAACATATACAGGTCCACCAATGGGGCGGTGAAGGCTTTGGTGGAGGCCACGCCGATTTCCGGACCGGTCTGCATCGAGATACTGCCGTCTGCGATGCGCATAGCCTGCGATCCGATCGCGTTGACAATGCTCCAGAGCGTTGCGCCTTTACGCCGGCCCTCTTCCATGGCTGCCAGCGTATCGGCTGTCTCACCGGATTGGCTGATGGCCAATACCAGGCTGTGTTCGTCGACAATGGGATCGCTGTAGCGGAATTCTGAACCGATCTGTACTTCGCAGGGCAGGCGGGCGATCTTTTCGATCAAAATCTTCCCGACCATCCCGGCATAAGCCGCCGTACCGCAGGCGGTGATATCGATTTTGTGGATATTGCGAGCCAGCTCAGAGGTCAGATTCAATTCGGGCAGGCGTACGCGTCCGGATTGGAAGTCTACCCGCCCGGCCAGTGTATCGGTCAGGGACCGGACCTGCTCGTGGATCTCTTTTTGCATGAAGTGCTGGTACTGGCCCTTTTGCGCCGCAGCGGCGTCGAAGCTGACCGTATGGATCTTGGGTTGCAGCAGTTGGCCGGTCAATGTTTCCACCCTTACCTGATCGCGGGTCACGATGGCCATCTGGTGCGATTCAAGGAATATGACCCGTTGCGTGTAGTCCATGATGGCCGGGATATCGGAGGCGATGAAATTCTCCCCCTTGCCCAGCCCAATCACCACGCCTCCGGCGTTTCCGATGCGGGCGCACACGATCTTGTCGGGTTCATCCGCCGACATCAGCACGATTCCGTGCGCGCCCTGGATCGTTTGGAAGGTCCGCCGGGCGGCCTCACTCAGGTCGAGACCGGTCGCCTGGTATTTTTCCACCAGTTGCACGATGGTTTCCGTATCCGTATCTGACTCGAATTTCACCCCTTCGGCCATCAATTCGGCCCGCAATTCCAGGAAGTTCTCGACGATGCCGTTATGCACCACCACGGCGCGTGCATTTGCGCTCAGGTGCGGATGCGCATTACGGGCGGTCGGCACACCGTGGGTCGCCCAACGCGTGTGTCCGATGCCGGGCGAACCGCTCAACGGCGCTTGATCGACCAGTTCCACCAGACGGTTCAGTTTCCCGGCTTCACGCCGCACTTCGATGTGCCCGTCCACCAGCACCGCCAGACCGGCCGAATCATAGCCGCGGTATTCCAGCCGCTTCAAGCCATTCAAAAGGATCGGCGTCGCATCCCGCGGCCCGATATAACCAACGATTCCACACATGGGATCCCTCCATTTATTGGATGTGAGAACAAAGCGAAGTTAGTAGAGATTCAATACTGTTCTCTTCTCTCTTCTCTCTTTTCTCATCTTATTGCCACTTCCTGCCGGTTTGTCCATCCGGTTACCCGGAGGGTGTTGTGACAGGATTTGCTCCTGGAGGGAAAGGTTGCGGGGAGTGTTACTTCCCCGGAGGGCATCCGCTGATCTTTCGATTTTCTCCCGGCGTTTAATTCCCGGGATTAACTCCGCCGTGAGGCGGAGAACCCTCATCCTCGTCATCCTGCGAAACACTGCAGGACCATGCGCTGGCTTTCCCATGACAATTAAAATCGGAACACCTCCATATTAATTTTAGACAGCCTGGCGGGATTATACCGCGCATTTTAATGCCTGATTTGTCCATATTCTGTGAATACTGCGTCCGGGTTGCTTTACAATTGGGACATTTGTGTTGACTAGAGCGTCCAAGACTGCTATTATTAAATTTGGAAGAAAATATTTCCACTGCTGAGATTTCCGATAATGAGGATGAAAAGTATCCGACTCCACTTGTTCCACCGATTGATTGACAAAACACCTAAAAAGCGTTTTGAGCGTCTTTCGCGTGGACAGAGCCTGGTTGAACTTTCATTGGTAGTGGTCTTCCTGGGATTGATTCTGGCCGGGGTGGTGGAAATGGGCTTTCTGCTGAATCAGTACCTGCACGTGCTGGATGGTTCCCGGGAAGCCGCTCGTTATTCCAGTAATAACGTTCCCTTTAACCTGGATCCTGAGGGAGCACCTACAGGGGACCGACCGGAATTTTATTATTTGACGGCTGCCAAGGTTGCGGAGGTGATGGCACCGGTTATTCTGAATCCGGTCAACCCAGACGATATTATTGTTTCCGTTTTTAGCGTGGCAGGCGGTGAAATTAAACGGTTTCCGGAAGCAGATCCAAGTGGTTGGAGCCTGTGCACCCATTATGCGGATTTCGCAGCCTACTTTACGCACAATTATGGAGCAATCCCAATAAACTTAAGCAATTCAGCCTGGTCTTCTTGTCATCCCCGCCAGACTCAGATGAGCACCACCTTTATTATGAACCACATGGACACGGGTGCGCCGAATAGTGGTGTGCTTCTGGTTGAAGTTTATTACAGCTACCCGCAGTTATTAAAGTTACCGGTAATGACCAGTGTCCTGCCGGATCCAATCCCGATCTATGTTTATTCGATCATGCCAAACTCTGGTTCCGAACCGACTCAGGTCCCTTAATCCTATGCCAAGAAAACTCAAAAAACTCCAGCGAAAAATTAATAAAATGCAGCGCGGCCAGGTATTGGTGCTGGTAGGCCTGTCTGCTATTGTTATTATTGCCATTATCGGACTTTCCATCGATGTGGGTCTGCTATTCATCGGTAATGCGCGCTTGCGCCGTGCCGTCGATGCGGCTGCGCTCTCGGCTGCCCTGCAATTTCGCCAGGGCTATCAAATCACCGACCTGACCCGCTCTGCCGATGAATTCATCCGATTGAATGGTTTCAATGATGTGACAACCACGGTGCAAAACTGCGACAATACCCCGGACGATCCCCGGCTTTGTACCAATCCTCGCCGTAAATTGGTGCGAGTCAGCGCTACGGCAGATGTGAACCTGGCTTTCCTTTCCGTGATTGGCATCGATACCGCCCAGATCTCGGCCACTGCCACCTCCGAGGCCGCCTCCCTGGACATTATCCTCGTGATCGATCGTTCCGAATCGATGACTTATGGCACAGACCTATATAACAAATTACCCCTTACCGATCCAATGCGTGATCCATCCTATTGTAATACGCAAGAATCTCCGCAAGGGAATGTAAGCGGTTGTGAGCCCTTCAATTCGGTCATTAATGCTGCCAGAGAATTTTCCAATATTCTGATTCAACCCTATGATTATATGGGTATTGTCACATTTGATAAGGAGCCGGAAATACAATTGCCGCTTTTATCCGGAGGCAATCCACTTGATGTACAAACCGTTTTGAAGGCCCTAACCGTGTACCAGGGGGAAGGCAGCTTCGAGAGCCAATGGGCTGGCGATTGTGGAAGTCAAGATAACCTGACCGACTTCATCCATCAAACCGACCGCTGCTATGGGGACGGTTGTTGTATGGCAACACCGGACTATTCGGGTGGAACCAGTAATTACATTGGCGTGTACGGACCCGGGCAACTCAGTCCCTCCTGCCCGGCCTATTGCCCAACCACTCCTCTCGGAGCCCAGGGCTTTTATCCGACCACCAATATCGGTGGCGGACTGTACTATGCCGGGGAACAACTTGCCCAGGATGATCGACAGGATGTACTCTGGGTGGTCATTCTGCTGACGGATGGCGTGCCGAATTCCGGGCACAATAACGGCGACCCGATGGACTATTTTTGTCCCCAAAGCACCTGGTTGAACTATTTGCTAGATCCGGCGCTTCCAATCTGCAACCGGGCCGATCCGGCGCATGAGACAATTCCGGCACTACGGGAGAAACCTACGCTCCCGGATGGATCTGCTAATCCGGATTATGATGCCGCTGATTATGCTTATGACATGGCCGATTTTGTTGGGAGACAAGCTCCCTATGGACAAGGCGCATTGATGTATACAATTGGTTTAGGCACTGAGGTCGATAATTACACCTCCTCCTTCGTGGACCCTTATAGTTTCCCCAACCCCAATGTGACCGGTGAAGGCATCGGTAAGATTTTCTTGAATTACGCGGCTGCGATCGGGAATGGTCAACCTTATTACACGACCAACCCGGCGGATTTACAGCGGATCTTCCGTTCGATCGGTACCAATATCGCCACCCGACTGGCTCGTTAGGAGAGATGGATATGGACGCTCCAAAGATTCGCTTCGAAATCCACGGAAAACGCCACTGGGCGGGCGCTGGTCGCTCGCAAGGCATGGTCGAGTTTGCCCTGGCTGCGCCGGTCCTATTGATGCTCCTGTTCGCCGTTGTTGATTTCTCATTGTTGTTTTCAGCCTGGTTGTTGATTTAGAACATCTCCCGTCAGGCGGTTCGTTATGCAGTTACTGGTGAATATAACCCAACCTACTGTGAAGAGGCCGATTGCCGTTCAATTCTGACGGATGTCATATTGGCACAGGCAGATACCAACCGCATGCAAGACGACGCCCGGCTTCCTTCCATTCATGATGTCGCCAACCACTATCTGGCTGGCTTGCTGGTCGATGCGAGCGCCTCGCAGCACGAACCCGGTTATATCATTGTCACCATTTGTTCCGATCGACTGATAGATGGAACCAATACGACAAAATTCAGGACACTGCCTGGCGTGACCGGATCGAATACCGAGTATGCAGACTGCCAGCTACGTTCCACAAGCGCTCACCAGGAAGACGCCGGCGGGCCTGGCGATACCGTCTCGGTGACCGTGGATTTTAACCACCCCTTTATCACGCCTTTCCTGCAATTGCTCACGATTTTTGGTGGCGATAGCACGACCTGGTTAATGACCCACCTGTCTTCCACCCAGACTGGCGTAGTCGAAACCTTCCGCACAGCCCGCATGATGGCTTATACCGGGAATCGCGATACAGGTGATACGCCAACTCCAACCCAGACGCCCACTTCAACCGATACCCCTACTCCTACCGATACTCCCACGCCCACTGCCACCGCCACAGAAACCCCGACCCCGACGATGACGCCCACACCGGATTGTGAAGCTTATTCCCTCGGCGATTTTTCCATCACTTATAACAATAGCAAACCCAGACTGACAATTTATATCATCAACCACAACCAGGATACCTGGATTTCCAGCCTCAGCTTTGACTGGTCGCAATACGAAGACGCTGCCTCTGCATACAACCAGGCAGTCAATTTAATCAGGTACAATGGCGTCGATTTGTCCACAGACACTGACAATAGTTCACCCTCAAATTGGAACGACGGATCTCCTTCCTATCCCCTGAACGCTAATAGTTCCGTATCATTTTTCTTCCGATTTAACAAAGCCGATACGCAACCGATCCCGGTCGCCGGCACTGGTTTTGGGTTGACTGTGCATCTCGGTAATGGCTGTACCGTAACCAGGTCCCCTGACGCGGCCACAGCCACCCCTACTCCAACCATTACCAACACACCCACGCAGACCTATACTCCTTCGTTGACATTTACGCCTTCCAGAACACCGACGATAACGCCAACCCCTACCATCACGCCCACACCAACAATAACTCCTACTCCTACCAGGACGCCGACGCGGACGCCAACCTTCACCATTACACCAACGCCGACCAATACCAGAACGCCGACGCGGACTCCTACCTTCACCATCACGCCTACGGCGACGGTCACACCGACACAGACGCCGACTTCGACGCCGACCCGGACGCCGACGCGGACCCCTACCTTCACCATCACGCCGACGCCGACGCGCACGCCGACACAGACGCCGACTTCGACGCCGACCCGGACACCGACGCGGACCCCTACCTTCACCATCACGCCTACGCCGACGGTCACGCCGACTTCGACGCCAACTTCGACGCCGACCCGGACACCGACTAGAACACCGACACAGGCTCCCGCCACCTCCACTCCTACGCGCACGCCTACTTATACTCCGACACCGTTCCATACCAATACGCCTACACTGGTACCCACATTGCCTCCCATAAATGGATTTAATATTTTGGATAATAAGAAACTTGCGTGGAATGGGAATGTGATAATCTGGAATGATATGTTTATCTGGAATGGGGAAGTGATTTGGACCTAGACAGGACTTCCCATTCGCATTGGTGAAGGGAAAATAGGTTTGTTGAAACCAAACAAAAATACAGAAGGCCTGCATGCTGGTGGCACAGGTCTCTGTTTTATTTATTTGCGTCTTCAAATGGGATTTATCCACCAGCGAAGTTTTTTTACTTTAACAAGGATTAATTCACTGCGAGCCTCCCTGTGGGGGAAGCACTTTTTGAGGCACGATTTCCCGGTCTGCAGCCTTAGGAGTCCAATAAATAGGGCTTTGCGTATAGCCTATTCGATCCGCTTAGTTGACTCAAGATGAATTCGCTTCATGGATAAATGCGCGTAAGGGCAGACGAGCCGTCTAACTGGTGATCGGCATAAAAGGATCCAACAAATCATTATTTGTTATAGGTGGCAATAGAAAGGACGAGGGCGGTATAACGGCTACATTTTCTGAAAAATATTGACAATCCAATTCATAATCGCTTGGCATAACTTCCCCCTAAATATTCAAGAAAATTATCCGATTTAATCGGGATGGTGAAAACTTTTCAGAATAATTGGGTTTGAGAAAATTAATTGCGAAAATATATGCAGAATGGTAAAAACAATGCTAAACTTAAAAAGCTCTGTCAAAAATTTCACCCAGTTTGAAAAAAAATGATGGCAAATTTATTTAGATGTGGAATTGTGGTAATAATCTTTTTCAAGTGAATTGCAGGCCCTTTTAAATTAGGCATCTGGGTCTAGAGCGTTTTTTGATCTACGGGTTCATGTGAAATGAAGAAATTTATTAAATTCCCAATTCATTCTCGAGTTTTCGATTACATTCTCCTGATCGTAATATTAATATTCGGCGGGTGGGTGGTATTCGAATTACGCCAACCCGCGGTGATCGAGAAGGGTGGGTCAATCTTTTGGATCCTGCTGGTGGTGGTGGGTTTCTCGGGGGGATATGCACTGATTCGAATGGATGCCTGGTTGCCGGAAGGATCAGCGCTCCCAAGGCTTGTGGACCCCGGATCAGTGGTTCGAAAACGCCTGGGATTGGCATGTTTAGCGATGGCGACTTTATTAACTACCTGGGTAGTGATCAAGCTTTGGCCGGATTATCATCAATGGGATGGAACTGTCCTGCCATGGCTTGGCGCTCTATTTTTCGTGGTCATTGGTGGAATATTACTTGGCGGTCAAAATAAATCGAATAACCCTAATTATCCGAATTCCGCAACAATAGTTGGCAGCGACCGTGCAGATTTTGTAATACCGCGTTGGGTGGAGGTCGTGGCATTTCTTGGGATTGCCGCCCTGGCAGTCTTCCTGCGGGCATACCGGTTGAACCAGATACCTGCTGGAATCTACGTTGATGAAACCAATGCAGGCCTGGATGCTCTGGGAATTCTACAAGGCAATCATGCCTCTCCCTTCGGGACCGGCTGGTATGGCACTCCGAATGGATATATTTACTATATGGCATTATTGATAAAATTGTTTGGAGCCAATTATTATACATTAAAAGCAATTTCCCTAATACCGGCAATTCTCACCGTATTAGCAATTTACCCTTTGGGACGCGAAATGTTTGGTCAAGTTGGAGGATTGTCGGCCATGCTATTGCTGGCAGTCAGCCGCTGGCATCTCAGCATGAGTTGCTGGGGCTGGAATGAAGTTGCCGTTCCGCTCTTTCAGATCCTGGCGATATTTTTCCTGATCCGTGGGTTGCGTAAACGAAGTTTGATCGATTACATGATCGGTGGTTTGATCAGTGGGTTGATGCTGTACACTTATCTGAGCAGCCGGTTGGCAATTGCCACGATAGGCGTGTTTATTCTTTATTGGATTTTAGCCGAACCGGCCGGGGTAATTAATAGTTTCAAGCGAAATATAGCAGGAATTGCTCTTTTCGCATTTGCCGGCATTGTAGCCTTCGCGCCACTGGCAGTCACCCACATCACCGAGCCATTTACTTTCGTAAACCGCGTGGATGAAATCAGTATCTTTAGGGATACGCAAGCAGCAGGGAATCTCCAACCCCTCTGGCAGAATATCGAAGATCAGTTACGTTTCTTCCATCAGGTTGGCGACCACCAGGGCAAACACAATTTACCTAACGAACCTGAAACGGATCCATTTACCGGCTTATTATTCGTCATCGGATTGGGCTATGGCTTGTTCCGTTTGCGTGACCGGCGGCGCGGGCTATTGTGGTTTTGGTTGTTATTTGGGTTGGTGGGAGGAGTATTTTCATCGCGTCACGAATCTCCACAATCCTATCGCACGTTGACGGCTCTACCCGCAGTGGTACTTTTTGCGGCCGATGTCTTGTCGCGCATTCTGCGCGGTGGGTTCCGGGTGAATCCAGCCGGTATGCTCAAAAAGATTCAACGTGGTTCGGCAATTACATTTGAATTATTAGGGATCACGTTTTTTACCTGTGGGCTGGTTGGTTCAGCGGTATGGGAATCTACGACATTTTTTGGGCGTCAAGCGAATTCCATTGATTACCAGGCCGGTTTTAACTTAACGGAAAATAGCGTAGCGCATGATGTAATTGACGCTCTAAAAACTGGCACGCCAATCTATTTATCCCCTTCTTTCTATGACTATTCACAAGTACGTTTCCTGGTGTATGGGTTTGAGATGCAAGAGACCGGTAAGAATACTCTCGATGACCGCCCTTATTATATGATACGCCCTGAAGATATGTTACCCATCCCTAATCCGGATAAAGGCGCTATCTTTTTACTCGACACGATCTACAATTCAGAAATGGATTATTTCCATTTTTACTATCCGGATATTCAGGTCGAAGAAGTATATTGGGCGGGTGTTCTGCCCTTATATATTCGCGCATACATCCCCGCAGCGGATTTTACCGCAATCGGAGGACTGAATTTTCGGGCTACTGCCATGGATGGCACTACCCTTGAAGGAACTGCTGTTAAATTTGCAGCCCCTGCGTCAACTTCCAAGCTTTCCAGGATTGAGTGGAGCGGTAGTATCCAGGTAAATCACAGCGGGACTTATGGTTTTGCCAGCGTTGGCAACCTCCAAATCACCCTGGATGGGCAACCTTGGGCGGAAGATCGCTTCCTGTGCAGTGGATTACATCAAATCGAAGTTGCACAAAATAACCCGCAAGGCAATACCCAGGCGCAGCTTTTGTGGACCCTTCCTGATGGCCAGACAGACGGAGTTCCAGCTCAGGTATTATTCCATACCCCCACTCCGCAGAATGGATTGACCGGATATTACTATCACGGCACGAATTGGCAGGGTGCCCCGGTCTGTGTCAAAAATACCCCCTTCCTACATCTGGCCTGGCCAGACCTGGAACCATTCCCCGGCCAGTTCAGTGCGCAGTTTAAGGGTTATTTCAAGAGTGACGGAACCGGGTGAATATCGGTTGATCATTCACGCAGACGATGGAGCCCGCTTGACGCTGGATGGCAAGCTGATCGGAGAGGGCCTGATAGCCGATCAGCCGAACGATTTTGAGGCTACCGTCGACCTTTCTGTTGGCGATCACCCGATCCAGATCGATTATTTCCAGGCAGGTGGAGGCAGCGCGTTGGTTTTAACTGGCAGCTAGCGGGTCAGGATGAAACTGCCGTTCCCTCCCAAGCCCTAATCCCTGAAACTGAATATATTTCGCATTAATCAGGAAGCGGTGGCTGGAGGTAAATCAAGCATGGCATCCAGAGTGTCTCGTTTTGCAGAACTTGCCTCCCTCACAGTCATATTCTTATTAACTGTAATTGACCTTATAGCTATCCGTGCTCTCCAGGATAGTTCTATCTATAGTATTTGGCTCTGGGTTGCTCTTGTTGTATTGGCGATCTCAGGGGGATATCTTTTATTCCGCATGGAAAAGTGGTTCCCGGATAATATTTTAACGGAAGAAGCCACCTTATCAACGCAGTTCCAGACAAGTCTGGTTCGTCGAGTTTTGGGCTTTAGCTTATTAGGACTCTCGGTTCTTTTGGTTGGTTTTGTGGCATTAAAGTTATGGCCCAATTATCAGCAATGGGATGGGACTCTCATGCTCTGGTTGATGGCAATTGCCCTGGTTATTGTTGGGTCCGTCCTGATCCGGCAAACTGGCTCAAATTCTTCTGGTCCTTATGCAGCGAAGGATCCTTTTACTTTAGGAACATTGGTCACATCTCATCGCATGGAGATAATTGCATTCGGGGTGATTGCGTGTCTGGCACTGGCGGTAAGAATTTATAATCTCAATCGTATTCCCGCGGGGATTTGGTCTGATGAAACAAATAGCGGACTTGATGCATTGGCAATATTGTCAGGGTCTCATGTATCGCCATTCGCGACTGGCTGGTATGGAACCCCAAATGGATTCATTTACTATATGGCTTTGATGATCAAAATTTTCGGAGCGCATTTTTATACACTCAAATTAATTTCAATCCTGCCTTCATTCCTGACTGTGCTTGCGATATATCCATTGGGACGATATATGTTTGGACCTCTGGGTGGCTTGACCGCAATGAGCTTCCTGGCGTTCAACCGCTGGCATATGACCATGAGCCGTTGGGGGTGGAATGAAGCTACCGTGCCATTGTTTCTGGTCCTGGCCTTCTATTTCCTGATTCGTGGTTTAAGGGAGCGTCGGGCCATATTGTTTGCCCTGGGGGGATTAACCAGCGGGTTTATGGTTTACATCTATTTAAGCAGCCGGTTGGGTTTAATTTCACTGCTTTTATTTGCGATTTATTGGGTTGTTATTGATCGAGCTGGATTGGTCGAGAGCATCCGGAGGAATTGGAAAGGCTTGCTGATATTCTTTATCGCCTCGTTCGTGGTCGTTTCACCAGTGCTGGTTACATATATCAAGGATCCAGCCACTTTTTCTTTCAGGATAGGTGAACTAAGTATTTTTAATGAAATTAAACAAGCGCATAGCCTGGCTCCGCTGACAAGCAATCTTGTGGATCACGCCCGTTTCTTTTTTGCAAATGGTGATCTTAACGGCCGGCACAACCTTCCCGGCGAAGCCGAACTGGATCCAATCACCGGGTTATTCTTTATCATTGGCTTGAGCTATGGACTATTCAGGTTAGGCGATTGGCGAAGGGGTGTGCTGTGGATATGGTTATTGGCCGGCCTAGCAGGAGGCATCTTCAGCATGAGTCTGGAGTCTCCGCAATCCTACCGGACATTAACGGTGGTTCCGGCAATTGCTCTGATCTCTGGAGATATTCTGTCAAGGTATGCTCGTGCAATTTCGGAAATTTCATTACCCAATGTTGGGAATAATATTCATTCATTTTTTACCCGGAATTTCAGGAAGATACCTATCGGGATACTGCTATGCTGTATATTTGCTTCTGCTTTGTGGAACAGCACTATATATTTTGGTCCCCAAGCAACAGACGTTAGCGTCATAACTGCTTTTGGCACCTATGATACCCGCCAGGCACAAATCATCCTTTCGGGTCTAGGGGCTGGTAAAAGTATCTACGTTAGTCCGGATGTGTATGGTTCATCGATTATTCGTTTCTTATTGTGGGGATGGCAAATGGACCACGGCGGGAAAGCTGATCTTGAGAATCCGCCCATCCATATCATCCATCCCGCGACAGATTTCCCGATTGCCGGTGACGGGAAGGATGCGATAATTATCCTGGGTTTTGATTATCCTGGCCTGAATAACTATATCCTATCTTACTATCCCCATGCGGATGTCCATCTCATCATTGGCGTTGACAATAATCCTGAATACACTCTGGCAGAAGTGCCCGGTGCGGAGCTGGCATCTGTTGATGGTTTGACCGTGAAATTTTCATACCTAGATGGCAAGATTATCGAGAATTCGGTTGTAAATATTGAAGATACGGTAATGGGAAATGGCCTTAAGATCGAGTAGAATGGCGAGGCTATCTTCGGGTCGAGAAAAGTGGGGATTACCAGTTCCTGTCTTCCCCGGATGCAGTCATCACGCTGGATGGGAAACACTGGGATGGCAGACAGTGGCTCTACGCCGGTCTGCACCCTATCCAGGTTGTCCAAAGTGGTTCATTCCAAATACATTTTCTAAACTGGTCTGGTCCCGATATTATGGAAACGGCTGTCCCTTCGGAGCTTTTTTTTCGGCACGCAGTACTCAATCAGGGGTTAACCGCTTATTTCTATGGGAATGCCTCCTGGGAGGGTGAGCCCATATTTTCACAGGTCGTGGCATGTATTGGCGCCACCTGGCCTGACATAGAACCCATATCCGGTCAATTTAGTATTGAATATAAAGGTACTTTGACGGCGCCTGTATCAGGAGACTATAACATTTTGGCAAGGGCAGACGACGGGGTTCGGTTGTTGATAGATGATTCCGTGGTGGGTGAAGCGCTAACCCCTTCTCAACCCAATAACTTTTCCACAACCATCTATATGGATGCTGGCAAACACAAAATTGAACTGGATTATTTCCAATCGGGAGGCGCTAATGGGGTATTCTTATACTGGCAGCCACCGCAAGAAAATTTATTGTTAATACCTGCAGAGGCGCTCACGCCAGAGCCGCCTTCTATACTTTTGGGGTATCCATAAAAACTCTGGAACAAACAATACGACTTTACGGCGTCATTTTATAGTTTTACAACCTTGAAGATCGTGGTTGAATTAGGTGTATTGTCGCCAAACACGATTTGCAACAATCCCTGCTGCACCATATTCTGGAATTTAGCGATCCCTTCCGGATCATAATAGGCGCGCTCGAGATCGCCAACGACAATATACTGCACCTTATATCGTTGTAGGAAAGCCCGGGCTGTCTGAATATCCCCAGTGTTATAAAAATCATTTACCTCGTCGATGCGTTTATCGATAATGGCGCCATCCAGGAGAGAATCTTGCTGGCGGATGTGCCAACTCCAACCGACCACGGAAGGCAGGCCGGTATAAATGGAGAAGCGCGAACCCCAGCGATATTCTTCGGTGTGGCCTTCCACAATTACAGGGCTACCGCTGACATGCTCTTGCATGTAAACGATGGCGGCGTAATCATGGCTTAGATTAAGCAGGCGATTATCGTCGTTGTAGATGGCAGGTTCCGTTCCGGCTGGGTTGCTGGCGTCCCCAAGCATAAAGGCGGCGCCATCCAGGCTATGTGGAGGGTTTTGAATGTCTGGCCAGCGGTCGGTCATTTTTTGGCCGGTGGCGATCAAAGCATAACTGGCAGCACCCAGGAACAACACTCCCAATCCGAGTCCCCAAACATATTTAATCGCTTTGGGCCAATGGACAAATTCGGAAAATAATTCAATTAGTCCCAGGCCTAAAGCCAGGCCGAAAATAAACCAGGCCTGGATATAAAACTTGAAAACTGTGTTCGAGCGACCGGTATCCCCATTCAAAACAAATACCTCAACGAATAAGGTAATGGATAGTCCGATGGCGAACAGGATCCAGGTGATCCGCCGCAGTGCCGTCATTTCACGTTTGGAAAAGAATATAGTTGCAATCCAGATCAGGAGGGGAATTCCAAGAGCCAGGACCTGGTAATCAGCCATCCAAAGCACAGCCGTAATGACAAACCATAACAACAAAATTAAAAATCGCTTCATATACCAGCTGCTGGAGAAATCTCCCTGTTTGATTGCGGAAATCCATTGCTGGAAGCCTGTTTTCAAGTTGGAAGACATGTCTTGGACGAGCAGGCTGATCATCACGAACAGGGGCAAACCAAATACAAATAGATAATCGATCAGAGGCGTCCGAATACCATCCCAAAACTTTATGGAAACATACTCTGTATGGAACCAGTGTGTAAAGGGCCAGTAGAAAGCAACTGACAGCCCTGCGAAGGCCAGCTCACACCCAAGGATGACCAATATAGTCTGCCTGAGGCTGCCGGTCCTTGATCGCCAGGCATCCCAAAGTATCACCAATCCCCCCATTCCCACGAAGGTTGGAAAGTCCCAGGTATGGGATGCACGGAAACTGCCAAAGATCAACCCTGCAGCCATCAGGCTGATTATTCGTTGGGACCACTTCCTGCCGGAAGCAGGTAATAAAAGTAAACTTAATATCCAGCCCAGGGCCAGCGCATAAATTGGCATTGTCAGCAAGTGCGCGTGCAAGTCTCCATACAAGAACGTAAAATATGGAAACTCTGCGATCGGGGTGTCGGGCCCATTGTGCAGGATCGGACGGGTTGCGTCAAAATACCACAGACTTTTTCCTCCCGGCAGGCCAGACTGTCCGGTTAACACCTGGATGGCGCCCCCGATAACCGCGCCGACATGGTCGCCGAAAGAGGCAGTCGAGGTTTCCGAGACAGCTGCTTCCGGTAGATGCTCCCATAAGATACGCACCTCGTATAGATTCCCCAAGAATAATACTGCCACCAGAGCGATAATGCCCGCCAGGTAAGGCAACCTTTTAAACGAGCGGCCTGGTTTTCCGCTTGGAGTAGCAGTGGGCTGTGCATCCGCAGAGGTCAAGTCCGTTCCGCCCTGGTTCGGTGCCTTTTGGAGACCAGCCAGCAGGTTGTAACCAACACTGAATACTCCAACTCCGGTCATGGAAAACCAAGATGGCAAAATAAGGTTAAAGGCCTTTGACGGAATGATTCCCAGCAGTTTGGTCGGGATGGCCGCGAGCACGTATCCGTAGTAGTAATAGTTGATGGTATGTCCTGAGAACCATGGATTTTCAGGCGGGAAATATACCGATTTCAGGACCGCATTGAAGAATGCGAAATCCATCGGTTTTTCACCGCCCAGCCAGGGATTCCAAAGGTCCGGATTGCCAAGCCGGATGTACAGGCTTATCAAGAATAGGATCAGGAAAATCCCTTCCGTCACCAGGATATACTTCCAGCGCTTGTGGATGTATTCTAATAAAGCTTTTCGCTGGTGGTATGCGGCTAAGGCGCTGAGAATTAAAACCAGTATGATGCACAGCCATATGGTCAATTTGGAAAATGCCATTAATTTCAGGCTGCCCAACAGCCAGGGCATCCAGGCGATCAGGATCAATCCAGCTATCCGGATCAAAGGATAGCCGCGATCTGGTAGCCTTGAAAAGATGCTGAAAACGAACGGGAAGACGAGTAATCCCAGGAAGAATATCAATACATACCACGCAACCCCGGCGAACACATCATTGATATTTATTAGTGCAGCCCGGTTGAACATGGCCGACCAAGTGCCGCCGTTTGTTTGTGCTAGCAGTCGGTCGGCAGGAAGTTGCAAGGCAGTAGGCGCTTGGGCATATTGCTTGGGAGTTTGGAAGATCACCTGATTCAAATCGACGCTGTTTAGGAGCTCACTGACCCGGGCGATCGAAAAATCCTTGTTCTTCTTGAACACCATGACTTTGGGATGATCGTACACGGTAAAAGATTCGTCTGCAAGTTGATCCGGAAAAACAAGTGGGCCAAGAGAAGGTGGGCTCTCGAACGTTGCAACCAGATCAAAGCCAAGCGGGCTTTTAAATGGAGCTTCCAGCCCGGCAGCACGGCTTTCCAGGCCATTACCATCACAGTTGCAATCAAACAGCGCCTGGTAATATTTCAACGTAAGCGGGTAACGTAATGGCAACCTCGGCATGGCATCGTATGCCCGGTTGGATGGGAGTACGATGTAATCACTTTCTGAAAGGATCTCCAGCATGGAGGCTCGTTTTGCGGGAGTATCCGGTTCGTATAATTCCAAATTCAAGGGGGTGTAGATGCCACCCAGGGCATTAATCCCATCCACGCCCAACGGCAAGGCATCGTCCCAGGATGTTTCCAGCGTGTAAGTTTCTCCAAGCAGATGCAGCGGAGCTCCTGAAGAAATTTCATAGTTTATTCGATAGACTTTATTTGCACCGACATTAATGGGGAGAAATTAAAAGTCGGCGAGAATTGCATTCCCGGCTGGGTGAAAATGAGGGTTTGCGAGGCTTCTCCGAGCGGATTATTTTCATTACCCTCTTCATTCAGGCTTACTTTTAGGGTGGTTTCGGATGGTAAAAATTCCTGGTGATAATTTCCGATTTCCAACCGGTTTATTGTTATGGGTTTATCCGCTGTGATTGGAATGCTCCCATGCTGCTCCCCCGGCGCCTGGGAACCGAGGTTCAGATCGATCGATAAAGAAGAATCGCTCCCGTCTGAATTTTGGAATGTGACGTTTGACAGGGAGAATTTACTGCTATTTTGCAGGCTGTAATAAAAAAAATAGGTTTCTCCACTTATCAGGTTCAAATCCCCAAATGAGATTTCCTGCGATTGGTTTTGATCGTCATCATTGATTATTAATCTCCCCTGGGTGATGATTTCCGTGTCGGATTCGTCCTTTGCAAGGTTGAAGTAGAAATCCATACCCACCAGGCGAATATCCGCTGTGGTGATTTTAGAAGTCGTACCATTTTGAAGGATGGTGACATTGGTCGAGGCCGCCCCGCCAGGCGCAACTACCTGTTGGTCGCCGATGGAGACCGGATAAGACTGATTCCCCCCAGGAAAGTCGACGATCACATTGAGTGGTCCGGAGATATTGGCCAGCATCCACTTGGACGCTGCGATGCGCGTCATGGGGCGGTTGTATATACCCGAAAATGCAAACGCGTAGATAAAAGTTCCGATAAGGACGATGCCCAGGGCAATTATCACGGCCGCTCCCTTCCAGGTGCGACGCCATTCTGAGAACTGAAGAATTAGCCTGGTGCCATTGGCCAGCAGACGGGCGCGGCTTTCGCGAGTCCGCTCGAAAATTTCCATCAAGGCCCACGCGGCAAATAGAATAATGAATGGATAGATCGGCATGAAATAGCGCATATAGCGCCAAAACTGGGCATTTTGCCAGAAGAAATAAGCGCCGACCCAAACGAAAGGTAATAAATGACGGCGCCAATCACCTTTCCAAATGCGCCAGGCTGCCCAGCCCCAACCGAGCCAACCTGCCAGGCCAAGAGGGATGCCCAGGCCCCAGGTTACCATGTTGGTCCAGGCATAAAAGATGGAACGATCTGTCCAGTGAGTATTTGGTGGCCAATCGGAATTTCCTGCCACCTGGTTGGTGACTTCTTGAATTATCTTCAGCCAGTTCTGGTTTAGGCTGATTCCGAAGAAACCTGGTCCTGAAAAAGCATAAGGTTGAAAAATTCGAAACGACAGGAAAGCAAAAAAGCCTGCCAATGCCCATCCAAAGAGAATTATCCCCCAGAGGTGGCGAAAACCGGTTTTCTTCCAGTTTGTCAGTAATTTCGCAATCCCGGCCAGGATAATAATGCCAAAAACCGGCAGGGTATTTATCTTGCAGGCTGCGGCCAGGCCTACAATAAAACCAAACAAGCCAAAGTAAATCAAGTTCGATCGGGATAGTTTCTGTTCTGGGAGATTAATTGGAATTGCTAAAATGGCAAAATAGAAGGCCGCGATCACAAAAACGGTAGAAAAAGAATCGACTGTGAAGTAATGCGAAAGCTGAATTGGAAGAACCGCTGCAGCGCCTAGAGCAGCCGCTAATAACCCTACTCGCCTGTTATACAGGCGTTTCCCCAGCAGGAAAAGCATCCATACCGCTGCCAGATCAAATAACCCAGAAATGGCTCTACCGACCAGGGTGAGGGAGTTGTAGTTTGACATTTTCAGCCAATCTGCGACAAGGTGGGTGAGAAATAGCGGGAACATCCCGTAGGTATACGAGCCATAATTTAGCGGATTTAAAGTACTGCTTTGGGTATCAAAATAAGCCTCGATCCCGGAGACTCCGCGGATCTGATCCGCGGTCATACTGATAAAGCGCTCATCCGGATGTTGGTGATGATTTTGGTCCCAGTTTAACCCCGTGAATCGAAAATAGCCCCCCACCAAAAGGATCAATACCAGTACCAGACTGGTTTTCCAGGAGGTTTTTATTACCTTGGGGAGCATATGGATGGCGGGCTGAATGACTGGTTCTTCAAACTCATTCGCAGGCAGTAACTCTTCTTTTTTTATACTTGCGCTTTGCGGAGAGGCGGCTGGTTGTTCCTGGACATTCTCTTTAAGTGGATTGATTTCGGGTGGATTGGGGATTCTTTCCAGTGAAAGTTCGGGTGGGATTTCTGGTTGACTTACAACGGCAGCCAGTACGATGCGCTGCAGGGTTCCTGGATCAATTCCCCATACCTTTTTGAGTTGATCAACAGATTGATAAGGTCTTAGGGCAATGATCCTATCTGCCAGACGAGGCGAGATACCGAGTTTTTTGACCAACTCTTTTTTGTCAGCAGTATTTACATCAATGGGGGAAAGAGGTTTATTGGCCATCGATCATCCTTGAGGGTAATTTGAAGTATTTGCATCTTGGATGGTATTAATATCCAAATCATTACCCATAAATTCTATGAGTATACCTTTAAACTTATCCAATTTTCATATTTCTTGGCGCTCAAATTATAATTCCATTCGAGCGAGGCTGACCCAGCCCCGGGAAGCTTATAGTTCCTGGAGCCACATTCTCATTGTGGCGGAGTCCCCCTTAACGAAATAACAGGAGATGAACTGATTTTTGGTCGATAATGAACGCGATATAATAATTATAATAATTATGAAGGAAGTCGGATTGCAGAAACTCTTGCGCAAGTTGATGCCCTGGCAGATCCATTGGAAAGGGGGGCTGCTTGAGTCGCTCCTGTTCCTGGCAGCGTATATCGCTTGGGCCATAGTCCGTTCCCCTGAATCTCATAGTCGCTTGTTTATAGGCAGCCTGGCGGTATTGGTACCGGGATTGGTTGCGACGCTGCTGGTTTTCCAATTTCTCGATAAATTCCCAACAGCTACCAAACCGGCTTGGCGTTTCCTTGGGTTTGGATTGGCCTGCTGGGCGTTGGGGAGTGTCGTACGCACTTTTTACGAAGGCATCCTGGCTGTCCAGGTCCCTATTTTTTCCCTGGCTGATATTTTCAATTTCCTTGCTTATCCATTATTCTTTTTTGCCTTGATATTCTATCCATTCGAAAACCGTTATGCTCCTTCGCGTTTTCGTTTTCTCTTGGATGTCGGCATCTCGGCTGGCGTTGTCGCAACACTGGTCTGGCTGATGTTGGGAAGATCGGTGGCTTCATTGCAGCCAGATGCATGGATCCCATATGTATATCCGATCGCCGACTTGATCCTGTTGATGCTTCTGCTGAACATGCTCCTGGCAAACCGGAAAGCACGCCGGACGCTGTTTCTATGGGGGTGCGGATTGTTTCTTATTCTGTTATCTGATTATATTTATAGCTTGCTCGCTCCGGTAAATGGTTACCAGATTGGAGGTTTGGAAAGCGTTGGGTGGATGGCGGGTGCGCTTATTCTGGGGTGGGGCGCGGTATTTTCGGTGCAGAGTTCCTTACTATTGAGAAAATCGGACAAGCCGGATTTCGACCTGGGCATGCGTGTCCAGAATATTTTACCGTTTGTCTTTGTCCTGGTTTTGGTTTGGTTTGTCCTGACTGACTGGCGGTTTAGTGGGCAACTTCCCAGGTTGGGAGCCGGGGCAGCCCTGATATTTGTAATTGCACTGGTGGTGCGCATAGGCGTCCGCGCCGGCGAGAGCGAATTGAATAAAT
Organism: uncultured Chloroflexia bacterium; assembly: GCA_963814135.1. Taxonomy (GTDB): domain Bacteria; phylum Chloroflexota; class Anaerolineae; order Anaerolineales; family Villigracilaceae; genus UBA877. Next base: position 1,297,669 of record CAWFBZ010000008.1, on the reverse strand, counting down.
ATTGGCAATTGTTTAGCAGTATGACGGAACCGATATTTATTTGTGATGGAGATGGTAGGATTCTCTTGGGAAACCCGGCTATGCTGCGCCTGTTGGGTTTGCGCGATGCCAATGAGATCAAGGGCAAGTCTCTATCGACCATCTTCGAAGGCCGGAGTTTATCGGGCGACTTTTTTTCGAAAGCTACCCGGCAGGGCAGTTCAATGGAAGTGGCGTTGCCTCCTCACAAAACAGCTTTCCTTCTTTCTCTCAGCCCAATTTTTTCCGAGGGCCGAAAGGTGCTTTTGGCTGGATCGGCGCACGACTTGAGTGATCAAAAGCGCCAACAGGCCGCAATACAGAAAGGTTTTGCACAGCTTCAGGGTGTCCACAGGCAATTGGAGAGCTTGAATACAGAATTGGAAAAAAAGGTAGAGGAGCGCACCCAAACTCTTCGCGATGCACTCCAACGCTTGGAAGAGCAGAATAGGGTCTTGCAAGAGCTTGATCAGGTGAAAAGCGATTTTGTTTCGATGGTATCGCATGAATTGCGTACGCCACTAACCAGTTTGAACGGGGGATTGGAATTGCTTCTGTTACAAAAGAATCGATCTGTCGATGACCGGTCAACGCTTGCCCTAATGAAAGATGAAGTCAGTCGGTTGACCCGATTTGTTGAAAATATTCTCAACTTGTCTGCAACCGAAGCTGGGCGGATTCGCCTGAAAGTGCAGCCGGTTAATCTCAATGAAGTCGTCCGGGCTGTTCTCCAATCATTTGCTGCGGCTCCGGGAGCGAATCATATCCAGGTTCATCTACAGGAAGGCTTGCCTCCTGTTTTGGTGGACGAAGCTGTTTTTCACAGCATATTGAACCATCTGGTGGATAATGCCTTGAAATATGCGCCAGAAAGCCTGGTTTTGGTGGAAGCTCTAGCAATTAAGAATCGTGTGCGCGTTCAGGTGACCGATTCCGGTCCTGGAATCCCCAAAACAAAGCAACCTTTACTGTTCCAGCGCTTTCAGCGCCTGGATGCAAGCGACTCTCAATCGGTTTATGGGTATGGTCTGGGTTTGTACCTCTCCCAATTGATGCTAAAGTCCATGCAAAGTGAGCTTAAATTTGAAACCCCACCTGGCGGTGGGGCGCGCCTATATTTTAATTTTAAAGACGGTTTAATGAAAACAAAAATTTTGTTGATCGATGACGACAAAACACTTTCGAGCATCTTGAGCCAGTATTTAAAGGAAAGTGGTTTCGAAACGTACACTGCCTTTGATGGAACTTCCGGCTTGAGGTTGGTTTATAATGAGCGGCCGGATCTGGTTTTGTTGGATGTGATGATGCCGGGCATGGATGGGTGGGAAGTGTGTAGTCGCCTGCGCGAACTGAGCGACATGCCTGTGATTATGCTGACTGCCAAATCTGCCGAGAACGATATCCTACGCGGGTTCCGCCTGGGAATTGACGATTATGTCACCAAGCCTTTTAGTTTTAGTGAACTGGTTGCGCGTATCCACGCGGTCCATGGACGGGCGCACACGGAAAAGGCAGGCTATATTGCGCACGGAGAAATAATATTGAACCTGGAAAAATTTGAGGCCTCGCTGGAGGGCCGGAAGCTGGCACTGACGCCCACCGAATTCCGTCTGCTCGAGGTATTGGTGAAGCGTAAGGGACGTGTGGCTTCGGAAGAAGACTTGATTAGGGAAGTTTGGGGATTGGGTCGTAACGACCCTGCGCTCGTCAGGCGTTATATCTTGATGTTGCGGAAGAAGTTGGAGCTCGACCCATCCGCACCCGTCTGGGTGAGAACGGTACGTGGTTTTGGCTACCGATTGGGTACTGGGCCTTTGCAATTGCCAGAGGAGGATCTCCCTCCTGAAAAATAATCCTATACCCAAGATCGGGCAGTTGTGAAAATAACCTGTTCAAATTTTCTACAAAACCCCTCCATCCGCTTTAACTTGATCCAACCCTATATAATGTAAAGAATGATGAGTGCACTTAGGATCAAAAAAGGTGCATAAGGGATGGCCGTAAACGCCTTGTATTTTTTCGACAGAAGCATCCAAACAATAATAATTAAGCTGACCAGACCGCCAGCCAAAACGGCGAAAAGCAGCCCGGCAAAGATACTTGGCCACCCGAGCAACAGGCCAAGAATGCCGGCTAGATTTACATCCCCGAACCCCAAAGCCACTTCTTCCGTGGACATGCCCCGTTTTTTGGCCATGTACCGGACATATCCTTCACCGGCATAATAAAAAACCAGCATAACACCAAACCCGACCGCGCCTCCAATCAAAGTGGGTGGAATGCCGTGGAGATATATACCGATTCCCAATCCCAATATTGCCCCACCAATGCTGATGGGATGGAGGATTAAGCGATGCTCCAGGTCCATTACAAAGACCAGGCTCAAGTAAACCAGCAAGAGTGATGCTGGAATAATGTGGAATCCCGGGCGGGGGAGTAGCCATATTACAAGCGGTGTAATGGTCAGAACGATTTGCACAATAAAGGCACGCATTCGGCGGCGTTTTCCACATGAATTGCAATTTCGGAATAACAGGTAATCTCTCCACCGGTAAGGTGATTGGCATTGCAGGCAAACCGGGTGGCTCAGGGTTCGGGAAACCGGTAGTACATCGGAAAGATAGTTGACCAGCCAGCCTGATAGCCATCCTAGCAGCAGAATGATGATTATGGTTCCCATATTTCTATTATAGCTGAATTGTCGCTTTTTCACTATGCCGGCACCCGGATTCTTCCATAAATCACAATACCTCACTTGGCGGATCGGTCATTGTGCCTTACAATACCGCCGCGCCACCCCACGCAGGAGGTTTTCATGGAGAAGTTCCACATCGAAGGCGGAATACCCTTGAAGGGCGAAATGACCCCGTCTGGCAACAAGAATGCCGCACTGCCCATCCTGGCGGCGACGCTCCTGACCGACGAACCGGTCATCCTTCACAATGTTCCTTACATCCGCGACGTCAATGATATGCGCCGGCTGGTTGCCAGCCTGGGTGTAAAAATGGAGGAACTCGGCGGCGGCTCCTGGAAGATCACCGCACTAAATGTACGACCCGCCGATCTGGATCCTGATATGTGCCGGCGTATTCGTGCCTCCATCCTGTTGGCCGGGCCGATGGTTTCCCGCTCCGGGGGCTTTCGCCTGCCGCCTCCGGGTGGGGATGTGATCGGTCGCCGGCGCCTGGATACGCACAGCCTGGCTCTTAAAGCGCTTGGGGCAGATCTTAAATACGCGCATTCATTCTTCGAGTTCAAGTCTAAAAAGCGTCTCCAGGGTGCGGATATTCTGCTTGATGAAGCCTCCGTCACTGCCACCGAAAACGTGATCATGGCGGCAGTCACCGCCCGCGGTCAGACCGTCATCCGCAACGCCGCTTCCGAACCGCATGTCCAGGACTTATGCATGATGCTGAACATTCTCGGGGGCAATATCAGCGGGATCGGGTCGAATACCTTGCATATCGAAGGGGTGGAAAGCCTGCATGGCGGTGAATTCACCATTGGACCGGACTACCTGGAAGTGGTCAGTTTTATTGGAGCGGCAGTGGTCACGCACGGAGAATTACGCATCCGTAATGCCGGCAGCCAATATCTGGACATGATTCGCTTTGTATTTCACCGCCTGGGTGTGAGTTGGGATACGGAAGGTGAGGATATCATCGTCCCCGAGAAACAGCGCCTGAAGATCGAACCGGACCTTGGGAATGCCATTCCTGAGATCAAGTCCAATATCTGGCCGGCTTTTCCGACCGATCTGGTCAGTATTGCCATCACGGTTGCCACCCAGGCGCGTGGCAGTATCCTGTTCCATGACTGGATGTATCCCGGCCGCATGTATTTCACGGATAAACTGGTTTCCATGGGTGCCCAGATTGTTTTATGCGATCCGCACCGGGTCATCGTCACCGGGCCATCTAGCTTGTTTGGTGAGAAAGTGGAAAGCCCAGATATTCGTGCCGGCATGGCACTGGTTTTGGCTGCCCTGGCTGTTCCGGGGAAATCGACCATCCGAAATGTCGGGCAGATTGACCGCGGCTATGAACGGGTCGACGAAAAGCTTCGCTCGCTGGGTGCGAACATCGAACGCCTGACGGAGCAGTGATTCTCCACATTATCATTGCGAGCCGGGGTTTCTTCCCGCGTTTCGCGTAGACCTCTGTTTTACCCTGCTTCCTTCACCATGCTAAATTTACCCTGCTCCCGGCGGCAAATACCTTTGCCATGCTCCGGACGGCCAGCGCGTTTACCCTGCTCCCGGCGGCGTCCTTGCCGCCGAGTAAATCGGCTTGAGCAATATTAGGGGACATGCTCCCGGCGGCGTCCTCGCCGCCGAGGAAGGTACCCTGAAAGGGCACGGCGGCTTGAGCAATATTAGGGATAATCAATCCCGACGATTTATTTAATTACTACTTCCTGCGCCAACGCCTTTACCCTGCTCCCGGCGGCGTCCTCGCCGCCGAGTACATCGGCTTGAGCAATATTTTAAAGAAAAATCCTTACGACGATTTACTTTACCCCTGCTCAAGACGGCGAGCGCCTTTACCCTGCTTCTGGCGACAAACACCTTTGCCATCCTCCGGACGAAAAGGTCGTATACCCTGCTCCCGGCGGCGTCCTCGCCGCCGAGGACGGCGGCTTGAGCTTATTTAATGAATAGTGCTTACGACCATTAACTTAACCCCTGCTCCCGGCGGCAAATACCTTTGCCCTGCTCCCGGCGACCAGCGCGTTTACCCTGCTCCCGGCGGCGTCCTCGCCGCCGAGTAAAACGGCTTGAGCAATATTTTAAAAAAAGTCCAAACGGCTTGAGCAATATTAGAGGATAATGTCTCTCGACGAATTAATAAACTCCTGCTTCCGTCGCGCGTTTACTCTGCTCCCGGCGGCGTCCTCGCCGCCGAGGAAGGTACCCTGAAAGGGCACGGCGGCTTAAGCAATATTAGGGGACATGCTCCCGGCGGCGTCCTCGCCGCCGAGGAAAGTACCCTGTAAGGGCACGGCGGCTTGAGCAATATTAGGGGATAAGTACTCTCGACGATATCCTTACCTCCACCTCGCTCGCCGCCTCACTTTCCGAATAGACCCCTCCCAACCTATTGTCATTGCCTGTACTGAGCCTCAGACACACATGCGAAGGCCGGTGCTTTTCCGGCTCGTAGCAATCTCAAAAAAAACCAGGGGATTGCTTCGTTCGCATCCCAAAGGTCATCGGGACGATGAAGAATGCTCGTTCGCAACGATAGTTTCTTCCAGATTGAATGGCGTGAGGCGCGCTGGATTTACGCGCAATGACACTGCAATGGGCGTATAAGTTAGGCGAACACATTAAAAAAACACAGAGCCACAATTGAAGTGCCTCTGTGTTCTATTCCCCAATACCTGTTTCCTGATTCCTCTACCTTCTAACTCGCTTTCTCTGCGGTCACATCGATGAATTGGGTGACCACGTCCCGCAGCATCCTCTCGGGCATGGCTCCCACCTGGCGATGCACAATTTTCCCACCAAACACGAACAGCATGGTCGGGATGCCTTGCACGCCATACTTGGTTGCCCATTCTGGGTTTTCGTCGGTGTTCACTTTTGCAACCACCAATTTCCCGGGCATTTCCTGGGCGATCTTGTCCAGGATCGGACTGACCATTTTGCAGGGTCCACACCAGGGCGCCCAGAAATCCACAATTACCGGCAGGGGATTTTTTAAAACTGATTTCTCGAATGCAGCATCTGTAACATTAATGGGTTCGTTCATGAAAGACTCCTTTTTGCGGCGCTTTGGCCTGGTTTTAGGATTTGATATTCTGAGGTTATCTTGGCAGATTTTCCAAGCATAAGTTCTACGGAACAATACTTCTCTTGCGAAAGCTGAATGGCTTGTTCAGCTTCTTTGGGCGATATATCTTCACCCCAGATCAGGTAGGTGACGTGGATATCCGTCCAGATCATCGGGAACTCACTGGCGCGTTTTCCGCGCACTTGCACCCGCATATCCGACAGTTTGCGCTTTTTCTTTTGCAGGATGGATACGATGTCCATCCCGGTGCATCCGGCCAGTGCTGCCAGTAACAACTGCATCGGCCCAACCCCTGGTTTGCCGTCCAGCGTGCCCATTTGGACGGTTCCTCCAGCTTCGTTTTGGCTTATCCAGGCTGTCTCGTTCGTCCATGTTGTCGTAATTTCAGTCCAGCCGTCGCTCACATTTTCTCCTGTTGATGCTTATTATATCTTATGATGCACGCGCTCGAAAAAGGTTGCATAATGAATAACCTCCCCCGACGTCGGTCTCATTTTGTTCAGTCTGGTAATAGAACCCTTGACATACCAGAAAAAATGTTCTAATATTGGATGGTATCTACTCACACCCTCCTCAAAAATGGAGAGGTTTGATAAGATAGGGTCACGATGACCCAAGACGATCTGAACAAAATGAGCAAGGAAGAGTTGATTGATTTGGTACTTGAAAAACAGTCCGAGATCGAAGCTCTGCGCTTGAAGATGGAAAAGAACAAGAAACCGCCGACGAACTCGAGCAACTCTTCCCAACCGCCTTCTCGGGATCAGAAAGCCAACCGGTCTAAAGACAAACGCAAGCGGCATCGACATGGGCCACCGGTCGGGCATGTGAAATACGAGCGCAAGTTGGTGGCAAAACCGGATCATATTGTGGAAGTGAAGCCGTTGGTTTGTGAGTATTGTCAGAGTGACCTTTCAGCAGAAAATAGCGAGTTGGTGGATGTGAACCAGATCACAGAACTGCCGGAAGCGAAAGCCGAAGTGATCGAAGTGCGGCAGTTTAAGGTGGCGTGCCCCTGCTGCGGTCAGAAACAAACCAGTGAACCACCCGAAGGCCTGGAAATGGAACGGACCTTTGGGGCACGCCTGGAAGCGACGGTAGTGTACTATCGGCAGCAGCAGCACATGAGCTATGAACGCACGAAGATGGCCCTGTCTGACCTGCATGGAGTGAAACTGTGTGAAGGGTCGATCGACAAGATCACCCAACGGGCGGGGAAGGAAGCCAGAGAGCAGACCCAGGCTATTCAAGAAACGATCCAGAGCAGTGCTGTGATCCATTGTGATGAGACCGGCAGCCGGGTGGACTCCCAGAACTGGTATGAATGGGTTTTCAGTTCGGCGAAAGCCGTCCTGCATGTGGTTCGCTTCGACCGCAGCGTGGACGTCATCAAAGAAGTAATGCAAGACCATCAGGTCGAAGTGTGGGTCAGTGATGTGTACTCGGCCCAGATAAAAGCCCCGGCCCGGGAGCGGCAACTGTGTATGGCCCATCAGCTGCGCAATTTGCAGGCGGTGATCGATCTGTATCCGCAGGCTTTTTGGCCGAAAGCCATGCAGCTTCTGTTCCGCTCGGCGGTGCATCTGCACAATGAAAGGGATCAACTGCCTCCGGGAGAGTTCGAACACCAGGTGGAGCGACTGGAGCGTCTTTGTGACCGGCTGCTCGAGCGAACGCTGGAACATCCAGATGAAAAACGGCTGCAAAAACGATATCGCAAATACCGGGATGGCCTGTTTGTCTTCTTGCATCGAAAAGATGTTCCTCCGACCAATAATGTCAGTGAGCGCTATCTGCGACCATCGGTGATCCATCGCAAAGTCATGGGCTGTTTCCGCTCGGGCTGGGGAGCCGAAGCCTATGCGGCCATGGCTTCGGTTATCCATACCGCCGGGCTGGCAGGTTGTTCCCCATTCGAAGCCATCCAAGGCTTGTTCGGCAGCCCTTCCCTGCCGCTCTCCGCCATGGTGTGAGTAGATACATTGGATGCAACCAATCCTCCACGAGAATTCTTTGCCGCCTTCACTTCTGAACTTTAACAATCGACCGCTTACCGATAACCCTGCATTTTCCATCCACCTCCTCTACATTTATTATCCCATCACGAAAAAGGTACTTTAATTCACCCCCGGATTTTCCCAACCATCTGCTTTGAATTGTTTTGTCAAACAAAGCACATTTTCCACCTCAAATTTGTGAAAAAAAACATAAGATGTGGGACCCAACCCGGAAATCCCCCCAAATATGCTGGTTTTTTTGCCTCCAGGCCGATTTGTTTCTCTTTTTGTTCCTCGCTCCTCCCCCCGTCCATTGGGGGGTAGGGGATCCAGGAATTGTTTTCGATTGAATGGGTCTCGATATTGTTTTGAGCAGATCACCTTGGTGTTTCTTCGGTTTGGTCATCTGATGCATCCGGCATTACCCCTTTCGTCGCGGACTAAATACGGATTTGGTTGTGATGTATAATCCCCCCGATATGGCTGAATTATTCTCACGTTGGAAAACCGGGCTTGCCCGCAGCAGCAAAGCTGCTTTTGGGCGCCTGGCTGGGATCTTTGGCGCCACGGAAATAACTGCCGAAACCTGGGATGAACTGGAAGCCCTGCTGATCCAGGCCGACGTAGGCCTCGAAACGGCAGAATCCATTCTCGAAGCGCTCAAAACAACCGTGCGCTCCGAAGGTCTGCTGCACTCCGATGAACTGCGAGAGTGCCTGGAGGCTGAGCTGCTAGCCCGCCTGGACGCGCCTCCGTCATTGGAGTGGAGCGCCCGCCCCAGTATTATCCTTCTGGTTGGCGTAAACGGGTCCGGAAAAACGACCAGCATTGCCAAGCTCGGACGCGCTTTCACCAACCAGGGCTGGCGTGTCCTGTTGGTGGCAGCCGATACCTTCCGCGCGGCAGCCGTGGACCAGCTGCAGGTCTGGGCAGACCGCCTGGGATTGCCAATCCTGACCGGTCAGATGGGTTCGGACCCGGGTGCGGTCGTCTATGATGCCATCCAATCCGCTGGGACAAAGGGGTATGAGTTGGTCCTGGTCGATACCGCTGGGCGTCTGCACACCCGTTTTAACCTGATGGAGGAGCTCAAGAAAGTGCAACGTGTCGCTGGCAAAGCCATGCCGGGGGCGCCACACGCCGTCTGGCTGGTGCTCGATGCAACCACCGGGCAAAATGCGCTCGTTCAGGCGCGCGCACTTAAAGAAGCCGTCAATGTGACCGGCGTGATCCTGGCCAAGCTGGATTTATCCGCTCGCGGTGGTATGGCTTTCGCCATCCAGCGGGAATTGGGCTTGCCGATACTTTACGCCGGTTTGGGAGAAAAGGCGGAAGACCTGACACCATTTGACCCGCAGGCCTTTGTAAAAGGGATTTTGGCCGAGTAAAATGAATGCCTTTTCGAAACTAATTATAGACATGGAAAAAGCTGCGTTAACTCGCTGGGGTCAGGGCGACCCGGGTGGTTTCCTAGAAATCTGTGCGCCGGATGTGGTCTATTACGATCCCTACGTTGGGACACGCATCGATGGTCTTCCTGCACTGACGGATTACTATAAAGCCCTATGGGGAAAGGTGCATTTCGATCGTTTCACTTTGTTGAATCCACTTGTCCAGTACACGGATGATATTGCAGTGTTGAACTTTTAATTATGTCTCATACACCGGGGACCAATCAGACCGTTGGAATTGCACCGAAGTATATCGCCTCGTAGATATCCACCTGGAAGATTATCCAGACGCATTGGTCCTACACGGAAGTATTTAAATATAAGCTCAATTCGAAATAATATCCTTGGTAGCGACCATAGTTTTCGTCATCTGTTCAATATTTTAGTGAATTACCGGTATAAATCGCTCATAACGCTAATAAATTTCCCCGTAGTAACGACTTTAGTCGTTACTACCATTGATCAAATGTAGAAGGGACCCTCACCATGCAAGATCTGCTTGAAAGATTACAAACCGCCCAGGACGTACTCCAACAACTCATGGAGCGTCTTTGACTTGCCCATTAAAGAATCCAAACTAACTGAACTCGAAAAGGAGATTGGATGCGCGGATTTTTGGAATGAGCCCATGCATGCCCAGCAGGTCAGCAAAGCCGCGGCTGCCTTGAGGGAGCATATCCAGGATTGGCGCGGCTTTAAGCAACGCATCGTCGATGATTTGGAATTGGCCGGGTTGGAGGACGAGATCCTTGCGCTCCGAGCTCGAACCTGAAGTTGCCAGCCTGGAAGCCGAGCTGGAGAAACGCTCGTTTACTGCCATGCTTTCCGGTCCCTATGACACCGAAGATGCCCTGCTTGCCATCCATGCCGGGGCTGGTGGCACCGATTCGCAGGATTGGGCCTCCATGTTGCTGCGCATGTACCTGCGCTGGGCCGAACAACAGGGCTATGAGACGGAGATCTGGGACATGACCGAAGGCGAAGAAGCTGGAATCAAATCTGTCACATTGGCGGTAGACGGACGCTATGCATACGGATATCTACGCTCCGAAAAAGGCGTTCACCGGCTGGTGCGCCTGTCACCCATTCGATTCGGCTCACCGTCGGCACACTTCCTTCGCATTGGTCGAGGTGCTGCCACAAATTGCATTCGACAACCCCGAAATCGCCATCGATCCGGCTGATTTGCATAGATGTGTTTCACTCATCCGGAGCGCCGGCGGACAAAACGTTCAAAAAAATGCCACCGCCATTCGTATTACGCACCTGCCATCCGGCATTGTCGTCACCTGACAAAATGAGCGTTCCCAGACGCAAAACCGGCAGTTCGCCATGCGCTCCTGCGCGCTCGCGTTGACTCGAAATGTGCAACAGCGAAAAGGCTGAAAAGATTGGCCGTCTTGCGCGGGGAATACCCCAAAGCCGAGTGGGGCAGCCAGATTCGCTCCTACGTGCTGCATCCCTATCAAATGGTCAAGGATCACCGCACTGAATATGAGACTGGCAATACCGCAGCAGTCTTAGATGGCGATCTAGGCGGTTTTATGGAGGCGTATTTACGCCAGGGCAAAATCTCTTGACGCTATTGCACTTCATGCTATAATCAGCCCGCTTAACTCAAAAAATAAACGTCTAAATTCATTATCGTAATGACGAAGTACGCGTTGTTACACCTCAGAAGGAGATAGAATGCCCCCTCAACCAAAACGTAAGCTCTCCAAAGGCCGTCGCGACCGCCGGCGGGCCCACGACGCCCTGGAAACAGCCAATTTGGTGGCGTGTACCAACTGCGGCACAATGATCCTACCCCACATCGTATGCCCGAACTGCGGTTTTTACAAAGGCCGGGAAGTAATAACGGTGAAGAAAGCAGAAAAGAAAAAGTAACACACAAAGGAACGGGCTGTGGCAAACAGCCCGTAATTTTTTTGAGGAATCGACCATTGACAGGAGTTTTCTGGGGGTCTCTCAGGCCGGTTTCGATGCGATGGAATGCAAGACCTGCAAAATGGAAAGAAGGAGGTTCGCATGAGCTTAAGTCGAGTAGCCTGTTCCATACCGGCCTCACCTACCGTTGCATTGAACGAGCAGGCCCGCATTCTCCGAGAAAAAGGAGAACCGGTTATTCACCTCGGCATCGGTGAGCCAAAAAATAAGACGCCGATCGCGGCTATTCTTAGTTCGGCTGCTTTATTAAATCAGTGGGAATGTCAAATACACGCCAACCGATGGAAATCCGTCCCTTAAAAAAGCCATCATCCGTTACACGGAAGATAACTATAATCGGGGTGTCGCTCCGCAAAACGTTATCGTTTCGGATGGAGCTAAGCAGTCTCTCTGGAACGTACTTTTCGCCATTCTGAACCCTCAGGATGAAGTCATCGTCCTGGCTCCGTACTGGGTCAGTTACCCTGAAATGATTCGCATGATTGGGGGAATTCCGATTATCGTCACACCGGAAGATGGCTCATTTACTCCTAAAATCGAAGAGATCGAGGGGGTCGTCAGTAGCAATACCAAAGCGATTATTGTCAACAACCCGAACAATCCCTCCGGAGCGGTTTACCCGTCTGAACTGATTGCCGGCATTGTGCGCCTTTGCGAAGGCAAAGACATATACATGATTTGTGACGATATTTATCATAAGCTTGTATTCGATGGGACAGTTGCCTCACCGGCTTATCAATTCACCAACCGGGACATTGAAATTTCTAAGATCATTGCGGTTAACGGGGTGGCAAAATTGTATGGCATGACTGGCTTCAGGCTTGGCTGGGCTGTGGCGCAAAGACAATTGGTGGAGGTGATGACCAATATCCAGTCCCAGACAACTACCTGTGTGTCGTCTGTGATGCAAGCCGCTGCCGAAGGGGCGCTGACCGGGATCCAGTCCAATGTGGAGGCTTTACGCTTGTCAATGCAGAATAATCGCGACATATTGATGCAGGAACTACGTTCGTTCACCGGCGTGCGTTGCATCAAGCCATCAGGTACGTTTTACGCCATGCCTGATTTCAGGGCATATTGTGGGAATGGTTTAATTAAAGACTCGATGGAGCTATCGCAGTTCTTGCTCTCTAAGGCCTTGGTCGTTACGGTACCCGGCAGGGAGTTTGGAATGGAAGGACATTTGCGTCTGAGTTATGCTGGGTCAGTAAAAGACTTGACGGAAGGGATCGAGCGAATGAAATGGGCGCTGGATCCGAATGCTCCATCAGATATATATATCGGGGACCGTAAATTGGTACGAGATTGGATTTAAGCCGCCAAAGGAGACAGAGAAGGAGAACGTTATGAGCAATATTTTCGACATAAAAACCCCCAGCGAAGGGCAGGCTGCATCCATCCGTGGAGATTATGGACTGAATAATCTGGGCCTGACCAACCTGCGTAAGGCTTATTGGAACCTGCCGGTGGAAGCGCTATACGAGGAAAGTATTTTCCGAGGAGAAGCTAACATTTCCCACTTGGGGCCCTTAATTGTAAACACTGGCAAACATACTGCCAGGGCAGCCAATGATAAATTCGTCGTCCGGGAACCATCCACCGAGGAAGGTATCTGGTGGGGCCAGTACAACCGTCCGTTTGATGCCGAAAAGTTTGACGCATTATTTGCACGAATGCAGGCATATTTTCAGGGAAAAGATATTTTTATTCAGGATTGCTATGGCGGTGCCGACCCGGAATACCGCCTGCCCATTCGGATCATAACCGAATATGCCTGGCATAGCATGTTCGCTCGCAACATGTTCATCAAACCACAAACATCTGAAGAATACCGCCGGCATGTGCCGGAATTTACAGTAATATGCGCACCTGGTTTCAAAGCATCTCCTCAGATCGATCAGACTCCTTCTGAAACTTTCATCGTACTCAACTTTGCCAAGAAAATCTGCATCATCGGCAATACCGGTTATGGGGGTGAGATTAAAAAGACCATATTTTCCGTGATGAATTTCCTTTTGCCATTACAGGAAGTAATGACCATGCACTGTTCGGCAAATATTGGTGCACAAGGAGATGTGGCATTATTTTTTGGTCTATCGGGAACTGGCAAGACTACCCTCTCTGCGGACCCCAATCGTGGGCTTATTGGAGACGATGAGCATGGGTGGAGCGATAACGGCGTGTTTAACTTCGAAGATGGTTGCTATGCCAAAGTGATCGGCTTATCGGCAACCGCCGAACCGCAAATTTATGCCTGCACAAGGCGCTATGGCACCATCCTGGAAAACGTGGTCTGGGATCGGGTGAGTCGGGCGATCGACCTGGAAGATCCTACCCTGACCGAAAATACGCGCGCCTCCTACCCGCTTGATTTCATCGATAACGCCATCCGCGAAAAACGCGGGGGACACCCCAGGAACGTAATTTTCCTAACCTGTGACGCATCTGGCGTTATGCCCCCGATTGCCCGCTTGAATGTTCAACAGGCTATGTATCATTTCATTTCCGGATATACATCCAAGGTCGGCGGAACGGAGATCGGTCTTCGCGATGAACCGGAAATAACGTTCAGCGCGTGTTTTGGAGGACCTTTCATGGTTCACCATCCAGCCTTCTACGCCGAATTGTTGCGGAGAAAAATCGAGCGCTATGAAGTTAAGTGCTGGCTGGTCAATACCGGTTGGGTGGGCGGACCATACGGGATTGGAAAGCGCATCAGCATTCGGCACACGCGGAATTTACTGAATGCCGCCTTGGGCAATGGTCTCGATGAAGTCGAATATTATGTGGACCCGGTTTTCGGATTCGAAGTTCCGAAGACTTGCCCGGAAGTTCCTGAAGACGTGCTATACCCAGCTCGTTCCTGGCACAATGAAGAAGAGTACTGGAAGAAGTACAAACAACTGGCTGGCCGTTTTATTACCAATATGAAGAAATTCGAATTGGAAACCCCTCCGGATGTGGTTGCAGCCGGACCAAAAATATAAAAGTCTTCTCCCAGGTTGTGATAAAAGAAATACAAACTCCCCAATGAAACAGTATCATCGGGGAGTTTGTTTGAACGGAAATGGGAGCTTTGTCATGAGATATTATTGCATATAGCGTCTATCCATAATATTAATTACGGATATAATACCCGATTGGTTTGTGAAAATATGAACTTATGCCAAGTGGCGTGGAAATTAATCCAAAGTCAGGAGTGTTAAAGTGAACAAGGAAGCGATCAACAAGCTTTTACGACCCAAATCAGTCGCTGTAGTGGGAGCTTCGTCTCAACCGGGGAAAATTGGCTATACCGTCCTGGAAAACTTGCTCAAAGGTGGTTATAAGGGCCATATCTATCCGATCAACCCGGCTGCGTCTGAAATCTTGAGCCTGCCTGTGTTTGCCTCCATTTCGGAATTGCCTGAAGTGGTCGATCTGGCAATAATTACCGTTCCAGTGAAATTCGCCAATCTGGTAGCTGAGGAATGTGGTCAGAAGGGCGTCAAGGCATTAAGTGTCATCACGTCGGGGTATAGCGAAGTGGGCCGGCACGATCTCGAAGATGAATTAATTGGAATTGCGCATAAATATGGAATGTGTGTGCTCGGGCCCAATATTGTGGGTACGCTCTCCAATTCCGATGAGTTGAATGCTTCATTTGGGCCTTTTCTTCCCTTTAAAGGCTCTGCCACGCTAATAACCCAGTCAGGCGCCTTGTTGATCGCCATGGATGCGATCACTTACACCCGTAAGGTCGGGTTCGACAAGATGATTTCAATCGGTAACATGGCCGATGTCGATTTCGCAGACCTGATCGAATGGTTGGATGAAGACGAAAATACGACCTGCACCTGTCTTTACATTGAGGGGATAAAGGACGGTCGCAAGTTTATCGAAGCTTGCCGAAAAACAAGAAAACCTGTTATCGCTCTTAAAGCGGGTACTTCTGCCCACGGCGCCGCGGCTGCGGCTTCACATACCGGCTCTTTGGCCGGATCCGCTAAGGTTTATGGTGCTGCTTTCCAGCAGGCCGGTGTTGTTCAGGCTTCTGATTTGAACAACCTATTCGATCGGACTCTGGCGCTCTCCCTTATGCCACCAATGAAGGGTGACAACGTCCTGATCGTTACCAATGGTGGTGGGGTGGGTGTGCTCGCAACTGATGCGGCCGAAAAATATGGCATCCCATTAAAATTCGCTCCGTCAGATGTGCAGGAGGAGCTGAAGAAACATATGCCTGATTTCGGGTCAGCCAAGAACCCGGTGGACATGACCGGAATGGCTGGAAATGATTGGTATTACGAAACATCAAAGATCGCCTATAAACACCCATGGACCAATGGGTTGGTAGTGTTGTATTGTGAAACTGCCATCACTAATCCGGTGGAAATTGCGCAATCCATTAAAAAGGCTGTTGACGATAGCGGTCTCAAGGGCAAGCCCGTGGCTGTATCGATGGTTGGTGGGACGCGTTGTGATAAGGCCATGCAATGGTTGGTAGAAAATGGCATCCCGGCTTACGGGTCTCCCGACCAGGCTATGAATGCCATGTCAGCTTTAAGCGAACTCAATCGCATACAATCCATGCTGGATAAGACCGTAGTCGTCTCGGATCCCGTACGAGCTGCCAAGGCCGCCAAAATCATCCAGGTCGTGCGCGATGAAGGTCGAAATGCATTGACGGAAACCGAAGCAAAACAGATCTTCTCGGCTTATGGATTACCGATTGCCCAAACCCGTCTGGCAAAGAGCGAGGCTGAAGCTGTTGAGATTGCGCAATCGATCGGATTCCCGGTGGTAATGAAGATTATCTCACCGGATATCGTTCACAAATCCGATGCAAAAGGCGTCAAGGTCAATATTAAGGATGTAGCTGGCGTACGCGAAGCCTATAAGACCATCCTGGAGAACGCGATGGCGTATAAGGCTGATGCCAACATCCATGGTATCGCAGTTCAGGAGATGGCTCCTTGGGGGACGGAAGTGATTGTTGGATCTGTCAATGATCCAACCTTTGGACCGACGATCATGTTCGGTCTGGGAGGTATTTTCGTGGAGGTGCTTAAGGACGTCACCTTCCGGGTTGCACCGGTCAATAAAAATCAAATCGAGCAAATGCTGACCGAGATTCGGGGAGCTCCCATGCTAAAGGGAGTACGTGGAGAATTACCGCGTGACCGGTCTGCGTTGGTGGACATCCTTTACCAATATGCCATTATGGTTTCCGATCTTGCAGATGAGGTTTCTGAAACGGATGCCAACCCGATCTTGGTTTACGAAGAAGGTAAGGGTGTCAAGGTTGTGGACGCAAGGATCATCTTGAAGAAAAAAGCCTGATCGTTCTTCAGAAGTTTTACTTCTGACAAAGAAGGGATGCGGGATGAATATTAATGTCGCATCCCTTTATTTAAATCAGACTGGTTTGATTCGGTTAACCAACCAAACGCCTAACAGGATGATTGCCCCACCTAATAGACCCGCCAACGTTATTTTTTCATTCAATAGAAAAAGAGAGACAATAACAGTGACCACTGGCTCGATATACAAATACGTGCCCACTTGTGCCACCGGTAATACTTTGAGAGCGTCATACCAAAAGACATAAGCCAGACCGGAGCAAAACACGCCCAGGAACCCAAGAGCTAGCCATCCGTCTGGTGCAATTGCATGGATTGATTCCCACCCTTTGGCACTAACGAACAAAACAGTTGAAAAGAACCATCCAAATGCCATCACATAGAACATCATGAGTGCAGCTGCGTAGGTTTTCAAACCACGCCTTGAAAGGATGGTAAAAACCGCCCAATTTGGTGCACTGAGCAAGATGAGAATATCTCCCGGAGTTCCGAATTCGCCCGCGATGAGAGAATTTAGGTTACCGCGCGTAACGACGAGTAA
Source organism: uncultured Chloroflexia bacterium (assembly GCA_963814135.1). GTDB lineage: Bacteria > Chloroflexota > Anaerolineae > Anaerolineales > Villigracilaceae > UBA877. The sequence goes on along the minus strand of CAWFBZ010000008.1, from coordinate 1,280,578 downwards.
GACACCGAGTGCTGCGATAATAATCCCCAACCCTTGAGACCAACTCAATTTCTCATTGAGCACCAACAAACCCAGGATGGCAATAAATATCGGCATACTTGCTACAATCCAGCCGGTGGTGGTCGCCTGGGATGTTACCAATCCCGTGGACTGTAGCCATTGATGGAAAGTAATCCCCAGGAACCCGAGTAATGCTAAATAGAGCCAATCTTTTAGCTTTGGTACCCTGAATTGACGTCTAAATAATACAACTGCTCCCAACACGATCAGCCCCAAGGCAAATCGCATCCATATCAAAGTGATTGGAGATACATATTTCAGTCCAATTTTTATTGCGACGAAGGAGGCTCCCCAAACGACAACAGTGAAAAGGGCTTTAAGCTGTGCGATGCGTGTAACCATTACGGGTTGATTCATTTATATAAAAAATAACCCTCGCTGATCACAGCAAGGGGTTTCCCTGCGAAGCTGATCAATTATAGTGCCCAGGCAAGCAAAAAACCGAAAATGGCGATAATTACGCCTAAATGTAGGAGAAGATTCGAACCTTTAAGCCAGGGGAAGGGGAGGAATTGAATAATAAAATTTACAACAATGAAAAGAATTCCAGTCAGCGGGAGAAGGCCTTTTCGAGGAGCCAGGAATTCGGACATCCGATCGAGCATTTTATTCATTTGTCGTATCTTCCTCCTCAGTCTTTATTTTCTCGCTGGTGTTTATCTGCCATGGAGTAAACTGCGCCAACAATCGACCTGGAATGCGGCCTTGCATCAAAACACCTTTCCTTCCGTGTTCCATTCGTTGAACTTGACCGAACTCATGGAACAGGGAAATCAGCTGACCCTGCTGATAGGGCAAGCGGACAAGGATTGGCGTAAATGTCTCATACAGCCCGTTATGAACCCTATTAAGCAATTCATCTATTCCATCACCCGTAAGAGCTGATATTGCGACTGAGTGAGAAAAATTATCCAATACGCGACGGGCAGAATCCGGATCGGAAAGGAGGTCGATTTTATTGAGCACAGTAATTATGGGAACGTGGGCGGCATCGATCTCTTCAAGAGTCTGCTGAACGGCTTCGGCCTGGTTCATTGCATTTGGATGAGAAATGTCTACCACGTGCAGTAAAAGATCTGCCTCCGCAATCTCTTCCAGTGTTGCACGAAAAGCGGCGATAAGGGTAGTAGGAAGTTTTTGAATGAAACCAACCGTATCGGTAAAAAGCACCTGGTTTCCAGTTGGTAATTCTACCCTGCGCGTGGTAGGATCGAGCGTGGCAAAAAGTTGGTCGGCTACATAAACATCGGATTTTGCCAACCGATTAAGCAGGGTGGACTTACCGGCATTTGTGTAACCTACAAGGGCAATTATTGGAATGTGGCTGCGTTTCCTTTGAGAGCGATACCTCAGCCGGTGTGCTCTGACTTTTTCAAGTTCTTCCTTGAGGTGAGCAATTTCGTGGCGAATCGCTCGACGGTCGATTTCCAATTGGGTTTCGCCTGGTCCGCGCAAACCTACACCACCTACGGAGCCGGAGCGACCGCCACCTCCACCGGCTTGGCGGGCCAGGTGTGTCCATTGACCAGTCAATCGAGGCAGGAAATATTCATACTGTGCTAATTTGACCTGTAATTGGCCATCGCTTGTGTGAGCGTGTTGGGCAAAAATATCCAAAATTAAGGCTGTCCGGTCTAGCACGCGTACGGATTTCCCGAGATGCTCTTGTAATTCGCGTTGGTGGCGTGGGGAAAGTTCATTGTCGAATATCACCACTTGTGCAAGCGTATCGTCAGCCAAGGCACGCAATTCCTCAACTTTTCCTGAACCGATAAATGTCTCGGCATTAGGGTGATTCACTTTTTGAGAAAGTTCACCAACTACTTCTAGTCCGGCAGTATCCGCGAGGAGAGAAAGTTCGTTCAAAGAGTCGTCCAGGGATAGGATATGCTCCTGTCCAAATACCTCAACGCCGACCAGGAACGCACGTTCACGCGGCGGAGCAGTGGGTTCGGGTGTCTTTTTTGACATTAATTATCTTTATTTATCGAATGATTTGATCTCAGCATCGAATAGTTTAGCATACTTTCGGTCTGGAGGTTCGGTGCGGATTGGTAAAAGAACATGAAAAGTGGAACCCGGACACCTTATTTCGTCCTGACCAGCCGATTCTGCCCAAATGGTTCCCTGATGTGCTTCAATAATCCCTTTAGCAATCGGTAAACCTAACCCCGGACCACCACCTTTAAATTTAGTTTTTCCACTTGAATGAAGGGAGGCTTTGCCCAATTGCCCAAACTTATCAAAAATAGTTTCCTGGTCCTCGGCTGAGATGCCGATGCCAGAATCGATTATTGTGACTTCCTGAAAACCAGGCAAAATACGCCCGTCAACAGTAATAGTTCCCCCATCTGGTGTAAATTTGATGGCGTTGCTCAGAATATTCCGAAATGCTTGATGTAAACGTTCTGGGTCTCCAAACAGCATCTGGTCTCCACCAGGAAAAGAAAGAATAGTAAAAGTTAATTTCCGATTTGAGATTGTTTCATAAAATTCGTCCTTAATTAATGCCAGCAATCTGCTTACCCAAACTGGTTGGAAATTCAAAGATAACATATTATTGTCAATTAAGGAAACGTCGATCATATCATCCACTATAGATCTCAATCGGCGAATACCGTTATTTACACCTTCGACGAGACGATCAAACTGTTTGCTCGAGTTGTTATCTGCCATATCGCGCATCATGGTTGTATAACCTTCGATCAAGGTCAATGGCGTTTTTAATTCGTGTGCGGCAACGGATATAAAATTCGATTTGCTGCGATCAAGTCGTTCCAGCTTATTCTGTATTCCGGATAATTCATTGGAGATAAAGGCGATTCGCGTTTCCATCTCATAGCGAGCGGCCTTTTCAAAAGAAAAGGTAAAAGCTGGTAAAACCGCTCCCATCAGTTCTAAGGCATCATTTCCAGAAAGGTCTTCTCTGGCCAGGTCAAATGTGATCATCAACATGTTGTTCAAGATCGCCGAAATATTTCTCTCGCCATCACGAAGATCACTTTGGGTTGGAGACGAACACCAATCATAAAGTACAGGATCTATCCATGCCGGATCACCGGTTTCTACCGCTTGAATTAATAAATCATAAAACCTTTCCAACTCCGATTGGAAATTTTCTCGTACTCCAGCACCGCGCGCCAGACCAGTAGCAATACGCCGGATCCAGGACGGACGAATTTCAGATAATATTTGCGGGACATTCATAAATTAATTCTTTAAAAACCCGTACATTAGTTGAAATCGATTTATCAAAGTAATTTCTTTATAGGAAGGCTTAAGTAACAGATGTTGTAAGTGTATGTTAAGTTCCTTCCTTTGGCAATTCCAATTTCGTTGGAAAAGGCCATTGGTTTCATCAATGTTGTTCAGCTATCCAATTAAGGATGGTTTGGCCAACCACCTTTAAGCTTTCTGGGGAGACTTTATCGGGAGTGTCAGCTGCAGTGTGCCAATATGGATAATCGAAATCGATGATATCCACCGCGTGTATGCCAGCCTCAAGAAAGGGAGTATGATCGTCTTCCATGGAATATTTTACAGTTGGGATAAATTGTTTATCATATCCTAATTTGGCCGCCTCCCCCCAGATTTGAGTTACAAGGCGTTTATCCGAGTTGCTTTCGATATAAATATTTAGGTTTGTATCACCAACCATATCCAAGATAACAACAGCGCTTGGTTGGAATGTCAAATCGGCAACAAAGGCTCGAGATCCCATTATCCAAGCTCGTCCATCCAAGCCTCCGTTATCTTCCGCATCAAAAAAAACCAGCCAGGTTGATCGCACATTTTTTGGAAGGGTGCGCGCCAATTCGAGCAATACGGCCACACCTGACGCACCGTCATTTGCTCCTGGAACAGGCGTATTACGTCCAGGACCGGTATCCTGGTCTGCGAGCATGCGACTATCATAATGCGCACCAAGAATGATCTTTGCCGGCTCGCTGGATCGATAGGCAATTATGTTCTTTACTTCGTACCCTTGCCAGGGTACATCCTGAATGCGTGAATGCCATCCAGCCTGTTCCAGCTGTTTTTGAATATACAAAATGGTATTTGCATGGGCCTGACTGTCTGGAATTCGTGGACCAAATGATACTTGCTGAAGCACATCTTGAAACGCCATTTGCCCATCAAAGCTTGTGACGTGATTTGTAGGGAGGGCTAACTTCCAGGCGACTAATGCAACTAGAAGGAAACAGCCTGCGAATAGAGAAATTTTACGGAAAATATGTATCGCCATTACGCTAGCTGATTGGCTTTGAGAAATACTTCAAAATCCTGGTGTGCACGTTCGACCAATAAACCTGCGCGGGTGCGTTTATCCATTCGTTCGGTGGTTGATAAAGGTGGCAGGATCCCGAAATTGGCTTTCATTGGCTGAAAATCTTTCAAATTGGCGTGGGTGATATAGTGGCAAAGAGCGCCCAACATTGTTGTTTTTGGAAAAACTAGCGGTTTCCCTCCTTGCAATAGAATTGCCAGATTCATGCCTGCCAGAAGACCGGTAGCGATGTTTCCAACGTACCCCTCAACCCCCGTGATCTGCCCTGCAAAAAATAAATCGCTTCGATTGCGATATTGAAGGGATGAATTGAGGAGATTCGGCGAGGCAAGAAAGGTGTTCCGGTGCATTTGCCCGTACCGAACAAATTCAGCCCCTTCCAATCCCGGTACCAAGTGGAAAACACGCTTCTGTTCAGTATAGGTTAAGTTAGTTTGGAAGCCTACCATGTTGTAGAGACTGGCTGCCAGATTATCTTGGCGCAACTGAAGCAACGCGTATGGCCATCGTCCAGTGTGTGGATCCGACAAGCCGGTTGGACGCATTGGTCCAAAAGCCAACGCCCGAGAGCTGCGTTGTGCGATGATTTCCGCGGGTAGGCAGCCTTCGAAGAAACGATCCATACCCGCATCAACCCCTTGTTCGATTTTGATTTCGAATTTACGCAAGGGGATACGTTCGGCAGATTTGAGTGTATCCACAAACGATAGGTATTGTTCCTTTGAGAATGGGCAATTGATATAATCGCCGCCATCATTCATTCCATTTCCATAGCGTGAACCATGAAAAGCGATATTCATATCGATGGAATCAGCAGAAACAATCGGAGCAATTGCATCGAAAAAACACAATTGTTGTTCACCTGTGAGAGCCACAATTTCAGCGGCCAACTTATCAGAGGTTAATGGTCCGGAAGCGATCACAGCTGGGCCAGTAGGGATATTTGTAATTTCCTCTCTAACAATACATATGTTTGGATGTGAAGCAATTCGTTCACTAACGAGTAGAGAAAAGACCTCCCGGTCGACAGCCAAGGCCGTACCAGCTGGAAGGGCGGCTTTGTACGCGCAATCCAGAAGAAGTGATCCAAGGTGTTTTAATTCAGTTTTTAGAAGACCGGAAGCACGGTCAGGGATATCCGATCCAAGCGAATTTGAACAAACCAATTCAGCCAGGTTTGCAGTCTGATGTGCTCCCGTGGTTAAGTTTGGCCGCATTTCATACACAGTGACATGCAACCCGCGTTGCGCCAATTGCCAGCTTGCTTCAGCACCGGCTAACCCGCCTCCTACAATGGTTATATCAGGGCTATTCATATTGGCTGGTATTGTACCATTTTGGATTTAATATGTTGTGATATATAATTTATTGAATAATATGAAGACATTGGATAAACAAATATATGTTCAACTAAAGGACACCAGTCAGTTAACTGGGGCTTGCTGGGCTGTATGGATTGAGCGTACCACTAAATGGGAAGTATTGTCCTCATTTGAATTGAATGCTCAGAATCTATTGATTGTCATGGAATTATTACAGACAGCTCCAGTCCACCGATGGCTTATCGGAAAACTCACCGGGCACAAACAGCTGCCGCGATCAATTTTACAGAACCTTGGGTTGGCTGGGGAAAGGATATACGTTTTTCCGGACCAGATGACACAACGTGTCATCTTAGTGGGGTCAAATAAACTAAATCAGGTTGCACAACGATTTTGGCAAGGTGTCGCATTGGGAAATTCCACCCAATCTATTCTTAATCCAGAGTCACCTGCGGTTTCTTTCCCAGATCTTGGTATCCCTTACTATTTACCGGAAGTTTTGGATCGTGTACTTGAAATGGTGTTAAAAACTGCCGATAGTGAGATAGGATGGTTGGCGATCCGCTCAGGGGATTTTTTTGAAGTCAGGGCATTTCAAAAATGTAAATCACTTACCGGAGAAGAAATACCCATTGAATCAAATCCTCTTTTAAGAGAAATCATAAAAACACATGAGGCAAAGCTTGTTCAAAAGGAGGATGTTGAATGGGCAATGGTTCCTCGCAATTGCGACCTAGGGACGGCTCGAATCTGGGTGGGATTACCTTTACTAATTGGACAAAGATTGATTGGGTTGGTAGCGTTTTGGTGCCCCTTTTTGATCCAACAAGAAACATGGAATGATATAAGAGAATTGGCCAAACGCATAGCACCTTCGGTTGAAGCCAGTGTTACCTTCTCGGATTTAACCGAACACCTTGGACGAATGGCTCTGTTAAATGATTTTGCAGTCACCATTACCTCGGCTTTAGATACTGAACAGATTGCCCAGAGATTGTTCGCACTATTAAGACGAGCATTTGGAACCGACCGGATTAATATGGTTGTGTTGTTACCGGAGGGCAACGGACTGCAGAATTTTACAGATCGTGAAGGTACGATAGTCCTTCAAACTATGTCCTTGGAAGATGCATCTTCGACAACGTTGATTGGAACAGGAGAGGTTTCCAGGGTCGATTCAAGCGACCTTGCATCAAATTACAACCCTGTATATCCTGGCTCGCGCTCAGCACTGATTATTCCAATGAAATATCGCCGACAATTAATTGGAGTGCTGGGGTTGGAAAGTGTCAAGGAAAGCGCATTTACAATTTATGATGAGCACTTATTGATGGTAATGGCGAGCCAACTGGCAGGATTGCTCGAAAATGGTAGATTGCGGCGCGAAGCGGAAAATCGGGCACGCAACCTGAGCCTCATTCACGAAGTGATTGAACAAATTATCGGGCTAACCGATGTGCGCGAGATATCGCAAATCGCAGCCGAGTTAATGGCACGGAATTTTGCATATGAATTAGCAGTGATTGCCCTGATCGATGGACCTGAGAAGGACATAAACGTAATGGGCATCGGAGGAAATGCTGCCGATCTAGTGCAACAAGGGTTGCGTTATATGGACGAATCCCGGAAAGACGGAATTGTAATGCGAGTTGCAATTACTGGAGAAAATATCTTGGTTAACGATGCTTCGCAAAGCCCGTTTTATCGTCCCATCCCGAATTGGGATGCTAAATCGGAGATGTGTGTGGTTCTCAAAGACGGCGATCAAATTATTGGAGTAGTAGATATAGAAAGTCAAAGGAAAAACGCTTTTTCCAACAATGACATGATCATGCTAAAATCGTTAGCGGGGATTTTGTCAAATGTAATGTCGAATGCGGGACAATATCAAAAATTACAAGCTACGGTAGACCAGTTGCGAACTGCACGCGAAGAATTGCAGGAGCGCATTATCGCACAACGCATGGCGGAAAGCCGGTTAGTTCAGGCTGCGAAATTGGCCGCAGTTGGTGAAATGGCAGCCGGTATCGCCCATGAATTAAATAATCCGTTAACCACTGTTTCCGGATTTACTGAATTAGTTCTTGAAGAGATGCCAGAGGGATCTACTGCTCGTGAAGATTTGGAATTAGTATTGAGAGAATCACAACGAGCCAGTGGTGTTGTTCGACGGTTACTGGATTTCGCCCGTCAAAGCGAAAGTGCACGGACGCGTTCTGATGTGAACGAGATTGTTGGAGATGTGCTGGCACTGGTAAACCATCTGTTACGCACCAGCGGAGTTGCATTAACGACTGAATTAACCGAAAACCTTCCCTGGGTATCTGTTGATCGCAACCAGATCAAACAGGTAATTCTTAATTTAATTCACAATGCCTTGCACGCCATGCCCACCGGGGGAGAAATTCATTTACGCACCATGCATCAGCGTCGCGATCAAAGGAATTGGTTAACCATAATCTTAACAGATACTGGAACTGGAATCGCTCCCGAAAACCTGGATAGAGTGTTTGAACCATTTTTTACCACACGGTCCAAGGACGGTGGAACAGGTTTGGGATTGACGGTAACCTATGGGATTGTTACTGATCATGGTGGTTTCATAAATGTAGAAAGCCAGGTTGGGGTAGGGTCTACTTTCACTGTTTGGCTCCCGATTGAGGCAGAATCATGACTGGCGAACATATCTTAGTGGTCGATGACGAACCCGGAATTGCCAGCCTGTGTGAACGACTACTAAAACGAAAGGATTATCAAGTTGACTCGTTTACCGATCCACAAATTGCCATGGAATACGTGGAGCGATCCAAAATAGACCTTCTTCTGGTGGATATTCGAATGCCACAAATCAGCGGTTTTGATTTGATTGCTCACACCCGGCAGCATCAACCCGATTCCGCTGTATTGGTTATGACCGGCTTTGGGACCGTTGAAACGGCCATCCAGGCATTGCGACAGGGTGTGGACGGGCTCCTGCTTAAACCCTTCGAAAAGGGAGACGAATTAATTCAATCTGTCCGTCAGGCTTTGGATGATAACCAAAAAAAGCGCGATATTGCCCGTATCCAGGCGTTACGCCCACTTTTCGATATTATCGAGTCATTTCTGGCCGAGACGCATCCGGAGCGTTTGGTGGAACTGGTTCTTAATGCGGTTTGCGGATACCTCCGCTGTAGAAATGCAGGTTATTACCAACGTTCCACTAAAGGTGAATTCCTTTTGCTAATATCCGGTCGCGGAATCACCTTACCGGAAGAAGATAGTAATAGTAAAGGGGGGATTGTGGGGAGCGTTGACGCGCTAAATGCACCTATTTGGGCGAATGCGACCGGTCCTGGGGACCCAAACCTCCAGGCAATGCTGAAGACGTTAGGACTTTGTTCTGTGATGTGTGCTCCGATTTCCAGATTTAATATCCACGGTGTGTTGTTTGCCGGTCAGGGGAAGGATGCTTCTGCGTTCCGGGATGTGGAATGGGAAATGTTCCTGCTTCTTGTCAGACAGGCAACAGTTGCAATGGAAAACGCCCGGCTCTATGAAGAACTTCGAGAATATGTTCACCGGGTGGAAACATCCCAACAAGCATTAATTCGTGCAGAAAAAATGGCTGCGGCGGGAAGGTTGACGGCATCTATTGCGCACGAAATTAATAACCCGTTGCAGGCCGTACAAAACTGTCTTCATCTTGCCACCCGAAAAGAGGTCACCGAAAAGAAGCGTAGGGAATATTTGGATCTTGCAAATATCGAATTAAACCGCCTTATGTCAACTGTCCAGCGAATGCTAGACTACTATCGCCCTGGAGCAGTTGAACCACAGCGAGTAGACCTAGTCATTTTGCTCAAACACGTCATAAATTTACTATCGCCGCAATTGCAAGCGCGCGGGATTAGGATCAGCACCGGGTTTTCATCAAAACTGACGCAAATTGTTGCAGTCGGCAGCCAATTGGAGCAGGTGTTTCTAAACATTATCCTGAATGCTTATGATGCCATGCCAGAAGGTGGCGAATTAAGAATAAGCGCCCGTCCTGTTCGCGATACGGCAGAAATACTGATCCAGGATTCGGGTCCTGGAATTTCGGAAGATATGAGGTCGAGGATTTTTGAGCCATTTGTAAGTTCGAAACAAGGTGGAACGGGTCTGGGGTTGTCTGTTAGCTATGGAATTGTTTCCGCTCATGGTGGAAGCTTGGATATTCTTCCAGACCGAGGACCCGGCGCATGTTTTAGGGTGATTTTGCCTATTAAGGGAGAAGCATGAATAAAGCAAATATTCTTGTTGCTGACGATGAGTTGATTGAACGGCAGACATTGAGTGATATCCTTAAGTTGGAAGGTTACCATGTTGCCGCAGTGGCAAATGGTGAAGCCGCAGTAGATTACATCAGGATGAATCCGGTTGACTTGGTCATCCTGGATATTCGGATGCCTGGTATGAGCGGATTGGATGTGGTGAAGGTGGCATCCAGAATTTCTCCGGATATTGAAATCATCCTGTTAACCGCCCACGGCTCCATTGAATCGGCTATAGATGCATTGCGAAGTCAGGTACATGATTACCTGCTTAAACCAGCCTCGCCAACACAAATCATTGACAGTGTCGTGCGTGGGTTGGCTCGCAGGGCAGCCAAACTACAGGCGCGAGAAAATCAGCAGCCTGAGATAGAATTCGACGAGAATGCAGTGGTCACACTTGGAGATGGAACGGTAATTGATTATGGTAGACGGATTGTTCGGTTTGGAAATCGATCGATTTTGTTAACACCTGCAGAGGGGAGGTTGTTGCGGATATTTGTGGAAAACATCGGCAATGTTTTTACACATCGGGAGTTGGTTTTACGGGTGCAAGGTTATGCAACCACCCAACAGGAGGCGCCCGAAATACTTCGTCCTTTAGTCAGTCGATTGCGGCAAAAGTTATCTGAAATTCCTTCGCTGATGGAAAGGGTCGTCAGTGTGCGTGGAACGGGATATGTCTTTGAAAATGAGCAAAATTCTACTAACCATTTGGTTATGGATTGATTTTGATTATTAATCGTGAGGCCCTAACGGTATTTCGGTGGTTACCTCAGGAGGGCGTAGCCACCTAAGCAGACTTCGGATTCGGCGCTTTTCAGGTCGGATTGTTTCAAAACCAATCAAGATTATACTTGTACCCAGAAAAATTGCGCCAATCCATTGAGCGAAATTGAGAACATCGTGTAGCCAAAAATGACTTACAGTTATCGAGACAATCAATTCACTTAACCCAAGCAGTGCGGTCTGCATACCGCCGAGGCTTTTTATCCCAAGAAATAGCATTAATCTGGAAAAAAAAGTGACGATCGTTAAGGCCAGGATGGGCGTCCACGACGTACCAGCTAGAGGCATTTGGCGATCAAATATAAGATACGCCGGAACTACAATCGCACTCATAGCGATTAATGTGTATAAGGTCACAGTTGGAGCCGGTATATCATAAAGAACGCGTTGATTTATTGGCAGATGGATCGCATACATTATTGATGCGCCGAGCATCATGCTAACACCGATCCAATCCATCTTCACAGAACTGGAAAGTGTCAGGAGAATAATACCTGGAATTGCCAGTCCAATCCGAATATATGTTAAAATCCCGGGAGATTGGCCGTCAATCACCAGCCAGATAACTAGAAAAAGGGGATATAGCGAATAAAGCAATTGTCCGATGCTTACTGAAAGACGTCCAATGGCAAAATAATATAGAAGGGATCCTAATCCATTTAGTGTTCCGGCTAGAAAGCAGCCCAATAAACCCGCTGGATAGATGAAAAGGTATGCCTTACGGAAGATGGCTACAATCAACAAGAGAAGGGCTGCAGCCATGGATGTTCGCAAGGCAACAACAGCCATCGGAGAGAATCCGAGCGTTAACGCCTGTTTTCCAAACACAGGAGCCAGCCCCAGGAAAATGGCAGAGGCTAAGGCAGCTTGAATCCCATTTGCATGGCCCCGCTTTTTCTTCATAAATAAATACCTTTCAAATCGATTTATCCTAAAAGAGCATGGACTTCTTCCAGGAATTCGTCACTCAAGAAATCACCCTTTTGCAATAATGCCTGAATTTGCCCTTTGAGTTTTTCCTTTTCTACAGGAGTAAGTTCTTTTGCTGTTGAAACAATCACAGGTATATTGGCTGTGTCAGGGCTGGCTTTAAGAGCATCCAAAACGGCAAAACCATCCAATTCTGGCATCATTAAATCGAGAATTATTAAATCGGGATGTTCTTTTACAACAAGCTCTATCGCTTGCTGCCCATTTTCGGCTTCATGGATTGTAAAGTTACCCTGGGATTGCAGGATTCTTCGTATAAGCCTACGTGCATCTGGGCTATCATCCACCAAAACTATGCAGGGGAAGCGATCGGGCGCCACCCTGCTCAAGGCGGCAAGCAATCCTTCTTGCGGTGTCTCATCCATATTTCGAGATGGCAAGATGACAATTTTTGCCCAATTGTCCCCGAGTATGAAGGGTTCAGTTGGCATCGTGTGGCCGGTGCAATTAACCACAACTACATCGGTTTGTTTAATAACTCCAGCGCGGACCAATTTAAACAGACCGGCAATTGCCACTGCCGCGGCTGGTTCGGCCGATATACCCTCCATTTTTGCCAAAATGTGCATGGCGCGGAAAGCCTCTTCGTCGCTTACACTTTCAAAGATGCCGTTTGTTTCATTCACGTATTTCAAAAGGAGCGTATAAGTCCGACCAGGATCTCCTGTTGCAAGGGTTTCTATATGTGTACGTGGGGATGTCACCGGAACGGCAGAAGCGGCATGATCTTTCCATGCTGTCACCATGGGAGCGCATCCTTCCGCCTGGATTGCAGCAATGGCGGGGATCCGGTCAACGAAGTTCATTTTATTTAGCTCTTGGAACCCTTTATACACCCCAAGTGGACCCATACCGCCGCTTACAGATTGCAGATACCAGTCCGGTGTGCGCCATATTGGTCGGGATATCCCATTGGTGTTATTAGGTGGTCCAAGCAAACCTGTGAGCTGTTCGGCTATCTCGAACGCCAGTGTTTTCATCGCTTCGATTGATGTTATTGTACGCGCACCCATGTCAAGATACAGGTTCCGTTGCCGGGCAAATTCGGCAGCGACTTGCTTGGCTTGATCATATGATCCAGTCACTTTAACTACTTGGCTACCATAGATAGCTATTTCACGCATTTTCACAGCTGGCACCAGGCTGGTGACAAAGGCCCATAATTTTATCCCTGCTCGGGCACAGTAAGCCGAATAGGATATTGCGACGTTGCCGGTAGAGGCGACTACCATTTCGGTTATACCGGCTTCTTTAACCGCGGCGATTGTCACTGCAGCCTGTCGATCTTTGAATGAAGCTGTTGGGCCTTGGCGCTCATCCTTGATATATATATTAGGGCAACCAAGCATCATGCCCAGGTTTACTGCTTGAATAAGTGGTGTCCCACCTTCGCCAAGCATAACGGACGGATTTGGATTTCGAACCGGTAAAAGTTCTCTATAGCGCCATAAATCGAAGATACGTCCAGGCAGTTGAAGCGGTAAACTTATAGCAATTGTGCTGTAATCATACTCTGCTAGACGCCATTGACTGTTACAGCGAGGGCAATTGATTGAATTGGGAAAATATGGAGCGGTGTGGCTGCAATCAAGGCAGCGAACGACAACAGACATAAAGTGGTTTCTTTTCTAAATGATGGATTTACTTGATTGGTTAAGAACCTTATCCAACAACGAAAGTAATTCATTTGCGGTGATTGTATTTTTTTAAATCAAGGTTTTGCCGAATTCAGTCAGTTGTTTGTGCTGGCTTTCGGTCAGCTCTCTTCCGGTGACGACAAACACGGGAAGAATTGCCAGTTCTGGCACATTGCGAAGTTTTTCCAGGATCATGAAGCCATCCATTTCTGGCATGAAAAGGTCTAAGATGACTGCATGCGGAGGTTTGGTTTCCAGAATCTCCCAGCCTTGGGCGCCTCCGTAAGCCAAGATGGGGTTGTACTGACCCTGGAGCAGTATTTTCTCAACCTGCTGTAAATCTTCTGTATTATCGTCAATTACCAAAATGTTAAGAATGTCCTCCGCACTATTCAGACGATCGATGGCATTCAGGAGATCATCTTCTAATATTGGTTTGACCAAGTAGTCTGAGGCTCCCAGGGTAAAACCTTTCTCATCCTCTTCCAGAATGCTGCAAATGATCACCGGGATATCACGTGTTGATGGATCGTTTTTGAGTTCAGTCAGAACTGTCCACCCATCCTGTTCAGGCAACATAATATCCAATGTGATGGCGAAAGGCTTAAGTAAGGTGGCTTGTTCAACAGCATGCGTGGCATTTTTTAGGGCAATGACTTGATAGCCTTGCGGCTGGAGAAAACGTTCATACAAGCTAATTACTTTTGAATCATCTTCAATTGCAAGGATTAATTTCTCTTCACGAAGACCTTCTCCTGCACGACTGTTAGAAACCTTGGGTAGGGGTATGGTGAAGAAAAAGGTGCTGCCTTTTCCCAATTCACTTTTTACGTCGATTTTTCCACCGTGAAGCTCGACCAGACGGCGGGAAATAGAAAGACCAAGACCGGTCCCACCCGTCTTGCGAGTTGGTGAGGCATCCACCTGAGAAAAAGGTAGGAATAATTTATTCATGTCTTCAGGAGCAATGCCAGCGCCAGTATCAATTACACTGATCACTACATCCGGCTGCCCATTTAGCTTGGTTTCAATTGTGGCAGATATTGTGATCGAACCCTTGTCAGTAAATTTTGTCGCGTTGGAGAGCAAATTGATCATCACCTGGCGGAGACGCATTGCATCTGCGCGGATGATGGGAATTTTCGGCTGGATGTTCTGTTTGAGGGAAATTGGTTTGTCTTTAAGCAGGCCTGTGGCGGTTGGAATTACACTTTGAATTAATTCTTCGACATTTACATCATCGAAAGCCATATCCATCTTTCCTGCATCGATCTTGGAGAGGTCAAGGATATCATTGATCAGCCGTAGCAAATGCTGACCAGAATTATAGATGGCGCCCAGATCTTGCTCTTGGAGATCGGTGACAGGTCCGTCAATTCCTTTAATTATAACGCGTGAAAATCCAATGATTGAGTTTAACGGAGTACGCAGCTCGTGACTCATGTTCGCTAAAAATTGACTTTTCAATCGATCTAGTTCCCGCATTTCATCAATGGCTTGCTGCGCCAACTCGTAAGAGTGCGCATTACCTATCGCCACTGCGATCTGGTCAGCCAATGCCAATAGGACATTTATATCGTCTTGTGAAAATGCGTCCGTAGTAAGTGATTGAAGGTCCAATATGCCAACAATTCTGCTGCCGATGCGTAGTGGAATTGCTGCTTCGGAACTTGTATTTGGCAGGAGAGGGTGTGGTCGGAAGGTAGAGTTGGATTTTGTGTTATTCACTACCAAAGGAATTCCTGTCGATGAAGCCGTTCCAACAATAGATTTAGATCCGACGGGGATTGTATGCCGCCGTTGTATCATTTCTGCCCCAACCTCCCCGGTGGCAGATTTTAAAACAGCGGTTAATTTGGTCTCATCAAGGGAGAAAATGGCAACATGGTAAAAATCAAACCGTTCATGGATAAGGTTTACGGACCGACTAAAAAGTGTGTCCAGGTCCAAAGTAGAAGTTACTATACGACCGATCTCTGCTGAAGTTGCAAGATACTCGTTTTGCCGGCGTAATGTCTGTGCCGATGCCTGCTCCTGCTCGAACAAGCGTGCATTTTCAATAGCAAAACCGATTTGGCGTCCAATTGTTTGCAGGAGACTAATGGTATTGGGTGCAATAACGGCAGGCTGATCTTTGAAGGTGCAAATTGTACCTACGACTTGGCCTCGACTCTCCAAGGGTATGCCTAAGTAAGATCGGAAACCAGCTGCTACAACCCCTTCAACATCGATGGGAGCATACAGGGTCATATCCTCGAGAGCAAGAACTTCCTTTGTGTCATAAACCCACTGACAAAGCGTTCCTCCCAGACCGCGCGACTTTAGTTTTGATTCCATAATCTCTGGCAAACCATGCGATATAGATATTTCCAATCCTTGAGTATCAATATCGTATAGACTAATCAAGCCCCCGTTCATATTGGTAATAATTAAAATCTTCTCAAATACTTGATCGAGGATCTGCCCTAGATCAAGGGAATGGCTGGCCGAACCTATTACCTCGTTTAGAGTGGCCAATTCTGCATTACGTTGTTGTGTATCTGAAAAAAGTTCGGAATTGATGACTGCAATGGCCATTTGATCTGCCAGGATTCGCAATATGGTGATATCTTCTTTGTTGAAGGAGAATGCTCGTGTACTTTGTACATCCAATGCGCCCAGGACACGTTGACCAACTTTTAACGGGATGGCCACTTCTGCATGGGTGTCGGGCAAGATTGGGTTTGCATAATAGATGGCATCGTGCATTGTGTCGTTAACAATAAGAGGTTCTCCGCTTCCGGTAACGTAACCTACGATCGATTTGGATCCCACTTTCAGTTTATGCCTAGCGCGTTTCATTTGTTCGCCGGCTTCTCCGGTCGCTTCACGGATGAATGCATACTCACCGATGGGGTCCAACAGGAATATTGCCGCATGATAGAAGCTGAAGCGCTCATAAATCAGACTAACGGCTCTGGCGAGCAGATCACCCAGTTCCAGCGAACCGGATATGTCTCGAGCAACCTCGGCCGCGGTCTGCAATTGGATTGCGCGCCCGTGGATTTGCTCGAGCAAGCTTGCGTTATAGATTGCTCCGGCCACTTGAATTGAAAATGCTTCCAAAAGTTGTCTATCATCGTCATCAAACGCAAATTCTCGGTCAACGTCTTGAACTATGAGAGCCCCGATTGCGTTATTCGAAACGATCAATGGTGTGCCAAGCCAGGATTTCGCTGATTTTCCGACTATTTTAGCTCCCAGAGCTGTGGTTCTATTTTCGGCATCTTCAACGATCATTAAAGATTGCTTGGTTCGGATTAAAATGGTGGTTAATCCCTCTCCAAGTGGGAATGTATCCAGGCTCGTAATTTCATTGCCTTCCAACCCCTTCTCGAAAAGGTATGGGATTGAGATAGAGCTTGTGTCTTCGTTATAGATGGCTACCAGGAAGTTAACATCTCCCATTAATTGACGAATCCGGGAATGGATCATTACATAAATGGAATTCAAATTGTCTAGTGTGGAAATTTCCTTCCCGATGGATGTAATAGTTTCCATTTCTGTTATGTGATCGGTATTTTTTTGTGTTGCCAGGTTGCCTTCGATTCCCTCCTGTTGGAGAATCTCGCGATTTTCTTTTACCCACGCGATCAACACGAAAATCCCCTGAATTATTATTAATCCCAGAAAAAGAAGGAACTTGGTATTGCCTGAAATGTTTGCCATCAACGGCAATACATCGAAGGTGATCAAAACAACGACTGCGATGATAATTATGGTGAAAGGAGTCAGCAGGAAAATGCTTAGCGTTAATGCTGGGATAATCGTTACCATCAGAATAATTATAATAATTGCAATATCTTGAAAAGCTGCGGCGATAAAAAAACCATAAAAAATCAAGCTGCACACCAAAAGGATACTCCCGACGGCGTAGTAGTCCGATTTCCCCAATACATATGCCATCATCATGGTGATTGCCAAAATGAAGATACCGCTTGTTAAGATGGATGAAAAACCAACAATAAGACCGGTAATTCCCGCAAAAAGGCTAGTTGCAGCCAAAATTAATGCTACAAGGGTTGTTAGACGACCACGCTGCCGAGAGCTCGAACCCTTTTTGTTTTGATAAGGATAAAGAATCTTATTAATCAGTCCATTGATAGTCAGTTTCTCGAATTCTGACGGCATCTAGGGCTCCTAAAGATATTACTTTCTGAATGAATAAAGTCGAGGAGTGAATTTAGCTTATTTCCCAGACTGATTTGCCATTAATGATATTTCTGATTTGGTCTGGGAAGCGGTCAGGATCAAGCGGTTTTCCAAGAAATCCGTCAAATCCAGAGGTGCGCGCTTTATCCATCTGCTCCTGGCTTGCCTCTGCAGTGACGGCAACAATTGGTACCTGTTTCAAATGTTCTGATGCGCGGATTTTCTTGAGCGCACCATAACCATCCTCGTAGGGCAGACGGATGTCCATTAGTATCAAGTCAAGTCGGGGTAATGTGTCGGCGAATTCAACTACTTCATAGCCTGATGTTTTCCATTCACAGTGGATGCCCAGGTAACCCAGCATTCGGGCGATTAATACGAAATTAGATACGTTGTCTTCAACGACCAGGACGGTGCAATCTTTGGGAATGGCTGATTTGCGACCGGTTTGCATGTCTGACATCGGATTTTGGATGGTATCTTGAGAATTTGGCATGGTTATTTCTTCCTAAGGTATCTTTCTATCTGCTGTGGAAGTAGATCGATATCAATTGGCTTTTGTATATACCCATCACAACCTGCTTCCAGGGACCTTTCCCGATCACCGCGCATTACGTTTGCAGTTAGCGCAACAATGGGTATGTTCTCAAACCCTGTCATGGAGCGGATCTGGGAGGTGAGTGTGTATCCATCAATATCTGGCATGTTTATATCCATCAATATTAAAATCTGGACGGATAAATTCCAAAATATTCTTTGCATCGCCAGCATTTCCTGCTTCTTTCATATCATAACCTTCAGCCGAGAGTATTCTTCGGATCAAGGTGCGGTTATCGAGATTGTCTTCAATGTATAGGATAATTGCTTTACTCATAGAATTCCAAAAGCCTCCACGAAATTATTTTAGCATGGTGGCGTTCAGGTCACATAACAGCATCCTTACAATCTATAGTATTCAATTCAATCGCACTTTGGCTTGCTTATTTCTGGGCGCCCCTGTCTTTCCATGTGAAAATTTTGGATAAAGAAACGTATATCAGCAGGATCAATGACCCTTCGCATCAATCCTTCTCTATGCGTGTTATCAGTATGAATAAAGGAAATTTCAAGTTTGCTTGCTGAGAAAATCGTTTATTTGTTATGTAAAAGACAAGAAAGCATTTCAAATTTCAGCTTTTATTCTCTACCAGGAATATAATAGGGCCTAGTCTGTACGAGCCGCCAAAGGAAATGGAGAACTATAAATGCAAGCTGTGAAACCAATATCCGTGTTGGTGTTTGGAGCCGGGGCTATTGGCACTTACGTTGGTGGAACTCTGGCGATGTCGGGGCACAGAGTGGTCTTCATTGAACAAGCTGTAGTGGTGGGTGAATTACACAAACGTGGATTACGTCTGGACTTATCCATCGATAACTCCAGGAGTCTCAAAGAGCCGTATATCGTTTCTCCCGCTTCCTTTGACATTGTTAATTCGACAAAAGAAGCCCTGGATCTAGGACCGTTTGATGTGGCAATCTTTGCGATGAAATCCTTTGACACTCTGGCTGCGCTGGATGATGTTAAGCCGTTCGAAGAAAAGATGCCACCAATCCTTTGTTTGCAAAACGGGGTTGACAATGAACCCACCATTGGGTCCGTGCTTGGAAAGGAGCGTGTGGTTGCCGGAACGGTTACAGGATCGATTGCGCGACGTGCTGCCGGTGACATTGTTCTCGAGAAGCGGCGTGGAATAGGAATTGTTGCCGGGCACCCACTTTCCGAGATGCTGGTAAGTGCATTGAATTCAGCCGGATTGAACGCGCATTTATATCCCCGCGCTGGTGATATGAAATGGTCGAAAGTATTGGTCAATCTCCCCGGAAGTGCAACTGCTGCCATCGTTGATATGACTCCGGGAGAAGTTTTTTCACATCCAGGTTTGTATGCCTTGGAAATTCGCATGGCACGTGAAGCCTTGGCGGTTATGAAAGCCCAGGGGGTCCATCCGGTAAATCTGCCCAAAATCCCTGTTCGGGCATTGGCCTTGGCAATGAACTTGCCTGCGTTCCTAGCACGACCGGTGATGAAAAAAGTTGTCGGAGGCGGCAGAGGTGGGAAAATGCCTTCCTTCCATATAGATCTGCATGAAGGGCGCAAGAAAAGTGAAGTTGCCTATTTGCACGGGGCAGTTGTGCGTTATGGAGAGAAATATGGTGTCCCTACACCGGTAAGCCGACTGCTGACAGACACCTTGTTAGCGCTGGTACATGGGGATGTGCCCATCAATGAATTTTCTAAAAAACCTGATCGGTTGATTGGCTTGCTGAAAAACAGGTCGTTGACTGACATTTCGGGAGAGTGATATATTTCTGGGATTGGTTATTTTACTGGAATTAACAATTGCACTTAAAAAATTGAAAGGACGACATCGTGGAAAAAGAACCCTTTATTTTGGCAGTTGATTTGGGCACCTCCGCCCTAAAGACTGCATTGATTTCTGTATCAGGTAAAGTGGCGGGCTGGGAAGTGCAGGAGATTCCCTTGCACGTTCTTCCAAATGGAGGCGCTGAGCAGGATCCTGAAGATTGGTGGAATGCTTTCATTTCTACTGCAAAACGCTTAATCTTGAAAGAGATCGTGCCAATAAAAGATGTAATTGCGGTCTGCTGCTCTACGCAAGGGGAGTGCACGGTGCCTGTGGATGCAGATGGTAAGGCGCTCATGAACGTAATCTCATGGTTGGATATGCGTGGCGCAAAGCATCTCCCAAAAATCCTGGGCGGCTTAATTAGGGTTGCCGGATACAACATATTCAAAATCCCGCGTTGGCTTACCCTAACTGGCGGTGCACCTACACATACGGGAACCGATCCTTCGGCTCATATGCTGTTGGTCCGATATGAATTTCCGGAAATTTACGAAAAAACGTTCAAATTTCTGACTGCATTGGATTATATGAACCTGCGTTTGAGTGGGAAATTCGTTGCCACCTCTGATTCGATCTTGACATCCTGGGTGACAGATAATCGGGATCCGATGCATATTAAATATAACGATGGTTTGTTGCGCGATTGCGGAATTGGGGCTGATAAATTCCCGGAATTGGTCCAATGCACGTCTGTGATTGGTGAATTACTGCCGCAGGTTGCACACCAACTGGGACTGAACCCAGGCATAAAAGTTGTCGCTGGGGCAATCGACGTGAGCGCGGCTGCAATTGGATCAGGTGCGGTGGCAGATTTCGATGCGCATGTTTATATCGGAACTTCTAATTGGGTGGCAGCCCATGTGCCTTATAAGAAAACCGATCTATCCTCTTGGATGGCTTCGGTACCGTGTGCAATCCCTGACAAATATTTAATGATTGTTCTGCAAACTACCGCGGGCGGAAATTTGAATTATTTGCGTGATAAGATTCTCTTCCATAACGACGAGCTAACAAATGGGGGGCATACACCGGATGTCTTCCAGATCTTTGACCGGATCGCCGCCAAGGTACCTGCGGGAAGTAATGGATTATTGTATATGCCCTGGATTTACGGCGAACGCGCCCCAATAGACGACCGGAATGCACGTGCGGCGCTTTTCAATATTTCGCTTGAAAACACACGTGAAGATATCATCCGAGCTTTTATGGAAGGGGTGGCATTAAATACGAGATGGTTACTTGGACCAGCAGAAAAATTCCTGGGACGCAAGCTGAACCAGATCAATTTTGTTGGCGGAGGCGCCAAGTCGGATGTCTGGAGCCAAATTTTGGCGGACGTGATGAATGTGAATATCCGCCAGGTTCGGGACCCGATCCAGGCCAATGCACGTGGAGCCGCCTTTATTGCCGCGGTTGGGCTTGGGCATCTAGCCTTCAAGGAAATCCCTGAGAAAGTCGAATACAAGGCAATTCGAGTTCCGGATCCGCAGAACCGGTCTGTCTACGATAAATCTTTCACCGAATTCGTCCATTTTTATCACCAGAACAAGGGCAGTTTCAAGCGGCTCAACAGCTAGAAAGAAGGAAGACTGATGTCCGAACAAGCATATGCCATTTCAGAATATCTGGACGTGCAGGATGTCTACAAACGCCTGGATCAATTGGTTCGCATGCCCTTGCGGCCGGTCCGCAGAGATCGAATGGCAGAATACCTTGATTATTTCGAAACCAAATGCTCTCGATCGAAATCTCTCAATACCGAGGCTAAAAAGTATATTCCAGGTGGGGTTCAACATAACCTGGCCTTCAATTTCCCATTCCCGATTGCTGTCGAGAAGGCAGATGGTGCTTATCTTTGGGATGCAGACGGGAATCGCTACACTGATTTCTTGCAAGCGGGTGGCCCTACCGTGCTGGGAAGTAATTATGCGCCGGTGCGGGATAAGGTCATTGAGATGCTGCAGTCATGCGGACCCGTGACAGGCTTATTCCACGAATACGAATTAAAAGCTGGCCCAGTTGATCAATCGTTTCATGCCTGCGGTCGAAATGTTCCGTATGCTGGGGACCGGAACCGAAAGCGTTATGGCAGCGATTCGCGGTGCGCGTGCCTTCACAAAGAAAAAGAAGATCATCAAGGTAGGTGGAGCGTATCATGGGTGGAGCGATTCTATGGTATACGGGTTGCACGTGCCAGGCACCGGACGCCTGGAAGCCAAGGGTATCCCGGGTGGCGCAACTGCCAATACCGAAGAGTTTTTCCCGAATAGCTTGGGTGCTTTGCGAACGAAACTGATCTTTAACCAGTTATTGGGGGGAACCGCTGCTGTTATTGTTGAACCGGTCGGACCGGAGAGCGGGACTCGCCCAGTTCCGTTTGACTTCAATAAAAAAGTTCGTGAACTCTGCGATGAATTTAAGGCATTATTGATCTTCGACGAAGTTGTGACGGGTTTTCGCCTGGGAATGGGTGGCGCGCAGGGGTACTTTGGGGTTACGCCCGATATAACGGTATTCGGTAAATGTGTTACCGGTGGCTATCCGATGGCAGGTGGTGTAGGTGGACGGGCCGATGTCATTTCGCGCTTCGCTGCCGGAATTGGTGGAACAGGCGAACGCGCATATATTGGCGGTACCCTTTCGGCCAATCCGCTATCATGCGTGGCCGGATATCATGCACTTCTTGAAATGGAGCGCACGAATGCTCCGGTATTGGCGGGTAAGGCTGGCGACCGGCTTACAAAAGGTCTCCAAACACCTCATCGAAAGGAAAGGCTTGCCTTTCGTAGCTTTCAATCAGGGTTCGATTTGTCACCTCGAAACTTCGGGGGTAATGTTGTTGGACTTGCATAATCCTGTTCGATTATTGAAGGGTTTAAAGCCCCGTAGGCATATGATGGAAGAGATGGGAGCTGCCTATATGGCGAATGGCTTGGTCACCTTGGCAGGCAGTCGTATGTATACATCCATGGCAGACACGGACGATGTCATCGACGATGCCCTCACTAAATTCGAAAACGTATTTGATAGTGTGGAAGTTGCCTGATTGATTCAGATACCGATCGCGCGCGACATCATTATTTCCCCTATTTGCCAGACTGAGTATTCTTTCTGAGAGAATTTATCTTATTTGCGATTAACAACGGCTCGTTTCGGCCATCCTCCAATTTGATGGTCCCAGTTACGAGGAATGGGTCTGAGGAATGGAAGATATTATGCGCACTTCGATAGACTTCCGGAAACACCACCACATCCAGTACACCGCTTAAGTCCTCCAAGGTAAAGAACATCATTAATTCCCCTTTCCCAGTCCGGCTGCGATGCCCACTCTGGCGGATTCCGGCGACGCTGACCTTTTGGCCTATCCTGCTGACAGCCTCGCTGGTGGATATGGCACCGGTTGCAGCAATTTGGTCCGACAGAAATTCCAATGGGTGAGCTTCCACGCTTATTCCGAGAAGCTCACGTTGTGCGAACATTTTCTGTTCCATAGTCCAATCTTGTGGATTGGCTCCACTATTTGAAATGCCCCAATCAAAAAGGCTGGGCTGTCCGGCTCGCCAGCTACTGCCTTGCAGCCTTTGTAAGATTGATGGGATTGTCCCGAAACCATCGTAGGCGCCCACACGCGCCAGGTTTTCAGCCTCCTGCGGCCGTGGATCGGCGCGTGCCAAGAAATCCTCCAGGGAAGAAAACGGGCGACCCTGGTGAATGCGCGTGATTGTTCTACCGGTCAAATCCCGTACCTGGTCTAGTCCCATAAATAACTCTTTCTGACCGGATATTGTTTCTGTTACCACAAAATTGCGATCTGAATTATTTACATGGGGTGGATGGATTACCAGGCCTAATCGGCGTGCTTCGCCAAGATAAACGCTCTGGTTGTAATAACCGCCCCAATTGGCAAGAACCGCAGCCATAAATTCGGCCGGAAAATGGGTTTTGCACCAGGCAGACCGCCAGCCAATCTGGGCATAAGAAGCGGCGTGTGCCTTTGGGAAACCATAGCCGGCAAAGGCAGCCATCATTTCCCAAACACGTTCCCCGGTTTCGGGAGGAACTCCGCTCTTGCTGTCGGCCTGTTCGACAAATTTCCGCTCAAGCTCCTGCATGCGTTTGCCCGGATCGAAATGACTCATGGCCCTCCGCAGTAGATCAGCCTCTTCCAAGCTGAACCCGGCCAACTCATGGGCAATTCTCAGAACTTGTTCCTGGTAAAGGATGACGCCAAACGTGTCCGCCAATAATTGGGCCAATGCCGGATGAATGTGCTGAACTGGTTCTAGCCCCTTGAAACGCCGGACAAAGACATCTTTGAGTCCACCCGATAGCGGACCTGGGCGATAAAGGGCCAGGGCAGCCATCAGGTCATCCTGCGTTCGAGCATGGATCTCGCGTAAGGTAGCACGCATGCCGGGACTTTCTATTTGGAAGCAGCCGATCGTACCACCGGCTTCCAGCCGATCGGAAGTTTCAGGATCATCGGTTGGAGTAGATTCGAGAACTTCTAAGGAGCCACTGAATTTTCCGGGTTGATGGATTTTGATAAATTCGGCTACGTCGCCTAGAACGGTGAGCCCGCGGATGCCAAGCAAATCAATTTTGACTAACCCGAGCGCTTCCACTGAATCGAGGTCAAGTTGTGTGATCGTTACGCCCTTGCTGCCTGAGCGCATAACTGGGACCAGTTCAGTGAGCGAACCTGGTGCAACTACCAGTCCTCCTGCATGTACGGACAGGTGGCGGGGTAATTTCAGCAGTGCCTCGGCTTCAGTAATAATTTGCTGATAAGGGGGAGTAGGATACCTGGTTCGCAGATCCGAAAATGAAGAAACCGGAAGTCCGCTGTCTTCGTCTGTTTCTTGTATCCGAGCGTAGAAACCATTCGGGAGTTGCTCTACCAATTCACGAATCCGGTTGGGTGGAACCCCATGTGCCTTGGCGACATCACTCAGCGCTGATCGTGGTCGAAACCTGTTGATTGTTCCGACCATCGCAACCCGCTCATGCCCGTAGGTATTAAATACGTGTTGGATAACCCGATCGCGTCGACGGGAGCACAAGTCGGTGTCGATATCTGGCGGCGTGGTACGGGCCGGATTCAGGAAACGCTCGAAATATAAGTCGAGTCGCAATGGATCCGGGCTGGTGATGCCCAGACAATGCGCAACCAGCGATGAGGCCGCAGAACCGCGCGAGGAAAACGGCACATTGGTTTGTCGTGCAAATTCGAGTATCTCCTCGACGATCAAGAAGATCGGTTCATAACCCATTTGGGCAATCACTTCCAGTTCGTGGTCCAGCCGGGACCGGACATTTGGGCTGAGTGTTCCATATAAGCGCGCTGCTCCAGATTTCGGCTTTCTGGCGCAAGGTTTGGGAGGCGCTCAACCCTGCAGGAAGCGGAACAACTGGCATATGTGGAACCCCTAATGGCAGATCGAATTTGCAGCGCTCCGAAATCTCGACGCTGGCAGCGAGGGCCGCTCGCGCACCTTGGAAGCGGCGTTCCATCTCGTTGATCCCAATGAAATGTGCTCCGGCTTGTGCAGCAGACCCATCGGGGAGCTGATCTACCGGAACATTAAGCCGAATTGCCGATAAAATATTTTGAAGGGAAAACTCCTCAGGATTCAGGTAATAGACTGGGTGTGTTACGACCAGTGGAAGCGAAAGTTGGCGGCCAAGGTGGGATAGACGCATGGCTTGTGATGGGTCTTGTAAGGCGATGTACAGGCTCTTCGGGAAAATATCAATCAGTGGACGAATTCGTTGACCGTTGGAGTCCCCCTGGTCACTTGTGATAGCGATCAGGTCCTTAGAATTGGCATCCAGGAGATCGACCGAACAAATTGCCAATGGATCCGCTTTTAATGCAAGCGCGCTGCTAAGTGAGCAAAGGCTTGACCACCCAGTCTTACTCATCGCCATCAGCACCAGGGGACCGCCCTCCAGGTCTATCTCCAATCCAAGCAGTGGTTGAACTCCCACTTTTAGACATGACTGAACGAATTCAACCGAGCCGGTCAACAATCTATGATCGGTAAGCCCCAAGGCTGGCAGGTGGGCTGCTTTGGCAGCGTTAGCCAATTCCTCGGGTTGAGCCAAGCCTTCCTGAAGTGAGTAAGCTGAATGGTTGGTAAGAGGAATGAACATAGTGATTTACCACTCAATTTATTATGACGGAATTTTTACACGAGATTTTAGATCAAGTAGAAGAAGAGAGAATCCTAAAAAGAGCAAAGCAATTACTTGTTCCTTTCGAAAGGAACCAATAATGAGATGACTATCTCCGCGAAAAAGCAGAGAGAATCACGATATATCCGGTTGTCAGGGCGGTAAATTTTAGGAATAGCAAACCTGGTATGTCGTCTAAGGTGAATTGTTTCCAAAGGTAAAGAAGCACTGCAGTTGCGGATATAGTCTCGTAAAATTGGCTTGGATGTCGTTGGGCTCCCCATAAACGGATAGCCCAGGGAAGGGAAGCAGGTGCTCCAAAGGCATGACCTGATGAAATATGAGCCAGACCAAGAAAAACTAGTGTCACTGCCAGTAAGGGGGTCAACCGGTCGAGAATAATCCAGAATTTCAGTTTTTTACGTTGGCTGTAGATTAAAGATGCAATCAATGCGCCTGCAACACCACCCCATGGGTCAAGCAAACTTGAATCAACTGAAACCAAACTGGACAGATTGTTCCGAAAAAAGTCAATATTTGCGACAACAAATGAAGCACGAGAAACAACCAAACCCGTCAGTCCGGCGATGAGGGTTAGATTCGTATAGGAATCAGGATTTTCACCGCGCTTACGGGTGAAATACTCTGAGAATTGCAGACCCAGATAAACCCCTAAGATTATGAGCAGACTGGCTGTTTGGACGGCCGCCGGTCCAATTCGGATGACCGGGAACATCAGGGCACCTTCTGTAGCAGCGGTCGTACCCGGTTGGAAAGTCCGGCAAAAGTCAATGGGCCACCGATTGCCAGGTCTCGAATGGTGCCATCCTGCCCGATAAAGAAAGTGGTTGGCAAGGATTGTATTTCGTATAGTCGATATGCTGTCGCTTTTGGATCCAGCAAGATGGGATAGGAGGGGGCAAAAGAGTCCAGAAATAATTGCATTGCAGTCGGAGTGTCCTGAAATGAGACATTTACTGCCAAAATAATCAATCCCTGGTTTCGATAAGTCTGATATAGCTGCTGCATAGCGGGCATTTCGGATCGACATGGAGGGCACCAGGAGGCCCAAAAATTGAGTACTACTACATGACCTTGCAAATCTGCCAGATTGACAGATTCGCCGGAAAGCCCCGACAAATCGAAGTTGGGAGCCAAGAATCCCACTTGTGGTTGGGGAATACGACCGGAGGTTGTCTTTGAAGGAGATGGTCGAGTGAAGATCGTCCAGGTTAAGGCGAAAAGGAACAGTAGCGAAAAAAGTATATGGCGGAAGAGTGGGTGCTTATGCATAATGTTTACTAGTGAATTTTGGAGTATACCATATTTTCAATATGGTGGGAATCTCGCCTCCGCATTCCCGCATAACTTGATCAATCTGCGTTTAATGTTGAAGACAGGGACTGCTGGACCGGCTGCGATTAACAGAACTTCGGAGGAATTTGGCGAATTAAAGAAAGTTCAGCAAGATATAAAACACCGCCATATCTAGGAGATATGACGGATTATTTGGGAAATTATCCCATATAGAGCGGGTGATGGGACTCGAACCCACGATATCTTGCTTGGGAAGCAAGCGTTCTACCACTGAACTACACCCGCGCACCAAAAGGGATTATACCAAATTTCCCATATCTTTATGGAAAAATGCATCAGCGAAATTGGTAGGAGGAGTAATATAAATATTGGAATACAGAAGATGCCCCTCTCCAAAATCAGAATTGACGATTGAGCAGCGCATTTACCAATTCGAAAAGAGCTTCTCCAGCATCTCCCCGGGGGTTTGCCGTTCGAAGAGATAATAAAGCTTGGTCAATCAGATTATCTGCAATTTCCTGGGTGTATAATTTCGCTCCTTCCCCTGCAAGTAGGTCTGCCAAGGCGCCAACTTCTTCAGGAAGTATTGGCCCGTCCTGCCACCGCTTTGCAAACAGTCCCATTTTCTCGAGCGCATATAATACCGGAAGAGATTTTTTTCCTGCCACCAGGTCCGAAGCTGTTGACTTGCCGGTGAGAATAGAGTCTCCCCATATGCCGAGGAAATCATCCTGCACCTGGAATGCGAGACCTAGATAATGACCGAAACTGCGATAATTTTCCTGTAGTTGCGGATTAGCACCTCCCAAAATTGACCCTACTTGGGAGCAGGCGGCCAAAAGAGCGGCGGTTTTTCCGGATACCATCGGCCAATAATCTTCCAAAGTCAGCAACTTGTTCTGCTCATAGGAAATGTCCAGGTATTGGCCTGTGCTAAGATCCAGGCACGCCTGGTTGATAATGGAGCTGGCGTGCGCGATTACTTCAAATGGGAAAGAATCGGACGTATCTAGTAGAGCTAAGTGGGCCAGAATGAATAAAGCATCTCCAACATTGATAGCTTGAGGCATTCCCCATTTGATCCATACAGTTGGACGACCCCGGCGAAGGGGGGAAACATCCTGGATGTCGTCGTGAATGAGTGAGAAGTTGTGAATGAGCTCTAAACAAGCGGCCGCCGGTAACGCATTTTTCCAATCCCCGTTACAAGCTACGCAATTGAGAAGCAGTAGAAGTGGACGAATACGTTTCCCTGTGGCAGCTGATCCAGAGCCTTCACCGGTCCAACCCATGTGGTAGGAAACCATATCGTAAAAAGAACGGCTTCGGGGGGTGTCCAGTTTTGCAACAACGCGCTGAAGCTCGATTTCGATGGCTGGTAACATGCTGGCAGTGAGGGTTTTCAAACTCATTTAGTGTCCTTGAATGTGGAAGGATTGCTTTAAAATACCCAGGTTGGCTAAATCCTGTGCAAGATAAGCCGGGGATATAAAATGATGTGTTAGGAAACCCATTTTTTGAGCTATTTCGACGTTTTGCAGAGAATCATCGACGAGAAAACAATCTTCTGGGCGGCAGTCAATTTTTTTAAGGAGCAGATTGAAAATTGCGGGATCAGGCTTGACCAATTTAACTTCACCAGAAACGACGATATCTTCGAAAAGGCGAAAGGCCTCATATTTGTGTTTTACCAGGGAAAATTTTTCTGCAGACCAGTTAGTAAGACCATATAGGTGGTATCCTGACGATTTTAAGCTCCTTCAGGATTTCAACTGTTCCTGGAATTATTCCGGTAATGGACTCTTCCCACTCTTCATCATATGCTTGGATCAGATGTGCATAATGAGGAAATTGCTTTGATAAATCTTTTACTGCCTGAGCGAAAGGATAGCCTTTATCTTGGGAAAGATTTCCAATCTGAAAAATTGATCTCCTCAAGAAATAAGTCAATCGCATGGTTATCATTTGCGAAGTACTTATTAAAGAGATGGTGGGGATCCCAATTAATAAGGACGCCGCCGAAGTCGAATATGAATGTCTGGACATGGATCGCTTTTTCATGACGAGAATGATTCGAAAATCGGTCATACATTGATCCAGAGAGCCCAGTATGCCGGTTAAGTAATTTGAAGTACATATTCAAGTTATCAATGTAGAATCAGGTTCATAGGGTTATAGGGGTTTCAAGGTGGATGCGATATTAAGTAATTTCTGGTGATTAAGCGCCTTTAAATTACCAGAACCAGTTGAAAACATTGCAACTTCAATCTGACGTTTGACTAGATTGATAGCATCGACGATTTTCTCGGTAGAAAGGGCAGCAGTTTTTAGAAAAGGTCCTGCCATTCCGCCCAGAGTTGCGCCCAAGGCAATACATTTGGCGATATCGAGCCCGTCTCTTATGCCCCCACTAGCGAATAGGAGAATTCCAGGGGTTGCCGCCTTACAATTAATAATCGATTCAGAAGTAGGAATTCCCCAATTGAGGAAGGATCCGGCCAACTGACGCGTGAATTCTTCTGGAGCACGGTACATCTCGACCTGTGACCAGCTTGTCCCGCCAGCTCCGGATACATCAATGGCACTCACACCGCAATCGGCGAGCAGTCGGGCGGATTTTGTCGAAATGCCCCACCCCACTTCTTTGGCTATTACAGGTACTTCCAGTTTCTTGCAAATATTTTCAATCTTTTTTGCCAGACCAGCAAAATTCGTATCCCCGCCGATTTGTACAGCTTCCTGCAAGGGATTTAGGTGGAGGATAAGTGCATCGGCTTGAATCATGTCCACGGCACGCCTGCATTCATCAAGACCATAGCCGTAATTGAGTTGTACAGCGCCTAAATTAGCAAAAAGTAAGATGTTCGGTGCCTAATTCCGGGTAATTGCATACGTGGGGATTTGTTTAAAGTCCTCCAGGGCTGCACGTTGACTACCGACACCCATCGCTACTCCAGTTTCCCGGGCAGCTTCGGCAAGTCGCCGATTAATTTCCATGGCTTTTTCAGTTCCGCCGGTCATGGAAGATATCAAGATGGGAGAGGAGAGCTTCTTCCCGAACAAAACAAGCGATGGGTCAACCTTATCAAGATCCAACTCCGGAAGAGCTTCATGGATAAACCGGTAATGCTCCAGCCCGGTAGTTAAACCGGATCGGACATCTTGTTCAAGATTGATATTAATATGATCAGATTTTCGAGTATCGATTCGCGCAACTTTTTTCATAAGTTTGTGTTCCGTCTATTGAATTATAACGGCAACCCGGTTACAATTATACAGAAAATATATCTGGAGGAACCCATGGCAAGCACTTTTGATGAAGTCAAGGCAATTATTGTTGATTTGTTAGGCGTGGAAGAAGCCAAGGTAAAACCGGAAGCTCGTTTCCGCGAAGACCTGGAAGCCGATTCTTTGGACTTAGTCGAACTTATAATGAAATTCGAAGATGTTTTCGGAACCGAGATTTCGGACGAAGAAGCCCAGAAGATCGCAACAGTTGGCGATGCAGTGACGTTTGTAGAATCTCAAAAAACCAAGAAATAAGCCTCTATTCATATCCATAATAAGGCGCCGGGACCGGCGCCTTATTATTTTAATTTTGACCTAAATTGGAAAGAATATAAACGTCCGTATTATTACGGCAGTATTTTTCCGAAAATATGAGAGATATTTTATCTGTAATTTTACATATCATTGAGATACGAACACTGAAGGAGTGTTCCAACAAAGTGAAGATAATTAAAAATCTCTCGGCGCTTATTACAACCGAGAGATTATCAGAATCATAAAAGTGACGGGATTTCTTCAGGATAACGGGCCACTTTGACGCCTGCATCCTGAAGAGCCTTGATTTTGTCGGCTGCGGTTCCTGCGCCGCCTTCGATAATAGCTCCCGCGTGACCCATACGTTTGCCTGCTGGCGCTGTCTGTCCGGCGATGAAAGAAACCACTGGTTTGGTCATACTGGCAGCAATAAATTTAGCGGCTTTTTCTTCATCGGTTCCTCCAATCTCACCGATCATGACAACTTTTTCTGTACGGGGATCAGCCTCGAATAAATCCAGGCAATCAAGAAAATTCGTGCCGTTAATTGGGTCTCCGCCAATTCCAACACAGGTTGTGACACCCATTTTATTTAGCTTTAGTGCGTATAAAACTTCGTAGGTCAGTGTGCCCGAGCGAGACACCACTCCCACATTTCCCTTTATCGCAATGTCATTGGGAATAATGCCGACTTTGGTTTCACCGGGAGTTAATAATCCCGGGCAATTAGGACCTAGCAGGCGGACATTTTTTTGATCGAGATATTCGCGTACCCGCATCATGTCTTGAACTGGGATGCCTTCAGTGATGCAAACGATCAATGGAATCCCCGCATCCGCTGCCTCGAACATAGCGTCAGGGGCACCACGGGCAGGTACAAAAATAACCGATACGTTAGCACCGGTAGCGTCAACAGCGGTGCGACAGGAGTCGAACACCGGAACTTTATCGCCCAGAACCCAGCCTCCACCTTTGCCAGGAGTGACTCCTGCCACGACATTGGTACCGTACTCCATCATTTGTTGCGTATGGAATAGGCCTTCATTCCCGGTAATTCCTTGTACCAGCAAGCGAGTTTTATTGTCAACTAAAATACTCATTGCCCGGTCTCCTTTGCTTTTGCGGCTGCAACGGCTTTTTGCGCCGCATCCACGAGTGTTTCTGCTGTAATCATTTTTGCATCGGCCAGTAGTTTCCGTCCCTCTTCTGCATTCGTTCCAACCAGCCTGACCACCATTGGAATATCCGTTTTTACTTCCTTGAGAGCGGTCAGGATGCCGCGTGCGACTTCATCGCAGCGGGTAATTCCTCCGAAAACATTGAAAAGGATCGCCTTAACATTCGAGTCTGAGAGGATGATACGCAAGGCTGCAGCAACTTTGTCTGCGCCTGCTCCGCCTCCGATATCTAAAAAATTAGCAGGTTCTCCGCCAAACAATTTGACAATATCCATAGTCGCCATGGCCAATCCTGCTCCATTGACCATGCATCCAATTTGCCCATCCAATTTAATAAATGACAAACCATATTTGCGTGCTTCTGTTTCGATTGAAGCTTCCTCGTCCACATCGCGCATTTCAGCTAATTCTGCATGGCGAAAGAGAGCATTGTCATCCAGAAGCATTTTCCCGTCGAGCGCCATTAATTTCTTTTCCTTGAGGATGACCAGTGGGTTTATCTCTGCCAGGGTGGCATCGCTTTCCACATAAGCACGCCAAAGTGCATGGCAAATTTCAGTAAATTGTTTCCAATACTCCTTTGGCAGGTCTATACTGACGGCAATGCTACGCGCCTGATAGTCACGCAAACCCAGAAGCGGGTCAATATGAATCTTGATGATCTTTTCAGGGTTTGTTCGAGCAACTTCTTCTATCTCAACACCGCCCGCAGATGAAGCCATAATTACAGGGCGCTTTGCAGCCCGGTCATTAGTGATGCCAAGATAAATTTCCTTGTCAATGTTTGCGGCTTCATCCACGAGCACCTTGCGTACCGGAAGTCCTTTGATTTCCATCGCTAGAATTTGAGAAGCAAATTCTTCGGCCTGTTCCGGTGATTTAGCCACACGGATACCTCCGGCCTTGCCACGTCCTCCTACCAAAACTTGGGATTTCACAACAACATGCCCGCCTAATTCCTGTGCGACCTGTTTTACATCTGCTGCAGTAGCTGCTATTCGCCCTTTTGGGATTGGGATACCAAATCTGGCAAAAAATTGTTTGGATTGGTACTCATGAAGTTTCATTCGTTTACACCTCTGTATATTGATTTTGTTTCCAAAAAATGAGGCTAAAAAACTTATATAAAGAAAGTCTCGATTTACTCTCGAAATACTCTTGTAACCAGTTGACCCTCACTCGATACGCCTTTCGAAAAATATTAAGTAAAGTGGTTTAATTTAAAGATGATTTCATGTGGATGGAGTAGACACAATAGGTTTTATTATTCTACCCGTTAAACGAATTATGTAAAAATAGAAGTACATTAGAAATATGAATATCTTGAGGCGAAATAATTCATGGTAATGTGAAGCGCATCAAACGGTTGTTACCCGCGTCGCTTACCCAAATGCGCCCCTGGGCGTCAACGGCGATTCCCGATGGCAATCCGAAATTACTCAAATCAGTGCCAAATTCACCCCAGGCGCGAACAATTTCTCCACCAGGTGTAAACTCCAGAACGCGGAATAAATCTGGATCTGTCACAAAGATATTACCATTCTGATTGATCGAAATATAAGGTTTGTTGTCCAGTGATTGGCTGGCCCAACCTGCGATATTCCATTGAATTGAAGGAATATAAGCCGTCTTATCTGCGTTGGGAATGAAAACCTGAACTCGCTGATTCCATGTGTCTGCCACATAAAGATTGCCTTGATCATCCAATGCAAGCCCAACCGGTTCATCAAATTGTCCAGCAGCCATGCCAGGTCCACCGAATTGGGAGATGAAATTCCCATCCGCATCATACACTACAATACGTTTATTGCCAGTGTCTGACACTAGGACATGGCCAAGTGAATCTACGGTGATCCCACGTGGACCCCACAGACCAAATGGCCCGGAGGAAACGGGATCGTAATTTGGGGTACCCCAAGTTGTTACCGGTGTTCCATTAGAAGATAGTTTTTGAATGCGATGATTCCAGGTATCTGCCACGTATATAAATCGTCCGTCCAAAGACACTGCTACATCCCAGGGTTCACAAAAAGTGCCGGGAGATACATTAGAAGGAGGGATTGATTCATATGGGCACCCTGGAGAAACCTCCCCAATGATCTGGATGAGATCCCCATTTTCATCAAAGTGCTCGATGCGGTTATTCCGGGAATCGGCGACATATAAGCTGCCATCCGGTGCGATTGCCACACCACGCGGTGTGTTTAATTGCCCATCTGCTGTTCCAGTAGATCCAAATGCTAAATCCGCCTGGAGTGAAATGGCTGCATTTTCGTAAGGATCTACCTGGAGTGGAGCTGCTTGTGATATTCCATATTCCCATATTTGTGCAGCAATGTCTTTGCGAACGAATAACTCCATTCGGGCGGATGGCTGCCAATCCGATAAAGTCAGACCGCTCTTACCTGTAATATCGGCGTAATCGGTGTAATCCCGATTAACCCAAATTTGAAAGATCGCGTTCCGCATTGAGGGATTGGTCAACGCATAAATGATGCGAGGCCAGGTTAGGGAAAAATAATCCTGGTTTGGCCAAACCATGCGAATATAATTTTCTTGATAATAATTATTTCCAACGATCGGTTTAATATTCTCAAAATTCTGCTGGTCCACAATGATAACTGGCACATCCCGCAGGTTTTCCCCGGGTTTGTCAAATGAGATGGCGTTTGGATAATTACGAAGGTACCACTTAAAGACCAGGAACTCCCTGATTGGGTAAATTGTTATCGTAGGCAACCTGCAAATTCTGTTCACCGGCAACACGATCGGAAATTGTCGTTACCTGGTCCATGACGGCCTGAATCCCGCTTGCGCCATGTGCATAAACTAGATATTCGGTGGCATTGTCTGCGTTTGTGAATGCGGCACGAAGCGCAGTTCTTCCGGTCAAAATAGCCAACAAGGCAAATAGTACCAAAACAGCCGGCCCAATTAAGACACGTGCCTTACGAGCTGGACGAGAGTAATATAGACCGAATGCGCTTCCAATCGCAATTAGCAAGTATAGCAAAAAAACGCCCGTAGCCGACAATTGTTCCAGGGCCTTGCCCTGAAAAGGAGGATTAATTCCGAGCACGGATAGCAGGATTGCAGCCAGGCTGCCGAAAAGAGTAATCAACAACACGACAATTAATTCACCTCGCCACTCCCAAAATTCACGCCAATTAATCCTTTCGATAACTTGTCCCAATGCCCAACCGGTCAGAAGGATCATCGGAAGGGTAATATGGACAGTCAGCCAGGGCATTTTTTCCCCAGCCAGTGTATAAGCCAGCAAACTACTTAGGGTCCACCACATCAGTAAAGGAAATGTATAATTTCCTTCACTCGCACTGGGGGTATTTATCATTGCATTATTTGGAGATTCGTGCGGGGATCCAGCGCCAACAACCAAGGCATCCAATGGAGGTTCGTTTAGCCCAACATTTGGTAGAGGGGCAGGGGATTTTCGTTTCAGGCCAAAATAGGCGGCCAGGAAAACTCCCAAGGCTGGAAGAAATTCATAAATTGGAATTTGAATGAGGAGGTAATAGTACCAGGGTTGGTCACCCCTATGTACGCCTTGTTGTTGCAACCAATAACCAAGTGAGCCAACTGACCCAGTGAAAAATCCCTGCCAATTGGTGAACAAACTGGTATAAAAGATGACGTAAATACCCCAAAATATTGCAGCGTAGTAAAACCAATGTTTTTTATTCCAATATAGACCAATGACAACTGAAATGATACTTAAAGCGACGAAAACCGTGGCGGTGCGAACCGGAGGCTGTGCCCAAAGGGCTGTCAGGTTCCATCCCGGCCAACTGAATTGATAATCCAATGGATCCCACCCGAGAGCTGTTACGGGAAATGCAGCTAATTGTGGAATGACAAAGGTGCTCAATAATACAAGCATGTCGAAAGAGCGTTCCCGGCGTAAATTTTCCCACCCAAACCCTGCAATAAGAAGAATGAGGGCGATAAAGAATACAATCCCGGCAATTAATAGCAATAAGGAGGTAATAGGTAATTGGTTGAAGAATGAAGAAGAGAATTGCGAGATTTGCCCGGGAAGAATCGGTGCTGCGGTCTGGGAGGCATCCATAGAAACTCGGGCATGATTATATATTGCTATAACCAACCCTGTGCCGGCAAGAAGCACTCCGACCGCCAAAGAAATCAAAAAGCTGTTTTGTGCTCTTCTCCTCTTCCATTTTGTACGGGTTGTGCGGTTGATAAGATAGACCAACAAAAACAAAAGGGCCTGCGCGGTGTAAATGAAGGCAGTCTCTTTGGCTGTAAAATGCAATACAGTGGCAATGGTGAGCAGAATAAGGTACCGAATCCTGCCAGTTTCCAGGTACCGAAGGATTGCGTAAAGAGTTAAAACAAAGAAGAGGCCAATAAAGGCCTCGTTGCGGGCATAGCGACCATAATATAATAAATATGGGGAGATGAGCATCAAACCAGCCGTGATCAGCGCCCCAGACCTGCCCAAGTAGCGACGCCATTTCCAAAGTAATAGAATGGTCAGGATGCTTGCAATGGCATGGGGGAAACGAGCTGTGAAATTTGTTGCGCCAAAAAATGTATAAGTTAGTGCGAGCAAGTGGAACTGCAACGGCCCATGCATTAATGGGGTATGTTGGTAACCTTTACCGGTTGAAAAAAGCCAGGAGAAAAATACATGCAAGTTCTCATCATGACTGAAAACGCGCGCACCAAGATCGTAGAAACGGCTAACCATTGCCAGCAAAATGATAATTACGAATATCAACATTTCGCCTGTCAGAGCTGGTAAAAAGGAGAAAATGGGGCGGTCAAGCCAGGATTGTTTGTTGGGGAAGTAAGTCATAAATAAATACCTGCGCGGGAACGCTAAACGAAGAAAGGATACTTCAAACCAAGTGTTAAGGCAAGCAATATCTAGATATTAATCTATCTTGCGCATAGCCATTTAATATCAAATTTAATCTTGTAAATTTTCATTTATTGCTAATTGCCCACAACCGGCTTGAATGTCAATTCCACGCCTTAAACGAATAGTACAAGGGATACCTTGCAATTCCAACATTTCTTTAAATCTATCGGCATGGTCGCGAGTGGTGGATTGTCCGCTATATCCGGTTGTCGGATTGAGAGGAATGGCATTGACATGGCAGAGCAACCCCTTTAATTTTTTAGCCAATAAATTAGCCTGTTCGGGGGTGTCGTTAATTCCGTTGATTAGAGCCCACTCAAATGTTATTCGACGACCTGTAAGAGAAACATATTCATGACATGCTTCAAGAAGCTCGTCTAAACCATAGCGCTTATCAACAGGCAACATGGAAGCCCTCAGAGTATCATCTGCGGCATGGAGAGAGATAGCCAGATTAACCTGGCGTTTTTCAGCTGCAAAACGGCGTATTGCAGGAACCAAACCAACAGTGGAAATCGTGAAACGGCGAGCACCAAAATTGTACCCCTGAGGGTTATTCAACCGGTCTATGGCGCCCATCGTGTTGTCGTAATTATGGAACGGTTCACCCATACCCATGAGCACTACATTTGTAACAACCTGATTCTCGGAATGAAGTAAATGAGCGTAATACATCACCTGCGCAACAATCTCACCGCTGGTGAGGTTGCGCGTAAACCCCATTTGACCGGTAGCACAAAAAACGCAGCCCATTGCGCAACCGACTTGAGTGGAAATACATAAAGTATTCCTTTTTGAATAGCGCATAAGAACAGACTCAATCGATTTGCCATCCAAAAGGTGGAATAGAGTCTTTATTGTTTGCCCATCGGATGATCGGAGGATCGAAGCTGGAACCAAACCCTGGAACTCCAAGGTTGAGGCCAATTTATCCCTAAGTACGCCTGGGAGGTTAGTAAATTGAGCGGGAGAATTCCAAAATTGCTGGTAAAGACCTTGCCAGATTTGGTCAACTCGATAGATAGGTTGATCCATTTCCTTCAATATATTGGATAAATCTGGCAAATCCAGATCGTATACAAGTTTCTTTTTCATTTAATTATAATTATTTCGTTCTTATTTCAAAATCAATGCATACAAATCGTCTGCTAGAATATCGATTTTGGGAAACCATTTTTCAGCCTGAGCGCGAGTGCTTACTCCGGAAAGCACCAAAGCAACTGGCATACCAGCTGCCTGACTTCCGGCAACATCGGTTTCCAAGCGGTCCCCGACCACAAGGGTTTGAGATTTTTCTGTCCCAAGGCGACTGCGGGCCAATTCCAATAGAAAAGGCTTGGGTTTCCCCGCGTAGAGTGGTTCTACGCCTGTTGCAGTAACGATCACTGAAATCCAGGAACCCGCACCAGGGATTTCCCCACGCGGCGTTGGGAATGTTTTGTCCGGGTTGGTTGCATAAAATGGAACTCCCTTTCGAACCAATAATGTAGCTTCGCACATCTTCTCGAAAGTAATATTAGTATCGATTCCCATCACCACAGCCAGGGCGTTTTTTGCATCTGCAATTTTCAGCGCCTCAAAACCGCGTTTTTGAATCGCTTCAAAAACCCCGGCCCCTCCTATAGCAAAGATACGCCCGCCGGAAGGAAAATCCTTCGCCATCAGATCTGCTACTCCCAATGCAGAAGTGACCACCTGCCATGGCTGTACTACTACACCAAATGCAGCCAGCCGATTTACGTACTGTTCCGGTGTTTGTGTGCTGTTATTGGTAGCAAATGCGACCTTAAGACCGCGATCGTGGATCGCATCAAATATTTCCGGAAGGTTGCCTATGGGTGATTCCGATTTCCACAAAACGCCATCCATGTCCAAGATCAGGGATCTTATTTGTTTGGGTAAAGACCCAGGCATGCTATTCTCCAAATATTTTCATAATATACTCAAATACCGGTCGATCAATCCAGCCAGCATGTGTATCACATCGCTCCTCGAAATTTTCATTCCCTAAAAAAGCGTCCAGAGCTGTTATAGTTGGTCCGTCCAATTTTCCATTCGCAAACCCCTTATAGTATCCCATTCGAGAAACAATTTTTTGCAAGGGAATTAGTCTTTCTCCATTCAACAAAACCCGGTCTGAAAGCGGGCTTTTGTCGAAATATAAGTGGTGCAACTCCAGTAGTTCCCCCAGTCGTACAACTGGATCGGGGTGATCATCCACACGATAATCGATCCAACGATCCGTATAACCCCCGTACCCTGCGTGTAATTTTCCCACATGAATCGCGGCACTCTGTCGCCCACGCCGATCTCCGCCAGCACGATCACCAGCATACAGGGCTGCAAAAAGACGTTCAGGTAATTCTCCACTCACCCGAAAGGCATTTTGCATTGCAAGAACAACATCACCGTTTGTCAAGATATTTCCCTGAATCGCAAAGCCAGCTCCCTTTATTCCGCCCGCCCATTCAAAACATTCTTTTCCCGTGAAAGTGGCAGACCCACCTCGAGCATCCACAATGCCCACCTGCCTCCGTTCTTTTTCTGGATCATCGGCCAATAACCTGGAAAGCGATTCTTCAGCCGAAAGACCTCCGGACAACATTTTCAATCCATTCGGGCCGAATGATGTATTGGCGAAGGATTGGGTAGCAATAGCTCCAGCTTCAGCCTGAACCCAAGGGACTACAGATCCAACTGCAGGGAATTTGGATGCAACTGCCACCCCCCAGGCTTTAGCAGTCGGGTCACAGGCAACTATGGAAAAAGTCGAGGGATGCAGCATGTTTCCTATTGATTAAAAAGGCCGGACAGAAAGGTTCCGGCCTAAATAAAATTGGGATGATAATTCTCACCCCAATTTCCCATTCCTTAGTTCTTTTTAGGAATTTCAAGAACCTGGTCAACTAGCCCATATTCCACTGCTTGCTGGGCATCCAGATAAAAATCACGATCAGTATCATTCTTGATTACATCAACCGGTTTACCAGTATGCTTTGCCATGATACCATTCAGTAACATGCGCAAGCGAAGGATTTGCTTGGTCTGGA
This sequence comes from uncultured Chloroflexia bacterium, assembly GCA_963814135.1. Classification (GTDB taxonomy): domain Bacteria; phylum Chloroflexota; class Anaerolineae; order Anaerolineales; family Villigracilaceae; genus UBA877. The sequence goes on along the minus strand of CAWFBZ010000008.1, from coordinate 1,240,430 downwards.
TTTCGATATCAGTTGCCTGACCCTGTGCACCACCCAGGGGTTGGTGCATATGGATGGTGGCATTTGGCAAGGCATAACGACGTCCTTTTGTGCCAGCGGTAAGTAAAACAGTACCAAAGGAAGCTGTCACACCAACCGCGACAGTGCTTATGGGATTGGAAATCATCTGCATCGTGTCGTAAATCGCTAATCCGGAATAGATAACCCCACCAGGAGAATTGATGTACATCTGTATTTCGCGTTCCGAGTCCTCCCGGTTCAGGAAGAGAAGTTGAGCAACGATAACATTGGCCACTTGATCGTCGATCGGTGTGCCGAGAAAAATAATACGTTCCTTGAGCAAGAGTGAATAAATATCATATGCGCGCTCCCGCGGCCTGATGACTCAATCACCATGGGAATAACATTTTTTGGATCTGGGTTCATTTTTACTCCATTTCAAATTTACAATAAAAGGATTTTATTCCTTTTCGGTGACCGACTTCGTTTTAGAAGAACCGGTCCTAGATGCAGTTGCTTTTTTAATAGTAGGTTTTTTCTCGGCATTGGCCTTCTTAGTTGCGGTGGATTTCTTGGCCGTTGCCTTCCCAATTTTTGCAATTTCATTCACGCCAGGCTCTTCGACGATTTCCTGCACTTGACCAGTGGCAATATCCTTCAATCGATTAAGGGTCTGCTGGACATATGCGCGATTGGCAGATTCCATCGCAACGGCATTCATTAGTTGCTTGGGGGGCTGGGCTTTTCCGCGGGTCATCTTTTGAAAACCGGCATCTCCCTGATATTCTCCCCAAGTTTGCTGGAAGGTTGACTGGAGGATATCCTGGCTCACTTCGATTTTCTCAGCTTTGGCAAGCTCATCCATTACCAGAGATCTTTCGAGGCGCTTAACGGCAATGGGCCTGGCTTCCTCGGCAACAAATTTCTCTTCATCCATTTCACGAGATTTCAAATACGCTGCCATATCCAGGTTTTGCTCTGCCAGACGGGATTTCAGGTCTTCCATTACGTGTTCCATTTCATGATCGACCACCTGAGGCGGATATTTAATTACCGAGCCCACCTTAATTTGTTCCATTAATTTGGCAAAGTAGTCGTCATCGTATTGGGCTTTAGACTGGGTCTCAAGATTTGCTTTGACTGCCTCACGCAAAGCTTGCAAATCTTCAAAGGGTCCAGCTTGTTTGGCAAATTCATCGTTCAGGTCGGGGAGAGTGCTGCCGCGAACCATTTTCACTAAAACATCAAATTTAACTGATTTTCCTTGTAAGGTTTCATCTTTATCGTCCTTCTTGAATTTATGGGTGAATGATTTTGTCTCCCCAACATTTAATCCCAACAATTCTGCAGAAAAACCCGGGAATGGATATTCATCAACCTTTTCATCTATACGGATAAATACTGGCAACCCCGGACGGTCTACCAATGATTTTTCACCTTCTTCAGCCTTGGAGTTGACGCCTTTCAGATCAATCATCACGAAATCCCCAATTTGAATGGCGCGTTCGACTGTCTCAGTTTTGGCATACATTTGCCGAAGCTCTTCCAAAGATTTGTCCACTTTTTCTTCACCGGGCTCTTGCCATTCATACGGCAGGCGAATGGATCGATAATCACCCAAATCGACAGATGGCGCTAAAGGCACCGTAAACGTAAATTTTGGGTTTTTATCGAGATCTTCTACTTTTTCCAACGCGCCGGCAGCGCCTGGTTCCAGCTTAGCTTCTTCGAGCGCCTTTGGATAAACTTCATCTAGGAGCAAATCCACCGCGTCTTCCACGACAACACCTTCTCCAAAATTCCGAATAACCACATCATAAGGAGCCTTTCCAGGGCGAAAACCGGGGATAGATTTTTTTTCAGAGATATGACGAGCAGCCCGATGTTTGGCGCTCTCCATTTTCTCCGGTTCCAATTCAACAATCAAGGTGACCTGGTGGTCATCGCGGGGTTGGGTTTCGATTTTCAATGCGAATTCCTTCTTCTCTAGGTTAGGTAGCTGCGCGGTGAAGTGTGGGGAAGACGGGACTTGAACCCGTACGCCTTGCGGCACAAAATCCTAAGTCTTGCGCGTCTGCCAATTCCGCCACTTCCCCGGAACTGCAAGATTATAAGCGTAAGGGAGGAGTGCGTCAATCAATCGAGAACACATGTTAACCTTTTGCATATGGGGAAGGCCTGTCACGCATTTAGAAGTATAATGGCGCAGCAATTTATCCCGGAGGCGATCTTGAGTAGAGTTATTAATCCAGATAGCGCTGGAAAAGAACGGACGCGTTTGACAAAAGGAATTGTGATTGCAATACGGGAATTCGCAAAACAAAGCGAGCCCGGAATGGATTCACGAGACCAGGCCGCTTTCATTGCATTAGCTTTGGAAATCATCTCGGGAACCATAGATATTTCGGTAGCTGCCTGGGAAAAACGTGATTATTGGGTGAAAGCAGACAAATTCCGCATGGAGTGGGCTTGGGCCGGGCCATACGCAGAGAAAATGAAACAAGCATTATTGAATGATGATTGGGGTAGAGTTGCACAAATTGCTGCTCAAACTGCTCAAAAATTGAGCAGGGTAAACGTTCCTCCCGGGCATCGTCTTGGACGACCCTGGGTTGGGTCATGGAATGAATTAAATAAAAAATAATAAAAGCCCCGGTCATTTTCCGGGGCTTTCTGATCTTCCAACTATTGTGTCGTGTAGGTAATAATCAGCCGAGGATTTGTAAAGGTAATCCTATCTTTTACGGCATCGTTGTTAGATCCTGCAAACTGTAATCGAAACTGGATGCGAGAAGTACCTATCTTGGATTGAAGAAATGATTTTAGTTCAGGAGACACTTCAATCGTATCCAATGCGCCTGTTGATCCCCAATCAGCAATATTGCCATTTGGAAAGCCCGCAACGAAATCCCCCGTTTCGAGAGTTGAACCATAGCTAACGCCGTACAAATTTAATACGCCCAAGCTTCCAAACGGATTCCCCTGGGTCGTGTAAGCGGTCAGGTTGATTTTCGTCTCTATGATCGTGGCGTTTGCTGGGATCCCACTGATATCAAAACTTAGGAATGCCTGACAGGTCTTGGTAATATCAGCGTTAGACTCGCCGGCAGTGTAATCGGGAAAGGGGCCGGCATCTGATCGAATTGTGCCACTTTCGCCAGCAACCGGAACCAGATTGACCATTACCGTTGCGATCACCTTAATCTTGACGATAAAATTTGTCCCAAAGGTCAACCCTCCTGGTTCACGAATTGACCAGTTGCCAGTATATGTTCCATTGCTAGAAGGTGCAGTCATGTTTACGGAAATATCCACTGTTCCACCTGGCGGAATGGACGTGCTCGTAAGTGATTGCGAATACCCGGTTGAAACTCCCAAGGCATCCCCGTTGATGAATGCAACAGTATAAGCAGACGTCCAGGTACAGGTCCCGATATTCCGCAATCGCCAGGTTTTTGTGAAATTTTGATTTGTCGCCATTACAGTGTTATCCGGAATAGTAACATCGGAAATAAAGCCCGCCAGATTGCATGGAATGGGTGTGTTCGTCGGCGTAAAAGCGATGGTGTTTGTTGGCAGCGGAGTGTCGGTTGGCATAGGTGTAGATGTGTCCGTTGGCACATTCAGGGTCGGAGAAGCCTGCAAGGCAACATGAGTTAGCTCTGCAGAAACAGTTTGTGCAGCCTGAGTATATGCAGCTTCTGGTGAAGAAGGTGTGGCAGTCCCCTTTGGCAAATTACAGCCCGCAAGAGCCCCGATTAAAACCAATATCAAGGCGCAATTAATTTTCTTCATGGGATTCTCCTCTCTCCCATTAAGTAGTTTACTGAGTTATTTCATTCAGGTCAATAGGTATGACGATGAACCTTCCCGTGGAGTTCCCCAAAAAGAGAAGAAAATATATTGTTATCTAAAAAGAGTTGGCTGAAATGCCACGCGTCGTCCATCCAACAGGATAAATGGAGCAGCCCGTTCGGTCAAAATCCCCAATTTCCTTAAAACGGTTATGTCTCGTATTTTGAACCGCCGGCGTTCATGCAGGATAGCATCTGCCCCTTTCAATCCAATACCAGGTATTCTCATTAAGGTCTGTTTTTCTGCACAGATTAATTTCAATGGGTTTCTCACCCAAGTGTTTCTGCGCCCAGGCCAATTTTGGATCCATATTGAGTGGGAGACTGCCATCGCCATCGAAAGGTAGTTCTTCCAGGTCAAATCCATAATCATGCAATAAAAAAGACGCCTGGTAAAGCCGATGCTCCCGAATTACTGGTGTGGGTGATTGATTTTCCAATGGTGTATCCGGAATTGGGTTAAATGGCGAATAATAAGCACGTCGCAGACCCAAGTTGTGATAGAGATAATTCGTGGTACTTAATAGTTCCAAATCCGTCTCACCCGCACCACCTGCAACGAACTGGGTTACCGAAGATGGCCAATGTCCATTCCAACCATTTATGCCTGGTTGCGTCCTGCGCAATTTCTTCGATCCATCTAAGCGGCCGAAGTAATTCATCAGCGAATTGTTTGTGCGGCGCCAATTTGGACAAACAACGATTGTTGGGAGCTTCGAGGTTGATAAATAGATGCGATCTGCTATCTGCATTGCCTGCATTACCTGGGAATGTTCGGCTCCCGGCATGATCTTCAGGTGTATATAGCCCCGAAATCCAAATTTCTTCCGTAAAATGGTGGCTGTGTCAAGTAATTTGTCCTGAGTTCGAATACCTCCGCCGACCAAGCCGGAGCTGAGAAAGATGCCTTCAGCGATTTCTTTTTCCGAAAGAGTATTAAAAAGACGAGCAAATTCATCTGGTTTGAAAGTTGCTCGTCGAAAATCCCTTCCGGCGCGAAACGGACAATAGAAACAGTCGCGTTCACAAGCGGAGGTTAGCAAAGTTTTTAGAAGTTTTATGCGCTGCCCATTTGGGAGGATTGCAGGGTGGATAAATACTTCATCAGGGGTATATCCGGGGTCCGATCGAGGGTGGGTGTTCCGGTCAGGTGATGATCCTCGGCTTGCTCCAGTACCATTTGTTCGCAAAGGGCTCTAAGGCGGACGATATCATCCATACCTATATTATAGAACATATATTCTTTTTGTCAAGAAGAATGACCCTGGTTGCACGATGGGAGCTTTCGGCATACACTTATTGCATGTCAGACGCCCAAACGATATTCGAACTTCGAATGGCCTGTCAAAACCCAGGCTGTCCAATTTGCGCACTATATAACGAGCGGGGGCACGTTACATCGAAAATACTTTCACTGAAAGTATGCTAGAATCCTGGCATTCGCCAGAAATTGGTGGATAGCAGGGGTTTTTGCTACGAACATACCTGGTTGTCCATCAATCTTAGGCTATCTGATGCTTTGGGGGAGGCAATTCTTTACAAGGACCTGGTAAACAATACTTTACAAATCATGGAAGAAAGCGAAAAGAGAAAGGGTGGCAATCTAGAAAAAGAGCTTGAACAATCGACTACCTGTCCGGCATGCCGGATCGAAAACGAGACATTGGAGCGTGTGATTGATTCCCTGAAATCCTGCTTTACGGGAAAATGATTTTGTGATTGCATTCTCCCATTCGCAAGGACTATGTATCCCACATTTAACGAAACTTTTACCGGTTCTGGATGGAAAGCAGCAAAAAGTAGTGCTCGAACATCAAAGGGTGCGGCTGGAGAAATTAAGAGTGATCTGGCAGAATTCATTCGTAAATCGGATTATCGGTTCCGCAATGAAATTATGGGAAAAGAGGGAGATTCCTATAAACGCGCTGCGGATATGATCCATGGAAAGCAGATGCCAACGGATAGAAAAGATATTCGCTGAAAAGATAATCTCGGATCTCTTTAACTTATTGTTATGCCTGAAATTGCCTTGGCAGTAGCTGCGGCTCGTGTATGCACTCCCAGTTTTTCAAAGATCGCCTTTATGTGACGTTTGACTGTATTGGTTGTGATGACCAGCGCTTCGGCGATTTCTTTGTTCGTCAACCCTTTTGCCAATAAATCATATACTTCTTTTTCCCTGACAGTCAAACAATCCAATTCGCTGGAAGCAGGATTTGATAAACATGCTTCCTCAACCAGGCGGATAAAAGTGCTCCGGTCAAAAGATTGCTTCTCGAGATAGGCAAATATCGAATGTTCTGTATAAGCACGTCGGATCTCGTCTACAGAAATGATACCACTCACAATAATTGCAGGTATACCCACTGACCTTGTAGTGGTCAACAATTCGTATCCTTCCAATTGAACGCCAGATGCACCATTATCCCACGCGATGTCCCCGTTAAGCGATAAATCGATTACCGCAAGCGTAAATTTTTCACGTAGTAGGTACCCCAAGGCTTCACCATAACTTGCGCAAAGCGTCACCGAATGCCCGGCATCGGTAAGGAGTTCTGAGAGGATGCTGCGCCAGCCAGCATCGTTTTCGACCACCAGAACAGAATCTCCAAATGGGTCAGGGGGCATTGTGGAAGTCCCATCGTCGGTTGTGCGAGTTCTCATCGACCCTAAGCAGACCCCGTTCAGGAGTTCCTGGCGCTGGCAAGAGCTCGAGTTACGATCTCCTGAAAGTGTGCGCGACGAAAATTCTCCTTGCGGAGGAAGGTAAACGCGCCATATTCGGTCAACACGCTAACTGCGAGTTCAACAGTAGCGAACCCAGTTAATAAAATGGTCTGGCAAACCGGATCTAGTCGTCGGACGCCTTCCAAGATACGCAATCCGTCAAAATTGTGGTGATCGCCACCAGCGAGCGACAGATCTACAACTGCAAGGCGATGCGGAACAGATTTCAATATTATTAACGCTTCCTCCAAGGTACTGGCAATATCGACTAATAATCCAGCATCCGTCAAGATCTCGCTCAGGATTTGCTGCCAGGATGAGTTGTCCTCGACAACCAGTGTGCGAATGACGGGAAGCGTCATTGTGCATCCTCGAGATTAATTTTGGCACTAGCTTGAGGCAATCTCAATCGAAAGGTGGTGCCATGGATCCCATCGCTTTCAACGCTGACAAATCCACCCAATCGTGTCATGAGGGTTTTTACCCACCAAAGACCAAACCCTAGTTTACTTGGCCGAGAGGCACCACGCCCGGAATAATTCAATTCGAATATATGATCCTGCAAATTAGGAAAAATACCTGGACCATCATCGATGACGGAAACCTCCACCCAATCCGCCTCGGTAGACCCCGAGATCGTGATAGTGCCTTTACCATCCATAGCGTCGGCTGCATTTTCGAGAAGGTTGGTGAAAACCAATGTGAGTGTGCGCTCACCTGCCTTTACAACCGGCAAATGATCTAATTTTTCCACCTTCACAGAAATCCCGGGGGTAAATTCGTGAATTGGATTGCATCAGCAACGCGAGCGGCCACAAAAACAGGCTCCAACCTGATCGGCCGGAGATGCGACAGACTTTCACGCACACTTTCCATAGCCTCAGTGGCGCAACGCTCAATCTCATCCAGGTTATGTGAGAGGTATGGATTGCCGGATAACACGTCCTGGCATTTATCTTGAATACCTTGTATGCGGACCGGGATCGTCCCAACCTTGTTGTTAAGATGGTGGAGCAAGTTCGAAGCGATATCACCAACGGCGGCAAAGGTTTCAGCGACAGAATGTTGTTCTTGTGAAGCCTGCAATGCCTCCTGCCGGGAGGCATTTTGGTAAGCCAGCACGGCGTAATCCGCCAGGCAAACCAGGACTTTTTTATCCCACTCCGATTCAGCAAAATGCCCAAGGGTTTTTTCGGAACTATAGACACCAAAAGCTCCCAGCGGATCTGCGTTCGTCCCGGGAAGCAGGGGAACTACCAGGGGCGCGGGACCAATTTTGACTTTTTGCTAGGTCATTTCGATTAAAACGCGGATCTGAACGAACATCCTCACTTACCACGGCTGCTCTGGATTGTATGGCTGTCCCAGCAAGGCTATTTTTAAGCGGAATTTCTTCGCCATGCGTATAACCGCCACTACTCGCTTCCAAATTTAATATTTGTCCTTTAACTGACCATATCACACTAGCCGATGCATTTAAAAGGGAGCACGCCAAATCTGCCAAGTGTTCTAGCACATTTTGACGTGGCTGCGTGAGCAGTAGGTGCGCAACCTCCTGAATTGCATCCAGCAGGCTGACTTCCTGAATGGTAATGACTGCCTGGGTAGCCAGAGCTTGTAAGAGGTGGCTGTCATCCTCGCTAAATGTACCTACAAAAGGACTTTCTAAATTTAGTACCCCTTCAAGATGCCCGCCTGCGCCAATCAATGGTACGGCCAGTTCGGAACGCATCTCAATACCGGCATCCAGGGGATAATATATTTGCGACCAGGATGCTTCGCGTAGATCAGGAATGCAAGCTGGCTGTCGATTACGAGCAACCCAGGCCATAACGCTGTTCGAGCTGAGAGGCAAGGCTTCAACCAAAGGCCGGACCGGATATTCACCCGCAACTGCGCGCGTGTTAAGGGTTTGTCCGCTCTTATCAAGAAGACGAAAAATGCCATAATGCGCCCCAGTGACTTCGAGGGCCATTTGAAGAATCGAGTTGAGCGTCTCATCCAGGCGGACACGGGACGAAATCAACAACCCCGCACGACGTAATCGGTTCAATTCTTCTTCTTTACGCACCAGATTGTGCTGCATATTGACCAGATTATGGGCATGATAGATGGCCATGGCAGCTTCATTAACAAAATTTTCCATCATCAGCAGTTCAAGCTGGCTAAATTCCCGCTCGGCTTGAACGTAAACATATAAAACACCAACCGTCTGGTCTGAAACGATCAAGGGGAAACAGCCCATGGTTTTTGCACCGGTTTTCGCTCTGACCGGATGGATCCCGATTTCTTTCTCTTCGTATGACAGTACTCTGCGGCGTTGAGATATCGCGCGCATTCCCAAGCCACTGGTACGTGGAATGTCGTCCTCCAAAGATGGATTTGTATCTCCAGCAGAAACCCTGGAAGCAGGGATAAAATCTCCCTTACCGGTGTCATATGAATAAATGACAGCCGAAGCCCCCGGAACAACCTGGATGGCACTCTGGACAATCAATTTCAAGGTTTTCTCAACACTGATCTTGCCATCCAACCCAATTTGGTTGACGGTCGCGCCAATTTCATTCAAACATGCGAGGGTTTCTAGCAGGCGTGTATCGATATTTTGATTTGGCATACGGGCATATATCCGCTTAAATTGTATCACCGATACTTTTTACGCTTATGGCGGAACTCTCCAAATATCAGGAGGCCGAGAGGATTTCTCTCGGCCTTCCAGTGTTGACTGGTTTAATTTTCCGGTGGACCTAAATATCATAATAAAGCGAAAATTCGTATGGAGTAGGGCGAACACGCACAGGATCGAGTTCATTCTGCCGCTTATAAGCCACGTGGGCATCTATCAGATCCGTTGTAAAGACATCTCCTTTGAGCAGGAAGTCATGGTCCTTGTCGAGAGCGTCGAATACTTCACTCAAAGAACCTGGGACTTGCTTGACGCGCCTGGCTTCTTCGGAAGGAAGTTCATAGAGATCCTTGTCGATTGGCTCGCCCGGATCAATACGGTTTTGAATACCATCGAGTCCAGCCATTAACAAGGCAGAGAAGCATAGATAAGGATTGCTGGTCGAATCGGGAGCTCGGAATTCTATGCGCTTGGATTTTTCGCTGTCAGTTACCGGGATGCGGCAAACAGCTGAACGATTCCGTTGTGAATATGCCAGATTAACAGGGGCTTCAAACCCTGGAACCAAACGGCGATAGGAATTGGTGGTTGGATTGGTAAATGCTAAAAGCGCCGGTGCATGCTTGAGTAAGCCACCAATGTAATACTTGGCAGAGTCTGATAACTGTGCATATCCGGAGGCGTCAAAAAATACATTTTTATTGCCTTTCCAAATGGACTGGTGTACGTGCATGCCCGAGCCATTATCGCCAAATACCGGCTTTGGCATGAACGTGGCGGTTTTTCCGTTCTGGCGAGCCACGTTTTTGGCAATATATTTATAAATGAGGAGCTGATCTGCCATACGAGTCAAGGTATTAAAGCGCATGCCTAATTCGGTCTGGCCGGCAGTAGCGACTTCATGATGATGGATTTCCATTTCAACGCCACATTCTTCCAGCGCCATAACAATCTTGCTCCGCAAAGTCTGCAAAGTGTCTGTCGGCGGGACAGGGAAATAGCCGCGTTTGGTCATGATCTGGCCACCGAAATTAGGTTTGGTGGCATCGCCACTATTCCACCAGCCTTCAACGCTATCGATGAAGTAAAAAGATTCGTTAGTGCCGCTAGCGTAGCGAACATTATCGAATATAAAGAACTCCGCTTCGGGGCCAAAATAGCAGATATCACCGACCCCAGTCTGCTTCAAGTAAGCTTCGGCTTTTTTTGCGACGTAGCGAGCATCCCGGCTGTACGGCTGGCGTGTAATCGGATCGTGTACATTACAACTGATGACAAGCGTGGGTATCTCTGCAACCGGATCCAGGAAAGCGGTCTCGGGATCCAGGAGCAAGAGCATATCTGATTCGTGGATTTCCTGAAAACCACGAATGGATGACCCATCGAACGGAATTCCTGCCTCGAAAAGATCGGCATCCAGGCGGTGCGCCGGGATGGTAAAGTGCTGCCAGGTACCGGGGAGGTCTATGAAACGAAGGTCCACCATTTTTACGTTCTTCCCCATTTCGAGAACTTCATTGATAGTCTTAGCCATTATTCAATCTCCTATTTGAAAATAAACAACAAAAATGACAACCAGATGCGTTTAAATCTCTTTTTTTCGATTATAGGGATAATTGAATAGTCTGCACATTACCCGAATGGGTACTATTTTTACTATTTATATTTTCCCAGAATGACTAGCAATCCAGAACACAGATGGAATGCAGCTGGATAGAAGCTCGTCAATAATTAGATAAGTATTTATTCGAGGTCCCAATCCATGATTACTAAATGATATTCTTCACATTCCTGATGTTTGGCTCTCATGAAATTCTCGAGAATATGGCTGTTCTAACCACATCATCATCATTTGTGAAGCCAAAAAGACTTACTTTATTGTTGAAATGGGATTTTCAATCATATTTCCAATGGGGCATTCCCATTATAGGAGAGAGCTATCAGTTCACTACGGTATAATTAATTAAATGATTGCTGACATCATAAAATACATCACCATCGATGATATTTTAGACGAAAATAACAAAGAAACCCTGCTCAAGATATTTGGGATAGCCGATCCGAATACCATCAAGAAAATATTCCGGCGGATGGAGGGGCGGGATCGAGCAGGGTTTTATGCGATTTTTCCTTTTTTAATGGCTGCGCTTGGAGATTCAGCCGATCCAATTCGTTCCCTGATCAATTTTGAGCGGTATTTTGAGAGCTTTGGTACGGGGTTATTTAAAGAGCTCGAGAAAATTCCACGCGTTATTGATGTAATGATAACCATCTTCTCAACCAGCCCATTCCTAACCGAGATCCTCATCCACGAACCAGAGGCGTTCAGTCTTTTAAGTGATCGATCGTCCTTGACGGGACGGAAAACGATTGAGCAGTTCCAAGCCGGTGGGATCAACACTGTACAATCGAATCAATCCATAGAGGAAAAGCAAAATGAATTAAGACGATACCAGCGACGACAGCTATTACGAATTGGCACCTGTGATTTTTTGGGACTATACGACCTGGGCACCGTCCTTTCCCAATTATCCAAGATGGCGATCGGATTGGTACGAGCCTGCCTGTTTCTTGCAACACAAGAGACTGGGATATCAGCAGATGGGTTTGTTGTTCTCGCAATGGGGAAATTAGGAGGTTGGGAGCTTAATTATAGCTCTGATATCGACCTTGTTTTTATCTCCAGGAAAAATCCGGAAAAATATACCCGTCTGGCAGAAAAGTTCATCAGTAACGTTGCCAGCATCACTCCCGAAGGATTTTTGTACAGGGTGGATTTGCGACTGCGTCCCTGGGGAAATGATGGACCTTTAATAGCAACCCCGGAGGGGTATTTGGAATATATTAAAAAAAACGCACGATTGTGGGAGAAACAGGCTTTTCTGAAGGCAAGATCTATCGCAGGAAACCTATCCCTGGGTGAAGAATTGCGTTACAAAATTGAACCGTTCCTTTTTCGCGCTCCATCTGGGGAGGTACGTGCAAGCATCTATGCAATGAAACAACAAACTGAAGAAATGTTGCAGGCAAAAGGACGTCAATGGGGAGAAGTTAAACTTGGAAAGGGATCTATAAGAGATATCGAATTTGTTGTGCAGTCTCTGCAATTAGTTCATCCATCGGTTCGAACACGCGCCACCCTGAAAGCGATCCGCCGGTTACGAGAAGACGGATTGGTAAACCTGGAAGAGGAGCACGTTTTGTTCGATGGATATCATTTCCTTCGAACGATCGAACATTACCTGCAAATTATCGATTTTAGGCAGACCGATAGCCTGCCTTCGGATGAAATCGCCATAACATTGTTGGCGCGCAGATTGGGTTTCGAAGGCCCACAAGCAGGCAAACAATTCCTCGAGAGCTATAAACTGCATTGCCAGACTATCCGAGCTGTCTTTATGAAATACGTCGGGAATGTTACAGAGAATGTGGAGATTCCCGCTTTCCTGGCAGCACCTATTGTTCTAAATCACGTATCGCAAATGGACTCATCCTACGCAACTACCTTCAGCCAGGAAGAAATCCAAGAGCACGCCCAACTTGCCAGTCGGATCACCAGTAATTCTCTTGCAATCGTTGATGCAAAAAAATTGGATGAAGAACGGTGGAAAGTGACTGTGGTTGGTTATGACTATCTTGGAGAGTTGTCCCTGATCTGCGGGTTATTGTTCATTTATGGATTGGATATCGTGGAGAGCCAGATCTTTACCTATGAGCCGATTGAAAATGATTTACGCCGTTGCTCTTCGACCAGTGTAAACACGGATCCAACCACTCCAAAGTTGCATCCACTAATGTCATCGCCAATACAGATATTGATCGCGAAAAATCGTGGATGTTTTTGTCGTGCGACCTGTGAAAACAGAAGTCCCATCTCCTGAAATGTGGACACAATATTCGGATGATCTGCTGGGTTTATTGAGAAAAACGCATGCCGGGCAGCGCAGGGAAGCACGCGGGGACTTGGCTAAACGAGTCGGAGAAGTTTTTCATGGAATTCCTGAATATGGAACGCCGCTTTTTCCAATCGATATTGAAATCGATAACGAATCATCGAATCTTTACACCATCTTGAAAATCGATACACCAGATACCGTTGGTTTTCTTTACGAGTTTACCAATGCTCTGGCAATAAGTCATATAAATATCGCCAGAATGTTTGTGCAATCGATCAAAAACCGAGTAAACGATACAATATATATCACCGACGAAGGCGGTAAGAAAATACTATCTCAGGAGAATCAGCGGGAGTTGCGGGCTGCTACGGTCCTGATTAAGCATTTTACCCACCTCCTGCCGAATTCCCCCAACCCAGAATCTGCACTACTACACTTCAGAGAATTTCTTGGACAGCTTTTCAAGCGGCCCAACTGGCCGGATGAATTAGCAAATATGGAACAGCCCGAGGTTCTGAATGCTCTTGCCAAGCTGCTTGGTGTGAGTGATTTCCTTTGGGACGATTTCCTGCGCATGCAATATGCCAACCTTTTTCCTGTCGTTCGTGATGTAAATGCATTGAGTGTTTCAAAAAACCGCCGGAAGGTTAAAGATGAACTTCTGGGTGCCATCGATAATTCCAAAGAATGGGGCGTTGCGCTGAACGCGTTCAAAGACCGGGAAATGTTCCGAATTGACATGCGGCATATCCTTGGCTACACCAAAGAATTCTGGGATTTTGCTAACGAATTAACCGACCTGGCGGAAGTAGTGATTGCGGAAACTTACGCAAGATGCAGCAAGGAAATAAAAAACCTCCATGGCGAACCTTTGTTAGAAAATGGGGATGCATGTCCGGCAACGGTTTTTGCGTTGGGGAAATGTGGGGGACGTGAACTGGGGTTTGCTTCGGACATCGAATTGATGTTCATTTACGCCGGCGACGGCATGACCGCGGGGCCAGGGATAGTTTCGGCGAATGAGTATTATTCAGACCTGGTGCAATCCTTTTCGGGTGCGATCCAGGCCCGACAGGAAGGGATTTTCCACATTGATTTGCAATTGCGCCCCTATGGCAAGGCTGGAAGTCTCGCAGTTTCGAAAAATTCTTTCCAGCGATACTTCGATCCTCATGGTCCAGCCTGGGCTTACGAACGACAGGCACTCGTAAAGTTACGGTCCATCGCAGGTGATGAAAACCTCGGGGAACAAATCTGCAGGATGCGAGATCAATTTGTATATAATGGCGAACCATTTGACGTGACTGCGATGCGAGCCATGCGCGAACGACAAATCCGTCACCTGGTTACTGCCGGCACCTTTAATGCAAAATACAGCCCAGGTGGGTTGGTCGATATTGAATACCTGGTGCAAGGTTTGCAAATCAAATATGGGAATGAGTACCCATCGCTCAGAACGACCAACATCCGCAAGGCAATGATGGCACTGGCAGATGTTGGCATCCTAACCAAGGAAGATCACGCCGGGCTTCGTAAAGCGAATACGTTCCTGCGCTGGTTAATCGACTCATTACGCGTTGTTCGGGGAAATAGTCGCGACGTAAATATTCCACCGCAGGACAGCGAGGCATTCGCTTTCCTGGCAAGACGATTGCGCTATGGAAAAGATCTGCAACGCCTGCGCGATGATCTCTCGCGATATCCACGGGATGTGCAGGAATTGAATGTGCGACTGCTATCGTCGATCACTTAAACAATTAGTTATACCCGCATATAAAGTAAATTAATTTTATCAAGAAGGAGGCTAGACTAGGCGGGTAGGGGAGGGGCTTGATATAAACTGGCGCTCACTTTAAATAGAATTTAAATGATTTCGCCGATTATTAGTGAGCATAATAATATTGTGTTTACTCCTAAATCTTCTTAATGGGTGTGGGATATTGCGTAGTGGGGGGGTTGACTTCAGGTCAGAATATGGGTATAATAATATTGCTTTCGATAAGTATTATTATCATAACCATAGGAATAATTGTATGATTGCCCTTACAATCGCCCAAGCGATGGAAAATTACCTGGAATCTGTCAGACTTGCGCGGAGTGTGAACACTAGTCGCTCCTACGCCAATGCCATGCACCTGTTGTCTAGCGTTCTCAGACAAAACGGACTGGATCCGCAAACTGGCGCAATTACTGAAATTGCCGAAGAAGCTCTTGCGTGGATGGCGCTGGCTCTCAAGAATTATGCACCTGCCAGCGAACAGCTCTACCTGTCTGCTACAACCGGTTTCTTCAAATATTTGGCTGCCGAACGATTGGCGGATGTAAACCTACCCAGGTTGGATTTGCTGCGTATTCAGCGTTCCAGGCGTTCCGGACAACGCTTACCTCAGTTCCCCAGAGAAGATATCGAGCGCGTCATCGAATATGTGAATAATTTCACGAATAACTACGAGGAAGATCAAATTATTCGGTTACGCGAAATGCGTGATCGGGCATTTCTTTTGACGCTAGCCGACACGGGCCTGCGCGTCCACGAAGCGTGCAATTTGCGACGCGGGGACATCGACTGGAACGAAGGACGAGCCATGATCATCGGGAAAGGCGATAAACAAGCCATTGTGCGGTTCTCGGGTCGCAGTTTATCTTCCCTAAAAAGCTACCTTGGCATACGGGCAACGCTGGACGGCGGATCGGGACGCCCACTGGCCTCCCTGCCCCTGTTTGCGAGACACGATAAAGGCGCAGGAAAAAAGATCAAACCAATGACGACCACAACCGGACGCAACATCGTCAGTGAACGTGTCCGCCAGGCCCTGGGCGACGAAGCGGAAGGACGTATCACCCCCCACTCGTTCCGGCACTATTTCGTCACCACGGTGCTGCGGGCTTCCGGCAACCTCAAACTGGCGCAGGAACTGGCACGACACGCAAGCATCCAGGTGACGCAACGCTATGCGCACCTTTCCAACGATGAACTGGACCGAGGCTATCACGAAATTTTCGAGAAATAGATCAAGCAGCTGGAATATCATTTATCAAATGCCCAACCTGTCCAATCCCAAAAAATTAATGTTAGCCTGCCTAACCACGTCCCTAGTCGGACTGGGAATTGCCGCGTGCTCCGCAGTTGAGCCCTCACCTCGGACAGAGATCGTGGTGCAAACCATCGAAATTCCACAGGTAGTGACGCAGATAATCACTGTCGAGGTAACCCGCCTGGTGGATGAACCGGTAACCAGCATTCCCACCGACACCCCAACAGCTTTACCGACACTCACACCGGCTTTTTCTGCCACCAGCACCAGGAAACCGATCAACACGGCAATGCCGGAGCGCCCACGGATAACCATTCTGGAGCATTCGGCGTGTTTATACGGACCCGGCTCAGCATACCTTTTCAAATATGGATTGAATGCAACCGTCTGGATGACGGTGATTGGGCGCAATATGGATGGATCATGGCTGAATATCGTATCCGCGTACGATCCGGATTGGAATGCCTGCTGGATAAAAGCCACGCTGGTGAAATTCGACACGGGCAGCATCAAGGACGTACCCATCGTATGGACGGCCTTACCATATTCAACGCTTTACCAACCACCACATGCGGTCAGTGCCAACCGGGTTGGAGACGAGGTGAGCATTTTTTGGCAACCGGTGTACATGACCGAGGACGATTACCGTGGGTACCTGATTGAGGCATGGGTCTGCCAGGGCGGCAGCCAGGTTTTCGTACCGGTCGGATACATCAGTTCTTTCGCAGAAAATAATGGAATGCTGCAGAATAATTCCATGATGGTTGTAAAAATCAAGGATGAACCCGGGTGCGACGTGCCGTCCAGCGCACGCATCTATTCAGTGGAAAAGCACGGATACACCGATTACCGGATCATCCATTGGCCAGGCTTCGGCGAAACGGCTACGCCGACGGCTACACCCACACCTTAACTAATCCTTAAGACCTATCCATGACACAGCGAATTCCGCGTAGCATTATTTTCACACTACTTCTCGCAGGACTTTGCATAGGCTTGCTTAGCAGTTCTTGCGCAAGCGCCCAAGCAAGTCGCAGCCAGACACCGGCCATTCAAACCCGCGTGGAGACGATGGTGGTGACCAAATTTGTGTCACGCGAGGTCACACAAGTCGTGACGCGCATTGTCTCTGTCCCCGTGACAATGACACCAACAGCTACACTGGCTTATTCGCTCACTCCTACAGAAACCCCGACAATCACATACACCCCCACGGTCTCCCCCACCTCACAGCCGCCGATTGTTACCGTATCAGAGAATTCAGATTGCCAGTATGGACCGGGAACTATGTATTTATACAAAAACAACGTATTTACCAACCAACATATGGAGGCAACGGGCCGCAACCCAGACGGTTCCTGGCTGGAAATCGAGGATATCGGCGGATGGAATTCATGCTGGATCCAAGCAAGCCGGATCAGCGGGATACAGAGCGAGATTGAAGCACTGCCGATTGTATATGCGAAATTGCCGCATTCCAACCAGTATTTAACACCGGATGCCATTGCGCGGAGAAACGGTAATGAAGTAACCATTTCATGGGAAGCCACATGGAGGTCTCTGGATGACTATCGGGGATACCTGATAGAAGCCTGGGTCTGCCAAGGGAGTAAACAGGTTTTCAGCCCGATCGGATATTACCCGCCGCTCAGCGATAATACAGGTACCTTTTCAATCCAGGTAATCGACGAAGCGGGTTGTGGAATCCCTTCCAAGGTACTAATTTATTCGGTCGACAAACGAGGATATTCCGACCCAGGAAAGGTGCCCTGGCCGCAACCCTAAGCAGTCGCAATGGGTTTATAAGTTCCGGCTGATCGCAGCCAGTAACCGATTTATCTGTTCGTTGGTATGCGTGGCAAAGACGGCAATCCGAATGGCGCCCCCGGGCGGGGTGCTGGTGTAGGAGCGCACCAATTCCACTGCAATGCCTTGTTGAAATAACCCCTGCGTTATCTTCTCCAAGCTGACGTCCTTGCGACCTGCCAGACAGATGATGGGAACCGGCGTGTTCGGAAGATCCCAACCCAAATCCCCCAACCCGCTACGGAGTCGGGCGACATTATCCCATAAGGTTTGACGCAGTTGTGGAGTCAAGCAGGCGATTTCCAAGGCGCGCGCCGATGCAGCAGCCACCACCAACGGGTGCGGACTGGCGCCGGCGCAAATGCGTGAATTCCGATCAATGCCCTCGACCCAATCCGACTTACCCCAAATCACCCCTCCAAAACCACCCAAAGCCTTGGCAAGAGTGGCAGAAGTGTGAAAATCCGTCGTTTCCGAGAGACCAAAATATTCCGGGGTGCCCCGGCCATTTTCCCCCAAAATCCCAACGGCATGGGCATCATCCAAATAGACCAATCCATTGGGCTCTTTCATCAACGCCAGGTAATCCGGCAAAGGTGCAATCTCTCCCGAAACCGGAAAGACTCCGTCGCTTAACACAAGTGGGCGGTCGCGAAAGTGTAACTCCTCTTTCAGGAGTTCTGAAAGGCTTTGGGGGCGCATATGGTGGAAAGGAGTGATGGGCATATTTGTGGCATATGCGGCATCCCAAAGGCTGAAGTGGGCGGAAGAATCGATGAAAATATGGTTGAAGAGATTTCCGGTCGACTGGGTCAATATGGATGATCCCATATAGCCGGAAGGATAGTAAAGTACCCTTTCTGCTGAGAAAAAGGCACAAGCTTGCTTTTCCAGTTCAGTATAAATGGGATGCTCCCCAAACCCGCCTCTTGAAGTAGCAGTCGAAAATCCATAGGTTTGAAGGGCGGTATGGGCAGCTTGCAATACCGCCGGATGGTTTTGCAACCCCAGGTAACCTGAGCCGGCAAAATAATCCATTTCGCGGCCGTTGAATGTGGTGCGTGCCCCAACGGGGGATTCCATCGCTATCGCCATATCAAACTGGGGCCAATATTATCATAATCATTCCCATGCGCCGAGTATAATTGCCGAGCTTGAATAAGGAGACGGGATTAGTGGTCGGGATCAAAAAGATCGCCCAAAAGGTGGTCGATCTATATCGCGATAGGAGTTTTTTGACGCAGCTTTATCACCTGGCTGCGCCAATTGCGTTGCAAAACCTTCTGACTGCCTCCTTGAATATGGTGGGTAGCGTGATGGTCGGTCAGCTCGGAGACGCGGCAATTGCGGCGGTTGGATTGGCCGGTCAAGTATTCTTTCTGCTCATCCTGGTGCTTTTTGGTATTGGCAGCGGATCTGCCATGTTCACAGCACAACTTTGGGGGAATAAAAATACCGAAAGCCTGCGGAAAGTGCTCGGGTTGTGTCTAGCGATGGGCATGGCAACGGCAGGGATCTTCCTGATCGCCTGCGAGCTTTTTCCCCGACAAATCATCGGTATTTTCACACTTGATCCCCAAGTAATCGCGCTGGGTGGTGAATATCTGCGTATTTACGCCTGGTCTTTCTTGTTTTTCTCGATCACTTCCGGTTACGCTGCGGTGTTACGCAGTATCGGTGAGGTAAAGCTGCCCATGCTGGTAACCGTATCCGCATTGGGATTGAATATTGCCCTGAACTACGTGCTCATTTTTGGCACATTTGGGATGCCTGCATTGGGGATCCGCGGCGCGGCAATTTCAGGGGTGATCGCTAGAGTGGCTGAATGCCTGGCACTTGTATTCATCACGTATCACAGAAAATATCCCATAGCGGCCAAACTGTCGGAAATGCTAGGTTTCAACGTGGGCTTTTTCGTAAAGATATTCAAGCCCGTTTTCCCGGTTATTCTTAACGAGCTAATGTGGTCACTGGCAATTACCATGTACAACGTGGTATATGCCCGTATCGGTACCCCATCCATTGCCGCCATGAATATTGTTGGGACCGTCGATAACCTGGCGTTGGTTCCATTCATGGGGTTATCCAGCGGAATCGCCATCATTACAGGACATAAAATCGGGGCCGGTAATCGCACAGAAGCGTATCGGGATGTCGGTCGGACACTTGGAATAACCGCCATGTTCGCAATCGTCATGAGCGGCTTAGTCCTATTATTGAAGGGGCCGATCATCACCTTGTACAACATCACACCTGATGTTGCCCAGTATGCAAATCGCGCCTTGCTCATCCTGGCAATTTGGATGGTTGTCCGGTCCCAAAACATGATCCTGATCGTTGGGGCGTTGCGAAGCGGCGGCGATACACGTTATTCACTTTTCTTGGACGGTGTTATTATTTGGATATTGGGAGTCCCAATGGCAATACTTGGAGGATTTGTGTTGCACCTCCCCGTTTATTGGGTCTACCTAATGGTTATGTCAGAGGAATTGACCAAATGCATCCTTGGATTGCGGCGTTATTTCTCGCAACGTTGGATCCACGACCTGGTGGAAGGGGTCAACCTGGCGCCTCCCATTATGGACGTATAATATTTCCCTATTTATAAAGACGTTCGGCAAAGTGGCAGGCCACCATGTGTCCCGGGGCAATCTCTCGCAAAGGCGGTTCATCAACCGAACAGATTTGTTCTGCCAGGGGACAGCGGGGGTGAAAATGGCAACCTGGAGGTGGATTAATGGCATTGGGGATCTCTCCGACCGGCATTGGTTCGGTGCGGCGGCGGAGTGGATCTGGTACGGGGACAGCTTCCAGAAGAGCGTGTGTATAAGGATGGGCTGAGTGTTCGTAAACAGCCTTTAATGGACCCACCTCGCACAATTTCCCAAGGTACATGATTGCAATGCGGTCGCAAACATACTTGGCGGTCGCCAAATCGTGCGTGATGAACAAGTATGTAAGTTCGAACTCCCGCTTCAAGCTCATCATCAAGTCCAGGAGAAGGGCTCGCACGGATACATCTGCCATTGCAATCGGCTCGTCCGCAATGATCAACTCCGGATTAGTAATGAGTGCACGCGCCAAGACCACACGTTGGCGCTGACCACCCGAAATCTGGTGCGGAAAAAGATCGTAGAAAGCTTCTGGTGGATTCATTCCAACGGCATGGAAGATTTCCATCACACGGTTGCGACGCTGAGAGGAAGAGAGTTCAGGCATATGAATCTGAGCAGGGTGTTCAATAGCCTGCCCCAGAGACATGCGAGGGTTTAGGGAAGCCAAAGGATCCTGGAAGATGATCTGCATACGACTGCGTAATTTGCGCATCTCTTCGGCGGACAAGCTTTGGAGATCGATTCCATCAAAGATAACCTTGCCGGCGGTGGGTTCATAAAGCCGAAGGACTAATCTTCCGACAGTCGATTTGCCGGAACCACTTTCCCCAGCCAAGCCGAAAACCTCTCCACGGCGGATGGTAAAACTAACGCCATCTACGGCCTTTACGCTGGGAATATTGCCATGGTTGAGTAGATTAGCCAGAAAGCCGCTCTGAACGGGAAAATGTTTGCGGAGATCCTCAACCTGTACCAGGTCCTCCCCCATTGTGGCAACACGGGTATTTTGGGAAGTTACTTCCTGCATTCTTTGGTCAGGCATCCAGGGCCTCCCGATGATCGGCAACAGTGGTTGCCGCACTTTTTTGATAAAGCCAACAGGATGCCAGGTGATCTGCTTGCACCGACTCGAAGACCGGCTCTTCTTCAGAGCAAATATCCATGACAAAAGGACAACGCGGATAGAACCTGCATCCACTGGGTGGATTTAGGAGGCTAGGCGGTTGCCCACCCATTTTGTACAACTCAGCACCGTCCAATTTGATGTTAGGGACCGACTTCAGCAACCCCTGGGTATAGGGATGTTTTGGATCGGCAAAAACATCCCGGACATCGCCAACTTCGGCCATTTTTGCGGCGTACATGACTGCGACCCGGTCTGCAGCTTCTGCAACAACACCAATATTATGTGTGATAAGAAGGATGGTAAGGCCGAATTCATGCTGCAATTCCTTTAGCAAATCCAGGAATTTCGCCTCTACAATCACATCCAAGGATGTGGTCGGTTCGTCGGCAATAACCAATTTGGCACGTAACGCCAGGGCAAGAGAAATCATGACACGCTGGCGCATGCCTCCGGACATTTGGTGTGGATATTCCTTCAGGCGCTCGTGCCGAATACCCAGGCGCTCAACCAGTTCATCAGCGCGCGACCGAGCGGCCGATTTGCTGGTGCCCGGTTCGTGGGCTCGAATTGTCTCGGTCAGGTGATCCAGGATACGCTGGACGGGATTCAAAGAAGTCATGGGGTCCTGGAAAACCATACCGATCTCGGCTCCACGGATAGCAGGCATTTCTTTCAGGGGCAATGTCATCAAATTGCGGCCATCGAACCATAATTCGCCACCGGTAATACTGGCTGGACCGTCATGCAGCCGCATAAGGGCTTTGCCCAACGTGGATTTCCCGCAACCGGATTCACCAACCAGGCCAAGAATTTCACCCCGTCGGATATCAATGGAAACATCATCTACGGCGCGCACATTGCCGGCACGGGTCTTATACTCAACAGTAAGGTTCCTGATTGAGTAGAGGATATCGTCAGCCATCAGCGGTCCCTCAATTTTGGATTGAAGATTTCCGTCAAGCCTTCACCCATAAGGGTAAACGCCAGCACGATCAGCATAATCGCCAGGCCGGGGAAGGTTATCATCCACCAGGCAGTTTGTATAAAGCGTTGTCCGCGAGCTACGTCAATCCCCCAGTCTGCCAAGGTCGGGGGTAATCCCAGCCCCAAAAAGGACAAGCCTGCGCCAGTCAAAATGGCATCTGCCACATTCACGGAAAAAATGATCGCCACGGAAGGAATGACATTGGGAAAAATATAACGGCGCAGGATTTCCAGGCTGCGAGCTCCAATGCTTTTCGCGGCTTCAATATACACTTCTTCTTTTACTGACATGGTCTGACCACGTACTATACGATAATAGGTAGGAATGTAAAGCACAGAGATGGCGACAATGATATTCAGCATGCTAGGACCCAGAACGGCCGTAATGGCGATAGCCAGGATCAAACCCGGGAAAGCGTAAAGGCTATCCATCAGTAGGCTGAGCAAACGATCAAATGTGCCTCCCACGAAACCTGCCAGCAACCCCAAAGGCACACCGATAAGCAAGGATACAATCGAAGAACTGAAGCCAATTATGAGGGCAATCCGGGTACCCCAAAGAAGACGGCTAAGGACATCCTGACCAATGTCATTGGTCCCGAGGATAAACCCACCGGCTGTGGCAGTTCCACCTGCTACTGGGCCAGCCACCCGCAAGGAAGGGTATTGGGCTTTGACAAGCTTGAATTCGGTGGTCTGCACCACGGCAGCCTGATCGGTTCCATTTACGACCGCGTCCAAGGTTTCTTGCATATTGGTGTACCGATCAATGATCGGGCGTAAGCGCAAACCGCCAGGCTGGTTCTTGATCACCTGATCAATTTTCTGCGATTGCTCATTTAACGCTCCGGCGGTAGGAAGCCCTTGTTCAACGGCAACCGTTGGACGATTGGCGCCTTCGGGAACAGCCAGATCTTGAAGCGTTTTGACAGGCGAATCAACCGGCACTATCAGGACTGGCAAATCCACTTCGGCTCCGGGCGCCAGGAAACTCGGTCCAACTAGTGCATAAGGAGAGTATGGGGCGAACAATCCTGGGAAAAATGCAATGATGATGAAGATTAGTACAGCAATAGAAGAAATGGCGACGAACCACCAATCGGCTCCATACCAGCGGCGAGAGTTCAATATCCGCCTGACGAAACCGACTCGTTTTAGTTCCACTTCCCAGGAGGCGCCTTCGGGAACGGCATCAGTAGATTGTTGTTTGGGGTTCGCCACTGCTCAGTACCTCACACGGGGATCAACAAGTGAATAAATTACGTCGACGGCCAGACTGATCAGAGCAACCAGCATGGCAAATACGGTGATCACGCTTTGAACGGCAGTGTAATCTCTGGCCGAAATGCGTTCCACCAGGTAACTGCCCATCCCCGGCCAGGAAAATACCGTCTCTGTTAAAACAGCCCCGGCGAGCAAAATAGCAACCTGCAGCCCAATCAGCGTAATAACCGGGATCATGGCGTTTTTCAGGGCATGACCGTATGTCAATATGCGTTCCTTAATCCCACGTGCGCGGGCAGCCGAGATATAGTCAGCCTGCATCGTTTCGATCACATTGATACGAGTCATACGCAAAAACACGCCTGACAATATCAGACCGAGCGTGACCGTTGGCAAAATCAAATGCTGGAGCACCGAGAAAAAAGCAGACCAATCCCCAGAAATCAATGCGTCGATGCTATAGATATTCGTAACTGTTTTAAGTTGCGTCCCAATTATCGCATCGATACGGCCCGAAATTGGCAACCACTTAAGCCGGACTCCAAATAGAAGTTGAAGAATCAGCCCAAACCAAAATACCGGAAGTGAATAAATAACTACCGAATAAATGCGCAGAGAGAAGTCAAGGGCTTTCTTACGTTTCGAAGCTGCCAAAGCACCACCGAAAACCCCAATCAACAGGGCAAGCACCGAGGAAGGGATGATCAACTCAAGTGTAGCCGGAAAGCGCTCACTCATTTCAGCGATAATCGGACGGTGCCCTCCGACGAGTGAATTCCCAAAATGCAAGGTAACCATATCCCAAAGGAACTGCCCATATTGGACGATCAATGGACGATTGAGACCGAGGTTTTCCCGCATGTGCTGGATCATTTCGGGAGTACCCTTTGGACCCAACGCTGATGTTACCGGATCGCCTGGCAAGATGCGCAAGATGAAGAAGACCATGGTAGCCAGGATGAATATCATCGGCAGGGTCAAGGCGATGCGGGTCAAAATATAACGACGCAGCCCCGACGATCCACGGATGAAAACATAGGCCAATAAAAGAAAGGCCGGTATGCCAATGATTAATGCGATAATTGCGATTGGGGACACTTGATTTCCAGGCAGAAACTAATAATAGGGGCGGGAGGAATACCCCGCCCCTATTCAAGAAATTATATTTACTTTCCCTTGCTAATCAAGGAATAGTAGAACAAGATATTGGGACCGATGTTCAGCGTATCGGGAGAAGCATCGGAAGCCGTAGGTTTGATATAGTTCTGATAGACCACATGTTCCGCTTGATAGAAGAGCGGAATGGTGACTACCAGGTCGGCATAAATATCCTGAGCCTGTTTATACAGGTCAGCACGCTTGGTCTGGTCAGGTTCAATGTCAGCCTGATTCAGCAAATCAACCAATTGGCTGGCCTTATCGTTGATGGGCTTTCCGGTCAAGACTACCTGTTTCAGGAATGGTGACATTGGTGCCTTCGCCACGGTTGAAAACGAAGGGATCCAGGTAGTTGGAAGAGTCAGGATAGTCGAAGAACCAACCGAGGACACCAGCACCGTAAGCCTTGCCGCCCGTAAGGGCAGGAGCGTAGGTGCTCCATTCCTGCGCTTGCAAGGTGACTTTAATTTCGCCAGTAGCTTCCAGCTGAGTCTGAATTACCTGCATCCAGGCAGCGGTTGAAGCGCCGTAATGCTCGGGCGGATACCATAGTTCAATCTGCAGAGGATTGGAGGCGGAGTATCCGGAGGCTTCCAGGAATGTCTTGGCCTCATCCAGGTTCGGCGCACCATACATCGTATCGAAAGCATCGGTTGCTCCGATGAATCCGGGTGGGACCATGGAATAAAGCGGATTGACCTGCCCGGAATACACTGTATCAGAGATGGCGTTGCGGTCAATAGCGGAGGCAATGGCTTTATCGACATTCGGATCGTCAAAAGGTGCCATGGTGTGATTCAGGATCAGGTAGCGGATGGCGCCACCATTAATTGTTCCAACGGTAAGGTTGGAAACGCCCTTCAGCTGGGAGAGCTGATCCGGAGAAAGGATGCGCCAGGCGACATCGATTTCACCACTCTGGACGGCCAAAGCCATGGTATTGGCGATCGGAGAAGAAGCGTACGATGATCTGCTTGGACTGCGGCTTCAAATCGCCAGTATAGTAAGGATTGGGCTCGAGCACCATCTGTTCGTCCGGATTGTACTGGGAGATGTACCAGGCGCCCACCCCATAAACCGGGGCGGTCGGGAACAGATTGCAGGCATCAGCCTTGAAGGTATTGGGATCCGAAGCCACATAGGGAGCCTGGGCGAGGATCTGGGGGAAGAAGGCAATCGGTGTGGTCAAAGTGAAAACAATGGTCTTATCGTCAGGGGCGGTGATGCTCTTGACGTAAGGAACGGCCAACGTATCGGCCACGTCATTCGGGCAGCTCGGTCCAATGGTGAGCAAGCGATTCAACTGGGCAGCATAGATAGTAGCGGTTAGGGGGCTACCATCACCAAATTTGATGCCGTCTTTCAAGGTGAAGGTATAGGTCAAGCCATCACTTGAAATCGTGCCCATATCGGTAGCCAAGTCTGGTTCCAGATCAGTGGTTCCAGGCTTCATGGTCAGGAGACCATCGCTGATATTCTTGAGCACTTCCCAGTCATGAGTGGCATAAGCATCTGCCGAATCAAGGCTGGCTACTTTGTCGGTGGTGCCTATGATGATCGTATCGGGGTTAGCACGCGGCGGTTGTAGGTGCCTCAGTTGCCACTGGGGCAGTAGTCGGTGCCATCGTAGCGGGTGCTGCGGTGGCAGGCGGGGCAGTTACTGGGGCAGCAGTGGGAGTAGACCCACAAGCTGACAGAATCATGCTTGCCATAATCAACATGGTAGCAAATACAAATAATCTTTGGCGTTTCATACTAGCTCCTCTCATGTAAATCTTGATTAGAAAGAATAAATAGGTAGTTGAATGAAATTTATCTTCTCGACGCACCTCCTTCTTGTATTTTCAGATATTTATTAAATAATTTTACATTATACGCTTCAAAATAAGTGTGTCAAGTTAATACATGAATGATAAATATAAAACGATCCATAGGAAGTTTGGAATTAAATGTACTTTTTTTTAGCAACGGAAAAAACGAATAAGTATCGCTGCTCTGTAAAGACCTTTTTAGCCTCTTCCAAACCGGTCTGGGGGATCGCAAATAAAATCCCAAGGGCACACTTGACATAAGAACGCATGTTCTATTATAATACGAGCAGGTGTCAAAATGTCAAGCAGTTTTCGTCTTCTTATCGGTTCCCCGGTTGCAACAGGAGTGTACCTGCGCCGCGCCATGGTCAGGCTGGCCGTGTGCGCTCCCGTCCGCTGGCTGGTATGTGGGAGCCAGATCGACTTGCAGCAATTGATCTATGCGGTGGCCCAGCGGGCCGGGGCAAATTATTACCACGTTTTGGAGAACAACATCGCCATATCGCGTGCAGAAACATGCTACCAAGTGGTGGCTTTGCTCAACAAGGTTAAGGCCGCCCCAATCCCAACCTTCATCACCGACCTGTTGGTCCATTTCTATGACGAGAAAGTCCGTGAAGAAGAGGCAACAGAATTGTTTGGTGAAGGCTTGCTGGCCCTGAAGCGACTAAGCCTGGCAGATCCGGTGGTCGTAAGCGCCTGCGCCGGCAGCGAACGGACACAACTCCCTGGCATGCTACTCCAAAATGCCGGCCGGATTACCCAATTTGGTGAAGGCAGCCGCCATGGGGCATAGCACGCCTGCAATGACCCAGCGCTTTCGGGAGGAGCGGGCCTTTTTCAGTGGATACAGGCGCGCCCTTTTGACAAAGAACGACCAGCTCTTATTCGACGATTTGTGGAATATCATCGAGAGTTACATTCCACCGGCAGAAAAGAGCAATCACCCTCTCTTAATTGCCACGATCCTGATGTCCATGATACTGGAACAGGGAAAGTCGATCGCCGCCCTGCAATGCCAGTTGGAAAAGCTGGAACACGAGGTCAGGTCCAATCGACAATCCCAGGAAGCCAAATCCGCGGAGTTGAAGAATGAGATTCACTTTCTGGACGAAGATGTCAACTCACGGCTACGCGCAAACGTGTCAGAAATAATGGAAATCATTTATCCCGCCGATGAAACATCTTAGTCTGTCCGGCTGGCTGCTCTGCATTTACGCCGACGAACAAGGCGGGGTTGTGCTGTGGATTGTGGGAGAGGACGGCATCCGAAGGCGGCTAACCCATTCGGTTCTCTCGACTTTTTACATCGGGGGGGAGCAGGAGGCACTCGAGGAAGTCGCAAGTTACCTGGAAAAAGGTTCCGACAGGATACGTTTTTTCCAAACCGAACGGATGGATCTGTACGCCGGCCCACAGGAAGTTTTGGCAATCCAGACCGCCAACCCAACCTTCCAACAGC
Organism: uncultured Chloroflexia bacterium; assembly: GCA_963814135.1. GTDB lineage: Bacteria > Chloroflexota > Anaerolineae > Anaerolineales > Villigracilaceae > UBA877. Next base: position 1,212,106 of record CAWFBZ010000008.1, on the reverse strand, counting down.
GCCTGTCGAGCGAACTACAAAGGCGTTTCGGAGAGGCCCGGTTGCAGTTCTACGACATCAACATCCCCTTATCGGTCCGGTACGCGGCGATGTATGGCGTTTTTCCGACCGCCCGCTGTTTCATCTCTTACGATGAGCACTACAACCTGCTGAATATTATTCCACAGGAGGATGCATGGACAATCGACTATCGCCTGCCTGGCTTGAGAGTGATGACGGTAAAACCTGACAGCGACCCGCAATTTTCCCAACCAGGTCAGATCGAAATCACCTTTGGAGAGGAGCAAAGGATGCTGCGGTTAGACCAGCCGGTCGAGGTGTTGAACGATTTCTCCGCAGTGCTGAAAAGCTACGATCCCGATTTCCTACTGGCATACGGTGGAGATGGCTGGCTGTTCCCGACCCTGTTGGGCTGGGCCCAAAAATACAAGGTCGCCTTCAATCCCAGTCGTGATGCACACCACAGTTTCCTTTCAAAAAACGCATTGACGTTCCAAAGTTATGGGGTGGTCCACCATCGCATGCAGCAAACCTTCCTGTACGGGCGCGAGCACATGGACCCGGCCAACGCCACCACCGGGGGTTTTAGCCTCGACTCCACGATCGAGCTGGCCAGGATCACTGCCCTACCGATCCAGGTCGCAGCCCGGAACAGCCCGGGAGCGGGTTTCACCGCCATGCAAATGGCTGAAGCCTTGCGGCGTGGCGTATTGGTTCCCGAACACAAGGTCCAGACCGAACGGTTCAAATCGGTGGCCGAGTTCAACCTGGCCGACAATGCCGGCATGAACTACCGACCAATCGTCGGCCTGCACCAGCACGTGGCGGCATTGGACTACTTCTCCATGTATGCCAGCCTAATGGCAAAAATGAATATCAGTGGTGAAACGGTGGGTGTGAAAGGTCAAAAGAACCTGTTCGTGCCGGAGACCAACGTTCCGATCACCCAGGACCACCCTGGCCTGGTGCCTGCAGTATTACAACCACTACTGGAGAAGAGACTGGCGGTAAAAAGACGCATGGCGGAATTGCGGGAGGAAGACCCCAATTATTCAAGGTACCATGCCATTGCGGACGCTTTAAAATGGTTGGGGTACGTATCCTTCGGATACCAGGGGTTCAAGCATAATTTGTATGGAAACATCCAGGCGCACGAGGCCATTACTGCCTTTGGCCGGGAGATGCTGGTGAGGGCCATAGAATCAGCCCATGACCTGGGATACACCGTACTGGCAGCCAACACGGATAGCCTTTTTGTAAAGCAACCGGGATACTCCCGGAAAGCAGACTTTCAACCGCTCATCGACAAGATAAACCGCCAGACTGGCCTGGTGATCATGATGGAAGCACTCTTCGACTGGATCGCTTTCCTGCCATCCAAGGGGAATCCAAAAATCGGGGCCACAAATCGTTATTTTGGGAGAATGACGAACGGAAAACCAAAAGTACGTGGCCTGGCCCAGCGGCGGATGGATACGCCAGCCTGGGTAGTCCGGGGGGAAAAAGAGATCATCAACCTGATGATCTCCGAGGCGGACGGACGAAAACTGGGTACAATATTACCCAAGGCAGTGGAACTGATGCGAAAAGACATCGACAGCCTATATCGGGGCAAAGTGCCAGCTTCGGATTTGATCATAACGCAAAGATTGTCGCGTGAGATCGATCAATTCAGGGGCATTTCCGGATCAGCCAGCGCGGCGAAACAATTCCTGGCACTCGATCGTTCCGTGCAAACCGGCCAGATGCTCGAGTTTATTTACATACAAGGCGAAAGGCCAGGCGTTCAAGCGGTAGATTATCGCCATTGGCCGGAGGATCGAATGATCGATAAAAAACGATATTGCAAATTGTTGATGAGAGCAGTCTACCAATTACTCTTTCCACTGGGTATCTGCGAGAGGGACATGCCAGCCCTGGCCGGCGATGGGATGCGACAGTTAACGTTATTTGGAGGATGAAATGTGCGGAAGATATACTTTAACGCTAAGCCCGGAAACATTGCAAGAAGCATTCCCAACCGTAGCGTTCCATTTCGAGCACACTCCCCGGTTCAACATAGCGCCCAGCCAAATGATCCCGGTAATCCGTGCCGCTGCCGGGAAGGACCTGCAGGCAGATCTGTTCAGGTGGGGATTGATCCCAGCCTGGTCGAAAGACGAAAAGATCGGTTACCGCCTGATCAACGCCAGGGCAGAAACGCTGGCAGAAAAGCCATCCTTTCGGAGTGCATTCAAGTCGCGCAGGTGTTTAATCCCGGCTGACGGTTACTTCGAATGGACAATCGTCGAAGGAACAAAAACCAAAATCCCAATCTATTTTTTCAAAAAGTCGAGGGAAGCGTTTGCCTTTGCCGGGTTATGGGAAACCTGGAGGTCGCCTACAGGCGATGAAATCCATTCAGCGACCATCATCACGACAGAACCGAACGATCTGGCAGGACGTTTCCACAATCGCATGCCGGCGATTTTGCCCAAGGAAGACTATAGCGCCTGGCTTGCCCCGGCGGTGAAAAGCCCGGATGCACTGCTGGCGTTGCTGAAGCCGTATCCAACCCCGGATATGGATTGTTTTCCGGTTTCGACATTGGTTAATAAACCTGAGAATGACCGGGCAGAAATCGTAATTCCGTTGTGAGGAATGGTATTGGAGCTTATGGCTTCAATATGCCCGTCCAAGTACTTTTTGGGCAGTTCGACCTCCACTCGAGACATTCAGCGGAACACCGAGGGACACGACTTGAGCAAGGAAAGCCAGGGGAGCGTCCACCTATCCAGCTTGCCCCACACGGTATCTACAATTATTCACCATTTTTCCATTTTTCTATTTTCCATTTTTCTATTGACATATCAGAGGTTTCAATGATAAACTCGGCACGTTAATGAAAAATTAAGGAAAGGAGGCGCACTGCATGATGACCAAGAGTACCGTTCGAATCGAGCGAATCCGCCCCAGCCTTGTGGCTGGTGAAGTATTCCGTTCGCGTAGTGCGCCTGTTGACCAATAAGACATTCCTGAAACGATGTTCTTAACACGGTGCACACCATGCACCGTGTTTTTTTTTCGATTTACCATCCAGTTTTCATACAGTAAAGTGAGTAATCATGGCTGTCCTTGCCCCACCTAAAACCTATTTCGACTTTCGCACGGCTCTAACCAAGAAGAAACTGGTTGGCCTTTGGAAGATGATGCCAAATTACCGGCTGGCATACGGCGCAGCAAACCTGTCGCTGGGTATTTCGGCCTTGGCAAAAATGTCCACTTACTTATTGCTGCGTAATTTTGCCGATACCATTTTAGGTAACGCCAAGCCTTTTACAGGGACCTTATCGACTACATTGATCCTGATCGCATCCGGTTTCATCGGGTTGGCGGTGCTCGAAGGTGGATTTGCGTTTATATCAGGACGATTGGCAGCATACTCGGCGGAAGGAATTACCCGACGCCTGCGCAATTTCCTTTACGATCATATCCAACGATTGAGCTTTGCCTACCACAGCAAGACACCTACGGGAGACCTTATCGAGCGAGTTACATCTGATATGGATTCCGTGCGCAGTTTTTTCAACGAGCAAGCCATCGGCGTTGGCCGGATCATTGCGTTATTTGTGATCAATTTCCTGGCCATTCTTTCGCTGAACTGGAAATTGGCACTAATGTCCATAGCCGTTGTTCCAATCATTGTAGCGGTCTCGTTATGGTTTTTCAAGAAAGTGACAAAAGCATATGAAGCCTACCAGGAGCAAGAGGCGATCCTTTCAACGACCCTGCAGGAAAACCTGACAGGCGTGCGCGTGGTCAAGGCATTCGCCCGGCAGGATTACGAGATCGAGAAATTCGAAAAAGATAACCTGGAAAAATTCCTGAGGGGCCGAAAATTCGTCAGCATGCATTCATTGTTCTGGCCGCTTTCCGACATTGCGTGCGGCCTCCAGATGCTGGTTGGATTTGTTTTTGCTGCGTCTCTCGCCATCCACGGGGAGATCTCGATTGGAACTTATCCTGCTTATGTCGGTCTGGTGGTCTGGCTGATCTGGCCGATGCGCAACCTGGGCCGGCTGGTCGTGCAGACTTCGACCGGGCTGGTGTCTTATGAGCGCTTGATGGAAATTGTTCGAGAAGAGCGCGAGCCCTTGAACGACGGCCGGGTAAATCCCGTGAACCCCGTGAAAGGGGAAATCATTTTCGATCAGGTTTCTTTCCAATATGAAGACGGGAGCGCAGATGTACTTCAAAACATCTCCTTCCGTTGCCTGCCCGGACAATCCATCGCTTTACTGGGTTCCACCGGATCGGGTAAAACAACCCTGGTTAATCTGCTTCCACGCTTCCACGATTATACGGATGGCCACATCCTGCTGGACGGGTGTGAATTAAAGGATTATTCACGTGAATATCTGCGCCAGCAGATCGGAATCGTTGAACAGGAACCATTCCTGTTTAGTCGCTCCATACGCGAGAATATCATGTATGGCGTTAACCGGGAGGTGCCCCAGGCCGAGATCGAAGCGGCTGCCAAGGCAGCAGCTGTACACGATGTCATCCAGACCTTTCCAGATGGTTATAACACGTTGGTCGGTGAAAAAGGCGTCACGCTATCCGGAGGACAAAAACAACGTGTGGCTGTTGCGCGCACACTACTCAAGAATCCGCGCATCTTGATCCTGGATGACTCAACCTCCTCGGTAGATACTGAAACGGAGGCGGAAATCCGCAGTGCGCTTAACGAATTAATGAAAAACCGGACCACCTTTATCATCGCCCACCGGATCCAATCCGTCATGAATGCCGACCTGATCCTGGTGATGGACAAAGGAAAGATCATCCAGATAGGCCAACATGCTGATCTACTTGCAAAAGGCGGTATGTATCAGCAAATCTATAACATGCAAACCCGCATCGATGAAGAATTGGAATCCGAAATTGCCTCGATACAGTGATCGAGTTGAGACACAGTTCTGCTGTGCCCTTCCCGGAGAATACTTATGTCTGACGAATTGATAGAACTTGAAGAAGAAGAACATACAAGCCAGTTGACAGCACCTACATTCCGCCGAATCGCCGCACTGGTTAAACCCCACTGGCGCTGGATGGCCGGGTTTCTGGCGGCCATCGTAGCGACAGCCGGGCTGGACGCACTTTTCACCTACATCAACAAGCTGATCATTGACAATGGCATCGTACCCGGGAATTTCCAAATTGTCATCAAATACGCAATGGTTTACGGCGGCATCCAGTTAGCCCAATCCGGGTTGGTATTCACGTTCATATTCCTGGTCGGGATCCTGGGCGAGCGTATCCAATATGACCTGCGGAAAGCCACATTTAACCATCTACAAGAGCTCTCGCTGTCGTATTACAGCCAGAATTCGGTTGGACGGCTGATTGCGCGGGTTACTTCGGATACGGGACGGGTGTCCAACCTGATGACCTGGGGATTGCTGGACGTGACCTGGGCGATCGTGAGCGTGCTGTCGTCGACTGTATTCATGTTGATCATTAATTGGAGGCTAGCGCTGATCGTGATTACCATCGTGCCAATCCTGGTTTTCATCGCGATCAACTTTCGCAAAAAAATCCTGTATGAATTTCGTAAATCTCGCCGGACGAACTCCAAGATCACCGGGGAATACAATCAGAATTTCCAGGGCGTTCGAGTGGTCAAAGCGCTCGGGCGCGAGCAGGAAAACCTGCGTGAATTCTCAGTGCTGACGGACACCATGTTTCACGCCAGCTACCGGGCAGCCTGGCTGTCGGCGCTCTTCCTGCCAACCGTGCAAATCATTTCGGCGTTCGCACTGGGAGCGATCGTCTGGTATGGAGGCATACAAAGCCAGTATGGCGGATTTACCGTAGGTTCGATCAATGCATTCGTTTCCTATCTGACCTTCATGATCTGGCCGGTGCAGGACCTGGCTCGCGTCTACGCCGAAATGCAGAATTCGATCGCTTCAGCAGAGCGAATATTCAAGTTGATCGATACCCCACCTGAGGTACAGGACCGCACGGATGCATTCGCAGGGGAGACGATGCGCGGTGAAATCGAGTTCGAACACGTGGACTTCTATTACGAAGACCGCAAGCCAATCCTGACTGATTTCAGTTTGCGCGTTAAGGCCGGGGAAACCATTGCTTTGGTGGGAGCGACCGGCGGTGGTAAGACCACGATAGTCAACCTGCTGTGCAGGTTCTACGAACCAAAGCGTGGTTTCATCCGGATTAACGGTAGAGATTACACCGACTATACGATGCAAAGCATCCAGTCACGAGTTGGGATCGTCCTGCAAACGCCACACCTGTTTTCTGGGACGATCTCCGACAATATCCGTTACGGGAGATTGGAAGCAAGCGACCGTGAGATAGAAGATGCGGCAAGCATTGCCGGTGCTCACGAATTCATTCGTTCGTTCGAAAAGGGTTACAAACAGGATGTAGGCGAGGGTGGTAATCTGCTTTCGGTTGGACAAAAACAGCTCATCAGCCTTGCACGGGCTGTATTGGCGAAACCGGAAATATTCATCATGGATGAAGCGACTTCCAGCGTCGACACCCTGACCGAGGCACTCATCCAGAAAGGCATGGAGGCTTTGATGGAGGGACGAACGTCTTTCATCATCGCCCACCGCCTGAGCACCATCCGGCGGGCGGATAGAATTGTAGTGATCGAGGCGGGCTGCATCGCCGAGATGGGAACCCACGCAGAATTGTTACAAAAACGCGGGCAGTACCATCGACTTTATACTCAGCAATTCAAATTCGAAAAAGAACGAGCGTATCACCAGTCTTTGCCTACATACGACGCCATATCAAACTAAAACATTTCGGTAATCACCCAGTCCACTGCCGGGAATATGTAAGATATTCCTGGCAGTGTGCTTTATAATTACTTAACATTTCCCAATGCAGAGAAGAGAAGGGACCTATCAAAAATGGATCGCTCGCATGTGTTTAAAATTGCGGCTGCACTGATTGTCGGAGTACCTGCGCTCTTCTGGCTGATCAAAGGTGCGGCTGATATAGTCGGGGGAGTATCAGGAGGTGAATTCAACCTGATCGTGGCAATCGTCATGCTGGGCCTGGCTTTATTAAGTTGGAAGCGGATGCTTTTGGGCGGTATCATCATGGCTGCCTTGGCAGTACTCCTGGCAATTACTTTCAATCTTATTTTACCCAACCTAGAAGTCGCATTTATTCCATTGTTATTGATGTGCGCACCAATGGTATTAAGCGGTTTATTGTTCATCGAAGCCGATTGGAATAAGAAAAAGAGGGATTAATTCCCTTCCTTTGTGCCGTAAATAATGAGCTTGACCGGTATCGAAAGTCGCATATAATTAGAAAACATATATTGAAACGCAAAGACCGGGACGAGTAAGCGATTGCCTTGCAGACAGGGAGAGCGGGTCTAGGATTGAAAACCTACTCCAAATGGCGGCGCCCAAAACCACCCGCGAGCGATAACCTGAACGTGGTCCAATGGAGAAATTGTTCCAAACTAGCGCCACGATAAGGCAAACGGCAGGCTCCGTTAGCGGCCATCAGAGATGACCTTTACCGGTCAATCTGGGTGGAACCGCGAGATTTCCCTCCCGCCCCAGAGTGGACGGGAGTTTTGATTTAATTTGGAGACCAGTCGGAGCAAGCTGGACCCAAAAATAACCAAGCGCTTTTTCAAAGGAGAGAGAAATGACCGATACACCTGCACAACCTCGCAAGAAAATCACCCTGCCTTACCTGTTCAAGAAAATGGCTGAAGGAACACCAATCACCTGGTTGACCTGTTACGATTACCCAACTGCCTATTTACAGGAGCAGGCTGGCATCGAGATGATCCTGGTCGGCGATAGCCTGGGCATGACCATGCTCGGATACGATTCAACATTGCCGGTCACAATGGACGATATGGTACGCCACGCTCAAGCTGTACGAAGAGGCGCTCCGAGCGCTTTCGTGGTAGGCGATATGCCTTATATGACCTACCAACCCAGCGTCGAAACCGCCATTCGCAACGCAGGCAAATTCATGGCCGAATGCGGATGCGATGCCATTAAACTGGAAGGCGGCGCGGCCATGGCGGACAGGATCAGGGGTATCGTAGATGCGGGAATACCAGCAATCGGCCACTTGGGGCTCACACCTCAATCTGTCAGCGCATTGGGCGGTTTCCGCGTACAAGGGAAGAATGCAGATCTGGCCAAGAAAATTTTGGACGATGCAAAAGCCCTTGAGAAAGCCGGGGCTTTTGCGATTTTATTGGAAATGGTACCCGATCGCTTATGTAAACTGATCACGGAGCGAGCGGAAGGATGCATCATCATGTCGCTTGGCTCTGGCCCGAATGCGCACGGTCAGCTGCTCATTTATCACGACATGTTTGGACTTTACCCTAAATTCAAACCGAAAATGGCCAAGGTTTACGGGAACGCCGGTGAGGTCATCCTGAACGGATTGAAAAACTATCACGACGAAGTGATCGGGAAACAATTTCCACAACCCGAAAACTGGTTTGGGATGCCGGATGAGGAATATGAAGAATTGAAGAAAATCCTGGACCAGTAATCCAGAGTCACCGAGCCATCCATTAAAACCGCCTGCAAGATTCCTTGCAGCGCGTTTCGTTTGTTTACCCTTAGAGAGCCTAGTGGATATGCTTTTTGGTACTTGCCCAACACCTGACCTTGTTCTATACTATCCGAGAAAGAACCCGTATGGATTCAGTGGGAAGCAATAATTATTTGAACTTGATCCCTTTACCCGGAGGTAAACATGGAAAAGAACCTGCGCAACCTGCTCAAGATCCCAGTAGATCGATTGGAAGCTTTGAATTCCATCCTGGTGGATCCCAACCAGCAGGTAATCGAAGATTTTCTGGCAGTGGTAGCGAAATATGGGTCTCCGGAGGAGATCAATTTACGGCACATCGAATCGCGTAAATTGACCAGCTTAATGAAATCAGTCAGGGAAAAGAATCCGGAATATGTGAAGGACCTGGAATGGCTGATCAATAAACGTGACCAAAATGCTTTTATATCCGTGGCAAATTACCGGGAAAAAACCCTGGGGAGCAAAGCTAAAGGCATGCATTTCAAGGATGAGTTGGCAGTAACATTGGAAGTATCTGCATTGCAATATTTCCCATGGATCCGGCCAATGTGCGAGCGTGCCATAAAAGAAGGCAGCCTCATCCCAGGGCGCTTCATCGCAGTCCGGAAGATGAAGGAATCCGAGGCTGATGGGGATCTACCAGCGATTGTAGCGGCCCTGGATATCATCGGGGCATCTTTTGTTGAAACGCTCGACACCAAGGGAACAGACGGGTCAAATCCGCATTTAGGTGGGCCTGCAACCATTACGGGATACTTTGGCGGTATCGGAGAACCGAACGAGCACGCGCTACAATGGTTGGATGAATTCCTGTATTACTATACGAATTTCGGAGTTCAACATGTGCTCAATTTCAATGCCGGAACAATCCTGTTGGGATTTTTGCTTTACCGATTGGGAGTGAATATTCAATTCAAAATCTCAGTTTTTTTCGGTTCAGACAACCCTTACCACGCTTTGTGGATCATGATGATGGCAAAGCTATTCAGTCGTGAAGACGGGACCACGCCTCTGATCGGTTTCAACTGGTCGAATTCTATCAACAACCAGACGATGGAGGTAACTGCACAATTCCGTAAAGCGCTCGGTTTCGAAGAAGTGGTTCGCTTCGAACATCATATTACCGAAACCTGGAAAAACATCGTCATCCAACCTTATGACCGGCGGGCTGAATTACTCGAAATAGCCGGGCATGTGGCAAATATTTCGGCCAAGCACGAAGGTGGCGACCTGGAGATCGAAAAATCACGGGAACGTCCTTCCGATATCCTGGATTATTTTAGGGACAAGAAAGAAGTGATCGATTCGGGGGATTGGGAGGCAATGAAATTAAATTTCCTGGACAAGGTGGAAGCCTGCAATCATACTGCAAGGGCTTTGACCGAGGCGGGGTTAAGCTTTGTAGCAGCCAAGAATTTGCATAAATAATGGGGTAATTTTCCAGATGGATGTGTACGGATGCACTGCACATATCCATCTGGCATCTCCCCAATATCATAAATCGTGATATTTGGAATCGTCGATCTCTTTCCGGAGCGTTTCTTCTTCTGAATTTCCGGGGAGACCTTTTGGTTCCAACACTGTTAATTCGGCTTGTTCTGCCTGATGGAGTTTTGCTATGGAAGCTATACGAACCAAGCCTACTTTGCCGCAATATGGACACCTTGCCAATTTTGAAAATCCCAAATGTGGGCTAAAAAACGACAACGCGAACGGCCGATAACAATTCGGACAAATACCTCCTCCGCCTGCTCCATAATTCCTTTCAACTCCCAAAGGCAGGTCCTTATGCTTATGACCACTTCCAAAGAACGCAAGAATTACCGATAAAAGAATCACCAATAAAATCACACCCAAGATCGGAAAAATCATTTTTCCGGCGGCTTGTTTGGAAACAAAGTTCATCGTAATTACATTCGACCGATATTCCAGACCGGTTGAAGAAACCCCCATGGCTGATAATTGATGATTTCCAAGGGGATAATTGTCCGTGGTGAATTGAAAATTGAAAGGAGATTGATCAACCTGACCAATCTTCGTTTCATCGATATAGAAATCAACAGATGAAAGATCTGACGGACCAGTGACCTTCATAGAAAAGAGGCCTTGAATATCGTTATTAAAGCCACCATATCCATTATCACGCGACAACTTCAGAGTCAATTGTTGTGTTTGTGCGGCTCCCATGAGAGGGAACAAAATTGCTAACAGAGCTGCAAAGAGGGAACCTACCCACATTTTCTTCATGTTTCACTTCCACCGTGTAAGGATACGCTCGCGCTGAAATACGCGAGTTGCCAAGAAAATTAACAATACGTCCAGTACCGTCATCACAACTGCGACAATCGAAATGATCTCTTGATCAAGGACAAACAGCCCAGACACCTGTCCAAAAAAACCTGCCAAGACCGGAAGAATAATAACCATCGATATCTGCTCCGCTACGCGTGGATCATTGACTCGCGATGAAACCATGAGGGAAAAGACTACCGCCATGAGCGCAAGAAGTGGGCCGACAATCAAGACAGCGATCAACCAGCGTGCGTCCAAAAGAGATGCCATTTGGGCCTTGTTGGTTAAAATCACCCAGGAGCCAAATGCGAAAATTCCGAAAGCCGCGTAGGTTGCCAGGACGGCCGGAATCAAGGCTGCCAGACATTTACCGATCAACAATTCCGTCGTTGTGATCGGAGTTGCCAAAAGCGGTTCCAAGCTGTGCGTCGTCTTCTCCCCAACAATCGAATAAGCCGAAATTGTGACCGGGATGGCGACAGGAATGAACATGAACAACAGCATAAATTCACTGATCATGTAAATTTGAAGGCTGTAAATCATGGCCAAGGGTATGGCAGTCATCAAGAGCGGCAGGAATGCGATGGTAAATATCACCATGCGATTTTTAAACACCTCTGCCCATTCCTTGCGAATAATCGTTCCAATTTTTTTCATCGCCGTTTCACATCCCTTTAACCAACTGCAAATAAACGTCTTCTAGTGTATGGCGCAATTCCCCAACATACTGAATGTCTGCGCCGATACCCACCAATACGCGGACAATTTCAGGATTATGGATTTCAGGATCGTCTGTTGTTACGACAAGCTTATTTTCAATTACCCTGGCTTCGTGGACATAATTCAATTTGCGCACCGCACTAGCCAATTCTTCGCCCGCAGAACTCAGGTGAAAAACAACTTTCCTGCCAAATATCGAATTGCGCAAATTAGCCGGTGTATCGACGACCAACATGCGGGTTTTAAAAACTCCCACTCGATCACACAAGTGATCGGCTTCGTCAAGATTATGCGTACATAGAAATATCGTTCGCCCTATCTTCTTCAGTTCCGAAATAAATTCACGAACCAGATGGGCGCCTTCGGGATCCAAACCTGCGGTGGGTTCATCCAGGAACAAGATAGCTGGTTCGTGCAAAAGTGCACGCGCAATCGCCAATTTCTGCTTCATGCCTTTTGAAAAAGTACCTGCCGAATCAAACCTGCGCTCCCAGAGACCAAGCATCTTTAGGTATTTCTCAATCTGACCGGCGATATCTTTGACTTCGTACAATTCTGCATAAATACGCAGATTGTACGCGGCAGTTAAATTGTCATACATCCCAGGCGTCTCGGTAAGAATACCGACTTTGCGACGGATATCCGTATCCTGCTTCCCTAATTGTAAACCTGCCACCATTGCCGATCCGTTGGTTGGTTCAATCAGACTGGTAAGCATACGCACAGTGGTGGTTTTTCCGGCACCATTCGGTCCCAAAAAGCCAAATACCTCCCCCTCTGCAACTTCCAAGTTTAAATCTTCAACTGCCAACGTTTCTCCAAATCGCTTGGACAGATTTTCGGAATGAATTATATTCATTGATACCTCGTCCGGTCCAGGTTCTCAGGAGTCTCTTCAATTGGATCTGGGACTGAAATGGGCGGTGGGCTACCCGCCAATGGGATCGCCGCAGGAGGCTCGGGGCTTCGCAAGAGAAATATTATTCCCACGCTAAGAAGGGCAAATATCCCAATGACGCCCTCCAATTGATACGAATTCATATGGGCCTGTCCAAAGACTGCCACAAAATCCAACAGGGTGTGATATCCGATGGCGGCGAACAACCAGGCAATATTTTTCCGGGTGAATACCTGCAAGACCAGTACAGCCAAGGCGATCTGAGCCGGGATGGTAAAAGACCTTTCCAGTGCGCCAAGCAAGGAGCCATACCAGGGCAACGACCAATAAGTTTGTAATTGCTGCTGTGCAAGAGCAACCTGGTTCGCTGGATAAATTTTGGATAAATCGGCGTTCCGGAGAATTGCCAACTGGATGAAGGAATATAACGCCACCGCTCCAAGGATAATGGCTTCAGCTCCGCCATGCCCGGCACCAAAAAGGATTCCCTTTCGCCAGGAGCGTACGTCCTTCAACCACAAGCGTAAAACGATGTATCGAGCGCCTTCTTCAAAAATCCCCGCACTCAAGCCAGCGAAAAGAGAATTGAAAATCAACTGGGCAGCCGGACTCCAGGAAATCATTCCGGTTTGATTCAATAACCGGCTAATCACTAAAATAAAGGGAATATGCCCAACTTGAGAAAAAACAAATGTGAACGCGCCAATCCACCAAATCCGCCAGGGTAATTTCCAGGCGCGAATCAAGATCAGCACCAGCGCAACCGGTAAGCCGATCATCAGAACAGCATTTAACAGATGAGCAAAAAAGGGAATATCCATAAATATCTACCCATTATTCGTGATTGATATGAATTAAAAGACTATTTCCAAGTGAATTATTTACCTTTGTAGATTAATTGAGGACTGTGCAAGAATACCAGGCGACTGAATCGTTTTTTGGGAACGACGGATGGCGAGAACGATCAAGACACCCGCAATCGCAAAAATCCCCAAAAACGCATCGGCTACGAATTCGTTGGACAAATTCAGGGAAATAACACGGGTTGCCTCGACCAAAGTGTGAAAAACAACCGCAAGCAACAACCAATGCCATTGCTTGCGCACAAAAACCTGAAGCACCATGATAGCCAAGCTCATATGTACAAAAAGCATGAAGATCTGTCCCAGTGCTTCGCGAAGTGTATAGTACCAGGGTGCTGACCAGAAGGCGGTTATCTGAGTCTGGATGAATTGCACCTGATCAGTCGACACAAGCGTAGTCAAATCCTTATTGCGAAACCAAGCCATATTTATGAAATTGTAAAGTACCAAAAATCCCAGGATGATGGATCCGGCCCCGGCATGCCCCGCTCCCAGGAGCAATCCGCTCTCAAATGTGCGAGCATCTTTTGTCCACCATCTGAACATGGCAAAACGTAAAAGCTCTTCAACTACGCCAACACTGAAACCTAGAATTAGACCGCCGATCACCAATACCAGCATGGATGGGAGAGTCCCGGAATAGCTCAGATTATTTAAAAAAGGGTTAATCATGAAATTCTGAAGAGGCAGTATCAAAACCTGAGAAACGACATAAACAATGGCTGCAATCCACCACCACCTGCCTTCGAGATAGAGTTTCCGCACCAGAATAATCCCAAGTACGGTGGGGACCACCAGCAAGATCAAGATATCAAGAATGTACGTAAAATAAAGCATTATGATTAAGTTTACCTCAATTCGATTTCATTCTTCGACAGAAGACCTGCCTCGTTAACAATGCGTGGAACGATCTCCTCCCAGCCGACCGCCATAATATGTAGACCATTCACGCCGGCATTTGTGTGGATCTTTTCAATCAATTCTAACGTAATTTGAACGCCTTCTTCCTGTGGATTTCCACCCGCATCTGCGGTTTCCATACGCTTCATAACCGATTCGGGGATAAAAACTCCCGGAACTTCTTCGTTCATGTAACGGGCCATTTTAAAAGTTTTCAGAGGAGTTATCCCGATGAGGATATACACTTTATCCCGGATATTGCGTTTCACAAGTTCATTCAGCCAGATTTCCAAACGGTCTGCATCGTATACTAGATTCGTCTGAAAGAATTGCGCACCTGCATTAATTTTTTTATGTTCCCGGATTGCCTGGTATTTTGGCTGCGAGGCAAAAGGTGAGGCTGCCGCGCCTATGAAATATTTTGGCGGGAATTTCATCTGTCGTCCATCCAGATACCTGCCTTCATCACGCATTTTGCGCAATATCCATATCATTTGGATGGAATCTAAATCTACGATATCCATCCTGCCATGCGGTGCCGGTCCCAAATTCATGCTATCGCCGGACAGGCACAAAATATTCCGTATCCCCAATGCACTTGCGCCAACCACTTCCGCCTGCAAGCCAACCCGGGTTCGATCGCGTGCTGAAAGTTGAAGGACCGGTTCCAACTCGTAGTTAAGCGACAGGCTGGAACATGCCAGGGAGGACATGCGAGGGGTCGCCGAAGGGCAATCGGTAAAATTAACCGCAGTGACATAAGGTTTGACCAACGAAACTTTTTTACATAGCGCAGTTGTAGAGACGGTCAGAGGAGGCTGTACTTCGGCAGTCACCACGAATTCACCGGCGCGCAAATGTTTTTCTAGGTCCGAAACGGCGTCGGTATACTCTGGGGCATGATATTCTGAATTGCCATTCCACCATTCGGGCTGGCGGATGGGTCTGAAAATATCCTCCCATGCGTCAACGCGAACATCAGGGTTCGGATTCGCAAGGCCACGGAAGGTTTTCCTGACACCGAGCTTTCCGATCTGGGCGACTACATCCCCCCAAGTTTCGCCGCCCACCTTATCCCAATCCAGAGGCGGAAGCACCTCCAAGAGTTTCTCTTCACGGCCCATCCGGAAAGCCCGATCATAAATCTGGTACCACATGCATGGACGTGTTGTATCCACATAGCAGTGCTCAAGGGTCGAGCCACCACACGGGCCATTCCGGATACCTTTGGGACATTCCATCGGGCAAATAAAGGCGGTCTCCTGCAAAAGGCAGTTTCCGCACATTCGGCAGCCCCATAAAGGGCCTTTAACAAATTTTTCTAGACTCGCTAAAATACGTTCCCCAAGAGGTCGACGAATAAAGGATCCATAAGCGGGTTGCCAACGACGTCCTGGAGTAAATATAGGCATATTCAATCCTTATCCTAAATTTATATTTTGCCGGATATGCAAGAACGCAGGATATGAATGGACCACCTATTAAAAATAACCAAACAATAACAATGATTTTTATTTACCAAACAAAGAACACAACAATTATAATAGCAGCATGCATAAATCAATCAAGATTATGGCTGCACTTATGCTTGTTTTAAGTGCATTTTTAATGCCACAAATTGCCCAAGCAAATACTAGAGAACAAAACCCAGCTTTATCTTCTGCTTCTGAATTAATCAGCGCAGTCAATGCCCTGCGCGCTACCTACGGTCTGGCTCCATACCAAACAAACTCCATTCTTATGTCAATCGCCCAGACGCATGCAGAATACATGGCGGCAAGCGGAGTCTCCAGCGTTCATACGGATGCACAGGGGCGCCTGCCTTACCAGCGTGCGCTGGACGCCGGGTACCTTGTAGCCGGCGATCTCAGTCTGGGGGGGTATTTCTCGGAAAATGTCACAGGCGGCGCTGGACAAACCGCACAGGATGCCGTTAATCAATGGATGGGAGATTCCGCCCATAAAACCACCATGCTTTCGGGAACACTCGAGGACGTCGGCGCCGGAGTAGCGGTCGTTGGGAACACGTTTTATTATTGCCTGGACGTTGGTCTCTCAACCAATGGGACACCGGTAGCCTACACTCCGGATGTGCCTCTTGCCCCCAGTACGCCGGCGATTATTCCGAATACACCCAACGCGGATGGGTCCATCGTACATATAGTGAAAGTTGGGGACACGCTTGGGTCGATCAGCCTGGCATATCACGTGCCGTTGGAAGATATTCTCTCCCTAAATGGACTCACGGCAACCTCCACGATCTATGAAAATCAGAAAATCATCATCCAGGCAGCTTCCACACCTACACCCACACAGCCAACATCAACTCCAACCATTCCTGCCACGCCAACGCCCTGGCCAACATCCACAGCAACTGCGACTGCGACCGAGCTGCCTCCCACTCCAACACCATCTGCTGGAATGCCTATCAATGCTGCCGGAGGAGCGGTGGTTGCCATCCTGGTTTCAGCGGTTGTGCTGGCGGGAATAGTGGCACTTATAGGACGCAAACGAAAATAACCACTTCCTTTCCCGGGAATTGTTAAGATAAGTACCGAGATATTTTGGAAAAATAAAAACTGGCACCTCCACGGCGCCAGTTTATTTATTTACCTTCGTTTGCTATTGCGCTTTTCCCTGAGCAGCTACTGCTTCTGCAGCTTTTCGGACAGTCTCCTCATCCGCCAGATAATAATGTGTCACAGGTTTTAAATCGGCATCAAGCTCATATACCAAGGGGATTCCGGTGGGAATATTGAGTTCAGGAATCTCCTCGTCCGAAACATTATCAAGATATTTAACCATGGCACGTATGCTATTTCCATGGGCAGCAATCAATAAATTCCTGCCCGACTTAATTACCGGTGCAATTGAAGCATGCCAATAAGGCAAAACCCGTTCCAATGTAATTTTGAGGGATTCCGTAGAAGGTAGTTGATCTTTGGATAGATTGGCATAACGCGGGTCGAAATGTGGATGGCGAGGGTCATCCCACTCCAACACTGGAGGCGGAACATCATATGAACGTCTCCAAATTTTCACCTGGGCTTCCCCGAATTTCTTGGCGGTCTCTGCTTTATTCAATCCTTGTAAAGCGCCATAATGTCTTTCATTCAACTGCCAGATGTTCGTTACCGGGATCCATTCCAGATCCATTTCCTGAAGGACAATCCAAAGTGTTTCGATGGCACGTTTTAATACAGATGTAAAAGCCAAATCAAAACTAAATTTATTGTCCCGTAACAATTGCCCGGCCGAATGCGCCTCCTCGACACCTTGCTCAGTCAGGCCTACGTCTGTCCAACCTGTAAAGCGATTCTCCAGGTTCCATTCACTTTGGCCATGGCGTAAAAGCACAAGTTTGAATTTCGTCGTTTCCATAATAACACCTCAAATAAGCATGATAAACCGCCAGACACTAACAGTCTGGCGGTTTTGAAGACAAATCAGTCTATCGAATAGCTCTTTCAGTATCCGGGTCGAACAAGTGGATTTTATCCATATCGAAAGCCACCT
Source organism: uncultured Chloroflexia bacterium (assembly GCA_963814135.1). Taxonomy (GTDB): domain Bacteria; phylum Chloroflexota; class Anaerolineae; order Anaerolineales; family Villigracilaceae; genus UBA877. The sequence goes on along the minus strand of CAWFBZ010000008.1, from coordinate 1,194,313 downwards.
GCACCTTATCACCCATTCGAAAATCGGTCCGGGGATCGACGCGGGCGACAATACTGTCCTGACCGGCTAACAGGTAAAGGTTAATCTCATTGCCCATCAACTCGGTAACATCCACCTTTGCTTCGACTGGAGCAGCATGGATTCCGGGTGCAACGAAATTAGGATTGTGGACGTCTTCAGGACGAATACCCATGACAATCTGCTTGTCAACATAATCATGATAGGATTTTTTGTCGGATACGATCGGGACCTTAAACGTGCCGCCTTCGAGCATAAGATTCCCCCCATCCTGTCGAATTTTGGCTTTGAAGAAATTCATGGCAGGAGCGCCCATAAAACCGGCTACGAACATATTATCCGGTCGATCATATAGGCTCTGTGGGGTATCCAACTGCTGGAGAACACCTTTGTTTATAACGGCGATCCGGGAAGCCATGGTCATGGCCTCGGTCTGATCGTGGGTCACGTAAATAAAGGTGGTCTGTAAGCGCTGGTGAAGCTTGGTGATTTCAGAACGCATTGCGATGCGCAGTTTGGCATCCAAGTTGGAAAGGGGTTCGTCAAACAAGAATACTTTCGGTTCGCGCACAATGGCTCGGCCCAGGGCTACACGCTGCCGCTGTCCACCAGAGAGCTGGCGAGGTTTACGGGTGAGCATATCCTGGATACCCAAGATTTCCGCCGCTTCCTGCACACGGCGCTTTATATCCTGCTTGGGGGTCTTGCGCAACTTGAGGCCAAATGCCATGTTGTCGTAGACCGTCATGTGTGGATATAAGGCATAAGATTGGAACACCATTGCGATGTCACGATCTTTGGGGGGGACATCATTAACGATGCGATCGGCGATTTTTACTTCGCCTTTGGTAATTTCTTCCAGCCCAGCGAGCATGCGCAAAGCAGTGGTTTTTCCGCAACCCGAAGGACCGACCAGCACGATGAATTCCTTGTCGTCAATGGCCAAATTCAGATCGTTCACAGCCACAACGTCACCGAATTCCTTAGTAATGTGATCGTACGTTACACTTGCCATTTGAACCTCCATTCCGAAAGAGTATAGTGACTGTATTATACCAAATGTAAAATGCTGTGTGGAGGTTTTCATTAAACGAATAGTTTTATCCTTGCGAAATTCCCAAGCTAATTTTGGAAACAGATATTAACCCCTGATTATGCGCCCTTTCGGGTAAGAAGATGTAAAATTGAACGATGACTGAAGATGTAACTCCCATCCGCCAGCAATACCTTGAAATCAAGCGACAATACCCTGACACGTTGCTCCTTTTTCGTTTGGGGGATTTTTACGAAACATTCGACCAGGATGCTGAAATTGCATCGAGAGAGCTGGACATCGTCCTCACTTCACGCCCCATTGGTAAAGGCTTGCGCGCCCCGTTGGCAGGAATTCCCTACCATGCCATCGAAAACTATCTGGCAAGGCTGATCGAGAAAGGGTACCATGTCGCTATTTGCGAACAGATCGGCGACCAACCCGCCAAGGGGATCTTTCCGCGCAAGGTCGTGCGTGTGGTCACACCGGGAACGATCATCGAACCAGGTCTGCTACCCGGCGATTCCAACAATTACCTGGCTGCAATCGTTCTTGATGAAAGCCGCGCAGGGATTGCATACGTAGATATCACCACCGGTGAATTTGCCGTTACAGAAATCGAAAAATCTTCAGATTCTTCGAATTCCACATTAGAGCAAGGATTTATGACGGTAAGGGCGGAATTAACCCGCCTTCATCCAGCAGAAATCATCCACCCGGACAATCTCATCATTCCATCCGATTTTCCCGGCCACCTGACTGAATGGCCAGCTTGGCGATTCGAACAGGGAAAATGCCAGGAATCCTTGTTGAAACATTTTGGGGCCGCCACCCTGGATGGATTTGGGCTACAGGGATTAACGCTTGCGACTCGAGCCGCAGGTGGAATCATCCAATATTTAACTCAAACGGATGAGGCTGCGCTAAGATTACTAACAGGGTTGCGGGTTTATAGCCTGCACGAATTTATGACATTGGATGCAGCAACCCGACGCAACCTGGAATTAACCGAAACCTTACATGGGGAAATCAAAGGCTCACTACTTGGCGAGCTTGACCAGACGGTTACACCCATGGGAAAAAGGCGTATTCGACAATGGGTCAGCCAACCATTGCTGGATGTCCAACGGATCCGCACGCGGCTGACAGGGGTCGAATTCTTCATCAACCATTCCATGCTCAGGGCTGAATTGCGCGCAGCCCTCAATCCTTTATCCGACCTCGAACGACTGATCAGCCGGGTACAGTCCGGACATGCCCAACCGCGTGACCTGGTAGCGATACGGCAAACATTACTCCAGATCCCGATTGTAAAAATCGCACTGGAAAAAACGAGCGACGGAGTGGGAGAAAACGAGAACTTCACTTTAACTGCTTTCCTGCCAACAATTCCAAATTGCAATGATGAATTGGAATTAATAAAGGCTGCCATCGATGATGACCCGCCTGCCACGCTCCAAAATACAGGGATCATACGAGATGGTTACTCAGCAGAACTGGATGGTATCATTGAAGCTTCCAGGCACGCAAGAGAATGGATCAACAATTTAGAGCCTGCCGAGCGGCAGCGTACTGGCATCAAAACGTTAAAAGTGGGATATAACAAAGTCTTTGGATATTACATAGAAATATCACAAGGACAGACGAGCAACGCACCGCTCGAATACATACGCAAACAAACGCTGGTCAATGCAGAACGGTACATCACGCCGGAAATGAAAGAATACGAGACGGTAGTGCTCAATGCCGAAGAGCACATTCATGATATCGAAAACCGTTTATTTCATGAAGTCTGCGCTAAATTGACACAATCTTCGGTTAAATTGCTCGATACAGCGCATTCCCTGGCTGAACTCGACGTACTCTCTGCCCTGGCAGAAGCCGCCGCGCTGAACGGCTACACCCGTCCCGAGATACAAGACGACACAGTCCTGGATATTCGCGACGGACGCCACCCGGTGGTCGAGCAACTTCTGCATGGGGAAAGATACGTACCAAACGACATAATCTTTGAACAAGGAGAGGTCATACGGATCATAACCGGCCCGAATATGTCGGGTAAATCCACATACCTCAGACAGGCTGCCTTGATCGCATTGATGGCGCAGATGGGTTCATATGTGCCAGCCTCCCACGCCAGAATCGGTCTGATTGACCGCATCTTTACCAGGATTGGTGCCCAGGACGAAATCCATGCCGGTCAATCCACATTTATGGTCGAAATGATCGAAGTTGCAAATATCCTGCACCATGCCACTACTAGAAGCTTGCTTATCTTGGATGAAATCGGACGTGGAACCAGCACATATGATGGGGTATCCATCGCATGGGCTGTGGTCGAATATATCCATAATCATCCCAGCTTGCGAGCAAAAACGCTCTTCGCTACCCACTATCACGAATTAACGCAATTGGCTAACCTCCTTCCAGGGATCCGCAACTATAATGTTGCTGTTTCAGAAGTCGATGGAAATATCGTTTTCCTTCACAAGATTATCCCTGGAGGAGCAGACCGATCATACGGAATACACGTTGCCCAATTGGCAGGGCTTCCACGCCCGGTTATTCAGCGTGCAAATGAAATTATGAGCGAACTCGAAAAATCTTCCGGTCACGCCATTCGGATCAACCCGCATGCAGCTCACCAAGTGGCATTATTTCCGGAAACCAACCCTCTTTTGGACGAACTTGAAGGCCTGGACGTGAATGCGCTGTCTCCGATTGAGGCGCTCAATAAGTTGTATGATTGGAAAAGGAATTATTTGAAGAATAAAGAAGAATAAAATTGTGATATATTGGCTACGCGCAATTTAGAATTTATTATAAAGCCTCCCGGACTTCGGGAGGCTTTATAATATTTCTTTCACTCACTATTTATTGTGCAGATTCGGGTTTCAAATCGCCTTCGGATTTCAGATCAGCTGTTGGTGCTTTCGAGCGTACAATCGCCCAGATGGTGGCAGCCAATAATATTACTGCAATAGCAACGACCACGAAATTGATGCTACCATCTGCATTCGTTATCGGATATTTCACGATGATCGGGGCAGCCAATAAACTAACCAGGTTCGCCACTTTGATCATTGGATTGAGGGATGGACCGGCTGTATCCTTAAGAGGATCGCCAACGGTATCGCCGACCACTCCAGCTTTGTGGCGCTCAGATCCTTTGCCGGTGTTTGCAATCAAATCACGGGGTTCATCTTCAATAGATTTTTTGGCGTTATCCCACGCACCACCTGCATTAGACATAAAAACCGCCAACAACTGCCCAGAGACAATAATCCCGGCCAGGAAACCGCCCAGAGCCTCCACTTGCAAGACCAAACCGACCACGAGTGGCATCAAAACTGCAATGGTAGCCAGTGGAACGAGTTCTTTCTGGGCAGATGCAGTAGAAATCCCAACAACTTCGGCATAATCCGGTTTCCTGGTACCTTCCATTATGCCGGGGAGTTTAAACTGGCGACGTACTTCCTCTACAATCTTTCCAGCCGCCCGACTGACTGCACGGATGGAAAGCGAAGAAAACAACCAGGGCAAGGCTCCACCCAGAAGCAGTCCCACAAAAACTTTGGTGTCAGAAACGCGAATCGCGCTCATGACTGTTTGGCCTAATTGCTTCTGGACAACGCCAACATCCGCAATATACGAACCGAACAAGCTGACTGCAGCAATAACGGCCGATGCAATTGCGACACCCTTTGTAATAGCCTTGGTGGTATTGCCCACTGCGTCCAGGTCAGCCATGATCTGGCGGGCCTTCATTGTCTCTTCATCGTCCATATCATGCCAGGCCATTTCTCCAATGCCATTCGCATTGTCAGAGATCGGGCCATAAGAGTCCATTGCGACGTTATTACCGGTATGACTGAGCATACCGATACCAATCATAGCGATGGCATAAAGAACATAATTGGGGTTGCCGGCGCCGCCATAAAGCAATAACCCAAAGATGAAGCTTAACGCGATCACACATAATGCCCAAACACTGGATTCCATACCAACCGAAAGACCGGAAAGAATGGTGGTGGCTGCACCAGTATCCGTAGACTTTACAATCTCTTTTACCGGGGCTTTCTTCGTGGATGTGAAGTATGAAGTAAGCGGATTGAATGCTACAGCCAGACCCACACCTATGGCGGTTAAAGCCGCCAAACGAATATCGCCCGCATATAACCATGCCAGGAAGATCGACAATGTGACCGTGAAAACACTGGACACTTCGTAAGAGCGGAACATGGATTCTTCTGCATCATGTGCACGCAGAAATTTTATCGGGAATTTCTCCCAGATCGGCACGGTAAACGTGCCCAACATCGAACTGATCACCCCGATTGCCCGGATAATCAATGGATAAACGATCCAATATAGATTACCTGTCAGTGTCACCAGGATCAATCCCAGGATTAGGCCTGAAACTATGGTGGTTTCATACGACTCAAAAATATCCGCGGCCATACCCGCACAGTCGCCAACGTTATCTCCAACCAGGTCGGCAATTACTGCTGCATTACGAGGATCGTCTTCAGGGATGTCCCTTTCCACCTTACCGACCAGGTCCGCACCTACGTCAGCAGCTTTTGTATAAATACCGCCGCCGACACGCATAAAGAGGGCAAGTAGTGTGCCGCCGAAGCCAAACCCAAGCAGTGCATCTGGCGCAGCCTTTCCGAAAACGATGAAGATCAGTGTGCCGCCAAGCAAGCCCAGACCATCCGTGAGCATTCCCGTGATGGTACCTGCATAATATGCAATGGACAATGCTTCATTAAATCCACGTCGAGAAGCAGCAGCAACACGGATGTTGGCCTGCACAGCCATGCGCATTCCCCATTGTCCCACAATCAATGAGAAAGAAGCTCCCATGATAAATGCAATCGTCCTACCGATGGCAACGATCAGGACAATGTTCTGAGGACTAAAATTCTTGAATTCAATTGCCGCCTCCGAACTAGGCGGAACCACATAAACGCTGAAAAACATCACAAGGGTCAAAATGCCAATAAGCGGAAGAATGGTCTTGAGCTGGCGAGACAAATAACTGTCGGCGCCAACCCGGATTGCATTCCATATTTCCTGCATTTTTTCAGTGCCCTTATCCTTTTTCAGCACTGTGCCGCGCAACCACCAAGCATAGGCCAAGCTGATGAATGCTGCGACCAAAACGAAAACAATCGCAATCTGTTCAAAATTATTGAGACCGGTGCGACTGTTCAGCCAAAGAATATTCATTTCTCCTCCAATGAGATAAAATTTTTTATACTGCAATTTCCGGCAGTAATATACAAAATCCGCACAATTTTACCACCTTATCAAATTCTTCCGCTGCACATTTCTCACGTTTCGATACAACACTCTTACAGGATTAGGGTTTCATTAGAGATAGTAAAACCTATTGACACACGAACGCGTTTTAATGTATAGTTTTTTCGGTTGATTGGCGTCAAATCCGGCACCGCTGCTTTTGAGCAGCTGTGCCTTTCTTTACGCTAAAAATCATGACAAGGAACTTGGAGAATAAATGATTCGAACTATTGGTCTCACAAAAGATTACGGATCCCGAAGAGCAATCGATAACCTGACCTTCGAAGCAAATCAAGGTGAGGTGGTAGGATTTCTTGGTCCAAATGGCGCCGGAAAAACGACGACTATGCAAATCTTGTCCGGCTATATGCCCCCGAGTTTTGGGACTGCGCAAATTGCCGGGTTTGATGTGATAGAAGAGTCCATCGAAGTGCGGAAGCGGGTTGGGTATCTTCCAGAAACTGTCCCGTTATATTCGGACATGACCGTTTTCGATTATTTGAAATTCATGGCAGACCTGCGTCATTTGCCCAACGGCGACGAAATGGTCGAGAACGCACTGGAGTTGGTCCAACTTGAGAAAAGAGCCGAAGGATATATCGGGAACCTTTCAAAAGGGATGCGCCAACGGGTAGGCCTTGCTCAAGCATTGTTGCACAAACCAGAAGTTCTGATCCTTGATGAACCAACCATCGGATTGGACCCGGCCCAAGTGGTAGAAGTCCGAAACATTATCCGGGAAATTGGGAAAGAACGAACTGTGCTCTTATCAACCCATATCCTTTCGGAAGCACAGCAACTTTGCGACCGCGTTTAATCATCAACAAAGGCCGGATTGTTGCCGAAGACACGCCTGAAAACCTGCAAGCCAGATTAGTGGGGGCAGAACGCGCGATCTTGCGAGTTAAGGGAGATGCAGATGAACTAAAGCCTCTCGTTTCCAAGATACACGGGGTGCAGGAGATAAAGTTACGGCCGGATGGCGCGCTTGAGTTTCAATTTGCACCAGGGGTTGACGTGAGGCCGGAAGTTGCTCGAACAGTAATCCAATCTGGCTACGATTTGCTTGAACTCAGCCCCGTGGGATTAAGTTTGGAAGAAATATTTCTGGAACTTACGCGCGAGGGTGCGCCGGCTAAATAAGGAGAAATTAAGAGATGCGTAACGTCTGGACAATTGCACGTCGTGAAATCAAGCTGTATTTTGGCAGCCCGGTTGCATACATAGTAGGCTTACTGATTTTGCTGATTACTGGTATCTATTTTGTTCTAACCATATTTCTAGCCGGTCAATCAGCCTTTACTTCCGGAACTGCAACGGCTCCCGGACCTGACCTGGTAATTGGGTTGATGGTATTCCTGTTTTTGTTTGGAGTTCCGGCATTATCCATGCGCTTGATGGCCGAGGAACATCGTAACGGAACCCTTGAATTGCTTCTGACAGCTCCGATTAATGATTGGGAATTGATCGTAGGAAAGTGGCTGGGATCGTTCCTGTTCGTTCTGCTCATCATCATTGTCACCTTCGTTTACCCGATCGCGCTAAATAGCATGGTGACACCCGGGATCGACCAGGGCTTGATGATGGCCAATTACCTTGCGATCACTCTAGTCGCGGCTGCGTTCCTGGCCATTGGAACCGCCATTTCGTCCTTCTTCAATAACCAGTTTGCGGCTTTTTTCGCCACGCTGGCAGTCCTATTTTTCCTGTGGGTCGTCATCGGCTGGCCAGCCGTCGTCATGCAAGGGAGTGGCGGGATCTTTGATTATCTGAGTATGAGTACCCACTTTTCATCGATGCAAACAGGCACTGTGGCGCTCTCGGACATTGTTTATTATCTCAGCCTGACTTCGTTGGGCTTGTTCCTTGGTACGGTTGCTGTTCAAATCCGCAGGTGGAAATAATGGCTAAAAAATCGAGTTCTAAACAAAAAAAGACCTTACAGCGCTACGCACCGGTCGGCCTTTGGATTTCCGGTGTAGGCGTTTTGGCCTTCATTATCGTACTCATTGTGAAACTTCTTATCTTTATTGGCATCTATAACTTAACAGACCAAAAAGTAGTCAACCTTATCCTTTGGATAAGCCTGGGTTTGGCACTTGTTGGGCTGGCCATTTTTGCATTGTTCGATCCGCAAAGAATCCGTGAATTTCTCAGCGGCAGGCAAGCCCGTCACGGGAGCAATGCCGTCACCATGCTGGTAGCCTTTATCCTGATCCTGGTTGTTGTCAACGCAATCGTCTATCAAAACCCAGTCCAATGGGATTGGACCGAGGGAAAGCAAAATACCCTTGCACCAGAAACCATTGATACTCTTAACGCGATACCAACATCGGTGCACGCAATTGGTTTCTTTACTACACGGTCATCAACCACCAGCACGGAAGATTTGTTCAATAAGATAAAAGCCAAAAGCAATGGGAAATTCAGTTACGAATTTGTGGATCCAGAAACCAATCCTGCCAAGGCTCAGCAATACAAGATCACGCAGGACACATCAGTTGTGCTTCTAATGCAAGGAAGACAGGAAGTACTCACCAGTCCCACCGAACAAGATTTTGACAACGCCTTGGTGCACCTGATGAATCCCGGACAACGCTCAGTTTATTTCTTGACTGGCCATGGGGAACGTGACATTGCGAATGCCGGTGATAATTCCATGACGCGTTCTAAGACCGTGCTCGAGTCCAAGAATTACACCGTGAAGACGTTAAATCTGCTCGCGGCGAACGCCATACCGACCGATGCCCTTTCTATTATCATTGCCGGCCCAACGCAACCGATCTCTAGCGCTGAAATGGCTTTACTTAAGACTTATGTGGATAAAGGCGGCTCCCTTATTGTTATGGAAGATGCCTCCCTAAACTCAAATACATCGAAAACACCTGACCCCTTGACGGATTACTTAACGGCTACGTGGGGCATCACCTTAAATAACGATATCGTGATCGACCCCAGTTCCAGTCAAGCGTTGGTGGCAATCGAGAATTCTTACGGGACTCACGCCATTACCAACAAGCTGCAAAGCCAGAATATGGTGACATTCTTCCCGACCGCACGCAGCCTTACATTGAATGAAAACGTACCAAATGTTCAAACTACAGGGTTGGTTTTAACGATCGATCGGTCGTGGGGAGAGACTGACTTCGTCGCTCTGCAAAATAATCAGGCATCCTTTGATTCTGCCAAAGATCTTCCCGGACCCTTTAACCATCGCAGCAGCAGGGAATAATACTTCAACTAATGGAAGGGTAGTCGTTTTCGGGAATTCGGTTTTTGCAAGCGATCTTTATTTCGATCAATACGGAAATGGTAGCCTGTTCATCAATTCGGTTGACTGGGCAGCCGGACAAGGAAACATGATCAGCCTGACATCCGCCCAACCAATCAGCCGCCAGATGCGCCTGCCCAATAGCCTTACGGTCCCATTGTTGGCATTTGCATTTGTCATCTTGATTCCAGGCCTGATAATCGCAGCCGGGGTTGTTACCTGGCTTAAACGGCGGTCTAAAGGCTAATCCCATGATAAAAAGATCGACATGGATTTTGCTCGTAATACTCGCATTGGTGGTCACCAGTTACTTTATCATACAAAAACACCCGTTTTCGAACGCGAAACAAACGCCGACTGCAACAGCTACTTCGTTCCTGATAACCCAATCAGACGGAGAGCTTCAGAGTCTGCAAATTACGGACAATAAAGGCAACAAGGTGCAAATGCAGCGCGATCTGAGTAAAACGTGGGTGGTCACTGCTCCTACGCAGGGGGTTGCAGACCAAGGCCTGGCGGGTGCCGCAGAATCTCAGGTGGGGGCATTAAGAATTGTTACCATACTGGATACGCCACCCGCGCCCAGCACAATAGGTCTGGACGTACCAGCATACACCATGATCCTTGGATTTTCCGGCGGAGTAAGTCATAAAATTGAGGTCGGAAACCTGACCCCAACCAGCAGTGGATATTATGTCCGTTTCGATGGCGGAAATATCTATGTAATCAGCCAATCGGGGATCGACGCATTAACGAATTTAGTTGTTGCTCCGCCCTTTCCGGCTACCCCCACCCCGCTTGCTACGGCAGAAAGTACCATGACACCCACCCCTTGATTTCGCAATGTTCCGAATATGCAAGGGTATTGAATTTCAATTCAAAAAAGAGTATCCTGATTAAAATCAACTCGCCAAGGAAGTAAAATGGAAAACCCCTTATTGCTTGAGGAAGAAGAAGAGTATTCCCCGATTGCTCGACTGATCGAATTGGGCCGCCAGAAAACATATGTCACGATCGATGACATACTACACTTCTTTCCTGAGGCCGAACAAGATGTTGAACAACTAGAAGAAGCATTTGCAGCGTTATTGAGTGCCGGTGTAGCATTTGTTGAAGATACTCCGGCGATCGAACCACCCGAAGATGAATTAGTTGCGGTCGAAGAAAACGAAGCGGAAGTCGAGCCGGAACTATCTCTGGATGATTATCTAGCCAACATCGATACCGACGACACGATTGGGCTTTATCTTAAAGAAGTCAGCCGTGTCCCATTATTGACTGCCACCCAGGAGGTAGAACTGGCTCAGAGAATAGAACGAGGCAGGATGGCACGCGAAGAACTGGCGCGCGGCAACGTAAACCAGCGGCGCCGGATTGAATTGCGGAAACTCATCGAAGATGGCTGGGCTGCTCGTGAACACCTCATTACTGCTAATTCCCGGCTGGTCATTAGCGTGGCCAAAAAATACATGGGGCGTGGAGTCCCCTTTCTGGATTTAATTCAGGAGGGTAATATTGGACTGATCCGTGCGACCAAGAAATTCGACTACCGGCGTGGGCACAAATTCAGCACCTACGCTACCTGGTGGATCCGCCAGGCTGTAACGCGCGCGATTGCCGACCAGGGCCGCACCATCCGTGTGCCAGTGCACATGGGCGACCAAATCAACAAACTTTTGCGTGTACAACACCAGTTAACCCAACGACTGGGTCGGGAGCCAACCGTCGAAGAGGTCGCAGAAGCCTTGGAAGTACCACCCAAGAAGGTGGAAAATATGATCCAGGTTGCCCGCAGACCGCTCTCACTGGAAACGCCTACCGATGATGAGGAAGACTCAGTATTGGGTGATTTCATCGAAGACGACGAAGCGGCTCCACCTGACGAAACTGCTACTTATAACCTCTTGCGTGAACACTTAAGTGAAGTATTGAACGGCTTACCCCCGCGCGAAGTCAGAATCCTGCAATTAAGATATGGTTTGCTGGACGGACAGGCGTACACTCTGGAAGAGGTGGGACGGAAGATGGGTGTAACACGGGAACGCGTCCGCCAGATAGAGGCACAAGCGTTGAGTCGCCTAAGGCACCCTTCCATCCGGCGTAAATTGCGCGACTACCTGGGCGAATAACCAGCCATTTGATCCCCGTTGCTATCAAAGTAGCGGGGATTTTTCTTTTCCTTTTGAGGAAATTGTCCGAAGTCACTCTTGGTTGTCACGAAAAGAATAATGAACTGGAAACCAAGAATCCCACCAGGATGTAAAATAGGAACATGAAATTCACAATTCGGAATCTATTTTTTATTATCCTGGTCCTGGGACTGTTTCTCATGACGCTGCGCCCCATTGCAGATCCGGATTTCTGGTGGCATCTCAAAACGGGTGAGTTAATTTCCCAGACCCACGCCATCCCACATACAGACCCATTTTCCTATACAAAGGCAGGACAGCCGTGGATCGCACACGAATGGCTATCTGAACTATTCATTTACGGAATTTTCCGATTGGGCAATGATGCGGCATTGATTTTATCTTTCTCAATTATTATTACCGCAGCCTTTATCATCGCTTTTTTTCGAGCCCCAAGATACACCCGACCATTTATCGCCGGGTTCGTATTACTTCTAGCGGCAATCTCAACCGCACCTACCTGGGGCGTACGCCCACAGATGTTTTCTCTTTTGTTGAGCAGTGTTTTTATGTTCCTGCTCGATCGCTATAGGCAATCCGGAAGTCTTAGACCCTTAATCCCCCTGCCATTGCTTATGGTTGTCTGGGTTAACCTGCATGCAGGATATTTTCTAGGCCTGGGGATTATTGGAGTTTATATCCTTGGAAGCCTGGCCGAGATGGTCCTTCCCAAAATTTTCGCTGGCGAGCAGGAACCTCACGTTGCACCAACCCTGCATTCCATTCTGGTCTTAATCGGCGCCTTGGGAGTGTCCATCCTTTCAGCGCTTGTTAATCCGAATGGAATCCAAATCATATTCTATCCCTTCCAAACGCTCACCAGCCCCTCCATGCAACAATTCATCCAGGAGTGGTTCTCGCCTAATTTTCACCAATTAATGTGGCAGCCATTAGCCTGGTTTATTTTATTGCTGATAGGATTTGGATTGGTTAGTAAAAAGAGGGTACAAATAACGAACGTTCTATTAACCATAATTTTTGGTTATGGCGCATTAATATCTATGCGCAATGTACCATTCTTTGCAATAGCTGCCTATCCTGTATTATCGGAGCTGATCGGTTCGATCTTGGTCATCCCAAACGATCAAGATAAATCAACCCGAATCGTCCGGATATTAGGCCCAATTGTTGTCGTCCTTATATGTACGGGAATTGTTTTTCAATTCATCCGGGTGATACAATCACAATCGAAAACTGAGGCGGACAATTTCCCGCAGGCAGCGGTAACCTGGTTACTTGATAACAAGCCCCAGGGAAATCTTTTCAACTCCTATGGATGGGGGGGATATCTCATCTGGAAAACGTATCCTGATTACCGTGTATATATAGATGGGCGTGCAGATGTCTACGGGGATAGCTTTATTTTCAATTACATCAATATTTATCGGGCAGAACCAGGCTGGGAGGATAAGTTATCCAATCAGGATATTCGAATTGTGCTTGTGGAAGCCAATTCCCCTCTCGCTGGCATGCTCCGACAAAATTCTGCCTGGAAAACCGCATACACAGACAACTTCAGCAATATATTTACGCGATAATATTAACTGGACTGAACATATATGTCACTATTCGCACAACAATACCCATAAATTATTTTTTCAGATCCTTGGCGGCCTGGAGCACCTCTGCACTATGTTCTGAAGGACGCACATTTTCAAACACCTTAGCAATCCGACCCTTTGGATCAATGAGAAAAGTTGTCCGGAATACGCCTTCATACTCGCGCCCATAATTTTTCTTAAGTCCCCAAACGCCGTACTGCTCACAAACCTTATGAGCATCATCCGCTAAAAGTGTGAAAGTCAGCGAATATTTATTTTTGAATTTTGCGTGTGATTCGGGGCTATCCGGGCTTACCCCAAGAATTAACAAATCCGCATTCACATATGCGTCATAATTGTCACGAAATCCACAGGCTTCTGTCGTGCAACCGGGGGTATCATCCTTGGGGTAAAAATACAGGACCACGGAACGGCCGCGAAAATCAGACAAACTATGATTAATATTATTCTCATCGGGGAGGGTAAAATCTGGTGCTTGAATATTTGAAGAAATTGGCATACTTGGCTCCATTTCTAGATATTTACACTCCTAATTATAAATAAAAAAACGGCGTATGCCCAGTTCAACGCCGCATTTTCTAATCAAACTCCAATAATGAAATCCTATAATATTCCAGCTTTCTTTAAGGCACTTTCCAAAATGTTTACCATCACCGGTTTCAAAACAACCGCACAGGCACCACCTGCAAATGCACGCTGTGAGGTTTCTGGTTGATCGTCCGAAGTGACAATGATCACCGGAATCTTTGCCAAACGAGGTTCTCTGCTCAAATAGGACAAAACTTCAAAGCCATCCACACCGGGCATATTTATATCGAGAAAAACAACATCGGGAAGCGTTTCCCCCAGAATCTTCATAGCCGCACTTGGGCCAAAAGCCGGACGAGCAGTTATTTCCCAAATTTTAAGCATTTGAACAAGCGCTTCGGTAGTCTGCTTATTATCGTCTATCACTAACGCTATTGTCATCTGCTCCTCCGGATAATTTCTTCCTCGATTATACCTTTAACAATAATGCCAGATATCACAAAAAAAGATCAATACTTCCTTGAAATTTACTGGTTGCATCATTTCCCGTTGATCATCGAATCCAAAAAGTCATCACCAGGAAGTAAACCGTCAATCCAAAGGTAGCTACCGACAAAGCCGTCAAGAACTTCCACATTGTACGCCCTCCAATTGCAATACGTTGCAACCAGACGATCTGCACACCTGCAAAAGGTAGAACAAGGAAGGCCGGCCAGACCAATCCCCAGGGGATCCCGAAGAGCGGTGCGGCTGCAAAGAACAAAAAAGATAAGAGAACTAGCAGGTGATGGATGGGAATGGCTCGTTGCCAAGTGAGACGTGTAAGCAGGGTGTGGCGTGCATGCTTCATATCAGTTGCAAAGGTCGGAAAATCATTCACCAACAAATAAGAAAGTGCAAGGAGTGTGAGGGGAAAGGTGACAAAGGTTAAAAGTCGATGAAAATCTTTAAACTGGAGCAAAAACGCCTGAGCCGGTAACAAGGTCCCCAGGGCTATGGCCAAGATCAAATCTCCGTAACCCGTCTCTGACAGTTGCATTGGAGGCAGGGCATAGAGAATATAAAATATTAAAATAAGTCCCAGTAAAATTCCGGCTGTAATTGGCAATAATCGGGCCAAAAGCAGGGTTACTATGATCGCCCCAGAAACAGTGAGAAATGCAATCGAAAATTGAAAGAGACCTGCCCTAAAGGCTGCCCGATACTGAGGTGTCTCATCCTTGGATAAAGGCATCAACGGAAGCCGAAAATACTCCGCCAGCCAAAAAGCAGCCGTTTCAATCAAAAGTACAGCCAATAAGCCCAATGCAAAGGCTGGAATATGAATTGGACGGCCTAAATACCGGGCGATCCCCGCGCCCAGGCTATAGGTCATGACAGAAAGAATTAGCTGGATTGGCCTGGCCAATTTTAAGAATGTTCGGATTGATAACATGAGCTCCAATTAGTTATTGAAATTAATCTCACAACAAGGAGTAGCCTCCGTCCAAGACAATCGTCTGGCCGGTTATGGATTTACTTCCAAGCAGAAATTCAAGTGCTGTGGAAATCTCATCCAGCCCAACTGGATGCTGTAGCGGCAGACGATTGACCAATTTCTCCCAAACAGCCGGTTCTGTTTCTTCTGAAGGCAAAACAAGACCGGGGGCAATTGCGTTTACCCGGATTGAAGGAGCCAAGGATTTTGCAAGGAGGCGCGTCATCGTTTCGATGCCAGATTTACCGATCAAATATGAAGGAAAGTTAGTCCAGGCTTTTCCCAAACCGGCATCTGTCACATTCACAATGAGACCACCACCGATCATCCTTTTTGCGGCATATTGCGACATAAAAAACGGGGCACGCAAATTCAAATCGATGCTTCCATCCCATTCTTCGATCGAAATATCTCGCAAATCAACCCGCATCATTTCAGCGGCAGAATTTACCAGGACTTCCAAACGAACCTTCAGTGAATCCAGTGTTGAAAATAAATTACGAATTTGGATTGCGTCAGTCAAATCGGCTTTCACTAAAAAGACAGGAACGCCCAATTTTCGGATTTCATCTGCAGTGGACTCAGCGGCTTCAGCCGAATGATTGTAATGCAGAAGGATTGCGTAATTTCGGCGTGCCAATGTCAAGGCAAAAACTCGCCCTAATCGATGAGCCGCACCTGTGACCAATGCCAGAGGCTGTTCAACCATATGCATGTTTTACCACAAAAACATGAGGGCTAAATAAACTCGGAAGAGGAACCCGGTTATTTTCTGAAAAAATTTGAAATAAAGAACCACATATTCGCCGGCCGCTCAGCCAGCCGACGCATGAAATAAGGATACCAATGTTTTCCATATGGAACATAGACTCGTACAGGATATCCTTCTACATTACACTGTTCCTGGAGATCGCGCCTTATTCCATAAAGCATTTGGAATTCCAGGGCTTTTTTTGGAAGACCAAGTCTGGCGGCGTAATCCTTGGCAAATTGCAGACGTTGCGGATCGTGAGTTCCAATGGCAGCCATTGGAGGAAAACGCACCCTTTGGTTCGTATCGTGAGGAGCTGACCCAACAGAAGCGTCCAGCAATTGTTGAGTAAGTCTATCGAAATTGGCGTCGACATCGCCTTTTTGAGGGAAAGCCACTGCGGGTGGCTCCATATAAGCCCCCTTTACCAACCGGATGCGAGTGCCATCTGCCAACAAATCTTTTACATCCTTTCCAGAACGGAAGAGATAAGCCTGAATTACCAGACCTGAATTTTCAACCCCATTTGCCCGCATGCGCCGATATAGTCCGATAGTATTATCAGTATAGGGAGAATCTTCCATATCAATACGGACGTAATTCCCGTAAAGCCTGGCACGTTCCAGAATCACTTGCAAGTTTTGTGAACAAATTTCCAAATCCAGCGCTAATCCGATCTGGGTCAGTTTTATCGATACCGTAGCATTTACGCCAGATTTCTCGATTTCATCCAATAATACAAGGATGTCTTCAGTGGCAGTTTTTGCTTCTGACAGGCTGGTGGTGCTTTCCCCCAGATGATCCAGAGTAACAGCTATGCCTTTTTCATTCAAAGCCTTTACAACGATAAGTGCATCCTGAATGGAGCTTCCTGCAACAAACCGGCTGGCTACCTTCCAGGCAATTTTCCAATTTGTCACCAGCCGCTGCGCCCAGGCAGCACTAGAAAGGGAAATAAATATCGACCGGAGCATATGGCCTCGATTTGGGATTGTATGACAACTATATTGCATATTCTAGCATATCTGCAAGAAGTGAGTGTGTTATACTTTTTACCCGTTAGGCATGATAAACATATCTAAATCAATTTGCCTGGAGGCTTTGTGAGATCCCGCGGTTCTTCTCTGTTCCTTAGAGGCGTCTCGCTATTCTTTATCCTGATAGCGGCCATATTTATTGTTTACCAGTTGGTTCAATACAGCGTCTCACGATCAAATTATCCGCCTGAAATGTCGATCGGGGGCGTGCCTGTCGGTGGGCTGGATCCGCAGTCAGCCGCACAACGGTTACTGCAGGTATATTCCACGCCAATCGAAATTCATTACAATGACGCAGTGATCGACCTGCAGCCAGGTCTGATTGGGTTCCAATTGAACACCGAAAGCATGCTGGCAGCGGCAGACCTGCAACGTACCGGGGCATCCTTTTGGAATGGGTACTGGGATTACCTTTGGAATCGTCCAACTCAAGCGAGCCAGATACCATTAATTGCAACCTACTCAGAAGATCAATTGCGAATTTATCTGAAGAATGAAATTTCTGCACGCTACGACGAAGCTCCCACCCCAGCCCAACCCATTGCAGGCACGGTTAATTTTACGCCCGGCACACCCGGACAAACCCTGAATATCGATCGGGCTGTTGTTTTGATCGGTAATGCCCTGGAATCCCCATCTCAACGGGTGGTAATGCTTTCATCACAACGAACTTCAGCCGGGAGACCTACCCTGGATACCTTACAGATCCTTCTGAAACAGATCATCGATGAAAGTGGATTTACGGGAATCGTTGACCTATATTTCCTCGATCTACAAACCTCCGATGAAATGCAATTTGCATATCAAGAGGGCCAATCGCTATCCGTTAATCCAGACATAGCTTTTACAGCCTCTAGCACAATCAAGATCCCAATCATGGTGTCTGTATTTCAGCATTTCCATAGCCAGATAGACGATCAAATGGCGACAGATCTCAAAGACATGATCGCTCTGTCAAATAACGATGCTGCGGATGCGCTGATGAAATCCTTAGATGAAGCGCGCGGCCCGTTGGTAGTTTCAGATACCATGCAGGCATTGGGGTTAAACAATACTTTTATCAACGGTTTTTTCTACCCAGGAGCAGGCGTCCTAAAATTTTATAAAACCCCCGCAAACACCCGACCAGATATAAATACCGACCCGGATATATATAGCCAAACCACTCCGGCTGATATGGGAATGTTGCTAGAGGATATTTACCAGTGCTCGCAAACCGGTGGAAGTTCTCTTGTCGCAGTTTTTCCAGGTCAAATCAACCAGGCGGCATGCCAGCAAATGATCCAATATTTACAAGAGGACAAACTTGGTGCGCTAATACAGGGAGGTGTACCGGAAGGAACGATCGTCGCCCACAAACACGGATGGGATATAAATTTAACCCAATACAGCGATGCGGGAATCGTATTTACACCCGGAGGCAACTACGTCCTGACAATCTATGTTTACAATCCAGGCGGAGGAAATTGGTCTGTTGTTTCGCCCATGTATGCAGAGCTTTCAAGAGCAATATACAATTATTTTAACCTACCAACTCAATAAATAAGTCCCCGAAAAACAAATTTAGCTCATTTTTGGGAGAAATAATCATTGCTGAGACGGTAATCAGTATATAATGATGTCATGAATCAGACGTTAAATCTCTTTCGCCTCCAGCAAATCGACAGCCAAATTGATCGAATCCAGACCAACTTGGAAACCATCCAGAAATCCTTGGACGATGACGTTGAAATTCGCCAAATTGAAGAACTGGTGAAAGAGACCGAGGATCGTTACAAATCAAGCGAGCGGGTGCTCAAGCAATCCGAACAACTTGTCGAGAAACAGCATATCAAAATCGAGCAAACCCAATCTGATTTGTATGGGAGGAAATCGCACAGCCCAAAGGAATTGCAAGATTTACAGAATGATGTGGCAGCACTGAAACGACATCTCGGCACGCTCGAAGATGCACAAATCGAGGCGATGATCGCCTGCGAAGAAGCCGAAGCAGAAGTTAAGGCTGACCGAGAGAAATTAAAGGCTGTACAGGATCACCGATCAGTAAGTGAAAAAGATCTGCTTCTGGAGCAAACAACTCTTCGGAATGAGTTGGAAAGATACATGGTCGAAAGGAACGCGGTAGCAACAGTAGTCCCACCAACCGAGTTAGGTCAGTACGATCAACTACGGCAAAATCACCGAGGTGTCGCAGTAGCAGTCATAAGTGACAGCGCGTGCGGTGCATGCGGTTCCTCATTAAACCGCGCACAAATACAATCCGCCCGGTCTTCCGGGGAAATGTCGCTTTGTCCATCTTGCGGACGGATCCTTTACGGAAGTTGACCATAGGCTAGGTCGCGTATGCGCTTCCGAATCCCTAATATCGATATATTTTCCTTCTTTTTAGGCTTCATTCTCGCGGCTTTGATCTGGTGGATTACTTCCATGCTTCGCCCGGCCTTCCAGCAGATCGTAGCAAACATCCGCGCCAGGCAAGCCGATAAGAGGGAAAAAGCGCACGAATTCAATATTGCCGAGGAACATTTTCTGTTAAGTGTTTTACAGCAAGCACAGGGAATGCATTTGGCCGCTCCGATTTTCTCATTGGATGAAATCCTCGTACTTCCACGTCTTCTTGCTCCGCCGCCGCGAATCATACCGGGAGACCCTCCGGCAGAAGAGGACATCGGCGATGCAACCATCCCCTACTTACCAGCATGGCCTGAACTAGGTGCAGTCTATAAAACCCCCACTTTATCTCTTTCAGAAGCATTATCAGGCGATTCAGATATCGTCCTGACCGGTCAAACGGGTATGGGGAAAACGGTTGCTTTAGCATGTCTTGCATCCCAATTGGCCCGTCACGAACCAGGAGCCGGGTTGCCAGCCAATACCATTCCCTTTCTAATCCACATTGCAGATGTCGACCTTGGGTTCAATAAAGAAAACCCACTCGGGACACTTCTCGATTTCGCGGCAGAAAAAACACCCATGTTCGAAATGTCGCGTGTTACTAATTTCATCCGGAAGGCATTCTCAGACGGTCGGATCTTACTTTTACTCGATGGAACAGACGAGTTACCTCCAGAAAAATTAAAACTTGCTATCGATTTCATACGCTCGATCAAACGCGCTTATCCACATATTCGAATGATCACCACTGCCTCGAGCGAATACCTGGACGGATTAGTTTCGCTTAACTTCATACCATTCAGTCTTTCTGCCTGGGATTCCCAACAACGGGCAGGTTTCCTGGAAAAATGGGCAGACCTGTGGACAAGGTATGTCTCGGTCGAATCATGGACCCAAATCAACGATCCGGTGGATTCATTGCTGCTCAATGCCTGGATCAAAGTCGACAGTGACCCATTAACACCCCTGGAACTTACCTTGAAAGCATGGGGAGCATACGCAGGCGATTGTCAAGGCTCGAGTCCTCTGGATGCAATAGAATCGCATGTGCGTCGCATATCACCGGCAAACACGCCACGCGAGGCGCTGGATTCAGTTGCTCTTCAAATTATTCTCGAGGTCGAACCAATATTCACCATGCACAAAGCCAGGCAGTGGGTGAGAGCCTTCGAACTCGAAGAAAGCGATAATCCTGAGGAGGCGGAACAAGAAGGAGAGGGAAAATCAAAGAAAACCGTTAAACAAAAAGCAACATCTCCAGGCATAATTGCTAAAATGGTTGAAAGCGGCCTATTGAGTCAACACTGCAATAATCAAATCCGATTCGTTCATCCAATTTTCATCGGTTATCTGGCTGGAAAAACCCTGGGAAATTACGGGGATATTATTCTTCAACAACCTCCCTGGATTGGAAAATTCCTCAGTATGCATTTCCTGGCTGCACAAGGGAACGCCACACCCCTGGCAGAAGGTTTGTTGGCAAATTTCGATCGCCCACTTTCGCGCAGTTTATTCATCTCTGCCCGTTGGTTGCGCGATACACCAACCCAGGCGTCTTGGCGCGCACTTGTTATGGAGAAGCTGGCCGAACTGCTTCAACAGACCGGACAACCACTCGGTCTGCGCGGTCAGGCTCTGGCGGCATTTATCAAAAGTGGCGACCCTGGAGTGGCAGTTCTTTTTAGACAATTTTTGACTAAAACGGATGCTGATTTGCTTCAATTAACTGCGCTAGGTGCAGGAGCACTCAGGGATGCGAAATCTGTAGAGTTACTCTCTGCCTTACTGAGCCACTCGAATTCCAACGTTCGCAGGGCCGCCTGTCTTGCTTTGGCGGCGGTTGGCACAACAACGGCAATGGACGCTCTTGCCAACGGCCTTTTGCACGGGGACGAAATCTTGCGGAGAGCGGCCGCAGAAGCCATGGCCAATCACGAGGAAGAAGGGCAAAACATGCTCAAGGAGGGGGCATTAATGAAAGAAGATCTTCATGTAAGGCGTGCTGTAGCATATGGCCTGGGGCGCATCCGGGAAGCATGGGCTACCGAGATCCTGGTCAAATTACAAACCGAAGATGAACAGTGGGTCGTCCGAAATGCAGCCACAGAAGTGCTGGAAGAACAACGCAAACCCAATTCACACATCCCGCGGAGATTGCCACCGCCATCAGAATCACCCTGGCTGATCGCATTTGCGGGTAAGAAGGGTGAAGGCATTTCACCGGATAAACCCCCCACTGAACTATTGTTAATGGCTCTCAAGTCGGAAGAACCGGAAGAACGACTCGCATCCCTGGATTACCTGAGGATGATGCCATTGGAAGGTGTTTTCGGAGCACTTTACCAGGCAATGTATAGTGGGGAGCCGGAGTTGCGGGAAGCCGTGTTTCGGGCTATTTCAGAAATGGCGTCACGTGGCGTTGACGTCCCAGATCCCGTGCAATTCGGGGTAGGATACTAATAAGGTATTATTGTCATGAGCAATGAATCCATTTTACTTACCATCGCCGTCCTGGGAGGCACTGGAAAGGAAGGCAAGGGACTTGCCTATCGGTGGGCGAAAGCAGGATATCGCGTTCTCATAGGATCACGTTCCCCAGAAAAAGCCGAGGTTGCCGCTTCTGAAATTTTAGATAAGCTGGCTGGGAAAGCGTTTGTGGAGGGCATGTCGAACATCAAGGCAGCCTCTATCGCTGACATCGTAGTATTGACAGTGCCATATTCCGCACACCTAGACACGCTTGAAAGCGTAAAGGAAATGTTGCACGGAAAAATCTTAGTGGACGTCACAGTGCCATTGGCTCCTCCGAAAGTCACCCGCGTCCAGATGCCGCCGGCAGGAAGTGCCGCTAAAGAGGCGCATGACTTACTCGGCAAGGACATCGAAGTCACTTCGGCATTCCAGAATATCTCTTACGAACATCTTATGACCGATGCTCCGCCTACTTGTGACGTTCTTGTATGCGGAACCAGCAAGTCTTCACGGGAAGAGACTCTGAAATTGGTCGCCGCGGCCGGACTTACCGGATGGGATGCAGGGCCAATCGAAAACTCCATGGTAATTGAAGGATTGACCAGCGTACTTATCAATATCAACAGGCAACATGGTTCCACTCACGCCGGAATAAAGATAACCGGGGTAAACCAGGAATAATCATGCCACTCACATTCACACCGCTCCCAAAAATCCCGCTCGTCCATCCAGGCGATGATCTGGTAAATATTCTCTTAACATCCCTGCAGACCGCCAAGATCGTTCCCGAAGATGGCGATATTCTCGTTCTGGCGCAGAAAATTGTTTCGAAGGCGGAAGACCGGCTGATCAATTTGAACAATGTTACCCCTTCCAAAAAAGCCCTGGAACTGGCTGCTCAAAGTGAAAAAGATCCACGTTTGGTTGAGCTTATCCTACAAGAAAGCCGAGAAATCATGCGGGTTCGTTCCGGTACGATCATCGTTGAACACCGGCTGGGTTTTGTTTGCGCAAATGCCGGAATTGATCATTCCAATGTCATGGGCGAGGAGGGCAACCCGGAAGACTGGGTTTTGCTATTACCCGAAAATCCCGACCAATCTGCCCTCGAGATACGACGAAGAATAAAATTTTCCACGGGAAACCGGTTAGGCGTCATGATCATCGATTCTCATGGACGTGCTTGGCGAAATGGTACGATTGGAACTACCATTGGCATCTCGGGCTTGCCCGGATTGGTGGATAAACGTGGGTGGAAAGATTTGTTCGGATACAGGCTGAAAATCACATTGGTTGCTGCAGCCGATGAATTAGCAGCGGCAGCTTCGCTGGTTATGGGGGAAGCCGCAGAAGGCACACCAGCCGTGCACGTGCGCGGTTTTCCGTACCCTCTGCGCGAAGGATCCCTTAAGGAATTGCTCCGACCTAAAAATTTGGACCTGTTCCGGTAGCCGCCATGAATGGAATTGCATCCGCACTTGACAAGCCAGCCACTGCTTATGTTGAAAATCTATGGGGTGACCTGGAAAAACACTGTGGTCTGACCGGTTATAAATCTGCAATGTTTCCGCATTTTTCGTGGCAGGTAACCGAAGCATACGACCAGCGCAATCTAAAAGGTGTAGTAGGCAGAATTGCGAGCCAGACAAGACCGTTCTCCGTCCGCACGGCTGGAATTGGTCTCTTCACAGGGGACAACCCAATCATATTCATCTCGATAGTGAAAGATGAATTTCTCGCACAATTCCACGCAATGTTGTGGGAACAATTGGGTGAGATCGCCATTCAACCTTCAGAGTATTATGCCCCGGGGAAATGGATGCCCCACATTACATTGGCTTATAACGACGTCAGTCAGACAAACTTAATCTGTGCAATGCAATTATTGGCCTTTACTCCGGTTAACCTGGAGATCTCGGTCGACAACCTCGTCTTCGTGGATCATAAAGAGGACGAACCCCCTGCCACCATCGCTTACCAATTTGGCGATTGACCAAATAATAACTTTAAGCTAATTATCCCTCAAACTCATCGATAACTCACTAATGGGATACCAAATATGATTTTACTCAGCGCGCTAAGAATACTGGCGTTATTATCTACCTGGAAATTCTCTGAATTGAGGACCATAAAATGAACTTAATTCCGGAAAGTCATAAAGATCTTCTTCTCGACGAAACACGTGCATTTTGTTTTCTTGGGACCCAAATGGCAGATGGAACGCCACAGGTTACTCCAATCTGGTTTAATGCATCGGACGAGTATATTTTGATCAACTCTGCCAAAGGCAGAGTAAAAGATAAGAATATGAGAAAACGTCCGGGAGTATCCTTATGCATCCAGGATCCGGATAACCCTTACCGCTATCTGCAAATCAGGGGCCGCGTCGTGTCGATCACTGAAGAAAATGCAGACGCACACATCGACGCACTTTCAGGAAAATATACCGGGAATTTCAAATACCAAAATCACCAGCCCGGGGTAAAGCGGGTTATCTACAGAATCACCCCAGAAAAAGTCGACGCACACGGATGAAAGACTGGAACTAACGCCTGATGTCTGAAGAATTCCGCCTTTTCCTGCGCACCCGGCGTTCAATTCGCCATTTTAAACCGGAGCCAGTTCCGGTTGAAATCATCCAGCGTATCCTGGAGACTGCAACATATGCGCCTTCTGCGCATAATCTTCAACCCTGGCGATTTGTTGTTCTATCAAATGATGAAATGAAATCCCGACTTGCAGAAGCAATTACAAAAAAATTCCAGAAAGACATGCAGAGTGAGGGCGCACCTGAAGAGGAAATCCAGAAAAGGGTAGATCGAACGATCCGACGAACCAAAGAGGCACCAGTTATCGTTCTTTTATGCCGGGATAGATTGCGAATTACATCTCAACCAGACGCATATCAGCAAGAGAAAGAAGTAAGGATGTGCCAACAATCGGTGGCATTGGCAGGCTTGCAATTATTATTAGCTGCCCATGCTGAAGGATTAGGCGGAACCTGGATTTGCTGGCCACTTTACTCACCCGATGAAACTCGCCAGGCTCTTAGTCTGGATATGAACTGGGAACCGGAAGGAATGATATTCCTGGGGTACCCAGACGAAACGCCTAAAAGTCCGGAAAGAAGCCCATTAACAGAAGTGATTAGGTATTTATGAAAATTACAGCCCTGGCTGGAGGGGTTGGCGGTGCCAAGCTGGTGGACGGGTTAGCACAGATGCTTGCCCCAGACGACCTATCGATCATCGTCAACACCGGAGATGATTTTGAGCACCTGGGCCTTCGCATATGTCCGGATATGGATACTGTCTGTTACACCCTGGCAGGGCTCGCCAATCCGGAAACAGGTTGGGGACGCATGGGTGAATCGTTCCAGGTGTTGGAAAATATTAAAGCCTGGATGGTCCCGATTGGTTCCACATCGGGGACAAGGATTTCGCCACACATATCGAGCGGACCCGACTTTTAAAGGACGGTGTCGCAATCAGCGAAATAACTCGACGCTTTTGCTTTTCATGGGGAGTCAATTACGTCGTACGCCCAATGAGTGATCAGCCAGTGCAAACCATGGTGGAAACGAATGAATTTGGAGAAATGGCATTTCAGGAATATTTCGTTCACCATAATTGCGAGCCCATAGTAAAGGGCTTTCGATTTGCAGGAATTGAGATGGCAAAGCCCTGTCCGGGCATTATAGAATCAATCAATGACGCAGATGCAGTGGTTATCTGCCCATCCAATCCCTGGGTGAGCATCGACCCGATATTGGCCGTTCCGGGAATCCGCTCCGCGCTCCTGAAGAAAACCGTTGTAGCGGTATCGCCTATAATCGGAGGAGAGACAATCAAAGGGCCGGCGGCAAAAATGTTCAGGGAAATGGGCATCCAGCCTTCGGCAGTAGCAGTTTGCAATCATTATGGCAACCTGCTATCGGGGTTCCTCCTCGATACGGCCGACTCTGAAATGTCCGCGGATTTCTCCATTCCCATAAACATTTCATCAACAATCATGAGATCCCGAGATGATCGCCGCCGTTTAGGCCAAGTTGTGTTAGACTTTATCCGCAGTCAATAGGTTTTCCAGGGATGCCAAACTCATGATCGAAACCATAATAGAATGACAATCTGGGCAATCGTTCCCGTAAAACCTTTGCGACGCGGAAAATCGCGCTTGGCAGGGTTGCTTACCGAAGAGCAGCGTACTTGTTTAAATCGCTTCCTGCTGCAACATACCCTTGACATACTCAATCAAATTCCTGAAATCGAACATACACTGGTCGTCAGCCGTGACCCGGCGGCGCTGGCCTTGACACGCAGCATGGGTGGACGCACGGTTCTGGAAGATGGTGCACCACAATTCAATACTGCAATCAAACGTGCAACCATAGTTGCAAAAGCCCAGGGAGCACGCGCCGTACTTATCCTGCCAGCCGACTTGCCGCTTGTCCAACCGGAAGATATCAATGCTTTGTTGGATCAAGGAAAAACACCCCCCGTGGTGGTCATCACTCCCGATCGACGGCAAGATGGCACAAATGGATTGTTCGTTAATCCAGCAGGACTGATCGAATATGGATATGGAGTAGGTTCTTTTCAACGTCATTCGCTGCGGGCAACCGAAGCAGGTGCCACATTGGTTGTCATTAATTCGGAAAGGATCGGGCTCGACCTGGACCTTCCCGAGGATCTTGAAATTGTCGGGGGATTGAAAGGCTTAAATCTGGAATAAATCCTAAAGACAAGGCTCTTTTCCTTACAGCAATGCTATAATAAAGGTTGTCAGACAATCTATTTTCCAGAGGTGACCAATGCTGAATGAAAATTCCCCATCCCTCTTCATGACTCCTGCCCAACTTCACTCTGAACTGCTACGATGCGAGTTTTGTGAAGAAAAGCCATGTCGTGAAGCCTGCCCCGTTAATTGCTCTCCGGCCGATTTCATCATGGCTGCTCGTCAAGGGGAACCTTCAGATATCAAACGGTCGGCAGCGGAGATCATGCACGCCAACCCGTTAGGAGGTATCTGTGGAATGGTATGTCCAGATACTTTATGCATGGCTGCCTGCACGCATAAGAAATTCGATGGGCCAATAAACATCCCACTTGTGCAAGCAACTATTATTAAGATGGCGAAAGACCTGGGCGGTATTCCAGAATTTTCAAAGGCAAGCCGGAACGGAAGAAAAGTGGCGATTATCGGGGGTGGTCCGGCAGGGTTGGGGACTGCGGCAGCGCTCGGACAAATGGGATATTCGGTGGATATTTTCGAGGCGCGTGAGCAGTTGGGAGGAATGGCAAACTTGATTCCTGATCACCGTCTGTACAAGGAAGTGGTCGAAACAGATATTCAATTCCTCCTTTCCCTGGGTGACATCAATTCAAAAACCGGCAGAAAAATCGAAGATCCAAAATCCCTTTTAAATCAAGGCTATGAGGCCGTTTGTGTAACCGCAGGATTATGGAAACCTATCAATCCGGGGATCGAAAACGAAGACCTATGCATCAAGATGTCGGATATCCTTTCGAACCCTTCCACCTACCATTTCGACGGGCGAGTTGCTGTAATCGGCGGCGGCGCAACTGCATTGGATTGCGCAGTAACAGCCAAAAAATGTGGGGCGACAGATGTCGAGCTCTTTTCTCTTGAAAAACTGGCTGAAATGCCACTGACCGGAAAAGAGCGGAAGGAACTGCTCGATTTCGATATCGAAGTCAATGGACGTACCCGGGTACTGAAAATTATTTCCGATGACGGAAAAATCACAGGATTGGAAACCATCAAAGTAGAACTCCCTGACGGTGCCCGGTTCAGTCCTGCGAGCGTTCAAGGCGTGATCGGTACAGAAGGAATCCGTAGTGGCTTTGAAGGTATTGTTATCGCCATAGGGATGCGCCCCAATCTGCCACGTGAAGAAAATGTCGAAGGGCTATTCTTTGCCGGTGACTTTATAACCGGACCAAAAACGGTTGTGGAAGCAACTGCGTCCGGGAAAAATGCAGCCGTTGAAATAGACGCCTGGCTGTGTAAAAAAGTAAAACCGACAATCAAGAATCCAAATAAGTCCTACTTCGCCTTGCCCGGTTACAATTCTGTACCAGTTTCCCTTACTTCAGAGTTTTTCGGTCGAAAGATCATCTCACCGTTCCTGGTATCTGCAAGCCCTTCCAGTGACGGGTTGAACCAGATGACCAATGCCTACCAGGCTGGATGGGCGGGAGGTGTGATGAAGACCGCCTTCGACAATATACCCATCCATATTCCGGGCGAGTACATGTTTACATTCAGCCCGTACACCTATGCGAATTCTGACAACGTTTCCGGTCATCCTCTGGAGCGGGTCTGCCGCGAGGTAGAGCAATTGGTAAAACAGTGGCCGGACCGATTAACCATGGCATCCACCGGTGGGCCGGTTTCGGGTAATGATGACCAGGATGCGTTTGGATGGCAGTCCAACACCAGGAAGCTGGAATCAGCCGGGGCAATGGGCATCGAGTATTCACTTTCCTGCCCGCAAGGCGGGGATGGCACTGAAGGTGACATTGTCTCGCAAAATGCAGCCTTGACCGCCAAGATCATCGGATGGATCATGGAAATCGGTGATCCGGATATCCCCAAGTTGTTCAAGCTTTCAGCGGCAGTAACTTCGATCGTGCCGATCTTGCGGGCTATTCGCAACGTTCTTGATAAATATCCTCAAAAGAAAGCCGGAATAACATTGGCCAATTCCTTCCCAACCCTGGCATTCCGGCCTTCGCATGAGCGTCCCTGGGACGAAGGGGTAATCGTAGGCATGAGCGGCGAAGGAGTGACACCAATTTCATACTTGACACTGGCTCAGGCGGTTCCGGAAGGGATCGAGATATCGGGTAACGGCGGCCCAATGAATTACAAGGCTGCAATGGATTTTCTGGCACTAGGCGTCAAGACCGTCCAATTCTGCACCATTGTTATGAAACAAGGCTACGGTATCATACGCGAGTCTGAATCAGGAACAGCCTTTCTCATGCAAGAGCGAGGGATAACCTCGATGAAGGATCTGATCGGGATTGCCCAGCCCAGTCCCATAACCGGTTTCATGGACCTTTCCCCGGTGAAAAAAATCTCCGAAGCCCGGCCGGAATTATGTGTTTCCTGCGGTAACTGTGCCCGCTGTCCATACCTGGCTATCTCGCTGGATGATAGCGGCTTTCCTCACACCAATCCAGCCTTGTGTATCGGCTGCTCGATTTGCGCTCAGAAGTGCTTCACCGGAGCCATCGTAATGCGCGCACGCACCGATGAAGAACTGGCTGCCTTAAAGGAATATTAGGAGAACCAACATGACCACTCGCTTTGAAAATGGAATTGTCGTCACACTGGGAGAAAATAACCGCGTCCTGTGGAACGCAACTGTCGTGACCGACGGAGAACTTGTAGCCGGAATCGGCGATTCAGCTGAAATGAAGCGACGCTACCCGGAAGCGGAATCAGTTGACTGCTCTGGGAAAATCATTCTGCCCGGGTTTATTTGCTCGCACCACCACTTTTATTCCACCATGGCGCGCGGTATGTCCATTCCAGGCGAACCCGCTAAAAATTTCGTAGAAGTTCTCGAAAAACTATGGTGGAAGGTCGACAGAGCGCTCGATGAAGAAGATATCCTGCTGTCGGCGCAACTTCCCTTGATAGACTGCATTCGCAATGGCACGACCACTGTGATCGACCACCACGCATCTCCCTCCTTCCGGGATGGATCCCTTGACCTGATCGAATCTGCAGTACGCCAATCAGGTTTACGTGCCTCGCTTTGTTATGAAGTCTCTGATCGGAATATCGCCGGCGGTGGGATTGCCGAGAACGAACGCTTCATCAAAAAAGTCGGCAAAGGCGACGGTCAAATTGCTGCCATGATGGGGTTACATGCTTCTTTCACGCTATCCGATGAAACGCTTGAAAAATGCATCGGGATTGCTAAAGAGGGTCAGGTTGGGTGTCATATTCACGTGGCAGAAGATCTGTCCGATCGCGAAGATTCGCTCAAGAAATATAATACGACTATTGTGGATCGCCTGCACAAATTAGGAGCGACCGGAAAAAACTCCATTTTCGTCCATTGTGTTCACATTGATGAAAACGAGATGGAAATCGTCGCTGAAACTGGAACAATTGTTGTCCATAATCCCGAATCGAATATGAATAATGCGGTGGGAGTAACACCAATCCTAAAAATGCTTAAAAAGGAATCCTTGTCGGCTTGGGCACAGATGGCATGGGCTCGGATATGCTCGCCCAAATGCGTTGCGCTTACCTTTTGCACCGACTTGCTAACCACGACCCAAGGGTGGCGTTCATGGAGGCGCCGCAAATGCTCTTGCAAAACAATGCAGAAATCGCGAAACGCCAGTTCGGATTGACATTGGGTGAGATCACTGAGGGGGTTGCAGCCGACCTGGCTATCATCGATTATTGCCCACCGACCCCACTAAATGAGTCTAATTTCCTAGGTCATCTCATCTTCGGATTGGTGGATGCTGTGGTGGATACTACCGTTTGTAGAGGGAAAATCCTCATGCAAGGCAAACATATCGTCAGCATGGATGAAGAAAAGCTGGCCGCGCGTTCACGCGAACTTGCTCCAAAGATGTGGAATCGTCTCCAAGAGCTTGCGTAAATTCCTGACTTGCTCCCATAAAAGGCACCAGGTTCAATCTGGTGTCTTTTTTTTCTTACACCAATTTTTCTTATCATTTGCAAAGGATAATACACTATAATATTACAAATCATACCGTTATGAGGTTATTAAGATCGAATCGAGTAGCTCTTTATTTACAGGACGCGCACGATCTTCGGGATGGATTGGATTGCGTCCGATATGCAGAAAGCCAGGGGTTTGAAGCAGTCTGGCAAGCCGAATCCCGCCTGGTGCGTGATGCAATAGTACCGATGGCAGCATATGCCGCAGTGACAGAACGCATCAAAGTCGGATCCGCTGTGATCAATAATTGGTCCCGCAATATCGGTCTGCTTTCTTCCACCTTCCTGACCCTGGACGATCTGGCACCCAACCGGGTCATATGTGGAATTGGCGCATGGTGGGACCCTCTTGCAAAGCAAGTCGGTATCGATCGCAGGAAACCCCTTACAGCCATGCGGGAGACTGTCACCGTGATGAAGAGATTATTGAATATGGAACGGGTAACATTTCACGGCGAATTCATCCACGTTGATGGAATTGAGCTCGATGTAGTCCATGGAAGGCGTGAGCCACGCAATGTCCCCATCATGATTGGTGCCACAGGCGACCAGATGATGGAATTAGCCGGTGAGATCGCGGATGGCGCTGTGCTGAATTACTGTGTCCCACTGGAATATAACGATCGGGCAATGGAGTCATTATCGAACGGAGCAAAGAAAGCCGGGCGCAATTTGGACCAGATCGACCGACCGCAATTGATCGTTTGCTCTGTAGATGAGGACCATGACACTGCGATCGACGCCAGTAAAATGTTATTATGCCAATATCTTGCCCAACAGCCACATATCGCTAAAGCATCCAATGTCTCTCAAGAAATCATTACTGAAATAAAATCAATCTTAGGTTGGCCGGCAACCAAGGAACAAATCAATAAAGCAAAACATTTCGTCCCGGACGATCTCATAAGTCGAATCACCGCATCTGGCACACCATCCGAGGCAAAGGCTAAGGTTCAGGAGTACATCGACCGTGGCGCTACATGTCCGATCCTGTATCCGGCGGGAGGAAGCATAAAATTACTGATCGATACCTTTGCAGTTTGACCCAATTCGTACCCGTTTCCACCAAAAAGTATTATACAATAGCAGGAGATTTACAATTATTCATACCATAAAAAACCAAAGAAATTAATCATTTTCTGCCCAGGCGCACTTATCAAGAGGATGAATAAATGCCCGAAATCACTTCACATCAAAGATGGTGTAACTCCGAAAGATCAACTCCGCGAAGAATACGAGCGGCAATCAGCACTTTTCGATGCACAACCTGCGATTGTTCAGCGTTTTCTTGAAGCGCAAGCCCGGCAAATCGCCCAGGCGTATGTGGAACGGGTTCGTACACTCCGTTTCAAGCTACCAGACCGGGTAAACCTGGAAAGAAATTCAGAGTCGATAATCGTTAATCCAAATGCACGCGAACAACGTGTTGGGACCTTGCGAGACCGGTTGGGCAACCATGATGTTCATATCACTTTGCGACAACGATTGATTCAATTAGACCAGTCCCCCGAAAAAGCAGTCGCAGTCAGTGCAGATCTGATCCGTTTTGCCTCAGCTACTCATATGGTACGAAATATGCTCCCATCCGGACGGAGCATCCAGTACATTGCCGTCGACGATGATGACATCCCTTCCATTCCAGTCGAGGATACTTCGAATCCAAAATCCGCGATAACAGCCACCACAGATGCCATCGCCGAAGATATAAGTAATGAGGATGGAAGAGGTTCTTTACAAGTTCCTTACGTCGCAGCCGCAAGACGATTTTATCTCCCACAATGGGTGGCATTTGACGATCACAATAATTTGATCGTTAATTCGGTCGCAGATGCCGAAGCACATATCAGTTCCATGCAACACTTCCTGACCATTCTTTTTGCAGCTCGCTCCCTGGCACCCTACATGGTGGCCGATGGAGAATTTGAAAAGAAGCATTATGGTATGCTCGGGCAACTGGTAAACCAGGGTCGGTCTTTGGCCCGGTTTCAAACACTAGACATTATCAATACAATCCATGAAAGGGTGAAAGCACAAACTCTAAACCGTGGACTCAGTCTGAGCCTGCCATATTTTGATGACCAAGACCTCAGGATCAAAACGTATAATTTTGTTATTATTCCCGCCGGAAGGATCATGTTTGTCCCGGCATTTGTTGTTCGATCTGCATTAGAAGAACGGGCAAAGATCACCCAAGATACCCGTTTCAGTCATGGCACGCGGGAACATTTAATGTCAGAGCTCCAAACCTTGGAAGACGCCTTCGAGTCATTCGATGAGTAATATCATTCCAATATTCAAATTAAAGTAATATCCATGCGTGGAGTTTCAAGGCTGGAGATGAATATAATTGATTCATCTCCAGCCCCATAATAATCATGAGTTCCGCACCTATCTACACTTTGCGCGTTCCGGAAGTAATCCAGAGTATGGATACTTCCTTAAAGGGCCTATCGATGGTCGATGCAGAGGAGCGCCTTTTCCTTTACGGGGAAAACATACTCTCAGAACAGCCTCGTCCAGCAGAATGGCAAAAATTTATTCGACAAATCAGGCATCCATTCAACCTGATCATGTTCCTTGCTGCAATGATCAGCCTCTGGCAAAAAGAGTTGCCTTTGGCAATCGTAATATTGCTGGTAAGCGTTGCCAACAGCGCCTTCTCCTATTGGCGTGAACATCGGGCAGAGCAGGCGATCGATAAATTACGTCACTTGCTCCCATCTTTCGCTCACATCCTGAGAGGTGGCGCCGAGATGCATATTCCGGCAAACGTTGTAGTCCCTGGCGACCTTTTAATCCTGGCTGAAGGCGATAACATTGCTGCAGACGCTCGAGTGATTGAAGAATTCGGGCTACGCGTGAACAACGCATCGTTAACAGGCGAGTCAGTGGCTGCGCGCAAAACAGCCGAGGCTTCCATCCTTCCCAACCTCAGTGACCTGGAACGTCCAAACCTGATCTTTGCAGGGACCTCCGTTGCATCCGGTACGGGAAAGGCGATTGTCTATTCGACTGGCATGTTGACCCAATTCGGCCGCATCGCACAACTTACGCAAACAGTCCATGAAGAACCCTCCATGTTCCAAAAAGAATTGGAGCGACTGAGCCGAAGAATGGCGCTCATTGCGCTCGGTTTTGGCGGGATTGTTTGGGCTTTAGCGACTTTCGACCCAGATATCAGCAGACATTTCCATAACTCAATCCTGCTAGCACTCGGAACGATCGTCGCCCTAACGCCGGAAGGCTTGCCAGCGACGTTAACTCTTTCCTTGGCGATAGCCGTCCAGCGCCTTTCATCAATGGGTATTTTGGTCAAACGGTTATCCGTTGTCGAAAAGTTGGGAAATGTCTCAGTAATTTGTACAGATAAAAGTGGGACATTGACACAGAACCAGATGACTGTTCGAGAGGTTTGGGTTTCAGGCCAAAAACTTAAGGTTTCCGGCGCGGGTTATGAACCAAAAGGGCAATTTACCCCCTCTCCTGAGAAAACTCCGTTCGAAGAAGATCTCATGCGCCTATTGGAAGCCGCCATGTGCTGCAACAATGCCCGCGTCAATCCACCCAGCCAGGGACATCCAAATTGGACGTCTCTGGGAGACCAAACAGAGGCAGCTCTTAAGGTTGCCGCGATGAAGTACGGTATCAACGAGGACAATACTTCGCTTTTCCTACCGCGCATCCATGAGATTCCGTTTGATGCACGAAGGAAACGCATGACCACAATCCACCGTGAAATAGACCGGGAGGTTGCATTTATCAAAGGGGCGCCAAGAGAAATTTTGCAACTCTGCTCGAATATTTTGATAAATGGCAAATCCGGACCAATGAGCGACGATTTTCGGGCAAAAGTTATATCCGCAAATGATGAGTATTCCCGGCGAGCCTTGCGTGTTTTAGGGATTGCCCGAAGAGATTTACCTGCGCGCATGCCGGTTTATACTGCAAAAGATGTCGAACAAAACCTGACCTTTTTGGGGCTTATGGCAATGATGGATCCTCCCCGCCCCGAGGTGGAGCAGTCCATTAAAACCTGCAAAGAAGCCGGCATCCGGATCGTGATGATTACAGGAGATTATGGACTTACCGCAGAGTCCTTGGCCAGGCGAGTAGGTTTGATAGACATTCCCAACCCGACCATTATTACTGGCGCGGAGTTGAACTCAATGGACGATATCACCGTGCAACAAACCCTCAATAAGGAAGTCATTTTCGCGCGCATGGCTCCGGATCACAAATTACGACTGGTCTCAGCATTCCAAGCTAACGGAGAAGTTGTGGCAGTAACGGGTGACGGGGTCAATGATGCTCCAGCATTACGAAAAGCGGATGTGGGAATTGCCATGGGGATCATCGGGACGGATGTTGCCAAGGAAGCCGCAAGTATTATCCTCACCGATGATAATTTTGCATCCATTGGGTATGCCATCGAGGAAGGCCGTGCCATTTATGATAATATTCGAAAATTCATCACCTTTATTTTCTCCAGTAATCTTCCAGAGGTACTCCCGTTTATAATAACCTCTGCCATTGGCATTCCGCCGGCATTGACTGTACGACAAATTCTGGCGATCGATTTGGGAACAGATATTTTCCCTGCTCTGGCATTGGGTAGCGAAAAACCTGAACCGGATATTATGAAATATCCGCCGCGCCGATCGAGGCCTCTTTTGGACAACGGTTTGCTTTCCAGGGCGTTTCTCTGGTTGGGATTGCTGGAGGCGGGGCTCTGCTATTTAGGCTTCCTGGCAACTTATCTATTATCTGGAAATGTGAATTTACTCAACCAACCCTGGCTAAATACCTTCCAATGGCCGCAGCTCCTGGTCATTCCAGGTGATGTAAACACAGTTGCCAAAACGGTATTTTTAGCCGGTGTTGTCCTGGTGCAAATTGGAAATGCATTTGCATGCAGAACCTTTAAAGCACATAACACCCAGATGGGCTGGGGTAGCAACAAGACTCTTCTTGTAGGAGTCTGCCTGGCATTACTCATGATCGTTGCCTTGATTTACATTCCTGGTCTGGCGGACGATTTCGACAACCAACCATTTCCAACCCTCATATGGCCGGTTCTGGTTCTTTTTGGATTTATCCTGTATGGGTTGGAATGGTTCCGGAAATCTATATTGCGCTGGATAGATAAATTCCGAGCTAGCCGTCTTTATGAGAAATGATGAAAGGAGGCATGAAAATGAAAATCATTATTATGGGATACGGGCGAATTGGTTCACAAGTCGGAAAATTACTGACCGAACAGCAACATGATGTGACGATTATTGACCACGATAACGATGCCGATGGAAGATTGGGCCCTAATTTCAAGGGACGCATAATCAAGGGGCTTGGTTTCGATCAAAACATCCTGATCCAAGCCGGTATCGAAAATACAGAGGCCTTCATAGCAACCAGTCACTCGGATAACGCCAACATCGTTGCAGCCCGTATTGCCAGAAATATATTTCACGTGCCGCGCGTAGTTGCCCGGTTATATGATCCCATTCGAGCAGAAATTTATCAACGACTTGGTTTGACCACCATATCCCCCAATAACTGGGGAGCAGAACGGATCATCCAGGTGCTTACCCATACAGAACTGGACGTATGGGATTCGTTCGGACGCGGTGAGGTATCAATCGTTCATCTGGAAGTCTCACCAGAATTGATTGGAAGGACAATAAATCAATTGAATATTCCAGGCGAAATTATGGTAATTTCCATTACCCGTAATGAACAGGCCTTCATCCCGATTTCTGGCACAGAATTCCAGGAAGGCGATTATCTCAATCTAGTTGTATTATCTTCTTCGATGGATCGTCTCGAAGGCCTATTGAATTTAGATAGGAGGTAATCATGATCGTAATCATCGTCGGTGGTGGAAATACAGGATCATACCTGGCCAAATTATTGCTTGAATCCGGTCACACGGTTAAAGTCGTAGAACAACGCCCGGGAGTGCTGGAGAAGATGAAGGAAGAACTCCCAATTGAAGCAATTATCCCGGGTGACGGAAGTTCTCCCAACATTCTGGAATTGGCCGGGATCCGGAATGCCAATGTACTTGCAGCGGTAACTGGTTTCGACGAGACCAATCTTGTAATTACCTCTTTGGCTCGTTTCGAATTCAACGTGCCACGCGTGATCGCACGCGTGAATAACCCCAAGAACGCCTGGTTGTTCACCCCTGAGATGGGCGTGGATGTGACGGTAAATCAAGCGGATATCCTGGCCCGGCTGGTAGCGGAGGAAATGTCCCTCGGT
Source organism: uncultured Chloroflexia bacterium (assembly GCA_963814135.1). GTDB lineage: Bacteria > Chloroflexota > Anaerolineae > Anaerolineales > Villigracilaceae > UBA877. The sequence continues at coordinate 1,157,277 of CAWFBZ010000008.1, read as the reverse complement.
GATATGATGACCCTTTTGAAGCTCCGAAAGGGGGAGTATTCGTTAGTTGAAGAGAAGGTCCATCCCCTATCTCCGGCTGCAAACAAGAACTTACGCGAATTGCAGATCCCAAGCGAATGCGTAGTTGTGGCAGTCATCCGAAAGAACAAATTGTTGATCCCGCACGGCGATACAGTTTTGCAGCCAGCTGATGAGGTTCTGGCCCTCGTACACGTTTCTCAATTAAGCCAGTTGGCAACCCTGCTTGATCCAAAATCTCCACATGGAAGGTAATCCGAATCGTGAAAAAACAACCAAATTCGCGTATGTGCTTTATTTGCGGCTTGGAAAATCCGGTCGGTTTGCAACTAAAAATCTACGAAATCGAACCGGGTGTGGTCGAAACCACCTACACCGCGCCGGAACATTTCCAGAGTTATCCCGGAATCTTGCATGGCGGAATCGTTGCCACCATTTTGGATGAGATAAGTGGGCGATCACACATGGGTGATCCAACCAATTCACGCTTCATGTTCACAGCCAAATTGGAAATAAAATATCGCAAAAACGTACCTATCGGTAAACCTTTACGTATCGTAGGTAGGGCCGGTAATGCAAAGGGACGCATGGCGGAAGCCTGGGCTGGCATTTACGATGAGGCCGGGAACCTCCTGGCAGAAGGAAATTCCTTGCTGGTTGACATTCCGTCAGAAATGGTCAATCAAGTTGACCAGGAAGAACTTGGCTGGAGAATCTATCCTGATTGATCCCGGAGTAATTCATCCAGAGCTCGGAGCCCCAAAAGATAGGATTTCCACCCAAACCCAACAATTTTCCCCCGGCAGACAGCCGAAAGCATTGATTTATGCCGGAACTCTTCTCGGGCATAGACATTCGAAATATGCACTTCCACGACCGGGATATCGATTGCGGCGATGGTGTCTCGCAGGGCAATTGAAGTATGAGTATATGCGCCTGGGTTGAACACAACCCCTTGAGCCCATTTTGCTGCATCCTGCAGGGCATCAATCAAGTCTCCCTCATGATTAGTTTGCAAAAATCTTACATCGATATTTAGTTCTTGCCCCAAAGTCGTCAAACTGTCATTAATTTCATTCAAGGTTTTATGGCCATATATCTCGGGACTGCGTGTGCCAAGAAGATTAAGGTTAGGACCATGTAGAACAAGAATAATTGTCATATCAAATCTCCAAAAATATCGAATCCAAATCATTTATTTCCACACCTACGCGCACTTCCCCAATTTTTATCGGTAAGGCAAACCGTATGCGCCCGGATTCTTTCTTCTTATCAAATCGCATAGCGTTTAATATTTCCTCAGGTCGAAGATCGTGAGGAATTTTTGTTGGTAGGCCAATTTCCATCAGGGAAACAGCAATCGTTTCGGATAAACCGGTATGAGCCAGCCCCATTAGTTCTGACAAACGTGCTTCTGCAACCATTCCAATGGATATGGCTTCACCGTGACGCAAGCGATAATCGCTGGCTTTTTCCAACGCATGCCCAATCGTGTGCCCCAGATTAAGCTTAGCCCGCATTCCTCTTTCATAAGGATCAGATTCAATTAGCTTTATTTTTACGGCAACCGCTCTCCTAACGATTTCGAGCAAATTCTTATGGATTTCTTCATATCCATGACTGCACATTTCGAACAATTGCGGGTCTGCGATAATGCCATGCTTCACCACTTCTCCCATACCAGAACGAAATTCTTCTTCCGGTAAGGTTATTAATGTATTTGGGTCGGAAACCACTAATCGTGGAGGATAAAATGTACCAACCAGGTTCTTCCCTTGGGGTAAATCACAACCGGTCTTGCCACCCAGAGACGAATCGACCATTGCCAAAAGCGTAGTCGGCGCGATCACCCAAGGAATACCGCGCATATAGGTAGAGGCAGAAAAGCCAGATAAATCACCCGTAACTCCGCCACCCAGCGCAACAACCGCACTTTTTCGATCCATGCCAATCTCTAGAAAACGGTTCCATAGGTATTCGACCGTTTCCAAGGTTTTATATTTTTCACCAGCCGGGATGGATAACACTTTCGCCTGTAATCCTACCTTCTCCAGAGAAAGCATCAATTTCTCACCATATAAAGGTGTAACATTGGAATCAGCGACTACTGTCACTGAACTACCAATTTTCATATCAGATAATATCGCTCCCAAAGCATCCAGCCCCCCTTTAGACACGAGTATATCGTAACCAGCCCCCATCCCATGAAACGCGAAAACGCCCTAATGCTTTTTGAATTTCTCCACTTATTTGTTCGGGTAGATGCCCTATAGTGGCTATGCGCAATTTAAAAGAGGCATAATGGTCTGCCCGTCTTAACATCAATGCCTTTAATTTTTCCTCTTTATCGCCTGTCAATAGCGGACGTTGGTCTGGGTCGTCTCTCAATCGTTTCAGGATTGAATCCGAATCTGCGTCGAGGAAGACCACTTTTCCGGCCGATTCGGCGAAAAACCGATTTTCCTCCCGAAGCAAAGCCCCTCCACCCAGAGCAATTACACTGGCAGGTTCCAGTATCAATTGGCGGAGGCTGGTGCTCTCCAAGTCGCGGAAACCAGGTTCACCTCCTCCTTCCATGATTTGCAAGATAGATTTCCCGGCTGTTTCCTCAATAAATTGATCGAGATCAACGTATGGTAAATCGAGGCTGGCTGCCAGAGATTTTCCAATGGTTGATTTTCCCGAGCCAGGTGGTCCGTAAAGGAATATATGCGTCATATCAATCCCACCAGACCCTGGAAATGTTTTGAAGGGATATATCTTCCAGGCGTGCCTTCTTCAGCGATTCAAAGCGAGGCAGCATTTCTTCAAGAGAATCGCCGCCAAGCTTTTCAATTAACGCCTCAGCCAGAACAAACGCTATCATCGCTTCAAGGATTGGCACTGCGCGTGGAACCGGGCAAAAATCCGAGCGTTCATAGCGCGTCGGCGCTGGCACACCGGCTGCCAAATCTACTGTCGCCTGGGGTGTTAATGTGGTGGCAATTGGTTTCATTGCCGCGCGTATTACGATGGGTTGCCCATTACTAATTCCTCCTTCGACACCTCCGGCCCGATTGGTTGGGCGTGAAAGAGCTCTCGTACCAAAATCGTTATTAATATTGAACGCATCATGCGCGCTTGTCCCTGGTAAACCAGCGTTTTTCCAGGCATCACCTATCTCGACTCCTTTGATCGCCTGAATGGATAAAATCGCCGCGCCGAGGCGGGCCTCCAAGCGACGGTCCCATTGGGCAAACGAACCTAACCCAACCGGTACGCCCAGGGCTACGACTTCTAAAAGGCCTCCCAGAGTATCCTTAGCCTGCATAATTTCCCTGATCCTATCGTGCATTTTCTTTCCGGCTTCATCATCAGGGCAACGAATATCACTCGCCTCAGCTCGCTCGAACCGTTCAGGATACGGCATCCTGCTAAAATCAGCTGTAATATCCCCTATTGCCAGCACATAACCACCAATCTGTATGCCGAATTTCGAAAGGAATTGTTTACAGACCGCTCCCACCGCCACCCTCATGGCAGTCTCACGAGCCGAAGCGCGCTCTAGTGCTGGTCGCAGGTCGTTATAGCCATATTTAACCGCACCAGTCAGATCGGCATGACCAGGCCGCGGCGCAGTCATCGCTGGAACGGTTTTGCCCTTCCATTTTATGTGGTCTGCGTTCTCCACCCACATCGCCAAGGGAGCACCAGTCGTTACGCCGCCCATCACTCCACCCAAAATCCGGACCGATATCCTTTTCGATCTTCATACGTCCGCCGGACCCAAAACCCTTTTGACGGCGGGCAAGCTCCAGGTCAATTTCGGACGTAGAAAGTGAGAGTCCCGCTGGGATGCCCTCCAGAATAGCCGTAAGCCCCGGGCCGTGTGATTCTCCGGCAGTCAAAAATCGTAACATCAAACCTCCACTGCTGAAAATAAGACTTCACGGGAAACCACCTGTCCCGTCCAATATTTAAATGATAATCCGGCTTGATCCACCAGCATTCCCAACCCAGTCTCGGCGTGTAGCCCGGCTGCCCGTGCGTCTTGTGCAAAGCGGGTCTGGCGAGGGTTATAGACCAAATCATACACGGATGCTTTATTAGGAAATGGCAAACCTTCCGGCCAGGGAGAGGAACTCGGAACCTGGGGACATTCCAACTGGGGTTGCATTGATGATAAGATCAATCTCCGAACCGAGCAACCTCAGGTCACCTGCCTCCAGCAGGATCACTCTCATACCACCCTCACCTTCTTGCTCTCGGAAAGAATTTATTAAATCGTCTGCCCGTTTTATGCCTACCTTGCGAACAGCCAGTGTCACTTGCCATCCACTATTCAATAAGGCAAAGATTACTGCACGGGCCGCTCCACCGGCACCCATTACCAGTGCAGTTTTCCTTGAAAACCCTTCTTTGAAGCTAATTGATAGGTCAGCCAGGAATCCCGGGGCGTCTGTGTTATCCCCAACCAATTCTCCTGATCGCATGTACAAGGTGTTTACCGCCCCGATTATTTTTGCTGTCGGCGTCAAGGCATCCAACCAAGGAATGATGGATTGCTTGTGGGGAATTGTGACATTCAATCCGAGCAATTCGCCTTTCCGAAGGCGGTTCAAAATGACGCTTAGTCGGGTGGTATCACCTGGTTCGATCGGGTACAATAAATATTCCCCATCCAATCCGCTGGCACGAAGTGCAGCCGCATGGAGCACGGGAGATAAGCTATGCGAAAGGGGAAATCCAATCAGCCCAAGACGAATCATCGTATCTCATCCAGCGTTCGGAAATAATCGGGGAAGGTCTTGGAAACGCAAGCGGGATTATCAATTCTTATCCCGGGTGAACGCAGACCAATCAGAGCGAATGCCATGGCCATACGATGGTCATTATAGGTTTGCACCAGAGCCGGCATGACTTCCCTGCAGGGGTGAATGACAAACCCATCCACATTTTCTTGAACGTTCACACCCAAACGTCTCAGTTCCCTGCAAGTATCAGAAATCCGGTTTGACTCTTTTTTCCTAATGAAGCCGACGCCACGGATATGCGTCGGAGAATCCGCAAACGGGGCAATCGCTGCCAGAGTTTGGACCGTATCCGAGATATCACGCATATCAACATCCACCCCGTGCAAGGTAGTCGGGCCGGTAATTTCCATGGAATTCTGGTCTTTCCTTAACCGTGCATCCCATTTTCTGAAGGATTTCCAAAAACGCGATGTCGCCTTGATTCGATGCACGTGTAATATTTTCCACACAGAGTGTTCCTCCCAATATGGCAGGGGCTGCAAAAAAATATGAAGCGGCCGAGGCATCCGACTCGATTAAGTAACTGGGACTGGCATGGTAACGTGCAGGTTGGATGGAAAAACTCTCGAAATCCCGGTGCTTCACATCCACCCCGAAATCTTTCATTACCTCAAGCGTCATGGTTATATATGGCCTGGAATTCAATTCCGTGGCGACTTCCAATTCCACCGGATTGCGAGCGTAGGGAGCGACCATAAGCAAGCCGGAAAGGAACTGGCTGGATATATTCCCTGCGATCTTCGCCTTCCCGCCTGTCAAACCCGATGCAAGTATACGCACTGGAGGGCAAAGAGTGGGCAAAATGGAACCCGGATTTTCAGTTCCAAGTGAATGGTCTGAAGCGGTTATCTGTGCACCTAGTTTTTCGAGAGCATCAATCAGGTCGCCAATCGGTCTTTCCCGCATCCTTTGATCCCCATCCAGGACAAATGTACCTTCACCAAGCGTCAGGAAGGCAGTCAGGAAACGGGCAGCAGTCCCGGCATTCCCTATGTAAAGGGTTGCCTCCTTCGCAGGAATCCTACCTCCAAGACCTGTAATGGTCATCTCAGACCGGTTCTCATCCAAAGTCAGATCGAAACCCAATTGCTGGAGTGCATGCGCAAAATAGAGCGAATCATCCGAAAATAATGCATTGCTTACCAAGGTCTTGCCCCGCGCAAGGGCAGCTACCATCAGAACACGATTCGTCAGGCTCTTAGAACCCGGAACATTTACAGATGCATGCAAAGGGTGAGAGATTGGGATGATCTCAATTTCGGATTTGAATTCGAGTGTTGGCATATTAACCATTTGAGATAATAGCGTGAAACAAATATTGTATCCAGATGAATATATATTATAGGAATGTCTGACGTTTCGACCGGGCAGAGTCCAGGATTTCTCCCAGGGCCACGAAATCCTGGGTCCTGATGGCCTGCTCGACCAGGTCTAGATTTTGCTTGAAGGTTTCAATGGCTTTCAGGACGTTTTCCCGGTTGGTTTGAAGAATTCCAAGCATTATGCTGGAAGGCGTGGAAGCCAACCGGGAAGTAGAATTAAAACCTGGGCCAACCAGGGAAGCTGCATCTTCTGGGGCCGATAATGCCAGCGCCGATGCTAATAGAAATGGTAGATGGCTCGTATATGCAAGAAGACGATCATGAGTCATTGCGTCCAGCCATAATGGTCGCGCCCCGATAGCGGAAATGATTTGTAACGCCGCCGAACTGGCGCGCACCGAAATACGATCAGGCGGTGTCAACACAAATGGGGCATCCTTAAATAATAATGCATCGGCATTTTCAAGTGTAAGTTTTTCCTTTCCGCATATGGGATGACCACCGAGGACGTCGAACCGATCAGGTAGGTCATTCATGGCTTCCACAATATTCTGTTTGCTCGAGCCAAGATCAATGATAATACAGCGTTGCGGTGTATAGTCCGGGATGCGCCTCAACCAATCCAGGATAGCAGGTACGGGAGTAGCGAGTACGATCATGTCCGCCTGCGGGAGAATATTCGACGGATCATCATCCACCACAGAGACGATATCTCGCTTTAACACCTGTTCGCAGGTAGCCTGATTTAGGACAACCGCCATCAAGCCAGCGCATTTCCCCTTCAATGCCATTGCCAGGCTGCCGCCCATCAGCCCCAGACCGATGATGGCGATTTTCGCTTCCGCCAGGATAAATCCACTTCCCTCAGGCATGCGAATTCCTAATGGATCACCGGAGCAAGTCGGCGATCGACCGCCTCGGCTACCGCTCTGACTTGTTTGACGAGCCCTGCAAACGCTTCCGGTGTCAGGGACTGGCGCCCGTCCGAGAGCGCGATGGCCGGATCATTGTGCACCTCAATCAGTAGCCCGTCTGCGCCTGCCGCGACCCCAGCCTTGGCAACCGGGGCTACTAACTCCGATAAGCCAGTCGAATGGGAAGGGTCAAGAATGACCGGCAAATGCGTCAACGTTTTCAACACAGGAATGGCATTGATATCCGTGGTATTTCGGGTTGTAGTTTCAAAGGTGCGGATTCCGCGTTCACACAATATGACCCTTTGATTTCCGCCAGAGAGGATGTACTCAGAAGCCATGAGAAGTTCCTCCAGGGTGGCCGACATACCGCGTTTTAGCAAGATAGGAGTGCGAGTATCTCCTAGCGCTCGTAATAAAGAGTAATTCTGCATATTCCGGGCTCCCACCTGAAGGACATCCACATATTTGACCATAAGATCCACTTGTGCGACCGACATGACTTCTGCAACAATTGGCATCCCCGTGGATTGGCGCGCTTCGGCCAGGTATTCGAGACCTTCTTCTCCCAGCCCTTGAAATACGTAGGGGGAAGTGCGTGGTTTATAAACGCCTCCACGCAGGGCATTCGCTCCAGCTTCTCGAATTGCAATCGCAGTTGCGAGAACCTGCGAACGGGACTCAACGGAACAAGGTCCGGCAATGATGGCAATATCACTTCCGCCGATGGAAAACCCATCCAGCGGAAAAACAGAATCCTCGGGATGGAACTGGCGCGAGGCTAACTTGTACGGTTGAGAAATCCGGGTTACACCCACGACGCCGGGCAGGATCTCAAAAACTTCCTTCGCTACTGAATGACTGTCCCCCACCGCACCAATGACCGTTTGCTCGACGCCCTGGATTATATGAGAAGAAAGATTCTGGTGTTCAACCGCGGCAATTACATTCTCTATTTGCTGTTGAGAAGCATCGGGATGCATGATGATTAACATAAATTTCTCTCCGTTGTTCCTTATTATATAAAAGGGTTATCCAGTAGCGATTGGGGCCAATTTGCGTCCCATAGCTTCTGCAATCAGTCCCACCTGGTTGACCAGTTCCGAGAATTTCTCGGGTTTAAGTGATTGCCGACCATCCGAAAGTGCGTGGGCGGGGTCGGGATGAACTTCAACGATCAGTCCATCCGCACCGGCTGCGATCCCGGCCCTGGCAACGGCAGTAACATAATCGGCATGCCCGGTGGAATGGGATGGATCGAGGATGACCGGCAGGTGTGTCAGTGATTTCAATACAGGGATTGCATTTATGTCGGTAGTATTGCGGGTGGCTGTTTCGAAGGTCCGTATCCCACGTTCGCACAGCAATACACGCGAGTTGCCACCAGAAAGGATGTATTCGGAAGCCATCAACAATTCTTCGATAGTAGCGGACATGCCACGTTTGAGCAAAACAGGTTTCTGTGTCTTCCCTAATGCGCTCAATAATGCGTAATTCTGCATATTACGTGCACCCACCTGGATGACATCCACATATTCCAGGATTAACCTCCAATTGCGTGATCGAGGTGATTTCGACCACTACCGGCATGCCGGTCACCTGGCGCGCCTCTGCCACCAGCTCAAGACCATCCTCTCCCAGACCCTGAAAGGTATAAGGCGAAGTGCGTGGCTTGAACACGCCGCCCCGCAAGGCATGCGCGCCGGCAGCTCGCACGGCTATGGCGGTCTCGAGTAATTGTTCGCGCGATTCAACGGAACAAGGGCCGGCGATAATGACAATCTCATCTCCGCCAATATTAAAACCATCCATTGGGAAAATGGAATTCTTTGGATGGAATTGGCGGGAGGCCAGCTTATAAGGTTGTGAAATTCGGATGACACTTTCCACGCCATCCAATACCTCGAAAACAGCCGTAGAGACTGCATGAGTATCTCCAACCGCGCCAATCACGGTGTGATCCTCGCCAACAGACAGATGAGAGGTCAGCCCATTCTCACGTATGTGCTCAATCACATGTTCGACATCCACCTGCGTGGCAGAAGGTTTCATAATAATCATCATGGTGTTTCTTCTCCAATTCCTAAAAATAAACCGTCCTGGTAACTTTATGAGGCGATCAAGTCGGGACGGAGGGCAACAGCATCACGCAGGTAAACGTGATTGATTTCATTTTGCTTACATTCGGTGTTCCAATGGATAAGCACCCGAATGCACAAAGGCAGGCTACCTGGAACAGGGATTTCACGCGAGCACATCATTGGGACAAGCCTCCATCCCATCCTTCTTGCCGCGACTGCAGGATGTATGGAGGCTAAATCGTCGGTGGTAGAGAAGAAAACACTTGCGATTTCCTCCGAAATCAAGCCAGGATTGGCGTTCATCAAAGCTTGAAGAAGTTCTTGGGTTGCATCCAGGATACTTTCCATCTGGTCCCGTTCCACCGTAATCGCTCCTCGAATACCACGTAATGTCATTCGCATGCCTCCAAAATAAAAAAAGAGCGAACCCGTCAGGCTCGCTCTCTAGGTGAACAGATTGATTTTTCTACCTGCTTCTAAGCGCCGCCAACGGTAACCATATTTTGGAGACCGTAATAAAAATAAAACGCAAAGATGCTGGTGGTGTGGACGTTCTTGTTCATTAGCGGAGCATTTTACTCGACGAACTGGGGGATGTCAATGCCCACATTAACGAAATCAAGCCAATCCAGGTATTTGGATAGTTTTCCATGGACGGCATCCTGAAAGACTTGCTGGATGGCGAGTGTTACCGGGCCAGTCTTACCTTCCCCTACATTCCGGAAATCAATTTCACGCAACCCAATGCATTCCGCTGCGGTGCCACAAACAAATACTTCGTCTGCAATGTAAAGTTGGTCCCGTGAGATAGGCGTCTCAATTACTTCGTACCCTAGATCGTCAGCGATTTTTAAGACGGTATCTCGCGTGATCCCTTCCAAAACATCCGCCAACGGCGGGGTGAAAATCTTGTTATGCCGAACCAGGAAAAGGTTTTCTCCCGTGCATTCTGCAACATAACCCTGAGGGTTAAGCATGATGGCTTCTTCGAACCCAAGACGAATCGATTCCGTTTTTGCCAGAATGCTGTTTGCATAATTCCCAGAAATCTTTGCCTTGGTCATCATCACGTTGGGTTGGTGCCGTGTAAAAGAAGACACGTTCGCACGAATCCCCTTTGTAAGAGCCTCTTCCCCAAGGTAGTTATTCCATTCCCAGGCAGAAATCCCCAATGCGGGTTTCCCGCCATCCAGATTCAAACCGGAGGGTAAACCATCCATATAGATCAACGGGCGGATATAACAACTATCCAGGGTATTTACTCGCACCACTTCCTTGATCGTGTCAGAAATCTGCCCCAAGCTCCAAGGTAGCTCCCGAAACCCAAGCACGTGCGCAGAATCAAGCAAGCGACTGGCGTGTTCCTTCAGTCGGAAAACAGCTGGCCCATTATCTGTGGAATACGCGCGTATTCCTTCAAAAACGGCTGCCCCATAGTGAAGCGCTGGAGTAAGAAAATGGACTGTTGCCTTCTCATATTCGAGCATTTCGCCGTTCATCCAAATATATTTCACATCCATGGTAGTTCCTTCCTCTTTTCAAGATAATTTATGATTTCAAATTCCAAAACAAGCAGATAACGTTATTATTGAAGGACTCTACAATCGCTTGAGGATTTCGTCTGCCATCTGGTCTGTTTTCAGGTTGCCTCCCAGGTCGCGGGTGCGTGCACCGGAGGTAATGGTTTCGTCCACTGCCCTCTCGATTGTGATTGCTTCGGATTCCAATTTCAATGAATAGCGCAATAACATAGCTACCGAGAGGATCGTACCTACTGGATTGGCAATACCCTTACCGGCAATATCGGGGGCGGATCCATGGATCGGCTCATACAAGCCTGGATTTGCTTCTCCCAGGCTGGCTGACGGCAGCATCCCCATGGAACCCGCCAATACCGAGGCTTCGTCGGTCAAAATATCTCCAAACATGTTCTCCGTTACGACCACATCCATGGACGCAGGACCGGTAATCAATCGCATAGCAGCAGTATCGACCAGCACGTGTTCAAGGGTAATATCCGGATTCTGGTTACCAATCTGGGTAGCAATTTGGCGCCAGAGCCGGGAGGATTCAAGCACGTTAGCCTTATCCACGGAGGTGACTTTTTTCTTGCGACCGGTTGCAAGGCGAAAGGCCAACTCCACCACTCGGCGTACTTCATAATCATAATATTCGAGCGTATCCACGGCACGTTCTCGACCGTCCTTGACATCGCGTCCCTTTGGGAACCCGAAATAAAGTCCGCCGGTCAATTCACGCACGACCAGGAGGTCAACTCCCGCCAACCTTTCAGGCTTGAGCGGCGAAGCATTAATCAACGCAGGATGTACTTTGACTGGGCGTAGGTTGGCAAATACCTTTAACCCCTTCCGCAGTGCCAGCAGGCCGCGTTCCGGTCGGTCTTTAGCTTGTGGGTCATCCCACTTGGGGCCGCCCACTGCCCCCAGCAAAACCGCATCTGCAGCGAGGCAATCTGCCAGGGTTTCATCCGTCAAGGACGAACCAAATTTATCAATGGAACAACCCCCAATCAAGCGTTCCGTGTAAGAGAAGTAGTGTCCATATTTTTCAGAAATGCAATTTAGCACACGGACAGCTTCCGCTACGACTTCCGGACCGATTCCGTCACCAGGGAGTAAGAGGATATTAGCTTTCATGAATTCTCCATTTTAGGAATTTGCGAGCATCAAACCATATTCCACCGCATCAGTCAACGCACGCCAACTAGCCTCGATGATGTTGGTGCTGGCTCCCACCGTGCTCCAACGACTTCCATCGCTAACGGTATCGATCAATACGCGCGTCGCAGCAGCCGTGCCTGCATCTCCGTTCAGTATGCGTACTTTATAATCCTCCAAGTGGAACGTTCTGATTTCGGGGTAATGAACGATCAGTGCCTTCCTTAGGGCAGTGTCAAGTGCATTGACGGGGCCATCCCCTTCCGCGGCTGTGTGAAAAACTTCCCCCTTCACACATACCTTGACCGTTGCTTCTGCGAACATGCCACGTCCCTGGCGGTGTTCGACGATCGCCGAAAAGTCGATCATCTCGAATGGGGCCAGGTAACCAGCCTGGTGACGTTTCAACATTAAAGCTACCGAAGCCTCAGCTGCTTCGAAGGAAAAGCCCTGTGATTCAAGCGCTTTTATCTCATTTAAAACACCGGAAACTTCTTCTCCCCCAAATGCTCCCAATCCATATTCTTCAGCCTTGCTAAGCAAATTACCCCGTCCGGAGAGTTCGCTGACCACCACGCGCATCTGGTTGCCCACCAAACCTGGATCAATATGCTGGTATGAGAGCGCCGTCCGGCGCATGGCAGCTACGTGGATGCCGCCCTTGTGCGCAAAAGCCGATTTTCCCACGAATGCCATATGATCATCTGGCGCCAGATTGGCCACTTCCGCGACAAAATGCGCAACATCGACCAGCATGACCAGGTGGTCTTCCGGCAGGCATTGTAGGCCCATTTTCAATTCTAGGTCAGGAATGATTGCACAAAGATTGGCATTTCCACATCGTTCGCCATATCCGTTCATCGTTCCCTGAGCCTGGATGGCGCCTTCACGTACGGCGGTGATCGTATTGGCAACCGCACACTCCCCATCGTTATGGACGTGTATCCCGATCGGGTGATCCACCGCCTGCTTGACATTGCGGATAACTTCTGCCAGTTCCCATGGCATGGCTCCACCGTTGGTGTCACACAAGACGAGAGTCTCTGCACCGCCCCTGACTGCCGCCTTCAAGGTTTCTATCGAATAAACGGGGTCCGCCCGGTATCCGTCAAAGAAATGTTCGGCATCGTAAATCACTCGCCGGTTCTGCGCTTTCAAATAGGCCAGGCTTTGTTCGATGATCCGCAAATTATCGTCCAGCGTGGTGCGCAGCACTTCTGTGACGTGCAGATTCCAGGTTTTCCCAACCACCGTGCAAACAGGTGCTTTGGAATCGAGCAGCGCCTTGATATTGGCGTCATCATCAGGAACGGCTTTTACCCGGCATGTAGAGCCGAATGCGGCGATCAGCGCATGTTCCCATTGGATATCGCAAGCCTGTTCGAAAAATTCCGCGTCTTTCGGGTTGGAACCTGGCCAGCCTCCTTCGATGAATGCGACGCCTAATTCATCCAGCTTGCGGGCGATGCGGATCTTGTCACTTCCGGAAAGTGAAATACCTTCTCGTTGTGTTCCGTCACGCAAGGTGGTGTCGTAGATTTGTATCATGAAAGACTCTTTTCTAAAAAAACAGGTTATCGATAAATTATCCCAAAGCAGCTTTCGCTTCGAATGCAGCGATCTGATCAGAAAACCCCTGGATGTACCCCAATTCATCCACGCCATTCAAGAGACATGTTTTCGAAAAATGATCGATTGGAAATCCTGTCGATCCACCCTGGAAGGATAGTTTTTGCGAAGCCAGGTCGATTGTTAATTCGATGTTAGGGATTTCTTCCACAAGGTCAAAGAGCATCCGGTGAGTATCCGTATCCACAATGATCGGCAATAGACCATTCTTAAGCGCATTATTGCGGAAAATGTCCGCAAACGATGTACTGATAACGGCCCGGAATCCATAACCGACAAGCGCCCAAGGCGCGTGCTCCCGGCTGGACCCACATCCGAAATTGTCACCCGCCAACAAGATTTGCGCTCCTTGATATAGCTTCTGGTTGAAAACGAAATTCGTCTTCGTCGTCCCGTCTGCGTGATAGCGCCAATCGGCGAAAAGGTTGTCCCCCATACCCAGTTTGTCGGTCGCTTTTAGGAATTGGGCTGGGATGATCTGGTCCGTATCGATATTGTCGATCGGAAGGGGCATAACCCTGGATGTTAGTGTTGTAAATTGGGACATATTAATAATTTCCTTGTATCGAACGCGGATCGGAGACTTCACCCGTGACGGCAGACGCTGCTGCGGTTAATGGGCTAGCCAGGAACGTCCTTCCGCCTATGCCCTGTCGTCCCTCGAAGTTGCGATTGCTGGTGCTGACGGCGTATTGTCCTGGATCGAGTTGATCGCCATTCATGGCGATGCACATCGAACAACCCGCTTCGCGCCATTCCGCCCCGGCTTCTTTGAATACCTTATCCAATCCTTCAACTTCAGCCTGACGCTTGACATCCTGAGATCCAGGCACCACCAAAACGCGCGTGGTTGGAGATACTTTCCTGCCTTTCAATACGCCGGCTGCCAACCGCAGATCGGATATGCGGCCGTTTGTACAACTGCCGATGAATACCACGTCCACTTTCTTGCCCAACAAAGGCTGACCGGGGGTGAGATCCATGTAAGCAAGTGCCTTCTGCATGGCAGCTTTTTGCGCGGGTTCTCCAATTGTGGCCGGGTCTGGCACACGTTGGGTGATTTTCATACCCATACCAGGGTTCGTACCATAGGTGATCATAGGTTCGAGCGCACCTGCATCCACCACAATCGATTTATCGTATTTAGCAGCCTCGTCACTCGGAAGTTTCCTCCAATGGGCCAATGCCTTATCCCAATCGGCCGCTTTGGGAGCAAATTCACGCCCACTGAGAAATTCATATGTAATATCATCCGGGGCAACCATGCCAGCACGCGCTCCGGCTTCAATGGACATATTGCAAACCGTCATGCGTTCTTCCATACTGAGGGCATGGATGGCGTTGCCCGTGTATTCGAAGACGTGTTCCGTTCCTCCTCCGATGCCAATCTTCGAAATCAAGGCCAGGATAATATCCTTAGCCGATACGCCCTTCGAAAGAGTCCCATCTACACGCACTTCACACGTTTTTGGTTTACGTTGCAGCAGGCACTGAGTGGCAAGCACATGTTCCACTTCGGACGTGCCAATTCCAAAGGCTAGCGCCCCGAAAGCTCCATGGGTTGCAGTATGGCTGTCCCCGCATACGATCGTCATCCCAGGTTGGGTAAATCCCAATTCCGGTCCGATCACATGCACAATGCCCCGATGTGGACTGTCCATACCGTACAGCAGCAAACCAAATTCATCAGCATTTACCTCCATTTGTTTTATTTGAGCCGCCGCCTGGAGATCCTCAATAGGCAGAGATGGATCATGGGTTGGAATGGAGTGATCCATGGTGGAAACGGTCTTATCAGGCCGGCGGACTTTTAATCCACGTTCACGCAAACCCGTAAAAGCCTGCGGTGAAGTGACTTCGTGGACTAGATGCAGATCGATATACAATACCGCCGGAGAGTTGGGCTGCTGCGCCACGACATGTGAATCCCAAATTTTTTCGAATAGAGTTTTCGGCATAGAATTTCCAATTGTTTAAAGGTTAATTTTCTGCACTCATCTCGGAAGATGCAGTTGAAAAGGGATATGCTCTCGCAGATATGGACCTGGCTTCGCTCAAGTCCCAACCAGACGGGATAGTCTGCGGCTCCGGGAAAGGGTCGTGCCATTCCGGAAGGGAGTTATTCAATTCTTTATTAGGCGTTTCAGATGTAAACATAATGTCTCCTCTCGCATTTTCTGCTTCTTCATGAATTCCTTATTTTCGGGCAGATGCCCAACGATTTAATCCAGCCACTATCGCCCGTACAGCTGCCTGGTCGATATTGGTACCCAGCCCAACGCCGAACAAGATCCCATTACCATCGAACTTGAGTGGAACGTACGCGACTGCGGTTGCGTCCGCGCCTTTCCCAAGCGCCTGCTCGTTGTAATCATCCACACCGTAACCACAAATACCCAACTTATCCAATGCGCCGACGAAAGCTGAAATGGGGCCATTGCCGTCCGCCACAACTTTCTGCTCGATATCATTGATTTTTATGTGCAATTCACCGTGGATACGATCAGGAACCTGTTTATCCGGTCTGGGCCAGTAACCGATCAGTTGGTAAGGTCCGGTGGGGTTAACAAATACTTTATCGAAGACCATTTTCACTTCGCTGGAACTGACTTCCCGCCCAACCTCTTCTGCAAAATCCTGGATCGCGTTACCGATCTCAGAATGCATGGCGCGCGGCGGTTGGTACCCATATTCCTGCTCGAGCACCCAGACCACTCCCCCTTTCCCGGATTGGGAATTGATGCGGATCAGGCTTTCGTATTTACGCCCCAGGTCGGTGGGATCGACGTGTAAATAAGGTACTTTCCATCCCACTCCAAATTTATCAGGTGCTTCCTCCAACCTGTTCATCCCCTTGCGAATGGCATCCTGGTGGGAACCAGAAAAAGCCGTAAAAACATATTCCCCCGAATATGGCGCCCGCAACGGTATGGGCATGCCGGTGAGTCTTTCGATTGTTTCTGCGATTACCGGGAGATTTGAGAAATCCAACCCAGTCTGCAAGCCGCGTGCGTGGAAATTATTGGCCAACACCACCAGGTCCACGTTGCCTGTTCGTTCGCCATGTCCAAATAAGGTCCCTTCCACCCGCTGCGCACCTGCCAGCAAACCTAATTCGGTTGCAGCTACCGCCATTCCCTGATCGTTGTGCGCGTGTAAAGAGATGAGCACGCTCTCCGGGTGGGAAAAACGCTTGCAAAACATTTCGATCATGTCGGCGTATTGATTGGGTGGCCGGCGCTCCACCGTGGCCGGAAGGTTCAGAATGAGTGGTTTTTCCGGAGTGGCCCGGCCCCAGGCGCAATACACTGCTTCGCAAACCTCCAGGCAGTAATCCAGATCAGTATCGGTGAATTCTTCCGGGGAAAACTCCAGCCGAATATCGCTATCCGGAATTTTTTCGACACCTTTTCGAATCCGCGTCACCGATTGGATGGCTACCTGCAATGCATCTTCCGGGGTCAGGTCGAAAACCTGCCTGACGTGCAGGTCGGAAGTGGCCAGGTAGGCATGGAAAATGCCCTGGCGGATGCCATTGATCGCTTCGAAGGTACGATCGATCAAATGATCCCTGCATTGCGTCAACGCCATAATAAAAACATCTTGCGGGATCAGATCTTCATCGATCAACCGGCGTGTGAAATCGAAATCGTCCTGGCTGGCAGATGGGAATGCCACTTCGATGGTCTTGAAGCCGATTTGACACAGCAATTGGAAGTATTCAAGCTTTTGCCGAGGATTAAGGGGATTGGGTAGGGCCTGGTTGCCGTCGCGTAAATCCACCGAGACCCAGATTGGGCTTTTGGTGATGGAGCGGGTGGGCCACTGCCGTTCCGGAAAATCGAACGGTTTTGGCTGGAGATACTTCGCAACGCTGGTGTTAATCATCCATCTTCTCCTAATATAAATAGCACTATTTCTTCCAATTCTCGGGTCTCAACGAGCGTACTGCTGCTCCCGCCCGCCACATTTCAGATTCGCGCATCGTCTTCAACTCTGCATCCAGTTTGACCTGGTAATCCGGCGCGCTATTTGCCTTTAGAACGACCGCAGTTTCTTTTCCACCCACAACGCTGTCATAAAGATCGGTGAAAACCGGTTCGACAGCAGCGCGGAAGCGCGGGTGCCAGTCTAGAGCGCCACGCTGGGCAGTGGTTGAGCAATTGGCGTACATGAAATCCATGCCGTTTTCTCCAACCAATCGGATCAGGCTTTGGGTAAGTTCTTCAACCGTTTCATTGAAAGCTTCACTGGGAGTATGGCCGTGTTTCCGTAAAACGTTGTATTGGGCTTCCATAACTCCCGACAGTGCCCCGATCAGGACGCCTCGTTCACCTGTCAGGTCGCTGTAAACCTCATTTTGGAAGGTGGTCGGAAAAAGATATCCCGCCCCGATCGCGATCCCAAGCGCCAGGGTTCGTTCCGTGGCTCGACCCGTAAAATCCTGGTGTATGGCAAAACTGGCGTTGATTCCACTGCCGGCCACAAAATTGCGTCGAACGCTCGTGCCGGACCCCTTGGGCGCGACCATAATAACATCCACGTCTTCCGGTGGTATTACGCCAGTCTGGTCCTTATAAACAATGGAAAAACCATGTGAGAAATACAGGGCATCACCTCTCTTGAGATTCGCCTTTACCTGAGGCCAGATCATCATTTGTGCGGCGTCAGAGACCAGGTACTGGATGACCGTACCCCGCTGTGCAGCTTCTTCAATCGGAAAAAGTGTTTTCCCGGGTACCCAACCGTCGTTCACCGCCTTTTCCCAATTCTTGGTGTGCTCAGGGGTCTGCCCGACAATCACGTTTACTCCGTTATCGCGCATATTCATCGACTGCGCGGGTCCCTGGACACCATACCCCAGGACGGCAACGGTTTCGTCCTTCAGCACATCCCTAGCTTTCTCAAGTGGGAACTCCTCGCGCATTACTACATCTTCAACGACGCCACCAAAATCGATCTTAGACATTTCCATTCTCCTTAAAAATTATGAATTTGCTTCCAATTATTAGAAAAACTGCTTTCATTTCCTTAGCGTGCGAGCATTTCCACCTGGGCATGGATCCCGGAGCCATTCCCATTGATTACAAGCGAGGCTGGGTTGGCACCGCGTGCCATCGCAACGATACCCGTCCGGACCATTTCCAGTATCCCGAACGGGCGCAGGACCTCGACAAAGCTATTGATCTTCTCTTCGTCTCCGGTGATCTCCACCACCAGAGATTCATTGGCGACGTCCACGATGCGCGAGCGGAAGACTTCAACGAGCTGCATAACTTCTGAACGGTTGACAGTATTCACACCAACTTTGATCAACGCCAAATCGCGACTGACTGATGGCATCTCAGCCAGATCGGCAACTTGAATGACATTTACCAACTTATAAAGATTGGCAATCACTCTTTCAACATTTGTCTCATTGCTGTCGATGACGATTGTCATCCGTGAGATCCCGGGCTGCTCGGTATGCCCGACTGTTAATGATTCGATGTTGAAGGCGCGCCTGCGAAACAGGGAAGCTACCCGGTTCAATACGCCCGGTTTATCTTCTACGAGCACGACTAATGTATGTTCCATTGGATCTCCATTTACCATTCGGTATCATTCATAATAGTAGTTGACGGTCGCCGGATCATATTGTGTAAATCTGCGCCGGAGGGAACCATCGGATAGACCGAATCTTCTTTCTCGACCCGGAAATCGATCACCACAGTCCCATCGGATTCTTCCGCTTGGCAAACCGCAGCTTCCACGTCTGTTCGTTTGTCCACCCGTATACCCTTCAGGCCATGCGCCTCGGCGATCTTTACAAAATCAGGGTTTTGCATCGGGGTGGCAGAGTAGCGCCTGTCGTAGAAAAATTCCTGCCATTGGCGCACCATTCCAAGATACCCGTTATTGATGATTGCCACGTTGATCTTTATCCCCTCCTGGGCGATCGTAGAGAGTTCCGCCTGTGTCATCTGGAAACCCCCATCGCCACAAATCACCCATACATTTGCATCCGGGCAGGCGAACTTGGCGCCTATGGCAGCCGGCAAGGCAAAGCCCATCGTTCCGGCTCCACCTGAAGTGATATAAGTACCTGCCTTTTCGTGCTTATAATATTGGGCCGCCCACATCTGGTTTTGACCGACGTCCGAAACGACAAGTGCGGTTCCATTGGTATGACGCCAGATGTCGTTGATTGCATGAGCGGCGTATAAATGACCATCATCCGGCAGGTTCTGAATGTCGATCAGCGCGCTGTCGCTTTTCATCTCGTCGATGCTTTCAATCCAATCCCCATGATTGCCCGCTTCGACATGTGGCAATAATTGGCTCAAGGTTTCCCGCAGGTCACCAATCAATGCCAGATCCACGGGTACATTTTTATTTACTTCCGATGCGTCGATCTCTATGTGGATCTTGCGGGCATTTTTTGCATATGTCTTCAGATTTCCGGTTACCCGGTCATCGAAACGCATTCCAAACGCCAGCAGGAGGTCTGCCTGCTGAATGGCCGTGTTCACCCACGCTTCCCCGTGCATACCCATCATGCCGAGATTCAGTGGGTGGCTGGCTGGGAATCCCCCAATTCCCAGTAATGTCATCGCAACCGGAGTGCGAGTTTTCTCAGCAAAATCACGCAATTCTTTCATTGCCCCGCTCAAAATCACGCCTCGTCCCGCCAGGATAACCGGGCGCTTGGCGGCATGGATCATTTCGGCCGCCTGTTGCATATCCTTGGGTAACGGGCTTTGATCCGGCCGGTAACCAGGCAGTCGGATGGGAGTGTCGTCATACTCCCAATCGATGGAGGCTTGCTGCACGTCCTTGGCAACGTCAACCAGGACCGGGCCCGGCCGGCCCGTCCGAGCTACATAAAAGGCTTCCCGGATCGATTCAGCCAATTCGTTTACGTCCGTGACGAGATAATTGTGTTTCGTGATAGGAAGGGTAATGCCGGTAATATCGATTTCCTGGAATGCATCGTATCCAATGAATTTGCTGGCTACTTGACCAGTAAAACATACGATTGGCGACGAATCCATCATTGCCGTGGCAATCCCGGTTACCAGGTTGGTCGCTCCTGGACCAGAAGTTGCCATGGCAACGCCTACTTCGCCACACGCACGTGCGTAACCGTCTGCTGCATGCGCCGCGCCTTGTTCGTGCCTGGTCAGGACGTGATGGATCGGGTATTCCAACAACGCGTCGTAGGCCGGCATGATCGCACCCCCTGGATACCCGAACACCGTTTTCACGCCCTCATGGACAAGACACTCCCAGATAATTTGCGCACCAGTTCTTTTCATCTTCTTTCTCCTTTGACGAAAAACCTATGAAGTCAATATTGCACCGGTATCAGCAGACGTAACAAAATGGGCATATCGGCGTAACCACTTACTCTGAATATGGGATTCAAAGGGCGGCAACTTATCCAATCGATTATTGATTTCAGTCGCATCCAGACGAACGTCCAGTGTTCGTGCCTCCAGATCTATGTCGATAATGTCCCCGGGTAGAAGGGCAGCGATCGGCCCACGCGCGGCCGCTTCGGGGGAAACGTGCCCGATGCACGCACCACGCGTCCCACCGCTGAACCTGCCGTCGGTGATCAGGGCCACTTTATCTCCCAATCCCATCCCCATGATTGCACTAGTTGGGCTGAGCATCTCCTGCATCCCGGGTCCGCCTTTGGGCCCTTCGTAACGGATTACCACCACATCGCCGGCTTTGACTTTGTTTGCCAGGATCCCCGACATGGCCTCTTCCATCGACTCGAAGATGACCGCCGGCCCGGAGAATTTCATCATCGGGGCGCTCACACCGCCCACCTTCACAACTGCACCCTTTGGAGCCAGATTCCCGAAAAGGATCGCCAATCCACCTCGCTTGGAATGGGCATTTTCATAACGGCGTATCACGTCGTCGTCTTTAATCTCAGCGCCTTGAATAGAGGTACCCAAGGTTGTACCGCTGACCGTCATCCGATCCAGGTGCAGCATACCGGTCGAGCGTTGGATTTCATTCAGGATTGCCGGGATACCTCCGGCGCGGTGCACGTCTTCCATGTGCCACTTGCCGGCTGGGGAAACTTTGCAGATATGGGGAACTTTTTCTGCAACAGAGTTTATTCGTGAGAGCGGATAATCGACATTCGCTTCATGTGCCAGTGCAAGCGTGTGCAAAACCGTATTGGTCGACCCACCCATTGCCATATCTAGCGCGAATGCATCATCGATCGCATCAGTAGTAACAATGTCACGTGGTTTGATGTCGCGTTCGATCAAGGAAATGATTTGGAAAGCCGCCCGCCGAGCCAACGCTTCACGCTCTTCCGTTTTTGCAAGAGCAGAGCCGTTAAACGGTAGCGCCAGGCCAATAACTTCCATCAGGCAATTCATGCTGTTGGCTGTAAACATCCCTGAACAGGATCCACACGAAGGGCAGGCGAACTGCTCGAGTGTAGTCAACCTTTTCTGATCAATTTTTCCAGCCGAATACGCCCCCACCCCTTCGAATACGGAGATAAGGTCTATGGTCTCTCCTTCAGGAGTCCGCCCAGCCGCCATGGGTCCACCGGAAACAAAAATTGCCGGGATGTTAACTCGCATTGCAGCGTTCAACATTCCCGGCACGATTTTGTCGCAATTTGGCATGCAGACCATGCCATCGAACTGGTGAGCCTGCAACATCGTTTCAACACAATCGGCGATCAGTTCGCGCGAAGGCAGAGAAAACTTCATCCCCGAATGACCCATTGCAATCCCATCATCTACTCCGATGGTATTAAATTCAAATGGCACAGCTCCCGCTGCCCGAACTGCCTCTTTAACGATCTTTCCAAATTCCTGTAGATGAACGTGACCGGGAATGATATCAACGTAGGAATTCACGATTGCGACGAAAGGTTTTTCCATATCAGCTTCGTTTACACCGGCAGCCCGCAACAGAGCCCGGTGGGGCGCTTTTTCATAGCCTTTTTTTATCGCATCCGATCGCATGACTTCTCTCTTCCTCACTGGGAACAGTGATGTGGTAAATAAAAAGCCGCCCAGTGGTTGGGCGGCTCTCTTTGCTAAAAGCAGGTGTGTCTACTTGACTTTCACCTTTGCCATCCCAACCACTGTCAGGTCCTTAATAATAAGGACCGAAATAAGAACGACAAGCAAGAGGGATGACAAAATTGAATTCATTATGACCTTGATATAATTCGCCAAATTATATGCACAATCGAGTTTATGTCAAGGGCTGGATATTGTCTAGACATGACTTGGAAGTCGCCACACTTAATCCCTAATTCGCTCGTTCATACGATCCCAACACGCGCAGCATCAATGCATATTCTCCCAAGTGTTCCAGGGAGCGTTTCACCTGCTGGTCTTGTGTGGAACCCAGAAAATCGATGTAAAAGAGATACTCCCAAGGTTTTCCAGCCAGAGGGCGGGATTCGATTTTTGTTAGATCGATCTCGCGCAATGCAAACACACTTAACGCTTTAAAAAGGGCACCGGGTAGGTTCTTCAAGATAAATACAATCGACGTCTTTGCGTCTTGGGTAGGTACGACCGGTGTATCAGCTATCACAAGGAAACGCGTGAAATTCTCCGGGTTATCCTCGATCCCTTCCTGTAAGATTTGCATCCCATAAATTTCTGCCGCCTTGCGCGAGGCAATGGCAGCTATCGTAAAATCTCCCGAGGCCTTGAGGATTTTTACACTACCGGCAGTATCGTATACAGGTTCGGTCACAACGCCAAGCTTGCGTAAGGTACCCGCACATTGCCCCAATGCCTGGGAATGGCTGATTACCCGCTTGATATCCTGGATCCTTATACCTGGGAAACCAATCAGACAATGCCGAACCCTCAAGAAGTATTCCCCCACAATATGCAGATTATTTTGCAACAATAGGTCATAGTTTTGATGGATACTGCCCGCCAGCGAATTCTCTATCGGGATGAGTCCATAATCACAATTACCCTTGGTCACATTTTCGAAAATCGCTTCGAAGGACTCGCAGGGTACTGTTTCAGGAGATTTGAAAAAACCGCTGCTGGCCTCTTCGGAAAAAGCTCCCCGCTCCCCTTGAAAAGCGACCTTCATGTTGTCCTCCTGCCGACTGCGGAAATTCGCATCATTATAATCCATCCAATTGTCGGACAATCTCCCACGCAAACTCCAACGGCTGTATAATATATGCAGCTTTTTATATTGGAGATCCCTTATGATTATCAACTACCACCGGCCCCAGACTTTGGAAGAAGCAAAGAAATTGCTTTCACAACCAGATACCCGGCCAATCGCTGGAGGGACTTTTTTAACCAAGCACGTAAGTGAGTCCTTTTCCGTTGTGGACCTGCAGGCATTGGGATTGAACAAACTCCACAAAGTCGGCAATAATCTCGAAATCGGGGCAACCGTCACCTTGCAGACCCTGCTCAAGTCTGACTACACACCCGACGCGCTAAGGACGACCATTGAATTGGAAGCGCCGCTCAACCTGAGAACAATGGGAACTGTGGCAGGCACACTGGTCACATGTGATGGACGATCGCCTTTTGGGACCATCATGCTGGCGCTAAATTCGAAAATCACCTTTCTTAACGATAATTCCTCCAACTCATTCGGGAATTATTTGTCGTTGCGCCCCAGCTCGTCAGATAACCAACCCGGGAAACTCATCACTTCCATTCAAATCCCCCTGAATGTCAGCCTTGCATTCGAGATGGTCGCACGTACGCCGGGTGACAAACCTATTGTGTGTGCGGCCTTAGCAAGATGGTCTTCTGGACGTGCCCGTTTGACCCTGGGCGGTTGGGGGAATGTTCCGACCCTTGCACTGGATGGGAATGAAATTGGTGGACTGAAGGAATCCGCACGGGCCGCTTTTACAGAAGCCGGCGATGACTGGGCCACCTCAGACTACAGGATGGAGATGGCAGGATTACTGGCGGAACGTTGCCTGGAAAAGATTAGCTCCACCGATTGACCATTGGAATTTTAAAAGCAATCCTGTGAATGATAACCTTCCTGTTGATGCCATCCTGTCCGGCGATTGCATTGATGTGCTTGCGAAGTTCCCCGAAAATTCAGTAGATCTGATTTTCGCAGACCCTCCCTATAACTTGCAGCTTTCACAGGAACTTTGGCGGCCCAACAACACACATGTCAAGGCAGTTGAGGATTCCTGGGATAAATTCGATGATTTCGCAGAATATGATCGTTTCACCACTTCCTGGTTAACTGCTTGCAAACGGGTTTTGAAGGACACTGGCACCCTTTGGGTTATCGGTACCTATCACAATATTTATCGGGTCGGGGCAATTTTACAGGACCTCGATTTTTGGATCCTTAACGATGTGGTTTTTATAAAAACCAATCCCATGCCAAATTTCCATGGCGTCCGGTTCACGAATGCACATGAAACCCTTCTTTGGGCGCAAAAGAAAAAAGGGGCAAAATACACTTTTAATTATCGTGCTACGAAAGCGTTGAATGATGACCTGCAAATGCGCTCGGATTGGCTCTTCCCAATTTGTACGGGCAAGGAACGCATCAAAAACAACGGTTCTAGGGCACATTCCACCCAAAAGCCTGAAGCACTGCTTTATCGCATCCTCCTCTCTACTACACTACCGGAAGATGTGGTCCTCGACCCGTTTTTCGGCTCCGGTACCACTGGGGCGGTGGCGAAGAAACTTGGTCGTCATTTTATTGGGGTCGAGCGCAATGAAAACTATATAAAATTAGCCAATGAAAGGATAAATCTGGTTAAAGCTGCTCCTAAGGCGACTTTAGATGTATTCAATCCACGTCAAATGAAACGAATACCTTTCGGAGCGCTTCTGGAAGCTGGGCTATTAGAACCAGGACAAACTTTATATTTCTCCCGTGACAATATACAGGCGACGATTATGGCAGATGGACATATTCGTTGTGGCGAAACGTTTGGTTCCATCCACGGGATTGCCAGGTCATTATCAAAAGGCGCGCCGACCAACGGTTGGGATTGCTGGTTCATCGAAAGTGCCAATGGGGAACGCCAGCCAATCGACATATTGAGACAAATGCTGCGCAATCAGCAGGTCGAAAATGAATAAAAGGTTCGCGGGCTGATGGTGAATATTGATTTTTTGGAGGCAACATGAACATCCTATTAAGAGTAAACGGCACGGAACATACCGTTAATATCGCCCCTTCAGAAACCTTGTTCGCGGTTTTACGCCAGCTTGGTTACCATAGCATCAAGTTCGGTGACGAGCAAGGTCTTTCGGGTTCGGATACCATCCTACTGGATGGAAATCCAATCAATGCCGGTTCCCTTTTGGCCGCTCAAGCCGAAGGGCATACCCTAGTTACCATCGAAGGGCTCGGGGAACACCCCGACCAGGGATGGAAGAAGACCGGTGGGTTGCATCCCTTGCAATTGGCTTTCATAGAAACAGGCGCCATCCAATGTGGCTACTGCACCCCCGCACAAATCCTGGCCGCCAAAGCACTGCTCGACAAAAACCCTGATCCAACTGAAAAAGAGGTTCGGGAGGCAATCGCGGGCGTTCTGTGTCGCTGTACCGGCTACACGAAGCCTGTCCAGGCGATTCTGCAAGCTGCTGCAGTTTTGCGCGGGGATAAGGAATTCGGCGGGAATCGGATGGATGAACAAGGCATCCCCGTTTCCATCAATTCACCCACGCCTGATAACGACTCTCCTTTGACTCTGACGCAGACAAAAACCAGCCCAAGGATCATTCTCACCACGGAAACAACACCTTACCAGGTTGTGGGCAAAGCCGAACCGAAAGTTGATGCAATCAAACTTGCCCAGGGTAAACCGGCCTTTACCGCCGATATGGAATTACGCGGTATGTTGCACGCTAAAGTATTGCACTCCCCACATGCGCATGCCCTCATTACCAGCATTGATGCAAGCAAAGCGCGCGCCTTACCTGGAGTGGCTGCGGTGCTGACCTGGCAAGATATTCCTCGCGTAGTTTATTCCACCGCCGGGCAATCCGATCCAATTCCTGGTCCTTTGGATACGTTCTCTCTGGATAAAAAAGTCCGTTTTGTTGGCGATCGCGTGGCTTTCGTTGCCGCGGAAACTCCCGAAATTGCGGAACAGGCCCTGAGCCTGATCGACGTGGAATATGAAATCCTACCCGCCATCCTTAACCCGGCGACCTCTATGCAACCCGGCGCCATTCGTATTCACGATGAGCCGGAATATGTCAACTTTGCCAATTCCAAACCAGAGAAGAACCTGGCTGCAGAGATTCGAATTGATATTGGCAATTTGGAAAATGGATTTGCGGAAGCAGACGAAATATTTGAAGCGGAATACTCGGTCCCCAAAGTCCAGCAGGCCCACATCGAACCACATGTTGCAATCACCTATTGGGATGAAGACGACCGTCTGGTAATTCGCACCAGCACCCAGGTGCCTTTCCACGCTCGGCGGCAATTGGCTCCGGTGCTCGGTCTGCCCATCAAGCGAATTACGCGTCGTTAAGCCCAGGATTGGAGGCGGTTTCGGCGGCAAGCAGGAAGTTCTTATGGAAGATGTGGCAGCTCACCTTACCATCGCAACCGGACGTCCGGTCATCTACGAATACAGCCGGGTGGAAGAATTCATCGCAGCCCGTTCGCGCCACCCGATGCGAATATGGATGAAAACAGGCGTCAAACACGACGGCACCATGACTGCCAACGAGATGCGCGTCCTGACTGATACCGGAGCGTATGGTTGTCACGCTGTAACCGTGACCGGAAATACCGGCTCCAAAGCCATGGCCTTGTATGTCGGAGATGGAGCATACCGGAAAACTCCCAATATCCGCTTTTATGCCGACATCGTGTACACCAATACCCCGCCTGCCGGGGCCTTCCGTGGCTATGGAGTGCCGCAAGGGTTCTGGGCGGTTGAACGCCACATGGAAAAAATTGCCGCGTGCGCTTGGCATTGACCCATTGGAATTCAGGTTAAAAAATGCCATCCATTCCGGAGAGTACCATCCCTTTAGCACAGCTTGGAATGAAGGCCGCGAACCTCGCCCTGAGATCGTGAATACCGTCGGTTTGGAGGAATGTGTCCGTCAGGGCAAAGCCGCCATTGGTTGGGATTCGAAATATGGTAACGCGGATTGGCGGGAATTCCCTCCTGAAAGGATCTGGAACTAACGACCGGGACAAACGCAAGGGCATTGGCGTAGCCATGGTGATGCAGGGCACAGCCATCCCTTACCTCGACATGGGTGGCGCATCCATCAAAATGAACGACGATGGATCCTTCAACCTGCTGGTAGGGGCTACCGACCTTGGCACGGGCTCCGACACCGTCCTGGCCCAAATGGCCGCAGAAGTTTTAGGCGTACCTCTTGATGATATCATCGCCTATTCTTCTGATACCGATTTCACACCTTTCGATAAAGGCGCCTACGCATCCTCCACCACCTACATCTCTGGTACCGCCGTTGCGAAAGCTGCCAAAATCGTGGCCGAAAAGATCAAAAAACGCGCTGCCGACATGCTCAACCAAAGCATGAATGTTACGACATACGACAAATCGAAAATTACATTGGCAAACCGAAGCGCCATCTTTCCAGATGGACAATCCATACCGCTAAGCGAAATTGCTCTGAACAGTCTACACCATAACGATCAGGAACAGATCATGGGTGTGGCCTCCTATGTCTCGCCCTCTTCCCGCCTCCTTTTGGCGCCCAATTTGCCGAAGTAACCGTGGATGTAAAGACCGGAGCAGTAACGGTTGATAAGTTGGTCATGGCGGTGGATAGTGGCGTGATTGTTAATCCATTGACTGCCTCCGGACAAATCGAGGGCGGTATGACCCAGGCGTTGGGTTACGCAGTGTGTGAAGAGATGGTTTATGACCTGAAGGGACAAGCACGCGAACAGGATTTTGACCGTTATCACATATTCCGTGCCGATGAGATGCCAGAACTGACCGCCATTTTCGTGGAAACCTTCGAGCCCACCCACCCGTTTGGCGTTAAAGCGGTGGCAGAGATCCCCATGGATGGCGTCGCTCCGGCGGTTGGCAATGCCGTTTTAGATGCCGTTGGGGTGAACGTGGACGACAATCCGATTACGCCTGAAAAAGTATGGAAGGCACTTAAAGATCAGTGGGTAGTTTTAAAAAACCGCCTGGCATGATCGTAATATCTTGTACAAGGGCATAATCCCGAGTTTCTACGCGAAGAGTTCATTCTGGGATTAATGGAATGTTTCGTCATCCTGAATATCACTAAGTAATGAGGTTACCCGTGTTTGCGGAATACAAACACGGGAAATTCTTCATTTATTCCTCTATAAATAAGTAGCGACTCGTTGCGAGGTTGCACAACATCCCAACTTATAAAATACCATACCTGACGAGGCGTGTTATTGGGGTCCTTCAGGCAGGGTAAGTTATAATAGATATATGGCAGATAGAATCTTCGTGATCGGGCACGTCAATCCAGATACCGACACAGTGGCCGCCGCCATTGGTTATGCCTGGCTTCTACGCGAACGGGATGGGGTAGATACGGTCGCGGCGCGCGCCGGGGCAGTCAACCCGCAAACCGCATGGGTGCTGAATAAACTCGGTATGGAAGCTCCATTGCTCTTGAATGATGCCTCACCGCGCTTCAAATCCGTCACCCGTCACCTGGATACCACCAAACCGGATGATCCATTGCGGGAAGCCTGGGGGATTGCTTCCCGGACTTGGGGAGTGGCTCCTGTGGTGGATGATCTGGGCACTCCCTGTGGTCTTGTCACCGGTACGAGCCTTTTTAGCCTTGTTAACCAGTTGGTGGGACCAAATCCCAAACGCCAGGATGTGAACCTGTCCGAGATACTTAGCGTTCCCTGCCGGGAAGCTTGGAACGCGGATATTCCCAAATTCCCAGCCAACAGCCGCATCCGGGATTCGCTCAACCGAATCTTACGGGAAGAAGGCGACGACTTCTTCGTGGTGGACGAAAAGGGCGTTTACGTCGGCGTTTGCCGCCAGCGTGACTTACTCAATCCACCTCGTTTGAAGATCATCCTGGTGGACCACAATGAACCGCGCCAGGCTATCGCCAACCTTGACGAAGCTGAACTGCTCGAGATTTTGGACCATCATCGCTTGGGCAATCCATCGACCCACGTTCCCATCAAGTTCAGCGTTGATATCGTCGGAAGCACCAGCACCCTGGTCTCCGAACAGATAGAAGATGCGGGACTTAGCGCACCTCCCAAAATTGCCGGAATGCTGCTCTCCGGCCTTCTGGCTGACACGCTCAACCTGACTTCTCCCACAACTACAACGCGAGATACCAAAGCAGCAGAGCGGTTGGGACGCTGGGCCTTTGTGCATGGTGGTCCTCTGACCGGTGAAACAGTTCAATCTTACGGAAAGCAGGTGTTGGGAGCCAGCGCGAGCCTATCCACCCGCACTCCGACTGAGATTGTGACCTCGGACATGAAACTCTACGAAGCCGGCGGGTATCGCTTCGCCATTGCTCAAGCGGAAGTTACAGATCTTAATGCAGTTGGCCGAACATCTTGAAACTTTAAAAACTCGCATTGATCGCCTTGCGCGATAAGCGAGCCTTGGACTTTGCCATGTTGATGGTCACAGACGTAGTGCGTGGCTCCAGCCGGTTGCTTCTGACCGATGAACACCCCCAACTCTCTGACCTGCCTTACCCGCCTCAAGCCGACGGAACGCGCCTGGCAGAAGGCGTTGTTTCCCGCAAGAAACAGCTGTTGCCGGTTGTGCTTGGATTATTGGAAAGGTAAATCATGCATAAGATCCCGAATTCTCAATTACTGGATGGCGACATCCCTTCCCGGCGTGCAGCCTGGAAAAATATTATTCCATTTGCACAATCATTTAACGGTTATGCGCAGTGGGGATCTTACGAAAAATGTCGGGAGGTTGCCCATTTTGGGGTCGAGCTATATAAAGCCAAACAGGAAACTCCCCAATCGTTGACCGACCTGCGCACCTGCCTCTTCTACGAGGCACGCCGCTGGAAACATCTGGAAAAAAAGCCCACCAAGCCCGGATTAACATACATCCATGCCCTGGTGGAAGCTATTCGCACCATCGTTCAATCGAAAGAATTGGTATAACAGTTTACTATCATGGCGTCCATTTTCAAGGCTCTAGTCGAACTTGAGAAATCCCACCAGCCGGCAGCTTTATGCACGGTGATCAAAACCAGCGGGTCCACTCCCCGCCATAGCACCAGTAAAATGCTGGTTTATTCGGATAGCCAGATTTTGGGTTCAGTCGGTGGCGGGGAAATGGAAAATCGCGTAGTAAAGGAAGCTTTGTCATCCATGCTGGATGGCAAACCTCGTCTGCTGGCATACAGTCTGACTGATCCAGAGCGCGGTGACCCAGGCTTGTGTGGAGGCCAGGTGGAGGTGTTCGTGGAACCTGTTTTACCAGACCCGACCTTGATCGTAATCGGCGGAGGGCACGTCGGCAAAGCCGTTGCCCATCTCGCCAAATGGCTTGGCTTTCGTGTGGTCATTTCGGACGATCGCGAAGAATTCTGTACTCCAGAAGCCAATCCCGACGGTGATGAGTTCTATCCCGTTACAATGTCCGAATTACCAAAACATTTAACAATCACTCCGCAAACTTCGCTCGTACTGACAACGCGGGGCAGCAATGTGGACGTCGCCGGGTTGCCAGCCTTGCTGTCGACATCGGCTGGTTACATCGGGGTCATCGGCTCCCGGAAACGCTGGAATACCACTTTGTCGGAATTAAATAAACAGGGGATATCGGAAAAAGTTCTCGCTCGAGTACATTCCCCCATCGGGCTTGGAATCGGTGCAGAATCTCCGGCCGAGATCGCAGTCAGTATCATGGCGGAAGTCCTCGCTCAGCGCGGCGGCGGATCAGGCAAGCCAATGCAACAGCCGAAATGACCAACTGGTTTGCAAGAATACAAATATCCTGAAAACCACTTGTCGTAAAGTTGCAATCCCCTGCCAGAAATAAAACTTTTCTGTTTTCATTGCGTAGATTAAAAAGGTGAATATCTTGTAAGTTATAATAACGAAGCAGTATAATCATTTCATAATTGATAGCCACTTAAACAAGGAGACAGAAAATGGCTCGTATCTTTGATGTCATTGAATACCCAAATGAAATGACGGACGAACTCGTTCATCGTTTCCCCGATGACGGTACCACCGGTGATTACCGACTCGGCTCAAATGTGATCGTGCGCACCGCCCAGAGTGCAGTATTCTTCCGGGATGGCCTGGCGCTGGACATGTTTGGTCCTGGACGCCACGTCATTGGGACTGCCAACATTCCGCTGCTCACTCAAAAATTGCAGGATATATTCACGAGCGGCAAAGGCGTCTTCCCTGCGGAAGTCTATTTCGTTTCCATGAAAGAATTCCCGCAGCGCAAGTGGGGCACACCTCAGCCTATCCTGGTCAGTAACCCTGGCATGGGGTTGGGCGTGATGTTGCTACAGGGCTTCGGGACTTATTCATTCGAAGTCAAAGATCCGCAACAGTTGGTAACCCAGATCGTTGGGAAAACCTCCTCCTACCGCATTGACCAGATCGAAGATCGATTGCGCAGCATCATTCTGTCGCAATTGCAGGACACCCTAAACGAATGGGGCGCGAAGCTCAACCTGCCCCAGTTGCTTGCCAAGACTCAGGAAATGGCCGGTTTCATTCGCTCGGAGTGCGAAGATGATTTCCAGGCGGTTGGACTTACCTTGAAATCCATCGTCCTCGCCAATTTGAGACCCTCAGATAAATCTGCCCAGGAACTGCGCGACATGGGTATGTTGGACATGGCTACGTACACCCAGCTCCAGGCTGCAGACTCCATGCGCGATGCCGCCAACAATCAGAGTGGTGGTGCCGGTTTGACTGCAGGAATTGGTGCCGGGATGGGTATCGGCAATCTAATGGGTCAGGCACTTCAAGGCGGGATGCAATCCAGCCAGCCGCAACCCACCACTCCCACTGGGACCCCTCCCGCGAACGGCGGTATGTCAGATGTAATGACTCCGGCCGAAGCAGCGGCTGCTTTGAAGGTCTCCGAAGAAGATGTGATGGCAGCCATTAA
Organism: uncultured Chloroflexia bacterium; assembly: GCA_963814135.1. Lineage (GTDB taxonomy): Bacteria > Chloroflexota > Anaerolineae > Anaerolineales > Villigracilaceae > UBA877. Next base: position 1,124,749 of record CAWFBZ010000008.1, on the reverse strand, counting down.
TGATGGCAGCCTGAACGCCAAGAAACTCGGAAATGCCTATCGCATTAGCCGTGAATCGCTCGAAAAGTTCTTGAACGGCTGATTCCTTTTCAAAGTTACAGAATAATTAATCAGGGCTGTCTAAAAAGGGCAGCCCTGATTTGCATTTATTTATAACTACTTATTTAACGGTATGCAATAAAACCATATTAGGCGGACGGATCTCACCGATTGGAAAACCACACACCAACACAACCTGCTGTCCTGGCTTAACCATCCCAGATTCGCGCAAGGATGATTCCACACACTTGAACATTTCCTCGACTGTCTCGACAAAAGGAACCCTATGAGGTTGAACGCCCCAGGCAAGTGCCAGATGGTGATAGGTGTTTTCTTCAGGCGTGAAAGCCACGATTGGCACATTTGGTCTTGTTTTCGCCATATATAGCGCCGATCGACCCATGCGAGTGAAAACGGCGATGGCTGCCACGTCCTGGTCGTAGGCAACCTCACGGGCAGCCCGGGTTATTGCAATTGCATCGTTATGCGAATCTGCTTCCATCTCATTCAGGTGTCCCCAAAGGGAAAAATCCTCCTCAGCCTGGCGGACAATCCGATCCATCAGTGTAACTGCTTCCACCGGATAATCCCCGGAGGCGGTTTCAGCCGAAAGCATGACCGCATCCGTGCCATCGAAGATCGCGTTGGCAACATCTGAGGCTTCAGCTCGCGTTGGGAGGGGATTATGGATCATGGATTCAAGCATTTGTGTGGCAGTGATGACCAGCTTTCCCGTCAGGTTGGCTGCCTGGATGATGCGCTTTTGCGCTCCAGGAACATCTTCTGGGGCCATTTCCACTCCCAGGTCGCCGCGTGCCACCATTACCCCATCAACCACCTCCAGAATTGCGTCCAGGTTATCCAGAGCTTCAGGGCGTTCCAATTTAGCAATCACTTGTGGACAATTTTCTGGTGCATGGCAATTAATCGCATTCCTAACCTGAATTACATCCTCCGCACGTCTGACAAACGAGATCGCCACATAATCAACCCCAAGTCCCAGGCCAAACGCAAGATCTTCAGCGTCTTTTTCTGTAAACGCCGGGATGTCGAGCAATATTCCTGGTAGATTGATGCCCTTATTGGATGTTAAAAGCCCACCGGTATTAACCATGTCCATATATCTGTTTCCCATGCATGGACTTCACCGTTACTACCATGCGTCCATCATCAAATAAGATCCGATTGCCGGGACTTACCGAGTCAAACAATTGCGGAAAATCAACTGGTATGATCGCCTGTGCACTTTTTCATCTTGCGGAGGAGCTTCTCCTTCCGGGAAAAGCAGGACTGTTTGACCGGCCGTTAAAGTCAGTGGGGTGGCCAAAACGCCAACTCGTATCTTCGGTCCCTGGAGATCCTGCAAGATTGCTAAAGGATGGTCACGCCGGTTTGAAATTGCACGCAGTTGCGAAATACAGGCAGAGTGGGTTTCGTGCGTTCCGTGAGAGAAATTTAGCCGGGCTACGTCCATACCGGCCTGAAGCAATTTATCAATGACGGCATCATCCCAACTGGCTGGCCCGATAGTGGCAACAATTTTCGCTTTTCTATTCATAGAAACCTATTCAATAATTCTGGATTGCGCAGGTAACATCAGATCCAATTGAGTTCCCTGGCTTGTTTTTCCAAATCTGTCCGAAAATCCGGATGGGAAATGTGAATCAGGGATTGAACGCGCTCCCTTACTGACTTTCCGTACAAATCGGCAACACCATATTCTGTTACGATGAAATGCACATGGTTGCGGCTTGTGACCACTCCTGCCCCTTGTTTCAGCAACGACACGACCTTGCTTACCGTCGTGCCATCCTTCAAAACATTCGACGCAGGCATGGCAATGATAGGAACGCCTCCTTTCGAACGGGAAGCCCCATAGATGAAATCCAATTGTCCCCCAACGCCGCTAAAGAATTTGGGTCCTATGCTGTCGGCGCATACCTGCCCCGTCAGGTCGACCTCGATAGCCGAGTTGATCGCTACCATTTTTTCATTTTGTGAGATCACGAATGGGTCGTTGACGTACTCCTGGCGATGGAACTCGCAAAGCGGGTTATCGTCAACCCATTCATACAATTCATGTGTACCCAAGACAAATCCGGCCACGATCTTTCCGGTGTGCAAAGTCTTGCGTGAATTATTAATGACACCCTGCTCCACAAGGCGGACTACGCCATCCGAGAACATTTCGCTATGGATGCCGAGATCTTTTTTACTATCCAGGAAATTCAAAACAGCATCCGGTATGGCGCCGATTCCTAATTGTAGGGTTGCTCCATCCGGGATAAGTTCAGCAATATGACCGGCAATCTTCTGGCTGATCTGATCGTCTCCTTCGCTTCCCATGCGAAGTTCTGCAATTGGATAGTCCACCGGCACAATGTGGGTCAGCCGGCTGACATGAATGAAAGAATCACCCAGCGTGCGCGGCATCTGGTCATTGACTTCGGCGATGATGATCCGGGCCGATTCGGCTGGTGATTTGGTTAATCCCACTTCGACACCCAGCGAGCAAAAACCATGCTCGTCCGGCAGGGACACATGGATCATTGCCACATCCACTGGCAACACTCTATTCTTGAAAAGCAGGGTGAATTCGGAAAGCAATACCGGAGTAAAGTCTGCCCGTCCAGCTTGTACCGCTTTGCGAACATTGGCGCCAATGAACAGGGTATTGACGCGTAAATGCCCTTCCATATCCGGATTAACATAATCTGCCGGGCCGACCGAGAGGGCCTGACAAATCTCAACATTTTTTAGGTTGGGAGCATTTTCTACCAGGGCCGCCAATAACGTTTGCGGAACTGATACATTTCCGGTCATAAAAATGCGATAACCGGATTTGATTACTTTGACTGCTTCCTGGGCTGAGGTCACCCGTGATTGGTAGATCGCATGCCAGTCCATTGCCGCTCCTTATAGCTACGAGCCAGACTTATGCCAGGTCGAGTTTGAAAAACAGAAATTTGATCAAACGTTCCAGCGAGGTAGATGGCGTAGCTCTCCTTGATGGATATTGACAGCCACCTCAATGGCGGGATTGTCAGCCATGGCTTTCTCAATCCCCAAATCTGCTATTTTCAGAATATACGGTGTCGCCACGTTCACAAATCCGTGCATGGCCGTACGAGCAACGATACCTGGCATATTCGGGACACAGTAATGGATCACATTTTCTTCCACGTAGGTGGGGCGATCGTGAGTGGTTGGCCGGGAGGTTTCAACACAACCACCTTCATCGATGCTCATGTCAATGATCACGGAGCGAGGTTTCATTTTCTGTACCATTTCCCTTGTCACCAGTAACGGCGAACGTGTCCATGGCACGAGCACAGCCGCCACCAACACGTTCGCATATCTGCAGCACCGGGTGATGTTGCGTTCGGTGGAAAGCATGGTAACCAGGTTCATCCCGCATTGGCTGATGCGCTGAAGCGAATTCACATCCCTATCGAGCACGGTAACATGTGCACCCAGTCCGGTGAATGCGCGTGCCGCGTACAGACCAGCCGTCCCGGCGCCCAGAATGACCACTTCGGCCGGGGGTACTCCCGGGATTCCTCCCAGCAGGATGCCTCCACCACCCTGGTCGCTCTGTAAGAGGCGGGCAGCAATTTCAGCCGACATTGCGCCTCCGATCATGCTGGATGGACGCAATACCGGCAGGGATCCATCAGTTTCACAGATCTGTTCATACGCCACGGCTGTAATATTGTTTTTGAGGAAATAATCGATCTTGCTTTGACGGGCAGATGGCAGATTGAGAAGTCCCAATAGAACACTTCCAGGTTGCAGGAACTTCAATTCTGATTCAGTGGGTCGCGCAATCTTAAGGACTAAGTTAGCCCGCCCGTAAGCTTCTTCCGGGGAATAGACGATATTGGCGCCGGCCTGTTCATATTCCAGGTCCCGGAATCCTGCCCCTTCCCCGGCAGTATGTTCTACAAAAACCGTATGGCCATGCTGGCACAAAATCTCTACTCCCGCAGGTGTCAATCCAACCCGGTATTCAAAAGGCCTGATTTCTTTGGGAATGCCAATATTCATATTTCACTCCTGAGTATACAAGATCGCTGCCGCTAACAAATTATTGGCCATTTTCAAACTGGATAAATAACGCGGTAGGCTTTATTTTTGATTGAATACTTCCCGTATTGCCGGCAGTGCCCAATCTATTGTGGCTTTATCGATCACGAGTGGCGGCGCGAATCGGATGATATGGGTATGGGTTTCCTTTGCGAGAATACCGCGCTTTTCCAAGGCTATACAAAAGCGTCTCGCACCACCCGCACTTTTATTGAGCTCAACTCCAATTAATAACCCTTTTCCGCGTACTTCCTTAACATGTGGACTGGGAATTTCTGCCAGTTGATCCATAAAGTATTCACCCAATTGAGCCGCGCGGTTGGAAAGGTTTTCCTCGCTGATCACTCGAATTGCTGCCCGTGCGATCGCAGCTGCCAATGGGTTACCTCCAAATGTCGATCCGTGTTCACCGGGTTGGAACAAGCCCAACAAAGGTTCGTCCGCGAGAATTGCCGATATGGGATAAAACCCTCCCGACAGGGCCTTCCCGATAATGGTTATATCCGGTCGCACACCCTCATGTTGAGACGCAAATAATTTACCCGTCCTGCCTAATCCTGTTTGGATTTCATCGGCTAACAGCAATACATTATTCGCCTTGCACAATTCAGATACTTCCTTCAAATACCCCTGCGGAGGGACAATTACACCTCCTTCCCCCTGAATAGGTTCCACCATCATAGCTGCAGTATTTGAATTGATTGCTTTTTGAACCGCAGTCGTATCGCCGAAAGGCACGCTGACAAATCCAGGCGTAAACGGCCCAAAATCATCACGGTAGAGAGGTTCGCTGGAAAATGAAATTTCAGTGATGGTTCTCCCATGGAAATTTCCCTCACAGACAATGATCTCTGCCTGATGACGAGGAATCCGCTTGACTGCATAAGCCCATTTTCGGGCGAGCTTGAGGGCAGTCTCGACTGCTTCTGCACCGGAATTCATCATCAATGACATTCCGTATCCAGTCAAATCGGATAACTCCTTGTATAAAAGGGGTAATTGGTCGTTCCGGAATGCGCGCGATGTAAGTGTGAGTCGTCCAGCCTGTTCGAGCATGGCTGCCAGGATTTTCGGGTGAACGTGCCCCTGGTTCAGTGCCGAATAGGCTGACAGGCAATCCAGGTATTTCTTTCCCTCAACATCGTAAACCCAAACACCTTCTCCGCGCGTGATGACCACGTCCAGAGGAAGGTAATTATGGGCTCCGTACAGATCTTCGATTTCAATATATTCCTGCGTGTTCATGGTTCCACCTTTCTCTAATCAAAACGCCAGGTTTCGCCCCGAGCGCCACGCAGTCGAGAGGCAGTTCAAATTGCAGAATGATGAGTAGGAAGGGTTGGCGTTTCAGGCAACTCCAAAAAGGCGCGCCAGCACAGCCTTTTGCGCATGCAGGCGGTTGTGCGCCTGTGGGAAAATCACGGAATGCGGTCCATCGGCCACACTATCAGTTAACTCATGATTCCGATGGGCCGGCAGACAATGCATCACGATCACATCTTTATCTGCTTCGGAAACCAATTTATCATTCACTTGATATGGCGGAAACACCGATTCGCGCCTGGCGGTCTCTTCTTCCTGGCCCATACTCGTCCAGGTGTCCGTGTAGATTACTTGAGCATGCTTCACAGCTTCGTGCGGATCTTGCAGAAAAGTCAAATTGCTGCCAGAAGAGCTGGCGAATTCTTCGGCCATTTCTACAGCCCGCGGATTCATGTCGTACCCCTCCGGGTTTGCAATACAGAAGTTCCATCCCAATTTAACCGATATGTGCATTAATGAAACCGCCACATTATTCCCATCGCCAACATATACTATATTCAAGCCTTTTGCTTTACCAAATTTTTCCTGGATGGTTAGCGCGTCCGCCATCGCCTGGCAAGGGTGACTGAAATCACTTAACCCATTGATTACAGGGATGCTCGACCATTTTGCCAGCTCGAGGACATGCTCGTGTTCGAAGACGCGTGCCATAATGGCATGGACGTAACCAGATAAAACCCGGGCAACATCCGCTATGGATTCCCGTTTCCCCAAACCAATTTCACTCGGGGACAAATACAATGCGTCGCCAGCCATGTGTCGCATGGCCATATCGAATGAAACCCGGGTCCGCAAACTTGGCTTTTGAAAGATCATTCCAAGAACCTTCCCCTTGAAAAGCGGTTGATTGCCCGTGGAAAAATACTCTTTCTTCAAACGTTCCGCCAGGTCAAGGATATCCTGCAGTTCTTCCGGCGAATGATCAAATATATCTAAAAAATGTTCCATTCCTAAATCTCCTCTTTTTATAAGTATCAAGCCGGGCGGGTTTTCCGTCAAGTGCTTACTGTCGAAATATGGGCGGAGGAAAATTATCTCGATTTAGTGGTTTGACTTTGTTCCAGTACCGGAATAATCCACTGGCAGCCATTCCTGTGGGGCTGGAATAATCATAAGAGTTCAGCACATTTTCCGACACCCCCAAGGTAATCCCGCGCGAGTGCAGCCAGGATTCATATCTGGTTTTCAATGTATCTACATCTGGAATATCTGGCATAACACTTTCCAACCATCGCTCAACTTCATCGAGAGTTCGGCTGGCCAATGCCAGGTGCGCCTGGGCATCTTCGTAAATACCAAAATGAGTGATCGCCAGATTTTTACATTTTAATTGGCGGATTCGATCCAGGCTTTCCCGCCATTTCTCAAAATCAGTCTCCGGGGGTACAAATGGCAGCATTATATAAAGAGGTCCGGCCAGTCGAACACCCCCAACGTCACCTGTGAAACAGGTATCCTGGAAATGATATGCCACGTGATGGTTTGCGTGTCCGGGAGTGTGTAGTGCCAGGACGGCTAATTCTCCAATTTCTATCTGGTCACCATCCATAACCTCCGTCAATTTGTTTGCAGGAACCGGCAGGAACTCACCCCATAATTCCTCCATCTTATCCCCATAGATCCGTCTTGCACTGGCAATTAGTTTCTCCGGATTCAGCATATGTACTGCACCCAAGGGATGGACCAGTACTCTGGCGCCCAAACCAGCCAACCAACCCGCCGCCCCCGCATGATCTAAATGGATGTGGGTTAGCAAAACATGCGATATCTGCTCGGGCACCAGGTCGTGCTCCGCCAGGGCTGATTTTAAATTCTCTTGAGTGGACCCAGGTCCTGGATCGACCAGGATCGCTCCCCCGGAATAAGGTATTAAATAAGATGCGATGGAACCAACGCGTCCGGATAATTTCGTATCAAGGCATATAATAGGAGCCATTTTATCTTCCCATCTGAAAGGGTGATTGCCCTGCCAGGGAATTATGAAAGAATGCTGCTGGAGAACCCAATTGATTCCCCAGATCATCACCAAAACCTATCTGGCACACTGGGATATTTCTGGAGAGCAGGTTGGAAGCGATATTTTCAGTCTAACTCCGTCCCCCAAAAGTCTCTCCCTTGATCAGGATAACGATCGGTCTTAAGTTACGCCTCTGAAGGTCATCGACTGCTTGCAACAGTTCTGGACGGCTAGACGGGGTGATCAAAATGACCCCACTACCCATGGGCAATAGCTTTGCCTGGACAGTCACCAGGCCAAGAATTGGGATTAACCCATCTGGCTGAAGAAAAGCCAGTGTCTCCATGATTTTGTGGATCTGCCGATCCCCGCGTTCGGCCGGCACAACGATAAATCTACCGGTGGCGCTCGCCAACCCCACCGCCCTGCGATCCGCAAGAAAGAAACTTGCCAAAGATGCCGCCACGCTAACCGCATACTCAAACGTATCCTTTGGTAGGGAGATTTTGGGTCGTCGAATCCATAGATTATCATTTTGATAGGCTATTTCCGGTTCCGGGGTAGATACGTGTACCGGTCCGTAGGCATCCAAAAATAGCCAGATATCTGATTGAGGATCCTGTTCAAATTCTTTGACCATGAATTGTCCACGATGGGCTGTGCTGGGCCAATGGATGCGCTTCATTGGGTCTCCGGGAACATATTCCCGAACTTCTGCAGCGTGGGGAGTCACATCGGATGTGCGCCGCCGGATAGCCTTTCCCCCAGGCAGCAAGCCGGGAGGCGGGGGAAATTGTGAAATTGGGAAAGTCATTGGTAATATTACCAATGTATTGGATGTCGATATCTGTTTCTTGATACTGAAAATGCCAAAAGGATCCCCGGAGGTTAATGTGGTTGGACCAAGCAAGAATGCGCCGCGTTTTGTCAAAAGGGTCCGTGCATTATAATAGCGCAATTGGTGCGCGCCAATTCTAGTCATCAGCCTTGAACCTGACGCCTTTGGCAGGTCAGAAAGGTTTAGCACCTCCAACCAGGCGCTCCCTGGCCAGGCATTTTTCTTGATTTCGTAATATTCTTCAAACACGTCTCCCATACTGGCTCGCAAGGTGCGTGTCTTCCTATTCAATCGAACTCCTCGCATGGAAAAAATTGTCCAGATACCTGCGCTTCCCGCAATAATGATTCCAAGATATGCCAGGCGGGTATATACCAATTCGCCGGTAATCACCCAGCCACCTAAACCAATAAAAATAATAACAACGAGCAACCAACGCGAGCTATGCGACAACTTCATAATCCTAAGAAGCCTGGTAGTCTCCTCCAGGTACCGGAAGATTTTCGAGGATCTCTTCCACTATTTTTTCCGCGCTCAATTCCCGCAACCTGGCTGCAGGTCCAACGATCACCCTGTGTGCCAGTACGGGCACTGCCATTCCCTTGATATCATCTGGAAGGACAAAATCACGGCCGGCCAGGGCAGCCACAGCTTGGCCAGTACGGAATAATGCCAGACTCCCACGTGGACTGGCACCAAGATAAACATCCGAACTCTCGCGAGTACGGTTTACCAGTTCCACCATGTAGCGCTTTACCGGCATGGATACGTAGATTTTTTTGATGTCTTCCATAGCTTCTAAAAGCTCGGGGACTTCAACAACCGCTTCAAGCGTTTCAATGGGGTGTCTCAACTGCTGGCGGTCCAGAATTTCGATCTCCTCCGGTTGGCTAGGATAACCCAGACGGACGCGTAATAGGAACCTATCTAATTGGGCTTCGGGCAGAGGGAATGTGCCTTCGTACTCGATCGGGTTTTGGGTTGCCATAACCATGAACGGGTTCGGTAACAGGTGAGTGACACCATCCACTGTCACTTGTTTTTCCTCCATAAACTCCAGCAAGGCTGCCTGGGTCTTTGGTGTAGCACGGTTGATTTCATCCACAAGAACAATCTGGGCAAACACCGGTCCTGGTCGGAATTCGAAAATCCGTTTGGATTGATCGTAAATCGATACGCCGGTTACATCGCTGGGAAGCATATCCGGGGTGAATTGGAGGCGGCTGAAAGTACATCCGAGCGATTTTGCCAGACTGCGTGCGAGGACCGTCTTTCCAACACCCGGAACATCCTCGATAAGTACGTGTCCCTGGCATAGTAAACCCACCACCACAGACTCGATCGTCGGCCGTTTGCCTACGATAACTTTCTCAAGGTTGCTGATGAGTTTGTTTCCGAATGCTTGAATATCACCCATGGAACCCGTCCTCTTCTGCAAGAATATGTATTATTTTACCCGCTCTTAAGTCCTGAACCTGTCAGAATGACCACGATCGGATCGGGTAATTTTTCCATCAAATGAATTAGTGGCGACCAGACAATGGCAGATGTCGGCTCAACATAAAAACCCATCCGAGCCAATGCATTCCGACCAACAAGTATTTCTTCCTCACCGGTAACGTACACCTTCCCTTGACTTTCTGCAACCACAGCCAGAACTGCCTGCGCCCGCAAAGGGTTTCGTACCTTGACACCCTCGGCCAGAGAGTTGATTTCATTCATAGACGATGCATCATCTCTCCCGGTTGTGGAAATTGCCCATAAAGGTGCACAGCTTTTTACTTGAACGCCAATTATCCTGGGCTTATTACCAGATCCAATTTTTTTTTGGATTGCTTCGAAACCCCGCGCTATGCCTAGCAATAATCCACCTTGCCCGGCTGGGACAATTACTGCACCCGGCATCACCCCCAATTGTTCAAAAATTTCGTATGCGATCGTCCCGTAGCCTGGTAAATTAATTGGTAAATAGGCATGACTGGCATAGGCTGTACCCGCATCTGCCTCTCCCTTGACAGCGTTCGTTACATCACTTCTTGAGCCATTAATTGGAACAACCTGCGCGCCGTATAACTCGATCTGCTTCCGTTTTGGACCGGAGGCTCGACTCTGGAACAAACACTCGTGCCTTGATGCCTGCCCGGGCGGCGTATGCCGCGAAGGAAGACCCCGCATTCCCGGATGAGTCCTCGACCGCGTTCGTCACCCCGCGAGATCGCAACCAGGCTGTCAATACGGCACTTCCGCGATCCTTGAAAGAGCCGCTTGGATTTTGGTACTCACATTTAAAGGCAACATTCCTCCCTGAAACCTCCGCCCATACCAGCGGAGTATTTCCTTCACCAAGGTTGACCATTTCATCGTTTGAAGATAGAGGAAATGTATGCCGGTATCGCCAGATCCCTGGTAAAGTTGGATCGACAAGGTCTGGATCGAAGGGAAAACCCCCGCGAATATCATATAAGCCCCCGCAATCAGGACAACGGTAAGGGGTTCCCTCATGCGGATAGGAAGCTCCACACACGGTACAAACGACCTGAATTTGTGCTAACTTCGGGTCCACTCGCGCTCCAGCATCGCAAAATGGTATTCACTTCCCCAACCCCCTTTGAACCAAATATTCTCCACCAGGTGAGCTTCTTGCCGAAAACCGAGACTGGAAAGCAAGGCACACGAAGCAACGTTTTCGACATCGCACTCTGCCACAACCCGGTGTAATTTCAACTCACGAAAAAGGTAATCCAGCAAACGGGCACAGGCTTCTCCCGCAATACCTTTTCGCCAGTATGGTCGGGCAATGGTAATCCCAATGAACGCTTGACGCGGATCCTTGGTCATAACATGGAATGCACAGTCCCCTACTATTTCTTCGTTGTTTTTTAAATGGATGGCAGCCTGAAACCATTTTCCTGTAGTACCCGCTTGGGTGGTTTTCATTTCATCCAGAAATGACTTGGCAGTCTCCCGTTCGTAAGGGACCTCCCAACCTTGATAGCGAGCCACAAGTGAGTGAGCACGGTATTTATGGAACTCTTCGAGATCGGAGTCCTGGAAGCTTCGTAAAATCAGCCGGGTCGTTTCGAGCGGGAAGGGCATGCTTATTCTCCAGGTTTGGGAATATATTCACCTTCAACCCAAAATTCACCGCTGGGGCTTACTTCCTTTTTCCATACAGGTACGATTTCTTTCAGCCGGTCTATTCCATAACGCGCCGCTTCGAACACACCCGTATCGCGGTGTGCGGCTGTGCAAACGATCAGAACAGTCGGCGTTTTTGGATTCAACCTTCCAATTCGCTGTACGATACCAATCCCCTCCACGGTAGCCCAGCGGGATCGGATCTCGTCCGCCACCTGGAGCATTTTTGCTTCTGCCATTGGGGCATATGCCTCATATTCGAGATATAGCGTCTCATGGGGATCCCCACGCCCGGTGATCCCCCGGACAATCCCGGTAAAAACCGCCGCTGCGCCGGTGGTCGACAATGTAACCTGCGCCAACAGAACATCCAAGTCAAGTTCATCTTCTGTGATCGAAATAATCGTTGGGTTTTCCATGGTTATTTCTACCCGCCTGAAACAGGAGGAAAGAGGGCGATTTCGGCATTGTCCGGTAAAACCTGCCCATCAGAAGCATATTCTCGATTGATAGAAGTCATTATGGTTTTTTCGGCGGAAGCCATTTTGGGGTATCGTTCGACCAATATTTTTCTGAGAGCAACTACGGATGTCCCCACCGGGACGTCCATCTCAACCGACTTCTCACCAACGTAATCTCGCAAGGTGGCAAAGAACAGGATTTTTATTCTCATGAGTTATCTTTTCTGGAATGGCGTAACCATCCAACATTATTCATTAATGACATCTCCGGATCGACCGCCATGTTTTTCAACCAGACGGATGTTCTGGATTTTCATCGTCTTTTCGGCTGCCTTGGCCATATCATAAACAGTCAACGCCGCGACCGAGACAGCTGTTAGTGCTTCCATTTCGACACCGGTTTTCCCGATTAATTTCACAGTCGCCACGATTTGGACGCCTGGAAGGGTATCGTCCAACGATAAAGTCACATCGATATGTGTGAGAGCCAGGGGATGACATAGCGGTATCAATTCCGATGTACGCTTTGCAGCAGAGATCCCGGCAATCTGTGCCACTGTTAATACATCTCCCTTTTTCACAGCTCCAGACCGGATTAATTCAAGCGTCTGCATTTTCATTACAACTTCCCCACGTGCGATCGCAACGCGCTCGGTCTCCGATTTTTCACCGACATCCACCATGTGGATGCGACCCTTTTCATCAACGTGACTGAGTTTTTCTGGCATGCCTGGATTATACCAGCCGTATGGTTACTGTTTTCTGGTTATAATTACCGGATGGAGTTTTTCCTTAACGACCCAAATATTAAACGCTTCCCGCCCGACGAGACTCGCCTGATTGACTTACATGCCGAGCGTGTGCCTGGAAAGAATTATTTCCGGGTCACGCTGGAAATGACCCCTTTTCAAAAAAGTCCAGATATCGAAATCAAATTGACCGATACATCCGGAACTGAAATTTCCTCTGCTAGCATAATAGAACCGGCTACCTGGAAGTTGGAATTGTCCCTGCATCTCCGCAGGAATGTGGAAACTGTCGGGAATTACACATTGGAAGCCAGCCTATCTTATCCGGAGATTGGAGAAATCGACCGACAGAGCTTCATCGTGGAAGATCCTGGCCCTAACGAATAATTCTTATGAGCAGACAATCCAGTATAAAAACATCCATCCCGAGATTTTTATCCCGTCTCTTGTACTTTGCTTTCGCCTCGCTTTTATTCCTTTCGGCTTGCAGTGCGCAATCCTCGCCAACTCCCATGGCAAGTTCTAGCTTCATCCCTCCCAGTCATACCCCCACACGCAGTTCGACCCCCACTGATCCTCCAACCCAAACGCCTTACGTAATTACAGCGACACCTGATTTCGAGACTCCTGCAACCACGCCTGCGGGACTGTTTTTTCTATCGATGGCCGACTCTGGATATTTCCATATTTTTACCTTTTCCCCTGAATCCATGCCCTTTACACGCCTGACCGCGAATACTTGGGACGATATCACGCCAGCGCTCAGCCCGGATGGCAAATATCTCGCGTTTTCTTCAAATCGAAGTGGTTATTGGGATCTTTATCTGCTTGACCTGATCACTGGAACAGTCGACCGCTTGACAGATACACCGGAATACGAAGCGGCCCCAACCTGGTCTCCAGATGGGTTGAATCTGGCTTATGAAACTTATGTGAACGGCAACTTGGATATTTACATTCGATCGCTATCTGACCCCCCTCAAGTTTATGGGCTTACGAAAAATACTGCGGCAGATTCTTCGCCGGCATGGTCGCCACTCGGCCGTCAGGTCGCTTTCATCTCAAATCGCAGTGGAACTCCACAGGTTTGGGTCGCCGATTTGGATTCCCCGGGAGAGAAAATGTTCGAGAATATCAGTCAATCTCCACAGGGAGTCGCCTCTCACCCAGCCTGGTCGCCGGATGGCAATCTGCTGGCCTGGGCTTCCACGGATTCCGACTCTGGCCTGACAGGGATCTATGTGTGGGATACACGCAATCCGACTACTCCGGCTCGCTGGGTGAGTTCTGGAGATTGGCCAATTTGGCAGGATTACAATCATCTTTCCACACGCCTGTCTTCTCCAGACCAGGTGTATCTGACCGGGACATCCACCACCGGAATGATTGAACTTCCGCCCATGCTGTTGCCCGGTCCTTTGCAGGGATTGACTTTCGGCGTCACGAACGCAAAATTACCCGGTTTATTCCTTGGTGCCGCTCAATTCACACCGACTGCCTTATATGATTCATCCAGCACTCCATTGCCGGGTGCTCTGCCAGGCCGGGATTTGCTGACCCAACTCACAGACGTCCAGGCGCCCTACCCACAGATCAATGAGCAGGCATTTAATTCATTTCAAGCTTTGCGCGCGCAGGTGGCCGAGGTAACAGGTTGGGATGTCCTATCCAGCCTGGAAAATGCCTACGTGCCACTCTCCACCACGCTCGATCCCGGACTGGGAGAAGATTGGCTTTACACGGGGCGAGCCTTTTCGCTCAACCCGGCTCAAATACAGGCTGGTTGGATGGCGATCGTTCGCGAAGATTTCGGTCAACAGACTTATTGGCGTATTTTCCTGCGGACTACCGCGCAGGATGGCTCACGGGGTGCTCCGCTTACCCAGGTCCCATGGGATTTTTCGGCTCGCACCGGTAATTCGGTTGGATACGAAAACGGGGGGAAATTAGCCAGCGCGATCCCACCTGGTTATTGGGTTGACCTGACCTCTCTTGCCATTCAATATGGTTGGGAACGCCTTCCTGCTCTCCCCGACTGGCGTACGTATTATTCCGGGGCGCGGTTCAATGAACTCGCCTTTACGCAAGGGTTGGACTGGAGATCTGCTATGCTCCAACTTTACCCACCCGAAAGTCTGGTCACCCCAACAATAATTATTCCGCCAACTCGTACACCTACGCGCACACCGTTTTGGTACCAGACGCCAACGTTTACATCCACTCCCACCTTTCGCCCTACCAACACGCCATGAACCGCAAGTGGTTTCTCCTGCCAGTCTTGATGATCATCCTTTCGGGATGCATTCCTGCGCATCAATTGACGCCTGTGCTTGCTACCTTAGTGGTTTCCCCTATGCCTTCTAGAACCCCGGTTCCTGCCACACCCACTGCTGTTCCATCAATGGTCTTTACGAAAATATCATCTGAAACGACCTTGACGCCTTTCCCGGTTACTGAGGCTCCCAAACCCCTCCCCACAGCCACACCTGGGGCAATGCAACTATTTTTCCCAACAGTTATCCCCGTTGCGGGAGCGGAATATCGTCCTCCACTTTACAAAGTTCCCTGGGCGCTGTCACCGTATGATCATTTTTATTTCGCCGCTCCCATCGCCGCTGCATATCCTGGAGATCCGGAGATAGACTATCTTTACGGAGGCGTGTTTTTCGGGCCAGACATCATCCATACTGGGGTTGACATCCCTGCGCCTCGGGGCACCAGTGTCCTGGCTGCAGGGCCTGGAACAGTAGTCTGGGCTGGAATAGGTCTCTACACTGGGTCACGCTATATGCTGAACGATCCCTACGGATTGGCGGTTGCCATTCGCCAGGATTTCGGATACCAGGATCAACCCCTCTATACTGTTTATGCCCACATGGATGAGATTGATGTGGTCGTAGGCCAGTGGTTGGATACCGGCGCAGTGCTTGGGAAAGTCGGGAGCACGGGAAATACCACCGGCCCGCACCTGCATTTCGAGGTCCGGCTGGGAGAAAACGATTTTTTTGACACGCGCAATCCAGAATTATGGTTGGCACCTCCCGAAGGGTACGGAGTATTAGTTGGTCGGGTAATGGCAGATTATGGATCGACCCTTAAGAATTACCCAGTACTCCTCAAAGATATCCAGACAGGTAAAAAGTATACGGTTTACACTTACGCCAGTGATACGACCATCCACAGCGATTCTTACTACAACGAAAACCTTACCTTGGGAAACCTGCCGGCAGGCGTATATGAATTGAATGTTCAATACGCCGGGAGGAATAATCCGGTCAATATCCAGATATTGCCAGGTCAGGTAACATATTTCGGGTTTTACGGTTTCAACGCATATAACTTCAGCTTGCCCCCCACGCCGTCTGTTGTGACAAAGGTCCTCCCTTAAATCCCTTGACGCATCGAACATGTGTGCTATACTTTAATCAAATATAGAGTAGAGAGGAAAAAATGGCTAAAAAATCTGATTCTACTTCCGGCACTTCAATGGATGAAGGTCGAAAGGCAATGCTCGACAAAGCCGTCGGCGATATTGTCAAACGTTACGGTGATGGATCGATCATGCGGCTGGGCGATGCTCACAAAATGACCATCGATGCAATCCCGACTGGTTCACTGTCCCTCGATCTAGCACTTGGAATCGGCGGCATACCGCGTGGTCGCATTACTGAAATATATGGACCTGAGTTCATCCGGGAAAACCACGCTTTGCCAGCATATCGTTGCCGAAGTGCAAAAACTCGGAGGGACTGCCGCCTATGTCGATATGGAGCATGCCCTCGACCCGATCTATGCGGCGAAATGCGGGGTGGACGTGGATAATCTGTTGATCTCTCAGCCCGATACGGGGGAACAAGCCCTGGAAATCACTGAGACTTTGGTTCGGTCCGGTGCAGTGGACCTCGTTGTGATCGATTCGGTGGCTGCCCTGGTTCCTCGCTCTGAAATTGAAGGGGATATGGGCGATGCCCAGATGGGCGCAATGGCTCGCCTGATGTCGCAAGCATTACGTAAACTCTCCGGAGCCATCAATCAGACTAAAACCTCCGTCATCTTTACCAATCAACTTCGTATGAAGATCGGTGTTATGTTTGGCAATCCCGAAACCACCACCGGCGGAAACGCTCTGAAATTCTACGCTTCGGTCCGCCTGGATGTGCGGCGCATTCAATCAATCAAAATTGGCGCCGAAATTGTGGGCAATCGCACTCGCGTACGAGTAGTAAAGAATAAAGTTGCCCCGCCGTTCCGGACTGCTGAATTTGACATCATGTATAACGAAGGCATTTCCAAAGTTGGTGATCTGATCGATTTGGCTACCCAGCTAGGCATCGTTGATAAACGCGGTGCTTTCTTCTCCTATGAAGAAACACGTCTCGGACAGGGGCGCGAGAATTCCAAGGAATTTCTTCGACAAAATCCGGAAATTGCCAATGAAATTGAAGCAAACATCCGTCAGACTGCTAATGGTGGTGGAATAGCCATCCCATTGGCCATCGGAGAAGAAAGTAGTGAAGAGAGTGTCGAGGACGAATAATTCGCCACAAATTATGCGTTGGCAATTCTAGGGAACAGATGGATACACACAACTTTGATCGAAAATTTGTATCCATCTGTTTTTCGATCCTACAGGTTGGAATTTTATGCATCCTGGGCTCTGCCTGTAGCGCATCAGAGCCAATAACTGTAACACCTACCCAGATTACCCCGGAAACAACCGTAATTGCACAACCAACCGACGTGCCAGTTACTCAGCCACCCACGCAACCACCGCCGACGGCTACGCCTATCTGCACGGATAATTTATTGTTTATCGATGACCTCACCCTCCCAGATGGGACCGTCGTTACCCCGGGCAGTTCGCTGGATAAACGCTGGCTGGTTCAAAATAACGGGAATTGCAATTGGGATAGTCGCTATCGTCTCCGCTTGATTGCTGGGAATGCGCTTGGTGCAGCCTCCGAACAGGCGCTCTACCCGGCGCGCGCTGGAATGCAAGCAACCGTTCGCATCCTCTTCACCGCCCCGCTGGAACCCGGGGAATATCTCAGCGAATGGCAAGCCTTCGACGCAAATGGGATACCTTTTGGTCAATCCTTTTTTATCAAATTCACCGTGGGGCAATAGTAATAACAATAAGTTTTCCTGAAGACCTATCAAGGGTAGCGAACGGGAAACGACAATCTGTAGGACTCCGTTATTCACCAGAATTGAAATTTCTATCCGGGCTCAATATGAAATCGATCTATTGGGTCCAAAGAGGATTCCTTCATTTTTTATTTTCATTTAATCATTTGTCAATTGTGTATCGGGACCAAAGAGGATTATTAATTTTTGACGATAACCCCTTTACAGGACCAAAATGATAATGAAAATGGTAAAATAATCCTAATTGGAGATATTTTATATGAATAATACCCGCTCTGTTAAGGAAATAATCGATCCACAATTTGTAATCGAAGGTGCGGGAGTCCTCTTGCGCCGATCCATTTCTCCCAACATTTCCAATTTATTTGATCCTTTCTTGTTATTCGATCATTTTGCTTTTAATGACCCCATTGAAGGGCCAATTCGTGGCTTTCCCATGCATCCTCACAGGGGCATCGAGACTGTTACATATATCCTCAAGGGGAGTGTCAACCATCGTGACAGTCTGGGTAATTCTGGTCTTATCGGCCCGGGAGATATTCAATGGATGACTGCGGGCAGTGGAATTTTGCATGAGGAAATGCCTAGGCGCGGACCGGATGGAGTGATCGCTGGATTTCAATTATGGGTAAACCTGCCTTCAACCAAAAAAATGATCAAGCCACGTTACCAGGGCGTCATTGCCAATGATATTCCATCCGCAAAAGGACTGGGCTGGCAAGCTCGCGTGGTAGCCGGGGAATTGGCAGGTGTCAATGGGCCCGTGGAAGAAATTGCGGCCAACCCGACATACATGGAGGTTTCTCTCGACCCTGGAGCGGTGTTCAACATTCCCATACCTGCCTTTCATACAGTTCTTGCTTACATTTTTGAAGGACAGGCGTATTTTGGCGACCAGGAGGTAATGGCGACGAAAATGGCTGTATTCGATAATGGGGAAGAATTGGCTGTACGCTCCGGAGATTCGCCGGTTCGTTTCATGCTCATGGCTGGCGCGCCTATTGGAGAACCGATTGTTCCTTATGGCCCCTTCGTAATGAATACTCGCGAACAAATCCAGCAAGCGCTACTCGACCTGCGCAATGGCACATTTGTCCAGTTTGAACATCCTGTATAATTAGGGAATGCCGCATGGTATGAGAGTTGTCACTGAAATCTGGTGTCGGTAGTTCATAGCTTGACCGGTAATGAAAATAGATCTCGATCCTTCCGCAGCCTGATTCCAACGCTCGCATTTTCCTTCTTCCGATATAAAAACCGATGGGGGGATTTCCAATCTGAGGTGCAATAAACAAGATGATGCAAGGACAGGATTATGCAGATAATTAATGGCGATCGAATTGGGCGACAAGGTAGAATTCGGTTGGGTTGTTCTGCAGTGCTTTTCAACAAGAGTAGAAATAAAGTGCTCCTGACTCGTCGCACTGATAACGGGCAATGGTGCCTGCCAAGTGGCGGAGTTGAAGCCGGAGAGAGTGTCAGCGAAGCCTGTATAAGGGAAACCCGGGAAGAAACCGGGCTCATCGTCAATGTTGAGCGACTGACCAGTGTTTTCAGCAGTCCGGATAGGCTGGTCATCTACGACGATGGCAATCAATTTCAGATCATAACCTTAAACTTTGAGGTTCGGCTACTGGGTGGAGAACCAATATTAAGTGATGAAACAACCGAGATTGGATATTTTCCTATCCATGATATTGAATCCATGGATATGCTCTTGCACCATAGACAATTTATCATGGATACGTTGGGTGACCAAAATGAAGTCTTTATCCGTTAATCATCCAACCCAAGTGAACGTCGGCGATCATATCGGTAAACAAGGTGAATTGCGGCTGGGATGCTCTGCGGTGCTTTTCGATAAAGGTAGGGAGCACGTCCTCTTAACACGTCGAACTGACAACGGTCAATGGTGTTTACCTGGTGGGATGATTGATCCAGGAGAATCGGTTCGGGAGGGGTGTGAACGTGAGGTTTTCGAAGAAACTGGATTACGGGTCAGGGTGGTTCGGATGAGTGGGGTTTATAGTGACCCGAATCGATTAACCATCTATCCGGATGGAAACAAGGCCCATGTTATTGTTCTCGCTTTTGTCGTCGAATTTGTCGATGGAATATTGTCCATAAGTGATGAGACCACGGATGCCGGATTCTTCTCGGTGACTGAGGCTGAAGATATGGATTTATTCCACGGTCACGCAGAACACATTCGCAATGCTTACGAAACACCAGATATAGTAATTATTAGATAGGCTTTGTAATTACCCATGTTGTATTTTTATATTTATATAACCTTCCTCGTTCTTGGATTTGCCTTATCCATTTATTTGGTTGCGCGCTTGTGGACTGTTCGGAAAACACCCAGCGCATATTATTTGATTTGGGCAATAATTAGTGTTGCGATCTGGTCGATTTCGTATGCCTTCGAAATTGCGCTCGAAAATCCAATCGACAAGGTATTTTGGTTAAAAACAGAATATCTGGGGATTCCATTCGTTTCACTTGCAATCTTTGCATTTACATTAGTCTACAGCGGGCGCTCAAAATGGTTGGACCGTGGCCGTTTTTGGCTATTTATCGTGATTCCAAGCATCTCCTTTTTTATGGCCGTTACAAATGATTGGCATCACTTACTATGGTCTTCCCTTCAAATTCCCGTTACTGGCATTGGTCCAATAACTGTTGGGCAGGGACCATGGTATTACGTTAATGTCATTTACTCATACATCCTTCTCATCATCGCCACCCTGATTTTCATCCAGATCGCTACACACCGGCATAATGTCTACCGTGCTCAGGCAATATTATGCTGATCGGATTGGTCATTCCATGGATAAGTAACCTGTTCTATATAACCAATCCCGGATTGGATTGGACGCCATTGGCGTTCACGCTGACTCTCGTTACTATCGAGATTGGAGTTGGTCATTACAAATTATTGGATGTTCTTCCCCTAACCCAAAGTGTGGCATTTAATGCAATGCATGATGGCGTTGTCGTTGCAGATTTACAAGGACGCGTTGTCGAAATCAACCCTTCTGCTCAAACTATTTTCCAAAAGCAAGGCACTCAGGTCATTGGGCAGGACATAAATCACCTTATTCCGGAATGGAACACATGGAATGCAGAGACCTCCACTGCCTTCGAACTCGATCACGAAATCACCTTCGGCCAGGGACCCGATCGCCGTATTTACAGCTTAAGAATTGCCCCGGTTATGGATCATATCGGTCGAGTAATTGGTCACATCGCCATGTTGACCGATATAACCGACCAAAAGCTGGCGCAATCCCAAATGTTGCTACAGGTGACGGCTCTCGAAGCTGCCGAAAATGGAATAGTCATTACTGACGATAAAGGAAAAATCCAGTGGATAAACCCGGCTTTCACACGTTTGACTGGGTTTGGCGGCGAGGAGGCAATTGGAAAGATTCCCAGTATTTTAAATTCTGGTCACCAAAGTAAGCAATATTTTCAAGAATTGTGGGAAAGGATCCTCTCTGGTAAAGTTTGGCGTGGTGAATTGGTCAACCGCAGGAAGGATGGCAGCGAGTATTATGAAGAAATGACCATTACACCGCTGATTTAACCTGGTGGGATCATAACGAACTTTATAGCCATTAAACAAGATATATCGAAGCGCAAACTCATCGAAGAAGAACTCCAACGAGCTCACCAGCAGGCGGTCGAAGCAAATCACATGAAAACACAATTGCTTGCGAGTGTAAGCCATGATCTGCGTACTCCCTTAGGGACGATCATGGGTTATTCAGAAATGTTGCAAACTGGAGTACTAGGTCCCGTCAACACGGAACAGGAAAATGCCGCGGGCAGCATCCTGGATAGCGCCAATCGTTTACTGGTTTTTGTAAACAATCTTATTGGACAGGCCCAATTGGATACTGGACGGGTGATCATAAGACCAAGCGCGTTCAAGCCAGCAGATTTGGCAGAAGGAATTACCTCCGCGGTGGGCTTTATGGTCAATAAGAAGGGTCTGGCATTTGAGACTCAATTGGATTCCAACCTTCCCGACCATATTATCGCAGATCCGTACTGGCTAAAACAAATCCTGAATAATCTCGTTTACAATGCCATAAAATTCACCGAAAAAGGCTCGATCAAGGTTCGGTTCTTTCTATTTGATGATACTCATTGGGCTATCCAGGTCGCAGACACGGGGATTGGAATACCAATGGAGGCTATAAATTCAATATTTGAACCCTTCCAACAGGTGGACGGGAAAAAAGCCACCGAGGGGTCTGGGCTGGGATTGACTATTGTGAGCCAATTAACCACCTTGATGAATGGGGAAATTGAGTTGGTAAGTTCTCCAGGTGAAGGAAGTACTTTTACGGTCGTTCTGCCATTAACAAGCCCACAGGAGTAATTTGATGCCAAATATTTCCATCAGGCGATGAAATTAGCCGGTTTCGATATACAGTACGTGGCAACTGGCACTAAGGCTGTCTGGTTACTTTCGAATATCAATGAAAACCAACTCAATTTGCGCATTAAGGAGTTAATCAATGTCATCGATTAGTGCTTCTGCCCAAAAAATTCAGGATGTTCTTCTGAGCCTTGGCTCGAGCTCCATTGTGGTTGAATTCACCGGGAGTACACGGACTGCTCAAGAAGCCGCCGACCGGATCGGTTGTCAGCTGGGTCAAATTGTTAAATCGTTGATTTTCAAAGGGCGCTCGAGTAATCACGGGATTCTGGTGCTGACCAGTGGGGCTAATCGCGTGGACGAAAAGAAAATCAGCTCCTTTACAGGGGAACCCATCGACCGTGCAGACCCGGATTTTGTCAGGAACGTTACTGGATTTGCCATCGGTGGGGTTCCACCGGTTGGTCTGATCAGCTCATTAAAAACCTACACTGATGAAGACTTGCTGCAGTTTCCCACTATCTGGGCGGCAGCTGGGGCTCCAAATGCGGTTTTTGAACTATCTCCTTCCGACTTGGTAAAATTTACTCACTCACAAGTTGTAAAAGTCAAACCCGCCTGAGATTACTTTCCTCCAATTTTTAACTTCCTTACAAAACTAGGAAATATCCCGCAGGGTTATCATCCTGCGGGATTTTTTTACTCTTCCAGTGCATCCTTGGTTTTCTTCTGTTGTTTACCCCTCTCATCCGTATTAAGGATTCGCTTTCGAATCCTCCACGAAACAGGGGTCACTTCAAGCAGTTCGTCGTCGGCAAGGTATTCTATCGCCTCGTCGATGCTCATCTGGCGTGGCGGCGTGAGTCGAATTTCCATATCGCCACGCGAGGAGCGCATATTGGTCAAATGCTTCTTCCGACAAACATTGATTGGAATGTCTCCCGGACGCGCATTTTCTCCAATCACCATCCCTTCGTATACTGCCACACCTGGGCCGTAAAACAGGTTCCCACGCTCTTCAGCGCTTTTCAAGGCATATGCGGTTGTATCCCCAACCTCCCAGGCAACCAGGGATCCGGTGGAGCGTTGGGCCATAGGTCCGGCCATTTCTTCGTATCCATGAAATAGGGCGTTCATCACGCCCATTCCGCGTGTTGCGGTCAGGAATTGATAGCGGAAACCCAGAAGACCGCGAGTCGGGACAATATAAACAAGTCTCACACTTCCCTGACCGGTATCCTGCATATCCATCATCTTACCGCGCCGCCCTCCTAACATTTCCACCACCACACCCACTGTTTCAGGGCTGGTTTCAATATGGACTTCTTCATAAGGTTCAAGCTGTGTACCGTCTTCTGCTAGATGGAAAATCACTTCCGGTCTGGAGACCTGAAATTCATATCCCTCCCGACGCATGGTTTCGATCAAGATTGCCAGATGCAATTCGCCTCGCCCGGATACCAGGAAAGTATCCGAAGATTCTGTTTCGGCTACCCGCAAGGCCACATTTGTCCGTAATTCGTCGAACAATCGCTCACGCAATTTCCGCGAAGTGCTCCATTTGCCCTCCCTGCCAGAGAATGGGGAGGTGTTTACACCAAACGTCATTCGAACGGTCGGTTCTTCCACTTGGATCGTCGGTAATGCAACGGGATTTTCCGGGTCGGCCAGGGTTTCTCCGATGGCGATCCCCTCCAAACCCGCCAATGCGATGATCTCGCCTGCTTCAGCATGCTCCACTTCGATTTTGTTCAAGCCCTGGTGAATATATAGATACCTGGCGCGTTCCGGTACGCTTTCTCCATTCACTTTCAAGCGCGTCAGCGCTTGACCCGCCACAATGGATCCTGCGTGGATGCGCCCGACAGCTGTAACACCCCGGTAATCGTCATAGCCCAGGGTTGTTATCAGGATTTGTAATGGGGCTTCCATGTCCACTTTAGGAGCTGGGATGTGGCGCAATATCGTCTGAAATAATGGCTGCAAGTCCGGACCAAGCTCGGGGGTAAATCCTGCCTGCGCACTCGTCGCCTGGGCATAGATTATTGGGAAATCTGCTTGTTCGTCGGTTGCCCCCAGTTCGATGAACAGGTCGAACGTCTGGTTGACAACTCGTTCCGGTTCGGCATCTTTGCGGTCGACCTTATTGATCACGACCACGGCTTTATGCCCCATTTCAAGCGCTTTTTTAAGAACAAACCGGGTTTGTGGCATTGGCCCTTCGGCCGCGTCCACCAGAAGCAGCACACCATCCACCATGTTCATGACCCGTTCCACCTCGCCTCCAAAGTCGGCGTGACCGGGGGTATCCACGATGTTGATCTTCACCACTTCACCGGTTTGGGGATCCGGGATGGTAATGGCGGTATTCTTGGCCAGGATGGTAATGCCGCGCTCGCGTTCTAGGTCGTTCGAGTCCATCACGCGTTCGGCCACCTGCTGATTATCTCTGAACGTATGAGATTGGCGTAAAAGCCCATCCACAAGTGTGGTTTTTCCATGGTCCACATGGGCAATGATGGCGATATTTCTAAGATCGGTTCTTTCTTTCAGCATAATTTATTCATCCAGTATTTAGCAATAAGCGATTGGCATTTGACGATAAAAAACCCCGACCAGAGTGGCCGAGGCTCGTCTTGAGCGTGATCGAAGAATTTCGGCGTGCGGCCTATATTCTATCAGATAGTAAGGGATTTGAGCAGGGGAAGTTTTCTTGTGATATAATGCCGCCGTTATGATTCATGCCAATCGCAGTAATTCTCTTGTGCCATTCATCGTGGTCAGTGGTTTCATCTCTGCCGGGGTTCCTGGAATCGCGCCTGTTGCCTGCCGAGAATTAATCTAGCGTTTATATCCATGCACTTCTCATGCCGCAGGCCAGTCCTGCGGCATTTTTTTATTTCGAAACTAAGTCCACGGAAATTTTGATTTTTCAGAATGTATTATGGTAAAAAATGCATTGAAAAGGAATTGAAATGATATCCATCAGCTTATCCAATCTCACCCTCATTCTGGGAGCGAAAACCATTTTTAGCAATCTCTCCTGGGAAATCCAGCACGATCAAAAAATCGGATTGGTAGGACCCAACGGCGCAGGTAAGTCATCCCTGTTCAAACTCATTATCAGGGAGTACTTCCCCGAACCCGGTGGTATTATCGCACGCGCCAAAGGCGTAACAGTGGGATACCTGCCTCAACAGCCAGAGTTCGACCCGTCTGCGCAGGCATTTCAACTCGCACTGGATGGAAATCCGCGCGTGGCCGAACTCGAACGGGACCTCGCCACCTTCGAGGAGCAACTGGGCAATCCTTCTGTTTACTCGGACGAAAAGGCCCTCACGCGCGTACTCGAACGGCATGATAAGACGCTGGTCGAATATAACGCCTTGGGCGGGGATGATTATCCAGATCGGGTAAGGGAACTCCTGCTTGGTCTTGGGTTACCGGAAACAGATTTTTCCAAACCGGTTGGCGTGCTTTCAGGCGGGCAGAAAAAGCTGATTGGTCTGGCGCGTTTGCTGCTCATTCGCCCGGACGTGCTCTTGCTCGACGAGCCTGATAATCACCTGGACCTGCCCGGCAAGGCTTACCTAGAGAAGTTGATCATCGACTATCCGGGTGCAGTGGTACTCGTCTCCCACGACCGCTATTTATTGGATGCAGTTGTCACCCATATTGCCGAGATCGAAGATGGCCACCTTGCGACCTTCCCCGGCACATATACTGAATATATCCTGGACAAGCAAGAACGCATGGCACGCGCTGAGGAGCTCTTCCAAATCCAGCAGCGCGCCATTGCGCGCATGGAAATGGCCTTGAAACGCTATCGCTTATGGGTGCAGGTCAGCGACAAATTCGCCAGTCGTGTCCATTCGATGGAAACGCGCCTGGAAAAGGTGGACAGGCGCGATCGCCCGGTCCTTGAACGGCGAAAAATGGGTCTGGAACTTAACGGATGGCGCGGCTCCAACCAGGTTTTGGAACTCGTGGATGTGACAAAATCGTATGGACGCCCGGTGCTGGCTGGCGTTAATTTCATGATTTGCCACGGTGAACGGGTTGGTCTGATTGGGCCAAACGGCGCTGGTAAATCCGTTTTGCTTAGGCTTGTTCTCGGTACCGAAACTCCGGATGCTGGCGATATCAAGATTGGACCCAGTATCAAAGTTGGCTATTATGCCCAGGAACACGAAACCCTTGATTTCAATAAATCGCTCCTGGACACAGTCCGTCGCGCTGGGGAAATGAGTGAATCCAATGCAGTCGCCTTCCTGCTGCGCTACCTGTTCACTTATAACCAGGCCACCGAAAAGGTCAGCACTCTTTCCGGTGGCGAGCGGTCGCGCTTGCAACTTGCCCTTCTGGTCCTTTCTGGTGCCAACTTCTTGTTACTGGATGAACCTACCAACAATCTCGATATCGCATCCGCCGAAGTGCTGGAAAACGCCTTGGCAGATTTCGTCGGTACGGTCCTGGTTATCTCGCATGATCGCTATTTTCTCGACCGGACAGTCGATCGCATCTTAAACTTGGAAAATGGACGGGTCAGGGAATATATAGGTGGATATAGTGATTATGTGGAAAAGTCTGCCGCTACACAATCACCGGGTTTACCAATAAAGTCATGATCGCAATGAAATGCGCCAACGCCCCCAGCAAGACGAAGATGTGCCAGACTTCATGGAATCCGAATTTGCCCGGCCAGAAGTCGAGACTCTTTGTGGCATACACAAGTGCCCCCAGTGTGTAGATAACGCCGCCTGCGAACAGCCAGAATATTGCGCCGGTCGGTAATATGGACGGCATTTGAGGTGCCGCCATTACGCACAACCAGCCCATGATCACGTATATCAATACGTGCAGCCAGCGAGGAGTATTGGGATAGAAAATTTTGACCACGATCCCTATGGCAGCAATTGCCCAGATGATTGCCAGCAAATCCCAATGCCAAAATCCGCTGAAGGCGATCACGCAGAAGGGCGTATAGGTTCCTGCGATCAATAGGAAAATTGCCGAATGGTCGAGTTTTCGCAAGCTCTGCAAAGTGGATGGTTTTACAATTGCCGAGTGGTATATGCCGCTGGCTAAAAACATGCTCATCAAGCCAATTCCATATACCACTACTGCGATGACTTTCGTGGCTGAACCGCGGGCTATATAGATCATCACCACCATTCCAATCATGGCTAATATCGCTCCCCCAAGATGTGTCAGTCCGTTGACGGGTTCTCGTATTTTTTTGATCATGAAGATCCTTATCCTGCAAGATTTGTATGCAGTCGATGATACTACCAACAGAGAATTGAACCTATTCCCCTGCCATCAATTGGCTAACAAAAAGCCTCGCAGACTATTGTCCACGAGGCTAATTCAATCATAATTCACCTTATCGATCAGTAATTACAAACAACCACTGATTTTGAGCAATTTTAGGTGCCTTCTTCCCATGAATTCAAATACTTTTCCTGCTGAGGTGTTAGAACGTCGATTTTTAATTCCCATCGCAGCCAGTTTGATACGTGCGATTTCCGCATCCACATCTGCAGGGACGGAATAAACCCGTTTCTCCAAAGTCTTGGCGTTTTTGACCATGTATTCCGCTGCCAGTGCCTGGTTAGCAAAGGACATATCCATTACAGACGCAGGATGTCCTTCAGCAGCGGACAGATTGATCAACCGGCCTTCCCCAAGAATATTGATCTTCCGACCATCCTTGGTCTCATACTGATCGACGAAAGGTCGCACCAATTTTGGATCGCCCTTGGAAAGCTTGACCAACCCCGGGATGTTGATTTCCACGTTGAAATGCCCGGAATTAGCGACGATTGCCCCATCTTTCATCAGTTCGAAGTGATGGGTATCCACTACATTGATATCGCCGGTCAGTGTGCAGAAGATATCACCTATCTTGGCAGCCTCCATCATGGGCATAACCTGAAAACCATCCATGACGGCTTCCAACGCCTTTAGGGGATCCACTTCGGTTACGATGACCAGGGACCCCATTCCACGTGCTCGGGATGCCAGGCCACGTCCACACCAGCCATAACCGGCCACAACAAAATTCTTTCCAGCCAGCAGCACGTTGGTTGCGCGGATGATCCCATCCAGCGTGGATTGACCGGTGCCATATCGATTGTCGAAGAAATGCTTGGTCATGGCGTCGTTCACTGCGATGACGGGGAATTGTAACGCCCCATCCGCTGCCATGGCACGCAGGCGGATGACGCCAGTTGTGGTTTCCTCAGTGCCGCCGATAATGTTCGGAATCAGTTCCCGTCGTTCCTTATGAATGGTCGAGACCAGGTCGGCTCCGTCATCCATGGTCATGTGCGGTTTGTGGTCCAGTGCCGCGCCGATATGTTTGTAGTAAGTCACATTGTCTTCGCCTTTTATAGCGTAGGTCGGTACTTCGTAGATATTTACCAGCGCTGCGGCGACATCGTCCTGGGTGGATAGTGGGTTGGATGCAGTCAACACCAGGTCGGCCCCTCCGGCCACCAGTGTGCGTGCCAGGTTGGCGGTCTCGGTTGTCACATGTAGGCAGGCGGAAAGTCGAATCCCTTCGAGCGGCTTTTCTTTCTTGAAATCGCTCCAAAATTGTGCGCAGGACCGGCATTTCACGTTCGGCCCATTCGATCCGACGTCGACCACCTTCTGCCAGACTGGTATCTTTGATATCGTAATTGCTCATTTTCATCTCCAAAATAATAATTGTTATCTCTGTTCGAAAATCAAGGATCGGATTTCTCTTTGTTTATAAATGACAATCTCACCCTTATTCAAAATAGTTACTTCAATATTTTCCAGATAGATTTTTGCGGTCCTTACAAGATCATCCCGTCCAAAAGACCCTTGTCGTCAAAATGTTGCCGAAATCGTTTTACAAATTGCAGTCTGGTGAAGGAATGACTCTGCGGTCCTTTTTGTTCCAGGCAATACGTTGCTGCCAGTGAACCAATTTGGCCACACAATTCCCAGCCCCAGCCATGTGCATATCCTGTTAAAAAGCCCGCCCGATAGGCATCACCAACACCGGTGGGGTCTTTCACCTGCACCTCTGGTACAACCGGGATATTGTACTCCATCCCGGCGGCGTAAACTGACGAACCATCCTTGCCGCGTGTGACCACGATCACATCGACATGCTGCAACATGTCCTTAAGGTCAAAACCGGTTTTTTTCGAAAGCAATTCAAATTCGTAATCATTGCCAAAAAAGAAATGGGCCCCTTCCATATCCCGCAACAGTTCCGGTCCTTCCAGACGTAGGATCTGTTGGCTGGGGTCATATAGATAGGGGATTTTCAATGCCCGGCATTCTTCAGCAAATTTGGTCATCGCCTCCGGGGAATTCGGTGATACCACGACCATGTCTGGAGAATTAGTCACATCCCTTAGGCTCTGTTCAGCTGCCTTACCCATTGCCCCCGGATAGAAACTTGCGATCTGGGCATTTGATTGATCGGTGGTTGCGAAAAACGATGCGGTAAATTCCCCCGGGATGACTTGCATCAAACTGGTGTCGACACCCTTACTTTCCAGCCATTGCCGGTATTCCGTAAAATCATCTCCGACCGTCGCCATGACGCGTGGGTGTTGCCCAAGCAGTGCCATGGAGTATGCGATATTCGGTGCAATCCCGCCTCGCTGGCGTGACATTGAATCCACCAGGAACGAAAGGCTGATTTTCTCCAATCGTTCAGGCAGGATTTGCTCCTTGAACTTACCAGGGAAGGTCATCAGGTAATCATACGCGACAGAGCCAGTCAGGAGAATATTCAATGCGAACCTCGAAAGAATGAATTTGGCAGGAAAAAGCGCCCTCTTTTGAGAGCGCCAAAATACAATTATAGAGTTTAACACGGGATGATAGGATTGTCAAAGAGATGTCATTTTGATCCATCCATGCATGTCTTGAGGTTTTCCTTGAATGGTGGATACACAACTCCATTTTCAGTGACAATCGCAGTGATTAATCGGTTAGGAGTGATGTCAAAAGCTGGATTGCGGGCTTTGGCTCCCTTTG
This sequence comes from uncultured Chloroflexia bacterium, assembly GCA_963814135.1. Lineage (GTDB taxonomy): Bacteria > Chloroflexota > Anaerolineae > Anaerolineales > Villigracilaceae > UBA877. The sequence continues at coordinate 1,094,592 of CAWFBZ010000008.1, read as the reverse complement.
GTGCCACCCGTTCCCCATGGAATTCCAACCCCAGTACTTCTTCCGAGTCCCGTTCTTCGATCGGGATTAAGCTCCCTTCGGCCAGGGTAAGATCGATCGACGAGGTCGGTGCCACACAATACACAGGGATTTGGTTGTCGTGGGCTGCCAATGCCAGCATATACGTGCCGATCTTGTTGGCCACGTCTCCGTTGGCTGCGATTCGGTCCGCGCCGAAAAGTACCTTCTGCGCCTGGCCGGAATGCAGGAAATATCCGGCCATATTATCGCTGATTATCTCGAAGGGGATGCCATATTGCTGTAATTCCCAGGCAGTCAACCGCGCCCCCTGCAAGCGCGGTCTGGTTTCATCCACCAGCACGTGAACATGTTTACCCTCTTCATGTGCCGATCGAACAACACCCAGGGCTGTTCCCCAATCCACCACGGCTAACGCGCCTGTATTGCAATGATGGATAATAGTATCTCCATCCTCGATCAGGGTTGCTCCGTAACGACCCATCCGATGGTTAATTTCCACGTCTTCATCTGCGATTTTTTGCGCACTTTCAAGTATTTTCGTCTTTAACGCCACCGGATCTTTCACGTCAGAAAAGCTTCTTGTCTCCCGCAACATCCGGTTAACTGCCCAGCCCAGATTTATTGCCGTCGGACGGGAGTTTTTTAATTCTACTGCAGCTTTTTCAAGATCGAAGAGCAGTTGTGGAACCGTTTGAGCCGTGGATGTCTTTGCTGCCAGGGAAAATCCAAAAGCAGCCGCCGCTCCAATTGCCGGCGCACCGCGAACGGTCATATTCTTGATTCCCTCGCTTACTTCTTTGCAGGTATGAAAACTAACCACTTCCAGCCTGCCCGGCAGACGACGCTGGTCGATCATACGCAATAGCTTGTTTTTATAATCCCAAAATACGGTTCGCATCGAGTCCTTTAGATATTCCTTATGTTAAATGGTATTATCGCTGGTTACACGCATTTCCGGCTCTTGCCGAAAGGCATTGACACGGCCTCTCTTCTAAATTATAACGCTTGTAATGATTAAGAACCAACTCTTTGCCTGTGCGATGGTCCTGATTTTGGCCGCATGTTCTTCCGCTCCCCAATCCCCGAATTCCACTTCCACCGTTACACCAGCTCCCAATCAGCTCCCTGATTACACTCCGACTTCCTCCCCTTCTCCAACATTTACGCCCTCTCCCACACCGAATCCGGAAGTGCATCTTGAGACCGGGGATAAGGCTCTTTTCGACGGTGATTTTGATCGTGCCCAATCGGAATATCAGGCAGCTTTTTCCGGTTCCACGGATCCAGCGGTGCAAGCCGCCGCTCTTTGGGGTCTCGGTCAGGTGGATAATGCGATCGGAAATAGTGGCAAGGCTTTAACAGACCTGGGCGACCTGATCAACAATTTCCCGGGCCAACCGGATGTCGCCAGGGGTTATTTCCTGCTGGGTGATATTTACATGTCCCTTGAAAGATATTCGGAAGCCATTAATTCATATAATTCTTACCTATCCTTAAAGCCAGACGTGATAGATTATTATGTTCAGGAACGACTCGGGGATGCGTATGCTGCCTCTGGTGATTTTCCTGACGCAATCACTGCCTATAAAGCTGCCCTGGCAGCTTCGCATATCGGCGACGATTCTGCCCTGCAGATCAAAGTCGCCCAGGCCTATGCCAGTTCAGGGGATAGTACCACCGCCTTTTCTATGTACGAGTCCATCTCACAGGCTAGTTCCAATGATTATTTGAAAGCGCAGATCGATCTGTTGACCGGTCGTTTGCATCTTTCGCTCGGCCAGGCAGATCTGGCGTATGAAAACTTTTTGGATGCCGTGGACAAATATCCACTCGCCTACGATTCGTATTCTGCGCTGGTTGCCTTGGTAAATGACAATATCCCGGTGGATGACCTCAACCGGGGCCTGGTGGATTATTTCGCCGGTCAAAACGGCAATGCAGTGGATGCCTTCCAACGCTATATCGCTGCAAATCCGGACAATGACGGAACTCCCCTATATTACAAAGGCCTGGCGCTTTTTGGAATGGGCGATTATGAAAGTGCCATCCAATCTTGGACGCTCTTTATTCAAAATTACCCGGAGAATTCTCATTGGGCAGCTGCCTGGGACGGCAATGCTTCCGTACCAGGTCTCGCTTACGCACAATGGTATTCTCTGGGTCTATTTGATACTGCCGCACAGACTCTGGTTACCTTTGTTAAACAAGCTCCTACCGATCCCAACGCCCCGATCTATCTGGAAGACGCCGGTCGCATCCAGGAACGGGGTGGTAAATTGGAAGAAGCAGCCCAGACCTGGGAGCGGGTTGCGGATGAGTATCCCAATAGCGACCTCGTCCCCGAGTCACTTTTTTGGGCTGGGATCGCCCGTTACCGGGATGCGAATTACGCACAGGCCCTGCTGACCTTTCAGCGTGATTTGCAGTTTTCGACTTCGGTCGACGACCAGGCGCGTGCCTATTTCTGGATCGGGAAAACCCAGCAGATCTCTGGAGACAATCCTTCCGCTTTATCAAGCTGGCAGCAGGCCGCCTCCCTGGACCCTACCGGGTATTACAGCCTGCGTTCGCAGGATATGCTCCTCAAACGATCTGCCTTTTCCCCGCCTCCCGCCACTGATTTTACTGTGGAGTTGCCCGCTGAGCGCACACAGGCCGAAGCCTGGATTCGCGTGACGTTCAATTTGCCCACCGATACCGACCTGACCACAATCGGTGCCCTGGGTTCGGATGCCGCGCCTGGTTCGTGGGACCGAGTTATGGAATCTTGGCTTGCTGGATGAAGCCCGCCTGGAATTTGAGGATTTACGCACTTCGGTTCAGGACATTCCGGCTGATTCCTTCCGTCTGGGTAACTACATGCTCGATCTGGGCCTGTATCGTCCGGCCATCTTCTCAATCCGCCAGGTGCTTACCCTGGCAGGGATGATCACCCAGGCACAGACCCTGGCTGCGCCTGCTTATTTTAATCACGTTCGTTATGGTTTGTATTATCAGGATTTGGTACTACCTGCTGCACAACAGGCTGGAGTTGATCCACTTTTCTTGTTCTCCGTTATTCGCCAGGAAAGCCTTTTTGAGGGATTTGTTCGTTCCAGCGCTGGGGCGCGTGGTTTGATGCAAATCACGCCGGATACCGGGGAGTATATTTCTGGCCTGCTCGGATGGCCGCCTAATTACTCCTCCAGTGATCTTTACCGTCCAATCGTGAGTGTAACCCTGGGCGCAACCTACCTGCAGCAACAAAGCTTGCGTTTTAACGATGACCTTTTTACAACCCTGGCTGCCTACAATGCCGGTCCTGAAGCCGCCCCGATTTGGCGGGATCTCTCCGGGCCCGACTCTGATTTATTTTTGGAAATCATTCGATTCCAGGAGACCGGGGACTACATTCGTAGTATTTATGAAAACTATGACATGTACCGCAACCTCTACGGAACCATACACTAACATAAAAAATCCTCCCGCAGTTGGTTATCTGCGGGAGATTTATTTTTAACTGATATGCTCCACGATTTTTTTATGCAACATGGTTGCGTCCATGTCGGTCACCGCCACGAGTTTATCGCGTCCACCCGCACCGGCCACGATATCCAGCCGCGAGACTGGCACATCCAGGATCTCTGCGAGGAACTTTAGCAGGGCTTCGTTCGCCTTTCCTTCCACAGGTGGAGCGGTTAAGTGGATTTTTATTGTACCGTCGTTTAGCACCTCCACAATTTCATTTTTACTGGCACGTGGTGTCACCCGTAATGCAATTGCCGCACCTTTCTTTCCATCGTGCATATGAAAGTCTCGCGAAGACATGCCTCACCTCACAACGAGTATAAGAAATTCACCAGGATTCTGGAAAGGATTTCCACCAGAATGATCAAAATCAATGGGCTTAGATCCAGCATTCCCACCAACGGGATTACTCTGCGGATGGGACCCAGGAAAGGGTTGATGATCCGGCCCATCGCAACGCGGATGGGATGATAAGGGTTTACAAAAAAAGATAGCACTGAGTCGGCAATTATCAATAATATGAACAAGTTGGCGAAAATATTAATAATATTTGCAATAAATATAAACATTTAACCTCTATCGTGGACGCGGACCCAATATTGCCTGTCCGACCCTTACGTAAGTAGCCCCTTCCTGGATCGCTGCAAGGAAATCCACGCTGGTTCCCATGGAAAGCTCGCTCCAATGGGTCTCTGGATAACGCTTGACAAGAAATTCTTGCAATTGGCGTAATTTTTGAAAGTAAGGCCGGGTTTTATCCGGGTCTTCGAAGAACGGGGGCATGGTCATCAACCCAAGTACTTTGAGATTCGGTAGAACGATGATCCGTTCTAGCTCTGGTGTCAGGTCCGGCCAATTCTTCCTGTCCCAGGCTGGAAGTCCAAATTTACTTTCTTCACCGCTCACATTGAATTCCAATAATACCGGCAGCTGACGCTGGTGGACTTCGCAAAACCGGTCTATTTTTCCCGCCAATTTCGCGCTGTCAAGGGAATGGAGCATGGTAAAGTGCGCGGCCACCATCTCTGCCTTGCGGCTTTGGACATGACCGATCATGTGCCATTCTACCCCAGTTTCACTTAGGGAGGTAATTTTTCCAACCGCTTCTTCCACATAATTCTCGCCGAATCGGGAAATTCCGACCTCACGGGCTGCCTGGATTACCTCCAAGGGTTGTGATTTACTAACCACCACCAACCGGACGGAATCTGCTGGACGCCCACTTGCCGCAGTAGCTCCATCGATCTGTTTGACCACCCCCAGGTAGCGTTCACGGATGGCAGAGATCATTGTTTCATTCATTTGTTTTCTTCACATCGTTAGGACTAATTATTCAAAGCAATGATTGCGCCGAACCTTCCGGTCCGGCCTTTTTCGGCACGATGAGAATACCAATCTTCAAGATTACAGACAGTACACAAGCCTGCCACTTCGATCTGCTCAACTCCCATGAGTCGCAAAGTCAGGCTGTTTGCCTTCCATAAGTCAAAATAAAGCGCAGCCTCTTTTTCTACTAACAACCCGGATGAATCCTTTCCGAAAGCCTGTCGTACCCGGGCTGCCACATCCGGTCCTATCTCGTAATGGTCTGGTCCAATGGATGGACCGATTCCCGCCAGGATGTTAGCGGGACGAGATCCGAATTGGGCTTTCATTGCATCCACCGCCGCTCGTACCGTGCCTGTTACGGTGCCCTTCCAGCCGGCATGCGCTATTCCGATTACTTTCTTAACGGGGTCGTGTAATAGGATTGGAACGCAATCGGCAAATCGCATCATCAGGGTAACCCCTGGCTTATTACACAGAATGGCGTCTGCCTGAAGGTGGGGAGTTTCTTTTTGGCGCACCGTCTCGGCAATTACTACGTTCGCACCGTGTACCTGCCAGACATCATAGACCGAATCGGGCTTTCGTCCCAGGGCTTTTAGCGCAAGATCAAGGTTACTTCGAACTCTTTCCGGGTCGTCGCCCACCGTCCCACCCATGTTCAAAGTCTCCCAGGGTTTGGGACTAATACCACCTCTTCGGGTAAAAACCGCCTGGGTTATTCCCTCCGTGAATTGATCGAATTGATAATAACGGACGCCTGCTTTGGTATGGAAGGGCATACCTTATTTCAATTTTAGGGATGCAAATTTCTTGGAAAGCAACCGTCGTGTGTCGGCCATCGTTTCTTCGATCATCGGGAACATGAACCATGCAGTGGTAAATCCAAACAGGAAACCGGTTAAAGTGCGCAGGAATGGAGTGCTTTCATAATATGGCAGGAATGATTGGATGAATGTGCTGGGAATCTGGCTGATTAATTCCGCGAAACCATCCAAACCAATTGGGAATATCCCAACCAGCACCCAGATGATCCAGTGCATTTTGGGTAGTTTCCTGCCGGTTGCTGCGAATAGCAATCCAAACAGCGCCATAGCTCCCCAGATTGCCACATCCCGTTCACAAAAGGCGACTTTATACCCAACCACCGGATTACCTTGAAAAGCCCGCGCCTCCAACCGGGTGGGATCGGTTGCATCGCTGATCCCGCTCACCTGTTCGAAGGTAAGCACATTTGGAACTTTAGCCGCTGCGTGGGGGTAAACCGCCTGCTCGCCAAAAAGGAAGAATGAACGGAAGGCCCATTGGTGGCATAAGGGGCTGTAAACTTTATAAATAACTTCAGCCGGGCCGTTCCAGCCAACCTTCTTGAAGACAGGTGCTGTAAATGGAAGCCCAACGTATAAAATTAGGAATAAGTTGAAAATTGCCAGGTAATGCTTTGATAACCAGTATGAAAACCGGTCTGCATTGCTGATATTATCCATACCGGAAGTATTCATTTGATATGCCCTATCATTGATCCGTTCAAGTTGATCTCGGCGGTCTGCTGCCGCTCCAAGTGTCATCTGTAATTCCTGCTTTGTGAAAGGTGCCTTCAATTTGAATGGGCCTACTTCAACAACCGGAATTTCCATAGCGTAGGCATCCCGGAAGGAAGGTTCAGAATCGATATCGATTACAGTTAACTTATGAGGAATGACTTCTTGAAGAGCTTCCAGGTCTGTTTCGGCTTCTTCACATAATTTGCAATTAACACGAGAATATAAGGTTACCGATATCATTGGTGGGTTCCCAGATGGTTCCTTCGAAATGGGTTATAGGCCGAAATTATAAAAAGGCACGAAACTCGCTAAGATGCTGAAAGAGCCTAGAAAAAGTAGGATACCGGCGATGACCAGGATCACTCCCATGACAATCTCTGCGGTACGCATGATCTTGCTATATCGTCGCAGGAGGGTGGAAACCCAACCAATCCCGAGGGCAGCCAAAAGGAAAGGGATGGCAAGGCCGGCAGAATAAAAGGAACCCAGCAGGATTCCTCTTGGGACAGAACCTCCGTTCGCTGCGAAAGTCATTATGGATCCCAGGATTGGCCCTACGCACGGTGCCCAACCTGCAGAGAAAAAGACTCCCATCAAAAATGAAGACAGGTAACCCAAGCGATTGGTTGCCTGGGAATGGATTCGAACATCATAATCAAGGAAAGGGATTCTGAATACACCAATCATGTGCAGACCAAAAATGATTACGATAATCCCGCCGATTTTAGCCAGCCAGGTCCGCAAGTCGAAAAGAAGCCCTCCGACCACGGCAGCCAGGATATTGAATAATATGAAAACCGTGCTGAATCCCACCACGAATGCCACACCGTGGGAAAATGAAATCCATCGATTTTGACTGTTCGTTTCCCCGCCTACCGCTCTTCCCCCCAAATAACCCACATATACCGGAACCAGTGATAAGACGCATGGCGACAGGAAAGATGCCAGCCCTGCCAGGAAGGCCAGGCCGATGGTTACGTTAAAGTCGCTCATTCCACCCGCTTGCCACTAAAAGGTATCCACTACAAAAACGTGAGTGCTTCCGCTTTTCCAATCCTGCCAGGTCACATCCCCTGGTTCAAGTGGAACGTTCGGCTGCGACCAGCGAAAAACCCATTTTGCATCCTCAGGGCTGCAATTTACACAGCCATGCGAGCGGACTGCTCCGAAATCGTTATGGGAGGTGGCTGCATGGATGGCAACGCCATCCCCAACAAAAAACGTCGTCCACGACATCCCGGGTAGGTCGTAACTTGCGCCGGTTGTATTTGCAGCCATCCGCACAGAAATCAACTTTCGCCAGACTGCATGTTCACCCAACGGGGTGGAGCCATCCTGTATCCCGGTGGAAACGCGGCAAAAATAGACCTCGTTGTCACCTTCCATGCACGAAAGTGTCTGGTAATTTAGGTTCACGACGATTTTCTTGGTGGCCGGGTCTACCTCAGGGTGGATTGGCGAGACATCTTCTTCGGTAAGCGGTCGGAATGCGGCTCCTTCAGCCCAGAAAAGGTCCCCGGGGTTCCCATAGCGTTCATTTACGTGATATTGTATCGTTCCCGAATCGGAAGTGCGTACCTGGTCGATCCACATCACCTGAGAATAATACAGGCGAGCCTGCAGGTTGTAAGCCACGTGATCGCGCATCCACCCGGAGACTGGTGCCGGATTGTCCAATATCAGGTCGACGTAAGGCACGGTCACTTCTGCCCAGAAGCCAGTAACACCTTCTGGCAGTGCATTCATGGGTGTGTTTGGAACATTATGGCAGGGTTGCAAATAAGGTGCCCAGATGAAACCTTCCGGAGTTTCCACCCAACTTTGGTTTGGATTATTCAAATTCACGCTATCGGCGCTTACTTCGCGCAGCCATGAAAAGACCTCGTCCCGATGGGCATCCCGCACTTTATCGCTGGTCACTTCTGGGCGAGACATGATCGGAACGGTGCCACCCCACTGCAGACTCGTATCCGACGTACAATTGCGGCCCAACAGATCACCAGCCGGGAAATCCGGTAACAGTTGTGCTTGTGTACTGCTGGGAAGTTTCCATCGGCTATGCAAAGGCGCCAGCGCAACTGCACCCATGCCAAGGCCAGCCAATTTGAGAAAATCCCGGCGAGAAAATGGTTGTTTTGTGGATGACATGCGGCTAAGGATACCCGCAAAACGGGTGAAAGTCAACCGAGACCTTATAAGGGGATTAGAAATTTCTAAAGTAATTATTCATCGCCACCAGGCAATCCTTGCTCACCTTGTGGCTGGCATCCGATTCACAGTAGATTACTTTTGCACCTGCCTTTTCCAACACCTTTACCGCTGTGCGGGCTTGTTCCACCGGGATCATATTGTCTGCTCGTCCATGCGAAATAAATATTGGTTTGCCTCGAAAAGATTCTGGGTATAGCAAGCCTTCGGCGTTCTCCGGGATAAATCCTGCCAGGGCTGCCATCCTGCCGATCCTTTCAGGGTGCGAGATTGCCAGTGTATACGTCATTGCCGCTCCCTGGCTGAATCCCATCACATCAAATTGTTGGGATTGGGTTCCCATGGATTGAGTCCATTCTTCCACGAACTTAAGCAGGTTTTCCGCCACCGGCAGCAGCTCTTCCATGCTTGCCTTCCCCCAGGTTCCGGGTTTGATCTCCCGCCAGGAATAACCGCCTTCCGGGACTGAGAAGGGTCCACGCGGTGCTATGATGGTGTAGGTTGAGGGCAGGTTTTGCGAGAGGAGCCACATCGAGTTTTCATCCCCCTTCCATCCATGGATCAGGACCATCAATCGCTGGGACTTTTCATGGGGTTTTCGCAGGCGAAACGTCCAATCCTTATATTTCCCCAATTGTGGCTCAGTCTCGATCGACACGTTTTCGTATCCAATCCAACAGGAATAGTACCAGTACGACCAGCGCAATCGGCACCAGTCCCGCTAAAATGCACAGGATCCCCAAAACGGCTGCGCTGCCTCCGTAAATGAAATAGATCAAGCCATCCCCGATCAACAGGAGCAACAGGATTGCGCCGACTGCCAGTTGGACGTCCGTCTGGCGCGCATATTTTCGCAGGTCACGCGACATATTCACCCGTTTCGAAGGCGCGGGGATTTATCTGGTTTTTCTTCATGAACGGGATTGAAATATCCTTCTCCTTAACCGGTTGGGCCATGCCACTGCTCTTTGTAAATAAGTTTGGACCAGCCTGGTTGCAATTTCTCCTTCCTTTATAACTTTATGCACGTCCACCTTATCCAGCAAACCGATCCCTTCCACGTTGGGTCGGACGACCACATCGGGATTTTCAGATTTGAGGCGTAATTCCGCCATGTTCCTGCTGGAGACATCCACGGATTGCAAGAAAATATTGAAAGCTTTGGCTACCCGGGTGCGGGTGAGTCGTTCAACCAGGTGAACTGGCACTGGTACCGGCAGTGTCAATGGCAAGCGTTTTACCGAGTCGGTTACTTCGTTCTTTGCATCCAGGACGACCGCAACAACCGGCAGTCCCGGCACAAGCAACCGGGCAACCGATACCGGTACGGGATTGAGTACTGCACCGTCCACCAACTGCGTATCTTCGAAAGGCTTGGGCGGAAAGACACCCGGAACCGCGATGGTCGCCAGGATTCCATCTACAACCGGGCCAGTTCTCAAAATGACTTCTTTTCCCGCCTTAAGGTCTACTGCAACTACCGCGCAGGGAATGCGCAGGTCTGCAAATGTCCGCTCGCCAAATAACTCTTTGAAGAATTTGGCCGCCCCCGAAAGCCCCAATAATCCGGGACCTTCATTCGGGGAACGCAGGAAAAGCTTTGATTGATCCATTTTTGAAAATATATCTTCCAGTTCGTCCGGTGAATATCCGGCTGCATATGCAACCGCCACGATTCCGCCCGCACTGGTTCCTGCAATTGCCTGAATTTGATAACCTTCTTTTTCCAGAAAGCGCAATACCCCCAGGTGAGCGTATCCGCGCGCTCCTCCCCCTCCCAATGCGACTGTAATATTCATGCTGTTTCCCTTAATTTTCTCTCTTCTGGAGGCTTAATATTTCTGAATGATTTGAATAATGGCAGGCTTTTCCCGTACTAATCTGTGTGCAAGTCAACCGTTCGACGTGCAAATGTGCGCGCCTGATCCAATGCAGGCTACTTCCTTTCGGAAAATGGTATAAAATGATTATACTCGTGAAAGGTTTACATGTCCTCCATCGAATCTACTGAAAGCTCGTCTCCCATCGTTACTCGCGCTGTATCGGCTGGTTTGCGTGGTGAGTTCTGCGATAATTACGAATTTCCCTACTGGCAAAAGCTTCTTTTACAGACCCTGGGTGCTTTACCGCAGGATGTCGCCCGTTTCGTCATCAGCCGCTTTCAATCCGTCTCAGGTCAGTCACCGCACGTTTTGGATTGTTTCTCGATGGACCAGCTCATTGAAGAACGAATTAATGACTATGCGCAGAATGCGGATAAATTTCCAGCCATCCTTTTCGGTGCAGCTTTGGGTGGTGCGACGGCTTACCTATCATTGGCGATGGGAGGACCATTCCTGCCTCAAGCTTTTGTTGTGACTCTCAAGGGCGGCTCTTTGAGCGGCAACGTTGATGAGTACCTGCACCGCTCTTTGGACCAGGCTTTGAAAATTGCCAGGGATCAGCCGGGGTTGATGACCATTCAGCATTACGATCCGGTCCACGATGGCTGGCTGACCCGCTTTGTGAACCATCTGCGCTTTAAATTGCTTGATTTGCCGCCGGGTTATGCCAGTTTCATTAAATCAAGATTGCAGCCTGGCGGTGCAGTCATCTATTTGGATGGTGGGGCCTCCTGGCTGCGTTATCGGGTTGGTCCTAGAAGCGTATTCCAGGTCGGCGGTTGGGGCGGAGTCTCGGCTCGGGAATTTCTGGCTGGCAGCGCTCGACTCACCACCTATTCCCGTTCAGTGGGATTGGAATGTACTGATTGGCAACTTAAGGGCTATCCTCTCGAAGAAGGTCCCGAATTGGAATGGGGCTCCGAACCGGGTCTGGCCGAATTGCTCGAGGCCTTTTGCCAGTCTGAGGGAATTCGCTTTGTCCGCATCTCCCTGCCCCATCCGAACAATTTCTCCCAACTTGCTTTCGCGGCCGCTCAAAAACTGTTGGATAAGGAAGCACGAAAGCCCGCTGGGACGCTGGTGGAAATGTTCACTCAGTTTGATGCTTCATCTGCTTTTCTGGGCGGTCTGCTACCCCTTTGGTTGATTTTCAACACCCAGGACAGCCTCGCATATTTGAAGCAGATGCTCCCTCATTTTCCGGGCAATAAGCCGGTTTTCTTCTCGCCCTTGGCTACCTTTTCGATCACCCCCGACCTGGTGCCGTTCGATCAATGGAAGTCAGTCTTGTCAGGCTTTTCATGGACCAACATTGGCGCACGCTCGGGTCATTATCCCGCCGACGCCCGCGCCCTGATCAAATGGTCCCAACCGCTTCGAAAATGGGTGTTGGAAAACCGCCGACCCATCCAAACGCATTTGAGCGTCGAAGAAATTTCCAAAATGGCGGTTGATATCACCACATCGAATGACAGGATTGGTGCCTATGCCGAATGACGCATTGCTCCAGGCGGGGTTGACCGCCGCCAGAGCCGGGGATATAGAGACGGCCGTTGTTTTATTCGTACGCCTCGTCAAACAGGACCCATCCTCCGAACAAGGCTGGCTGGGCTTGGGTTTTTGTTTTTCCGATCCGTCTCAACGTGCCTATTGTTTCCGCCGAGTATTGGCGATTAACCCAGACAACCCCCAGGCTAAGCAGGCTTTGGAACTATTGGAAAACCCCATTTTGCCGTCTTCACCTGCTGTTTCCTTACCGGTAATCCCTGTGCCAGAAAATTCAGAACCGGTCCAGGAGCCGACCCCGGGTGTCTCTCCGTTTCTACCTGGCGATGAGGATTTACCGGACGAGAATGAACCGGCTTTCATGCATTCCCTCCAGCCTGAAACTCCTTCACCTGCGCCTGCGCCAGAAATCTCATCCTCTGCGACTCCGCCAGAAAATATCCTCCACGAGCCTTCCGAGCCGCTTCCATCCCTTCTGGAGCCATCGACCGAGGAAATACATCCAGCCGAAGGGCTTCCTAAATCCCACAGGAAGATCAAACCGCTCGTCGTTGTATTGGGGTTGGCGATTTTGATTCCGGTGCTCATCTTTGTTGCTGGAATGGGTTATCTCGTTTTATCAGGCCGGCTGGCCTCCCTGTTTCCTGCCAGTCCGCTGCCTACCCAAATAATCCTCCCGGCGCCCACCCGGACAAGCAGTCCCACTCCCACAGTTTCTTCCACGGTCGCCCCCACTCTGACCTTGGCACCACCCACTCCTACCTCCACTCCTGCTCCTATCACCACGCTGGTCTATCAGCCAGTTTTTAAAACCGCCCCCTGCTGGTTCGTTGCGCCTGTCGATGTGTCGGTTACCTGTGGTTACGTGAGTGTTCCGGAGGACCGTTTCAACTCTGCTACAAAGACCATCCAACTGGCAGTGGCAGTCTATCATGCGACCGGACCGGATCCGGCTCTTGACCCGGTCATTTTCCTGCAAGGGGGTCCGGGTGGCGCAGCCGTCCGCCTAACTTCCGACAATTTTGATGTTCTCGTGAAGCCATTCTTGGCGAAACGTGACTTCATTGCTTTCGATCAACGCGGCACGGGTCTGTCCATTCCTGCCCTCGGATGCGATGAATTGGAAAAAGTCTACAAACAGGATATTGCCGGTGAAATCCCAATTTCAAGCCGTGATTATATTTATACAAATGCCTTTCGTTCCTGTCATGGCTCCATGCTGGTCGGCGGCATTCAACTCGATTCTTATACCACCCAGGCCAGTTCTGAAGATCTCAAAGATATCGTTACTGTGTTGGGATATGAGCAGGCTGATCTTTACGCCGTTTCCTACGGTACCCGTCTGGCATTGGTTACCATGCGGGACCATCCTGAAATTGTTCGCAGTGCTCTGCTTGATTCCGTCGTACCGGTCGAAGTACATCTTTATAACGAAGAACCTCTCCGCTATGGCGCTTCCTTGCAAGCTTTGTTTGATGCATGCGCTTCCGATCCAGGCTGCAACTCCGCCTACCCCGACTTGCAGAAGGTGTTCTGGGATCTGGTGGATAAGTTAGATTCAAATCCCGTCAAAGTCACAGTGCCCCTTCCGATTGGTTCGAACACCGAGTATGTTACCGGTTCTGACCTGATTGGCGTAACCCTTGGTTTGCTAAAGACAACCTCTCTGATAGCCCTTGCGCCAGGCGTGATTTATAAGATAAATTCTGGTGATTATTCCGCTTTTGCTGCCGTCCAATCCTCGCTCCCTTACGAATTCGAAGGCATTAACATCGGTCTGTACATTTCCGTAATGTGCCACGAACAGATTCTTGCCACCACTCCCCAAGACCTGCAAGTCGCCATGGATTCTGCACATGATATTGGCAGGTATTTCAACTTGCCATTTTTTGGGGACGCAAACACGCTGTTCAGCACCTGCAAGGTATGGGGAGCTCTGCCACCTGCTCCTGGCGAAAACGCGGCTGTTGTGAGCGATATACCCACCTTGATCGTCGAAGGCAAATTCGATCCGACCACCCCGCCGTCTTTTGGCATGCAGGTCGCTGATAATTTAAGCCATAGTTATTATCTGGAATTACCCAATGCGGGCCACACTCCCACTACATCGGATCCTTCCGGTTGCGCTTTTGACACCATGCTGGCATTTTTTGATAATCCCCAGGTAAAACCGGATATGTCCTGCGTTTCCTCCATAAATCCCGTAGACTTTATCGCCCCCTGAACCTCGCATCAGACCAACACCTTGACGAATTAGAACATCAGTGCTATATTTAGCCTGTGTTCGTAATCGCTTCTATCCGGTTCCAGAAACAAACCCAATCCTGTGGGAAATCCGTCCGCTGGGCTATCTTACCTGACGAAATTCGCATTCCCTTTGACGGCTTTACCATTCTGCCTTTTTGCCCTTTTCGATTTGTTCCTTTCTCCCTCTGGGACAATTACCATCCATCGCTTTCCTCCTTCGAAAACCCCATATCAAATTATTTAGCCAAATTTTTGCGCATCTGGTCGATCCGCGCATCTACTCCCCGGATTGCTCACCTTTATATTTTATTATTCGTTCCGAAAAGTATCAAAAAAAACGACCTAAATTCCCCAACCATTCATCACACGCCTGCCTGGCATGCGTTCCTTGCCTCAATCCATTGCATAATTTCCATCTCTATGCTAAAATCCGCCCCAATATGTCAACGACCTGTCTACACCATCATCATAAAACTTTTGCCGGACTTCATACCGGGCAGGGCTGTTTTAAGTAGACCACAGGTCTCACCTAGGAACATGTCGTGTCAAGCGCTCCCGGTACCGGGAGCGCTTTTCTTTGTTTTGTTTGAATTATTCACGGTTGGTTGTCAGGTTTTTATTCCATTTTTGGAGGCATTTGTGACAAGCACTAGAGATATTCGACTCGCCCTACCCAGTAAGGGACCTCTTGCCGAATCGGCCCTTGAATTGCTCGACCAGGCCGGGTTGCGCGTCCATCATCCCAATCCGCGTCAATACCAGGCCAGCATACCCAACCTGCCCGGTCTGACAGTGCTTTTCCAGCGTCCCGGAGATGTGGTGGTAAGTGTCCGCGACGGAAGTGTGGATTTCGGCATTACTGGTTGGGATGTGGTTTCCGAGAAACGCGGACGGAATGGACACATTCTCACCATTCATCCTGCTCTTGGGTTCGGTCATTGCACCCTGAATGTCATCGTCCCTGAAGCCTGGGAAAATGTGAAAAGCATGGTAGATCTTTCAGAATTGCAGGCTACCTGGCAGCGCCCCTTGCGGGTTGCCACAAAGTTTCCCGTTCAGGCAGAAGCTTTCTTTAGACGGTATGGCCTGGATTCCGTCGAGTTCATTTCAGCTGAAGGGACCCTTGAAATTGCCCCGACCATTGGTTATGCAGACCTCATTACCGATTTGGTTTCGACCGGCGTCACATTGCGCGACAATCGCCTGAAATGTCTTACGGATGGTCAGATCCTGGCCTCCCAGGCTTGTCTTATTGCCAATCGGGACAGTTTGAAGAATAATCCGGCAACCCTGGACGTGGCTCGTACCCTGTTGGAATTTATCGTTGCCTGCCTGCGTGCCAAAGACAATGTTTCGATTTTTGCCAACATGCGTGGTGATTCCCCAGAAAACATTGCCAATCGCATGTTCACCAAGGCTGTCATCGGTGGATTGCAGGGTCCCACCCTTTCCCCGGTTATCACCCGCCAGGGCGAAAAATGGTATGCAGCCCACCTGGTGGTGCATAAAGATCAGCTTTCCCAGGCCATCTCAGAACTCCGCTCGGTTGGTGGAAGCGGTGTGGTTGTTTCTCCGGTCAGTTATATATTCGAGGAAGAGCCGGTTGAATATCAAAATATGCTCAGCCAATTAGAGGAACAGGATGCTTAATATCTATACGGTCGAATCCGCAAAACAAACCATCTTGCGTCGCGCCCCCTTCAGCTCGATGACCTTTCCTTTCGAGGTTATGGAGCGCACTACCCAATTATTCGGATTCGGCGTGACACCTCAACAGGCTGTGACGACCATCCTTGCTTCGGTGCAATCAGAAGGTGATGTCGCCCTTCGGCGCTGGTCTGAACTGCTCGACCGGGAGGTTCCCGCACATTTTCTCGTTCCGCCTGAAGAACTGGAACGCGCTTCGAAAGCCATGCCCGAGGATTTCCTGAGAGCCATGCAGACCGCTGCAGCGCGTATCCGCTCTTTCCACGAACTCCAACCTCTCCCCAATTGGGAGACGGACACATTGGGTGGACGCCTCGGCCAACGTGTCACTCCAATCGAACGGGTCGGTGTTTACGTTCCCGGGGGTACGGCGCCGCTGCCTTCCTCATTGCTGATGTCTGTCATTCCTGCCCAGGTTGCCGGCGTCCGGACCATCGTCGTTTGCACCCCTCCCAATCCGCATCCGTCCATTTTGGCAGCCGCATACTTGTGTGGTATTGATCAAGTTTATCAAATCGGCGGAGCACAGGCCATTGCGGCGCTCACCTTCGGCACACAAAGCGTCCCCAAAGTGGATAAGATCGTCGGTGCCGGAAATCTCTTCGTCACCCTCGCCAAACAACAGGTCTACGGGTCGGTTGGATTGGATGGCCTGGCCGGTCCCACCGAAACGCTGGTCGTAGCTGATCACACCGCCAAACCAGCCTGGGTGGCAGCCGACCTGTTGGCGCAAGCCGAGCACGACCTTCTTGCGAGTGCCATCCTGTTGACTCCTGATCGCCCTCTGGCGGAAGCGGTCCAGATGGAAGTGGCCCACCAGATGGAAAATCTCTCCCGCAGTGAGATTATCGCCAGGTCATTGTCCAATCGCAGTGGCATTGTCCTGACAACTGACATTGAGGAAGCCTGCAGCCTGGCCAGCTCATACGCGGCGGAACACACCTGCCTGGCTACCGAGGATCCTCAGCGGCTGGCTGCCCTAATTCACAATGCCGGCGGCCTCTTTTTGGGAGAACACTCTTTTGAAGTCCTGGGTGATTACGTCGCCGGGCCCAGCCATGTCATGCCCACCGGTGGCACAGCCCGCTTTGCCTCGCCCCTCAACGTCATGGACTTTGTAAAAATCACCAGCGTTATCGCACTCGATGAGCCCACCGGTCGCACCCTAAGCCGTGTGGCTTCTGTGATCGCCAATGTCGAGAGCCTTACCGCCCACGCCGCAGCCGCAGATTTTAGGTCATCATGAAACTGCCGCTCAATATCCAGAACCTGCCCGCTTATACACCCATCGAACCATTCGATGTGCTTTCTGCTCGTTATGGACGCCAGCCCGCGCAGATTGTTAAGCTGGATGCCAACGAGAATCCCTACGGTATCTCTCCCGCTGCTCGTCTGGCGCTTTCGTCGCTGGAGTTCCCGCATATTTATCCCGATCCGGAAAGCCGGCGCTTGCGTTTAGCACTGTCTGGTTTCACTGGTGTTCCTGCCGAAAACCTCCTGGCTGGCTCTGGTGCTGATGAGCTGATCGATTTGGTGACACGCGTGCTGCTTGATTCGGGTGACTTGGTGGTTAACTGTCCACCCACCTTTGGCATGTACCCGTTCGATACGGAGTTGAACGCCGGCCGTATCTTGGAAGTGCCCCGACGCTCTGATTTTTCACTGGATTATGATGAAATTTTCAAGGCAATCGAAACATTCCATCCGAAATTGCTCTTCCTGGCTTCACCAAATAATCCCGATGGCGGATTGATTCCGCGTGAAATATTATCTGACCTGCTTACTCTCCCCGTCTTGATCGTCCTGGACGAAGCCTATGTGGAGTTTGCAGATGAAAAGAATACACTGGGAAGAGGTCTCAGCAACCTCACGCTTGTTCCGGAACGGCAGAACTTGATCGTCCTGCGTACGTTTAGCAAGTGGGCTGGTTTGGCCGGTTTACGTGTCGGTTATGGTGCCTTTCCGACCTGGTTGATGCCGACCTTGTGGAAAGCCAAACAACCCTATAACGTAAATATTGCCGCTTCAGAAGCTGCCATCGCCTCGCTAAATGACCTCGTCTATTTGACCGGGGTTGTCGCCTCGCTCCGATCGGAACGCGAACGGCTGATGTCGTTACTGAAGGATATCCCTTACCTGCAACCGTTTCCATCTTCCGCCAATTTCATCCTCTGCCGGGTCATCGATCGTCCTGCTGAACAATTAAAGACCGGTCTGGCCGAAAAATACGGAATTCTCGTCCGCTACTTTTAACAAGCCCGGGCTGCATGACTGCATCCGCATCAGTGTCGGGTTACCCGATCAAACCGATACTCTCCTGGAGGCTCTAAAATGTCTGGCATGAACCGAATTGCAGAAATCAAACGCACAACCACCGAAACCGATATCTCTATCCAACTGAACCTGGATGGGGAAGGCCGGCACTCCATCGCTACAGGTGTTGGCTTCCTCGATCATATGCTTGCCCATATCGCCGTTCATGGCTTGTTCGATCTTACTGTCAAGGCAAAAGGCGATCTCCACATCGATGTTCACCATACAGTAGAAGACGTAGCTCTTTCTCTGGGCGCCGCCTTTGATCAGGCGCTGGGGGATCGCAAGGGCATCGTCCGCATGGGCAGTTTCTACGTTCCAATGGATGAGGCGCTAGCTTTCGTAGCACTGGACCTTTCCGGACGGCCCTACGCTGTAATCGATGCGGACTGGGGTTCAGCTCCGGTCGGACAAATTCCTACCAGCCTTTTCCCGCATTTCTTCGAAAGTTTCGCTGTTTCCAGTCGCAGCAATGTGCACGCCCGCGTTCTGTATGGCCGCGATGATCATCACAAGGCTGAAGCGCTTTTCAAAGCACTGGCGCGTGCCCTGGATGCGGCGACGCATATTGACCTGCGTCGGAATGGCCACCTACCGTCTACCAAAGGAACTCTTTAGTGGACATTTAAGATTCCGAATTTATGGTCCCAGAAACGATAAATGGAAATTGAACTGAACAATAACTTCACAGTTTTTCCTGCCATTGATTTGCGTGGCGGCAAGGTTGTGCGTCTGCTCCAGGGAAATCCGGACCGCCAGACGGCATATGGTGCAGATCCGCTCTATTGGGCGGAGCGCTGGAAATCCGCTGGCGCGCAATGGTTGCATGTCATCAACCTGGATGGCGCTTTTGGGGATGACATCCGCTTGAACATGCAGGCGCTCGCATCTCTTCTCAAGGTTGGCATCAAGATCGAGTTCGGCGGCGGGATGCGCGACCGAAATTCGATCTCGACCGCGCTGGCTCTGGGCGTTCAGCGCATATTCCTCGGTACTGCTACCATCCGGGATCCTGAACTGGTGGATTGGGCCATCGCTGCGTTTGGCCCGGGTTGCATTGCCGGCGATATTGGTGGACGCGCTGGGAAAGTGTTCATTCAAGGCTGGCAGGAAGCCACGGGTTTGTCTGTGTTGGAGCTTGGCAAACGATTAAGCACGCAAGGTCTGGAGTGGTGTGTGCTCACGAACGTCCGCCGCGATGGTGTCGGGGCCGGGATCGATGTAACCGGTGCTGTGAAGTTACAGCAAGCCACCAGCTTGAAAGTCGTCGCCTCTGGCGGAGTCCGCAGCTTGAATGATGTGAACATGGCTCGTTCTAATGGGTTGGCTGGAATCATCATCGGGCGAGCCCTTTACGAAGGGCATCTTTCTTTAAAAGAATGCTTGCGAGACAGGGTTAGCATGTTGGATGGATGAATTCAACATAATCTATTTGAAAAAAGGTGTACCGCAAGTTGATTGCGAACTACTCCTGAATTTTGGGAAGAGAATCATTAAATTGGAGAGTTTATGATCACGATTGTAGATTACCAAGCCGGAAATCTTACTTCCGTGAAACGCGCCCTCGACCATCTGGGGATACCGAACCGCATAACCTCTGACCCGCTTCTCGTTCGCAATGCCGAAAGAATCATTTTTCCCGGAGTTGGTCACGCCGGAACAGCAATGCGGGTTCTTCGGAAAAGTGGACTGGATTCTGCGCTGAAATCTGCCTTCCAGAAGGGTACCCCCATCCTAGGCATCTGTGTCGGTTGCCAAATTATTCTCAGCCATTCGGAGGAAGGGAATACCGCTTGCCTGGATTTGATTCCGGGGCTTTGCGTCCGTTTTCATCTTCAGGATACCTGTCTCAAGATCCCGCACATGGGTTGGAATTCGGTCACCCGGATTCAATCGCATCCCGTGCTCCGGCATTTGCACGGCGGGGAGGAGTTTTATTTTGTGCACTCTTATTATCCCCAGCCATCCGATCCTGAGACGATATACGCTTCAAGCGAATATGGTCAATCTTTTCCGGTTGCTCTTGGGATCGATAATCTTTTTGCCGTCCAATTCCATGTCGAGAAAAGCGGACCGGCTGGGTTGCAATTATTGAAGAATTTTGCAGAATGGAAAGTAGGAGTCAAAACATGATCGTCCAGGCACAAGAATTGTGGTTACCTTTACGATTGCCAATAATATTCGCGTCGTCTGGTGCACTCTCGCCATCCGGAGGGGAACCTGACCGAATTGCCATACTGGGACGATCCGGAGGCGAAGGATGTTGAGTAAACGAATTATCTCCTGTTTGGATGTGCGTGACGGCAAGCTCGCCAAAAGTATCCAATTCGAGAACACGCGTGATATTGGCGATCCTGTGGTACAAGCTCGCGAGTATTACCGGCAAGGTTTGGATGAATTGGTTTTTTACGATATCACTGCCTCCAGCGAAAACCGAAATATTATGTTGGATGTGGTCAATCGGGTGGCCGAACAGGTTTTCATCCCCTTTTCAGTTGGGGGTGGCTTGCGCACGCTGGATGACTGCACCAATGTTCTCCTGGCCGGTGCGGAAAAGATCAATCTCAATTCGGCCGCCGTGCAAAATCCTACATTGATTAAACAGGCTTCGGATGCCTTCGGCACTCAGGCTGTCGTCCTTTCGATGGATGTACGCCGCGTCGACCCGGACCCGGATATCCCATCCGGGTATGAGATCGTCATCAATGGTGGGCGGACCCCCATGCGGCTAGACGCCATCCGTTGGGCTTTGCAGGGACAGGAGTTGGGTGCCGGGGAGATTGTGGTCAATTCGATCGATGCCGATGGCACAAAGGATGGTTATGAAATTAATTTGACCCGTTCCATCGCCGAACAGGTCTCCCTTCCAATCATCGCCTCAGGTGGGGGTGGTAAACCGGAACACATTTATGAGGTGCTGACAGAAGGCAAAGCCGATGCCGCCTTGGTGGCTTCCATGCTTCATTACGGAGAATATACGGTAAAAAAGATCAAGGAATATCTGTCCGGGAGAGGCATTAAGGTCAGGCTGGTGGAGGAACAACAATGAATGATGGAAAAACTCCTAAGTTTGATTCCAATGGTTTAATCCCGGCCATTGTGCAGGACAATCACAGCCTGGAGGTCCTGATGCTGGCCTGGATGAATGCCGAATCCTTGCAACGCACCCTGGCTACCGGAGAAACCTGGTTCTGGTCCCGCTCTCGCCAGGAGTTGTGGCACAAAGGCGCCACTTCTGGAAATACGCAGAAAGTGGTCCAAATATGTCTGGACTGTGACGGAGATACCCTCCTGGTGATGGTCGATCCGGCTGGTCCGGCCTGTCATACCGGCGCACGCAGTTGTTTCCACCGCCAAATGGACCTGAACCCGATTGCCTCTTGAAAGCAGGGAATATATGCTCAACGAACTTTTTTCGATTATCCTGGACCGGAAGAACAATCCCCAACCCGGTTCGTATACCAACAGCCTCCTGGATGGGGATTTGGATCGAATTCTTCAGAAAGTGGGTGAGGAATTTGTTGAGGTGATCCTGGCAGCAAAAGGCCAGGGTAATCTACGCCTGGTAGAAGAGGTTTCCGATTTGATTTACCATACCTTCGTCCTTTTGGCCCGCCAGGGTTTGAACATCTCCGATGTCGAGGCAGAATTACGCCGTCGCCATGTCACCCTGAAAGCTAAATGAATATTATTCTTTTTGATATGGATGGCGTCCTGCTCGAATCGCAAGGTTACCACCTGGCGCTGCAGGAAACCGTCCGAAGGATCGCACTGACTTTACATTTTACTGATGTCACGCTTTCACAACAGGATATTGCCACCTTCGAATCCGGCGGAATTACCAGCGAGTGGGATGAAGCCGCCATTTGCGCCGCCGGGCTTTTACTGGCTGCCTGGGAAACGGACCCAGATGTTGCGCTTCCCAGTTCCCTGGATGGATCCGCCATTATCCGTCTGGTCGCTCGGGCGCCAGATTTCGGCGCGCTGGCCCGCACTCTAACCGCACCAGCTCTTCTTTCCCTGAATCCACTTGAGCGCGCCGATCGATACTTCCTTGGACTCGACAATTTAACGTCAGCACAATCAAACACCTTGCGCGAATTGTTGCGAACTGCTCGTGATTTCCAATGCTCGCTCACCCATCGCACCTTCCAGGAACTTGTGCTGGGTAGTGCGGAATTTTCCAGAACCTATGGTTTACCGGCTCAATTAGATTGCGAAAGTTATCTGTCGAAATTCGATATGTCTAATCTTACCCGGATGGAAAGTGCCCGCCTGAATATATGGACCAAAAAACCAGGGCAATCTGCCGTCATCATTACTAGCCGCCCATCCCGTCCTCCTGCCGGAGTCTTTTCCACCCCCGAGGCGGAGATGGGTGCAGTCCTGGTGGGTCTGGAAAATATTCCAATCCTCGGCTGGGGAGGCATTACCTGGCTTGGGAAACTCCGCACTGCTGATCCCCAGGATTATCTCAAACCATCCCCGGTGCATGCCCTGGCGTGCCTCCGAATGGCTTTGGGCGCAGACCAGCAGACCTCTTTGGTTGAATCCGTCTTGCTGGTCGAGACGGGTCGGGTCACACCTGTTTGGAAACAATTGGAAGCTGCCCGGGTTTCCATCTTCGAAGATACCCCCAGCGGGATCATTAGCCTGTCGAGAGCCCGGGAGATATTATCCAACGCAGGGATTACCATAGATATCGAGAAATATGGGATTGCGAAGAATCCCATTAAAAAGAAAGCTCTCACACAACTTGAGGCGGCAGTCTTCCCAGATTTATCTCATCCGCTGAACGAATTATTGGATCAATGACATTCTGAGGGTAAATGCTGCGCCTGGCTTCATTTCCCGTTATTCGTGGAACTTTTTTTCCCCTGCCTCGATCCGCACAGCGATCCGGTTAGCAATTGGAGGAATTGGGCATGACCATTTATCGTTATAGGCGCAATAGGGATTGTAGGCCAGGTTGAAATCGACCTGGAGATTCCCATCCCCCAGGTCTTCTGGTTCCAAATAACGTCCTGCACCGTACGTCTCCGCTGGCGCGGTTGCATCCACGAACGGGATGAAATAATCCCCGCCGGATACAGACACGTAAACCTGTAGCACGGCTTCATTGCCCTGTACATCAAACCGGATCTGTCCGACATGTAAATACTCCTGCACGTCTCCGGTGGATGTCGCCATGGTTATTGGTTCAGGTTTTTCCTCCTTTTCGAGCAATAGGTTGAACCTAAGGTCCGGATTTTCCTGAAAATATTGCAATCCGCTGAAGTTTTTACGCTGGGAATATTCTATCGGAGATTGTGGGTCGTTTTTAAAGAATTCATCCTTGACTTTGCGAAAATCAGTTAATGTTGTCATTATCATCCTATCAGTAGTTCAAACTATAATTTACCTGAGATATTACCCATATCAATCCCTGGCATCATATCTGCCCTTCACTGTTGGTTCTGAAAATAGGCGGGAATGATATCTGAAAGATCGGCACTGGAATTTTGTCTCAGAATACGAAAGAAATCCGCTGAAGTTGCACGTTTGCCAGCCATTTCCGAAGCATAATCTTTTAGAAATGCAAAGAAGGCATCATCCCCAATTCGATCTCGTATCGATTGCAGGAACTGTGCCCCGCGCAAATATACTGCATTGGTATAAGTACGAAAGTCGACTACTTGGTATATATTCATGTCCACCCAACCGGTAGGGTTGTATGTGTCGATGCGAAAGGACTGCCAACCGCTATTGTCCGGATAGTTCTGCTCATAAAATAATTTCTCGCTATAAGTAGCCAATGCTTCGTCGAGCCACGGCTCCAGGGCCTGATCGTTCCCGACAGATCCAAACCACCATTGATGTGCAGTCTCGTGAACTGCAATATCAACCATATTATTTAACGGATTTGCATTCTCGGAATTGTAATAATCCTTGCTTAAGAAGAATAATCCGTCGTATTCCATCCCCTCATAAAAGGGCGACTCAACGATGCTTAATTTCGGATATTGATCTTGACCAAAAAGATCGTCAAATGTCACCAATGCCTTAGAGACCTCATCCAGGACAACCTGGCCCTGGGTGCTTTCGCCATCAAAGAAATAGCTGGTCACTCTGGTCCCATTTACAGACATTGAGACGGTTTCAAACTCGGGGCTGGCTGAAAAGGCAAAGGTGCGCACATTATCGATGTGGTAATGCCATCCATAGGAAATCGTTTCTGGAGGGGAACCGGCCGCGATGATTGCATTTGTGCTGGATCCTGTCAGGTGGAGCACCATGTCAAAATCCGTCGTATCGTACACCAGGTGTTCTCCCACATTGGCTGGAGCATGCAACAACCAGCCTTGGTTGGCAACATATGGAACGATGAATGGATACCAATCCACCAAGTTAGTTTGCTGGTCGTTATAGCCGAAAACATGGTACCGATCCGTTTCAGGTAGGTGCAATTCAAAATGCATGAACAAGCTGATACTGTCACCCGGGGAAAGCGCCTTCGCAAGAGGAATTTCCAGCCTATCTCCCACCAAGCTCATTCCATTCACCGCCGAACCGTTCAATGTCAAATTACCCAACTCAAGGCAATTTGCCCATAGGTTTGGCTCAACTGCCAGAACCATGTCGGTCAAAGCCTGACCGGTTGTGTTTTGATAGTCAATTGTTTCATCGGCAGTCAGGGCGTGTGCGGAATAATCCAGAGTGACACTTAACATATAAGTCGGTGGGATATACGGCATTGTCGGAGCCGGTGTCATCGTTTCCGGAGCAGTGGTTGGAGAATTTGTCTCCGGAGTTATGCTTGGAGAATTTGTAACAATATTCTCCTGGGGACCAAAGGGAGTTGGCGAAGGGGAAGCATTAGGATTGTAGGTAACCGTAGGTCCGATAATTGTGGATTGGTAAACGGGCGCTGAGCTTGTGCAAGCAGCCAATAAGAGCATGCTTAGTAATAGGACCAGTGGATACGGTCGGTGAGACATACTTACTTTTTCTTCCAAACAAGACCGCGGCTGGGATGGAAAAGGAAAACCACCAGGAAAATGACGGTTGCTGCAAGAACGATTGCTGAGCCCGAAACAATGTTCAGATAATAACTTATGTACAAACCTGTCAGGCTTGAGAAGGCCCCGATCGTCGCAGACACCAGCATCATCGGCCACAATCGCCTAGTCAACAAGTAAGCAGTCGCTGCGGGAGTGACTAACATGGCAGCCGCCAGCCCGACCCCAACAGTCTGGAGTGAAACTACCACGGTCAAAGCCAGCAGTACTAGCATCAAATTTCGCAAGAGCTCGGCAGGAAGTCGCAAGGTGGCTGCAAGGATGGGATCGAATGAGATGACCAGAAACTGTTTATACAATAGCGCAACTGCAACCAGCACCAAGATGCCAAGTCCCGCAGTCAACAATAAATCGCTCTGGCTGACCCCAAGCACATTCCCGAATAGAATATGGCTTAAATCCACGGCATAAGTTTGGATGGAACTAATCAATGCCACTCCCAATGATAGTGCAGCAGCAAACAAGATCCCGATGGCAGTGTCTTCTTTGACAACGCCACCTTTCGAGAAAAAACCAATACTGAGTGCAATAATCACCGCTGCAATGACCGCTCCGACCAAAAGATTTCCATGCAAGAGGAATGCGATTGCTACACCAGGTAAAATGGCGTGTGCCATGGCATCTCCCAGGAACGCCATTCCCCGCAGGACAACGTATGTACCCATAACTGCACAAAGGATCCCCACCATTACTGAAGCCAGTAGGCCTCGTACCATAAATGCGTACTGTAAAGGTTCCAACAGCCAGGTCATGGTTTGTTCCCCTTAGTGTAGATATCATCTTCCGGAGGACAACAATCGTCCACCAGGATGGTTCCATCCGGCAACTTCAACATCTGGGACCCAAAAGCCTGGGATAAGTGGTCAGGTGAAAAAACCAGCTTGGGCTTTCCAAAAGCGATCAACCGTTTGTTCAGCAACAGGACCGCATCGAATCGGCTGGCAGCGAGATTCAGGTCGTGGGTGGATATTAATACGGTTACTTTTTGCTGGCGCAGATGGTCAAGCAGAGCAAGGGTTGTCTCCTGGGTGGTGGCATCCACTCCTGTAAATGGCTCGTCCATTAAAAAGATGTGCGGTTCCTGCGCCAGGGCTCGCGCCAGGAAGACACGTTGTTGCTGTCCTCCCGAAAGATCGCCAATAGGACGATCAGCCATATCGGCAATCCCCATTTGCTCGAGGCTCTTGTTTGCAATTTCTCGGTCAGCGGATCCAGGCTGTTGCAGCCAACGCAGATGTCCATATCTGCCCATCAGGACTACGTCACGCACTGTGACCGGAAATTTCCAATCGACTTCCTCGCGTTGCGGAATATAAGAAACGCAATCCATATGATGTCCTAAAGGCCGGTCATGGATGAATATCTTTCCCGAACGCAATGGCAGGATTCCTACAAGAGCCTTAAATAATGTCGATTTCCCGGCTCCATTGGGGCCAACGACCGCAACTCGCGCTCCGTGTGCAATCTGGAAAGAAATATCCTGTAAAACAGGGATTCCATTATATCCAACAGAAATGTTAACTACATCCAGGCGGGCAGGTGATTTGGGTATGGTGTTCATTTATTTCAATACACTCACGATTATCGATGTATCATATTTAATCATGTCGATATAAGTGGGGGCAGGCCCTGTCGGCTCAGAAATACTCTCCACGTATAAGTCTGTAACAACTTTTACACCTGTTTCAGATGCAACCTGTTGAGCAAGCTTCTGGTTCTCCCCAATATCTAGAAAGATGGCTGGAGCGTCACTGGTCTTTATCGTATCGATCAGATTCGCCATTTGCTGGGCAGATGGAGAAGCATCTGTTGTCAGACTCGGAATTACTGCACCGATAATTTGAAAATCATAGGCTTTCGCATAATAGCCCAGAGCATCGTGGTTTGTAACCAACAATCGTTTTTCTACCGGGATATTTGCAACTTGAGCTTTAACCCATTGATCTAGGCTTTGGAGTTTTCCAATATACACCGCTGCGTTTTGTGTATAAATATTTTTTCCTGCAGGGTCCGCGTGAATCAAGCCATCCCGAATTTGATTGACATAATTTATGGTATTAAGTGGGTTCATCCACATATGAGGATCAGCGCCGCTTAGTCCTCCTGAAGGATCTGAGATAGGTGTCAATCCATTTGTGGTAACGATCATCTGTCGTTGTCCTCCCAGGCTCTCCATCGTTTTTTGCAGCCATGTCTCATAACCTAATCCGTTTACGATCAATACCTCAGCATGAGCAAGTTTTGTGACATCCTGAGGTGTAGGCTGGTATTCATGGGGGTCAATTGTCACCGGGAGTAGCGTCTCAATTTGTAGTCGGTTTCCAGCCACGTTTTGGGCAATATCTCCCAGGAATGACTTGGTCGCGATTACGTGGGGTAATCCGGATGCCGTAACAGGTGCATTATTACATCCGGCTAAAAATGTATTGGAGAGTAGCGCGCCAATAATAATCAAAACACGAAGTAATTTCATTTGTACCGTTCCATGGTAATGGTAACTGGGTATTTGCTTCCACTCTTTTAATTACTAGGAAACCGCTTGGCAGGATTTGCACAATCCATACGCCTGCAACCAATGGTTTTCAATGTAAAAACCTGTCGATTTGGAAATTGCATAAAAGAGTTGGCCAAGCTGGTCACCATTAAAGTAAACTGTATTTCCACACTTGCTGCAAATTAGAAGATGTTGGTGGCCTTCCCCTGACCTGATAAACGCTTGACAATTCTTAGTTTGATGCACACGCTGAATAAGTCCCAATTCTTCAAGTTTTTCTAATGTACGGTAGACGCTTACCAATCCCAAGCTTGGGCATTGTTTCCGGGCTTCTTCATATGCCTCAACCGGGGTTAAGGCGCGGTTGCTATTCACAAGAGTTTTAACGACCGCCCTGCGTGGAGCGGTCAGGCGGCAACCGTGCTTTTGCAGTAAATTATTCCAATCTTCAACAACCATAAGTATTTTATTCCTTGGCTTTATTGAAAGTGATTTTCAATTGTAGCACCCCTATTGCAGACGTCAAGTTAGAATTGTGTTAATTTTCTGGAACTCGTGGTAATATCATGCCATTATGCCTGAGAATGTTAAAGTTGTTGCTTCCAACCGGAAAGCCGGTTTTGAATATTTCCTTTTTGAGCGGTTTGAGGCTGGCTTGGCCCTTAAGGGCAGCGAGATCAAATCCATCCGCGCCGGCCAAATCAGTCTGGCAGAGGCATATGTCCGGATCGATGAAAATCAAGCCCTATTAATGGAAGCCCATATCGCTCCATATATCCAGGCGAATCGCTTCAACCACGATCCAAGAAGACCGCGTCGGTTGTTATTACACCAAAAAGAAATCCGTGAATTGTGGGATGCAGTCCGTCAAAAAGGCGTTACGGTTGTCCCCATTAAAGTGTATTTAAAAAACGGGCGGGCTAAACTTGAGATTGCTGTCGCAAAGGGGAAGAAATTACATGATAAACGCGAAGCCATTGCCAAGCGAGACGAAGAACGTGAAATGCAACGCGAGGTCCTCAAGTAAAATTAAAGTTTGTAGGTTTGAATAAAAGCATCCACCATTTCCGGATCAAAGTAGATGCCGCGATAGCGCGCCAGTTCATCCAGCGCATCTGCCACAGGCATGCTACTATGATAAGGGCGATTGGTGGTCATTGCATCGAAAGCATCCACAATTGCCAGGAGCCTGCCTTCACGCGGTATCTTTTCGCCTTTCATACCCTCCGGATATCCGCTTCCATTCCACCATTCATGGTGATGGAGCACATAAGGCACTGCTGCTTTCAGGTGATCCACGCCTTCTAACATTTTTGCGCCGATTTCCGGATGCTGCCGCATTAGAACCCACTCTTCTTTTGTAAGGGGACCGGTTTTCTTTAGTACCTGGCTGGGAACAACGATTTTCCCAATATCGTGCAGGATCGCACCGAATTCCAAAATCGCTATATCTTCCGTATTCCAATTAAGGGCAAACGCCAGATTCAATGCCAGTCGGCGAACTCTTTCTAAATGACCAGCAGTATAGGGATCGCGTGTCTCGATGACGTTGGCCAGCATAATCACTGTCTGAAGATGTGCGGCACGCGTGTCGAAAAGTTCTACGATCCGGCGACGATTTAGACGGGCACGCACAGCGTTAATCAGTTCAGGCGCTTCAAACGGTTTGAACAAATAATCATCCACGCCTAATGAGCGCGCCCGGTCGACATCCGTCCTTTCCGTTCGAGCGCTTAAAAACAAGAAAGGTACGGTTATTCCCTCCGGCATAATTCTTACCGCTTCGAGCAATTCATAGCCATTCATTTCCGGCATCATGATATCTGATACCACAAGGTCTGGCCGATTGTTGATAAAAAGATCGAGTGCCTGTTTTCCATTGATAGCCGGGCACACCTCATATCCCTCAGCTTCTAAGAGGCAACGCATTACATCCAACAAAGGAGCATCGTCTTCGACCAACAATATTTTTTGCATGATCACCCATCCATATCGTACATTATCACCCAAGCCTATACATATGTTAGCATATTATACGTCAAACTGGGTGGCGCCAACAATTGCTTGTCCTATTGAAACTCCCCCATCATTCGGAGGGATTTGATGATGCAAATAAACAACAAATCCATTTTTTTGGAGATGGCTGGTCACCCTTTCCAATAACGCCATGTTTTGCCAAACGCCACCACTAAGGGCGACTTCATGGATCCCAGTTGCCTGTTTGATCTTTACACATACCCTATATGTCAACTCGGCCAACCCATTATGGAACCGCGCTGATATTACCGGGATGGACGTTCCTGCATAAATATCCTTGAGTAAATTCTGGATCATTGGCAAGGTATTTACCGTGTTCTCCCTTATCTCAAATGGGTACATTCCGGATTCAGATGTGTCTAATCCCGCTTCGAATTCAATTGCAGCTTGCGCTTCGTAATTAACCTTCTCACGGACGTTCGCCAGGGCAGCCACCGCATCGAACACTCGACCCAGGCTCGAGGTTTGTGGTGTATTCAACCCGTGCTCGAGTTGAATCCGAAGCGCTTGACGCTCCTCGAAGCACATGTCCCTAACTGGAGCAAGGCGATCGTCCCAGTCCAGGCCTAAGGACCAGAGTAATGCCAGTGCCGTCCGCGCGGGTCTCTTGATAGCAGCATCTCCACCTGGCAGAGGAAAATATCCAAAATGAAAAGGTCGTTGGAATTCGGAATAATCCGCAACTAAAAATTCGCCTCCCCAAATTGCTCCATCTTCGCCATACCCGGTTCCATCGAAGGCTAATCCAATCACTGGGTGGTTTCCATTCAAACCATTATCCACCATGCAAGCAGCGATATGGGCATGGTGATGTTGTACCCGGAATAAAGGCAAACCACCTTGTTGCGAGCGTTTTATCGCGTAACGAGTAGACAGGTAATTGGGATGCATATCGCACACGAATGCTTTAGGTTGTATTCGAAAGAGCCGCTCATAATGTGCAATCCCGTCTTCGAAAGAGCGCAGAGTCTCGTAATTCTCCATGTCGCCGATATGGTGGCTGACGAAAGCGTATTTTTGGCGGGTCAGGCAAAATGTGTTTTTTTGTTCCGGTCCGGTTGCCAATAAAGGCGCTGTCTCAATTGGGAGCGGCACGGGATCTGGAGCATATCCCCTTGAACGTCGCAGGAAATAAATGGAATTGGTGTATGTGACTGGATTACCAGCCACTCCATTATCGTTCACATTTGAATGGGCGATCCGGGTTACCGAATCATCACATCGGGTTTGGATGTCACGATTATGCATCAGAAAATAATCCGCCAGGGAAGCCAGGCGTAAACGAGCGTCATCATTGTCTGTAGCAATTGGCTCTTCGGAAAGGTTCCCGCTGGTCATCACCAGGGGTGGAACCCCCAGAAAACCCTTTTGGTTTTCCTCTTCTGAAGTGGCGAAAAGCAGATAATGTAATGGCGTATATGGCAGCATTACTCCCAGAGTATGCTGTCCGGGGGCGACTTGCGCCACTATTTTAGAATCTGGCCTCCAATTCAGCAGGACAATCGGCCGTTGACGGGATTCGAGCAATGCGCGTTCTTTGCGATCAATGTAACAATGCTGATCCACATCAGCTATATCGCGCATCATCAAGGCAAATGGTTTATCTACGCGCAGCTTTCGGCGCCTCAATTCAGCGACAGATTCTGCATTCGTGGCATCGCACGCCAGGTGAAATCCTCCCAACCCTTTTATTGCAAGAATCTTTCCACCGACAAGCAACTCTTTCGCCTTTCGAATCGCAGCTTCTTTTTCAGAAATCTTACCGCCTTTAACCTCCTCCAACCAAACTTGCGGTCCACACACCGGACAAGCTACCGGCTGTGCATGGAAACGTCTATCAAGTGGGTCCGAATATTCCGCTGCACAGTCCGGGCACATTTCGAACGGAGCCATGGTCGTGTTTGGCCGGTCATATGGAATATCGGATATGATGGTGAATCGTGGTCCGCAATTAGTACAATTGATGAACGGATAATGGAAACGCCGGTCTGATGGGTCGAGCAGTTCTCGCAAGCAATCCGGGCAGATACTGACATCCGGAGATATCGGTTGGAAAGCTCCGGCCATAGCCTCCGAATGGATGATTTCAAAGCCAGAGAAGTCCCCTGGAGACCCGAAAGAAACATCCAACGAATTGATCCTCGCAAGAGGCGGAAGATCGGATTTTATCGAATTGATAAATACAGAAAGTACATCCTCGGTCCCATCCACAACAATATCAACGCCGGCCGATGTATTCCGCACCCAACCCTTTATTCCCATTCTAACCGCCAACCCGTATATGAAGGGTCGAAAGCCAACCCCTTGAACAATACCGGTAATATGTATGCTTGCACTGCAGATATCAGTCATTTTTATAGGGATTATCCCCCAATTCAACCTCGATGTGGTGGGGCATTGTCGGGTTAAGCCTTGAAATCAGATTACGAGATATCACCACTTTATTCTTTGATACGGCAACTGGTTCTTTATCCAGATACACCGCCTGAACCTGATATTCGCCAAAATCCTGCCGATGCAAATTCTGATATGTTATTTCCAGTTTTTGATTTGCGAAACCAGTGGTTAGAGAAGCTGTTCCTTCCCGATCGAATTGGTCTATCACCAGTTTAGGTTCCAATACCAGATCCCCTCGGAATCCTTTAACCCCGAAAGATTCATTAACCAGAGTAAGCAAATACCAGCTTGCAGATCCAGTCAAATAGGGGTACATGCCTCGACCGCGTTGATTGATGTATTCAGGAATCCCAGGATAGATGTGGCTGCGCCTAAAATCCTGGCAGTACTGGTAGATCTCCCGCAAAACTTTATATCCCTGTTTGACGAACCCTCGTTGATATAGCGCGTTCGCATACATGACCGCCATGTGGCTGAACATGGCGCCATTCTCTTTATGCCCGTATGCAAATCCAAACCCCCGTCCCAGGGCAGCCATTACCTCTCCGAAATTCGTATTGAGGCGATATCCGCCCACGCTTTGGTCGTATAAATAACGCTCCACCGAACGGATGATTTCATTTGCCTGTTCATCACTTGCGACGCCGCTCATCAAGGTAAATACCTGGCTCGTCAGGATCATACGCACGCCTTTTGGAAATTCTCCTTCCACTCGCTCGCTGTTGTTATCGTAGTATCCATTGAACCACCCGTAACCGGCTGAGTCGCTCACCCACTCCTGGTTTCGAATGTGGTTGCTCAACCAGTCAGATTTGGTCCGTAAATCGGAAGCCAAACTACCTATTTCTACGAGCTTTTTCTCTCCCGAAAGGAAATGCATGCATGCTAAAAAGTACTCGGATAATCGGGTATTTTTGCCTGATACCGAATCGTAGTCTACCGGATTTGTCAATGATTCAATTAACAACCCGAGCTCAGAGGCAATTTCCACTTTCTGAATGTCGAGTTTGGACAGCGCCAATACGAGATCACTTAATTTTCGTAAATTTCCTGCATAAAAGGCAGTGAAAGCCACGCTCTCCCCGCTTTGGCTGGCCATATCCATTGCATCGTTCCAATCTGCCCCTTCGAGACGGATATTGTTGTGCGCTCCAACGTTAAAAAACGGTACCAGGTGCTGCACCAGTAGATGTTCAAGGATTGTCCCATGCTGTGAACCGCCCTTTGCCGAAAGAAGTTGTGTTCCTTGTTCGGCTGACCATTCAAGGTCAACGTGCTTTGCAAGGTCGATCAATTGGTCCTTGAAATAAACCTGGCTCCGAAGGAGAAAGGCCAGGTCTCCGGTTTGGTCGATGTACATTTCAGTCGTCAACAGGGGCCACAATCCGTGATCCATCCATACCCGGGGGATATTGTTGCGGTCGGCTTTGAATTCTCCCAGACGGTTACCTATAATGGTCGCATTGCTTCCGTCTATGCGAACACCGCCAAAATTATCGAATATCGATTGTCCTACGTCCACATTTTCCATTATCAATAACGCCAATATGTCCTGCCAGAGATCACGCCAACCACGCCCTCCACGCCCATAATCGTGATAGGGTAGAAAGGAGTTTCCAAAATATCTGCGTAGAATCGGTTGGAGCGTTACCCAGCGCAACCATCTATTAAAACGTTCGTCTCCGGTATGGATTTGTGGAACGGACAGTTTGGATAGCCAATATTTTCTGGTTTTCACCATCCATTCATCGAAAAGAGCCGCATTCCCATATATTCTCATCAGGCTTTTAAGATCGTTGTTCCGCGTAATTGCCATTATCAGGACGAAGGAACGTTTCTCCCCCGGTTGCAACGTGGTTTGGCGGAATTGAATTCCACCCATAGCTTCATATCCATCCACGTGCATGCCGGATTTGAAGCTCGGAGCCAGATTCTGAACGATGGATTGCGGCCAATCCTGGCTCCCCCCTTCACCAATGAAATCTTCCACAATTGGAAAAAATCCTTGCGGAGTTGTTCCATCCTCTTCTGCCCCGAGGATTGCATAAGTAAGTGTATTAGGTTGATGACCGCGTTCATCGAAGGATAAGGTCGGAGTAACATATACACCGAAGTCATCACAATAGATACGGTTTAGTAAAGAGGTGACGTGCCTATGATCACGCAGATTGTCCGCCGATCGACCATAAATGGGAATGGCCGCCGTAGGGACAAACTGCAATGAGACACCAGAATTGTTTGAAAGTGTGACCTTCATCAGTTCCACGCGATCATCGCTTGCCGGGACAAAATTCGTCACTTCAGCTACCAATCCATTTCGGGAGTTTTTCCGGGTTATCCGTTGCCAGAGAAACCCCGCCTCCAAAACCAATTCTTCATCTTCCTCTGAAAATTGGTTGGAAATTTGGGTAGCGCTACGACCACTGACCGACCAGGGAGGCTGATCATCGAAATAAACCCAAAAATTCCTTGCCGAGCGTGAATCTTGCAAATTTTCAACGGAAACTGGCACGGTCAGGAAGGAGTTATGATCAGTCTTGATATCTCCATGCAGGTTGGGGGAGATCGCCGAATATAATCCTGCCTCATTCACCAATGGAAAATAAAGGAAGCTTGTACGGTGAGGATTCTTCAACCGGAAGGTTCCGTTTTTATCGATAAATTCCCAGCCCGAAATATATTTTTCAGTCATTCCACATCCAAGAATGCAGGAGAATTAGGTTAAGAAAAATAAACATCGATTTGGCCGATCTCCCCATCTCGGATCTTCTCGGCGTATGGTTGCGGAATAATTCCCGAAGAGAACTCGATCTCCTTTTTTCCACCTTTTGATAAGGTCGTGCTATGGATATTCAACTGTGAGTCGAATGTGTCAACCCTTCTTGGATTGTGGTATATAACCACTGTTTTCCCGAGGAATTTATAGCTAATCATATTATCACTCGAAAACAACCATCCTGGCAGAATGGGTTTGAATTGCAAGCTAAGCCGTCCATCAATAACGGTAAAGGGTTCGACGCCTGCCATCATAATCCGCCAAATGCTGAGAAATTCAGCAGTTGCTCCGCTAAGCCGGGCAACAAATCCAGCACCATGCAATGATGCATCCGGGTGGACGCTGCTGACCAGAAAAGATGAATTTTCCAATGGACTTCGACCATATATTTTAGGGTCAAGAAATGGGATCAAAATCGATTTGAATTCTTCGCAGAATTGCTCAAATAATCCTGCTCGTAAAATCTCAAGCAGATATTTATATTCCATATGCAGCCAAATAGACTCATTCTCAAGCCAGCCTGGGGTGAATGCGCGTGCCCTGCCAATGTCCATTGGAAGGCGAGAGAGCGCCTCATTTAACTTTATACATCTTTAATGTATGATCATATAAAGAGCTTTGTTTTACTTGCTCGTACAGTCTCCTAGCAGAGCCGGCATCAAGTGTCCTCATTGCCCTAACCATTCCTTCAAGGAATAAAGGCAGTGGGGTTGCGGTGAAATGCGTGACGCGAATAAATGGTCGACCATTTACATCGATCTTTTGATTGCCTTGGTTATCTAAAATAATTTCATAATCGTCGACAGAATAGGAAAAAAAGGTTAGGGGAATGCCGTTGTTCAATGAAAGTGCTTTGGCGATCCCCGCCTCCACTTTGCCCCTAAAAGCCTCAAGGATTATTTCCAATTTAGCAAAAGAAAGCGTTTCTTCATCACCACTCACTCCAAGGCGAATACTGGTGCGGTAAGATTCTCGTGCCGATGAAATAGTATCCCAGTATCGATAATCCCGTTCATTTGAATTTATTGAATAAGACTTCCTGAGGGCTTTAGTGATTTTATGTAGCAGTTGCATCGATTCTATCGGCAGCCGAATAGAGCCGGAGGTTTTTCCTAGAATCGATACAAGCAGGAATTTTATCAATCGAAGCAGCGCATACGTCTCCGCCATGGATGATCCAAACAAGCCCGGTAGTCCATTTACAGCGTCGTACCACCCTGGACGCCCAGCTTCCATTTCGACTCCCATTCCCCAGGGATCCAAAGTCGCAAATTTTACCAAGCCCAGGACAAATAGTTTCACGAATAGACAGGAACGGTAGATTTTACCTGCACCGTGACTTTCCCGTACCCAATTCGGATTTTCACTTCGGGATGCAATTAATTTCACCTTTTGGTGGTCTTCTTCTGGCCTGCCCATTTGTCTTGGCTGCCCATCCAGGAGCACATATCTTCTCGCGCGCGATTGGACAGTAAATGGACAATCATACCAGGGAAGACCCTCCTGCAGGAAAAGCAAGTCGTGCAAACGATCAGGGTAGATGGCCAGGTAACTATCGATCAGATCGAGATTATAGGACCAATGGTCAACCCAATAGCCTTCTCCGAAAGTGGCTTGGACATTCTGCTCGCTCTCTCCCATGACTTTCTCCAAAAATGTCCAGGAGTCCACTTTGAGACGAATGCCTTGATTGATAATTTTCTTCAACAGGCTGCCCGGGCTGAAGGGTTTGGAAAGCAAACTCATTAGCTTCTCCTGGTTTTCGGCCAGGAGAAGTAATACTTTCAATTTCTCAAATGGAACGGTGAATTGACTACCCATTATGACCAGGGGATTATATCCATCCAGCTGGATCAGACTCAGAAATGTGCGTACGTCAAAATCACATATCCGCGGGTTGAACCAGACATCATCCCTACGGTTCTGGATTATGTCACGATAATTACCGTTTCCGTGCGAAAGGTATTCGGGAGATAATGAAAAGGCGTTATAGTCGCGCTCCAGGTCACCGTGTTTACGGGAATAAATATAGTAAATGCTTTTTTTCTTACCATTCTCGAAAACAACCGGCCAACCACCTCGTATGACATTATCGAGAAATGACTGGCGGCAATAAGCATCGAACGTAGGCGAACTTGTGCTGCATGCTATTGCATCCGTCATGTCATTGAGAAGATTATTCGCTTCCTGTCGTTTTTTGTCCAGATATCCTTTGCCGGATAAAAGGCCGATTCGAGTGAGAATATCTTCATATCGTTCCACATGGCCAAAAATGCTGCAGATCCGAATTGATTCACCTGGTTCCAATTCAGCCTGTGAACCGGCGAACCCACATGGTGTACGACCACAGGTGATCTGTTTTCCATCTAAAAGCTCTTGCAATCCGCCTTGATAAAACAGATCCGGTTCGTTTAGGGAAGTATTTTGCCCAAAAACCAGGGAAGGATCGACAATTACAGGCAAGATTTTCGATCCGGAGGGTCCTTCCTGGAATGACAGCATGTAATTCCCGGCATCAAAAGAATTGACTTCGATAGTATCAGCCACGCTGGCTCGTAATCGGTAAAAGGGGACCTTTTGATCAAGATTAAAAACCTCCATCCAGGCTTCAACAGTCCGACCCATATCTTTCAACATCTGATTGTCGACGCCATACGGGATAACGGCTGGCAAGCCATCCAAGACCTCGATATTGACTGGTTGTGCCGATTGGTTGGTCAATATAACGATCCGTACCAACCCAGAAATATTCTCGCCGGGCAATAGGAAGTATGCGACCTCTGTCTGTATCTCTTGAGGAGAAATTTCTAGCAATTGGAGTTCATTTGCACCAATGGTCATATTTTGCGATGGATTCCCCCTGGAAAAAGGTTCGTAAATGTATATTGTATTTCCTTGTTGGATTCTCAGGAAAGTCCGAAACCCAAGGAAAGAAGTTACCTGGTATGCCCGGTTTGCCGTTTGAAACTCAAGAATTGGGTGGTCTTTATTTTCCACTCCAAAGCTGGTAATTGCCTGTCCGCGGTTGACGTAAAAAACCCATAAGGGTGTCCCTAATGGCCCTGCTATCCCGGGCAGGAAACTGGAAAAAGGTCTGACATTCTGATAATCATGGATTATGAATTGACCTTTTTCGTCCAGGGAATAATTCTGCATTTTGGTTATTTTCTTCTGGAATGAAATAAGTATTAAATTGGGGAACCTAATGATAATTTTAATCGGTCAGCCAGGTTTTCCAGGTGCGTTTTGATAATGGTCTCCAGCTGGGCGTGGGGAGATTTTAGGACTTCAACCCAGATCTCCGCATATTCGTCGGTAAGTCGCTTTTCCACCAATCCCCAGAGCTGCCCACTCAACCCTCGCCCTTCTTGGATAGCATTCTTAAAGATGGGATAGAAACCCGAGTTAAAGGGTGGGTTTCCCCAAGCGGGTTCACTGACGGGAAGGCCATACAAAGGATATAAACGTTTTCCGGCTTCTTCGGTATGCAAATATTCGATTAATTTGACCGCTGCTCCCAAACGGCGTGAGTGATTCCA
This sequence comes from uncultured Chloroflexia bacterium, assembly GCA_963814135.1. Classification (GTDB taxonomy): domain Bacteria; phylum Chloroflexota; class Anaerolineae; order Anaerolineales; family Villigracilaceae; genus UBA877. The sequence goes on along the minus strand of CAWFBZ010000008.1, from coordinate 1,056,029 downwards.
GACCACGAGGTCCTGTCCGCCAACAAAAGGCGGCCCAGGCATTGGTCTTATACCCATGTTCTTTCGAAGAAAAGGTGACAATTCTTCCGGATTCAACATCCAAGGGCCGTTCATATTTACTATCGCTTCACCTGCTCTGAAAGCTTGATTTGATTGGATCTCGTCCAACGAATTCGCATGCGGACCAAGATATCGTCCCAGGCGAAAATATGCCTTACAACCTTCCATTGCTGGAGCCTGGTCAAATTCAATGTTGGATCCGTCCCCACTTAGGAAAGCGCCTCCTGCACTCCATACCCACGTGGCGACGTAATGAATGGTCAACGATGACCGCCTGGTCGTTATTGCCAGTGGCATGGACGAGCCTTTTTCTTGTAAGGTGCTGATGGTCCTTTCAAAGTAATCTACGTCTGAAAAGGCTAATGTTTCATCAATTCCTGCTTTTTCCAATACGTCACGCCGGAAATATACAGCTCGGGTATCACCTGTCCAAGGGATGGAATAGATCTGCCCGTTTTCGTCACCATCGCTGATCCGGCTTTTCCAAACATTCTCGATAAGATGTGCGTGTTTGGTGATATCGATCACTTCTGCTATTGTAAACGGATGCAGGGCTTCCATTCTTGCCAAATCGCCGATCCATGTATTGCCCGCCTCAGAAATATCCGGTCCACTTCGATAAAGGGCATTTTCTACCAGCCTTGACCACCCAAGCGCCCAGCTGGAGATAACATCCAAACGGACTCGAACATTATATAGTTCTTCAAACTGGGAAAGGATTGATTTAAGCACCTCAGTTGCGGCCGTTCCGTGGTTTAATACGGAAAACACAATCTCTTCCATAAAATTTAACTCCAATCCAGAATTTCATTCTTGGCGGTTTCTGCGATAAACCTTCGCTGTTTCTCATCCAGAGAAAAATAATTGGAATTTTCTTCATTGGTGTCTTTATTTTCGACAATCAGGACTGAACCACTCCGGCTAAGTACGATCGAATGCCAGACGCCTTTTTTTACATTATAGATTTTCCCCGTTTCCAAAACCTGGGAGTGGATTTTCTCAACGGAACCATCTCCCTCACCCAAGAACAAAACTGCTTGTCCAAAGCTCAATACAAACACCTCGTCAGTTTGATTATGGCGCTCCATGAAATCAATCCGGTCCGGATGTATTTCTTCCAGGAAGTTCAATATGGCTACGCGCCACGTCTCAAAATCGATCACCGGTTGATAACCGGGATCGCAATATTCACGAATTTCCAGCAGGTTTCGGTCCATGAAATATCCTCTCAGTAGAGAATAATTATATAATTTCCAACCGATCCAACAAGCATCCAGGAATTTGGAAGGAGTGCCAAGTTTTGATTGATTTGATTATAATCCATCAATTATTCGTTTTTGCTGACCTCGTTTCTTACCTATCAATGGATGGTTTTTCCACATCTTCCTTCGCCTTTGAATCTCACGAGCTAAAATCTCTGTTTTAAAAAATTAGGCTGCCTGGAAAGACAATCAGGCAGCCTGGATTGGATGGAAAGAATTAATCCTAAGTTTTTATGGGAGACAAATAGGTTGAATAATCGGTTGGCTTCCGCCTTCCCCCAACCCATATCCAAACGGGAATAGCGGAGCTTCACACCCGGTCTTTCCAGAGTCATTGTTTTCGTTTATGGGCAATTGCGCATTCGTACGTGGCCAGGTGTAAGGCAATTTGCCAATGAATGGATGGTCGCCGAAGAGCACGTCGGTGATTCCTTCGCCTTCAGTGCCGGGCAACCAAGCCGCCACCCAGGCATCCGCAGTCGAGAATTGGTCGGTGATGATTAATGGTCGTCCGGATAGTATTACAACGATCAATTTATCCACTAATGGACGCAGGTTGTTGATGGTTTTTATGTCCACATCCGAAAGGCTCAGATCAGCTTTATCTCCTACTCCTTCCGCATAAGGCATTTCTCCCACAACAGCAATACCGAACTCTGCTTTATCAGTAAAATTCCCGTATTTGTTGTAAGTGACCGTTGTATTTGGAGAAACCATTCCTTCGATGCCATTCAGGATGGTCGTGCCTACATCGATGCTACCTGTTTGTCCCTGCCATGAAATGGTCCAACCGCCACACATCATTCCGATATCATCTGCTCCTTGTCCGCCAACCAGTATGCCTGGAGCGTTTTTGGGGATCGGCAGAGCTGTATTATCATTCTTAAGCAACACCAAAGATTCCTGAACCGCCTGTCGGGCGATAGCCACGTGGGCATCAGATCTGACTGTCTTAATAAAATTCGGATCGGGATAAGGGTGCTCGAATAATCCCAAGGCAAATTTGACACGTAAAATCCTGCTCACTGCATCATCAATTCGATCTTCTGGGATATCATTATTTTCCACAGCTTGCCTCATGACGTTGATGAATTTCATGTAGTCGTTCGGCACCATGTTCATATCCACTCCGGCATTGATCGCGATAACGACCGCAGTGTAATAGTCGGGGTCAATTTGATCAATTCCTCCCCAATCTGAAACAACAAATCCTTTGAAACCCAGTTCGTCTTTGAGCACATTTGTCAGCAAATACTTATTCGCATGCATTTTTGTGCCTCTCCAACTGCTGAAGGATGCCATAACGCTCATAACTCCGGCATCCACTGCCGCTTTATAAGGAGGCAAATAGAGTTTGCGCAGAGTGGTTTCGTCCACCTGGACGTTCCCTTGATCGAGCATATATGCGCCTGTCCGGGAGGATCCCCAGATCGTTCCCCCGTCACCAATATAGTGTTTGGCGGTAGCAAGAGTGAATAACGTTTGTCCTTCGCTAAGTGCAAATCCATCTGGTATCGCTTGCAATCCCTTGATGTAGGCTGTCCCTAATTCCGTCGTCAACTGAGTATCTTCGCTATACGATTCATAGGTTCGACCCCATCGGATATCCTGAGGTACAGCAACGATCGGAGAAAAAGTCCACGGAATACCGGTTGCCAGCATTTCTTCGGCTGTTGCTTCCCCAATCTTTTGTGCCAGATCCGGATCGTGAGTGGCGGCCACGCCGCTTTCTTGTGGGAAAACTGTGGCGCCATATAAATGCGCATTCCCGTGCACAGCGTCTAATCCATAAATCATTGGAATTTGTAAACGAGTTGCCATGGCGGCTGTTTGAAATCCATTTACCATATCCTGCCATGCTTGCGGAATATTATTATCCGGATTTCCATCACCGCCGCTTAACACGGAACCAATAAAATATGTGGTAACGTCTGCGGGATCGATGCTGTCCTGGGATACCTGGGTCATTTGTCCGATTTTTTCATCGATTGTCATCCGGGAAAGCAGATCTGCCACCCGGTCATCGATCGGTAAAGATGGATCAGTGTAGATTGGCGCCCCTAATGTTGGAGTGGAAGTCAAGCTGGGTACAGCCGTGGGAGTTGGCGAGGAATTTCCTGCACAACTGGCGAGCAAGATTACGATCAGGAAAAGGAACGAAGTTTTTTGGTGCATGGATACCCTCTATATAAAGTAATAAGGTTATACCTAAACCAGATTTCCGTCTTTTAAATGGATGACTTCATGCGCATGCTGATCTACCAACGGATCGTGGGAAACCATTAATAGGGTGATCTTCTCTTCTTCTACTAATTTCCTAAAAAAGGAAAGAATTTCATGGGTCGTTTTACTATCCAATTCACCTGTTGGTTCATCGGCCAGAATCAATTTTGCGTGATTGGCTAACGCCCGTGCGACAGCTACACGCTGTTGCTGACCGCCTGACATCTCGTACGGTCGATGATTGCGCCAATTGATCAACCCAACCATTTCCAAACAATCCAATGCTCGTTGGTGGCGCTCCGCATATTCGTCGCCCTTTATCCTCAGCAAAAGCTCCACATTTTCGTAGGCTGATAAAGTGGGCAGCAGTCCAAATGATTGGAAAACGAGTCCAACCTGCTCTCTTCGCCAGATGGTCAATTCATTCTCGCTCATCTTGACGAGGTCCTGTCCCAGTACCCGAACCGAACCCGAATTGGGTTTATCCAGTCCAGCCAGTACATTTAACAAGGTTGTTTTTCCGCTGCCCGACCTGCCCTTCAGAGCAACAAATTTCCCCTGATGGACTAGAAGGTTGACGCCACGTAATGCCGGCACTCCACCTTTTTTGGAATTTTTCAGGGGATAAACCCTCCAAAGGTCTTTGGTTTCTATTACAAGATCATTTACTTGGGAGGTATCGGTTGTCATGAATTACCGTCTCCCTTCAGATTTATTTGAGTCTGACTTTCTTTTTCGGGACCTTGCCTGAAAATGTAAAGCTTTGCCAAGTCTCTCGAAGGATTTATTAATCCAATTCATCCACACCAGGATTCGGCTATGTTCTTCAACTTCCTTAACATCTTCATCCGTAATAGGTTCAACTGAACCTTGTTCCCTCTCTTCATTCTCATTTACGGATGGCAGGATCAAGATTCCCTGTTCGACAAGTTCCAGTCTTACTCTGCGACGGATGTGGAAATGTTCTAGGAATTCGCGCGGGATGGAGAGTCGTCCTGCTGAATCTAGGATTGCCAGTTCTTCGAATACGTGGGTATGTTCTTGCGTATCTGCGTCACTCGCGCCCGCAACGGGTTTCCTCCGCACGGATTCACTCGCCAGCTTACCGTCCCGCACTGCCACGACTCGATCAACGTGCTGGGCGATGCCGGGATCATGACTGACGATCACAATCGTCAGTCCAAGTTTTTTATTTAAGTCTCTAAATAGATCGTAGATAGTTTTGGCAGTCGCCGTATCTAATTCACCGGTCGGTTCATCGGCCAATAACAGCCTCGGTTTATTGGCGAGAGCGATGGCGACTGCTACGCGTTGCTGCTCGCCACCAGAAAGTTCTTCCAGCCGGTGATCCTTCCTGTCAGTCAACCCAACCTGCTCCAGTAATTCCAGCGAACGACTATGCGGTTCTTTTCCGACCTTCCCATTCAACGTCATGGGTAATTGAATATTTTCGACAGCTGTCAGATAAGGAATAAGGTTACGTGCCCCATACTGCCAGACGAAACCAACAGTGTTGCGGCGATACCGGTCCAATCCTTTCTGGCTTAACTTACCCAGATCTTGTTGATCGACCATCGCCCTACCCCCGTTGGGGCGATCCAGACCTCCAAGGATGTTCAGCAGGGTCGACTTTCCGCTGCCACTGGCTCCAACTACTCCGATCATCTCCCCTTCAGACACAGTTAATTCCATTCCTTGCAACGCCTGAACTTCAAGAGAAGCATCCGAGGAATTGTTCTGATCGTTGATTTGGTATATCTTTATCAGGTTTTCACACTGGATGAAGGGTTCGCTGGTCATCAGTTACTTTCTCCGAGTTTGATCGCTTGGAAGATCTTCATACGCAGCAAAACCGCCGAAAGTGCAACCAGCGCAACGATAAATAAAACGATAAATAATCCGTAAATCTGGAAAATGGAAAGCCACGCAATCTCGATTTGGAATGGAGGATAATTCGCTTGTGCGGTGGACCCTATCTGTAGGAAGGGTACGAACAATTTGCTAGCAAAAACACCTACCAGCGTTCCGGCGCCAATTCCAAGCAAAATCAGTGATGCTAATTCTGCCGCAAGGAACATGGTCATCTGTTTTACGGATAATCCAATCGCCCGAAGCATCCCCATTTCGATGAAACGGCGTCTGAAAGAAAACAGGGCGTAAAGTAAAAAGCCCAATACGGTGAGTAGCGCAGACGCAATGAAGCCGACCGAAAGTAGGCCAAATAGTCCTTGGCGTTCCGGTCTCTCCTGGGCAGCCAGGATGTTTATACTGGCTGAGGACCAGTTCTGCACCAGCGTATTCAATCCATTCTCTACCAACCGGCTTTGGTCAGCAGTTTGATCCAATGCAATACTGTATCCGCGGATGGCATAGATGATCCCTTCCGGGTCTGCTTTGGGAGTCGTCTTAAGCCAAACCTCGTGTGGATATTGCGTGCCTGCCTGCAAGAATAAGGCATCCAAATTTGCCACAAACATTGGACCATCTTCAGGGTACCATGTTGGGAACAAATTAAATGTTCCAAGTATGGTAAGGTTTATCGGTATGGAGACTCCGGAAAGGCCAGATTGAACTCCCAAAATAACTGTGTCGCCTATATTAAGATTTTGTTGTTTGAGCAGGCTGTCAGGGACTAATACACCTTCAGGATCTGCCCCGAGGGCATTCATCAAAGCACCGAGGGATTGAGAAGCAAAGTCATTTTGCCAGTAAGCTACACTCGGGAAGGAAACCCGGTCTACCCCCAGGAAAGTCCCATTCAATGAGGCGCCTGATGAAATTAATACCGAGGTTTTATACCTTCCAACACGCGAGGCACCCAGCACCCCTTGAATGCTCATGTGCTCTTCAACCGGCCCAAAGGTATAGACAGGATTGGGAGTATCGATATTTACGGTCGTACCCAATTCAGTGACATTCATATCTGAGCCGACTTGATAATAAATTTGTTTCTGCAACTGGGAATCCAGTGTTTTCGCCAAAGAGGCAGTAAAGGATGAAAGTCCTAGAGTAAGCAACAATAAAACCAAAGGTGCGCTGTAAAAAGCAGGTGTCCTTGCAAGGTAGCGTGCTGCCATCAACACCCCAACGCTTTTCGTCTTGCGCAGTCCCCAACTCAAGAGATCCATCAACCGGGGCACCAACCGTAAAATGAACAACGCCACTGCAAAGATCCCTATGGCAGGCGCGATTAAAAGGAGCGGATTTTGCAAAGGGCTTGGAATGATGGCATCCGACGATAATTCCAGATTGCTCTGGTGATATAGCTCCCAAAGTCCATAGCCAGCAGGAATAAGTAATAGGATATCGAACCAATAACGCTGCCACCAGGGCGGTCTAAGCAGGCGGGCGCGCTCCTGCTTGTAGGTGACAATGGTTTTGCTTGCTCCTCCCAGGGTTGGGATAAGTACCTGTGCAAGCAGGATGATCGCTATTCCAATTATTCCATAAACAAGTGCGGACACGGTAAGACTGACTCTCAAGCCCCCCGAAGCGGTGAAATCCATAAAACTGCGTGCCTGCCCAATGGCGTGGGCAATCCAGTATCCAAGAAGAATACCTCCTGAAAGGGCTACGATCGCTAAAATTATCCCCTGTAGCATGGATATTCCCACAACCTGGGATGAACTGGCGCCGCGACTGCGCAGGATGGCCATTTCCGCCCTCTGCTGTCCGACAAATAAACCTGTGACAAGTCCAATGAAAGCCAGGATTAAACCCAGGATAGGAACACTGAAGGCATATAACAGGTATGTGAGATAAGGCGCATTCTTCTGATAACGTTGCAGAGCCTCTAACGGAGAAACGACTAGTTTTGTCCCTTCCAGAAGAGTGCCTGCCTTGCTCTGAATATTTTGAATGCGCTGGGTCAAACCAGTCACATCACCCGAATGCAGATGTGATCCATCAGCCACGATATACCAAACTGAATCGCGTAACTCGTCTGGGATTGCATTGCTGATAGAACTGGTATAACTGTTTTCATTGACGATTAACCAATTGTCAGATCCTATGCCCCAATAAGGAGCAGTAGCATCCACCGGGCTCCAGACCCCAACAATGATTACCGGGATCTCGATATTTTCCTGGCGAAGGTAATAAATATCTCCGGTCTGAATCCCCAGAGTATCTGCAAGAGTTTGGCTTACCATTGCCGGTACGTCACCCAGTTCCAATATCGAAGTGTAAGCCTGAGGATATTGTCCGGAAACAAGTCGGACAGTGCCCTCCATGGGAGTTATGAACGCGAGGTTGACAGACGTTAGGTAATACTTCGTCGCCGGAATACTAGAGTCGAGCGGGGCATACATGAAATAACCGTCTGTCCGGAACCTGCGAACGGTTTGTTCGATCGGAAATTGAATCGTTCGCAAAGCTTCACCGGTCAAGTATTGATCGACCTCTTCGATATCGCTCCATTGGGGACTTTTTAGGCCTGCAACATTAAGGTTGAACGTAAATGCCATTGGCGCATAGTCGACCGGGCGATTTTCCAATTTGGCGGGGTTTCCGGCAAAAAGCTCTTCCCTGAACAAACGGAAGTAGGTCGCATCTGCGTATAAAGGGATGCTCAAGATAAAGCCGGAGGCAATCATCAACCCGACGATTGCTGAAATACTGAGAAATCTTTGGGTGATCAGGCGTTTAAGGGCAATGCCGATGGTAGCCCAGGTCTGCAAAACGAAGGATGCAAATCCTGAAATAATCTTCATTGTCCGATCACGACCTGTCCTTCATCCAAACCTGAAATAATTTCTACTCGGTCGGCGGTCTGCAACCCGATTTCGATGTCGATCCGTTTTGGTCCGTTATCTCCATCCACGATTACGAATGTTCTTCCTCCTACTACGCGGATCGCCGCCGGAGGCAACCATAAAATGCCTGTTTTGTTGGCTATCTGGATGTTAACCGTAACCGTGTCACCGGATTTGAGGTTCCCTGCAGCGGGTGCCTGGTCAAGGACAATGTGCACATTTTCATCATCCGCACTTCCAGTACCGTAGGGGGAAGGAAGCTGGCGGATTTTACCCTCCCACTGAACGGCGGGATTGTTATTGGGCGTTACAAGCACTGGCATCCCTTCATAAAGGTTCTTGAGGGTGTCCGCTATCTTCCCGGGATCAATTGTGGCAAGGATTTCCGATTGGCTTCCGTCGCCGATAGTGAAAGCAATTGTTGAGGTTGTAACTGTCCTGCCTGGATTAACTCCAGAAATGATTACTCCATCCATTGTGGCAAAGACTTTAGCTTCGTCAACACTCGTATTTAGGACATTCATGTAATCGGAGGATGGATCGATGCCATTCTTGATAAGCACCTCATCCAGATCCATCTGTGCCAATTCCACTTGCTTTTCCTGGATCTGAACGTCAAAGCTGGACGAGCCATCAGATTGATATTTCTCAAGGGTCAATTTCGCGATATCCAGGGAAATCTGGGCTCGCCTGATGGCATCTGTGGTCTCTACAGTTTGCGTCTCCAGGGTCTTTAATTCCACCAGGTCGGCCAGCAATTCACCCTTCTTGACCGTATCATTCACTTGCACGTAGACATCCCCAACATGCCCATCCATTTGGAAATAGACAGTTCCTAGTGCCAGAGGCGTGACCCGACCAAATAGGTCCTGATTAATCACGATATCGCCTTTTTGAACTGTATAGGTCTTTTTTTCAGGGGTGGGGTACAGTGTGGGCGTTGCTTCCGAGGTCTGGGCTGTGCCACAACTAACCAGTAATAAACTGATAACCATCAAACTGGGGAAGAGGAAAATCAGTGGTTTCTTTTTCATCAAATTGCTCCTAACCGATATAGGCTGTAACTTCCATGCTTTTTTCATCCCCTGCCGGCAATGGGATCAACGAACCTTCCACAGAGTCGCCGTTTACTACCAGGGAAACAGTATTCCCCTTCCCCAACGCGTTTTACCGAAATATCATATCGAACCCCTCGGAAATTCCGCACCGCTTCGAACCCCTGCCAATTTCCTGGAATAACGGGGTTAATCGAAAGCCCACCATATTGCGGCTGTATTCCGAGGATTGCCTGAGTGATAGCCAAATAATTTAATGCGGCCGTGCCTGAAAGCCAGGAATTCTTAGCCTCGCCGTGCGTGGGAGCATCCTTGCCGGCAATCATTTGGGAATATACATAAGGCTCACACTTATGCACTTCGCTAATTTCTTCACGTTTGGATGGATTGATGCGTGTGTAATAATCAAATGCTCGATCGCCCCGTCCGACCTTTGTCTCAGCGATCATGATCCACGGGTTGGTATGGCAGAAAATCCCGGCATTTTCTTTATAGCCAGGTGGGTAAGAAGATATTTCCCCTAGATGCAGGTAGTATTGGCTGAAAGCTGGTTGCTGAAGGACGATCCCATGCGTTGTAGCAAGATATTTTGCAACCGAATCAAGCGCTTTTATAGCACGCCCATCCTCCACGCCCAGCCCAGCCCAGATACACATCCCCTGTGGCTCGATGAAGATCTTACCCTCTTTGTTTTCCTTCGAGCCTACCGGGCGACCAAAATCGTCATATGCTCGCCTGAACCACTCGCCATCCCACCCTGCCGACCAAATTGTTTTCTCCATTTCCTCGGCAATTTTTGTAAAGAATTCCGAAGATTTAAGGTCAAAAGGAATATTTTTTAATTTTTGTCCATCAATATAAAGCCTCGCTATTTCCACCATTTCCTTTGCTGCCAAAACAAACTCTCCTGCGATAAAGACTGATTCGGCTATTTTTCCTTCTTTGTTGGTGGTGGTCTGGAAGGATTGACCGGGGGAATCTGAAAAACAATTTAAATTCAAGCAATCGTTCCAATCAGCTCTTCCGATTAGTGGCAATTTGTTCGGACCCAATCGGTCTAGAGTATATAAGATGGAGCGCTGGAGATGTTCATATAGCGGGGTTTCGCTCCCGGCTTCATTTTCATACTGAACTGGAGCATCCAGGATTGACCGGTCACCGGTCTCTTTGAGATATGCCGCAACCGCCAGGATCAACCAGGCAGGATCGTCGTTAAACCCGGATCCGACATCGTTATTGCCGCGTTTGGTCAACGGCTGGTATTGGTGGAACGCCCCGCCATTTTTTAATTGGGTAGACGCCAAATCTAAAATTCGTTCCCGTCCACGTTCGGGGATCATATGCACAAAACCCAGCAGATCCTGGTTCGAATCACGATATCCCATTCCACGCCCAATTCCACTCTCAAAGTAGGAGGCAGATCGTGATAGATTGAAAGTGATCATGCACTGGTAAGCATTCCAGATATTGACCATTCGGTCGGTGTGAATATCAGGGGTTTTCACTTGCAGCTTTCCCAACAATTCATCCCAATACTCGCGCAGGCTGGTGAAGGCTAAGTCGACGTTTTTGGGTTGTAAATATCGATCGATGATGGGTTTGACGGTTTTCTTGTTGATTATTTGCAAATCAGGCGGATCGAATTTGGCGTCTTTCGGGTTTTCCTGATAACCTAATATGAAGATAATCTTCTTCATGGCACCGGGTTCGAGTTGGATTTGCACATGATGCGAACCGATCGGCTGCCAGCCGTGAGCGATCGAATCTGACGATTTTCCGCCTTCTACCGCTGCAGGTGAATCCCAGCCACGATAGGGACCCAGGAAGGCTTCGCGCTGTGTATCGAAGCCGGATAGTTTTTCGGAACATGCGAAGTATGCAAAATGGTCGCGCCTTTCGCGGTATTCTGTCTTGTGATATATGACTTCATCGACAATTTCCACCTGACCGGTAGAATAATTACGTTGGAAGTTGGTCGCATCATCATTGGCGTCCCATAAACAGAACTCGATTCCCGAAAAAACTGAAAGCTCACATGTTTCCGTACGTTGATTGGTTAAGCTGAGTTCCCAGATTTCCAGTGTTTCTCCCAGTGGCACCAGATAACGCGTCTCAGCTTCTATTCCCTTTAAAACACCCCGGATAATTGTGTATCCCATTCCATGACGACAGCTATACGCATCTAAAGGTGTGCGGACAGGCATCCAGGAAGGAGACCAGAATTCTCCATTCGCATCGTCGCGCAGATATATATATCTTCCACCCATGTCGAGGGGCGCATTATTATAGCGGTAACGCGTCAGCCGGCGTAGACGGGCATCCTTGAAGAAAGAATATCCGCCCGCCGTATTGGAAATAAGTCCAAAATACTCTTCACAGCCCAAATAATTGATCCAGGGCAAGGGTGTATCGGGCCTGGTAATCACATATTCACGGGCGGTATCGTCAAAATAACCGTATTTCATGGCTGTTCTCTCCAAAAGGATTTCATGCGAATTTCCGGTAAGCCCGTTGACCAACGCGGCAAATTGCGCATTTACGTGGCTGGCGCGCCCGCGCCGATTATACCCCGCTGTCAGAGCAACCAAATATGATATTCTACATGTTCAAATCTGACAGGTGACCAGTGCTCCAATACCAAATACTGATGGGGTTCGATAAAATCTACCCTACCAGCGTGCGTGGTGCTCCTCTGCAAATCCACTCAAATCTTCGATCGAAATGACTTCCCCATCATCGGCCACAATTCTCCCACTATATTTTCCAAACATTTGATGGACCTCACTAAAAATGATCCCCAAATTCGTTCGGGCGATGCGTTCTTTGAATGGAGTAAATACAATCTCAAGACGACCTGCCGAATCTCTAAACACCCATGGTTTCATAAAATCTCCACTGTTGTAATCGAACTTTACCTGCTCCAATTTATGGATACGGTTCCCCAGGATCAACGCATTTTCACCGGCTTTCGAGAGATCCCCAAACCCACACCCCAGGTTTATACCAACCGTCCGTCCATCCGGCAGAAATCCCGAGCTGCTGGCCCAATTCCAGTAAGATTGGTAATCCCAGACACCTCGACCCCAATCGAGGGAACCAGCACAGGTCTCGGGATCGAGTTTTTCTTTATCGTCCCCGTATTTGATCGTTCCGCTGGCCGGCAAACAATTTATCTTGCGGTTGTAATAAAAACGCTTCTTTCCAATTGGGATGACGATGTTCATTGATTCATAATTCAAAGGACAACTTAGTCTTATATCGGCTTGGATACCCCGCCCGGCATTGAACTGCGGCCATGCGACTGATATGCTGTGCTGGTTTCCGGAAACATCAAAATCAATTCGCGCCTTTTCGTTTTCGAAATGACTCTTCCCTTCGGAGCTGTTACGCGGCAGTTGAATCCCTTTAGCGAGAGGGATTACCAGTCCTTCTTCGTGCAGCGCACCGGTTTCAAAATCCATCACATATACAAACAGGTTCCCTGCATATCCCAGGTCTGCGATGGTGGCAGAGAAGAATCCTCGTGGAGTGAATATTGCATAATAATCCCACCGTTTTTTTCGGAAGCGCTGAAAACCTCGTATCCTGTAGAACCTGGCAAATTCAAGATTGCAATCTAGCAAGGGCTGGCGGGCCCAACCAACTTGCGCTAATGAACCATCCGGGTTGAGCAAAGAACCTGGTCGAGTGATTTCAGTTTGCATTCTGCCTCCGAGTTGAATATCAGTTTATAGCCAATATTCCTGCCTGTCAAACCGACATATGTATTTCCCTAAAAAAAGAACTTATAATCAAACAAATCTTGGATCGTTAAATTTTGCAATTAAGAAGGATATTCAACCCGGTGGAAAAACCATTGGTCATAATGAAAAATTGGACGCTTTCTTTTAATATTGACGACATTTTACGCGGCCAGGGAACGGATGCTGAATTAGTACGTACGGGCAAACCTCGTCTGCTGAAAGCAGCTGAACGGGCCTTCAAAGAAGGGACAAGTTTGCTTCACCCAACCGCAATGCTCAGGGAATTCGCCGTTCGCGAACACCGCCACGAGCGCATCCTATTGGAGGGAGGGTCGCAATTAACCGGTTCGCTTGTAAAGCGCCATCTTGGCGGGGCAATGCAAGTGGTCCCGGTTGTTTGTACGATAGGCTCAAAATTGGAACAAGCCGTAACAGACCTGCTTGACCATGATCCCTTATATGCGCTGGCGTTGGATGGATTGGGGAATGCTGCTGTGGAAAATCTTGCCCAGCAAGTCTGTGGAAAGATAGCAGATAGTGCAAAAAAAGAAGGTCTCAATGCATCCACACCGCTCAGTCCAGGCATCCCGGAATGGCCGGTGGAAATCGGACAGCCTCAGATCTTGGCGCTTTTGGATGCCTCCAGGGCAGGAATTGAACTCACTTCCGGCGGCATGATGATCCCCAAGAAATCGTCTTCATTTATTGTCGGTATTGGAACTGAAATGGCGCAAACCGATTTGTGCGCGCTTTGTAGCATGAAGGAGACCTGCCGGTATCAGCATGACTGATATTTTCGAAATTGACTTCGAGCCCCTGGGACGGCGCGGAAAAACAACCCAGGGCCAAACATTACTGCAGGCAGCCCAATTTGCTGGTATTGGACTTGCCTCCGTGTGTGGCGGTGCAGGTACGTGTGAAGAATGCCGCGTCCGGGTTGTTTCCGGCATACTGACTCCACCTTCGCTTGTTGAGGAATCCGTTTTCAGTAAAACCGAACTCTCCGAAGGATATCGTCTGGCTTGTCAGGCTGAGCCCTTGAGCGATGTGAAATTGGACATCCCCGCTGAGGCATTGACTGCGGCTCAGCGGCTGCAACTCGAAGGGGAAGAAAAAATCCTGGTCGCACATCCGGTGATAAAAACACCCGGCGCGTATGGTCTGGCAGTGGATATTGGTACAACAAAACTGGCAGCCTATCTCGTAGATTTGCAATCTGGCCAAACTCTGGCGCGCGCCGGGGCAATGAACCCGCAGATCGCTTTTGGCGAGGATATCATTAGCCGGATTGCATATGCTGGACGTGAACCGGACGGGGCCAAAAAACTGCAATCCATTTTGGTTGAGTCAATAAATGATTTATTGGGCAAGATGTGCCGTGATTCGCATGTGTCACTGGAAACTGTTCTGGATGCCGTGTTGGTAGGAAACACTGCCATGCATCATCTTTTGGCAGGATTACCAGTCGAACAATTGGGGTATGCCCCATTTTCTCCCGCCAGAACCGAAGCGCTAATTATCCCGGCCAGGGATCTTGGTTTGAATCTTGGCCCAGGATCATATGCCTATCTACCTCCGGTCATTGCCGGCTATGTAGGCGCCGATCATGTCGCCATGCTCCTGGCAAGTGGTGTCTGGCAAATGCCCGGAAATATCATTGCGCTCGATATTGGTACAAATACAGAAATCGGCTTGGTCGCCAATGGGCAAATTACCTGTTGTTCCTGCGCTTCCGGACCTGCCTTCGAAGGAGCCCATATTCACGATGGGATGCGGGCTGCACCTGGTGCGATCGAACGGGCGCTCTGGTCGGATGGGAAAATTCTTTTTCAAACCATAGAAAATCATCCCCCTATTGGTATCTGTGGGTCCGGTATTCTGGATGTGGTGGCTGCATTTTTAGATGGTGGACTGCTGAAACGAACCGGTGGACTTAGAACTGATTCACCAACAGGGTACGAACTTGTTTCAGCTTCCCAAAGTGGACTGGGCCGAGGCTTATTTGTCACACGTAAGGATATCCACGAGATTCAGCTAGCAAAATCAGCCATTCGTGCTGGAATCGAGGTCCTTCTCCAGGAGGCCGGTCTTCGTGCTGTCGACTTGGATGCCTTTATTGTGGCGGGAGCATTCGGAACCTACCTTAACTTACGTTCGGCTATCCGCATCGGCATGTTTCCGTCTTTACAATTGGATAAATTTCATCAAATCGGCAACGCAGCTGGGGTTGGGGCCAAGCAAATGCTTATCTCAATCGATCAGCGCCAGGAAGCCGAACGACTCGCCAGCCGGATTTCTTATATCGAGCTGACAACCCGCCCAGTGTTCAACTCTTTGTTCGTAGAACATCTTTCCTTCGATTTATAAAGTTGTTCTAAATAATGTCAAATTTCTTATGATCGAATATATAATCCTTGGAATAACCTACGCTTTTGCCGCGGCTGTCCAGCCTGGACCATTCCAAACCTACCTCATCTCTCAAACCCTGACCAACGGGTGGTATCGCACTGTCCCGGCGGCTTTTGCTCCGCTCATCAGCGACGTGCCGATCATCGCCCTGGTCCTGCTTGTATTAAGCCGAGTGCCGATTTGGTTGGTGCAAATTTTACAATTTGCAGGCGGGATATTCCTGATCTACCTGGCCTTTGGGGCATTCATGAGTTATAAGAATTACAACGTGGGTAAGTCGCTTCGGGCTCAATCCAGCCAGCAGACAGTCATGAAAGCTGTCCTCGTGAATCTGCTCAACCCCAATCCGTACCTCGCATGGAGTCTTGTAATGGGGCCGTTACTGCTCAAAGGCTGGCACGAAACCCCGTCCAATGCAATTGCCTTGTTGGCTGGATTCTATGTGACCTTGATTCTAGTGACGCTTGGGATCCTGCTCCTTTTCGCAGCTGCAAAAAATCTGGGACCACGCGTGAACCGAATTCTAGTTGGCATTTCGTCCATCGCGATGACGGGTTTTGGTTTGTTCGAAATCTATTCAGTGATCAGCACTATTTAATATCTTAACTTGGTAAATTCGCCGAATTAGCTACTCATCCATTCAATTTGCTAAGTGCATCCTTTAATATCTTGGCCGATCTCTCAAGGTTGGATTTTTCCTCCTGCAGCAAGGGAGCTTCCACGATTTGCCTGACTCCGCCCTGACCAACAATACATGGCACTCCCAGGCATACTTCCGTAAGCCCATACTCCCCATCCAATAGAGTCGAGACGGGCAATACGCTGCGTTGATCTTGCAGGATTGTTCCGACGATTCGCACCAGTGCCATTCCGATCGCAAAATATGTGGCACCTTTATAGTTAATGATATGGTAAGCCGAATCCTTGACCGTCTGGGTAATCGTCTCGCGAAACGACTGCCAGCCCTCACACTTTTTACAGAACGGACAATAGTCGTCGATCGAAACCCCGGCGATGTGCGTCATCGACCAGGCTGGGAATTCACTATCGCCATGTTCTCCAAGAAAGTAAGCGTGCACATTGCCAACATCCACGCCGCAATGCTGGCTGAGTAAATAGCGAAAGCGTGCGCTGTCTAGCACGGTGCCCGAACCGATCACACGTCCCTTTTCCCACCCGGAACGTTTCAACGCGACATAAGTCAGGACATCTACTGGATTGGTAGTTACAATGATAACCGCCCGGGAATTCTGACCAACTATATCATCCACAATCGCTTCGATGATCGTCGCATTTTTCTTTAATCGAGCCAGTCGGGATTCTCCTGGAGATTGTTTCGCTCCTGCAGTGATTACGATCACCTGAGCATCTGCATAATCTGAAATGTCACCAACTCCTATTTGAACCGAGGGATAATATGGCAAGCCATGCGCCAGGTCAAGTGCCTGTCCCTGAGCAAGATCGCGATTGGCGTCTACAAGGAAAATTTCATTAGCTAAACTCTTTTGAGCCAGGGCGTAGGCGAAGGTCGATCCAACTGCACCGGCGCCAACGATGACTACCTTGCGTGATCTCCAGTTAGTTTCCATGGTCCAATCCGTTCACCCGGTTTCACTCGTGCGCAGCGCCTCTGCGGTCCGGAAATATTTCAGATAGCGCATGGAATTGTCATCCCGACCGAGCAGCAGGTCAGCCGCTTTGACAGTCTGTCCCAACTTTATTGGATCCGTAATGGAACATGTAGCCCCCAGCTGGATTGCTAGGGTAAGGAAAGCGGCATTGATCGTCGGGCGATCCGGTAGCCCAAAAGAAACATTACTCGCCCCCAGGTTAATATTTACGCCAAACTCTTTCCGGAGCAGTTCCACGGTTTGGAGCGTGACGAGTCCGGCACGGCTATCCGAACCAACGGTTAGGACGAGAGGGTCAATAACTACATCTTCGGTTGGAATACCAAGTTTTGCGGCCCGCTCAAGGATCTTTTCAGCGACGGCAAGTCTTTCCTCGGCTGACTTTGGAATCCCATTATCATCCATCGTAAGTCCTATCACAGCCGCCGAATGTTCCTTGACCAGCGGCAGGATTCTATCGAGCTTACTCTCTTCCCCGTTTACCGAATTGACCAGGGGTTTGCCGGGGGCAACCGACAAACCAGCCGCGAGCACATCTGGATTGGCTGAATCAAGACAAAATGGTACATCCACCACAGAAGCAATCATTTCAACCAGTTTTTTTGCCAACGCCACTTCATCTATCCCTGGAACGCCGACATTAATATCCAGCACCTCGGCGCCCCAATTAACCTGTGTTTTGGCAAGTTGGCAGGCATACTCCAGGTCACCCTCCGACAAGGCTGCTGCCAATTTCTTGCGGCCGGTGGGATTGATTTTTTCACCAATGATGACGAACGGTCGATCAATTCCAATGGTGACTTCTTTCGAATTTCCCTTCAGGATTGTATGCATGACACCTCCGTTTAGAAATCCATTATACATTCCCTCGCAAGAACCGTAACGCACAATCTGCAAGGATGGCTGTCCCAATCGGGAGTGCATTCTCATCGATATCAAAATAAGGATTATGACCCAGTCGTTCGTCACCTTCGATACGAGTCCCCAGCATGAACATAGCCCCAGGGGCTAGCTCTGAGAAGCAGCCGAAATCTTCCGCTCCGAGATCTTCTTTTGGTTCACTTATGTGTTTCTCACCCAGGGCGGCACCTGCAGAATGCCGAATCAAATGCACAGCCGCTGGATGATTTTGCATAGGGGGGGTACCAATTTCGAAACGCAAATCATAATCACCGCCCAGCGGGCGAACCAACTCGAAGGCGCGTCTTATTTCGGTATGGATTTGCTCCCGTACCTTTTTTTCCATGTAACGTAGCGTACCGGTTATTGTTACGCGTTCCGGGATGATGTTTTCGGTTTTCCCGCCGTGCAATGATCCTATACTGATTATCGCCGGATCAAATGCAAACAAACGGCGAGAAATAATCGCATTTATTGCGAAAATAACATGTGCAGTCAAGTAAAAAGGATCTATCGTGTCGTGAGGTCGAGCCGCATGTCCGCCCTTGCCAATGATCGCACCAAACCAGGAGTCCACCCCACCTGAAGCCGGCCCTTCATCAACAGAGATATCACCAACCGGCAGGGAAGGGTCGACATGTAAAGCTAGGACCATGTCGACGGAATCCATCGCACCGTCTTCGATCATACGTGGCGCGCCGCTGATTCCTTCCCGATCCCCCACCTCTTCGGATGGTTGGAAAAGAAATCGTACCGTGCCTGGAAAGGTTTCTTTGGACAATAAGGCTGCCGCCCCCAGAAGCATGGCGGTATGACTATCGTGCCCGCATGCGTGCATTACACCCGGATTTTGTGAGGCATAAACTAGCTGGTTGGCTTCCTGGAGTGGCAGGGCATCCATGTCGGCGCGCAGAGCGAAGATTGGCTTGCCCTGACCCAGTTCAGCAATCACACCGGTCCGGCCAATTCCTTTCTTTACGCGACACCCCAACGCTTGTGCAATCTCAGCTACCTGCGCAGAGGTGCGTGTCTCCTGGAAGCCAAGTTCCGGGTGCATATGAAAGTCTCGCCGCCATGCGACCAACTGATCTTGGATCATTTTTGCATTACTAAGCATCGAATTCCCCTCCTTATTGGGGACGATAAAGCTCCAGACAGCAGGATTTCCCTCCCACAAAAGAATGATAAGGGCAATATAAAATACTTTACATTTCTAATTCTTTTTGAGCTGCAGCCAGAATAGTGTCGAGTTCTTGCTCCTGGACAGGCTCCAGAGGTGCCACTTGATGGTCACGCAAAATAACCTCCGCCTGTTCTTGTGCCCGGTCGGCTTGCCCTTTTCGATCAGATTGTTCCCATGAATCCCAGGATGTCCGTTCGGCCAGGTGGGTAAGGTACAGTTCCCCTGCTTTAAGATATTTCATAGTATGTTTTTGGCCAAGAAAATTATGGGAGGATCCCATCACCGCAGCGACCACCTCCACGGCTAACTCTGCTGGCTGTGTGCCAAACCCATTTCTGATTCGCAGGATGCTACCGGCAAACTCATTGTCCAGGACCATCTGGGCAAACGATCCCATCACACCGGCTTCCATCTCGCCAATCCCGGATAGTTCATCCGCTCCCGCCAAGGCAGGAATGACCGCATTTAAAGCACGTTCGAACCCATTCTGGACATCCAAAGTATGGGCATTTGTGGAAAATCCATACACATTGACAGGCAAGCCATAATGGTGACCAATCTGGACGGTCCCGGCAGAAGCCATGCCCATCTCGACGCCGCCCCATACCGACAAACCTGTATGTGGTTCCATCATTGCCAGTCGCCCACAATAGATCATTGGAAGACCCGGGTGTACAAGCTGTGCCAAAACCAAGGCCGCCAAAACTTCCGCATTTTGTTGTGTGATCGCACCGGCAATTGTAAAAGGTGCCGTTGTCCCGGCAGTAGGACACGGCAAAGGTCCAAAAGCAATCCCCATTTTCGCAATTTCAAGGATAGCCAGCGCCTCGTGATCGGGGATAGTCAAAGGACTGACCGGGGATAAACTGAGAAGTCAGGAACTCCGCCGGTCGACCAATTACCTCGGCCATTTTCACAGCAAACCGTACCTCAGCAGCATATTGGACCCC
The DNA here is from genome assembly GCA_963814135.1 of uncultured Chloroflexia bacterium. Classification (GTDB taxonomy): domain Bacteria; phylum Chloroflexota; class Anaerolineae; order Anaerolineales; family Villigracilaceae; genus UBA877. The sequence goes on along the minus strand of CAWFBZ010000008.1, from coordinate 1,035,859 downwards.
CGGCCCCTGTAGTGGCTTGACCGTGTGCGGAATGGCATATCGGTACATTGCCAGCGACATGATCCCGCCCGGCACATCCGTGGGAGTAAAAAAAGGTGTGATCGTGTGGCAATTCTCTAGTGCATCCAGCAATCGGGTGGAATCACGCACATCCATCACCGTCGCTAAGCGACGTTTCCCGGTAACCGGATCATAGACGTTGGACGCACCGCCTAGGTTATGAAAATATAGGGAGCCGTCGCCCAGGTTTTTTATCGATCCCCCCCGTCCCTGGATTTTTGGCGTTTACCGGTTAATCGAGATACATTTCTCTACAAGTTCTGCAGGAAACAGGACAGCCCTATCCCGAATTCTTGCACCTGCCTCCTGCAAAATGGCGCGGCTGCGTGGTTCTGTCAACACCACGCCCGTCTCTTCCAGGATCTTCAAGCTGGCATGGTGGATCGAATCTATTTCTTCTTGATCCAGGACGGATAAATGGAACATTTTATTACCTTGCTAGGATTTCCCTTCCAGATATTTCGCCAGAAACGCGATGCGCCGGATTTCAGCATCGACAATGTTTTTCATTTTCAAGAAAGCGTGTCCTTCATCTTCATAAATCACCAACTCTGCTTTCTTGTTCATACCATCCAGGATTGTTTTTGCTTCGATAGAATCGCTGATTGGGCAACGCGCATCGTGCCTACCACATATCAATTGCAATGGTGCCTGGATACGATCCAAGAAGAAGCTTGGCGAGCGTTCCCGCCATAGTGCCTGGTTCTCCACCGGATCTCCGAAGTTTTCCAAATCCCACTGCTTTAAATCCGCCCGGATCTCTTTGTGGTTGGTAAACCAATTCAGGAAAGGGACCACTGCCGAACCGACTGCCCACAGTTTTGGGTAGCGCGTCAGGCAGGAAGCAGTCAGGTAACCGCCATGGCTACGACCGGTTACAGCTATTTTTTGTGGATCAGCCAGCCCCAGCCGGCATAGAAATTCCGCACCCGCTGCGATGTCGTCAGTGTCCACCCCACCAAAATCAAATCGGCTGGCTTCCTGCCAGGCTCGCCCGTATCCTGTGGAGCCGCGATAGTTCGGTACCAGAACAACCCAGCCCCGGCTGGCCATATGCGCCATCAGCGGATACCAAGTCATTTCGAACAACCAGTCTGGTCCACCGTGTATCAAAACAACGGCCGGAGCAGGCTTTCGAGTTGTGGGATTGAATAGCAACGCCGGGATGGGGGTCCCATCTTCTCCGGGATATGTTATTTCTTCGGGCATGAGAAATGAAACAATTTCCAATTCGCCTGGGAGCGAATGCGTTAATTGTGTAAAACTCCCGCCATCCAATGAGAATTCCCATAAATCGGCTGGATGGCGAGGATTATCAAAAATAATAAGGATTACTTTTCCATCCGGGTTAAACCTGGGGAGATAATGTACGCCGGGTTCCACCTGGTAAAGCCGGGCAGATTCGCCCTCATGCTGCACCGCCAACCAGGAAACCGTGCCACGACTGAAAATATATACCAGTTGCTTCCCGTCTGGTGACCAGGCCGGGAATTGTTTCTCCCCCTCGCCTTCCGTCATCCATATGATCCGATCGGTCGAAATCTCGTAAATTCCAATATTATTGAACCCATGCGTGTCGGAAGTAAATGCCAGAAATTGGCTATCCGGGGACCAACTCGCCTGACCTGCGTCGATTGAGCCGTCTTTGCTAACGATCCTTCGTGCTTCTCCACCCTGTGCTGGAATGATATATGTCGCATAATCGATTCCTGATGCCTCAACTGTGACAGCCAACCAGTGGCCGTTCGGTGACCAGTGTACTTTCCAGGCTGGGAACCCTGCATCCAGCACTTGATAAACTTCCCCACTTACGATAGTCATTACGAAGACATTGAAACGACCGGTTAGGTCTGAGATGAAGGCAATCTGTTTCCCATCCGGCGACCAATCAAAAGAACCCTGTAATATTGTGCTTACGCCGGGAGTCAAATCTCGTGCAATCCCGGTGGAAAAATCATGGAGGATCATGTGGAAATTCTCCCCTCCGTCGAAATCCACAATGAATGCCAGAAAACGTCCATCCGGAGAATACCTTGGATGGAATTTTCCTCCCGGTCCATTGGAAATCTGTAAAGGGTTTGCGCCAGGGTTATTCTCTACTCCCCGCATGTTTTGAATGGAACCCTCGAATATTTCCCAATTTCCATTTGGGTTCCAGGAAAATGCGACAGCTTGACCATCCGGAGAAATATCGTAACCCATCTCCGCTTCCAGGCAAGGAACGCGCAGTAAAGACCCAAGGTCAATCATGTTTGTTTTCTTCAAACCAGGTGACAAGCCACCCAATGCCGGGGCGCCACTTCACGCCATTCGGGCACATCGACATGACATCTTTCAACCGCAATCGGGCAACGCGGGTGGAAGCGGCAGCCGGAAGGCGGGTTTAACGGGCTGGGCACATCTCCAACCAGGATGGTACGTCGTCGGGCGCGGTCTTTCTTTGGATCGGGGATAGGGACTGCAGACAGCAAGGCCGTGGTATAGGGGTGCAGGGAATGATCGTAAAGCTCATCCCGGTCAGCCAACTCCATGATGACTCCCAGGTACATAACCGCAACTCGATCGCAAATGTGACGCACCATGCTCAGATCATGTGCAATGAATAGATAGGTCAGGCCAAAATGGTCCTGCAAATCTTCCAGCAGGTTGACCACCTGGGCCTGGATGGAAACGTCCAGGGCGGAAATCGGTTCGTCGCAGACAATGAATTTCGGATCGGGAGCCAATGCGCGCGCCACACCGATTCGCTGGCGCTGCCCACCCGAAAATTCATGCGGAAAGCGATTGAGGTGCGAGGGACTAAGCCCGACCAGCCGCAGCAGTTCGCGCACTCGTTCCGTTCTTTCGGCCTCGCTGGAAAAAAGGTGATGCACGCGTAATGGTTCCCCGATGATCGCGCTGACTGTCCAGCGCGGGTTAAGCGAAGCGTAAGGATCCTGGAAAATGATCTGGGCTTTTCGGCGGATGGTCATCAATTCGGAATGAGATGCGCGGCGCAGGTCCTGTCCATCGATGGTAATCTGACCATCCGTTAGAGGGTACAACCCTAGCAAGGTGCGCCCGGCTGTCGTTTTTCCACAGCCGCTTTCGCCTACCAACCCAAGCGTCTCGCTGGGCGCGATGGAAAAGGAGATCCCATCGACTGCGCGCACCAGGCCTGCCTGGTGTTGAATAAAGATTCCGCGCATCATGGGGAAATGTTTTACGAGATTCCTGACCTCAATAAGAGGCTGACCACCGGTCATCGGGCTGCTCCTGCCCTGACATCCACCCAGCAGGCAATGGAATGATCCTTTTCAACCTTCTCAAGAGGCGGATTCATCGTCCTGCACTTATCCATCACGTAATCGCAGCGTGGGGCAAATGGGCACCCAACCAGCTTGACCAGTAAATTGGGCGGCGCTCCAGGGATGGTTTTTAGACGATTTTGTCGCCGCCGTTCCGCATGTGGCAAGGCCGCCAGTAAAGCCATGGTGTACGGGTGCAGAGGCCGTTCATAAAGTGTGTCGACATCCGCCTCTTCGACAATGTACCCTGCATACATTACGATCACATACTGCGCCAATCCAGCCACAACTCCCAGGTCGTGGGTGATCCAGATAATGCTCAAGCCGATTCAATTCCGCAATTCCTTAACAAGCTCGACGATCTGGGCTTGAATGGTCACATCCAGGGCAGTGGTGGGCTCATCCGCAATCAATAATGTCGGGTTACAGGCCAGCGCCATGGCAATCATAACTCGCTGACGCATCCCACCCGAGAATTGATGCGGAAAATCGCCCAGACGCTTTTTCGGGTCGGGAATACCGACCATTTCAAGCAATTCGATCGCCCGATTTTGAGCTTGTTCCGGATTGAACTTCAGGTGGACACGCAAAGGTTCGGTCAATTGTCGCCCAATAGACAATACCGGGTTGAGAGATGTCATCGGGTCCTGGAATACCATGGCAATTTCTTTGCCTCGTATATCAGATTGCATCGAGTTTTCACTCAACTGGAGCAAATCCTTATCTCGGTAAATCGCGCTGCCGCAGACAATTTCCCCGGGCGGAATCGGGATGAGACGCAGGAGTGACATCATCGTAACCGATTTGCCACACCCACTTTCCCCAACCACAGCCAGGGTGCCTCCCTCATCCAAACTGAACGAAACCCCATTGACAGCATAGACAGTGCCTTCAGGCGTATGAAAATGGGTCATGAGATCCTTGACTTCCAGCAATACTGTCATGAGAACCTCACACCGTTCGACTGCGAGGATCCAGGGCATCCCGCAGCCCATCGCCAACAAAATTGATGCTTAATACGATGAGCAGAATCAACAGACCCGGGAAAAGCCACAACCAATAGGCCTTTTCGATATAATTGTAAGCTCCCTCCAGCATATTCCCCAATGTGGCAGTCGGCGGACGAACGCCTAATCCCAGAAAACTGATATACGCTTCCAGCGTGATTGCATTGGCTACTCCCAGGGTTGCCGATACGACGATTGGAGCGATGCTGTTCGGGAGGATGTGTCGGAAGATAATGTCGATCGTGGATGTGCCAGTGGCACGCGCCGCCAGGATGAATTCGCTTTCCTTCAACGTGAGGAATTCAGCACGTACGATTCGGGCCAGGTAAGGCCAGGATGTCAATCCGATAATGCCGATGATCACGATCACACTTCCGCTGAATTCCCTTCCCAGAATTGTGATGTTGCCAATCCCCCCACCCAGGAATTTTGCCATGACCAGCAGCAAGAATATTTGTGGAATGATGATGATCGCTTCCGTGAAGCGCATCAGGAGATTATCGGTGAGACCACCAAAGTAACCTGAAAGGGCGCCAACCAATATTCCCAGAGTAGTTTCAAGGATCACTGCCACCAGTCCAATCAATAAGGATATTTGCCCGCCATAAATTGTACGTGCCAGGATATCTCGTCCGATCACGTCCGTTCCGAAGGGATGGGCTGAGGAAGGCGGCTGCAGGGCAATGCTGGTGTCGTTATAGTTGGCAAACTTTTCGCTGAAGATAATTCCACCAACCGTACAGTACAAGATCATAAATACCAGGATTCCCACCCCAACCAGGGCCATTTTATGGCGACGGAATTTATACCAGGCCATTTTTCCCAGGGTAAGAGGCGGGGCATCCAACTCATCCAGTGTCAAGGGTTCTTTTATTTGAGCAGTCGGTAAGGGAGAAGCTATACTCATAATGCACTTAATCGTAGCGAATACGTGGATCCAACCAGGCATACACAATATCGGTCAGGATTTGGAAGACGACTACCGCCACCGCAATGAGCATCAGTATGCCCATGACGACTGCAGTATCACCGCGCGAAACATGATCGATGAAAAGCCTCCCCATCCCAGGCCAGGCAAAGATACGCTCGGTCACCAGCGCGCCACCCAGGAGAAAGGGCAGGTCCAGGCCGATCACCGTCACGATCGGCAAAGAGGCATTCTTTAGCGCATGAATAAAAACGATTTCCCGCTTGGGTAAGCCTTTAGCTTTGGCCGTACGGATATAATCCTGGCTCATGGCATCCAACATAGTGCTGCGGATATAACGGCTGTATCCCGAAAAGCTGTTCACAGAGATCACAGCAACCGGTAATATCATGTGGATGATCAATTGACCGGGAGTTTGACCGACCTGCGGATCGAACATTCCGACGGTTGGCAAATACGGTAAACCCCACCTCTTGAAATTTACAGCAAAAATATACATGGCGCCTAAGGCCAGTAGAAAGATCGGCATCGAGTACCCGATAAAAGACAGGGTGGTGATCAGGTTGTCTGAAAATGAATATTGTCGCAACGCCGAATACACTCCAATGACGAGTGCTCCCACCACCACCACGAATTCTGAGATCAGCATTAATAATAGGGTATTCGGCAGACGTGAAAGGATTAACGGCATCGCCGGTTGACGTGTCACGATCGAATACCCGAAATCGCCTCGCAACACTCCCTTGCGGGTGCCCGAGGTTTCTGCAATCCCGTCCCCGTTTAGATCCACTTTGGTCCAGTCGTTTCCCACCAGCCAGTATAAATATTGCACCAAAACAGGTTTGTCCAACCCTAATTGCCTTGCCAGGCGCTCCCGGTCCTCGCGCCGTGTCACCGAACGCCCGCCCATGGTTGCAAGTGGATCGCCCATATTTTGCATCATTACAAACAACAAGACACTGATCAGGAAGATCAGTGGGATTCCCTGCAACAGACGGCGAATGATGAATTTAGTCATTGGATACCTACAATTTTATTCTGGTGTTGCAGGCTGAAAAAGCCTGCAACACCAGGTACCAGGAAAATGGGGGTTCTATTCTTACTTCACAGTCCACTCTCCGATATTATAGAAAGGCGTTGAACCGGAGAGTTTGACGCCTTCCAGACGAGCGCTAAGAGCCCAGATGTCAGGATCGAGCCATAGGCTGAGCCAGTAAACCTGGTCGAACATTAACTTGGTGATCTGGTGGAAGGTGTTCACGCGAGCATTGAAATCGACCTGGGTCGCCTGCAACTTGAAGAGTTGGTCTAGCGTTGGGTCGCAGATGAACTGCGCGTTTACACCTTGCGGGTTTTGATCGCTTGGGATCTCACTGCACAACCAGTAGGCGATATCCGGGTCAGGAAATGCCGTTGGAACGTCCGACCATTCGTAAATATCCAGGGCACCGGAATATGTCGGGCCATTGTCCGCATAACTGGCGAAAAAGATGTCGCTATCGTAATTTAGCAACTCCACTTTTATACCGACGCCTTCGAGCTCCTGCTGGATGATCGCTTGTGCGCTCTGGCGGACATCCCGCGTCGTGGTTCCATAGCGCAAGTCGAGCTTCACGCCATCCTTCTCTCGAATGCCGTCTGAGCCAACCGTCCAACCAGCTTCGTCCAGCAATTGTTTGGCTTTGGAGGGATCATACGGATATGGCTTTAATGATGGATCGACATAGGGCATATTGTCCCAAAGGGTTGCACCTGGCTTGGTCTTTCCGAGAAGCAGGTCATTCGCAATTTTGTCCCTATCAATCGCATATGCAAGCGCCTGGCGGACTTTTACATCCTTCAGGGCTGGATGGCCCTTATCGCCAAGGTTGAAATACAGGCCTTCGCTATAGCCCGAATTGACGCTGACAATTTTTACTCCTGCTTCTTCAAGTGCTGGAATATCCGGGTATGCAATGAAAATGCCCAGATCTGCATCTCCGGCTTTGAGGGCTGCCACTTGTGAGGCGTCATCCGGTACGATTCTCACAAAGATCTGATCCACCCCGGCTTTAGGGCCCCAGTATTTATCATTGCGAACAAATTTCAGGTACGATCCGGACTGCCATTCGCTGAATACGAATGGACCAGCACCGACGGTCGGGGCTTTGTTCCACGCAGCATTGTCCAGCGTGCCTTCCTGGTCGTAGACCGCCTTGAGCACATGTTCGGGTAGAATCCCTTTCCAAAAGGATAGCCATGGCGCAAACGGCTGGTCGAATTTCATCACCACAGTCTGAGCATCCGGGGTTTCTAGGCTGGCAATCTCGCTGTATGGATAGGTGGTCGCGACAGCGTTCTTGGGGTCGACATACATGGCATAAGTAAAGGCGAAATCTTCCGAAGTAATTGGCTTGCCGTCCGACCAGACAATATCGTTCCGTAAATGCATGGTGATCGTCATGCCATCCGCAGAAATACCGCCATTTTCGGCACTTGGCAATTCGGTAACAAGAACAGGATAGGGGTCATTTTTATCGTCATATTGCCATGCCCAAACATCCCAAGCCTGATGCAAGATCAGGGAATAATACATGTTTGTGTACATGGGGTTTAAGGTGTCGGGCTCTTGTGTGAAGATCATCGTGACAACCTTGCCACTCGAAGCGTTCTTCGGCGCGCCCCCACAACCGCCCAACATCATACTGACTACGATCAGTATGACAAAAACCGGATACAAGACAGGTTTTCGTAACATTCTTCCTCCTTTAGTGAATGGGCCAATTCGATTTACAGAAAGCGTCATCGGGATCTGAGAATTGATCCGGACGGCGCTATTCGCTATTCTATGTCGGGCAGAGCGTCCAATCCGGCCTTGCGGGCCAAGTTCTCGACCATCGTCCGTAGTTCGTGATCCTGCTCCAGGCTATAGCGCGGTTGTTCGTATGCCGACAACAGCTCCATTGTTCGCACTTTGGCCCGGGAAAAAGTATCAAGACTACCAGAAGCCTGCCAACCTCGTATGGAATCTCGATCGATCACGGTAGATGGAAGATTTTGTTCTATTTGGAATAATTCACGAGTAATTTTTTGCTTGAGGAAATCGCCTTTGAAATTGATTCCTTCGAAGAGCACCGTTGCCAGCGTCTCCGTTCGAACTTCGATTCCGGCAATCAGGCGTTGTGCCATGGAAATGGCTTCAGCGTCGATGACTAATTTCTCCGGGCTTTGGCATGCCAGAAAATCGAGCATTCCCGCCCCTGAGATCATGTTTATTCCCGCCAACGCTCCCAGTATCGCAGAGATACCACTTTCCAGGCCCGCCTGTGCATCGACAACCTTCGCATCAGATGCACCCAGGTATGTATGCGTGGGTAGGTTTAACGATTTTCCGACTTGTGCATATCCCACGTCAATCATTGCAGTCTCGATAGCCCCCATCGGTGTAGTTCCTCGGCGCATATCGAAGATGGCTGGTGCACCCCCCCATACGATGGGTGCCCCTGGGTTGGCAAGCTGGTGAATGGCTAATCCGCTTAAGCTTTCGGCAGCGTGCTGTACCACCGACCCCAACAGAGTCACTGGAGCAGCCGCGCCTGCCAGCGGCATCGAGATCAGTTGGGCCGGTACGCGAGAATGTGCTAATTCAATCAAGTTTCCAGCACCAAAATCGCTCCAGATTAACGGGGGGGATGGACAAACGTCGAAAACCGCCTGAGGTTTATCCACAAGCTCTTTCCGTCCGCCTGCGAATAGTGCCAGCATGTCAAACATAATCTGCAGGTTTTCGACGGAAAATGACCCCGTTACAATTGGTTTCTTCGAGAATAACAACACCAGGTACAGGCGGTAAAAATCCCCGATCGCTTTTGGAACTTCGTTGCACACAATTGCCGTCGACTGTGCAGCATATTGCGGCAACATCTCCACTACTTTTACCAACCGAACAAGATCCGGGGTATATGAGCTTTTATGTTCGAGGGTTTCTGGATCGAGCACGTGTACGCCCGAAGAACCCGGGTCGAAATGTACCGCATCTCCGCCGTAATGTACCTTTGGTTGCCCGTCTCGGTCGTACAGATCGAACGCTTCCGGGGTGGTGTCAAGCGCTGCCCGCACAACCTTTTCGGGGATGTTTACAACCTCGCCATCAGTCGTCGCGCCGGCTGCAACCAGTAACGAGCGCGCCGCATTTGACTGGATTTTAATTCCCGGATTTTGCATGAGCTGGAAGGCTTCATCCAAAATTCGTCCGACAAGATCAGGGGTCAGCAACTCGAGTTTGGGCTGCATCGGGAATTATTTCGTTTCTTCGGAAGTGATGATCCTTGCCATTTCTGTGCTGATTTCTTCGTCCAGCGGCTCTGGCTGGTTATTCGCAAGCGTCCTGCGAGCCTTTTCCAGCGCCCAATCCCGCGCGTCGTCTTTGAGAGTCTCCCATTCACCGTATGGACGGCGATCCATGAATTGAGGCAGGAACAACTCGCGCATATGTTTCAAGGTATGTTTTTGCGATAAGAAATTTCCACCCGGACCGACTGCCGCAATGCTATCAAGTGCCAGGGTTTCGTCATCCACAACGATGCCCTGCATGGTCTTGTGTATGATCGAGAATATTTCGCAGTCCATCATCATCTCGGCAAAAGACCAGATGCGGCTGCCGTGCAGGAAACCCACGCCTAATAACATGTCAGACATGACCACACACGCCATAAAGGTGGATAGGCTATTTTCAAGGCCAGCCTGCCAATTCGGTTCCTTTGCTCCTGTTGCAAAAGAGCCCATGGAAAGTGGAATATCATAAAAATCCGAAAGCACATTGGTGGCTGCACCGTAAAGGAAATCCTCCGGGCCGCCACCGGTATAAGCGCCTGTCCGCAAATCCGAAGCGGTTTGCGCTGCCGCATAGAAAACCGGCGCGCCTGAATAAGCCAGTTGGATCAACGCAGCACCGGCAATTACTTCGGCATTTCCAACCACCAGGTTTCCTGCCATCGTGGCAGGTCCCGTGGTCAGGTTGGCCGCCATGGTCATGAAACCGGTCGGTATTCCGTATTCGGCTGCCACCAGGGCTGCGTCCAGACTGCCGCCATCGTGCCCGAGCGGGCTGGCAGAACATTGCATCAGGGAAAGCACGGGTCGTTGACGAAGTTTTTCCTTCCCGCCAACAATCAAACCGGCCATTTCGATGGCAGCCCGCGCTTCGCGTTCGTTATAGATTGATTCCGTCTGGACATGCTTGGTGGAATTCTCCCAAATGGCTTTGATTTCGTGCAAACCGCGCGTTTCAGGGGGCATATCCTGGGCTGAGACTGGCACCCAGTGGAAAGCCACTTCTTCGGTGGCATCTGCAATCCGAGAAATATCTCGCACGTCTTGCAGGCACGAGGTGCGCCGCAGTCCGGTTTGAATGTCGATCACCTCCACACCGCACCCATCCGTACCAACGAAAACGTGATTGCCATCTAGTAAAAGGTCCTGCTGAGGCTCTCGTGCACTCAGGGTGTATGTGGGCGGGCAATTTTTTAATGCCTGTTCGATCAGTTCAGGTTTTGCCCGAACAATCATTTTCCCTTCGTCTACATTGGCTCCGTGAGAGGCCCATATTTCAAGGGCGCGTTTGGAAGGGAAGCGAACACCAACTTTTTCGATGATCTGAAGGGTGGCATCGTGGATTTTTCTGACTTCCTGCGGAGTCAGGATTTCCAGGTGGATTTTTGGGTTGGTGATGGATTTGATAACTTTTGTCATGCAGGCTACCTTCTTTGCTCAGGCAACGCCAACAAGTTGCTTGGCTAATCCAACCGCACCAATGGCATCTTCTGAATATCCGTCCGCTTCGATTTTTTGAACCCATTCACGCGTCACCGGTGCACCCCCAACCATCACCTTGACTTTCTTGCGCAAACCCAACTTATCCAACTCGTCGATCACTTCTTTTTGCTTGACCATGGTCGTTGTAAGCAAGGCGCTCAGTCCAACCAGGTCTGCATCTACTTCTTTAACTTTTTCGATGATTACGGACGCCGGTACATCTACACCCAGGTCATAAACTTGAAAACCTGACGCCGAAAGCATGGTACCTACCAGGGTTTTCCCAATTTCGTGGATATCGCCTTCGACCGTTGCAAGTACCACCTTACCGTAGACTTGCCGAGCTGTACCGCGCCGCGCCATTTCGGGCTCGAGCGTTGCAACCGCAGCTTTCATGGCCTCACCTGCCATAACTAGTTCCGGGAGGAATGCCTGGCCGCATGCGAAACTTTCTCCGACCTGGTTTACACCTACAACAAAACCTTTGGTGATGGCATCCAGGGGATCCATGCCAATTTCGATCGACTTCTTCGCAAGGACTACTGCAAGATCCGTGTCGCCGTCTAAAATGCATTGCGCCATTTTTTGTAAAAGTTCATCGTTCACGGGAGGCTCCTTGAGAGTATGGTTAGGGGTTTGGTTCCAGGTTTACTCGAAAATCCATTCATCGATATCACGTTCCCAATTGATCAGTTCCATTGGAGTGAACCATAATGCAACTTCTTTTACACCATTTTCAACCGAGTCCGAAGCGTGGGTCAGGTTGCGGCCAACTTCAAGTGCATAATCATGCCGGATGGAACCAGGCGCAGCTTCCGTCGGACGTGTAGCTCCCATAGTTTGTCGGATTGCTGCGACTGCATTTGGACCCTCCCAAACCATTGCCATGACAGGTGCTGATGTAATGTACTTAATCAGACCATCATAAAAGGGTTTGCCTCTATGGATGGCATAATGGGTCTCGGCCAACTCCCGGCTGACTTGAATGAATTTGGCAGCCACCAGACGTAACCCACGTCGCTCCAATCGACCGATGATTTCACCAATCAATCCGCGTTGAACACCATCTGGCTTAACGAGCACTAAAGATCGTTCCATTTACTCTTCTCCGCTTTAAAGTTTGACCTCGAGGTGTTTCCACTCCGAGGTCCAGACTTATTTTATGCGAATAATTCGATTAAACTTCCTTTTCCGCCTCACCGCAGCAATTCCTCAGCCTTCGTGTAGGAATCCAAGGCGTCCTGTAAGCGATTGGCACGCATATAAGCATCCCCCAGCGTCTGCCAAACCGCAACATCTACAGGATAACGATAAATGGCCTCCCGCAAATCATGGATCACTTCATCTAAAAGTCGCCCTTTTTTGATCAGCTTTCCATATTTCTTCATGGCCTCATCCAGGGAGCTTTGGTCCAGGATCGTTTGTGCATCCGATAAGAGCTCGGCATCCTTGTCCTGTGAAGGAATATGCGAAAGCATGCCGGTTTGTTTGAGAGTGGGCAATTTGACTGCAGCCTGACTTGGAGTCACAACTGGTTTAACCGGCGCAGCGAATTCTACCGGGGGCAGGCTTTCTGGTAACGAGGCGTTCTCATCTACTGGCGCAGGGTGGGCGGCAACCTCAGGTTCGCTTAACGACTCAGGCTCGACCGCAGAAACTGCCTCCAGTCTACTGGCCACCTCACCGCTTTCAGGTTCTTCCCCTTCGGCCGGCACCCATTCATCAGGCATGGTGGCAGCAGGTTGATCGGCTTCCGCGGATTGTTCGTCCATTCCACCTAATGCCCCAAAGCCGGATTCTTGCTGCTCTGACTCACTGGGAAGCTCGGATGTCGCTGGCAAGGAACTGTCACGCAGCCAATCAGGTAATTCTGCTTCTGGTTCAGGGATCTCAGCTGGAGTAACTGGTTTTTCGAGGTCCTTTAGCCAATCTGGCAAATCTCCCTCCGGCTCGACTTCTTCGCTTGACGGTCCCTCTTCGATGGAGTTTTTCGCCAATCTTTCAGCAACACCCTTCTTTGTTAACCAGGAGGTGATTGTGATATCATCCGCTGGACGCTCCGGAGGTACCAGTTTTGTCTCATTCAAATCAGAATCTGCGGGTTCTTCATCAACGACTTCCTGTACCCTGTCGGGAATATCAGCAGGTTTTTCTTCGGAAGGAAACTCAGGTTCTTCGACCTTTGATTCCTGATCCGAAGATAATTGCTCCAGCCATGCCATCGTTTCGTCTTCGGATTCCTCAGGAGGATTTTTCGGTTTCCCCGGGGCTTCTACTGGCTCAACCGGGATAGAATGTTCTTGTTTCGGGACCGACTCATCGACAGTGTCTGTTGGCTTGGCAACTGGGATCTCGTTGATCCAGTCGCTGGAATCAAGCGGCAGCGTTCCGGCAGGCATATGAACATTCTCCTGGATTGGAGACGGAGTGGAAGGAATTTGCTCACTTGTCTCACCAGACGGCCGTAACCAATCAGGCATTTCCTCTGAACGATCCTCAGGAGTGGTTAGCAATTCTTCTGGCTTGGCGCCTTGTTTCGCAGCCAGGCCTTCCAGCCAACCTAGGGCATCATCTCCAATTTCAAGCGGTTTGACTTCCCCCGATGGACGGAAGGAATCCGCCTGTTCATCGACCTGAATCGGGGTTAGATTGGTCGGGTCGATTGCACCGGCTTCTAACGATTCTGGTTCGGCTGGTGTAGGTTGTTCAATAAAAGGCCCTTCGGCAACACCATTGGTTAGATTCGATTCCGCCTCGACTGGTTCTACCGCTGCATTTTGTTCATCCACTGGCTGTTCAGGAACAGACTGTTCTTCGCTCGCGGGTTGGTTTTCATCATCCGAAGCCAGCGATGCCATGACTCCAGCTGCAGTCGCACGGGCGCCCATTTCGGTTAGCCAATCTGGGAATCTTTCAGCCTCTGCAGGAGCTTGTTCTACGGGAATTTGTTCATCACTGGACTGCGCAACTGAAGACGATTCTTCCACAGTTTCGGCGCTTATTTCTGGTATGGGCAGCTCCTGGGAAGACGGTTCAGCCTGTGACCAATCCGGTGAAGTTTCACCAGCAGGTTCAGCCTGGGCTGCAGGCAACAAATCGCTCGCTAGCTCTTCTCTCGCTCCTTCGTTCCCGGGTACCTGCTTCAGCCAATCGGGAATATTCGCATCTTCACCAGGCTTTCCGTTCCCATGCTGATTGAAGGATTCCGGTTCGGAAGCAGGCTGCTCCTGGTCTGACGTAGCCAGGGACTGTAACCAATCTGGCAACTCTTCTTCATTTGTAGCTTTTCGTGGCTCATTTGGGGGCTGTGTTTCATCCGTAGATGCCGGTTGACTTGGTTCCACAGAACTTTCGTAATCCAACCAATCCGGATTCTCACTGGAGCTTGCGGACTCAACCGGTTCAACCGCCGGCAAGTTTTCTTCAGCTGAAGGAGTCTGGTCTACCCCCTCAGATGCCATCGATTTGAGCCAGTCTGGAATATCTTCTCCTACAACCGGTTCCGGAACGGGTGTAAGCTCGGAGTCTTCAACTCTTGATTCATCTGAATCCTGAGACATACTCGGTTCCGGAATAACCGGAACATTTTCTTCATCAGTTTCCTGTGCTTCTGCCGGATGCAGTAGAGCATCACCGCCCTCTTCTGCATCGATATCATTGGGAGACATGGATTTAAACCATTCAGGCACGTCTTCCCCAAATAAAGACTGAGATTCTTCCCCTGGCTGTATTCCTCCGGCTCCTTGCTCTGAACTGTTAACTATTGGAGTAGCCGACTTAAGCCATTCCGGGATCCCGTCATCTCCGACGGGTAGCGGATATGTGGATTCTTCCGTGGGTTCTTCGGATGAAGGTTCTTCATCGGTAATTTCTGCCGGAGCCATCGACTTGAGCCAATCTGGGATGTCCGCCTTGGCAATTGTTTCTTCCGATTTTGCATCTTCCGATTCTGCCATCTCGTTGGGCTCTGTCTCACTTGTCTCCTTCCAGCCCGCTGAACGCATCCATTCTGGTACTGCTTCTTCTGCGCTCTGTCCGGCAGACTTCTCATCAGAACCAGCCTCTTCCTCTTCTGGGCTTTGAGGATGTCCTGGAGCTTCGGACGTCTGAATCCATTCTGGAGGTGTCTCCGCGTGCTTCTCGGGATTCAATTTGATTCCCAATGAAGAGGCCCAGTCTGGTTGGGAACCAGCCGTTAATGGGCCTGTTCGATAATCCAGGCGTTCCAGGGTCACAGCCGAATCAACCACCTGATCTGAAGTAAAAACCGAATCCGCGACAAAGGATGAATATGGATCCAGCAGTCGCAATCTCTGGCGATAGACTTGCGTATTCTCCGAACGAGAATTGCCCGGAAGTACTTCCACCAATACACGCAATGAGTCCAGGCAAAATGGATATTTCTTTAGTAACGTGGCTGCCATTTCCGCTGCTTCCACTTTTTGCCCGGACCGAAAGTATGCGCGTGCCAACATTACCTGTAGATCAGGTCTGTTGGGATCGTCAGCCAACACTGAACGGATCTCGGCAATTGCCTGGTTATAGAGTTCCCCTTGTGAGTACATGTTGGCAAGAGCATCCCGTGTTAATCTTATCTTGGTTGGTTCTACCCCGTCCCGGCGCCCGTATAATCGACGCAGCTCACCCTGGATAGCCGAATTGGATGGCTGGATCTCAAAGGCCCGCTCCATATGCCAGATCGCTTCATCCAATTTGCCTTCGTCATCCCTGATGATGCTCATGCCCACATGCGAAACAAAATCATCCGGTACCGCCATCAGTGCACGCTGGAAAATATCTGCTGCGTCGCCATAACGACGGGCTTCAAGGAAAGCTTTTCCCAACAATCGATATGTTTCCACATGCATGGGAAATGTTTTAAGGATGTGCTGGCAATGTGCAATTGCCTCATTCAATTGCCCACCTTCGATCATGCTTTCGATTTCATGATTGTATACGCGCAGGAACACTTTTGACATGGTGCACTCCTTACCCTATTATGCACTAATTTTTATGATTATGCAATTACATTTTAGCAATCACAGGGTTATCGAGTAATGAGCATCCCTGTTATTTTCTCTTCGACATTTTAGCGGTTTTCCAAAAAATCCATGCTGCTGTTTGTAAATTCACTCCATTTTACGGATAATTCCAATCATTCATAGAAGAGCGGTAATGGAGAAACTGGTTGATCACTCCATTTAAATGCTTCCATCAAAGATTCACTCGCTTGGGAAAGCAAGGTTTTATCGTTCGCGTATATGGTAAAGAGAGCTTGACCCTGCTCGACCAAATCCCCCACTTTTCGGTGAATGACAAAGCCGACTGCGTGATCGATGGGATCCCCTTTTTGTGCTCTACCTGCTCCCAATTTTACAGCCGCTTCACCGATTATCCTGGCATGAACTTGGCACAAATATCCACTTCGCGCCGCGCAGACAAGCTCGACATATTTTGCTTTGGGGAATTTTTGCGGATTTAGCACGTAAGATACATCCCCGGATTGCGCCCCTACCAAAATGCAAAACTTTTCGAAAGCCTCACCGGACGAAATGACCGCTTCCGCCATCCTGATTCCCGACTCGAGCTCCGGGACAATCTTCCCCATCATCAACATGTGCGCACTAACCTGCAAACAATGCGACCTGAAATCCGCTGGTCCGCCCCCGTGCAGGATATCGATCGCTTCGATTACTTCCAGTGCATTCCCAACGGCTTGGCCCAAAGGCTGGTTCATATCGGATAAAAGCGGCACAACCTGGCTGCCCGCCAGTTTTCCAATATCAACCATTAACGTTGAAAGAGCACGCGCTTCGTCGAGCGTTTGCATGAATGCCCCCAGTCCTACTTTTATGTCCAGCAGGATGGCTTGTGCGCCGGCTGCGATTTTCTTGCTCATGATTGATGAGGCAATCAAGGGGATGGACTGGACTGTTCCCGTTACATCCCGTAATGCATACAGTTTCCCATCTGCCGGTGCCAGGTCGAGACTCTGGCCGGTTAACACAACCCCGATATTGTATAATTGCTGCTTGAATTCGTCGGTTGATAGATCCACCCGGAATCCCGGAATGGATTCCATCTTGTCGAGCGTTCCTCCGCTGAAACCCAAACCACGTCCTGACATTTTTCCAACCGGCAGCCCGCATGCTGCCACCACCGGCAGGACAACCAGGCTTGTTTTGTCCCCCACCCCACCGGATGAATGTTTGTCGACCGCGATTTTCACAACATCAGAAAGATTGAGTATTTCACCGGAATGTGCCATCGCCAGGGTGAGGTCGGTGGTTTCATGTGCTGTCATACCGTTAAGCAAGACCGCCATCGCCCAAGCTGCTACCTGGTAATCCGGGATCTCACCGTGAGTGAATCCTTCCACAAAGAATTTTATCTCCTCGGCGCTCAATTCCGCTTTTTCACGTTTTTTTATGATTATGTCAACTGCGCGCAAGGCTGGCTCCTTAAATCGTATTGTAACTTATTTCACGACTGCTTGATAAGTTTTTGACCTTCCGGGGTATCTTGAACCGTCCAACCCAAGGCGGCGATCTGTTGCCGTAAAGTGTCTGCGCTCATCCAATCCTGACGGGAACGCGCTTGCAGTCGCTCATCTACCAGACGGACGACTTCTGCCGGCGGTCCTTCAATTTCATGCTTGTTCACCGCTTTTTCGATCATTTCCCAGGCAGTGACCGAAATTCCATCGGAAATCTTTTCCGGAGATCGAAATTCACCTAATTCCGTCAGGGGAAATTCAGCCCCGGATGGGAAGATATCGGGATTGCATTCCCGCAATAAGGTAACCGAACTGACCCCACTTACGCTGCATTTTCCCGTGGCAAAGTCGATGATGACGCCGGTGTGCTCATCCAAACCGATGATCGTGTGCCCGGCAGGTAGCAATCTGCACCACTGATTGAAGCGGTCGAGACCAACAAAACACCGGCTGGTATCCACTTCGTCCCCACCATCGGTATTATTCCAATGCGGAATGATGGAAACCGGCAAGTTGAAGTTCGCAAAAAGGTCAAGCCCGGGTAGGACCGAGACGTCCTCCCCTACTTTATAGATTTCATAGACCGGCAGGGCGTAGGAACCCAATGCGATCACTGCAGCACTGGCGAATACCAGCGCCGCCCCTATTCTGTGGCGGGCACGTACCAAATCCCAGGCCAAACTACCCGCCAATTGGCGCACTGCAAAGGTGGGGGAACCCGGACCCATAAAAATAAGGTCGGCCTTCAGAAGTGCTCCTAATATTTCTGGGTTATCAGGGCTGAAAGGGCTGTTGCGCTTGCGAGCTGGCACAAGCTCGATCTGTGGGTGGAAGTTGTGAAGCCGGGTTTCCATATAATCCCCTACCCGTTCGGCTACCCTGGACGAATTGAGTTCGAATCCGGCTGGAGTTTCCAGAATAGCAATCTTCATCGGCTGGGGGTAACGCTGGGCAATCGCCTCAAAGACTCTCCCTCCCGCCAGGGAAGTTTCTCCAGAGCCTAGCACTGCGATTGGTCCGATATTATTTTGCATGTTCACTTCCTTTCCAATAATTCACGCACAGTAGCCCAAACCTTATCGAACATCGCCTCGGTCAGGCGACCGGTCTGGGTGTTCTGACGGCTGGGATGATAGGAAGCTAATAGCCAGGCGTGTTTTGAATCATCTTGCAACGAGTAAAGGGCGCCATGCGAAAAAACGAAAGTTGATGGAGCCTGGTAAATGGTTTTGATTGCCTCAAAGGCAATTTTTCCCAGAGCCACGAAGATCTTCGGGTGGATCAGCGAAATTTCGCGCTCCAGGAATGGGCGGCAATTTTTCATTTCCTGCGAGTTGGGCTTGTTATCAGGCGGTACACACCGGCAAACCGGCGCAGTATACAATCCGTTTAGGGTTAACCCATCTCCTCGGGAAATGGAGATGGACTGCGAGGCAAATCCGAACCTGTGTAACGCTGGAAATAGGAAATCGCCTGAACCGTCGCCGGTAAATTGACGTCCGGTCCGGTTGGACCCATGCGCGCCGGGTGCCAAACCGACCACAAAAACACTTGCGTGTGGGTCACCAAACCCAGGGACAGGCTTTCCCCAATAAATCTGGTCCTGGAAAGCCCGTCGTTTCTCTCTTGCAACTTTCTCGCGCCATTCCACCAGGCGCGGACAGCGCCGGCAAGCAACGATCTCAAAGTTGAGCTGCTCCAAATCCATATCCAATTCTACTCTACTACGGCCTTTATTTTCTACAAAATTGCGATAAACTTACATGGAACAATTGGCTCTTCATCAAGATGGAGGAATAATGAAACCCTTCCGGAAAAATGTGGCACTAGCCATTGACGGTGGTGGCATACGCGGAGCAATCGTCACCCGCGCCCTGGCATCTCTCGAAAGACAACTTAATAAACCAGTCCACGACGTTTTCCGTTTGGTTGCAGGCACCTCCACTGGATCCATCATTTCGGCCGGTATCGCTGCCGGATTGACAGCATCCCAATTGAATGAGCTTTATATCAATCTGGGAGGGACCGTTTTCAAGAAGTCGTGGCGTAGCGTATTATGGCCGCTTACTCGCTTTCGTTATACCCACGAGCCACTCATCAGCGCCCTGCGGGAACATATTGGGACCAGGAAAATGGGAGATTTCTGGTCTGCGGACCCGCCAACCGATGTTGTCATTACCACGTTCGACCTGCTGACCAATAAAACCTGTTTCATCAAGCCATGGAAAATGGAATACGTGGACTGGCCGGTTGTCTGGGCTATCCTGGCCTCCAGTTCGGTACCTACCTACTTCCCTGTAGTGGATGGGAGGTATGTTGACGGAGGAGTTGGGGCGTATTCGAATCCTTGTTATCTGGCAGCTTATGAAGCAAAATTCTGCCTGCGCTGGGATCCGAAAGAGACCACACTGATCAGTTTGGGCACCGGACGCGACTCCCAGCCCATCAAACCTGGCCAACCGAGTCGTTTCATGGCATGGGATTGGCTGGTTCCTACCCTCGATGCGTTCCTAACCTCGGCGGGTGACCAGCAAGTTCACCTTGTGGACACTTTCTTCCGCGATCTTGATTTCCGCCGTTTCCAGGTGGATTTAAAGGAGGCGATCGCCATGGATGACCCCGCCAGCCTCCCCCTACTGTCCAAGTATGGGGAACAAATGGGTAAAATGATCCTGAATGACCAGTATGATCGGGCAATCGGCGTTAAGGCTGGATTCCCCGATCTGAAATGAATATTGATCCTAAGGGGGGAAGAGAAAGATAATTTGATCCGCACCGAACAGAGATCAGGCCTTAATAAATAAACATGGCATCCCCAAAGGAATAGAAGCGGTAACCTGACTGCATGGCAACCTCGTAAGCATGCAGGATGTGTTCGCGTCCTGCAAATGCACTCACCAGCATTATTAAGGTGGATTTGGGCAGATGGAAATTAGTGATCATGGCATCAACCAGTTTAAAATGGTATCCCGGTAAAATATATAAATTCGTTGGTCCGCTGTAAGATAGCAGACTGTCCTTTCCATCTTTTGCGGCAGATTCTAGTGTTCGCACCGAGGTTGTTCCAACAGCAATGATTCTGCCGCCTGTTTGACGTGCCTGACTGATGGCCTCCACCGTGACCGGCGGAACTTCGCACCATTCAGTGTGAATTTGGTGTTGCTCGGGGTCGGCTTCTGTGACCGGGGCGAATGTATCCAGCCCGACGTGTAGGGTGACTTCTGCAAAACTGGCTCCCTGTTTCTTGAGGTTATCTATCAAGCCTGAAGTAAAGTGAAGACCGGCCGTCGGGGCGGCTGCAGAACCGAGGTCGCGGGCGTAGACGGTCTGGTAACGTTCCGGGTCTTGTAGCGCTTCGTGGATATAAGGTGGCAGCGGCAACGTGCCCCACCGTTGGAAAATAAGGTTCGATCGGTTCGGCGAAACGCAGGCGACGTCGTGAACCTTCCAGCACAGCTGTGATCTGCGCCGAGGGACCGTTCTCAATCGTCAGGGTTTTCCCTTCCACCAAGCCTTTTCCCCCCACCAGGCATTCCCAGGTAAGCAGATCTTCCCGGCGTAACAACAAAACTTCCACACGTCCACCGCTGGGCTTGTACGCAAATATTCTGGCAGGGATGACTCGAGTGCGGTTGATCACTAGTAAATCGTTTGGATGCAGGAATTGACCCAGGTCGTGGAAAATTGCATGTTGCAGCTCTCCGGTGGCGCGATCCATCAGCAACATACGTGAAGAATCCCGCGGCTCTACCGGAGTTTGGGCGATAAATTCGGGGGGAAGCGTGTAATCGAAGTCGGAAGTTTTCATAGAGACGGTATTATATCTTGTGTGCGTCCAGTGGTGGACGTTCACTTTCCACGGTTTGAACTGATGATCAAAGATTATTATTTTCCAGGATCAATATTCCCCCCTGATGTAAAGTAAATCCTCACGCAATCGTCCTAAATTAATTTTGGTTGAGACTGCTCCGTATATTCCACACCGAGATGATCGTATGCAGCTTTTGTGGCTACACGTCCTTGTGGAGTGCGATCGAGGAATCCCAATTGCAGCAGGTAGGGCTCGACCACGTCCATGATAGTTTCTGGTTCTTCGCTGATTCCTGCTGCGATGGTATTGAGACCAACCGGCCCACCGTTGTATTTCTGGATGACAGCCTTAAGTACTCTCCGGTCCAAATCGTCCAGCCCCAGCGGATCCACCGCAAGAAGATCGAGCGCTTCGTTTGCAACCGGACGGGTTACCTTTCCATCTGCCCGCACTTGTGCGTAATCGCGTACACGCCGCATCAAACGCAGCGCCACACGCGGGGTTCCGCGCGCCCTGCGGGCAATTTCTTCGATACCGCCTTCGTCCGCTTCCACTTGCAATTTCCCCGTCGCCCGCCGGACGATCGCTCGCATGGCAGGCATATCGTAGTAATCCAAACGATAAACCGCACCAAAGCGCGCCCGCAGCGGTGCGGTCATTAACGCCAGTCGCGTGGTTGCTCCGACGACCGTAAAGCGTGGTAATTTCAAACGAATGGAACGCGCTGAGGGGCCTTTGCCAATAATGATGTCCAGGGCATAATCTTCCATCGCTGGGTAGAGTACTTCTTCTACGGCTTTACCCAGGCGATGTACCTCATCGATGAAAAGCACATCTCCAGCCCGCAAGTTGGTCAAAATCGCAGCCAGGTCCCCAGCCCGTTCGATGGCTGGACCCGAGGTGATCTTGATATTGACATTCATCTCATTTGCAACTACGTGCGCCAATGTGGTCTTCCCCAATCCCGGAGGGCCATAAAAAAGCACATGGTCGAGCGGTTCGCCGCGTTGCCGGGCCGCTGCGATGAGGATGGCAAGGTTCTCCTTGACCATTTTCTGCCCGATCAAGTCTGCCAGGGATTGCGGACGTAGGGTCTGGTCGAGCCGGTCATCTGGTTTCGGTTCCGGGTCGAGCAGGCGTTTTGAGGATTCTGCCATATATTGATTATATCAGGCGACCTCTAAAATTTTTACTATGATATTTCTACAAATTTCGTGCTATGATTCCTATAATAGTAAATTCACAATCGTGAAAGTACATCCCGGAGGAGGAAGCTATGAAAATCATCGATATCGAAGGAATTGGGCCCGCATTTGCCACCAAATTTACCAGAGCAGGCGTTCGCTCGGTTGAAGCGTTATTAAAGTCTGGCGCATCCGCCAAAGGCCGCAAGGACCTTGCCAACACATCCGGGATAGATCAGACCCTTATCCTGGAATGGGTCAATCGAGCTGATCTGTACCGGGTCAAAGGCATCGGTAGACAGTATTCCGACCTGCTCGAAAAATCCGGGGTGGATACCGTAGTAGAGCTTTCCAAGCGCACACCCGGAAACTTGTACAAAAAAATGCTCGAGGTGAACCAAGCCAGGAACCTGGTCAATAGTCTCCCAGGACTTTCACAAGTCGAAAGCTGGATCACCCAGGCAAAGAAACTGCCCCGGGTTGTTACTTACTAAATAATCTGAGCTGACGAAATTAACAATATTCGACACATTAATTCTTAAATTCTATCAATACTATCGATCAGGGAGTTTATAATTCCAATATCTTGTAAATACATATGATCAAATAAGGAGAAGATCCAGAATGACAAACAATACTGCAATGTTGGCAAGTATTTTTCAAAACGTAACGAAAGCCTTGGTCAACAACCAGCAAGTACTCAACCAGGCGGATGAACAAAATCACGACCATGGCACGAATATGGTTCAGACTTTTCAAAGTATCACAAATTCTTTGGAAAATAAACAGGCAAGCACCGGAAGTGAAGCGTTGGCATTTGCAGCGCAACAACTTTCCAAGCAGGCTACGAGTGGTTCGGGAAAACTGTATGCGCAAAATCTGGCAACTGCCGCAAATCAATTCAAGGGACAAAACGTCGATCCCAAGGCAGCCATTCAATTGCTCCAAACTTTGATAGGCGGTGGGCAACAATCACAGGAGGCCGTAACACAGCCGGCTGGGAATGATCTGCTCAGTTCCATCTTGGGCGGGTTGGCCGGAACTGGCCAAAACAACCAAACTCAGCCCGCCGCGCAATCGTCCGGGGGTGATCTTCTCGGGTCAATTCTGGGTGAACTCGCCGGTTCCGGGCAGGCCCAACCCGCGCAGCAAACCGCCCAACCCGCTGGCGATTTGCTTGGCAGCTTGTTAGGGGAATTGACTGGTGCTGGTAATCCGCCGGATACTACGAGTGGCGCCCTGGCTTCCAGTAATGGTTTGGATGTGGGAGACCTGATTAATGCGGGCATGACCTTCATGCAAGCCAAACAATCCGGTGGCACCAACGCCTCTGCCTTGATCCAGGCAGTCGTCGCCGGCAGCGGAATGGGAAACTCGAACCACCGCACCCAATCCACCCAATTGGTTGCCAATTCCTTCCTGCAAGCTTTAGGCGCCTTGGCAGGAAAATCCTGATCTTGACTCGTTGATTACTGGCCGTCGCTTTTTTGAAGGTCGTTGATGCATCCATTAGGCAGCCTCGGCTGCCTAATGACTTTCCATTCTTTGAAATCTGGAATTCCTTTGCAAAAATAGAACGCGCGTGCTGTTATACAGTTATTTTTCAGCTGCATTGTTCTCCGCGATCAGATACTCCTGCTCATGCCATTCTAAGTTTCGTGTTTTATTTATCTCTGGCTACCAGACAGGATGTGAAAGAATATTGGAGCGGATAATTTGTCCCTCCAAAATCCTCCACCCGTTTATTCAAGAAACCCCTTTCCACTCAACATTCGACTCCCACCTTCCAATTTCCAACTCCCAAAATCCCAATATCTCCTAAACTTATTCCCCAATCCGGACCTTCCCAAACCATGTTGTCAACACTACAACTATATTACAATTAATAATTATCTTTACCAAAATAACTTCGTAACGACTTCAGTTGTTACCACATCGCCAACTATTCGGCTTGAAGTTACCAGCAATCTTTAAACCTGGCATCCCCAAAACGGGTTCTAGTATTGGCGGAGAGATTGAATTAATAACATGCAAAGGAATTAAAAGGAGACATGATGGAAAATTTCGAGAAGCTTGGAACCTTTTATCTTGGACGGGTTTTCGACATGGCCGCCGGAAAAACTCGCGACGAACTCCTGCTGTACGATTCGAAAGATTTGGTGACCCACGCAGTCTGTGTGGGCATGACCGGGAGTGGTAAAACCGGCCTTTGCATTTCCCTGATCGAAGAAGCCGCCATCGACGGCGTACCATCGATTTTAATCGATCCAAAAGGTGATCTGACCAACTTGATGTTGACGTTTCCTAACCTCTCAGGGCAGGATTTCTTGCCCTGGATTAATCTGGATGATGCCCAACAAAAAGGCTTATCACCCCAAGACTACGCCAACCAACAGGCGGATATTTGGAAAAAGGGTCTGGCTGGCTGGGGCGAAGACGGTGAAAGGATCCAGCGTCTAAAGGATGCTGCCGAGGTATTGATTTACACTCCCGGGAGTAACGCCGGGATTCCCATTTCAATCCTGAAATCTTTTGCCACTCCTCCTGCGGAAGTGCTCGACGAAAGTGACCTCCTGCGGGATCGCATCGGTACGACGGTCACCAGCCTGCTTGGGTTGGTGGGTATAGAAGCAGATCCGGTCCAGAGTTGGGAACACATCCTGCTCTCCACAATTCTCGAAACCGCCTGGAGACAGGGCCAGGATCTGGATCTTGCCTCCATCATTCAACAAGTTCAAAGGCCTCCGGTTAGCAAGATCGGAGTGCTCGACCTGGAATCCTTCTACCCTTCCAAGGAACGCTTCTCTCTGGTATTGGCACTGAACAACCTGTTGGCTTCTCCTGGGTTTAATGCCTGGCTGCAAGGCACCCCAATGGATATTAACCAGCTTCTTTATACCCCTACCGGAAAACCGCGTATCGCCATTATTTCGATCAGTCACTTGAGCGATCCCGAGCGTATGTTTTTTGTTTCCCTGCTCATGAACCAGGTTCTTGGCTGGATGCGCGGACAATCCGGCACGACCAGCCTCCGGGCGATTGTTTATATGGACGAAATATTCGGTTTTCTGCCTCCCACCCAGAATCCCGCTTCGAAATTACCTATGTTGACATTATTGAAGCAAGCTCGCGCTTTCGGAGTCGGCATGGTCTTGGCCACTCAAAATCCGGTCGATCTAGACTATAAAGCCCTCAGCAATGCCGGTACGTGGTTCATTGGACGTTTGCAGACCGAAAGAGATAAAGCCCGCCTGTTGGACGGGTTGGATAGCGCCGCGGCGAGCTCCGGATCGCAGTTTAACCGCTCCCAAATCGAAAGCTTGCTTTCCAGGCTTGGGAATCGGGTTTTCTTGATGAACAATACCCATGAGGATAAGCCGGAAATCTTTCAAACGCGTTGGGCCCTCTCCTACCTGCGCGGGCCGCTCACGCGGGACCAGATCAAATCCCTCATGGAACCGCTAAAGACCCCCGGTGCCAATGCGGTCGCCAACAACCCTGTTCCGACCAGCATGCCTCTTTCATCAGGTCCGACCCAATCAAATTCAACCCAGCCTCCCACTTTGTCTCCGGACATTTCTGGTTTTTACGCTCCGGTCCGGGGTAGCGCCTCTGCGGGTCAAAAATTGATTTACCAACCTATGCTTTTGGGTGCGTCAAAAATTATCTTCTCGGACGCAAAGTCAAACCTGGATCTGACGCAATCCGATGTATTCATTACTCCCGTCACAGATAATGCCATCCCTGTTTCTTGGGATTCCGCCAAAGACATCCAGATACCCGCCTCAGATCTTGAAAGGACACCGCAAACCAACGCCTTTTTTGGACCTCTTCCTGCTGCTGCAAACCAGTCCAGGAATTATTCCAATTGAAATCGTGATTTTATTACCTGGTTATATGGCACCCAAAAAGTCGAATTGCTCCGCAGCCCAAGCTTGAAAGAGATGTCTCAACCCGGTGAAAGCGAGGCGGCCTTCCGAAATCCGCCTGCAACAGTCTGCCCGTGAACAACGCGATGACCTGGCAGATAAACTTCGCAGCAAGTACGCCAGTAAATTTGCAACCTTGCAGGAACGTCTTCGCAAAGCCCAACAGGCGGAAGAAAAGCAGGTCGAACAGGCTAAGCGCGCTAAATTACAGACCGCCTTATCATTTGGTGGCACGCTCCTAAGCGCATTCACAAGCCGGAAAGTGAGCAGTTCTACGATTAGCCGGGCGTCCACAGCCTTTCGCGGCGTAGGTCGCTCGATCGATGAAGGCAAAGATGTCTCCAGGGCCGGAGATACCGTTACAGCAATTCAAAAACAGATCGCCGACCTTCAGGCGGAATTCGATGCAGGCACTGCTGACCTGCAGGACAAAATCGATCCAAGTACGGAGGAATTGGAAAAAATTGTGGTCAGGCCGACCAAGTCCAACATCCAGGTGCAGCTCCTGGCTTTGGGGTGGATACCATTCTGGCAGGACGCTCAGGGCAACTTCACCCCTGCCTGGTAAATACAATCGATGCCTTCAGTACATACACTGAAGGCATCGATTACTCTTGATTATCCTTGTTGAATTTGGATCACTTTAAGAGTTCAGGAGGAATATTCCCGCCGTTTTCAGCAATCTTTTGCAATAAAGTCTTGTGGGTCCAAACATTCCGGGTATAAGAATCGCCCATTTCTTTTTCTGGGCAGCCCAGTTCCACTGCCAGATCCCGGATTGCCTGCGGACTGTGGTCGAGTCCGAGTAAGGCCATCAGGTCGTTGATCGACATTCTCCAGTTGAGCCCCTTGATTGGACCGGTCTTGGCAAGATAATCAAGGTGGCTGACCACGTCAACCATGGGCATTTCAGCCGGTTTGGCTGGAGCAGCGGAGAGCTGGAGCAGCTGGTTTGGCATTCGCCATGGAAGGTGCGCCATAAGTTCCATAGGCTCCAGGGGTGCTTTTAAGTGAATTTTCCACTTGTTTGGGGGAAGGCGTTGCCGAAACCGGACCGGCTGGCTTTACCGGGGCGGCTGGAGCTGTTGGTGTCGCAGGGGTTTTTGGAGTCTCAGCCTTATGGATGCCGAGTTTGTCCAGGATGGAAGTGAAAATATTGCTCATATTTAATCCTTTCTTTGGGAGTAAGTCTTAGGAATTACATTATTTAAAACAAATCACTTGTTTTATTATTATATCACTCCGCCATCGATTACCATAATTTTGCAGAACCACCTTCAGTAATTCATCAATTCGGAGCACGAGGGCTTTTGGCAGACTGGCATTCTTCTACCCTTCATGGAGCCGGAACTCCGGATGGCCTTGGCGGATAGCCGCCCGACCAGTTGGAAATGTCGCAGGAAACGGTTTGTTCGCTAACGACCGTTATGAGTCCCGGGCATCCACCTCGATTATCACTTGAATCATACGCCACCACTTGATACTGTCCAGGTAAAGTGTAATTATTATTCATGGAAAAATATGCGGTTCCTGGCGTTGTAACCAGGTAGGAATAATTGTAAGGTGGTTGTTGACCGAAAGCAACGATTGTCAGGGAAGGCAAGGCCCCATATGGGTAACCTGAGATGCTGCCTGAAATTGTTCCCGGCTTTGGGATGGAAGTATTGGTGGGTGCCTGGGTAATCGTTATGGTCGGCGTTTGAGTAATCGTAGGAGTTATGGTCGCAGTAAATGCAGAGGTCAATGTTGGCGATGGAACAACCGGCTGTGTATTGGTCGGTTGGGACAATGTGAAGGTAGATTGTGGTGTCAGGCTTGGCGCTGACTGCGTTAATACTGCCAGGGTCATCACTACTCTTGTGGCAACTATGTCAGAACTCGTCCCGGTCGGCGTTCCGGTTTGCGGAAGATTACACGCACAAAGCGAAAATATTAAAAGAAGGCAGGTAAACAGCGCATAAGACTTTTTCATCAGATTTTTCCTCCGATTTTTTTAATATATCTGGCAAACTGCCTGAATAGAGACTATTATAGAGCTTAACCTTCAACCAGCAATCCACCAAACGGTCTGATTTTTCCATTTATGAAAATTTTCATCCCGAATGAGATGAAAATTACAACTATTGGAAATTCCGGCACCAATTAACGTATATTTTAAAAGAGGACTATGAGTTTTCTGCCCGCCTTCTAACTCCCAATTCAGCCCCCTGGCAGCGGTCGGATTACTAATGTCCAAATATCCAGGTAACTGGTGGACAGCGCCTGAATGCAATCCAGAATTTTGGCGCCATGGACGTGTTGTGTACAGATAAGACCGGTACGATTACTGAGGGAAGAATCGTACTGGAAAAATACCTGGACGCCAAAGGCAATCCCAGTCACCGTGTGTTGGATTATGGTTACATGAACAGCTATTATCAAACCGGCTTGAAAAACCTAATGGACGAAGCCATTCTCACCCATATTAACCTGAATGATGACCTACAGGTTGATGAAATCTATCGCAAGATCGACGAATTACCCTTCGATTTCCAACGTCGGCGAATGTCGGTAATCGTCGAAAACGACCAGAACCAGCATATCCTCATTTGCAAAGGTGCTGTGGAGGAGATTATGCAACTCTCCTCACATGACGAAATCAATTCGGAGGTGCTGGAAGTAACAAATGAACATGACGAACACCGCAAGCGCCGTGTCAATTAATTGAACTCAGAGGGATTTCGGATTATCGCCGTGGCCTACCGGATCTTCCCGGGAACAGGTGACACACCTCATTACACCAACCGGGATGAATCGGACCTGACTCTGCTGGGGTATATGGCCTTCCTGGATCCACCCAAGGCAACCGCCACGGAGGCAATCAGCCAGCTCGGGCAGCATAATGTGGGTGTCAAGATCCTTACCGGCGACAACGATATCATCACCGGCAATATATGCAAACAAGTCGGCCCCCCGACAGAGCATATCCTACTGGGAAGCCAGATCGAGGTGATGAATGCCAAACAATTGGCAGAGGCTGCCGAAGAAAATACAATCTTTGCCAAGCTTTCCCCTTCACACAAGGAACGCATCATCCGGGCACTCCAGAGCAAGGGCCATGTGGTCGGCTTCATGGGAGATGGGATCAACGATTCCCCGGCGTTAAAATCAGCGGACGTGGGTATCTCTGTGGATAGCGCTGTAGATATCGCCAAGGAGTCTTCAGATATTATCCTGCTTGAGAATAGCCTTTTGGTTTTGCAGGATGGTGTCATGGAAGGACGGCGCGTTTTTGGCAACATTATCAAATACATTAAAATGGCAGCCAGTTCAAAATTCGGCAACATGTTCAGCGTTCTGGGCGCAAGCCTCTTCCTGCCCTTCCTTCCCATGCTGCCCATCCAGGTATCACCCAATAACTTGCTTTATGACTTTTCTCAAACAACCATCCCGACCGATGATGTGGATGCCGAGTGGCTGACCCGGCCTCGGAAATGGGCGATCAGCGAGCTACGCCGGTTCATCCTATATATTGGGCCAATTAGTTCGATTTTTGACTACGCCACATTTTTTATCATGATATACGTATTCCAGGGCTGGACAAATCCAGCCTTGTTCCACACAGGATGGTTCGTTGAATCGCTTTTCACGCAAACTTTGATCATCCATGTCATCCGAACGAATAAGATCCCATTCCTGCAAAGCCGGGCAAGTAATGCACTTATGATTACGTCTGTGGCGATCGTTGTGGTTGGAGCGCTCATACCCATCTCGCCACTGGCATCTTGGTTGGGATTTGTCCCACTGCCGCCGCTATATTGGTTGTTCTTAACCGGGATGATGATTGCCTATGTGTTCCTTACGCAATTCATTAAGAGCTGGTTCTATCGAAGATTTGGAGATTAAGGTATGATTTAATTGGACAATTAGATAAGGCTTTACCTTATCATTAAATTTCATCTATGGTTATTGTTAAGAAAGGAACTGGTTGATGGTGGCGAAGAATAAAAGAATGAAAATCAAAATATGCGAGGACGGTCCTTATACTGTTTATGGCGGCGTGCCGATGATGGATCAAATCCTCGTGCCGGATGCCGAGGGACTTTCCATCCGCTGGCATAAGGGAAAAGAATACCCCCTTCAGGAAGAGTTTGACCTATGCCGCTGTGGTCATTCTAAAACCAAACCTTTCTGCGATCAGACGCACAGCGAAATTTTCTTTGATGGAGCCGAGACCGCCAGCCGCACACCGTTCGAGCAACAAGCCGAGCCGAAACTAATCGGCCCGGAATTGGAACTGACCGAGGTGGTTGCCCTTTGTGCCCTGGCTCGATTCTGCGATCGGGCAGGTGGGGTATGGGATAATACGCGTGCATCGGACGATCCAGAAGCCATGAAAATTGCCATACAGGAAGTGGGAGATTGTCCTGCCGGTCGGTTGGTATTGCATGATAAAGTGGGAAATCTTATTGAACCCGAATTCGAACCCTCTATCGGGCTTGTGATCGACCCGGTTACTTCAGAACTCGGCCCAATATGGGTACGCGGAAGCATCCCGGTCGAATCATCTGATGGCTTCGTTTATGAAGTTCGCAACCGGGTAACCCTATGCCGGTGTGGAGAGACCACAAACAAGCCGTTCTGCGACGGGCGGCATACAGAAGGGAATTAGGATAATTAGTGAGGTGCTTATGAACCTACAAGATTCGTTCGAAACCGACCTGGTGCAAACCTCCGCCGGGGAGCTTTCTATCACGTTCCTTGGACATGCCAGCCTGCTGCTGGAATTCGGTGGAAAGATCATCCATATTGACCCGTTCGGACAGGTGGCGGATTATTCCAGCCTGCCCAAGGCAGATTTGATTATCTGTACCCATGAACATCACGACCATCTGGACGAACAAGCAATAGCCAGCCTCCGTAAAACCACGACAGAACTTGTCATGAATCGTGCCGGCGCCGATCAAATAAAAGGCGCATTTGCCCTGGGAAACGGAGAAAGTCGCACAATCGCCGGATTACGAATTGAAGCGGTTCCAGCCTACAACATCGTTCATAAGCGTGATGATGGACAACCCTTCCATCCACGCGGTATCGGAAACGGGTATATCATCAATTTTGCCGACACACGTATGTATGTGGCCGGAGATACCGAGAATATCCCTGAAATGAAAAACCTGCAGGACATTGCCATCGCATTCCTGCCAATGAATCTCCCATATACAATGACCCCCGAAATGGTATCCGATGCCGCGAAATCCTTCAAACCTCATATTTTGTATCCGTATCACTACGGTAGTACGGATGTCGCTAAATTGGTGGATCTTTTAAAAACAGAACCTGATATCGAGGTACGTATCCGAAAGATGCCCTGATACAAGACAGGCGGACTGTAATTAGCTGTAAAGAATTTTTCTCCACACTTGGAGCAAATGCAATAGTCGCATCCACAAATCTTGCTGTTCAGAGATAACGACCCGGAAGTATCAATTTATCCAAAACGCAAATCTGGATCATTTTTTCCCCAATTGCGCCAACACCTCGAGCAACCGGCCCTGCCAGTCAGGATCCTTCGCGAACATACACCAATAGGCATTTTTGCCTCCCCGCACACCCGGCCCAAGATCGGACAAATGACCGCCGGGAAGATTGGATCCAGACCCGCCTTGCACTCCTTCCGGGGGAGCAGGATAACGCAAGACGATCTGCCCGCTCTCCATCCCTAGGGAAACCAATCCAGCCTTTTCGGCACGAAGTTTTACTTGCATCTGATAGAAAAGATTGCCGACCATTTCCGGTAAATCTCCGAAGCGGTCTGCAAATTCAGCGGATAATGCCTCCAGGGCGGCTTCGTCGGTTATATCTGCCAGTCGGCGGTAAAGCCGTAATCGCAGATCCGTGTCAGGGACGTAACTCTCGGGAATTCCGATGGCAAGTGGCAAATCCACGTTAACCGGCAAGCCCATCGGCTGGAGCGCCAGTCCTGCCGTCTTAAGGTCGATGTGCAAGTTTTCATAATGGCCCAGGGTGCGGGCTTGTTTTACGGCAGCTGCCAGGAGACGTGTGTATAGGTGAAACCCAACCGCGGCAATGTAGCCCGATTGGTGTGTCCCCAGCAATTCACCGGCACCTCGCATTTCAAGGTCACGCATGGCGATCGAGTAGCCTGCACCAAGTTGAGTATTTTCGGCGATGACTTCCAGGCGTTCCTGTCCTTCCGGCGTGGGTGCAAATTTCCGGTGACGAAAGAAGTAAGCGTAGGCGCGTGCCGCACCGCGCCCGACCCGTCCACGTAATTGATACAGTTGCGCCAGACCGAAAGCATCCGCCCGATCTACGACGAGTGTGTTTGCATTGGGTATATCCAGCCCAGATTCGATGATGGAGGTGGAAAGCAGGATGTCGATTTCACCTGCAGTAAAGCGATGCATCACGCTGGCAAGTTCATTTTCGGGCATCTGGCCATGTGCGATGGCGATACGCGCCTCCGGGACAAGTTTCTCAAGGTGCATCCGTATTGCTCCGATGGTTTGGACGCGGTTGTGAACGAAAAAGATCTGCCCTCCCCGTTCCAACTCGCGTAAAACAGCCTGACGGACCAGCTTGGGAGAGTATGGTCCAACGTGGGTAATGATAGGCAGACGCTCCTCTGGAGGCGTATTCAAATTAGAAATGTCTCGCACCCCAGTAAGAGCCATATAAAGGGTGCGAGGGATGGGCGTAGCAGTTAGGGTTAGCACATCCACCTCGGTGCGTAATTTTTTTAGATGTTCCTTATGAGTTACCCCGAAGCGCTGTTCCTCGTCGATAATCACCAACCCGAGGTCCTTGAATTCAACGTCAGCCGAAATGAGCCGGTGTGTGCCTATGACGATGTCAACTGCTCCCTGCGATAATGCATAAAGAATCTGGCCTTGCTCGCGGGCAGTGCGGAAACGGGAGAGCATTTCAACCGTGACCGGGAAAGCCGAGAGTCGCTGGCGAAAGGTATCATAATGCTGTTGCGCCAAAACGGTAGTTGGTACCAGGACCGCCACCTGTCGACCATCCATCACCGCTTTAAATGCTGCTCGCAGTGCCACCTCGGTCTTGCCGTATCCGACGTCTCCACATAATAGTCTGTCCATCGGTCGGGGAGTTTCCATATCATGTTTGATATCCACCAAAGCCTTGACCTGGTCCTCGGTTTCGACATACGGAAAACTGGATTCCAACTCGCCCTGCCAGGCATGATCCGGGCTAAAGGCGAATCCTGTGGCAACATGTCGGCGCGCATACAGGTCAAGCAAGTCCTGAGCGACTTCCTGTACTGCTTCGCGCACTTTGCGCTTTGTCTCGGACCATTCCTGGGTGCCCAGGCTGCCCGGTGTGGGAGGCGAGCCATCCGGACCAATATAACGGGACAGTCGGTCAGCCTGGTGAATGGGAACGTATACTTGATCGCCATTCTTATACTCTACGGTCAGGAATTCCCGTTCCAATCCCTCAAGGGTCCGGTGAACAAGCCCAACGTACCTACCCAGCCCATAATCGACGTGAACGATCCAGTCACCGGGATGCAAGTCTGCATATGCGGATTCGGGAGTCTCTGCGCCCGGGCGCGGACGTTGGCGCGGTTGCGGTCTTTCCCAGCCGAAAATCTCGGAATCCGTGATGAGATATGAATTCCCCAATCTCCAACCTTCGGACAGGCTGCCTTCGATAAACTGAGGAGTCGACACGGCATATTGTTGATGCGATTCGGTCCACAGCTCTTCCAGACGGGAAGACTGGCGGGAGACAAGCACGATCGAATTCTCTTCCGCAGCGATTTTTACCAGGTAATCGGTAAACAATTTCAAGCGCCCGCCAAACCGGTCGATTTGAACGAACTGAGTCGAGAATGAACTCGTCGCTGATCCTTCCTGAACAAATTCGTCAGCGGTGGAACGGCCCAATTCAAGGCAGACCCGGCTACCCATGGAATCGGAAAGTTCTGACCAGGAGAGGTATGGGACCGGAAAGCTATCAGACAGTGTTCCTTCGGTGATCAACTCAGCCCGCAGTTTTACGGCTTGTTCTTCAATTTCCGAGACCGTACTCTCCAGGATGCTCATGTCATCCACCATTACATTTGCCCCCCGTGGCAGATAATCCAACAAGTTGGCGCTAAATGGATGCAGCAACGGTATGTGGAATTCAGAGATATGATCGGAGATTTCGTTAATGTCCAAACCATTGGATCTGTCTGGCAAGAGATATTCGCGTGCCGGGGTGACGATGATCGATTCCAGTTTTTCGATTGTCATCTGCGTACCCGGATCAAAACGCCGGATGGCGTCGATTTCATCCCCGAAGAAATCCAATCGAACCGGGTGCGGTTCAGATTGGGGCCAAATATCCAGCAAACCGCCCCGATGGGAAAATTTGCCTGGCTCGAGCACGGTGTCTTCCGGCTGATACCCTATCTTCACCCATTCTTCCAGCAAATTGCTTGGAGAAATGCTTTGACCCACCTTAACCAACCGGGCGGCTTTGAGAAATTCCCTGCGTGGCAGGGTGCGTGTCATGAGAGCCCGAGCAGATGTAACGATGATGGGCGCTGCGGAGGGTTTTTCCGCAAATGGGAGATGATAACCCGCCAAGATCGAAAGTGCCTGAAGCCGCTCACGCCGGGTGGTGGATCCCCAGGCAGCCTCTTCATAGAACAATGGATTGGGTTCTGAAAATATAAAACGAGGCGTATCCGGTACCCAAAAAGCCAATTCATCATGCAATTGCAAAGCATGATCGCTGCGATCGGTGATTAGAAGTGTAGGCTGAAACAGGTCAGTATGCAAAGCTGCCAGAACCGGCAGTCGGGCAGCGCGTGGTAAAGCCAATCCAGGTTGTGTTTGGTTCTCTCTCAGGGTCTCCAAGAGAGACTGGTAAGCGGGAATTTGACGGATAGAATTTAAAAGGAGTTGCATATAATAAGGTAGTTGGTGAGATCTTCAGAAATCGTTTGAAGTTCGTAAATTATTTTTCCATTGAGCCATTGTATTTGTTCATGGCCATGTCCAAACCTTCGGCTACGAAAACGAGCACGGCTTCCACAGCTCTGTTGAGCGTTTCGTTAATGAGCGCCTGGTCTCCTTTCGAGAAATCTTGCAAAACGTAGTCGGGAGCCTCCATTTGCCCGGGTGGACGTCCAATCCCAAGACGTATACGCGGAAAATCGTCCGTCCCGAGGCGTTCCAGAATGGAAGTCATCCCTTTTTGCCCAGCCGAGCCGCCGTCCGGTCGGATTCTTATTGTACCGGGAGGCAAATCCAGGTCGTCATGTGCAACCAGCAAGTTGGATAAGGACAACTTATAAAAATGAACCAAACCTTGAACAGATTGCCCAGAGAGGTTCATGAAGGTTTGCGGCTTTGCCAGGATAATCTTATTCTCTCCGCTAACAGTGCTTGCCACCAGAGCCTTGGATTGCAAACGGGAAAAACGAGCATTCAATTTTACCGCCAGTCGATCTATAAGCATGAAACCGACGTTATGCCTGGTTTCGCGATATTCACGGCCCGGATTGCCTAAACCAACAATCAAAAATGTATCAGTCATCTCTATTTCCGTCGAATGGCAAGATAAATCCCCAGAAGTATCAAAAGGAAAACTGCCCCCAACCCACCCCAAACAATGCTGTTTGAAATTTCGGTTTGTGTCACTATGACCGGATTGGGCGGTTGTGAGGTGGGTGTCGGAAAAGGCGTTGGCATCTCGGTAGCAGTCGGAGTGGAGGTCGGTTGAACCGCGGTCAGAGCCGGAGTAGGTGTCTCAATTGCAGTGTAATTTCGCACCCTCAGGTCCAATACATTGGCATCCTGGAAACTTCCATCCGTCAGGAAAACCCGCAAGCGCAATGAATAGGTGCCATCTGTGATGGTTGTGGTATCCCAAGTCGCGATAACATCCTCATTTACAGGCTGCGCGTTCGTCGTAATTAGGAACCAGGTCCCGGTTGTATCGTCTGAATATGAAAAATCAAGTTCGGATGACTGGAATCCATCAAGTTCACTCGTCCCGAGGATGGTTACCACGCCTTGAAGTACATCACCCTGTACAGGGGAAAGAATTTTTATTCCGGTTTGCGCGGCAACAGGTCTGGCCACAATGGCAGCCAGGAAAATCATCACGAAAAACAATTTTCCAGTTCGAGTCATCTTGTCCCAGCAGTTCGTAACAGGTTAGTTTAACACGAAGGAAGTGGCGGGTCAACGACGAAATCTGACTGTGTTAGCGCAAAGTAGTAGAGTCCCCTTTCTGCAAAGTTAAAATGTCCCCTTCGAAGGGACAGAAAAATGGACGAACTACTGACAATGAGCAAACAAGAAATCACACGATTGGAAGCAATGCAACGGATCAAAGAGAAACGTTTGACGCAAAAAGAAGCAGCCAGGATGCTGAAGTTGAGCGTGCGGCAGGTCAAGCGGCTATATCGGGCCTATAAGGGCAAAGGCGCCAAAGGGCTGATCAGTCGGCAGGCGAGGCAAGCCGAGCAATCACAGGCTGGACGAAGCCGAGCTGCAGCGAGCACTGGACTTGCTGAAGGAACGGTATGAGGATTTTGGGCCGACGCTGGCGCACGAAAAGCTGAGTGAAATCCATGGGGCTCAAGCTTCGCGGGAGAGTGTGCGGAAGCTGATGATGGCAGAAGGGCTGTGGAAGCCGAAGCGGGCCAAGCGACCTAATGCGCATCAAATGCGCGAACGGCGCGCCTGCCAGGGAGAATTGGTACAGATCGATGGATCGGATCATGCCTGGTTCGAAGAGCGTGGACCCAAGTGTACCCTGTTGGTATATATCGATGATGCCAGCGGGCAGTTGCTGGAGTTATGGTTTGTGCCGGATGAGACCTTCTTTGCCTACTGTGAAGCTTCGCGGCACTATTTTGAGCGCTATGGCAAGCCGGTGGCCTTCTACAGTGACAAACATGGCATCTTTCGGGTCAACCAGGAGCGTACCACTGGCCTGGACGAGCGGATTGACCCAGTTTGGGCGGGCCATGCAAGATCTGGAGATCGAGATCATCTGCGCCAATACGCCCCAGGCCAAAGGCCGGGTGGAGCGTGCCAACCAGACCTTGCAAGACCGGCTGGTGAAGGAATTACGCCTACGTGGTATCTCCGACATGCCGGCTGGCAATGCCTATCTGCCTGAGTTCCGAGAAGACTTCAACCGCCGTTTTGCGGTTCCACCCCGCAGCAGTCATGATGCTCACCGCCCTTTGCTCATGACCGAAAACCTGGATCTCATCCTGACCCATCAAAAAACCGGCACGCTCTCCAAGAACCTGACCGTCCAGTCTAACCAGGTGATCTACCAGATCCAGTCCGACCGCCCAGATTACACTCTGCGCAATGCCAAAGTCACGGTTTGCGAGAATGCCAAAGGAGAAGTTACTATCCTCTACAAAAACCAACCCTTAGCGTACACCATCTTCCATAAGCCTGCCCGTCAGGCCGAGATCGTCGATACCAAGACCCTCGATCATCACTTGGCAACCCCCAAACCACCGGCTCAGGATCACCCCTGGCGTCGCTATGGCTTGCCTCTCAACGACAAACCTTTTCAGGAGTCCTCTTCCCATGCCACAGACTGAGATCGACCGGCGGGTGAGTTTATCGCTTTCCGCCAGAAAACAGGGCGAAACCAAAAAGGCAGAACCGTGCTGGCTTCTGCCCTGTTTTTGGAACTCATGTCGGCGCTCAGGTCGCTCTCCAGCGTTGCCCTATCCTCCGCATGAGTGCCAAGAGTGTACCATGTCTTTCCTTCACCCCTTCCCACAGGGGACATCTCTACTTTGCAGAATAGGGGACATTTCTACTTTGCATTGACACGACGAAATCTGACTGAACAATCCGCCACTCTCTGATGCTGTAGAAACGGTTAGCATAGCAAACCCAGCGATTGAGTTTGCACGGGAAGGCAGGATCGTAATCCCACAACGTAATGTACCACCCCAATAACAAGCTGACTAAGCCGAAATTTAGTATTTAATTGAGGCTGGCCAACCGCATACTCCATAAACTTCCTTTCCCAAAATTGATGCAAGAAAGTCGCCGATTATTGGAAAACTTCCTGAATTTGTAAAAACGATGACAGTAATGAGAAAGTAATGCATAAATACTGACTTTCCCTTATAATGTGTATATCTTTTTTAAGTTGAAAATTCCGGAGTAATCGTATGAGTCAAACCCGCAGCGAACAGATGGTCAACCGCTTGCGTTCCATGCAAGCTGCTGCACCAGATATAGAAGCATCTGCCATCGTTTCAGTAGACGGGTTGATCATGGCGTCTGCGCTTCCGGCCGAAGTCGAAGAAGATCGAGTATCGGCTATGTCTGCCGCTATGCTCAGTTTGGGTGAACGCATCGCCAGTGAGTTGGGTCGCGGTGGCTTGGAGCAGGTTTACATTAAAGGGGACGCCGGATTTATTGTACTTTCCTCGGTTGGAGCGGAGGCAGTACTTACCGCCTTGGCGCGCCAGGATGCCAAACTCGGACTTATCTTTTTAGAAATGCGCCGGGCCGCAGAGGACCTGGTTAAACTGGTCGGATGAGAAAAATTTGTAATCCACCTGTATCAGCAATAAACGTCAACCCACGTGGGGAGGACGCCAGTCAATGGCCCTCCCCACTCCCTTTGTAATGAAAGGAGCACATGCCAACCAAATACATTTTCTTTACAGGTGGAGTTGTCAGTTCGGTTGGGAAGGGTGTCACTGCCGCGGCTACCGGATTGCTACTTAAATCACGCGGATTTAAGGTTACCGTGCAAAAACTGGACCCATATATCAACGTGGATCCGGGTACGATGTCACCCTACCAGCATGGGGAAGTTTACGTACTCGACGATGGCGCTGAAACCGATCTCGATCTGGGCCATTATGAGCGCTTTGTGGATATTCGTCTGGGCCGTTTCAGTAATTTCACAACCGGTCAAGTTTACGCGGAAGTGATCGGCAAAGAACGCCATGGCGATTACCTGGGTGGGACCATCCAGGTCATTCCCCACATCACCAACGAAATCAAGCGACGAATCGGGCTGGTAGCAAAAGAGACCGGGGCGGAAGTGGTCATTCTCGAGATCGGCGGGACGGTCGGTGATATCGAATCTCAGCCTTTTTTGGAAGCCCTGCGGCAACTGCGCAATGAGGTGGGTCGGGAAAACACCTTCTTCGTGCATGTCACCTGGCTGCCCTTTATCGGCGCCACCCAGGAACTCAAAACAAAACCCACGCAACATTCTGTAGCCGCCTTGCGTTCCATCGGTATATCACCCAATATGATCATCGCACGATCCGACGTGCCCGTGGAAGCCGAATTATGTGAGAAGATCGCCCTGTTTTGCGATGTGGACAAACGTGCCGTGGTCCCAATGGTTACCGCCAAGGTGTTATACGAAGTTCCCTTGCTGCTCGAAAAAGCCGGGGTCGGTGATTACCTTGTCGAGCGGTTGAACCTCAAGGCTCGCGAGATTCCCGATTGGAAACCCTGGCAAAAAATGGTTGAAGATGTTCGCAAATCCAAACCGGTCGTCAACATCGCTCTGGTAGGTAAATATGTTGAATTGAAAGATGCATACATGTCGGTGCGTGAGGCGGTGAAACATGCCGCACTATCCCAGGGTGTGGAAGCGGAAATCCAATGGATTCACTCTGCCGATCTTGAGAAAGGTAAAGGCTGGGAAGAAGTCAAAGCCGCCGATGGGATCATCGTGCCAGGGGGGTTTGGTTCGCGTGGAATCGAGGGCAAGATCCAGGCGGCGCATTTTGCTAGGGAAAACAAGGTCCCTTACCTGGGTCTATGCCTGGGTATGCAGGTGATGTGTGTAGAGTTTGCCCGAAACATACTGGGACACGAAGATGCCAACTCGACCGAATTTGACCGCAGCACCGAGTATCCCGTCATCGATCTGATGCTGGAGCAACGCGCCATCACCAGCATGGGGGGGACGATGCGCCTGGGTCTCTATCCATGTGTGCTCCAACCTGGGACGAAGGCTGCCGCTGCCTACCCGGAAAAGCAAGTGGAAGAACGCCATCGCCATCGTTGGGAATTCAATAATAATTACCGGGGGGAATTCGTCCAGGCCGGGATGGTTTTCTCTGGCATCTCCCCAGATGGGATGCTGGTGGAGATCGCTGAGCTCAAAGACCACCCTTACATGGTTGGCAGCCAATTCCATCCGGAATTCCTGTCCCGTCCTATGCGGCCTCATCCCTTATTTATAGGGCTGATCAAGGCTGCGAAAAAGGAAAGTGCAAAGAAACATGAAGAAAGTAAGCAGTAAGCATAATGTAAGGTCCATTGTTTGAGTAATCATATTCAAGGGATGAAACGCAACAATAGGTTTTATCCCAATCCAGCATTCAGTTAATTTAGAAGGAGTTTAGATCATGTCCAGTATTGAATCAGTCCATGCACGTGAAATCCTTGATTCACGTGGCAATCCCACCGTCGAAGTCGAGGTCCTCCTGGATGATGGAGCATTCGGGCGCGCAGCTGTTCCTTCCGGAGCTTCCACCGGCGTTCATGAAGCCCTTGAATTACGTGATGGGGACAAAGCTCGCTACGGGGGCAAAGGCGTCCTGAAAGCCGTCGAGCACGTCAACCACGAAATCGAAGAAGCCTTATTCGACATGGAAGCTCTGGACCAAGCTGCCATTGATCAGGCCATGCTCGATCTGGACGGGACACCCAATAAAAGTAATTTGGGCGCCAATGCTATCCTGGGGGTCAGCTTGGCGGTGGCACGTGCAGCTGCCGAATCTTCTGGGTTGCCTTTATACCGCTATTTGGGTGGTGTACCTGCCAAAGTTCTGCCCGTCCCTATGTTCAACATCCTGAATGGTGGGGTCCATGCCAACTGGCAGGGCACTGATTTGCAGGAATTCATGATCGCCCCTCTCGGCGCACCTAATTTCCGGGAAGCTTTACGGTGGGGCAGCGAAGTCTATCAATCGCTCAAAGGCGTTCTCAAAGATGAAGGGCATACCACAGGCGTCGGTGACGAAGGCGGATTCGCTCCAGCCTTGAAAAAGAATTCCGACGCAATCGAATTGATCCTGAAAGCCATCGAAAAAGCTGGATACAAGCCCGGTGAACAGGTTGCAATTGCGCTCGACCCGGCTTCCAGTGGCTTTTACGAAGACGGTTTCTACAATCTGCGTACTGAGAACCGTAAAATCACTTCGGCAGAAATGGTACAGATGTACGCCGACTGGGTGGCAAAGTATCCCATCGTCGTGCTCGAAGATGGCCTGGCTGAAGATGATTGGGATGGCTGGAAACTCCTTAACCAAACGCTGGGGGGCAAGATCGAGCTGGTCGGCGATGATCTGTTTGTTACCAATGTCACGCGCATTGCACGCGGCATCAAGGAAAATGCAGCCAATGCCGTCCTGATCAAACTCAACCAGATCGGCACCCTGAGCGAGACAATTGCCGCCATTGAAATGGCGTACAAAGCCAATTGGGGCGCAATGGTTTCACACCGTTCCGGCGAGACAGTGGACAGTTTCATCGCCGATCTGACGGTAGCCATGCGCACCGGACACCTCAAGACCGGTGCACCCTGCCGGGGCGAGCGGGTGGAAAAGTACAACCAGCTTATGCGTATCGAGGAAGAATTGGGCGATGCGGCGGTTTATGCCGGACACAAGGCATTCGTTCATTAATTTCGATGGTCGATTGATGGTTTAGTATTCCAGCTTTCGAAAGCGACAAATAGTGGCTGTCTGACACCATATATCAGACGGCCACTATTTTTATTGGACGCAGAAAGGCAGAATTAGGGCCATTCGCGATCGATAAGCTCCAAAATGAGGAACA
The DNA here is from genome assembly GCA_963814135.1 of uncultured Chloroflexia bacterium. Lineage (GTDB taxonomy): Bacteria > Chloroflexota > Anaerolineae > Anaerolineales > Villigracilaceae > UBA877. Next base: position 993,534 of record CAWFBZ010000008.1, on the reverse strand, counting down.
ATTCTGCGTATGGAAACCTGTTTTGGGATAAATTGAAATTCGAGGTGATTTATTTCCACATATTGTGGTGGCGCTGGAATTGGTTTTCGATAAATGGGATGTTATTAATTAGCGGAAATAATGGTTAATGTGGGTACTTTTCTACCCCACCGTCAACGCACGCAAGAGTATCTGGCGATCGACAAGGCCAATGGGTTGGTTATTATCGTCCACCACAACCAGCCACTTTCGTTTTGGAGACATCATCATTTTGACAGCTTCCACCAACGAGGTTTCGGGACGGGCTGTTAGCACACCAGGGGACATCAATTGGCTGGCCGTCACACTACTGGTAGGAGCCTTACCCGCGCCACGCAAGGCATTCAGCACACGACTCCTTTCAGATGGATGAATACGGGCAACAACGTCAAAATCACTGATCAGGCCGATCGGATTGCCTTTTTTATTTACCACGATTACGCGCTGCAAACCACTTTCCAATAAAGTGTCAACAACAGTACTTAAGTCGTCTTCCTGCCGGACAACCGGGATATTCGGGGACATAACATCTTGCAGACTGATGGCTGCCCCTGTCGGAACGCTGGTCTTCCTGACTTCCTTCTCCGCCACGATCCGCAAGATATCCACTCTAGATAGGACTCCCACTAGATGAGCTTTCTCATCCAGGACCGGAAGGCGTTTGACCCCAGCATTAACCATCCGGGTGGCAGCCATACCAAGGGAGTCTTTCTGCTTAACTGTGATGGGCGGGCTTGACATTACATCAGCCACTGTCAAAGGCAAGGAACCAAGACGGGCAATCTCCTGCTTCATGAAGGCGGCATCTAGCCGTTCCGCAACCGAAAGACGTTGCTGTACACCAGCACGCTCCAAAAGATCTTCATCGGTCAACATGCCAACCACCCTGCCAGATTGATCCACAACAGGTAGGGCTTTCAAGAGGGTATCGAGCATTTTCTGCCAGGCGCCAGACACATCCAATTCTGGGGATAGTGAAACCACTTCACGGGTCATCACTTCTTCAACATATCGATCTGATGGTAAGGGATTCAAGAAACGGTGTGTATATTTTAGCACCTGCAAATCTTCCAAGGTGATCATGCCTTCGATCACCATCGGGCCTACCAGATCAATGGCATGCACGATTTTGTCAGCTTTATCTACCACCTGGATGCAAAGAGGCAAGTCTTCGGACAATCGCAGGATCGCAGCCGTATGGATATGCGAATGTGCCCCAAAACCCGCGACACCCCGTATGACAGTCGCCCCGGCAAGACCCTCCGATTTGAGGGTTTCCAAGATGGCTATATACAAAGCCCGCCCACGCCATTTATCACTCTCACCGATATATATAGATAATAATTGCGCATCTTCCTTTAGCCTTGGAGTCATGCTGCCCATCCTTTATACTGCCCTGCCAATTAAAATGCCGGTCAAAACTGCAAACGCACCAAGAAGACTACTTCCAAATAGATTTCCTAGGCCCAACCATATTTGTCCATTTATGATCATATCCACACTTTCATAAGTATATGTGGAAAATGTGGTGTATGCGCCCAAGAATCCGATCGCGACCAACAACCGCCAGCGTGGGTCGATCAGGAAACGATCCGTGACCAAAGTAATAAAAAAACCCAGCAACAAACTGCCTGTGAGGTTGATAACCAGTGTACCGTAAGGGAAGTCAGAACCAAACCGACCGGAAATCCATCCACCTAGCCAGTAACGCGCATTTACCCCAAGAACAGCACCCAGAGAAATATACAATATCTTTTCCATTTTATCCATCGAATTCTTTTAGCCGAATAACAACCTTCGTATCCTTCCGAGAATTAAAAAGCCTCTACTGAATTTTTCCAGTAGAGGCCATCAGTCAAATTGACAGTTTCGGCGAGCCTCATCGCCTATATAATATTTCGAAACATTTTACCACGCTGCAATGGTTTTTTTCACCGAAAAATACATGCAAATTGCATTATACTTGTTGGCTGGCTTAACACGGACAGTGGTCCGAATATTCTGAATTTGGAGAAAATACATGGATACATCAATCGAACTCATTTCCGGACAGGAAATCCTGGACTCGCGCGGTAACCCAACCGTGGAAGTTGAGGTGATCCTTGCAGACGGTTCCTGGGGGCGCGCTGCAGTACCTTCCGGCGCATCCACTGGCATCCACGAGGCGCTCGAGTTAAGAGACGGCGACAAGAAACGCTATAGTGGCAAAGGGGTCCTAAAGGCTGTTTCTGCCGTCAATGAAGTGATCGCGGACGCGCTTTTTGGCTGGGATGCCATCGATCAGAAAGCAATTGACATGGAACTGCTTTCCATGGACGGTACGCCGAATAAATCCAATTTTGGCGCCAATGCCATCCTGGGAGTCTCGCTCGCCGTTGCCAAGGCTGCGGCCGCCGGGTTGGGTCTACCGCTCTACCGCTACATCGGGGGTGTCTATGCGCACGTCCTACCGGTTCCGATGATGAACATCCTGAATGGGGGCGCCCATACTGCCTGGCAGTCCACCGACGCACAGGAATTCATGGTCATGCCGCTAGGCGCACCCTCCTTTGCCGAAGGGCTGCGCTGGGGTGCAGAGATCTATCACGCTTTAAAATCCGTTCTCAAGGATAAGGGCTACGTTACCCTGGTTGGCGACGAAGGAGGCTATGCGCCGGCACTTAAAGCGAATAACGAAGCCGTTGAGGTCATCCTTGAAGCTATTGCGAAAGCCGGATTTAAGGCTGGTCGTGACGAGCAAGTGGCGATTGCCCTCGATCCGGCCGCATCTGAACTTTACGACGAAGAGACCAAAACCTACAATCTACGTAAGGAAGGCAAAAAACTTACCGGCGAGCAGATGGTGGAATTTTGGGCTAAATGGGTGAAGGATTATCCAATCGTCTCGATTGAGGATGGCTTGGCGCAAGACGATTGGGAATCCTGGATTTTGATGACTAAACAGATGGGTGACAAGATCCAGATCGTCGGTGACGACTTGCTGGTGACCAACCCGGAACGCGTGCGGCGAGGGATAAAGGAGAAAGCTGCCAACGCTTTGCTTGTGAAACTAAACCAGATCGGGTCGCTTACCGAGACGATCGAGGCCGTCGAAACCTGCCACCGGGCAGGTTGGCGTGCGGTTACCAGCCATCGTTCCGGCGAAACCGAAGACAGCACCATCGCTGACCTGGCTGTGGCGCTGAATATGGGGCAGATTAAGACCGGCGCTCCGGCGCGATCAGATCGGGTTGCCAAGTACAACCAGTTGCTGCGGATCGAAGCCGAATTAGGCGATACTGCCAAATATGCCGGATGGGACGCTCTCAATCGCTGAGATAGTTGTAAAATAAATACCTGTGCTCTGAACTTTACCTTGTAAGAGCACAGGTATTTTTATTATCAATTAGAAAATATATTATTCAAATAATATTCTTTTTGTAACTTAAGGGAGTATCGATAAGGCAAAGCTGGTCGCCGCTAACAACACTGTGGGTGGATTTTGGCTAACCGCTGGTGAATCCATTTCTCTTTATGATCTTGGTGAGGAGATTCTTCTATCCCAGATGGGGGATATTCCCCATTAACTCTTTTTGGTTCCGGTTCGAATTCAAATACAACAGTTATCGATGGGGAATTCTTTATCAATCAGCCACTATAACCACTGCCTGCCTATGGTGGATTCATACTTGAACGCAGCCATTAACTTCTCTTTACCTATGAGAGTTCATGCCATGCGGTCTCATTGCATATGTTTTAATCTTCTGTGCGACTTCCGGAACAAAACGGATGAATAATAGCGCGGCGAAAAATCGCCCAATAGCTGAGCACAGGAAAATGGCCCGGTAGCCCCAGGCGGTTACCACTCCGGCTCCAACAGCTGCACCTACTGCCAGGGCCAGCATGATGAGGATCTGGTAAAACGCTGAATAGCGTGCTCTCTGCGCATCCGGGGTCAAAGATAGGAGATAATTAAACGAGACCAGGTTTAGCGTCCCCCAAAAGATTCCGCTGAAAACGTTTAACACGATGACGTGCCAAAATTGCGTAACAAACATCCACGCAAACGGCAGGAGTGGGATAAGCAGCATGCTGATCAATTGAACTCTATGTGCTCCCCAGCGATCGGATAACCGGCCGACACGACGCTGGATCATCAAGCCTGCCACACTAGTGGCAATGCTCACAATACCCACCATCGATGCGGTAAATTTCAAATTCTCCACCATATAAACGTTAAAAAATGGCCCGGCGATATTGAGGGAGAAATTCCAGAATGCCATGACCAGGCTAAGAGAGAGGAACTCCGGATGGGATTTGATATCTGATAACAATGCGCGGGGGGAAAGCGAGCCCGCCGCCTGAGCCGGTGGCAAACCACGCGATGGATCCCAAATGTGGCCAAAACTAAAAGTTGAGAACATACCAAGCAGGAATGCCAGGCTGAGGGCGATTTGATATCCCAGGAATCCTGAAATCCTGGTAATTAATTCACCAACCAGCAGGATCGCCAGCATTCCCGTGACACCCATAATGAAATTACGCGATCCGAAAAAACGCCCTCTTCCCTCTAATGGGACAACATCCGCAGTGAAGGACACCCAACCTGGGAAGGATAAGTTACCAAAAGAATCGCGGGTTACCGACAGGGCGATCGCCATCCATATAATGGCTTGTCCGTGGACGAATAGCGGGAGCAGAGCCATAACCAGAATTGCCAGGCGCGCCACGCCTCCGCCAAAAGACATCGTAAATTCTTTGCGATGACCGAAGCGTTCAACCAGGATTGCACCCGGGAGGAGCAATAATGCTGAGGCCAGACTGGAGAATGAACTCATCAGGCCCACCTGGGCACGCGTAGCCCCCAGGGCCAGGATGTACAGAGTAACGAAAGTGACAATTATGTTATCGCTGGCAGATGCAAACAAGCCATCGAAAAAGAACCAATACAAGTTATGTTTGATTTTTTTAGAAAGTGGGATTGCCCAATCGCCTCCCCAAGTGAATTTCTGGAAGGCGTGCCGCGCTTTGGCGCGGTTAAGGGGCAATTTTTGAAGAGGGGATTCTTTAAATTTGCTCGAAATACGGCATGTCCACTACAAAAAGCGTCGCCTGGTGTTGCAATTCCTCGGCTGGATTGCAAGCTTTCCTGATCAGGTTGAACACCGGTTGGATCCCGCTTTCTTCGACACCGATCAACAAGGTCACATTTCCTCTGCGTAAAAAACCACCTGTACTCGCCACACGCGTTACCCGGTAATTATTTTCCACGAGCGCCCGTACTACCTCATCTGCATCGCTGTCACGTATCACCGCGAATATTAATTTCATATTCACCTCCGCCGAATCCTAGAACTGTTCGAACCGCTCAACCTTCATTAGATATAGCCTCGCGCCACCCAACTCGACCTCCACCATCGAAGGGTTTGCCAATTCACCTTGCATGTATCCTTGCGTGGAAACAAATTGCCGGAACGGGTGACAATCTCCCCGTAAGATCTCAAGTAATCCCTTCAACCGCTCGTTCGAAAGACCAACAAGCAGACAAACTTCCGGTTCATTGAGTAATCCACCGGTGGTATTGATTACAGTGAATCGATATTTATTTTCAGCCAGGTGTGGTAAAAGGGCATCCACCTGCATTCCAGATACTGTCAAGATCACCAAACGATCGACCGGGAGAGCATTCATGGGCAATCCTTTTCAGCAATATTTATCCAAGTATAACAGGGAACGCACAGGGTATTTTAGTCCAACTTCCGTAGCGATATATTTCACTTAATCAGAAAATCCTGCAATGAGATCCTGTCAATATCGATTGTGCTCCGACAAGGGAGGCCCCATCAAGCGCTCATAAGGTACAATTTAACCGATATTATTTCCCGAGAGGCGCATAATGACATCTGGTCGAGAACTTTCCATTTATCGCTCGAATTTGCAAAAAGAAATCGATGGCGCGGCATTGTACAACACCCTGGCAGAGATTGAACCCAAACCTGAGCTGGCGGATGTTTATCGTCGGCTGGCAGCCAGTGAAGAAAAACATGCCAGGGTCTGGCTGGATCGCATGGAAGATATGGGAGCGAAACTTTCAACTCCCCGGACATCCTGGCGCGCCGCCACTATGTGTTTCCTGGCAAAACATTTTGGGGCTCAATTTGTCCTGCCGACGATAACGGGAAATGAACGGGCCGACAGCCTGGCTTATGACACTCAGCCCGAAGCCAGGACCGAGTCTGGACACATGTCTGCCGACGAAAAATCACACGCCCGCTTGATGGCAGCCATTTCTGGCGGGAAAAGTGGGCTGATTGGAAGCGAAGTTGCTCAACTGGAAGGTCGCCATCGCGCCACCGGCGGCAATGCTTTGCGCGCGGCAGTTTTGGGCGCGAACGATGGTCTGGTATCCGTGCTCAGCCTGACGATGGGCGCTGCAGGTGCCAACCTGCCCGGTCACGGGGTGCTTATCACCGGGATAGCAGGCCTGCTTGCAGGGGCAGGTTCGATGGCCTTAGGAGAATGGCTTTCAGTGCAGAGCTCGCGGGAGCTTTACCAGAATCAGATCAAAATTGAGGCGGAGGAGATAGAATCTGCTCCCCAAGAGGAACAGGAAGAATTGGCACTCATTTACCAGTCGAAAGGTATACCCGAAAACCGGGCCAAGGAACTTGCCGCAACCATGATGGGTGACAAGGCGCACATTCTGGATACATTGTCGAGGGAGGAATTGGGAATTGATCCCGAAGAACTCGGGGGGTCACCCTGGGAAGCCGCAATTACATCTTTTTTTCTATTTTCTGCCGGTGCAATCATCCCTTTATTTCCTTATATATTCCTACAAGGGACTATAGCCATCTTTTGCTCATTGGTATTGGGAGCGGTAGCCCTCTTTCTGACCGGTGCAGCTATAACTCTGTTGACAGGGAAAAGCGTGTGGATTTCTGGGCTTCGACAGGTCCTGATCGGTTTGATTGCTGCCGTCCTGGTTTTTGGAGTTGGAAAACTCATTGGAGTTTCCATCGGCGGATAATATTCCGAGTCCTTGCATAGATTCATCCTTTTAGACATTATTGAATACGGGTTGGCAGTGCATCGCCTGAAAGGTTTCTTTGCGGTAAAATACCCACTCGTAAATACATTTCATAAAATGGAATAATATGACAACTCCTTACTGGGTACAAGACGCCATTTTTTACCAGATCTTTCCCGATCGCTTCGCCAACGGCGATATGATCAATGATCCCCCTAACTTACAGAAATGGGGTGCACCACCTAATATTTGGAATTTTCAAGGTGGCGACTTACGTGGAATATTACGGCACCTTGATTATTTGCTGGACTTGGGGGTTAATGCAATCTATCTGAATCCCATCTTCCTGGCGTCTTCCAATCACCGCTACAATACGAGCGATTATTTTCAGATCGACCCCAGGCTAGGCAGCCTGTCCGACTTCCGTGCACTAGTTGAAACCGCCCACAAAAACGATATCCGTATCATCCTTGATGGTGTGTTCAATCATTGTGGGCGAGGTTTTTTTGCCTTCACGGATGTTTTGGAAAACGGTGAAAAATCTGCATACAAGGATTGGTTCCACATCAAGCAATTTCCTCTTGACGCGTACAGTACCGGGGAAGCGCAGAATTATATTGGCTGGTGGAACCATAAATCTCTGCCAAAATTCAATACAAACAACCCCAAGGTCCGCGAATACATTTTCAACGTTGCACGAACCTGGATAGAACGAGGAGCGGACGGTTGGAGGTTGGATGTTCCCAACGAAATCGATGATGATGGTTTTTGGGAAGAATTCCGGCATGTAGTGAAGACAGCCAATCGCGACGCATACCTTACTGGGGAAATTTGGGAAGTAAACCCCCGCTGGGCAAATAATAAACATTTTGATGGGTTATTAAATTACCCTGTGAAAGACGCACTGGCAGCCTTCCTCCAGTGCAACAATAGTGCGCACCAGTTTGGCGAGCGTATCGATATCCTATTTAGTTCATATCCTAGAGAAAACATGTTTGCCATGTACGTTCCACTTGACAGCCACGACACCGAGCGTTTCAAAACATTAATGTCAGGGGATACCAATAAATTGAAGTTGGCATTCCTGTTTCAAATGGCATTTCCAGGTGCCCCGGCCATTTATTATGGGGATGAAATTGGTCTGGAAGGCGGGAAGGACCCCGACAGCCGACGTGCTTTTCCCTGGCAACAAAATAAATGGGATCAGGGTCTGCTCCAGTGGGTGAAATCTCTTATTTCCCTTCGAAAACGAACCCCAAGCCTGCGTCGAGGTGATTATATTCGGTTGGTGTCGAATGACAGGTTTTTTGCCTTTGCCCGCATATTGGGAGATAAGAATATTCTCGTGGCGTTAAACGCATCTGAGAAAACCCAACAGGTAGAAATTCCTTGTGCAGCCCTAGCCTGGGGTGATGGTCGGAGCATGCAAAGTCTCATTTCCGGAAAGGGATACAACGTCTCAAACGGACAACTATCCATTTCACTCCCCCCCTGGAATGGCGATTGGATTGGGTGAACAATCGGAATTATTTCAAGCCCCATAATTGATTGACTAACTCCGGCAAATATTCTCCGGATTTCCCGCACAAGAAATAGTCAGCCGAATTAGTTAACGGGGTCTTTTGGACATTCAATTCCACAAGGATTGCTCCGTTTTCTTTAGCCATAAGCGCCAGCGAAGCTGCCGGTTGTACGAGTGCCGAAGTACCGATGGAGATAAAAACCTGGCACGATTGAGCAGCCTCGACGGCAGCTTCCAATTGCGCCCGCGGTAGCATCTCTCCAAACCAAACCACGTCGGGGCGAAGTTTGGCACCGCAATTAGGACATTCAGGCACGCTACCCGGTTGATCTTCCCATTCCGTAAGCACTCCGCAACCGAGCGAGCATTTAACTCGGGTGATATTTCCGTGCAATTCGATCACATCCAGGCTCCCTGCCTTTTGGTGGAGTCCATCCACATTTTGCGTAATCAGGGAGAAATGCTGGAAATGATGACTCATTTCAGCCAGGGCCAGGTGCCCCGGATTGGGCTTAATTTGGCCGGATCTCAATCTTCGCATGGCATAAAACTCCCAGACCATTTCAGGGTTCCTTTCGAAAGCTTCCGGGGTAGCCAGGTCTTCAGGCCGATACTTTGTCCATAAGGCTTCGCCAGTTCCCACCAAGGCATCTGCATCGCGAAAGGTCATTAGCCCGATTCAGCCGATACGCCTGCTCCTGTGAGAACAACCAGGCTCTCAATATTTCGCAAACATTGGATTAATTCTGAAGGAATTTGCATTTAGAAATTACCTTGGATCTCATGGACCAAAAAACGCTTTTAAACCTTTTCAACCGCACCTGAGAATTTTGCAGCAAGATTTATTATTCTACCAAATGAAACTTGACAATTATGGAATTTTGTTCTGGGCATTTGTCAATTAAGACGAGGTTATCCCTTTAATCGCTTTGTTAGCGTAGAATGAACTGATTCCACCACTACAAAATTCAAAAATAATTTGGGGGAATATTCGTTCCCTCAACCCTGAGACGGAACGAATATCGCGTTTCACTTATTCACAGGAAAATGCTGGCCCGTGAACACAATCATCACTTCATCCAAAGGTTTTTTCCCTGATTGCAAATGATAAAATAGAGCATGCCCGCTATCCAGGTTTCTAATCTCACCAAAACCTTTCGCACAAAGCATAAGGCAGCCGGATTAGGTGCCAGTATTCGGTCCGTATTTAGACCGCAATATAGCATGGTTGAGGCGGTGCGAGACTTGTCGTTCGAGATGGAATCGGGGGAATTGCTCGGGTTCATCGGTCCAAATGGAGCCGGGAAATCCACAACCATTAAAATCACTGACCGGGATCCTGTTTCCCAAGTAGTGGTGAGGTAAACGTTCTGGGACATATCCCCTGGAAACACCGTCGCCAACTCGCCTTTTCAATCGGTACGGTCTTTGGTCAACGCCCACAGCTCTGGTATCATCTTCCAGCCATCGACACCTTCATCCTGTTCGGGAAAATATACGAGTTGGATGATCGCGAGGCCAGGAAGCGCATAGCATTCCTGGCTGAAACTTTCGATATCGGCGACCTGTTAGAGACTCCTGTGAGAAAACTCTCGCTAGGACAACGTATGCGCTGCGAAGTAGCCGCATCTTTGTTGCACAAGCCCCAATTGTTGTTACTCGATGAACCTTCCATTGGGTTGGATGTGGTCGCAAAACAGCGAAATTCCGCGATGCCATCCGCGAAATGGCAATCCAGGAAAATGTCGGGGTCCTATTGACATCTCACGACGCCGGAGATCTTGAAGCGCTCTGCAAACGCGTCATTATCATCAACCATGGGCAAATTGTCTATCAAGATAAAGTTTCGGTGCTCAAACGCTCGTTCCTGGCATCCAAACTGGTCGAAGTCCGTTATGCGGAACAGGTTCCACTGAATTTCCATGTTGCCGGGACGGAAACCATTAAAATCTCGAAAGATGGTTACGCCGTTAAACTTCATTTCGACACACACAAAACACCGGTAGAGAAGGTCATGGCGCACCTCTCGGCAGCCGGGAAACTGCTGGACATCACAGTTTCCGACCCTCCATTGGAAGAAGTAATTGCCGCAATTTATAAAAAAGAAGAGAGCCAAGACCAGGTTCTTCCCTCACCTTGATTTTTCAGATTTTCCTTGTAAATTCGATGAAAAAATATTTTGCCATCCTTAAGATCAATCTCCTGAACAGCCTGGCTTACCCAGCCGAAATCGTCACTCGGAGTGGCATGATTGCCATCTTTATGCTGGTCTTCTTCCAATTGTGGCATGCTGTTTACTCAGCCTCAGGATCGCAAATCTTAAATGGTCTTTCTTTGCACGATACCATGTGGTATTTATTATTGGCCGAGACGTTGGAACTTGGGCGTCCGCGCCTCTCCCGACTGATTGCCCAGCAGGTGAAGGACGGTTCCATCGCCTACCTGCTCAACAAGCCCTATGACTTCCTCCTTTACCAGCTCGCCTGCGGGTTGGGCGAAAGCCTGCCACGCATGGGACTATTGTTTATTTTAGGTGGTGCATTGGTTTGGGGCATGGCTGGCCCTCCTCCGTTGGTTTCCAATTGGCCGCCTGCCTTGCTGGCTTTGACCTTTGCCTGGCTCCTGCACTTTTGCGTCAACGGGTTGATCGGCTTGGCCGCCTTTGTTGTTGAAGAAGTGACCCCATTTGAGTGGATATATCAAAAATTGGTTTTTATCCTGGGAGGCATGCTAATCCCTTTGGATTTTTATCCGGTTTGGCTGCAAAACCTGTCAAAATCCCTGCCATTCGCATACATGATGTATGGCCCGGCGAGACTCTTCGTCCATTTTGATCTGGCGCTCTTCTTTCAAATTATCGGGGGACAAATCCTCTGGTTGACCGTCCTAACCGGGGGCATGATTTTGGCATTCGCGCGTGGCGTGCGTAGGCTGGCCATAAACGGAGGGTAGGCATGAAGGAAATCAAATTCATATCCGCCCTCTGGAAGATCAATCTTGCATCGGCGATGGAATACCGGATCGCCTTCCTATCACAATCCATCGGAATGATCTTGAATGACGGTGTTTACTTCATGATCTGGGTCATCTTCTTCGACCGGTTTAAAGATATCCGAGGCTGGCAGTTGACGGATATGTTCTTGGTATTCGGCGTCTCTGCTGGTGCGTTCGGTCTGGCTGGAATGCTTTTCGGAAATGCTTTTAATTTGGGCGAAATCATCGTCAATGGTCGTTTGGATTATTACCTTTCCCTGCCGCGCCCAACTCTCCTACACGTAATCTCCAGCCGGTCCGAGTCTAGTGGATTTGGAGATTTCTTGTATGGTTTCCTCAGCTACCTGGCTTCAGGACAGGTCAGTCCCGCCGGGTTTGGGCGTTTTATCCTGGCACTTCTCCTGGCGACGATTGTGTTTGTATCATTCCTGATCATTGTTCAAAGTCTGGCTTTTTGGTTGGGAACCGGAGGCACATTGACAGGGATTGCGATCAATGCCATGATCACTTTTGCGCTATATCCCATAACTTTGTTCAGTAATGCCGCAAAATTGATCCTGTTCATTATCATCCCAGCTGCTTTCATGGGCTCTGTTCCGGCTGGTTTTATAGTCAATTTCTCCTGGCTCTCCCTGGCGGAAATGTGCCTGGCAGCCGGAGGTTTCCTGGCAATTGCCATTGCACTATTCCACATTGGTCTACGCCGATATGAAAGTGGTAGCGCCATACAAGTGGAGGTCTAATGCCTGAGAAGGTTAGTTTGTTATAATCTCACCCTGTACCCATTTCCATTGAGGAGATTTTATGGCCAGCTTGAGAAGCCGCATTCTGCATCAAACCTTGCAACGTATTACCGGTTCACTTGCGCTGAACCTGACAGTTAATGAGCAACGCACTCGCCTTAACGCAGTTGGCCCGTAGGGGGATACGAGTTCCGCGCGGAATCACCATCTGCGCTAAACAAGCCGATGGTGTTCACGCTGAATGGATTGAACCGGCCGGGGTTGACACAGAAAATACCCTTCTGTATTTCCACGGGGGCGGGTATTGCATTTGTTCGTTGGATACCCACCGCGGATTGGCAGCCCGTTTGGCGTTGGCCAGCCGGGCACGCGTCCTAATTATTGATTACCGGCTCGCACCCGAAAATCCATATCCAGCTGCACTCGAAGATGCATTAACTGCTTATCGGTGGCTCCTGACACAAGGCATCCCTGCCAGACAGATTGCCATTGGCGGGGACTCAGCCGGAGGTGGCCTGACAGTTGCAACCGCGGTCAGCTTGCGAGATTCTGGCGAAGCACTCCCCGGTGCTCTTTTCCTGCTCTCACCCTGGACAGACCTGACTTTTTCAGGAAAATCAATGCTCACATTGAAAAAAATCGATCCCATATTCGGCGGTGAGGGCAACCGGTTCGGATTTGCTCCAGCTTACTTGGGAGATCAGGCCCCCACTAATCCGCTCATCTCGCCCTTGTTTGCCGATTTGCACGGACTGCCTCCCACATTGATCCATGTCGGATGTGACGAAGTCCTGCTGGATGATTCAACTCGGTTGGATGAAAATTTGAAGGCTGTTAATGTGGATTCTAAGCTGGTTATTTGGGATGGTATGTGGCACGTATTCCAGGTCTTCGCACCTTATGTTCCTGAAGCACAGAGGGCGATTTCCCAGATCGGTGATTTTCTCCAGGAACATCTTCCTTAGAAAAAAAGGGGGTGGATTCACAACTCCTCTTCAGCAAGGATTTATTCAATAATTTTAGGGTGAGCATCAAATATTAAGGAGAATAAAATGGAATATCGGGAACTTGGACGAACTGGATGGAAGGTATCAGAGATCAGTTTTGGTACCTGGGCCATTGGTGGCACCTGGGGCAACGTGGATGATAAAGAATCGATCGCGGCCTTGCACCGTTCGCTTGACATGGGAGTTAATTTCTTCGACACTGCCGATGTATATGGGGATGGGCGTAGTGAGCGGTTATTAGCACAACTACGCAAGGAACGTCGTGAAACTTTCTATATCGCTACGAAAGCTGGACGGAGACTCGATCCGCACATCGCCAGCGGATATAACCGACAGAACCTGACAGCTTATGTCGAAAGAAGCCTGAAAAATCTACAAACTGAGGCCGTTGATCTACTACAACTGCATTGTCCTCCCACCGAAGTGTATTACATGCCAGAAGTGTTTGGGATCCTGGACGACCTGGTAAAAGCTGGCAAGCTCCGCTATTATGGCGTCAGTGTGGAGAAGGTTGAAGAAGCCCTTAAGGCAATTGAATTTCCCGAAGTACAATCCGTGCAGATCATTTTTAACATTTTCCGGCAGCGCCCGGCTGAATTATTCTTTGGGGAGGCACAACGACATCGTGTTGGAATCCTGGCGCGCGTACCCCTCGCCTCCGGGCTTCTTACCGGGAAATTAAATGCCAACAGCAAATTCGCGCCGGACGATCACCGCACTTTTAACCGTCTCGGGCAATCTTTCGATCGAGGTGAGACATTTTCCGGACTGGATTATGAAGTCGGGCTTCGGGTTGTGGAGGCTCTGCGTCCTCTGATTCCATCTGGCGCAACCTTGGCGCAAATGGCTTTACGCTGGATCCTGATGTTTCCGGCAGTAACCTGCACTATTCCGGGCGCCAAGCGCCTCCAACAGGCCGAAGAAAATATCCAGGCTGCTAATTTACCACCCCTATCCGAAAAAACTATGGCTGATATTAAGGATTTGTATGATCGTGATGTTCGTTCTCTCGTGCACCATTATTGGTAATATATCATTTGTGAAAACAAATTATGGTGCTTGCGAGCTTCCTGGTGGTAAACAGTTGATCTGCGCCCCTTGGGTATATTGGACATAACAAATCGCTCGGCTTGGATTGGCTTCTATCACGGTCTGGACGAAGGGAAATGGACCGGGAAAGTTCGCGTCTGGGTAGGTGTAACGCAACGTTTGCAGGTACCATGAGAATTGGAGCAGATCACTTGAAACGATCACAAGATCGGATCGTTCCCGCAATGCGTATTGGAAGTACCAAAGCGTAAAAACGGCTTCATCCCCCTTCGCAAAAACCAGTGCGCCTGGTGGAGATATGAAAAGCACGCTCCGGCCGAAGGTCTCGGCTCTTTGGTCATGCGACGCATCCACTTTTGGCCAATTGCTCACCGCCTGGACCAACAAGATGATTACAATCGCAAACCACTAATAATTCCGCTCCAACGAAATCGCTTCGATGCAGCCTGCATCACCCCCCCCACACCAATCCCAATCCAGATTGTGAAACATATGAAAACCGGGATCAAGTACAAAAATGCATCAGAAGTCGTATAACCGATTGTAAAAGCCGAATACGATACGACTATCCAAAGCAAACTAAAATTCAAACGGGTGGGCTTGAAGAAGACAATCAATCCGATGAACGCGACAATCAGACCAATTATCCCAAATTGTGAGAGTAATAAAGCGTCAACACTTTGCAGTCGTGCCAATACAGTTATAACCGATAAATCCATCAGTAGTCGCTGGTAAAGTGCTCCCGAAACCAGCCATGTAAATCCACTAAAAGTCACGGGGTTCCCCCAATTAACTGGAGGATGCGAGAAGGCACGGAATGGTAAGTCCAGATAAACAAGTAACCCAACACCCATCCCAATCATCCGCCGGACGATCGAGCGACCATCGATCAGCCAACCTTCAATCCATTTTCTTTCGTTTTCTTGGGAAGGCTTTCGGTAAACGGTTGTCAAAATAATGATAGGCAACAGGAAAATGATGGTAATGTGATTCCCCATTGCCAACCCAAATATGAGGCCGATCAATATATCCTGGTACTTTGGTTGAAACTTTTCGGAGAGTGGATTTAGCGATAAAAACAATATGATTGTTACAAATAGAGAATTCAGGGTATAAACTTCAGTAATCACCGCCTGGGACCAAAGCAATGGAGATAATCCAAATGCCATGCCACCAGCCAGAGCAGCCAACCATTTCCAGCGAGTATCAGCCCGAGAAATTGCTTTTATTATTATTCCATAAACCAGCAATCCAGCAGAAGTCGCCGCAATTGCAGACATTAAATTAGTTCGGAATGCCAGCGATCCAACCGGAATAAATTGAAATAAGCCAGCCAGTAGCAGGTAAAACGGATAGCCGGTAGGATGTGCAATTCCTCCCGTCGCCGCAGCCGCAATTAAAATCTCCCCCATCCACTCCATAATTCGCCCACGTCAGCCCGGGTGCCATGCTGGCTATGTATGCTGTCAAAAGAACAAATCCAAGGAGAAGCGGGGGCAAGAATCCGACGAACGACTTTTCTGGGTGGCATTGAGCAATTATAACAAGATAGAGGCTCTCGCCTCTATCTTGTTTCCTTCTACTGTTACTTGCAGAATAATTAATTATTGGCCAGCCGGGGCATAAACCGCTGAGTAGTTCACGAGGTCGGCGCAAGACATCCCATTTACCGTTGTAGTTACCAAGGCGGTCCAGTCAGTCGGAGCATTAATGGGTTTTTGCTCATCGTCCGGGTAGTAATAAATCGTCATCGTCTTACCCGGGATGGCAGCAAAACAAATCTGCCAATCGCCGTCCAAGGGAGTCGATTTATTCATCTGATCCTGTACAACCGGTTGAACGACATTGTTAACTGGTTCGTTCCTGAAATGGAGCACATGGCAACCAGGGAAATAGAATAGATCGCCATTCACGTAATCAGTAAAGGGAACAGTAAGGGTATCTTCCGTATAGTGGTTTTTGGGATCCTGTGGATATTCGACCTGTACGGTATCTGAAAGTCCTGAGACGAAATATTTGGCAGTTATCAGGCAAATCCCACCGACCGAATAAGTCCCCGAGCTTGTGATCGTAATGTTAGCAGGAGGCGGCAGGACAGTACCACCCCAACCCTGCGGGAAGAATGGATTGATCCCGGCCTCTCCAGTGCCAACAGGAGGTACCAGCACACCAACGGGCATATAAACGCCACTATAGTGCGCTTGCGCACATTCAAGACGATAAGTACCATTAAAAAGGTCTTCACCAGTCGTAGGCAAAGGTACCCAGACACGGCCAGTGGAGGGCGTATCCAGATAATAATAAATGGTCATCGCCATTTCCGGGCTGGCGCCGAAGCAAACTTTCAACGAGCCATCTCCGGGATTAACATTCACGGGATCGGGAAGAGTGGTGCCTCCCTTGGAGAACACGAAATGGCAACCCGGGAAGAGCAAGTGTTGATCTACTGGAACACCTGCAGTCACAGCTTTAGACAGATCAATTGGAACCTCTGCATCTGCTTCGATATTATCGACATTCCCATTTGACCCAAAGTCAACCGTAATCTCACAAACGCCTCCAACATTGAAGGTACCGTTTTGGGTTACGTTAATCAAAGTTTTTAATGGGGAATCTATTGCGCCAGACGACTTCGGACTGGCAAAAACAGAACCGGCATTGGCTATTCCGATCACAGAAAGAACCAAAACAAAAACAACAAGAAATGGAATAAACTTCTTCATGAGAATCCTCCTCGACTTATTTTGGACAATACTCCACCTCGATATTCTATCCTTTTTCTGGTTCGATGAATTACGGATTTATGCCGGATTTATGGAAATGTATACACAACAGTAAAATCAACATCTGTCTGCAGATTAATTTGGTAGAGAATATTATTATCCTGAACAACTGCCCCATTCTGTGACGACACTACAGTAGAGTTGTTAGGGAGATGGATCCGGATGGTAAGAGGGTTTGCCAGGGTGCCAGGTTGTTTTTGCACAAAAAGATGGTAAGTAGATTTTCCGGATATCGTCTGAATGATCGTTGAAGGTAGAGAAAATGAGAAACTAGTTGCAAGAGATTCGCCTCCTGGAACGACCTGTAATGTGCCAAAGGTTTGAACACCTTTTATCCCTTCATCCAGAGTGTCCACACGGGCCGGAACATCTTGTTTAACGAGCATCCAATTCGCCGGTACAAATTGCGGGGCGGCATCCAGCAGTTTGGCTCCTGCACTTGTATAAACACGCAGATAGTTCCAATAACAATCGTTTATGGGGTAATTTTCTTCCTCAGGTAACCTAATTTTATCCCACTGCCTACAGATCATCCCAACAGCATTGTTTTTATGGGTTATTGTAAGTGTGCTGGTTGGTGAGGATGCATTCGTAAGGTCTACATCGTAGATCATATTCTCACTTACGACTGCATTGGTCTTATTAAAACCGACATTGGTATCCACCGCCATGAGGAAATCGCCTTGCGCTGGATGAATGGCGCCATCCCAACGATGATTAGCCAGAACGGTAGTCAAAACTGGACTATCCACTTGCAATAGTAAATGATGTTCATTTAAGTCCTGTAGTAAAACCATCGTGAGATCAATTAGTGGAATTGCTCCACTAGTTAGTTTCTCCAGCAATGCGTCAGAAATCAATTTAATGAATAACTTGTTATTCCAATCAGGTGAAGCCAGATCTGCCGCAGTCGGGGTTTTCGCCGAACGCATAAATTCAATTACGTTACTTGAATTGATCGGGTAAGAAACCCCTTCCACCTGAATTGGACCAGTAGTTTTTAAGAAATCCACTAAAAATTCCTGATCAAAAGCAATTACCCCATCTACAGATGAATTTGACACATAAGAATATAAAGTATCCGCATACAAGGCTGCAGTGGGAAAATTAGTAAACCAGCTTGTATCCCGAACAAGTAAAACGCGACTGTTCATGTATTGCTGAAGCTGCCAGGGTGCTGCTGGATATGGTTTGGACCAATCTACTAGAGGATTGATCGTTTGATCTTCATTCTCAAATGTAGGGGCGCTTATTTGTCCGTTCTGCAAGAGCAATTTTCCTACCGCAGTTACCAATCCTCCGGTCGGGCGTAATTCATCTTCATTTTCGACCAATAGCAAATATGTCTTGGGCCCTTCCGTAGATGCACCCATCAAACGCGGGAGTTCTTCAGCTACGGTCAGCCCATCTTGCATCAGAGGCAGAATTGGATCAATATCATTGATAATCAAGTCGCGGATCTCAGGGGAAAGTCTTTCCGTTTCAATCCGAGAACGCGCGCTAGAAGCTTCGGAGATCTTTTGTTTGGCCTGGATCAATAGGGACTGTGACTGGACGAGTGCTTCGGTCAGTTGAGAAGGCGTGATTCCAGATGGACCGTCTCCGTTAATCAAAGGGGCTGCCGCCTGGTAGGTAAGCTTTGCTGAAGCTAACAAAGAATCGACCATAGGAATCAAGTCCTGAGCCGAAGAAAGATCTCCTCCGTAAACGGGCACCCAGCTTAACCAAGGACCGAGCCATAAATATGGGGCAGAATCATTTTTTAATTTTGTGAAGTCCTGACTTAAGGTGGAAAGAGAGGGTTCGGCTGCCCTAATTTGTTCAAGTTTTGTACCAGAGCCGGAAAATATACTGCGCAAGTTAACCGCGTCCTGACGAACCAATAATACTTGGTTATATATCTTATAAGCTTTTATGCTGCCAAAGATGAGTCCCCCAAGGAGAGCAATACCCAGAATTGAAAAAAAATAACGCCAAAAAACTACCAAATTTTTCTTAAAGCGTGAGTTAACATTATCGGTTCGTTGACCGATGTGGGTTATAACTGCTGGTTTTGATAAGGATCCCGAAAGATAGCTTTCCCTTCGCAATATTGCACCCATAAGCCGGTCCAAGCCATTTCGGTGCCAATCGCTTAGAGTGCTGTTGGGTGCAACCTCCATTTCATTCCCGACCAACCTATAAGGCGCCTTCTCCTCTTCAGAAAGTAATTCGGGAGATTTCCCATAAACAAATAAAAGGATACTCTGATCGATGTACCCCCAGGCTTCCCTTAAGGTCTCCGGAGCAGGTTTTCCAAATAAAATTGGCACAAAGTACTCTGCAGCTAGCATACCAAATTCACCCCAGCGAGTATCCAGGCGTTTCCCCTTGCGTGGAGGTGTGGAAGGCTTCATTTGTGTAAATAAGCGCGCCAAGGAAACGACAAGTCTTTGTCCGGGTCTACTCTTCAATAAATCAGGCGTATCCGAACAAGCTTGCCGAACGAGAAGGCTTCGCGACCAAGGATGGGAATCCAGTCGTTGAGGCAGAAGGCTGTTTTCAAGGATGTTCTTTAGGATTTCGGTTTGGTTGCTCATAGAAGACATGCCGTCTATATACAAACATATTAGTTCAATTTATTCCGTTTACTTATGTCTACCTATTATTATTATGACCCGGCTTTTCCGGTCCAGAATCTGCCCGCCTGGATAATCGTCCGATCAGGAACATCCGTCAAAATAATGGCTCCATTTCCAATACGAACCCTATCTCCAATTTGTACACCGATTGCAGTCGTCACTCCCATTCCGACCAGCGTGTTAGCTCCCACGTGCACTTGACCAGCCAATAATGCTCCAGGGGCAATGTGGGTATATGAACCGATAATGCAATCATGAGATATGACTGCATTTGTGTTAATCATACATTTTTCTTCCAATATCGTTTCAGAGCCTATATACGCGTTGGCGAAAACTTGAACACCATTTTTAATTTTCGCACTCGGCTCAATAGCAGCCCGGGGATGAATAAGAACGGGAAATGAATAACCAGCATCTTCCAGGACTTTAAAAACTCGGATGCGGATATTGATGTCCAAAATACCACCCACTCCGTTTGCCGCCAATTTCACACCTTGATTTCTTAATTCTGGAAGTAATGCGCGTGATCCAATAACGGGAATTCCAAGCACCTGCTTTCCAGTAAGGAGGAAATCATCATCCAGAATACCAGCGATTGTAAACTGATTAATTTGTTTGACCATATCCAGTATGGATTTGGCATGCCCGCCTGCTCCAAAGACCAGCAGATAGGGTAGATCCTCTTCAGGTAATTTAATTTCCGTATTTTGAGTTGCCCCAGCAGCCTGACGAACCATTTCCTCTGTGATCAGGCGATCAACCGGAAAACTGGTTACGTCCAAACCTAACGAATCTGCCAAGAGGCGAGCCGGTTTTGTAATTCGAATAGATCCAGTTACAGGAGGAGCCACATCAAGGAATGAAACAGTATCCAACTTCTCGTCTGATGTTTCCGTAATGACTGCGATCTTTTCACCGGTTGTAACTGTTGCGCCAATTTTTGCAATCAATCGAATAAACCCAGCTTCAGGAGATTGAATATCGGAGGCCGCTTTGGTAGTTTCAACGGTAAAAAGTAGATCATTCTTATCGACGGGCTGGCCATCTTTGACGTGAACAGCTATTAAACGCGCTTCAGGTTCGTTAGCGTTTAGCAAGGGAACAACTATTTCGGATTTGATCATGAATTCACCAGGGATAATGCTGCTTGCTTGATGGAATTCTGCGATGGCAAAATCATTTCTTCAAGTGTTTTTGAGTTTGCGATCGGAACGTCCATGGCTGCAACCCGTTTGACGTGCAATCCATCCGACAGCTCTGTCGCACGGGTAATCAATTCAGCTCCCCAACCAAGGGACAAAGTTCCTTCTTCGATGGTTAATAATTTGTGGGTACGATGTAGCGAATCAAACATTGGTTCCAAGGAAAATGGACTGAGCTGTGAGAAAAGGATAATCTCAGTAAATATTTCATAATCCATTAACAAGTCCAGGGTAACGGCACGAGCAAGTTCAAAATTATATCCATACGTAGCAATCGTTAGATCAGGCACATGGTCAGGAATATGCATAAGGTAACTTGGGTAAGTATCGCCATATGCCTGGATTTTGAAGTCAGACAAATCACCCCGGCCCGGTTCAAGAAGTTGGCAAGGATATAATAGTTTATGTTCCACAAAAAGGACCGGGTCATCGTCTGCCACGGCTAATTCCAACAATCGTCCAGGATCGCCCAGGGTGTTTGGTGCAATCACTTTCAATCCCGGGATACCCAGGAATATTTTCTCCAACGATTGGCTGTGGGTTGGCCCGTAGCCACGACGTCCACCCATTGGAGTACGCACAACGATGGGTACGCGGACAGTATCGTTATACATCCAACGAAACTTCGAGGCGTGATTGACCAGTTGATCTGTAATTAATGTGACAAAATCCCCAAACATGATCTCCACCACCGGCCGTAATCCACGCAACGCCATTCCACTCGCCACCCCTACAATCGCCGCCTCAGAAATCGGTGTGGTCAGAACACGATTGGGATATTTCGATGATAATCCTCGGGTAACCTTAAAGGCACCGCCGTATGGATCCAGGATATCCTCGCCTAGTAAGTACACACGGCCATCATTCACCAAAACTGAATGAAGACCATTATTGAGGGAATCGAGTACTGAAACACCCATTAATTATTACCCATTTACAGCGAGCGAAGGGAATGGGTCTGCTTCTGCGCGGAAAAAAGCATCATCTACTGTCTCTTTGATATCCTTCTCTACTTTGAGATGTTCTTCCGCAGTCAAGCGATGACCGTGAAGTGATAAGGGATCGTACGCACGAATTCGTTCAATCTCTGCAGACGTTCGCGGATCATCGCCCTTGCTATGAGCAGCGAATTGGTATGTATGGAGGATAAGGGTTATAGGTCCTACCTCCGATCGCATTCCCTGAAGAGCATCTTTAGCAACGGCGCTAATTTCCAGAACATCAGTTGTATTTAGTTCTACTACAGGTATTCCAAATGCAGCGAATCTTGCGCTCATCGACCCGGAAAGGTTTTTTTCTACCGGAGTTGTTTGAGCATAGTGATTATCTTCGAGGACGAAAAGGATTGGAAGCTTCCAAAGTGCAGCAATATTCAAACTTTCATAAAGAACACCTTCTCCAAGTGTCCCATCTCCCAAAAAGACCAGAACTACCTGTCCGGTCTGACGCAATTTTTCTGCCAGTGCCATGCCCGTTGCAACCGGCACAATACCACCTTGAACGCCATTCGAGTAAAAATTCCGCCAATGGATATGTTGACTACCTCCACGTCCCCCAACCAGGCCTGTGGCTTTTCCCATCAATTCAGCAGCAAGTCGGTATGGCTCACCACCATATGCCAGGAAATGGCCATGACAGCGATGATTGCTGAAAACCACATCCCCAGGATTGGTTACTGAAAAAATTCCGGCGGCATCGGCTTCCTGACCGATATATGCATGGGTGGTCCCTACCAGTTTACCCGCACTAAACTCTGTAAGCAAGCGCTCTTCGAATCGTCGAATAAGCAACATGGTTTTATAGAGAGCATAATTATTTTCCATGACGGGCACATTATAACGCAAGGGGAATGAGTTTGCGATTTAACACTTTGGTTATACGAATATCCCCATCAGGTCACCAAAATTGTCCTCATGGTATAATGCCGGGAATATGAGCCCAGATTCAACAACCACAAAATTGTGTCCCACTTGCGGTACAAGATTAACTGAAAATGCCACCCGTTGCATGGTTTGCGGAAGTGAATTCAGCGCAACCCTCAAACCAAAAGCAAAGTCCGAGAAAGCTGTGCAAGGGGCACGCATGCCGGAAATTACTCTCAGTCTCCCTATTGCACTAGCCATTCTGGCAGTCTTCCTGGTCATTGGTGCCGGTGCGTTATATTTCACTTTGCAAGGGATGCACCAAATCCAGCCTCCGACTGCCGTCCCCAGCCCGACCATCACCTCGACACTCACTGCCACACCGACCGATACATTAATTCCGACTGACACTCCTACGCTCACACCTCAGCCTCCCATCGATTACGTTGTTCAATCCGGAGATAGCTGTGGTGCTATTGCCAGTCTCTATAATTCATCAGTGGCGGCCATAATATCCCTTAACGGATTAAACAGTACTTGCACCAATCTGGCGATTGGGCAGACGATCAAGGTTCCGTTACCTACACCAACTCCACTTCCCCCGGCAACCGCAACTCTCGAAGCTGGTGCGGCAACCCGTGCTGCCTGTGAGACGGTTGAATATACTGTTCAGGCAAACGATTCCCTAAGCACAATATCACTCAATTATGGTGTCTCAATGCAAGCCATAAAAGATTTCAATGGGCTTAGCACCGATGGAGTTTTCATCGACCAAAAGCTGGCCATACCTCTTTGCATGCGGGCTGCCACGCCTGGGCCATCCCCAACTCCCACTATCCCACCACCTTATCAAGCTCCCAACCTTCTCCTACCTGCAGATGGTGCACCCTTTACCCTCTCCAATGATACTGTCACGCTTCAATGGGCGTCCATTGGGACTTTGCGAGATAATGAATCTTATGAGGTGACAGTCGAGGATGTGACATCCGGCACGGGGCGGAAACTGGTGGCGTACGTAACCGATACGAAATATATCGTTCCGGTGACCTTCCGCCCACAAGATAACTTATCCCACGTAATGCGGTGGTCAGTTGAAGCCGTCAGACAAACAGGTACGGATGACCAGGGCGATCCTATCTGGACTTCAGCAGGCGCAATGAGTATCCCACGGACATTTACCTGGACCGGAACAGGTGCTGTGGCCACGCCAACACCGTAATCGATTTGCACTCAGCTAACCTCATCCCTGCAAAATATTTTTGCAGGGATTTTTTTGTCCTAAATTTTGCCGGTGTATAATGACCGATGGAGAACACATGCCAAAATTCGGACCAACTTTAAATGTAAGGAAATATAATAAGTATGCTTGGGATCGACAGGTGGATAAAAACAACAAATTTACCATTCCTGTTACTCCGGAAGTTATAGCATCAGCTCGGCAGGGAGAATTCTCAGTCCTACTTACAGAGACCAAGCCTGTACCGAGGGAATGGTTTCCTCTTTTCAATGGGCTGGACATACTCGGTTTAGCCTGCGGTGGCGGGCAGCAAGGACCTGTATTTGCGGCATTAGGGGCAAATGTCACCATTTTCGATAATTCCCCGGCACAGTTGGAGCATGATCAAATGGTCGCACGACGAGAAAATCTGATCATCAAGACAGTCGAAGGGGATATGCGGGATTTGTCTTGCTTCGCAAACGAATCATTCGACCTGGTCTTTCACCCTGTTTCCAACGTGTTTTGCCCAGAAGTCAGACCGGTATGGAAAGAGACTTTCCGTGTGCTCCGGCAGAGCGGAATGTTATTAGCAGGATTCGCAAACCCGATATATTACATGATCGGCACACACGCTGATGAACAAGAGTCTCTTCAAATCAAGTATTCGATACCCTATTCCGATTTGGATAATATGGATCAAGAGGATTTGGATCTATGCATCGAGGAGGCGATCCCGCTTGAATTCGGGCACAGTCTGTCCGACCTGATCGGTGGACAAACAGAGGCCGGATTCTCGATAACCGGTTTTTATGAGGACATCTGTCCCGACTCACCCATCAGCAAATATCATCCGACCTACATCGCCACCCGGGCTATCAAACTTTAGGGGAAGAAATTTCCTCTCGCTATAAAGATATCGAGGAAATGAAAAATGGAAAGATACATAATCGGCGTTGAAAAGCATATTGCACTGGTCGCTCACGATAACAAGAAATCGGAATTATTGGAGTGGGTAAAGTACAACCGGGATACACTGGCAAGGCACAAGCTTTTCGCAACCGGAACCACAGGAGAGTTGCTCGCAAAGGAACTCGAGCTGGAAATCATAAGATTCTCGTCCGGACCCCTGGGTGGCGATATGGAAATCGGAGCTAAGATCACTGAAGGAGAAATTAATTTCCTAATTTTCTTTTGGGATGCTCTCGAACCACAACCGCACGACCCAGATATAAAAGCGCTGTTAAGGTTAGCGGTCTTGAGAAATATCCCTACGGCCAGCAACCGGGCAACCGCAGATTTCTTGATATCCTCTCCTCTGATGGGAGAGGAGTACGAGCACACCATCCGAGACCTGGAGCGTTATGCCTCCAGGCATATTCCAGGGACTCGAGTATAAAGACGGGAATTTCCTTTGCTCGAAAAACCCAATTTCTCAGATGCAAAGATCGTTGCCTGCTTAAAAGATGAGTTTGGGTTGTCAATAACTCAGATTTCCTTCCTACCTCTTGGAGCCGATCGGAATACAGCCGTCTATCGAGCAGTGACGGAAGACAGGAAAGCATACTTCGTAAAATTAAGGCTGGCTGATTTTGAGGCGGTAGCGGTAAAACTGCCTAAATTCCTAAGTGACCAGGGAATCCGCCAAATCATCGCGCCCCTGGCAACCAGAATGGGAAATTTATGGGTCGATCTGAAACCCCATAAATTGATCCTTTATAACTACGTTAAAAGCCAAAATGGTTACGAAACTAACCTTTCAGACCAGCAGTGGGTTGATTTTGGAAGGACTTTGAAGTCTATTCACAATACTCCCATAATAGATCAAATATCAAAGGATATTCCGAACGAGACTTATTCGCCCCAGGGGAGGAATAATGTAAGGTCATACCTGGATTACGTCGAAGATACAATCCTCGAAGACCCGGTCGCGCTAGAATTGGCTGGATTTTTAAAGTTCAAACGCGCCGAGATTCTCGATCTGGTCGAACGAGCTGACCAATGCGTAGAAATACTTCATAGACGTCAACCAGATCCAGTCGTGTGTCATTCTGACTTGCATGCAGGCAACCTCCTAATGGACCGCTCCGATAACCTTTTCATCGTAGATTGGGATAATCCCATTCGCGCACCCAAGGAAAGGGATCTGATGTTCATCGGAGGATGCCAGTTTGGGTCTGCCCGGACGCCACAAGAGGAAGAAAACCTCTTTTACCAGGGGTATGGACAAACCCAGATCGATCCGGTCGCTCTGGCATATTACCGATATGAACGGATTATCCAGGATATTTCGGTATATTGTGACCAATTACTCCTTTCATCGGATGGCAGAGACGACCGTGAGCAATCTCTGCGCTTTTTGAAATCCAATTTTCTCCCGGGAAATACGATCGAGATCGCGTATCAATCAGACAGATCTTTTAGATTTTAAAAAAAGAAAAAACTCTTTCCAGCATTCGCACAAACACATAGAAAATCTCCCAACTCCGTCGAGTATAATCGTCGCAATGTTCGAATATCAAGTCCTCGCTTCCGAGGGACGGGCGCGTGCCGGGATTTTTTCCACTCCACACGGAGACCTGGAAACGCCAGTCTTCGCCCCGGTCGGAACGCAAGCCACAGTGAAGATGCTCACGCCTGCCCAACTGGAGGAATTAGGCGCTTCCCTGGTACTCTCCAACACCTATCATTTATACCTGCGACCCGGCGATGTTTTGGTAGGGGAACAGGGTGGTTTGCATCGCTTCATGCAATGGCCGCACCCAATGTTGACCGATTTGGGCGGCTTCCAGGTATTTTCCCTGGCCGAGACCCGCAAAATCGATGACGATGGGGTTACCTTCAAAAGCCACATTGATGGGTCGACACACCGATTCACTCCCGAGAAATCGATCCAAATCCAGGAAAACTTGAGGGCGGATATCATCATGGCTTTCGACGAATGCTCGGATCCCAACGATCACGCATACAGCTTAACAGCCATGGAGCGAACCCACAGGTGGGCCGAACGGTGCCTGGCGGCGAAAACTAGGGACGACCAGGCTCTCTTTGGCATTATCCAGGGCGGGGTGGACCCTGTATTGCGAACAACCTCATCCCATTTCATTGCCTCACTGCCCGTCCCGGGTATCGCAATCGGCGGGTTATCCGTTGGGGAAACCAAGGCTGAAATGCACCAAACCCTCGATCTGGTTACTGCACTGCTGCCCGAGAACAAGCCACGCTATCTGATGGGTGTGGGCACGCCGGAGGACCTGATCCATGGGATCGTGCGAGGCGTGGATATCTTCGATTGCGTTCTACCCACTCGACTGGCACGCCACAACGCGGCTTTCTCCTCGGATGGAAGGCTCAATATGATGAATGCCAGCTTTGCTCACGACAATCGACCGATCGATGAGAGCTGCACCTGTTACACATGCCGTACTTTCACACGCGCCTACCTGCGGCACCTGATCATGGCCAGAGAATACCTGGCAGGCACATTGCTATCCATCCATAATCTGCATGCGCTTATCCAACTGGTAAAAGACATTCGAGCCTCCATCCTGGATGGCACATTCGACAGTAAAGTGCCCACCTGGCTGAAACAATGGCAGGGCAATGCAGAGAGGATACCCGTTACGAACAACCAGGAATAGCGGGATTTAACACCACGAGTAAATATTTGTTTACAAGCGTTTCCACACCTATTTTGCAATTGGAGTAATAACATGACCATTTTTCAATCCTTTCTTCTTGGCATCGTGCAAGGCCTAACGGAATTCCTTCCGATTTCGTCATCAGCACACTTATTGATCGGGCAAAAAGCCCTCGGAATCCCGTCCAACGATGCGATGTTCTCATTCCTGGTCCTGGTGCAGCTTGGGACGATCCTCTCGCTGATCATCTATTTCTGGAATGACCTCTGGAAGATCCTGTTTGCGACAATAAAAAGCATCAAGCAGGTCCTGTCGAGTAACGGTGGGAAACTTGAAATGGATGCACGACTCGGGTGGTACATTATCATCGCCACGATACCGGCCTTAATCTTCGGTTACTTGCTGAAGTCAACCATCGAGACATTGTTCAAAACACCTCTGCTTGAAGCCGGGATCCGCCTGCTCATTTCAGCTGTCGTTCTGGGACTGGCTGAGTGGCTGGGAAAGCGGAACTCGCTCGATCGA
Organism: uncultured Chloroflexia bacterium; assembly: GCA_963814135.1. Lineage (GTDB taxonomy): Bacteria > Chloroflexota > Anaerolineae > Anaerolineales > Villigracilaceae > UBA877. Next base: position 965,341 of record CAWFBZ010000008.1, on the reverse strand, counting down.
AAAGATGAACTGGCTGGATTCCCTGATCGTCGGGCTTGCTCAAGTGCTGGCTGTTTTCCCGGGTGCCTCGCGTTCGGGAACCACCATCAGCGCAGGGATGTTGCGGGGATTTGACCGACCATCTGCAGCCCGGTTCGCGTTCTTAATGTCGGTGCCGGTGATGCTGGCAGCAGGTGGATACCAGTCGCTGGACCTCTTAAAAATGTCCGGTCTTGCGGCATTTCTGCCCTTGCTGGCAGTTGGGTTCATCACGGCTGCGGTGGTCGGGTGGTTGGCAGTAAAATGGTTCCTGGGTTACCTGAATAAGCATTCGCTTTACATATTCGCTCTATATTGTGCAATCGTTGGACTGGCCGCGTTAATCGTTCAAATGGTCGTGTAGCGGGCAAATGCAGGGAAATCATTTTCAGGTGCCGAAGATCGCGAGAGGCGTTTCTCATTCCGTACTTCATTGTGCAGTTGTCTGCATATTGATTCCTTTAACGGCTTGCGCAGGGACGACACCAGCTGCCACGCAAGAACTTATCCATGTTCAATATTCCTTTTCCACAGAGCCCTGGCTGAAACAGGTTAGCAACTGTGCGGCGGGAGACGTGTTAGCAGCGGAACTTCGGGCAGCGGATTTCCAGGATGCACAGTCGGTCGACATGGTGCTTCGCTTGAGCCAAGCCGAAAATCCGATGGTGAACGCGTACCAGATCGGCACAGAGGATGTGGTCGTGATCGTCAACCAGCAACACCCGGATACCAAGCTAACCATAGAGCAAGTGCGTGGACTGTTTACCGGACAAATCGTGGATTGGAAGGGCATCGGTAAAACCAGTGGACCGGTACAGGTGTGGGTCTTCCCCTCGGGGGAGGACGTGCAACAGATATTCAATACCAGTATCCTGGAAGGCAGCGGATTGACGACCAATGCCCGCCTGGCAAACGACCCGGAAGAGATGATCCAGGCAATTGAGAAAGACAGCAACGCGATCGGAATCATAGGCCAACATTGGGTGACCGGCAAAACCCAAACAGCCTTCACAGTCGCGACCAACGTACCGATCCTGGCGGTGACTGCCTCCAATCCGCAGAGCAGGGTAGCGCAAATAATCACTTGCCTGCAAAACAAAGCAAAATAAACTCATTCCTTTATGCACCAGTTCAGGCAAATAAAAAACAAGGCGACCAGAAAGCGAACGGGAGGCTCACCAAAACTCTGCAACCAGATGGATGGCAGCCTATTCGTTCCTCAAAAAAAAGGAACGAATATTTTCCCCCAAAGTTTTTTCTTCGAATGTCGAAGCAAATAAAGTGAAATATCCAAAGTGAATACCAAGAAACACTTTGAAGGGAAAAAAGATAGGTGAGAAGAACGCAGATGCCAGCATAGCCCAACGTATCTACTCACACCCTCCTCAAAAATGGAGAGGTTTGATAAGATAGGGTCACGATGACCCAAGACGATCTGAACAAAATGAGCAAGGAAGAGTTGATTGATTTGGTACTTGAAAAACAGTCCGAGATCGAAGCTCTGCGCTTGAAGATGGAAAAGAACAAGAAACCGCCGACGAACTCGAGCAACTCTTCCCAACCGCCTTCTCGGGATCAGAAAGCCAACCGGTCTAAAGACAAACGCAAGCGGCATCGACATGGGCCACCGGTCGGGCATGTGAAATACGAGCGCAAGTTGGTGGCAAAACCGGATCATATTGTGGAAGTGAAGCCGTTGGTTTGTGAGTATTGTCAGAGTGACCTTTCAGCAGAAAATAGCGAGTTGGTGGATGTGAACCAGATCACAGAACTGCCGGAAGCGAAAGCCGAAGTGATCGAAGTGCGGCAGTTTAAGGTGGCGTGCCCCTGCTGCGGTCAGAAACAAACCAGTGAACCACCCGAAGGCCTGGAAATGGAACGGACCTTTGGGGCACGCCTGGAAGCGACGGTAGTGTACTATCGGCAGCAGCAGCACATGAGCTATGAACGCACGAAGATGGCCCTGTCTGACCTGCATGGAGTGAAACTGTGTGAAGGGTCGATCGACAAGATCACCCAACGGGCGGGGAAGGAAGCCAGAGAGCAGACCCAGGCTATTCAAGAAACGATCCAGAGCAGTGCTGTGATCCATTGTGATGAGACCGGCAGCCGGGTGAACTCCCAGAACTGGTATGAATGGGTTTTCAGTTCGGCGAAAGCCGTCCTGCATGTGGTTCGCTTCGACCGCAGCGTGGACGTCATCAAAGAAGTAATGCAAGACCATCAGGTCGAAGTGTGGGTCAGTGATGTGTACTCGGCCCAGATAAAAGCCCCGGCCCGGGAGCGGCAACTGTGTATGGCCCATCAGCTGCGCAATTTGCAGGCGGTGATCGATCTGTATCCACAGGCTTTTTGGCCGAAAGCCATGCAGCTTCTGTTCCGCTCGGCGGTGCATCTGCACAATGAAAGGGATCAACTGCCTCCGGGAGAGTTCGAACACCAGGTGGAGCGACTGGAGCGTCTTTGTGACCGGCTGCTCGAGCGAACGCTGGAACATCCAGATGAAAAACGGCTGCAAAAACGATATCGCAAATACCGGGATGGCCTGTTTGTCTTCTTGCATCGAAAAGATGTTCCTCCGACCAATAATGTCAGTGAGCGCTATCTGCGACCATCGGTGATCCATCGCAAAGTCATGGGCTGTTTCCGCTCGGGCTGGGGAGCCGAAGCCTATGCGGCCATGGCTTCGGTTATCCATACCGCCGGGCTGGCAGGTTGTTCCCCATTCGAAGCCATCCAAGGCTTGTTCGGCAGCCCTTCCCTGCCGCTCTCCGCCATGGTGTGAGTAGATACAGCCCAACAATAGAACATATGTTCTATGTTTACAAGGGGGGAATTACTCAACGTGTTGAGCAGGCAATGACGAAATCTTGAGGGGGGTAGAGCTGCGGCTAGAAAAGTGGTACGGCCATGCCTAAAAAGCGCGGGAATCCCAATTCCTGTGCATCAAGGAAGGAGAGCAGGTTTGCGGAGATGCCATTCAGTCGCATTTTCGTAGGCATGGGCAGCCCGTAAAAGCCTGGCCTCGTCCCAATGGTTGGAAACGAGCTGAAGACCAATTGGTAAGCCAGTCGAGGAAAAACCGCATGGCAACGAGATCGCCGGCAAACCGGTCAGGTTGAAGGGGGAAGTAAACCGGGTCAATTGACCGGCCGCTTCCAACGCTTCCGTATCCGCAATCAGGGGAGCGGAGACAGGCGTGGTGGGCAACAACAGGAGATCAACCCGGTCAAAGAACTGCTCAAACCGACGACGGCTCTCAGACTGGAGGCGCCGAGCCAGGGCATAATCGGTGGAAGTTATGGCGGCACCAATCCGGAGCCGCTGGAGCACATCCGCACCAAACCAATCCGGGTGCTCTGCTAAACGGTCCCGGTGGAAGGCAGCGGCATCGGATTGGGTCATTCTGCCGTTGGCCTGGGCCAGCTCCCGCAACCAGGATAGATCGACTTCTTCCACGTGCGCGCCGAGATCACGGAAACCCCGGGCGGCATAATCGACAGAAGCCAAAACTTCAGAATCAGAACCTTCGATATATTCCCCGGCAGCCTGGACCACATGCCAATCGCGGATATCCTCTTCGATGCGGGAGAGGTAATCGGGGACGGGGAGATCCACCGAGGCGGAATCCTGCGGGTCATACCCAGCCAAAACAGACATCAGGAGAGCAGCATCCCTGACGGTGTGAGTGAGCGGGCCGACATGATCAAGATTCCAGGAAAGCGGGACCACGCCACGCGTGCTAACACGGCCATAAGTGGGTTTCAGCCCAACTACCCCGCATAATGAGGCTGGGATGCGAATTGAACCGCCCGTGTCGGTGCCAAGTGCGCCCAGGCACATGCCAGAAGCAATAGCGACAGCAGAGCCACTGGACGAGCCTCCCGATATACGAGAAGGGTCCCAGGGATTTTTAACCGCCCCAAAATGGGGATTAACCCCGGTAACGCCCAGAGCAATCTCGTGCGTGTTGGTTTTGCCCAGGATGACCGCGCCAGAATGTTCAAGCTTGTGAACTGCCCGGGCATGCTCACCTGGTAAACGGTCCGAAAAGAACTTCGAACCGGCGGTAGTAGGTACGGTGCGAACATCAAATAAATCCTTAATGCCAAGTGGGATACCCGGGAGCAGCAATTCATCCAACACGGCGGTTGGATCAGTCTGCATGCCCATGACGCGCATAGACTGCTGGACCGCGAGCTCCAAGGTGGGGGCGATAAAGGCGTTGAGGAGCGGATTGAGAAATTGGATGCGGCGAAAACACGCCTCGACCAGATCGAGGGGGGTGTAAGCCTGATCTTTCAACTGCTCCAAGGCGAGCGAGATGGTTAGGCTGGTCAAGTCGGGTTGCATATTAAGGGAGAATCCAAAATTCCATCAGCCAGGAAGCTAGAGGAAATGTTAGTGTCAAGGATTGTGTGTAAACGGATTGCACGGTACTAATTAAACCTTTTCTCAAATCGAATGACCAATTGGTTAAGGCTGGATGGCCAGTCTGCCATGGGGTTGGTCCATTTTTTGATGATATCCCGATTGGCCAGGAAAAGCAACTTGCGTACTGCCTCGTCAATAGGGAAAGAGCTACTGGATTTGGTGACTTTGCGAAGCTGGCGGTTGCAGCCTTCGACCGGATTGGTCGTGTAGAGCAGGCGGTGGATATCCGCCGGGTAGTCGAAGAAGGTTGCCGGGTCTTCCCGCTCACCAGCTACGTGGATGAATTACCCGATAAGTTACGAAAGCGTGGGGACGTCCCTGGCGTTCCAGACCTGGTTCGACGATTTCCGGATCAACTTGGGAAGTACCACTTACCTACCATAGGAGCGCAAGATTGGTATTCACCTGAATAAATCAACTGACTTAATGAAAGGTAATTATCCTATAACTTGAATGCTCTTGACGGACAGGTTGTTTCAGCTAGAAGCAATGATCCTATATTTTCCATGGCCGGAGGTTCCGGTCCTTCAGGCGCAGGTAATCACAGATTATCCGCAGCAAGGAATTATTATTCAATAGGGTCTTTCATCAAAGCGTCAGCTTATCATGCAGGATTGCTCACGCTGTTTATATTAACAGTCGGCTGTACAGCAGTTCCAATTGCAAAGGGCAACCAGCCAGTTGCAAATTCACCAGCTCCCAGATCAATAAATGCTCCAATTGCAACAAAGCCTCCTGTAAATACCCAGAGCCCAACACCTTCAGCCATAGCAATAGACACAGCTCTGCCATCACCGACGGGCACACCTTCAGCATTCCCCACAATCACTGCCACTCCTGGCTTACCCTCAATCACATATTGTTGTGGCAATAACGGCCCCAATGCAATTGGCACAGTTCCTCAGGAGGCTGTTGTTGCTCCACATTATCTCGACAAGGGAATAGAAAAAATACTGATCACTGTGCCTAAAGAGGGTTTCTCAATCTGCCATGCTGATTTCCAGAATCTGGGAGACGGAACTTTCACTTTAATGGTTAGTGCAGGCAACGATCCTGCATGGCTGACAGCCGGTCTGGCTATGCAAAATGGGATTGCAGGCACAGATCTAACACACACATATATTGTGAATCTGTCTCTAAGGAGACCTATTTATGAGCTTAAAGTTCTTGACCAGAATAACCAGGTTGTATTTTCGACAAGCCTGCTGATAGATTCACCTTGGGTCCAGTAACTGCAGCAGGCGACACCCACACCAGGCAGCGGGAACGGCAATGATGGCCAAAGTGGCGACGGGATAACTCCCGTTCCTCCCCATCCCTGCGATCCATGGCCAGAATGTTGGGATAATTCCTTCCCTGAAGGATAAATAACAATAAAATCTATAAAGTTCATTTCGTAGGTGAATATTTTGAAAAAAACGTTATCCGGATGGTTTTGTTTATATTTTTGGATCCTCTCAAAAAGTAGGGGAAAGCGCGGGAAAAGAGGGGTTGCAGTCTGTCCATAAAGTCGAGCCGGTCTATTAGGTGTTAGGGCGGGTTTTCGGTGAGCCTTTCCAATTGGAGGCCCTTGCGGTTCAAGCGGAACCGGTCGGCTTTCAGCTCATCCAGGGTCAGCTGCTCCCCGAAGGCGCCCTGCCAGCAGCGCAGGAAATTCGAGATATCCTGAGAAAACCCCTGGATGGTCTTCGGGACGGCTCCCTGCCGCCGGCGGAGGGCTGCGGGTTCCCGGCAAGGTGAATCTGGAAAGCTGAGATGGTCGGTTGTGTCATCGAAAAGTCGTTATTTGTTTTTTGAAAGAGAATTGACACCGTATTTGCTTCGATTTTAATGATTATCGCCCAGATCATGCCAACCTGCTGCGCACAATTTATATGGTATATAGTAGTTTTAACAGCTTGGAGAGGTCGCAGGATGCAAAGGGTTTCACACTTTATTGGCCGGATAACTCACCCATAGATCTTGGTAAGTAGATCTCAGTTTCACATCTTCACACAATTGATCCATCACACTCGACACGGCATCAGCGTTCTCATCCCCATCCTTGGATGACTGGGGTTTGGGATGAGAACGCTCTTTAAGCTTCCATACAATATATATTCCTTACGGCTTATACGTGGTGAGCCCGGAATTGATCTTGAAATTATCAAAATAGGTTGTAAACGCCTGGGATGCATTGACACTGTTATTCCCTAAATAGATTTGCGCGGGGCCAAGCGGTACCGTCACACTTTCCAACTCCTGCCATCCAGCGCCACTGTCGTAAAGAAGGAACAGGTTTGCGCCCACTCTTACCAACCGGTACTTTCCGGATAGAACCGTCGTTGGCCAATTCCTGGTCAAGGTGCCCTGGTTGCTCCAGGCGAAGAATAAATCCTGGTTACTACTTCTCAGGCGGGTGATGTGATAGTTCTGTCCGTTGATGGCAACACCCATTGTTGCGCCATCCAGGTGCTCCGTGGCTGGGGTACTCCAGCCTTCCCCAATCTGAAAGTCGACCTGTACATCAAAATCGCCTGGAAATGCCCAGGTGGATGTGACCATCGCGCCCGAATTTGCCGGTGTGCTGCCAACGCTCAGGATCAACCTTCCATCTTGCCCAGCCGTTCCGCTGCCGTTGTTCTGCGGTTCCCATTTTGTCGCATCCAGCACAGACCCGGCGAAGTTATCATCCGGAGGCACAGGATCGAGAAGCAGGGCCGGGTTATTCAGCTCCACCTGGATGGCTGTTTTACTCACATTGCCCGCGCCATCAGTGACATAGACTGGCAGGCTCTTCACTCCATTGGAAGCGGTATTCAACACTCCGATAGCAAACTTGGCTGCAAATGTTCCATCTGTGCCTTGGTCAAATGTGATCGGATTCTCATGCGTTGTATCCAGCGAAGAGGCATCCACAGAAACCACAGCCCCGATTTCATCCGTATTCACCTTGATTTCCAAATATTCACCATTCCTAACCAGGCTGGGATTGGCGGAGGTGGATTTTATGACCGGCGGAGTAGTATCCACCACAAGGTTGGATAAATTATCTTCCTGCTCGGTGATATGTGTCCGGGCATGGTACACCTGGCCATCCTGGGTGGTGATCGTCAGCTCATACTCGCCACCATAGCCGCGGAAGGCAAGAGAACCGTTCGAATCGGTCGTGCCCGTGCCGGTGGTGGTCCAGCCATGCAGCAAGGCGCTGATGGCAGAAACTACCGGACGGGGCGTGATCATATCCGAGTGGAACAATCCATCTCCGACAAAATCGTAATCAGTGGGGCCGTCACTCGAACCAACCCATTGGACACCGTGTACATATGGCTTGCTGAAGGCGATCATCATCGTAGAACGAGCCCAGTCAGCCTGGGCTTGATCAGTGTAGCCCTGATGCCAGCCGCCATACCACTCCCACTGTTTGTCCAGGTCAGGATAGTCATCCAGGGTGGCGTAGGATAATTCGGAAAGGAAGATGTTGTCAGTCACATTGCTATATTGTTCCAGAATCTGGTTGAACAGGCCCAGGTCAATCGAAGGCAGGACTACCCCGTAATATGATTCCAGGCCGACCATATCGGTGGAAACTCCTGCTTGGTTCGCCGCTTGCAGGAAGTCATAACCGGAAAATATCGGCGGGGCATAAAAGGAAACGCCTGGTTTCACGTTCCCATTCATGTCATAAGCTACGGAATAGTTCGTTCCAGCTTGCATGAGACCCTTGAAGGCCGGGACTGATATGGCAATATTGGTCAGGATATCGGGATCGGCGGAATGAGCGCCGGCGTTGGATGCCTGAACCAGCTTGATCAGCTGTTCGGTTGTGAATGGATAGGCTTGAACCTGATCGGGTTCATTGAAGGCATTGTAGATCTTGATCCGACCCTGGTAATGGCGGATGATATCATAACTGTACTGCCCAGCCTGGGAAGTGAGTTCATCCGGGCTTGCATTGGCCAGGAACAGGGGGGTGGCGTACTGATAAGAAGTCGTAGTCCACACGCTGGCGTACATCACGATGCCGAAGCCGGCTGCCTGAAGATCATTCATCGACGCATCAGGGAACTGGTAGACCCCATCACTGGTTTCGATCCCCCCCCAATAGCTCTCGAAGGAAGCGTATTCAAAGCCTGCCTCCCGCAGTATCTGATACTGCTGGGGGGCCGGCCATCCGACGCTGAACACAAAATCATGTGACACCTGACGGTAATCAACCCTGGCATTCTCGAAAGGAATTCCACTGTCGGAAACCAGCGTGACTTGGAGGTTGCCCTTGCGGTTATGATCGATATCCTGTTGCGACCTTTCCAGAACCATCTGTTCCCGCGCCTGGATCACATCCGTCAGTGCCCGGGTTGAGTACACCGCACTACTGCTTTCCGATCCTTGCTGGGCGAAATTTTCCGCTGTGGCCCAGTTCTGCTGTGCCTGATCCATCTTTCTTTGAACATCAGCAGAGAACAAATACCCCGCATTTTGAAGCTCCTGATACTGTTGCAAAACTTCACCATATTCTGTTCGAGCGAACTCAAATAACAGATTGACAGGCACGATCTCTCCTGCAGCCGCAGAGAACCCCTTGCCACCGTTGTCCGCATGCAAGAAGGTTGTCCCGACCTCTGGAAGTCGCCAGAGCATCCAAATTTCCGCAAACTCTCCGGGGGGCAGGATCACACAGGGGATATTTTTCTCGGAGTCCTGTATCCAACCCCAGTAGAGCGGAAAACCGTTATAACTCATCTGGATACTTTCTCCGTACGGGAATGACCCGACAGGATATGCCCCGGTGATCCAGGGGGCGCGATAATCCTGGGTTGTCATCGGCCATCCGGTTTCCGTATAGGCCTTCAACCACAGAATACCGCCATCCCGAACGGTAAAATCAGCCTTTGCTTCCGGCGCAGTTCGGACGATCAATCTTCTCTCCGGCAGATACCCGGCTGGTAAAGAATAGATGCCAATTTGAGTTGCGGGTCTTGGTTCTATCGACACGATATACTGAACCGCTCCCGGCAATTCTTGCTCATAATATCCATTGGAATTGGGGATCACTGTGCCCAGATTTCCCAGCCCAAAGGCATCGAAAGACACCACCATATCAACCGGCTTCCCAGACGAATTCAAAACATGCCCGGATATCTTGACTGATCCTTCGTACGGGATTGGGGTTGGCGACGGAGTTGGCGGCAGGGCAGGAACAGGTGAAGGCGTTCTGGTTGGGACAATCCCTGCGGTTGCTGTAGTTTGTGGAGACGGAATTTCCGATCCGCCACACCCCATGACAATGATCAATAGTATCAAAGCTGACAGGGATACTCTAATGGTGCGTAGCATGTTTTGCATAAGGCAGATCTCCTGGAAAGGATTCCCCTTCGTCGCGATATGAAAGGTTAAAGTTCAACTTTCAAATGTTTAACAATTATATACACTATTCCGGGCACTCAGACAAACCCGAGTCAGGTGTTCCATGTGAACAAACCACGCTCTCCAGAAGGAGGGTACGTTATATTCAGCCAGGGAAGCTTATAGATAATCATGAGGAGCGGGGATTGGGACAATGCACTACGGTTGGCACTGATCCCTGTGGAATTTTCACCCCAAGATGCTTGATGACATCATCGGCCAGGGCGATTGGAATCAAAAGAAAGGCCGTAGAAACGGTCTTTTCCATTTGGCTTAATCACACAAATGAGATCTGCAAGCGTTTACCCAATACATGCGCAGTGCGATTCATTGTCAAGAGCGTAACAGCCAGGTTGGCAGGATCCAGTAAACGGTCCAATGCGTCCCGGCTGGTTTTCATGCGGCGGAAATTTTCTGTCTTGGAAAGATTCTGTTCATTCATCATTTGTTCAACCTGTAAAGCAACAACGCGCTAAATCGCCACCGCTTCAGTTTCGGCAACGATACCCTCTTCTTCCAGAAAATCATTGAAGTGACTACCAATATGTTCGTTGTTCATCTTTCGCCTCATACCTATGCCGGCCTTTAACGCGCAAGCGTTATATCTTTGAGCCGCGTCTTGTCACTCTTCTTTATAAAGACATGCAGGAAGACCATCATCCCATCATTCACCGTGAAAAGAATACAGGCGATCCGGCCAGGAAACGTGGACCGAACCCCCCCACAGGTTTGGATCCATTTTACGCACCACCGGTATACCCAGGTGCCAGCCAAATGGCAGGGTTTTGATATCTTCGCCGATGATTCGTTTTTCATCCAGGGACAGGGATTTCAGCTGGCGGTGTTCGAAACACATGATGAAAGAACCATTGGAGTGTAAGCAAGGTCGTTTCATGAATGAATTCCGAATGGTTAGCGGTTCTTCCCGATTTCATAAAGATAGGCAGATGCGCCTACCGCTTCGTATTGATCCAATTTTGTTCCCACTTTATCAAGGTAATCCAATATATATTCCTGCTCGTTGACCATACAGCCACTGCAGTTGTTGGAAAAAACAAACCAAACACGTTGATTTGATCCAATCCGGTCAATTTGCTGCAAGTATTGCTCGGGCTCATAAATCGAGGTGACTCCCACAAGATAAGCATCATTCATTCTGTCAATGGAGGGGGCATAAAACCTGTATGCGGGCAAGGCTCCATGATAAACATAAAATAGATCAGAGGGTAGTTCATGCTGCCCCACGTACAGCATTACCGGTCGAATGTCCTGACCCATTGGCGGGGATTTCACGTTGTTATAAGCAACGGAACCAGGACTGCTTAAAAAATACATCACCAGGAAAGCCGTAAGAAACCAGGCCAGATGTGGATTAATTCTTCGAACCAGGCTCCCAAATCGCTCCAGCCCTTCCGCGAGGATGAAATACAAGAAAGGGACAAGAAAAAGAATTAACCGCCCACTGAATGGATATTTTCCCAAAGCGGAAGCAATCAATGCCATCAGAAAAGGAAAAAGCAACAAAAGGATTTTTTGCCAGCGCCGCAAGCCAATCGATATAAACCCCACAACCAGGAGAGCAAGGGTGACCAGATTGACGGGCAGCGTGGCAGGATCCTTCAACATACCTGTCAAGGCACCAGCATACCACTTGAGGTTATTCCAAGGAGGCAATGGGGCATAACTCCCCCTCCAATAATCGATGAGATATGGATTGGAGGCAGAATATCGAAGGTTAATCAAATAATCCAGTCCGAAGAATGCGCTCCAAACGAGCCCAATCCCAATCAACCATAAGAAACTTATCCAATCCCTTCTGGCAATAAAGAAAACGCCGGCAGTCAAGAGGATGCCAGCAAATACGAATACAGAAGGATGCGAAAAGAACAATGTCAGGACACCCAGGCCGCCCAGTAAAACAAACGATCCAGGCCGGGCTTCCTCATCAAACAGCTTGGGAGCGACCAGCAACAATACCAGCGCTGCCAAAACATCCGACGAATATTGCTTTACTTCGGATGAATAGTATATAAGACGTGAAGAAAGGGCGAATAATAGTAAGGTAAGGAAAACCGCCAAACGTCCGAGGTATTTTTTGGACACAAGATACACCAATGGAAGCGACACGACCCCGGATATAAGAGGAATGATCCTTAGGATGTAATCCTTGCCGCCTAATACAAGGGTAACCAGCTTTTCAGCCAGTAGAAATCCCAACGGCGCCCCCTGGTTTAAATCGAGAGGCCTGAACAACCCCGTAAATGAACGGTTGACGATATTTAACGCCAACATGGCCTCGTCGATCCACAATGACCGGTTAATACTATAAAAAAAGATCCGTAAAAAGGCACCCAAGAAACAAATCAGGATGAGCATGCCAACGAACAGGCGGCGCCTTATTCCGGGTGTAAGCTTAATCCTTGGTTCCAGTGCCAGATGAAAGCCAAACAAAAAAGACAATCCCCCCCCAAAAGCAAGAAACGATCTATATCGATCCAGTTGTTCCACCCCCCCACTGGTAATATTGTGGTCTGCCAACAAGAATTTCACAACAAAAGCCGGAGTGAATAAAACAGCGATTGTCAAAGCCAGCAACCCGGCGAGGAGAAATAAACCGCCGATCAGATCCAGCTTTTTTAACTGCTTATCATTCATCCCAGGCCTTCCCCAGATCAAATAATCAATGCATGTCTCTACGAAATCCAACTATTGCTTGCGAGTGTAAACCGTCATTATTTTCGTCCCGCGGACATCAATCGAGAAATATTCCCTGCCAAAATCATACGGCTGCGGGTGATAGCGAAAAGTCGTAATAAAATAATCGGACTTATCAAAAGGTGCATAAACAAGCCGGGAAGCCTGATCCGCCGGCAGCATATACAGGATATATTCCGCCTGAGGGAGATCGCTATCGGCTATATAGATTTTATCCGAGGGATCATGAGACAGGATGTAATCGAGGCCTTGTTTATAAGATAAACCCCAATAATCCATGTCGAAATTCTGACGGAGCGTAGTTGGGCTCCCCGCCAAAACATTGAAGAAAACATTTTCAAACGGGTGATAACGAAGAGAGAAAAGGACCGGTTCCAGCAACCCGACGAATACGAAACCGACAGTAACTACGCTCAACGTAAATTGATTTTTGAAATGAGGGGACAATAAGCCATAAATCGACTTCAACCCGAACACCGCAATCAGCAGCATAGCAGGATAGATGAAAAACATTTGCCGCCAGGCGTCATATTCCACTGAGTGGAGGATGATCACGGCAGCCAATGGTACAGCCAACCAACAAAATACCGCCAACCAACCCAAACCATCCAACGTAAGCGTGTCGAGAAAATGCGTTCCCGAGCGTGAAAAGTTCGTTAAACCCACTTCTTTAAAACGACGATCAGACCAAAAATCCCAAGCGCAAAGGCGCTTAATTGAAGCAGCGGCGTGCTGATCAAAATCCAGGTGGGAATATAGTGCCAGGGCAAATTCGAAGCTTCTATGAATTGCCCCCGATAGAGGACCACATGTTCCCAGGGATAATGGCTCATATTTAAATAGGCATTGATGAACTCGTGAAATGGATCATGCCAGAGGATCGGCCAGAAAAGAACGATAAAACCTACCGAAAGAATGAGATATTCCGCGATTATTACCCCCAAATGCTTCCAATGCTTCGGGCGACAAATCCCCACGATGACAAGAAGAAAGAGCGCAAATGGGATCAAAATTATGCCCGGTAAGCGTACATCCACTGCAAATGCACACGTAAGAGCGGCCAATGCAGTGGTTCCGATCTTGATCGGCCAGTTTCGGTCCTTCCAGACAGCCTCTAACAACAATACCATCGACAAGAATCCCAGGGTAAAAAATGCGAGGAAGGGAATATCTTTCGTGTTATAAAATGAGTCGGCGAAAATCCGCGGGCTAAGGACCAACAGTATCAGCGTTAGAAGCGACCACCAGGGGTTCCGCAAGAGTTTGTAAGCAAGAATATAAAGACAAATTGCGCCAAAAACAAAAACAAAAAAGTTGATCAGGTGGCGGGCATAGATCATTTGTGGGTTGGGTAATTTAACTGTCATTCGCCACAAGGGGGTTTCATAAAAAGGGCCGTAATAACGATCAGGGAAAGTCAATAAGGTAGGTGTACCCTTGGTGACATACGTATAATTTGCCTTGCCAATATCCATTTGCGCCCCCTCGTCCCATGATACACCGTAATCACGATAAACGGAGATTCCCACCGCAAATAAAAAGATCACGAAGATCAGAAAAGGAATATGTTTTTTCAATCCAACTTCTCCACATAAAGGTTATTCAGTGCAGATCAGAATAATTCCTAGCTTTGGTTTTGGAATGTTAACACCTTTTCCCGGATCGGTCTATAAATAGTCAATGAGCCAAATGATAAAAAATGGATGAATTTTTTCAACGAAAAATCACGACCGGAGACTCGGCCGTGATTTCCTTGTTGAATAGATCACCTGAAAATGTATTTTGTGGGGCGAGAGGGGGTCGAACCCTCACGGTATCACTACCGGCGGATTTTAAGTCCGCAGCGTCTGCCAATTCCGCCACCGCCCCATCGGGGGCTATTATACAACCATTTTCCGCCAGCGTGCATAGAAGGAGGCAAAATGGACCCAGAAGGGTGACAAGCCTCCCACCACCCGACCATGCGCAATGACAGCCCGCAATCCATCCGGACCGGAAAACTCCGGCAACTCGAGACGAGCCTTGCCCAGCTCAAATGCGGCATGGGCATCAGAGCCAGCGGTGCCGGGTAGATGATGTTGGAGAGCAAAATCAACTGCCTCCTGATTATCCTGTGCACGGGTACAACGCGCATTAAAGATCTCGATGGCATCCACAAGAGGGGTAATTTCCAGCAAATCTTCCAGCCTCCAGGCACCATTCCGCCATGAATCGAAGGGGTGGGAAACACTGATAAAGGCACCCTGACCACGCAAACGATCGATCGTTTCCCGGGGAGAAAGACCACGGGGAATTTCCTCCTTCACAAACGCAGCCAGGATTTCACCTTTAGTGGTCATGATCTCCTCGCCAACAATCATGCGGTCAGGGGCCAATGCCTGGACAGCCAGTGCTCCGGCGATGGCATTATGGTCAGTTACGACCACCCGGTCAAGTTTTTTTCGACGCGATACGGCGACGAAGCGTTCGGGGGTAGTGAGCGAGTCTTTTGATACGGAGGTATGGGTGTGGAAATCGATTTGCATCAGAATAATCCGGAAAGCTTTGGCTTGACAAAGGGAATTCTATCAGTATATACTGCTTTCATCCATTCGGATGAAGTTAGGCAAAATAACCCCAGGGAGATAATCAAAGCATGGCTGGCGTGCTGGCAGGGATTGACTGGTTGTTTAACGTAACGAACGATGCCCTGGATATTGCGCTCCCCTGGGTGTTCCTGGCGATCTTGCTGGTATATCCCATATATTACCTGATCAGAGGGCTGACAAAGGTAGAAAAGGAAGTCAACGAAGAAGAAAAGAAAAACAAGCTTTACGATCTGTTTTCAGGCACTTTCATCCTTTTTATCACTTCTATTGGAATCTTTGGGGTATTTTGGGGAATCCCGAAATTTATCTTTGTCTGGCTCGAAAAAGCCTGGTTAGTCGAGACGATCCGCTGGATATTATTTACCCTGGCAGTTTTTATCACCGCGTACATTTTAGGGCATAAAAATGGGGAGAACCGCTGGAAATTTTCGGCGGCAGGGCATATCCTGCTGGCACTGTTCGGTTGGATAATTCATCGCTGGGTTGGGATCCTGATCATTTCCCTGCCTTTACTTGGAGTCTATTATTGCAGCCTGTATAACCTGGCACTGATCGTACTGCCTACATCCAATCCGGAGAGCCAGGCTGAAAGGTGGAAGAGGTTCGTCATCCTGGTCGCATACACCTGGGGGATCCAACGCCCCCTTTTTGTCACCGGGGAAAATGCCTGGAAGAAAACCGAAACACGCATCGCGGGGGATATCTCCCACGATCTGTCCTTGCCCGGGCTGGTATGGACACATTCCCACGAAGTGGTGGGGATAACCAGCGGAATGAAGTTCAAATGCGTGGGAGGCCCAGGCGTGGTGTTTACAAAAAAGCTGGAGCGACCTCTACAGGTCATGGACCTGCGCACCCAGCTCAGGACCAGCGAAATCGACGTGGTCAGCAAGGATGGGATCGGGTTCAAAACCCGCATTTTCGCGAGCCTTCCGCCTTGACCCAGAAGCCTGGAACCAGGAAACATACGATACGCTACGGCGCCTGAACCCGGCCTTGCGGGGCGCCGATAAAGTCAACCATGAAGAGGGAAGTTTTCCTTTCTCCACGCTTCGAATACAAGCTGCCATCAGCATTACCAGTTCGAAAGCCAACGGCGACGCACCTGTATATTGGGACCAGTGGGCACTCAGCGTAATCGAGAACGAAACCCGCCAGGTTATTTCGCAGAAGAACCTGGACGAATTGTGGCGTCCGCACGAGGACAGCCAAGGGGCGAATGCATTGGAAGCAATCGCAGACACCCTGAAGGGAAATGCCAGCCTGACTTTACGAGCGTCCGGGGTCCTGCTGCTCGCTGCCAGGGTGGTGAATTTTCGGTTCCCCAGCAAGGGAGGACAACCCGACGGAATATCCGAACAGAAAATCTCCACCTGGGGGGCGGAATGGGAAAGGAAGCGAACAGCGATCCTTGACAAAGCCCGGGCAAAATCGGAACGCTCCCAGCAGGAGGCGCGGGCATATGCAAAATCGCTGCTGCTAAATTCCATCGCGGAAGGGCTGAAAAAAACGGAGGACATCAACCCGGAACTGCCGCAGTATGTAATTTCTATGCGCTTCCTAAGCGCCTTACAAGACCTTATCCACCAATCCAGCGGGGATGAAACCGATCCAAAGAATGCAAGAAAAATAGCAGATTTGCAAGCCACTCTGATGGAATGGCGCAACCGTTTCTCGGGCAATTCCGCCAGGGAGGAAAGCTGATGGCATTTCCTTATCCGGAAAAACCGGAAGACTGGCAAGCCGCATATACCCGCGATCAGGCGTTCAGGGATACCGGAAAATATGCCAGAGTGGCACTCATTGCCATTTTAATCAGCATATTTTTCATTGGCGGGTACATAAGCACACGCATTTTGCAGTTCATTAATATCATTGCTGAAAAGACTTTTCTCTGGGTGGTGAGTTTCTGGGTGATCACAGCCATCCTGATCGCCGGCAGCGTGGTCTTATTGGCAGTAATCGTCCAAGCGGCAGCCATCCGGTTTGCGGCGAGCTTTTTGTACGAGTTCTACCATCTTCCAGGGAATATCGATCCAACCAAATTGATCAATTATCGCCTGCGGGGCAGGATAAAACTCCCGCCGCCGTTGAGTTTACTCTCCAAATTCGAGTTCATCATTATCCGGGACGGGAAGATCGAAAACGGCAAGAATTGGGCGATCTGGTCTGCCCAGAAATTGGGAGGACCGATCAGCCTAATCGTTTTCGATGGGAACGCTCTTTATCTCGAACGAGGCGACCGTTTCTCGCGCGTGGTAGGCCCGGGGGACAAGATCCCCTTCCTGGAGTGGTACGAAACCATCAAATATGTGGTCGACCTGCGCCCCATGGTGAAAGAGGAAAGCTTCGACGTCTGGACAAAAGACGGGATCAAGATCAGGCTGACGGCACGGATCGTCTGCCGAATTGGGGACCCGGCAAAAAAGGAGCCTGAATCCGACCTGGTTTATCCGTTCGATCCGGTTGCGGTCAAGAAAGCAATCGAACGATACGCCCTGCAGTGGCCAAATCCAGAAGAAGAACCTAGAGAATTCACCTGGGTCGACGCAGCCTGGGGCCAGGTGACAGGAATCCTGCCGGGGTATATCGGAAGCCGCTGGCTGGATGACCTGTTGATCGCCGAACGGCAGAGCGGGCAAATATTATCGCCCGAAAGCATGCAGGAACTCACCGAAAAGCTGAACGAGTCAACCAACGGATTCGGTGTTTTCATTACAGATTTCCAAATCCAGCAAATCAAGATGCCACAAAGGGTTAGTGAACAACAAAAGGAGAATTGGAAGGCGGAATGGCAGGGGGCTGTCACCATCACGGATGGGCAGGCAAAAGCATTCAGTATCCGCTCCAGGGAAAAGGCGCGCGCAGAAGCACAAAAGGATTTGATCCTGGCAATTGCAGACGGATTGGAAAAAAACACTTCAGGAAATTTCGCCGAACCCCTGCTGCTTTCCTTATCAGGAGTGCTAGATGAGAGCCTGCAGAACCCAATGCTACGTGCGACCCTGGCAGGAGAGACACTTAACACGCTGGAAAAATTACAGAAACTGGTAAACAAACCCCAAAAAACCGGGAAAAAGCCATGACATCTGGCGAGTTATCAAAAATCATCGAACAACTTGATATGGGGGACAACCAATATATGATCGATCTGTCCAAACGGGTATGCTCCATCTCTTTGAGTACAAGCGACCAAAAAAGACTCATCGTTGAGTTGAAAGGTAAGCGGGACGAAGAATTCACCGATCCATGCTTTGAAAAATCACCTTTCTACAATATCTATCTGGCAGGCCTTTCCTATTCGCCCGGATCCAGAGAGGCAATGAAATTTGCTGAAAAGGCTGAAGCTCAATTTAAAATCCAGGTCAGGCACTGGAACCAGGCAATATGCAAATGGCTGATCAGCCAAATCTTATTTATGGATGGACACCAGGAAAGGGCAGGCGAAAAAATAGAAGGCGTGCTAGAAAGCTTATCCTCAATGGTAATAGAACAAACCGCGTATGGGCTTTATAAAAAGAACAAAACTTACAACGAGTTATTCGAGAAAATCAACGCATTTAAATCACAATTAAATATTAAGAAATCCCAAACAATTGATGGGAATTTAAAAGAACCAAAAGGGCGTGCATCTTCCAACCAAAGCCCAACCAGATTAGCAGGTTATCTAACCCTTCCAAATTTGATGGTATACGAGCGCGTGCAAGCCGGGTCGAATGGCCCGATGTGGTCAACAACCTCTTCGGGAAAGGGATGCACGCAAACCAGCCAGGTCGAAATCAATAACCAGAAATACTCAATTTTTTCCGTTAATCGAGGGGACAGGCAGATCAGCCTGGAGGCCAACCGGCGATACGGATGGGCCATGGTGAATGGGAATAGCATGAATACCATACAACCCACCTCCATCGAGACGGGCGATGCAGTATTGTTTTATCAGTCAAAGGATGCGCCAACATACTCAATTGTGGTGGCAGCCTGCCCGGATAAAACCGGATCAGGAAGCCAATACATGGTTAAACGATGGGACGCAGCAAACAAGTTGTTCCTGTCTTCTTCAAATGAACCAGGTCACACACCAATCAACATGGACGAGGAACACACCATCATGGGAATCGTGGTTGCAATTGCCAAATCCGAAAAGAACAGCTAAGCGAGACAATGCAACAATTGCAATGCCCTACACAGGAAACCCCGGAAATATATGAATAATACCCCTTCATCACTCATAAAAATATCTCCAAAGGTTGGCCAGGAAATTGAAAGCAATCACCCGATTGTGGCGCTCGAATCGACTGTCATTACCCATGGGCTGCCACGACCACAAAATCTAGACCTGGCACGCGACATGGAAAGGATCGTCCTGGAAAACGGAGCTACTCCGGCAACCGTGGCGATCCTGGATGGTGAAATCAGGATCGGACTCATAGAGCCCGAGTTGGAGCGGCTGGCATACGAAGAATATGTACGGAAGATCAGCCGGAGGGATTTTGCCACTGCGATGCGAAAAAACGAATGCGGCGGAACCACAGTTGCCGGGACGATGTTCGCCGCAAATAAGGCTGGGATTATCGTCCTTGCCACGGGAGGGATCGGAGGTGTACATGATGTGGAGAACCTGGATATTTCCACCGACCTGCAGGCGCTAGCTGATACACCCATGATAGTGGTATGTGCCGGGGCAAAGGCAATCCTGGACCTGCCGGCAACACTGGAATACCTGGAGACGATGGCGGTACCCGTGGTGGGATATGGCACGAATGAATTCCCGGCATTCTATTCCCGCAACAGTGGCCTGGCTGCGAGTGTGCGGCTGGATTCTCCCGATGAGGTAGTCAGCCTTGCAAAAACGCATTGGGAACTGGGGATGAAGAGCGCAATATTGTTATGCCAACCACTCTTGCCAGAAGAAGAAATCCCGCATGAAAAAATCGAAGGATTCATCCGGCAAGCCCAAACGGATGCAAGCACTCAGGGAATACACGGCCAGGCATTGACCCCGTTCCTGCTGGCACGGTTATCTGAATTAACCAGAGGGGAATCCCTGAAGGCGAATCTAAAGCTCCTTAAAAATAACGCAAAACTGGCAGCACAAATCGCAGTGGCGTGGTCTAAAGCAACCTAAATTTGCATTTTAATAATTAAATTCATTTCACGGGCGTTGGCGAGGGCCAACGTGTGTCGGTTGGGTGAGAGGTAGAAGTAGGCCTCGGAGTATGGGTCATCGTTGGCGTCAGACTGGGAGTAGGTGAAATTGTTGGAGACCTGGTTGGTGTTGAGGTAGGCGGCTGGCCGGTTACCTGGAATTCCCCAACCGTTTTCCAATCTGTCCCGACGAAGAAAATCACCTGGTAGGTGCCCGGAAGCCAATCCTCAGTAGGGAGAACCAGTTCATACTGACCATACCCGCCCGTCCCACCGCTCCATGGCGAGGTGTCATATTTCAACAGCTCTTCCCCGCGATACCACAACATGGTCCACTGCACACCGTTCAATAAGCCATCATAAGAATAGGTTACATAAATGCTCTGAATGGGATTCGCGAAGGTAGTCTGGGGATTAACGGGCTGATATTTCGAAACCGTCAGAGAGAATTGCAGCCGACTAAAAACCGTTGTCGGGTTAGGCGTGACCGTACCCACGAATTGCGCTTCGATGGCGTCCGGTAGGAAAGGCGTGCCGGTTATGGTCGGCGTGTAACTCAACGCTGGCGAGGGAGTGATGGTAGG
Source organism: uncultured Chloroflexia bacterium (assembly GCA_963814135.1). Classification (GTDB taxonomy): domain Bacteria; phylum Chloroflexota; class Anaerolineae; order Anaerolineales; family Villigracilaceae; genus UBA877. The sequence goes on along the minus strand of CAWFBZ010000008.1, from coordinate 944,472 downwards.
AGTCTGAGTAATTGTGGGGGTGAGGCTGATGGTAGGAGTAAGTGTAATGGTGGGGGTGAAAGTATTGGTCGGGCTGGGAGGAAAGAAATTATAGGCAACCGGCTCGGCAAAAATCCCAACAATTGCAGCACAAAGAACCAGGGAGGCCGAAAAAGCGATCGTCCACAAACCTGAAGAAACAAGTTTCCTGCGAATGCGGTAATAAACAACACTCCTCCCCTTACGGATGGAGCGGATAGCCATCCAGACGCTCAACCCGGCGCCCAGGACGAAAACGATCACCGTCATGACAACAGCACTGTGAATATCCAGGTTCATCTGGCACGATTATACCTGCTTGACGGTTGCACGGTAACGTGCTACATTTTTCACATGAGCCTCGTATTCCTCAAACTTGGTGGATCACTCATAACCGATAAAACCCGGCCCTACAGCTTACGGGCAGAAAAATTGAATGCCATCGCAGGGGAGATCGCGTCTGCCATTAAGGAAAATCCCGACCTGCAACTGGTGCTCGGACACGGATCCGGATCATTCGGGCACGTTGCTGCCAGCCAGACACACGCGCGGGAAGGTGTTTCCGGTTTGGAGGGATGGCAAGGTTTTGCGGAAGTCTGGTACCAAGCATCCGCACTGGACCGTTTCGTCGTAGAAGCCCTGCACCAGAATGGACTTCCGGTGGTGACCTTCCCGCCGGTGTCATCTGTGATCACAAATGACGGAAAAGTGAATAAATGGGACAGCACCCCCATCCAGATCGCACTCACAAACGGGCTGTTGCCGGTCATCCATGGGGACGTGGTATTTGACAAAGTACGCGGGGGGACGATCCTTTCCACAGAAGACCTGTTCGCCTTCCTGACAAACCTGCTGCATCCAAAGCGAATCTTGCTAGCCGGACTGGAGGAAGGTGTTTGGGCAGATTTCCCGGCACGAACGCGATTGCTGGAGCAATTAACACCCGATGAGGCAACCCGAATTGCTCCCGACCTGGGATGGACAGTGGGCGCAGATGTGACGGGCGGCATGCATTCCAAGGTGACAGGCATGTTGGCGCTGGTCGAACAAAATGCCAATCTCGAAGTAATCATTTTTTCGGGCGAACCTCCCGGCAACATCCGCCGGGCATTGCAGGGAGAAAACCCGGGCACGCGACTGTACGCGTGTCGTTGACAACCCATCGGTTGTGAATTAAACTCATCGCCTTATCTGTTTTGGGAGTAATGGAATGTATTCAAGACAAGACCTAGAAGAGATCGAAAATCGCAGCCTGGCACCCTATGGGGTCCGCAGCAAGGACTCGAAGGGGCGGGCCTACCTGGATAGCGAGCCGGATTACCGAACCGCTTTCCAACGCGACCGAGACCGAATCCTGCATACCACGGCATTCCGCCGGCTGGAGTACAAGACCCAGGTTTTCATCAATTTCGAAGGGGACTATTTTCGCACACGCCTGACCCATACGCTGGAAGTTGCGCAGGTCGGTCGGACGATCGCACGTGCACTGGGCGCAAACGAAGACCTGGTGGAGGCAATCTGCCTGGCACACGATCTGGGGCATTCCCCATTCGGACACGCCGGAGAGTCCACCCTGTCACGCCTAATGAAGGATCATGGCGGTTTCGACCACAACAGGCAATCGCTGCGCATCGTAACCGAACTAGAGCAGCGTTATCCAGAATTTCCCGGACTTAACTTGTCGTGGGAAGTGCGCGAAGGCATGGTAAAACACGAATCAGAATATGACATAACCGACGCACAGGATTACGACCCCAAGTTGCGAGGAAACCTCGAAACGCAAATCTGTAACGTGGCGGACGAACTAGCCTACACCACCCACGACCTGGATGACGGACTACGATCCGGGATGATCACTCCGCAAATGCTGAGCGGGATTGCCCTGTGGGAAATCATCGCGCAAGCCTATAACTGGCATGGGCCGTTTTTGCAGGACTTCAGAACGCCACAATATGATCCGTCACCTGGTGGGAGTGATGGTAACGGATATGATCCAGTCAACCGATACACGTCTGAAGGAAAGCGCTGCAAAATCAGCCCTGGACGTTCAAAAATTATCGACGAATGTTATCGGTTATAGCGAGGAAACGCAACGACGAAACAGGGAATTGAAGGATTTCCTTTTCAAGAATCTCTACCGGCATTACCGGGTGATGCGCATGCAAGTGAAGGCCGAACATATCATCACAGATTTGTTCAATGCCTACCGGCTCGAGCCGCTCATCTTGCCAGACCACGTCCAGGAATCGATCCCAACGCGCGGTCTGGAAAGGACGATCTGCGACTACATCGCCGGGATGACCGACCGGTACGCAATCGATGAACACGAAAGGCTCTACGATCCCAATCTCAAACCATAAGCGAGGGAAATATGCCCGATAAAAATGCCATTTACCTAACCGCAGAAGGTGCGGCGAAACTGCAAGTAGAATTGGACGATATGAAAGGCCCACAACGCGAGGCGATTTCCAGGCGCCTGCGGGATGCCATTCAAATGGGCGACCTGTCTGAAAACGCGGACTATCAAAAAGCCAAGGAAGACCAGGGCTTTCTCGAAGGACGCATCCAGGAATTGGATTTCATGTTCCGCAACGCCATCATTATCGAAAAGACGGAGGGTCCAAAACACATAGTGGCTGTGGGAGTCAATGTGACCGTCCAGGAGGATGGATTCGAGGCGGAAACCTATTCGATGGTTGGTGCCAAAGAAGCGGATCCACGCCAGGGTAAGATTTCCAACGAATTACCGATCGGCCTGGCGCTGATGGATCACCAGGTCGGAGACGTGGTCGAAGCGGAAACGCCAGGCGGTAAGATCAAATTGAAAATATTAAAGATCGAGTAAATCAAGAAGGGTGACCCGGTCGGGTCACCCTTCTTTTTATTTATGAGAAATTATCTGGTCCTACTGAGCTGCAGGTACAGCTAATTTGGGCCAGACGGCGATTTCCAATGTCAGACGATCGAAATAGCTTTCTTCGGGCAAGGCACCCTGACCGTATTCGGCATCCGAAACGGTGGCAACCAGTTGCAATGCAGCGGTCTCCAAGACCACCTGCTTCCCACGTTCGACCATGAATGGTTCGCCCTTGGCCTGCAAACGCTGGAAAGTGGCAACGTCATTGAAGGCATGGACGCTCATCAGCACCTTCGTGACGGTCTGGATATCGTTCTTATCGAAAAGCCAAACCTCGAATGCCTGGACCTTTTTTGGATCGCCGACCCCAATGGTCTCCGAAATGCCGATACCGCATTCTCCAAGGAATTCTCCAGCGGGGGAATCGATGCTGAAGGAATCATCGAAAAGATCGTCGCCCAAAACATAGGTGGTCACGAACTGCGAGATGGGAGGTTCCTGGCCCATGGCTTCATAATCCGTGACCTCGGTCTGATTGGTCAAGTCACGAGCTCGCGTGGCGGCGGTGGGAGTGGCACTATGAGTATTTCGCAAGAGCGGTAAAAGATATCTCAAAATTCCGAAACCCACCAAGGCAAACAGGACAACAGCCCCGATGATGATGGCAATACTGGTGAACGAACCTTTGGTCGCCGGCGTCTGCCCGCCAGCCGGTACAGGTGTGGGAACCACAGAACCAGCCTGAACAGCCCCGGCGAATTTCGTGATGGTGGACGAATTTTGCGTGCCAGGGTTGGCTTGAATGGTTTGCAAAATAGCAGGTCCGGCAGTACCCAAGGATTGGTAGCGTTCCATGGCCATTGCATTATCCGGATTCGCCTGGTATGAATTGATTGCCATACGCAGGTATTGTTCCTGGTAAGCGGATCCCAGCTGGGTAGGGGGGACATTCGTCCAAACTACCGGCTGGATCACCCAGGCCCAGATCAACCCAACAATTAAACCAGCTAACGCTCCCAATGCACCGATGACTGCCGGCTTTTTTAGATAGTCAGGAAGTTTCATTTGCATCTCCTCTTGATCTCCTCCGGATTAATCCACCAATTCACATCTATTATACAAAACCTTGTCGTTTATGCAAATCCTATTTTCGGCGCATTAAGTACAACCAACGCTCGGAATCGAGGACAGCACTAGATGCTTCAATAGTGTACCACTGTCCGAATGCTTTTTCGAAACCATCGCGGGTGTATTCCGTGAATATATCCAGGCGGCTGCGTAATAATTTCCTCACCTGGGAGTCGTTTTTTGGGCACGAATTCGATAATCAACCATTCGCCACAAGTTGCGAATAATTCGGCCACACGGACCAGCGGAACGTTATTCGAAATGGCGAGGTGATGGACGAGGGCAAGCGCCATGACAACATCGGCGGGGCCACGCTGGAGGAAGGAATCACGCTCAAGGTTATTCCATCCAATGGCAGGGCTGGGATTGGTCAAATCCAGAACCAGCGGAAGAAGATTCTGTTCCTTCTTTTCTTTTACAAGCCGATAATTTACTTCGACTGCAGCCGGGTCGATATCAGAGGATATCACGTAGATCTCGGGATTCCCGGAAGCGATGCGACTAAAAACGCCAGTGTTGGCACCCAAATCCCAAACTGTTTTCGGCGAGATTTTTGACAACCAATCGCCAACCAGGGTTTCCTTATGCTTGAAAGCGGCGTCTGTGTAATTATTAGCCGAGTAGTAATCAGCCCATTCCGTCCCGACGGGTTTCCAGACCAGTTTCCGAACGGTCGATTGCAGGCTTTCGATCAAACCTAATAAAGCGTCCTTGCTCATTTTCCGACCGCCACGTACATCCGAGACGGATACATCTGCATAACGCTTTTGAGCGCTGGCGTGCAAATGGATATGCGAAGCAATCCCCAAGTTCCAGCGAGTCCGCCAAGGAAGGAGCAGACTGGCCAGGTCAAGCGGTACGCCGTCGATATATACTCGCATAAACTGGCTTAGTCGGATATCCCGATAAGACATCAAAGCCAAAGGTGCCAGGAAATGCTGGCAGAATTGCCTATAAGCCACCCATGGTTCGCCTTCTTTGTACTTCTCAAAAGAAAGCGTGTCGATAAGAATGGGTTTGCCATGGTGGAACTGGATGTTATAAGCGCTGGCGTCTTTAAGCGATAGGCCCAATTTTAGAGCACGCTTCTGGATGGACAGAGTTGCCAGGGCGGCATCCTTCAATTGGCTGAAAGACCACTCGTACGGATAGGAGATAAAGGGAATATTTTCCGGACAAATAATCTTGAAGGCTAATTTATTGTCCGATGATTCGGGTCCGGTTTCGGTATGCGGGACGAGCAAGCCAGCTTTCACCAATTTGGCGTATAAACCGGATTCCATCAACAGCGAATAATCCGCTGCGTAAACCTGGTTTACCTGCCGGTAAAGAACGCCGTCTCTCCTGAAAAGAAAACCGCTGGGATCACGAAAAGAAGCGTTATTCGCCAGGTTGTTGTTGGTCGTCGTCATCATCTTCTTCGTCAGTAACGGCCGTTTTTTTCTTTTTTCCTAGCCAGCGCTTCAATTTACTCCAATTGGCTCCAATGGCAATGCTCGCGCCTGCTATTGCAGCGATTAATAGTTGGATCAGGAAACTTCCGGACCCGGGATCAAGATAAAGTAGGATCATTTTTTACTCCTGTGCAGTTTCTGGAACAATGTTATCGAGCATGAAAGTCTCTTCACAAACCGTACACTGGGCTTCGCGCTTGTTTGCAACCACCAATAAACCACCACAATTGGGGCAAGGTTGAGGCAGTGGGCGTTTCCAGGAGGTAAAGTCACATTCAGGGTAATTGGCACAGCCAAAGAAAATACGACCTTTTCGAGTCTTGCGGGATACGATATCGCCGCCATCTTTCGGGCAAGTGATACCGATCTTCTCGAGCCAGGCTTCCGTATGGCGACATTCGGGGAAACCGGAACACGAGATGAATTTCCCATAACGCCCATAGCGGATGACCAACTCCTTGCCGCATTCCGGACAAGCGCGTCCAATTGGTTCGGGCCCGGTCTTGGTTACCGGCATTTCAGCCTGGGCTTTGGCAACAGTGACCGCGAAGGGGGTATAGAATGCCTGCATAATTTTAACCCAATCGGCATCCCCCGAAGCTACCTTGTCCAGGTCTTCTTCCATGCGCGCAGTAAATCCAAGATCAATGATCTCAGGGAAGTACTGAACCATCAGATCATTAACCAGGATACCGGTCTCGGTTGGAATGAGGCGCCGGTCGACGCGGTCCACATAGCCACGCGCTTGAATAGTCGACAAAGTGGGGGCGTAGGTGGAAGGTCGCCCGATCCCGTTTTCTTCCAGTATCTGGACCAGTGAGGCTTCCGAATAACGGGGCGGGGGTTGAGTGAAGTGTTGTTCCGGAATGAGCCGCACCAAGTCTTGTTTTTGGCCTTCAGCGATCGAAGCAGGAATGCGGACATTTGCCTCGTCATCCTCTTGTGATTTCTTATCCTCGTTCTTGCCTTCTTCATAGACGATCAAAAATCCGGGGAATTTGACAGCGGAACCAGCGGCTCGCAAGGTGTAGGCGTGCTCTGTTCCCTGTCCGGTCACATCCACCGATAGGGTGGCATAAATTGCAGATTCCATCTGGCAGGCTACGAAACGCTGCCAGATCAATTGATAAAGCTTGAACATGGCCGGCTCGAGGAAGGGTTTTACCTTCTCAGGATCACGGAAAGCAGAGGTCGGTCGAATGGCCTCATGCGCCTCCTGTGCACCGGCGACCTTCTTGGTATATTCAATCGGTTTTTCAGGCATGAAATCGCTGCCGTATCGCTGTGCAATGTACTTGCGTACTTCGTTGCGCGCCACGTCAGCAATATTGGTCGAATCGGTACGCATGTAAGTGATGAGACCGGTCGTACCGCCCTCACCTACATCCTGACCTTCGTATAGTCCCTGTGCCAGGCCCATCGTCCGTTTGGCAGTGAAACCCAACTTGCGGGAAGCGTCTTGCTGGAGCGTGGAAGTGATGAAAGGGGCGGAAGGTTTTCGCTTGCGTTCTCCGCGCTTAACACGCGTGACCACAAAGTCTGTCTTTTCCATATCCAGAAGGAGGGGAGTAACGATTTCCTCCTTGCCCAGTTCAGGATCCTTATCATCGATTTTTGCAAGTTTGGTGATGAAGGTTTGTTTCTGACCCTGGGGGCGTAATTCCGCCCCGATCGACCAGTATTCCACCGGGTTGAAGGCGTCGATTTCGCGCTCACGGTCCACGATCAAGCGTAACGCCACGGATTGCACCCGACCAGCCGAAAGACGACTGCGCACTTTCTCCCAAAGGATGGGGCTGATGCTATAACCAACCAGCCGGTCGAGAACGCGACGGGCTTGCTGGGCATTCACAAGATCCATATTGATATCACGCGGGTTCGAAAAAGCCTCGTTGATGGCATTTTCAGTAATTTCGTGGAAAACCACCCGCTTGGCAAGTTTCTGTTCGATTGCAGCTGCCTCAAGCAAATGCCAGGAGATGGCTTCGCCTTCGCGGTCAGGGTCGGTTGCCAAGTAGACTTCGGCTGCTTCCTTGGCGAGCTGTTTCAGTTCCTTAACAACCGCCTTCTTCTCGTTTGGGACGCGATATTTTGGGGCAAAGTTGTTATCGACATCCACGGATAATTGCGAGCGCAGCAAGTCGCGAACATGCCCTACTGAAGCGCGAACAGTGTACCCTTTTCCCAGGAAGCGACCCACCGTTTTCGCCTTGGCAGGAGACTCTACAATCACCAGTTTACCGCTGCGTTTGTCTTTTTTCTCCGGTTTAACCATGCCTTCGTGGGCAGGAGTTTTGCCAATCCGATAAAGGGTGGTACCGCAGATTCCACAAGTACCCCGGGTGACAGGCGCCCCGGCGGCATTAAATAAAGCTTGAGGATCAACAATCTCCCGTTTGGTCTTGCATTTCATGCAATAGGCTTCCACGAGTTACCTCCTAGAGATATTCTTCTTTTTTCATTTTTTTCAAATTGTCTATGACCTGGCGAACCTGCTGGGCCTGGTCACTGCGACAGACCAGCAATGCGTCGGGCGTATCGACAATGACTACATTGTCCAAACCGATTGTGACAATCAATTTCTTTTGGGTGGAGTAAACCAACGAATCGCGCGTATCCAACAACATTTTTTCGCTGTTTACGACCACATTTCCATGCTCATCCGGTACGAGCACGTCAAACAAGGAGTCCCACGAACCAACATCACTCCACTCAAGACCGCTGGCAGGTAACACTGCCACATTGGAGGCATGTTCCATGATCCCGTAGTCGATCGTCTCCGACTTGAGTCGCAGCCATTCGGTTTTAAGGGCTTTGCCCTGGTCAGGGGTACCCCAGGCTGCCCCAATCCGGTCCAAGGTCTCTTTCAACTCCGGCATCTGAAGGGAAAATTCTTCCAAAATCCGATCGACACGCCAGATGAACATCCCTGAATTCCAGGAAAAGTCTCCGCCAGCCAGCATTGCTTCTGCCGTGGCTTCATCCGGTTTCTCTGTGAACTTCAGGACCCGGTAGACCGGATAATCGAATTGTTCCTGCAGAGCCACACCGCGCTGGATGTATCCATAACCGGTGGATGGAAAAGTGGGAGCAATCCCCAGCGTAACCAAATAATCTTTGCGAGCCACCTGTACGGCTATCCGCATTACCTGACGGAAATTTTCATGATTGCGGATAAAATGATCCGAAGTCTGCACCAGCATGACGGCTTCGGGATCCCGTTTCAATAATACCGTAGCAGCCAGGCCAATAACCGAAGCCGTTCCACGCGGTTCGGGTTCTATCAGGAAATTGGACTGGGAGAGTTGTGGAGCCTGTTTCTTGAGCTCATCCGCTTGTTCGGCGGTCGTCACTACCAAAATCCGATCGGCGGGAATGAATCCTTCTAACCGGTCCAGCGTACTCTGGAAAAGCGTACGTTCCTCCAGTAAAGGCAAAACGTGTTTGGGATGTTTTTTCCTCGAAACTGGCCATAGACGAGTACCACCACCACCAGCCATAATTACTGCATATGTATGCTTCATTCTTATACCTTGTACTCGCTTTCCATCTCACGCACTGCAATGTAGTTCATCCCACCAACCTGGCGCACCAACCCTTTGAGTTCCATCATCACCAGCGTGGCGGATACTCGTTCAATCGGCAGATCGGTTTTATTGCAAATATCGTCCATATGCAGAGGCTGCTGGGTCAAAACGCCTAACAATTTCGCTTCGGTTTCATCTCCTGGAAGGATCTGCCGCACCTGGCGCTGTTCAGTTACACGCGTCAGGTTCAGAACATCCAACAAATCTCGGGAAGAGAGCAGCGGGTGAGCTCCCTGGGCAATCAGGCGGTTGGTACCCTTGCTTTGCGGTGCGAAAATATTACCCGGGACAGAAAAGACCTCACGTCCCTGATCGACCGCGAACTGGGCTGTAATAAGCGCCCCACTTGTCTCGCCGGCCTCAACCACCACCGTGGCCATGGAAAGGCCCGGAAATTATTCGGTTCCGAGGAGGGAAATTGGAGGCATCCGGCGGGGTTCCAGGCGCGTAATCGCTAATAATGGCACCCTGGGCGATCATTTTTTCGGCCAACTGGACATGTTCGGGGGGGTAGATCCGGTCCACGCCACATCCCAGCACGGCAATCGTACGGCCACCGGCTTTTAAAGCAGCCTGGTGGGCGATTCCATCCACCCCACGCGCCAACCCAGAAACAATCGTAACGCCATTATTGGCCAGAAAGGCAGCCAATTCTTCAGTAACCTGGCGTCCGTAGGCGCTGACACGGCGTGTTCCTACCACAGCAACAGACCAGGCATCCTCCGCAGTAACTTCACCACGCACATACAAAACAGGGGGCGGTTGATCAATTTCGTGTAAGCGGGGTGGGTATAGATCATCTTCCCAGGTCAGGATTTTAATACCCTTCTCCGAGATCCTGGACATGACCTTATCCAAATCTACACCTGCACGGATTTGCAAAACACGCTCAGCCAACCTGGGACTGAGCCCCGCAGCCTGTAGCGCGTCCAAAGGAGCCTGCCAGGCGAGCGACAAATCGCCAAAATGATCACGCAGGGCTTGAAAACGAACAGCCCCGATACCTTTGACCAGATTAAACCTACCCAGTAACGTTTATCCATTACCAAATCTAAAGTAAGACTCAGCCTGCATGATCCCCGTCATCCACCAGCCCCGGAAGAAGATGCACCTTCATTTGCTTCTTTGCCAAATCAACACTCAAGACGACTTCTGCAATGGCTGGAAGCAGGATTTCCCGACCAAACCGATCCTTCACCACGTAAACGTCATTCGCTCCAGTTTGAATGATCTCGGTCACCTCGCCAAGCAGGGCACCGGTCTCATCCACCACGGAAAGGCCGAAAAGTTCGTGAAAATAATATTCGCCATCCGGCAATTCCGGTGAATTCCGCCTTCGAAACATAGAGAACTTGGTTCCTAAATCGGCCGACTTGTTCGGGGGTGGTTATCCCGTCAAAAGTCAGCAGCACGCCGTCATTATGATAGCGTTGCCGTTTGATATTTAGGGGAAGGTGTTTCTCCCCGGCGAAAACGACCATACCAGGTTGTAGGCGCTCCGGGAAATCCGTATAGATTTCCACCAGAACATCCCCGGTGACACCGTGCGACCGGCGAATCTTTCCTACAGCCAAAAAAGCAGGCTCGCCAGCTGCCGGCGAGCCTGCCGGTTTATCAGCATGCCCGGACATATGTTTTGGCTATGGTTCAACCACATCCAGGGTAGCCTGGCAACCATCATGCTCTGCGGCGACCCGCAATAGAGTACGAATGGCGTTCGCCACTCGGCCACCTCTGCCAATAACGCGGCCCATGTCGTCTTTTGCGACAGTGAGTTCGAGCGTTACCCGGTTGCCATGACGGATTTCTTCCACCACAACGTCTTCCGGGTGATCCACCAGGGATTTGGCGATGTATTCTGTTAATACTTTCATGACATCTCGATTATTTTAGTTACCGGGAGCGTTGTAACGTACCCGGTTTCAAAATATTAATTACCGGCTGGTCTTATTATTGGAGGCTCGGGCGGTTTTCGCTTGCTCAGCCTCAGCCAACAATACTTCAGCAGACTCGCCTTTCTTGAGTCTTTCATAACGTTCAGTGGTGCCAGACGTTCTGAACAATTGAGCCACTGAATCGGTTGGAAGAGCACCGTTATTCATCCATTCATAAATACGGTCTTCCTTGATTTCAAGGGTTCCTGGCTGCGTGCGGGGATTATAGAAACCCACAATTTCCAGGAAACGGCCATCGCGAGGGCTTTCCTTGTCCGCGATAACAATACGATATGACGGCTGGCCTTTCAAACCAGTACGGCGAAGACGAATACGAACCATCGGGGTGTTTCTCCTTCTAGAATTGTTTAGATTTTGGTCCAGTACCTGACACGGGGAGGGCACGAAAGGAGTGTACCGTGCGGAGCTGAAAACCTGAATATGATAAATGGCAGCGTGTGCTACCATCCCTTCATTTTAACACTAACCGAACAAGCGTGACAGGCCTCGACCGCCCGTCTTTTGCAATGTTTTCATTAATTTTTGCATCTCACGAAATTGCTTGATCAGTCGATTTACATCCTGCACCTGAGTACCTGACCCGAAGGCGATGCGCCTGCGGCGACTGGCATTCAAGACATCCGGATTGCGCCGTTCGACCGTGGTCATGGAACCGATGATAGCTTCAGTGCGCTTGAATTGATTCTCCATGTCTTCGGGAGAAACATTCCTGGCGGCTTTGCCCATATCGCCAGGGAGCATATCCACCATCTGGCTCAGCGGACCCATCTTTTTAGAAGAGCGCATAATTTCAGCCAGGTCTTCCAAAGAGAACTCCCCTTTGGAAAGCCTCTCGGCTTGTTGCAGAGCCTGTTTTTCATCAAATGCGGCCTCTGCTTTTTCGATCAAGCCAAGAACATCGCCCATGCCCAGGATGCGGGAGGCCAATCTTTCGGGCTGGAAGGCTTCGAGTGCGTCCAATTTCTCGCCGGTCCCGACAAATTTGATCGGGATGCCTGTGACCGAACGGATCGAGATGGCCGCACCACCGCGTGAATCGCCATCCAGTTTGGTCATTATTAGGCCGGTCAAGGGAAGGGTTTGCTTGAACCCTTCAGCGACGTGCAAAGCCTCCTGACCAATCATGGCATCCACTACCAGGAGGGTTCTCCACCGGAGAGGTTTTCCGGGTGATGGCTTTCAACTCATCCATCAGAGTCTCGTCTAGCTGGGACCGTCCGGCAGTATCGATAATGACCACGCTAAAGCCGCCATTCCTGGCCTTCTCGAGGGCATGACCGGCAAGTTCTGGTGGAGCAACATTGGCTTCGAAAAACACCGGTACATCCAGTTGCCGACCTAAAACCTGTAATTGTTCGGCTGCGGCGGGACGGTAAGGGTCGCCTGCCACAAGCATTACGCGCTCGCCTCGCGCCCGTAAAAAGTTGGCCAACTTGCCGGCTGCGGTGGTCTTACCCGAGCCTTGCAACCCTACCAGCAAGAGCGTACGCGGCTTATCACCAGTTAAATTCAGAGAAGCAGGCTGCCCGAGCGTGCCGATCAATTCCTCATTTACAATTTTAATAACCTGCTGGCCAGGGTTAAGAGCTTTCGAAACCTCCGCACCGACAGCACGCTCCCTGACATTAGCAATAAAGGTCTTGACAACGCTGTAATGAACATCCGCCTCCAGCAGAGCAAGACGTACTTCGCGGATGGCGGCGTCGACGTCCGCAACAGACAGTTTGCCGCGCCGCTTCAAACCGTCGAAAACTTGATTAAGTCGTCCGGTCAGGGTTTCGAACATAAAGCTGATTTAATTCTTCCTATCGAAAAAGAGGGTTTGAGAAGAAACGGCTATCCAGGCAGATTGCTTTGTTTCTCAGGATGATAGGGATGGCTCGTTTCCTCATTAATAAACAACAAATGCCCGAAGGCGGACAGATTTTAGCCCAGAACCTGCTGGTGGTCAAGGAAATATGAAAGAAGCCACAAAGCCGAGCTGTAATCAGGATGTACAAGGGGGCTGCACACCAGCAGCTAATATTTACTGATTATCCAGAATGGGTATGACATTGCAGCGAGGTAACAATAACAGTACAATACTAACATACCTTGCGCCAGGAGAACTTATGTCCAAAGTAGCAATTGTCACTGACAGTACTGCATACATCCCCATTCCGCTAATGAAACAATTGAACATTTCTGTGGTTCCTCTGGTGGTTATTTGGGGAGATGAAACCTACGAAGATGGCGTGGATATTTCGCCAAATGAGTTCTACATTCGCCTGCAGACCTCCAAAATAATCCCTACCACCTCCCAGGCAACCGTAATTTCCATGACAAACACCTTCGAGAGATTGCTCGAACAGGATTACGACATACTAGGCATCTTTATTTCTTCGCACCTATCAGGAACCATTGATTCAGCCCGACAAGCCAGGGAAATGTTACGAAAAGGGAAAGAGAAAGTGGAGATCCTAGATTCCCAGGCAACCACGATGGCAATGGGCTGGCCAGTATTAACAGCTGCGCGTGCAGCCATGGCAGGTGAAAACTTGGCGAACTGTCAAAAACTGGCCGAAAAAACGCGTGACCAAACCGGTGTACTATTCGTGGTGGAAACACTGGAATACCTGCGGCGCGGCGGGCGGATTGGCGGCGCACAGGCCATGCTGGGAACCATCCTCAAAGTCAAGCCGCTCCTTGAGCTTCAGGATGGCAAGATCGAACCTGTGGAAAAAATCCGCACCAAACGCAAAGCACTCGAGCGCATGCTGGACCTGGCCGAGGAAAAAATGGGTGGAAACTCCCCCATCCGGTTGGCGACGGTTCACGCCAATGCGGAAGAAGAGGCGTTGGCGCTGCTCGAGACCGCCAGGCACAGATTCAATCCCGTGGAATCGCTACAAAGCCCACTCAGCCCGGTTATCGGCACGCACGCCGGACCCGGAACGGTAGCGCTGGCATTTGTGACAGGTATTTAGACATCCCAGCAAAATCCTTGCACTGCGAATAGCATGCCTCCGAGTGGAGTAATTATTGGGAGGCTTTTTTTTAATAATTTTTACTTGCCGCGACTAAAGGATGATAAGCAGTGTTATACCAGCTACAAGTTCTATCCCCCCTTCCCAGGAGCCAGCATGTCAAAAGTTGCGCTAGTTACGGACAGCACCGCTTATCTACCGGATGAGCTGGTCAATCAATATGCCATCTCCGTTACCCCGCAGATCCTAATTTGGGGGGAAGAAACCTTCCAAGACGGGGTAGACATCCAACCGAACGATTTTTACAAGAAACTCAAAACTGCAAAGATAATGCCCACCACGTCACAGGTGGCGATCGTCACCATGAAATCGACCTTCGAGAAATTACTCGAGCAGGGATACGACGTTCTGGGCATTTTCATTTCCGCCAAGCTCTCAGGAACCATGCAATCGGCTGACCAGGCAAAATTAATGCTCCCCAAGGCAGCCAATAAGATTGTCATCCTCGACTCAAACACCACTGCTATGGCAATGGGTTTCCATGTATTGGCTGCCGCCCGAGCTGCCCAGTCAGGCGCCGGCCTGTCAGAATGCAAAGAAATCGCGGAACAAGCCCGCAAGCATACCGGTGTATATTTCGTAGTGGATACTTTGGAATTCCTGCGGCGCGGCGGACGAATTGGAGGAGCGCGCAAGCCATGCTTGGTTCGGCATTGAATATCAAACCTATCCTAGAACTGCGAGATGGTCGGATCGAATCGATCGAAAAGGTGCGCACAAAACGTAAAGCCATCAACCGGATGGTCGAGCTGGTAATCGAACGCACCGCCGGTAGAAATCCGGTCAGGCTAGCAACGTTACACGCCAACGCTGAAGCCGACGCCAGGGCAGCACTAATGGCTGCCGTGGCTGAAATCCACCCAATCGAGCAGATTTTTGCATCTGTCAGCCCGGTCATTGGTACACATGCAGGTCCCGGTACGGTTGGACTGGCATACATGGGGGGAATGTAACACTCCCAATTTGTGAAATGTGTGCATATCGAAGATGGCTGGTTGACGCAAACCGTCATCAAAGGTATAATCCGCCTTCGGCTCAAATCACAAATTCACTGGAGTATCGCTATGGAAACAACAAACGCGGCGCCTGAAAGCGCGCTGCAACCGAAGGCACATCTGACAGGCAAAGTCATTAAAACCACCATTGCGGGGGCTATTGTGGACGTCGGGCAAAAAGTACCCGGTGTAATCCATATCTCGCAATTGCAAAAAGATTCAGTAAACCGAGTCGAGGACGTGGTCCAGGTTGGGCAGACCATCGACATCTGGGTACGACGGGTGCATGATGATCGAATCGAATTGACCATGGTCGAACCTCTCATGCTCGAATGGCGCGAAATGAAACCCGATATGTTGGTAAAAGGCAAGGTCGAACGACTTGAATCTTACGGCGCATTTGTGGATATTGGGGCAGAACGCCCGGGTCTTGTACACGTCAGCGAGATTTCGCACGATTACGTCAAAAACCCTGCGGAAATATTGAAAGTTGGCGACGAAGTCGAAGCAAAGATCCTGGATGTGGATCGCCGGAAAAAACAAATCCGCCTGAGTATTAAAGCGGCCACGCCCAAACCAGAAGAAGTTATGGCGGAAGTAAACAAACCAGAACCTCGCAAGGGACACGCCAAGAAAAGCAAGAAGCAAGAAGATTATAGTGAAGAACCCGAATCAAGAGAACCAGAACTGACCGCTTTTCAGATTGCTTTCCAAAAAGCCGAGGAGCGTGCCAATAAGCATACCAAAGCCAGGAAGGCCAAGACAAACACCAATGAGGAACAGGAAGAGATTTTCAACCGTACCCTTGAAAATCGCCTGCCGACCGGATAGACAAAATTGATAACCATCCCCGAAGGAAATCAACCCTTCGGGGATGGTTTTTTTTTCAAAGACATCAAGAAAGTCGCCAGAGCGCTTAAGCCACCGGCGATCAACAATTAATAAGATTGTCCCAATTCACTCATTTCTTTTATGAATTTCTCACGATTTGCAGAGCGAGCCGTCTTGCCGCTGGAAGTTTTTACCAGCCAATGCTTACCCACAAGGTGTACGTGACGCAAGGCAACTGCGGAGCCACGAGTTACAGTGGCACGGATCGCATCCGAGATCTTCTGCTTTTCATCAGGGTCATCAGTGTCCACCTCAGCCACCATAACGACGTCCTCCGTGCCGGTAGCATCATTGAATACACCGAAGGCAGAGGCGCGGCCGGCATGCACACCTGCGACCTCATACGCCAGCAATTCCAGGTCTTGCGGGTAAATATTCTTTCCCCCGACGATAATCAGGTCTTTCTTCCGGCCTGTAATATATAGTTCGCCGTCCACCAAGTAACCAAAATCACCGGTTAAATACCAACCCTCCACGAAAGCCTTTTGTGTGGCGTCCGGTCGATGATAATATTCACTTAGCATACAGTTACTCTTCAAGGCAACTTCGCCGACCTGTCTATCGGGTAATAGGTGGTTTGTGGCATCCAGAATGTGGATGGAAGTATTCACGATGGACTTTCCGGCTCCCAACATCCGGATGGTTGGCCGACCAGGTTCCGCCAAACGGGCGATTTTTTCGATTTGCAGACTATCGCGGTCGACATCCTCATAGACCACCGGACCGTCAATGCCTCCCTGGGTAACCGCAAAAACATTCTCAGCCATGGCATAGCAGGTGGTCAAGGCCTCATGCCGTAACCCCAACGTCTTGAAACGCTCATAGAAAGCTTGCAGGGAATCCCAGCGCATGGGCTCTGAACAATCCGAAATGGCTCGCCAGGAGGAAAGATCAACTCCCTCCAGGTCCCGGTCGCGGATCTTCTGTGCGCAGAAATTGTAAGCAAAATTCGGAAGCCAGGAAAGCGAGCCTTTGTACCGCGAGACAGCTTGTAACAAGCGATAAGGCGCCCGAATCCATTCGAACGGCGACATGATCACCAGGGAATTCCCCAGCAGGACAGGCATCAGCCAGCAAGCGATCAATCCCATATCGTGGTAAAGCGGCAGCCAGGATACAAAAACATCCCGGTCACTCAAGTGGAGGGCGGCTCCATAATCCATCAACTGATTGATGACCGCCTGGTGCGAAAGCGCCACGCCCTTCTGCAGGCCGGTGGTACCGGAGGAATGCTGCAACAGGACAATATCATTGGGCATCCGCCGTACCCCCCAAAACAGGTCAAAATCTGGTTCACAAGGCCCATCGGCCTGGTCACTTACAATGACGGTTTTCACCGAATCTTCTCCGGGCTTGAGGGCAGCGCGTACCTCCGGCTCGAAATCCCGATAGGTGACAATTCCGGTCGGTTGGGTGACAGAAACAAGCGCTGCCAGGTCGGCCCGATAGCGTTCAGGCAGGAGCTTTTCAGTCAGAAAAGGCATTATGGATGGGATGGCTCCGTGGAGGATAGCACCATAGTAGGCATATAGCAGATCTATCCCATGCTGCAATATCAGCAGGACCACATCACCTGGCTGAACACCTTCCCGGGTGTACGTTTGCACATAACCCGAGGCTCCACGAATTAATTCCTGGTAGGTTACCGGCCGATCGGTTTGACCGGTATGAAGGATGGTAACGCTGACTTTATCAGGCGTTCTCTCATAATGGTCCTTCAAAAGCTCAGAAAAATTTGGCATGTCACTGGCGAGATTGAATTAAAGAAACGAGCCCGTTCAGACTGTCAAAGGTCGATGCATTCAGCTCGGAATCATCAATATGTACTCCAAAATTGTCTTCCACGAATAATGCCAGGTCGACCAGGTGAAATGAATCGATCAAACCACTGGATAACAACGCTTCGCCGGGCTGTATGGCGCGGTTGGGTTGGTTCAAAATTTCTTTCGACAGGTAATCAGCAAGCTTCGCACTTATTTCATCGGAATTCATATGTTCCTCCAATTCAATCAAGATTAATCCGGCACTTATCATATCATGGGAGCGGCAACCAGACAGCACTGGTGATGGATAAATACGCTTGGCTGGATTGCCCGATTGCTTCATCAAAATTGCTGATCTGCTGGCTACCCAGGTTTACCTGGCTGCCTCCGATCGAAAAGGAGGTGCCATCGGAGAGAGTCCCAATCCAAAACAGGGAAGTGCCATCTGGCGACCAGAGCACGTACGGGTTTAGCAAGGTATTTTGGGTATACTCCCTGACAGTAAAGGACTGCGAATCGACCACGAAATTCCGGTTGTTTAGCACCTTCCCCAAATAATCACTCACGTTTGCAACCATCGCCGCCAATGCGTGCCCGCCAGGCGACCAGCTATACGAAACCAAGGCGTTGCCCGGCAACGGAAAGTAGCGCGGGTTGCCACCATCCGGGGAGGTAAAAATGAGCTGATCCAGATCTGCCAGGGTGGTTGGAACAGTAACCAACTGCGAACCATCCCGGGAAAGAGCAGGGTCTTGCATATTAGGCAAGGCAAGCGTAGAGTTACCATCCGAGCTCGAAACCCACAACCCATCTTTCTTACAAACACCCGGCGAAGTACAAGAACCGCTCGCCCAATATATATGATCGGCATCCGAAGAGGGGAATAACTCCACGGGGGATGCATCCGGTTTGGAAAATTCCCGGACGGTGCCTCCATCCGATGCGAAAATGGTGATGTGGGTTGAGCCAGCGCCTGCCAATAATGCTGCAATCTGCCCATCCGGCAACCAGATCGCATCCGTTAGGCCGAAAGGATAGAGAGAACCGGTTATCAGCAGGGGGTATGCGCCATCCACATTCGTTCGATACAGCGCCGAACCGTCACTAACCAACAGGTAATTGCCATCCCGGGAGGCGGATTGAAAGCGCACCCCAGTCCCAAAAATCTGGCTGGTCTTGCGTGCATCCAAATCGAGCAGGTATACACCCAGGTATTGATATTCTTCACCGGTTCGCCCTGCCAGGCCAAAAATTATGCGATTAGAGCCACCAGAAGGAGTTGGACCGGCAGTTGGTGTGGACGTGGGCGCCAAATCCGGCGGTGTGGTCGGGATGGCGCCAGGAGTGGCTGTCAGTACAGGAATTTGGGTTGTGACGTTGACTGGGGCGGCGTTCAATAAGCCCTGCCAGACACTATCGAGCGCTTCAAGTCCGGTGAAACTGCGTGTGCTCCAGGCGTCGGTGGAAATGTGAAACCCGTCGTTGCGTTGCATATCCATGCCGTGATCGGGTAAGGGCTGGACTGCCCTCCAAAAGTTCCAGAGCGGAAGGTCATATTCAAGCGCCAGTCTGGCGGTGGTCAGATTCAAGCTGTTATTACCCTCGACATTATCGGCCTTGGTCGCCAGGATCGGCACCGCGCCATGCGTGATGATGGTATCAATGATCTGCCGCATGAGCTTTTCATACTGCTGAGGCGTACGACCATCCCACCACACTTCCAGACTGACAATAACGATGATTGGCTTGGTTACACGCAGTTCGCATTCCAGCGGATTCTCTCCCGGCAAGCAGGCTTTGGGATCAGCCCATAATGGGGAAAGGACGGCGGCGGCGTTAAATCCACCGCGGACGGCTTGCCCGTCCGTATTGAAATGCCCGGCAAAGTTATCGATGGTTTGCTGAAGATAAGCGTAATTGGTGCCCAGAGAATAGCGTTCCGGGATATCAAAATAACCCATAAAAGCCGCTTTAACACTCTGGCAATCGCCCACTTTCGAAAAGGCATGTGGATTCAGGCCCATGGTCAGGCCAGTCCGGTAGATTTCGATGGCACGCTGCGTGACCGTTGGAACAACCGGCCATTCCTGCCATTGCTCTGCCGGAAGGCGCGATTCCTGGATAGCCGTTGGAGTAAGTGCCAAAGTAGGCGCCACAATAGTTTCAGGCGGGGGAGCAATCGGGTTGGTTGGACTTGCCGTTTGTGACAATGTAGACGGACTTAATGTTGCAGCCGGCTCACCCAAGACCGGAGCCTGGCAGGCACTGAACACGAAAATCAGCATGAATATGAAAGTGAGTTTCTTCATCTCGAAATAGGGACTTTTTCCAGATTATGGCTGACTGCTTACGGCCTTACTAACGGCATCCAGGACATGCAAGGCGGTCAGATTTCGCCAGGGCCAGGCATATTGAAAGTTGGCAGGATTCCCAAAATCATTATATGCGTAGGTGAGATGCTCCTGATCAGCTTGCAAGCCATGATCCGGTAATGGCTGGACTGCACGCCAGAAATTCCACAAGGGCAGGTTATATTGATAGGCCAGGTCGGCGATAATCCAATTGATCCGATAGTCGCCCTCCCGGTTATCGGCCTTGGTGGAAAGAATAGGTACGACCCCGGCAGCCAAAAGTCGCTCGATAATTTGTTTCATTCCGGACTGGAATATCTCAGGCTGATGGATCTGGTTGGTTCCCATCGAAATGATGGCGAAAGACGGGTGGTGGACCCGCAATTCGCAATCCAAGTGGGATTTGCCCAGGTTACAACCCGGGGTTCCGGTCAGAACCCGACCCAGGATAATCGTCGTGTCATAGCCACGCCCGGCAGCCGATCCAACCCATGCGAAGGAACCGGAAAAGTGCTCGATCACGGGCAGTAAATCTGTATAGGAACCGAGGCGATAATCTGAGGGAGCACGGTCATATTGAGTCAAGAACCAGACAGTCGAGATCTCGCCATCGCCAATTTTCGAAAAAGCTCCCGGGTTGTTGCCTAGCACCAAGCCACGTTCGTAAACGGTCTTCATTTCTGGTTGGACGACCGGCACCACCGGCCATTCCTGCCAGTCACCTGGGGCCAGGGGCGTAATTGAAGTTGGGCTTGGGGTAAAAGTCGCACTAGGTTGTAACGTTGTCTTTGGTGTGACTGTAAAAGTCTGTGTGGCTGTAAAATTTAAAGCAGGTGGGATAGTTGTCACGACAATTCCATTGGATCCACTACAAGCTGTCAGGAAGATGCAGAGAAGTATCAGGCTTATCGCTTTATTCATAACCAGTTACGGCAGTCCATTTACGCCGCGGTAAACCGCGTCAATGGCCTCCAGAGCCGTCAAATTACGCCAGGGCCAGCCTTCTTCCATCCTCAGCGGGTCATCGAAAAAGTCGCGCGCCTGGGTAAGGTGGAATCCATCCGCAGTCAATCCGTGAGAGGGTAAAGGATTGGTTGCAGCCCAGAGGTTCCAAAGTGGAAGTTGGTAATCATACGCCACGCGTGTGACTACCTCATTGATACTATTCGTGCTGCCCGGCAATTCGGCGCGAGTGGCCAAAATGGGAACAACATTTTGAGAGAGCAGGTATTCCACTATCTTGCGCAGGTACATATTGTATTTAACAAGGTCACCCGACCAGGATTCTTCCATACTGACCGTGACAATACTGGGGTTGTATACCCTGACTTCGCAGGCGATGGGAGTTTCGCCAGGATTACATTGTTTCTGATCGGCCCAAAATGGGTTCAGGGCTGCAGCTACATTTAATCCGGGTTTCACTGCCAGGCTTTCGCGCGACCATGAACCTGCAAAATGATCGATGGTAGGCTGAAGAAATGCATATTGGGACCCCAAACTATAATCCTTAGGATTATCAAAATCTGCCAGGAAATACGTCGTGATGTTTTGGCAATCGCCTATCTTGGAAAAGTGCGTCGGATCCCGTCCAGCCGCAAGTCCGGCCTGATAAACCGCGATCATGCGTGCCGATACCACCGGGACGATCGGCATGCTTTTATATGCATCCGGGATCAACGTCGGAGTGGGAGCTGGAGGCGTATCTGACAGGTTGGTTGTGAGAGGCACAACAGTATCAGTGGGAAGGGTGAAAGGCGTCGGTGTCGCTGGATCGCGGGTGGGAGTTGAGGTTGAGGTAGAGATTGGCGCCAATGGGGCTGAGCGCGCCCGCCCCCAAGAGGGAGTCGCACAAGCGGACAGAAAAACAAGCATCGTTAACAATAAAAGGTTTATTTGTTTTTTCATGGACAATTTTGCTCTGAAGTAAAGATTTTTTGTTGAATTTGGCCGGAAAGAAGGGCTTCACCCACCGGAGTCATGTGGATGGCACTGTTGGTAAACTGGCTGGCAGGAACAAGGTCCCAAAGGTCGAGATAATTCCAGCCATGATCAGAAGCTTGCGTGGCCATGATCTGCCGCCATTGATCATATGCCCAACGCGGATAAAAGAAATTGTAATGGATATCGCTATTCTTTCCGTTACTAATCAACATTGGTTCGTTGACTATCCATATGGGGGTGGAACCGGCAGCCTGCAAGCCGGCTTTCAGAACGCCGAACGCCAATTGAGATTGATCCAAGGTAGGCGGGAGCATGTTATGGAAGGAAGTACCTGTATCATAGTCCAATTGAGCGGGTTCATAGTTCGACGGGTAAGTTTGGTCGATCCCGGTGGCTGACCATAACACGCCGTACAATTGCAGACGCAACAGGTCAGCCAGGGGACGACGCTGGCCGATCAGGGTCTTATCCCAAAAATCCGGGCGGACGAGAGCGGGATCATCCGGGCTGAAGGACAGGTCGTAGTTGGAAATCAGATCATCGACACTGGAAGCATTGTTGGCGACGATCGGGCTGGACAATTGCTTATCCAAGGGAAACGCTTCAAGAGTCATCGGCCAGATGATCAAATCCGGCTGGTAACGCATGGCATAATCCAAAACCATCAGATCCTTGGTCAAGGAAATGGTCGGATACCCCAGGTTATAAACCCGCACGGTCTTCCCGCACATGTTCAATCCGGCTGCGTCGAGCTGTCCAGCTAGAGTTTGTTCGGGCTGCAGGAGCGTGCCCCAGATGGATGAATCGCCAACCACGATGACGCGATATTCGCCAACAGGTTTGGTTCCTGCGGCAATTATGTGGGAGGCAAACATGGCATCCAAATTGAATAAACTCAAATTATACGATTGCGAAGAGTCTTCTCCAAAGGGGAAACGTAACCGGCCCTGAAACAGGTGATTGTAGAGCGAGAGCTTGCCCAACCCAGCCGGATCGATCGCCACAAACAGCAGGTCAAGCAGGATAAACAGCGCCAGTCCTTTCAAGAGGACATTACGTAAAAACCGACCGCTCACTCACACTCCTTGTCCATCACGCCAGACCGATCAGTTTTTGCAGGAAAATGCCGGACATCGAAAGGCTAGGCAAGGCAAAAAATACCCATCCAAGGGCTACGAAGTTAAACGTCAACACTACTCCACCGATATTTAGGATCTTTTGCCAGCCTGAAGACAAGGCAGAAAACTTGGGCTTGGTCAAGTCTGACCAGCGGTTGTGGATAAACAACCCGACCCCATGCCATAAACCCCAGGCAATAAAGTTTAGGGCTACTCCGTGCCATAATCCGATCAACAACATGGTGGCGAGCTGGGTAATAAGAATAATGACTGGAATGGAAATGCGCTTCTTCCCCGAGCGCAACGCCCGGGTGAGCGGGTTGAAGAAATAAGCGCGAAACCACTGTGTCAACGTCATATGCCAGTTATTCCAGAATAGAGTCAGATTCTGCTTCAAGTAAGGGGCTTTAAAGTTTTCCGGCAAGTGAAACCCCAGCAACTCCCCAATCCCGATGGCGATATCGGTATAACCGCTGAAATCGAAATAGATCTGAAATGCATAGGCATACAATAACACCCAGGCCCAACCGACGCTGCGGACCTGGACTGCGTCGGTAGCATTCAAAGCCAGAAGCGCCAGAACATCCGCAATAACGAATTTCTTGAACAAACCGACCAGAATGCGTTTGCCAGATTCCCCATAATCAGGGATGGTCAATACCAGAGGACGGCGTAAATCTCCAATGAAACGCTCAATTCGGTCGATCGGTCCGGCAGCGAGTGCCGGAAAAAATATGACATATACGACATATTCGGATAGGGAAACCCCAGGCAGACGCCCAGTCTGACGGTCACGCAGCGTGTGCAACATGCGGAAGGCGATATAGGAAAAACCCAGCCAACGGATATCCAGGGAAGAGGCTAACAAAGTATCCTGCCCGTTCCAACTCCTCAAAATCCTGCTGACCCAAGTTCCCAGAGCAGGGACTTTCAGGACCGCAAAAATCAATATGACCAGGAGAAAAGCCAGGCTTAAAAGTAGCTTTCCGGGCTTGGATAAACGCCATAAAACAAAAACCCCCAGGGTGATAACGGCCATCATAATCAGCAATGACAAGGTTTGCGGGGGGCGGGAAGCGGTCAACGGCAGGGATATCCCCAGATATCGCGTCAGGCCCAAAGCCAAAACAATCCCACCCAGGAGGGCAGCAGCTGGCCAATTGGCTTTCCAATTGCGTTGCTCTCGCGGCGTGGTTACCACCCATGCAAGCACGGTCAATCCCAGGGTTGCTGTTGGCAGCCAAAAATCCAGACCACGTACTGGCAGAGCCGGTTGCAGGACATATATCGCCAGGACACTGAAGATCAATAACGTGGTTACGCGCCCGTGTTTGCGCGTTACCAAACCCAATGTCGCCGCTATGGCAATGGAAATGAGGATAAACACCAGCGTCATTAAAAGCCCTGATAAATCCAGATTGGAGCGCTACTGGCGGTAAGAATCACCAGAGCCACCAGAATCAGGCAAAAAACCATCGCCCACAAGTTTTCACGTGTGAAGAGCCGAAATTTCATTGATATCCACACACCAGATAATCTCCACCCTGTTGTTGAACCTGGTACGTCCGTGCCGAGATGTCAAGCGTCTGGTCTTCTCCATTATAGGTAGCCACGATCTTTCCCTGGCATTTGACCTGGGAGGTAGTTCCATCGGTTCCGGAAGTTGTGCACGACAAACCCTCCAGGCGGGTTTTAACGGCTTGAAGAGAATCCAGTTCGAGCAAGGCATCTGATTCCCAACTGGCGCAGGAAAGTGCAGTGAGTTTGGAGGAGTTTTGATTGACCAGCGCGGTCAAATAATCTTCAACTGCCTTGGAGGCCGGGTCGGTTGACCTGGCTCCGCAGGCAGAAAGGGACAGAGCCAACATGCATACCAAGATACCCATTAAGAAAAGCTTGCGCATCTCTTTCTCCTTTTCGCTATGCTAAGACTTGCCGGATTATACTGCGTCTTCTGAAAAGAGAAAACTTTTTTATTAAACTTGACAGAGTGGGGGCTTGACTATATAATCCCGCCTGCCTTCCTCGCTAGCTCAATGGCAGAGCGGGCGGCTGTTAACCGCTAGGTTCGAGGTTCAAGTCCTCGGCGAGGAGCTGAATTTACCGGTTTTTACATAAAAGTCCCTGCGCCAGCAGGCAGCCAGCGCAGGGAAGCAGCCCCAATCTCGCCGGATCTTGGGGCGCTGAATTTTTGTAGGAATTAGTTCCTAAAAATAACTCCAGAAGGGGATAATTGTCAGCCAGAGTTTAGATTCGTTCTGAAGAACTATTTTTACCAAATCAATTGCGAGCAGCTAGATCCATCAGACCCCTTGTGTACAATTCCCTCTAATAAAGAGCGATTTCGTAGTTTTCCAAATAATCTCGCGACACACTCTTCGGCACCTACAAACAAAAGATTGATTTTCCTGGAAGCAGATGCTTTGAATATCGATGATAAAACTATGGATAATATGATTTTACTCTTTTGCAAACGTTATTCAAAATCTACCCTCGTTCGCTGCTTTCGGGTAATTACGTTGTTTTCAAGTACCTACTAATAAGTGAATAAATCTACCCGTAGGTCAACTAATATCGAAGCATGATTATTACAATTGAACTCGAACTTCGCCACACAGGTGGACAGAAATACCCAACTCATCAAACATTGTTGCCTTGACCGCAAGGGCTGTATCAGCTAATTTTTCATCTGTGGCATATGCAACCTGGATGTGGTTTGCTTTATGACGCGCCATCATCTGGTCTCGGCTTACACCGTGCAGTACCACGTTCATGATCGGCCACTGCCTGGTGGTGGATTTCCAACGCTTCTGGATTTCTACATCCGGCAGAGAAACCACTGTTCCGCGTCCAAGGTCGGCATGAACTTTTCCGTCCATGATAAACACCCGGCTCCAGACGATTTCTCCCGGTTTACTCTCACCCTTTAGGGTTCCCCCACCTAGTGGAAAGTACATGGGCGGTTGACGTTCGCTTACCGCTCCAGCATAACCATTCACAAAGTGAGAAGCCGGGACGGCCCCTGAAATTTCGAACAACCAAATAAAGTCATCGATCACATCATTTCGAAATCGCCGCCCCCAACGGATGTCGTGTAGGGTAGTGGCCGGATCGAGACCGATTGCTCTCCAAACCCAGTTGGTGACCAATGCATCTACTCCCGATCCTTCATCAACTTCATTGAAGTGAGGTAAGGCTTGGTTGGGATAAAGTTCCCTACCACTCACCGGATCATAAACGGGGGGACGATCGACATTGTTTAATAGACCTTCCGCCAGATCGGAAGCGGGAACCATATCCTTCAACCCCTGCTGGTATTGAATCCCGATGGCGTCACATCCAAAGGAATCAGCGATACGAACGGCAGCGATATACATCTTCAATTGGTCGAATATCTGGGATTCGGTAAGTTCAGTTGCATCGTCGCAACCTGTAATAAAACGTAAACCACGTTGATCCAGCCAATCTAGGATTTTCCGGGCTTCATCATTGCTGACAGTACGCATGGCAGCCACCAATGCAGATTGGGAAAGGCGTTCCTTGTAAATCCCCATGACGTTTATGAAATCATCTTCAATAATGCCGTTGTACATACCCATGCAGCCTTCGTCAAAAACTCCCAGAATTGCCTTCTTTTGTCTTAGTTGATGCGCCAGGGATTGGCCCAGATCACGTTCGGCATCTGGGAGCGAGGCAGGAACAAAATCCTGGACATGACTGGTATCGTGTACGATTTTCCCAGAGTTGATCCACTGACGAATGCTACCCAGGAAGAAAGCGTCTTCGAAATTCTCGCTCCAAATCGTACTGTACTTAACACCCATTTTTGTAAGACAGGCATTTAGGTTGAGCAGACCGACCAAACCCGGCCATTCTCCGGACCAATTGGCAACCGTAAGGATCGGACCTCGGTGGTCACGCAGTCCGGCCAGGACATGATGGCTATACTGCCAAACCGATTCGGCTACGATAACCGGTAAGTTAATCGGAATATTCTGGAAAATATCCATACCCATCCGCTGGGAAGAGATAAACCCATGCTGCTGGACAGGATCAAAGGCATGCGCTCGAATAATCTGTACGCCTTCTCGGTCAAAACATGCAACAACTTTTTTCTCCATAGATTCCTGGGCTGGCCAGCACAACTGGTTGGCCGATAGGCGCAGATCACCGCTTGCGACTAAATAGGCTTTACGGATTGGAAGAGTATTTTCCATAGTTATCTCCTAGTACAATTAAGCCAAGCCTGTATTAATAACCGGTCCGCCGGTGGAAAAGGTGACCGGCCCTGTCGCCACCAGTCGGCCAGGTTTGAAAATGTCATCAAATGATTTACGTGCGGCTCCACTCAGATCGGTTTGGATATCAAGGCAGATGTGACCGGCAACCAACGCATCGAATTCCAACCTCATTCCCGCTCCATTTTCAAGGTGACCACTTTCCTGGGAGCCAGCTTAACCTGCACCAGAGCGCCGGATTCGACTCTGATGGCAACCTTTGCATCCTGTTCCGGACATGGACTTCTCATCCAGGCCTGCCAGAAGAACACTCGCCGGGGAGAAGGGCAATTGGATCGTTGCTTCGGTCACTTCATCAGATGGGTTGTACAACCGCAGTATGAGTGCCTCGGCGACCTCCGCCTTCTTGACCGCGCTCAAGATAACATTCCGTCCTTTAACCGACAGCAAAGAACGCCTGACGGGTTGCGTACCAGGAGGAATTTCATTCCGGGGCTTTTCCATCCCTGTAGTGTATGTGCGTGGTGGGTTGTTAAACGCTAATGCCTGTTTCCAGACCTCTGCTTGATCCCAAGTGCCACTATGAGGCAGAATGGAAAGCGCGTAGGTCAACTCTCGCTGGATCTGGGCTTCCGGGGTAGCTATATGAGGACCGGCCCCGACTGCAGCAGTCTGCATATCATAACCCGCACCCAGATAACCGACGGCCCGTAACAATGTGACAGCGATTTCATGACGATCAGTGTCCAAGACCTCGTATTCGGGCAGACCTCGAACGATGATGCACAATCCGCGCTCCCCGTCAGAAAGATCGACCCAGTCCTGCTGTGGAAACGTAGTTGGAGCATCCTCCACCCAAGCCTCAACCGGCACTGGTTGGACTTTGATAGGGTGGCTGACCATATCAAATTGGGCGCTGGCACAAGAAACCTTAGTATTCACATCACTGGGGAAGGCTATCCGCAGACGGTGATCGCGGACTTGATTTTTAAAACTCACTTCGAGGTCCAGACGAGGCGAGTTTTGTGCCAATGACAAGGTTAGCACTAACGGACATGCGATGCGGGTTTCACTGCGGCGCTTTCCGGAGGCATCCAAACCTTCCGGTAGCGTCCAGTCTTGCTCAATTCGAATTCGCTCGACAACCGGTCCGGTGGCTATGCGGCTAATACGCACGGATGAACCGAGTGTGTTTTCCAATCGATCTTGCAGAGGATTGGAATAATTGTAACCATCCCCACAGTCTCCACCATCTTCGAAGTAGCCTAGATCGCGGTAGATCCGGCCGGTGTGTTTATCCTCGATCTGGAAGGTGCCATTGGGGAACACATCGACACGCAGGTGCTCATTTTCGAGCAGATTGGGGGAATGGGCGACGGCAAGCGGCCTGTTTGGGGTGTAGGTTGGTGCGACGGCATAAACCTGATAGCCAAATGGCGGCAGCGAGGCTCTGAAAGATGCCTGCACACAGGCTCCCCTGCGTTCGCTGGAGGGTCCGCTGACAAGAGGACGCAGGACGTGTGAGCGATCGCTGGATTCGACTTGCACTTCGATTGGGTCAATTCCATCCAGGGGACGAATGCGCAGGCCACGGAAATTTGCGTCCGGCAGAATTGGTGGATTCCCATACCATTGCTCGAGTACCCGCCTTCGGAACAACCCGGGAGCATCCAATTCGGATTCAGGTTCGTTTTCAACAGCAGGTGGACCCCAATGGTTTAGCGCGATACGATTTAGGAAGAAATCCCAAAATTCAACTTTCACTGTAATACCCTCGTCGATTGGCCAGGGCAAGCCATTAAACACAACCAGAGCGGCCTCGTCACCCTTCAAACCGGAAAGGTCAATCCGGCGCGTTATGTGCTCAAAGCTCTCTCCCAGCACCTCTCCGGCAATCTCGGATGCCCAGGCGAAGCGCGTTTCCATCTGTGCATGCACCGGATCAATACTGCAGCCTCCGATCGAGTCGTGGGGATGGTTCCGCAACAACCACTGCCATGCCTTCCACAAAAATGCGTTCGGATACACTGCTCCTTCCAACCAGGCTATGGTTGACCAGGGTTCAGCCCAGCGTTCCAACAATGTCTGGGTGCGTTCGTTTTTCAATTTGTTGTAAATGCGGGAAGAGAGGATATTCGGGAGCAGCCGGTTATCTCGACCCGTGGTGCGGTTGATGTCCCGCAATTCACCAGTGATTGATTGCAGCGGGCGGTCTCCAAGTGATTCGGCCAGTGCAGTAAAATATTGCTCCAATGAGGCCTGTTGAAAGTGAAATTCATCCCCAAAAAGACGATTGGCAGCTTCCAGAACAGCCGGCAGGTCAGGGCGAGCCGGGAGATGGTCAACACCATTCAGGGCCAGCACAACGGAGGATACGGCTCGCTTCGTCTCGTAACGGGCAAATATCAGCAAGTCCGCAGCAGCAGAATCCACTTCTTCTGCCAGAGAAGCTGCGTTGGCATACCCCAGGTCGGTAGGAAGGTGGCGCAGGAGAACACGACTGCCATCAGGAGATTGCCACCACAAGGATGATTTTAATTCACCTTCATCAAGTCCACGCAGGAGCATTGCATAAGGAATTCCAAATCCCTTTAGTATCTGCGGGAGCTGGGAAATATGTCCAAATGTATCGGGAATGTATCCAACCTTCTGCACATGACCAAACTCAGATGCGATCCGGTGCCCAAGAATTAGGTTGCGTACCAGGGCTTCCCCAGAAACCAAAAACTCGTCAGGCAGAACGTACCATGGCCCCACGCCCAGCCGGCCTTCCCGAATCAACGCCTTAAGTACGTCCAATTTCTCCGGTCGGATCTCGAGATAATCCTGCAGGACAACCGTTTGCGCGTCCAAATTGAAATGTGTGTAGGTAGGATCACGTTCCAAAAGACCGAGCAGGTCATCCATGACATGCACCAGGCGAACACGAAACTGCTGGAAAGTGGCATACCATTCCCGATCCCAGTGTGTATGCGGAATGACAAAGAGAGTGAATTTTTTGGGTCCTGTGCGCTTTGGCATCTACTAGCTCTCCATCTTTGGCTGCCTGCTGGGTTCAACATCTCATATTCAGTGAGGGAGAGGGTTATTTTCCTTCTGCTGCAAACAAAACAGACGCCTCGATAAACTCCTGGGAGGTGACTGACACACAATAAAGGCTTTCCATCATTTTAACCAAGCGCTGCGTACCCAGCAATTCAGCCTGTTCCTCAGGGAAATCGTTGGCTAACGTGCAATCTCGCAACAGGATAACTTTGTAATTCAGCCAAAGAGCATCGATGATGGTCGTCATCAGGCAGGCATCCGCCGAAAAACCGACTACGAAGAGGTTCTTGATATCCAGGTAGCGCAGCAGGAGGTCGAGGCGCGTTCCAACAAAGCCACTGTAGACGTGCTTACGAATGAAGTACTCATTCTCGTGCGGAGTTAACAATTTGGAGATTTTTACATGGTCCGAATCGCCGTAATGATATTCCTTGGGGTCGATATCGTCCTCTGCGAACATGTGCTCCATATCGGTGTTCAATTGTCGTTTTAATACCTTGCTGAATTCCGAATCCTTCAAATCGATCCTGGGGGCGCTGTTATTGAGGTAGATGACCGGCAAATTGATCGTCCGGGCAGCGCTGATGGCCGGGAACAATGCGGTCTTGATAATGCGATCTTCGTGCTCGGAACTCTTCAGCCATGCCAGGGCTGGGCGCTCCGCGCCGGCATGTCCTTCCTGGTTATAGGCAGGCACCGGATCGTCTGGGTGGAAACCCAGACCATAAACATCGATCACCAAGAATGCAGATCGGCTGAACTCGGCCTCATATTCTTCATAACCATAGCCAAGATAGCCAGTGGATGGGAAGAGGCGATAAAAACGAGTATTACACTTTATCGATCGAAGTCATATCCATCTCCTTTTCTCAAAAAATTGAAACAAGCCAGGCTTGGTCCGCTAGGAATTGTTCGAGAACAATGCCTGACGAACTGACTCGAAACCGCATTGTCCGCTGGTAAAGACCGGGATACCAAACTCCTTCACCGGGTCAGGAAAGGACAACAGAAATACCGTCATCGATAGTTGCGCCAGAACGACGCAATCAATTTCTTCTGTTTTCATTTTCTCTCGAATCATCCTGGCCAGGATGGCGTTATGGTTTTCGACCTCACCTTTAGCCAGGAAGTCCCAGGCTGCTTCGACCAGGATACCTGTCATATTTACATCAAGACCTTTTTCACCGGCCACTTCCCGTAGTAGCGCCTGCGTGCTTTCGACGGTTGGACCATGGGTGGCAACCACCAGGATCCTGCCGCCCTGTTCCACAGCCCGCTCCATCATTGGTCGATCGATCTGATAGACTGGCACTCCATAAAGTTGGAGCTTTTCCACGACCAATGGATAAGCTCGGTTCATGGTCGAGCAGGTGATCAAAACTGCCTCGACATGCCCGAGACGGACCAAATCGACCGCATAGCGTTGGAAAGCCGCAAGGTTTGCCAACGGCAGGGACTGCTTTCCCTCGGAATGAGCCTCCATAAAGTTGATCTGGACTGCCTCATTGCCAGCATTGATCAGATGAACGCCTGGCAGGTATAAATGCCCGAAGTAATTAGCCCAAAGCGTGATCCATGAAGAACCGTTCAGCAATCCAAGTCTTTTTCCGAGTAAAGCAGGGTTCCCTTGCAATTCTGAGCCGGTGTGTGCCACCCCGGTTACACGCAAATAGTCCGAAAAGAGCCGGATCGTTTCTTGTTTAGAAAGATTCCCGATAGAGTTGACCTGATCAACCTGACCAGGGGTCATGGTTTCCGCCCTGCCTTCTTCGCCAGTACGGATCGCGCCGCCTGAGCGATATCTTCGGGAAGCATGCCATGAATGCGGAATAGATCGCCGATGGCCCCGCTGGAAACAAAACGATCCCTGACGCCAATGCGTGTCATGGGAACTGGAATGGTTTCCACCAATACCTCAGCGACCGCTGATCCAAAACCGCCGTTGACCGAAGCATTTTCGGCGGTTATTGCACATCCGGTTTTGGCAGCCGATTGTGCAATCAATTCCCGATCAATCGGCTTTATGGAGGCAAGATGAACCACCTCGGAGTCGATGCCATCCTTTTCGAGCAATGCGGCGGCTCTCATGCAGAATGAAGTCATCATACCGGTGCCAAAAAGAGTAACATCCTTGCCTGACCGCAGGATCTCACCTTTGCCCCAGGCAAAGCGATGCTCCGGGCCGAACAAGTCGGGGAAAGTATAGCGAGTCACACGGAAATAAACTGGCCCTTCCGATTCAATGGCAGTGCGCATGATGGCGCACAAATCTGCATTATCGCCCGGATCAGCCAGGCGCATATTCGGCAAGGCTCGCATCACAGCAATATCTTCAATGCAATTATGAGAACTGCCCGCTCGACTGGTTGGCAAGCCCACGTATGAACCGGGAATTTTGACGTTCAGGCCAGGATAACAGATCGAAATGGCGACCTGGTCCAGGGCACGACGGCTGGCAAAGGCCGCAAAGGTGCAGGGGAAGGGAATGAAACCTTCCAACGCCAGGCCGGCACTGATCCCGAATAAATTCTGCTCGGCAATGCCAACCTGGAGGAAGCGTGTGGGGTAGGCCGCCTTGAAATGCCCGGCTTTGGAAGAAGTATGCAAATCAGCATCCAAGACCAACATCCGTGGATATTCCTTGCCTAATTGGACCAGTGTTTGACCGAAGACCTCGCGGATTTCGAGAGGCTGGGGCTGGCTACTCTCCGCCATAAAAGCTCTCTTTCTCACGTGGCTCATCAAGTTTGCTATAACCCAACTCAGGCCGGTTGTACCGGCGGGAGAGTTCACGCAACATCGCATCCGCAATATTCGGCTCGGGGGCATGCGTATGCCATTTATAGTTGAACTCGGCCGTCTCAATACCGCGGCCCTTCACGGTATGAGCAATCACAACGATCGGTTTACCGCGTGGAAGGATCCAGCGCGCCCGGTAGAAGGTGTCGACAAGCGCATCCAGATCATGTCCATCCACTTCAAGCACATCCCAACCAAAAGCGGTCCATTTATCGACAAGTGGTTCAATACTCATCAAATCCCAGATAAAGCCCTTGGCCATGACCTTGTTGTAATCAACGACCGCGATCAAATTATCCAGGTGATAGTGGGATGCCGACATGGCAGCTTCCCAGACATTGCCTTCGTTAAGTTCTCCATCCCCCAACAGGCAGAAGACGCGAGCGCGTGGGTTTTCCTTCAAACGCAGACCGAAGGCACATCCGACTGCCACCGAAAGCCCCATCCCCAAAGACCCGCCTGATGATTCGACGCCTGCCGTGCGGTTCATATCGGTGTGGCCTTCCAATCCATCCGGCTCGCAGTAAGTATAAATGTCATCCTTGGGAAAATATCCTTTTACGGCAAGGGCAGCATACAAAGCCGGCGAGGCATGCGCTTTGGAAAGTATCAGGCGATCACGCTGCTCCCATTTGGGATCCAATGGATTGGATTGCATCACCTGGAAATACAGAACCGCCAGCACGTCTGCCATGGAAAGGGATCCACCGGGGTGCCCCCAGCAGGCATACGTGATCATCTCGATCGACAGCCTGCGGATCTGGTATGCGGCTTCTTCCAATTCGAGGCGCTTTTTAGGCGGCATAGAGGCCATCAACTCACCTCCTTGAAACCAGACAGGTTGTTTTGTTCGCAGGCACGCATTACTTTATCCCGTTCCCTACCAGAGACTGAACGTTGATCGGTAACAAATTGAAGTTCTCCACCCGCTCTGCAAACTTACCCAACGTATTTTCAATCACCAGGTAATCCAGGTCTGGAATAATTACATCATCCCAATGGTCACCAATGCCGCGAATGGCGACATCCAGCATGGTAACGATCTGATTTCCCAGCGGCTCGTTCGAATCCAGCGTGATCGCACCAAAAAATTCCTGGCATTCGGTATAACCAGAATTATGCGTGCCGGTATAAGGCTTGAGTGATTTAAGTTGAATTATTTTCCCATAGCGAGTTGATACTTCGGCACTGTGGGCTGCGAAGAAATCGACCAAAGCCTGTTCTTGCAGCCTGGCTGGCAGCATTTCAGCGGCAACTTTGCGATAGGCTTGCTCACCAATAAGATAAGCCTGTTCCAGAAAATCAAACCAATATTGCTGTGCAGGCGTTATCCGGGACTGTCCATCCACCGCGATCAGCGACCTGCGCACACAGGCGTTCAATCCGTCTCTTTTTGGAGCAACACCGAGATGGACGTAATCTCCGGATAGAATCGGCCGGTTCAAGGCTTTTCCAATCAGGCTGCGATTGGCCTCACCTGAAGTGACCATCACGTCCCAACCGTTTTCTTCCGACCCGAGCTCCTTAGCAACCCAATACGCCCAGCCGGCTACCTGGGTCTCGAGCAGACCTGGACGGATTACAGCCAGCATGCAGCGCATCATTGCGTCGCCAATGACCGCCGCAGCACGGATTAGCGCCATCTCGATATCGGATTTTTCGTAGCGAATACGCTGGTACAGTTCCTGGGCATCCACCAGGTTTTCCCGGCCGACGATGCTCTCAAGAGCCGAGACGATCCCAGCCGGGATAACCTGCCGGGGCGTAAGCAAACCAAGGCGGCGAACTTTCTTGCCAGCCGTCTCTTCCAGAACATCCTCCAATCTTTCAGCACGGATGGGATATTTCTCATCTGCGAGCTGCAGCAGTTCAACTTTATGGACCTTCGCGCCCGTGCGCGTGGCCAGTTGCTCAGAAACATAACCGCCTTCCAGGCCAGCAATCACATGAAAGCCGGTTTTCCCGACAGCACCGGCGACCTGTTCGATGGTGATATTGGTGTTGCCCCCTAGATAAGGAACATCGCCATCGTAATGTTCGTCCGAAAAGACGAAACCAGCCTCCAGGCCAACTCGCTCCAGAGCCTGCCAGGTGGCTGATTGACGGCGTGCAAACTCTTCCGGAGGAACAATAAGATGTTTATCGATCTGAGGGCATTCGGCCAGAACTTCCATGATTTTCTGGAATTCACGTTCCAACTCCAGGCGGCGGTTCAAATTTAGTCCGGACATTTCAAGTTCTCCAGGCAAGACAAGGGATGAAATACAACCGAACCTGCCCCCTTCTCTTTAGTGGGTATAAATCCGCATTGAGAGGGCCCTGGTTCCCAACACTTTATTCGCTTGATCTACGGAACAGCAACAATTCTCACTCTCACAGGATAGCATACGGCAACTGGAATTTCTTGGAGAGAATTATTCTGAATCAGGACTTTATTGTCGGAAGGTATCTTCAATTGACGCACTCACTCCTGGATGTCTGAACCAATTGCCGCAATTCTATCTTTTTCAAACCTGCCATCATTCTTCAATGGAATTCGATAAGATAACCCGGCTGTACCATTCACCGCTGTCCTTGATGGACCGTTGGAGGTCATCGTAAT
The DNA here is from genome assembly GCA_963814135.1 of uncultured Chloroflexia bacterium. Classification (GTDB taxonomy): domain Bacteria; phylum Chloroflexota; class Anaerolineae; order Anaerolineales; family Villigracilaceae; genus UBA877. The sequence continues at coordinate 908,704 of CAWFBZ010000008.1, read as the reverse complement.
CAACGCTAATGATGCCAAAGCGTTTGGTGGTGCCATAACCCCATTCGAAGTTGTCCATAAACGACCAGACGAAATAACCGCGAATATCCACGCCATCTTGTATGGCCATCCGTACCTGGGTGAAATGCTTACGCAGGTAATCGAGACGGGCTTCATCGTGGATCCTGCCATCTGCTGAGACGATATCAGGATAAGCCGCGCCATTTTCTGTAATGTAAATAGGCGGTAGGCTATATTCACGATTGATCCGGTTCAACGTCCTTCGAAAAGACGGAGCACATACTTCCCATCCAATATCGGTGTATTCCGAGCCAGGAACATAATCGATCCGACCTTGCGCGTCAAAACATTTCGGGAATAAGAATTGATCCCGAGAAAATCAAGTTTCTGAGAAATCAGCGCCATATCACCAGGCTTGACATCCTGGAAAAGTTCACCAGCCACATCGATGAGGTCGGGTGGTAATGTCCGCAGAGGATCGGATGGATGAAAGTGATCCGTTTACTGTTCCAGACCAGGTCAGCCGCTGCGACATCTTCCGGCTCCTCACTGGCTGGCTCCACTCCCCACAGATCAAGCACAATGCCTAATTCAAGGGTTGGATTGATTGCCCGCATCGCCTGTACTGCCAGACCATGCGCCACTAACAAGTTGTGGTTAACCTGGTTGACGGTTTTCCAATCGTCCTTGATCCCCGGCGCATGTTCACCAGTGCCATAGCCATTATCAGCAATATCCCGCGGTTCGTTCATCGTTGCCCAGCGGCGCACACGATCACCCAGGCGCTTGACCATCAAAGCGCTGAAATCTGCGAAATAACCAAGGTTGTCGCGGTTAATCCACCCGCCTTTGTCTTGGAGATTTTGCGGAAAATCCCAATGATGAAGAGTGGGAAACGGTTGGATATTTGCTCCCAGGAGGACATCCACCAGACGATCATAAAAATCGAGGCCGGCCGGGTTTACTCTTCCGAAGCCAGTGGGAAGAACCCTCGGCCAAGAGATGGAGAAGCGATATGCCTTAAGTCCGAGTTCATGCATCAAAGCAATATCTTTGGGGTACATGTGGTAATGATCGCATGCGACATCCCCAGTTTCAGCATTTGCGATCTTTCCCGGCGTGTGGCAGAATCGATCCCAGATGGATTCTCCTTTGCCATCCTCATTCCAAGCCCCCTCGACTTGATAAGCCGCAGTAGCCGCTCCCCATAAAAAATTCGTCGGAAAACATAATTTGCTCATAAGCTCTTTAACCCTTTTCGGCCAGATTTTAGTGAATATTATTCATGAAACTATATTTTGCATTCTGAATAATGTTCTCCTTTTCTCATCCCCAAAGCATTTATTAACTTAATGGAACCGAATGCTCGCAGAATTTCTTCTCCGAAGTGGAGCAAATCCAAGCCAAAAGTAATAAGATGAATTTCCCGGAGTAATTTACGGACAGTCTACTTAGCAAAGATCAGGAGATGGAAAAGATAGTAAACCTATTTAAACTCCAGGTACGCGGGGCAATACCTTTTGAGCAGAGTTGCTATCCAGGAATAAATGAGCATTTTGACATTGGCGAAGAATTGAACCAGGACATTCTTTGCTAATGGGTCCCAGTAAACAGCGATAAACCGCCTCGGCTTTGCGCGCTTCCGGTACCAGTGCCAAGACATGCCGGGCTGCCAATAAAGCCGGGATCGTCAGGGTGATTGCATGTGTTGGAACGTGATCAATATTCATGAAATGCCCCTCCCTCACCTGTTGGCGGCGAGAGGCTAAATCCAATTCAACTATTTTCACCAAACGCGAAGTTTTAAAATCCGCAAAAGGCGGATCATTAAATGCCAGGTGCCCATTCTCACCAATCCCCAGCACGCAAAGGTCTGCCGGATGGGTGACCAATAATTGTTCATAGGCTCTGCATAATTCTTCCGCATTCTGTTGTGTGCTTGGGGGAATGGGGAAGAATTCTTTGGGTTGGATGTGACTCACGAGCTGTGCCCTCAAAAATGAAGGGAAACTTGCCGGATGGGTGGGATCCAGACCGACATACTCATCCATGTGAAAAATGTTTATATCCGACCATGCGATCTGTGCTGTCCTCAGCGCCTTCAGAAAAGTTAGTTGTGAATTGCCTGTCGCCAGAATTAAATTAGCCTCGCCTCTTTCACGAATGGCGTTATTAAGAATATCCACAGCTTCTTCCGCCGCAGCCATCCCCAACTCATCATTGGTTTGATAAACGCTTGTCGTCAGTTCATCAAATCTTGTTTCAAATACCGGTTTTTTTGTCATTGAGAGAATTATTCCTTGTGATTATTAAATTAAAATTCCAAGACTTTATTCAGCCAGGTGAGAATACTGCGCTCATCCCGGTGTGTGCTGACGTGAAAACGAGCGGCCTTGGCATCGGCCATAGCAAATACCGCTTTGGCTGACTTGAGCAAATTCTTTACTTTGCGTTTGTTACAAATTCTGCACTGCCCATCGATCGGACGTAAATATACTGGACGTGGGGCGCAGGCAGCGATAACATCGCTGATGTCAAAGTTTTTTAGGACATCAAACAAATAAACACTTGCCGGAAAGCGGGTATTGTCCTCCAGTAAAGCCAGATAGGAATAGAGTGTATCCCAAGCAACCACAGCGGCGACCCGGCCGTCCAGCGCGGCAGCATATAGTCCCCACAGACCTCCCACACCTTCACCGATGATCACCAGCCTGCCCTTATCAATTTGAGGACCGATGTAACAGCGCTCCCAAATAAAGTCGACCGCCCGGATGACATCCAGCACTCGCTGGCCGAACAATGGGCGATCCATCATCAGCAAGTCTGTGGCAGCCTCAAAGTCGGATGTCGCCGTTTCACCCACCCCGCGTACGTCAATTGCCAGGACTCCATAACCGGCACGGATCAACTTTTCAAGCAGGCCTGATTGGATACCCTGAAATTTTCCCCATTCACCGGCGTAAATTACAAAAGGTACCGGCTGTTTCCATTCTTCCGGCATGAATAATAGTCCGGGAATGTTAATGCCTGGCTCGCTTTGGAAGGTGATTCTCTCGGCCATCATTTGATCTTGCCACACTTGATTGAAAAGGCGTGTTTGCAGTGAGGCCACCTCTGGAAACGGCCCCAATAGCTTGCCGATACGTTGTTTGATCTTCCCTTGGTAATCAGAAAGACCGGTCGAATTGGCCGGAGCAGGCAGAGCCCACGATCGCCCTTCAGCCACTGATCTCAGCCTGGCATTGATGACTGCCTGGCTGCTTTTTATATGCTGCGGAGGAAAACAGAAACCGGGCAAAGCACCTGAAACGGGCGTTAAAGTCGGAGATTGAGCTCGAATATTATCCGGACTGGGGGTTGGCGGAATGCGATATTCTACTGGATATGGGTCTGGAAGAAGCTGCAAAATGGGCTCGCAAATGGGAGAGCCATCACCATCACCCAGCAACCACTGCTTGAACCATCCGTAAGCTGCCTGACGCATACTTAATGGATAGCCATGTTCTTCATCAAATTCGACAAAACGAAAGCGGTCCGGCACCCCAGCCAGTTGATAATTATGTGAGATTAAGGAGGCAACCTGACGCACCCCGGTGACAGGGAAAATCCTATCGCGCTGTGCCAGTCAAGATCATGTACGGCTTGGGAAGAAATAGGCTGGCGATGTCCGACATTTCCGCGTAGCTCATCACATTGGGCACCTGGTTGCATACATCGGTGCCATCTTCCCAATTTTAAGTCCCGTTCGGCCTGCATAGCGGCGGAAAATGTGCAGGGAAAAGCGACCGGTATCGCACAGGTAAACCGGTCGTCCACAGCCGTTGTAAACAAAGTGTTCAGCCCTCCTCCTGATGCGCCGGTCATCCCAACTTTATCCGGGTTTACTTCAGGACGGGTAAATAAATAATCCACTGCGCGCATGCTCTCCCAAACCATCCAGCCTAGCTGGCATTCGCCTATCAGTAAGGCTTGCAAGTTTCCGTGATCCCGCCAGCTTTCCATACGCTCCCCCTCACCCAAAGGATCATAGACCAGAGTAACAATTCCCAGCAAAGCAGCAGATGCGCAAAATGATTGGATGAGCGGTGCCAATTTTCCGGCTTCCATCCAGTGCCCGCATGAGTAAACCAACCCTGGCGTGGGCTGCCTCAATGGATCCGGGATATATAAATGGGCGGTAACAAGTACATCGGGCCATGCCTCATACACCAGTTTTTCGATTCGGTAACCTGGTCGCTCCAATGTGCCTAAATTTTTTGCTTTGAGCGGTGCAAACTCCGGCCAGGGGTCAAGACCAAGCGAATGCCTCACGCGTTTTTTTAGTGTTTGCCGGCGCGCTTCTAAATCTTCCCTGGTTTGAGCCAAAGATGGTAAGGGACGTTCTTTTACCATTTTTTCCACGAAATTTAACAACATGTCTGGATCTGCCGGAGGGCGGTCTACCCTCCACATGGCTAATCGATCTGGAAAGGAATGCTTTTGCGGTCTTCTCATAAATTCATGATATCGTGCGAAGATGGATACAAAACTTTATTACTGATTGCTCCAACATGGACGGTAAAATGGAAAGATAAACCTCAACTCTGCCGGCTTAAAATTGATCAAATAAAAACTCATTGTGGGTGCAAAATAAGAAAAATCTGATCAAACTTTATGAATTTTGAACTCAGGCAGGTAATCCTTATGACAAGCGAAGAGCTCATTGGTCAACTGCCTGATTTCAGGCAGCGAAAGAATGGAAGCCGTCAGAGGATCGTAACAGATTGCCCGGTATACCATGACCGGGTCACCAGTGATCGCGGCATTTATCGCCATTTCTTCAATGCCGCTGGACAGTTGAGTTAATAAGGTGCATTCGGGAGGCAACGCACCGACATGCAGTGGATGAAAACCGGTCTTGTCCACGTAAACCGGTATCTCAACACAGGCACCATCAGGCAGGTTCGTCAGATAGCCTGCATTGGGAACATTGCCATTAAATTTAAAACCTCCCCGCCTATCAAAGCATTGATGATATAGGCTGCATACTCTTCGCCGCGCTGGATATTTTCCGAGTTTAGGGGTGCGGCAAGCAGGTCCCTGGTAATCTCCTTCCAGTTTGATTCCGTCTGCTCGGCTCTCTTAATATTGAAAGCGTAAACTCCTGGGTTCCAACCGGTGGCATGTGTGCAGTATTTATCGATCAAATCTGGACGCTTGCGGAACCACCAGTTGTATTCCGAATTGTGGCCGCTTGATTCTGTCACATAATATCCCAGTGCCAGATATAGTTCGTTCGTAACAGGCTCTTCGTTATAAACAACCGGGTTTTCGGTGATGGCTTTATGGATCAGCGGATAGGCATCCTTACCTTTGACTTCATATTTCAGGTACCAAGCCTGGTGGTTTATACCGGCACAGACATATGAAACATCCGACTTCGAGGCTCCAATCCAACCGGCTAAACGCCTGGCGATTCCTTGGACCGAATGGCACAATCCAGTGACAGGGATGGTTGTCAGACGTTGGAGTGCACCACACAACATCGCCATCGGATTGGTATAGTTGAGCAGCACGGCGTTTGGACAGTATTTTTCCATGTCATGCACGATATCCAACATGGGTGGCAGCGTTCGGAGAAAACGGAAGATACCCGCAGGGCCACGTGTATCGCCGATATTAATATCCACTCCGTATTTCTTGGGAATCTCGATATCCTTGCGCCAAACGTCCAGGCTACCCGCCAGGATAGTGGTAAGCACCACATCTGCACCTTTTAGCGCTTCTCCACGATCCAGGGTTGCGGTTACTGTTGCAGGACGGTTGCCTGCTTCAATCAACTTAACCACAGCCTGCTCGGCAAATTTGAGCCTTTCAGCATTGATATCCATCAAAGTGATGTTGGTGTCCTCCAAAAGGGGAAAGGTCAGGATGTCGCGCACGAGGTTGGAGGTGAACTCGAGGCCGCCTGCACCGATGAATGTGATCTTGGTCATGCTATTGTCCTTTCGCTTTTCAAATTTATCTGATCTTTTATAATAAAACCCGATATTTCCAGGCAGCATTTTGGGTTGCGCAAACTCTCATATTTACCCGAAAACTTTTCTCATGCACTCACAGTAATATTGCACGTTCTCCCAGCGAGCATCCACAGGTATTCGATGGTCGGGGCAGGGAATATATCCGCCCAGCTCCACCAGTGGACGCAATCGTTCGATCTCTTCATCAATGGCAACATAATCACGTCCGAAGATGTGCTTATTGACTCCCCCAACCCCACGGATTGCCCGACCATATTTTTCGCGCCATGGTTGGATGCTTGCGTTCCAGGTTCCCACCTCAATCGGAAACATGACATTGACGCCATTATCCAGCCAGATGGGCAAGAGCGAATCAATCTTGCCATCACAATCCAGGCTGACGAAATCCACGTCATGGGACTTCAACAAAGCTGCAATTCGCCTGTAGTTTGGTCCGAATTTCGCGGCAAACATGTGCGGGTTGACCAAGGGTCCCGATTTATAGCAAATATCCTCCCAAAAATGGGCAAAGTCGAAGCGGATGCCTGTCTCCAAGATTGACTTTGTACCCTGGAAAATCAATTCGCCGACCATCTCCGCGATCTCGTCGAAAAAGTTCTCATCGTCCACAACCAAGTAGCTCATATTGACTAAACCGAGCAGGTCTCGAATTATGCCGATCAGGCCTCCTAAATAAAGCCCATACGGTTGCTGGCCGTCTTGTTTAAGCAACATCTCCCGCCCACCCCGATCAAACCGAAGCTCCACACCATCCACTTTTGCCAGGCCGGCCTGAATACGCTCCGGCGAGAATTCAAACCGCTGCTTGAACGTCTCTTGCCATTCCTTGCGGCTCTTCAGCAAATGATCCACTTCCATGGGTATGGATACCACCCCGGTTTTCTCAATAACGGTTACCCCATCCTCGTTCAGCACCAGGCGAGAGCCATCCGGACGTTCTTCAATAATATGGGGTTTAATGGGCGGATCGAGTCGATTATTCCAGGCAAAGGCACAATTCCAGGCAAAATCCCACCCCAGCATCCGGTTCAGTTCCAAATCAATCGCGTTGCCATCCTCATGACCCTGGGCATGTTCAAGGGTAATATGCCCTTCCCCTGCCCACTTCGTAAGAGTCTCAGGCCAATAACCGAAATGTACCAAGGGAAGCCGGTCATATGCTTCATAATTAAATATCGCAAGCGTTCTGGTACGATTATTCAATTGCCAATTCCTTACCCAAAGTATTTGTTTTACACTGTTGAGTAGCCATTAATGATTTCGCCAAGAGAACTGCCCGGCTTGCATCTGGTGCAGATCCATCCGCTCCAATCATTAAGGCGTAATCTTCAGTAATTGGCGCTCCACCCACCATCACCTTAACAAGGTCGCGCACACCTGCCTTTTTCAGCGCATTAATCGTGTCTTCCATGTTTGTCATGGTTGTTGACAAGAGAGCAGAAAGAGCAATAATATTCACGTTTTCAATTTTGGCTGCTGAAACGAATTTTTCGGGAGTGACGTCAGTGCCCAGATCCACAACTTCAAAACCCGCTCCTTCCAGCATCATAATAACAAGATTCTTGCCGATATCATGCATATCGCCTTTGACAGTGCCAATTGCAACCTTCCCAACATATGGGATTTGGTTTTCCTGCAAGAAAGGTTTTAAGACAGGTTAAGCCGGTCTGCATGGCCCGAGCCGCCAAAAGCATTTCAGGAAGATAGTATTCTCCGACTTCGAACAATCGCCCAACTTCAGTCATCGCTAAGATCATACCTTCATCAAGTATGGATCTTGCATCGAATCCTGCTTGCAGCGCCTCTTCAACTCGAGCCACCACCTCATTCTTTTGTCCTTCGACGACACTACGGTAGATTTCTTGAAGAAATTGTTCCATTATTTATTCCTGCATTTTTCTCTGGCTGAATTGTTAAATAACATATCGATCGGCTGGAACAATAATTGCTGGCATTTCAGGCAATCCATCTCCTAGGGAGATAATTATCTCCCCGGTCTCCTTCACGGTTTTGCCAGAAATTTGCCTCTTCACAACACAATCGCGCTCAATCATGTTTCAATAATCTGCCGTCGGCCTTGATTTCCTTCTGCTGAACGTAAAAAAAAATAGAAACCCTCTCGATGTGTTGAAAAGCTGGTCGGTAATGATCAGATGACTTCCAGATCGTTCAAACCTGGCAGTAATGGAAATGGCCCGTGAGGTTCTGCCTGGTACCAGAATGCGGTCGATGCAATATCGTCTTGGCGAGGATAGAAACGCCCTTTGCCCTCCAGGGGGGACCGCCAACCCAGGTCTTGAATGGTTACTCGTAAATCATTTTGGAAGCGGATCGGATCTTGAATATGCCAACGATACATACCAATACGTTGCTGAGATTCGTACATTCCTTCCGGTAGGATTACTTGCGGCATACCTAGGAAGGGTGTAGAGAAGAGCCCATATTGGCCCCGTGGCTGTTCAAAACTCCACGCTCCACCGAAGTAATCCTCCGTGCCAGTGCCACAAATTGTTGGCCATTCAACATCTCCATCGAGATAGAACTTTATTTCTCCTTCCCCCCACCAGTAGTTGTTATGGACCCCCCATGCCAGATATGTGCCAACATATTGACCGCAGCCGCTCACATTATCCAGTAAGGTGTGAACTTCCATCGATTTCACTGGATCGCTTCGTCGCCATTGTGCATGGAAATGAGCCAAGTCAGGTGACACCTCGGTTTGTGTGTAATCTATCTGGTAAAAAAAATCACTCGCCTGCTCTGGAGAAAGATTTTCGATAGTGATACGCGCCCCCTGGTGAAATGGCATTTCCCAATAGCTATTAAAACCTCCGGAAGGATTTACCGCCACCGGCAACGATGAAATATTACAGCGTACTCCCCAACCATTACAAAAAAAATCACCCACAGGTACTTCCACCGATGGTGTCAGCTCATCATCCCAATAGAAACGTAAAATTAGCCGTCGATAGAGTAAAGATGGCATTGTCATCCAGATATGTTGGATAGCTCCTGATCCATGAATATCAGCTAAAGTGACAGTCTGCAGGGCTGGAATGCTTATGCTGGGTGAAATTTTCCAACCTTGTCCCAGCTCACGGGAGTATCCTTCTCCGTTTATTGGAATTGCCTTACCACCTTGACCTTTTTCACCGGTGAAATTCTCTGCACTTATTGAGCGAGTAGTCGCTTTGGAAAGTCGGGGAAGATTACCTAAATTCATTCCAAGACCGTTGAATAAAAGTTCCATAAGATTTCCTTTTTTTGAAATGCGGATACATAAGAATTCATTGATGATTAGCCAGATGCCGAAAATAGAAATCTACCATCAGCACAGCAAAGATATTATTGGTGAAATTGGCTTTATTATTTTTCCTCTTTCCAATCGGATTACCGGACTCATCCAATTAATTTGCCATTGCCCGGCAATATTTTCTAATTAAGGATTTGGTTCAATAGGTTCAAAATTCTTTGATACCATTCTGAGGAAAAGGCGCCGGTTTTTGGTTTATTCCTTGCTCATTCTTAATGATCTGAATAAGTTCATCGTGCGGACTGCACCACTCTAACCGGAAGCTCCCCATCAATTCATCAATCTTTGCCAAATCCAATCCCTGGAGTAATGGAATAAAATCCTCGGTCAATGGTTCGGCTAATAAGATGTGGCGGACAATCCTATTAATTATCCATTGGGCATCAAATGGATACGGCTGATAATTAGGAAAGAATTCCGCAAAAGTTTGCTCGATGGGTTCCATTATGTGACGAATATTTTTATCCTCGCCACCCCACGAATTGACTCCCAAGGTAATTTTTTTATCAAGTATGGGCTGAATTTTTTGGATCCATTTTGAATCAGTTCTACAGAGTCACCAAACCTTGCAACCCAAGGTCTTTATAGGTCCATAGGCACCAATTTGCTTCCAACTCCTTAAAAAAGGATAGTTGATCTTCCAACAATTGATAACGCATGGCATCTTTTTGATGGTCCCCGGTATAAACCGGACCAAACTCGCCAACCCAAATAGGTGTTTGATTTTCAAGCATGTATTGACAGGTCTTCATTAAAATTATCGCGTAGCACCATTTTGTTGTAATGCATTCCACGTGAAATACCGGGGTAGTTCCCGCCATCGATGAAACCAGGAGCTGGGTAATTGTGTAAAGTGTAGACCACATTCGGCAAAGGCGGTCCGAGGGAAGAAAAATCCTGGGAGTAGCGATTCCCTTCCAGAAAGATGACATGATCAGGGTCTATCTTTCGGATAGCATCAAACACCCGTCGATAGAAGGTACCAAGTCGGTCGCCAGTCGGATCAGATGGCTCATTGAGCGGGTTATAGCCTGCCACCCATGGATTATCCTTATAGCGCGCGGCGATAATTTCCCAGAGCCAAACAGCCCGATCCTGGAAATGTTTATGCTGCCAGAAAAAAGCCTGTTGGGAGGGGTTATCAGAATGCCAATCCTGATTCTGGTATCCTGCAGCGGCATGCAAGTCCAGGATAGTGTAAATTCCATGATCGGCGCAGATTTTGATCACCCGATCAAGGGATTGGAATCCCTCTTCCCGGATTTCCATGGGGTGCATATCATCTTCGAAATGGTGGTAATTGAAAGGCAGGCGAACGAGGTTCAATCCCAGGGTAGAAATAAATCGTGCATCCTCGTCAGTAAAGAAATATTCGAGATATCGTTCGAAAAAGAAATCAGCCTTCTCTTTTCCCAAGGCGCGGTGGACTACCTGGCGAAATGCATCCTCGTTCCCCGGAAAACCGGTGATGAAGTTCTCCATGTTCATCCACCCACCCAAACCGACACCATGGAGGCTGACCACATCCCCGGTCTGGTTTTGAATGATGTTTCGGTTTACCTTCAGGAATGCTTGATTATTTCGCATAAATTAATCCTTTATGATTACAGAGAAATCCCAATCGGGGTATAACTATTCCTTGATTGCTCCAGCAAGCATTCCGTTCATAATCTTTTCCTGGAAGAAGATAAAGACAATGTAGACTGGGATCATGCTAATGATAATTCCTGCAGCGATCAATCCAAAATCAACAGACCTCTGATTTGCTTTTAATAGTGCAAGGGCAAGTTGGATTGTGCGGTTGTTCGAATCCATCAGGATAAGTGCAAAAAGGTATTCATTCCATATATTTATGAAATTCAGTACAACGACTGTAATTATTCCTGGCATACATATTGGAAGAAAGATATAGAAAATAATCTGAAATACGTTGCCACCATCTATTACAGCACTCTCCTCCAAGTCTCGCGGGAGCTTTCTCATGAACCCGGACAAGAGAATCATCGATAATGGGAGATTGAAAGCCGGGTATAGAATCACAAGAGAGATCGGGTTATAAAGAAGTCCGGATTTCGCAGTCATCAAATAGATCGGCATCAGTATTGCCAACCCGGGTATTAGGAATCCTAAACTAAAAAGAGCCTCAACGACTGCTGCTAATCGGGTTGGGATTCGAGAAACTGCGTAAGCTGCTGGAAATGACAAAGCAATGGTTAGTAGTTCCGCCCCAGTGGTAATAATTACAGAAATTAATCCTGCGCGGAAAAGATGAACACTGGTCTGAGCCTGGATGAACTTCGAGAAATTAAAAACCGCGGGTAGAGCTAACGGTGTTAATACGATCTCTGAATTATTCTTAAAGGCAGACACAATTACAAAGTAGATTGGAACAATAATTAATGCTGCATAGAAAAATGAGATCAAATACCCTCCGATAATAAAGGAGTCAGAGTTGGATTTTATTATTTTCCTGCCGCGCTTTATCGGACTCTGCATAATAACTCCTGATTCAATATGACAATCTTGCTGAAATCCGGCGAATTAAAAGAATCATAATTATGCCTGCAAAGAAAACCAAGACGCCAATCGCCTGGCTGTATCCCAACCTATGGGAAAGGAAAGCCTGATCATACAAATAGTATCCTAGGGTAATGGTTGCTGTACCCGGCCCACCTTTTGTCAATAAAATCACATATATCGCCCCAGAGAGAATTGAGAGAAACTGAAGTACGGTCACCACACCAATAAAATCAAGCATCAATGGGAATGCTATCTTTCCCATAATTGTCCAATAGCCCGCCCCATCCAATTTAGCAGCTTCATACAATTCTTCAGGCAGGCTTGACAGAGCTGCAAAGAACAATACGCTATTGAAACCTATGCCGCCCCAGATATCGATGGCAATAATTGCTCCCAATGCAGTTGATTGGTTTCCCAACCAAACCCGTGTTATTCCTGATAAGCCAATTGAATTTAAAAAGGTATTAAGCATGCCATCCGGGCGATATAGTCCCAGAAAAATCATCGCTAATGCCGCCGAAGAGAGCATCGCCGGAGAGAAAAATATAGTTCGAAGAATACGATAACCAGGTTTTCGTAAACTGAGGAAGAAGCCAAGCATAAAAGCCAGAGGAACAATACCCAGGATTCCCACCAAGATATAAGTGCCTGTATTATGCAATGCTACGCTTATTTTAGGGTCGTGAAAAATCTTTATGAAATTATCAAAAAAAATAAATGTTTTCGGCAGGTTTAATCCATCCCAACGCATTGTGCTGATATAAAACATGTTCAGTAAAGGCCAAAGCATAAAAGATAAGAACCACACCAATGCTGGAGCCACTAATAAAAAAAAGGTAACTCGTCGCCTGCGAGCGTTACGAAGGTTGTAATCGGCGTTGGAAGAGCCTTTATTTTCTCCCAAAAGAGTTTTTCTGGAATGGATCATCTTTTACCTCTATAGGTATTGGGGCACGGAAATTCACGTGCCCCAATACAGAGAGATTGATAAATAACTACTTTATCGCGTCGTATGCAGTAGTAAGGTCAGCCAGGATGGTTTCTGCGGTCGTACCAGGCGCAAATGCTTCCTGCGTGATACGAGCAAAGTCTGTCGCGACTGCTGCGGGCCGATATCCATCCGATATCTCAACCACATCTGCTTTCATGGTGAGAGTTTGAGCAAAGAGCGGATTCAGTTTGGAGGAATCAACCGGAACTTGTATCAGCGGTGGGGTCATCCCGGCCTCTTCGACAAACCGGGCGATCATTTCAGGCTCGTAGAAGAATTTTATGAATTTTTCCACCGCACCCAACTTGGATTGCCCATTGGGTGTGACGAATATACCCTTGGCGCTAAACGCTGAAAAGTAAACGGGGTTTTGGTGCGGGGAACCAGCTGGCAACGGGAAACCACCGATTTGAACGTCAGAGTTCAGCGGCAACATCACAGGATCAGCAAAGGCCCATGCTCCATAATGACACATGGCAATCTTGCCTGTGCCGAATAGCGCTTCAGCACCCGCATAATCGATACCTTCAACGTTATCCACGAAGACACCTGCATCTCGTAGCTGAACAAATAATTCGACGCCTTTGACACAACCCGGGGTGGTCCAATCGCCTTCGCCGATACACTTCCTGGCTTCGGCATCAGTCGCCGCAGATTGAACGATGAGTTCAAAAAGCTTTCCGCCCATGTCGTCACCACCACTAGCAACGACAGGTCCGTCATAGCCAGCAGCACGCAGAGCCGCGGCGCCAGTTATCAATTCATCAGTAGTAGTTGGTATTGGAGCGTTAATGGCTTCAAAAACCTTGGTGTTATACCACATCGGCCATGTGAACCCTTCCAACGGGAAAGCGATTATTCTGCCGTCAGGTAATGAGTAGTTTCCCAGCGCCGTATCTGAAAATTTTCCATCAAAACCCCACTTTGTTATCAGATCATTTACCGGGACGGTTACTCCACTATCTGGCCAACTGAACGCAGACCCTATTCCTCCTGTGAGGACAAGATCGGGTTCCTGTTTGGCAGCAGAGGCAGTCTCCAATTTCAACGGAATGTCGGAATCCACGTATACTTCGTCCTTGACAATGACATCGGGATTAGCCGCCATGAAATCATCCAGGATTGATCGCATGGCAGGACCCTTAGCATCATCCGGTCCCCAGTTATGCCACATGGTAATGGTGACAGGTTCAGTGATGGCTGCCGGTGCTGTAGTAGCCAAAGGTGCAGAAGTGGCCGGAGCCATCGTAGCCAGGGCAGGGGTTGCTTTGGCACCTCCACACGCGGACAAAACCATGGAGGAAATCATCAGCAGGGCAATCATTATCGTGATACTTCGTTTCTTCATTTTCATCATTCCTTTCTTTGGGCTATTAGGATGGTGAGAAAGAAAATTTTGAGAAGTGATTATCAGAATCTCATGTACGGCGAATTTCCTCTCATCCGATTTAAAGTGCAAATTACAGTTCCTTATCTATTTTTATTGTGTCTGTTCCTCCTTCCCAGATCAAATCTACATTCAATGGAATATTGGAATGGATTTCGATTGAGGGCCGGTCAAAACTGGAATTACGTGACTTGCACTTAACGTCCAATATTCCGGTAGCTCCATATGGGTAACGATGCACGCCATGTTCCTCAGTCAGTCGGACGTGCCAGGTGAGTTGGTTGGTTGAAGCGTTCTGGGAAAGTCCTATAATATCTTCCAATAGGACCGCGATAGGCGGGATTCCGCTCCAACCAACATAACCTGGCTTGGAGTGGCTGCCAGGTTTTATCACGTCCGGGGAGTAATTTTCCCAGAGGGTGTGTTTATCATCGTATGCTAGTTCAGTCATGTGGAAAAACTGGCGAAATTGTTCTGCACCTGCCCAGCGGATATCATCTGATTCATAAACCTTTACAACGTTTTCCAGGTGATTCTTCGCAATTTCATGGGCGAGATCATCCTGCCCATTTGCCTCCAATCCCTTCAAGACCATGTAATTCGTGGGAGCCCATATGCCTCCGCACCAATAGTCCCCGGTCCCACTGTAGGCAGGGTCGTCAGCCGAGAGCGCCGGGATGCAGTGAACTCTTTTGAATTCGGCAGGGTTTTCGAGGTGAGCCACAAAAGATGGCAAGCGATCCGCTGGGATGCACTCCGCCAGTAGCGCCCAATAAGCTCCGATATGTTTTACAGTTGACAACCCGCCATTCGCGAACCTGTCGAAATAGAAATGCTTCTGTTCGTCCCAAAGGAAGGCATTGCAATACGCTTTTAGATGCTCAATTTCCTCACCCAAATCCCGGATTTCGGCCTGCCTGCCGAGCAGGTCCGCCATCTGAAGCAGGGTCTTGGCAGACAGCAGCGCCTGGAAGGTCGCGTCCACCCAAGAAAGATGCCCATTATCGAAATTGATATGGTCTTCCCCGTTTAGCCTAGGAAGGTTATCCATCCCAGAGCCCCAACCAGTGGACCAATACGATCCATCTGGCCAGGAATGGTATTTCCGCAGCCACTGATGAAAGGCGACTAGGGGGGGGAAGACCATTGTCGAGTCTTTCCCGGTCCCCGCTATTCATAAAATAGTTCCATTCAGCCCAGGCCATTACGTTCGGACCGGTGGTCGAAGGGTCAAAACGGTGGTAACAATCCTGCCCATCCGTTTCGGTGATTTCTCGGCAAATGAACCCATCCGGGTGCTGCTTCCGATAGAATGTATTCAGGGTCCTCTGAAAATCAAAGGCACGCCGCCCGTATACACCGAAACATGTGATAAAACAGGAATCCCACATGTACAGGTTACCGTTGAATGCGGTATCGCAAAAATCGGCCGCAAAATCATTTTCAGGGGTCGGCTGCTTTAAATTGCTGAACGCCAACTCCCAGGCTCGCCAATAACAGTCGCTCACCGATGGATGTCCCGCCCAAAATGGGTCTGGGAGAATTTCACGCGCTTGCGACAGATTGGGCAAATCCATACAGTCTTGAACCTTATGTAATGAACCAATTCTCCATGACCCATGAATTTGGGACGTGCGTATCATAATGATCCGAACTTGGTTTTAGGCTTTGCAAATGGGGGGTATCGGTCATGTACTTTGCTCCAATTTATCCATCTCACGAATAATTTCGAGGGTTTTATCCCGTAAAGTCCGTGGGAGGACCGGTTTCGTCAGATACTTCGTGACTTCAGAGGTGGGACCCAGATTCCGACTGTCACGTGTGCTGCATATGATCACAGGCATGGACCGGTCAGGATAATTCATGGCTATCGTATGGATCAACTCCCAGCCTTTGCCTGAATTAATTTCGGGTTCGATAACAACTGCGCGGATGCGATGACTGGTCATTATTTCCAGGATGCCTTGTAGTTCTGTGAAAGCAAACACGGTAAATGACTTGCATAGCTCCCGCTCATAGAGCTCTTTCGTGATTTCATCGTTTTCAATCAAAATAATGGCGGGGGCAATTGTATTCACGGTGACCAATCATTAGTTTAGGCGGTTACGCATCTGATACACAATCAGAATAGCATAATAAAGTTGCGAATTCTTGGAGAGAATTATGCCAAACCAGGACTCTATTGTCACGCGTGTTCTCGTTTATAAAGTGAGCCGGATAGCTACCTGCTCCAGGTGTTTCGACCAGTCGGCTTGGGTGGGATGATCCTCGTAGAAAAATCATCTTAAAGCACTTTTCGCCGTTCACGAATCAACTCCAGAACGTGATTCCAACTTGTCATAAACGCACTGCGAAATAAACAGACGGGTCCAAATTCCTCGAATTCCTCTATTTCGAGGCCATCCTCCAGATAACCACGCTTAAAATCCGGCAGCTTCTCGATCAATTCATCGATCACTTTTTGAGGTATTGGATTGAACAGTCGGTAGACCACCGGTGGGTCCTGCTCGATGAGCTTGTCGGCGGTACCCTCCCAATTGATCGTGCAACACACCTTGCCCCCCACCATTTCGGTGAGATGGTGCAAGCCTCGAGCGCCGCCTGCTACGAAAATACCAGGATAATGCCTTTCTTCCATAATCTGGTACAGCTTGCGGGCTACCGCCAAACCAGCCTGCCAGAGCACATCGGGGGAAATGTCAACTTGATATGTTTCTGCAAAATCCCGGAGATAATCATCATAAATGCCAGCAATATGAGAAATATACAACTGAGGTGTCTTTCCATATTTACGACTGGCGCGTTGATAAGCCTCACATAACACCACTGCCTGGCGGATGCCAAAAATTTCGGTGGCATTCAATGGGATATCCTGACTGATAAGATATTCCATCGCCCGCAAGCCCGCCTTGGTGGTCGGGACCTTGCAGCAAATATTTGGAGATATTTTCCGATTTTCCAAAGCTTCCCGGATAATAACATCAGGATCTTCGTCATGGATGGGATCGCCCTGAATCGAGACAAAACCTTTTTGGCCGGAAGTATTGTGAAACAAGGGCATAAATATTTCAGCGACGGGCTGGACCAGTCGGCGTTGGTACTCTGCGATTATCTCTTCTTCAGAATGCTTGTCTTGAAGCGCCGCTTCCAGGATCTCCATGGCATAATTGGCTTCCGTTGGGTGGTCCAACATCTTCTGTCCATAGGAGGGGTTGTTTGTACAGCCAGTTGCCCCGTGTAAGATCGCAAGCCCCACTTGCGCGCGGGTGGGATTGTTGATCCAAAACTCTGTCGGTGTCTGCCGGGCTAATCGCAAAAAATAACTTTCCGGTTTCATGGTTTGTTCCTCCAATGCCGGCCTTGAGAATAGCCGGAATGCTATTGATTAGGGGAAATAAAAAATGAGATTGCTACAATACAAAGTGGTGGCACTTGCAGCGTCACTTTCTCGTCGATCAATTCGATATCGGAGAAACTGTCGTTCTGAATCGAATTTGGCTTATCGAAGCTGTTAGCGGTCCCAGCAAAAGGTCCTTGTACGATCTCCGCCGATTGAACGGACTTTATCGCGATGCCAGCCAAATATACTTCGATTGTCATGGAGTCTGTTTCAGACCGGTTGATCAGAAACAAGTTCAGGGATTCCTTTCCCAGGATGGCGGCTGCATCAATGGTATTTACAAAACCATAACTTTTACTCTCATATCCCGGACCTTTTACGATTGTTTGTAATGCTACGCCGGTGCGCCTGCGTACATACATCAACAGAGGATAATAGATGGACTGGAGTAATATCTTGTCTCCCCTGACAAGGATAGGGGCAATAACATTGACAATTTGGGCCAGATTGGCAATCTTGATTACATCTGCATGACGGATAAAACTGTTTAAAAAGCCTGCAACGACCAGCGCGTCTTCCAGGTTGTATTCTTCCTCGACCAGGTGTTGGGCAAGTTTCCCTTGTCCATTGACACATTCATCATTTTGCGTGCGATACCAGACATTCCATTCATCGAAGGCCAGGTCATACCGTTTCGGAGAACGGGATCTGGCTTGTGTGAACCGACAAAGCGCGGACATCGCCTCAATTTGTTGATCAATCGAATTGGTCACTGCCAAATAATCGGCAGTATCAGCATTCGAATTGCCCACATAGCGATGCAGGCTTATATAATCGGCATAGTCGCCAATATACTGCAGTACACTCCGATCCCATTCCATGTAAGTCGGTAAACCAATTTCTGATGATCCGCAGACCACCAATTCAATCGATGGATCAGTATCCTTCATGAGCTTGGCTGCTTGTTGGGCGCGGATCGCGTACTGCTCCGCCGGGACGTGTCCCTGCTGCCAGGGTCCATCCATCTCGTTTCCCAGCCCCCAAAGTTTTACACCATAAGGTTCGGGGGAACCATTTCGTCCACGCAGGTCGGAGAATTTTGTTCCGACAGGTCGATTACAATATTCCACCCAATTGGCGGCCTCTTCCGGTGTCCCGGTACCCAAGTTAACCGTGATCATCGGTTTCCACTGCATCTTTCTGGCAAGCTGGATGAATTCATCCGTTCCGAATTGATTGGTTTCAATGCTGAGTGAGGCTAATTCACACAAAACTGGACGGGAGGAATGTGGACCGACACCATCCAACCAATGATAACCAGAAGCAAAGTTTCCTCCAGGATATCGCATTGCCGTAAATTCCAATTGCTTCAATTTCAATAAAACATCTTTTCGATATCCAAATTTATCAGATTGGGTGGATAATGGGTCATAAATCCCCTCATAAACAGACCGACCGATATGTTCAAGAAAACCACCGAAGATTCTCGAGTCAACCGGAGCGATCTGGTATTCACGATCCAAGAATATCCTGGTTAGCATCAAAGTAATGTCTTTCTAAACTTGGAGTGTTGGGAATATGAAATTAAGCCTATGCGTTTGCATTCCCAGAGTATCATAAGCTGAACTGAAATTCTTGGATAGAATTATGCTAAATCAGGATTTTATTGTCGGCCAGATTCAATTGACGGTGGGTTTTCGAGCTAGTTGCCGATAAACACGCGGTGAACAACCGGAAATATCATGGAAAACGCGCGAGAAATATCCAACATCATCATAACCAACAGCCGCCGCGATCGAGGTAATACTATGATCTGTCAGCAATAGCAGGTCCCTGGCTTTTTGATTGCGAAAACGATTCAAATAATTCCAAAGAGAAATACCCATTTCCATTTTGAAGATGCAACTCAAATAACTTCTGCTAACACCAATGGTCTCAGAGAGTTCAACAAGGGAAAATGATCGGGTGTAGTTTTGTTGAATAAATGCTGAAGCTTGTTTGGCGAGGATCCCGGTAGGCTGTGTGATGGTACTGTCGCCAGTCAGGACACGCTGGATTTCAGTAACGCTTTCGAGTGCCGATAAAACCCCTTTGGTTTGGATCAAGACCTTTGGTGAGTTGAGTCGTTTGACATCTTCATAAGACAGGATCTTTCCGGTAATAATAATAACCGGGACCAGTGCAGTATTCTTGTTGCTGCGTAAATGTTCGAGAACCTGAAAACCGTCGATGTCCGGCATCATCAGGTCAAGCAGAACAAGATCGGGAGCTTGCTCCTCGAGTAATGCGATCGCCTCCATGCCTCCATGCAGTGTCCGGATGTGGTAATCGGAAAGGGAGGCGCTGATCAGTTGCTGATAATAATCCAACGCTTGGGCATCGTCGTCGATGATCCAGATCTCCCCGCGTTGAGTCGCCTGAGGCAGAAGGCTGAGAACGTGCTGGACCATTTGCTTGCCAGCCGGCTTGAGCAGTACATTGGTGACCGTGCCTCGACCTTTTAAACTTCCGACGAGGTTTTCATGGAAAAGCAACAGGGGAAGCTGGCAGTATTGAGAATAACTTCGCAGTTTTTGAACGATGGACCAATCACCAGGACGGGAATTCTCCAGGTCCCAGGCAAGGGCAACCGGTTTTCCCTGCTTGTTTATTACATCGATATTCTCCAGGTTTTCTACCCAGCACGGTAGGAAACCATTCTTTTCACAGATAACCTGGATTGATGGGGCAGGTATGGTTTTGCTTGAAAGCCAGAGAAGAATCGATTGGTCCCCTTCAGGATTCACATTTGCGGCGGAAGCAAAATTCAAACCCGGCAGTGGTATGTAAACATTGAAGGTAGAGCCACGGTCTGGTCGACTATCCAGTGTAATCTCACCTCCGTGCAGAGCCACCAAACGGCGAGTAATACTTAACCCGAGACCAATTCCAGACCGGCGCTGATCCGCTGTGGCAACCTTTATAAAAGGTTCAAAAATGCGGTCCTGCATTTCAGTGGTTATTCCCGCGCCAGTGTCCGATACCCAAAAATGAATGTGTGGGAGTTGGACTTCAGCTCCAAGGACGATGGTCCCTTGTTTGGTAAATTTCAACGCATTGCTAAGCAAATTTAATATAATCTGACGCAATCTGACCGGGTCCGCGTGAAGTACTGGCAGGTGGTCGGGAACGTCAAGCGTAAGCACAACGTTCTTTTGCTTATCAATCGAGGTATCCTTGAATGTGTCGAATACATCTTGTAACAGTGTGCGAGGTGAGACCGGTTCGTAGCAAAGATCCAGTTCGCCAATCTCCGCCCGGGACATGTCTAACAAATCATTGATCAACCGGATCAAGTGTTCTCCACTGTCCATGATATGACCCAGGTCTTTGACAAGTTGAGGGGGAAGAACGATGTCATAAGGGTTGGGGAGAGACAAAGCCGTCTGGCTCATTCCA
The DNA here is from genome assembly GCA_963814135.1 of uncultured Chloroflexia bacterium. Lineage (GTDB taxonomy): Bacteria > Chloroflexota > Anaerolineae > Anaerolineales > Villigracilaceae > UBA877. Next base: position 887,695 of record CAWFBZ010000008.1, on the reverse strand, counting down.
AGGATTATATTTAGTGGAGTGCGTAATTCATGACTGACGTTTGCCAAGAGACGGGTTTTTAATTGGTCACTTTTGATCGCTTTTGTTTCTGCTTCGAGCGCTACCTGGACCAGTTCGGCGCTTTTCAGTGCACTGCTAAGATGCCCTCGAAGCGTGGCATACACATCCCCATCCCTTGGCCCAATCTCGAACATTACGAAACCGATCTGGTCGTTTTGAAAATATAGAGCTTCCACGTCAAATGCGAAAAGTCGATCCTCAGGTAACATACCGGTGGGAACCAATTGGCGGGTAGGAAATCTTACGCCGTTCTTATCAAGCAACAAGCGCTCCTCCCCAATAAACGCCAAGATCAAACGAGACCAGGCAGGGTTTTCGCCCTTCTCGTCGTACAGAGAGAGGAAGCAGCTTTGGATCCCCAGACCGGGTAATTCAAGTGCAAGCAATTTCATCAAGGTATTCAGATCATAGCTGGTGGACATCGTCTGAACAATGCGATTTAAGCGGTTCGTCTGGCTGACCGCATCAAGTCGCTGTGAGAGTTGACGGCGGTGTGCCATCTCACCAACCAACAGATACCCATTCTCTAAAAGTGTGTGAGCCTTGATTAACTCTTCTTTGGATTGGTACAGGAGTGCTAACTTAGAGCGGATCACACCAAGAACATCCTGCCATGTTACAATTTCAGTGCCCGTTGGAATCGCCGAAATGGCATCTCCCAAAGTCTGAATAAATGCCATGGGGTTGCCGTCTTTAATCCGCACATCTGAAATATAATTGTCTACTAATTTCTTAGACCACCCTGGATCCATATCACGAATAGGTGCGAGTTGGACTAGGGCTTTATCGATCTCGGTTGCAACATCCGAGGTTAATGAGATTATCGGAGCAGCGCTGAACAACAATTCACCCAATCCAGCAACTGTCGCAGGCTGACAGCCACAAGATTGCCTTCGTACAAGTTCAGTCTTCAGCAGGAATTGTTCTGGTAATTGTTCGTTTGCGAGCATCGACAAAACCAAATCCACGCTCTTGCTTCCCAATAAGTGCCAGGGGGTCCGAACAGTGGTAAGGGTGGGAGCAATAGCCTGTGTTTCTTCGATATCATCAAAACCTGCCACAATCACATCTTGAGGAACCCTCAGGCCTTTGGCTTGTAAAGCCTGCATTGCTCCGATCGCCATATTGTCGTTGGCGGAAACGAGAGCATCAAACCCATTCTTACAGTTTTCGTTCAGAGTTTTTATGGCGGTTGTTCCAGAATAACGCTGGAAATCGCCAGATGCGATTAAGGTCGGATCGATAGGAATCCCGTAGTTCTCCAGCGTCTCAAGGTATGTTTCATACCTCTCCTCAGCGTCCTGGCTGGTTTCTAATCCCCGAATAAATGCGATTCTGCGCTTGCCATGATCCTCGATCAAATGAGATAGCAATTTTCGCATTCCCTCACGCATATCGATGCGGATGCATGGAATGCCAGGCAAAACCACGCCCATGCTTATCATAGGAAGGGGAGCATAACGCTGGCAGAAAGCTTCAAGATCATTTTTGTCGAGGGTATGGCTTAGAATGTTGGCCCAAATCAGCAGGCCATCAACATTATCCGGATTTGGAATATTGAAAAGGATATTTTTTTGGGCCTCGTATTGCTGATGCCAGCCAGGTATTCCCCCTGAAAAAAAGATTAAATTGACATCACGCGTAAGCGCCCGGTCGGCAACCCCATGCCAAAGGTTGATCTCGGTCGGACCATTGAGCGAGGCTGTTAATATCCCGATGGTTAATGGTCGGGATAATTTTGAACGGGGAGCAGGAGATGGCATACTTATTCCGACAGAGAACTTAATGTAAATTAATTATCATCAATTTTCCCAGAAAAATTCGATGGCCATAAAAATGCCTGAACGCTCCACCCAAGGGTTACTTTGGCTAAATTGAATTAATCAAGGCGAATTTATACATTCTATCATCATTCGAATATGCTCATTTAATTGCCAAGATTGGGAATCTTTGAAGTCTTGAAAGGAGATTTATTGCCAAGAATCACATCGAAGACGCACATTGGTGGCGGATAATTGGTACCTGGAGGCAATTAATTCTTACATTCGGATTGGTTCGCTTAAAATAATGCCTCAATGTATCTTCTCCTTATCAGAAGAAAATTAACTTTTCACGAACATAAAAGCTGTTAACCGCTAGGTTCGAGGTTCAAGTCCTCGGCGAGGAGCTTTTGACAAAATGTAATTAGCCTTCAGCTATTCAGCGAATAGGCTAATTTTTTTATTTCGAGTAGTGTAAACGATTTTCTGTAATTTCTCGCAAAAGAGTAGGTCAGGTGTTATCCTTACGGTGACCAAACCAAAGGGGAGATGCACCATGACCTACCGAGAAGATTTTGCCTTACCCGCCGAACTCCTGTAACGGGTGAGCCAACAAGGTTTAGATATTCTACCTGAACTCATCCAGATGGTGATCAATGCCGCCATGCAGTCTGAGCGGCAACAGTATCTGCAAGCAGCGCCTTACCAATATACATAGGAACGTCAAGGATATGTTATCGGCTACAAACCCAAGACAGTCCTCACGCGGGAAGGCGATATCACATTTTCGATCCCACAGGTACGGGAAGGTGGTTTCTACCCGGAAGCCCCTGAGAAGGGTCAGCGGAGTGAACGAGCCTTCCTGCTCGCCCTGACCGAGATGTACTCCTGCACCGTGCTGCAGATACAGGCGTCCAGGTTATCTCCACTCGCAAGGTGAAAGCCATTTCCAAGCAGCTGTGTGTAGAGTCGATGTCATCCACTCAGGTCAGCCATGCAGCAGCTACTTCTGGATGATGAACTGGAAAAGTGGCTCAACAGGCCTCTGGGAGAGTACCTCTACCTGTTCGTGGATGCCTATTATCGAGCAGGTGCGAGAAGATGGGCAGGTGTTCAATCTGGCCGTTTTATCGGCGGTGGGGGTCAATTCGGCCGGAAAAGGGGAGATCCAGAGCGTTTCGGTGCCTCTGAGCGAGCATGAAGTAGACTCCCTACAAGATGCCTCGCGATGGAGAGCCTCCCGGAGAGTTTGAAAGCCTGTGGACTGGGTGGATCACAACTGACCACCAGCGATACCCATTAAAGCTTGAAAGCAGCCTACCTGCCAGGTGGAAAAAAATCCAGTGCAAGATCGCTTCCAGGGTGGAAGCATGTGACCGCTCGAGAGTGCCTGGTATGCCAGGAATATTTCGGCGACTTGATCCCAATGTTGGGTTCTCAACCGTCGTTGGTAATCTTTGCGCGGCTGGGCTCAGGCTCCAGCGAGATCGTTTCGGCGTCATCATCATAGGCCAGCAGCTCCGCGTAGCGACCCCAGTTGATCAGAGTCTCGATCTGACTGTGAGCCACCTCAGGCGGGAAGTCCAGACTTAAGGCTGTTTCTATAACATCCCACTTTAATTGCCGCTTTTCTGCCGCTCGCAGCATGTTCTGCAGCCAGCCCATCATTGGCAATCGGCGGGCGCGGGCAGCGAAGATCTCCTTGCGTGCCAGGATACTTGCTTCGGCGAAAGTCTCTCCCAACGGGGTCAGCTCCATATCGCCTTTGGCGACGGCAGCAAAACCGAGCAGTTCCGCCGTCTCGGTCAGGCGCAGCAGCTGGTCGGGATCAATGCCCAGTTCATCTTCCAGGACATAGATATCGTGTTTGGGCTGCTCGGATTCCTCCAGGTGTTCCAGCAAGCCTGCCAGGTCGCTGATGGCGATCTCTGGCAGTTGCCGTGTGCGTCCCGCCTCGCCTGGAGCGGTGCCTAACTCTTCTTTCTCAGAGCCTGTCTGTCCTGCCAATGTAGCGTACACCTGGTCTACCAAAGCCTGGAATTCTGGCGACCTGCGTTGGCGCGGGTGCGGCAGATCGATTTTATGTTCAGCGATGATACGCCCCGGCTCTTTGTCCATTACAACAATCCGGTCGGCCATGAAAACAGCTTCTTCAATATTGTGGCTGACCATCAGAATGGCCTTCGTGGGGATTTTGCCTTCCGTCCATAGCTCCAACAGCTCACCGCGTAGTGACTCGGCACTGAGCACATCCAGTGCCGAGAAAGGCTCATCCAGGCAAAGCAGTTCCGGCTCAACCGCCATCGCCCTGGCAAAACCAACCTTCTGGCGCATACCCCCGGAAAGTTCCCGTGGATAGGCCGATTCAAAGCCGTCCAGACCCACCCGGTCAAGCAGGTCCTCTGACTGACTGGTGCGTAGTTGCGGGGCAACTCCTTTGACCTGGAGGGCCAGCTCGACATTATCAATTACGCTAAGCCAGGGGAAAAGAGCAAAGGTCTGGAATACGATGGATGCATGTGGGTTCACTCCCTTCAGCGGCTGGCCGCGATAGATGACCTGTCCCTGAGAGGGCTCTTGCAAACCGGCAATGATGCGAAGCAACGTGCTCTTGCCACAGCCGGATGGACCAAGCAGAGCCGCAAATTCGCCTACCGACAGGGTCAGGCTGACATCCTCAACAGCAGTGAAACGGCGCGCCCCAGAACCATACAATTGATAAATATGCTCGAGTTGCAATAAAGTGTCGTTCATCGGTTACTCCATGCGGTATTTTTCTTCAGCCAGGATATACAATCGCCGCCACAACAGGCGGTTGATCAGGATCACGGTCAGCACCAAAGCCAGGGTGGCAGCCAGCAGCAACGGGTAATCGCCGGTGGCGGTCGCCTGGGCAATCAATGCGCCGATGCCCGTCACTGACAGGGTCTGGCCGCCAAAGTTCTGGTATTCAGCCACGATACTGGCATTCCATGCTCCACCGCTGGCCGTGATGGCGCCGGTGATCAAATAAGGGAAGATGGCCGGCAGGATCAAGGTGCGCCAGCGCTGCCAACCGGTGATTTGCATCAGCTGGGTGGTATATTTCAGATCCTGGGGGATGGCACTTGCCCCGGCGATGATGTTGAACAATAGGTACCACTGCGTCCCCATCAGCATCAGCAACACAGCCGCCAGGTTCAAGCCGCCAGGCAAATTCAACACCAGCAGCAGGATAACCGGGAAGAGCGCTGTGGCTGGCACCGAGGCAGTCACCTGGACAACGGGCTGCAAAATCGCCGCCAGCCGGCGATTGGTGCCAATCGCCACGCCCAGCGGCACAGTCCAGGCCAGGGCGATCAGCAAAGCAATGACGACACGCAGCAGCGTAGCCAACACACTCAACCCCACCTGCGCCCACTGACTGGGTGGAATTGCGAGAAGCATCACACCTGCTCGGTATAAACCGTACAGAATGACCACACCAAACAAGCCGCCGAATATAACTGACCGCCAACGTGGGGTGGGAAGATTATCTTGAGAGGCTGAGCGAATAGGGAAACGGCGCATCAGCGCATGATCAAAAGCTTCAGTCAGCGGACCGAACAGGTGACTGGACAGCCAATGGGTCAGGCGGGCGTTACCAATCAGGTCATAAAACCAGGAGGTAGGCGGTTCGTCATTTTCGACCATCTCCACTTTGAAACGATCCGACCAGGCAATCAACGGCCGCCAGACCGCCTGATCTAGCAACACCACCGTCAAGATCAGTGTTCCCAGCCCCCATCCGATCGCCGCAAAATTACTATGATTAGCGGCTTCGTAGAGGTAGGTGCCCAGGCCTGGCAGACGAAAATCCCTGGAACCCACTGTGAAGATCTCAGCCGCAATCAAGAAGAACCAGCCGCCGGCCCACGACATCATACTGTTCCAAACCAGGCTGATCATGCCAAAGGGTAGTTCAAGGTTCTTGAACTTCATCCATGTATTCAAGCGGAAAATCGCACTGGCTTCGCGCAGTTCTTTTGGGATTGTCTTCAGTGATTGGTACCAGGCAAAGGTCAGATTCCAAGCCTGGCTGGTGAAGATCAGTAGAATAGAGGCCAGTTCGGCTGCAACCTTCTCCGGGAGTACGGCGCTCAAGCTAAGCAGAACCACCGGCAGGAAGGAAAGGATGGGCACGCTTTGCAGAACATCCAGCAGGGGCATCAGCACGCGCTCAGCGCGCGGGTTGTAGGCTGCCGCCCGCCCATAAAGCAGAGTGAAGAGCAGTGAAAGCAAATAGGCAGCCAGCATACGCCCAACGGAAAGCAGGGTATACCAGGGCAGTGCGGATGGGGCCAGGGAAATATCCGGCCCGGTGATCACTGCCGGCGCGTTAAATGCCAGGCGCGCGCCCACATACAGTGCTACCGCCACCACAGCCAGGGATACCAAATCTCCCCAGGTGAACAACCGGCTGCTGCGTTGTGATGTGTGAAAAATGTGTGGATTATGCGCCATCTGGGCTGCGCCTCCAGGATTGAAATTCCCTGGAAGCACAGCCGCGGCGCTGCAAGTCCAGGGTTACATCAACATGATATGTAACCGAGTGCGATCATCTGACGCAGCAGGGTCAGGCTCGGCTGTGTCCACAGAATCGGAATAATCTTGCAAGGTAAGCACGGTGTTTATTATATGCCCAAATCATAATATATAAGCTAATTCTGAGACCGGATTTGAGCGCTGGAACCCAATCGCCAACTTCGCATAACTTTCCTTTATTCCGTCAATTCCCAATGAACCACAGATACCTACGCAATGGGCATACTCGCACCAAAAATCCACCCCTCCGCCATACGCCAATTGCAAGAACCTGATCTCACCTAGTAACCAAGCTCCTGCCTCTTCTATAACTATTTTCCACCGTGCTCGCTTGTCCCGTCTGCCCATTTGTGATTTCCAAAGAGGTTGTGTCTTCCTACGGGAACGTGGTAAATTCTTTTCTCCTTGGCCACCTTCGTAATATTTACTTCGGCTTGAAAGCTTCCACGCAAAAATCCATCTAAAACGACACACTCCGAATTGGGCAATACTCGCCACAGGTGGGTTAATGATTGCTATGTCATGGTCACTGCCATTACAAAGCGTGGCAGTCGCTGCTGACAGCATGTTCCTCCCTTTTTTCATCCAGGTCAAAATTGCCGTAATGATCCTGTGCTAAAAATGCCGTAACTAAAGCGGGGATAAAATTCCATGGATGCCATTCATCCCGCTGAACGCTATTTTCATTACTCGTGCAAATTTTAAGGCGGGCACCTGTCACGGTCATCCTGGTCAAACGCCGGAATAATGCTTTTCACTCCTTCCTTCAAAGGTCGCCCTGACCTCCAGCTTACAAACGGAAAATCCAAACCACTCGGAAGCATAAGCGCGCCAAAATTTTGGCAGTATTCCGATTTATAAAGAATCAAAATGCGGCACATCGATGAATGTGCCGCATTCTAATTATAAAAGATTACTCTTTCTTGGCAGTTTCCTTAACCGGTACGGTCTCCGTGCTTTTTACAGCACTCGTCTCGCTCTTTGCGGAAGGTTCCTTGGTCTCGCTGGCAGCCTTGCTTTCCTTTTCCAATTTTTCATCCGCCTTCCTGGCAGATTGTCCAGACGGAGAGTGATGATCGGTAGCATAAAACCCGGATCCTTTGAACACGATCCCCACCGGCTGATATACCTTCTTCAAAGACTTCTTACCACACTCAGGACAGCGCAAGAGCGGGTGGTCGCTAAATGACTGTTGCTTCTCAAACTGAACACCACAGTTATCACAATGATATATATAAATTGGCATCGCCAGCTTCTTCCTGAATTATAAGTTATCCACTTCTCAATCCGGTTAGTGATTATAGCGCACTCAACATAGGCGAGCAAGGGCATGGAAATTATTTATACGAATTTCTAATTGTTCAGCGGATTTATATGCTAAACTGGTCCAAAGAGAAGGAATTTTTTATGGAACCCGGGCAAGGTTAATCAGGACTGAACCATCCTATGAGATTTCTTCGAAAAGGATTGAAGATATTTCTGCTCAGCCTGGCAATTGTTTGCAAGGTTTCTTTCATTCTTTTATGCAGCTATACAATTATGGACAATAATTCCGTGAACGTAATTCACCAGACTGTGAAAATAACGGGATTACCACCCGAATTCGAAGGATTCACGATCCTCCAGATCACCGACCTGCACGGGAAACGATTCGGAACCTCGCAGCAAGAGTTGAGCGGTATCATTAATTCCCTGGACTATGACGTGATCGCGATTAACGGGGATATGCAGGAGAGCAGGAACAAGGATACGGCGCCATTCCTGGAAGTCTTGCGAGGGATCGATAAAAAAACTCCGATCTTTTATATAAGTGGAAATACCGGTCCTTATGACATTTACTACGGCACCAATGGAGTAAAGCGGCAATACAGCCTGGATATGGCTACCGGCGAGGTTTTGCCATTCGGGAAAAGACTGCAAAGTCTGGGTGTCACCCTGCTGAACCAGCCCATCAGCATCGAACGGGACGGCGCAAGAGTGTGGTTCGCCACCGATTTTTCCCTGACCCATTCATATTTCCATGGTTGACAAAGCCATCCTCATGCGCAATCAGACCCATACAACGCAGGGAATAGAGAAACCGGACCAGACTGATCCGTACCAGGAAGCGCTGCAAAAATCTTATGCGGCTTTAAGCCCAGCGACACCCTGATAGGAATATTTCACGTCCCGCTCTCATCCCGGGTGCTTGCAGATCCGCAGGGGCTGCCTCCTTATGACCTGGTCATCGCCGGTCATTACCACGGGGGGCAAATCCGACTGCCGGGGTACGGCGCCTTCTACATCCCGGATGACAGCCTGCCCCGGCAGGGATTATTCCCTCCGCAGGAGTTGGCCAGCGGGTTGTACGTGGGTAACGGGATACAACAATACGTCAGCCGCGGGCTGGGCGCCAGCAGCCGCATCACTTTCCTGAAATTCAGGTTATTTGACACACCCGAGGTAAACTTGATTATATTGGAGGGTAATCAATGACAATGCTTGATAGGATGTCGGGGAAAATGCTCAGATAAGTTCACAAAGGGCCTCTGGAGTTCCGTATAAACCAGTTTCTGGTAATTATGATTGAGATAGTATTACAGCGCAAAGCAGCGACGATAACCCCAGGTTGCAAGGAAGGGTCCAGCCGCCAGCCCGGTCCGAAATGCCCTAAAAACGGGGTGCGCGCGAGGTTTTTTTCAAAACAACGAGGATCAATTCCGGAAAGTGGGAGAAGAAGGCGGGAATCAGAGCGTAAAGAGCCTCTTTTTCCCAATATTTGGGTGTTTTTAAGGGGTAAAGTGGGACGATTATCGGTTTTTGGACGGTTGCACAAGAATTGTTTTTGGAAAACAAACGCCCAAAAAAGGCCGTTTTTTTCATTCAATCGCAGGTTTTGGGATTGTTTTTTTTCTGCAAGGCAATCTTCAAGGGTGACCTGCAGTTATCCCTCTTTCAACCAATGTTGCGCAATTATAACAGTAAGATATTTTTCAACCAAAGTCAGATGCGATACCAGGTAGGAGGTAGGTGAAAACAACCTTTACATATCACCTGTTCATCATTTCTTCCAGTTTCCGCTTAACTATTGGCCATTCCAAGTCAATAATGCTGTAATACACCGAATCCCGCCAGCTACCATCCGGAAGAATGTAATGATTTCGCAAAATCCCTTCACGCGTAGCGCCAATGCGCTCGATGGCATGCCAGGAGCGTTCGTTGCGAATATCCGCCTTGAATTGAACTCGAATAGTATTCAATTCTTCAAATGCATACTTGAGCAGCAGGTATTTGCACTCGGTATTGACAACCGTGCGCTGAAATTCCAATCCATACCACGTCCCTCCAATCTCCAAGCCCCTGTGCGCTGGACGAATATCCAAATAGCGAGTGGCGCCGACCACTCGCCCAGAAGGCTTGTGAATAACGGCAAAAGGCAGGTCAGTCCCAGCTAAGCGCCCTTCCAGAAGACTGTGTACCCATTTGCGCATATCTTCTTCAGAATGCATTTGGCCGTAAAGCATAAGCCGCCAGATGCGGTCATCCAGGCCCACCGCTGCCAGACCTGGAACATGCGTATCGGTCAGAGGTTCTAATCTGACATTCTTCCCATCCAGGGTGACCGGGGCGGTCCAATTCGCATCCGGCATCATTCGCGCCTTTGTGGGAAGATATGGCATTTGGGGTCCATCCACGCCGATTAATTCCGATAATGCTGCCCGCATGGCAGTCCGGTCGTCCCAAGGGTATTCAATTGTTCCAAAGCACATCGATTGTTCATGGCCTTTTCCGCATGCCATGACGACATCTCCCGTCTGTGCCAGACGGACGCCCATCCGGATGGCATCACCCCGATCTGGCACCCGGAAAAAGGTCTTTTCTTCCACGCCGCCCCGGTTATGCGCACCACGCGCCATTTCTTCCAAAATCTCATCCAGTGACTCGGTGCGAGGATCCTCAGCCGTCAAGAGGCTGACATCGGCGAGTTCTGCTGCCACTTCTGCCATCATGCGGCGCTTCTCCCGATCGCGCAGACCTGCCGAGCCGAAAATCACGATCACTCTTTTTTGGGTCAATTTCCGGACGGTTTCGATTGCTATCCGCAGCGCGTTCGGGGTATGAGCGAAATCCACGATTGCGGTGAAAGGTTGACCCAAATCAACTTGCTCCATCCGGCCTGGAATGCCGGGCATAGACGCAATTCCTTGTGAAATTGCCGGCGAATCAATATTCAAGCCTCGTAGTGCCGCCGAGGCTGCCGCCAGGCAGTTCGAAACGTTGAAAGCACCCAGCAAGGAACTGGCAATGGGAAGACGAAAATCCTGCCCCACTGCTTCGAACCTCAAGCCATGCGGGGAATATTCCAGATTTTCCGCCCAAATATCCGCCGATGAATCCAACCCATAACTACATTGCGGGCCGGAGACAAGCCGGGAAAGATATTCATAGGATCGATCATCCTTATTCAAAACTGCCAGGCGGGGATTCCCTTGCGGTTTGGAACGGGTCTTCTCCAGGGATGTGAAAAGACGCGCTTTGGCAGCCTGGTAGTTTTCGTATGAACCATGTTGATCGAGGTGTTCGTGGGTAATGTTCGTCACCACGCCTAGATCGAATTCACAGGCATCCACCCTGTATTGCGCCAAACCGTGCGAGGTTGTTTCGAGCACAACGTGGGTCAATCCTGATTTCAACCATTCTGGACAGGTAATATTGGACGTCCTGGGCATCCGGAGTGGTCACATGAAAACCCGTATCCAGGACTTCTTCGCCAATAACGGCGTTAACTGTGGATATCAGCCCGGTTTTTTTCCCGGCTGCCAGCAGGATCTGATACAGCAGGTTGCAAGTGGTGGTCTTCCCATCCGTCCCGGTGACGCCAATGACGGTCAATTTTCTGGCGGGGTACCCGTAATAAGCTGCAGCAAGCCAGCCAAGCGCCTGGCGGGAATTCTCCACCTGTATATACGGGACAGAGAGACCCTGCAAAGATTTCTCGCCAACTACAGCGACGGCGCCGCGTCGAATGGCATCCGGAATGAAATCGTGGCCATCTGCTGAAGTACCTGGCATGGCTACAAATAGATTTCCTGGGGCTACTTTGCGATTATCCATGGCTATCCCGGTGATGGATACATCGGGGATATGAACCGGAGAATAGCCAAATGGAAAATCGTTGAAAATTGTACGAAGGGGAATGGAAGCTTGTTTGACCGATTGATCCATGGTACCCAATTTGTTCATTCCGGGTAGTTTTACCATAAACAATAAAGACCTGACAGGTATGTGTATCCCTGTCAGGTCTGGTTTGGTTGTCTTCGGGTTATTTCATCGCTTGATGCATATCTTCAAGCTGTCCTGCGACCGAGCCATCCATCACCTTGTCGCCAACATGGATGATCAAGCCACCCAAGATGGACGGATCGACACGAAATTCCACTACTGCTTGGGGATCCAATTTGGACAGGAGGTCTGCCCTCACGGTAGCCTGTTCTTCCGGGCTGAGCGGCAAGGCCGAGACTACCTCGGCGTACGTACCGCTGACATCTGCGCCTTCCAGGACAACCACCTTGCCGGATTTTACACCCGAAAAGAATTCGGCCAGGAGGACGTGCTGGCGTTTTTCATCCAGCGATTCCCCGACGAGTTTTTGGGCGGCCGCAATCGCCAGCGAAGCCACCTGTCCACGCAAATCGCCTAGCATGCGCGTGCGTTCCTGCTCGATCTCAGCCAGGATGGCCTCGCGTTGTTTGCTGATCTCGTTGTCCAATTCAGCACGAACTTCAAGCATGGCCGCATCGGCGCGATCGGTTGCCTCACTGACTATCTGGGCAGCTTTCACTTGAGCTTCCGAAATGATTTTAGCAGCATCCCCTTCTGCATTGGCACGCGCTTCGCCAGCCACCCTGGCATTTTCCATGCCTTGAATGATTTTTTCTTTGCGCGCCTCCATCATGTTCAACAATGGTTTGTAGACCCACGCGCTTAGGGCGAGAAAGACGATGATAAACGCGATGATTTGGACGATCAGTAAGCCAAGATTAATTCCAAGTGCTTCCATCCAGCGCTCCTATATGGCTATACGACTTTGAAGAGCATCAGGAACGCAATGACCATACAATAAATGGCAATTGCTTCAGAGAAAGCAATGCCAAGGATCATGTTGGTCAAAAGGTTACCATAGGTATCGGGGTTACGGGCCATACCAGTTAATGCTCCCTGCACGCTCAAGCCGATACCCACCCCACCACCAGCCGCACCAATCATGGCAAGACCAGCTCCAATGTAACGGGCAGCATCCAGAATATTTCCTTCCATAATTATCATCTCTCCTTGAGTTACACGATTTTTTAACGAATGATGAGCTGATTATGCTCTCTGTTCTAAACGTGACTTTGGGTAACCTGTGCCATAAACACCATGGTCAGTATACCAAAGATGAAGGCTTGAATGATGCCTACGAATAATTCGAACATCATCAGCATCGATGGCAGGATGGATATCTTCCCCAGCAAGCCCGCAACAATAGCCACCAAGACTACTCCGGCGAACATATTTCCAAAAAGACGGAAGGCAAACGAGACAATTTTTGCCAGTTCCGAGATCAATTCCAACAACCCTACCAGGAAATCCATGGCACCAAAGAAGGGCACCTTGAACATGGTGCGGAAATTAAAAAACTTGCTCAAATACCCAAACCCGTGCGCCTGGAAACCAATCACCTGGGTCATAAAGACGGAGATCAAGGCAATGGCTAACGTGAAGTTAAGGTCTACGGAGATGCCCCGGAAAAATGGGATCAGAATGAAGCCATTCTCTACTTCTCCCGGCATCAGAACGGCATTTTGAACGGGATGCCCAGGTGACATAGGCCGCAGAAAACCAATCGACTCAAACCCCGGAATGAGCTTGAGTAAATTGGCCAATAATACGTAGAACATGATGGTGGCGAACCAGGGAAAAATCTTTTTCGCCCACTTAGCCCCGGTGGAACCCTCGGTAAGGTTGTAAATCAACTCGAAAAAGGCTTCCATCAAATTCCCGATTCCGCGCGGAACCAGGTCGGTTTGTTCGCTTTTCCTAAGTGATTTGCCAGTCACCCACGCCAGGATGATGATTATCAATACCGTGACCAGGATGACCGGGAGAGTGTTGACCAGGTAAACATTCCCAATAACGGGCAAGTGAAACCAAACCACACCTTCTCCCAGAAGGTTATCAGCCTTAACCGAAATTTCCGGTTGAAGGGGAACAAAAATACTCCCCAAAATCCACCCCAAAATCATCAGTCCCAATAAGACCCAACGACGCCAAGGTCTACGCTTTTTCTCTTCCAAGACCGCCTCCTCGATAATTTGAGCTCAATTTTCTGATTCGGATTTAGATTTTAACTTAGCCAGAGTCCGTCTGGCAACGGTAATCATCACTACCACCGAAATCGGAATTCCCGCCAACAACAAAGCCACCGTAAGGATTGGTTTTGTGCCGAAGAGACTGTCCAACCATAAGCCGCCTAATACTGAAAGAAAAAGGATCACCAGGGTCAAGCAGCCTACCTGTCCGATCATGACGACCAGGATGGTATTTATCGTGCTGTGATCCTTCCTTTCTGGATTAGTCATGAGCAGGAATTATAACTGACAGGTAAAACGAATGTCAATAAACGATTCTAAAATAGGAACCCGGCAGCGGAATTCGCAAAACCAAACCATGGACCAAATAATGTTCCAAGCAGCAAGACACCAACCACCAGGACAACCAGCCCAAATGCTACCGGGCGGGACATTGTTATTGGGTGCTTTTCCTCGTCCTGATCCTCCATGCGGTACAAATAGACATACTTAAGCACGTTCAAATAGTAGTATAGACCAACGATGGAGTTGACCACACCAACGATTGCCAGCCAGACCCACCCGGAATCTATGGCGGCACTGAAGACGAAGAACTTGGCCACAAACCCCACGAAAGGCGGCATGCCAGCCAGAGAAAGAAAGGCCACCAAGGAAGCCAGCCCCAGAGCGGAATTTCGACGGCTCAATCCCGAGTATGCCGTGAAATCGTCCGATCCGGTAACCCGACCGACGACGCTAACTATGCCAAAGGCCAGCAAATTAGTCAACACGTATCCGATCAAATAAAAGACAACACTGGCTACGCCCAATTCAGTGAACGCCACGACACCTATCATGGCGTAACCGGCATGTGCGATCGAAGAATAAGCCAGCATGCGCTTAACACTCTTCTGTGTCAGGGCAACCAGGTTACCAATGGTCATGGTCAAAGTCGCCAAGATAGCCAGGATCAGGCTCCAGTCTGCATGAACCACCGGGAAAACCGCCGTAAAAAGACGGATGATCACCGCAAATCCGGCCGCTTTGGAAGCAGTAGACAGGAACCCTGAAACCGGTGTCGGCGCTCCTTCGTATACATCCGGCGCCCAAAAGTGGAATGGGAAGAGCGAGACCTTGAAAGCCAGACCGGCCAGCACAAGGAAGGTAATGCCTATGGCGACCAGATTGAAGCTGCTGAAATATTGGCTTAACGAATAAAGCCCAGTCTTGCCGGTAAATCCGTAGATCAAACTGAACCCATAAAGCAGCACAGCGGAGGTCAATGCACCAAAGAGCAGGTACTTAAACCCGGCTTCGGTAGATTTATCATCTTGTTTCAAAAAGCCTGCCAGGAGGTACAACGGGATGGAGGTCGTCTCTATAGCCAGGTACAGCATTACCAGGTCTGATGCGCCCGCCATCAGGCACATCCCAATCGTTGCAGCCACAAGCAGGAAGAACGCCTCGGCATGACCGTTGAGATGTTCGGTATCCATAAAGAAAAGCGCCGTCACCCCTGCAGCAAACAGGAAAAACATCTTGAAGACAAAACCCAGCCAATCGAACCGCAACATCCCGCCGAAAACCAGGGCTGGGCCAGCAGCCGAATTGGCAGAATTTATTGGAGGCCGGGCAAATAACACACTAATGATCAGGACGACCAGCAACCCGATCGGCAGTGAACCAACCCAGGAAAGACCGCCGGGAAGCGCTCTTCTTCAGGAATGGATCGATGATCAGAATCAAGATGCCAAGCGTGAGCAGGAGGATTTCAGATAGAATAGGTTGGATGGTGGTCATTATGCGCCTCCCAACAAGGCCAAGACGTGCTGAACCCCGCTCTGCACCCATGGGACCATGAGAGATGGAAACAGACCGATGGCGATCATGAGAGTCATCAAAAGCACCAACGCAATTTTATCGAGGTTACGGATTGGGGAAATGTGGCCGACCAACGCTTCAGGCATCTTTCCAAAAAACACCCTCCTGACGACCAACAAAACGTAAGAAGCTGTCACCACGATGGAAATGGCGGCAATGACTGCCATCAACCATTGCGTCTTCCAAATGCCCAGGAAAATGGGGAATTCGGCGATAAAGCCCGAAAAGCCCGGCATGCCCATCGACACCAAGCTGCCAACGATGACACCAATCGCCACCAATGGCAATGGTTTGACCATGCCTCCCAATTCGGGGATCTGGCGAGTATGCGCCCGGTCATACACCATGCCAACGGCAGCAAAGAAGAGCGCCGTCATTATCCCATGGGAAAACATCTGCAAACCTGCGCCGGTCAATCCTTCCGGCGTCAGGGTTGCAAAGCCCATCATGACAAGTCCCATATGCGAGACAGATGAGAAACCGACCACATATTTGAAATCAGTCTGGACGCTGGCAATGAAAGCTCCGTAAACGATGTTGATCAGGGCCAGCACCATGATCAGAGGCGCCCAGAATTTGGCACCTTCCGGTAATAACATGATGCCCACCCGCAGCGCAGCAAATGCACCCAACTTCATCAGCACCCCGGCATGGAACATTGAGACTGCGGTAGGCGCCGCAACGTGTCCATCCGGTGACCAGTTATGGAAAGGAAAAATACCACCCAAGATGGCAAATCCCAGGAATACCGGCAGAAACCATATCTTTTGGAAAGTGAGAGAAAATTTAGCCGTTTCCAGCACGAGCATATCGAATGTGTGCAACCCACTGGTCCAGTACATGACCAGTGCGCCAATCAAAGAGACGACCGACCCGAGAAAGAGGTACAGGGTTAATTTCATGGCTGCATATTCGCGCGTCTTGATCCAGCCCCAGATGGCGATCAGCAGGTACATTGGAAAGACTGCTATTTCATAAAAGAAAAACAGCATGAACAGGTCGAGAGAGGCAAAAACTCCAAATACACCTGAAGCCAGGATGAAAAGAAAGGCGAAAAATTCACGCGGCCGGTCATCGACTCCCCAAGAAATCATCACCCCGGTCACCATGACGATGCCGGTCAACAACACCAACGGGGCTGACATGCCATCCACACCAAAATGCAGGCTGATACCCATACTAGGCATCCAGTTGTATTTTTCAATGAACTGATAACCAGCAGTCACCTTGTCATAAGCAAAATATACCCACACCGAAAGTGCCAGCGCGAATAACGCTGCGCTCAAGGCAGTGATGCGAATGGCCTTTTTCTGCTCGGGTTTATACAGCAGGATGATAAGTGAGGCTACCAGCGGTGTAAAAACAATGATACTCAGGAACGGAAAATGCATCTCTACCTCTTAGTGAAAAAACATCATCGTGGCTTTGTTGATCACATCCAGGATCCAGGCCGGGTAAACGCCTATTGCCAGGATGAGAGCCATTAACGGAGCCATGACAATGATCTCGCGGTATTGATTTCGGTCAGCTTATGTTCCCCTTTTGCCCAGTGCTCATTAAGCGGACCCTGCAAAACATTCTTGACACCTTTGAGAATATAAGCGCCTGTAAACAGGAGACCGATCATTGCAATCCCTGTGTAGAACGTAAGGATGGGCCATGAGCCCCGCACGACCAGGAATTCAGAGATGAAACCGTTCAGGCCAGGCAGACCCAGCGAGGCCATGCTGGTGAAGATCAGGATACCGCCGTAGATCGGTACCAGTGGAAATAGCCCACCGTAATCTGCCAGGTTGCGAGTGTGGGTCCGCTCGTAAAGCACACCAACCAGGAAGAACATGCCTGCTGCCGATAGCCCATGATTGAACATCTGCAGAACGGCTCCGTTCAAGGCGATGGTTGCGTTGAGCGTGCCGACTGCCTTGGCTGCGGCAGCGATCCCCAACAGAACAAATCCCATGTGGTTTACAGAAGAATATGCCACCAACCGCTTGAAATCCTTTTGACCATAGGCGGCGAATGCCCCGAAGATGATCGCCATCACCGCCAGGAAAGCCAGCCAACCGGCATATCGGGCCGATTCGACCGGGTACAGCGGCAGGACCAGGCGTAGGAAGCCATACGCACCCAGTTTCAATAAAACGCCTGCCAGGATGATCGAGCCGGCGGTTGGTGCTTCCGTGTGAGCGTCAGGAAGCCAGGTGTGGAAAGGCCACACCGGGACCTTGATCGCAAATGCGATCACGAACGCCCAGAAAGCAACTGTTTTTACTGTTTCAACCGGAAGACCCAACAAAGTACCGGTATTAGGTGAATTCCATTTCTGGTACAGCACCGGCAGGTCGTAATTCTGGAACAACACACCCAGCAACTGGATAGCCAGCAACAGCCCCAGAGATCCTCCCATGGTGAAGATTATAAATTTCAGGGAAGCATAATTCCTTGATTGGACTTTCACCCCTTTCCAGATCTCCCGTTCGCCCTTCTCACTACCCCATTGGTTGATCAGGAAGTACATCGGCACCAGACCAATTTCCCAAAACACAAAGAAGATCAACAGGTCAAGGGACATGAAGACACCCAACATGCCCGTTTCCAGAATTAGGAAAAGGAACATATAGGCTTTCAACCGGTCGGAAATATTAAAGGAAGCTAACAATGCCACCGGGGTAAGCAGCGTGGTCAACAACACCATGGTCAACGAAAGCCCATCCACCCCAACGTGGAATGTCGAGTGGATGGCAGCATACCAGGGCGCCTGTTCCTGGAATTGGAACCCGGGTTGTCCCGCCTTGAATTGGACCCAAAGTACGATTGTCAGCAGCAGCGGCACCAGGCTGGTACCAAATGCCACCCAGCGAATCGTTTTTAGATTGTTTTTTGGCAGACATAGCACCGCCACAGCCGCAAGAACAGGGAAAAACAGGATCAGGGTCAAAAGGTGTTGATTTATAAATGCCATCGAGTGCTCCACGGTTATACGACTTATTCGTCCAACAGGACGAAAGTCAATTCTACATTCCTCTGAATAAGAAATAATATAATGCGGCGAATACTGCCAGTACGATCATGGAAACAACCATGTAATACTGAACCCGACCAGCCTGTATCTTGCGTAGTCCGGATCCTGAAGATTTGACAACATTAGCAGACCCATCTCCAATGAATCCATTTATGACAGGTTTGTCGAAGTAATTTCGGAAGGCGTGCCCCAAAAAGAGCGAAAATCTTGCCAGACTATGCAGCACTCCATCGATAACCACCTGATCCATATACAATGAAGTAAATTTCTCAGCAATCCAAATGGCTGGCCTAACAAAAAGGAAGTGATAGATCTCGTCAAAATAGAATTTGTTAATCAATACGGGGAATTGCAGCCGGTCTTCCTCTGCCGTCAGTACCTTGCGGTATACCAGCCAGCCAAAAAACAACCCGCCCAGTGCAACGACCAGCGATGTTGCCACCGGGATCCAGTTAAATGCAACTGCTTCTGGCGCCTGGGCAAGGGTACCACCCACGAATTCGTGGAACCAATTTGGGACCAGCCCCCCTGTAAACCATTCTGGCATACCCACCCAACCAAAACCGGCTGCAAAGATTGCCAGGACGATCAAGGGTAGTGTCATGGTCCAGGTTGTCTCACTGGCGTGCTCAGCGGCGGATGTACGCGGCTCCCCAAAAAACGTCAGGGTGATCTGACGCATGGTGTAGAAAGCCGTCAGGAAGGCCGCGACTGCCAGAACGATGAAGACGGTCAGGTGACCGCTTCCAAAGGCTTCGGCAAAAATCTCGTCTTTTGACCAGAACCCCGCTGTCAACACCGGGAACCCTGACAAAGCCAGGCCGCCAATCAAGAAAGTCCAGAATGTGATCGGCATCTTTCTGCGCAAGCCGCCCATGTTGAACATATTCTGCGCATCCACATGCTTTCCGGTATGCAGCACTCCGTGCTCCATTCCATGAATGACGGAACCGGATCCCAAGAAAAGCAAGCCCTTAAAAAATGCGTGCGTAACAAGGTGGAAGGCTGCGGCAACATAAGCATGAATACCTAACGCCGCAACCATGAACCCAAGTTGCGAGATGGTGGAATAAGCCAACACTCGCTTTATGTCATTTTGCGCCAGCGCAATCAAGGCCGCAAAGAGTGCCGTAAATGAGCCGATGAATGCAACTATCGTCATGGTGTGCGCATCCAGGCTCAATAATGGGAACATCCGGATAATCATATAAACGCCAGCGGAGACCATCGTCGCAGCATGGATCATTGCGCTGACGGGGGTTGGTCCTTCCATGGCGTCCGGTAGCCAAACGTGCAACGGCCATTGGGCGGATTTACCGATCGTACCAATGAAAAGGAATAAGCCGATGACACCTGCCGCTGAAAGTCCGAAGAAGGCGGGGGTACTCGCCAAAGCTTGCAGCATCTGTGGCTGGAAAATATCCTTGTAAGAGAGAGAACCGGTAAATGAATAAACAAACGCAATTCCCAACAACATGAACACGTCACCGATGCGAGTGGTCATGAACGCCTTAATGGCTGCATCCCGGGCTGATTTTTTGCCGTACCAAAAACCAATCAGCAGGTAAGAACACAAGCCCATGATCTCCCAACCTACAAATAACGTTAAAAGGTTGTCGGAAACTACCAGGGTGTACATACCGAACGCGAACAAACTGATGAACGCGAAGAAACGTGCATACATCGGTTCGATGGACGGAACCCTGTGCGTATGCCCGTTTTCAGTTATGGTTGCACCATTTGGTGGCAACCCGGGAACATCATGGTCACCCTTGGGTTGGCCGTAATTGTGATAACCGATGCTGTAAACAAAGATCGATAAAACCGTCCAGGCCACAAAGAAAAGAACGATCGCGGAAAGCGGGTCGACCCTGACGCCAACCTGGAGCCAGGTATTACCGGTTGGCAGCCAGTTTAATGCAGATTCGAAGAAATTCTTTCCAAATTCTGAAATACCCACTGCTTTGATGAAAATTACCATACTCCCCAACCAGGAAAGTCCTGCTGCGCCGACCGCGATGCTGTGGCTTAACTTGTTATTCTTGTTGGTAAACAGGATTATCGTAAAAAAGGCCAGCAAGGGCGGGAGGGGAAGAAGCCAGATAAGCAAATTCATGAAGCCTCCAAAAAAAGGAACGCTTGGATAATTCCACGGGATTTTCCTTTACCATTTCATTAAATCGATTTCGTCTGCCACCACAGTGTTGCGGCGTCGGTAAACAGAGATGACCAAAGCCAGTCCCACAGCCACTTCGGCAGCCGCCACAGCAAAAACGATCACGGCAAACGCCTGGCCTGCCATCTGGGATGGGTCCAGATACCGCCAAAAGGCTACCAGATTGATATTGACTGCATTCAGCATCAATTCCACCCCCAACAGGATTGCAATGGCATTCTTGCGGGATAGCACTCCGTAGAGACCAATACAAAACAAACCAGCGGCCAGGAGCAGGTACCACGAAAGTGGAATACTCATCTCAGCCTCCTATTTTTTATTCACGGTCGCGACATAGACCGCACCAACCAGTGCCGCCAGCATCAGCACCGACGCCACCTCGAATGGAAGCACGTATGCATCCTGTGATACGAGGGCGGTTCCGAGTGCTCGCACGGCATCAAACCCGGCGGGTAATGCCGTTGCGCCGCGATTCACGCCTGGAACACTCAGAATCAGCGTTACCAATCCTGCAAATATCAGCAGGCCAAGCAGTGCCGGCAACCACCAATTGGAGCGGGTCTGCCGGCCCTTTTCCATCAACTCCCTCCGGGTCAACATCACCGCAAAAATGAACAGGATCGCGATTGCACCGATATAAACAACCACTTGGACTACAGCAATAAAGTTGGCTTGCAGGAGTGCAAACAGGATGGTCACTCCAAAGAGTGATACCACCAACCACAGGGCTGCGTGCAGCAGGTTACGGACGGTTACAACCATAATTCCAGACACAATGATCAACGCCCCGGTCAAAAGGAAAATAATTTGCTCAGCAGTCATACCGTTTGCTCCCGCGTCTGCGCCGCTGGGGTGGGTTTCATTCCCGTCTTTTTCTGTCTACGACCATAGGCGCGTAAAACCTCAACAGTAATTAATCCAATGATGATATTCGAGCCAAACATTCCCAGCACGTACAACCAGTTCGGTAATGGGAGGAGAACCTTATTCAAAATGGCCGTATTCACCAGTACAACCAAAGCAAGCG
The DNA here is from genome assembly GCA_963814135.1 of uncultured Chloroflexia bacterium. Classification (GTDB taxonomy): domain Bacteria; phylum Chloroflexota; class Anaerolineae; order Anaerolineales; family Villigracilaceae; genus UBA877. The sequence goes on along the minus strand of CAWFBZ010000008.1, from coordinate 865,896 downwards.
GAACCAGGAATTTCCAATTGAAAGCCAGCATGTGGTCGATGCGGATGCGTGGCACGGAGTACTTGATCCACATGATCACCCAGTAACCCAGCATGGCTTTCGCAATGAAGACGAGGGCTTGTACGAATGGGATATTAAGCCAGGAGAAGACAGCCAGTTTTTCAAGTCCGAAGAAGCCTCCGTAGCCACCAAAGAAGAGGATTGCAATAAACCCACCAAAGGTAAAAGCGTGCAGGAGCTCGCCAGCATAAAACCAGCCGAATTTCATTCCGGTATATTCAATGTGGAACCCAGCCACGATTTCGGATTCAGCTTCGTTCAAATCGAATGGGGACCGTCCCAGTTCAGCAATTGCGCTGATCAGGAAGATCAGTAATGCAAGGGGCGATAAAATGGCATACCACATTCCGCTCTGGGCTTCTGTAATCCCTTTTACGCTCATCGTATCTGCCAGAATGGTGGGGATCAGCAGTATGATTACCATCGGGATTTCATAGGAGATCATATTCGCGACCATGCGGAAAGCCCCCACCAATGCATACTTATTGTTCGAGGACCAACCCGCCATTATGATGGATAACGTCCCCAACGAGCCGGCTGCCACGATATAAAGCATGCCTACGTTCAGATCCACTCCATAGATCGTCGAAGCCAATGGAAGGATTGCCCATAAAATGATCACTGAAGTTGCTGCAAGCACAGGCGCAATATTATAGATGACCTTATCCGCTCCATCGGGAGTAATGTCTTCTTTGACGACCATTTTTATAATATCAGCCACGGGCTGGATCAGACCGAATGGACCAACCCGGTTCGGGCCAAGCCGGTCCTGGAAACGTGCCACTACCTTTCTTTCCACCCACACCAGACCAATATCCAGGACCATGGCAAACGTTACCAGCACAATAACGCCAATCAAAGTGACAAGGATGGTCGCCAGCGCTGCCGGCATGTGCCAGCCTGTCAGCAAACCTGTCAACCAGTTGGCTATGAAATTTATCGGGTTATTCCAAAACGTCATGGATTACTCCTAATACGCGCAAACACAACGAAAAGGCTGAAAGGATTTTTCCTGTCAGCCTTTATAGTTCACCCTTGGGGTCTAAACCCATTCGAGCATTCCTTTTCGCCAGGCGTACACCAACCCAGCGACAAGGATTCCAATAAATAGAATGCCCTCCAACACGACAAACATGGGTAATTGTTTTAGCGTCAGTGCCCAGGGAAAGAGGAAAACCGATTCAACATCAAAAACCAAGAATACCAGGGCGAAAATGTAATATTGGGCCTTGAACTGCACCCATGACTCACCTACAGTTTCGATACCGCATTCGTACGTGCTTTGTTTGATTTTATTGGGCTTGCGTGGAGCAATCAATCGGGCTATTACCAGGGGCGAAACTGGAATGACAATGCCGATTACCAGAAAAAGCCCGATGTACAACCATTCATTATGCATGTGCGCTCCAAAAACGATAAGTTGTCATACAACCAAATAACGGGGAAATTTTACCATAAAGGCAACCAATAGATACTTTGATGTTTCCTCGATTTCGTTTTATTTCCGTTTTTATAGTCTTTCTAAAATCGACGATTGCTTTGAACGATCCATTTTGAGATAAATTCATAATGAAAGGGTCACAGAATCATGCTAAACTAATTCGAATCCAATGAAGGAGTATTATGTCAACCTATCCCCCTGAACCATTTCGTATCAAAATGGTCGAACCCATTCGCCTGCCGTCTCCCGAAGAACGCCTCCAGGCTATCCGAGCAGCCGGCTACAATGTTTTTGCGCTAAAAGCCGCCGACATTTTCATCGACTTGCTCACAGATTCGGGCACCGGTGCCATGAGCGACCGGCAATGGGCTGCGCTGATGCTTGGAGACGAATCTTACGCCGGGGCACGCTCTTTCGAGCGTCTCGAGGTGGCCGTCAAGGATATATTTGGATTTAAGTATTTTGTGCCCGCCCACCAGGGCCGCGCCGCTGAAAACATCCTTTCGGCATGCCTGGTCAAACCCGGCCAATCCGTCCCATCCAATATGCACTTCGATACAACTGATGCAAACATCCGCGCCAGGGGTGGTCGTCCGACCAATCTTGTCATTGATGAAGCGGGTGATCCAGGGAATATGCATCCGTTTAAAGGGAATATGGATATCGATAAGTTAAAAACCTTCATCGAGAAAACCGGACCGGCAAATATTCCTTTTGGAATGATGACTATTACCAACAACGCCGGTGGAGGTCAGCCTGTCTCCATGGCCAACCTCCGGGAGGTCTCAGAGACATACCATTCTTATGGGATTCCCTTCTTCCTGGACGCGGCCCGTTATGCTGAGAATGCCTATTTCATCAAGTTGCGCGAAACAGGTTATGCCGATAAATCTCCACTAGAAATCGCCCGGGAAATGTTCGCGTTAGCGGATGGGATGTGCATGTCAGCCAAGAAGGACGCAATCGTGAATATCGGCGGGTTATTGTGCGTCAACGACGAGAGGCTTTATCGCAACATCTGCAACGAGCTGATCCTTCGGGAAGGCTTTTATACTTATGGTGGCCTGGCTGGACGTGACCTGGATGCGATGGCTGTTGGCCTATATGAAGGCCTTGACGAAGCCTATCTAGCCTGGCGAATCAATCAAACCGCTTACCTGGCGCAGCGGATCAACTCGGTGGGCATCCCCACAATTCAGCCTGCCGGTGGACATGCCGTTTATATCGATGCGGGCAGCGTGCTGCCGCACATCCCCCAAGGTGAATTCCCCGGACAGGCTTTGGCAGTCGAACTCTACCTGGAAGGGGCTATTCGAGCTTGCGAGATCGGATCGGTCATGTTCGCCCACCCTGACCCGGATAGTGGTGAAATCATTTACCCGAAATTGGAGCTCGTCCGTTTGGCCATTCCACGCCGGGTTTATACCCAGAGTCATATGGATTACGTGGTGGATACTCTTGCAAAGATATCGAAGAACTCCAAAGCTCTGCGCGGGTTTAAATTTTCCTACGCACCGGAATTACTAAGGCACTTTACTGCCAAATTCGAGCCACTTACGTAACTCTTCTTATTGCATAAAAGACGAAAATGATACCAAACCAATGGTACGCAATTTTAGAATCGAATGAAATAAAACCGGGCAAAGTGGTTGGTGTAACACGCATGGGTGAAAAACTGGTCGCCTGGCGAACCGCTGCAGGCGACCTGGCAGTGATGAAGGACCAATGTCCCCATCGCGGCGTGGCTTTTAGCGAGGGCAAGCTGAATGGCGATTGCATCCAGTGCCCTTTCCATGGCTTCGAATACGACAAAACCGGAGCCTGCACGCTAGTTCCTGCAAATGGCCACCTGGCAGAGCCGCCGCGTGCCTTGCACGTCCAAAGCTATCCTGTTCGAGAGCAGCATGGCTTCGTCTATATCTGGTGGGGCGAGTCACGCCAGGAGTTCCCGCCAGTACCTTGGTTCGAATCAATTGGGGAAGAATTGGTTTACACCACACTCAAAGACCACTGGGCAAATCATTATGCGCGTGCCATCGAAAATCAGTTGGATGTCGTCCATCTGCCTTTCATTCACCACAATACCATCGGACGTGGGAATAAATCCTTGGTCAATGGACCCATCGCTAAAGCTGAGAGTCACTGGCCAGGCGATCACCTGATCAATTTGTGGGTTTATAATGAAATTGACAATGGGCAGACACCCAGACCGGCTTCGGAGCTGCCTGAACCGGTCCGGCGGCCATTCTTGCAGTTTCGATATGGGAACCTCTGGCAGAACTGGATTGCAGACGGCCTGCGCATCGTCATCGCCTTCGCCCCGATCGACGACGAAAACACCCTGATGTATGTGCGTTATTACCATACAATGAGGATTCCGGTCTTACGCCAGCTCGTCGGGTGGATCGGATCCATTGCGAATTTAGTGATCGAGCGCCAGGATCGCCGAGTGGTCGTCACACAACGACCACATCGTCCCGATTTGGACATCGGCGAAATCCTGATCCGGGGAGACAGTCCAATTGTCTTGTACCGGAAGATCAGAAGGGATTTGATCCAGGGGAAGGGGTGAGATGAAAGCCGGATTTCACCGGATTTCTGCCTTGCCGATCCTGGCTACAGGGATAAAATTGACTGAATACTTAACCTATTGGTAATTTTTGAGGTGATCTTATGTCCAAAAAATCAAAAGTCGCTGTAATACGTACCGCACCTGGGACCGTATTACAGGACTATCAGCGTCTATTTGAATTGGCTGGCGGCAGCCAGGCTTTACAGCCCGGTACTACCACGATTCTCAAGGATAACATTACCTGGCACTATCCCATGCCGGCGGCCAATACTACACCCTGGCAATTAGAAGGTACCATTCTGGCATTGCGCCAGGCGGGGTATGACGACCTGGTGTGTGTACAGAATCAGACGGTCCTAACTAACGCCTTCAAGGGCGAAGACTTGAATGGGTACGTGCCGATCTTCAAACATTACGATGTCCCGGCCTTCTATAATTTCCGTAACAGTGAAATGGATTGGGTGCTCTACCGCCCAAAGGCAAAAATGCTGGCGCTTGACCATATTTACCCGGAAGGCATCCGCATCCCGGATTATTTCCAGGGAAAGAACATCGTCCACCTGCCCACGGTCAAGACCCATATGTACACCACCACCACCGGCGCCATGAAAAACGCCTTTGGGGGATTGCTCAGCAAATACCGGCATTACACCCATAGCTGGATCCACGAAACGCTGGTGGACCTGCTTGCAATTCAGAAAGAGATTCATCCTGGTATTTTTGCGATCATGGATGGCACCACAGCCGGTAATGGCGCCGGTCCGCGTCTCATGACTCCTGAGATCAAGAATATTCTTCTAGCTTCCGAGGACCAGGTGGCCATCGACGCGGTGGCAGCCAAATTGATGGGTTTTGACCCCATGTCGATCCGCTACATTCGCCTGGCAACCGAACAAGGTTTGGGAAACGGGAATGTCAGCCAGATCGATCTGGTTGGTGACGACATATCGGGGGAGAATTGGAATTTTAAGATTACCCGCAATTCCCATACTTTCCTGGCGTGGCTTTCCTGGTATGGGCCGACCAGGTTTCTCCAAAAACTGATCTTCCGGACGCCTCTGGTGATCTTGCCAATTGCCATATCAGAAATAGAACAGGATTATTTCTACTGGCCATTCAAATACAGGCAGATTAGCAAGCAATGGCAGAAAAATACCGAGTGGGGTCGCCTATTCCAACAATATCACCGGCTGGGTTATTTAAGCAACCAGGAACAATTTTCGGGTCATTCTAAGATTAATAAGATCGATCAAGTTCCGGTTTGAGCAATCGAATTCCAGCATTTTCGCAAGCTGGCTTTTTTTCCCGGGTCTGTAAGCACCCGAATTGCAGAGGCGTCAAGGATGAGAGACGATGAATCGCCCCATGACTGATAATAATATTGAACTCCCTGCACATCTTGATCTTGATTTATTCCTCTCCGCACAGGCTCACGACTTACGTACGCCCTTCAACCACATCACCGGCTTCAGTAAGATGCTTTTGAACACCGTCGGATACGCTCCTCTGACCGATTTCCAAAAAGAAGACCTCGGAACCATATACCGTAGTGGTATGCGAGCACTCAACTTGATCAATGGGTTGATCGATGTCGCCCGGAGCAACCGGCAGGAAAAGATCGTCAGCCTCAAGGAAACCGATATCGAACAAATGGTGGCGCAAAGTCTGGCTCAATGGAAAAAATTCAACCCTAGCATCGAGACCCAGTTGGACTACCAGGTAATATCAAACAACCGGATGTTCAATGCAGATGAACAGATCAACCGGCAGGTCATTTCTGGTTTTGTCTCCCTGGTAGCCTTGCACTGCGAGTCCGGGGCAAACCTCTCCATTATCGTTACTGAAACCCCGGAATTGATCCAATTCACGTTTACGAGCAAAGGCGTCAAAGCCCGGCACCCCTCAGAATTGGATCGGGAAATGCTTGGCTATATAGGTAGATCTTTAGTCGAACTACAAAATGGGGAAATTCTCCAGGCGGTGGAAACCGACGACGGGGCGATCATTAGCTATTCTCTGCCAAAATAATAATTCGAATTGATCGAACTGGCCATGTTGAATGATGCAACAGGCAGGAAGAAAAAAGCCTCTCTTGGGTTGATTTTTGTAACAATGCCGATGATGGATGTCATCGGCATTACATTGATAGATCCGATTGCCCCGTATCTCGTCCAGGAATACAGCAACGCAGCATGGATGGTTACCATACTGACCCTTCTTTATGCCGGTGGACAATTCAATTTACTCCTCTTCCGCCATCCGCATGGTTTGGAAAGCCGCGATGGCAACTTCGAGGATCTTTTCATCCGGTTCACGTGTGGTCAGGGACTGTAAAGCAAGGTTGGGTTTGACAATGAAACGAACAAACGGGTTATTGATGTTATTTGCAGTCCAGCGCAGGTATTCGTAGGATATGCCTACCAACACCGGAATCATTAATACACGGCTGATCACCCGCCATTCCAGTGAGAGTGGACCGAGTATCGTGAAAAAGAACAATGACAACACCACCAGTGTCAACAGGAAGGCAGTGCCACAGCGGGTGTGCGCCAGCGGATATTTCGCCACCGAAGCTGGTGTCAGTTCTGCCCCGGCTTCATAAGCATTGATGGTCTTGTGTTCGGCGCCGTGATATGCAAAAACACGCGCCACATCCGGCATGAGGCCAATGGCCCAGATATAACCGACCAGCATCAAAAGCCGCAATAGTCCCTCGAGGAAGTTGCTCCACCATGCGTTCCAATGCAGGAAATGTTCCACCAGCCAGCCTATTCCCACCGGTACCAGGAAGAAAATCCCAATGGCCACGATAAAGGTCAACGCTAATGTCAGGTAAAGCGCCGGACCCTCCAGTTTTTCATCTTCCCCGGATTGCAGGTTAGCGGAATCGGTCAGGGCGCGCATGCCCAGACCGAGTGAATCCCATAACATGACCAGGCCGCGCAGGAATGGGATTTTCCCGATTTTGGTTTTATAGATACCGCTCAAGGGGTTGACCTTGGTTACGATTTGGCCGTCTGGAGCGCGCATTGCCACCGCACAGGATTTTCGCCCGCGCATCAACACGCCTTCCATAAGGGCTTGCCCCCCGTAAGAGATCAATTTATCTTCCATGGGATTGCATCAGGAGCGTTGTAAATTCATAAAGAAATGGATATACGCATCTATGCCATGGTACCAGGTCGACAAGTTTTGCTTTTCATTGGGAGCATGGACATTATCATCCGGGAGCCCGAACCCGCATATCACCGACTCGATCCCCAGCAACCGCTGCATATCGCCAACCACCGGGATGGAGCCTCCCTCGCGCTTGAAATAGGGCCGTTCTCCCCATACCGCTTCCAACGCCTTTGCCATGGCTTGAACACCCTGGTTGTCCCTGCCAGAGATTGAAGCCGGGTTTCCAGCCAGGCTATCCACTTCCCAGCGAATATCCTTGGGAGCGTTCTTTTCCAGATAATCCAGCAGCTGTTGGTGGACTTCTTCCGGATCCTGGTCGGGAACCAGCCGCGTCGAAATCTTCGCCATGGCCCAGGCCGGGATGACAGTCTTGGAGCCTTCTCCGGTGAACCCGGAAAGCAACCCGTTAACGTCCAGAGTAGGTCGCGCGCCGGTTTGTTCGTTGGCAGTAAATCCCGTTTCACCCCTTAATGCCAGAACACCTGTCTGCTCCAAATAATGACGTTCGTTAATGGGCAAGCGGGCCAATTCCTCACGCTCGTCTTTCCGCAGCTCACGTACCCTATCATAGAACCCGGGCAAGGTAACCCGACCGTTTCCATCGTGCATGCCGGCAATCAACTCGGCTAACGCATTGGCTGGATTATGAACCACTCCGCCATAGATGCCGGAGTGCAGGTCGTGCGCTGGTCCAAACACGCGCAGTTCGAAATATGCCAGGCCACGCAACCCGTAGGTTATTGTGGGGTATTCCTCACCAATCATGCCTGAATCCGGGTTAACTGCAAAATCGCAAGCCAGCAGATCGGTATGGCTTGCAATAAAATTCTCAAGATTCGGGGAACCGATTTCTTCCTCCCCTTCGAATATCCACTTGATGTTGACTGGGAGCCCGCCTGTTCGGACCAAGGATTCTGCCGCTTTCAAGGTGACCAGAGCCTGCCCTTTCATATCAGATGCGCCGCGCGCAAAAATGTTATCCCCGACGATGGTCGGCTCGAAAGGACCGGTTTTCCAAAGATTGAGCGGGTCCACCGGCTGTACATCGTAATGCCCATAAATGAGAACGGTCGGCGCTCCAGGTACACCCAAGTGTTCTGCGTAAACAATCGGGTATTTGGAGGTGGGAAAAAGTTCCACCCGTTGCATGTCCAAGCTGCGCAATTGGGTTGCCAGCCATTCGGCTGCCCGTTGCAGATCAGGAGTGTGCGTCTTATCCGTCGAGATGGATGGAATCGCCAGGATTTCTTTAAAGGATGTCAGGAAATTATCTTTATTGCTTTGGGCGTACTGCAGAGCATTTTCAAGCGAGTCCACCATGCAAGCTCCTTATTTTATACATTTTTATGGGCTGACGGGCGGCTGGGTTGCCGTTTGAGTGGTAGTCTGGACGGTTGGTTCGCCAGTCTGATCGAGAGTGCGCGTGGTGACGAGATACCAATCCGATACCCCATTGAATTGATCGGCAGGCTCGTACAATGGGGCCGTCTGAACTCCTTGCACACGCTGATCGATGGCATAACTGTACACCGGGTAGTATAACAACAAGGCAGGTTGTTCTCTGGAAAAAATCACCTGAAAGTTGCGATAAAGACGCATCCGTACATCCGGATCTGCGACCACGCGCGCCTGCTCGATATACTCACTGGCGGTCCGGTCATCCCATTGGGAGTAATTCTGGCCACCGGTGATTTCTGCCTGGTGCCAGAACGGATACGGATCCGGATCGTATGACCGGCTTAGGTCCAGGTCGACCAACACGGCTTGATAGGTGCGTGGCGTCAGATAATCATTCAAAAGAGAAGCGTAAGAAACCGCTTTAAGCGTTACTCCCACGCCGATATCCGCCCAATTCTGCTGGATGGTCTGAGCCAGTTTGGCATGCAGGGGGTCATCCGGGTACGCCAATGTGAATGATAGTTCGGTGCCATCCTTGGCGCGTACATTGCCGGTCGAAGGCAGCACGTAGCCTGCCGATTTTAATTGCTTGATGGCTGAATCCGTATCGAAGCCGATGTGAGGGATGCCATCGTAATATGCCCATGTCCCCGGCAAGATCGGGCTATCTGCCACGATCCCCTGTCCATTCAGCAGATTGTCGATCATCCATTGCCGGTTCAGTCCCTGCATCAAGGCGTTGCGAACATTTTTGTCCTGAAAGAACGGAAGCTGACTGTCGCCGAGGTTCAATAAAACCAGCGTCACACGTGGTAAACGACTTGAATAAAGCGATAGGTTCTTCTCGGACAGCACCTCGGGAAGAACGTCGGGGGTAACTTGAGTAATGCCTAAAACTTCACCGGCCTGATAAGCGATTAAGGCTGCCTGTGAATCCGGATAATATCGCAAGACAATCTGTTCAATGAATGGAACCTTACCGTAATAGCTCTTGGAAACCGTCAGGACAATTCCGGTGATCTTACCATTCTCCACAACCAGATGATCGAACTTATATGGACCAGATCCAACCGGCTGCAAGTTTAAGGTACTCGCTTCCAATTGATCGGGTGCCACGTTACCCCACAGGTGTTGTGGAAGGATGCCAAATGTAAGGTAATCAAGGAAAGGTACGAATGGTTCGGTCAGGACGAATTTGATATTTTTATCATTGAGACGGGTAATTTGTACACCGTCCCAAAGGGTTTTTACGTCTTCGGAATAGGCAGAGTACTGGCTACGAAGCAGGTTAAGGGTAAAGATCACATCGTCGCTCGTGACCGGTGTTCCATCATCCCACACCGCATTTGCGCGCAAAGTAACGTTATAGATCGTTCCGTCTGCGGAAATGCCCCACGACTCCGCCAGATCTGGTTGAGGGATTCCTTGCGAATCGAATCTGATCAAGCCGCTGAATAGCAGGCGATCCACATTTCGATCAGCCGGGTTATTCAAATCCAGTAAGGGATTGAGACGCCCAAAAGAACCCACCAGAGCCTCTGTAAAAATACCTCCACTAGCCGGTTGAGGAATGATGGGATTATCGGTTGGCTGCTGGGTAAGCAAAAGTACCGCTACCACCAACAAAGTCAGTGCAACGACACAGGAATTGCCAGCGCAATTTTTTCATAGGCACAAAATAAAGAAAGGCCGTTTCCCGGAATTGATAATAAACCGGTGCTGGCCTTTCCTCAAGTATGATCTATTATTGATGAGCGGAGATGATCACCAGGGTAATCGCCAGCGCAAAGAACAGAACGCTAAAAACAATGGTTACCCAAAATAGTGTTTTTTCAATCCCACGCCGTGCTGTAAATACGCCCCCCGCATCTGAACCGGTCAATCCACCCAGTCCCGCACCCTTGCTTTGCAAGACAATGCTGACGACCAGCGCAATTGCTGTTAAAATCAAACCGCCGTCCAAAATATTAGTCATTAACAATCCTCCAGGATTTTTAGCCGCCAAATTATACCTGTTATCAGTGTAAACAGTCAACCAACGTCAAAAGGCATTTATGAACGAACTGGTCGTTAATCTGCATATGCACACCACCTACTCCGACGGATCCGGTCTCCACTCCGACCTGGCGAAGGCCGCTCTTCAAACTGAGGTGGACGTGCTGCTCGTTACGGATCACAATGTCCTCGTGCAAGGCGTGGATGCCTATTTCCAGGAAGGCAGGAAACGCCTGCTTTTACTGGCATGCGAAGAAATCCATGACCAGGATCGCGAACCGCAAAAAAACCACCTGCTCGTGTTTGAGACAGATCAGGAACTTGCCACGCTGGCAGACAACCCACAAAATCTCATCAGCGCCATCCGAAGACTGGGCGGGTTATCTTTTATTGCGCATCCGGTTGATCCTGCCATGCCTGCATTTGGGGAGACGGATATCTCCTGGGAAGATTGGAGCGTGACAGGTTTTACCGGATTGGAATTGTGGAATGGTTTTAGCGAACTTAAGACAGTTGCGAAAGGAAAACTGGATGCCATCTTTTATGCCTTCTTCCCCGAGACAATCCCACACGGCCCGTTGCCGAAAACACTTCTCCGCTGGGATGATCTGTTGGCTAAAGGTCAGCGAGTTGTCGCAGTCGGTGGTTCGGACGCCCACGCACAACACAAATCGCTAGGACCGATCCATAAGACCATCTTTCCTTACGAATATCATTTTTCGACCGTCAATACACACACCATCACACCCGAACCTCTGACAGGCGATCTCAGCCGTGATCGCAAAATGGTTTTTGATGCCCTGGCAGCCGGACATTGCTTTGTCGGCTGCGATCTTCCCGTACCAACCCGCGGCTTTTATTTCTCTGCGCAGGCCAAGGGATCGAACGGTATCATGGGCGATGAAATCATCTCAGACGAAGCGGTTACCTTACAGGCAAGGTTCCCGGCCATTGCCGAAATCAAATTGATTAAGGATGGAAAATGTATTAAGAATTTACGGGGCGATACATTTACACATATTACAAACGAACCCGGCGTATATCGGGTCGAAGCTCGCAGGCGCTATATGGGTGTATTGCGTGGTTGGATCTTCAGTAATCCCATCTATATAAGGAAATTGCCCTCGCCAAATTAACCCTTTTCGCTTACAATACAGCCCGTTCTCATACCCTGTATGAGTGGGTATGATAGCCCGGCTGGCCCGGGCTTCAAGCTGCGTAACAGCTTGCCTTCCGCCCCCGGCTCACCTGCGGTGAATGTCCGGGAGCATATCCCGAGGAAAGGAGGTTATCCCTATGCATAAATATGAGTTGGTTTGTATTGTCCACCCTGACTTGGACGAAGCAGCCTTTAACGAGGTTGTCGAAAAGGTCAAAGGCTGGGTTACAGAAACCAATGGCAGCGTCGATAAAGTGGAAGTTTGGGGTCGCAAACGACTGGCTTACACGATCAAAAAACAACGCGAAGGCCAGTACGTTCTCTTCAATCTTGGCCTCGAACCTGCCGCCACGCTGGCTTTGGAAAAGAATTTGCGTTTTCTGGAATCCATTATACGTTTCATGTTGATTGTAGTAGACTAACAGGCAAGGTGGTATTTTTTCTTGCTTCTCAAGAAAGGAGTGATTGATGAACCGCGGATTGAATAAAGTGATGATTATCGGCAATCTGGGACGTGAACCAGAGATGCGTTACACGCCATCGGGTCGCCCTGTGACTACTTTCACGGTTGCAACCAACCGCTCCTGGAACACTGCCGACGGAGAACGCCATACTGAGACTGAATGGTTTAATGTGGTCACCTGGGGAAACCTGGCCGAGATTTGCAAACAATACCTTACCAAAGGTCAGCAAGTCTACATCGAGGGACGCCTGCAGACCCGTCATTGGGAAGACAAGGAAGGTGTCAAGCACTCCACCGTCGAGATCGTCGCAACCGAGATGATGATGTTAGGCGATCGCCGGGACAACAATCACAACCCGGCTGGTGAAGAGCCTGTGGTACCGGGTGAATCCGATCCCCAATCCGAGGGTGAGGATGAATTCCCATTTTAGTCCCTGGGTTAATCGTCCACCGGATCGGGTTGCATAGTAATTCAGGAACCTGTCGGAAATTTCTGGAGGGCGTCGCGTATTTAAGAAATGCGACCCCACCCAACATCTTCATAAACAGTCCTTGCATAGGTTTAAGAGGGACATGAAGATAATATGGAGTAAAAATAAATATGGATCACACAATGGATAATGAAGAAGGTGGGCAGGAGCGTCGTTATTACGCCCGCCCCAAAGTTTGTCAGTTCTGTGCGGATCGGCACATGACAATTGATTATAAACAAGCAGATGTCTTGCGCCGTTTCGTCACTGAAGAAGGTAAGATCCGCCCGCGCCGTCAGACGGGCACGTGCGCCAAACACCAGCGCGAACTGGCCAGCGCTATCAAACGCGCCCGGCATATCGCCTTGCTTCCCTTCACCGGCCGGTCTTACAACGAAGATCGTTGAACCCTGGACCTTAAAAAGCCTGGTTCTGCAGAAATTCCTGGACCGTGGTCAGGGTCTTTCCCGGGAGGGGATGATCCGGTTCACTAATTAAGCAACAAGCAGGATTTTGAAGTATCAACAAGGATCGGCGAGGTTTTCGAACTTCGCATTGAGGCAGTTATGGCAAAAAATAAGGCTCAAAAAATAGTAACAAAGAAGCACCTGGCCCGTCAGGAACGGGAACGCAGGCAAACCAGATTGATCACAGGAATCTCGATTGGGATCATTGCCCTGGTTTTTCTTGGTATCGCCTACGGACTATTAAATAATACTCTCTTCCTGAATTGGAGAACTGCGGTGTCTGTAAATGGGGAGAAACGCAGCTTGCGCATGTTCCAGGAACGCGTGCGTGTCACCAGACAACAATACATCAACCAGTATATGCAATATACCCAACTGGCTCAAATGTTTGGCATGGATCCTACCACTGATCCGCAGATGTCTCAGACCTTGAACCAGATCACTTCGACCCTTGATTCGCCTTCTACACTTGGTGGACAGGTTATCGATGCAATGGTGAACGATCTGCTTATCCGTCAATATGCCAAGGCGAACGGCATAACTGTATCTGCAGCCGAGGTCGAAAATGCTGCCGAGAAGGCTCTAAAGTACTTCCCGAATGGCACTCCCACGCTGACCCTTACTCCAACGGAAATCATCTATCCAACCCTGGATGCCACCCAAATGGCATTGGTTACTGCGACTTCCACCCCAACCATCACATTGACTCCAACTCTCGCTCCGACCAATACCCCGCGCCCAACTTCGACACCCGACCTGACCAGCACGTCGACTCCCATCCCCAGCGCTACGCCTACGGTAACCCCTTATACATTGGAAGGTTATCAAAGCCAGTATAAGGATACCCTCAAAACCTATGCTGCATTGGGTCTTTCTGATGCAGATTTTCGTTACATTTTCTTTGAAAGTGGCCTCTATCAAGATCGCGTACAGGCTAAGGTCACGGCAGATGTCTCTCATGAGCAGGACCAGGTTTGGGCACGCCATATCTTGGTTAGCGACGAAGCCACTGCCACCGATATCGAAAAACAACTGGCTAACGGTGGAGATTTCGGCGCCTTGGCTGCAAAATATTCGATTGACTCCGCCAGCAAAGACAATGGTGGAGATTTGGGATGGTTTGGGAACGATTCCACTACTGTAACTGCTGAAATGATATCAGCAGCCTTCTCGATGAAAGTTGGTGAGATCAGCCCACCAATCGCAACATCCGGTGGATATGACGTCCTCCAATTGCTTGGTCATGAGGTCCGTCCTCTCACCGACGCACAGTATCAGGCTGCAGTTACGGCCGCATTCAACGCTTGGCTGCAAAAACAACGTGATGCTTCCGTTGTTATCGTAAACACTGGTTGGGTGAATTTAGTACCAACGACACCTACATTGGCACAGGCTCAAGCCAATAATGACGCCACTACGACGGCTTATGTAGCAACCTATCAAGCCCAGAACGGTGGTCAATAACTGGGTTTGGAACATCCCGCTATGGAATTCGAAAAGTGGCTGGCAAAATTGCCAGCCACTTTTTATTATTTTCACCGGATCATTTCAAATATTCTTCTGAGATCTCGTCCAGTTTCAGACTGATGATCTGGCTGGCCGAATCTCGCCCCATCGTCACCCCATAAATTACATCGGCCGCCTGGACCGTGTTCCGGTTGTGGGTAATAATGATGAACTGAGTATCTTTGCTCAGTTCCAACAACAGATCGCGGAAGCGGCCAACATTAGCTTCATCCAGCATGGCATCCACTTCGTCCATCACGCAGACCGGCGTGGGCGAGACTTTGAGCAGGGAAAAAACCAGTGCGATGGCTGTCAGGCTACGTTCACCTCCCGACAGGAGTGAGAGACCCTGTTCACGGCGACCCGGCAAACGTGCCTCTATGTCTATTCCGGTCTCTGTCAGGTTTTCGGGGTCGGTCAATACTAGCCGGGCTGCACCTCCTCCAAACAACCGGTGAAATATTGTGTGGAATTGCTCCGCCACCGCATCGAAGGTTTTTTGGAATTCACGCCGGGTTAAATCGTCCAGTTCAGCAATCACTTGATGCAGGTCGGCTTCGGCTTTGTGCAAGTCTTCCATTTGTGTGGTCAGGAAAGTATGTCTTTCTTTGACTGAATTGAATTCCTGTTGTGCTTCCGGGTTTACCGCACCCATGCGTCGTAATTGGGCGCGTAAACGGGTCATATTCTCTTCGAGGTCCACCGGTAACACATCGATTACCGGAAGTTGTTCTACCATCCCGCTCAACGGCAACGGGACCGGACCCGATACATCAGTGGCATAATCGAAAGCTACCAGGCCAAAATCGTCTTCTATTTTCTGCCGAAGGTTTTCAAGTATTTCCTGTTTTCGACCCAAATCCAATTGAATCTGGTTATTCGTCCGTTCCACCCTCGCCAACGATGCCTGACCCTCTGTTTCCAATTTCTGCAGGTCTACCTCCTGCACCTCTGAGGTTTCAAGCTCCTTTTCCGCCGGTTCGATCAATTCCCGCAATTGTTCCAACTGGGCATTGATCCCAGCAGTCTGGTTTCGGATGTTCTGCCTGTCAATTTCTAATTCCTCCAGCGTCTTATCTATCTCCTTCAAACGGTCTTCCAGTGCCAGCTGGCGTCTCTGCAATTTATCCAGGGAGCTCTGGCGCTCGATCTGACGGGCGCGTGCGTCGCTCAGTGCGCGTTCCGCGACAGCAGATCCTGTTGACCAGAACTTCACTTGTTCCAGAAATTCTTCGGTGGAAAGAGACGATAAAGCAGTTATCTGCGTTCGCAGGGATTCCTGACCTTCCGTGATTTCACTTTCGCTGACAGAAAGGTCAGCTGCGGTTTGTTCACGCTCTTTCCTGGCTTGTAAGATTTCCGACTCGATGCTGGCCTTCTGACTGACCTGCCAGTCATGCAGTCTACGCTGCCGAATCATCCTTCATCTGCGCATCCCGCTCGGCCTTCCGGGCAATTTCCAGCTCGCTGCGGTGCCCATCGACACTTTCCTGGCAATCTGATACAAACTCCTTGGCAGTCTCGATTTGTCGGTTAAGCTTATTCACTTCAGAATCGAATTGGTTGATCTGATCTACAATCCTGTCAAGCAATTCCTGCAGTTCGCGCCTCTGGCGAGGACGGCTTAGCGCACCTGTTTTGCCGGTTTTCCCTGCTGACACCTGTCCGGTGGCGTGGAAAATTTCTCCGCGCAGCGTGACGGCCCGGGTTGTTCGGGGTTGCCCGGTCAACATATGGCGCGCCGCTTGCCGGTCAGGCACGATGATCACCTGTCCGAGTAAAAGATCTACTGCCGGTCGAAATTCAGGAGCAATTTTCACCAACTCGGAAGCTACTCCCATGCATTCCGCACTCCTTCTTATCTTGAGAGGTTCAGGCGGAGAGAGCCAGTCCAATGGCAGAATTGAAGCTCGACCGGTCTGACCAGCTTCGAGTAACAACATGGCTTGCTCGGTCTGTGAACCAGATTCCAGCAAAATAGCGTCTGTGTAATCTCCCAATGCAGCCGCGATGGCGACTTCCAGTTCTGCGGACACATCCAGGGATGCCGATAGGGATCCCCGCCCTCCGACCAATTTGGACTGCCGTGAGGCATCCAGCAGCATTTTCGCACCGTCAGCATACCCCGCCAGAGCCTGCTCAGCTTGCTCCAGAACCTCAAGTTGGGCCTTTAAGCGAGCCTGTTCGGCCTGCTTTCCAGACCGTGCGTCCATCTTTTCTTTTAGCCGGGCCTCCAGGTTTGATTGCTGGGTTCGTGCCAACTGGAGCTCGGACTCAGCCTTCGTATAAACTTTTTCAGCATTTTCTCGCCCAGCAGTCTTATCCTCAAGTTCAATTCCGGCTTGTCTGGCCTCAGATTCGGCAGAAGCAATGGCACCGCTTAGCTCTTGAAGCCTTTGTTCCTGGTTTTCAGTTCGTAAACCTAATTCATCCAAACGGGCGTTGAGGTTGGCGCGCCGGGTGGTTAGTCTTTCCATCTTTTTTCGGGTGGATTGGACGTTTTCCTCATACCGTAAACGTTCTTCCTGGCGTGCATTCAGGGCCTCTTGCGCCAGGCTGGTTTGAGTTTTCGCCTCGTCGAATTCCTTTTGCAATTGCACGGTCTCGGTCTCTGTTTCAGCCAACCGATCGCGTGCAATATTGAATTCTTCAGCAAGTTGGGATTGCTCGCTTAAACTTGATTGGCGATTGTCCAATAAAGTACGTTGCCGTTCATCCAGGACTGCCAGTTCACCACTCGTGGATTCACGGCTCTCGTGGTATTGGGCCGATTGGCGGTGCCATGAATTAAGTCTCGCTCGTAAACTGTTCAAACGGTCACGAAAGGTCGTAAAGTTTTCGCGTACGTTTTGATAAGATTCACGCGCCTCTGCCAGTTTAGCTTCCTGGTTCCTTCCAAGCTCTATCGCTTCGATCAAGTCATTCTGGGCGCTATGCCAATGGAATCCGTACCATTCCAAGAGTAGAACGCGAAGGTCAGCTTGTACCTGCGCAAATTCCTGGGCGTGTGTAGCCTGGCGCTCCAGGCTTTTCAATCGAGGTTCCAATTCTGCCAGGATGTCCAGCACACGATCAAGGTTGCGTTGGGTTGTCTCCAGTCGCCGCAAGGCCTCTTCTCTACGTGTCCTGTAAAGCCCGATTCCCGCAGCTTCTTCGAATAAGCGCCTCCGTTCGTCGGCTTTGAGTGCCAGAGAAGCATCGACTAGACCTTGACCAAGGATCGTATATGTGCGCTCAGATAAGCCCGATTGAGCCAGGAGTTCATTTATATCTTTCAGCCTGACGTGCTGGCTGTTCAACAGGTATTCGTTCCGTCCGTCCCGGTAGGAGCGACGCGCCAGGGCCACTTCTGAGAAATCCACCGGCAGCCAACCATCCGCATTATCGAAGGTAACGCCTGCAGACGCCATGCCGGCGCGTGGGCGCTGCTCCGATCCTGCGAAGATCATGTCCTCAGTTTTCTTAGCGCGGATTAGGATATAAGACTGTTCGCCTAGCACCCAGCGCAAAGAATTGGCAATATTGGATTTTCCGGATCCGTTCGGTCCGACAATAGCCGTGATCCCTTCAGCGAATTCGAAATTCGTTTTCGCAGCGAAGGTCTTGTACCCGTGGAGTTCAAGAGACTTTAATCGTAAAGGCATGGTTTAAATTGATCAGGATTCGGATTCAAAAATCATTTCCAGAGTGGCTTGGGCAGCCTGGCGTTCGGCAGTTTGTTTGTTGTTCCCGGAACCTCGTCCGAATGTTTTACCGTTAATACGCACTTCCATTTCAAACATCCGGTCGTGGTCCGGACCACTTGCATGCAGGGTGATATATTGGGGAATGCCCAGTTTTTTTCCTTGAGACCATTCTTGCAGGCGACTTTTTGGATCTTGCAGGTCAGGTCGCATGAGCACTTGTTGGCTGGCTTTTTCCATCATCGGGTGGATAAATTGCTGGATGAATGAGATATCGTTCTGCAAATACAACGCACCGATAAAAGCCTCAAACGTGGCACACAACAAAACTTCTCGTTTGCGTCCGCCTGCCTGGTCTTCGCCGTGACCCAGGCGCATCGCCTGTCCAAGATTCAGGGTTCTGGCAAATTCCGCTAGTTGTTCGGTGCGGACTAGAGCTGAGCGCATGCGGGTCAGATCGCCTTCCGCCATTTCTGGGAAATGGTTATAAAGCCAGGCACCTGCCACAAAATCCAGCACAGCATCGCCCAGGAATTCCAGACGTTCGTTATCTTCCAACGCTTCAGGGTGCTCATTTATATAGGACCGATGGGTTAACGCGCGCTGTCAATAAGAGAAGGTTGTTAAAGGGAGCTCTAATCGCTCAGACAATTCGGCCGGGGTTTCGCCTCGATCCCCAATCGGGGAATGGTGCATATTCGCCTCCCGGAACTCAGGAAGCGCCAGCCGCTTCACGAGGTCAAGCGGCTGGCGGTCACTTCGTTCCAAAATTGATGTCGGGCCGATTGTAACCGGATTTAAGCAGTCTGACCAGCGTTTGTGTTAAAATGCAACCCAAACTTGAGACAGGAGGAAACATGCCTGAACAGTCCACTGATGGGAACAACTTTCTTGACCAAGTCGAAATGGGATTAGGTGCCTGGTCGTGGGGCGATCGCATAATCTGGCAGTACGGGCATGGATACACTGATAATGACATTTATGATGCATTCAATGCATCCATAGCCGCGGGTGTAAATCTGGTGGACACGGCCGAGATTTACGGATCAGGACGATCTGAACATCTTCTCGGGCAAATGCTAAAAAAGACTGACCAAACTGTTCTGGTAGCGACCAAGTTCTTCCCCATTCCTTATCGCTTTACGAAAAACAGCGTAGTCCGGGCCTTACGTGGCAGTCTTGTCCGCATTGGGTTGGAGCGTGTGGATTTGTATCAATTGCACTGGCCCAGTCCGGTGGTCCCGATCGAAACTTATGTTGAGGGATTAGCCATGGCGGTAAAGGTTGGTTTAACACGAACCGTGGGCGTCTCGAATTACAATCGTGACCAAATGGATCGCGCCTCCAGTGCGCTGGATAAACATGGCATTCCGCTAACCTCAAATCAGGTGGAGTATAGCCTGCTTGATCGGCGGATCGAAAGGAGCGGTTTGCTCGACCAATGCAAGCACACCGGCGTTCGGCTGGTCGCATACTCGCCTCTGGCAATGGGTATGTTGACCGGCAAATACTCTTCAGAAACCCCGCCTCCTGGGTCACGTGGGCGTAAATACGCATCTTTATTAAAGGTTTTACCTGGATTGATCGGATTAATGAATGAAATCGGCCAGGCGCATGCCGGAAAAACCTCCGCCCAGGTGGCGCTTAATTGGATCATTTGCAAAGGCGCCCTACCCATTCCCGGAGCAAAAAATGCCCACCAGGCGCAACAAAACGCTGGCGCCCTCGGCTGGAGATTGTCCCCAGAAGAAGTCCACGCCCTGGATGATGTAAGCGATAAAATCACTTAATGATCCTGCACCGGATCAGGATTTCGAAATTCGAAGTTCGTAATCAGAAAAAGCTGGGCTGGAATAAACCCACAGCATAACCCAATCTTGCTTTAAAACCTGGGAATTTAGTCATTGTGAAGGCCGAACAACCCAAGCGTTCTCCATTGTTGCCATGAAATGGATCGCGTTTTACAGAAAACCGCCTTTAAAATACAATTCGCAGATCTTGTTCAACCCGTACAAAAATCTCTTTCCCTATTTTAATATCTGGAATAAATTATTATAATCATCCGTCCAAAGCCGGATATGCGACACGTAATCGTTCATGGGGGTGGCATGGGAGGTGATGGCCGGGTTGGTCAATAAAGCCGGGTCACGCGCCAGCAATATCCATTCGGATGGGTACGTGATTACTCCATCACCGGAATTATTGATCAGTGAACGCGCAAGATCGAAGTGTTCGGCTAGAGTCCAGACGACCGGGACCAGGTCCAACCGGCGGTTCGATATGTGGATCGCCAGGATCCCTTCGGTGGATAGTTGATCCAGGTAAACCTGAAAGGATTCTTCATCCAACAAATGCACTGGGATCGAATTGCTCGAAAAAACGTCGAGCACCAGTACATCATAATTTTCTACCTGCCCGGTGGCTAATTCCTGCTCCAACGACAGTCTCGCATCGCCTGGCACAATTTCCACCTTTGCAGCGCTATTGGAAAGGTAGCTGAAATAGCCATTTTCTCCTTCTGCCAATTGGATGACGGCTGGATTAATCTCGTAAAAACGATAAACATCCCCTGTCTGCCCATATGCAGCCAGAGTACCGACTCCCAGACCCAGCACGCCCACTCGCATCCCTTTGCCCCGATTAGGGTGATTTTCTATCGCCAACCCACCTCCGCTCAGCTTGCCATAATACGATGTCGGCAGGTCAATTAGGTTGTCGTCATGAAATTGATAGCCATGTATAGTCACCCCATGAACCAAGGCATAACGGTGGTAAGCATCGATATTAAGATCTCCCAAGCGAATCGGGGTCTCTGCATAAAAACTCTTTAATCGGACCCGTAAAACCCCATAAAAATTCCGTTCAATAAACAGATCGTTTATCAGATCAGCTTGTATTTGTTGGTAGGACCTTACACCCGCGATTATTAAGGCGCTTAATATTAATATTGCATTGGTAAGGAATATCCACCGGTTCCTTGAAAAAGTTTTGGATAATAGGATTGTTGCCAGAAACACCAGCCAGGCCATGAGCACACCAAGTGGCAATTCCCAGAATCCCTTGAAAATATAAGGGGCTACGAAATTGATCACAACTCCACCCACCGCTCCGCCAATCGAGACCATCAGGTAAAAAAATGCCAGGTGCGATGGGTGAGGTCGCAATCGATAAAGTTCGCCATGGCAAACCATGCAGGCTATGAACAATGTCACTGAATAGATTCCAATTTGCTCCAGGATGCCAAGGGTGTCAGATAGTCCCATCGCCCAGTAGGTCGCCAGCGTAGTCGCAAAGAATAGTGGGAGGAAGACTTGCCTGGAATAGAAACGCTCGGATGAAAATGCCAGGACGAATGAGAGCAGATAGATCGTCATCGGTAAAACCCACAGAAACGGGATGACCGCCACTTCTTGAGTGATCTTGCTGGTTACAGCCAGTAAAAGAATCGACGCCGTCGCAGCCAATGCAATCCAGAGACTGTATATCCTGGCAACCGGGCGTGTTCTTTTCTGGTAACTGTTGCTTCCTGGGTTGTGTCTTTTTGTTTTCTGCATACGCAAGGACTTGACCACCCCATACGCTGCCAATCCGGTATAAAAAAGGTAAGCCAGCGACCAGATGCGTCCCTGCCATGCCAGTGTCAACGTGGGTTCTACCATCACCGGGTACGTTACCAGACCCAGCAGGGATCCGGCATTCGAAAGCGCATATAGACGATAAGCCGTTTTTTGGGGGTAAGTCCTGTCAAACCAGGCCTGGATCAATGGGCTGTTGGAGGATAGTAAAAAGTACGGTAAACCAACTGCCACAAATAACACTTTGAATATTTCCAAAATGGGGATATTTACATTTTGTGGCCTGAAACTTTCAGAAGGGGTAATGGGAGACTTCCAAAAAAATCCCATCACCACAATTAATAAGAATGAAATGCCCAACAATATCAGGTGGATTTTTTCCCGTTTCCCCCTGGTGTCTAGCAGCCAATAGGAGTACGCATATCCGCCCGTCAGGAGCACCTGAAAAAACAATACAACCGTAGACCAAACCGCAGATGTCCCACCAAACCACGGCAGGATGAATTTCGCAATCATCGGCTCAACTTGGAATAGCAAAAAGGCACTTAGGAATATGCTAACAGCAAAATACGCCATGTTATTCTCCGCGCTAATTGTAAACCGTAAGCGTATTTTAGTCTGGAAACCCTTTTAACAATCGCCGGCTGAAGTGCCTCGTTTGGTATTTGTAAGTTCCAAAAAGAATTGTTTTGGGTTTAAAGTGTTATAACTATTAGACAAAGCAAAAATGAAATTTACCCAGACACTCGCTTACAAACTCGGACGGAAACTGATCTGTCTATATGCCCAGATTTAGCTCAATATGGATGTGTTTTGGCAATCCTATCTTCCGCCAGGCCCTAAACTCATTGTCGCCAATCATCCCAGCACCACCGATCCTTTTTATTTGCTGACTCTCTTTCCTCAGCCATTAAGCATGTTGATAATCGAACATGCCTTTAAGGCGCCAATCTTTGGTGATATTTTGCGCCAGTCGGGTCATATCCCGGTCCTTTCGGACGACCACCATGCCGCATTCGATGCTGCCCATCGGCAACTTCAGGGTGGAAACTCGGTCGCCATTTTCCCTGAAGGAGACCTTAGTCCACGCTCAGGCGGTTCCTTGCCCGCGCACAGCGGTGCTGCCCGTCTTGCTTTACTGACCGGCGTTCCGGTTATTCCGATCGGAATATACTTTCGGCGCGAACGTGCCCATCCCATGGTTTCGAAATTCCATGGTAAATCCGAAACTGGTTACTGGTACCTGCGAGGACCTTACGGGGTTACCATTGGCGAGTCATTTCAATTTAAAGGTGATCCTGAGGATCGTCTGCACGTCAGGTCGATTTCCACCCGTATCATGGAAGCGATTAATTCTCTGGCGCTTGCCAGTCAGCAAAGATTGGAACCGTCCTTATAAAGCCTCAGTCAAAAATATAAACGGCCGCTCCTTGGATAACCTACTCCAGGTGCGGCCGATTTTGTATTTAATATTTCGAAAATAATAGATTCTAATCGATCACGCTGCTCAGAAATTCCTTTAGCCACCCCTGATGTAATGCTCCAGGTGCGTGATGAAGACTTGTTGTTCTGAAATGACCGTTCGCAGAACATCCCGAACGGAGATCAAGCCAAGCAAAGCTCCGTTTTCGAAAACCGGCAGGTGGCGGATTCCCTTTTCGTTCATCAAGGCCATGCACTCCTCCACAGACTCGCCAGCCTCCACGTAAAGTACTTTCTCGGTCATGATCTGGCGGACTTTGGTATCGTCTGCCGATTTTCCAACCATGCTTACCTTGCGAACGATATCGCGCTCGGAGAGAATGCCTATTACCTTGCCACCCACACCCATGACCAGCAGTGCGCCAATATTGTGCTCAGCCAGGATTTTCAGCGCATCCTTCACCGTTGCCTCTGGCCCGATCGAGAAAACTTTACCCATCTCCCTGTCTCGTAAAAGATCCTTTGCAATTGCCATAATTCCTCCGTGCACGATTATGTCTTTTGCGACCAGTTTACTCGGAAAATAATGACATGTCAACAAAAATACGATGATCGACTGGGTTGCCCATTCCCACTTTTATATCCTGGATTGCCAGATATAGTATAAAATGAATTTAAACGAAAAAGCTTCCTTGAAATGTGTCTTTTAACTTTATTCTGACAAATCGCAACCTTGATATCAAATGAAGTCGGGATTGAACCAACAATCTTTACCCAACCCCAAATCGATCATCAACAGCCTCGCTCCCATCCGTATTTGTGATAATGGAGGATGGACCGATACGTGGTTTGCAGGTCATGGAGAGATATTCAATATCGCTGTTCAGCCTTGCGTGGAAGTCCAGGTTGCCGTTTTCCCTGCCAAAAACCGGGAAAATCGCATTGTGATCAATGCCGAAAATTATGGGGAGAGATATGTGGTTGATCCTGAAAGGCATTGGGACAGGCATCCATTATTGGAAGCGGCCATCTCATATATGCATCTGCCCGCCAATTTGAGCCTCGAAGTGACCATTTATTCTGAAATTCCTGCCGGTGCCTCGACTGGCACGTCTGCTGCCGTCTCAGTGGCTCTGCTCGGAGCTTTGGACATGTTAACTCCCGGGCATATGACGCCTCACGAGGTGGCCTTCGCCGCTCACAGGATTGAGACCGATATCCTGGGCCAGCAGTGCGGTATTCAGGACCAGTTATGTTCGGCCTATGGAGGCATGAATTACATCCAAATGCTTCAATATCCGCGTGCTTCCGTATCGACGATCAAGATTCCCGTTACGGCCTGGTCAGAATTAGAGGGACGCCTTTCCCTGATATATCTTGGCAAGGCGCATCGCTCCTCGGATGTGCACGAAATGGTCATCCAAGCCTTAAAGGATGCCGGTCCAGATTGCAAACAGCTCGACGACCTTCGGAACACTGCTTCTCGATCGCGGGATGCTCTATTTGCCTGCGATTTTACCGCCCTGGGGGCTGCCATGATCGCAAACACCGAAGCACAATCCCGCTTGCATCCGACTCTGGTTAGCCAAGATGCCCGACGAGTGATCGAGATCGCCAGGGCCCATGGTGCATTGGGCTGGAAAGTAAATGGCGCCGGTGGGGATGGAGGCTCACTGACGATCCTGTCAGGATTTAATACACAGGCCAAGCGAGCCATGCTGAAGGCTATCGAACAGGAAAATCCGCTCTTCAGGAATATCCCAATTCGTCTCAGCCGGCGCGGTCTGCATGTTTGGAAATGGGATCAAGAATCCTGATCGGCATGGTTTTCTGAGTTTATTAATCCTTTACGGTAAAATACAATCAATGGCCTCACCCAAACTTCCACATAATCCATCCAAAGTAAAGGTGGTGCGTTCCAACGGCACTTCCAGGGATGCCCAGGCCGTTTTATCCGGGGAAAGTAAGAAGGGCCGGTTCGCCCGGCTCCTGCCTTTCCTCGGACCAGCCTTTATCGCCAGCATCGCATATGTTGACCCCGGAAACTTCGCCACCAATATCCAGGGCGGCGCCCAATTTGGTTACGAATTATTGTGGGTCATCCTGGGCAGCAACCTGATGGCCATGCTTTTGCAGGCGCTTTCCGCAAAGCTTGGGATTGCCACCGGAAAGAATTTGGCCGAACATTGCCGAGAGCGCTTCCCACGGTGGGTGGTCTGGTCCATGTGGGTGCTGATGGAACTGGTCGCCATGGCGACCGACCTGGCCGAATTCCTGGGCGCGGCCGTAGCGTTGAATTTACTATTTGGGTTGCCACTTTGGGTCGCAGGCTTGTTGACCGCCGTGATCACTTTCCTTATCCTGGGTCTGGAACGCTATGGTTTCCGGCCGTTGGAAGCAGTGATTTCCGGTTTCCTGGTCATCATCGCCGTGAGCTATGTTATTGAAATATTCCTGGTAAATCCATCATGGGGTCAAATCGCCTACCACTCCTTTGTTCCTCAGTTCACCAATTCTGAAAGCATCCTGCTGGCTACGGGCATTCTGGGGGCTACTGTCATGCCGCATGCCATTTTCCTGCATTCATCCCTAACACAGGGTCGGGTTGTCGTGAA
Organism: uncultured Chloroflexia bacterium; assembly: GCA_963814135.1. Classification (GTDB taxonomy): domain Bacteria; phylum Chloroflexota; class Anaerolineae; order Anaerolineales; family Villigracilaceae; genus UBA877. The sequence continues at coordinate 839,890 of CAWFBZ010000008.1, read as the reverse complement.
AAAACCGGAACAATTGCGCCGCCTGTTCCGCTTCGAGATCATTGATGTGGTGATTGCCATGGTGATTGCCAGTTCGGTCAATGCAGCCATGTTGATAACCGCTGCAGCCGCCTTTCACACCGGCAATCCCGGAATTGGGACTCTGGAGCAGGCTTACAAAACCCTCCAACCATTGCTCGGGCCAGCTGCTGGCATCGCATTTGGTGTGGCATTGTTGGCTTCCGGTCTTTCATCTTCTTCGGTCGGCACCATGGCGGGGCAGGTGATCATGCAAGGATTCCTGCATTTTCATATTCCGCCCTGGATCCGCCGGATCGTCACCATTGTCCCATCATTGATCGTTATCATGATCGGACTCGACCCAACTCGCACCCTGGTGATCAGCCAGGTAGTGTTGTCCTTTGGGTTGCCGTTTGCTGTCATTCCCCTGGTGTTGTTCACTCGTCGCAAGGACATCATGGGAGTGCTTGTTAATCACACGGTCACAACGCTGCTCGCTTCTCTTTCCGCCGCATTAATCATCTTCCTCAACTTCTTCTTACTTTACCAGATATTTTTCGGGAAATAAGCCTATGTTCAAACACATTCTTGTTCCTTTGGACGGATCGTCGCTTGCGGAAGCCGTCTTACCTGCCGCAGTCATAATCGCGCAGAAATTCAAAGCACCGGTTACGCTCTTGCATATTATCGAACAGGATGCACCTGCTGAAGTTCACCGTGATCGTCATTTAACCGAAGCTGGACAGGCGGAAGCTTATCTTACTGAGCTCGCCAAACGCGAATTTCCCTCCGAAATCAAGGTGAACCTTCACGTTCATACCCTTCCGGTCGGAGATGTGGCGCGGAGCATCGTCGATCATTCCTCGGACGAGATCCAACCTGATTTGATCATCTTGTGTGCGCATGGGAATAGCGGGATGCATGACTTTTTCTTCGGGAATATTGCCCAGGAAGTGGCCTCAGCCAGTGCCACACCGGTTCTGCTTATCAAACCCGATGAATTCTCCCTCCCCTTTACCATCAGGCATATCCTCGTCCCCCTGGATAACGAATCCGTCCATGACAAGGCTTTATCCACCGCCGAAGACCTGGCCAAAGCATTTGATGCAGAATTAAACATGCTCTGTGTGATCCCCACACTCGGCACCCTTTCAGGTGGACAGGCAGCCGCCGGAAACATGCTCCCGGTCACAGCCACCGCTTACCTGGATATGGCCGAAGAGATCGCTCTTGAGCACTTCCAAGGTCATCTGGACAGTTGCAAGAAGCACGATGTGCGCGCGACCGCCGAGATTGCACGCGGTGATCCGGCTTCGGTCATCGCGCAGACCGCCGAAAAGATTGCTGTGGATTTGATCATATTCGGCACGCATGGTCGCACCGGAATGGGTGCCTTCTGGAACCGCAGTGTCGCTGCAGCAGTAGCCCGTAAGACCAAAATCCCACTGCTGCTTCTACACCTGGAGTAGAGTCAGGTGGTTTGATAATATATCTAGTGTTCTGTAAGGTATTGTGAGATGATAGTATCGTAATGCGCCGTGGATTGGAATCCCTTCACGGAGAATTTCTTCCTCAATTCATTCGATATCTCCCCCACCTGCAACATTTCCAACACTTCCGCATAATCTGTCGGGTCACACACCAACGTCACGCGAGCATGATTCTTCGCCGCAGCCCGGATCAAGGCTACCCCGCCGATGTCGATATTCTCGATTGCTTCGGAATAACTGACGTCCGGTTTGGCAATCGTAGCTTCGAATGGATACAAGTTTACCGCTACCAGGTCAATGTAGTCCCATCCCAGGTCAAGCAACTCCTTATGATCCGCTAGGGTTGGACGAGCCAGCAACCCGCCGTGGACCGCTGGATGCAGTGTTTTGACCCGTCCTCCCAAAATCTCGGGGGATTTGGTGTAATCGGCCACTTCGATGACTTCGATCCCGTTTTCGCGGAGTGTCTTTGCTGTTCCTCCCGAAGCCAGCAGATTCCAGCCTAGTTTGCGTAGGCCTCTGGCAAAATCCACCAGCCCGGTTTTATCGTGAACGGAAAGTATCGCTGTTGGCATACTATCTCCTTTTGTGATTATATGTCTTGGACCGATAACCCTTTTTCCAGCTTCCCTAGGGATTCTCAAACGCCACTTCATTGGCATTCGACAATAACACTCAAATATTTTCTCGTCACTGCAACTCAGATATTGGGATGGATTGGTGTGGATCACCATCCTGGGGTTGTATCTGGAAGGCTACTTATACTGGATTCGAAGATCGCCTTTATATAGCTATAGTGGTGGGATGCTCAACCCGGATTTTGGCATCCATCTTTTTTGATCTAATGGTGAAATAACCGCACACCTGAAAATACCATCGTCATGCCGTACTCATCCGCTGCCTGGACGACCGCTCCATCCCGTGTTGAGCCGCCCGGCTCGAGCACGTAACTCACTCCGCTCAGGGCAGCTCGGTCGATCGAATCCCGGAAGGGGAAGAAAGCGTCAGATCCCAGGGTTACTCCCTTGAACTTACTCAGCCATGTTCGCTTCTCCTCGATGGTTAATTGGATAGGCATTTCAATGAAAACCTCACCCCAACCAGCTTTTTCCGATGGCGTCACATCCGGTTGGAGGAATTGATCGATAGCGTTATCCCGATCCGGTCGTCTGATGTCAGGTTTGAACGGCAAGCCTAGCACCCTTGGATGCTGGCGTAAGAGCCAGAGGTCTGCTTTTGTGGCTGCCAGACGTACGCAATGCAACACGTGACTGCTGCCCTGCACCTACCCCGATCGTCTGCCCATTTTTAACAAAACAGACCGAATTGGATTGGGTATATTTTAGTGCGATCCAAGCTATCATCATGTCCCGTAAAGCTTCTTCAGGCAGGGCCTTTTTGGCGCTAACGATGTTTTTGAAATCCTCAGGCGTAACCAGGCGATCGTTCCGGCGTTGTTCGAATGTCACTCCGAAAACCTCGCGGCTTTCCAGACTGCCGGGGCAATAATTCGAATCGATCTGGACCACTGAGAATTTGCCCTTTTTCTTCTCAGACAGGATGGCCAGTGCTTCCGAATCATAGGCTGGCGCGATAATGCCATCCGAAACTTCCCGGGCGATCAATCGGGCGGTTTGGACGTCCACACGGTCAGAAAGAGCGATCCAATCCCCAAAGGAGGACATTCGATCCGCGCCGCGTGCCCGAGCATAAGCATTCGCCAATGGGGAAAGTTCAATATCATCAACAAAATAGATTTTCTTAAGGGTTTCCGAAAGCGGCGTGGCAACTGCTGCCCCGGATGGACTGACGTGTTTAAATGACGCGGCCGCAGGAAGGTCTAGGGCCTGCTTGAGTTCGCTGACCAATTGCCAGGAATTGAGTGCATCCAGCAAGTTTATGTATCCAGGTGCCCCTGAAAGTAATTTGATGGGGAGATCTCCCTCCTTCATATAAATTCGTGCGGGCACTTGATCTGGGTTGGCACCGTAACGCAGGGGGATTTCATTGGTCATGACCGAATCCTTTTCATTTGATATTCCCTTTATGAATGCCTTCAATCAATTTTACACTTTCAAAGGAATTGTTCCTATTAGTATTTTTGCAAAGTTTTTACCGCAGGTTTCCAAATGGGATTTGGAAACTTCTGGATGATGACCGATGCATTAGCCATACGCGCCCCACGCCTGAGACATGAACTTCGCTCCACACCGATAGCAAACCGCCAGCGGTTGTGCCCTCCGGTACTGCCGAAAGCGTTCGGCTTTTTCCCCACTCCAGAGCTTCTCTATGCTGGCTTTTCGCACATTTCCAAAAGAATAATCCACAAAATCCACGCAGAAGTTGGCTGAACCGTCTGGCTGGATGTCGATCAGCTTCTCGACATTCAGGCAATGAGGCGGTCCAACCGGTGTATTTGCATCTTCAAACCAGGTCCGGTATTGTTCTTCGTTTAGCGGCATATAAGGGTAATTCTGGAGTTCTTCCAGGTTGGCAATGAAGCGATGATATTGCCGTTCGAATTCCGGGTAGTCCACGCCGGATTCTTCGTGGTGAAAGCCAGCCCACGAAAATGCGTTGCATCCCAGGGTTTGTAATTCTTCCGAGTAACATCGCCCGACCGCCTCAGGGAAATAATAATAGGGCACGATGGCAATCGATCCCAGGCCTAGACTGCGTGCCACCTCCGGCATCACGCCCAGGTAACGATAGTTGTACTGGCTGATTGTAAAACAGATTCCCCGACTGATCTTATTGCCTACGTGCGTTTCCAATTCCGTCAGCCGTTTCAAGCCTTCTTTAACCCGCTGAAAGGTTCCTTTCACGCCTCGCACCCAATCGTGTATTGGTTCGGGGCCGTCTACGGAAATGGTCAAGTGCATATTTCCGATCTGCACAATTTCTTCGGCATATTGTTTGAGCATCGTTCCGTTGGTGTCGATCGAAATGAAAATGCCTTTTTCGTGAATGTAGTCGAGCAACTCGATTATCCTCGGGACCATGAATACCTCCCCGCCGCGCAAGAGCACGGCTCCGATTCCATGATCGGCGAGTTCGTCAACCACACGTTTCCAGCCTTCAATTGTCATTTCATTTTGTAGGCGATCTTTATTACAACGGATATACCCTTCCTGGCTCCATTGCCCGCACATCTGGCAGCGCAAATTACAATGATTTGTGATGGTCAGGGAAACACTCTCAGGGAAATTCATTTAATAATCCTATAATGACGATGGCTACGAGTGATTAGCTAATAAACCTGAACTCCATTCACTATCCGTGGAACTATCCTACCCCACATCCATCCCCGTCAACCTGCTCAGGATCAGGTGGATCAGTAGGAATGGAATGATCAGGAGAATATGGATTATCCCACTCAATCCAAAGATCAATGCCAACGCTCTCAAAAAGGAATTAAAAGGACCTGACAGGTTTTCCAGCATCCAGGGACCCGCTCCGGCCAGAATGGCGATGCCAATCAACGTCACACCCACCAATCCGAAGGGTAACCAGGCGTGTCTATCCGATGCAGATGGCATCATAGTGCTGCTCACAGTGAATGTCAGGTAAAACCAAAGCCAGAAATCGGCCGCTATTGGAACTGCTTTTAATCCCGCCCAAAATCCACCCCATTCAGCTAGCTGCAAGAGATCCCACAGGGGTAGTAGATGGAATCGATAGATAGCGGTGAAAGCTACGAAAAGACTTCCCGTTACCAACGGCGCCGCTCCGATTAACGCGTCCCGGACAAACCCTCCTGAGATGGTTTCAACGTAACCCAGTCGAAGTTTTCCATTCGGCTGAGCCTGTGGAACAAGGGAAAATTTCCCGGTATGTACACCCAGGGTTTTCGCCATCAGGAAATGGCTGAGTTCATGCAAAAAGACGCCTGGGAAGAAGATCAGTGCAAAGACGACCTGGGTTATTCCTTCCCTCCTTGTCAGGATCAGAAAAATAGCCTGGATTTCTCTATGTAAGGTTCGCTGCATCAGCACAAGAAGAGCTAGTGCCGCCAGCAACCATAACAGGCCGTCGAATGAAGCTAAGACACTCATGGAATCAGGTTAAAGTTAACGACGGACGACAGTGATTGGATTCTGTCGTCCGTCGTTGGAAATCGAAAACTACTTCACCGCCGCCTGCGTGATTTTTACGAATTCTTCTACTTTCAGGCTGGCGCCGCCTACCAGCGCGCCATCGATATCGGGTTGTCCAAAAAATTCGGCTGCGTTCGCAGCAGTCACGGAACCGCCATAAAGCACCCGGATTGCCTGGCTGGTGAGTTCTCCGTACGTCTCAGCCAGAGGCTTGCGGATATGTTCGTGGATAACCGTGTTGGCATCCATGCCAGTCGAAGCTTTTCCAGTCCCAATCGCCCAGATTGGTTCGTAGGCGACCACCAACTTGGGAGCCACTTCCGGATCCATGCCATTCAATCCCAACTTGATTTGACTGGATACTACTTCGGCTGTTTGTCCCGCTTCGTATTGTGCCAATGTCTCGCCAACACATACGATCGGTGTTAGTCCTGCGCTAATCGCGGCTGCAATCTTTTTCTTGACTGTCTCGTCAGTTTCGCCGAAATATGTGCGGCGTTCCGAATGCCCGATGATCACGTATTGGCAAAACTCAGCCAGCATTCCCGCCGCAATTTCTCCTGTGAATGCGCCTTTTGGTTCCCAATATAGATTTTGTGCTCCCAGACCGATGTCCGTACCTTGCAAGAGAGCCGCAACCGGTACAAGAGAAATGAATGGTGGGCAAAGCACTTTTTCAACCCCCTTAATCGCCCGTAGCGTTGGGGTCATCTCGGAAACCAGCATCCGGGCCTCGGCTACGGTTTTATTCATCTTCCAATTTCCAGCAACAAATGGTGTACGCATTATGCTAACTTCCTTCGCCAAAATTCCAATTTGAATGGCGAACGAAGTAATGTTCGTCCGCCATTCAAAATTAAGTGCAATTATTTATCCTGTAATGCTGCCACGCCTGGTAGTACCTTCCCCTCCAGGAACTCCAAGGAAGCCCCGCCTCCGGTGGAGACGTGTGTCATTTGTTTGGCAACGCCAGCCTTCTTTACCGCGCTGGCGCTGTCGCCACCGCCGATCACGGTGATTGCACCCGATTCGGCCAGGATTTTGGCCAGTGCAAAGGTGCCTTCGGCAAACTTGGGCATCTCGAAAACACCTACCGGGCCGTTCCAAACGATCAATTTTGCTCCTTTGAGAGTTTCTTTGTATAAGTCCAACGTTTTGGGGCCAACATCCATCATACGCCAACCCGCCGGGATCTTGTCCACGTCTACTACCTGGCTATTTGCCTCTGCATCGAATTTGTCTGCGATCACTGCGTCCAAGGGCAGGACGATTCCGCTTCCAGATTTCGCCAGGATCTCTTTGGCGGTATCGATCGAGGTTGTTTCAACCAGACTGTCTTGCATATTCAACCCCTGGGCAGCCAGGAAGGTATTCGCCATTCCACCGCCGATAATAAGTTTGTCGCATTTGGAAAGTAGCGTTTCTACCACCAGGATCTTGTCGCTGATTTTGGCGCCGCCCAGGATGGCAATATAGGGGTGTTCAGGATTGGCAATTGCACGCCCCAGGTACTCCAGTTCCTGTTCCATTAAGAAACCGGAGACAGCCGGCAGGAAGTGGGCCACCCCTTCTGTTGAAGAGTGTGCACGATGCGCCGAACCGAACGCGTCGTTGACATAAACATCCCCGAGGGCGGCCATTTTCTTGGCCAATTCCAGATCGTTTTTCTCTTCTTCCGGATGGAAGCGTGTGTTTTCCAGCATGATTACTTCACCCGGCTTGATCGCTTTTGCCATCGCTTCCACTTCCGGTCCGATGCAATCCGGCGCCATTATCACTGGGATGCCCAGGTGGCCGGAAAGGACTTCCGAGGCTGCCTTCAGGCTGAAAGCGGGGTCGAATCCACCTTTTGGCCTACCAAGATGACTCATCAATAGCAGCGAAGCGCCTTGTTCGAGCACATATTTGATGGTCGGGAGGGCCGCTTTGATTCGTTTATCGTCGGTGACTTTCCCGTCCGCCATTGGCACGTTGAAATCCACCCGCATCAAAACGCGTTTTCCCTTCAGATCGATATCTTTTACGGTTTTCTTGTTCATGCAGGTTCTCCAGTTCAATTAGTCAATCGTCTCATAATCTTTCGATTATGAGACGATTTTTCTAGTCAGGCTAAAGGCTCTTCGCCATCAGCGCAGCCAGGTCGGCTGTGCGTACCGAATAACCCCATTCGTTGTCGTACCAGGCAACCACCTTGATGAAGTTGTTCTCCTCTTTGCCAAGTACGCTTGTAAACTCCAGGTCAACGGAGGAACTGTGCGGGTCGCCCTTGTAATCGATGCTGACCAGGGGCTCGTCCACTGCCTGTAAAATGCCTTTGAAGCGCGCCAGCTTGGCGGCGTCACGGAAAGACTGCCGCAAGGCTTCCGTTGTGGTCGATTTTTCGACCTCTGCTGTGAAATCCACTACTGAAACTGTTGAGGTCGGTACGCGCAATGCGTAACCATCGAACTTGCCCTTCAGGTCAGGGATCACCAGTGAGATCGCCTTGGCAGCCCCGGTGGTGGTCGGGATGATGTTCATCGCAGCCGCCCGCGCTCTCCGCAGGTCGGAGTGCGGCATATCGAGGATCTTCTGGTCATTGGTGTAGGAATGGATGGTCGTCATAAATGCCCGCTTGATGACCAGGGTATCGTGTACAACCTTGGCAGCCGGAGCCAGACAGTTCGTGGTGCAGGAGGCATTGGAGACCACATTATGAATTTTCGTATCGTACTTGTCTTCATTTACTCCCATGACGATAGTCAGATCTTCGCCCGTCGCCGGAGCGGAAATAATCACTTTCTTTGCGCCGCCGGAGGTAATGTGATTGACAGCACCTTTCACGGTCTTGCCCTTTTTATTGACACCGTCTTCTTTGAGCGTGAAGAGCCCGGTCGACTCGATGACAATGTCGATCCCCAGGTCTTTCCACATGATCGCTGCAGGGTCAGTCTCCTTGAATGCGGTAACCTTCTTACCATCGATCAAAAGGCCACCATCGACAACCTCAACCGTCCCGTTGAATCGACCATAATTTGAATCGTACTTTAACAAATGTGCCATGGTCTTCATGTCGCCAATATCATTGAAAGCGACAACTTCCAGATCATCGGGATAATAATCCCGAATGGCCTTCAAGACCTGACGTCCGATCCGGCCAAAACCATTGATACCAACACGTGTAACCATTTTATTTCTCCTTACGGGTTAGATTAATTTCAACGCAGATGCGTTGTATTTTTATTTCCTCGTGTTCCGGGTTTGAAGGGCGGATGTCAGGTAATCCGGGAATTATGTACCGCCTCATCCCACGGGTTTTGAGGCATTAATAATTTTCCTTGGTAAGCGGCCCGGTGCGCTCATTATACAAGGCCATCAACGTTTGGGCGAGTTTAGCAGCGTCGTGATGAATTAAATTCTCGAGATCTACCAACTCAGTGAAGTAAACACGCGGGTCACGCACCTCACCATCATCTACGCGGACCCATTGGACTGTCCCTTCAAATTCCCCATCATAACACGAATTGCAGACTATTACATCCACCAATTGAAAACCGACCAAGTCCTCCAATGCATGGATGTGATCGCTCGAGCTGTATTTGTCGGTTTCGCCTGGTTGAGTTGCGATATTGGTGACGAACATTTTAACGGCACGGCTTGAGTGGATTGCTTCCAGTAAATCTCTCACCAAAATGTTTGGCAGGATGCTGGTGTACAGACTCCCCGGTCCAATCACGATCATGTCAGCCGCGAGGAGCGCCTGAATAACCGGGGGATAAGCCGCTGCATCGTTCGGTTCAAGCCAGACCCGTCGCACCATTCCTTCAGTCCTGGGGATTTGGCTCTCGCCTTCCACGCGCACTTCGGTCGCAGTTTGCGGGAGGCGAACATCCGCCACTAATCGGACGTTATGTAGTGTTGCCGGGAGGACTTGCCCATGGACCGATAACGCCCGTCCGGATTCTGAAACGGCGTTTTCGAAACTGCCGGTTAAGCCTGCCAGGGCTGAGATGAACAGGTTGCCGAAGGTATGTCCGCCCAGTCCAGTATCACCACCGAAGCGGTATTGGAACAACTGGGTTAGGAGCGCTTCGTCATCCGAAAGGGCCGCCAGGCAATTCCGAATGTCCCCTGGGGGCAGGATTCCCAGGTCACGTCGGATTTCACCGGAAGAACCTCCATCGTCCGCCACGGAGACAATCGCTGTCAGGTTGCTGGTGTATTCTTTTAACCCTCTTAGCACAGTTGCGATCCCGTGTCCTCCACCGATCACAACCACGCGCGGGCCACGCTCACGGCGACGGTAATTGGAAACCTGGTCGACCAGTCGCTTGCCGGGTTGCAGGAATGGCTCGAGCAAGGCCCGGTTTATCCCCCATATTCCCATCACAATCAAACCCAGGCCTAATGCCCCAAATATGATCACTCGTACCGGTCGTGCTAAATTTTGAAGAGATAGGAAGGCAATAACCGGCAGCCACCACGTATCTGGTGCTGTGCGGTATATGTCCAACAGGAAGATTCCAGAGTCCTACTCCGGTCAGCGTGATCCCAGCCAGGAGAATAAAAAACCAGCGTTTAACCCCCAACCCGGGAACGAACCAGCGTAAAAGCGACAATACCCTTCGTCGTAAAGATAAAAACCATACGTCACGTCGTCTGGACATCACAAGGATGATAGCAGCCTTCAAAGGAATAGTCAACAGCTTGACAGGGAATCAGAAAATAACAGTTATTTCCCAAAGGTTTTTCACCCTCGACCAAATGCCTATGAGCCCAAGGGTTCTCAGAAATGCTCTCTTTCAATCCCCAGTATTTTTTGTAGAATAAAAATCGGAATTCGCAAACCGTAATATAATCTAGCTCGCTGTAATTCCCTTGCTTCTCCAGGAGCTTTGCATGGTTCAGCTGTTCAACTTGGAAAAACCCCAACTCGTTCCCCCACTTGACCCTGATTTTCGACCCGCTTCTCTCGCAAACCGTGCCTTTCGCAGGGCTACCGCAGTTGAGGGAATTCCTCTCGTTATCGGACTGGAACGCAGTGATGGAGAACTTGGTAGTTATGAAACCAGGGTTTTTCCAGAGCACCACCACCGCGCTCCGGAAAATTTAGTTTACGTGGAACGGATCGTGAAATTTCTACTCTGGCAGCGTGGTGGGTGGAAGGTGTATATTGGCGGACCCAGGTCCATTGCCAACCACATTCGGAATGTATACGCTCCGGATGGCGCCCGACAATTTGATTATCATTTCATGGGGGATCTTGTATATGAAAAACCCTTTTCCGTAGTTGCATGTGATCCATCGGAAGTACCTTCTGCCAGGGAAACAGGCAAGGAATTGGGCCGACACCTGGATGGTTGCCGCATCGGTTTCGATCTTGGCGCTTCCGATCGCAAGGTTAGCGCAGTGGTGGATGGTCAAGCCATTTTCAGCGAAGAGGTCATTTGGGAACCACGCAAGCATTCCGATCCTGAATATCATTATCGGGAAGTGATGGCCTCACTGCAAACTGCCGCATCGAAGATGCCGCGTCTTGATGCCATTGGGGGGAGTTCGGCTGGGATTTTCATCGATAATCGCCCCATGGTAGCTTCCCTGTTCCGCCTCATCCCTGCCCAGCGGTACAATGAGATCAAGAATATGTTTCTGCGTATCCGGGAAGAGTTGGGTGTTCCAATGGAGGTTATTAACGACGGAGATGTAACTGCGTTGGCTGGCTCCATGTCCCTCGATGATAACTCCATCCTGGGCATCGCCATGGGTTCGAGCGAAGCCACCGGGTATGTGGATTCAAATGGCCACATTCTCGGCTGGTTGAATGAAATGGCCTTCGCGCCAATCGATTTTAATCCTTATGCTCCCATGGATGAATGGTCCGGAGATATTGGCGTTGGTGCCTCGTATTTTTCGCAGCAATGTGTCTTCCGCCTGGCACCCAAAGCAGGGATTACCATCCCTGATGGGATTTCTGATGCCGAGAAATTGAAATTCGTCCAAGAGAAATTGGAATCCGGTCATTCTAGTGCTGAACGCATTTGGCAAACCATGGGGATTTATCTCGGTTATGGCCTGGCGCAATATGCGAATTTTTATAACATAAAACATGTGCTTATCCTCGGTCGTTGCACATCCGGACGTGGCGGTGATTTGATTTTGGAAGGCGCTAAACGGGTGCTGGAATTGGAATTCCCCGAACTGTTATCTCAGGTTAATATCCAGCTTCCCGACGAAAAAAGTCGACGGGTCGGTCAATCCATCGCTGCCGCCAGCCTCCCAGCAACCTCATAATTTGAAACAGGTGTCGATATGAAATTTACCCTCCCTACTGCCGAAATATTCATCCCGGATGGGTTTCCGGTAGAACAAGCTCTTGCCCGAACCACACATATGACTATTGCCGCCCACCAGGACGATATCGAGATAATGGCGGCCAGTCCTATCTTGGAGTGCTTCCAACAGAAAGATCGCTGGTTCTCCGGCGTAGTTGTAACAGACGGACGTGGTTCGCCTCGCGACGACCTTTATAAAGATTATGATGATGAAGAAATGCGTATCGTCCGCTTCAAGGAACAGAAAAAAGCTGCTGTCGTCGGCGAATATGCCGCCCAGGTTCTGCTCGATTTCCCCAGCCGGACAATCAAGGATGTCACAAATTTAGGTCCGGTCGCAGACATTGCGGCTTTGCTGAAGGCTGCCGGACCGAAATTTGTCTACACCCACAATCCTGCAGATAAACACGATACGCATGTTGCCGTAACCAGTCGGGTAGTCGCCGCTATCCGCAGCTTGCCCGCATCCGACCGCCCCGAAAAGCTCTATGGCTGTGAAGTTTGGCGCGATCTAGATTGGCTGGTGGATGAAGACAAGGTCCCCTTCGATTTGACCACCCATGAGAATCTGCAGGCTGCCCTGCTCGGCGTGTTTGATTTACAAATCGCTGGCGGAAAACGCTACGATCTGGCCAGCCTGGGGCGCCGCCGGGCCAATGCCACATATTTTGCATCCCATGGAGTTGATCGGACGCTTGGCCTCTCATATGGCATGGATTTAACTCCGTTGATCAAAGATACCTCCATAGATTTGGCAGATTTTGTTCAGGAATTTATCCAACGCTTTTCAGCAGATGTCACTGCTCGCCTGGAACGTGTCGGCTGACCATTGTTCTTTGTCGCATAAATTTTACTTATGAGATGTGATGTGGAATACTCAGGCGAAGACGATATGAGTGCAATCCTTCCATTTGATTCCAGAGTAACTCAATTAAAAGTGGCGGAGTGTCCATATAAAGGTGTTGATTTAATTCCAACAAAACATGCCCATTTTCCACACATGAAGTCAGGACAATTCGAGCGCCTAATTAAGTTGATTGACTTCGTCTTGACAAAGGAAGGGGTTTCGGGTTTCTGGACTGCGATTCCTGACAAACGCACCCCTTATATTTCCATCCTCACTGGAACCTCCCATAGTCGTACCTGGATGCACCATCCTTCCTTTGAATTACAAAAAGGATTATATGCATGGACTTGAAGTTGCCACTTTCAAATTTTATGATACTGGCTGGCTTGGTTTTCTGGTGCAAGCGCACGCCAAACTCTATAATTTTTAAGTTCTTTTTCTGATTTTTAATTTCTTCATTTGAAAGGACATTCGAATAATATGGAACCGCTGAAATTACCTGGCCCTAAAGCCAGAGCTCTTATCAAGCGTGATTCAGCCGTCATCTCGCCGTCATATCCGCGTGGAGTCCCCTTTGTCATGGATCACGGAAGTGGCTCCCAGGTGTGGGATGTGGATGGCAATCGCTTTCTGGATTTCGCTGCCGGCATTGCAGTAACATCCACCGGCCATAGCCACCCAAAAGTGGTCAAGGCAATCCAGGACTCAAGCTGAGAAGTTTCTCCATATTTCTTCAGATTATTATCATGAAGAATGGATTTTGCTAGCCGAGAAATTAAACGAAATTGCACCGTTCGATGAGGCAGCTGTTTCCTTCATGTGTAATTCAGGAACGGAAGCTGTCGAAACTGCCATCAAACTTGCCCGTTACCATACCGGGCGGACGAACTTTATCGGCTTTACCGGCGCATTCCACGGCCGGACAATGGGCGCGGTTACCTTTACCGCCAGCAAACCGAACTACCATCGCGGTTTTTACCCGCTCATGAACGGCGTTGTCCACGCTCCATTCCCCAATCCTTACCGACCTGTCTTGGAAAGACAGCATGGCGAAGATTATGGGGAAACGGTTGTCCGCTATATTGAGTTGGAGATTCTCGAACATATCCTACCTCCTGATGAAGTCGCTGGCATTCTTGTTGAGACCATCCAGGGTGAGGGTGGTTATATCGTTCCACCGCCTGGTTTTTATCCGGCCTTGCGTAAATTATGTGATAAGCACAAGATCTTGCTTATTGCTGACGAAGTTCAGTGCGGCATGGGACGGACAGGCAAGTGGTGGGCCATGGAACATTTCGATGTCGAACCTGACATTATCACGATCGCAAAAGGAATTGCATCCGGGCTACCGTTGGGGGTCTGTCTCGCCCGTAAATCTGTCATGGATTGGCCGCGCGGCGTTCACGGTAACACCTTCGGGGGTAACCCACTCTCTTGTGCTGCTGCATTGGCAACGCTGGACTTGATCGAAAACGAATATCTCGAGAATGCCGCCACAACCGGGCAGTACACACAGGATGCCCTGCATGAGATAATGGCCCGGCACCCATCTATCGGCGACGTACGCGGCATCGGCTTGATGATCGGCGTGGAATTCGTCAAAGATCGTCTGAGCAAAGTCCCCGCCGAATCGTTGTGCAACCGCGTAGTCGATCTGGCTTTCGAACGCGGGCTTGATCATACTCTCCTGTGGAAAAAGCGTGATCCGCATCGCTCCTGCCCTAAGCATATCGAAGACAGAAATCGACGAGGGTTTACAGATATTCGAAGAAGCGGTAACACTGGCAGAAATGGAAGTCCAATAGTTAAAGGAACCCTGAAAAATTCACCTCAAGTCTCCACCTGGATTGAGGTGAATTTTTTTATGAGATTCCATGATACTTTTGACAGTTTTCTTATACTCTGACTTCTGCCAGGTGATAAAATAAAATCTGTTTAATATAATCAATTGAAGAATGATCATTAATCCATGCTTCCCGATTTCCGCGTCCGCCAGCGTGACTACCTGCTCGAAATAGCACGTGCCCTTACCCAGGAACTTGACCTGGATAAGCTGCTCACGCGCATATTACGCATCTCGATTGAAATGTTAGCTGGACAGGCTGGCATCATTGCCTTAAAGGAAACCAGCAACTGGCGGGTTGTCGCTGCGCATGGCATTCCCGCCGCTTTCTTGAGTTACCTAGAACCTCTTTTAGCCGATGAAAAAGCTGCCGAATTCAACCTTATTGAACTAAATCGCATGCTCAAAGAGCTCACGTATACTGCCAGCATGGGTTTGCTAAATGGGGTGGGTATTCCCCTGGCCACACACGGGGAGGTAATAGGGGTTATATTTATATTCCGAAGTTATCCAGACCTATTTTCTCCAAACGATAAATTGCTCCTGCAATCCTTTGCTGATCAGGCAGCAATCGCCGTCTTTAATGCGCGTCTGTATGGTCAAGTGAGCTATGAAAAAAAGCGCCTGGATGCTCTGCTTGAT
The DNA here is from genome assembly GCA_963814135.1 of uncultured Chloroflexia bacterium. Classification (GTDB taxonomy): domain Bacteria; phylum Chloroflexota; class Anaerolineae; order Anaerolineales; family Villigracilaceae; genus UBA877. The sequence continues at coordinate 824,660 of CAWFBZ010000008.1, read as the reverse complement.
TCTGCCGCAGATGGAATTCTTATCTTGAATGCCGACCGGACCATTGAACGTTGTAATATTGCCTTTGAACACCTTTATGGCCGCCCGCGCTCCGAGATCCAGAATAAGGCGCATGCTGAAATCTTCCGTTGGACCCGTCGTCCGGAAGGTCTTACGCTTGAAGAAGCTGAGGAGAAAGGTTGGCCCTTGACCTCCAATGCCTTTCTATACGTTGAAGGTGACCTGGCCCGCCCGGAACCGCCCAATCTCCCGATTGGGATCACTTATGCACCTTTACTTGCTGAAGATGGCACCTTGCGGAATGTTTTCGTTACCGTACGTGACATTACACGATTTCGCACTGCCGAAGAGATCAAGAACACCTTTGTCTCCATTGTCAGCCATGAGTTGAAAACGCCTGTAGCCTTGATCAAGGGCTATGTCAGTACGTTGCGCCGCGAAGATGCCAAGTGGGACAAAAATATTGTCCACGATAGTCTCGAGGTCATCGAAGAGGAAGCCGATCACCTTGCCTCCATGATCGAGGATTTACTCGATGCCTCTCGCCTACAAGCCGGGGGGCTGGTTCCACAGCTTTCCGATATATCCATTCCGGTACTCGCCGAACGTCTGGCCGAACGGTTCCGCACCCAGACCCAAAAACACACGATCATAGTGGACTTTCCGAAAGACTTTCCCATCGTCCTCGCCGACGAAGATCGTCTCACCCAGGTGATTTCCAATCTTGTCTCTAACGCCATTAAATACTCTCCGGCTGGTGAGATTCTCATCCGTGGGCAGGTTCGGCGTGAACAGGTTATCATCTGCGTAACTGACCAGGGCCCTGGTATCGATCCGGGTGATATTCCTTATGTTTTCGGTCGCTTCTATCGTTCTGAGAAGGCGGTCCGGAAGACAAAAGGTGCCGGGCTTGGGTTGTATCTTGCCAAAGCGATCATCGAAGCTCACGGTGGACGCATATGGGTCGATCCTCAGCCTGGATCAGGCGCCTCCATCTGTTTTTCTCTTCCACGCCTTTAACTTCATAAATGCAGTAAAATAGCCCGGTCATATTCAAAATTTTTAATAAGAAATCGGAAATTTATCATGCCTCCACAAAAAACCCAAATTGCCTGCCCACGCTGCCGGCAACCGATCGTCGCCCAGATTGAACAGCTCTTTGATGTTTCTTCCGACCCCGCTGCCAAACAGCGTTTGCTTGGTGGTGTTTCGAACTATGCTGTTTGCCAGAGTTGCGGATACAGCGGTCCACTTGCTACCCCTATCGTTTATCATGATGCCGATAAAGAACTGCTGCTTACGTATTTCCCGGCTGAGTTGGGAATGCCTGTCAATGAACAGGAAAAAATGGTCGGACCGCTCATTACTCAGGTAACCAACCACCTGCCCCCTGAAAAACGCAAAGCCTACCTTTTCCGCCCACAGAGCTTCCTCACTTATCAGAGTCTTATCGAACACATACTCAGCGCCGATGGAATTACTCCTGAAATGCTCGAGGCGCAAAAGAAGCGGGTTTCCCTTATAGAGCGTTTGCTTGGCGCATCCTCCCCGGAAGCTCGCTCTGCCATTCTGAAAAAGGAAACAGCTTTGATTGATGCAGAATTTTTCTCGATTTTCAACCGCCTCATGGAAAGCGCTACCGCTAGTAGACAGGAGCAATACATTGCCCAGATGGATGCTATCCAGAAGCAATTACTTGCCGAAACCGAGGTTGGACGCAAACTTGCATCTCAGGCAAATGAGGTTCAGGAGGCGATTAAATCATTACAGGCTGTTGGTAAGAAATCTCGATCGCAACAAACTTCTCGAAATCCTCATCGACGCTCCCAATGATGACCGATTGAATGCCTTGGTCAGCATGACCCGTCCTGGCTTGGACTATACCTTTTTCCAAACCCTTACCGCTCAAATTGAAAAAAAGAGCGGGGATGAGCGTAAGAAATTGGAAACATTACGAGAAAAACTTTTGGAGATTACTCATCGCCTGGATCAACGCGCCGAAGAAGATAGCAAACGCGCAAGCGACCTTTTAGATACCCTTCTTGCGGCCGATGATATCCAAAAGGCTACCGCCAGTCACATCCAGGAGATTGATGATGCCTTCGTCCAGGTACTTAATCGGGCCCTTCAGGATGCCAACCAGAAGAACGACGCAGTTCGCATGCCCAAGCTTCAACAGATTGTGGCCGTGCTTCAGCAAGCCAGTGCTCCGCCTCCGGAATTGGCTCTCTTAGAAGAATTGCTCGATGCGGCTGATGAGACCGCTTTGAATGAGATGCTTGAGAAACATGCCAAAGAAATTACCCCTGAACTTAGCACAGTAATCGCCAATATCCTGACCCGCAGCGAAGAGCAGGCTGCCTCCAATTCCCAACCTGAAGATAAGGAAACCATCGAAAAACTCCACGCGCTCTACAAGACTGTGCTCAAATTCTCGATGAAGAACAGCATGAAACTTTAGCGGATTGAATTGAATTTCAAGGAAGAGACACTTCCAAGTTTTTGTAAATATATTAAATCAATTTCCCGCCACTCGTTTCATGGCGGGAAATTTTTTTGAAAGGGTCAAAGATCCACCGGCGGATTTTCCAACTTTATACCATGCCCCCGGATGGTCATGATGTAGGCGTTTTCCGGATCAATGGCTGAAATCCTGTCCCTCAATCGTCGTAAAAGAGCGTCCAACGCCTGGTCTGACACGCCTACAGCTTGCTCCTCACCCCATGCGCTGGTAATTAATTCCTGCCGATCAACCACCTGACCTTCGTTTTCAAAAAGGACTTGCAATACATGGAATTGAAGGGCCGAAAGCGGTGGATCGATCAACTCTTCATTCACCCACACCCGCCTGGAACGTAGGTCAAGTCTCAGCCTCCCTGGCCGTGCATCATCTTCATTCAATGGTACAGTCGCATCTGAGGTTAGGAACAGAAACTGTTGCGCAAGCGCGATCTGCACCATATCTCCATCTTGCAATAATACCTGTCCTTCAACCGGGTTGCCGTTGCAGTGGGTCCCATTCTTGCTATCCAAGTCTTCGAGGAGCATTCCTTTTACTGTTGGGGTGATCCTGGCATGGAAACGCGAGACCATCCGATCTGCGACCACGATCTCACAGGTCGTCTCCCGTCCAACCAGCATAGGCTTGTTTAAAGTCCAGCGTTGGCCTTTTAGCGGACCGTTTTGTGCAATTAATAAGGAGATTCGCTCAATTCCCTTCCATGCAATCCTTGTTCCTCGATATTCGCATTATACAACAAGAAGTCAAAAGACGCTTATAATATGATTCAGAAGAACGGATTTAAAGGCTGGTGAATACGCCGAAATTCCTGCCAGCCGTATTTTTTCAATTTGTGCCGTTCAGTGGAAATTGGAACCGTATGCCTGTCGCGCTAAAATCTGGAGATATATTGCGCGGCCGTTATCGCATTCAAGAGCGAATCGGCCAGGGAGGCATGGGCAATATCTACCTTGCCGATGACCTCCGTCTGGAAGGACGCCTTTGCGCCCTGAAGGAAGTCGAACACGACCGCACAGTCCCGAGCAAATTACTCAAGGAAGCCCGTCAGCAATTCCTGCACGAGGCTACTGTTTTAGCGCGCCTGGATCATCCCAACTTGCCCAAAGTCTCGGATTTCTTCTCGGTTGGTCCGCGTGACTATTTGGTCATGGATTACATCCCCGGGAAAGATTTGCGCACCATGATGCTGGACGCCAAACAGGTTAATACCTTTTTGATCGAAGAAGACGTGTTGAGTTGGGCCAACCAATTAGCTGAAGCACTCACTTACTTACATGGTCAGGTCCCACCGCTGGTGCATCGGGATGTGAAACCGTCTAATTTAAAAATTACTCCCAATGGTCTGCTCAAATTGGTGGACTTTGGATTAGTTAAAGCCCTTGTTCCCGATGAAATGACCATTACCGTCATACAAGGCCGTGGAACCGCCCTCTATACCCCACTCGAACAGTATGGCGGTGACGGGTTGCACACCGACATCCGAAGTGATCTTTATGCATTTGGTTGTACCCTCTATCATTTATTGACCAATACGCCACCTGCGGATGCGCGTCAGCGCTTTCTCCATCCTGAGAGCATGCCGCCGCCCAGGAAAATCAATCCGGCCATCAGTCCCCGCACCGAGAAGGCAATCCTGTGGGCCATGGAACTTCATCCGGATGACCGTCCCGCCACTGCAGATGACCTGCGTCAATTCCTGATTGGAACGCGCGAATTGCCTGTTCGGCCACAAAACCAGATCCGCCAAAAGGAATCAATCCTGGGATACATCCGTGGAAAAACCGAACGGATATTGATTTGGACCTCCGTTGGACTATTACTCGTCAGTCTGGTCGCTTCGCTGATTCATTAGTTAGCTTAAACCAGACATACGCAGCACTCAAGCCGGCTGCCGCACCTAAAAGCACCACCCCCATCATCCCCGACCATCCACCTCTTTGAAGATAAGCCGCCGCTCCTGGCAGACGAATTGCCAGGTATGTGTACGCCATTAACCCACCCAGGATCACACAAATCGCCCAACGCACTCCCCATCTAGGTGCAGCTATCCTGTCACCCAGCCAGAAGGATAATAACCCGAATCCACAAAAGACTCAGCACGGTCATCAGCCATCCGGTAAAGCCCGGATATCCCTTTTCCATGGGAGAAGGGGTTTCAGGAACCGGGGTAGCCGGTGCGGTCGTTGTAGGCGTAGGTGTGAACTCTGGGATCGGTGTAGGGGTGACGATCGTCACGCTGGAACCTTCATTAGTAACATTAAGTTGAAGGACTACTGAACTGATCGCCGGATCGCTGCTTGCGCTAATTTCCAGCAAACCAGGCCGATCGATACTGAATGAGGCTCTGGCTACACCGTCACTGGTCGTGGAAGCAATTTGTTGGACGAATCCGCCGGCCCCATTCATGCTAATCCTGAATTGAACCTTGGTTCCATCTGGCACTGTATGATCATTATGGTCAATGATTACCCCAGTCCGGGCCGTAAAGGTATCTCCGACCTTAAAGAATGGAGTCACGGTTGGATTCAACGCTGTAAGGGTTCCGATGATTGGTGTAGGGACTGTGGGTAAATCCAGGGATAATGCGATCAATTGCGAAGGGTCGGGGTCTGTTGCGGATTGTAGATCATACCCAATCCCTGCCACAGAAACGGGTAAAGTCCCAGTTGGCGATAATTCCCGGAACAACAATCTTGCCGCAACTTCAACAAATGGAGCTGATTTACTATATAAACAATAGTATGCTGTCACTTTAGAAATGTCGGTTGCGTCCAGGAAATAGGGTGCGTTAAATCCAAACACGATCACATGCTTATCTCGTAATAGATCTTGCCGTTCGGATAATAGGCGTTTTAGAAGTACCGTCTGGGGCTGGTCGGGTTCGGCATTCAGCATATTGATTACCACCCAATTTGCCTGAAGTAATGAAGTCTCCAACTCCTGGTTTCCTGTACCATTCGGGAGGATTCCCGAGACTGAGTTGAGTGAATAAGAGATAAGTCTTCCAGCAAGGACCTGACCACCGGCTTGAAAACCATACAAACGCAGGATTGCATTTTGCAAAGCATCAGGAGCCAGCATGGGCTGATCAACACATGTACTGCATTGCCGAACAGTCCGGGCATCTGTCAGGAAGACAATATGGTCGCTTACATTCGGCGGGGTTGGCAAGACGGTTTCCAGGTCAGATTTATCCGGGCTTACCAACGTCGCCGCTTCTCGCGCAACTTCAAAAGTTACTGCTTCAGACTGTCCAAGTGATTCAAGACCGGTTTCCGGAGGGGTGATCTGGTTCTGATTGAATGTCCCGTATAGATGATACTTTGCCGTGAGGATGCGCAAGACAGCATCATCGACACGCTTGGCAAAAGCAGAATCAGCCCGATATTTTTGTGCAAAAAATCCAAGTGTCTGAATCACGGAGGTGTAATTATCTTTTGCATCGGAGGAAACGATGTTGCCCATTGTGAGCAGATCATTCCCAGCCAGGAATGCATCCAATGCTACCAGTCGAGCCAGGAAGGACTGTCCGCCAGGATCATAGAACAGATGCACCGTTTGGCTTCCAAGGTCATCACTGACCATCAAGCCACCGGATTGTCGCCAGGTTGAAAATGCCGGAAGGGCCAGTATCTGGCTAAGCGCTTGCGGATCCAAACTTACCGGACGCGTGGTGGCACGGATGTTGCCCTGGAATCCTTGATACTTGGTGTGAGAAACAAGCAGACCATCGACAACGCTTTGTGGGTTCTTGGCATCACCGGTTACCGAATAGAATGGTGCCAATTCTGTCTGCTTTAATTGGTCCAGTGTCTTTCGTACCGTGGATGATTCCTCGCCCGCAGAACGATCTGCGCTCCCTATTCCTGGAAAATGATCGGCGATAACCATCATCCGATCGTTACTTCCGGCATGCAAACCGGATATATATGCGCTTCCCATCACACCTACCCAGTATGGATCCCCACCAAAAACGTTTGCGTTCAGACCGTTTAACAATGTGATATCTGGGCTATCAAGTACATCCAGTGATGGACCTACATACAAATTAATTCCAATCTTCGAGAGTTCCTGGCCTGCCACCGCGCCTACTTGTTCAGCCAGGGAAGGATCCCATGTTGCGCCCAATGCCATCAAATCAGGTAAAGGAGTAAGTCCATTCAGTATCTGGTCATTAGGATACCCATCCCCGCTTTGAGAAATACCCACAAAAAGAGGAACATAGTTGGCCGGGACTGGGGTGGGTGCCGGGACAGGGGTGGGGGTACCAATATCTACACTTGGGACAGGTTGGTTTAGAGAGGCTTGATATTCTGCATTCTGCAATTGGGCGATCAACTGGTAGGCGGTTGCAACTGTATCCGGTGCGTCAACAAAATTATCGTTTTCGGCTCGCAACTCCACCCCGCCGATGTGGTAGTGCGTGATCAGGTCATATATCTGTGATTGATCGGTTACGCTTGAACCTGTAAAAGACACCAGGAATAATTGTCCGACTCTCTCTTCAGGAGTCATTTTATCGAGCATCTCTTGCGCGTTCACCGCATCTACGCTTTCCTGATTACTTCCAGACGCGTGGGCTGTAATGAATGGGCCTCCAGATGCAATCAAAGAAAGGAATAATAACAAACTTAGAATGCGCCGGAGGATCATACTGGTAGATACTCGTAGGAGAGTTTTATGATAAAGGTCAATTACTTCTCCCTAATAACCGGAGTGCCAGTTCAGGATTATCTGTAAATATAGCGTCCACACCCAAACCGATCATATTTTTAATATCTTGTTCTCCATTGACAGTCCAAACGTGCACGCGTTTCCCTGCCGCATGGACACGATTGACCATCCCTGGGGTCACTTCTGCCAGGTATGGATGCAAAGCCATGTAATCACCGCGCCAACCAAAAGTCCGTCCCCAGATCCCGAGCAAACCCGGAAAAGTTAACAACCCTCTTGCGACCTCGGGCAACCACCGACGCACCTTACTTAAATTCCCGGTAAAAAATGAGGAAAAAAGCACCCGTTTTTGCATCCCGTGTTTCTTTACCAATTCGACCACCTTGGCGACAAGCGCATCTCCGGGGGTGGCGTAATTGGTCAATTCAACATTCATAAGTATACGATCCCCGACTTCTTCAAATACCTCCTCCAAAGTCGGTATGCGCTCGCTTTTATACTCTTCAGAAAACCAACTACCTGCATCCAGGTTTCTCAGCTTTGAAAAAGAGAAAGCGGATATCTTTCCAATACCATCAGTCGTGCGATCTACTGTTTGATCGTGTAAAATAATTACCTGTCCATCCGCGCATAATTTAACATCAAATTCGATGGCATCTGCTCCTTTTTTGCTGCCAGCTTGAAAGCCGCCAGCGAATTCTCGGGAGCATGCTGCTTATCCCCGCGGTGAGCAATCACGATTGGTCTTGGTAGATCAGTCCACATTTTAAATGTCAACAAAGTAAGCTTGTGCTGACCGATCGATCATTTCCTTATTCATAATCGGGTCGACCGACAGGTAGCGGGCAATATCCAAGATCTGGTCACAAAGGTCGCGTGGATGGGATGCCCGAAGTTTACGATTCCTTTTTATATAATACTCCTGTAACAAATAGGCCAACGCCTGATCGCTATATGGAACCCCTTTTTGTTGGGAAACTCGTTTGAAAATTTCACGATATTCCTCATAGGAAGGGTCTCCTACTTCGATCTTATGGCGCAGGCGACGCAGGAAAGCCTCATCCACTAGATCGTGTGGAGGTAAATTGGTCGAAAAGACCACCAGCACGTCAAATGGGATCTCAACTTTCCGACCCGTATGCAGGGTCAGGTAATCCACTCGATTTTCCAAAGGCACAATCCACCGGTTGAGCAAATCTCGCGGTCGCACCTGTTGCCTGCCGAAATCGTCAATAAGCAGGATCTCGCCATTTGCCTTGACCTGGAAGGGTGCCTCGTAAAATTTGCGAGTATCGTCAAAGACCAGGTCCAATCCTTCCAAGGTTAACTCACCACCCACCATAATAAAGGGCCTTCGGATCTTCACCCAGCGCGGATCCCGTCGTCCGTTTGAACGCAGCCCACCAGTCCCATTTCCGGCGGAATCCGATGTGGGCACTCGCTGGTGATTGACCGAATCATATAATTTAATCACCTGACCGTCCAGGTAAAGTGCAAATGGAATATACATTACCTGGCTCAGAACCAGGTTTCCAAATGCCTTTGCCACGCTGGTCTTTCCATTTCCTGGAGGTCCATAAAGAAAAATGGAAGTGCCAGAATTGAGAGCTGGACCAAGCCGTTGGAAAGAATCTTCAGAAAGCACCAGATGTGAAAGGATTTGTCTCATCGTCCGACTGGTTATCGCAACCCTTCCCCGGCTCTGGCGACGAATTGCTTCGTTGTATACGTCGATCGGAACTGGGGCCGGACCAGCATACTGGCTGCGATCCAGGGCTTCACGCGCCCGCACCATTCCGGCACCAGTGATAGCATACTGGTATGACCCTTCGCCCAATCCCATTTGCGAGGATTTGACTTCAATTAGCTTTTCTCGCTTTAGGGAATCGAGAATCTGATCTACGATCCCGGCGAAAGGCAGGGCAAGCTCCTCGGCAGTTTTAAAACCGGTCAGGTAACCTTGATAATAAAATATCTTTAATGTCAGATCCTGGAGCCAAAGCAATGATAAACCTGTGTCCTCCAAGCTGGTTATTGGTGGAGGAAAAAAGGGCGTTCCAGTTGTCGCGGTCATTCCTTGATTTTGTTGGGTCACATTCAACATTTTTCAACTCCTTGGTCTGCAAAAAGCAGCTCTGACTCTCTAATAATTACATCGAAAAATTAATTTCCCGGATAAGCCTTTTTAATCCGTTCTAGTATAGGATCTAACTCGTATATAGTAGCATAATCGATTTGTTTCACACTCCGGGCTGTGCTCAAATCAAAGAATGCAGCATCAGGTCCATAAGCTGAAAATACTCTGGACATCTCTTCATTGCCACAAGCTGGATTAGCTTGAGTATAAACGATTACATAATCCTTGGTGAAATATCTATCACGATTTCGTATTACATCTTCTGGAATTTCATAATGCTGGAAATAATACCAGTAACGTGCATCCGAACATTGGGAGACGGTTACAACGTCATCCTCGGATAATAAAGGTTTCAAAAATAGCGTAACCTTCTCTGCAACCGGATCCTCTGCAGTTGGGTGCAGGAACGACATGTCGTAGGATTGGTATATCCCATTTACAGCAAAACCAAACAAAAGAACGGCTATTACCGGGGTGGCAATCGACCCAATCGTCAATTTTTGGGCGACCCATTCCAGTCCACCAACAATCCCCACTGCGCACCAAAGTGCCAGTAACGGAATCGCCCACAGCCAAATGCGGGCGAACGGGTACGCCGGCCTCTCGATAAACACCATAATGACAATGTAAACAATGAAAATGATTTGCATGGGGACGTGGTAACGTGAATATTTATGTTGGAAGAGGAACGATAGGAATAGTCCCAATAAAAATAGAACCATGATTGGAATGGGTATTCCTCTTTTCCAATCTCGAGCAATATCCTGTAACATGGTAGGGATTATTCCGATAAAACCACTCAAGGTGGCGGGTTGCAAGACACGGTTATTTACATATATCTGATGCAGGTTATTGGTTAGGAGGATAGGAGAATAAAGGACAAGGACCACGAATCCGATGGAAATGCCTGCGAATAATAGATATTTTAGCCAATTTGCAAAATTGCCATAATCATCATCTACCTCCTTGGTGATCCCGGCCATAAAAAGCCAGGCAAATATCAGGCCACACGGGAAAAGCATTATTGGGACGGTGTAAAATCCAATTGCGCAAACAACGATCAAGCTGATCCACGCCAGAACGTTCTTTTTCCGTATTGCGTAATTAGCCGATAAAAACCCTGCAAGGGACGCCAAAGTCACGATGACATATCCTCTAGCGCTTACTGAATGCAAAACCATGCTTGGTAAAAACGCCACAATTACGGCCGCGACCCATCCAACTTTCTTATTGTATATAGAACTTCCAAGATAATAAACGGACAGGATCAATAAAAGGCTGGCAAGGAATGTGGGCAGGCGAATTGCCCAAAGATGGTCCCCGAATACGAGGTAGGCCATTCGCACCAATATGGTGTGGAAGACCTGGTTATTTGGAACGAAGTAAGAAGAAATAATGTAATGAAAGGAATTCCTGGCAAATTCTGTAAATGTGAACGCTTCATCGTATTCAATCGGGCGGTTGATAAGCATGAGCCTGACGATAGCAGAGAAAATGATCAATATCGTCAGGAAGATTGATTCCAATCGTCCAGGGTGGGCACGCCAGATGCCGCTTAAGAAAACACGCGCTTCATTTTTAAATCGGACTAACAAATCTCCCAGACGAATTATGAATTTTGCAATAAATTCCTGGCTTTTGCGTGGCCTAAGGAACAAGAAAAAAACCAGAGCAGTGATAAATATTCCGACAATGATCGCCGGTGATTTTACGGATTTAGCTAATTTCGGTGTAAATGCTCGCAAATCCCCGTCAGGAGAGAGATGGTTCCCAAATGTTTTAAGAGTTTGGTATTGCAGAAACGCCACCAATAAACAAATAACATCGAAGATCACAAGAAGTACCCCCGATACAACATAAATGATTTTCGAAACTTTCTGCATTCCACTTCCTCATCACTAAATTGGTTATTGCCAAGATTATAGCACGGGGGTTATGGCCAATCATGGGAGTTGCATTTCGCTTATAATTTGACCATGAACCTTTCTATCATCATCCCAATTTACAACGAATCCAGAACCCTTTCCACCATTCTGGAACACGTCCTATCCACTGGTCGGGCTACTGAGATCATCCTGGTTGATGATGGCTCAACCGACGGAACCCGAGCTCTGCTTGCCGAAAGAGATGGCAAACAGGGTATTCGGGTAATCTTGCATGAAAAAAACCAGGGCAAAGGTGCAGCCGTTCGAACAGGAATAGCAGCGGCGACCGGTGATGTGATCTTAATTCAGGATGCTGACCTGGAATATGATCCAAGAGACTACCCAATGTTGCTGAAACCAATCGAGGAGGGTCTGACTGATGTGGTCTACGGATCACGTTTCCTGGGGGGACCCCGCCGGGCGGTCATGTTCTGGCATATGATTGCAAATCAATTGCTTACCCTGGCAACCAACCTTTTATATAACGCAATATTAAGCGACATGGAAACAGGCTATAAAGTCTTTCGCCGTGAAGTGGTTCAGGGAATTACATTACGTGCCAATCGTTTCGATTTTGAGCCGGAATTTACCGCCAAAATATTAAAACGGAAAATCTGTATCTATGAAGTGCCAATCTCTTTTAATCCACGTGATTATGCCGACGGCAAGAAAATAAAAATGCGGGATGCATTCTCTGCCATTTGGGCATTGTGTAAATACCGTTTTGTTGATTGATATCCCCTTAAAATTTCCCTTGTAGCAATTAAATTACTGCCATTAGCGTTTTATTGGGCATATCTGCTTAGAGTAAATGACACCAATGAAATGCATAAGGCTTCAAATTTAATAACAACGGTTGATGGACTCCAATCAGAAGCTGTTCGGATAGCTCATCCATGATGGCTCCATTTGATTGGAGCACCTCAGGTAACGAAATCGATTGTGGTTCGTCGCTCAGATTATTTACAACCAGATATTTCTCTTGATCATGGGCACGCAGGAAAACTGCTACCGCTGATGATCCACAATCCAACCAGGTCATTTCCCCGCAACACAAGGCAGGAGATTTTTTATAAACGCTGATCATATGCCGGATGGTTTGCCATAAGGAGTGCCGGTCAGAGAACTGGTCAGCCACATTCACCCTTTCCGGAAGATATTCACGATCGCTAATCACGGGTGTGTATAGAGTACTGGCTGTTGAGAAACCGGCATTATTGCTGAAATCCCATTGCATGGGGGTTCGCAATCCGTTACGATCGGGCAGGTCGACATTGTCTCCCATGCCGATTTCATCCCCGTAATAGATGATCGGTGTTCCAGGCAACGTGAACAATAGCGAAAACGCGAGCTCGATTCTCCGCCGATCATTGTCGAATAATGTCGCCAACCGACGTCGAATTCCAAGGTTCAACCGCATTCTAGGATCCGGAGCATACATTTTCCACATCCATGCCCGGTCTTCTTCCGAGACCATTTCAAGCGTAAGCTCATCATGGTTGCGCAGGAAGGTGCACCATTGGCAGTCATCTGGAATAGGCGGCGTCTGTTCCAATATCCATTTTATCGGTGTCAGGTCGGCTTGTTTTAGCGCCATGAAAATGCGCGGCATAAGCGGAAAGTGGAAAGCCAACTGGAATTCGTCGCCTGAGCCCATATAAGCACGAACGTCCTTTGGCCATTGATTGGCTTCGCATAACAGGATGCGTCCCGGATAATTATTATCCACGAACCGGCGCATATCCTTTAAGAACGCGTGCGATTCGGGGAGATTCTCACAATTTGTGCCCTCCCGTTCAAATAGGTAAGGGACTGCGTCCACGCGAAACCCATCCACACCCAGATCCAGCCAAAACCGCAGAATGTTGAATATTTCGGCTTTAACTGCCGGATTGTCAAAGTTCAGATCCGGTTGGCTGGAATAAAAACGGTGCCAGAAATATTGACCGGCTACGGGGTCCCAACTCCAGTTGGATTTCTCCGTATCTACAAAAATGATCCTGGCTTGTTTATATTTTTCCTGGGAATCACTCCAGACGTAGTAATCACGGTAAGGGGAATTGCGGCTGGAGCGGGCTGCCTGAAACCAGGGATGTTGGTCGGACGTGTGATTGATCACCAGGTCCACGATGAGACGCATATTTCTTGCATGCACCGCGTCAAGCAAGGCCTTGAAATCATCCAACGTGCCATATTCCGGGAGAATACCCGTATAATCCGAAATATCGTAACCATCATCCTTGAGTGGTGAAGGATATATTGGCAACAGCCACAGGCAGTCCACTCCAAGGGATTGCAGATAATCGAGTTTCTGAGTCAGTCCGATAAGATCGCCACAACCATCCGCATTGCTGTCGTAGAACGCCCGGACGTAGACTTCGTAGAAGACAGCATTTTTATACCAAAGTAAATTGGCCATGAATAAATCCCAATAAAATTATCCTTTCACAGATCCCGCCAGTAATCCATGGACGAAAGATCGTTGGAATAGGAAGAATACAAGCATTGGTATGAGGAACGACAGGAAGGCTGCACCTGTCAGGATGTTCCAATTTTGACCTCGTGGATCGATCAAGTTGGTGATCTGCACCGTCAATACAGGGTGGGTTGTGAGGAAGATTTTCGCCACGAGGAAGTCGTTCCATACCCAGATAAACTGGAATATACCCAGGGAGGCAATTGCCGGCATGGATAGGGGCAAAGCCAGACGGCGAAAGGCCTGCCAGTGGTTGGCACCATCCAGATATGCCGATTCGAAAACTTCTCTGGGTAATGAGCCGATGAAGTTACGGATCAGGTAGATCGCGTATGGTAATCCAAAGCCTGTGTGGAACAGCCAGATCCCAAGGAAGGTACTTTGCATATGAAGTTTCACATATAACTGGGCGATCGGTACCAATGACATTTGTAAGGGGACAATCTGCATCCCAATTAAAAGGGCAAATAACCACTGGCGACCCTTAAAATCCAGCCAGGCAAAGGCATATGCGGCCAGGGCTGCGAAGATAATCACCAGAAGGGTTGTCGGTATGGTTACGATGAGCGTGTTGATTAAGGCCGCTCCCATTCCAGCAGAGTTTGTCACATCGCTGATGTTGCAGCTAAAAACGGCCAGGGTGCTTTGAACCTGATTCTGACAATCCGAAAGATAATTGGTAATGCCCTTATAACCAACAATCGCATCCACATAGTTACCGATCGTCAATTTATTGATGTTTTTCCCCTGCCCCGAAAGGGACTGCAAATAAGTTATTATGGGGGTCAAGGCGTTCAAGGCATCCTTGGAAGCCGTCGGCAAGGGGGTATTGATGAGATGCGGTCCGCCATTGATCGGCTGGCGTAGCATCACCAACAGACTGGCGGCGCTTGGGTACTGATTCACCAAGGTCGGGTCAGAAAGGTCTGCAGCGGACAGTGTCTTGCCGTTTACTCCATGACATGAGGCGCAGTATTGTGTGTATTCCGGTTTCCCGACCGTCTGTGACTGGGGCAGAAATACTTGCCACCAGCCTGAGTTGCTGACAGCTTGCCGAGAGCGGAAGGAGGTCACGAACAGTCCCAGGGTCGGGATGATCCATAGTATACACATGATAATTATCGCCAGGTGAAGGGGCAAACGACTGAAAAAACGATTGACCTTAACCAAAGGTTTCATCGTGCCGCCTCCTCTTTGCGGAAACGCCGGATATTGAAAATCATGATCGGGATCGTCAACAAGATCAGGATTACGGCAATGGCAGTCGACTGTCCTGCGTTCGTCACAATCAGGTTAAACATACGGTTGGCTATCACCTCGGTCCCGAAGTTGCCATCCGTCATGACAAACACAACATCGAAGATCTTCAGGATGATGATGGACATGGTTGTCGCCACCACAATAATGGTAGACATGATGCTAGGCAACAAGATCTCCCAAAAAACTTGCCATTCGCTGGCGCCATCGACCCGAGACGCTTCCAGTATCTCGGAATTGACTCCTTTTATTGCTGCCGACAGGATCGTCATGCAGAAGCCAGCCCAAAGCCACACCCCTACCACCATCAGAGAAAAGTTATTGATGGACGGGTTGCTAAGGAAGGTAACAGGTTTTCCTCCCAATCCCACAATAATGGCGTTTAAGATACCGATTTGAGGACCACCGCCGCTCTGGATGGCATAAACAAAGCGCCAGATGATACCGGCGCCGATGAAAGAAATTGCAGTGGGCAGAAAAATGATGCTCTGAGCGATTTTCTCGTAACGCACCCGATCAGATAATACAGCAAAAAATAAGCCTCCCGCAATCGTCCCTGGAACCATCAGCAACAACCACAGGGCATTATTGCGCAAGGCTAAAAGCATAACCGGGTTGGTCAGCGCATAGCGGTAATTCTCAAGTACACCCCAGCATGGCTGACCGACAATACATTGGGTCGAGGCAGATTGGGTGCTCGTCGCATTCAGCAAACTCAGGCGGATCGTACCGATAGTCGGATAGACGATAAAAACCGTCATCAACAAAAGGGCAGGCAGCAGGTATAACCACGGGGCAAAGCGTCCTTGCTTCATGATCTTGGGGACCATAGAACCTCCTCTCTCGCGCAATAATAACAGCTGGGGCATGGTTAAACCATGCCCCAGCGATAAACTACTCGAAGGTTTACTTTATGGATTGTTGCTGAGCTGCTGCAACCCCAGCCAATGTGGTGGGAATATCCGCACCCTGGACAATCGCAACAATACCCTTCCATTCGGCGTCATTGAAGGGGGCACTCAGGGCATCGCCCATGTCAAATGTGAAACCGGAAGTGTTGGCGAGCATCTCGGCGAACTTGATTTCCTGTGGATCAGTATAGTTGCCGTTGGCATTTTTGTTCGGCGAAATGCTGAAGTTCGCCTTGGCCCAATTTTGGCCTCCGACCGTGCCAGTCACGTAAGCAACTAATGCTTTCGCTGCCGGACTGCTGCTGAAGGCATACATAAAGTCAGCTCCACCTTGCAACCCTTTGACACCCGGGAATTCGAAGAAGTCGTAATCGGTGCCATATTTCAGGTTGGGATATTGCGTGGCGATAGAGCCACCAGCGAAGCCGGACTGCTTGACCATCAAAGCTTCTGGCGGGTTGGAAAAGACTTTGTAGATGGCATCCAGGAAAGGAGTATTAACCGTGCCATCCGCGCCACCAACGGTGTACTTCGGATCTGAAGCCCACTTCTGGTAGATTTGATAGTCAGCCACTACACCAGGGTCATCGTAAGACGTTGTGCCAGCGATAATCCCATTGACAAAATCTGGTCCCTGGGTAGCCAGCAGCATATCCTGGATGAAGTCTGAACCGGTCCAACCGTCGGCAGAGCCGCCGTTATTAAAGCCCATGCTCCAGGGTACGTAGCCATCGCTGACCATTTTGTCGACCAGGGTCTGCAGGTCGGCGAATGTTGTCGGCACTGTATAGCCAAGCGCAGCAAATTGGGTCGGGCTGTACCAAATGATCGACTTGAGGTCGGCTTTGGCAGGAATGGCGAGCCACTTGCCATCCACACTGCCCATACTTAACCAGTAAGAAGCATAGTTCGACTGGTCGCCGCCGACGCTATCCAAAGGCAGCAATTGGCTGGAATAAAGTTTAAGCGGGGAGAGATCCGGCCAGAAGAGAACATCTGGTGGGGTGCTCTTAACTTCGGTATCGAGCACGGCTGCGTCACGGGTGGAAGTAGCAGTAACGGTAATGCCACAGGCGTCTTCGAGCGGCTTAATAATGGTATTGAAGCTTGCTTCCTCGCTTCCAGACCACTGATAAGTTACAGTAACATTATCACCTGCAGCTGCTCCCATGCAATCAATGCTTGCGGCAGGCATCTCAGTGGCTGGTGCCATCGTGGCAGGAGCCATCGTGGCAGGCGCCATTGTGGCAGGAGCCATTGTGGCAGGAGCCATTGTGGCAGGTGCCACTGTTGGGGTCGGTGCCGGTGCGCAGGCTACAAAAACCATGCTGATTGCCATCAGCAATCCGACAATTCGTAAAGATCGTACGTTCATGAGTAATCCTCCTTGAAAGTTGGAAATTGGATATTATTGAACCATTTTCGATCTGGAAACCAAGTGACTTGCGCTAAAACCACCTCCTTTCTAGACATAAGAAATGTTCAATTTGAGACAGGGTTTTTTGGTATTTCTTTAACTTTCTGCATATGAGCCTCAATTTTGAAGCTGACACGTGATATCAAAACAAATAAAAAACAGTTAATTTCTTTCGGAGGAGCCGATACTGGATTGTCGGATAATTAGTTCGGATTCAAGCAGCACGCCATCCATGTCGATCCCTTCTTTATTCACCAGCCTGACAAGGCGTTCGCCGGCGGCCCATCCCAGGCCGTAAGCAGGCAGGCAAACTGTTGTAAGCGGTGGATCGTAGAATTCTGCGAGTGGAATGTTATCGAACCCAACAACCGCGATATCTTCCGGAATTCTCAATCCTTTTCGCTTGATCGCCTGGATTGCACCAAGCGCAACCACATCGCTGGCAATGAAAACGGCTGTAGGGATGGGCGATTCGTTTAGTAAAGCGCCCATCGCTTCAAATCCACTGGCAGGGGTATAGTTTCCTTCCCGAATATAGGAGGCGCGTATTTCGATGCCAGCCTGCATAAGTGCATTGATGTAGCCAGACTTTCTTTGTTGGGCAGAGGTATATTCCAATGATGCGTTGGTAATTAAGGCGACCCGAGTGTGCTTGAGTTCGATCAAGTGACGCGTGGCACGAGCTGCGCCATCCATGGCGTCCACATCCACGAAGGGGATCCTGTCATCAGGCATTTGGCCCATCAACATGATGGGAAAACCCGTCTTGTGGAGTCGGTCGATCTCCTTGTCATTCTGGCGTGGGCCAGAGAGCATGATCCCATCAACATGGTTTTCGTTGATCAGGCGCATATAACCATCGTCGTCTTCAGGTGCAAGCGGTTTAAGCAAGACTTGAAAACCGCGGGTTGCCGCAGCCTGCTCAACGCCGAGCAACACCTGAGGAAGCAATGCATCGGTAAAAATCTGTTCATGACTCTGGCGAAGGACCAATCCCAGGTTATAAGACTTTCCGCTGACCAGTTTCCTACCGGCTGCATCGGGGTAATAATTTAGTTTGTTAGCTGCTTCGTGGACGCGCTTGCGGGTTGCTTCTCCAATACTGACCCCCTCAACTTTATTCAGGACAAACGAAACGGTTGTCCTGGAAACCCCTGCCATTTTGGCTACATCTACACTGGTTGCACGTTTATTTGCCATTCCATCCTAGGTTACTAACACGTGTTACTATAATTAGTATACAAAAAATATAAAGTAATGTCAAGAAGGTTGGGGGAATCTTTCATGAAACGTTAATCTTCCCCCTTAACTACGTACAATAAAACCTGCTCCTATTCAGTCCGGGAGCCCGGCAGGTTTCACGTCCTTCAAATTCAATTGCAAGGAGGTCCGTCCATTATATTCATTGGATTCAAACGTATAGATCAAATCGACTTTGGGAGAAAGCTCGGGCTGGAGATGGCCAAGCCGGAATCCAATCGTATCGAAGGTAACCTGCCCATCGGATACGGTTAGTTTCAGATGCCGCCCCTCCGACCCGACTGTACGGGAATGGGTGACACGCACATTCCTGCTCACGAAGACCGCTTCCGGGTTGCCATATCCGGTGGGTTGAAGATAATTCAGGTGGCCGAGCAATTCGGAGTGAAGGTCAGATAAGGCTACTTCCGCATCTGCATTCAAGGTCTGATGCAAGTCCAATTTGCCCAGTTGATCCTTTGCAATCTCCTTTAATCGCTCCTTTAGCGCAGGTAAGTTGTCATTGCTTACTGTAAATCCGGCTGCAGCAGCATGCCCGCCGTGCCGGATCAACAAATCCTTGCATAAATCGAGCGCCTTGGTAATGTGAAATTCAGGGATGGACCGGCATGAACAGCGCGTGGTATCGTCCTGGACCTGGCCCACCACCGCCGGCCGGTAATAATTCTCCACCAGCCGAGCCGCAGCCAGGCCCACCACGCCGGAATTGAAGTCGGGATGGACTGCGAACAACAGGTCGGCTGCGGGTTCATCTGCCAGGGCGATTGCTTCGGCTTCTTCCTGGATCTTACGGGTCAGCTCCTGCCGTTGGCGGTTCTGCAGGTTCAACTGCTGAGCAAGTTCCCCGGCGGTACGCAGGTCGGTTGTGGTCAGCAAGTTATAAGCAGCCAGGGCCGATTTCAATCGCCCGGCCGCATTCAGGCGCGGGCCAAGGATGAACCCAATGCTGGTAGCCGTAGTACGCGCCAAAGTGAGATCTGCAACTGCCGCCAGGGAAAACAGCCCCTGGCGCCTGGTTTCGCGGATCTTTTGGAGACCCTTCCTTACCAGGCAGCGATTCTCCCCAACCAGCGGCGCCAGGTCAGCAACCGTACCCAGGGCCACAAGGTCAAGTACATCCTCCAATTGGAAACCGGATTGGGAGGAATCGATCCTGCTGAACAAAGCCTGCGCAATCTTATACGCCACCCCCACTCCAGCCAAGTCTTTATCCGGATACATGTCCCCGGCCTGTTTGGGATTTATAACCGCCAGGGCATCCGGGATTTCCCCTTCTGCAGGTTGGTGGTGGTCAGATATGATCAGGTCCAGGCCAATGGAACGGGAATGGGCGGCCTCATCCGGTGAACGGATGCCGCTATCGACCGTGATCACCAGGCGAACGCCTTCCGCCTTGAGGGAATCAAGGACTTCCGGGTTCAGTCCATAACCATCTTCGAAGCGGTTGGGAATTTTGGGCTGGGCATTTCCTCCAAGTGCATTCAGAGTCAACACCAGCAGCGCGGTTGCCGTAACCCCATCCACGTCGTAATCGCCAAAAATGGCGATCGGCTCTTCCTTTGCAATGGCGGTTTGGATACGCGTAACGGCCTGTTCCATCCCGGTCATCTGGAAGGGATCGGTATCAAAATCCGTTTCGGCTTTTAAAAAGGCACGCGCGGCTGCATCGGTGCTGAGCATGCGGTTGAAAAGAATTTGCCTGAGTATGGGAGGAAAAGCCACCAGAGCTTGGTTGGCTTGATCGGTAATTGGGGGGGCGATTTGCCAGCGTTTGGTTTGCATCGGGTCCGTTTAGGTCAGGAAGGATTGAAATAATTGAATTCTGTTAAGTTTATCGACAGATCAGCAGGCTGCAATTGGCTGCGCGCAGCAGGAAATTTACGGCGCTGCCCACCACAACTTCTTTTAGCGTAGTTCCACTATAGCTCCCCATGATCACCAGGTTGATATGATAATCCTGGATGATTTTTAGAAAAATATCGCGTGAGCCGTCAAGTACAAGATAATCTGCCTGAATTTCGTGGAGATCCAGGTAGGAGCGAGCATATTCCTGCAATTTATCCTGGTCACCGGTGTTGATGGTCAATACCACGAGTTTGGTTTTCCACTTCTCGGCCAGATAGGTGGCCACAAAAAGGGCTTCTTTTGACTTGACGCTGCCGTCAAAGGCAAGGAGTCCGGAATCCATCGGGCTGACTTTTTCCGGCACGGTCAGGATCGGACGCGCCGCATTCCGGATGATGGTGCGCAACCCGGATTGCAAACTGGATATTCCAGGGGAAGGCGGGTGCGCAACATGCAGGGAGATCAGATCAGTCAGCAAAGCGCGCTGGTTAACTTTCCTGGGGACATTTCCCACTTCAGAGATCAAGTTGCCCTGGATATTGGCTTCCTCGCAGCGCTGGTTGAAACGCGCCTGGATCTTCTGCAATTCTTCATCATCCCTGGTTGCCCTGGTTGGGATCACATGCAGGCCATGCAAAACAGAACCTTCCTTCCCTGCGACCAGGATGGCCTGTTCGAGGGCGAGCCAACTCGCTTCCACGCCGGTCAGAGGCACCAGGATCTCACCGAACAAACGATCCGTATACCGGTCGACCATCTTTGTCATCCGCCAGCTTCCGATGTCCGTCAGATCGCTGGAGGGATTTTCCTGCGAGGCCAGAGTCATGGCGGCAGCCTCCGGTCGAATGGACCACCCCAATTTCCCCTCCAGGTCGGCGCGGTATTCCGATACCCACAGATAGACATCTGTCTCGGTCCGGCCGGGGAACCAGCGCAACAGGCCGCGCTCCCTAACCGGTTCCGTGATAGAAGAATATACCGTATCGTACCAATGCCCGACCGCCTCAGAATAGGAAACATCCCGCTGAAAGTCGATCCCCATAAAATAACGATGCACCTGAATATGTTCGAGCAATTTCACATATTGGCCAGGCACGGACACGCTCAAATCAACGCCCGGACGTAAACTGGCAAACTCGGTCTCTTTGAGGAAATCGGCATATTCCGCCTTGATGATCAGGTCATCTGGCTGGATATCGGGGGTAATCGGAACATCGGTCTTTACCTCGATGACATGCGCATCGATAAAATGGGCCCCATCCAGACGTGCCACGGAAACCCGGTGATTGCCATCCAAAACAAAATATGCTTCACCGACTTTATACACTTCAATTGGATCCAAACCGGCCCCAACCGGGTCGTCCACGGCAGCTTTAACACGCGCCCAACGTTGCTGATCATCGTTCTTCAAAGGCAGGAAATCTCGGGTAAATTCATTGTAACGTCCCACACTTCCCACGATAGCCTTCAGGGGAATCTCGTGAACGCCTGCTTCAGTACGGACGTTCAAGTTAAGCTTTTTGGCAACTTCTTCGTATGAAAGCAATTCACTCGATTTGCCCCGCATCCAGGCCAGGATCTCTCCGATCGAGGCTTTCCGGCGGGCGTCATTAAAATCATTCAGGGCGGAATTGTAATTTGTATTTCCAGGTAACATTTTCTATTTTCACCTTGTAAAAATTGCAAACATCGCTGTTATATCACGGATTATGGAAACAGAGAAAACATGGGCAACCGTTCGGGAACACACGTGATCTTCCTTGAAACCAAATACCCCGGGGCGCTGCAAAGTATTGGAAGAGTGCGTTGATGGACGATTATCAGGATTGCAACAGCTAACCGCGGCGTAAAATGATGAATAAAATGTACTTTATTTAAAATAGAAAAAAAACGAATAATCACAGAGAATGCTCCCAAAAATGGGAATAAATCAAGACGTTTACAGGGGACAAATGCGTCTTGTGAATAAGGAAATAAGTAAGCGATAAATGCAAAGAATTCAGGTCGCATTTTTTTAAAGTTGTGGGAATGAATAACCAAAGCCAGATTGTAAAAAGAGCAATTGAGGTTGGTTGGGAGGGGTCGTGAATTAATCCTGATTCTACGTAAAGACAAGCCAGGGAAGATCAAAAAGGTATTCGGTTTTCCTTGCCTGGTCAGAGAGAAAATGAATCCGTTGCCCTGGATGGAAACAATGGTATCTGCCACTGGAAAAAAAACAGCCGTAACAGCATTAATTTGGTTTGTGAGTATTGTCAGAGTGACCTTTCAGCAGAAAATAGCGAGTTGGTGGATGTGAACCAGATCACAGAACTGCCGGAAGCGAAAGCCGAAGTGATCGAAGTGCGGCAGTTTAAGGTGGCGTGCCCCTGCTGCGGTCAGAAACAAACCAGTGAACCACCCGAAGGCCTGGAAATGGAACGGACCTTTGGGGCACGCCTGGAAGCGACGGTAGTGTACTATCGGCAGCAGCAGCACATGAGCTATGAACGCACGAAGATGGCCCTGTCTGACCTGCATGGAGTGAAACTGTGTGAAGGGTCGATCGACAAGATCACCCAACGGGCGGGGAAGGAAGCCAGAGAGCAGACCCAGGCTATTCAAGAAACGATCCAGAGCAGTGCTGTGATCCATTGTGATGAGACCGGCAGCCGGGTGACTCCCAGAACTGGTATGAATGGGTTTTCAGTTCGGCGAAAGCCGTCCTGCATGTGGTTCGCTTCGACCGCAGCGTGGACGTCATCAAAGAAGTAATGCAAGACCATCAGGTCGAAGTGTGGGTCAGTGATGTGTACTCGGCCCAGATAAAAGCCCTATAGCACATTAGTTCTGTTTCAACGAGAGAATTTAGGAGATGGGAAAACTTCCAAAGCGCTGTGTTACCCTATAGAAGGGATCAGCTATATCGAGGAGCGGACCGTTCTGCTCAACTCACACATCAAAATAACCGGCTTGACCAAAGCGGGAGTACCGGAATCAACATTAATCAAATTCAACTCCGTAACGGACCATCTGTATAAACCGATCCTGAGAACAATCCGGCTGAACGGCCGGATCAACCGGGAAACAGAGTTAGCCAGGGGAGCGCCGCCTTTCGAGCATTGGTTGACTGTGAATTATAAATTCAGGAACTACGCCAACCACAACCTGTTGGGGGGAGAGCATGTCTTCCAGGCCATCCTGCAGCCAAGGATCCAGATTCGAAAGGGCGCCTTATTTGGAAGGGGATTTGCCTCACATACCCCCACGCTGGCAATTATCCTTAGGGAGCATGAATTGATCACAATCCAGGAGGAGAAAAACCAGGGTGCGGAAGTACGGTATGGGGGCATTTGGGATACGATCCGACTGGATAAGGTTAGCAGCATGTCTGTGAACAGGGTTAATTCAGGTCTGATCCAAATTAAAAATACAATTGTCTCAAAAAGTTGAGCTAGAATACCAATTACAAGCCGCACGGGAGCCGGAAAACGAATGTCTGGAAGAATTCCTGGATTCTGCGATTTGAATGTATGATCAAAGAATTCTTCATTCGCTGGATAAGGAGATAGATTGTGAAAGAAACCGATGAAGCCTTCACCTGGCTGATGGAAGCCACAACCCCCTCCATCCGATTAATGACAATGGCAGACCTGTTACATCTCCCGCCTGAGGATGAACGGCTTATCCAAGCCCGCAAGGAAGGAATGGAATCGGGTCCCATTCCAGCCATCCTAAATCGCCAGAGCGAGGCGGGGAACTGGGAAGGAGAAAGGAGTTTTTACACCCCAAAATATACCAGCTCGCACTGGAATATGGTGCTGCTCACCGAACTCGGCGTAGATGGAGAGGAGGCACGTTTCCGGAAAGGCGTCGATTATATGCTGGAAACCACCTACCGCAGCTTAAACGAGCAAATGAAAGATCATGCCTTCGGTTGGTCCTGCCTTTGGGGCAATATGCTGCGCTACGTGCTACATTCCGGCATGGGAGGGGATGCCCGGGTTGAAGAGATCATCCAGTTTGCCTGCCAGGCTTTAGCGGAGGGGCCGTGCCGCTGTGAGCATAATTGGGGGGGCGAGTGCGCCTGGGGAGTCACCCGTACTTTGTGGGGGTTGGCCGCCATTCCAAAATCCAAACGCTCAACTGCCATTAATGAAGCCATCACCCAGGGAGTGGACTTCCTGTTGGGGTCGTATCACCTGGTTGAAGCTAATTACCCCAGCGGGGAAGGCGGTCACATTCACCCCTTATGGTTCAAACTGAACTTCCCGTTGTTCTATCAAGTGGACATCCTGTTCACCTTGCGGGTGCTGGATGAACTGGGCAGTCTGGACCACCCGAGGGCACAAGCCGCCCTGGACTGGCTGGAACTTGGTCGGGATGGGGGCAAACACTGGCATGGCAGCAGTCCCTACCGACTGCGCACCTGGCGGGATTTAGGCGACCGGCACGAAACCGACCGGTGGGTCTCCCTGCAGGCCAGTCGGATCCTTCAGCACGCCGGGCGAGTGGATGAATATAATTAGAAAATGAAAAAACCTGTTTTTTCACTCCTAGAAAAAGATAAAGCCCTGCTGGAGCTAATCGGGCAGACCGGGCATAAAACTCTGGCAATTTGGGCAAAAGACTGCGCCGGGCGCGTCCTGCCATATTTCGAAAAAGAACACCCTGGCGACCAACGCCCACGGCAGGCGCTGGAGACGCTGCAAACCTGGATCGATACCGGAGAGTTCAAGATGGTGGTCATCCGGGGCGCTTCCCTGGCAGCACATGCGGCGGCCCGGGAGGTGGAACAGGACAACCCGGCTCGCTCGGCAGCCCGGGCGGCCGGACAGGCGGTGGCGAGCACACATGTAGCCAGACATTCGATCGCCGCAGCGAATTACGCTTTACAGGCGATCCATCGAGCGTCTGGCGACGATCGGGCGCAGGCAGCTGTCTCCCGAGAACGGGATTGGCAGGTCCAGCGACTGCTGGCACTGAGAAAATCCAGCCAGCTGCAGGAATAAACACCCAATCGGGCACCTGCCTTTTTTTTCAATCGATCCTGTGAGAGGAGGTTAATTATGAACCTAAGTACTGGGTTGTCCCGAATTCTCGTCATCGTCGGCGGGCTGGGCATGCTGCTGGGCGCCATCGATCCGTTGGAAGGCTCGGTGGTCATCCTGGTGGGAAGCGGGTTGGTAACGCTTGGCATATTCCTGAGAAAAAATAACCGCCTGGGGCTGCGCTATTGGTTGTTGACATTCCTTTTGGTAGTTTTCGGAGTGGCAGCCATGTTCGTGATAAGCGCATTTGGCGGCTTCGGAGGGGGAAGCGATCTATCCTGGTGGTGGGGAGTATTGATCCTACCATATCCAATCGGGTGGTTGATGGGCATGGTCAACCTGATCGCCAGATTAATTGGCTATATTCGCCGTCGCCCGGCAATGACATGATGGTAAAGCCCCAGTCAAGAATGCGAATCCCGCTAATACCGGCGTAGTATCCGTCTTTATTCTGCCAGGAACTCATCAAAGCATGCAATTCGAATTCACCGAAAAGATCTGGTTTTGGAGAGGCCCGTCCCCATGGACCTTTGTGACCGTACCTGAAGAGCAGTCCAGCGATCTTAAATCCATTTCGGAACTGGTGACGTATGGTTGGGGGATGATCCCTGTGCTGGCGCGTATCGGGAATACGGAATGGAAGACTTCCTTATGGCCCAAAGATGGGCGTTATATCGTACCCATTAAACCGAGCGTCCAAAAAGCGGAAGAACTGTCGGTGGGTGACCTGGTGACGATCAGCCTGGAAGTGCGTTTGTGAACAGTGCACAACACCTGCTGCGAGGCATTGCGACTGCCAGCGGATTGATCACAATCCTGGCTCCGATGGTCAGCCTTTTGTTGACGTCCCGAAGCAGAAGAGGGAATTCGATCGGCACAGGCAGCCCCCTGTGGCGCAGTCCAGCGGCGATTTTGCTCATAATTGGGTTGCTGGGGTTGGGTACCCTGCTTTGGAAACCCATTCCGGTGCAGCTTTCCAATCAAACGCAGAACCTTCTCACTTGGATTGGGTTCATGATCTACCTACTGTCAATATTCCTTTATCTTTGGGGACTGGCTACTCCAGGCAGGTTTTTCGGAGTTACTTCTGCACGAGGGGCAAATCTTTTTGCAGGTTACAAATTGATAAGGAATGGTCCATATCATTTCATCCGACATCCGAGGTATTTGGGTGTGATGCTTGCTTCCATGAATGATTTGCTGGTCTTCCAGACTTAGGCCATGGCACTTTTTATGCAATTGTCTCCTATCGTCCTGCTGCGCCAGGCAGGATGATCAATTATTAGAATCCGAGTTCGGAGAAAAATGGCGCGAGTACGCCAGGCGGGTATCCGGCTGGCTGCCTGGTTGGAATAGAAATAGTATCGACAGGTATAAACCTATTAAGTGCAGGATTATTTTATAATCCATAATTATGAAAGGATTCACTTATGACCACCGATCCATCATTTCGTATGACCGTCCAAGATGTCTTTACCATCCACAACAAGGGTATCGTCATCACCGGCAGGATCGAGACCGGAACCCTGAACAGCGGAGACGCGGTTAGCATTCAGCGGCCTGGATATTCCAAGAAAGCCATCGTTGCCAGCATCGAGATATTCCGCAAAGTCACACCCCAGGCCAGTGCAGGTGCCACAGTAGGATTGTTTATGCAAGAAGTCGCAAGGGAGGACATACAACGTGGAGACGTTTTGATCGGATCCGACCAGGACAATGGATGGATTTCCTGAATAACGGTACTCTGCAACCCGTCCTACGATTCGAAAACACAATGATCCAATTCAAATTTATGTAAATGGGAGAAAAGGGATGGCAAATAGGAAAAAAATCGGCACAATCGACGTTCCGAGATATCAGGCAGAGATCACAGACCGGGAACGTCTGGGGTTGGAACGCTTGATCTTCTTCAGTGATGCTGTTTTCGCCATCGCAATCACGCTACTGGCATTGGAAGTGCGCCTGCCCAGCGGCGCAGGCCAGCTCAACAACGCCCAATTATTTTCCGAATTGATCGGCATGTGGCCAAAATATCTGGCCTACATCATCAGTTTCCTCGTGATCGGTTCCTTCTGGGTTGCCCATCACAGGAAGTTTTTATTGATCAGGCGCTATGATGCCAGGTTGATCACCTTCAACATGTTGATCCTGATGGTAGTGGCTTTCGTCCCCTTCCCAAGTGCCGTCATGAGCGACAGCGGAAGCCGGACGGCTACGATCCTTTATGCACTGACGATGATCCTGGGCAGCCTGTTATTTTTGGTATTGTGGCGGCACGCACAGAAAGCCAACCTGATCGATGCGCAGGTGACTCAACAACAACGCCGACGCGAATATTACAGCCCGTTTTTCACCATGGGAATCTTCCTGGTTTCGATTGGTGTTTCTTATCTCAACACCGGTCTGGTTAGATTACTCTGGATACTGATCCTGCCAGCCTATATGATCATCAACAGGAAATGAAAAATCCCCGGGTCCTAAGTCTTTCCCCGGGAAAACAACCCGATAATTGTTCCTTAAAAAAGCTTAACCCTATTGACTCTGGTCTGCATTAATGCTATGATTTTTCTTGTAAACGCTTCCATAACTTAATCGATATTTTCAGCCCGGTTTCGCGCATTTAGCCCGGATATTAGCGCTGTCGCGCGTATATTTACCGGTTTTGTGCCCTTTTTCCTCACCGTCCGCCTGACTTATGGTGAATTATTGAGTCGAAGGGCATAAATAATGAAAGACCATGTAAACGCTTCCATAAATATGGACAAGAATCTGAACGGAAAAGTTACCATCGTGAATGTAGCAGCCGAAGCCGGGGTTTCCTTCGGCACCGTCTCACGCGTGATCAATAATGATGTGCATGTCAAGAAAGAAACCCGCCAGCGCGTTCTGGAGACCATGCAGCGGCTTGGCTTCGTCGCCAACCGCCAGGCGCGCAGCCTGGCAGGCGGCAAGTCCAATACCATCGGCGTGCTCGTACCTGATTTGGGCACCTCTTATATCGGGGAAATTATCCGTGGCATCGACGCCGAACTCAGCCTCAGCAATCTCGACCTGATCCTGTATACCACCCACCGTACCGCCAGCAAAGAATCCAGCTACGTCGCCAACCTGGCGACCGGAATGGTGGATGGGCTGCTGTTGGTACTACCACGCAGCCCGGCTGATTTTATCGGCAACCTGACCCAGCGGAATTTCCCATTCGTGTTGATCGACCACCAGGGCGCCGGTCGGGACTGCCCGGCGGTGGGTGCCACAAACTGGCAAGGTGCCTATAACGCCACCGAATACCTGATCAAAAGCGGGCATAAACGGATCGGGTTCATCACCGGTTCCATGGACCTGGGCTGCTCGGTCGACCGGCTGGACGGCTACCGCTCGGCTTTGCGCACCTACCACATTCCCGAGCCACATGAGCTGGTCTACGAAGGCGACTTCTTCCAGCTGGATGGCTACGCCGGCGCCTCGTCATTACTCGACCTGCCAGACCCGCCCAGCGCCATCTTTGCCTCCAACGACGTGATGGCCATGGGCGTGATGGATGCAGTTCGTACGCGCGGTTTGCGGGTGCCGCAGGACGTTTCCATCATCGGGTTCGATGATATTCCCCAAGCTTCGCTCATGCACCCGGCTCTTACGACAGTCAACCAGCCGCTTGAAAAGATGGGCCGGGTGGCGACTCAAATGCTGCTGAACATGCTCAAAAATCCTGAGAAACCTGCCGACCGGATTGAATTGCCCACCCAGCTGGTTGTGCGTGATTCTTGTACAAATCATCCATCCATTTAGCGCTTTTGCCTGTTTTTCCATTCTTTCCTGAACATTACCCAAATGAAGAGGAGGTGCTTCTGAGAAGAAAAGAAACGATTGATTTGTGGCCCTGACAATTCAAGCTCTACATCCATATTCAAAAGAAGGAGAATATAATGCTTCGAAAATTCCTCGTACTGATCAGCTTCGTACTGATCGCCTCGTTTGTATTGACTGGCTGCGGCCCGGCTGCCACAACAGCGCCGGCTCCTGCCACGGCGGCTCCTGCGACCATGCAGGTTCCGGATTTGCTTCCAACCGTCACGATGGCACCCGTCGCCCCGGCTGCTGAGCCTGTTACCGTCGAATGGTGGCACATCACCACCATCGATCCTGGCAAGACTCTCTGGCAGGACATGGCCAACGAATATATGGCGGCTCATCCCAATGTGACCATCAACATCACCATATTGGAAAATGAAGCCTTCAAGACCAAGTTGACCACCGTCATGCAAGGCGGCACTCCCCCGGATATCTTCCAGAGTTGGGGTGGTGGCGTAATGAACGACCAGATCGCGGCCGGCATGCTCAAGGACATTACTGCAGATCTCGACGCGGATGGCGGCGCCTGGCGCAATTCCTTTGCACCCGGTGCGTTGGCGGTTTATGCCCTGGATGGCAAGAATTACGGTGTGCCGTGGGATATGGGCGAAGTTGCCTGGTGGTACAACAAAGACCTCTTCACCCAGGCTGGCATTACCGCCGTTCCCACCACCTGGACCGAGTTGCTGGATGACGTACAAACCCTCAAAGCCGCCGGCATCACTCCGATCTCCCTGGGTGAAAAAGACACCTGGACCGGCATGCACATCTGGTCCTATCTTGCCACCCGTATCTGCGGTCAGGCAGGTTTCCTGGCTGCTGCAGACCGCTCGGGCGGCGCCTTCACCGATCCATGCTTCGTCCAGGCCGGACAGGATTTGAAGGCCTTGATCGATCTGGAGCCCTTCCAGGACGGTTTCCTGGGTGCTTCACATGATGTCATGCAGGGCACCTTCGGTAATGGTAAAGCTGCCATGGAACTTTCCGGCCAGTGGGCTCCCGGCTCTGAAGCTGGACAAGCTGCTGACAAGGTGGGTGTTGCCAACCTGGGCTTGTTCAACTTCCCGTCCGTCGAGGGTGGTGCAGGTGCCGTAACGGATGTGATGGGTGGCGGTAACGGTTTTGCCATCGGCAAGAATGCATCACCCGAAGCAATTGACTTCGTCAAATACCTGACCGCTCCAGAACAGCAGAAGCGTGTCGCTGCCAGTGGTGGTGGCATCCCTGTCGTCAAAGGTGGTGAAGCTGGCTTGACCGATCCCAATATGATCGCCGTTCAGCAGAGTTTCGCGGCTGCGAATTACTTCCAGCTTTACTATGATCAGTATATGCCCTCCGCCATGGGCGGCATCATCAATGATGCGGTTGCCAAGCTGTATGCCGGTACTGCAACCCCTGAAGAAGTAGCCCAGGAGATTGAAACAGGCGCTGTTCAGACCTTCGGAAAGTAATATCGAAAGATTCCTGTAATTCGTGTGGGGGTTGGGGTAGAATTATCCCAACCCCCACCAACCTCCTTGCAGTCACCTGTTTTTTCGCTGGGGATCCAATCCCGAAGAGACCTGGTGACTGTTGTATCAAAGCTCATAGCTAAAAACCCTGCTTCCGGGCTGTCCTGTAGCGCGTGGAAATGGATAAGGAGTTTCATTGTGAATATTGCTCAAGCCAGTAGGAATATATTCAAACAGCCCATCCCCTCCCGCACAACCCGCCGGGCGAAGGATTACGTGACCATTGCGTTATTCCTGCTACCAGCAATCATCCTTTTTATACTTTTCCTCATTTATCCCATTATCCGGTCTGCCTATTACAGCGCATACAACTGGAATGGTTTGGGACCAGCCACGAAATTTGTCGGGTTGGGAAATTTCAAACTGATCCTGACCGATAAAGTATTCATCAAAGCGATCGAGAACTGTCTCTTTATCGTGATTTTTTCCCTGGCGGCGCAATTGCCATTGGCACTGATGCTGGCCATCATGGTGGGACGTGACCTGCCGGGACGGGCATTTTTCCGGTCCATCTTCTTTCTACCCTATGTGATTTCCGAAGTCATTACTGCCATCATCTGGATTGGCATGTTCAGTCCAGACCCGGAAAACGGCTTTATCAACGCGCTTTTAGTGCTGATTCCGGGTATGCATGCCCAGAATTTCCTGGGGAATATCAACCAGGTGATGGCCTGCGTTTTTATCGTCCTGACCTGGAAATATTTTGGACTGCACATGCTGTTATTCATGGCCGGACTGCAAAACATCCCCAAGGAGCTAGAAGAAGCTGCCATGATCGATGGCGCCAACCGCTGGCAATCGATTTGGTTTGTCACCGTGCCCTTGCTGGGCACCACCATCCGCACCACCAGTTACCTTTCCGTTCTAGGGTCGCTAACCCAGTTTAACCTGGTCTGGATCATGACCCGGGGAGGACCGGTCAATGCCAGCGAAATGATGGCGACATACATGTACCGCTTCGCCTTCATCCGGTTCCAGCTCGGGTACGGTTCGGCAGTGGCGCTGGTCATGCTGGTGTTTTGCCTGATCTTTTCTGTGGCATACCAGTACCTTAACCGGCAGCCTGATCCCTTGAGTGGTATTTAGAGAAGGAACCAGCATGGCGACCATCGATTATCGTAAAACTGATGCTTTCAAAAAGAAATTACCCAGATTCTTCCAATATCTTGTGCTTGTTATTATTACCCTGCTCATCGTAGTGCCGCTGGTGATCATGGTCTTCGGGGCGCTCAAGACACGTGGTGAAATGTTCCTGCATCCATATACCCTACCCATACCGCCCCATTGGGAGAACTTTGGACAGATCTTATCCA
This sequence comes from uncultured Chloroflexia bacterium, assembly GCA_963814135.1. Taxonomy (GTDB): domain Bacteria; phylum Chloroflexota; class Anaerolineae; order Anaerolineales; family Villigracilaceae; genus UBA877. The sequence continues at coordinate 792,534 of CAWFBZ010000008.1, read as the reverse complement.
CACCTTCGTTCTGGGGTATGCTGGGCAATAGCAGTATCGTCATGCTGTTTTCGACGGCCGGTGTGTTATTGGTTTGCAGCCTGGCAGCCTTTGTATTTGCCCGCCTGCACTTCCGAGGCAAGGACCTGGCTTTCAATTTCCTGACCCTGGGGCTGATGTTCCCGATCACCGTTGCAATCATGCCAGTCTATCTGGTCATCCGGGAGATGAATTTGATTGATTCTCTCCTGGCGGTCATCCTGGTTCAAATCGCTTTCGGGATATCCGGGAACACTCTGATCCTGCGCGGCTTCTTCCTGTCCATTCCGGTCGAACTGCAGGATGCCGCAGCGATCGACGGATGTTCTGACTTTGGCTTCTTTTGGCGCATCCTGCTCCCATTGGCACGCCCGGCCCTGGCGGCCGTGGGAGCGCTGACCATGATCGTCAGCTGGAATGATTTGCTCACCCCCCTGGTATTGCTCAATAGTGAGAAATTCTGGACGCTGCCCCTGGGTACCATGCAGTTCCAGGGACAATACAGTTCTGACCTGGCACTGACGGCTGCATTCGTAACATTATCTGCCTTACCTGCCATCCTGTTCTACCTGTTCGCCGAGCGACAAATCGTCGCCGGCTTGACGGCGGGAGCACTCAAAGGCTGAGGCGCTTGCCTTGCCTGTACCAGGTGGAAAATCCATTGACCAGGTTTCCACAGCCATGCACCGGTACATTTAACAAGCAATTTTGATGATTAGAAAGGATTTCTATATGCAAACATCCGATCAAACCAAATTCACCTTTGGCCTGTGGACGGTGGGCCAAACCGGACGGGACCCCTTCGGCGGCCCGGTGCGCCCGGCCAAAACTCCCGCCGAACTGGTGCGCCTGTTGGGCGAAGTGGGCGCCTACGGCGTCAACTTCCACGATAACGACCTGATCCCGATCGACGCCACGCCTGCCGAAGCCGAGGCGATCAAGCGCGACTTCCGCAAGGCGCTCGAAGAGACCGGTCTGAAGGTGCCGATGGCCACCACCAACCTGTTCTTCGATCCGGTCTTCAAGGATGGCGCCTTCACCGCCAACGACCCCAAGGTGCGCGCCTATGCACTGCAGAAGACCATGCGAGCCATCGACCTGGGGGCGGAATTTGGGGCGAAGGTGTACGTATTCTGGGGCGGGCGGGAAGGCGTGGAAACGGACGCCGCCAAGAACCCGCTGGATGCGATCCGGCGCAACCGGGAAGCCATGAACTTCCTGTGCGAATACGTGCTGGACAAGAAATATGCCATGAAGCTGGCGCTGGAGGCCAAGCCGAACGAACCGCGCGCCGACATGTACAACCCGACCATTGGGCACATGCTGGCATTCATCACCACGCTGGACCACCCGGAAATGGTGGGGGTGAACCCGGAAGTGGCGCACGAGCACATGAGCGGGCTGAACTTCATGCACGGAGTGGCGCAAGCCTGGGAGGCCGGCAAGCTCTTCCACATCGACCTGAACGACCAGCACCCCGGGCGCTTCGACCAGGACCTGCGTTTCGGTTCGCGTGACCTGAAATCGGCCTTCTTCCTGGTCAAATTCCTGGAAGACGTGGGTTACGACGGCAGCCGGCATTTCGATGCGCACGCCTACCGCACGGAGGATTACGCAGGCGTCAAGGCATTCGCGCGTGGCTGCATGCGCACCTATCTGCTCCTGAAGGAGAAGGCCGCCCGGTGGAATGCCGATGCGGAGATCCAGGCGATCCTGGCGGAGGTCAATGCCACCGACGAAAAAATGTCAGCCTTCTTCGGCAAGTATTCCGCCGCCAAGGCGGAAGCGCTGAAAGCCCAATCCTTCGACCGGGTGGCGATCGCCAGTCGCGGCCTGGGATACGAGCGCCTGGACCAGTTGACCATCGAATTGCTGCTGGGAGCGCGCTAATGTCTTATCGCCGGGCTGGTCTGCCCATCCATGAACGTGTATCCGACCTGCTGGGCCGGATGACATTGGAAGAAAAACTGGCCCAGCTCTATTCCTATTGGATGCGCGATCTCCTGGAGGACGGTCACAATCTTTCCAACGAAAAGATCGAACAACTTCTGGGCCTTGGGATTGGGCAGATCACGCGTGCAGCCGGGTCTTCAGTCTTCGAACCCAGCGCCACTGCCCGGGTTCTTAACCAGATCCAGCATTACCTGGTGGAGCAAACCCGTCTGGGCATTCCGGCCATCGTTCACGAAGAGTGTTGCTCAGGCTACATGGCGCTCGGGGCGACCGTATTCCCGCAAATGATCGGATTGGCGAGCACCTTCCAGCCGGAACTGGCGGCCTTGATGACCGCCCAGATCCGTATGCAGATGCGCGCCGTTGGCGCGCACCAGGGCCTGGCACCCGTGCTGGATGTGGCGCGCGATCCACGCTGGGGCCGCCTGGAAGAGACCTTTGGGGAGGACCCGCTCCTGGTCAGCCAATTTGGCGTCGCCTACATCCAGGGACTGCAAGGCACCAGCCTGAAAGACGGCGGGGTCATGGCCACCGGCAAGCATTTCGTGGGCTATGGCATGTCGCAAGCGGGGTTGAACTGCGCCCCGGTCCACATCGGACCGCGTGACCTGCGGGAAACTTATATTGGCCCCTTCCAGGCTGCCATTCGCGACGCGGGTGTGCACACCATCATGAATGCCTACCCCGAGCTGGATGGCGACCTGGTGGCGGCCTCGCCGCGCATCATGACCGATTTATTGCGAGGCGAGCTGGGCTTTGATGGGCTGGTGGTCTCGGATTACGAGGCCATCCTGATGATCCACACCTATCACCACGTGGCCGTCGATAAGGCTGCCGCGGCTGCGCTGGCCATGCGCGCCGGCATTGACGTGGAATTGCCTTTCCCGGATTGTTACCGGGAAGACCTGCAGCATGCCCTGGACACCGGTCAGGTTTCCATCGAACTGGTGGATGGTGCCGTGGCGCGCCACCTGGCGAAGAAATTCGAACTCGGTCTGTTCGAAACCCCGTACGTGGACGAAGGCCGTGTAACGGAAGTATTTGAAACCCCCGATCAGCACAGGCTGGCACGCCAGATCGCTGCCCAAAGCCTGGTGCTGCTCTCGAACGATGGCACACTGCCGCTGACCCGGTCCGGCAGGCTGGCCGTGATCGGTCCAAACGCCGGCGACGGTCGAAATTTGCAAGGTGATTATTCCTACGCAACCCAATTGGATTACATGCTGTCCATCATGCCGAGCGGCGCACCACTCTCCGGGGTGGATCCGCTCGATTTGACCCCGCATGCCATCCGCATCCCCAGCCTCCTGGAGGCCATTCGCGCCGCGGCTCCGTTGGCCGAGATCAGTTACGCGCGCGGCTGTGACAACCTGGATCCGGATCCCTCCGGCATTCCGGAGGCAGTCCAGGTAGCCCGTGCAGCCGACGTAGTGGTGCTCGTATTGGGCGACCGATCAGGCCTTTCGATCAACTGCACCACCGGCGAGACGCGCGATAGCGTGGATTTGCGCCTGGCGGGTGCCCAAAACGAGCTGGCCAGGACGGTGCTGGACACCGGCAAGCCGGTTGTGGTCGTGCTGGTGAATGGGCGTCCGCTGGCCATCCCAGAGTTGGCAGAGCGCGCCTCGGCCATCCTGGAAGCCTGGCTGCCCGGGGAGGAAGGCGCGGCTGCCATTGCGGAGACCCTATTTGGGGAGCGCAATCCTGCCGGGCGGCTGGCAATCACCTTCCCGCGCCACGTGGGCCAGGTGCCTGTTTACTACAACCACAAACCTTCCGCTGGAAAATCGAACTGGTATGGGGATTACGTCACGAGTAAAGCCAGTCCACTCTATCCATTCGGGCATGGGTTGAGTTACACCCGCTTCACCTATGCGGACTTCAGCATTTCTGCCAGTCAGGCAAGCGTTGGAGAAAGCCTGGAGGTGAGCGTGAGCGTCGCCAATACCGGGCCAGTCACCGGCGATGAGGTTGTTCAGCTATACGCATGTGATGAAATAGGCTGTGTGCCCCGTCCGCTTATGGAGTTGAAAGGCTTCTTACGACTTTCGCTGCAACCAGGGCAAACCCGTCGGGTGGTTTTTCACCTGCCGGTGGACCTGCTGGCATTCTATGACGAAGAGATGCAACTGGTCGTAGAAACCGGTGCAATCAAGCTGATGGTTGGAGCCTCCTCGGCTGATATCCGCTGCGAAGGTCACATCGAGATTGTCGGCGAAAAGAAACAGCCCGTACATAAGCGCTTATTCGTCTGCCCGGTGGATGTGCTGGACCAATTCGATCAAAGCCGTAATCCCGATCCGGTCGTGCGCGGAACGGTAGACGATCCGGTTTGAAAAGTGCGAAACCGAGGGCTGCTGCGATCGTCGGCTAAGAGCCTAAGATATAATAAATCAGGACCTGAAAAACTCGCATACGCGAGCTTTAAAGCGTTGAGCTGGGATTTAAATTCCCAGCTAATTTTGCAATGAGCCCCCATGTATGACAAATTCCTCCCCATCCCGCAAAATCTAAGCCTTCTGGCTGCCACGCCGGTGCGATTGGACGATTTCACCCAGGGCCTGACCGCAACCCAATTGGTAACTCCTCCAGGTCCCGGGGAATGGTCGGCCAGGGATGTGCTGGCGCACCTGCGGGCCTGTTCCGACATGTGGGGAAAGTACATCCTGCTGATCTTAAGCGAGGACCACCCGACCTTCAAGGCCGTCAATCCCACCACCTGGATCAAGCAGACCAATTACCGCCAGCAGGAATTTAAAGCCTCATTACAGGAATTTACTACTCAGCGCGCCGAACTCCTGTCTGTGCTGGAAGCTCTTCCGCCCGAAGCCTGGGAGCGGGCTGCCACGGTGACCGGAGCCGGAAAACCGCGCGAACGCACGCTGCATTCCTATGCCATGTGGCTGGCGAACCACGAACGTTCGCATTTCAGGCAGATGCAGATTATTGTCAAGTCATTCACGGATAACGAGGTAAGTTATCAAAATTTTCATTTCAATTAGGAGTTAATTTCCCTAATTTGCTTGAATTTTCCGTGATTCTTATCTATACTTGGATAAAGTGGAGCGAGATATCAAGAATTTTTTTCTTGTTCTCCTCACACACTCGCTCAAAAAAGGATTGATCCCATCAACCGCATGAAAGAGAACGTAGGTGGACCGCACTGATTGGCTCAAGCACGTTCAGGTGATGACCGAAAGGCTTTACGACCGGGTTTCACCACAATACTGGGTCACTTTCGGATTCTATCCAAACGAGACACACCTGGAATTTATACATAAATTTTTGGAGGGGCTGGAACCGCACAGATTCCTTCTCTCCGCCGCATGTGGGGCCGGACGCTACGACGGGCTTTTGCTGGAAGCTGGACACCACCTGCTGGGGGTTGATCAATCCATCGGGATGCTGGAACGTGCGCGTTCTCGCTTTCCCGTGGCTGAGTATGAGAAAATCGGGCTGGAGAAATTGGATTTTCTCGAACGCTTCGACGGTGCAATATGTGTGGATGCGCTGGAGCATCTCCCCCCCGAAGAATGGCCGCAAGTCATGAAAAATTTTTCCAGGGCTCTTAAACCGGACACCTGTTTGTACTTTACGGTGGAACAAGCCCAACCGGAAGAACTTGATTTTGCCTATGCGCAAGGCAAAGCCATGGGGCTGCCGGTTGTATATGGAGAGGTAGCCTACGAGCTGGAACTGGCTTACCAGCAATTTATGCAACCGGGTACCGAAATTGTGCCCGGTGCGTTGGCTGCCAGGGCTGCCTACCACTACTACCCGTCAAACGAACAAGTAAATGAATGGATCAGGCTATCCGGCTTCAGAATTCAGGAATCGGGGATTGGTAACGATTACAAACATATATTGGTTAGGAAACTAGGTTCGGGTTGATAGTTCAGCCATACAGTCTATCAGAAGGAGAACCAAATGAATAAATGCCCAAATTGCGGGGCGAACGTATCCAGCCGTGACCAGGTTTGCTCATTTTGTGGCACGCAGAACCTGCAATTCTTGCCCCCACAGCAGGCGGTTGATCAGCTATTAGAATCTGGCATGCTAGCCTACCGGAACCGCCAGTACGCCACAGCAGTAAAGAATTACCGACAGGCCACCGAAATGGATCCGCAGGTTTTTAACGCTTATTTCTACCTGGCAGCCAGTCTGGACAGTCTTGGGCAGACTGATCAGGCTATTCAAGCCATGGAAAAAGCCTTGGAACTCCGACCCGGAAGTACAGCCGGTTATTACGACCTGGGATTGTTAAACAAACAAGCCAATCGGAAAGAGCAGGCGAAGGCTTCCCTGAAAAAGGCCCTTCAGGTGGTCGAGAAGGATGTCTCGCTCACTGACCGAAGCCAGATGAAGCGCAGCATCCAGAAGGCCCTGGATGATCTAAAGGAATAGGAATAATTTTCCCTTAATTTCAACAAGCCTTTCCAAAATTAGCCGGGTCCAGTCAATCAACTTTCCTCTGGATAATTTCCTCTAAAAATATAATCTTTCACTGCGATGCACCTGCCCGATTGTCGCGCTCCCAGCGCTGGATGGCACGTTCAAGCCAGATTGTCCGATTTCCCTGGGGATCCTCTGTTCGCTCAAATTCGATCAGTCGCTCAACGGTCGGTCGATCACCCCCCACCTTGGTAAGCAGGCTGTCGAATAGCTCCGCCTGGTTGAGTGAAGCCCCAAATAACTCGTCAACCGGATAAGGTTTTTTAAGTACACGCCGGAAGAACCGAACAAACCCGTCCCCCAACTTTTTGCGGTGAACCTTTGAAGTTGATGTCGATATTGTGCTCGGCTGGTCGTTGTCGTCATCCGGTTCAAAGAGGTTCACTCCACAATTCGGGCAGCGTGTCAGCCCGTAAAAGAAATGAGCGCCGCAGTTCCCGCACTCGAGCTCATCTTCAGCCGGCGGTGGGTCAATGCTTATTGGCATTCTTCAGGAAACCTCCACTCCAACTTTCCTTTTCAAATCAGCGGCAAGAGAATAACCCGCCATGCGAACCGGGCGGGTATTTTCAGCATTCAAAGTACAAGGTACCTCCCAGCAGGCATTTGCTGGATTGGGTAGGTTTTGACCTGGCAGCATTCGACACTGAATTGTAAATTCTAACATGATCCATTGATCTACTTAAAATTATAAACCTCCTTGATATATCAGAATATTTTTTCAAATATGATATGGGAGCCGCTTACAAATTGACGGTAGAGTGTTTTCACCCTGCTGAAAGAGACTGCTTATAATGGGAGCGATCGATGCATGATTTTGGTCTCTTTATTGGCAATTTAGGGTCAAAAGGGGTATGATTTGCCGGATGAACCGACCTGCCTTCCTGACCACTGCCACCACCCGCATCAAAGAAGATTACTGGCCGCTGATCAAGAGCCGCCAGACCTTCCTGCTCACCCTGACCGGCATCACCGGTTACCTCAGCCTGCGCCCGCACCCCTTCGATTGGGCGGGCTTTCTGGGGATGATCTTCAGCCTGGCCATCACCATCAGCGGCTGCACCGTAATTAACATGGTTTACGACCGTGACATCGACCAGAAGATGAAACGTACCAGCCTGCGTCCACTGCCATCCGGTCACGTCAACCCGGGCACGGCTGCCATCCTGGGCTGGACCCTGCTCGTACTGGGTTTACTCTGGGCATTGTCGCTATCATTTTTGTATTTCCTGGTGGTATTGGGCGGGGCCATCCTGGACTTACTGATCTATACCATGTGGCTCAAGCGCCATTCCGCCTGGTCGATCGTGCTAGGCGGGCTCTCGGGTGGCATGCCGGTGCTGGCTGGTCGGGCTCTGGCCATCGGGCGGATCGACTTGATCGGGGTGTTGCTGGGCCTGGCGATCGTGAGCTGGATCCCCAGCCACAACCTGACGCTCAATCTGCTGCATCCCGCAGATTATTACAAGGCGGGTGTGCCGATCTTTCCCAACGTGTATGGACCGGTCATTTCGCACATCATGCTGGTTTTCTCCAGCCTGCTTGCCGGTGGACTAATGGTGTCCATTTCCGTCCTGATTGGTTTGCCCATGGCAGTATCGTTGGTCCTGGGATTGGGCGGAGCCGTTCTGGTCGGGTTTGCGATCTACGTTTGGGCGCGATTCTCCCACAAATCCCTTTTGACCATGTTCAAGTATTCATCATTTTACATGCTCGGCAGCATGCTCCTGCTTGCCCTGGCTGTGTTTCACTAAGCATTTATCCTGAAATTATAAGAACGACAGAATTAACCGGAATAAGGAACGCCGCCAAGGTGATATCCGACAAGCGTGCAGGGCGCCTGCCCTGCAGAAGGGCAAAGCCATGTCGAACGACGCCTCCCATTCTCAGAACCAGGTAAAAGCCTGGCACCGCAATATTCTGATCGCCGCTGCGATCACCAGCGTGCTATTGATCGCCATGGGCGGGATATTGAACGTCACCCAGTCGATCCGCAGTTGCCCGGATTGGCCGGGTTGCTTTGGCAAGGTTCTGCCCCCGCTCGAAACCAGCCCGGTCCTCGAAATCACCCACCGCACACTGGCTGCCCTGACCGGGTTGCTGATCCTATCCGCCGCGATCATAGGATTGGTACGCACCCGCAAACTGCCCTGGGTACTGGTCCCGCCCCTGGTATCCTGCCTGCTGGTGGTGGAAGTAAGCTTCTTCGGCGCCATGGTGGTGCTGTATGGGCTGGCACCGGGATGGGCTGCGTTGGACATAGGCTCTGCGCTGATGGTGGTTGCATTGATCATTACTTCGGCGATATTTGCCAGTGAATCCAAGGTCCATCCGAATTTACCCGGACGGCTCGCATTCAAGAGCCGGTACGCCAGGCTGTTACTAGCGACTGCCATCCTCATCTATGGAGTGTTCGTCAGCGGGGTGCTGGTATCCGCCCCGAATTCCTTCACCAGCGCTCTGGGCTGGCCGGTCTACAGCGCAAGCGTATTCCGGGCGGACGGGCATGGCGGGTGGAGCCTGCTCCGCTTGGGCGCTTCGGCTTTGGCGCTCGTGACGCTCGGCATGGTTCTCGTGCAGAGCATGCACAGCCCGGGACACTCCCGCCTCATCAGCCGTACGGCCTTCTGGTTGTTCGTTACCGCAGTACTGGAAGCTGTCTTGCAGGTGAGCATGCTGGCGGTGGGCTTCAAGGTCTCCCTGCTGGTGGGATATACGGTCAGCGCCGCTTTTTTCTGGGGCCTATTGGTGACCCTGTTGGTGCGGGTCGGACAGGAAGAGGCATCCAATCTTTAACTGGAAACTACCCGACGGAGCGCGGACGCTTTTACCCTGATCAACGATGCTCAGGTCGAAGCGATCGACATCTGCCTGCCGACCCGCCTGCACGGGCAATCCGGCATCGCTGCATTGATGCAGGGCAAGCACGTATTTTGTGAAACACCAGTCACGTAGGAGCTGTCAGAAGCGCAGGAAATGGCCGAGGTCGCCACATTCAGCGGGAAATTGGTCCTGGTAGGACTTTTACGGCCGGTTCGCCGGTGACACCCGTTATGTGCACGACCTGGATACCGTCAACTGATTGCCTGGCATACCCTGGCAGTGTTGAGCCGCCTCCTGGCCAACGCGGAAATCGGCTGGGGGAAAAATGGAAGATGTTCAACCTGCACAACACCGGACAAATATTCGTTTAAGATTGGTAGGCGAATCATTACAGAGAAAATGGTATTTTATGGCATCTACGACCGGACAATTGTTTTCGGGCTGTGATAAGCATGGGAGGACTTGTTCATGACCATGCAGGATTGGCGGGAGGACTACGGGAGAAAAATGGTTTTGGAGTATTGCCAGGGAATTTTCGTTCCCTAAATGAGGCGACGACCTCCCCGGGAAAGTCGGTGCAAATAAAAAGAGGTAAAATCCAAGGAAATCATTAACACAAATCTGGACTGTCTCCTGAATGTCAAGAACGGGAAATAAGTCGAAGCAAACCAAAAAGATAACTGCCACCTTGGAGAATCCAAATGAAGATTCCTGAAAATATCAAGGAGCTAATACGCTCCGGCTGCATGGCGCACTATGTCACCTTAAATCGGGATGGCAGCCCGCAAATCACGCTGGTTTGGATCGGGTTGGATGGGGATGAAGTAATCGCCGGACACTTGCCAAGGAACCGCAAGGTGAGGAATATCGAAAGAGATGGACGGGTTGCCATTTCACTCGAGACAAGTACGAAAAGCTCGCTGGGACTGACTGAATATGCTGTATTGTACGGCGAGGCACACATTCAGATTGGCGGAGCGCCGGAATTGCTGCAGCGTCTGGCTGAGGTTTATATCGGCCCGGGAGTGAAATTCCCTCCGATGGAGGATCCCCCACCCGGATACGTCACACGCATGCGGGTTGACCGGATCGAAGGTGTCGGCCCCTGGACTGGTCGACCGGTTTGACCCCAAAATTCACCGGTTTATACCCATTGGGACACATGGGAAGTAATACTGCTGCAGAAGGCAGGATAATTTTAGAGGTAGAAGGAAAAATTAGGATGAACAATAAACCTGGTTTTACAAATATCGACGAATACATTGCCACCTTTCCGGAGCAGGTACAAATTAAGTTACAGGAAATGCGGGCAACCATCCAAGCCGCCGCGCCGGAGGCAAAAGAGAAGATCAGTTACCAGATGCCTGCTTTTGACCTACAGGGCACGCTGGTTTATTTCGCCGGCTGGAAAAATCACATTGGATTTTATGCCATGCCAAGCGGGAACGAGCAGTACAAGGCGGAAATCGCCAAATATGAAAACGCCAAAGGGTCTGTGAAATTTCCGCTGAGTGAACCACTGCCGGTGGACCTGGTGACCAAGATCGTGAAGTTCAGGGTGGCGGAAAACATGGAAAGAGCCCGGTTGAAATCAAGCAGCAAGAAATAGCAGAAAGATCGTTCAGAACAAGAGGCAATGCCGATGAAACAAGCGCTGCTGGACCGCGTCAGAGTACTCAATAAACATTTTACAAATAAGCTAATGATCCGCATCAGTGGGAAGAATCTCGGCCTATTTGTAATTTTGAGCCACACCGGACGCAAGAGCGGCAGGCTTTATCGAATACCGATCATCGCCGAACGAGTTGAAGATGGGTTCGTGATTGCGCTCACGTATGGGAAAAAGGTGGACTGGTATGCCAACGTCAAGGCCAGGGGAGCATGTTGGATCCAGTGGAAGTACCAGGATTATTCCCTGGTGAATCCGGTTTTCTTGGAAAAAGAACGCGGATTGTCGGCCTTTCCATCCTTCATCCGGACGGGGTTACGGATGATGGGAATCGAATACTTTCTAAAGCTTGATTTTCAAGGAAATTAACCCAACCAGCGGAACATTGAGAAATAAAAGGAGTAGGAATGAAAATAGGCGTGGTTTTTCCCCAGACCGAGATCGGCAACGACCCGATCGTAATCCGCGATTATGTGCAAACAGCCGAAGAGTTAGGCTACAGTCATCTGCTGGTATACGACCATGTGCTTGGCGCCAACCCCGAACGTATAGGCGGCTGGACCGGACCCTACACTGACAAGACGCCTTTCCATGAAGTGTTCGTGCTGCTCAGTTACGTGGCCGGGATGACCAAGAAATTGGGATTGGTGACCGGCGTGATAATCCTGCCTCAACGACAAACCGCTTTGGTTGCCAAACAGGCCGCCTCCCTGGATGTTCTGAGTGGCGGAAGGTTAAGGTTGGGCGTAGGACTTGGCTGGAACAAGGTTGAATACGGTGCACTAGATGAGAACTTCCACAACCGTGGTGTTCGAATAGAAGAACAAGTGCAGCTGATGCGGCGTCTATGGACCGAGCCATTGATAACCTTCAATGGAAATTGGCACACGGTGGATGACGCCGGGCTCAACCCGCTGCCGGTGCAACAACCCATCCCCATCTGGTTTGGGGGCAATTCGGATGCTGCATTGTCACGCATGGCCCGGTTGGCGGATGGTTGGATTGTGTTGCAAAGTCTGGCTGCCAACGCAAGGCCATCGCTTGACTTGTTGGAAGGTCTCCTGGAGAAAGCCGGGCGGTCGCGTAAAGAGTTTGGGCTGGAGGCACGCATCCCTTATACGCGTGGACAGGACGACCCGGTTGCAGATCCCAAAGCCTGGGAAATGCGCATTCAGGAATGGCAGGCGGAAGGCGCGACCCACGTATCATTCAATACGATGGGCGCCGGATTTAAATCACCCCGGCAACACATCCAGGCAATCCAGGAATTTGCAAAAGTGGTAATGTAAAATCCAACTTAGAAGTATATGCAAAGATGGAAATTCCGGACCTATTTTCCCGGTTGGTTTGTGTGGAAATCAATTTCACGGTTTTCCGCCGCATAAGGATGGAAAAACAAGACAGATGAGGGTAAATAACCATTGCCATCCACCCAGACAGTCACCATGATTCGGTCAGGAAGACGTACATAGGCATCATAGTTACCCTCTGCATCGGTAGGACGCATGCGCTGCAGGGCATCGGAGGTTCCCATCTGAAGGAGCAGATATACTCCCGGGACGCCCCGTCCGGAGGAGTCTACGACCTGGCCGAAAATGTGGTTCTGATCATCGCTGTCGGGTGAGGCGATGGTGCCCCAATAGGAATAAAAATCGTACTCATATTTTTCCACAGCTCGTTCGGCCTGCCACGTGTAGGCAACCGGGTCGAAATCATCTTCAGGATTTTCCGCCCGCAAGCTGAGAGAATCCCCAGGATGAATGCCCGGGACATCCAATTGATAAAACCCGTCGATCATGCTGGATGCTGCCGGTTGATCGACACCATTGATCGATAATATCACCTTAGCCGCGCCAACCCCGACTGATGTGGAGTCTGGGTACAACCGCCAGATGTGTCCCGAAATAACCGGCAAATTGTTCGAGGGAGGTGAGGTAGATGGGAGCAGGGTTCTTGTCCCAGGGCACCAGTTGCTGGATATGGCTACCGCTGGATTGATTGTGGGTTTTCGTCTAATAGAAGCCTGCATAGGGTCCCTGGTCGATAGTCAGGTGGTTCCCATTGCTCTTCAACACCACATAGCCATCCTGAGTGAAGGAATCGCTTACGCCGCTGGTGTTGCTGACGTGGCTGGTGAGGTCATACAATCCGCCGTCAAAAAAAGACACCGAATGAGAGGCGATGCTTGGAATGGCATAATAGCTGATCAATTCACAGCGCGTGTCATCTTCGCCATATGCCAGGATGCAGTCGTTCACCCCGCCGCGCGTGATCCAGTTGGGATAGCTCAGTCTCGGCATATCCACACGGTCGACCAGCAGGGAGTTGCCGCTGTTGAGATTCAGCCATGTCTGAAGTGTGTAGCCGCGGCTATAAGCTGAATTGATCAGTTCCGGCAGATCCTCCAGGTGGGATTGGTTGCTGATGCCTACATCAACGTAGCCCGGACCGCCTGAATCGATCTGTACGCGGATGTTGGGAGCGTATTTCCCGTCGGTTGTGCTATATCCAGAACACTGATCGCTGCAGTTTACAGCGGATGCCATCAAGCCTTGCCAGCACTGCAGCGGATACGCGCCAGGTGCACCCACAAATTCGCCTACCACGTCAATCCGGAAATCCCGTCCGGTGACGAATGGGCTGTCGCCGCAGCCGGTGTGTATGTAATACTCTTCGAACCAGCCATGGAAAAATTCCCTGGCTGCGCTGTCCCCTAAATTTTTATGCAGAAAGATGGAATTTTCCATACAGGCAGCCCGGCAGGTTGCATGATCCAACTGTGGCTGGATATTTGACTGGGCGGTACCATCCTGAGTTGTTTTCAAAACGCCGAGAAGAATAAGAAGAATACCCCCGAAGAGAATGAAAAATCGTAAGCCCGAAAATTTCCGGTCCATGAACTCTCCTCCCGATCGAAAAAAGAAGCTGAGGTCGATGGATAGCTATGGGGCTTCGGAAGGCCACTTGGACAATCTGATTTTACCATTTAATATTTATAGCAATGGGAGGCAGTAAAGGGGCGCTAAAAGTCATGCTATACTGGTGATGAAAATCCAATCGCCTCTCCCCAAACAAACACTATTCCCAACCCCAATGCTCTATCCAGAAAAAGAATATTCCAGCAAATCTACCCTGGTAAATGGGCGGATCTGGAAGCGCTCGATAAAAAATACAATGCAGTCGAAGCGAGATTGGGATTCCCGACCAAGAAACGCTTCCAATACCTGATCGGCAAGCATGCGGCAGGAGATCTCGTTATTGAGCGGCAATGGTCCAGTCTGGCAGCTTTTGAGTCGGCCAATGAAAAAGGTTTGGGAGACCCCGAATATCAAACGCTGCAACAGGAAAGTGCAACGGTTATCAAGAGCGTTCATTGGGAGATTTTGATGCCGGTGCCATAACGCGTGGAAAAATCACCAAAAATCCCTGGATTAGGTTTTGATCTTGGAAAAGGAGGCTCAGCCGCCGCTGACCCCAAGGCAGTTAATTGAGAGACCAGAAATGCCGATTGATAAATCGGAGATAATCCCGAGAAGTCAGTTGTCTTTTCTCAATCCAATTAATGATGGGAAGGAGTAGCGCGGGATCGATGCGATCGAGTAAGGGGTGGCATGCAGGATGGATTCGGCTGCCATTTGACCGCTCAAAATGGCCGGACCGATCCCCTCCCCCATATCAAGGGTGGCCAGTCCCAGCGAATCCCCCACAATAAAGGCGTTCCCGATGCGGATTTCAGGCAGGTTCTGACGCAGGTAATAACTGTGTCCAACCTGCTTGTAATCGTGGTTATGGATCAGGCCCCCTTCCTCCAGGGATTTTACCAATCTATTCCAATGATTTTTCAGAGTATCCCCGCGATTTTTAAGCGTTTCGGTGAATCCACCGATGCCGACGTTGACATAGCCATTCTTCTTGGGAACGACCCAGGAATAACCGGGCAGTTTCTGATCGAAGAACCAGAGTTTGCAGCGGGAATCCTGGATATCATATTGGAATTCCTCCTCCTGGGCGACGATCAGAGAGCCGGGTTTATGTGGGCTGACCTGGCTGAAAAATGTACGGTACACCGGGCAATGCGTGCCCCCCGCACCGACCAGGTAGGGAGCAGAATATTCATCGTCTACGATATAGCGGCCGTCCAGGGAACGAATTGAACGGACATCGTGCCGGTGAAATTCCGTCTTGGCAAGGCGCAACAACCAATCATCGAACTCAAAGCGGCGGATGGAATATTGATGGGTGGGAAGTTTGAAGCGCAGCCCTGAAATCGAAATATCGAAACTGCGGAATTCGGTCAAGCCATGCGGATATTCCTGCATCTCTGGTCCAACCGACCGCAACACTTGCGGTGTGACCCAACCGGCACAGGGTTTAAAACGCGGAAAATCTACCCTATCGAGCAGGATGCTTTTGACGTGGTTTTCCCCCAGGCGTCTGGCACAGGCTGAACCGGCAGGACCCCCACCGACGATTAAGACATCTGTCTCGATCATGAGAAGCGGCAATCCGGTTGTGGAGTGCCACGTCGGGTGAAGACGATCTGCCAGAGTTGCTGGTTGCGGGCACGGAACGCCCCTGCGCTGGAAAGCAGATAATAGCGCCACATGCGGTAGAAACGGTCATCGTAATTCTTTTTTAATTCCGGCCAGGCCTTCTCAAAATTAGCGTGCCAGGCCATCAGCGTTGGATCGTAATTTGGGCCGATGTTGTGCCAGTCCTCCACGACAAAGTTTTCCTCAAAGGCTTTGCCCAACTGAGCCATCGAAGGCAACAATCCATTCGGGAAGATATATTTGTCGGTCCAGGGCTCACCGGTTTTGGAGCTGCGATTTCCACCGATGGTATGAACAAAAGCGATCCCATCCTTTTTCAAGCAGCGATCCACCACCTGCATATAAGTCCCATAATTTTTATAACCGACGTGTTCCATCACACCGATGGAAATGACAGCATCGTAGGTGCCGTTGACTTCGCGATAGTCCTGCAGGCGCAATTCCACCGGCAAGCCCTTGCAAAGCTGCATGCCCAATGCCACCTGCTCCTTCGAAACGGTCACTCCCAGGATGGATGCGCCATGTTTTTCGGCGGCGTACTTGGCAAAGCTGCCCCAACCGCAGCCCAACTCGAGGATGCGCATGCCCGGGTGAATGCCAATCTTCCTGCAAACCAGTTCCAACTTGGCTTCCTGGGCTTCATCCAAATTATTGGCATCCTTCCAATAAGCACAGGTATAGTTAAGGCGTTTATCCAACATGGCGGTGTAAAGGTCATTTCCCAAATCATAGTGTTTCTCACCGACCTCGTACGCACGGGCGGAAGATTGCCGGTTGAAAAGGCGCGCCCGCAAGACCTGGAAGAACAGTCGCCGGTTGTTGATCACCTTTTCATCCAGGTGGACGCTCAACACACGCTGGATGAGCTGATCGATCGAATCACAATCCCACCACCCTTCCATGTAAGATTCACCCAGTCCCAGCGAGGCGTCCCGCAAGAGCCGGTCGTACAGGCGCTGGTCGTGCACATGTATGTCCCAGGGCTGGCTGCCGTTGATTTTGATCCCGGCCAGGTCCAATAATTCTCGAATTACAGTTTCCGAGTTAGGCATGCCTCTCCTCCTGTTAATGTGATTTTTTATTTATAGTTGATTTGGATTAATTGATGATTAAAATATCATGGAAACAAGCGAAAAGGAATGGGAGCTTCAGGGGATAAACAAAAAGCTGAAAAAAACAAAGTGTTGCCAATGGTATTTCACCCGCAGGAGAATTATGCGGTAATATCAGAACAGGTTCATTCTTGATCAAGGAACAAGGTATTTCAGGATCATACTTATGATAAGAAATTTAGAGGACCAAATGCGGGCGGCAGCGATTTGCTACCGGGTTGCAAAAACCCAATCTCCAAGTTCCGAAGATAAGCAAACCGGTAAATTTGATTCCATCGAAATCCTATTGATCAGGACACATGGCAATGAATGGGCTTTCCCCAAGGGCAGGCTGGAAGCCGGGGAAGAAGCCTGGCAGGCAGCCAGGCGGGAAGCGTTCGAAGAAGCCGGCGTAACCGGTGAGATCCGCCGTAACCCGCTGACCACTTTTCTGTATTTTAAGCCAGGCAGCCACCGGGAAATCCAGGTGGTGGCGTTCTTGTTACTGGTGACCGAGACGCAACCGCCGGGCGAACCAGAACGGAAGCCGCGTTGGTTTACCCTCAAGCAAGCAGAGGCAGCACTGGTGCAAGGCAGGCAACCCAGGTATGCCGATGAATTCAGGCGCGTGATCCGGCTGGCCATCCGCGAAATCAATCCGGAATAAATAAGGAAAAGGCAATTGACCTATTTCGATGGATGGGATGCGTTGATCGGATTGGGAATCTTGGTTATGATACTCCCGCTTGCATGGCGAAAGACCCATAGTATTTCCTACCTGGTCTTCTTTTCCATCTTTGGGCTCTATTTTCTTGTAGCATTGCAGGCAGTGATCTTTCCCTTTGTGATCAACACGGTTTCTGGGAATGTTTCATTCAAGCCGAGCATCAACTTGTTCCCTTTCTACTTTGGGAATTGCACAAACATGCCGTCAATTTGCCTTCGCGATAGCGTAGAGAACATCCTGCTGACCATCCCATTCGGATTTATGATCAACTTTGTGGCCAGAGTCAAAGGCCGCAGGATGGTTTGGCTGGCATGTGCTTTGGGATTGGGTTTCGAGATGACCCAGCTTGGTATTTCTATGGCGTACAAAAGCGCCTACCGGGCCGTTGATATTAACGACGCAATGTCAAATGCGATGGGAGTGTTGATCGGATATGCCTTATTTTTAGCATTTGGGTGGGTATATCGCCACACCTTCAAAGGTCGGATATCCCCGGAAAATGGGTTCCTGGCCTATATTTAATGAAATAGTGAAGGGGTAAAAAGTGTCAAGGATAATGAAACCATGCAAATAGCGCTTTTTTCTGACGTACATGGCAACCTGGTGGCATTAAGGACGCTGCTCGAACGCCTGGGATCCGGTGGTTTCGATGCGATCTACTGCCTGGGGGATCTGTTCACCCCATATCCAGGGTCAATCGAAATCTGGGAACTTGTCAAGGCGGCCGGAGTGGAATGTGTGCTGGGGAATAACGAAGCGGCGTTGCTGGCACAATCCAGTGGAAAAGAGGATTACCATTTCGACGAAGTCCGCTTCCGGCCTTTCCTGAAAAACGTCGAAGAAATCACCCCTTTTTGGCGAGAAATCCAGGCCATCCCCGCCACGCGCAGCCTCCTGATTGGAAAAGGAACCCAGGTGCATCTTTGCCATTACAGTTCGGGCGAGGTCTTTCGTGGATTGAACTCCGCCTTCGATTTCAACCTGGAAACCTACCTGGATCAGGTAACGGAACCGGTCGTGATCACCGGACATATGCACGTTTTCGCCGGAAAAGATCTCCTGAAGAAGCAAGTTTACACGGTTGGGAGTGTGGGGTTGCCCTTGAAAGGCAGTCACCAGGTGGAATATGCCGTGGTCGATGATCACAATGGCGAATTTGCCATTTCTTATCACCTGTTACCCTACCCCTACGAGCAAGAGGTCGATTATTTGCTGAGTCACGGTTTCATGCGGGATTATGGGCCCATCGCCTGGCTGGCTTTCGACGAGATCCTGACCCAACGCGACCGGATTGTGCCGTTTTTCAAGGATTACCTGCCCTCGACACGAAACGAAGTCACGCGATTATTATGCCCTGGTTGAAGCCTTCCTGCAGACGATCGGAAGGTGGGATACTTTAACAAGATTTCTTTGAAATTAGCCAGTTATGGGGAGCAGTTGTCAAAGTTTAATAGGAAAGGTGGTCGAAATGGAAGCACGCAAAAACGCGCTGGAAGGAATTTCTCCTTATATTTATGGAACGACACGCCTGGGGGATGCAAACACCCCTCGGGAGGATCGGTTGAAGGTGGCGCGCGCTGCCATGCATGCGGGCGTTTGGTTCCACACTTCACACACCTATGGGGATGCGCTGCAAGTGCTGGCAGAAGTATTTCAGGAGGAACCCGCCAGAGTACCCAGACTGATCATGAAGATTGGCTGGGATAACGTCAACCAATTGCGCGCGACGATAGAAGAGAACCTGCAGCCGCTCGGATTGGATGGGATGCAGCTTGGGCAACTCTGCCTGGGCGGAGAATTAGCGCAGGATTTCGCAAGTGGTGGTTCGTGCTACCGGGTGTTCCAGGATTTAAAAGATGAAGGCCTTGTAAAAGGTTTCGTGGTGGAGGTCTTCCCGTGGACGTCCGAGTTTTCCCTGCAGGCATTGCGAGCAGGATACACGCAAGGGATCGTGGACGGTTTCATCTTCTATCTGAACCCTTTGCAGCGCTTTGCCTCCAACACACTGTGGGACGAGATCGAGGCGCACAACCAACCGATCATTGCCATGCGGACGGTTTCGGGTGGGCCCGTGTACAGCCTGCGTGACATTCCCGGATTTGCGTGGAAGGAGTACCTGCACCAACGCGCCGTGGAAGTCGCGCCCATTTTCGAACGATCCGGCATTCAAAGCTGGACGGAATTCTGCGTTCGGTTTGCTCACTCCTTCCCACTGGTCAGGGCTACGGTTGGATCAACCAGCAAGATCGGGAATTTGAACGAATTTATTACGGCGATGGAAAATATCCACCTCTTCCCAGGAAATTCTAAGGAAATTATGGAATTGCAGAGGCGCTGGTCGGATGACGTGGACAAGCAGGCAGAGAAATGGAGTATGTAATCATTCGATTTTATTTTTGGAGGTCGAATACCTTCGACCATTCCAATCAACAATCCAGAGTCTTTCCCATTAACTGGCTATAATATATTTCCTTGAGCTTGCGGAGGTGGTCATGAAAAAATCCATTTTACGGTTGATCGGGAACACCTTACTGGTGGCGACGGGCATCGGGCTGTTTATTACCTGCATCGGTTTGGCTATCGGATGGAGGACCAGCACACAATTCAGCAATGCGTTCTTTTGGCTAGGCGGTATCCTGATCGTGGTGGGTCTCCTGACCATCCTGGGTGGGTACGGCATACGTTCAGATTTCGGTGTTGTTTATAGTCAATCAGCCGGGGACATGAACGTGACGGAACGTGCCCAACGCTGGGCAGCCGATATGACACAAGGGTACGGGACATTTCTCTTTCTGTTCGTAACCGGTGGGTTTCTGATCGGCCTGTCTGTGCTGGTCGGAACAATTTTCAAATAAATTAGAAGGGAGATAATACCATGCGGACATTCATTTCCAATATTGTCCCAAACATGGGAAAACCATTTGAATGGCACCAACCCAACTTCTTGAAAATGGAATACGAACTCAAATCGGAACAAGGGCTATATGCGACGCTGCGCTTCCGCAGTTCATGGGGAACCTTCGCAACGGCTGAATGCGCCCAGGGCTGCTGGACTTTCAAGCGCAGCGGGTTCTGGCAGACGCGTGTGACTATCCGTGCCTGTGATTCAGAGGCAGAGGTGGCTTCCTTCAAAAATAATACCTGGAGCGACGGAGGTACCCTGGCTTTCTCTGACGGGCGGGTATATCGTGCCAACACCAACTTCTGGCAGACACAATATGAATTCCAGACGGAAACCGGAGAGAGCTTGATCCATTACCGGCACGGGGGGTTGATCCATCCGAGCGCTCAGGTAACCATCAGCCAGGCTGCGCAGGATATCCCAGAGCTGGGATGGATGGTAATATTTGGCTGGTATTTGATCGTCATGATGCAAAATGATTCCAGCACAGCCGTGGTGGCCGCGACGACGGTCATGTAGCGGGGGATTTTCCGAGCAAACCTGCGGAGGAGTTATTTAATAAGACCTGCTTTGTTGGTGATCAATGACCAAAGGCGGTTCTACGAATCCGACCCTGCAACCGCACTATCCCTCAAGCAGGCGGTCGAAAATATAAATTTCGCGGCAGAATATTGCATCTTGGCTACGCTATGTGGCGCCGCAGACCTGGACCTGGACGTTTTTCTACTGCGGGATTGCATTGCCAGTGGCATCCCGGAGAATATCCGCCTGGTCGAACGGATCAACGAGATGTTGTCTTTAGGCGTGCTGAAAAAGGTGCTTTAGTAATACGTACCCCGTTCCATGGCGAACGAACGATTTAGGCAATTCTGAAGGAATATAGCGCAGTTCGGGGAGCAACATTGGCGTTCCTTGAAAGCCTGGATGCGCAAGCCTTCAGTCGCAGTGGTAAGGTGGAACAAAACCTGGTCAGTGTGCGGGCACTGGCATACATGATAGCAGGCCATAAAATCCACCACATCAACAGCATCCATGAAATATACGTCAAGGAGATAAAGAAATGAATAAAAGGAATATCCTGCTCGATCTGGTCGGGGGTAAAGTCAATCCCGGATACACTCCGGCGGGCTTTTTTATGCATTTTGGACCTGACTTCCAGCGCGGGCAGGCCGCCATTGATAAACACCTGGATTTCTTTCGCCAATCGGGGATGGATTTCGTCAAGATCCAATATGAAGGTGGTTTTCCGGGTGGAGTGCACATCCACAAACCTGAGGATTGGGCAAATCTTCCAGTGGTCGATGAAGAATTTTTTGCAGCTCATTTAGGGGTTGTGGAAGGATTGGTGAATGCGGCCGGAAAAGATGCGCTGGTGCTGATGACGGTGTATTCACCGTTCATGTGGGCAACCCACCTCGACCCTCAGGCAGATATCGCGGTTGGCCTGGAAGCGAACCCAAAAGCCGTCCAGCAAGGATTGGAGATCATGACGGAAAACGTCTTGAGGCTGGTGCGCGCCTGCAAACGCCTGGGCGTGGATGGTTTCTATACCTCCACACAAGGTGGGGAAGCCTTCCGCTTTGGGAAAAGCGAATTGTTTCGGAAATACATCAAGCCAACCGATCTGGCGGTGTGGTCGGAGATCGATGATTGTCCCTTCAACATTCTGCACGTCTGCGATTACGAAGGGGTCTATGCCGACCTGTCAGCTTTTTTGGATTACCCCGGGCAGGTGGTCAACAGCAGCCTTTCGCTGGAAAATCTTCTTTTGACTCCCAAGGAAGTCTCCAAAATGTTCGGGCGGCCATTCATGGGCGGATTGGAACGTAAAGGCGTGATCGCCACGGGCGATAAGGATGCCATCCGCCGGGAAGTGGAAGCCGTTCTACGAAATGCGCCTGAACGTTTCATCTTGGCGGCGGACTGTACCGTCCCTAGCGAGACACCCTGGGACAATTTAAGAACGGCGATCGAGACGGCGCACGAATATCAGAAAGGTTTCTGAGCGCGCTAAATATCCCTTATCCCATCGGAATTTCCGCGGTAAGGATAAGCGCAATGAGTAATTTAATATTTGCTGAAAAACTGCTGCTCGGATGATTGGGAAGCATTTTTTTTTGTTTATCGAACAATTAAATTTACCAGCGAATAGCATTATCGGGGGATTGCATCATTTTTGGACAAATTTTAGAATATTAGTATATAATCTTCATCCCTTTTGGGAATTTTATTTATAGGAGTTAAGCCATGGATGTTCTTATGATCATTCTACGAATCCTGCATATATTTTCAGGGATATTCTGGGTGGGAACAAACTTTTTCATGGTCTTGTTCCTGGTCCCTTCCCTACGACTCGCTGGACCAGCTGGAGGTACGGTAATGGGAAAGCTGACAACTTCGCGCTTTTCCCTGACGATCGGGTTGGCAGCCATTATCACCGTGTTAGCCGGTTTGACGATGTATTGGCTCGACTCGAAGGGATTCCAATTGAGCTGGATCACCGGTCCCTCCGGAATTGTCCTTACCGATCGGAGCGGTGGCGGGCATTCTAGCTGCAGGAGTGGGTCTCGGGATGCAAAAACCGATTTCGGATCGCATGGCAGCCATCCAAAAAGAGATCGCTGCGTCCGGAGGAACACCTACACCCGAACAAATCAAAGAGCTGCAATCCCTGCAAATACGATTGGGCCGGGCGACGCGCATCGCAGTGATCCTGATGGTTATCGCGGTACTCGGCATGACGTCGGCGCGCGAATTTGGAACATTAGATTAACCCCTACCGGTACTTGAAACCGATTTATTCGGATTTATTGCCATATTTACAAAATGAGTTTGGAGCTGCACATGTTTTATCCCGCTGCAATGTTTACATCAAAAAAATAAGTTTACAAAAATAGTTATCGATCAAGAAATGACCACATGACCGAAATAATGAAAAGCACCTCCAGGATCAACTTGATTTCAGCCATCGAAATGAATATTTTCGGGCTTATTGGCGCGTATCGTAACTGGTCCAAGGCGGAAGTGCACGACGAAAACGAGATCAAGTGGTCAATGACAAACATCTCCTTCCCGCTTTTCAACAGCATTATGGGCGCCAACCTTGAACCAATGCGCATCGATGATGCCGTCCATCCCATCCTGGAGCAGGCACGAACACGCAATGTCCCGGTGTTATGGTGGATAGGACCCAGAACACAACCCTCGGATTTAGGGAATCATCTTGAAAGGCATGGTTTCATCGGGCAAAAACCCCTGACAGGCATGGCAGTGGACATGGATTACCTGCGAGATGACTTGACCCTGCCAATGAGCCTGGAAGTCGAGCGTGTTACGAATTTACAGACACGCCGGCAGTGGAGCACTGTGTGTGCGGCCGGATTCAATATGCCGGGCTTCGTTGCGAAAGCATTCGAGCAGGTGATCCACCACGCCGACGCCGAAAAGGTGCAGGCTTTTGTAGGCCGACAGAACAATCAGCCGGTGGCAACATCACTGCTGATCCTATCGGCAGGTGTGGCTGGGATCTATCTTGTGACCACCTTACCGGAGGCACGCGGTCAAGGTATCGGAGCCAGCCTGACCGTGGCGGCCCTGCGAGAAGCGCGCCTGCGAGATTACAAGATCAGTGTTCTGCAAGCCACGAAAATGAGCGTGAACATCTATCGCTCGCTAGGCTACGTAGAATACTGCAAGATTATCCCGTACCTTTGGCAACCGGGAACGCAAATTGAAGAGATCTGAGTAATTTGGTTTTAAGGGGTATTTCTGTCAAATTTTCGTGGAAATGGGTTGTGGCTGACACAACCAACGGACTTGGAAGGGGCTCAACCTGACATGAAATTCCACCGCAGCAGGCAGACGATCGGCATTTAACAAGTCGACCCATCCTGCATCCCAGGGCAAGTTCCAATCCGAAGTCCGGATTCTGGTCTCAATATCAGTGGGAGAAACATTGATCAAGCAGACCACTGGACTCCCAGCTTTGGGGGTTCTCAACACAGCGAATATTTCCGGGCCAAGTCGCAAGACCTGCTGGGCTGCCCCCGGATTGAAAGCCGGTTGCTCCCGACGCACTTGCAGCAGGTGGCGATACCCGACTAGGACACGTGCCCGCCGGTCTTCCGGATTGGAAAGTTCGGCTTGTAGTTCTGCCAGTCGAAACTTTTCCCGATTGATCGAACGAGCCCGCCCGGATTTTTTCAGGCATGATTGACAATTGCGTGAGCCCAGCAGACTATGAATGTAAATTCCGGGAACGCCCGCCAGGGAGAGCATGATAGCCTGTGAGGCCAGGAAGCGATCGATATCCAGGTCTATATGGGGGTTGGCGGGATCGTTTAGCGCGTCGTACCAACTGATATTCAACTCATAAGGAATGCGGGCGCCTTCCGGATTGGAACCATATGAAACCAGTCCTGCGTGTGACTCGGCCCTGTTTACCAGTGCCTGGATCTCGGTCGAGTTTAGCAATCCTTCCGCCGGACGGATCCCAATCCCATCGTGGGAAGCGGTGAAGTTGAAAAATGTGGTACCGGGGGCCAATTTTGGTAAACTCATAGCCCAATCTGTCAGGCGGCTGGCATCCCCAGTGATGAAGGTGTGCAGTGTGAGCGGGCCGAGTGGGAATTGGTACACCATCTGCGCCTCATCGCTACGCTGCAATTCAGGGATCGTCTCACCAAAATAACTGATATTTTCCTTATGGGGAACGTTCGTTTCGGTAATCAGCAGGACATCTGGAGCGCAAGCGTCTAAAATGGCTCGCAACAGCTTTACGATGGCATGATCCTGCGGGAGATGGATGCAACTGGTGCCAGGAGTTTTCCAGACATAGGCAATGGCGTCCAAGCGGATAATCCGGGCTCCGCGTGCTACATAAAAAAGGAAAACTGCTATCATTTCCAGCAATACCCGCGGGTTATCATAATTCAAGTCGATCTGATCGGTGCTGAATGTAGTCCAAACCTTCTTCAGACCGCTGGGGGTATTAAATTCTGTCAGGACAGGCGTGGGGCGCGGGCGTACCACTCCAGAAAGATCGGTCCCGGGATCGATGACATGAAAATACTCTGTGTAGGGAGGCTCGTCTTGCAAGAATTTCTGGAACCAAACGCTGCTGGAAGAGATGTGATTAAGTACTAGGTCGAACATCAGAAGGTAATTTTCTTCCAGAAGAGGCGATATCTTTCCAGGAGCCCATATCGGGAGTAACCTGCCTGTAATCGATCACCGAATAACCATCATCGGAAGAGTAGGGACAAAATGGCAGGAGGTGGACCCGATTAATCACATCGCCTATATTCAAATTTAGAAACGATGCCAGGGATTTCAAAGGGGGACCAGCGCCTGAGAATTGGTCCCCGTAAACAATCAGAACCATGTCCTTTGCAGATAATTGAGCGACGGAAGGATGGATATTCTGAATTTGTGAATTTTCTCGTTTAAAACCTTCAATTTGACTCCAGATTTGTGCCAGGAGTTGATCGACCTGATCCGGTTCATACAGCTTGAGTAGAAGAGATTGGATTATTTTCCTTAAGTCTCGCATGATCCTTTTGTTCTTTTCGTAAGATTGACCTGTGGGAGGTTATTCCCAGTCCGGGCTGGAAGCCGGTTCAGGTGAGAATTTTACCAGAGAACTTTGGTGGAGGCGCAATCGGACGATTATAAACAAAATGCATCCTCTTCCGGTTCGATGCTCTCCAGAAAGTCCACGTGTGGCACGACAAATACCAAGATGTTTGCTTTACAAAACACGTCCCTATCCCTTGACTCCACCGGCAGTCAGGCCTTCTTCCAGGTATTTTTCAAGGGCCAAAAACAGGAAAACGACTGGAATGGTCATGATGGTCGAAGCGGCCATCACCACTTGCGGTGCAGGGTCCGGACTGTTGAACATGGCATTAATTTTTATCGGCATGGTGAACAGTTCACGACTATTCAGGAAGACCAGAGCATAGAGGAATTCGTTCCAGGCAATCATAAAGGTATAGATGGCGACTGAAACCATGGCTGGTATGGATAGAGGAATGGTGATACGCCAGATGACACTCAGGCGCGTGCAGCCATCTATCAAGCCGGCTTGTTCGATTTCGTCAGGGATGGTTCGGAAATAATTCGCCAGCATGTACAACGCAACCGGGAGTGTCTGGGCCAGGTAGGTTATGATCAGAACCGCCAGGTTATCCTGGATGTCGAATCCCAGGCTACTCCCAATCTGGGCCAGCATGGCAAACAACGGAATAATTAAAAGAACACCCGGGATCAGGTAGACAATCAGGATGCCGTTGAGCAGCATGTTTTTCCCGCGAAATTGCAGGCGGGCGATGGCATAAGCTCCCAAGATCGAAAGAATGATGCAGATGAAGGTGGTCGGGATCGATACGATCAGGCTGTTGGTGATGTTTTGGCCAAAGTTTTGGAAATTAGGGTTGGCGGGATCGAATAACTGCCGAAAGGCATCCAGGTTCAAAGAAGCCGGGATGTAGGCGGGAGTTCGTCCACCGATTTCAGCGTAAGTCTTGAATGAAGAACTCACCATCCAGTAAAACGGGAAAAGGATACTGACCAGGAAGAAGGTCAAGAGAACGGCAAATATAAAACGCGGCCAGGTGATCCAATCGGACAGGTGCCCAATAATATTCTTTTTTATATAGCGGGAGGAATTGGCAGAATTATTCATGTTTTACTCCCATTAATCGGTATCGATGTTGCGCATCACAATTCCAACATAAAATATCATGAATATGATCAGGATGCCAAGGAGGATCATCGATGCAGCCGACCCACGTCCAAAGTCGAACAGGCGAAAGCTGAACTGGTAACTGAGCACCGGCAGCACGTTGGTGCCAAATCCGCCACCAGTGAGTAGAAAAATATCGTCGAATTTATTGAAGGTCCACATCAGGCGTAAAAGAAAAATTGCCCCCAGGACATAACGGAGTTCAGGGATGGTGATATAGAAGAATTTCTTGATGGCATTCGCGCCATCCACAGCTGCGGCTTCATATAAGGTTCCATCGATCGCTTGCAGGCGAGCCAGGATCATCAGCATGGCAAATGGGAAGTAGCGCCAGGCTTCGAAGATGATCACCAATAGCAACGCCAGGCCACGGGTGGAAAGATAGGCTTTGGGCAGGTCGATCAGGTTCAATCGCAGCAGAACGTCGTTGAGCACACCGGAAGGACGCGGGTCTAAAATCCAGCGCCATACAAACGCCACCGAGACGATTGGGGCTACGTACGGGATGAGGAACACAGCCCGCGCCAAACCACGCCCAGAAAAAGGCTTGTTCAGCAATAGTGCAGCTACGAGTCCAACCGCCACAGTCA
This sequence comes from uncultured Chloroflexia bacterium, assembly GCA_963814135.1. GTDB lineage: Bacteria > Chloroflexota > Anaerolineae > Anaerolineales > Villigracilaceae > UBA877. The sequence goes on along the minus strand of CAWFBZ010000008.1, from coordinate 765,011 downwards.
ATATCGTGGAAGAAAAGGAGTAGACAAGGGAAGTGACCGCCGCCCCCATATTTTGTAAGCCCTGATATTTAAAGGCGAAATCCTGAAGGACACGCGTGTAGTTCTGCCAGCCGATGAACGGGGAATGAAAAACATCATTCAGGTTGGCCAGGGTCACTTTGTGAAAACTGATCCAGATGTTGTAAAAAGCGGGGAAAAGGACCAAGCCAAAAACGATCAGGGCGGTCGGCAGGATCAATATCCACGCCAGCCCGGCTTCCTGCGCATGCAGAGACAGTTTTCGTCTGAGCGGTAAGAATCGACTCGAATGGTCGGACATAATCCTTGCTCCTTAAATTCTGTAGATCAGTAAATTTTTCTTCTTCCAGAATTGCTCCCGGATTGAGCAGCCACAATCAAACCATGAACCAAGAGAATTCCAGCAACGATTACCTTCAACATGGGGAAATCCTCATTAACAAGAATTCAAGCTAATAAAATTAGGGCGAAAAAAACAAGGATTTGGCAAGATGTTTCTGGTCTGGCAGGAGTGTGTAGGCACTCCTGCCAGTTTTCCAGAATGTTCTTCTTTGTTTTTCCCCTAACACTTTTCCGAGAGAAGAATTTATTGTTGTCGATCAGCCAGCAACTGTTCCACCTGTTGCTGTAGCCAGGTTGCGCCTTGCTCTGGGGTCATGGTCTTTTCAAGCGCAATGTTACTGATGACCTGTGGGATCAGCAAACGGCCTTCAATGTCACCGATGACGGCTTGTTCGGTTGCGGTATAACCCGGCTTGAACAGCCAGCGGCTCATCGTGTCGTATCCATTTGCAATCTGGTCCAGCGTGTCTGAACTGTAATTGGCAAAATATGGGCTCAAGGTCTTCCAAGAGTCCACAGCGCTCTTGAGCACCGGTACCTTACCAAACGGGTCGAGAGCTAAAATGTCGCTATAGCCCTTCCCCAGGAAGTATTCGACCACCTGTTGGGCAACCGGATCGGCGCCTTTCATAATGCCGAGCGTAACCAACTGTCCATAGGTTGCCGAGTCTCCGCCAGGACCCTTCATCACAGGGGCAAAGCCGGTTTTTTCCGAAAGGTTGGGAACTGCAATTTGCACGTTACCGCCACCGGAAAGACCCGACCCAATCACCAGGTCATCCATGATGTAAGTGGAATAGACCAGCATCCCAGATTGATCCAATTCATAGGCTTGCCGAGAACCCTGCCAATATTGCGGACCAGGGATGGCGCAGCGTTGCAGATCCGTGTAGAACTTCAAGGCTGCAATCATTTCAGGAGTGTCCATGGTCACGTTGCCCTGATCGTCGAAGGGCCAGGCGCCATTGGAAATGGCAACCTGTTCGAATACCTGGTGGCCATAGTTTTGACCCGGATCCGTACCCAATCCCAGCGCATATATCAAATTCTCTGTACCGGGGAGGGTGTCGCAAGCTTTATTGATATCGTCCCACGTGATGGGCGGGTTCAGGTTATCCTGTGTGAAAAGGTCGCTGCGGTACCAGATAGCCTGAATCCAGCCATCATAAGGAACCGCGGCATACTTACCGGTAGCCTTGTCCGTCACCATTGTCAAAGGTGCCTCGCGGAACGAAGCGACTCCGATATTGTTGATCACGGCGGTGGAGGCATCTTCATCCAACAATCCGTCAGCCCCAAAAGCGGCGACACGTTCTACACCCATGCGCACAATGGCGGGCAAACGGTTGGCAGCCTGCGCCGTGGCTATGCGCTGGCTGACGGTGGCTTCATCGATCGGGACGATACGGAGATCAACGTCAGGATGCTCGGCCATGAAATCTGCTGCCACTTTTTCATACGCATTCACACGTTTTTCTTCATTATCCGTCGTCCAGAACTCGACCACGGTCTTATTTACGGGCGCTACGGTTACTTGTACGGGGACTTCCTGTGTTACCACAACTGTTTCCTGGACAATTTGAGGTGTTGTAGGAGGCGCTTGTGTTTGCGGCTGGCAGGCTGTCAATCCGAGACCCAGCGCCATCATCAGGGCGATGATTAGGTTTAATTTATGTTTCATCTTTTCTCCTTAATATTTGTGTATGTTTGAATGGGCACGTGCAGGAATTAAATCATTGACCTCCTTTCAAATGACCAGTGGATTGGCGAATGTTCAAACCTGGTTTGAGAATGACTTGGCTTTCTTCGAGTGATTCTCCTTTAACACATTTGATCAGCATCTCGCAGACCATACCGCCGATCTGATAGATTGGCTGGTCCACGCTGGTCAATGGCGGGTGGGAATGGCTCGCCATGGGAGTATTGTCGAACCCGGTAATCGAAATGTCCGTTCCAACCGTCATGGCTCTGTCTTGCGCAGCACTCATTGCACCAAAAGCCATCAAGTCGTTACAGGCAACAATAGCGGTTGGAGGGGAAGGCAAATCAAGCAGGCTCATGGTCTGCTCATACCCGCTCCGCTGGGTCATATCTCCGGTACGCACAAGGCTTTCATCCAATGAGGAACCTCTAGCCGTGAGGGCTGACCTCAGACCATCCAGACGACTGTTCGAAAACATCAATTCAGGAGGAGAAGCGATACATGCGATCCTGAAATGCCCCAGCTCCACCAAATGCGCTGCCACCAATTCCATTCCAAAAGCGCCGTCTTCATCCACAAAGGGGAAGTCCAAACCAGAATCGGTGCGGCCAAAAGCTACAAAAGGAAATTGTACGGAACTCAGATACTTGATGCGCTCATCCTGCAGGCGGGTACGGACTATCACGAGCCCATCCACACGATGACCCTGGACCATCTGCCGGTAAGCCGGCATTTCATTAACGCCAGGTGCACGAGTGGCAACCAGTAGATCGTAACCAAGATGCGCGGCCATATTCCCGATGCCGGCCAACAGTTCGCTAAAGAAAGGATCGGAGAAGCGCGGGGCAAAGGTGGGCAGGACCAGGCCGATGGTATCAGTCCTGCGCTTTTGAAAGCGTTGCGCCTGCAAATTAGGACTGTAGCCCATGTCCATGGCGATTTGTTGGATCAGTTGTTTTGTTTTTGAATTTACATCTGAATGGTTGCTTAGCGCGCGCGAAACCGTTGTGACCGAAAGCCCCACTTTTTTGGCGATATCTTTAATGGTAACTGCCACAGTCCTCCTCTTGAAGTTCAGCTTACCAATTTCCGAAACGTTTCGGATGCAAAAAAATTATACTCCGAAACGTTTCGGATTTCAATACATTTTAAGATTTTCGGGGGTTTTTTAAGATAAAGGATTGATGTTAATAAATCGTGTGCTCTTGAATAAAGGCCGGATCTCCAGCGGAGAAAATCTTAGCTCCACCTGGATAAGTTAAAGACTTCTATCGACACACCTATGGGATCCTGATCCCCCATAGCATTGGACAAAAAAGTAACCATTTCTGGTGTAAAACGTCGCCTCCGCAAAAGATTACATGCTGGAGTGGTGCGATCAAACCCAACAAAATGGCGAAAATGGCGGTTCCTTTATATCGAGAATGCCTCCCTAATGCATAAATCCCAAGAAATACTCCGGCCAATCCGAACAGAAGGATCACCAGGCGAGCCTCTCCATAATAGGGGGCCCGGTAATAAGTAGCCGAGCTAATTGTATGGAGAAAGAAAAACAAAGGAATTAATTGGGCGACCAGCGAAAAGAAAAAGGCAACCCGGGTGAGGCGCTTGTATTGAATCGAACCGGAAGGATTTGGCACGGTTTCTCTCCCTATTTTCACTTATTCTTGTTTGTAATGGGAAATGGCTGGCACACCAATTCAATCGGGATATCTTTATTGTATGGTATTGGTGGTGAAAATACAATCAGGACCAGGCGTGATTAGATAAAGGATTTCCCAGGCGTGTTTCTAGGATGGTAAACCTATTTACTCGGATTAAAAATGGCTTGACATAGGGCTTGAAAAAAACGATAATGCAAGTGGTAATTACCACTTACATTAATTAGCTCCCTGGTACAAAAAAACAGGCCCAAAATGATCGATCCGGACAATTTCTACCCGCGCTATTACCAACTGGCGAATATCTTGCGTGAAAGCATCGCCAACGGCAAATTCGAGGCGCACCAACCCATCCCATCTGAACGCCAACTGGAAAAGATTTATTCTGTCAGCCGGACGACCATCCGGCAGGCAATCGACCTGTTGATCCGACAGGGATATTTATACCGGTCTCATGGGCGGGGCACTTTCGTTTCCCCACAAAAACTACAGAAGGGCATTTCCGAACTGACCAGCTTCAGCGAAGATATGAAGCAGCGCGGACTGGTCCCCGGACAGAAGATCCTGGAAATCGGTTATGTAGCTGCCTCCGAACAGGTGATGGCCCACCTGGAAGTGGAAGATCCTAACGCACAAATTTTACGGATAGAGCGACTACGTCTGGGAGATAACGAGCCGATGGGATTGCAGACCTCTTTCTACGTGCTTCCGGAGGGCCAAACCATCACAAGAAATGACCTGGAAGAGTTCGGCTCTATCTACATCATCCTGCAGGAAAAATTCCATCTCATCCCCACCGAAGCAGATGAGACGCTGGAGGTGACGCTTGCCACCCCACGCGAAGCCGGCCTCTTGCAGATCCCGCCAGGCAGCCCGCTCCTTTTGAGCGAACGTACCACCTATTCCCAATTCCGGCGGGTGATCGAATTCGTCAAAATATTATACCGAGGGGACCGGTACCGGTATATCGCCAAGTTGACCAGGTAGAACCTGGGCGAACTCCTGGCCTGCAAGCATAATCAATTATCAGGTTAAACAGGAAGAGTTGGAATTTGGGGCTAATATCTGGAAAAAAAAGGGGAATAAGCACACCGAACCAGGCTTATTCTGAGGATTTCTTGGCGTGTTTCTGGAGATACATCAAGTGATCCGCCTGGTCGATCAATTCATCCACACTGCATTCATTCTCTGGGTCGTATCGCGCAACGCCCATGCTAACGGTCAATCGGTAGGGCAGATCGCCTTTGGAGTTTCTGCGCTCCAGAGCAGTCTGGATGCGATCCGTCATGGTATCGGCGCTCTCCAGGCTGGCATCCACAGCCATGACCAGGAATTCGTCCCCGCCCAGCCGGGCCAGGATGTCCGCAGACCGGAAGGTTTCCTTCAGAATAACAGCAACTTCCTGCAAAGCCTGGTCTCCCATGGCATGCCCATGCGAAGTCGTTAATGCCTTTCAGATCGTCCATATCCAGGAAGAACAATAACATGGTCCGATTGATCCGGTTGGCCAGTTTCACTTCTTGCTCAGCCAGGATAGTGAAGCCACGACGATTGTACAATCCTGTCAGTGCATCTGAAAGGGACAGGTTGTGGATTTGCTCTTCCATGCGCTTGCGCTCGATCGCCTGGGCCACCTGGTTGGAGACAAATTCCAGCAAGTTGAGGTCTTCCTGAACATAATGGATGCCCGCCTGGTAGATCTGCACCGCCATGACACCAATCAGGCGATCGCCAATTTTTAAAGGCGCGCCCATCCAATCTATCGCCGGAGTCCCAACCACGTCTATTTTGCCATGATCCACCAGCCAGTCGAAAATATCCCGGCTGGCCAACAAAGGCTTACCGGTTTTGATCACATAACCGGTTAAACCCTGGAAGGGCATCGGCATGGGGGGTTGGTCGTCGTATTGGTCGACATAATATGGAAAGCTGATCATCTGGCTTTGCGGATCAAATATGGCAATATAGAAATTCTTCGCCGGGATCAATTCTCCCAGGATCACATGGATCAACTCGTAAAGTGCTTCACTGCTTTCGCTTGTGATGGCCATCTGGGCGATGCGGTAGAGGGCGTTCTGGACGGATTCGGAGCGTTTGCGGGAGGTTATATCGTGCGCCACCCAAAGCGTACTGTCCTCCGTAATGGGTGATATGGATGCGGCAAACCAGATCGTCTCTCCGGCAATGCTGAGGTCGTATTCGATCTGGATGGTTTGTGAGGTTTCCAGTACTTCTTTGACAACCTTCCGAAAGATTTTTGCTTGCTTTGCCGGGAACACATCCTGCAACTTTTTGCCAAGCAAGTCTTCGGGGGGCATTAGAAGCAGTTTGGGGTTGGTGGGTGCGACTTTCAGGTAGGTTCCCTGCCGGTCGATCACCAGCACCACGTCCTGCATGGAAGCAAACAGGGCGCGCAGTTCCGCCTCGGACCGGCGCAGCGCCTCCTCAGCCCGCTTGCGGTTGATCGCGATGGCCACTTGCGTTGAAACGAATTCCAGCATGTGTTGCTCGCGTTCACCATAGGCTTCAGGATCAGAGTAATGTTGCAATACCATTGCACCGATCGTTTTGCCTTCGATTGTCAACGGCACACCCAGCCAGATGGCGGATGGCACACCCAGTAGCTTCACTTCACCCCTTCGCTCCAGTTCATCATGGACAGCCTGCGTACATAACAACGATTTACCGGTCCGCAAAACGTAGGCGGTCAGCCCCTTCTTAGGTTGGACGCCTCCCATGAATGGTTCATCTTCGGCATCTTTAAAATAGGAAAACCGCAGCAGGTTTTCGGCTTCATCGTAGAGAGCAATATAAAAATTTTCGGCCGGCATAACCGACGAGATGATCTGGTGGATCTGCGCGTAAAGCTCCTCCAACGAGAGTGTGGTTTCGGCAGCTGAGGCGATGCGGTAGACTGCCTCCTGGAGAATCTGGGTATGAGCGTGATCGCTCATATCGATGATGGCGCCTCTGATGCGTTGCTCGTTGTCGTCATCCGTGAACAGCGAGGCATAAATGGCTCCAGGAAAAGTGGTGCCATCTTTTCGCAGCAAGGTGTATACCTGTCCAAGGGTCGAATTCCCCGAAATTACATTTTTTAAATCCTTTACTACCTTACTCCAATCCATAGGTGGGAAGAATTGTGAAGCATTCATTCCTTCTTTAAAATCTTCACGTGTATACCTGAATACATCAAGCGCCGATCGATTATATGAAATCAGCTTGCCATTGGGATCGATGTCAAATATGGGGATAGGTAGGAACTCGGTTAATGCACGGTAACTTTGCTCGGGTTTTGGTTGCATTTCCCTGATCTGGTCTGGCTGGTTAGATTCCCAATCAGCCTCGATAGTCTGGTGGGATGGTGGTTTGCGCGCGAACCCTCTCGATCGCTCGTTGGGTTTCTTTTGTTTAGGCATCGCGTGTCTCCCAATGGAGAATGCAATTAAGATAAAAGCTCAAATTCAATAAATGAATAACTTATTTTACACCTAATAGGAAATAATAAATCCATCTAAACAGATTGAAAGGAAATTGTCAGGTTTCAGTAATTATGTCGTAGGGAGGTTTCAAGTAATTCATCTATAAAAAGCCCTGCCCAACTACTTGAATTCGCTTGACTTTTACATTTGCTCGTGCTAAGATGATGGAATAATGGTAATGTGGTCACTACCAGTTAGGTTTCATTATCATTGGTAGATCAATAAAATTGATCGACTTTCATACGTGAAAATCAAGGCGCGCCCACCAGGAGCGATTCGGCATGAACTCCATCGACGATACGGAAATCCATAAAATTGTGCAGCAAGTGCTGAAACAAGTCAGCGGTGCCCCGACAACCGCTGAGTCGCCCGCGCCTACCCCCACTCCAAATAAGGAAGAAACCAAAAATATTGCCGATCCGCAGTCCAAAAATGTGGTTGTGATTGGGTCGGACCATGGAGGCTTCGAGCTAAAGGAAATTCTCAGGGCATATTTGAATGAGTTGGGATATGACGTCCGGGATGTTGGTGCCTACAACAAAGGTGCAGTGGATTATCCCGATTTTGCCCACGAAGTCGCCCGTCTGGTAAGTATTGGCAAGGCCTGGCGCGGCATCATGATCGACGGCGCCGGAATCGGCAGTTGCATTGTTGCCAACAAGGTCCCAGGTGTGCGTGCCGGGTTGTCTTATGATTATTCGTCTGCAGTGAACAGCCGCGAGCATAATGACACCAATGTGCTGACGCTGGGAGCCGGGATGATCGGCGTGAACCTGGCTAAACAGATCGTCAAGATCTGGTTGGATACTGAATTCGGTGGTGGGCGGCACATCCCGCGCATCAACAAAATCACAGCCATCGAAAAACAATACTTGAAATAGACAAATGGACCTGAAATAGAGGCATGGTATGTTTACAGAGTTGAAAACAGACCCCAAGGTGGTTGAACAATTAGTGGAGATAATCACCCACGAAGTATTGGCAGCCATGCTGGAGCAGAAAGAAAAACAGGATATCCCGGAAGGCGGGCAATGCAAGTTCGATTGCACAGATTCCCTGTGTGTAAAAACCTGCTTCGACCGGACCGGCAACGTGATCAGTGCGGGTGCAGAACGCATTTCTTCTACGCTAGGCGTGATCCCTGGGGACCTGGACCTGGCGAAAATGATCGACCATACCCTGCTGAAACCGGATGCCACCCAGGACCAGATCGCACAATTATGCTACGAGGCCCGCAAATATGGGTTTGCCTCGGTCTGCATCAACCCCACCTGGGTTGAACTATGCGCTCAATTGCTGAAAGGATCGGAAGTAAAAGTTTGCACGGTGATCGGCTTTCCACTCGGGGCTACGGCGGCAGATGTTAAAGCTTTTGAGACACAAACTGCCATCAAACAAGGTGCAAGTGAGATCGACATGGTCATCAATATCGGAGCGTTAAAAGCCCGGGACCTGGAACTGGTTGCAAAAGATATCCGCGGCGTGGTCACAACGGCGCACGCAGGTAGCGCCATAGTCAAGGTGATCATCGAGGCGGTCCTTCTCACGGACGAGGAAAAGACCATTGCCTGCCTGCTCTCCAAGGAAGCCGGTGCAGATTTTGTGAAAACCTCCACCGGTTTTGCAAGCGGCGGAGCGACCGTGCATGACGTGGAGCTTATGCGCAAGGCAGTAGGCCCAGAGATGGGCGTGAAAGCTGCCGGCGGGGTACGAACCTACGAGGACGCCGAAAGTATGTTGAAAGCCGGCGCCACCCGCATTGGGGCAAGTGCAGGCGTGAAGATCATCCAGGGACCTGCCAAACTACCCGCAGCAACCCCAGCCGCACCCGAACCAGTGAAAAATTATTAATGGGTTGTGTCACTAAACTTCTTGTAACGGGCAATCCCCTACCATACCAGGAGAACGAGCATGTTAATTGCACGAGTGATTGGAACGACCGTTTCGACGATCAAGGATGAGAATTTGACCGGGCGGAAACTACTGATCGTGCGCCAAACGGATGAGACAGGTACACAATTCGGGAAACCCTTTGTAGCGGTGGATACGGTCGAGGCAGGGATCGGCGATCTGGTGCTGACCGCTGCCGGTTCGTCCGCCCGCCAGACGGTTACCACCAAGGACAGGCCGGTGGATGCAGTCATTATGGCAGTGATCGATTCCCTGGAAGTGGAAGGAAAAGTGGTTTTCCGCAAGTCGTGAACGAAAGGAATCCGGAGATAAACGGAAATGGATAAAGATCTTGCCTCGATACAAGAAGCGCGTGACTTGTTGGCTGTCTCACAAGCCGCCTGGGAGAGTTGGAGCAAAGCTTCCCAGGAACAGGTCGATCGTGTCTGTGGTGCAATGGCTGAGGCAGGCTTCCAAGCAGCAGAACGCCTGGGTCGCATGGCCCAGGAGGAGACCGGCTATGGCGTGGCTCTGCACAAGAAGCTCAAGAACGAGTTTGGGGCACGCACGGTATGGGAATCCATCCGGGATCTGAAGACGGTTGGAGTCATCCGGCAGGACCCGGTCCACAGGTTATACGAAATCGGTTGGCCGATGGGCGTGGTGGCAGCCCTGGTGCCCTCCACCAATCCTACTTCGACTACTTTCTTCAAAGCACTCATCTCCGTCAAATCGCGCAATGCCATTATCTTTTCCCCGCACCCCGCAGCCGCCAGATGCATTTACGAAGCTGCTCATACGATGGCGCAGGCAGCCGAAAACGCCGGTGCCCCACCCGGATTGATCAATTGCATGCAACGGGTCAGCTTACCCGGCACGCAAGAGTTGATGACGAACGATAAAACCGCTATCATCCTGGCTACCGGCGGTACGCCAATGGTACGCGCGGCCCATTCCACAGGCAAACCCGCCTATGGCGTTGGTCCAGGTAACGTACCGGTGTATGTCGACCGGTCGGCAGATCTCGAGAAGGCTGCTCGCTATATTGTCGCTTCCAAGGCTTTCGATTACTCAACCATCTGCGCCACCGAGCAGGCCGTTATCGCAGATCAGCCGATCGCAGAAAGGTTGAAAGGGTTGATGCAAGCCGAAGGTGCGTTTTTCACCGACCCACAGCAGACAGAAGCCCTGCGAAAAACGGTCTTCCTTCCGAACGGTGCCCCAAATACTGCCGTGGTTGGAAAATCGGCAGAGTACGTGGCAGCCATGGCAGGGTTTGAAATCCCGCCCGGAACGCGCATCCTGGTTACATCACTGACCGGGATTGGGCGGGAAGAGCCGCTCTCCCACGAAAAGATGACCACCGTGCTGGCATGGTATGTGGCGAACGGCTGGGAGCAGGGGTGCGAATTTTCCATTGCGGTTATCAAGTCGGGTGGGCTTGGGCACACTCAGATCGTCTACGCCACCGACGAAAAGGTCATCATGGCCTTTGGGTTGGAAAAACCGGTCTTTCGCATACTGGTCAACACGATGGGTACGCTGGGGGCAATCGGGTTGACCACGGGTGTAATGCCCTCGTTGACCCTTGGCTCGGGCGGCTTGGGCGGTGCAATCACCGGTGACAACATTACAGCCTATCATTTATTGAACATCAAGCGTTTAGCCTACGAGACTACACCGCCTCCGGCAGAGGCCTTCTCTCCCGGTGAGAAATCCATCGGCCCAACTCCTGCTGAGATCGAAAGGATGGTTCGCCAGATGGTCGATGAGATCCTGGGTAGTAAGTAGAAATAACTTTAGTCGTACCTAAACAGTTTGTTGTCTTTATCAAAAAAATTTCGCAAAGTTCTGATATTTGGAACTATATCCAACATAATTGAAAGGAAGGAACAGCATGGCACTAGATCCCTCTTTAATTGCGCTCGGCATGGTCGAAACGAAAGGCCTGGTCGGGGCGGTGGAAGCCGCCGATGCGATGGTCAAGGCGGCCAACGTGGTCCTGCTTGGCTCTGAGTATGTCGGTGGCGGCTTCGTGACCGTCATGGTGCGCGGCGACGTTGGCGCGGTCAAGGCTGCCACGGATGCCGGTGCAGCCGCGGCCAAACGCGTGGGTGAACTGGTTTCGGTCCACGTCATTCCCCGCCCCCATACAGACGTGGAAATGATCCTGCCGAAGTCAAGCAAGGGCAGTATCGGCGGACGCACCACCGAAGCCAAGCCAAAATAGACCATTTTTCCTGACCCCCGGCGTCCCCGGTTTTCAGGACCCAGGCCTGTACCTCCAACGTCCGCGATACTGGAGGATCGGTTTGCGGGATTCTGAACACTCCCGACGCCCGGGAATGGCATTTGGGATTCCGAAGCCTAAAGGCTTCGGATAATCCCTTCCATCCGAAATCAAGGAGAGAAATCATGGCTGATACATTTTCACTACGCTGTTATTGTTACCTTGACCGTATGCAGCCGCAATACGCGGCCTTCGTTGGCACCGTTACGCAAGGCGATCTGCCGATCGAGGGTATGGCGGCGCTCTATGTGGAAATGTCGCCCGGTAACGAGGTTTTCCGCGTGGTGGATATCGCCGTCAAGGCTACCGAAGCCCGTCCTGGCGCACAGATCGTGGAACGCGAATTTGGTATGTTCGAAGTGCACTCCAGTAACCAGGCAGCAGTGATCGAAGCCGGCCGGGTAGTGCTGGCGCGTCTGGGTTTACAGGTGGAAGACCGCCTCAAACCCCAGGTGGTTTCGACACAGGTCATCACGCGCGTCGACCCCTACCAGGCGCAATTGCTCAACCGCTTCCGGCGCGGCTCCATGCTGGTGGCGGGTGAGACCATGCTTGTGCTGGAGTGCGCTCCGGCCGCCTACATCAACATTGCCTGCAACGAAGCCGAGAAGACTGCCAGCATCAAGCTGGTACATGTCTCCTCTGTGGGGCGGTTCGGACGAATGTGGCTCTCCGGTACCGAAGCCGAGATCATGACCGCCAGGGATGCTGCCATCCGGGCTCTGGATAATCTGAGTGGGCAGCCAGGCGCGTGAAAATCGCCGTGACACGAAGCGAATTAAAGGCCCAATAACACAAGAATACACTGCGATCTCGGCTCTCCAGACGTTGAATAATCACTACATCATATAGGAAGTCCGGCAGAAAGGAAGTTGGCATGCCGAAAGAGATTTATACCGAAAGAGACATCGAAGACATGGTCAAACGAGGCATTCTGACATTGCAGGTGACCGAGGATGTCGTCCTGACCGAACTGGCCTACGAGAAGGCCAAACGGCTGGGAATGCAACTGTTGCATGAGAAACCGCTCGAACCACCCGCGGCTCCGGTACGCCCATATATCTCCGGGTTGCCGAAACCCCCCGGTGCCGCCAGCTTCCCCTCCCCGGCGTCGCAATCTGACCTGCCAGGGCGCATTCGCTCGGCAGTCAACGCACGGCTGGGAAACCAGGTGGATGCAACCCTTTTGGACAGCATAATCCAGAGGGTGCTCAAGAGCACCGGGGCTAAGTAATCCCATGCTTTTTGGCAGGGTGAAAGGTCGGGCAGTCTGCACGCTCAAAATCAGCGGGACCGAGGGGTTGAAACTGCTGTTAGTCCAACCATTGAACAGGAAGATGGAACCGGTAGGCGTCTTGCAAGTAGCCGCAGACGTGGTGGATGCCGGACCGGGTGACCTGTGCGTGATGGTACGCTCGCGCGAAGCTGCACTGGCCATGCCGTTGATCAAGTTCGTCCCAATCGACCTGGCACTGGTGGGTGTGGTGGACGATCTGGACGTACACCCGGACAGCGAATTCGATTTCATGCTCAAACCGGGCCGGAACGTTTTCTCATAATTGGAATGAAATGATCATTGGAAAAGTAGTCGGCACAATTGTCACCACAATCAGCCACCCGGATTACAAAAACCGCAAGCTGTTGGTGGTGCAACCACTTGGGCTGGAGGGGGAACCAGCAGACGGGGATTTTATCGCCCTCGACAACTCCTATGCCGGCATCGGCGATACCGTATTGGTAAACCGGGAGGGCAACGGAGCGCGTCAGGTGCTCAACAACCCGGACGCCTGTGTCATCTCGGTTATCGTCGGAATCGTCGATTCAGTCAGCCTGGAATAATCTCTTTAATGTTGGTGATATACTTTCAATAGCGAGCTAGCGGAGAAGGAAGACCGCTTGCTCATGGTCCACCAGAAGACCTGGTGGCAGGACTTTATTCCGATTTTTTTGCCTGATCGTCCGTGGTCTTGTGCATACATGCTTTCCCTGGAGAGGATGGTCGTCATGGAAAATGAACCTTTGAAGAAGGGCCTCGCTTCCGTCTCCGTGAAGCTGTCCGGCCGGGATGTTTCACTTACCAGCCTTGCCGGGACACAGCCCGGAGGGCCCACTTTGCAGTTCTCGGAAGCAGGAAAACCCGGACAACTGGAGCTTTCGGAGGAGCAGTTGATCGAAATGCTGCATAAGGCTATCCACGCCGGGGTCCTTTCGCATGGCTTCATCGAAAAGTTACGCCAGAAAATCGAGATATAATTATTTTTTGTAGTGAAATGAACGCGATTTCGGGGTGATCCGGATGATAACGGCCGGCGCAAATTCTTGCTAATCGAAGGTTCCAATTTCATCATCAATGCAGATACAGCCATCCTTGCGATCGGGTACAAACCCGACCCGATCATACGCGAGACCACACCCCTTCTCCAGACAAGCGCAGCCGGGCTGTTTATAGCCGATTCAGCAACTGGTGCTGCCAATCGCAAAGGGGTCTTCACCGGCGATGACATTCTAACCGGTCCGCACCTGGTAGTTACCGCCATGGTTGTCAGGAGAAAGGCGGCCATAACAATCACCGTTACCCGGGGTGGTAAAATAATCATCTCAGCCAATCTGGGTGTCCTTGCACCTTTATCGGTAATACTTTCTTCTTATCCCTAATTTTCTCAGGAGCATTCAATTGGATACTGCATTAAAATCTGCCATACGCCAACAATTCGAATCTTCCATCGACATGCTCGAGAATGTGTTACGCGCCTGCCCAGACCAGCTCTGGGAGGTGCGCTTGTGGCAAGACCCTACCATGCCATCAGGTTTCTCGCAGTTCTGGTACCTGGCCTATCACACGCTTTTCTGGTTGGACCTTTATTTGTCCGGAGAATTAGACGGTTTTGCCCCGCCCGCCCCATTCAACCTGGACGAACTGGACCCGTCCGGCTTACTCCCGGATCGAACCTACTCCCGGGAAGAACTGCTCACATATCTGGACCACGACCGCGTCAAATGTCGCTCCACGATTGATGCACTGACCGATTTGCGCACCCGCCAGATCTGCACGTTCAGTTGGGGGCAGGTAACCTTTGCGGAATTAATACTGGATAACATGCGCCACGTCCAGGAGCACACCGCCCAGCTCAACCTGGTGCTCGGGCAGAAGATCGGCTGGAACCCCGATTGGGTTGCCAGGGGGACTGTCGACGACAAATGACTCGAGCAGGATGTAATTCATCCTGCTGGTAATCCAGGCGAAAATCTGCCTGGCAGGATTATTCATCAATCGCTACTTGTTTCAAGGGAGTTCCAGCAGGCGGGTTAAGGAATACAACGGAATGGGGTCGCAAATCGGGTGAATCCAAACTAGGGTTTGTCCAGGTTGGTTTGTGTTTCCATATTCCCATCCTTCCGTTATAATTCCGGCATCTCAACGAAAGGAAAACGGCCTTCGAGAATTCCCAATCCCATACTAATTGGGTTGGGAGAAATTTTCCTGCAATCGGACGGGCGGGAAATCAATCGTTACCGGCCAAAAAGCACAACCATGAAAAGTCAAGTCTATTTCGGTACGGCGCGTCAATCCCTGCTGGAAGCCAAAGAAACCCTGCCGGCAAAGCTCGACCTGATCCTTGAGCGACTGCACCTGCGCGAACGGGTCAAGGGGGAGCGGGTGGTGATCAAGATGCACACCGCCAACAACATTGGCTACTCCACCATCCATCCTGTTTTTGTTCGCAAGGTTGTCCAGGCCATCAAGGATGGCGGGGGTAACCCCTTTGTCACGGATGTCTCCTGGGATACCACCGGATCAGAAACGCGCGGCTACAGCGCCGAATCACTCGGCTGCCCGGTATACCCAACCGCGGGGCCGGACGAGAAATATTATTACGCCCATGAACGGCCCTACAAGAACATCCACTCGTGGAATGTTGCCGGATTCATCCAGGACGCGACCTTCATGGTCAATTTCGCCCACGTCAAGGGTCACCCCACCAACGGTTTTGGAGCCGCAATCAAGAACATCGCCCTGGGCTGCATGGCCGGAGAGACACGTGGCCAGATGCACGATTGCATGCACTTCGACCAGTACTGGTTCCCGGAAAATTGCCCGGACCCGGCTACTTCCATCCCCCAAATCGCAGCTTCCTGTCCCTTTGCTGCAATCGTAGAGGACAGCAAAGCCCCTGGCATGATGCACCTGCACATGGAACAGTGCAACCAGTGTGGACGGTGCCTGGAAGTCGCCCCGGTCGGGAGTTTGAAGATCGACCGTGCCAATTTCGAATCCTTCATGGAGGCCTGCGCTATTTCGGTCAGTGAAGTCATGTCCACATTCGAACCCGGCAAGGCCGTCCACCTCAACCTGGCAACCCAAATCACTCCCTTGTGTGACTGTTTCGGTTTTACCACGATGAACATATTGCCGGATGTGGGCATCTTTGGTTCGGACGACATCGTCGCCGTGGAGCAGGCTACCCTGGATGCAACCGCCCGTTTGAAATTGATCGAAGAGAATATCCCGCTGGCGATGGAAGTGCATATCCGCCAGGGTCATCCATTCCGTCAGCTCCATGGCCCTGTTAAGGATCCTTACCTGACCACCCGGTATGCCGAAGAATATGGGTTGGGCAGCCGCGAGTACGAACTAGTGGACGTGTATCCCTTGCAGAAATTCGAAAGAACGTCCCTACCATATACTCCAGCCTGAAAACTCTGCTGAAGTTTGGGACAACTGTAATAACCAACTTCCCTGGTCAATTTCGCCAGGGAAGTTAATTTTTAAATCAATTTTTGAAATCAATCGCTATGCGGAGAGAATTATCCAAATCAACGACAGAATGGATCAGGTTTATTCCTTCACTCTGGAACGGCTGGATTTGCGCAGGCGGATTTCCTGCCCGGAAATGTCATTGGCTTTGACTGCACTCGCGACCGGCGCCTCTGCCAGAAGTCCCAGTTGGTTTGCCTTGGCAATCGCAGCTGCGCGTGTACGCACCCCAAGCCGCAGATAAGAGCTGGACATCAGGTTTCTCAATGTCGACCCGGTAATCCCCAAACGGTTTGCCAGAGAAATGGAATCATCATCCGGATGAGCAGCATATAACGAGAGCGCTTCCAATTGGCGTGGCGTCAAAATGGCATCCGGACTTTCGTCATGCGATTCCCGGTAGGCATCCTGGCTGAAATAGATTCCGCCGTTTCCGATTATTTTCACGACCCGGTCAAGTTGTTGAATGGAGGCTTGGTCATCTTTGAAAATATAGCCGCTCACGCCGGCGTTCACGAGCGCCTCGATCAGCGACCGCTGGTTGAACATGGATATTATCAGGATGTTTAACTTTGTATACGTACGCAATAGGTTTGGGATAACGTGGAAGATCGGGTATGGATTGCGGTCTTCGGGGGAATTCGGAACACTCACATCGAGGAGCAACACGTCAACAGACTTCCCTGCGATCATCGGCTCAAGTTCTTCCCCATAGGTGGCGGTACCGACGATCTCGATTTCTGGATTTATCGTAAGGCGGTAGGTAAACCCATCGATGATGCTTTGATGGTCATCCAAAATCGCAACGCGGATAGGAGATGACATCTCACGACCTCTCTGACATGCTCATCTTATTATTATGTTTTGGAATGCTACAATAAAAAGGGAAACGGAGATTGTGGGCGGCAGCAATCCTTACCGGGTATCTCTCCTGACCCACTACCCCGCAGGGTGGAGAGATACTCACAAGGGTCGCAAACGCCCACATCCCCAGCCTCCCCCTCCCCCTGATCACGGAACCACCTGCTTCCCCCTTCCTCCCCCTTCCAGCCAGATGGTCCGCGGCCCCCTTCTTCCCCCTCATCTGTGATAATTTCACCGTCATTATATAAGTCTTTGACAACGTTTCCTCTCCTTCAATACAAATGTCTATCATTTTCTCTTAATAATTCTGTCAGGTTTTTCCGCGGTCAATTTATGAGAGGCTGAACCAACCCAAGGAACCTGAGCCACCAGCCGGGTTCCGCGGGCTTTTTGTGAGTGTATCTCCAGCCTGCCGTCAAGCAGGGCCAATCGTTCCTTGATCCCCAGCAGACCCAACCCATCGGTCGGAATCGGATACTCCATCCCCAGCCCGTTATCGGAAACCATCAGGGTGATTTTCTTGCGGGTATACGCCAGGTTGACCTTCACTTTGGTGGCACTGGCATACTTCAATATATTGGTCAGTGCTTCTTGCACAAAACGATACAGACTGATTGCGATCTCGTCAGGCAAGCCCGGAACCTCCTCGCCCTGGTACTGGATGGGAATCTTGGTACGCTCCGATTGTTCACGGCAATACTCGCGCAGGCTCAAGTCGATGCCGCCAATCTCCATAACAGGCGGACGCAGGCTATGGGCCAACTCCCGGATGTGCTGCACGGTCTGGTCGATGATCTTCAGCGAGTTGTCCAGTCGTTGGCGGGCAAGTTTTTCTTGCTCGGGGAGTTCGCTCTGGATTGCAGCCAGGCTATATTGCAGAGTGATCAACGCCTGCCCAGCTTCATCGTGCAGTTCGCGCGAAATAGCCCGGCGTTCTTTTTCCTGCGTGGCGATGGTTTGGGCAGCCAGAATACGCAATTTCTTCTGACTGGCTTCGAGATCATTAGTCCGCTCCGCCACACGTTCCTCCAGTCGATCGCGGGCTTCCTGCAAGGCCATTTCGTCGAGTTTCCGCCCGGTTATATCTCTAGATACCCCCAGTACGGAGACGACCTTCCCATCTCTATTCTTCAATGGCACCAACCAGGTATTCAACCAGACCGTCTTCTTAAGAAAAACATGGGCGCTTTCAGCAGAGATAGACTCGCCAGTTTGGAAGACACGCCGGATACTACTCTCCTGATGATCATTCGTTTCGCTTGGAAAGAATTGCCTCCGGGGTTGCCCGACCAATTCACGCGGTGCCTTTCCCAGGAATTGCGCCCCGAATGAATTAACGTATTGGATGACACCTTCCTCGTTGATGATGAAGATTAAATCGGGCGCGGCTTCAGCCAATTGGCGGTATTGTTCCTCGCTGGCACGCAAGGCTTCGGTTACTCGACGATTTTCGGTAATATCACGAATAAATACAACAATATGTGCCACCTTTCCGTTGTCGTCCAGGATCGGGTAGAAGCTATTCTCAAACCAGATCCCTTCACGCGAATCGACAAAAGTAACCGGTTTACCCGTCATGAACACAAGCGTGAAGTGGGCGATTCTCGTCTCGGCTACACTTTTTGGGATGATGGCGTATATAGAAGCACCTACGACTGTTTCGGCGTTGAGATGCATATGATTGATAAATTTCTCATTGGAGGAAAGGATCCGGCCGTTGGTATCCACCATGAATACCATTGCATCCGAGGCATTCACGATCGTTCTCTGGATCATTTCACTCTCGCGAAGTTCAGCCTCCACTTTCTTGATCTCCGATACGTCGATGGTGGTGGTCATCACGGCTGGCTTTCCCTGGAAGTTGATCTGGACCGACCGCACTTCCAACCGGTGCAATTCGCCATTCTTGTGGAAAATCCGTAAAGAATAGCTATCTGAAGCCCCGACCTCTTCCGGGTGCCTCTCCAACCTTTTTTTGACTGCAGTACGGTCATCCGGATAGATGAACTGCAGGATTTCTGCTTCACTGAAGGAGGTCAATTCTTCGCTGGTATATCCAAAAGATTCGGTTACCGCCTGGTTCGAGTAAATGATTCGCCCGTCCTGGAAAACAAACACACCTTGCAGGGAGTTTTCTTGCAGTTCGCGGTAACGCGTCTCACTCTCACGCAGGTTTTGTTCGAACAGTTTTCGTTCGCTGGTATCCCGGATGAGCGCCCACATGCCAGTGGGATTACCTTTATCGTCTTTCAGCAAAGCCGCCCGCAATTCGACCGGAAAAACCGTGCCGTCTTTGCGAATGTATTCTTTTTCGTAAACATCCGAATAACCGCGCCCGATCACCTGGGTATTGGTGATCTCAGCTTCATAGGCGTGCCATTTTTCAGGAGTCAGGTCGTGGAATGACAGGTTACGCAATTCATCCGGTTCATAACCAACCATGTCTAGATATGCCTGATTAAATTGCTTTATCCTTCCATCCATTTCCACGCTTACATACGCATCCATCATGTCTTCATACAAGGCGCGATACTTGGCTTCGGATTGTCGCAGGATTTCTTCATTATTCTTGCGTTCGGTAATATCAGACAAAGAGCCAACATGCTCAATAGGGGTGCCTTCCTGGTCCCGGATCAGCTTTCGCTCGCCGCGCAACCAGCAATAAGTTCCATCCAGCTTCAGAAACCGAAATTCGGTGACTGAGGTATCCAAATTTTCCGGGAGTTCCTTCAGGGCCGCGATCCTCTCAATATCTTCCGGATGGATGTGGTTTTGCCAAAATTCATGATCCTCGGTGAAGAAAGCAGGATCATACCCCAGCAGGGAAGTGACATTTTCGCTTATGTACGTAATCACCCGATCTGAAGGTCGCACGCTATAAACCACCGATGAACCATACCTGATCAGCCCCTCCAGGCGGTCAGTTGTCAATCTGTAACCGGGCCAATGTATCAACCACCTGCTCTTCCAGCGCTTCCTTTGACTCTTGCAGTTGCATGGTAGCCTGCTTGCGAGCCGTGATCTCGCGGCCCACACACAGAACGGTTTCCGGTTCCCCGTGTTCGTCCGCGATCAAGGCGGAGTTATACTCAGTATAGAAGGTTTGCCCATCTTTCTTAATGGAAAGGCATTCGAAATCCCTGGGTAATTTACAGATTAATAAGTTTTGAAAAGTCTCCAGGAGGCGTGCCTTTTCCTGTGGCACAACGAAGTCCTGTATGTTCCTGCCAATCACATCCTCCTGGTGTTCGTACCCATAAAGAACAAGCCCAACCTTATTCACCATCAGGATGTTCCCATTCAGGTCCAGCAACACCACCAGGTCGGGGGACATTTCCACCAGGGCGCGATAACGCCCTTCACTCACCTGCAGGGATTGGTTGGCATGTGCCAGCTCGTTCGCCAACCGGGTGGCTTTCGAGAGGTTGTCGACCAATCCATTCACCATCTTCGATAAGGAATAGACCAGCAGGATCCCCATAAGCACGAACAGGATGCCACCGATGATCCAGACATTGGGATCGGATTGGGGACGGCCCAAGGGCAAGCCGGAAGGGTCACCAACTGCAAAATAACCTCGAATGGAAATGATGGTCAAACTGAGGAAAAGAGCAATCAATCCTATCGGCTGGTCCAGTAATAGGACAGCCATGGCCACAAGCGTTATAAAGAACAGGCTCGAATTTACATTGAAGCCACTGTTGATCAGGTTGACGCTCCCAATAATGAAAAGCATGACCAGCCAGCTCCCTGCCCGGAGTCGATAAGGCAAGCGGTGAACGAACGTAATCACCAGGGTCCAGACGTACGGCAAGCCATAGACCAGAATGGTTACGAGCAAACGATTTTTAAAGTTGGAGATCAAGGCCAGGCCAAACAGCAATGTCCCAACCAACAGAGAACTATACAGCATGATCTGCAAAAGACGTTCGCGCAGACTGGAAAGAACGAAATTATTTTTGGAGCTGCGCAGGAGCAGTTTTATTCTTCGCTTCATTCTTCTGGAGGTCGTGGCAGCCATAGTGTCCTCCCAAAAATCCATTAGGTGTTCATTTCTCAGAATATGAGTTCAATATGAATGGACAATCTGAACCAGGGGTAGGACCGGTCATTTGGAGACCGTCTTTTCGCGCTCGATCTCGACGCCAACCGATTTGCTGGAGCGCACTGCTCCGGGTTTCTCCACCCGAACCCGCACCTTTTGTACGCTTGTCTGTTCCAGGCAGAGTTTCGCCAGATCCGCAGCGAGCGCTTCCACGGTCAAGCGGCAGGCTGTTTCAGCATGGGCACGCACTTTATCAGCCACAGCCTGGTAATCAACGCTATCACCGAGAGCATCGCTTTCGCCTGCCGCTTTTAAATCGGCGAACATCACAATGTTGATCAAAATGTCCTGGGGGGCAAGCCGCTCCCAATCGTTCACACCGATGATTCCGTGAGCCAACAAGTCTTTGATAAATACCTGATCCATATTGTTTCCTTATCCTATAGAGAGAATTATAACTGCTTAGGCTACCCACGGCAGGTCGTGCAGCAGCGCTCCTGCGTCTTTCGAATAGCTCGAAACATTGGGCATGCTCCACTCTCCAGTTTCAGGGCATGCTATTCCCTCCAACCCAAAAGCAGGGAAAAAAGAAGTATTGGAGTAAATTCCACCTCTCTGAATATCCTCTACCCAAAGGAATGCAAGTGAAGTCAATCGTCGAAGGAAAGATCCGCCATCGAGATTCATTTATTACAGATTTGGGTACAATCCTGGCATGTCCATAGCAATCGACCGACTGGTGCGCACCCGCCGCAGGACCGTTGCGCTGATCATCGAACGGGACGGCAAGTTGACCGTACGGGCGCCACTGCGACTGGCCGAGAAGCGGATCCAGGAATTCGTGCAGAGCCACGCAGAATGGATAGAACGGAGTCGCGCCCGGATCGAAGCATCCCCTCCACCCCAACCCAAACGTTACGGAGAAGGGGAAGCCTTCCCATACTTGGGAAAGTCGTACTCACTGAGATTGGTCGAACGCCAACGGCCAGCCCTGTCCTTCGACGGGGTGCATTTTTTGCTGGTCAGGTCCGCTTTGCCGAAGGCACAGGAAACCTTCGCAAAATGGTACCGGGCTCAGGCTGCCCGATTGCTGGCGGAACGGGTCCAAAGCCTGGCCGGCAAGTATGGCCTGCGGTATCAGAAGGTGCGCATTTCTTCGGCTCGGACACGCTGGGGGTCCTGCAGTTCGAATGGGACGCTCAGTTTCACCTACCGGTTGGTAATGGCCCCGCTGGAAGCAGTGGATTATGTGGTCGTGCACGAACTGGTCCATACCAAGATCAGGAACCACTCCAAAACATTCTGGAATAAAGTGGCAGAATTGATGCCGGATTATAAAAACCGCCGGACCTGGCTGAAAAAGAACGGGAAGTTCCTGATGTAGGTGGAGAAATAATAATTTTTAGCATGGATAAATCTACGCTTGGTTTTGATTGGTAGCTCGAAGAAGAAGCCTGGAGCGTATACCGGGCATAAGTTGATCTGCTGGGTCAAGGCGAGATGCAGGCCATCTCGCTGGGCTTAATGGCATGGCGGATCATGGAGAGGGTCGGATGCGGCTGGAAAAAATGCCAGGGGTTTATATATTTGATGTAGGAAATTATCGAGGAGAAAGCTGGCCGGGGAATCAAAAATGTGCGATAATTCATAAAAGAGAAAGTCAATTTGCCCCGATCGCCCGACTGTCCGTTGGGCGATATTAATAGCCAATCAGCCTTGCCCTCTCCAGGTGGGCCATTCGCAGGTGGACATTGCCCAACATAGCGCGCTTACGCCGTATCATTTTTGACATCGCCGCCAACCGGCACGGATTGCGGATGTTCCGTCTATTCGTCCACCTGATTGACTTGCCGATCAGCCACTTGATGAATGGCACTTTTATTCCCAGCGCCAACTGGAACATCATGCCGATCATATATCTGACCACCACCGGGGCGAAAAGTGGAATTGCGCGCTCCAACCCCGTGCTGTCCATTCCGAATGGGAAGAACCTGATCCTGGTCGGATCCAACTGGGGCAACCTGCGTAACCCAAACTGGGCCTATAACCTGAGGGAGCATCCAAAGGCACAGGTTCGCAAAGGGAAAAAGACCTTCGAGGTCAGGGCACGTGAACTTAGCGGTGAGGAGCGGGCCGGCTACTGGCAAAAAGCGGTGGCATTTTATCCCCCTTATTGTACCTACGAACGGCGGTCGGGCCGCAGTCTGCCGATCTTCCTACTGGAGCCCTGCGCAGAATGAGCGACTGAATGTTGGCTCCGACCGGTTGCGAAGAGGCTGGTTCCTATTTCCTTGCTCAAACTAATATTACTGCGCTACATTGGTTGAAAGGGTGGCAACTGTAGGCCACAAATAAAGCCTGGCTTGCAGAAAAAAACAATCCCAAAACCTGCGATTGATTGAAAAAAACGACCATTTTTTGGCGTTTGTTTGCCAAAAACAATTCCTGCCCGCTGGCCTAAAAACCGGGTAACGTCCCACTTAACCCCTTAAAAATACATAAAACCAGCTCACAAATGCTTTTTCCCCCCTTATTCCTGCCTCCTTCTCCCACTTTTCGGAATTGATCCTCGTTGTTTTGAAAAAACCCTCGCGCGCACCCCGTTTTAAGGCATTTCGGCCGAGTCTGGCGGCTAGCCTCGCTGCCCTCAACCTCGGGTTTTCGTCGCGACTTTGTGCGGTAATACTTGGGACAGGTTTTGAATTGGTAGGAATCGATCTAGTGAGTATTTCTTCTGGTGATGAGAGGTGCGTAAATGAATGAAAAAGAAATGGAAAACTTGAAGGCTGCCATTTTGCAGCGGCGGGGCGATCCAGGGAAAAATGGCAATTATCCTTTTGAGGCGGTGCTGGTAGACATAAACGAGCGGGTGCTGTTGGAGGCGAAAAACACGGTCAAAACCCGGCGGGATGCAAACGGGCATGTCGAGCCCAACTTGGTTCGAACTGCAAGCCGAAAGTTTTTGCAGGAGCAACTGGCCGGGTTCATTCTGGTCAAAAGCACCGAGCCTTGCGCGATGTGTGCCGGGGCGATCCAATGGAGCATGATTGGTCGGGAGTTGTTGAAATGAGATTCGAATTGGTTCTATCTACGACCATACCATTTAATCGCGTTTCATCCTATAATTAGGACAATTATTGTCTTATCCGTTAACACATTATTAACCCAATATGTCACCAATTCCCTAAACTTTCGGTAAAATATAAATGTGCTGGTACAGCCATGAGTTTGACGATTTGTTTTCACCACGATGACGAGGACGGACGAGCAAGTGGGACGATAGTCCGGTATGCGCTTGGGAAAGAAGTCCGTCTCATAGAAGTGAATTATGATGACTTGACCATCCCCTGGGACTTAGTCGCGAAGGCCAGCAAAATAGTCGTTGTTGATTTCTCATTTTCTTTGGAAGTTATGAAAAATCTGGCAGAGGGGAGAGAATTCACCTGGATCGATCATCACATCAGTGCAATCAAAGAGTTGCAGGTGGTTTCGAAGGAATGGCCAGGAACTCGTGATACCGGAGAGGCAGCATGTGTGCTGACCTGGAAATACTTCTTCCCGGATCGGCCTGTCCCGCGAGCCATCATCTTAATTGGCGACCGGGATATTTGGCGTTGGGCAGAGAAGGAAACTGGTGCGTTTGGCGAAGGGATATACGTTAGGGATACCCGAGCAGACAACGATTTATTATGGAAACCATTGTTAGAGGACGATCAGAAAGTCTTTGATGCAATACTTACTGAAGGCACCCGGCTTCGGGAGATCCGCTTGGACGAAATCAACAGTCTGGTAGAGCGACGTGGATTCGAAGTGGAATTTTTCGGAGAGCGCACCCTGGCGATTAACGCTTCGGGTAACGGCGATATAGGCCAGCGCGGTCGGGAGCTTGGTTACGAAATCATTTATTGTTATGAAGACCAAATGCAGCAAGAGGTTTTATATACCAATGTGACACTTTTTTCAAAAGAAGTGGATGTTTCGGTAATTGCCGTTAAATTTGGCGGGGGAGGGCACGCACACGCAGCAGGCTTTTCCTTCCCGCGATCCGGCACTCCTTTTCCTCCTGGAGTTAGCGTACATTGGGTGTCTGAAAAACATCAGTGAATATTGTCATCTGAGGAGAGCATCCTGTGGAAGTGCAAAAATCACTGCAATCGAGCAAGAGCGACTTTCGAAATCGACTTACACCTAAAACGGTTCGTAACTGGCGTGAATATATTACCGGCTACTTGATGATCGCTCCCGCGCTGATCCTGATCGGATTATTCGGGATCTTTCCAGTGGGGTTTGCGTTATTTGTCAGTATGTACAAATGGCGGCTTAAACGGGGAGACATGATTGGTCTCGCCAACTATACAACCGCAATCGGCAACCTGGCATATATATTGATATTTGCGCTTGGTATAGGTGCTTTATTTTTTGCCTTCTTCCGTTTCCGAAAGGCATACCGGGATCTTTCAGAGAAACCCGCAAAATTTTGGATATTCAATATACCTGGAATCTTGATCGCTGCGACAGTATTAAGCATTATTCGCTGGACAGTAGTGGTCCTTCCCCATATCCTGGATATCGCAAACAGCATCACGGGGGTGAAAAAGACCCGGGAATTATTCATTAAATTATTGGGGGAAGCTTTCAACGCGTCTGTGGTAGTTCAAGCCCAAAGCATCGTATTGTGGATGTTATTGGCAAGCATCATCGCCGTAGCCGGAAGCTTCTATTTGTGGCGAAAGCCCGAAAACATGCAGAGCCAGGGAATATTGGCGACTGCCTGGACTGGAATGGGGGTAGGGGCGATCCTGCTCCAATATACTTATTCCCAAATGATGACTGCTTACAACGCCGCCGTCCAGGCCGGAACAGATCCGGGAATATTTCCTCAATTCATCAGTATTACCTCCGGAATGATCCTCCTATTCGCAGGCTGGAAAATCTGGCAGTCTGCTAAAACCCAGCAAAGTACGCTTACTTTCATCCTGCGCCTATTTGCAGCGACAGTTTTTATCGTCGGCGGATGGATCATGGTGGCTGAAATACCAGTAGCCGTGGCGGCAGGAGACCCTGATTTGTGGGATGGGTTAAAGGCAACATTCTTTTATTCATTGGGGACCGTTCCCTTCCAACTGTCAATCTCCCTTTTCCTGGCTGTACTGCTCTTCCAAAAGTTGAAGGGTTCTCAGATTTTCAGGATATTGTTCTTCCTGCCATATGTAACCCCTACTGTGGCCAGTGCGGCAGTTTTCCGCCAGATCTTTTCAAATCGGCTGCAAGCCCCGGCGAATTCCATTCTACGGGCTGTAGGCATCAGCCCTTTACAATGGCTTTGGGAACCCAAGGGGATCTTTCAGCTTCTTGCAGACAAGATCGGAATGCATACCTGGCCAGCCTGGGCGAATGGACCCAGCCTGGCATTAACCGTTATCATGATCTATTCCGTTTGGATGTATGTTGGATATGATATTGTGATTTATTTGGCTGGCCTGGGGAGCATTTCGAGGGAGATGCAGGAAGCAGCACAAATCGATGGGGCAGGCAATTGGGAGGTTTTCAGGCATATCACTTTCCCACTTCTTTCCCCGACCACGTACTTCCTCACTTTTAATCGCAGTTATCGGAACATTTAAAGCGTTCAATCAAATTTGGGTCATGCGACTGGATGCCGCCCTTGGGACAACCGACACTCTAAGTGTTGTGATTTTCAACGAATTTTTCTCTAAGCTGCGCTATGGGTATGCCTCTGCCATGGCATTCGTTCTATTTGCAATTATCCTTTTACTAACTTACCTTAATAACAAAACCCAAGGGTCAAAGGTGTTCTATGGCTGATCGAGACAATTCAAATCGCCACCGTATACCTATCAGCACTTTTCTGAGGCATTCGGCAACTTATTTACTGCTGATTATCGGTGTCATCATCGCAGTTTTTCCCTTCTATTGGATGATATCCACCTCCTTGATGACACTGGGTGATGCACAAGGGACAAGATTTAATCCCCGCCTCAATCCATTTCGAAAACTATGTTCAGGCATGGCAACAGGCGAAATTCTCCTTATACCTTTGGAACAGCACCCGGATCACGTTGATTACATTGGTAGGAGAGTTGGTATGCAGTACCCTGGCAGCCTATGCGTTCTCCAGGATCAAATTCCCGGGACGGGATTTGATCTTTACTATTTTACTCAGCACCATGATGATACCTGCCATGGTGACCATCATCCCCAACTTCCTGACCGTTACCTGGCTGGGACGGATCGGCCCGCTTAAGTGGATCAATAATTGGCCAGCACTTACAATTCCGTTTATGGGAAGCGTGTTCTCCATCTTTTTGCTTGCGGCAATTTTTCATGCAAATTCCAGATGAATTGTACGATTCGGCTCGTATCGATGGGGCCGGTCACTTGCGTTTCTTATGGAGTGTGGTCATCCCCCTTTCCAAAGCTCCAATCATGGTTGTTACCATATTATCCTTTATCGGCAATTGGAATGCCCTGGCATGGCCTTTGCTGGTTACCAATTCCCCCGATTGGCGGCCTATCGCGGTAGGTTTGTACAGTTTCATTAACGAGGCCGGGCAAATGATCAACCTGATGATGGCCGGGGCAGTAATTGCCATCATTCCCATTCTGGTGTTGTATTTCTTCACGCAAAAACAATTTACCGAAAGCATTGCCCGGAGTGGTTTGAAGGGATAATTTTCTGAAAAAGGAGGTGGTGCATCGAAAAATCTCAACTGGTATCCGCTAAGATTTGTAATATTCTTTTACCGAATTCGAAAGGAGAATGAGATACCATGAATAAGAATCTCTTAAAAAAGGTTATCCCCGCGATCATGATCTTGTCATTTGTGATCGCAGGATGTGCACCACAGGCGACTCCGACGGCTGCTCCAACCATGCCACCCACTGTCGCCACCATGGCACCTACAATGGCTCCAGCTACCGAAGCTCCCACTGAGGCGCCCACCGAAGCGATGCCAGCGATCGATCCAACCGGGCAGACTGTAACCTTCTGGCACGTTTGGGGAACCGGCGGGCCAAGTGATGCAATGACTGGCATCGTAAACGACTTCAATGCCAGCAACCAGTGGAACATTACTGTCAATGCGCAGGAACAGGGAAACTATAGCAATCTGGAAGACGCCTTCAACGCCGCAGTACAATCTGGCGATATTCCCGATATCGTGACCGGTTATACCAATGCCATGGCGAACTGGTATTCTGTGAATTCCATAGTGGATCTCACCCCGTTTATGACGGATGCATATTTTGGGCTGTCGGCCGACGAAAAAGCGGCATTTTATTCCGGATCGCTGGACGGCGGGAAGGCTGCGGACGGAACGCAATTTGCATTCCCAATCAGCCAATCGGAAGATGTGATCTTCTATAATTCCCAATGGGCACAGGAACTAGGTTTTGCCAACCCTCCCACCACCTACGCAGAGTTTAAAGACCAGGCTTGTGCGGCTGCCAACGCAAACAATACAGACGCTGACCCCAACAATGACGGCACAGGCGGCCTCGTACTGGATACCGGTGCTTCCACCGTAGCCTCCTGGGTATTCGCGGATGGCGGGAACATGCTGAATGCAGCTGGCGATGGATATGACTTCACCGCACAATCAGTCGTGGATGTGGCTACCTTCTTCAAGGACCTGTTCGACAACAAGTGCGCCTTCCAGACCGAATCCTATCCGAACCCAGAATTTGCCAGTCGGCAGGCACTATTCACGGTCAGCTCTACCGCTGGTTTACCCTACCAGGTGGCGGCCTTCGATGCAACTGGCGCGATCAAGGATAACTGGACCATCATCCCATTCCCCGGGAAAGATGGCGGCCAGGCAGTTGATCTGTTCGGTCAATATGTGGCAATTGGCAACACCAGTCCTGAGCGTGAAATGGCAGCCTGGGTATTCCTAAAATATCTGTCCTCGCCAGAAGTACAATCTAAATGGATCCAGGGCAGCGCCTATTATCCGACTCGCAGCGATGTCGTACCTTTGTTAGATACTTACAGCCAGGCGAATCCGATCTGGTCAACTGGCCTTTCGTTCCTTCAATATGGTAAGGCCGAACCTGCCTGGGCATCCTGGACCCAGGTGCGCCGGGATGTGGGAACTGCCTTTGCAGGAATCTTGCAAGGCACAGTCGCAGATATCCCGACCGAATTACAAGATTTGAACAATACCGCAGCGACAGACGTGACTGAATCCCAGTAATTCCATAACTAAAAGATAGGTTTGCTTTCAGTGGAGCGGATTTCTTGGAAATCCGCTCCACTTCTATTGACATTGAAGATCGACCCCAAATTGTGCGTGTTGGTCTAATCCAGCCTTGCCGCAAACAATGCTATCGTGTATATCTGAATAAGTTTTATTAAGGAATATCCAAAATCGGAAAAACTTCTAAAGAACAACCTGACACCGCAATTTGCACTGCTAGGCACCCGTTTTCATTACGCGATTATCGCATTGGGAGTGGCACAGGCGGCGATTTTGTCTTTCTGGATGCTGGATGACTTAACGATAGATGTCGTGAGCTTTAATAGTAGAAGATGAAGGAAATGGAATTGCAAATATGAATAGGCCTTTTAGGTCATTCAATTATTGGGTTATAAGGATAAAATTATTCCACATTTTCATCCCAAGAACGGTAAAAGACCGGCAGCTTAACCGGATATCTGCGCGGATGATCGTTTATCGGTTCATTGAATTGGAGGATCTGCATGTCGACTGTTCTCGTAAGGTTTAAAGTTAACGACTATCAAAATTGGAAATCGGTATTTTCAGGAAAAGCTGATTGGAGGAAATCCAACGGAGTTCTCTCCGAACGATATTACCAGGAGTTAAACGATCCAAACCAGGTAACCTTGCTACTTGAGTGGGATTCCGCAGACAACGCACGAAACTTCTTTGTATTACCGGAGTTGAGACAAGCCCAGCAAAGAGGCGGCGTGATGGGCAATGCCGGAATCACATTTCCTGGTAGAAAGTTAAGGTTAAATAAGCGCCCGTCTGCCGGCGGACGCCTTCAAAATAGAGTTGGGGGAAAGGATGTGTTAGCGGAAAGCCGGGAGAGTGATGGAATACAGGTTCAGAATGTATAATAATGGGGTGGAGGATGCTATGATCGACCTGAATTCCGAATTCGGACACAAAGTTGAGAACATGCTCAATATAGAGCAGGTGATTTGGTTCATCACCACAGGGGCAGACCTGACGCCTCAGCCACGCCCGGTCTGGTTCGTTTGGGATGGAAGCAGTTTCCTGATCTTCAGCCAGGCGCAGGCCCATAAGGTGCGACATGTATCGGTACACCCTCGGGTGGCGCTGAACTTCAATACGGATGAAACAGGCGACGGAACGGTAATCAGTTTCAGCGGCTCAGCTCGGATCGATTTGGAAACGCCGCCTGCGCATGAAAACCCGGGCTATATGAAGAAATACGGTCAGGGAATAAAAGCTCTGAAGATGACTCCCCAGCAATTCAGCCAGGAGTACTGTGTGGCAATTCGGGTTGAACCAGACGGGCTAAGGGGTTGGTAATTAATTCAAAAATGGGGGTCTTAAGCAAAGTTGGCTCTAAACATCCCAAATTTTGGCAGAAAAGGATGCCATTAATATTTTTCAAGGTCAAATAGCGCGGTCAGCGGTTTGGGGGCACCCAGGTCCTGACCGCGCTGGCCAGGAGAACAGCTCCCGACCGTAAGACGGAACTGTCCAGGCTCGAGCACAGGGTCGCCAGATTCGTTGATGAAGGACATGGCTTCAGGCGGCAGGTGGAAACGCAGGATCCTGGTCTGCCCGGCCTTAAGGTGGACACGTCGGAATGCGACTAATTTGTGAAGAGGAACCGGAGCAGAGGCTTGCAAGTCGCACAGATAGACCTGAACGACTTCGTCGGCATCCACGTTGCCAACATTCTTCAGATTACAGGAAAATGATAATGGGCGTTGCCTGGTTATACGAGCGGGAGCCAATTGCAGGTCGGAAAAAACAAAGCGGGTGTAACTGAGCCCAAAGCCAAACGGGAAGAGCGGCTCGATGGAACTGTAACGGTAGGTTCGGCCGTCCATACGGTAATCATCAAAGGGCGGCAGGTCGGCGGTCGATTTCGGGAAAGTGAGCGGCAGCTTTCCGGACGGGGAAACGTCACCAAAGAGGACATCGGCGAGTGCCTGACCACCCGCTTGGCCTGGATACCAGACGAAGACAATGGCTTCAACCATATCTTCCAGCTCACCCAGGGCGATCGGGCTGCCTCCGGCTAATACCAACACAACTCGCGCGCCTGCCATCACCAACTTCTTGACAAAATCCACTTGGGCAGGCGGTAAACCAATATCTGACCGGTCGCCTTTATCAGGCGAGAGGATGGCATCGCCTTCTTCGCTTTCGAGCAACGATGAGTAACCCATACAGGCGATGGTCAGGTCAGAGGCGGCGGCATCTCCGGTGGTCCAGTCGAGCGGGTTGAGGGCGGACTGGTGCAAGGGCACACCCATGCGGTAACCTACCCGCACACCTTCAGGAGCACGCCCGACGATGCCCTCCATCAAGGTAATCAAATGATCGTTGTAGCCGTTGTAATTTCCGAGCAGGGCCTCAATGCTGGCGGCATTAGGCCCCATGATGGAAATCCGTTTCACGTCCGTCCGGATGGGCAGAATGGCGTTGCGGTTCTTGAGCAGAACGATCGATTCCCTCGCAGCCTGACGTGCCAACCGGCTGTGCTTGGGACTGCAGATCACGCTGGTCGGGATGGCAGCGTACGGAACCTTTTCAGGTGGGTCAAAGATCCCGAGCTTGAAGCGGGTCAGCAAGGTGCGGCTAAGAGCCTGGTCGATATCTGCCTCGGTGACCAGGCCGCGCTGCAGGGCTTCCTCCAACCGGTCAAAAGTGACCCCACAACTGATGTCACAACCGGCCTTGAGCGCCATGGCGGCCGCTTCGACCGCATCGGAGGCGAGCTTGTGGTTCGCATGTATGTCGGTCAGAGCCCAGCAATCCGAGGTGACATGTCCCTGGAAGCCCCATTTATTACGCAGGGTCTCTTCGAGCAGGAACGGGCTGGCGCTGGCGGCCTCCCCATTGACGCGGTTGTAAGCGCTCATCACGGCCTCAACCTGTGCATCCTGGACCAGTCGTTTAAAAGCCGGCAGGTAGGTGTCATTCAGGTCACGCGCCGAGACACGCGCGTCGAAGACGTGCCGC
The DNA here is from genome assembly GCA_963814135.1 of uncultured Chloroflexia bacterium. Taxonomy (GTDB): domain Bacteria; phylum Chloroflexota; class Anaerolineae; order Anaerolineales; family Villigracilaceae; genus UBA877. Next base: position 732,751 of record CAWFBZ010000008.1, on the reverse strand, counting down.
TCGCCCTCGGGGCCGCTGTGCACGGCAAAATGCTTGGCACAGGCTGCTGTCTTGAGATATTTTGGATTATCGCCCTGCATGCCGCGCACGAAGGCTACACCCAATTCGCCGGTCAGGTAGGGATCTTCGCCGTAGGTTTCCTGTCCGCGCCCCCAACGGGGATCCCGAAAGATGTTGATGTTGGGCGCCCAAAAGGTCAGTCCCTGCATTTGAATGGTATGGCCCTGGCGTGCCAGGGCGGCATGATACTTGGCGCGACCCTCGTCGCTGATGGCATTGCCGATCCGGCGGAGCAGAGGCGGATCCCAGGTAGCAGCCAGCCCGATGGCTTGCGGGAAGACCGTGGCGCGTCCGTTACCGACCACACCGTGCAAACCCTCACTCCAATAATTGTAGGCGGAAATGCCATGGCGCGGGATGGCCTGGCATTCATTCAGCATCTGCCCGATCTTTTCCGGCAGTGTCATCCGTGAGATAAGATTTTCTACACGCAATTCGAAGGGAAGCGAAGTGTTCAGGTAGGGAGGAGTTTTCGTGGATGGCATCGGGACACCTGGGATTTCGAGGGATATATCTTGATTATATTTTACCGGCTTTGAAGATTATAAGGAATGATTTGCGTGAGATTAGGATAAGGTTAGCTTGTGAGGGCGGGATTTCCACCTTTTTGTACGGATGGCTGGAATTTAAAGTCGCAGGTCACATAGATAGTTGAAACTGCAGGTGAATGGAGTCATCCCGGGTGGACCCCAAGTCTGGGAAGTGGGGGAAAGACGTGTAAATGGAGTTCAAGTTCTTGTTGGCTGATGGGTGAAGTGCTATACTCGGAATGAGAACGAGTTGATATTTGAATTTACTTTTATTGAAGAATGAGCTGGTCTTGCGGTTGATTTCCATAGTCAACCGTTGCTCCAGAAACGGATTTAGGAGGAAACATGCGCGCATGGCATCAAATCTCGATCATACTGGTTGTAGGGTTGAGCCTGGTGGTTTCAGGTTGCGGAGGCGGGCAAACGGACACCCCGACCCCAACGAACACGGAAACTGTCACCCCGTCAGTTACCCCAACGGTTACAGTAACAAATACACCTACCTACACATTCACTCCCACATTCACATTCACACCAACTGATACGGAAACTGAAACACTTACTGCTACAATAACCGTCGGAACCCTTCTACCTACCTACACACCCACAACCGGCTCAATCAGCTTGCCGAACCTGGGGGGAGCGTGTGTCCCGGTTGGGGCGTCCACTTGCTCAACCATGACACAAACGATTCCGCTCCTGGGAACGTGTAGCGTAACGATTTGCACCGATTTGTGCGGCAATGTCACCAGTGAATCTACAGGAAATTGCAGCGGGTGAGGAAAATATCCGCTGTATTTTATAAATAATCTTTAAGATATATTTATATTATCTTGACGAGATAATAAACCTATGCAATAATATGAATGCCTCTGATTGGCTGCCCCCCTCAGCCAGTCAGGGGTATTTTTATTCGCAATTTTGCAACGTTAGAATATAAATAAAGAAATTAATAAGTTACAACACGTGGAAGCTTCTTCGCCTCGGCTATCCAGCCTTCGACCTGCGAAAGGCCAGGCATGCCGTTAACCAGATTCTTGGCCTGGTTGACCTCAACCATCTTTTTATAAAGATTTTCGGCCACGCGTTTGGAAAGCTCCACGACAGTATCCACGCCGGATTTTTCGAGCAGATCCGAATACTGCTTGCCGACGCCCTTGACCCGGTAAAGGTCGGCACGGTTGACCCATTCAAGGATCATGGTCTGGTCGATTCCTGAAGCGGCGGCGAGTTCCTTACGTCCCTTGGGGGAGGCGGCGGTTTTCAAAAGCCCCTCGACAGAGCGAACGCCGACCTTGGTCAGCTTTTTCGCATAAACTGATCCGATTCCTTCGATATCAATAATCTTCATTTGGTTTCTCCTTGGCTTTGACTGCGGAACTTTACTTCTTTTTCCCAAGCTGGGATGCCAGGCCACCGAGCAGGTTTTCGGCTCCCTTGATGGTGGCGTCATTCTTCAGCAAACCATCCAACTGTCCAGCAACAGGGGCGGGCAGTTTCTTCTTGAGATAATCCAGAACGATATTGACGACGGTTTGGGCAGTGGCGGCTGGAATGCCGGTCTTCTTGACGATCAGATTGACAAGTTCTTTCATATAGGCTCCTTAGGTGGTATGAAATAAATAGACAAGATTATCATAGCATAGGGATGCAAAAATAATATTAGAATTTATACATAATTTGGAGTTTTAACCAACCACAATCAGGCAGGAACGACGTCGCAACTTATCCACCAGGGCAATTTCGAAAAATGAAAATCGGGGTCAATTCAGTGTGATGAGTTGATTCATTTATCAATTTACGTGACAAGCCGCCAATATTGAGCGCATGGTCGCCGAAAGCGGTCCGGCACCTTAATGATCGGGACGGGAAATAATGGTGATTTTATAAAAGGGCAGAAATTTCGCCAGGCGTAGTCTTCATTAAGAAGATTGAATAGGCTAATCAGGGCAGTATTCACGATGCAACGATCATCCCACCAGACATGAGAGTTTTTCCCCCATTTATCCCAGCCTGACAATGTATGCCAACATAACTCAGGAGGAATCCAAATTTAATGGAACCTAATTGGATATTTGCGCTCGAACGGTTGGTTCCTTGATAATGGACCTCATTAACTTGACCAGTGGGACAAACCAGGACGACACGGCGGACCAATTGACCAGCGATTTACCAGCTGGATAAAGAAATAAAATCACCTTCGCTAAAACCGGTTGGCCAGAGTGGGAAATCTTCACTCCGGTTGCTGAAGGGGACGCGCAGTTCAGGGAATGATCGACCATCGGTACCATGTGAAGGTTGAGCAGATGACCATTCATTTGCGGGTTGCTGGAAGTAAATTCATCCACCACCCAATCAGGCGGAAGGAGCAGGGAAAAACCGTAAGTTGGGTTGACGCAGGTCCACCAACCCTGGTACCAAACCGAATCGATCGGTCCTGGTGTAGATATTTCGATTGGGTTGAAAGTCGGGAGTACATTAAGGGTGGGAGTCAGTGCCGGGGTTCCCATTTGACCGAGGGGGCGAATTACCCACGGAAATAAGCCTATTCATCACATCCGCTTCTGTCCGGAAAAATGCACAGTCCGCCCTGGCTGCCATCCGCAAATTTGACAAGCATAGATTGGCCACCCTGTTGTTCACAATAGACGAAAGCCGGATTGACAATGTTGAGGGTAGGAGTTGCACTCTGTGGCTGTATTTGAACCGGTTTGCAGAAAGACTGGAGAACCAGGATGTAGACAAGTACGACCGGGAAAACCAACTTACGGGTCATGGATACATCCTCATGAGTATTACCGTGCAAAGTGGCGACGAAAACGCCGGGTAAGGGCAGCGGGGCCAGCTGCCAGCCCGAGCCGAAATGCCCAAAAATGGGAGGCGCGCGAGGGTTTTTACAATACGACGAGGAACGATTCCGGCTGGTGGGAAAAGGGGGCAGGAATATGGGCGTAAAAAGCATTACCAGGCTGGTTTTAGGCGTTTTTTCTGGGTCAAGTGGGACGATTTTCGGTTTTTGGATGGGTACACAAAAATCGTTTTTGAAATAAACGCCAAAAATAGGCTGTTTTTTTCATTCAATCGCAGGTTTTGGGATGGTTTTTTTCTGCAAGCCAGGTTTTATTGTGACCTACAGATGCCACTCTTTCAACCAATGTTGCGCGGTAATATTCGGAAGGCAAGATAAAAACAAGATCACGATTGTTGAGATTAATATCATTATCCAGCCGCCGAAGATGAGAACACTATCCTAAATTCAGGTCTTTATATATTAATTATCCGCACCCAGGCATAGTACTCCCGGATGGATGGATAAATAGGGAATGCTGCATTTAACAGGATCATTGCTGGTAGAATGGGTCATATTAGTCTTATTAAAAAACGGGGAAATTCACCCAAAATCAACCGAAAATGCACGAGGAGCATAATATGTTTGCTAAATCAAATTTCTCAACCAGGCCGGGTAAACGGTCAGGGTGGCTGTTACTATTGGCGAGTATCGTACTGTTCGCCGCTGCGTGCGGAAACTCCACTCCCCCGCCGGCAATTCTGGCTCCTGCCACGCAAAACCCCGTGGCAACATCTGCAGCAGTGATCGTCCCTAGCCAGGAACCGACCCAGGCAGGTTCGGCATCCGGCAATGCAAGCACTGATGTATGTGCAATTCTTACAAATGAGGAAGTCGGCCAGGCGCTTGGGGTTGCAGCTGATTCCATTCAAAGGGGCAATACGGGTGGAGTTTGCAATTACACCAGCGCAAACCTGAGCATGGACCTGACCTATTCCCACACAGGTGGGATCAAGGCGATGAACACCACGCTCGCCAACCTTGGAGACATGGCACAGGTCGTTCCGGGACTGGGAGATCAGGCATTTTACAATACCAATTCCGCCAATGCATTGTTTGTGCTAAAGGGGGATGGTGAATACCTGTTCCAATTAAGTGACCTGACCTACCAACCCCTTGATCCATCGGTTGTGCAGGCGGCAGAAAAGGCTCTGGCTGAATCATTGGTCAGTAAACTGCCATAATATGTAACCAACACTCTCAATAATGAACTAAAGGTGACACAAGTGTGCCCGTTCCTGACCGGAATGGGCACGCTTGTACGAGAGAACGAGAAAAATGTGGTCGTAAAAAGAATAACGGGGCCTGTGAGATGAATGGTGGATAAAGGTCAGAGAGAGCCAGGAGTGTCAAGATCAGGGAGGCGGGATTTGCCGTGCGAATCAAATCGGTAAGCAGGGAAATAGCCGACGGAATGGAATCCAGTTTCATCCAGGACAACCCCGGAGCGCTCGGATAACGCCAGAACAGGTTGGCCGTAAAATTGGATATACGCAACTATCAGAGGGTCGTCCTGTAAGGTGTAATGCGGCCATACTGTGTGACCGGCGCACAGGTCCAGGCAGCGCGTTTCCGCCAGATCGACTTCATTTGGGTCAAGATGGCGGGCAGTTCGGATATCGCGGCCCAATACGATAGCTCCAGCGCTGCCGCCGTAAGCCACTTTTCCCCCTTGCAGGAATGAAGTGAGATGGCGATCGAAACCACTCTCGCAAAGCTGTTGCATCAACGAAAAGGTGTTCCCGCCTCCCAGGTAGACAGCATCGAAATCTGCCAGATCTTTGGCGGAATGGGTGGAAAGGTCGGTCCACATGCTGATATCGGTGACTTGCAGGGGTGCAAAGGTTGCAGACAACCATTCAAAGCCAGCCTGGAAAGAGCCCAGGCCACGCAAAGCCAGCGGCAGGTAGAGCAAACGACCGCGTGGACCCAACCATGCAGCAAATACTTCATCGAGCAGGCGCGAGTCCCGCTCTCCACCCCCGCCTGCCAGGGCAATCTTCATTTTCGTTTTCATGAGGTTTCAGCAACACTCCATGGTCGCAATGCGAATAAAAAGAGCGATGAAGATACCGGAAGCATGACCATTTACATCCAGGAATATCTTTAGCTAAGTCAGATGGGCGCCAACGGGCATGCTGTGCGGATTAGCTTCGATCCGGACCGCAGAAAACGGACCGTAAAGAACGCGATCCCAGGCTCGAATATCGCAAATAGCAGGCACAGGAGGCTTTGCTCAAAATTCAATCAAAATCCCCGATACCGGGAGATAAAGCGTAAATGTGCTGCCCTTCCCAAGGACACTCCTGACTTCTATCCGGCCATTATTGGCCAGGGCGAGTTTTTTACTGACCGCCAGGCCCAGGCCAATGCCGCGTGCCTTGGTGGTGAAAAGGGGCTCGAAGAGTTGATCCATATTCTCGGGAGAGATCCCCGAACCGTTGTCCCTGACCGAAATTGCCAGCATGTTATCTTTCAGTCTGGCCGATATGCTGAGCCGGCTATCATCCTTGGCAGAAGTTGGCCTGCCCGCCCGGGGTGCAGGCATGGCCTGACAGGCATTGGTAATCAAGTTGCCAAGGATCTGCTCGGCATGCAATGGGTCTGCGAAAATATGCGGGAGGTCGGCAGGGATTCTCCGGGTAACCCTGACTGAAGGGGGCGGGGGGAAACGCTTGAGAGCTAATTCGATCAGCTCAGAGACAGAAACGGGTTTCTGGTCGGGGGTCACAACCCGTCCGAAATCGAGCAGGTCCCCGATAATCCTGGAGGCGGTGAAGACCTCCTGCTCGATCATGGCCAGGTGTTGTTTGACCTTCTCGTTGGCATCCGGTAAGACCAGTTTGAGGTAATACGCTGAGGTGTTAATAGCCCCCAGAGGATTGCGCAATTCGTGACCCACGCCACCAGCGAGCTGGCCAAGCGTGGCAAGTTTCTCCTGCCGAACGAGCTGCCCCTGCGCTTCCTGTAAGGCCTGGGTGCGCTGCTCAACTCGCCGCTCGAGGTTGGCATTCAACCGGCGGATCTCATCTTCTATTTTTTTGCGCTTGGTGATGTCTCGAATAATACCAATAGTACCCACATGATCCACTCCACGATATAGTACGCCATTCACTTCCCCCAGGAATTGCGAGCCGTTTTTCCGGCGCATGAATAATTCCAAATCGCTGGAAAGCTGACCGGTGGCAAGAGCCTTGGAAAAGGTGTTCATGGTCCGGGATGCATCGGTGCTGGCGAGGAAATCGGTGAAAGGATGCCCTTCCATTTCGGACGGAAAATAGCCAAAGACGAGCTCGGAAGCCGGGGAAACATAGGTGATATTGCCTTGATCGTCCGTCTGGTAAACCATATCGCTGATCTGGTTCATGATCGAACGGAACTTTTCTTCGCTAAGGCGGAGTTGCTCCTCCGCCTGTTTGCGGCTGATGGCAATAGCCACCTGGGTCGAGACGAATTCGAGCATGTGCTGCTCGCGTTCACTATATGCCTCTGGATCAGTGTAATGTTGGACTGCCATTACACCAATCGGTTTGCCTTCGACCATTAAAGGCACGCCCAGCCAGATGGCAGAGCGGACGCCTAACAGGATCATTTCACCCCGGCGTTCCAATTCTTCATGGACAGCTTCGGTCGCCAGGAGGGATTTGCCCGTGCGCAAGACATAAGCAGTTGCACCTTTGCCGGGATTGACCCCATTGAGATATGGAGCATCCTGGTTGTTCTGGAAATAGGGAAAGTGCAGCAAATCTTCAGACTGATCGTATAGGGCGATATAGAAATTCTCGGCTGGCATGACAGAAGCAATGATCCGGTGGATCTGTGGATAGAGTTCTTCGAGGGAGGAGGTCGTCTCAGCCGCAGTGGCAACCTCGTAGACAGCCTGCTGGAGCGCCTGCTCCTGGCGTCGATCGGTCATATTTAAAACAGATACCATCACTTTTTTCAACGTTTCGGTGTGAGCTGAAGCCGGAACCCAGCGTAAGCTGGCATTTAATTTATGGCCTTCCAGATCAACGACAACGCCATCCCATTCATATTCCTGGCGACCGTCTGCAATGCTGATCAATTCCTCCACAAAATCCGGAGGAGGCTCGACCTGAACAACCTTGTCCAGATTACCAATAAGCTGGTCTTTCCGACTGGCCTTCATTAAAGCCAGGGTGGCTTTATTCACGTCCAGCACCTTGATGGCATGGATACAGGCTTTCAGCTCCTGCGGATTGTTCGCAAAGTAGGTGGGGAAATCGGTCACACCGGATTGTTTTAGGACCTCCAGGCGCTGCTTGGCCTCCGAGAAATCCTCCTCCCACAAGGAAACCGGGGAATCCTCAAAAAGGCCGCGATAGCGTTTTTCGCTTTCCTCGAGGGCGACTTTGGCCTGCCGGGAGGCCGAGATATCACGAGAGAAACCGGTGGTACCAATCACGTCGCCTTTTTCGCCCAGGACAGGTGTTTTAAACGTCTCGAACCAGGTCATTTTCTCGTGGTCGAATATGAGTTCTTCAACTACGGCGGAAGTTTTCGTCTGGATGATCCGGATATCGTCAGCACGATATTTTTCAGCCAATTCCTGAGGCCAAATATCCAGGTCGGTTTTCCCGATCAATTCTTCAGGCGAACGAAGACCGCATGAATGTGCGAAACTTTGGTTCACCGCCAGGAAACGCCCATCCGTATCCTTAAGCCAGACAAGCCCGGGCTGATTCTCGAGGATTGCGCTCAGGTACGACTCTCGTTTTCGCAAACCATCTTCAGCCTGCCTGGCAGCAGAGATATCATTAATGGTAGTGATAAGGTAGAGCGGTTGACCGTTCCTTCCGCGGCGCAGGGCTGTGCCGATATCAACCCACACAATTGAACCAGTCTTATGGATATATCGTTTGGTGAAACGAATGGTTTCTTTTCTACCGGATAATAATTCATTGATAGCGGCTTCATTCAACTTTATATCGTCGGGGTGGGTCAACTCCTGCCAGGTGCAATGCTGTAATTCAGCCCGGTTATAGCCCAACATGTCACAGAAAGCCTGGTTGACTTGCATTTCCCCGTTAAGTTGCGTGATTGATTTGGGGGCAACAGAGTATTCGAACATGTGGCGGAATTTCTCTTCGCTATCGCGCAAGATCTCATCCGCCTGCCTTCGTAACGAGATGTCAATACTGCTACTCTGGATGGCATAATTCCGGCCTTCCTCGTCCTGGATGCACTGGTCGATGACCATGAAAGTGCGGTCTCCAACGGGGAGGTGGAAGGTATCCTCATATTCATGTCTCTGCCCCGATGCGATCAAATCGCGATTCCGTTCGATGTAGGCCTGGGCAATGTCAAGCGGAAGAAAGTCGAACATCGAACGGCCAACCACATTATCAGGCGTGGATCCCAGGTTAGCAGCAGCAATCTTGTTAGCAAGCAGATACTTGCCATCCTGGTCGATGATGAGCACGCCTGAACCGGAGTTCTCGAATAATTGTCGATACATTCCAGTTGTGCGCGCCAGCTTCTTTTCCAGATGGTCGCGGTTGGTGATGTCCCTGCCCCAGACCGATATTCCGAATACCTTGCCGGCGCGATTAAGGAGATTGAAGTGCAGTTCGAGCACGTGCGTGGTGGCGAAGACCTGTGTATCTACCTGATAAGGCCCATCCGTGAGGGCACGTTGATAAAACGCCTGCCAGCGCTCGACAAGCTCGCCTTCTGGAAAGAGATCCTGCGGTCGGTCGCCAATCTTCATGGGAATACCGCGTTCACGAAAATAATCGTCGCTAAAGGAGTGATTGAAGGTAAGTAACCCATAATCATGCGGATCGACCGCCCAGATCATATCGGAAATGCCATTCACAATGGATTCAAGAAGCAGGCGCATATTGTGGTATTCGGCTGTGCCGGGAGGCAAACCGGTTGACGAAGATTTCGATTGTCTTGCCATAACGAATCTCCTCATGAAGAAAGGTAATCGGTGCAAGCCAGCATGATTAAAGGGATAAATTCATTATACGTCTAATACGAAGGGGTGATTCGCTTAAGCAACTTTCAGAATATTTACAAAGCGGGGATTGAGAACACGAAAACAAAAGTCTCTCGCTATTAAACAATTTCCGTAATAAGTAAATCGCCGAAAGTGATTTCACAAATATTTTGCTCAAGCCGCCGTGTCCTTACAGGTTACTTTCCTCGGCGGGGGGGACACCGCCTGGAGCTATATAAAATAGTATTGATGCTTTCGACCGATGACTTAGTTGTCAAATGAGACGGTAAGCGGTTCAAGTGGGCTGACCCGTATATCCTATTGTCTTGAGGGAAACGCATAAGATAAAATGGATTTATATTACCTAATTAACTTATCTTTTTTTATGGGAGAAATCCATGTCCAATTCCAGCAACCAATCCGTCATCCGGGAATTGTTTGGATTAATCGAAAAAGGCGATCAGGAAAATGTCGGGAAGGTATTCTCAGCAAACTGGGTTAACCATGACCCATCCCTGCCACCGATGCAGGGGTTGGAAGGTGCCAGGCAGTTGATTGCGTTATGGGGAGGGTTATCCAGTCGCGAATTTTGCTTCGAGGAAATTTTCTCGGCAGGGAACCTCGTGGCAGTCCGATTCAGTTTATCCGGCACCCATACCGGAGAATTAATGGGCATCGCCGCGACCGGGAAATCGGTCGATGTGAGCGGCAATGGGATTTTTCGGGTTGTTGACGGAAAAGCCACAGACAATTGGGTGATCTTCGACGCCCTGGGGTTTCTGAGGCAATTAGGCGCCCTGCCAATGCCCGGGCAATGATCGGCAGGATTGGTTCGGAATCAAATTTTAAGGTTGGATTTGAGGCGAATCCAACCGGAAGATTGAGTTTGCAGGCAGATTTATATCGGTAAACAACATATCGAGCTTTCATCCACCTACCAGCAAGGAAAGGCGCATGAACAAAACAGAGCGGTGTGTCAAAGGATTGGGAGAGGTCTCGATCCGTGTCAGGGATCTGGAATTAATGGACAGGTTTTACGAGGAAGTTGTCGGCCTCGAGGTGCTTAGGCGGGAGGATAATTTTGTATTCTTCAATATTGCCCAGGGCTATGGAAGTCATCCCCAAATCCTGGCTTTATTTGACGCTACAAACCGGTTGTTCCTAAACGCCAAGTCCCTGGAACTTAACCCGGACCAATCGACCTTGCATCATATTGCACTCAATATTCGCCTGGATAGTTTCGATAGCGAGACAAAACGCCTGGAAGGGCTGGGGTTGAAGGTGGTTGTGACCAAGCACGAGTGGATTCATGTGAGATCCTTGTATTTCCCAGACCCGGAGGGAAATTTGTTGGAGTTTGTTTGTTACGACGAGAGCGTTGGGTAGCAAAATAATCTATTTTTATTAGTAGGAAAGGACACTATGAAGAAGGTTTTTAAGTGGATTGGAATCGTTCTGAGCGGCTTATTAGGGGTTATCGTAATTATGATGGTCGTGCTTTATTTTAAAGGCAAAGCCATGTTCACAAGAACATACAATATTCCGGACGAAAACATCCCGATCCCTACGGATGCAGCGTCGATCGCACGCGGGAAGCATTTTACGCAGGCAATTTGCGCGGGATGCCACGGAGCTGACCTTTCGGGCATGAATATGCTGAATGCACCATTCATGATTGTGGATTCAGCCAACTTGACTCCCAGCAAGTATGGAGCGGGGTCAGAATTCACTAATGCGGATTTTGTGCGGGCGATCCGGCACGGGGTGGATAACAAAGGCCGTGCCTTGGTCATCATGCCTGCGCAGGAATTCTGGCATTTCAGTGACCAAGACCTGGGCGATATCATCGCGTATATCAGATCGGTGCCGGCGGTGGACAAGCAGCACAACGATCCGCAGATGAATTTTATCGGGTACATCATGACAGGTGCAGGCGCATTCGGGAAGGACATTGTCCCGGCGAACGAGATCGCGCAAACGGAACGCCCCAGCATCCCGGCAATTGATGTGACAGCCGCGTACGGGCAATACCTGGTGAATGTGTCCGGCTGCCAGGGTTGCCACGGAGCGCAGCTGGCAGGCGGCAAGAATGCCAAGCCCGGGTCAATGGCAGCCCCCAACCTGACTCCGGGCGGAGACTTGAAGGGCTGGAGCGTTGACCAATTCGTGAATACCCTGCACAACGGGGTCACGCCAACCGGACACAAGTTGAACCCGGACGAAATGCCCTGGAAGACGATCGGGACGTATACCAACGATGAGCTGACTGCGATCTTCATGTATTTGCAAACGCTGCCGCCCATGGCAACAGTAAAACCGTAAATTTGGACTTTCCGGCGAAGTCTGTATTAGGATAAGGTATAAAACCCTGTGGAAAGTTCGGCTATGCGAAAATCGAGGGCCGAGTTTTAAGGCTTTCCGCGTGAGAGAGGCAGCAGCGTGAAAATTCGACTAGTAATGTTGACCGCATGTCTGGGAATATTATTGGTTTCGTGTTCTCCTGGTGCCGGCAACCCGACCCGCGTGGACACCCCGACATTTACTCCATCGCCGATCCTGGCCAGTCTGACTTCCCTACCGACAGACACACCTTCCCCAACCCTGGAACCCACTGTTACGCAACCACCCAGCCTGGCGGGTTTCTGGCAAGTCGGAGAGGTGGTCTTTACCATTGAACAGCAAGCCGACCAGTATTCAGTCACCGGCATAAATGCAACCGGGACAAGCCAGCGCAGCCTGACAGACCAGTCCTGGGACGGTAACAGCCTGACCTGGACATACAAGCAATCGGACCAATTTGGAAGTTGGTCGGTCACGTACAAAACCACGGGTTTGACGAATGACAGGCTGATCGCGGATACTTCTACTTCCGATGGCTACTCGGAAGTCAAGTTCCTGAGGAGAGTCAATTCGGCGGTCCCCCTGTATTACGAGTTACCCTATGAAGACGATTTTAGCGACCCTTCCAGCGGTTGGAGTATCTTTAGCGCCAAACTGGATGCTGCAGGATATAAGGACGGTAACTATTTTGTTGTCTCAAAATCAAGTGCATTCAGCTCTTATGGGGAAGCCAACCGGCTATTTGGGGATACCCGCATTGCCGTGGATGCCACTCCTTATGGCGGACCCAGCGACAATAATTTCAGCTATCACATCGGCTGCCGCATCCAATCCAATGCGGATGGTTACCTGTTCGAAGTGCGCGCAGACGGGTACTACTCTGTGAATTATTACAAGAACGGGAAACGCATTCTTCTCGTCCAGGGAGGACAATGGCAGAAATCAGATGCGATCCTTCCGGGAATGACCACCAACCACCTGGTGGCCACCTGCGCTGGAGACGAGTTAACAGCTAGAAGTAAACGGAAGGTTGCTTTTCGATGGGCAAGACACCAGCTTCACAGAGGGAGATATCGACCTGGGTGCGGGAACTTATGACAATGGCGTCCCGGCCGAAATCCATTTCAACAATTTAATGGTGACTGCGCCATAAGCCTACTGGTCTTATGGCTGGAGGCAACCAACCCGCCACTAGAATCAGTCTCCTGAGCAGGTTTTTGTATCTTCCCAAAATTCTGTAATGTGCCCTCTATTATTGAGATGAACCAAATTTTTCATTAATAAACGCTCATGAAGCTGTCAGGTTGAAGTAGGCTGAGCGTAGAGCAGGCGTCAAGCACTTTTTTGACAAACTGGTAAACTATGCAGGTAAGGCGATTCTCTTCTCCTCCTTTCAAGAGAGCCGGGGCCGGCGTCCCCGGCTCTCGCGATTCTTGTATCTGTTGCCCCAATTTTTCAGACGTCCATTAGTGGAAATATTTTGGGGACTTTTTATTTCTCAAACCCCTGTAAAACTTATCGAAAACGCTACTGATGGTTTTTCCATATCTCCCAATTCATATTGTGGTAAACTTGATTTGTTCAGGTGGCTCATAATGGTTGAAAATAAAGCGAAAGTCATTCTATGCATCGAAGACGAACAGGAGATGATCGACCTGATCAGGTTGATCCTCAGCCGGCGTGGTTTCGACGTCCAGGGAGCCACCAGCGGCCAGGAAGGCTTGGATGTTTTGAATAAGATCCGACCAGACCTGGTTCTGCTCGACCTGATGATGCCTGATATGGACGGCTGGGAAGTCTACCAAAAAATGAAGGCTGACGAAAAAATGAAGACCATCCCGGTTATCGTCGTCACGGCACGGGCGCAGAGTATCGACAAAGTTCTCGGACTGCACATTGCCAAGGTGGACGATTACATCGCCAAGCCGTTCAGTCCTCAAGAATTGTTGAACAGTGTAGACAAAGTGCTGATGGAAAAGAAGGAAGCCTGATCCAGGCTTGAAAATAGCGGGTCAGTCTACCGCCCCATTTCCCACTCTTTATGAAACACATTCACCTCAAAAATAATAGCCATCCGTTGCCTGCACTTCTGCAGGCAATTTATTGTGATAGTTACTTTTGCCGGTTGCGCGGCTTGATGTTCCGCTCCAACCTCGAACATGAACAGGGTCTCCTGCTGGTTGAAGGGCGTGACAGCCGCATCGACACTTCCATCCACATGCTCTTCGTCTACATGGACTTGGCCGTCATCTGGATCAATTCAGGACACACCGTGGTAGACACCTTGCTGGCGCGCTCCTGGCACCTGGCTTATGCCCCTCGGCAGGCAGCCCGTTATACCCTCGAAATCCATCCCGACCGTTTGAACGAGTTCAAGATTGGTGACAAGATTGAGTTCCAAGATGCGTAAACGTCTCATCACCATCTTCCTGGCGTTATTCCTGTTCCTATCAGCGTCTCCAGTCTCAGCCCAAACTCCCACCCCTGCGCTGGGACCTGTGTACATCGTTCAGCAGGGTGATACGCTCTGGGATATCGCCAGCCGCTTCAACGTCTCCGTGACCGACCTGGAAGCAATCAACAATCTTTCGGGACAGGAGATCTACGTCGGCGACAAGCTGATCATCCCCGGGCTGGAAGGGCTGACCGGAACCCTGATCACCGTACCGGTTCCCTTTGGCGAGACACTGGAAAGCCTCAGCCGGCAATACCGGGTCGACCCATCCCTATTGATAAAACTTAATCACATCGTCAGCCCGACCGAGTTATTCGTCGGGTACCAACTCGTCATCCTGCAACAGGAGGACCAGCCCGCCTGGACCTCTCGTGCCAGCCTGGATCCGGGAGAGACCTTGCTCGAGATGGCGGTAAAGGATGATAGCGATCCCTGGAGCATCTCACAAGTAAACGGGCTAAGCGGACCATCCGCCGGGTTGCCCGGGGATGTACTCTATCTGCCGTCTGGGGACTCGACTGCGCCGCCCTCCGGCCTTCCTGCCCCGCTGGTTTCTGCAGAGGTAGACCCACTGCCGATCACACAGGGGATCACCGCGCAAATCAAGGTGGTCACATCAGAAGCAGTGACAATGGGCGGGGTGCTGGTTGACCACCCGCTGCATTTCTACACCACCCAAGCAAACACACAGGTTGCACTCCAGGGGGTTGCCGCCGACCTGGACCCAGGCATCTATCCACTCAGGCTCGATATCACCCGGGCGGATGGTTCGGTCCAATCCTTCGAACAAATGGTAATGGTAAACTCCGGGAATTACCCCACAGATCCGCCCCTGGAAGTGGATCCGGCAACGATCGATCCGGCGGTAACCGGTCCGGAAGAGGAATGGCTGACTTCCCTGACATCCGTGATAACTCCGGAAAAGTATTGGAAGGGTACTTTCCAGTTACCGGTCGATAGCCAGTACTGCATTCGAGCCGGTTTTGGCGACCGTCGCACCTACAATGGAGGCGCCTTGCATAACTTCCACACCGGCATCGATTTCGGAGTTTGCTCGGAAGCCCATCCGCTGGATATCTATTCTGCTGCAGACGGCGTGGTGGTATTTACCGGGCTCAAGGCGGTGCGAGGCAATGCTACCATCATCGATGACGGTCAGGGAGTTTTCACCTGCTACTATCACCAGTCGGAAATCGACGTAGCTGTAGGCGACCATGTTACAGCCGGACAATTAATCGGGAAGATCGGTGCCACGGGGCGTGTGACCGGTCCGCATCTCCATTTCGAAATCTGGGTCAATGGTGTGCAGGTCAGCCCCATGCAGTGGTTGGACACGGCTTTCCCGCATTAATGAAATAGAAAATAGACGATCAAAAACCTTGACCGTTGCGGGATTTTGTATAATAATCCTCGATTTAATACGCCGTATATTTTTTAAAAATTCCCCGAATCTTAAGATAATTGAGCACACGCTTTTTCCTTAAGAAACATGATGAGTAGTGCTTACGCTCATCACTTAATAAAATCTTATCCAAAAGGAGGTGGTTACAGACAAACCTTTGAGCCCGGTCGGCTTAGCCAATGATGGAGAGTATGTGCAACGAAGTTCTTAACCGATTTCACCAAACCTTTGGAGGAGCAATCTATGAAACGCCTTACCCTGATCGTTACTGCCGTTATGGTCGCCAGCATGCTTCTGGCTGCCTGCGGTACTTCACCTACTGCCACCATGGCGCCTGCCACCGCAGCGCCTGCCACCGCAGCACCCGCCACCATGGCGCCTGCTACCATGGCGCCTGCCACCGCAGCGCCTGCTGCCATGCCGGAAGACGTTTGTAAAACCGACTCTGTCGGCTGCGCTGTTTTCACTTCCGGCCAGGCAATCAAGATCGGTATGGGTGCACCCATGACCGGTGATAATGCCGCCTTCGGTACCGACATTTCCCAGGCTGCCAAACTTGCCGTTTCCGATGCCGGCCAATTCCAGGGTTTCTCGTTCGAACTGGACGCCCAGGATGACGGTGGGACCGGCGAAGGTGGCGCAGCGGTTGCCAACAAATTCGTTGCCGATCCGCAAATCGTCGCCATCGAAGGCCACATCTTCTCGGGCGCTACCGCGGCCGCTATTCCGATCTATGAAGCCGCCGGCATCCCCATGATGTCCCCGTCAGCCACCAACCCCACCCTGACCACCACTGGTTCCAAGGTCTTCAACCGTAACGTATTCACCGATGGCAAGCAAGGCAAGTACGATGCCGAATATCTTTACAATACCCTGAAGATCACCGATCTGGCAGTCATGCACGATGGTTCTTCATACGGCCAGGGCATTGCCCAGGTAGTCAACGATGCTTTCACAGCTTTGGGCGGCACCGTGGTTACCTTCCAGGCCATCACTCCCGGTGAATCCGACTACAGCGCAGTATTGGCTGACGTCGCTTCCAAGAATCCTGGCGCCATCTATTATGGTGGTTACACCGCGGAAGCAGTCATCCTCGTCAATGAGATGAAGACCGCCGGCCTCGGCTCGGCAATCTTCTTCAGCGATGACGGCATTTACGGTCAGGATTTCATCGACCGCACCGGCGCCAATGGCGAAGGCGTATATGCCACTTCTGCTCCGAATCCGCCCGAATCACCTGCCAAGACTGCCTTTGATGCTGCCTATCTGGCCGCTTACGGCGTCGAAGCCGGCAAGCTTTCCACCTATACCTGGAACGCCTATGACGCTGCAGCCGTTCTGATCAAAGCCATCGAGAGCGTGGCAGTGGTCGGTTCGGATGGTAACCTGTACATCCCGCGTGGTGCCCTCGTTGCGGCTGTCCGCGCAACCTCAGATTACCAGGGTATTTCTGGTGTCATCTCCTGCGATTCCACGGGTGAATGCTCGGCTTCCAACCCCATCCTGAATTTGGTTAAAGACGGCGCATGGATTATAGTTCCCTAATTTAATGGGTCTCCAATCTTTGCCCGTGAAATAAATTGAATAACAGCGGGGCAAGCCTCGCTTGCCCCGTTGTTATTTTACGCAACTCCACCTTTGAGGAGAAGGGCCATGCCCAGTACAAAATCCCACGCCCGGCGTGTTAGTACTTATAAGGTTATACAAACCATACTTGGAATTCTTTTCGCCGGATACTTGCTTTGGCGGCTTTATGTTGTTTTTATCGGCAACCCGACTTATGGACCTGACACATGGGCAAGGTTTATTATTGCAGGTGTCATTCTTGGAAGTGTATATGCTCTGATCGCCATCGGTTATACCCTGGTTTATGGTATTTTACGCATGATCAACTTTGCCCATGGCGATATTATGATGGTAGGCGCATTTGGTGGTTTTTTTGTCTTCGAATTTCTCAAGTCCATTCCCGCTCCCACACTGGCTAATCCGAAATTTTCTTACGGCGATGCACATCCTGTCATCGCCGTAATTTTGGCCTTTCTTGTCGGAGCTGCCATCGCAGCCCTGGGCGGCTACTATCTGGAAAAAATCGCTTACCGGCCTTTGCGCAACGCCCCCCGCCTGGTACCCTTGATCTCAGCCATCGGCGCCTCGATTTTTCTTGAAAACGCCGGCCAATTGCTCTTCGGTACGCAGCGCCGTGATTATGCCAATCCGCTCATCCTGACACGCGGGGACGGTTGGAGCATCCCGATTGGAGGTCATACCGTCATCCTGGCATATACAGGGGTTTTGACGGTTGTGGTTTCGATCCTGCTCATGCTTGGCTTGTATTTATTGGTCATGCGCACCAAATTAGGGCGCGCCATGCGTGCGGTGGCCGAAAACAAACAGGTGGCGGCCCTGATGGGCGTAAATGTGGATAGCGTCATCAGCCAAACTTTTATCATCAGTGGAGCGTTGGCGGGTGCGGCAGGTGTCATGTGGGGCATCCACCTCGGGCTGGTCTACTATTATGTTGGCTTCTTGCCCGGCATCAAGGCATTTACTGCAGCCGTATTGGGCGGTATCGGCAGCGTTCCAGGCGCCATGTTGGGAGGCATGTTCCTTGGGTTGGTCGAATCAATCGCACCGGCCATTTTGGGGATCAGCTTCCAGTTAAAAGACGTGATCGCCTTTGCCATCCTGGTGTTGGTGCTGATCTTCCGTCCGACCGGTATTATAGGCGAAGTCCTGACTGAGGAGAAAGTGTGATGATAAAGCAATTCAAACATGCACTGAATGCCGGGACCACCTTCGGCATCGTCACCATTTTCCTGTTCCTGATCGGTTTCAATGGCACGGTAGCAGATATTCTGGCCGAACTCTTCGGAAATAAGAATGCCGCGCCTTTCCAAGGCCTGACGCCTCAAATGGTCAACATGCTTATCTTCATGGGCCTGATCGGGTTGGCTGCCGGGGCTTTGGGGTCCCGCAAAGAAAAAGGCAGCCAAACGGATCCTTGGGGGAATGCCCTGCTGGGTAGCCTGGTTTCCGGCCTGATGCACGGCTTGCTGGTATGTGGACTGGCCATTTTGGTCGGGACGTTGAACCTGCGAGGGGTACCAATGAACAAGTACCTGTCACAAGTCCTCCCAGCAGCAACTATCCAATTCCTGCTTGCAAAAACGCCGGTGGCTGGTGGATTATTCTATCTTGTGTTCATGACGCTGACCGGAATTCTTGGGCGGCCTGCTAAGCCGGGGAGTGTTCCGGGGTAGTTGGCGTATGCGTGGATCGGCCGCCTGGAATAATTCGTGGGGAAAATTCAACCAGCGCTCTTTTGTCAAACAGGCTCGCTCCTCGCAATTCACCCGCTATGCAATTTACGCATTCGGACTGATGTTGCTTATCATCGTACCGTTACGGGCCGGTCAGTATTGGAACTACACCATCGGCACCATCGGCATCTACGTCCTGCTAGGACTGGGTTTGAATATTGTGGTTGGCCTGGCCGGTTTGCTCGACCTGGGCTACGTGGCTTTCTTCGCCATAGGCGCATATACCATGGCCCTGCTGACTGCACCTGCCCCGCACCACCTTATGTGGAACTTCTGGATCGTGCTTCCAATTGGGGTAATACTTGCAGCTCTTACCGGCCTACTGTTGGGCACTCCGGTCCTGCGAATGCGCGGGGACTACCTGGCCATCGTAACGCTTGGATTTGGAGAGATCATCCGGATCCTGAGCAAGAGCGATGACCTGACTGCCTTTACCGGCGGTCCAAAAGGAGTGGCTGCCATCGGCGGGCCGACCCTGTTTGGAAAGCCGTTCAACAGCGGCATCGATTACGTTTACCTGATTTTCCTGGCAGTTCTGCTGGTCATATTCGTCACCAACCGGTTGCAGCACTCGCGGGTCGGGCCGCGCATGGGAAGCCATGCGGGAAGATGAAACCGTCTCCCAGGCCATGGGAATCAACACCCTGACCCAAAAACTGCTGGCCTTTGCAATCGGCGCGGCTTTCGCAGGCTTGGGCGGCGCCCTGTTTGCCTCCCGCAACCAGTTCACCGGCCCAGATGATTTCAGTCTGATGGTTTCCATCAACGTTGTGGCGGTGGTGATCGTCGGCGGAATGGGCAATATCCCTGGCGTTATCGCCGGCGCACTCGTCTTGAAAGGGCTTCCGGAGGTGCTAAGGCAACTGCAGGATTATCGTGTGATGGTATTTGGAGCCTTGCTGGTTGTGATGATGCTCTGGCGGCCTGCCGGAATCATTCCCTCGTCGCGGCGGAAAATGGAGATCGATAAAGATACCGGGGTGATAGAAGCTCCAAAAGAAGGGCGGGAATAATGACCATAGCACTTGAAACCCGCTCCCTGACCAAACAATTCGGCGGTCTTACCGCGGTAAATTCTGTGGACATGGCCATCGAAGAACACGCCATCTTCAGCGTCATAGGTCCCAACGGCGCCGGGAAGACTACCTTCTACAACTGTATCACCGGATTTCTACGAGCCGGAACATGGCGACGTGCTGTTTTACGGGAAGAGCCTGGTTGGTCTCAGCCCTGACCGGGTGACCTACCAGGGCATTTCCCGAACCTATCAGAACATCCGATTGTTCACGACCATGAGCGCGATCGAAAATATCCTGGTGGGCGAACACTCCCGCCTGCGCGCTAATTGGGCGGATGCAATCCTGCACACACCTCGAGTCATGAAAGAAGAAAAAGCGGCCCTGGAAAGAGCCAGGGAATTGTTGAATTTTGTCGGCCTGGTTGGGCTAGGCGACCATCTCGCACGCAATCTTCCCTACGGGGCACAGCGCAGACTGGAAATTGCACGAGCGCTGGCCAGTCAACCACGACTATTGCTGCTCGACGAACCGACAGCCGGGATGAATCCGCACGAATTGACCGAAATGATGCACTTTATCCAACAACTGCGGGATGAATTGAATATCACCATCCTGCTGATCGAACATGATATGCGCGTGGTAATGGGAATTAGCGATCGAATTGCCGTTCTGGATTACGGTGCGAAGATTGCCGAGGGATCTCCTAAAGAGATCCAGGCTAATCCACGCGTCATCGAAGCTTACCTGGGTAGTGGCGCAGCCTCAGGGCTGAGTAACGCCGCTGCACAACCCGCCTGAACACGAGGTTCATTCTATGGCAATGCTTGAAGTAAACGACATTCATACGTATTATGGGAACATCCATGCCCTAAAAGGCATCTCCCTGACAGTGGAAGAAGGAGAGATCGTCACGCTGATCGGTTCAAACGGTGCCGGGAAAACCACCACATTACGCTCCATCTGCGGCATGCAGAAACCGCGCAAGGGCAGCATTTTCCTGGAAAACGTTGACCTCGGCCCGTTCGCGGCACACGAGATCGTCTCGAAAGGCGTGGCAATGGTCCCGGAAGGGCGGGGAATTTTCGCCAGGCTGACCGTAGCAGAGAATCTCGACCTGGGTGCTTACACACGGCGTGACCGGGCTGCCATCCAGACTGATCTGGAGCGGATATACACGATCTTTCCGCGTCTTAAAGAACGCCAACGCCAGGTAGCCGGGACGCTTTCCGGCGGGGAACAACAGATGCTGGCAACCGGACGCGCTCTGATGACCCGCCCACGCCTGCTCCTGATGGACGAACCATCAATGGGTTTGGCGCCTGTGTTGGTGGAGGCGATTTTCGATGTGATCAAGGTGATAAATAAGGAGGGGACCACAATCCTGCTTGTGGAACAGAATGCGCTAATGGCCCTCTCAATCGCCAATCGCGGCTACGTTATCCAGACAGGACAGATTGTCCTGCAAGATAGCGCCTCCAATCTGAAGAGCAACGAAATGGTCCAAAAAGCTTACCTGGGAATGGAATAAAGTACGCGAAATAGTACCAACATACCAGGTTATAGAGTGCCAATTATTGATAAGTCAGGGCGGCAGGTATCTGCCGCCCTGATGGTTTTCCGAATATAATCCAACCATGCCATCTGCAGAGATTATTACCATTGGTACGGAACTACTGTTAGGCGAAACTGCCGACACGAACACCCGCTTTATCGCACAAAGCCTGCGGGGCCTGGGCGTGGACATCTTCCGCACCCAAACCGTCGGGGATAATGCCGGTCGCATCGCCGCTACTGTCAGGGAATCACTCCAAAGAGCAGATATCGTGATCACCACCGGTGGCCTCGGGCCAACCGTGGACGATCCCACGCGCGCAGCCATCGCGGAGGCAGCCGGAACGGAGCTCGAATTCCATCCTGAGCTATGGGAACAAATCGTCAACCGGATCGCCCACTATGGTCGCACCCCGACAGAGAATCAAAAAAGACAGGCCTTTATCCCCAAAGGCGCCATCGTCATCGAGAATCCGGTCGGAACTGCCCCGGCTTTCATTATTGAGACGCATTCCACACACCCGGCTCCTACCGGAGAAGGGCTGCGTGTGGTCATTACGCTGCCGGGGGTGCCGCGTGAAATGGAGACCTTGCTTACAGATGCGGTAATCCCTTATTTGCAGGAACACTTCAACCTTCATGAAGTGATCCAGGTGAGAACGCTACACGTCAGTGGGATCGGTGAAGGGGCGCTCGACGATCAGATTGGCGATCTGGAGGTGCTCACTAACCCCACCATCGGATTAACCGCTCACTCGGGTGTCGTGGACATTCGGATTGCTGCCAAAGCTCCCACACCTGACGAGGCCAACCGCATGATCGCCAAGGTGGAACAGGATTTGCGGGACCGGTTGGGGGAGAAACTCTTCGGAGTCGATGCCGATACCCTGGAAGGAGTCACCCTCGAAGCGCTGGCCCAAAGGGGTTGGAGTCTGGCTTGTTTCGAGAGCGGACTGGGCGGGGCGCTGCTTCACCGTATGGCACAAGCGAACAACGTAGTCTATTTAGGGGGACGCCAGGTTGACCTGCGGAACGATTCACCGGCAAAACTGTCAGATAAAATTCGCGGGGAATTTAACGCTTCGGCCATCCTCGGTCTGATGCTAACGGATTTCGAAGGTGGGCAGAGGATTTCCATGATCCTGCTGACCCCACAAGGCCAGTCCGAACAACATCAGGCCTACGGAGGCCATCCAAAGAATGCCCCGCGTTGGGCTGTCAACAACGCCCTGGACTGGTTGCGCTTGATTGCCAGGAAGCCTGCACCCGAGAAAAATTTGCCACTCGAATAACCGGATAAAGGAGACCAAATGACCCAATCAGCCGACCTTCTCCTCGTGAATGCGCTCGTCTTATGTATGGACGAAGAAATGCACCAGTACGAACCCGGCGCTGTCGCCATTCTCGGGGACAGCCTGGTTGCTGTTGGAAACGAAGCGGACATCAGGAAAGCCTACACTGCAAAGCAAACCGTCGACTGCGCAGGTAAAATCCTGATGCCGGGCCTGGTAAACGCCCACACGCATGTCCCGATGACACTATTAAGAGGTCTGGCGGACGACCTGCGCCTGGACGTCTGGTTGATGGGATATATGATGCCGGTCGAACGCGAATTCGTCTCCCCGGATTTCGTCCGGCTAGGTACGCAATTGGCCTGTGCAGAACTGATCCGAGGCGGAGTCACCTGTTTTGCCGACATGTACTATTTCGAAGAAGACGTGGCCAAAGCGACTTCAGAGGCGGGTTTGCGAGCGGTCTGCTCGCAAACGGTGCTCAAATTCCCTACCCCGGATGCTGCATCTTACGAAGATTCCCTGGCAGCCGCACGCGATTTCATCCAGCGTTGGAAAGGGCACTCCTTGATCACGCCCTCGGTGGCACCGCATGCCCCCTATACCTGCACCCCCGAGATCCTGCAGGCCACGGCGCAACTGGCCGTCGAGTTCGACGTGCCGTTGCACATCCACATTTCGGAGACCGCCCTGGAAGTGGAAAATATGCGCCGGGAGAACGGAATGCCGGTGGTGCCGTACGTCAAGAAACAGGGTCTGTTCGAAGCCAAAGTGTTGGCGGCACACTGTGTCCATATCGATGAAGGTGAGATGCGCACCTTGATGCACGCCAGGGCAGGCGTGGCGCACAACCCATCCTCCAACATGAAGCTGGCTTCGGGCTTTGCCCCGGTCGAAAAAATGTTGGAGACAGGCCTGAACGTGGGGATCGGCACGGACGGCCCGGCTTCCAACAACGACCTGGATATGTTCGAGGAAATTCGGCTGGCAGCGTTTATTGCAAAAACATACAGCAACGATCCAACCGTGGTGCCGGCGGCTACGGCATTGACGATGGCCACTCGCCTGGGAGCGTGCGCCTTGCACCTCGGCGATGTGACCGGATCACTCGAACCCGGCAAGCGTGCCGACCTGATCCTGGTGGATATCACGCCCCTGCACAACTCTCCGCGCTTCCGGCGTGACCACGACAACCCATATGCGCAACTGGTCTATGCGGCCAAAGCCACAGACGTCAGCGACGTAATGGTAAATGGGAAATGGTTGATGCAGGAGCGTAAGTTATTGACCGTAAATGAGAGTAACCTGGTGACCGCCGCCAACGAATACGCCAGGAAGATCGATATCTTCCTGATGGAAACGCGAACAATCCGTCTTTTCGAAATTGGTCGCATTGGGTGGTTCCGCTGAAGAGGAATCCTTTGAAGTGCAGGTCAAGGTCAAACTATCCGATTCACCGCAGGTGATGGAAGCCCTAAAAAAGCCGGAAATCGAAATCCTTCGTGCCAGACACTATCACCAACACGACGCTTACTTTACCTTCGAAGACGTGGACCAGGGCTGGCTACGATACCGAGAGGATGAAATCATCAATGAGAAGGATGAGATTACGGGAGTACGTGGCCGTTTGACCCTGATCGGACCTTCCCGTGAGGGCGATTTCGCCCATAATGTTCTGCTTTCACGCATCCGTTATTTTGCACCGGCCACCAACAGCTTGCGTTTCTATCGTGAATACTTCAAACCAAGCAAGGAGATCCTGATCGACAAGGACCGCCTGCGTTGGTTAATCCGCTACAAGGACGAAGAATTTTTCATAAACCTTGATAACGTCGAAAACCCCAAACTGGGTACCTACCTGGAAATAAAAAGCCGCACGTGGAGCCGCCTGGACGCTGAAAGCAAGGCGCAATGGACCGCTGAACTAATCCGGCTGTTGGGCGGATCATTAAAGAAAACTGTCACAAAAGATTACGCAGAAATTGCCGGCGAAATTCAACCCAAAAAACAAAACAAGGAATGAAGCCGCCATTTATCTCGATCGTATTGGTGCTTTTTCTGGCAATCATGGCATGCTCATCGACTCCGGCAACGACTCCCGGAGCGATACCCAGCCTGGCAATTTCCCCCTACACTCTGGGACGCACCTTATACGGTTTTTTCCCCTCCCCTCCTGAGGTCAGCCAGCAAAGCGTCATCGATACCTACCAGGCAATCGGTCAACACGGCGATGTAGTACTGCTGCAACAAAATATCCCTTGGGCAGACTTTACAAAATCGGTACAGGCGGACTCGAGCGCCATCAGCGACATCCACAATCAATATATCCTGGCCAGGCAAAATAGCCTGGAGGTGGTCTTCGTAGTCGATCCATTGAACGGTCTGAACCGCAGGGAATTTGCCGGTCTGCCGTTCGGGTGGAAAGCCAGTTTTGCCAACCCGCAGGTGCGGGCAGCTTACACTAATTTCACCCTGCGCATCCTACGGGAGTTCCACCCACATTACCTGGGTTTGGCGTCCGAGATCAATACCTATGCAGATACTCATCCAGAAGATTTCCAGGATTTCCTGAGCCTGTACAAAAGCACCTACGACCTGGTAAAAGCGGAGGCGCCAGAAACACATGTCTTTGTCACATTCCAATGGGAGGAGCTCAATAACTTAATACCATCTGTGGCGCATGGCAAAGCATATGTGATTGACTGGGACCAGATCGAACAATTCGAGCCCAAATTGGATATTTGGGCCATTTCATCCTATCCTTTTGTGGTTTTCAATAGCGGCGCAGAGATTCCATCGAATTACTATTCCCCGCTGCTTGGCCGCACAACCAAACCCCTGGCAGTTGCGGAAGGCGGCTATACTTCAACTCCAGTCGGCTCAGCGAACGGATCACCTCAAGACCAGGTGGAATACCTGAATGCCATCCATTCCCAGATAGGAGGAACCCGGCTGGCGTTCTGGATCTACCTGCTGCTAAATGACTTTAATTTAAACTCGTACGCACAATTCATGAAACAAAAAGGCCAGGATGGGGATATCAATACGCTGGGGATGTTTGCTTCGGTCGGCTTGACCAGTGCAAATCGCACCCCCAAACCGGCGTTGGCAGTATGGGATGGTTTTCGGAAGTAATCAGGAAATCATCGATCCAGGGGATTTCAAGGACAATTATTCTGCTGGTGCTGTTCTAAGGTTTGTGCAAAGTTGTGCAACCCGGACCCGTCACAACGCGCCTGGAAGTAATAATAATTACTCTGCGCCGGGAAAGCCACCGCCTGTAAGGCTGCCAGGCTGGGATTCGAAATCGGTCCGGGGGGCAGACCGGGATAAATATAAGTATTGTAGGGGGAGTCGAGGTTCAGATCAGCCTGGCTGAGCGGATTGGTCCACCAGGTATGTTGAGCAGAATTATAACCAAGGGCATATTGAACAGTAGGATCGGTCTGTAAAGGCATATCGATGGAGAGCCGGTTATAGAATACAGACGCAATCATCGGCATTTCTTCGTCGACGATCACTTCCCTTTGAACGATCGAAGCCAACGTGACCGCCTGGTAAACACTCAACCCATGGCTGGCGAAACCACTGCGCAGCTCGGGAGTTAATTGGGAGGAGAAATTTTGCACGAGCAGGAAAACCAGTTGTTCCGCAGTAGTCGAACGCGGCAGGGTATAGGCACCCGGCGCCAGAAATCCTTCGGTGCTCGCGCTGACCGGTAAATAATCGGGCGGGTTTGCAGGTGTCGCAGCAGCCGCCAGAAAGTCAGCAGAGGTGGCATCCAATCCGGAGGTCGGGATAGTAGCCGCAATCTCTTCCATGCGCCAACCCGGCAGGACATTAAACGGTACATCGGTCAGGCTGGTGGATTTTAGCATCCCGGCGATTTCGCGACCGGTCAGCGCTGGGCTGAGATGGTAGGTGCCGGTTTGGATGATGGTATCCAACCCTGTCCAAATCAGGTAAGCCCGAAAAGTGCGACCGCTGCGGATCAGGCCGGCCATCTCCAAGTGATCGGAAATCGAAGTAACGCTTTCCCCTGGTTGAATTACAAAAACCTGCTCCAGTCCGGAGGGATCACGTGGCTGAGTGAGATCACTGGCATGCCAGATCAAGTCGATACCATAGCTGAGACGCTGAAAGGGATTCAAGCCGGGATCAGGCGCTCCAAAAGTATTCCAGGCCAACGCCGGAAGGATCACGACTACCACCAGCAGGAGCAAGCCAACCAGGATGGTTGAAATTAGTAGACCAGGGAGACAGGAACGGGAACGCTTCATTGATTTCGATTTCCTCCCGGATTGGTATCCAGATAAGACTGCAGGAGAACAGTGGCAGCCAAATCATCCAGGTGACCGGACCGGTTCCGGCGGGAAGCACCCATCTGGATTCGAGCCAGACGGGCATCCTGGGTGGTGAATGCTTCTTCCCACAGGACAACCGGAACGGTCGTCTGCGTCCGCAATGCTTCAGCAAAACGCATCGACCGGCGTCCCTCAAAGGAAGGCTGGCCGGAATCATCGAATGACTGGCCGATCACGATCAAACCGACGGCATGCACGGCTGCCAATTCTGCCACCGCAGCAGCATCCAACAGGCGCGCGACGTGCTGCAACACAGTCAATGGATTGGCAATGGTGCCGGTAGGATCGCTCAGGGCAAGTCCGATCCGTTTGGAACCGGGGTCTACCGCGAGTATGCGCATGTTCTACAAATTCGCAGGTTCATTATCCACCGATTGAAAGGCTGATACGGAAGGGAATAAATGGCAACCAGGGCCACCATGACGGATTTACGATAACGGCTGGCTGGGTTGCCAATTGAAATGACCCTGTCAGGTTCTGGATGGCTTTGACAGGTGTACGGCCCTGGATCAAATGCTTGATCTCCAGGGCATCCAGGCGTGGTTGCAGGAGACGTTCCGCCTGCACCTTCCAATGCGTGGTGCCATCTGCACCGGTTACGGGAATCTCGGCGGCGGACGCGTTTACCGTTCCAGGAACAGGCGCGTAACCGTTCAGGAGCCTCGCATCCAATATCATGCCGGCCAGGAGATCCACATCGGGGGCAGAGGCATATTCGGCCTGACACTGCAAGTTGAGCGTCAGCGAGAGGGTCTCGCCGGTCTGGCCGTCGGCCGGGAAATACGTCTCAGTGAGGATCTTTCCAACAGCCAAAGTACCCGGAAAATAAACATCGCCAGGAGCAAGCGTCTGCGGAATTTTTTGATTGCATTCGGCCAGGATCTCGGATGTGAGTGAGGATTTCAATCGGGTGCGATCCTGGACTGTCTGGACAGGAGCAAACCGATCCGATCCACCGATCATCTGGGCGGGATTGGTCACCGACAGGCTGGTCCCCAGATTGCTTTCAAAGACCACCAGCGACCCCACAGGGAGATTCCCCAAAGAACCCGGTTCGACCGCCTGGACAGGTACATCCAGGGTTTTTCCTACCCCGGCCGGGATGAGCGCCGATTTGGTCGTGGCAAAGCGAACGGGCGGATTCCCGTTGGTACGCAGGATGGTACCGGCGGGGATGGTAACCGGTCCGGTGGTGAGGTTGCTGAAGCGGACCTGACCGGAAGCCGAGCTATCAGGGACCATTTCCGAACCAGTCACACGGGCAGTCTGGCTGAGTTCCACGAGGCTGGTAACCTGATGGGCTGGGAGGTACCCATCCGGACCTGGGACTTCCACATCCGGGCTGGCACTGACTTCCAGCGAAAGGCTTTGCAGGCGTGTCTTGGGGGTCAACTGAACCGATGCAGAGGGAAAAATCAGCAATAAAAGGACCAGGATCCCCATGACAGCCAGGCTGAACGAGACCAGGCGGACCCAAAGCAGGTTACGCCACATTCCATCGGAAGGGATCGCCTCCAACTGCATCTGGCGAAGATCAGAAGGTGGATGGCGTCGTGCAGTTTTTTCGGACAGGGACTGTGTCGGCCAGACCTTGCGTTGTGCGGTGGCAGTCGATTTATAAATGGGAATTCCCAGTTCCCGGGCCAGGCGGGTGCGAACCGGGGAAACCGATACGATGGCAATCTGGGTACCTAAGACAAGCGCATGGCGCTGGAGCAAGCGCAGGTCAAGCGGATTTTGGAGGTTATTGGCGTGAGGCGGAAAAACCAACAAGGTGCGCGCAGCCCTGGCCCACGTTATCTTGTCGCGGACAGAAGAGACATCATCATTCGGATCGAGGTGGATGACCTGGGTTTTCACCGCCCTCCATTATAACGGGAAGTAAGTAGTTGGGGGCAGGGCTGGCGAAGGGGTCAAACAGGAGTACGGAGGAGGCCATTTAACCGTGCTCTAATAGAAAGTAATTAGAATAATACTAGACGGATTTCTATCCGACAGATCCACATTTTATCGGTAGTTCACCCATTTCAAAGGAGCGAGGCATGAATACAGGTATTGGAACGATCATATATCCGGTCAAGGATGTGGTAAAAGCAAAAACGCGTTTCAGCACATTGTTGGGAGTGGAACCCTACGCAGAGGATGCGTATTACATCGGCTATAAGGTGGGAGAACAAGAAATCGGCCTGGATCCCCACGGGCACATGCAAGGAATGACCGGCCCGATCGGCTATTTCCATGTCGACGATATCGAAAAGAGCAAGCAAATCCTGCTGGAAGCCGGCGGAGAGGTGCTGCGAGATGTCATGGACGTAGGAGCAGGTAAGCTGGTCACGACCGTGAAAGACGTTGAGGGGAACGTGATCGGACTGATCCAGTTGCCATAATTCCTATAAACGGGAGCCGGTTCGGATAGAAAGTGGATTTGGGAGGAATTAAAACATAAGGACGTGGTGTCGCCACGCCCTCAAGATATCCATGCAGAAGGCTTGAAACTCACATGGGGGTAATGGAGATGATGACAATGACATGGGAGGTGTCATTGTCAAAAGATGTAAGCACGATGCTGAGATTGAAAGAGATAAAGGTCACATCGTGGCTGGCCAGGCTGCCCGAGCCACTCGTCCCGGTGGTCGGAGCGCTGATAAAACCAAGCACGTTGGTCTGGTTTATATAATATTGACGAGCCTGGTCTAGCGTGGCGGTCGCCAGGTAACTATATACATTTCCATTGTATTCCTGCCCGGCGCTAGCCTGGGGCATAATTGGGACATTCTGCCAGTTTGAAAGTGGCGTGCCAGCCGGATGGAGATATTGCGACATATCTCCAAGGCTGCCCAGTGAACCCAATTCTGATGAAAGGGTGGCAGAGGATGAATCAAATGTGGAGGTAGGCAGGACCGGTACGGATGTTTCCGTCGGTATCGACGTGGCGGTCGCAGTCGGAAGCAAAGGTTCCGTGGCTACTACTGGAACCGGGGAATTCTCCACTGTGGGGAGTGGGGTTTGGGTAGGCGGTTGATCAGCAGAAGGAGTGTCTGTTGGGGAGGACGACATTGCCTGAGTGGGGGAACTTTCCATGGCGAGTGGCGGTTGCGTTGGCGCCTGTACATTCTGGAAGGGAGAGGTGGTGAAATTACATCCCGCCAATAACATAACGGATAATACCAATAAAACCTTTCTTACCAGAAACATATTTTGTACTCCTTTTTGTTGTACTCGAAAATTAATTTACTCCAGGGGTTATCCTGGTGGAAATAGGTTCGGATCGACTTCACATTATATAACCGGGCAAGGGTTTTTGCGAATCGGTTGCTTGCCGGTTTGCGAAAACGGAGGACATGCAGGTAGAACCAAACTGCTCATTTGAAGAACAGTCCGGCAAGACTAGTACATTTTTCTCCTACGGCGTGGGAGTTGGCATCATGATGGGAACAGTGACGTTTATGGCTACGACCAAGTCGTTCTTGCTTCCGGGACCTGACACCAGGAAAAGGATCTGGGCGCCTTGCTGGCTGAACCCGGCAAAAAGCATGGATCCATTGGTGTCGCTCTGCATTTCCCAGGTCGGAGGCGTCAGTTTATCCTTATAATAGCTTTCCATCTGTGCAACCGTCACCGGCGCCCGAAAACAATAGTAATTTCCGATCATAGTCTGAACCACCTGTCCGGCGGTCGCCTGAGGCATCACCGGGATATCCAGCCAATTTTGCATGGGTGGGTCAGAAGGGTTTGGGCATGCGGATAACAACGTCGTTGTAAGTCCTTGCATTTGAACGCCCACAGTGGCTTCAACCATGGTTTGCTGGGCGACGAGGGTTTCCACGGCTCCCGGGGTTGGATAGACCGCTGCCAGGGTTCCAGCTATACCGGGAATTGAGGTTAATGAGGGAGGGATTGTGGGTGTCGGTATCTCGGTTGTCGTGGGCACGGGAGTTATCGTTTTCGTTGCAGTCGGTACGGGGGTGGCGGTTGGCATCTGGACGGTTGATTCAACCTCCTGCGCTGACTGGGTTGGGATTGCCGGTTGGGAGGCCGTCAAGTGATTGTAATGCCGGGCTGCAGGCTGCTAACACCAATAAGAACATCGCCAACATGGGAATCCGAAATCTCATGATATGCCTCTTTTCGGGTGAATTAGACCATATTACATCAAATATGAATTTACCATAATAAGAAAAAGGTACTGCCGGATATCTGCAGTACCCTGATCAAACATATTCAATTAATGGAATTGCACGCGAAGGACGGTTTGGAGCGTATGACCTGCAAACCCGTCAAGAACCGCGGGGCATACAGGTTACCCGCTACCAGGAATTATTTTAACTGGTCTTCGACCCAGGTTATTACGCTTGCCAGCGCTTCAGGGATTTTGGAACCGTCCCTTCCACCACCGAAAGCCAGGTGCGGCGCCCCGCCTCCGCCCGCCCCGAGCTGTCTTGAAACGTGCCCAACCAGGTCGCCAGCCTTGATGCCGCGTTTGATCAAATCCTGGGTAACCGTGGCCATGACGATCACCTGCCCGGAAGTAACGGTGGCGATCACGCATACTCCATTATCAGGGTATTTATGACGGAAGGTGTCCGCCAACTGGCCGAGGGTTTCTTTATCCACCCCGGGTTGTTCGAGCGAAAGCACATGCACCCCGGAAACCAGCGGTGCAGCAGACAGGGCAGCCTCAAAACCTGACAGTGCCAGTTCGGTTTTCATGGCAGCCACCTGTTTGCGGGCAACCACCAATTCCTCCTGAACCTGCCCGGCTTTTTGAGGCACTTCTTCCACCGAAGACTTGAGCAATGTGGCGGTTTCCTTGAGCAATTTAAACCTGCGGGCCACCAGCTCATACGCGCCTCTCCCGGTAACCGCCTCGATCCGGCGTACTCCTGCAGCGGCTGAACTCTCGGAAACAACCAGGAAGGCACCTACGTCGGAAGTTCTGTCAAGGTGGGTGCCACCACATAATTCATAGGAATGGCGGTGGTCTGCATCACCGATGGTGATGGTGCGTACCACTTCGCCATATTTTTCTCCGAAGAGCGCCATGGCGCCTTCGGCTTCAGCCTGCTGGCGGGATTTCGTATACCGAAATGACCGGATAATCCGCTGCGACAGCCTGGTTTACCAATTGTT
The DNA here is from genome assembly GCA_963814135.1 of uncultured Chloroflexia bacterium. Taxonomy (GTDB): domain Bacteria; phylum Chloroflexota; class Anaerolineae; order Anaerolineales; family Villigracilaceae; genus UBA877. The sequence continues at coordinate 700,475 of CAWFBZ010000008.1, read as the reverse complement.
CGACCCTTTCGACCTGTTGTGAGGTAAGTGCCTCCGGATGATTGAAGTCGAAACGGAAATGGTCGGGTGCAACCAGCGAACCCGCCTGGCGAGCCTTGTCACCCAGCACCTGGTGCAGGGCGGCATGCAGGAGATGAGTGGCAGTATGGTTGCGGCGGATGTCATGGCGACGGGCCACGTCGACCGTGGCTATGCAGAGATCACCGTTTTTCGGATGGCCGAAAATCACCTCGCCCACATGGACATAGGCACCAGGAGCAGGTTTCCGCATTTCATCCACTTCTATTTCCCAGGAAGCATCCATGGCGCGGATTGAACCGGTGTCGGAGACCTGACCGCCGGATTCGACGTAGAACCCTGTCTTGGGAAGCAGTAGTTCGATGCGGTCGCCTGCACCGGCTTCAGAAAGCACCTGCCCATCGGCCACCAGCGCTAATACAGGCGACTGCACTTCGAGCCACTCGTAAGGGTTGTATTCCACACCGGAGGCAGGAAGCTTGCCTGCCTGCGTGAGTTCTTTCAATATCCCGGCATACAATTCGGCATCCTCACCGCCCATTTTCCCCATGGCTTTCCCGCCACCGGAAGCCAGGCGATGCATATCCATGGCGGTCGTAAAGCCGGCCTCGTCCACATCCAGCCCTTGCTCACGGGCGATGTCCCGGGCGATCTCGAAGGGCAGACCATAGGTGGCATACAGGTCAAAGGCTTTTTGACCATCCAGTACTTTGCCGCCGGAACGCTTGAGGTCTTCCAGCATGCCCTCAAGATAGGCTGTGCCGGATTCGACGGTACGTGCGAAGCGAATCTCCTCCCGGCGCAGGTTATCCAGGATGGCTTCGCGGCTTTTGACCAGTTCCGGATAAAAATCGCCATAGGCGGCAATGATGGCTTCCGCAACATCCCCGAGGAAAGGTTCATGCAGGCCAAGTTTCGTGCCAAAGCGGGCCGCCCGGCGGATGATCATACGGCAAACGTAGTTACGCCCGACATTACCCGGAACGACCCCGTCGGCAATCAGGAAAGGCCGCCGCACGTGCGTGGTCGGCAATGACACGATATGGGGTGAAATTGGCGAGCATCTGCTCGTTCGAGTTCACCGGTAAGGGCGCGCACGGCCTCCAGCGCACCCTGGAAAAGATCGATCTTATAGTTGGAGTCAACCCCCTGGAGCACTGAGACAAGCCGCTCGAAACCCATACCGGTATCGACGTGTTTCGCCGGCAGGAGTTCCAATGTATCCTGGTCAATGCGATTATATTGAATGAATACGTTGTTCCACAATTCCAGGTAGCGGGTACATTCCCCATTGACCCCACATTGGTGAGGCTGTCCGCGCAAATTATCGAATTCCTCGCCCCGGTCGATGTGTATTTCGGAACAAGGCCCGCACGGACCGGTCTCGGCCATCTCCCAGAAATTCTCCTTACGCCCGAAGAATAGGACGTGCTGAGGGAGCATACCAGGTTGCTTCCGCCAGATCTCGGCGGCTTCATCATCGGTGGGAATGCTGCCCTGATCATCCATGAAGCAGGTGGCGTAAAGACGTTCTTTTGGTAGTCCCCAGACGTCTGTAAGAAGCTGCCAGGCCCATGCAATTGCTTCGGGCTTGTAATAATCACCAAAAGACCAGTTCCCCAGCATTTCAAAGAAAGTGTGGTGGGTATCATCCCGGCCGACTTCATCCAGATCATTGTGTTTCCCGGCCACCCGCAGGACTTTCTGAGAATCGACCGCACGGGTATAGGGACGTTTATCCGTGCCGAGAAAAACGTCCTTGAACTGGACCATGCCAGCATTGGTGAATAACAGGGTGGCATCCCCACCCGGAACGAGAGAAGCCGAGGGGACAAAGGTGTGTGAGTGTTCTACGAAGAAGTCGATAAAGGTCTGGCGGATTTCCGCTCCGGTGGGTTTGTGCGACATGCCTGCTCCAAATAAGGGTTAGATGGCCGAATTATACACGCAAAAAACTGATGGGTTTTGGAAGAGCCTGACAGGGTTTTAATGGTTAGAATGGATAAAATCAACGAATATTATCCAATGAGGTGAGAGACATGCGAACTTTTCTTAAAGATAATTAAAATATGGCTGCCACTGGCGGTGCTTACCACCGGGATATGCGGGCTGGTCTACCTGACCGTTCAGCAATCCCTGCGAATGAGCGCCAACGATCCGCAGATCCAAATGGCGGAAGATGTTGCTAACCAATTAAACAGCGGAATGGAGCCTGCCTCGCTGATCCCAGCCGCCCAGGTGGAAATTTCCAACAGCCTGGCGCCATTCCTGATGGTGTTCGACGATTCGGGCAAGGTGGTGGCTTCCTCGGCGAGACTACACGGAGAAACGCCGACTTATCCGACAGGAGTACTCGAATATGCTCGCCAGAATGGGCAAGATCGGGTGACCTGGCAGCCTGAAGCCGGTGTGCGTATGGCAACGGTAGTCGTACCGGCAACCAACGGTTTTGTGATGGCCGGACGGAGCTTGCGGGAGGTGGAGATTCGGGAAAACCAGGCACAAACCCTGAGTGGATTGGCCATGCTGGCCATCTGGGCAGCTACGTTCGGCGTGGTCGCGCTTGGAGAAATAGCCTGGAGGAAAAAAGAAGGGTAACCATCGGTCGCCCTGTTTCAATTCCAACTTTCAGGTGGTATACTCGGATAACAGGAAGGAAAATTTGATGCCGGATATATACCATCAAGCCACCAAACCATTCATCGCAGCCATCCTCCCCGTTTATAACGAACAACTTAATGTAACCGGTGTCCTTAAAGTATTAAGCGACACCGGTATTCTTGATGAGATCATCCTGGTCGATGATGGCTCGAAGGATCATACCCTCGAGATCCTCAACCAGGCAGCTGCGCAAGACACGCGCATGCGGGTAATCCATCATGAGAAGAACAAAGGGAAGGGGCAAGCCATCTTCAGCGGTTGGGAAAACTGTACAGCTTCGATCATCCTGTTGTTGGATGCCGATCTAAAGAACCTGACCCCGAATCACATCTTCGATCTGCTGGCTCCGGTGATCGATAACCATGTCGATATGACCCTGGGCTTGTTCAAAGGCGGCCATTGGGGTACGGATTTTTCACATCGAATCACCCCGTTCCTGACCGGCCAACGTGGGCTGCGGTCCGAACTGTTAAAATACGTCTCACCTGCGGCAGCGGCCGGGTATGGCTTCGAAGTCGCTCTGACGGTGGCAGCGCGGCAACATAACTATCACAGCCAGGTGGTATCGCTGCGAGGCGTTTGGCATCCGCAGAGTGAATTCCGCAAGGAACGAGGTTTTTTTCGAGGAGCTCTGTGGAAACTGCGTATGTATGGTCAGATCGTACGCGCCTGGTACATTTCGACACGCCAGCGTTCCGACAAAGTCAAGGGTTTCCTCTCGGATATCATCAAACTTTAAGACCCAGCCTGTAGATCGGCCATCGCAAAATCCCTGCGGTGGCTGTTTTTTATGAACAAAACCAATTGGAATATTCTCACGCTGCTCCTTGCAATCCTGTTCATGGCAGGTTGCAATTTTCCTGATTAACGCCAGAGGGGAACGCATCCAAGCCAGGCATACCGCCGCCAGGACAGGACTGCGCTTACAACTGGGCCAGCCAGCCGCTATCGGAGCTCTCCACACAATTGCAGGCCGCTTTCGACGCAGCCGGGTTGAGCGGTGTGAGCGTCCGGGCGGAAGCTTATGGGGAAAATTGCACCGATCCGCAAACCAATCAGGTGCTCCGCTTCAGCACAATGGAAACCGATTTCTACATATCCGTGCAGATCGTCGATCTCAATCAGGGTGATCAAATCGGAATCCAGCTCGAGAATATCCTGGCTGTGTTGGATGAGTTTCCACCCGGCAAAACTCCCGGTTCGCAGCCTGGGCTGGTCTCGATTTCCTTCCAATCCGGGAGTGAGGCCCTCAACCTTTCGTTTTCTGTGACGGAAGGGGTGTCCGCACGCGTAAAAGGGTTGCATGGTTCTGCTCTACTCGAAAACTTGCAAAACAAATAGGGGATCTGTATAATCGCGTCATGAATTTAAACATATTACGCATGTTTGGGTTTGCTGGGACAGGATTGGTGATCCTGGCTGTCTTTTTTCCATCAGTGGTTTATCGGGGCAAAAGCCGCGAGCGTTACTCCCTGCTGAATCATTTCATTTCTGAGCTGGGAGAAGTGGGCGTTTCGCAAGCAGCCTGGGTTTTTAACGCCGGTCTGATTCTGGGCGGGTTGGTGCTCCTGCCAACCATCGTCGGGATGGGCATGAAACTGAACAGCCTGTTGGGGTGGTTGGGTAGCGTGGCCGGAGTGATCGCCGTACTGGGCGTGGTTGCAGTCGGGATTTTCCCGATGAACAATCTAAAAATACACGCAATTGCTGCAATGACCTACTTCCGTTCAGGTCTACTCATGGTGGCTTTGATCGGACTGGCAATCGTCTTCCAACCGGAAGGAGAGCCGATCGTGCCCCGGGCAGCCAACCTGCTGAGCCTGATGGCTTTCATTGCATATGCAGCCTTCCTGATGTTACCAATCCTGCATAAAAAGCAGCAAAGGCCTTCCGAACTGCTCGATCCGCAGGAAATCCCCGAAAGGCCGCGTATTTGGGCCTTACCCGCCCTGGAATGGGTGGTATTCTTCGCGACCATCGCCTGGATGTTTGGAATGAGTTTCTTTATTTAATCCCACCAATCAGGTGGAAACTTGACTGCCCAATCCAGTTTGCGGATTGGGCATAAGGGCAAACAATCTGGGAACCAAGCGGATTATTTTACTTCAAGAGATTTTATCAACGCATCCAGGGACAAGGTAAAACTTCCGGCGGGGTCCCCGGAGAGCTGGCTGACTGTTTTGGAAAGAGTCTCTTGGTAAAATATCCGCTGAAATCCGGCCTGTAAGCAGACGGATTGAACCCAGTTTTGAAATTTATAGGGGGAAACCAGTAGATCAGATGTTGGTCAATTTTTCCAACAGTTTTGTTTCTTCAAGCTCTGAATGGACTTCCCCATCCAGCCAGGCCTGGCGCAGGCGAGTGAGGATGTGTTGGAAGCGCGGGCCGGGTTGCAAGCCACGCTTCATCAAGGTATGTCCGGTTGTAACAGGCTTGAGGCCTCGCCAAATCTCGAGATAATTTTGCAGATTTCTTCGGGCCTGGCCTGCTGGAACAGCCAGGTAAACGGCATAGGCGGCTGTGACGGGGAGGTCATCCAGGCGAGCGACAACCTGGCTGGGCTTTTGCATCCCGGCCAGGGAGGATAAATCTCTATACAAGACGGCCGCAGCCTGCAAAGAATGCAATAATTTTGCATGAAAATGCAAGCGATTCTCGAGCGCCAGCAGGTCTTCCTCGGAAAGAACCATCAACCAAAAATGCCAGGCAAGGAATGCCTTGTCACTGTTGGACGGCAGGAATTTAATAGGACTTTCCGGGAGGCGATCTGTCGCCCGGAGGAAGCGAGCCCGGGTGGAACGATCCCAGGGGACCGCCGGATGGATGGATGACAGCAACTCCAGGTTGGCGAGACGGTCCAGCATGGCAGCAGCCAGGTCTTCCTCCAGGATCAAATCCAATTCGTGTCGTACACGATCAGCCGAAAGCAAATTGACCAATGGAAGAGCAGGTGCGACCAGCGAGAGCGTCTCGGGAGCAACGTGTAATCCATAGCGTTGTTCATAACGGACCATTCGGAAGAGCCGGGTGGGATCATCCATGAATGAGGCAGGATGGAGCACCCTTAGCAGACCCTGGCGAAGATCCTGCAATCCACCCAATTCATCGTGCAATTCCCCCCAATGCTCCCCATCCAGCCGCATTGCCAGGGTGTTAATCGTGAAATCCCGTCGACCCAGGTCGTCCTGTAACGTACCGGGGGTTACCGCCGGCAAGGCACCCGGGTGTTTATAGCTTTCGGAACGTGTGGAAACGAAATCGAGAGCAAGATGACCGGGAGTGGGCATGAACCATTGGGCTGTGCCAAATCGGGTATGGGCGGTGACATGCCCACCGTATCGCCCAGACAGCCCCCTGGCAAACGCGATGGCATCCCCCTCGACGACCAGATCAAAATCCGTACTTGGCCGGCCCAGCAAAAGATCACGCACGAATCCACCCACCAGATACAGCGGGACATGCCGGGCGGTAGCCGCATCCGCAACCTGGTGCAGCAGACTTTAATTCATCAGCGGGAAGGACATGCTCCAGATCGAATTCCTGCAAGTCGAGTAAATCAGGCATATTAGGTATGTTGATTATATAGCAAAGGGAAGATCGCAAAGACCAATTCCGCTGGAGCCGTCAACTGGCATGAGGGTCCAGGATTTCGCTCAATCCATCGCCGAGCAAGTTCCAGGTGATGCCAAACAGGATGACCACAAGTGTAGCCGGGAGAAAAGTCCACCAGTAGGTTAATATGTTCCCGCCTGGACCGATAATCCAGTCCCGCCCGGCAGCCAGGGCGAAACCCCAGGGAGAGTTACCGGTCAGGCCAATGAAAGTGAAGGTAGCCTGGATGATTACAAAATTACCGACATCGCGAGCCAGGATAACGATGGCCGGGGTTATGGCATTGGGGAGGATATGACGGAAGAGGATGCGCTCAGGCGTGGCGCCCAGGGATTCGGCTGCGACAATATACTCGGTGTTTTTCAACTCGATCACCATGGTATTCACCAGGCGTGCATACGGCATCCAGGATAACAGGATCAAAGCCAGGGTAAGCGGATCGATGTGCTGCAGCAGAATTTGTATGAAAAATTCCGGGTTGGAGGTTAGGTCGGATCCACCAAAAAAGTTAGTCAGCGAACCCCCGCTGGTGTAGATTGCATTCAACCATAATTGCTGCAACAGGACGACCCCGGCAATTACCGGGAAGGTCAAGAAGGCGTCGGTTACACGCATCATAGTGCGATTCACCCTGCCCTCCTGCATACCCGGCAATCGCACCGAAGAGAATGCCGATAATCGCCGTGCCAAGCGCCACAAGCAGTCCAAACAACATGGCAGAACGCGTGCCCCAGATGATCAGGTGGTAAACGCTCAATTGGCCCGACAGGGTCCCAAGCGGGGCCGCCTGGGTGGGCGGTTTTGGAGAAAAAATCGTGGATCGTCCAATCACTTTGTAAGGACCGGGATTTTTCGGATCGTTTGGCGAGAGCAGCGGCGCGGCCAGGGATACAAAAACAAAGATCACCATAAGGGCAATCGCAATCCAATTCTGCCAGTGGGAGAGAAAGCGGCGCGTGTTCTTCATGAGGTCAGGATATCTTCACGAATCCGCGGATCGAAAACGGCCTGCAGAATGTCCAAAACGAACATCAACAGCAAAACCATCACGATGCTATATAAACAAAATCCCAACGCCGCCGGGGCATCCGGTAGCCCTTTCATGGCTTGCACGATGATATCCGAGACTCCGTTGATCCGGAAAATGATTTCCACCACAAAAACTCCGGTAACCAGCGAAGCGGCCGAAAGTGCCATGCTGGTGAAGGAAGGAGCCAGTGTATTCCAGAAAGCGTGCCGCCAGATCACACGCCGGTCGGTCAACCCGCGTGATTGGGCTGCCACCAGATATTCCTTGTGCCTTTCTGTAATGATGGTCGCCCGAGAGATTCGTCCGAGTGTTGCCCAATGGAAAATGCTAAGCGTGAAAACCGGCATGGCTAAATGCTGTAGTGCGTTCAAAAAAATATCAAAACGGCCATTCAATAAGGCATCGATGGTGTAGAGCCCGGTGTAAGGGCGATATCCCGCTCCACTGATCTGGATGCTTAACATCTGGTCGATGCGGCCCGGTGCGAACCAATGTAAATTGACATAGAACAGGGACAGGAAAAGTAAAGCCAGGATAAAAGGGGGAAATGATGTTGCTATAAAAGCCACAAATCGGAAAGAATTGTCAAAGCCGCGTCGCTGGCGCCAGCCGGCCAGCACACCGCTGATCAATCCCAACGGTACAAAAACCAGCACCGAATACAGGGTCAATTCCGCAGTTGCAGGCGTGCGTCGGATCAATGCAGGCAGGACGTATTCATGAATGGAGGGACTGTATCCCCAGGATCCTTGAAAGATGGATTTTATCCAGTAGTAATATTGAACTAGGTAAGGATCGCGCAGGTGATATTTCTGGATGTTCATTTCATTGATCCGCGCAATATCCGCATCCGTCAGGTGCCCGCTCGGATTGGGGAAATAGATGGTTGCGCGTGTTTCGGCCGGCGTCATCATGACACCGGCATACAAAACCATAGTGATTATGATGAGTGAAACCGGGATGGCAATCAGGCGGCGGATTAAAAATTGCAGGAATGGCGGCATTTAAGGGTGAATTTCCGGGCTATATTTTACTCTCAAAATCAGAAGCTGTCTGAATTTTAATTCATTGGTCGCGTGGATCCAGGACTTCACTAATTCCATCCCCAAACAGGTTCCAGCCGATCCCGAATAATGCCAGCATGAGGGTGGCAGGAATATAAACCCACCAATAAGTGAAAACGCCTCCCTTCGGTCCAAGGATCCAGTCACGACCCAAGACCAGCATCGTCCCCCAGGTGGATGAACCACCCAGACCGATGAAGGTGAATGTGGCCTGCAAGATCACCATGCTGCCGACATCGCGTGCGGCCATAACAAGGGAGGGTGCGATCGAATTGGGGAGCAAATGACGCAAAATGATGCGTGATGATCGTGCGCCAATCATTCTTGCAGCCTCGATGAATTCCATCCTCTTAAGGGAAGCCACCACAGTATTGGTGATACGTGCGTATGGCATCCAGGAAAACAAGATCAACACTAGAATCAGGGGATCGACCAATTGCATGAGTTTTTGGATGGGATATTCAATTCCCCCTCCCGACAGGAACCAGATATTATGATAATTGTCGAAAAAACCGCCTGCAGCTACCAACGCAGAACTGTAAAGTTGATTCAGGAACACGACCCCGGCGAAAATCGGGAATGCCAGGAATGAGTTGGTTATCCGCATCATAAGGGAACTGACCACCCCACCGGCATAGCCCGAAATTGCCCCATATAGCATCCCAAATGCGGCTGCCAGGAGCGCCACTTCCAGCCCAAATGAAAGAGCATCCCGAGTTCCCCATATCAATGCATGCAGTACGTCCAGTTCCCCTGGTAATGTACCTAACGGGTAACCTGCCGCAGGGGAATGGGGTGTGGTGTCACCAATGCGGAAACCAGCTACTTTTATGAAAGGCCCGGGTGTCTTGGGATTTGCCGGGGAAATCCAGGGGGCGGTCAAGGCAATCATGACGAACACCGAAACCAGGATCAATCCGATCCAATTCTGCCAGTGGGAAGAATACCGCCTAAAACCTGTCAACCACCGGTGTCGGGCAACTGATCCGGCTAAACGTTTTTTTGTCGGAATGGAAGGGGCAAACTCTTGGGCTGGTACTTTGTCCAGGCTTGGCTGAGATATAGACTCAGATGATATGGATTTTTCTGGGAAAACCTCCTGGTCTTCTTCGACTTCTGCTTTTCCCGACGGGTTCAGAATGGACGGGGTGGTTTCTTGAGAAGTTTTCTCCGGCTGGTCACGCTTCAGGCGAGCTTCGGCCCACTCCATCCCCTTGAGGGCACGCAGGCTGTCCGGGTTATTCTTTAGCGCCTGTCCCAGGTAATAAATACTGGCACGCGGACTGGCAATGGCTGCCAGATATAGCCAGGGCTCTTCAGAATCGGGTTCCAAAACTGCAACCAACCTGGCCAGGCGGCGTGCAGACTGACGGTCGCCACGTTGCATGGCTTGCCGGATATTCAAAATTGCCAGACGAATCGCTTCTGGGTCAGACTTCATGCTTGGAATACTTCACTGCGTACTCGAGGATCGAATATTGCCAGCAGAATATCAAAAATAGCCATCAACGTCAGCACAATGATGACACTGTAGACTGCAAAGCCCAATGCAGCCGCCGGATCCGGAACACCTTGTATGGAATTAACGATAACGGAAGAAAGCCCATAATAGGAAAAAATGATTTCCACGACAAAAACACCCGTCACCAGGGAGGCCGTGGACAGCGCCAGACTGGTAAATGATGGCGCAAGTGTATTGCGAAAAGCGTGCTTCCACATCAGCATTCTCTCACTTGCGCCGCGCGCCTTGGCTGCGATAATATATTCTTTTGTCCGCTCGGAAATTATGGATGCTCGTGTGATACGTCCCAGGGTGGCCCAGTGGTATAGGCTAAGCGTAAACACAGGCATGGCCAGATGGCGGATGGCATCCCAGGTGACATCCAGGCGACGATTGAGCAGTCCATCGATTGTATACAAGCCTGTGTAATGAATGAATCCCTGCAAATCCAGGTTCATCGCCAGGCTCAAATTCAACCGGGATGTTGCGAACCAACCCAGGTTGACATAAAATATGGCAATAAGAAGGATGGATAAAATAAAGGGAGGAAAGGAAGTGGCAGAAAACGCAGCCAGCCTGAAAACGTTATCCACTGCCTTGCGCTGTTTCCATCCGGCAACCACTCCACTGATCAAACCAATTGGTACAAAAAGTAAAAACGAGTACAGGGTCAATTCCGCTGTGGCAGGAGTTCTTTTTAACAAAGCTGGAAGAACATCCTCATGCAAGGACGGACTATATCCCCAGGTACCTTCGAATAATGATTTTACCCAATAGCCGTATTGGATCAAAAACGGATCGCGAAGGTGATATTTTGTGATATATATTTCAGTTGCGCGTGCAATTTGCTCCTCGGTCATGGTCTTGGCATTGGGACGATAATATAAAGACACGCGGACTTCAGGGGGAGTCAGCATCACGCCGGCATACAAAAGCATCGTGATAACAATCAATGAAATTGGTATCGCGATAATGCGCCGGAAGAGGAACTTAATAAAGAGTTTCATGCGAATCAAGCTATATTGTATATTGTAATGACATTTCCAGTCAGGGATGTACTATAATCTCTTTAGATATGGAGTATAAATTTGCAACCGGGCAATCCAATTATGCTGACATGGCCAGCGGGCATGTATTTTACAGCCTGCCAGGACACCCGGCGTTCCCAATTCGCTTGGCGAGCGAGATCTACCAGCGCTGCCTGGCGTGGCGCGGGCCAATTAATACCCCCTGCACGATCTACGATCCATGCTGCGGAGCGGCTTACGCATTAAGCGTGATCGCTTATATGCATTGGGATTCGGTCTGCCGGGTAATCTGCTCGGATGTGGATAAAAAAGCTATCCAGATGGCAGAACGCAACCTGAGCCTGCTTACCCCGCAGGGGATGACACGTCGAAGCCTTGAAATTTCAGCCATGTACCACCTTTATCACAAGGATTCCCATAAGAGATGCCCTGGAAAGTCTCTCCCATATGCAGGAGCAGGTAAACGTGCTGACTGCGGTGCGGGCTATCCAGACAATGGTGTTCCAGGCCAATGCTACCCAGTCACCCAGTTTGAGGAAAGGACTCCAGGATACGGCGATTGACGTCATCTTTACCGACATCCCTTATGGGCAAAACTCCCAATGGGAGCACACCAAGACAGCCGACCCGGTCAAAGCCATGTTGGAGGCTTTGAAGGAATTTATTTCTCCCCAAACGATCCTGGCGGTGGTGTCTGATAAGCTGCAGAAAATTGCCCACGAAAAATATAAGCGGCTGGAAAAGTTCCAGATTGGCAAACGACAGGTCGTGATCCTGCAACCAACCCAATAATCCATTCTGGATTACAATATCGCTCTTGAAGAATCCCAATTAAGGCTAACCATATGAAAAATGCCATCGGTCAAACTGTTACGCGCATCGACGCCCGCGACAAGGTCACGGGAGCCGCGCTGTATTCCGGCGACCTCGTCCGCCCGAATATGTTGCACATGAAAACCCTCTTCGCCGGGCACCCGCACGCCCGAGTGGTCAGCATCGATACCACACAAGCACTGGCGCTGCCGGGTGTAGTGGCGATTTTCACCGCCGCAGACGTCCCGGTCAACGAGTTTGGGCTGCAGTGGAAAGACCAGCCTGTCCTGTGTGGGCCTTCCGGTAACCGGTCAGGGTCCGGAGAAAACACTTCCGGGGCAGGCATGGTCCGGGCCGATATCGTACGTTGTGAAGGCGACCGGGTGGCGGTGATCGTGGCAGAAACCGAAGCCATTGCCGCCAAAGCGCGTGAATTGGTCCGTGTGGATTACGAGGACTTGCCGATTGTCAGCGATGCGGAAGAAGCGCTGAAACCGCAAGCCGCCCGTCTGCACCCGGAACGGGGCGATTCCAACATCTGCGTCTGGGACAAGATCCGCAAGGGGGATGTAGATGCTGCATTTGCGAAGGCAGACGTGATCGTGGAAGGGGAATACCACACTCCTTACCAGGAACACGCTTTCCTGCAGCCGGAGGCCGGGCTGGCCTATTATGATGAAGAAGGCCGCATTACAGTAGAGTGCGCCGGCCAATGGACTCACGCCGATCGCGAGCAGATCGCGCATGCCCTGGGCTTGCCTGATGAGCAGGTGCGCGTGATCTACCCCGCCATCGGCGGCGCGTTCGGCGGACGAGAAGATATGTCGGTGCAAATCGTGCTGGCATTAGCGGTTATGAAACTAAACCGCCCGGTAAAAATCATCTGGAGCCGGCAGGAATCCATCATCGGGCATGGCAAACGCCATCCGATGACGATCCGGACCAAATGGGCTGCCAGTAAAAATGGCAAACTATTGGCTGCCGAAACCACCGTTATCGCAGACGCCGGTGCTTACATGTACACCACCAATAAGGTCCTCGGAAATTGTACGATCACTGCCACCGGCCCCTACTTCATCCCCAATGTCAAAGAAGATGTAAAGGGTGTTTATACGAACAACGTCCCAACGGCAGCTTTCCGTGGTTTCGGGGCACCCCAGGCACTCTGGATGGCCGAAATCCAGATGGACAAACTGGCCGGGAAATTAGGCCTGGACCCGGTGGAGTTCCGCCACCGCAATGCCCTGCGAGACGGTGATACGCTCAACGTGGGGACTCCCGCGCCGGGACCCGTAAGCATTGTGGAATGCATCGAAGCCGCCCGGGATAAGTTCGGTTGGGATGGGAAGGAAAACAGGACCAAAGATGCTCGGTCCACGCTTGTGCATGGGCGTGGGTTTGCGTGTGGGTTTAAAAACGTCGGTTTTTCCTTCGGGTACCAGGAGAATTCCTGGGCGCGCGTCGAAATATATGGGAAAACCGAAATCGAACGGGCCGTGGTCTGGCACGCCGGCGCGGAGGTGGGTCAGGGCACGCACACCGTGATGGCCCAGATGGCCGCCGGAGCATTGGGAATCCCATTCGGGAAGGTGAGCATGGTCACCTCTGATACGGCCAGCATGGGCAATCCCGGCAGCGCATCTGCTAGCCGGTTGACCTTTATGTCCGGCAACGCCATTAAAGGGGCAGCTGAAGCAGCGTTGGCAAGGTGGAAAGCCGAAGATCGCCCGGCAATAGCCGAATACACTTACCTGGCGCCTAAAACAACGCCTTTTGACAAGGAAACGGGTTATTCGATGCCCAACTTGTCCTACGCGTATGCTGCCCAGGCGGTGGAAGTGGAAGTGGACCTGGAGACAGGTTTCATCAAGCTGTTGCGAGTGGTTTCAGCCAACGATGTCGGCCAGGCGATCAACCCGGGCTTGGTGCAGGGACAGATCGAAGGCGCGGTCGTACAAGCCGAAGGATACGCGCTGACAGAAAACATGATTTCGCGCGATGGACACATCCTAACCGACCAATTAAGCACATACCTGATCCCAACAGTATTGGATATACCGGATGCGGTCAAATCGGTAGTCCTGGAAATCGCCGAACCGAACGGCCCATTTGGGGCACGCGGCCTGGGCGAAATGCCCTTCCTGCCCTTGGCGCCTGCGATTGCCTCGGCGGTCCATGACGCGACCGGTGTCTGGTTCCACGAATTCCCCCTAACTCCCGAACGCATCTTGCGCGGATTGGGAAAAATCTAGAATGCTGCAAAAAATCCTCACCCACAAATACAAGCTGTTAATCTTCGGCTTGTTGATTGTGGCGTCGGTGGTTTCCTATTTTCTGGCCAGGGCTCGCATGGCATATAGCCAGTCCGACGATTATTCCACGTTGATCTGGAACCTGGGCCTGGCATGGATCCCGTTTATTTTCGCCTCGATTGCGTATATGGTTTCGTGGTCGCGCAGGCTGCTCTTCCTGGTGGTCCCAATCTGCGCCTTCATCTGGCTGATCTTTTTCCCGAATGCCCCGTATATCCTGACGGATTTCCAACACCTGAGTACCAGCGTGAGCAACGCGCCGGTCTGGTACGACGTGCTCATGTTGATCTGGTTCTCTTGGACGGGTCTGCTGTTGGGATTGGTTTCCCTGCATCTCATGCAGGAGATCGTCACGCGCGCCTTCGGGAGGATCACTGGGTGGGTATTCACCATCTTGGTGACCGTCCTGAGCAGCTTTGGGATTTTCCTTGGGCGCTTCTATCGCTGGAACAGTTGGGATATCCTTGGCGACCCAATGCCGATCGCGCATGACATCTGGGGGTTCCTGCGACATCCTTTTGCAAACCTGCGCGTATACGGATTCACCCTGTTATTCACATTCCTTTTCCTTTTTGTCTACCTGGCAATGCACGCCTTTGGCAGGATTATGCAGGAAAATCGTGCAAATTCCTCTTGATTACCACATGCACACGCTTTTCTCGGAAGATGGCGACGACAGCATGGAGGCGATGTGTCGTCGGGCTATCTTGCTTGGCATCCCAGAAATCGGTTTCTCTGAACATTGGGACGTCGGCCCTTACGAAGCCAACCCGCGTTTTTTCCAACCGGAACCCTGGTATATCGAGATGGAACGGTTGCGCACCCTGTTCGCTGGAAAACTGCTCATTCGAGCCGGGATAGAAATCGCCGAACCACATTTATATCCTTCCGAGGCAGCCGAGCTGCTTTCACGGGTGCCGTTCGACTATGTGATCGGTTCGGTGCATTACGTAGGTGAGAATTTCATGTTCAATGGGGAATATTTTCATACCCATCCTGCCGATGAAGTATACAGCAGCTATTTCACTGAACTGGACCGCATGGTTAAGGAAGCGGACATTGACATTGTGGCACATTTCGACATCCCGGCACGCGCCGGTAAACCCATTTTCGGATACGAACCCCTCCGGTACGAAAAGTTGATCCGTTCTGCTTTGGAGACCTGTGTCAAACGCGGGTTGGCGCTCGACGTCAATGTCTCGGGGTTGAGGAAACCTTCGCGGATCCTCATGCCCGACCCATTGATCTTGAAATGGTATGCCGAAATGGGCGGGCAACGCCTGACCCTTGGATCGGATGCGCATCGCCTGCCTGAAGTAGGCTTGCCCCTCGACAATGCCATCCGGGCCATCCAGGTAGCCGGTATCCACCAGATCGTCCATTTCGAACGGCGCCAGCCTAAACCGGTGGCATTTTTGGAGCAGGCAGCCACACAGCCCGGTTTCCGCTCCAATTTTGTGGTTTAATATCCCCATGCCATCCATCATCCTGATCCGCGGCGGCGGCGACCTTGCGACCGGCATCGCCGTCCGTTTGTTACGTTCCGGTTTACGCGTGGTGGTAACCGAGATCGCACAACCCCTGGCGGTAAGACGCAGCGTCAGCTTTGCCGAAGCAGTTTACATCGGGCAAGTTACCGTTGAAGGGATTACTGCTCAGCGAATTAACGATCCAACCGACAGCTTCCGAACCCTGATGGTGCTCGGCAAGCAGCAGGTGCCGGTTTTGGTGGATCCTGACTGCAACTCCGCCAGGCTCCTGCATGCTTCTGTCGTTGTGGACGCACGCATGCTGAAACGGGCGCCCGAACCAATCGGCTATGTCCCCCAACTTTATCTGGGGCTCGGTCCGGGGTTCGAAGGCGGCGTGAATTGCCAGGCCGTAATCGAAACTCGCCGGAGTCACATGCTCGGGCGGGTTTACTGGCAAGGCGGATCCGATTCAGACACCGGTCAACCGGACGGAGACCCGCGCCGGGTCCTACGCGCTCCCATTGAAGGAACCTTCATTGCCAAAAAACAAATCGGCGAGCATTGCGAGCAGGGGGAATTAGTGGCAGAAATTCAAGCCGATGAAGGGTCTCCCTCCGCAAAAATCACCAGTCCTTTCTCTGGGATCTTGCGAGGCTTGATACATCCAGGGCTGGTGGTCCAACACGGCTTGAAGGTTGGCGATGTGGATGCTCGCGATGACCCACGCCTGTGCCAGTTTGTCTCGGATAAAAGCCTGGCGGTAGGAGGTGGGGTCCTGGAAGCCATTCTTTCTCGGCCCGAATTGCGGACCAGTTTATGGGCTTGATCTACCAGGATTAAACTCAAGTGAACATCTGCCAGGCAATGCGTCTGACCTCCGACCAGCCCAATGGTGCCGTGGCGATCGTCGGCGCAGGAGGGAAGACGACGGCGCTATTCCAATTGGCACGCTGCATTAGAAGCAGAAGTGATCATTTAACGCCTGGAAGCAGCCCAAAAGCCGTCATCGTCAGCGCCACTACACACCTGCGAGTAGATCAGATCCAATTGGCCAACTCGCACTGGCTCGGAGAGACACCCGCCGATTTCGCAGGTCTCGAAGAAAACCTGAATGGAGTGATTCTCCTGACCGGACCCCAGGATGGAGATAGAACCAGGGGATTAGCACCTGATTGCATGGATTGGCTATTCAATTTTTGCAATCGATTTGAATTACCGCTGTTGATCGAAGCAGATGGTTCCCGCCAACACCCGCTCAAGGCGCCAGACGAACACGAACCCCCCATCCCGGATTTCGTCACTACGGTATTGGTCGTCGCCGGGCTTTCTGCTCTCGGCAAACCATTTCTCCACGATTTCGTCCATCGTCCTGAAATCTATGCCCGGATAAGCGGGTTGCGTATTGGGGAACAGATATCCCGAGAGTCGATCCTGCGCGTGCTCACCCACCCCGAAGGTGGCCTGAAAAACATCCCCGCTCGGGCACGCAGAATGGTCCTGCTGAACCAGGCGGATACGCCGGAGCTACTATCCTCCGCCGGAAAGATGGCCTATTCTTTACTGGAAGCATACGATGGAGTGATCGTTGGATCGCTGGAACAGACTCGTTTGCAGACCTTCGAACACACTGCCGGGATCATTCTGGCAGCCGGGGAAGCCAGACGCTTTGGGCAGCCCAAGCAATTGCTGGACTACCACGGCGAACCCTTTGTCCGCATAGTTGCAAAAACGGCGCTGGCAGGCGGGCTCGCTCCGGTGTGGGTGGTTAGCGGGGCAAACGCAGCGGCTGTGGAAGCCGCACTACAGGATCTGCCCATCCGAATCATCCATAACCCGGATTGGATGAAGGGCCAGAGCACTTCCATCAAGACAGGCTTGAAAAGTTTATCCGTGCAGCATCCAGGGGTGATTGGGACGGAACGTGAGGTTGGTGCGGCCATCTTCCTGCTGGCCGACCAGCCACAGGTGCCAGCTTCGCTTGTACAGGCATTGACCGAACAACACAGCCTCGAGCTGGCGCCCATCATCGCCCCGTTGGTGAATGACCGGCGCGCCAACCCGGTGCTTTTCGACCGGTGTACCTTCCCGGATTTGATGGCACTCAGTGGTGACGTTGGCGGGCGAGCGATTTTCAGCAAATATTCCCCCACCTACCTGCCGTGGCATGACGATAGCCTGCTGCTGGACGTGGATACCCCGGAGGACTTTACAAGGTTGAAGGAACTGGAAGGTTGACCAAAAAGATCAGCGCCATCTTACTGGCAGCCGGAGAATCCCGGCGCATGGGCCAACCCAAGCAACTCCTGCCCTGGGGTGACACAACCGTGCTAGGTCAGGTCGTGCGTACCTTCGCCACCGGACTGTCATCAGAAATGGGGATGGAATATGAACTCCTGGTAGTGACGGGGGCCTGGCGGGAGCCGGTGGAAGCCGAAGTGTTCAATCTGGCAAAGTCGTATCCAGTTCGGGCAATCTACAACGCCGGGTACCGGGACGGCGGGATGCTGGGCTCTATCCAGACCGGGCTGGCAGCGCTTGGAAAGGAGGAAGCTGCTGCCTTGATCGGCTTGGGTGACCAACCCCAGGTTGAGCAGGCAACCATCCGGAGCATCTGCGCTACCTTCCTCCAGGATCGAGCAGAACTGGTGATCCCCAGTTACGAAGGACATCGCGGGCATCCCTGGCTGGCGGCGCGTCCACTTTGGTCAAGCCTTCTAACCTTGTCCACCTCCACCACGCCACGCCATTTCCTGAATTTACATGCTCGTGAAATCCAATACGTGTCGGCCGGAGCCAGCATCCTGCAGGACCTGGACACACCCCAGGAGTACCAACGTCAGCGCCCGTGATACTGCAGTAGGGTCTAAGCCAGGGCAAACAGGCCCTTGCTATTTCATTCATCTTGTGCTATTTTTTGTAAATGTTGGTGATTTAAGGAAATCTATCGGATTAAGAAAAAGAATGGAAATGCGTGCCTAAAAAGAATTTGAAGTACAGACGGGTGCCGATCAACGATAAATATGAAAACTGCCGTACCCAGGGCGGATTATCCCGGTCTCGATATTCGACCGGGAAGGAGATTGGCTGTTGATGCTGCGCTCTTTTATTGCCATAGAAATTCCTGCCGAGATCCAAAACGCAATTGCGGAAAGCACCGCCTCCTTGAGAAGCGCCTTGCCCAAGCCATTGATGCGCTGGGTGACAACGCACAACCTTCACCTGACGCTGAAATTCCTCGGGGACGTTGCACCTGCCAACCTGGAGCAATTGGCTGAAAACTTGAAAAAGGAATCTGCCTCACACGCACCCTTTTCCATGACAGCCCAGGGATTGGGTGCATTTCCGTCGACCCGCCGACCGCGTGTGGTCTGGATTGGACTCGAAGCACCTCCTGGACTCACCTCGCTCCAACATGGAATGGAGGCGGTCGCGGCACAGATGGGGTATGCAATGGAAGAACGGCCGTTTTCTCCGCACCTTACGATCGGACGCAGCGGAGGGGGTCTCTCGGGGTCGGAAATGCAAAAAATCCGCCTGGCTTTAGAATCGACCCAAGTCGGCACGCTCGGGAACGTGCCTGTGAAGGCGGTCCACATCTTCAAGAGTGATCTGCAACCCGGCGGAGCAGTCTATACCGGTTTATATTCCCTGCCCCTGCAGGAATAGAATGACAAATTTTTGAAAATAAAACATAAACAAGAGGTGACATCTGGATACATTGGAACTTGCCCATACCATCGTCGACGCCCTGGAAGACAAAAAAGGGGAAGATATCCTCCTGCTGGACATCAAGGAAGTTGTTTCATTTACTGATTATTTCGTCATTTGCACGGCCAGCAGCAACCGGATGCTGCACGCCCTGGCAGATGGAGTGATCGAAAAAACCCTCGCAAAATATAAAAAGAAAGGCCGGATCGAGGGGAAACCGGATTCCGGCTGGTTGGTGGTGGATTATGGCGATATCGTCGTACATCTCTTCGACGAAGATCTACGCCATTATTACAAACTGGAAGAATTATGGAAAGACGGAAAGGTCCTGTTGAGGTTGCAATGAACAGACTTACCGGAGCAAATATGGATATCGACCTGGCCACTCTCGCGGAGCAGATTTCCTGGAAGCAGGATAAATGTCCCTGGAACGCCCAGGAAAACAGCCAAACCCATCGTTGCGCGGCTCAAGAATACATCGATTTGCCCCTATTTTTGTGGGGTGGAATACCTGGATACGTTGCTGTGTAGCTATCCGGAGGATAACCCATACAGGGATAGCGCTTAATGATATGGGCATGGCCGACCCCAAAAAGATAAAACAAACCCGGAGATGACCTGACCAGGTAACCTCCGGGTTTTTTATTTAAATTCCTTTAGATGCGCGGTGTTTCACGCGCAGTATTCACTCCAGGGGTCATGGATTACTGGTTAATCCATTGGCAGTATCCTCAGCTTTGAGTTGAAAATAAGCCGTCATCACGTCACGAACTGTTGGGGCAACCACACGCCCGCCTTCCCCGGCGTTGTACATGAAGGCTACAACGGCAATTTCCGGATTGTCGTACGGCGCATAAGCCACTGTCCAGCCATGCGCCGGCCAGTTACCGCGCGTGCATTGGTTTTTCGCCGCGGCTACGTCGTCACAGTACTCAGCCGTTCCGGTTTTCCCGGCTACCGCAATGGGGTAATTCAGGAACGAGAAATCATGGTTAAGGGTACCGGCCGGATCGCTGGCTGCCAGCCGCATGCCAGCCTGTACGTTCTGGATCGCGTAAGTTGAAACCGTCTTCATCAGTCCCGTAGCTGTACATTCTCCATTCACGCAGCTGAAATCCTTGATCAGGGGATCGGTGGTGAGGTCCCAGCGGACACGCGGCTGGAACGGCTGGATGATGTTCCCGGCGGCGTCCACGATATCGTGAATGATGGTGGGCTGCATTTGTATGCCGTTATTTGCTATCGTCGCAGCAGACATGAGCACCTGCAAAGGTGTGGCCACCACGTACCCCTGGCCTACGCTGGCAAGATAAGTATCACCGGTGGACCAGTTTTCACCCTGGTAGATCCGTTTCCAGGTGGGGTCCGGGATAAGCCCGGCCAATTCACCCGGCAACTCGATTCCGGAGGGCTGGTTGTATCCCAGTGCCTGGGCGTATTGCTGGAGCCGATCGATCCCCAATCCCTGGTCGATTTCACCGGCAAAACCGCCGCCCACTTTATAGAAGCACACATCGCTGGAGCGTGCGATGCACTCCAGGAACGAAATCTTACCCAGGCCAGCCGTCTCGCCGTAAAAAGTGTAGGTCCAGTCGTAGTAATATTCCACGGTGCCTGGATCTGTGGGAGAGAATGTGGTGGTCAGGCCGATAAATGCTGGAGCATCGATCTTCATGTCCGGGGTAACCACGCCTTCGTTCAGGGCACCCAGCGCAGTCGAAAGTTTGAATGTGGAACCTGGGGCATACTCGGTCGAAATGGCATAATTCAACAGGGGATGTGTAGGATCGTTCGCCAACTGGTTGTAATAATATGAAGGAATGATCCGTGCAAGGCGGTTGTTTTCATAGGTTGGATATTGCGCCATCGCCAGGATCTCGCCAGTCTTGGGGTTCATAGCGATGACAACACCGCTGGATATCCGGTAATACTGGTAATAGATATTATTCCAGTAATCAATATCCCGTTTCAAGATCAACTCGGCGGCCTGCTGGAGGCGCGTATCGATCGTCAGGACGACATTATCCCCTGGAATTGGGTCGACCGGCGGCGCCAGGTTACTCAACTCCTGTCCAGCCACGTCCACCTCGACCGTGCGTTTGCCGGGTGTGCCTATCAGGGTATCGTTAAGGGTTAATTCTACACCGGCATACCCGACCTTATCACGGTTGGGCAAAAAATTCTGGGCGCGGTATTCCTGCTCTTGCGAGGCCGGGATGGGACCCAAAAAACCGACGACATTTGACGTTAATGATCCGGTTGGGTAATCACGAACCGGTTGAATATCCACTCCAACACCCGGCCAATCCACCGCATGTTCGCGTACTACCATTGCGATGCTTTCATCTACATTACACTGAATGCTGACCGGATTATAGGGCGCGTTCGAAAGGCCAAGCTCGACAAACTGGGTGATACCCGGGCCAGGAACACACGGAGCGAGCAATTTGGCATCGTCGACCGTCCCATGATTGACCGGGACGCCTGTCAAAGCGGACAGGTCACGATAAATGCGCTGCACGTCGCCATCATCATCCGGTAAGTTTGCCGGGGTGATGATGATATTGTAGGACGCAATATTGCGTGCCAGGATGATCCCATTCCGGTCATAGATAATCCCGCGGGAGGGCGGGATGCTGATATCCTGCGTGCGATTACTATTTACCTGGAGATTATATTGCAACCCCTGCAGGATTTGCAGGGTAAACAGGCGCCCGGTAAAGATAATGGCAACGACGCCTATCAAAGCGTAAACGATCAGGTAACGCCAGTTTTGGAAATGGTGTGGGGTTGTGGTAGTTTTCATCCCATCACCTTCTCCGGGAATACCCGATTCGCCAGATCACGGATGAGCGCATGGATCGGGATGGCCAGCAGCAAGTTGAGTAAAACGGTTGGGAGAATTATCTGCGAGAAGGCTTCATTAAAAGCAAGCGGGACTTCAAATAGCGTTCTTTGAACAAACATAAGGATCAGCAACTCCAGGGTACCAATAAGAGTGACGGCAAACATTGCCAGCAACGGCGCCTGCCATATACGACGGACCAGTAATCTTGCCAACCCCACTACTGATAAATATCCAATCAAATAAATATACCACGGAATCCCTGAGACCAAACCGACCAGCAGGCTTGCCAGCACTCCCCAGATCCAGGCGCTCTGAACGCGCTCCTGCAACCCCCAGGCAGCAATGATCAACAGGATCAGGTCTGCGTTCCCACTTAGCAGCGTGATCCTGCTGGCGATGGTTGTTTGAATAATGAGTGCCAATCCCAGGACCGGGATGGCAGCCAGAATGGTTCGACGCATTTTAGGGGCCTGGTGTCGCAATCAGGGGCGTGATATCCACCGGCTTGAAATTGGTAATGATCAATACAAACTGCAGGAGACTGAAATCCACGTTCGGTTGGATGGCTGCCTGCTGGAATAATTCGGATTGCAATTTACGGACGCTGACCACCTGCCCCACCAACAGGTTGGCCGGGTAATTGCCGCCCAACCCGGAGGTCAAGACCACATCGTCCACCTGGATGGTTGCATCCTGGGGAAGCATGTCCAATGACAGGTCGCCCGTGATCGAACCGACCAGCATCGCTTCCGTGTTGGAATCCTGCAGGCGGACGTTGACTGCCGAAGCCGCATCGGTGATCAACTGGATGCGCGCAGCTTCAGCGATAACAGCATCGACGCGCCCCACCAGGCCTTTATCGGTCACCACCGGCATTCCCGGCAGGATGCCCTCATTCGAACCAATGTTGACGATGACGTAGCGCAAGAACGGGCTTGGATCGCGCCCGATGACGGAAGCGGCTTTATAGGAATATTCCGGGTTTGCGCGTGCGAAATCCACCAGGGCGGATAGGATGTTGGTCTCGGTAACCTGCTGCTGCAGGTCGATCACCTGCGATTGCAGGCGGGCCACTTCGGCTTCCAGCTCGGAATTATTCTGGCGCAGGGAAGCCACATCGTGCGGCACGGTCAAAAAGTCCACCACTGCCATATAACGGGCGGAAACCCAGGTCTGGGCATCCACGGTAATACGTGTAAACCAATTGCTGACCGGGTTAAAATAGCCACCCAGGGCAAGGGCAATCAGACCAAGCGCCACCAGGAGAATGACAACTGTTTGCAGGGAACGAGGAAAACTGGGTTTCATAATTAAGGGATCAAACGCCAACAGCCAAAACCGCGTCCACTCAACGCGGTCACGCGATTAGGAATGACGCGTGCTGCCGCGCTCGAGACCAACCAGGATGCGGCTGTACTTGGAAAAGTCTTCCAATACAACGCCGGTACCGCGCACCACGCAGGTGAGAGGGTCTTCCGCGACCCAGACGCGCAGGTGCAAATCATCCGATAACCGCTCCGCAAGACCGTGCAACAAAGCCCCTCCGCCGGCCAGGCATATTCCGACATCCATCAGGTCGGCCACAATTTCCGGTGGGACTTCATCCAGGGCATCTTTGATGGTGTCGATGATGACCGCAACGGATTGCGAAAGGGCTTCCCGTATTTCGATCGAGGATATCTCGATGGATTCTGGCAGCCCGGTCACCAGGTTGCGGCCGCGCACCTGGACCATTTTTTCGACCGGGAGAGGATAGGCAGAACCGGCGTCCCATTTGGCCTGCTCTGCAATCCGTTCCCCGATGAACACGTTATATTTATTCCGAACGTATTGGACGATATCCTGGTCCATCTCGTCGCCGGCCACGCGCAGAGACCTGGAAACCACCACCCCACCCATGGAAAGCACGGCCACTTCGGTGGTCCCACCACCGATATCCACAATCATGGATCCGCGGATTTCGCTGACCGGTAAACCCGCGCCCAGCGCGGCCGCGGTCGGTTCTTCGATGAGATAGGTCTCGCGCGCCCCCGCTGACATGGAGGCGTCGTAAACTGCCCGTTTTTCAACCTCGGTCACGCCGGAGGGAATGCCAATCAATACCCGCGGACGCGGCAAAGGCACCACACTTTGCTCGTGGACTTTACCGATAAAATATTCCAGCATTGCCTCCGTAATTTCAAATTCAGAGATGACACCATCACGTACGGGGCGTAAGGCGATAATGTTCCCTGACGTGCGCCCAACCATTTCTCTGGCTTGCAGACCAATGGCCATGGGTTGACGAGTTCGCTTGTCTATGGCTACCCAGGATGGTTCATTGATTACAATACCTTTTCCTCGGACATGCACAAGAGTATTGGCGGTACCCAGATCAATGCCTATATCCAGGGAGAAAAGGCCCAAGAGCCAATTTAGTGGGTTAAATGCCAATGCGCGATGCTCCTTACGTGGAATTTATAGCTTTTTCATTATACCATGCGGGATAGGCAAGCACTTTGGAGGACAAACTTCATCGGATTCGCCGGTGCGGGGAATGATCTTGGCATGGATCTTTCGCCTACGCCATCCGCTTGATTGCCAGCATGGTCAGGTCATCTGCAGCCGGCAGCGGGTCCATAAATTGGTTCACCGCAGCCTCAAGCGCATCCAGCATGCCACGCGCCGGGGAGGCTTTCTAAGTCTTCAGTATCTCCAAAAGGCGTTCCTCCCCAAAGATCTCATCTTCAGGAGAGAAGGCCTCCGTCAATCCATCCGTATATAGCAGGAGCAAATCATCCGGAGCGAGAAGGATGGAGCGTTCTTCCATCAAATATTTTTCGATGATCCCCAATGCCGGTCCGGTGCGGGACAAGGGTTCCAGCGTGTCACTGCCCTTGTTGATCCAGACAGGCGGATTGTGCCCGGCATTGGCATAAGTAAATTTCCCGTTGGCCAGCGAGAGCACTCCGTAAACGGCGGTCACAAACATGCTCTGGCGATTGTCCGGAATGATCAAGGCATTCACACGCCGGAGTGTCTCAGCCGGTGAAGGCGTATCGTTGACAACTGCCCGGACCAGGGTGCGGGTAAGGGCCATGAATAGCGCTGCCGCCATGCCTTTATCGGATACATCGGCGATCAACAGGCCCAGTCGCGCCCCCGGTAACTTGAACACATCATAAAAATCTCCACCCACCTGGCGTGCGGTCAGCCAGGTGGCTGCCAGATCCCAACCGGGAATATCGGGCAGGGTCTCAGGCAGGAAGGTCTTCTGGATCTGGCGGGCGAGTTCCACTTCATGCTCCAGGCGCTCGCGCTCGACCATTTCAAGCTGGAGGCGCTCGTTCTGGATGCTGAGGACCAACTGTTGGGCAATGCTATTGACAATCTCAACCCGTTTCGACCGGAACCGGCGGGCATCGGCGGCCTCTTCGACCAGCATGACCCCATAAAAATCACTCCGGATGATCAACGGAAACCCGATCAACAAATGGTCTCCGGTCTGCAAGGCGTAAAGCGTTTCCTGGTCCGTCACCGCCAGCGCAGGGTCCAGCCAGTCAGGCGGACTGGAGGGAGCCAACAGCCCGACCGTCATGGTCTGTTCTTTTCGAACCGAATCCAGCAGGGGGAATTCTTCCGGCGAAAAATCCCGGCTCAATAAGACAGATTGCGCTTCATCGGAAAGACCATAGGCCTGTTCCGGGTGGAATTTGCCCTGCTCCCATAAATAAATAACGCAAGCTTTCACGCCTACCAGGATGGGTGTGATGCGGACAACGCTTCCGATGGTCTCGTCCAAATTGCTCGAATTGGCAACCGCCTGAGCCACCTGCAATAATGCCGCCGAGGCATAGGCTTGCTCCTGGGCTGTGTCGTATAGACGCGCGTTCTCGATGGCAACCGAGGCGTAATTGGCAAATGTGGAGGTGATGGCCTGGGCCTCATGTCCATATCGCCCGGCAGAGGGATGCGTCAGGGTCAATACGCCCAGGGGACGGTCACCGGCGCGCAGGGCGGCTGCGATGGAAGAGTAATCGGCGGCATAACCACGCGCCGCCCCGGTCGGACCGATCGGGTCCTCGGGCTTGCGGATCACCGGTTCATCTGCCAAAAGCGTATCCGCCAGATATTGATAGGATTCCGGCCAACGCCGGACGGCATCCTGAATATCGAGTTCGATCGGCGCCATGAGCCTGCGCCAGGTACAAATCATCACCAGACAGTAACCAGACCGAAGCCACTTCACAGGGCAGGTTATGCTCCAATTCGACCAGGATCCTGTCGAGCACTTCATCCACGCCCAATTCCGCCGAGATGGATCCGGCCACTTCCCGCATGCTGTCGGCGATCTGGCGTCGCCAGCGCTCGGTGCTGAACAGTTCGGCATTATGTATGGCCGAAGCAACGCTATCTGCAAGGGCTTCACACAGGAAGCGATCTTCACTGGAAAAGGCATTGATGCGGTCGCTTTGCAAATCCAGCACCCCCACCACCTGGTCATTGAATACCAGTGGAATGGTCAATTCTGCACAGGTATCCGTAGGCGGGAGTGGAGAAGGCTCGTAAAGGGGTTCCTTGGCAACGTCGTTCGCCAGCAGGGTTTTCCCTTCGCGCGCCACCCAGGCAATCATCCCTGCATCGTTATCCAGGTCAAGCACGTAGCCTTTTAGAGAAGCGCTACGGGCGCCGCTGCCGGTTTCATAGATGACCTGGCGACGATTTGGATGAACGGTAAAGAGATGAACGTAGGGAAAATCCAAACGTTCCTTGATCAGCGCGACCACTTTATTGAATAATTCATCCAGGTCCAATATGGAGGTGATGTCATTGCTGACTTCTGCCACCATCTCGAGGTGTTCGGCACGTTTTTCCAGCTCGCCATACAAGCGCACCCCATTGATGGCAATCGCGATGGTATCGGCCAGGGCGCGCAGGACCAGCAGGTCATTGGGATGAAAAGCCCCTAGCCGGTCAGACTGCACGTCCAATACGCCCAGGATCTGACCCTCGATCTTGAGGGCAGGACCGCCTCCGATTGGGTTTCTGACAGGAGCGAGAGGAACTGGAAGCGCGGCTCGGTATGCACATCGTTGGTGATGGCTTCCTCACCGGATTCCGCGACCG
Source organism: uncultured Chloroflexia bacterium (assembly GCA_963814135.1). Classification (GTDB taxonomy): domain Bacteria; phylum Chloroflexota; class Anaerolineae; order Anaerolineales; family Villigracilaceae; genus UBA877. Next base: position 673,302 of record CAWFBZ010000008.1, on the reverse strand, counting down.
ACCCGATCAGACCGTTGCCAATGCGGATCTTGAGCGGTTTGCCCCGGCCACGCGCCTGCCCGGCGCTCGACCGGAAGCTCAAATATTCCTCACCCTGGGCATGCGTGAAAAGCGCCACATAATAATAAGAAAAAGTGCTCTGGATCAGCCGGGTAACCCGCCGGGTCAGTTCGTTCAAATCGAGCACATTGGCAATCTGTGCGCTTACCCGGCGCACGAGCGTCAATTGCTCAATCCGCCATTGCTCGACCGCGAAACGGTGGGCCGCCACCAGCGCCAGGCTGACGTGACCCGCCAACCCTTCCAGGATTTGGATTTCCTTTTTATAGAATGGCTTTCCGGGCCGGCGGACCTGGAGCACGCCCATCACCGCGCTGCCATTCATCAGCGGGCAGGTCAATTCCAGCCGGTTGTCCCTGGATACCTGTAAAGCGCCGGAAGTAAAGGCATCCAGCATGGCGCCTTCTGGCGGCAGCGGAGGAAATAAGGAAGCCGGGTTTACCCCGGGAAGCCTGACCAGGTCATCATCCAGCCATAGGTCCGCTTCCGAGTTGAGCAGGCGCCGGGCAGTCTCCAGGATCAGGTCACGGCGGGTGGCCAGGGTCTCCTTTTCCATCAATTCTTCGCCCAGGCGGATGATCTGACGCCAGGTGGTCTCCTGCCCCAAGCGGGCGCGCATCGGCCTTATCCTTCTTGCGCCGCTTGATCATGGTCAGAACGTTGCCGGCTTTCCCCATCGGCTCGAAATGGACTTCGTCCATGAGCTGCTTCATCAAGAACACACCCAGGCCGCCGATGGCCCGGCTTTCGATATCGGCTTCCAGGTCGGGAGCGGGCACGTTGGACGGGTCGAAAGGCTGCCCGTGGTCCCTTAGGATGATTTTGAGACTGCCCTTACTGGAATCACAGGTGCATTCGATATCCCCCCGATTTTCCCCTTGATAAGCATGTTCGATAATATTGGTGCAGGCTTCGTCGATGGCCAGTTCGATGGAATACGTTTCGGAGTCGTCCATATTGGCATCGCGCGCAGCCTGGGAGGCAAATTCGCGGATGGAATCCAATTGTTCGAACGTGGCATGAAATATTTCCGTGCGCATGGTATGACGAGGCCGCCTCACGGCCCGAAAGTCGAGGCGGCCCAAACCGATAGTAGGTCTATGACAACCCTAAAAACTGCCAACTGCCGTAATCACGTCCTCAAACGAGCGGAAGAGCGGCGTAAAACCGGTCAATTCCAGCGCATCCATGATCTTCTTGGGGACGGAGGCCAGCACGATCTCACCCCGGTTATAGCGTTTGCAGTTGCGCTGACCGATCAATAACGCCCGGAAGCCGGCGCTGGACATATATTCCAGCTCGCCCATATCGAGAACGATCTTGAATTGACCGCTGTTATTCAAGTCTTCGATGGCTTTGGTCAGGTCGGGAGCGGTGTAACTATCCACCTTCCCTTGAATTTTAAGCAGGTCACAATGTTTGTACTGTTTGGTCGAAATTTCCATATGGCCTCCGGTTTGGAATGGTGGTAAGAAATTATAACATGAGAGCGTATATCCCTTGAGAATTCGCGCGCAGCAAGATCGCAATTCGTTCCTCGAAAAAAACGAATGAGGAACGAATATTCCGCACCTGAAGTTACTTCCATAATTTATTTTGGTGGCCAAAGGCATTCAACATAAAAATAAAAATCAGGATACCCCGAGAAGTAAAGTTTGAATGCGGAGAAAATCGTGGATTTCAGCATAAGCATATTATAGCACATTTGTTCTGGGTTGACAAGCGGGATTTCATGTCTAACTCCAACTTATTAATAATCTTGATACAGAAGGAAGGATAGTATTGGGATTGTGTTGCAGTAATTGGATAATATTAGTCAATGAAGTATAATTTACCCACATGACACCTTCCGCATCCAACCCTATCCAGATCCTGTTGCTCAATAACGATGCCATCGCACGGGCAGGGGTAAAATTGCTATTGGAAAACAAACCCGGCTTCAAAGTGGTTGGTCAGGCGGGGGAAAAAGAGCAGGCGCTGAAACTGGTCGAGCAGAAACATCCCGACATCATCCTGGTGCACGGCTGCATGGATGAACCGCTCGGGACCGGCTTGTTCACCGAGTTATTGGCAATTTCAAAAAAACCGCGCATCATTCTGGTGACCCCGCAGTGCGATCCGCAATATCACATGGAAGCGGTCAAGAACGGCGCCGTGGGGATCCTGGTGACCGAGAACCATCCCGAGGTTTTATTCAAGGCGATCGAGAAAGTGCATGCCGGGGAAGTTTGGCTGGACCGCTCGCTGATCGCCAGCTTTGTCACCCAACGGAACCACCCCAACACGCCTGCCTACATGGAACCCAAGACGGCCAGGATCGCCCAGTTAAGCCAGCGCGAGCGCGGAGATCATCGCCTTGATCGGGGAAGGCCTCAAGAACCAGCAGATTGCCGACCAGCTCTTCCTGAGCGAGGTGACGGTGCGCCATCACCTGACCTCGATCTTCAAAAAACTGGCCATCTCGGACCGCCTGGAACTGGTCATTTACGCCTACCAGAACAACCTGGCGCGCCTGCCGGAATAAAGCCAGGCACCAATCCTTCATCAAAGTGTTTTTAACATTCCCCTGCTAAATCGTATTAGCAAATAACCAGCAACGGATAATATTCTTAACATCATTGGCACAATTGTGCCAATGATGTTGGTATTTAAAGCCCATTATCCCCTGGAAAAATAGGGCGCTTCCTCCCAGAAATTTCACCACATAGTTCACAACGCCTTTGCTATAATCTTTTTTTGATGGTATTTGTCCGATTATTCTCAGGCAGTTCAAATCTCTTATGAATATAAACCTATCTCCCACGCAAGTACAGGAACGCCGCTCCAAACCTCGTATGGATTGTTCGTACCCTGCCATCGTGCAGGGTCGGGACGCGACCGGTCTCAAATTCCGTCAGGAGGCCCTCCTGACCAATCTCAGCGCGAGCGGGTTATGCCTGGAAGTGAACTCGGAGTTCCAACCTGGAAAAGACATGTTTGTGCTTTTCCGGTGGTCACGCACAGGGCCACTGGGCAAGGACAGGGCGCCTCTGGTCGCCGTGCAAGGGGAAATCCTCCGCTCCGAGCAGTCTGAACCCGGCATGCAAACAGTGGCCTTGAAGATCCATCGGAACCGGTTTTTATAAGTCATATCGGCACTTTTTAGAAATAGCTATTTACCCTATCCGCTTTTTCATATCTGAAAGGAATTCAAACCATGAAACGCTCGTACCATTTTTTCATCTTTCTCGTGATGCTGGCCCTGCTGGTGGTCTCCGTCGGCGTGGTGAACAAGCCGGCTGCGGCGGCCGATCCAGTCTACACCTGCTTCCCGACCTGCAGCACTACGGATGGTAAGTTTTTGGCCATTAGCTGGAACAGGCCTTGCCACTCTGGCTGGAGACACCCAGATCATGGAAATTGCCGTTCCTGCCGGAGTAACTTCCTTCGAAATCGGAATTTTCGATGGAGATACTGGTGGGCATTGGGATATAGGAGCAACACCAACACTTATTCACCGTTGATGATGATCCGCTGGGAGATGGCAGTGGGAATACCCATGCAGTTCCCGCAATTTTCAGGTGCTGGATTACCTGATAATGACTTGGTATACATTGACAATAACCACTTCGACCGCGAGCTCAATCTCCTAGTGGAAATTACTTTTATCATCTTCATATTGATAATTCAAACCCATCGGACATCTAGTCGAAAATAGTTTCAAACTTCGCACGACCGGCACCGTCGAAATGGCACCACAAGCATTTGCTTTTATAGGTGCGATTAATGTCACTATTAACAGATGCCAAAATATTTATCCAAACTATCCATCACCTTACACCTACCACTTACGATGGCATTTGGAATATGTATGTTTATGTTCCTGATTTCGACCCCAAGCTTTGCAGTTTGGGATGGAGATCTGGACTACGGGTCGTATGATTGTTCCGTGAATGACACCAATGATCCGGATACTCCGGATACTATTCCATCATGGGCAGTCGGGACGACCGTTCAACCTGAAGGAATTGCTACTACAACTATCGCATGTTCAACTGGAACTGGTTTTACTACTGGAAACCCTCCGGATGATAATGACTCCGAATGGCGTCTCTGACTATATATTCGTCCACCATCCGTGAATTACGACATCATTCTTCCAGATGGAACCACTTACCATAACGGCAACCCATCCGGCAACCAGGAATGGGAGCAATTCAAGATCAGCGACGACGCCGCAGATGTACCGAATCAGGCCGATTATTCGCACTACTGGCTTGTTACCGGCTGGAATTTATGAAGCCCATTTGACGGGTGTGGACATGCATAACCTGAATGCCTGGCGGTTTAACAACTATCTGTTAGGTGTTTGTGATGATGGCACGCCTTGTGCTCCGGTGCTGCATCCTTTCACGATCGGAGATACGGTCTGGAACGATCTCAATGGAAATGGAATCCAGGATGACGGAGAACCTGGCATCCCGGGCGTGACTGTCACCTTGCTCGATTTAAACGGTGAACCCATTCCCGACATGACGGCCACCACAGAAGCCAACGGACAGTACCAGTTTAACGTAGATGCCGGTACTTACAGCGTGCAAATCGATTCCAGTAACTTTGACTCAGGCGGCGCACTGGCTGGGTATGTTTCCACCACCGGGGGTGACAGCCAGACTAATACGGTTACCACCGACAATGTTTTGACCTACGACTTCGGTTATAACCCACCAGCCACCATCGGCGACTTTGTGTGGAACGACATTAACGGGAACGGTATCCAGGACTCGGGCGAGCCGGGTCTCCCGGATGTTTCCGTCACCTTACTGGGCAGCGATGGTACAACCGTGGTAACCAGCACGACCACGGATGCCTCCGGCAACTATAGCTTTACCAACCTCCCGGGGGGCACATACTTTTTACAGTTTACTGCCCCATCCGGCTCGGTCTTTACGGCCATGAACGTGGCTGGCTCCACTTCTGACAATGATAGTAATGCGGATGTAACCACCGGTTTGACCGACGCAATCACATTAACCCCTGGCGCAACCGACAATACCATCGATGCCGGGCTAAAACAGTTGCTCAGTTTCACCTGTCCGAATAACCTGGTGCAAAATCCGAGTTTCGAACTGAATACCGGTTCGCCGCCCAAATTCTGGACAAACGGCACGGCCGGACCGATCAACGTACCAGTAGTGGATGGCAACAATGCCGGCTACATTAGCGGCAGAGGCAGCATGTATCAAAAAATTAACGTGACCTCCGGAAACTCCTACAGCCTGAACTTCTTCTCCGGATCACACAACCCATCCATCCAGACGGTCAAGTTGCAGTACTTCGACTCCCACAATCGGACCGTTGGATCGGCTTCGGTGCACACCATCACGAGCGACCTGGAAGTCAGCGGCTTCGGCGGACCCTACACGCTGACGCTCGGGGCGGCGCCTTCCAATGCAACCTATTTGGAAATCATGGTCAGCGCCAACAATCAGGATTATGCCAAGGTGGATGCGCTTTGCCTGCAGACGACAACCGCACCTGCAACAGCAGCTATTGGTGACTTTATCTGGAATGATATTAACGGCAACGGCATCCAGGAAACAGGCGAACCCGGCGTTCAAGGTGTGACCGTGCAATTGCTGGGCAGCGACGGCACAACCGTGGTAACCACCACGACCACGGATGCCTCCGGTAACTACAGCTTTATCAATTTACCGGCAGGGACGTACTACGTACAATTCAACGCCCCTTCCGGCTTAACTTTCACCACCAAGAATGCGGCCGGTTCGACGACTGCAAACGACAGTAATGTAAATGTTGGCACAGGTTCGACGGACGCGATCACACTGGCTACCGGCGCAACCGACAATACCATCGATGCCGGGCTAAAACAGCTGCTCAGTTTCACCTGTCCGAATAACCTGGTGCTCAATCCGAGTTTCGAACTGAATACCGGTTCGCCGCCCAAATTCTGGACAAACGGCACGGCCGGACCGATCAACGTACCGGTAGTGGATGGGAACAATGCCGGCTACATTAGCGGCAGAGGCAGCATGTATCAAAAAGTTAACGTGACCTCCGGAAACTCCTACAGCCTGACCTTCTTCTCCGGATCGCACGTTCCCTCCATCCAGACGGTCAAGCTGCAATACTTCGACTCCCACAATCGGACCGTTGGATCGGCTTCGGTGCACACCATCACGAGCGACCTGGAAGTCAGCGGCTTCGGCGGACCATACACGCTGACGCTCGGGGCGGCGCCTTCCAATGCAACCTATTTGGAAATCATGGTCAGCGCCAACAACCAGGACTATGCCAAGGTGGATGCACTGTGTCTTCAGGCAGACACCACCGGAGGATCCGGTTCCACGCCTCCGGCGCTTCAATCGGTGACTTCGCCTGGAATGACTTGAACGGGAATGGTGTACAGGATCCGGGAGACCGGGCCTGCAAGGAGTAACAGTCAAATTGATGAATACGGATGGTACGAGTGTCATCGCCGCCACCAGTACGGACGGCAACGGCAACTATTCCTTTGCGAACCTGGAGACCGGTACGTATCAGGTGCAGTACGTCCTGCCAGATGGTTATCAATACAGCCCATATTTGCAAGGCAGCGATACCGGGATTGACAGCAATGCCAATCCAGCCAATGCTGGCCTTTCAGGACCGATCACGCTGAGTGCGGGTCAGGATGATCTGACCTGGGATGCGGGCTTGGTCCAAAACACCCCGCCGCCTGTTATAACGGTCAACCTGTGCGTACCGATCCGCACGCCCGGTTTCTGGAAGAATTATGACAACCATATGACGGATGCCACCTTCCTTAGCCTGCTGAATGCCACCCAGGATTTCAGCGGTCTGAATGTCAAGGATGCGGTCTCCATCCTGAGCGACAACAATGGCAAATCCAAGGTTTCCGGGTTCAAAGGCGTGGATGCACGTGACCTGAAATTCCTGCTGACCGCCGAGATCAATGCGGTCTGGAACGGCCAGGATAATGCGACGGCCCTGGATGGTCACTGGGAGCCGGTATATATATGGGTCAGGACAGACCGTCAACCAGGTGCTGCACCAGGCTTTTGTCAACGGCGTCACCAATAATAACCTACCTCCGCTGACGACAAGGCCGTGGTGTATCTCGGCAGTGGCGGCGAAGGCGCCAGCGCCAGTAATTGCCTGGTCCAACCCTAAAAGTGTGAATCAAAGCAACGATTACTTGATTCTCTGAGAAACTAGATTTAAAGGCCAGCGCCTTCCCTTCTGGGATGGTGCTGGCCTTTCATTTTTCATGATCGTTTTTTTCTCCACTCTGACTTGTAGGCAACTATCCACTCGAGTTGAAATTTCTTTTGCACAGATATTCCCTACGCAATATCCGCAAAAAATCCGTATTATCTGTACCATCCGCGTTCTATTTTCAGACTACCCCCCGTGTATATCTTGACTTGCTCATTTTAGTGTCCCGAAGACAGCCTATCTAGCACTACTAAAGTAGTCTCAGGGACCTCTGCTTCTGCCAACAAGTTCTTTGCCATTGAAGGTCACAATACCGGATCAGAATAGGACGTAGTAGTTTTACGAATTGTTTTATGCTGATCCCTGTCTTGCGCTCAATGTTCCTACTTGATCGCCAAAAGCAGTTAGAACTATCGTGAGATGCGCCTCGATCGCTTCCCGGTTTTGATGGTAGATTGGCCTGGCCCCGCATATCCGATTTGGCCATCCGGAATGTGGCTTCGATCTTGAAAGAACTGGTGGTAATAGCGTATCACTTGATCCATCCGGGATATCCAGGTCGGTGACATATCCTTTGATGCCTGCAAGGGCTCTGGCTTTGTCGATCAGTTTCTGGTTGAGCTGTTTGCTCCTAGCGGCCACACTCAAAAACTTCATTTTTTTGACCGGTATCTGCCCACTGAGCACTTTTCTAGCCTTGGCGATTTGCTTTTCAATGTTCCGCAGGTCCAGAGCTGCCCGTTTTGCTCGGTACTGGTAGATCGACCCGGTACCCATCTTTTTGTTCCACCTCACTGATCTGCTGGTCAACCATTTCTGCGACTCTTCGATACTCGGCAATATCATAAGGTACCTTGTACAGCCGAGAGCCAACGATGTAGGTGTAACCAGCTGCTGTACAGCGCCTCTAAGTTTGGAAGAGCTGAGCATGGCTGCATGGGCCACTACGGTGACTTTGGAGAGCCTGTGTTGGGCTTGGAAGGCCTCTATGACCGGTAGAATGGTATTGGTTTCGGCCTTGTTGCCCTCAAAGCTCTGCAAACCTAAGGGAAAGCCATTTTGATCCACCAGCAAACCGATAATAATCTGCGGTTCCAATCGGTGCTCTTTGCTCAGCCCTGGGTTTGCGATACTCATCCTCTTTCTGAATCTCAAAATACAGCGTGGTAACATCGTACAGCACCAAGGTAAGGCCGCCTCCTTGCACATGTTCAAAACAAGCCTGACTGATAGTGTCTCCGGTAATCCTGACTGGCTGCTTTTACCAAACATCGATAGAGCCTGTTGCGGTTGATAGGATCCACCCCCATGTCGGCCAATACTCGCAGACTGTCCAGCTTCGATGTGGGCTCTACGATCCGGGCAATGCACAGCGCCTCGAAGATTTCATCTCCCAGCGCGATCAAATCCTAATTTTCTCGTATTCGTCCTGGAGAACTGTCCATAATAAACCGGAATAGGAGCGCTTGATGCTCCACCCGCAGAGATGTTTTTGTTTCTGTAAATAATTCCAGCTGGTTGGCCTGCATACGCTTGTGCGCTAAAGCAAGCAGCATTTCCAGTTCCTCTCCGGTGTGTGCACTACCGATGTGGATGATCTTGATGATCCGACCTTTTTGTTTGTATGCGATTTGAACCGCGGTTGCCCCGCTAGATGTCTTTACTTTACGGATGAATGCCATGTATTCAATTTTAGCCCATCCCCCACAAGACCGTTAGTGTCCCAAAAAATCGATTTTTGCCCTTAAAAAAGACGAAAATGGCAAAAGTGAGCAAGTCAGGTTCTATTGCACAGATATTCCCTACGTAATATCCGCAAAAATCCGTATTATCTGTACCATCCGCGTTCTATTTTCAGACTACCCCCCGCGTATAGATGGCAAAGTCTTCAAATCCTTTCTTACCGCATCCGTCACCCGCTCCAGGTACCCAAAGCCGGAAGGGTAGATCAGTCGACGTACTGGTACCTGCTGTACCAGTCGAGTGAAAAATTTCAGTCGATCAGCCTGACAACCGATCCGCTCACAGAGAAAGGGTTGGATGAAAGAGTAACGTGCCAGTTCGATCACGGCTTCGGCAAGCGAAACAGGTATGACTTCAATTCGAGTTTCGCTGGAAGAATTTTCGAATTTCTGTGAAATATAGATACAATCCAAGGGCTTGCTCTCTGAACAAAATGTGCCATTCCCAATAACATCTACAGGCACACGCTGTTTCAGTCGATGGGGATTGACTTTTTCATATTTCTCTTCATGGTTATCAATAAAAAAGGCAGTCTGGTCCGGCCACATGTTGATTTGGGGCACACCAGGATGACCCCAAAATCTTTCCGCTTGATAAAAAATGGGGAGAATATCATCAGTAAATAGATCCGCTCCTGACCGCAAAACCCCAGCAGCCAGGGTGCTTTTACCATTTCCGCTATGGCCAAGAAAAACCGCTAATTTATTTTCTGTCAGCACTGCGGATGCATGTAATGCGGGTATTCCTTGTCGTTCCATCCAGAAAGCTAGTACAGGACCTAATAGATGATTCTTACAAATGTACTTGAGATTTGCAGGATTGTGCAGGTGGCAAAGAGAATACCTGATCCTCCCACTTAAGTAGAAATCCGCACCCCATCCATACATTATTACATCATAAGCATTAAAATTGAAACAGTTTATTCCACAATTCACCTCCCGGATAGTTATAACTTCGGGCAATAAACCAAAGTGCCTAATCCCCAGTCCACTGGAAAAGGCGGTTGTTGCAGGCAACTGAAGAAAACTACGCTTGTTGAATGGATCGAGTTCAGGGTTCAGTTCGCGAGCAACTACATTTGTACAAAATTGATCAGCATTGATTATATCCAAACGCAAATATTCGAATATTGTCTTGCTTAAGATTATTATCTTTTATAGCCATACCAAAGTATTCTGCTTTGGAATAAAACTCTTAAATTACTGATCAAAATAAATCATTTATCTTTTATCATAAAAACAAACGCAGACCTCGGTCTGCGCAGTATTAGTAAAAATAAAATATCAAACCCAAATTATTAAACGACAACACTTTTAGACATTCCCAAAGGTAATTAAGAATTAACTATTTTATTGCTTTCAGGGGGTGCATATGGGTTTTACAAAATATACGGTTTATTTATAAAAGCTGACCTGCAGAAGTATCCGCCTGATCAAGAATTTCCCCACCAGCTCCTTTCGTCATATTTTGTAAATTTCCCCAATCCATTAATTTAGGGGAATGATATATCTTTACATCCGAGACAATTTCTTCAAATTCACTTTCCATTTTTTGTTTTTTTCCCAAGATTTACTTCTAGTCATTATTTCTCCTTTGAAAAACCTGATAATAATAATTTTTTAACCATAATTCTAATGATATCAATCGTAATATCAATCGTCCAAGTTTAACACTTTCCAGAAATGAAATTATTATAATAACTACCAACTTTATCCAAGTATACTAAATTTAGTTTCCCTTGTAAAGATGTTTCGATAAGCGTCTAAAATTCTTTTTTAGTTCTATTTTTCGTAATCCTAAATTAAAAATAATTTATGTATCCTGTTTGATTAAATCTTGTCCGAACATTATCATCAAATATATCCCTCATTGCATTCGGGTAAATCTCAACTTATGAAAACCAACTCGATAAATCTGTTTTTGCGGGATCGACATCAAAAATTCTACGAGACGGCGATCTAAAAATGGATGCCGGGCTTCAATATGGAAATGTGCACCCAGCCGTTCAGACCAGTTAATCGCTCTCTGGATCGAGTCAATATGAACAGCTAATGCATAATTAGCCTGCCGAGCTAAGTCTTGGAAATCTTGTTGAGAATTTATTTTAGCCCGGCGTTCAATAATGTGCGTCCTTCGTGCTAAATCTTCATTCAGCCAATCAGGGATATTCAGTTTCTTTGATCTTTTCAGTCTCTGAAGGGGTTTCTTGATAATACCTAAAATTTAATGGCTTGAAACACCACTCTAAATAATAATTAGCATATCTTTTAAAGGTAATCCACTTTTCCGCCAACCTTGTTCCAAATTCTTTCAAAAATGGATAAATCACCTATTTTTAGGCGATCTGTATAAATGAATGGACTACCAGTTAAAAGGTCCATCGCCACCATGCCCAGTAAACCAAATACGTGCATTCTGTTTGTAGAAGATATCCAATATATATATTGTAATGGATTTTCAGTTGTCAAGAAAGGCGTTTCCAGGCTTGGGATATAGAATTCATCATTGTCCAGGAACCAATACTCCTCCGCTGGCACATAGATCAATTCGTTCTCATTCCCAGTTCATCTCGCATAGCTTTACTATAAAAAGTCTCATCACATTCTTTCAACGTATCGAAGGCATACGAACAGGCCAGTAAATGTGGATTGTTCACCTTGTTTATGAATAGCCTCTTGTGCAACCGCTGCGATTGAGGTCGAATTCATTCCTCCGCTCATCGTAATTCCAGATTGTGTCACCGCAAGATCTCGCAACCTATCAGAAACCGCTCGTTGGAAAATCTCCAAAAAGTGGGCCGCATATTCTTCGTCACTCGAATAGGTAATCCGTTTCTCCGGTTGATATCCCAATACCTTTGCATATTTTGCCCGGAAACGTCTGCTATCAGGGAATTCGCACGCCGGACTGCCCACACCTCCTGGAACATGGTATGGCCTTCATCGTTGTAATTCCGCACCAGGAAAATCAGCCCACGGCGATCTCATCAAGCTTCTTCTGGTATCCCCGGATGCTGGATGATCTGCTGCGCCTCGGAGGCTACGCACAGCAAATCGCCATGCCGTGAATAATGCAGCGACTTGACCCCGTAGATGTCACGCGCCGCAAACAGCCGCTGCAGGTTGGCATCCCAGATGATGAAGGCGTAATCCCCAGTTGCACCGCTCCGGGCAATGCTCGCCCCAGACCTGGTACGAAGCCATCACAAGGTCGGAGTCGGCCGACTTCAGCCCTGACCGGCACACCCTTCTGATTGAGCAGCTCGATCAACTCGGGCCGGTTGTCGACCCGCACGTCCGCCGTCAGGCATAATTTCCCGTCTTCGCTCAATTGAGGCCGGTGCTCGCGCAGGGATGCTCTGGGCGTGGCGTTCAGCGCCAGGTGCGCCAGGCCGACGTTGCCGGGGATTGAGCCCCGGATGCCGTCCGGGCCGCGGTAGGCGCACTGCTCGGCCATTTTCTTCAAGATTTCCGGGTCGACCGGCGCGCCGTCGTAACGGCAACGATGGCAACCACTCCACTCATTTATGTTCCTCCACCGAGACCAATGGACGGAAGACTCGAACCCTGTTGGTCAATTCGATCGATCGGCCCTCGTACTCCAACCAGGCGTGCGCCAGGAATTCCGTCTCCGTTTTCCGGGCGCCGAAGCGCAGCCCGATGCTGATGCCGGCTTGACCGAGCAGCGCCTGCAGCGTTAGGGCCTGGCGCAGGCACTCCATCCGGTAAGGTGGTTGCGGCGCGCCGCCAGGATCACCAGGCGTTGAACCCGCCGGATGACCTGCCAGGTCTGCTCGGAAGTTTGCGCCTTTGCTGGTCTGTACCGGTCGAGCACGAATTGTCGCAGGCGCGGAAACGGCCAGGTGCGTAAGCGCAGATCGATCAGCAGCAGCCAGCCCCAGGCTCTCAGGAAAATGCCCCAATCGCCCAGACTCATGACAGGGCGGCTTTGAGCTTATGCCTCATCGACCTGCACCAACCCATCCGCCAGCAAGCGCTCGGCCAGGTCCAGCAGGTCGTGCTCCAGTAGCCTGCGGTTCCACGGCGTATTCTTCCAGCATGACTTGATGGACTGCCTTCAACTGGCTGTGTTCGTGGATCAGCAGCCACATGCGTGTGCCTATTTCGTCCAGGCTGTAATATTGGCTGGTGGCCAGGTTGAGGATCACCATCTCATCGTCGACCTGGTTGCTGACTTCATAAAACAGGACGTCTTCCGGAATCGCGATTTTGGAATCCAGAATATACATGAATTATTCCTTGTATGCCGAAATGATTGGTTTTTTTTCCTGAGCACTTTACCAACTTTGCAGGATTTTGTCAAACAAGTCTTCAATCTCCTGCCACTTGTTCATCTTTATAATAATAATTCCCCATGAATATACACTCTTTCATTGGATGAATGACTTAGCTTAATTCTTCTAAGCGCCTTTGAACGATGGGAAGGGCATTTAAACGGTGGGGATATTTCAGGCTGTAAACCGGTACCTGCCCGGCAGCACTCGTGCAAAATGCCAGGTGGCGGTCCAGCAGGTCCGGCGGGAACATGCGTGTCCCGGCGGTATGGCCGAGCAGCATCCGGGCGGCCTTGCTTGGAGAATGAGGGGCCCCAGGCCCGGCGTTTCGTTCGATCTCGAACCCCGGCCAGGAGAATAATCCGGCTTACCTCCAGGCAGGCTCTCCGGCAAACCCTGCCAGGGTTGTTCCTGGGCGGGGAGCTTGAGCTGGGGGAAATGCGGCCACGCCAGCAACCTGCCCGACCTTCCAAGAGTGACCGGCAGGATGTCATCCGCCACACGCCTCCAGCCAGACCGGTTACCAAGGTAAGCTGCCAGGGTGGACTTGCCCTGCCCGGATTCCCCCAGGAAGACGAACAAGCTTTCTTTGAAAAGCGCCCCGTCGGCATGCAGGCTCCAGGTGCCCCTGCGTAAATAGCCAGCGCCAGGACCAATACCGGTCCGAGCAGGATCTGGCGATCCGTCTCGCTTAGCGACCAATCCTCCTGCTCCCGTCTCACGCAGACGATATCGCGCCCATCCGGGCCGATGTAGAAATCACTGCCGCCTGCCACCCGCAGCAGCAAGCCGGGGGCGCGGACCAGGTTTCGACCTGGCGCTGCATTCCCGCCACCCAGCCATTAGTTCTGGGGATAAATTGTTTTGGGTTAAATCAAATGGAAAAGTTTGGGATTTTTCGCTTAGTACTCCCTGTATTATTGATGAATGGTTTCAGTTCAGGGACGGAATCGGAAAAGTAAATATTTCGTCCAGCAAGGAGGTACCGCATTATTAAATTTGTCGGTTCCATTACTTTTTTGAGATTTAACATTGGGTTTTGATCGTGAAATGTAGCTTTCAAATAAATAAAGCATTCACTTCATCCATTATTCCAACTATGGTTTGGCAAACCATCTGGCGCTTGAAGGACACCCTCTACAATCCTACATTCAGAATCCGTACAACCAAAGGCAGATGACCCCAAAGTTTAAGGAACGCAAATCGCCAAGAGGTACTAAATATGGTTTGCGATATAATTTTCTTGGTTTTTCCGGGTCGATAATTATTGATTTGTTCCAATCACCAATATTTTTTATTGTACTCATAAAAATATTCTCCTTCATATAAATAATCTTTCCGCGGTAGCAAACGCTTCATACCATTTGTCAAATGAGATACAAACCCATGGCATTACAACCTGTGGCCCGTCTGCTTCAGGTTTGAAGGGAATATCCCAATGATCCAGAAGCCAATCGGCTTGAACAGATCTCCATCCAAGGGGAATTTGTGTCCTCAAAACTTGATTGAAGAACTCCATGTTCCCGTTGTATCCCCCGCAAGAATAATGACGATATCCTGGTAGGTGTACTTCGCCTGCGATTAATTCTGGTAATATCCCTCGCATGGCATTTCGTAAAATATATTTATGCTGACCATGGTAAAAGAGTTCATACGCCGGAAGAGCAATTACAAACTCAACAAGTCGCCGGTCACGATATGGTAGGCGTTGCTCCACTTCGTGGTGGCTGTCCAGGGATGTTTCTGTTGTGTACCTTTTTGCCAACCACAATCCCAATAAACCACCTTGCGCTTTAGAAGCCTGGGAGCCTAAAGGATGGCTATTTGAGAGATATTCAAGTGTTAGTGGGGTCAACCAACTTGTCGCAATTGGTGATTTTTTGTGCAGATACATTCCCATTGGGAGAGCATTTAGAAGATATCTGGCAAAAGAATGAATGAAACCCGCCTTCAAAGTTGCGCGTATTCCAAGAAAACGGAAATACTGCCATAGTTCCTGACCTGCCGAGAGAAACCGTCCTTCGGTTACCAAATCGACCAGCCGATTAATCCCGGCGTCGTACAGATAGTCACCATACTCGCCAGTCAGAAGTACTCTGATGCCTTCATTTTGGGCATGCTCATAAGCGCGCTCTTTCAGCCAGCGATAGAAATTCAAATCCGGCAGGTTCGGATTTATTGGCCATTTTGCTAAATCTTTGAAAGGCCAGGCATCATCGCACGCAATCTGAATAGAATTGATTCCCCATTTCTCTATCACCAACTCGATATATTGCCTTTCATCACACTCTTTTAATTCGTCATAAATGTATGAAATAGTGGTCAGTTTAGTAGGAGCGATCATTTGAGCTGCGAGACAAGCCAGAGAAGGGGAATCCAACACCTCCGCTCATCAATACTCCCACATTCGTGGTAGACCGCATCCTACAGCGCACACTTTCTTCCAATATTCTGCGGAACTCCATCGCATATTCGTTATCAGAATTCGTAGCGCACTTTTTTTGTTAAATCAGGCTTCCAATAACACCAACTGCGTGTGCCAGAACCTCCCACTGCCATGACATGTGCTGGTAACAATTCAAAAACATTTTCAAATAGAGTTCTCCCAGTCCTCAGGAGCTTTCAATGCGAAATAATAAGCAACAGCACTTTCATTTATGCTTGGAGGAATACCATCTGCATTTGCGACTGCCCAAGGTTCGGATGCCACCACAAGAAGGTTACCTTTGAAGGAAAAAAACAAGGTCCTATCGCCCAATGGATCCCGTGCACAGATTAGAAGTTCCTTGTTTCGATCCAAAAGGACCAAGGCAAATTCACCAATAAAATGTTCGAAACAGTGTTCCCCCCAGTGGTCATATGCGTACAACACAAGAGCAGCGTCTGAAAAATGGTTGCCATCCAAAGGATTGATTTTTAAGTTATGGATCAATTCTGGACGATTATCAAGCCGGCCATCCATTACTATTGTGAAAGGAAAACAAGGCAATTCAAGAGGCTGTTTTTCCCCCACTTCCTCAGGGGTAGTCCAGAAATGCCAGTGACCCATGGCATAATGCGTCCCAAAAAAGCTATCCCTTCCATCCGGGCCGCGATGGTTGAGCTTAAGCATGGCGCGTTCCAATATACCAGGTTCAACCGGTGTATTGGAAGTCTTATAAACAACTACAAAGGCGCTCATTATCAGGTTTCTTCAGACCAAAAGATATTTTTATCGGCTATCTTTCAATGAGATCTCTACTACCAATTGGTCACTGGGTGATCAGGGTAGGATTACCAATGCCGGATCGCCCATCAATGACCAACCTAGAAGGACATCGCTCAACTCTGGATGCGACATAGCCAGTTGACTTTTTGCATCTTGCAGGGCTTGGCCGACTGTCATTCCGGGTGTCACAAGTCTTGTTGTTAATGAGATCTCCCAATAATTGTTCGGAGGTTAAATCAACCAGAGTGGTACCACCCATTACTGCCGCAGCTCCATTATTTCCTGAGAACAGCAGACTTTGCACCAGAAAGATTTGGGACGGATTCACATAATAGGTGTTCCAACAACCCCATTGCACCACTACAAAAGGCCTGCCATTATTTGTCAATGCTTTCGCATCCGTAGTGTTGAAAAGGTTACTTAATGCCCATGAAGTTGGTCCGGAATGTCCTGTGAAGGTCACTAGAGCTGTGCCCGCGTTCATGGCCGCTATTAATTGCGACCGGGCTGCAGCGATACCTACATCGTCTAACGAAATATTTTGCACCACCCATCCAGCGGGCAAGCTTGTAGCCAAGGAATTACTGACATCCTTGAAAGACACAATGCCATCATTCGTATCCGAGGCAAATACTGCAGTGCGTAAATTATCGATTCCCTGATATGCTAGTGTCTTATTAACCAACATTTCCAATTCAGCATTTGTGCGTACCGGGAATCGACCTATCGCCAGGTCAGGGATGGCATCCCCGTTCAAGTCAGTATACAAAGGATCGGCAGGAACATTCGTTGCAATCGGACCGGTAGTAACATATAGCGAAGGAATGAAACTGATACTATTTTTCCCAAGGTAATTACGATAATCATACGTATCTCCACCGATCAGGAGTACATATTTAGTACCCAGGTTTTTCGCCGCGTACGAGACGTATTGCTTTATGGCTTGTGGGTCAAAGATTCCAAATGTGTATTTTGCGTAAAGATCGTTTACATCCACCACGTTTAACCCGTTAACCCCTGCCCTCGTCTTGCTTGAATAAGGGGTTGTAGAGCATCAATGAAATCAGGATGGGAGATAATGAGGTATTGAGCAGGCGTGTTAAGGCTCATCGGTTGGCGCGTTGCCTCAAGGGTAGGTGTAAACAGATCTGTGGATGTGCTAATCAAGTAAGTATCCAATTGGTTTGATCCCTTGATATTGGTTGTGAAAGTATTTCCAACCTCACGTGAATTTGAGTTTTCTAAACAAATCAAACCACCTTTTTCAGTCAATCGGTATGCTACAACATTACTGTTGGACAGATTAGAAATATTGAAGCTGTCGCTCTTGGAGTTGAAGCTTAATTGCCCACCTTGCACCGTTAAAGGATCTTTCATATGTAACGCTATATTTGTCAAGCGCTATACCATCGTAACTGGCACCGGTATCTCCGGGAAGTGTTATTTGAAGTGTGTTCCCACCTTCTCTTAATACATTTGTTGGGATAGGTATTTTCATTTCTTGTACTATCATCCCATCGAAGGCTTGATCTGAAATACCTACACCATTGAATAATTACTTGCATATGGTGGTCCGGGTTTTGAGACAAGCCAGACAATCCCCAAACGGTCAGGTCCAATGTTGCTGGTGCTAAATCATCAGCCAATCCAAATAAATTGAACTGGTAGTTCCAACTCTTGGAGGATGTATACACAACCATTGATGTATCATACCAAGCATCTTCGGCAGGCGTGTTGTTGGCATAAACCCGTTGGTTATTCACCTTCAACGTCTCGGTAAACGAACCCGGCGCCTGCGCTCCATCTGCCACGCTCGCGTTCACCACCGGGATTTGCGGCACCACCGCACTGCTCACCTGCACCGTATAAATATTCGTATCCGTATACATCGTATCCAGCGACTGGCCGTAGAACTCGATATAGCCTCCCGGACCAAATGCGCCATCCGGATCCGGTGTAAATACAAAGTCCGGCACCATCAGATCGCGGTTCAACACCGCGATGGCAGTCGTCTGCACCCCCGCCAGATCCAATCCAGCAGATTGCAGCATTTCGTAAGTGACCCGGTAAATACCGGTCTGGTTGACTTTGAAGTTATAGGTAGTCGGTTAACTGCAAATCAGCCGGATCAAAGCGATCGGCACGGCCGGAGTAACTACAGGTGTCGGCTCTTCGGTGACAACCGGATGTTCTGTTGCTGTCGGCACATCCGTTGCCGTTGGCACTTCTGTGGCAGTAGGAACATCAGTCGCCACGGGAGGATCCGTTGCTACCGGTGCTTCTGTCGCGGTTGGAACATCCGTGGCAGTTGGGACATCCGTAACAACCGGCTCATCGGTCGCAGTAGGCACCTCCGTAGCGGTCGGAACTTGTGTCGCAGAAGGCACCGGGGTTGCCGTAATGCCGCGGGGTGCACGTCGTCCGAGGTGTCTTGGTAGGCTTGGGCGTCTTCGTGGGCTGCGGGGTTCGGGTGGGTTGCTGGATAACTGGTGCCACAGTAGTTTGTGTTGGCCAGGTATGGCGAGCCGAGTTGGCTGCACTCGTCTGCGCCTGTGCAGCTGAACTGTGCAAACTCTGCTGCATTTCCGCCAGACGATTTGAAATTTTGCTGGCATGTTCCGCCAAAATACTGGCCCAATTGATCTGTTCCCCGGTTAAGCGCGCTCCATATGGCTTGCCCAACAGGAAGGGTCCGTACCGGGTGGTCTCGCCGAGCACGCTGACATCTTCGATATAGAAACTGCTGCCATTCGCCTTGGCGGTGTAGGAGTAATCCACTCGCTCGAGGCTGTCGATCACCTTGGATAGGATCAGGCTGTCGTTGATCCGGGAGATCTTATTACCGTTCTTTACGTACAGGTTGAACCCGAAATTGCCGGTCTCTGTGGCGGTCGACCAGATAAAGTTTAGATTGTTCCCCTGCCGCTCGGCCAGGAAGTATGCCACCGTCACCGGTGTGGTGGTGCCGTTGGTCGACGTCCATTTGTAATCTTCCACTTCACCCACGGTCGCTATACCGCCCGTCAAAGCAGCCCCATACGGTGAAACCGTATCCGGTGCAGAGGCATATAAGCGGAAGCGCAAGTAGAAGATACCATTGACCACGTTACCGGGGGTCCCGCCCGCGATATTAAAGCTGAACGACTGGGCCGATCCGTTGTTGACCGCCTGGCTGATGATCTGTTCGTCCGGGTCGTTGAAATCACCATCCCCATTCCAATCGATCCAGGCCGCCAGGTAACACGGATCAGCCGCGCAGGCGATGGTTACATTGGCTGAGCCGCCGTTTCCGGTTGCGGTGGTCCCATATTTCCATGTTCCGGTCGGCACCACACCATTGTCGTCATTGGGATCCGGGACAAATGTCGCCGCATCCGTCCCGTCCGCTTCCAAAGGCACCGAGGCGCCCAGGTAAGTCGACCCGGTCAGGTGACTGGGACCGCCCGCCGCAGCCAGGTTGTCGGAATAAGAGGGAGTACCTCCGACCGGCAGGTGGCCAAAATTCTGCCCTTCGTCCAGGAAGTTATTGCCACCACTGGTTTCACCGGCCGCGACGGATATATTTCCCACCACGTTGTCGCTCGTTCCTTGCGTGTCGCCTGTGCTGACATAATTAGCCGGATCCGTCTCTGTGACGCTATACGTGCCAGCAGGTAAATTGGTGAAGCTGTAAAAGCCGCTGCCATCAGTAGTGGTTGTTGCAACCAAATTGTTCCCACTGTCTTTCAAGCTCACCGTGACACCATTGATCCCCGGCTCTCCAGTATCAAAGGTTCCGTTTCCGTTCTTGTCGTTATAAACATTTCCATCAACGGTCGCTGTCGCCAAAATAATGGTGCTACCGTTGGCCGTGTCAGGCGCCACGTTAGAGCCCTGGTTGGTCGTCGTGCCAATTTCGGTGCTGACCGCCACCGGACCCGTCGCCGGAGCCGTGTAGCTCAGCGTCAGGTTGGCCGTCTGGCCACTCGTCAGCGATCCTGGGAGACCCGAGAAGGTCACTGCCCCCGAGCCGCTATTGTAAGCGCAACTGATCCCCGTTCCGGTGCAAACCACCCCGCTCAAACCAGCTGGCAAGCTGGCCGAATAAGTCACTCCCGCCGCTGTCGATGGCCCGTTGTTGCTGAAAGTGACCGGCACGTTGACCGTGCTGCCCGCATAGGCACTGGCTGGCGCTGTCAAAGTGGTTGTAACGTCTGCAATCGGCGTAACCGTGTCCGTGTCGCTGGCCGTGTTGTTCCCGGGCGTCGGGTCGGTGGTACCGCCAGGCGCCGCCACAGTGACTGAGTTCGTCACACTCCCACTCAGCGTCGTCACGGACGTCGTCACCCTAATCTCATAATACTGCCCCGAAGTCAGGGCTGGTAACGCAAACGTCCCACTTTGCAGCTGCGTCACATTTGGCGCCGTCACGCACTGCCCGGGCGTCCCGGAACAGGTTACCACCGTCTTCGACAGGCCGGTCACCGCCGGGTCGCTCAAAATCGCGCCTGTCACAATGCTCGGACCGCCGTTCGTCGCACGCGGATCGTGTACGTGGTCGTCCCAATTGCATTCACAGTCGTGACGCCATCCGTCTTGGTGACTGAAAGGTCTGCCGCAGGGGAGATCGGGTCCGTGTCGCTGGCCGTGTTGTTTCCAGGCGTCGGGTCAAGGGTAGTGGAAGGGGGTGCTACGGTCGCTACGTTCACTATGCTGCCGGAGGCACCCGCCGTGCCCGTAACGCTGAAGGTTACGCTCCCACCGCTCGGCAGGGTCGGGATGACGATCCCGGCGCCCTGCATCAGGGCTACGGTCGTGTTCGGCACGGTTGGGCAGGCTGCCCCACCGGTCGCCGAGCCGCAGGTGACACCGGTCACACTCAAGTTGCTGACGGCTGGATCGGTAAATTTTGCTCCATTCGCAGACGAGGTGCCAGCATTGCTGACCACGATATTATAGGTAGTGCTGCTCCCCACGTTCACGCCCGCGACGCCATCCGACTTGCTGATCGTGAGAATCAGTCAATGCAAGCGGATGCGTGGTAGTGCTGGTCAATGCTGTCGTCTGTTGCGTGCTGGTTACCAAGGCGGTATTGACGACTGTTGTTGTGCTGTATGTGTTATTAACTGTGGCGTTATAAGTTACAGTCAGCATACCGCCAGCTGGTAAAGAGTAAGCGTCGGCAGTAGTTACAAGGGTTGGCGGAACCCCGCTTGCCAGGCTACCGCCAGAAATGGCATTCGTCTTGGTCGTTTGGGTCGTACAATTTATTTTTATATTATCAAAGTAAACACGAGGATTGCGGAACTCCCCGCTGTACCTTCTGACAAGCAAATCTGCGCACCGTTAACCAGTTCCGCAGTGGTTAATGGATAGGAGGCAGTGCTGTTTCCCAAATTCGCACTGGAGTATGTCGCCAAAGTATCGACAGTTGTGCCATGATACATTTGTACAAGAACATTCCCTGTTCCTGTTGTTATGTTGTTATAACTATATGTCAAGGTGCCAGATATACAGGCAGACAAATCAGCAGTTCGGTAAAGGTAATATGCAGAATGACCTGTAACTGACGTGATGCGTGCACAATTGGTACTTCCAGTTGGACAATTATTGTCTGTCGGTCTAGCCCTGAGATCACCGGTTGTCGGACTGCCTCCATCTAAATTTTCGAGCCAATTGGTAGTCCAGGCCAGAGAACCAGCCATCGTGTTAGAATAAGATGCTCCAGCCGCAAAATCGTCGCCGTAATAAATCGATGCAGAAGAAGTTGCAACTGTGCTGTGTGTCACATAAGAAGTGCCTGAAGGTAATACATCTGACACCACAATGTTATTTTGTGTGATTCCACCGGTATTATTGATCGTGATAGTATAGGCAATCGTATCCCCGGGGTGAACCGTTGTGCCGCTGACCGGATTGGCAGTCTTTAAGCCACAGAAAGCGGAGGTGTCGTAACCGCCAGAGTGCTGGTCGCAGGTGCGCCTATTCCGAACGCCGAAATGACTATGCCGCTGGTGTTCGTGTACGTTCCAACATTTGGTGCGCTGACATTAACCTTGACCGTACAGGTCCCGCTGGCTGCAATAGTTCCGCCGCTAAATGAAATATTAAGTTGCAGCTGCCCTTGGGGCAAAGGTCGGCGAACCACATCCGGTGGTACTGCCCACGGGGGGATTGGCGAATCGATCATTTGTCCCGGCGTACTGGGAAAGTTATCACCAAACTGAACATTCGTCATCGGAGCGATATTTGGATTGGTGATTGTGAATGTCAGTGTGCTGGTTTCTCCCGCCGGGATCGAGGCCGGGGAAAAAGCCTTGCTGATCGTGGGAGGATTCGGGTTCATTTGCATCGATGCACTGGCAGTATTGCCCGTGCCATTCGCCGAAGTGACCGCACCGCTGGTGTTATTGTATAAGCCGTTGGATTGCGCCGTGACATTTACAGAGACCGTACACGTCCCACTGGCTGAGATCGTGCCCCCGCTGAATGCGAGTGAAGTTGCGCCTATCGCAGGCGTAAAGGTCGGAGATCCACAGCCGGTCAGGCTAATTCCTGTGGGACTGGCAACAACCATCTGTCCCGGCAAAGTAGGCAAAGTATCGCTGAACGAGACATTTGTTTGAGCACCGGTTGTACTTGGATTGGTGATGGTGAAGGTGAGTGTACTGGTCCCACCCACCGCCAGAACGGGTGGACTGAAGGCTTTGCTGATGCTAGGCACCGGGTAAGTGGTTACAGTGACCGAATTGGAACAATTATTATTGCTTTCATTACTTTCCGGGATCACGCTATTTTGGGTCGACGGCACATTTGTTCGAGCCGCCGCTGGCTGGATTGGTCAAGGTGCCTGGGCTGGCTGGGGTGACACTAAATGTCACCGTGAAGAACCGATCGGAGGGATGGAGATGCCTGCGCTGCCGGCAGTGCAGGTCAATGTATCGGATGCAATCAAACACCAACCAGTGTACCTGAAGCTCCTCCCTGCGCAGTAACCGTGACCGTCCTCCATAGGTAGGTCCGCTCGGAAGATTATCGACCAGCACGGTCTGCCCATTCGTAAAAGCGGCAGGAGAGGTGCCAGGGCGTTCCTTATTTCAATCGACCAGTGAAACACTGAATTGACCAGTCCGCTCACACCTGCATCGTTGGTTTTGGAGGCAGTCAGGTCGGGAATTGCAATCACCACCGGATCGGAAAATGAATCGTTTGTGTGATTGGCATCCGGCGCATACGCAACCGTAGCCGTATTGGTGACGATCGGATACGCCGCCAGGCTCACATTTACGTTGACAGTAATGGGCGGATAACTGGCGCCCTGCCGGGAAATAGTGCGGGTACAGGGGAAGGAGGTACCGGCATTGCAGGACCAGCCTATTTGCTTGAGAGTACCAGCACAAGGTAGATCCGGTCGGCAGGCTATCCGATACGGTCACCGTCTCACTACCGGTGGTGGCTGTCGTTACAACATTACTGACAGTGAGCGTGAAACTGCCGCCGTTATTCCCGATGGTAAATAACCCGCTGTGGGTTTTGACGATTTTCAGGTCCTGGGTTATCTGGTTAACTACATTGAGAGTATCCATTATTCCCGATACCGGATAATAGGTCCATAAATCCAGGCCTTTAAAGTTACCGAAACCATTCTGATCGTTATTGGTGTTGCCCCAGCTACGCTGATTGGTGGATGTATCAAACCCATTTAATGGGTCGCTGTGGTTGATTATTGGAGGATAAACCCCATTGGCATCGCCCAGCAAGGTCAGCCCATTATTAACATCCGTTTGGGTATAGCCGGTGTTGACGATGCTGCCGTTGGAAGTTCGGTACATCCGATCATCATAAAAAGCCGTGTGGCAGTTCACATTAAGAGGGCATACTCCTCCAATCGGATTGAGCAAAGAGAAAACGGGGCCACCGTTTATGCTGTTCTCAGCATCCAGGAGCGGATAGTGGTACTCGCCTGCATGGAAGGTGACCTTATATTTATAGCCGGTCCCTACCGGAAAAGGAAGTCCCTGGTTATCAGTTCCATCCCAATTAATGTTGTTCGTCCCGATCACCGACTGACTTAGCAGGCGCCGGTTGGTAGGCGTATCGGGTGAAAAATCCACCCCATCCCGACTGATGACAATTTCACTGATTCCCCCGATATTCCCTGTATAAATGAAAGTGCCACCAATTTGTTGGTAGCCATTAATGCCACCCGCAGAACCCTGGTAGGAGACATTTGTAATGGATGGAGGGATCGGGGTTGGCAGGATACTGGCAGGCAGGTCCGTGGAAAGAAGCGGGTTGGTGAAGAAAAGCTTGGCCGAAGCTGGGGACATCAAGGTCCCACCCACAGCCGGAGTCGTCAGGTTATTGTCCAAAAATACCAAATCATGGTAAAGCGGTGTCTTGCCATCCGGTTGGAGAAAGCCAACCCGGTTGCCATAGAAAATATATCCGTTGGGATCCAGGCCGTTCATGTCAATTTTGTAGACAAATCCATCGGTGGTGACGGCGTAAAGCGTCGAAAAAATCTGGCAGGTAGTGCCGCCTGTGCAGCCGGTGGTGCCATTTGCACCGGAGATCTGAGCCAGGTAATCCACGTATATGCGCCCGGGTTTATTGGGACCGGTGGTGGCGCTCCCGCTGCGCACGGTGATATCCCACATCGATACCCCGCTTGACTGGGCAATCCCGACCTCAGGAACCACGATCGTCCCGGCGGAACCATCCGCGCTCCCATTGACACCATCCGGACCGTACATCGCCACCCAATATGTACCTGTCCCACCTGCGGGAACCGTATACACACATGGAGTATATCCGCCATCTGCCCCCGCATTCCGGGTGGGTCCTTGCAGTTCTCTGGCACGTGTATTTAATACCCCACTCCTGCTCCGCTGCAAGTAAAAGCGGGCGTAATGGCAGCCAGGGCAGCGGGGGTGATCTGCGAATTCGGGACCTGTCCCTCTGTGTACAAAACAATCCCTCCTGCTCCTACGCCCATGCCGCTGGAACCCATCAGGATATATTCGCCTTCCCGCGCATACACCCTGAAGAATGTACGCCGGTATAATCCGGCAGTAGTATTCGTGCGCCACTCGGTCAAAGCGCGTTTGCCCAGGCCAGACAATTCCAGATCCTTGCTGCCTTCAGCTTGAGCAGCTTGCTGCACCCAGAAGGCAGAAAAGAGCATGGCAACCAATGCCAGAACAGGCAGCCAGTTGGGGAAAAAGCGCAAGGATTTGGAAGTTTTCATGAATTATTATTCCTTCTCAAAATAATTTCTCAGACAATATTCCCATATACAAAAAAATAGGCGAAACCAAATTAACCGGTTTCGCCATGCGTGCCCAGCACAATCTCTTCCCTGAAAAAAACAGGAGACCAGGAAAAACCTAATCTTGTGGTGGCACTGGAGAAATTCAGTAGGGAGCGGCGGCTAACCGCTCCCTCTCACACCACCGGACATGCGGGTCCGCATCCGGCGGTTCAATAAGAATAACGTAGTTTGGTAGTATCGTTTTGCAATGCTTGTCCAGCCCTGTGTTTTGCCAGTAGGCATTACTCAGGGCTTCATGTAACTACAGGTGTGCGGGACATGCGCCAGGGACTTGTCCCAACTGCTCCAAGTGCGGCTCGTTCCGGGGGAACACCAAGTTTCATCAGTTCCCGGTAGCGTGTTGTGCCCTCGTTTCCAGCGTTTCCACAAGCATCTGTCTCAGTCTCCGTCGTACTCCACTCGTCCAGTTCTTCATAACACACTCGGCGTGGTCGCCAGCCGATAGTAGGCAATCCAACCCATGGCTATGTACTGGTTGACCTCTCTCACGATATCTTCCAGCTTGCCTGAGCGGGTGCGTCTTGTCAGGTGTCCGCATCTTTTCCATGAAGCGTTCCTTCGCTCCGGTTCGCAATGCGGATCAAGCACTTCGTCCTTTCCGTTTGCAGAAACTGAACCCCAGGAATTTCGCCCGGGTCGCTCGTTCCACTTTGCTCTTCTTCGGGTTCACTTTCAACTTCAACTTCTTTTCCAGATACTTCTTCACACTTTCCATCACCCGCTCCCCGGCCCGTCTGCGTTCTACGTAGATGTTGCAGTCATCCGCATAGCGCACAAACCTGTGCCCGCGCTTCTTCCAGTTCCCTGTCCAGGTCGTCCAGCATGATGTTGGACAGTAACGGCGACAGCGGCCCGCCTTGCGGCGTGCCTTCTTCCGTCTCCATTACTACCCCGTTGACCATCACTCCACTCTTCAGATACGCTCGGATCAGTTTCAGCACCCGCTTGTCTTTCACCACCCGTGCCACCCGTGCCATCAGTATATCGTGGTTGACCCGGTCAAAGAACTTCTCCAGGTCGATGTCCACTACCCAGTCATATCCTTCTTGGATGTGCTCCTGGGCATTTCTGCACCGCTTGATGCGCTCTCCGTCCGGGTCGAAACCCGTAGCTGTGCGGAAAAGACCGCCTCGAACATCGGCGTCAGCGCCTGCGCAATCGCCTGCTGGATGAGCCGGTCTAGCACCGTCGGAATACCCAACTGCCGCACCCCGCCTCCGGCTTGGGTATTTCTACCCGCCTACGGGCTTGGCCGATACTTCCCGCTTTCGAGAGCTTCCCTGCACTTCCATCCAGTGCGCTTTGAGATAGGCCGAAGTTCTTTCACCGTCCATCCCGTCCATGCCCTGCCGCCCCTTTATTCCTCTCTACTCGCTTCAGCGCCGCAGCAGATTCTCTCTTCTCGAACACCGGCTCCCACACTGCCACGTCGGATTTTCCGCTGTCTCGTGCCGGGGACGGCTCGGCGCTCTGGTCGATCTCCCGACAGGCTTCACCTGTTTCGTCTGCCCAGGAGTCTCCCTATCCGAGAGTTTCTGCCTTCTCTGTTCGTCCCTCGAACTGTCATTGTACTCATCCTCCTATTGTTCAGCCCTTCCCGAAAAGACATTCCGGTACTATGGCCTCGGCTGACTCCTGCCATCTCAACCTGGCCTCTCGGTCAGGGCTTGCCTTTCCAGCGTGACCGACAGGTCTCCCCAGGTAAGAACGTTGACTTTCCCTGCACGCTTGCCCAATTTACCGCTTCAGCTCTTGATTGCATTGGGCTTCGTTGTCTTTTGCCAACTCGCCCAGCCTCACGGCCTCCTATCGGGTTCGTGTTCCTCAAACCGCAGGTTTGCCTCCGGCTTCCTCCAGACCTCACCTCACGGTGACGCCCTTGCCTTCGGCTAACGGTTGGTGCAATCAACCTCCGTAAGAGTCTTTCACTCTCTAGTCAACGCCCATGCTGGGCGCACAATAATAGCGAAACCGCTGCAGCCGGTTTCGCTATTTGCTCGCCAGGATCCGCCCCGAAGAAACAGGGGAAGCGACCAATTCAGGTCCTGGGTCAACGCATCTGCAAGACAACAAAGTTTAAGATTGTGAAAATTTTATCAGAGTTGGTCTACTTTATATATATTAAAAGGGTATGAATATGATGTCGATTTGTGTAACTATGCCTGAGGCCCTGCCCGTTGACATCTTCCCCCACTTCGGGTATCCTCACCGCCGTCCGGGTGGGTCCGGCGCGGCGGAGCCCTGCGAATCCCGTCAGGTCCGAGAGGAAGCAGCGGTAAGAAGGTGTCTCCGGGTGCCGCCGGGAGCCCTGCCCGGACATTCTCTATTAATTATTCGAACTTCAGCAACTGCAGGACATCTGCCAGGCAGGCTGCGAAGATCTCCTGCATGATCTCGGGCGCCACCTGGTAGCTTCCCCCAAAGCTGCCGTCCCCATACACCTGCCGGGCAGTCGCCGCATCCAGGATGTCAGAGGGCACATTCGGCGGTTGTTTTTCTCCCCCAGGCAAGTCGGTCACGGTAGTGAATGGAAACGCCTCCAGCCAGTTGGCATGCGCGGGCTTGATGCCGTACTTTACGGCGATCTCTTCCAGGCTGTGCGCCAGCCACCAGGCGTACCACTGCAATTGCAAGCCCTGCAGCTGGTTGGCGAGCTCGCCCAGTCGCATTTTAAGGCCGGTGTTGCCGCCGTGCCCGTTCAGCACCAGGATGCGCCGGAAGCCCTGCCCGTAAGCCGAGCGCAGGATATCTTCGACGACGTCCATCAGGGTGGCCAGGCGCAGACTCAGGCTGCCGGGATATGCCAGGAAATACGGACTGGCACCGTAGTTCAGGGGTGGCGCAACCAGCACACCCGTTTGCTGGGAGGCGGCGTCCGCCAGGGCCAGCGGGATCTTCACGTCCGTGAGCAGGGACAGGTAGCCGTGCTGTTCGCAGGCTCCCACCACCAGGATCAGCCGGTCGTCCTGCTTGCGGTAGGCTTCCACATCCATCCAGTTCAGGTCTTCGATTCGCATGTCAGCACTCCATCAGTCCATCTGCCAGGCCGGGTCTGCGCGAAATTCCGCCTGCAATTGTGCTTTTCTTTTTTCCGGCAACCACGTTGCCGATATGCCCTGCAAGATCAGCCTGCGGATCTCAGCGCGCGAGAACCCCAGGCGTTCTTCCAACTGCCGGTATTCCTCAGCCAGGCTGTTTCCAAACATTTTAGGGTCATCCGTATTTATGGTGAGGCACAGGCCGCGCTCGAACATTTTTCGCACCGGGTGCGCCTCAATGGAGGCCACCACACCGGTACGCACGTTGGAGAGCGGGCACATTTCCAGCGGGAGCTGCCGTTCGGCCAGGAAATCCAGCAAGGCCTCGTCCTCGATCGTGCGGACGCCATGGCCGATCCGTTCGACCTGCAGGTCCCGGATGGCGCCCCAAACACTCTCCGCTCCGGCGGCCTCGCCTGCATGCGCCGTGGTATGCAGACCCAGTCTCCGGGCCTCAGTGTAGACCGGTTCGAACGGTTCGGGCGGGAAGAGTTGTTCCGAGCCGCCCATGCCGATCCCGATCACGCCCAGGTCGCCCAGATCTTTTGCTTGCGCCAGGGTAGCCAAAGCTTTTTCAGGACCCTGATCGCGTACCACGTCCAGGATCAGAGCGACTTCGACCTGTGGAACACGTTGCAAGCCGGCCCGGATGGCTTCGGTCAGGCGTCCCACTTCCAGTCCCTTGCGGACAAAATCCGGCGGCGAGTAAAACGCCTCCACGTAACGGATGTTCTGACCGGCCAGGTCGCGCGCCACCGCCTCGGCGAAGAAGGTGAAATCCGCGTATTCCCGCAGGTATTGGATCATCCAGATCCAGGTTTCGATGAAATGCGGGAAATCCCGGTAGACAAATTTGCGTTCCAGGGCGGCCCGATCCGGCACCTGGGGGTCACCGCCGTATTTTTGGACCAGCTCCCATAAGACCTCGTGCGGGATGGCGCCTTCAAGGTGCAGGTGGAGCTCCACTTTTGGCACGCGTTCATACCAGCTTTGGCCTGATCCGGATGGGTTGGAGGGTTGTTCCATAATCTTCGATTATACCTTCGCACTCGGGCGGACTTTGCAAATATTAAAGTGTACTGATGGGGGGTCTTCCGCTGGGTTAACAGTTCAGGCTCCAGAGTATAATCCGCCCATGTCTGCAAAGACGAAAAGTCCCTCCCCAATAAGGCGCCTCCTCTCCCTCCTGGGCTGGACGCGTTCGAGCAGTTTCCTGTTGGGCGGGTTCTTCCTGGTTTGCGGTCTGATCGTTTACGTCTGGTGGCCGTTGGCCCAGGAAGCCCTGGCGTATGTCGACTGGCATGGACCCTGGTGGCGTTACATGGATTGGCTGCTCCTGGGCATCTTCGCCTGCATGAGCCTGACCATTGTTGCCCACGCCAATCTGCGCCGGGATGCGCTGATCGTTTTCGTCGGCATGCTGGGCGGGCTGGTGATCGAGTCCTGGGGCACACAGACCAACCTGTGGCATTATTACACCGCCGAGCGCCCGCCACTCTGGATCATCCCGGCCTGGCCGATTGCCAGCCTATCCATCGACCGGATCACCCGCATGTTCGATTGGGGCATTGAGAAAACGATCCGTGCAAAGGCATCGGGTTTTATGAAGGGGCTCAAGGTTGAAAATGGAAACTTCTGGGGTGTCTTGCCGCCATTTATCAGGAAAAACCTCACCTTGGAGAAGTTGTTCAAAATATCGTACTGGGGCCTCTTTGGCGGATTCTTTCTCTTGATGCTGGTTTTCGTAGCACCCACCTTCGATAAATCCTATACCATTATGGCGCTTTTATTGGTGGCGCTGCTGACCTTGACTCCCACCGATTACCGCTACGCCGTCCTGACCTTCCTGGCTGGGGCGGCTCTGGGGTATTTCCTGGAGCTTTGGGGCACCACCCGCCAGTGCTGGACTTATTACACCTACCAGACCCCACCTTTCTTTGCCGTGCTTGCGCATGGCATGGCTGCGGTGGCTTTCTGGCGGGCGGGTTTGATGGTGAAGTTGGTATGGGGGAAAGTAAGCGCGCCATTCCGTCGAAAACTGGACAATCCGGCCAGTTAGGTAGAGGGATTGCCGACGATTTCTTGTTCAGGGTTCCCTGGCCGAAAAATTGGTGTAGTGAAATTCGGCGCTGGCGTTATCTTCATAAACCGCGCCTAATAAGGCTACTCCACCGGAAGTGAAGGCTGTATCATTTCCTTCAAACAGAGTTGTGCCGTTGACCGTGAAGCTCAATGTATCTCCCTCACAGGTCACCATTATGCTGTTAATGTCCCCGGCTTTGCTGATAGACGGACTCGCGTTCCAAGTGTCTCCTGGTACCAGGGAAGATAAAATATCGCCAGTCCTGCGGATGACTGAAAAGTATCCCGTACCGCTAATTCTGAAATAGTATCCATCCTGAGAACCATCATTTTGAAGGCGACAGATCACTCCGAAAGCCGTATTGTTGTTCACAGGTCCGCTGATTTGTGACGCATTTACACGAATGATGACATTGGGAATATTATCTACGTTTAACGTGCCGGATAAATTATTACCCTTTTCAGTCGCCTTCACGAAATAATACCCGTCTCCATAGCCCACGCTTCCCCCGTAGAGATTTCTATCTTCCCAGCCACTGGCTGGATCCGAAAAATCGTCCTCGAATAAAACCTTGCTGGCGGCAGTTGCAGTCCGGGCGGACAAAAACACCTGTTTCGTGCTGGTGGCCTGCACGGCTACCGCAGTCTGGGTGCTTTTCCCGGCGGGCGTGTTCATCTGCCAGGCACCGATCCCGATCATTCCCAAAAAGCATAATACGATCAGACCCACCAATCCACCCAAGACAAGCAGGGTATTTCGGGTCTTGCGGGCAGTTTTTTTCTGCTGCTCTTCAAACCGCCTGCGCGTCTCTTCTTCCTGGCGCCGTTGCTCCTGCTCCTGCCGCAGGATTTCCTCCTTCTGGCGCTTGATCTCTGCTGGAACATCGATCCCGCATTGAACACAAAAAACCGTCCCATAGGCATTCACCGCACCGCACTTGGGACAGTTGAATTCCAGTTTGATCCCGCAGCGCCCGCAGTGTTTGGCTGCCTTGGGGTTGGCGGCCCCGCATTCAGGACAGAGGATGTCGTCGCCGTGCACCTTTTCGTGCGCCTTCACCAGGTTGGCCGTGCGGCAATACGAACAGCGGATCTTGCCTCCCTGCACCGGTGCATCCAGAGGCGCTCCACATGCCAGGCAATTTTGAAGGTTCGAAGCAGACATATGCGTCCTCCACCAGCATCAATGGAATAGGTAACTAATGGTTTTTTTCACAAAGGATGTTTCAAATATACCATGTACAATATTTCATTGGAAGACCCCATTTCTAACCATTCACCTCCTCCGGTAAACCTCACTCTTTCCTGAATCTGTTCTGGCTTTATCGTGATCCTCCCCACTCTTTCTTCCGCCTGTAACCGCATCGCCACCGGTTTCCCCAGCCTGCCGGTCCCGCCGATGACTAGAATTTTATGGATCAATTTTCACTCCGGGAATGCTGGCAATCTCAGATTATCCATTAACCAGCCTCCAGCGCTTGCCAGGTATGGATCAGGTTGCAGCGGCTCCGCCAACCATCCGAATCCCTCCCCAACCCACTTACCGCCGCGACAGAACCGGATTGAAATACTTGCCAGGATTGTTGCGCCCTTGAAGATGTCGAGCATCTGTAAGGCAAAACATGCCCATAGCTGGTATAGTGAAGTTCGCCAGATATGACAATCGCAGTGGGCAATTGACGCTCTTCTCCCGCGAAAGCATTCAACCGCACTCAGGCCCGAATTTAGCACTTGTTTCAGGTCTAGCCTGTCTCCCCCAAGTGGGGGAGGCCGTTCCTCCCCGGATGGCGGATGTAATCGGGGCTGGCTGTTCGTATACTTAACTAGCGTGCGGCATTATCTTTCGTGACGCCATCAGCAAGCGATATCTTCACCTACCAGGATGTACTGACCGGATCCTGCCGGACCAAAACGGAGGAAAGAAATGAAGAATAAACTCGTCAGTACTTTTCGCATTTTTATGTTGCTCTTACTGGTGGCGGGCTGTGCTCCCGGCGCTGTCAGCCAAACCAACCCTCCGGTCTCAACCAATCCTCCGGTCTCAACCAATCCGGTCAATACTGCCATCCCAAATACGCCAACCAGTTTGCCGGCCTCTCCAACGGGTCTGCAATCCCTGCCAAATCTGGGCCAACAGATCACCCCGCTTGTGCCTGAGGGCGCCATTTTCGAACCCCTCAACCCTGGTCTCATCGATAATCCAGACTGGTTGGCCGGACAAGCCGTTACCAGCGTGGTCAGCCCGGATAAGAAGACCCTGCTGGTTCTCACGAGCGGTTACAACCGCGTCTACCGCACCGACGGCGTTCTAGACGCCCTTAATTCATATTTTAACTGGCCTGATTCGCAGGAATACGTTTTCATCTACGATATTTCGAATAATACGCCTGTCAAGAAGCAAGTAGTTACGGTCCCCAATACCTACAATGGGATTGTCTTCGATCCTTCCGGCAAGGCGTTCTACGTTTCGGGCGGCATGGGCGACCTGCCCTTTGACAGCACGGGTGCCGTAAATCCCGCCAAGAGCGCCGGGGATAATGTGCATATCTTTACCCTGGGTGTCACCGGCACCTGGCAGCATTCCGCCGAGTTGGCGCTTGGCCATACCGCTGGAATTGGTCTGGATGTTAAATCGCCCACTGCCGAGCAAATCCCGGTAAATGTACGCGTTTCCGTTTCTCCTTGCGCCGCCGGCGTGGCGATTTCGGAGGATGGCCAGACGTTGGTAGTGGCCAATTACTATAATGACTCGATCACGGTCTTCACTGGCGGCCTGGGCAACTGGTCGAATGGGACCGAACTTGACTTGCGGCCCGGCAAGAGCGACCCATCCCAGGTTGGGGTTCCCGGCGGAGAATATCCGTTCTGGGTGGCTGTGAAAGGCAATGGAGCCAGTGCTACCGCCTATGTATCCAGCGTACGCGACCGGGAGATCGTGGTTGTGACGTTGGACGGAAAGCCCGCAGTCAGCGCGCGCATCCCGGTCAAAGGCCAGCCCAACAAGATGACCTTGAACAAGGCCCAGTCGCTCTTGTATGTTGTCGAGGACCAGTCGGATAGCGTTGACGTGATCGACACCACCGGGAATACAATTCTCGAAACCATCCCGGTACTGGATCATTCATCCGTCCTGCCTTCCGAATTGGCGCAATATTCGGGCGCAAACCCCAACAGCGTGGCGCTCTCTCCGGACGAGCAGCAGCTCTACGTGACCATGGGCAATCTGAATTCCATTGCAGTGATCGCACTGGGTGGTTCGAGTAGCGGCGACCATGTTATTGGCCTCATCCCGACCGGCTGGTATCCAAATTCGGTCAGCTTCAATGGAGATGGCAGCTGGGTGTATGCGATCAATGGAAAGTCGCCAACCGGCGCAAATCCAGACTTCTATTATAGTTATGGCCCGCCCACGCATCAAAATGGCGTTGCCTCCAACCAATATAATCCCCAATTGACCAAAGCCGGCCTACAAAGCTTTGCTCTCCCCGACGCGGATCAACTCACCAGTCTAACGTCCCAGGTAGCCACGAATAACCGCTTTTCCTATACCGAGAGCGCCAATGACGCGGCAGTAATGGCAGCCGTCCGCCAGGGAATCAAGCATGTCATCTTCATCATCCGGGAAAACCGCACGTATGACCAGATCCTGGGTGACCTGGAGATCGGCAACGGCGATCCGGCTTTGGCGGAGTTTGGGCAGGCGCTCACACCCAATGACCATAACCTGGCTCGTAATTTCGTTACGCTTGATAATATGTATGCCAGTGCCGAGGTCAGCTATGACGGCTGGGCATGGTCTACATCTGCGCAAGCCCAACAGGTGATCCAAAGCCAGTTTCCTCTGGCCTATGCCGGCCGGGGTCTTGCCCTGGACCAGGGTGGTACGGTTCGCAATGTGAATGTTGCCCTCCCGGACGTCGCCTCACGCCAGGCGGCTAATCCATTGACACCCGACGATCCAGACGTGTTGCCCGGTCAAACCGACGTATCCGCCCCGGATGGACCGGACGATGAAATCAATACCGGATACATCTGGGATGCTGCGCTGCGGGCCAATCTCACTGTACGCAATTATGGTTTCTCCATTGACGGGACCCGCTATAATTTCCCACAGACTTCTTCCTTCAGCCTGTCGCTTGATCCGGATCCGGCTTCGACCAATACGGTCGTGGCTTATCCGGCCAATGTTTCATTGGCTCCCTTCACAGATCCATACTTCCGCGGTTGGGATCCCACTTTCCCGGATTTTTATCGTTTCAACGAATGGGAACGTGAATTTGATACCAAGTATGCCGCCGGAGTGGAGGATTTGCCTGCGCTGAGTCTCGTCCGCTTCATGAACGATCACACCGGCAACTTTGCCACCGCAATTTCCGGCGTGAATACCCCCGAGTTACAGCAAGCCGATAACGACTATGCCGTCGGCCTGCTGGTGCAAAAGATAGCCAACAGTCAATATGCGAATAATACGCTCATATTTATAATCGAAGACGATTCACAGGACGGCCCCGACCACGTCGATTCGCACCGCACCACCGCCTTTGTGGTTGGCGCCTACGTGAAGCAGGGCGCGCTGGTCTCAACACAGTACAACACGATTGACTTTCTGCGTACGATCGAAGAGGTCCTGGGTCTCCCACCCATGAACCTGAACGATGCTTTGGCGCGACCCATGGCCGATATCTTCAATACCACCCCAAGCTCGTGGAGTTACACAGCCGAGCCCTCCGCCTATCTCTACAATACACAGCTTCCACTCCCACCCAAACCAACCAGCCTGGTGGTGCCTGTGCCAACCCACGATGCTGCCTACTGGGCAGGTGTCACGCAGGGCATGGACTTCACTTCCGAAGACAAAATTGATTTTGCCACCTATAATCACGTTCTCTGGGAGGGCTTGATGGGCGCCCAACCTTATCCCGCCGAATCAACAGGGATGGACCTGCGTGAGAACCGGTCGGAATTGCTGGTGAGTTACCAGGCCTCTCTGCCAGGAGCCGGTAAATGAATGCCAAAAAATACCTGCTGTTCACGATCCTTGGGCTTTTACTGGCGTCCTGCTCACCCGCGCCGACCCCGGTTTCAATTACCTTAACAGACGGTCTGAACCGCGTAATCACATTGAAGGGACCTGCTCAAAGGATCGTTTCCCTGGCTCCTTCGAACACCGAGCTGCTTTACGAAGTGGGAGCTGGCTCCCTGGTCGTTGGACGGGATGATTTCAGTAATTTCCCCATAGAAGTCAAAGCATTGCCAAGCATAGGCGGCTCCATGGGCAAGTATGACCTGGCAGCCATTGCTGCCCTCAAACCCGACCTGGTGTTGGCCGCCCAGATCAATACCCCGGAGCAGGTTAAAATCCCTGGAGGACCTGGGCTTGACGGTGTTTTACCTGAATAATCCGGAGCACATGGATGGCCTTTATCAAAATCTGCGCTCTGTTGGAGCCCTCACCGGCAAGACCGCCCAGGCAGAAGCCCTGATCAAATCTTTGGACGTGCGCATCAATATCATCATCGACAAGGTCCCAGCCATCACCACGCATTATAAAGTTTACTATGAGCTGGATGCCACCGATCCCACCCAGCCATATACTGCCGGGCCCGGCTCATATATTAATTATCTGCTGGAAACTGCCGGCGATATAAATATTGGGTCATCGCTTGGTTCACCATACGCATCGATCTCATCGGAAGAAATTATCGCTCAGAACCCGGATTTCATTCTTTTGGGTGATTCGCCATACGGTGTGACCGTCGCCAGTGTAGTACAGCGTCCTGGTTGGTCAGTAATCAATGCAGTCAAGAACAACCGTGTTTTCATCTTTGACGATGACCTCGTCAATCGCCCAACTGCCCGCATCGTCGATGCCGTAGAGATTCTCTCCAAAATGCTCCACCCGGAAGTTTTTAAATAGGCTCGATTGAATCCCGAATAATATTTCAACCATTGACTTGGGGAATCAAGACTGTCTCAATTGCCCCTTTGCCGGAAGTTTAATCTTCAGGCACTATTTTGATATTTCTGATATCCTTGGGAGCTGACATGTCTACCCAATTAATGAAATTCGCTCGGAAAATTCTAATAGGATTAGTCATACTATTCGGATTAATGGCAGCCCTTGGCATTGCATTTACTGGTTACCTACTCATCTTGAATGATCAATCCCTGGTATTGCCATCCCCAACCGGTTCCTACAGCGTTGGCCGAACGGAATTTGACTGGGTTGATTCCAGCCGCATCGACCAACTATCGGATCAACCCAACCAGAACCGGGAATTGCTGGTTTGGGTTTGGTATCCGGCCTCTGCACAGGGCGTAACCGCACCCTATTTACCGCCTGACTGGGTGAAAGCATATGATGAAAGTCAAGGAATTGGGCAATACATCGAAAGTAATTTTTCGAATATACAAACCCATTCTTTCACAAATGTTCCCATATCGACAACACAGGATATGTATCCGGTGGTTATCATGCAACCCGGTATGGGGCCTGTTCCAACCGATTACACCGTCTTTGCAGAGAATCTGGCCAGTCACGGATATTTTGTTATTGGCATAAATGAAATTTACACCTCCAACCTGGTGGTATTCCCGGATGGTCGAGTTATCCAAAGGTCAGGCAAGGGTGCCATTCCGGACAGCGACACAGCCGCGCAGGCGAATGCGGATGCAAACAGGATTGGAAAAGTCTGGGCAGCCGATGCCATTTTTGTGATGAACCGCCTGCAAAACCTCAACGCCGATGCGTCCGGCATTTTCTACCACAAACTTGATCTTGCGCATTTGGGTCTTTTCGGGCATTCCTTCGGGGGTGCAACCGCCGCCAGCGTTTGTAAATTGGACGCACGATGTAAAGCTGGAGCAGATCTGGACGGCACGCTCTTCAGCGATCAGGCCGAAGGCACTTTCCAAACTCCCTTCATGTTCATGGCAGAAGATGATTGTGGTAAGGGTTGTGACAGCATGGTCCAGGCGTACTCAACTTCAAATAGTCCTGCCTACTATCTTTCGATCAAAGGGACACGACATTTCAACTATAGTGACCTGCCCTATCGTTTATTGCCGCCTTCCAGGATTATATTCAACCTGGCTGGTTATATCGGCAGGATTTCTCCAGGCAGAGCCCTGGAAATCTCCAATGCATATTTGGTGGCCTTTTTTAATCGCTATTTGAAAAATATCGATTCTGACTTGCTGCTTGGGGCTGCCCCTTATCCTGAAGTGCTTTTTCAATTCAGAAAACCTTAAGGACATTAACCAATGTCACACCTGTGAACGCATCTGGGTAAAGCTCGCCTTCACTTTCACATACAAACCCCTTGACAAACCAGAACTAATGTTTTAGATTCAAGCTTGGATCGCTTCAATGCAAGCCCTTTTTCTTCCAGGAGAATCCCATGTCCGTGTCGTTTAGCGCCACTCTGACTACTCCCACCCTCATCCTTATGCAATCCCTGATAACCATTCCGCCCTATTCGTTCCAAAAAGTATCCAAAAATAGTGACCTAAATTCAGTCTTTCCGCAACGACCTTCGCCATTTTCCCGTATTGATGATTCGGAATCAGGCAATTTTCGAATTTGCAGCCCCCATTTGTTCACTCTTCAAAAAAATGCCTGTGGAGACATTTTGAATCAGAATTGTTTTGAATTGTTTGGGTCTCCAAAAAATGGGGATGGTTCGGAAAAAGGATCTTGAGTCTCATTCTTTTAGGTTCATTTATCGTTTCAATTTCCTATTACATCACCAATTCCGAATATTAATATTCATTAACATGCATATTAATATTCTTAAACATAATCCCCTTGACTTTTAATATTTCCTGTGTATAATCTAAAATACATTGATACAGGATTTAAAGGAACTCAGCATCATGAAAACTGCCCTCACTAAATGCCCCGTTTGCGACGGCGAACTCACCGTCACCCGCCTGCATTGCGACACCTGTGACACCGTCATCGAAGGTCGCTTTGCCAATTCCGCCTTCGCTGGCCTCACCCCCGAACAGATGGATTTCATCGAGACCTTCGTACGCTGCGAGGGTAAGCTCACCCGTCTTCAGGATGAAATGGCGCTCTCCTACCCCACCGTTCGCAACCGGTTGCAGGAAGTCATCCGGCGCTCTCGGTTACGAGCCTGGCAAGGAGGAAATTGCCGATATTTCCGACGAGAAACGCCTCAGCATCCTGGAAGAACTCGATTCTGGGCTGATCTCTGCTGAAGATGCCATGCGCATCCTGCATGGCGAGGAGTAATCATGCAACAACAAACTGTACCGCTGGATCCCAACGCGAACATCTTGGTTCAGGCCGTCCATGGCGATTTGCGTATTGCGGGTTGGGACCGTAATGAACTGATGATCAAGACCTCCGGCAACAAGCTCGCCCTGGTTTCGGATTCCGACCCCATCACGCTCTCCTGCGATGAAGATGTCATACTTTACCTCCCGCATGCTGTTCGCCTGAATGTGGAGAAAGTCGCCGGGGATGCCAGTCTGCAGGCGCTCAGTGGGCCTGTCACACTCGGGCCTGTTTCCGGGGACCTGACCCTCAAGGATCTCGGACCGGTCACACTCGGCACGGTTTCCGGTGATGCCTCCCTGCGCAACATCGGCGCGCTCAACGCCGGCACGGTTTCTGGCGATTTTGCCTTGCGCGGCGGGCACGGCGTCTGCGTCGTCGATCAAATCGGTGGGGATGCCTCCATCCGGGATATCGACGGCATGGTCGCCATTGAAAACGTCGGCTCGGATGTCTACATCCGCAATATCCACGCTGCCGTCAACATCAACGCCGGAGCGGACGTTGCCCTTTACCTGGAACCGCTGACCGGCCAGACTTACGACATCACTGCCGGGGATGACCTGATCCTGCGGATGGCGCCCGATACCAACGTCAAGATCCATCTCACCGGCGGATCACCCGACTCGATCCATGTGGATTTTCCCGGGGTCGAATTACCCGCGGACTGCAGTGGTTGTGAAGTCGTCATCGGCAGCCCTTCCGAGGATATGGCCGAGATGGTCCTGACCGCCGGAGACGACCTGCTGGTTACCAGCCAGGCTGATTCCTGGGAATCGGCGGCCGATTTCGGCGTGGGGATGCGCGATGGCAGCGATTGGAATATTCCACCCTTTACCCTGCCGGATGATTTCTCCGAGCGCATCAACCAGCGTGTGCAGGCTGCCATGGAGCGCGCCCAGTCGCACATCGAAGCCGCCACCCGTCGCGCCGAAAGCTCCGGCAACCGGGCCTCCATCAAGATCGAAGCTGCCATGCGCCGGGCAGAAGCCAAGGCGCGTGCTGCCGAAGTGCGTGCCCGTCGGGGTCAGGCGAACGTGAACATGGGCCGTTGGAACTGGGACGTGACTCCGCACGGGCCGGTCCAATCCAACCCGCCTGTTTCCGATGATGAGCGTTTGACCGTTTTGAAAATGCTTCAGGAAAAGAAGATTACCGTCGAAGAAGCCGAGAAACTCCTGGCCGCGCTCGAAGGGAAATAAGCTTAAAATACGGTTTTTTGATTGATGGAGAATCCACCATGACAGATCAGGAACGCAATCAAGTCCTAAAGATGATCGAAAACGGCAAAATCACGCCCGAAGAGGGGCTGACCCTTATGCAGGCACTTGACCAGAGTCCCGCCGAAGAACCCCCGTCCCCCGAACCAGTTGTCATCCCCGAACCGTCTTCTGCCACTCCTCCCGACCAGGCAACTTCACCCCAATCCGATCCCAACATCGAGAGTGTCAAAGCTAAGGTCCGCCGCTACTGGCAGGTCCCGCTCTGGGTCGGCATTGCCATCACCGTCCTGAGTGCGCTCGGCATGTATGCCATCCTGCAAGGTCCCGGGTTGAACTTCTGGTTCTACTTCCTGCTGTTTCCCTTGCTGGTGGGAGTGGCAATCACTGCCCTGGGAGTCGGCAGCCGCCAGGCTCGCTGGATTTTCGTCGACGTCCACCAGCATTCCGGCGCCTATCCCAAGCGCATCTTCCTGGGTTTCCCCCTGCCGCTGAGATTAACCGCCTGGTTCCTGCGCACGTTCGGCCCATTCATCCCCGACTTGCGCAAGACCAATGTTGATGAGATCATCCAGGTCATCGAAACCGGGTTCACCGGGAACGAACCCCTGGTGATAAATGTCAATGAAGGCATCGACGGGGAACGCGTTC
Organism: uncultured Chloroflexia bacterium; assembly: GCA_963814135.1. Classification (GTDB taxonomy): domain Bacteria; phylum Chloroflexota; class Anaerolineae; order Anaerolineales; family Villigracilaceae; genus UBA877. Next base: position 632,173 of record CAWFBZ010000008.1, on the reverse strand, counting down.
AGGTGTATATCGGGTAGATATTAGGACAAATGATCAAGGAGGCTTTTATGGCCAGCGTTGAAGAACGAATGAAGATCCTGAAGATGATCGAAGAAGGTAAGGTGAGCGCGGAAGAAGGCGCCAAGCTCCTCTCAGCCCTCTCCAATGCCAACCGTCCTTTGGGCGGAATTTCTGCCAGCGGTGCCAAGTGGCTGCGCGTGCGCGTTACAGATACAGTCACCGGTCGCTCCAAAGCCACTGTGCAGATTCCTATCAGCTTGATGGAAGCCGGTATGAAGATCGGCGCCCATTTCGCCCCTGAGATCGACGGCGTTAACATGGACCAGTTGATGGAAGCCCTGCGGCTCGGCACAACCGGCAAGATCATCGATGTGACCGACGATGAGGACGGTGAACACGTCGAGATTTTCGTTGAATAATTTATAGGTTTTTAAATATTATTCCTTTATTGGAAGAGAGTGCCATGCTAAAAGTACTTCGGCAACGGAACTTTTCGTTTTTATGGGTTGGCCAGTTCATTTCGATCATTGGGGATTACGTTCTATTTATTGCTCTGCCATTCTATACCTACAACCTGACCGAGTCCGTGCTGGCCACCGGTGCCATGTTCTTTGTCTCCACCCTGCCGCGCCTGTTCCTGGGTTCGGTGGCAGGCGTTTTCGTAGACCGCTGGGATCGTAAGCGGACCATGATTGCAGCCGACTTGCTGCGGGTCCTGTTGGTCGGATTGTTGTTATTCGTTCATTCGAGCTCCGGCCTCTGGTTGATCTATGTTTCCGCATTCCTGGAATCGGTCGTCTCTCAATTCTTCAATCCCGCCAAAAGCGCCATTATTCCTCTCCTGGTTGATGAAAAGGACCTGCTCCCGGCGAATTCACTCAATGGCCTGAGCGACGCCTTGACCCGCTTGCTTGGATCTGCGCTGGGTGGCGTGTTGATGGGCTGGCTGGGCTTTTCCAGCGTGGTGCTGTTGGACGCAAGCACTTTCGTGTTCTCCGCAGTCATGATCGGTCTGATTGCAATGCCATCCCGCTCTGCCCTGTCTTCCTCGACCCGTCCCCCTGTCACCGGTGGAACGAAAGGGATAGCTCGTGAATTGGTGGACGGAATAAAGATTGTCAGGCAGGATCGCCTGTTGTTCATGTTGTTCATTGTCCTTGGTGTGGCTTTTCTTGGAGACAGCATGATCACAGTGTTGATTGTTCCCCTGGTCAAGGACCTTATGGGTGGTGGAGCACAGTTGCTTGGCTGGATGATGACCGCCCAGGGGATCGGTGGCCTTCTCGGAGGATTATTGATCGGTAAGATTGGCAACCGCATCCCGGCGCGCCGCATTGCCGCTTTCGGACTCATCGCTACCGGCGCTGGGGTTCTCGCCATTGTTAGCTTTCCTCACCCCGTCTTTGTGTTGATCGTGATGGGAATCACCGGCGTCTTTGTATCCGCCTGGTTGATCAGTAGTGAGACCATGCTCCAGCTGGCCGTCAGCGACCAATTCCGCGGGCGCATTTTCGGCACCCTGGGTACCGTTTCGGCTCTGGCGAACCTGGTCGGCATGCTCTTCGCAGGCGCGATGAGTGACCTGCTTGGGCTTGTGTTGATACTGTGTGTTTCAGGCGGCCTGTATGTCCTCTCAGGCATCTTGGGCTGGTTTATGCTGCCGGTGCAAAAACTCGCCGGAGAAAATCAACCGGCTTTGATTGAGACTGAAAAGGGATTAATTCCTTCCCAGGCACCTGGTGATTAATCCGCAAATTTTATTCACCGCCGCACGAAACATTTACTTCAAATTTCCGATTAAAAATCCCATCCTCCCGCAACCCGCGATATAATCGGCGGGAGGTTGACTATGCCCAGCATTTATCCATTCACTGCCATCGTAGGACAGGAACGCATGCGGCGTGCCCTGATCCTCAACGCCATCGATCCGCGCATCGGCGGGGTCCTCATCCGCGGCGAGCGTGGTACCGCCAAGTCTACTGCTGCGCGTGCCCTGGCCGCCCTGCTGCCCAAGGTTCGCACCGTGCGGGGTTGTCGCTTCGGTTGTGATCCAGATCAACCCGCCTCCTGGTGCACCGAATGCCGCGAAAGGGCTGCTTCTGGCGAACCCCTGCCCGTGGAAGAAAAACCCATTCCCTTCGTCAATCTGCCAGTTTCGGCCACCGAAGACCGTGTGGTCGGAACACTGGATATCGAGCGTGCCATACAAAAAGGCGAACGTCATTTCGAAGCCGGGGTGCTGGCCGCTGCCAATCGTGGTCTTCTTTACATAGATGAAGTGAACCTGCTGGACGATCACGTCGTGGATGTTCTGCTCGACTCCGCTGCCATGGGGATGAACATCGTCGAACGCGAAGGCATATCATTCACCCACCCTGCCCGCTTCATCCTGGTTGGCACCATGAACCCGGAGGAAGGCGACCTGCGTCCGCAACTGCTCGACCGTTTTGCGCTTTCTGTGCAGATTACCGGCATTCACGATGCCCGTGCCCGCGTCACAATCATTGAAAATAATCTGGCCTTCGAAGCCGACCCGGAAGCGTTCCGCAGTCTCTGGCAGCCACACGAAGACAAGCTCAGCCGTCTGATCGCCAATGCCCGCACCATGGTAGAAAAGATCAGTTACACCCGCCGGGATCTGCTTTCCATTGCCGCCCTGACCGCCTCCTTGAATGTAGACGGCCATCGAGCCGACCTGGTCATCCTCAAGGCTGCCCGTGCCCATGCTGCTTACGAAGGCCGCAGCGCCATCACTGACCGGGACATCGCCCTGGCCGCCGAACTGGCTCTCCCCCACCGCATCAAGCACGGTCCCTTCCACCAGGGCGAGATCAGCCCGGAACAATTGCAGGAACGCATCGAACAGTTGCAAGGTTCCTCCGCGGAAGGTGAACCCAGCGAAACTTCAGAGCAGAAACCTGACTCAGAGAACGTAAAAAAAAAGTCGTAACTGAAGTAGGCGAGCAGGAAGATCCCAACCAATCCCCGGATGCGGAACCCTCACCCCAGCAGACCGTCTTCGATGGGCAGGACGCCCACTGGTGGGATGGCGGCAAGAAAGTCAAGGTAGGCGAGACCTTCGAGCCCCGTAAACTAGATACACCGCTCGATAAATTAACCCGTCACCACGCCGGACGACGTTCCCGGACGCATACCGAACGGAAACGCGGCCGTTACATCCAGGCTGTCCCCGCCAATGGCCGCACCGATGATGTGGCTTTCGACGCCACCTTCCGTGCCGCCGCCCCATTCCAAAAAAGACGCACCGAGCAACGCAAACAGGTCGCATTTGCCATCCAAAAAAGCGACCTGCAACGCAAGGTACACGTTAAGAAAGCCTCCAACCTGATCCTGTTCCTGGTGGACGCCTCCTGGTCCATGGCCGTGGCGGAGCGCATGGCTGCCACCAAGGGCGCCATCCTGTCTCTTCTGACTGATGCATACCAACGCCGAGACCGGGTTGGCCTGATTGTGTTCCAGAAGGACCGAGCCACGCTCATCCTGCAACCCACCAGTTCTGTTATCCTGGCCCAGCGCGCCCTGACTGACATCCCGGTCGGTGGGAAGACACCGCTTTCCGCCGGTTTGTTGATGGCTTATGAGGTGCTTACTCAGGAAGCGATCATCCATCCGGATGTGGAACCACTCCTGATCCTGCTCACCGACGGCGCCGGGAACGTTTCCCTTGGAACGTTACCTCCACAGGAGGAATCTTTCGCCTTCGCCGAGCAAATTGCCGGCCGGAACTTTCGGACCATCGTCATCAACATGGAACATGCCTCCTTCGATCAGGGCCTGGCGCAAGCCCTGGCCGACCACCTGGAAGCGCCCTGCTACACCTTAAATGAGCTTAAGGCAGAAAGCTTGCTTGACACCGTTCGACAGGAAATGGCGGAACCAAAAAAGAAATGAAGATCTATATCTCGGCAGATATCGAAGGCATCACCGGTGCAACCCATTGGGATGAGACTGACAATAAGAATCCGGATTATGGTGAGTTCCGTGAACAAATGACCGCAGAAGTTGCTGCCGCCTGCGAAGGCGCAGTGAAAGCCGGGGCCTCAGAACTCTTGGTCAAGGATGCCCATTGGACCGGCCGTAATCTCATCCAGGCGAAATTACCTCGCCAGGCCAAGCTTGTACGTGAATGGAGCGGACATCCCTATTCGATGATGCAGGAACTGGATGAAACCTTTCATGCCGCTCTGGCAATCGGTTATCATTCACGCGCCGGTTCGAATGCCTCTCCGCTGGCACATACGATGACAGGCAAGGTCACCTATCTCAAAATCAATCAGCAATATGCTTCTGAGTTTATGATCGCGGCTTACACTGCCGCTCAGGTAGGCGTACCGTTCGTATTCGTTTCGGGTGATGAAGGCATCTGTCAGGAAGCCCAGTCTCTCATTCCAGGTTTGCGTTCCATTGCAGTGAAACTGGGCAAGGGCAGCTCCACTATCAGTCTGCATCCGGAACTGGCGGTCGAGTTGATCCGCACTGAAGTGGAAACGGCTTTGCGGTCGGATGTAGCCAAATGCCGCCTGCAATTGCCAGATCATTTTTCGGTTGAAATCTGTTACAAGAATCACGCCACAGCCTATCACATGAGCTTTTTCCCGGGTGCGATGTTGAAAGAGCCGCATACGGTACAATATGAAGCGGACGATTATTTCGAGGTGCTGAGGTTCTTTTCGTTTGTATTGGAGTAGTCGGCCAGTCCGGTTTTTGTCAGAGAACTACCTGGGATTATGAATTTACCTGGTGTGTAGTCATCCAGTCTGACCTGGCAATTAAATGTAATTTACAGGTAGAAAGAAGCCAAAGAATTGTGTCCTCCTATAATCTGATCTCCAAACCAACCGAAGAGCAATATTTAAACTGCATTCGCTGCGGACTGTGTCTGGCCGTCTGCCCGACCTATCGCGAAACCCTCAGCGAAACCAGTTCGCCACGCGGCCGGGTTGCACTGGCGCGCAAGGGCTTGAACGGCCAGCTGGAACTCAGCGCCAACCTGTTTGAGCAGATGTATGCCTGTTTCGACTGCCTGGCTTGTAATGAGATCTGTCCGGTGGGCATTCATCCGGCCGACCTGGCAATGGAGATGCGCGTTTTTCAGGAGCAGATGCACCCCAAAGCATGGAAGGAACTGCTCTTTGGAAAAATCTTCCCCAAACCTCTCCGCCTGGAGCTGGCTACCTGGCCGCTGCGCCTTTACCAAAGTCTGGGCATCCGCCGCCTGGTCTATGCTTTGGGATTGCGCCGCCTGCTGCCAAACAGGCTGCGGGATATGGAAGCTTTATTACCCCGCATGCCCCAACGCCCGCTCCGGCGTGTTATGCCAGAATTGACCCGGGCGCACGGAGATACGCGTTACCGGGTTGGTTTCTTCCTGGGTTGCCTGCAAAGCCTGATGTTCTCCGATGAAAGTGCTGCGGCGGTACGTGTATTGGCCCGCAACGGTTGTGATGTTCTCACCCCTGGAAAAACCGTCTGCTGCGGAATGCCAGCCTTGGGCTTCGGGAAGGTCGATCAGGTTCAACGCCAGGCCCGACACAACATCCGGCTCTTCGAAGAGGCGGGGGTGGATTACGTCATTACCGACTGCGCCACCTGTGGAAGTACGCTAAAGGAATACGGAATAATATTAGCGGATGACCCGGAATGGGCCGGTAGAGCCGCCGCCTTCAGCACCAAAGTCCGCGACGTCAGCGAATTCCTGATGACCATCCCGCTCGAAAAACCCCAGGGGCGCATCGAAGGGCGCGTCACTTATCACGACCCGTGTCACCTGAAGCGCGGCCAGTCCGTCTGGAAAGAGCCCCGGGCCCTGCTGCAGATGATCGATGGGCTCGAATTTGTCGAGTTACCGGATGCGGATCAATGCTGCGGTCTGGCGGGCACACAATTGATCACCCACTATCAAACCTCCCAAAAGGTCCTGCGTCGCAAGACTGACAACCTTGCAGTGACCCAGGCCGGTTATGTAGCCTCTGGCTGTCCGGCCTGCCAGATGCAGTTGCAGGTTGGCGTACAGCGCGCCGGCCTGGATATGCAGGTGGTTCACCCGATCGAATTGCTGGATCGGGCTTATTCAGCCTCGTCTGTCCACCCTTCCGCCAAAAAGGGATAACAAAGCGCGCAAAGTCAAAGGGAACTCCATGGATAAATCCAGCCTCCTTCAGCTCGAAAAAATATTCGGTCGCACCGGTATTTTGACATCGCCCGAAGACCTGGCCGTTTACAATTACGATTCCACCTTCGAGCAAGGTCACCCGGATGTGGTCGTCCTTCCGCAGACCACTGAACAAATCAGCCGGATGGTCAGTCTGGCTGCCCGGGAAGGGATTCCGGTAGTCACGCGTGGCATGGGATCGGGTATGGCGGGTGGCTCAGTACCCTCACAAGGCGGTATTGTCCTGGCGATGACACGCATGAATCATATTCTTGAGATCGATCAGATCAATGCCACAGCGCGCGTCGAGGCCGGCATCATCACCGCAGACCTGCAGACTGCCGTCGAAAAACTCGGGTTGTTTTATCCCCCCGATCCATCCAGCATCCGTGAATCGACCATTGGTGGGAATATCGCCTGCAACGCCGGAGGACCCCGCTGCTTGAAATACGGGGTGACCGGCAACTACGTACTCGGCTTGACTGCTGTACTCGCAGATGGTCGCGTCCTGCAGGCGGGTAATAAATGCATCAAGGACGTGGTCGGTTATGACCTGATCTCTCTGCTTACTGGCTCGGAAGGCACCCTGGGCATCATCACCGAAGCCCTGCTTAGGTTGACCGCACGACCCAAATTTGTCCGAACTGGCCTGGTTGAATTCCCGTCCCTGGATGATTCTGCTCGCACGGTCAACGCCGTGCTGCGGGCAGGCCTGCTGCCGGCTTCCATCGAATTGATGGATGAGACTTCCATCGCTTGCGTCGAAGAGGCCCTGCATCTGGACCTACCCCTTGGACGTGGAAGCCATCCTGATCATCGAAACCGACGGATCAGATGAGCAATTTGTTATCAAAGAAATGGAAGGGATTGCCGAGATCTGCAAGCAGAATGGTGCCCGCCAGGTGAGGCTGGCCAGGGATGAAGGCGAACGAGCCGCCCTTTGGGAAGGTCGCCGCTCTGTTACAGCCGCCCTCGGCCTTAAAGCTCCCAACAAGTTGGGGGAAGATATCACCGTACCGCGCAGCGCCATCCCAGAAGCCGTACGCCGGCTGAAAGCCATCAGCGCCAATTATGGCTTGCCAATCGTCATCTTCGGCCACGCCGGGGATGGCAATTTGCACCCAAATATCCTTTTTGACATGCGCGTGCCTGGGCAGTGGGATAAGGCGCAGGAGATGGCAGCCGAGGAGTTCGCCATGGCTTTGGAACTGGGAGGTACGCTTTCGGGAGAGCATGGCGTTGGGATCCTGAAACGACCCTACATCGAAAATGCCCTAGGTCCGCTCTCGCTCGAGATCCAGAAGCGCATCAAAAATGCGCTCGATCCGCTCAATATCCTCAATCCTGGGAAAATATTCCCGAATTGAAAACAGGGCCGGTCCCTGGATTCTTGAATAAATACAACTCAAAAAAATCAGTCCCTGAGATTTTATTCAGGGACTGATTATCAAACATTCGGAATGGCTTGTTTTTGGAGACTACAACTTTTTTCCACATTGCGGGCAATGCTTCCAGCCTGCCTGGATGGGTTCGCCGCACTTCGGGCACGTTTGTGAGGTAACCGAAGAACTGCCTTGTTCAGCCTGTGTTGCAGAAGACGTTACCACATCATTCGATGTTACTACAGCATTTGCCGTCGCAGGTGTGCGCAGGGAGCGTGCAAACCAGATGATCCCCATGACGATGAGCGCCAGCAATCCAACTGCGATCAAACCGCCAAAGAGACCTCCAAATATACTCGTCCTGCCGAACTCCATCATACCGGGTCCGCGCATGATCATCCCACGACCGCCCCAGGCATTATGATTGAACGGCAGCCTGCCATAGCCCGGCATCTGTGATCCGGGTTGGACAACCCTGGCAACCCCGCCAAAATTCCCAAAATGCATCCAGATGAAGAATCCACCAATCACAAGCGCTGCAACCACTACCAGCGCTATAACAATTCCGATGATCCACTTCCATACACTTTTCATATTCTGATCTCCTTTTTTTATCGTACAAAGTATAACGTAATAATATGAACTTATCATGAAAATAGGAATCCTATACAATTTATATAAAATCATTGATGATATACTTTCAACATGACCTCCATCGGGATCTTCGGCGGCACCTTCGATCCACCGCATATTGCGCATCTCATCCTGGCGTCAGAAGCGCGCGCTCAACTTGGCCTTGAACGGTTGTTGTGGGTGCTGACTCCTGATCCACCCCACAAGCAGAACCAATCCATCGCGCCGCTCCAACATCGCCTGGAAATGGTCAGGCTCGCCATTGCGGATGATCCCCAATTTGAACTATCCCGGGTGGATATCGATCGTCCAGGCCCACATTATGCCCTTGACACGCTTAGCATTCTGGCTAATCAGGATCCTGATGTAAAGCTGGTTTATATTATGGGCGGGGATTCCCTGCGTGACCTGCCGACCTGGTACCAGCCTTCGGAATTTGTCGCCAACTGTCACGCGATTGGAGTAGTGCAACGCCCCGGCGCGGTCATAGATCTCGCTCAATTGGAGCAGACCTTGCCCGGTTTGCGATCCAGGCTCCGTCTGGTTCAGGCTCCCTTGCTCGATATCTCTGCCCATGATATCCGCAACCGGGTGGCCGGAGAGCGACCCTTCCGATATTTCTTGCCCGAGCAGGTGTACAGATACATTTTGTCGCATGGCTTATATCGTAAAGTTAAATTGAGGAGCTAGGCAAAAAAAGGGCCGGGATTTTTCCCTGGCCCTTTTCGATTGTTTTCCGATATGGGTTAAATATCTGCTGTGTAACTCAGACTGATCCAGCGGTCTTCCCCGATTTTCCCCCAACCATTATTCTGGGTGGTGATTTCGAACAGTTCTCCTGATATGGCGGTCCCAACCGGATCAGTGCTGGCGTTGGGCTGCCCGTAAATATTCAGGCTGGTTACGGTAACCTGCACTCGGCGAATAAGTTGTTGGCGCGGAACAAGTATGGATTTTTCCTGGCGATCCGCCTGCGCCCATGCATTGTAGAACGTCAACCACGGGATCGCCTGTGCCTGCCCGGAGGCATCCATGCGTAATGGATCATGGATGTACACCTGCCGGATGTCCATTCCAACCACAACAATAAAATGCGGTCCATCGAATGACTCTGGTGTAAGCCCGGCCTCTTGCAACACGGTTTGTCGGATTTGAGTAACCACCGGTCGTCCGCTGAACAGCACCAACGACAGGTCTGCCAGCTTCAAGTTGTCCCGTGTTTCGCACGCCACTCCGAGAAGTTTTAACGTGCTTGCAACCTGTGGAAACGAGAGTGGCGCATCCCCGGTTTGGCCGCTTTTGAGATAAAAATCTTTTGCGGTCAGCTCTTGCTCGCCATAAGCGCGCGCCAACATGGCACCCGCTGCCGCACCCGAATCATTGACGTATTCGTCCGAGTCTTCACCCAGTTGGGAAACGTATGGGACCGGCAGGATGGGTGGTTGCGTCTCCACCGGAAGAGTATCCGGAACAACTCCTGCACCGATCACGGAATCCACCACCCGGCGGATGTGATCCAGGGCTGCGCGCTCAGGTTCGGTCATCGGGCCTCCTTCGGGTCATACCAACTCTGGAGATGACTCTTTCTTCTTGACCTTGCTTTCCTTGATCTTGAACTCCAGGCCGGTTTCATCCGGCTTGATTTCAACGTTTACGGAAGAGCCGGAGGGAATCGAACCAGCCAACAATTCCACTGAAAGCGGACTTTCGACATATTTTTGGAGTGCGCGCCGCAAGGGACGTGCGCCAAAGGCTTCGTCGAAACCGATCTTGGCCAACCAGTTGCGGGCTTTTTCGGACAATTCGACCCTTACCCCAAAATCAGCCAGGCGGTCCCGGATCTCTTTCATCTGCAGTGTAACGATCTGTTCCATCTCGTGCAGGCTGAGTGGCGAGAACATGATGATCTCGTCGATACGGTTCAGGAACTCCGGTCGGAAAGTGCCTTTAAGAGCCTTCTCGATCTTGACATGAGCTTCCCGGTCCTCATCCGACTCGGTCGGTTGCAGAAAACCCAGTGTGCCGCCCTTGCGTACGTACTCGGTTCCAAGATTGGAGGTCATGATCAACACGGTATTGCGGAAATCCACCACATTACCCTGGCCATCCGTCATGCGACCATCGTCCAGTATCTGCAATAATGCATTCCATACTTCGGGATGGGCTTTTTCAATCTCGTCGAAGAGCAACACCCGGTACGGCCGGCGGCGGACCGCTTCGGTCAATTGACCACCTTCTTCGTAACCCACGTATCCTGGGGGCGCACCAAACAGGCGCGAGACGGTATGCTGCTCGCGATATTCGGACATGTCGATGCGTACCATTGCTTCTTCATCGTCGAACATAAACCATGCCAGCGCCTTGGCCAGTTCAGTTTTCCCGACGCCGGACGGTCCAATGAAGATGAATGAGCCAATCGGTCTTGCGGGATCCTTCAAACCAGAGCGGGCCCGCCGGATGGCATCGGAAATGGCGTGGATGGCTTCATCCTGACCAATGATGCGCTCGTGCAGGCGCTCTTCCATGTGCAGCAGCTTGTCAGATTCGCTCTCCATCATCTGGCTGAGCGGAATGCCAGTCCACTGGTGCACAACTTCAGCAATGTCGTTCACGTCCACCACCTCGTCCAGGTGATGTTCGGATTCCCACTTGTCACGTTTGCCTGTGAATTCCTGTTCCAGGCGCAGGCGTTCGGCTTTCTTCTGGGCAGCCCGTTCGTAATCCCGCTGAACGCCGGCCTGTTCTTCTTCTGCTCGTAATTTGTCAATCTCGTTCTTAGCCTCCTTCAAGTCAGGAGGCAGGGAATACAGTGCCACGCGCAGTTTGGCAGCCGATTCATCCATCAGGTCGATGGCTTTATCGGGCAGGTGACGATCGGTCACGTAGCGTTCCGAGAAACGTGCCGCCGCTTCGAGCGCCTCGTCAGAGAAGCGCACCTTGTGATGTGCCTCGTAACGGTCGCGCAGGCCGTGCAGCATCTTGATGGTATCTTCCACATTCGGTTCTTCCACATAGACCGGCGCAAAACGTCTCTCGAGCGCCGCGTCCTTTTCGATGAACTTATGGAACTCATCCAGAGTGGTGGCGCCGATGCACTGTAGTTCACCTCGAGCCAGGGCCGGTTTGAGCATGTTGGAGGCATCCATGGCGCCTTGTGCAGCTCCCGCCCCCACCACCGTGTGCAGCTCGTCTATCATCAGGATGACTTCTCCTGAGGAGCGCTGGACTTCCTCGATGGCCGATTTGAGGCGTTCCTCGAATTCACCCCGGAAGCGACTACCTGCGATCATGGCACCCAAATCTAGTGAAACGACCCGCTTGCCAGACAGGATTTCGGGAACGTCATTGGCGGCGATTTTCTGTGCCAGTCCTTCCACGATAGCGGTCTTCCCCACGCCGGCTTCCCCGATCAGGACCGGGTTGTTCTTGGTACGCCGGGAGAGAATCTGAATAACACGCATAATTTCCGTATCGCGCCCAATCACCGGGTCCAGTTTACCTTCCCGGGCCAATTGGGTCAGGTCGCGCGAATATTTTTCAAGAGTGCGGTAGCGCGTCTCGGCCTGGGGATCGGTGACGCGCTGTCCACCCCGCAATTGCATGATGGCGTCCAGCACGCGTTCACGCGTCAGGCCGGCGCCTTCCAGGATGCGGGCGGCCGAAGTATTGCGTTCGCTCATGATGGCCAGGAAGATATGCTCGGTTGAGATGTATTCATCTTTAAGCCGGTTGGCTTCCTCGTTCGCCAGATCGATGATACGCTTGACCCGCGGGGTGATGAAAATCTGCCCGGCGCCTCCGCCAAAGATATTGGCCTTGGGCGTCATGCGTAGGGTCTGGTCGAGACGTTCTGTCAGCGCCTGGGCATTGATGTTCAACATCTCCAGGATCTGAGGGATTACTCCGCCGGGTTGTTCGATTAACGCCAGGAGAATATGCTCGGTATCAATCTGGTTGTGCCCGTAGCGCTGGATGATCTCGGCCGCGCGCTGGGCAGCTTCTTGTGCTCTTTCGGTAAAGCGATCAAATCGCATCATAGTTGGAATCCTTTACACACTGGTTATGGAAGCGATTATAACAAACCCGGGATTACCTGATTGAAAGTATCCCATAAGAGAAGTGTTAGATTTTCCCCATCGTCTTCTAGAAAAGAAGGTGAGATGTACCTATCATTGTACTTAAAACCTGCCAGAACGCAAGCCGAAAAATGCGTATTTCCGCTATAATTAACGGGATGGCAGCTATTACCTCACCGATCCAAATCCAAACGCCTCAGATGCGCTCATTGAATATCCTGCGCGACCTCCCCGGCGTGGCAGACCTGGTCGAAAAATGCTTCGCAGACACGATGGACCCGGACGGACGCCGGTATCTCCAACAAATGCGACACGCTGGACAGGATAACACCTTCATGCGCTGGGCGGCCAGTGCCGTGGATAGCGTTTCGATGCCTCTATCCGGGTATGTCTGGGAAGAGCATGGTACGATCATTGGTAACGTCAGCCTGATCCCTTATCGACAGAAAAAGCAAAAAATCTATTTGATCGCCAATGTGGCTGTCCATCCGGATAATCGGCGCAGGGGCATTGGGCAGGCTTTGACTCTGGCTGCCATACGGCACGCCCAGGCACATCACGCCACTGCGATTTGGTTGCACGTGCGCGATGACAATCCCGGCGCGATTGCTCTTTATCGCAACCTGAGCTTCGAGGAACTGGCTCGCCGTACCAGTTGGCAGGCCAAACCGGATCGGAATATTCCTCCCGGCACAAATGGATTTACGATTACAGGGCGTTCTTCACGCGACTGGGGTCAACAACAGGATTGGCTGAAGCAGATTTATCCAACCTTGTTGACCTGGTATCAGCCCATGCCCTGGCAAAGTCTCCGCCCCGGACTGGTTTCGTTCTTCTATCGCTTCATGCTGGATACCGAAATACGCCACTGGGAAGTTCTTTTGGACGGGAAGCTTTCCGGGCTGCTTAGCTGGCAGGGATTGAGCAATCAGAACGATCGGCTTTGGGCTTCGGTCCCGGCCGAAGGCGGCGATCAGGCACTGACCACCCTCTTGCACTATGTTCGACGTATTCTTCCCTGGCGTCAAACCTTTACCATGGATTTTCCTGCTGGGAAATACACTGCCGCCATCGAGTTCAGCCGGCTTTAAGCTACAGCGCACGCTACTGTGGATGAAACTTCGCTCTGATAATCCCGTAGATATTTCTTAGGAGGCTCACATGAAATTCATTTTACGTTGGGCAATCAATACGGTGGCACTGTATGTAGCCATCATTCTTTTACCAAAATATCTGCTCTACCAGGGGAATTGGATCGATATCATCTGGCTGGCTTTGATCTTCGGTCTGGTGAACGCCATCCTGCGACCGCCCTTCAAGGTGCTCTCGTGCCTGCTGATCATCCTGACCCTGGGACTGTTCACGTTGGTCATCAATACGCTGCTCTTCGCGCTGACCGGTTGGATCGGCAGCCAGTGGCACATCGGGTTTACCCTGGCACAACCCTGGTTCTGGAGCGCTTTCCTGGGATCATTGGTTACCACACTCGTCAGCGCGGTATTGAATGGTCTCTTGCGGGACGAACTGCGCGGACGCAAGCGGAAGTAGGCTCAAACCAGGTTTGGCAACCAAAATACCTTTTCTAAAAAAATACAGGCTGGTTGCCACACAATTTGGTGACTGAGAATAAATTTTACAGTAACCCAAGACAGGCATGCGCGGGAATACATGCCTGTCTTGGGTTTTCCATATTTAGAGAAGGAACAGGAAAACCAGGTCGTTCACATTTGTTCCGGTCGGACCGGGTTTGAGTAAATCGTCCAGGGTGGAAAAAAAGGAATACGAATTGTTGCAGGCTAGATACTCGTCAGGAGATAATCCCAGGCGGATCGCACGCGAGTAGGTTCCTCCGCTGACAACCGCCCCGGCTGCGTCGGTGGGACCGTCTTCCCCGTCCGTCGCCAGGCTGACCATCAACACATCCGGAAAATCCGCCAATTCTATCGCTGCCGCCAGGGCCAATTCGGTATTGCGTCCCCCCTTCCCGTTCCCGGTTAGGGTAACCGTAGTCTCCCCGCCCGCCACGATGCAGGCCGGAGACGTTACCGGTTCTCCGGTTTTTTTGGCCTGGCGCAGGGTCGTGGCAAGTTCGAAGGCTGCCTGGCGCGCCTCGCCTTGCATGTCTACGCGCAAGAGATAAGGTTGAAAACCTTCGGCTTTGGCCTGAACCAGGGCAGCTTGCGCAGCCTGCAAGCCGTTCCCGACGATGACGTTTTGGACTCTTTCGAAAATGGGATCGTCCGGTGCGGAGATATCCGAGTGTTGGCTTAGCGTAGTCAGGATGGAAACCGGAAGCTTGTCAACCAGGGAATATTTTTCCAAAAGAGCAAGTACGTCCTCATGAGCGATCGGCTCGGGCGCGGTCGGACCGGAGGCGATCGCTTCGAGTGGGCTTTCGATCACATCCGAGAGGATCAGACTGACGATGGTTGCCCCGTTCGATAAACGTACCACACCGCCCCCTTTGGTCAGTTCCAGGCGTCGCCGCAGGCAATTGATCTCATCGATGCGCGCACCGCAAGCTAAAAGTGCCGATGTGAGTGTCTGCAAATCCTGCAGGGTTATACCTTGCTTTGGTGTGGTAACCAGCGCCGAGCCGCCGCCTGAAATGAGGCAGAACAATAGGTGCTGCGGTCCAAGGGTCGAAAGGAATTCCAGGGTCTTGCGACCGGCCCACAGGCTGCGCTCATCTGGAACGGGATGACCCCCTTCCAGAATAGGGAAGGGCAGATTATAGGGTTTGGGGGTGTGTTTAGTGATTACCAGCCCGTCCCCAAGGCGCGTCCCCAAGATCTTCAACAAGCTTGCGCTCATGGCGACGGAAGCTTTCCCAATTCCCAGCAACCGTACTTCACGGAAATCTTCCAGACAGTATTCCCGACCGGCGACCTTGAGGCATTCCCCGAGCGACTGACAAACCGCTCCACTGCTTCGCCCGGTTCCACGGCTCGGATCGAGGCAGCCAGAATCCGGGTAATCGAGGCGCCTTCCGGAATTTGACGCAGGCTGAATGTCTGGAAAGACTCGGCAGAAATCATGCTCGTATGATAGCATTAAAATATGTCCAAACCAAAAGTTTTCGTAACCCGTCTCATCCTGGAACCCGGCTTGAAAATGGTGCGGAATTTCTGCGACGCCGATATCTGGCCGGATGAATTGCCCCCAACCCATGATGAATTGCTGAGGCATGTCAGGGGTGTCGAGGGTTGTTGTGCCTGCTGACTGACCCGATCGACGCGGCGATTTTGGATGCTGCCGGTCCCACTTTAAAGGTGATCAGTAATTACGCCGTTGGTGTCGATAATATCGATTTGAAAGCAGCCACCCAACGCGGCATTCCGGTGGGAAATACACCTGGAATCTCTGACGGATGCAACTGCAGATCTGGCTTTCGCCCTGTTGCTGGCCGCCGCCCGACGCGTGGTGGAAGGCGATCGATTGGTGAAAGCCGGGGGCTGGAAGACCTGGGGACCAGGCTTTATGCTCGGAGCAGACCTGGCCGGTGCCACGCTGGGAATTGTCGGATTTGGGCGGATCGGTCGGGCGGTTGCGCACCGTGCCGCAGGTTTCAGGATGAACATCCTTTTCACCGATCCAGGAGCACCCATCCCCGAACCGGGCGTGCAAGCCACTCAGGTAGACCTCGATACGCTCTTGCGCACGTCCGATTTCATCAGTCTGCATACCCCCCTGAACGACACAACGCGTGGCCTGATCAATGCCGAAACGCTCAGGCGCATGAAAACCAACGCCGTACTGGTAAATACCTCCCGTGGCGCGGTCGTGGACCAGGCTGCTTTATATGCTGCTCTTCATGAAAAGTGGATATTTGCTGCTGCGTTGGACGTAACTGTCCCCGAACCGCTCCCGCCGGATGATCCCCTGTTGCGCCTGGAGAATTGTATCGTCGTACCGCATGTTGCCAGCGCCAGCGTGCAAACGCGCCAGCGTATGGCGCAGATGGCCGCAGACAATCTGATCGCCGGGTTACGCGGCGAACGATTGCCTTATTGTGCCAACCCGGAAGTCTATCCCGAACACGGATGATTTAGTCTGGAAGGTTATGCCTGCATTTTGGCACTGCGGGTACTGCACGACTGAAAAACATCCCTTTGGCTTTGAACTTATTATGATTTTACAAAACCACTGGCTGCCCAAGCCTGGCCAACTCTAATAGCGCCAGGATGGCAGCTGTGTTTCCACGGCTATCTGCCAGGCTGACCAGGGCTGGTTTGCCGAGCAAGATGGCGTCTGCCATGCTTTCCACTTCGCCGGTATACGGGTTCGGGCCTTTCACCACAATCGAGGTGGTCTTGCCGGACCGGGTTAGGTAAATGTGCTTCGGTAGGCCGTTATTAAAAGGTTGGGGGATGCTCAGCGTTCCCTCGCTGCCGACAATTTCCATGTATTCGTGGATGGGGACCCTGAAGCTGCAATCCAGCTGGAAATAAATATCGCCGGGAAATCGCAACTGTCCGGCGAAGGTCTCATCGACGCCGCTCGGGCTGGATACCTGCCAACCAAACACCTCCAGCGGCTCTGCCTCCAGTGCGCATCTGGCAAAACTCATCGGATAGCAGCCAATATCCCACATGCTGCCGCCACCCATCGTTGGGTCCAGGCGGACATTGTCCTGGCCCTGAATTGAGTAAGAAAATGAGCCATGCACCATCTTTACTTCACCCAGCTTCCCGCTTCTCACCAACTCTTTCACCTTTTGCATGTGCGGGTGGGAACGATAGGCAAAGGCCTCGACCAACAGTCGGTCGTTTTTCTTGGCTGCTGCAATCATTCCATCCATTTCCTCCATGCTGAGTGCGATGGGTTTCTCACACAGTACATGCTTACCAGCCTCGAGCGCCTTGATGGTCCATTCGGCATGTAAGTGGTTCGGCAGGGGATTGTAGATCACATCGATTTCTGGATCGGCAAGCAGAGCCTCGTAGGAACCATACGCAATCTTGATCTTCTTCTCGAGCGCGTAAGCTTGCGCTTTTTCCTTGGTTCGGCTGGCGACTGCCATCAATTTGTTGCGTTTGGAAGAGCGTAATGGGGGGATCAGGGCGTTATTAATATGAGCAGTACTGAGAATACCCCAGCGAAGAGCTTTAGATGTCATAAGTGGAGCGCCTTTCTTTGATCCAGGATTTCTTTCTTTTTTACCACACACACGCCCGCATGCAAAGAGCATTTTCTGTTTTCGGTTTTCTTTACAAACAAGGGGATGGAATTTTTTCGAATTAAGGGAAATCGGCGCTGTCCAGGATCACCTAGTTGGAATGCTTAACTTATTTTCCACCTGGGAAGATTCCCAGGGAAACGCTTTATAATACTGGTAATGTCAATTGGTTTGCAACACCCTATCCCACCCGCTTTCCTTGCCCGCATGCAGGCTATGCTTGGTGATGAATACGCGGCCTTCCTGGCTGCGTTGGGAGAAAAACCAGTCAGTGGGTTACGGGTCAACACTCTTAAACTTTCGGCACAGGAATTTGCCAGTATCTCTCCCTTTCCCTTGGGAAAACCGGTCCCCTGGTGCAGTTCTGCCTTCAATCTTCCATCGGCCCAACTCCCACTTGAAAAGGAAAAAAATACGGGGCTGGGTTCAAGCGAACCGGGAAAGCATCCTTATCATTTAGCCGGCCTCTACTACCTGCAGGACCCTTCCGCCATGTCTGCCGCGGAGCTGCTCAAGCCCTCCCCCGGAGAACGTGTGCTGGATCTGGCAGCTTCTCCCGGAGGGAAGACCACTGCGCTCGCCGCGCTTATGCAAGGGCAGGGTCTATTGGTTGCAAATGAGATCAAGGATAAGCGCCTGGGGCACCTTATGGTAAACGTGGAACGCTGGGGGGCGCCGAATGTGGTGGTCACCAATGAGACCCCTGAACGGCTGGCGGATCATTTCGGTGCATTCTTCGACCGTGTGCTGGTCGATGCGCCCTGCTCAGGCGAAGGCATGTTCCGCAAAGATATGGGCACGCGCCAGGACTGGTCGATCAGCATGGTGACAGGCTGCGCCATTCGTCAGAATAACATCTTGCGAGTGGCAGCCAAATTAGTTCGCCCTGGGGGGTATCTGCTCTATTCCACCTGCACCTTTGCCCCCGAAGAAGACGAGGGCGTGATCTCCAATTTCCTGTCGGAATTCCCAGATTTTGAAATCATTCCGCTCCCGCTCTTTTCCGGTTTCATGGCTGGACGCCCGGATTGGTTGGATACCACCTCCCTCTCTACCGCTCGACGTAACAAGCGTTCGTCTGAAGCCGTTATCAATGAATCGCTTAAAAACGCAGTGCGCCTGTTCCCGCATCGATTGCAAGGCGAAGGCCATTTTGCCTGCCTGCTCAAACGCGCCCACGTAGTCTCCACTCGCCTTCACGCAGCCACCCTGTTCGATCACCAATCTTCCCGCCTGACCAAGCAAACGATCGGGTTATGGGACCGGTTTACTGAGGATGTTCTTGATACCCATTTTCCGGAAGAAAATTTGCGCCTGGTTGGCGATCGTTTATACCTGGTACCGGATGAGTTGCCAGATATGCGCGGTTTACGTGTGAGCCTGCCTGGTATCTGGCTGGGAAATATTAAAAAGGACCGCTTTGAGCCGGCCCACCCACTGGCGTTGTATTTACATAGGGACCAGGTAAAAAATGTCTTGGATCTGCCATCCGGTGGTCCTGAAATTGCTGCATACCTGCGCAGGGAGACTTTTCCATCAGAGCAGCAGTCCGGCTGGACTTTGGTGTGTGTGGATGGTTGGCCGTTGGGATGGGGTAAAGGTGTGCAGGGCATCGTTAAAAATCACCTGCCACGCGGGTGGCAGGTTTATTTATGAACATGCTTTTCATCATTGATCTCGATGCTTCGGAGTGAGAGCGAATCTAACAGGATTGGAACACTTTATTCATGTTAATCCAGATTTGGTCACGAAAATCACATCTACCATACAAATTTGTATGTAATATAAATACAATAATTACTCTAGATAAAAAGTTGTACAATTAGATATGTAGTGGACCCAATAAACATATGCGACGATCGCGGCAAGCACAAGATCGGGATCGAGTCGATCGAGAGGTTGTCCAGCATCTGGGCTGGGGAAGTACCGATTTATGCCCGTGCCCACACCATTCGAACTTGTTGGACGGCTTGTAAACCATTCATTCGGGATTAGTTTGGGTCTGCGGATTTTCACAAATCCCGTAATTCACGGGTTTGTTTTCGTGGCCGATGTTTTGGATGTGTTCACCCGTTTGATATGTGGCTGGAGTTTGGGGGAGCAGCTGGAGCCCAGCCGTTCTTGGTTAGCTTACGGATGGCACAGACGCATTGTCCTCCTTGAAATTCAAAGGGAAACAGTGCGTACAGCCTGGAATGTAAGATTATCTGGTTCCCACCAAAACCAGCTGTTAAAATCGACACGGCCTAACCAATTTAGCCCAGAGAAATGGACTTGCCGGGCATGATATAAAAACCATGAAAGGAGGTGTATCGATCCGAGTATTTTGATTTTGCCGGTGCCTGTTCCAAAACAATATTTTCTTCGATAATGTGGGTGCGATGGAATGGTTCCATCCAGCCATCCTTGGAACATCGGGCAGTGATTGATTGCTAATACTCCGATCAGGGCACCCAATTGGTGCTGCTTTCTTGCAAGAAGAATATATGGCGAATTTAAAGATCGACAACAAACCATTTTATTTTAGAGAGTTTTTTTCTTTGTTTTTTTAGGAGAATTTAATGAACCTTCATCAACATTACATAAAACAGAAAGGACAGGGGATGGTCGAATACGCCTTGATCCTGGAATTAGTGGCTGTTGCGGTGATCGTTGTGATGATGGTGCTGGGACCTACCATAGGGAATGTTTTTTCCAAGATCAACAGCAATTTGTCAAGTATTGGGGGAGACGGGGCATACGATACACCATATGCCACCAACACCGCACAAGAGACCCTTACACCCCACCAAACTGGAACACCAACATGGACACCCACAGATACCTTTACACCCACGCCAACTGAAACCCCAACGCCGACAGACACTCCCACTCCAACAGCAACAGACACTCCTTTACCTACTCCCACTCCCATAAACTGGGTGTGGTGCGCCCGTGAAAATGGAACGTGTTATTTTTCGGGTCCTGCGACAGTGGCTTATGGCTACGGGGATTATTTCAACTACCAACAGTTTTTAAATGGACCCGTTGACTGCACAAACGGTCAATTTGGTGATCCGATTAGAGGCACTGTGAAAGACTGCTACTATTCGCGATGATCGGGAGGTACCGAATTCTGAGTCTGCTCTTGCACAGGTTTCAAGCCCGTGTCTGGTAAGGGCTGCCCAAATAATGATGGGCAACCCTTACTTTTTTCGCAACTGGAGCACGGGAGCTTTTTGTTGCTCTCCAGTTTCTATTAAACAAACGGGGCGTCCTTTTTAGTCTGTCCTTATCCAATTAATTTCTTCCCGACCTCTATTTCTTCTTCCATCCAAGGCTGATGCGTCCGCGCTCCAGTTCGATCTTCAGGATCTCGAGATCGATGATGTCACCCACCTTGAGCACCGTTCCGAACGGGATCTGGGATTTGTGCAGCAGGCCATCCTGTTTTACCCCGATATCTACAAAGGCGCCGAAGTCGACCACATTGCGGACGGTGCCTTTCAGCTCCATACCGACCAGCAGATCCTCCGCCTTGAGCACATCCGAGCGCAGGATCGGTGCGGGGGTATCGGCGCGTGGATCGCGCCCCGGTCGAACGAGTTGCTCGAGGATGTCCTTTAATGTTGGCATACCGCAGCCCAATTCCGCCGGCCAGCTTTTCCGCTGGAGTTTTTGCAATCAGCGCCTCCAGAGCCGGCTTGCGCTTTTCGATCGGCGTGGCAGGGGAAAGCCCAGCCTTCTGTAATACGGCTTCTGCGATGGCATATGATTCCGGATGGATGGCGGAAGCATCCAGGGGGTTCAAACCATCCCGGATGCGCATAAAACCGGCAGACTGCTCGTAGGCTTTCGGTCCAAGACCGGAGATTTTATGCAATTCGTTGCGTGAGCGAAACGCACCATTGGCATCCCGGTAAGCCACGATGGAACCTGCCAATTTCGGTCCCACGCCTGCAACGTGAGTTAGTAACGCTGAGGAAGCCGTATTTAGGTCCACACCAACGGCATTCACCACGCTCTCCACCACCCCATCCAGAGAGTGTTCGAGCGCAGACTGGTCGACGTCGTGCTGGTACATACCGACGCCGATCGAGCGCGGATCGATCTTGACCAGCTCAGCCAATGGATCCTGAGCTCGCCGGGCGATCGAAACGGCACCGCGGATGGAAACGTCCATCGTCGGGAATTCCTGCCGGGCCAGTGCACTGGCAGAGTAGACGGAAGCCCCGGCCTCATTGACGATCAGGTATTTGGTGGTCTCGGCTTTATTGCGGGTCAACTCGGCCACCAGTTTTTCTGTCTCGCGCGAGGCCGTACCATTCCCGATGGTGATCAGCGTGACGTGATGGCGATTGACCAATTCTTCAAGAGTTGCCAATGCGCCTTCCCAATCGTTTTTGGGTTCGTGCGGGTAAATCGTACCGGTATCCAGCAGTTTTCCGGTGGGGTCGACGATGGCCAGCTTGGTGCCGGTGCGGAATCCGGGATCGAGACCAAGCACGGTTTGCCCGGCCAAAGGCGGTTGAGAAAGCAGGGCGCGCAGGTTGGTACCAAAGACGGTTATGGCGTGTCCATCCGCCTTCTCTCCTAATTCCCGCCGCACGTCCCGCTCGATGGCTGGCAAAAGCAGCCGTTCGGCGCAATCTTCGATGGACAGGCTTAACTGATCGGAGAAGGGCGAGAGGATGTCCTCCTGGTACTCTGCACCGATGGCCTCGTGCCAATCGCGCTCCTCCATCTCCACGTGCACTCGCAGGACACCTTCCTTCTCACCCCGATTAATAGCCAGAACCTGGTGCGGCTGGAGATGATCAACCCGACCGGCGAAGGCATAGTATGACTCGTATACAGCTTTCTCATCCACTGCATCCGGCACCTTTTCGGCCACCAACCTGGCAGATTTCAACGCCTTGGCGCGGGAGACTGAGCGGACATTGGCGTTGTCGCTGATCGTTTCGGCAACGATATCACGCGCACCCTGCAACGCATCTTCGACCGTTGGCACCTGTTCGTTGAGGTACGATTCCTTGACGATGTCCTCAACACTGCGTTGGGTCAGGGGTTGTTTGAGAATGTGGTCCGCCAGGCCTTCCAGACCCTTTTCTCGTGCGATCATGGCACGTGTCCGGCGTTTTGGCCTGTAAGGCGCATACAGGTCTTCCAATGCCGTCAGGCTCTCTGCGGCATCGATGGCGGTTTTGAGTTCATCTGTTAACTTGCCCTGTTCCAGGATGGATTTCAGGATGGCAGCGCGCCGATTGTCGATGGCACGCAACCGGACGACCTCATCTGCAACAATTCGTACCTGTTCGTCGTCGAGCGTGCCGGTCATTTCCTTGCGATATCGGGCAATGAAGGGGACGGTATTGCCTTCGTCGAGCAGACGGATTGTAGCCTCCACCTGGGAGGTTTTCACGTGCAGTTGGCTGGCGATGGTTTCTGAGGTGTTCATATGGTCCTGGAAATCTAAGGTTGGCGGGACATTTTACCATATTGAGGTGGAGCAGTCCTTAAGGACCCTGCCATTTCTCAAATCGGCCCAAGCGAAGGATGGTCTTCTTCATTATCTTGTTTTGCTCCACCCAGTTCCTCCAACAGACCTTGCGCAGCCGGATTTTCGCTCGGTTCGATCCGACGAGCAAAGGTCAGGTATCCCGTATGAGCCACCATGCGGTCGGTCGGTCGCAGGCGGGTGGGCTCGGGCTTGTAATAGCGCATGAGTAACTCGCAGACTTCGATGAAAGCAAAGCGTTCCCGCCGTAGGGAATACAGCAACTTTTCCACCTGGTTGATGGTGGGTACCAGATTACAGAAAAAGCCACCCGGCTTGAGAGCCGAACGGACCTGACGGATGTAATCGTACGGATTGGGCACATCCAGGAAGACTGCATCCACATCGGTCTCCGAGAGACCATCGGCGATATCGCCTAATTTGAAATCAACACGCGCATCCAGACCCAGGCGTCCAAGGTTCTTGCGCGCCAAGGCCTGGAACTCGGGACGCCGTTCATAGGTGACAACATGTCCCTTTGGTCCAACGGCATAAGCCAGGGCGACAGTCATGGAACCTGAACCGGTGCCTGCTTCAAGGACGGTCTGCTCCGGCCCGACTGACATGCTGGAGAGAATAAAACCGATGTCCTTAGGATACATGATCTGTGTGCTGCGTTTCAAATCGACGAGCAGGTCGGCCAACGAAGGCTGGAGGATGAAGAAAGGACTGCCCTGGTGGCTGAAGACCTGGCTGCCCCAGGGCAAGCCGATCAGTTCGTCATGGTTCAAGATGCCACGGTGTGTATGGAACGAACCACCCGGGATAAGCGGGAAGATGAAATGTTTGTGGCGGAGGCCGACCAGCAGAGCCAGATCACCAGCCTGCGAGTGCGTGGTATTCAAATTCCAGGGCATATAGTCCTTCTATTCATAAAAATGATAACCCCCTGATATCAGGGTTTTAGATATTTCTCGAAGAAATCCACGATGGCACGATAGCAAGCCAGACGGTTGGCATATTTCACAACATCATGGCCTTCGTCTTCGAAGAGCAGGAGTTCCACCTGCTTGCCTTTTTTCTTCAAGTCATCCAGCAAATCCTCGGATTCGGATGCCACCACGCGTGGGTCATTCCGTCCCTGAATGACCAGCATCGGGCAAGCTAAAGCATCCAGGTAAGTGCGCGGGGAGCGTTCCTGCAGGAATGCACGCCCAGCCTCGGTCCCCGGATCCCCCAGCGCGATCCGAAAATAAGGCTTCCAGGTCTCAGGGATGCGGTCGGAGAAAGTTAGCAGGTCGTAGGGACCGAACATGTCACAGGCGGCTGCCCAAAGGTCGGGGTGTCGACCGGCCTGCATAAGGGTCATGTAGCCGCCATAGGAACGCCCCACCACCCCTGCCCGCTGCAGGTCCAGCCGTTTGTCCTTTGATAACACCTTCGTCATGGCATGCACGTGGTCAAGCCGATCTTTGCCACCCCAATCCCGGTCGACCTGTCGGGTAAAATTCAGACCATACCCGGTGGAACCGCGCACATTGGGAACGAAGACGGCGAACCCCCGTAAGGTCAGGAATTGGATCAGGGGAATGGAAAACCAGGCGAAATCCGGGCGTTCCTGGCTTTGTGGACCGCCATGGATGTAATAGATCAATGGGCGCGGGCCGCTGATAACCAAGCGCCTGAGCCGGCAGGTATAAACGCGCCGGGATGTGCGTACCATCGAAGGAGCTGAACCCAGCCTGCTTCACTTTGCGAGAGCTGCTCCTCCGGGATTCCGAGCAATTTCTCATCGGTGTGCATCACGATGGTTTCCCGGTCTTTTGATTCAACGGTGTAAAGTTGAGACGGGCCGGTAGCAGTGGAAAACGAAAGCACAAAGCGGTCTCCCGGGCGATCATAAAAGTATTGTTGAAGTACTCCAACTGCCAGGTCGCCATCCCCGACGATGACTTTCCGCAGCGTCATAATGCGCTTGTCCTCATTATAATAACCTTCGTAAAGCCAGGAATTGCCATCGATGTTGAAATGAATGCCGTAATGGACACCTTTGAGATGCACCAGATCGTGCAGTTCACCGGCCCCGGTATGCACGAAACCTTCCAGCTTGACCGGTTGAACCTGACCGGGGTGGTCGAAGTCGATCGCACCCAGACTGTACCTGTCGTCAAATAGGGAGGTCGTGATCAATGCACCCATCCCAGTCGGCGTGAACTGCGCCGAACCTAAACCGTTGAACTGGATCTCCTCGCCGGGTTTGCGCTGTTCGATCGGCGTCCCAAGCAGCAATGTTTTGCGCCCACTTTCCAGCAGAAAGAGTACGTTGTCCCCCATGCTGTACCTGTCTGCAACCAACACCTTGGAATGGTCCTGGCTGCGCCCGATCGCGAGGGCGCCCCATTCGGACTCGGCCAGCTTTTCCACCTGGTTCGTGCGCAAGTCGCCCCGGAAGCAGGATTGGAGTGAGGTTTCCCTGCTTTCGGCATTGAGATAAATAATCCCCTTCTCATCATCGCAATCCCCCAGATGGACCCGGTATTTTCCAAAATATCCATCGAAAGCCGGTTGAGGATAACCGCCTTCGATGGGGATCGTGACTGGTTGGTAATTCTCGTCGCCATTCTGGTCCAGCATGACCAGGATTGTCCCTATCTTGGGAAAGACGCAAAACGGGTGGCCATCGATCAATGTCGGGTTTGGGAGGGCAATATCCGGCGGCAGGAGTGGTTCAGGAACGGAGCCCCCATAATACATGCCAAAGAGACTAAGACGGCCTGATAGATTGCTGATGAAATAAATTCGGTCTCCCACAATTTGTGGGGAGAGATGCAGGCGGGCGGAGAGAAACGATTCGATATGCGGTCGCATGGTCGGTCCTTTCATAGCAATGTTATCATGAAAGGCAGACGGATTTGTTGATTTTGGTGTTTATCCGGACCATCCCGTCCAATAATCTCTGGGGGTATAAAACGGGATTGACGCCCATATTATGCGTCAGAAGACTTTGATTTGATATTTTGTCGTACGTACCTGCGGGTTGAGTTCGGTGAGCACGAAACCGGAGCAATAAAATTTGATACTGCCGAGGAAAGAATTGTCAAAGCCAGCCCAATGGGGGAATTTTAATGTGTTTTTAAGCTCTTGACGAATTTTGACCCCCCAGCTAAAATGTGTTTTGTAGGTGGTTCGTGTTCGTGCTGGAATTCGCAGGGAACCGGCCCAAGAGCAATCCACGAGGGCCGGTGTTTTTTAAAGCAGCATTGCAGCAGCACCTGGCCCGCACGGAAACCAAAACCCCTTCATCATATTCTTTTTGTTCACAGTAAGGAGAAGCAATAAAATGGCAGAGCGTGTGACCGGTACGGTCAAATGGTTCAATGCGTCGAAGGGCTTTGGCTTTCTCGCACGCGAAGGTGGCCCGGACGTTTTCGTCCACTACAGCGCCATAGAGTCCGATGGTTTCCGCACTTTACAGGAAGGCCAGTCGGTCGAGTTCGAAATCGAACAGGGACCCAAGGGTCTGCAGGCGGCCCACGTCAAACCTCTTTAATTCCCGATTGAACCTACCAAATCCTCCCCAGCTTGGGGAGGATTTATTTATTAAAAAAAGGTGCCTATTTCTGTGTGATTTCGACCCGGCTCAACCATTCCCCCACCAGTAGGAAAATAAGGCTACCCAGAGTGGCTGCGCCAGTGTTGAGTGGACCGATCGAAGCGAAATCCCAGCCGATCGATTGACCCCCAAAGTGGCCAATCCAAAACCCCAGCCAGGCCAGAAGCACAAACAGGAATAATTTCTTCAGGCTGCCACCTTTCCAAAAGTGGAAGGCAGTACCGTAAGTGGTGGAAAGGACAATTCCAAAGAGAGTGACGGGAAGGGTCATATCTTGCTCCTCATTGTCTCCTGATTTTCTCCTTGTTTTCTCCACATCAGTGTTTCGCCTGCATTATATCACGCCAAGGCTATGCGCAAATCAGGCGATCAATCCACCACCCAACACCGCCTCGCCATCGTAGAAAACGGCCGCCTGCCCGGATGTAATATCCCGTTGGGGTTCGTCAAAAACCACTTCGACCGCGCCGCTCTGCGTTGCCGTCACCTTGGCCCAGGCTTCCCTGGCAGTGTAACGTGTTTTCACCTGCAACCGCGCCGGTAGATGCACTGGCAGTTGGCCCGACACCCATTGTACGGATGGCACTTGTAAAGTATGCGCACCTAGTTCGTCCGCAACCCCTACGATCAAGGCATTGGAAGCAGGCTGTTTGGCCAGCACATATAATGGCACCGCGGACGGAATGCCAAGCCCTTTGCGCTGCCCAATCGTGTAATATGCCAACCCCTGGTGTTCTCCCAGTCTCTCGCCCGCCCGATTTAACATGGGACCCGGCCGGGCAATCTCAGGGGCATTCCGGTCAATGAAAGCCCGGTAATCCTCACCTGCCAGGAAGCATAGGTCCTGGCTGTCCGAACGGGCCGCAGACGGGAGCTCGAATTTGCGGGCAAGCTCACGTACTTCGCTTTTCGGATACTCCCCGATCGGGAAAAGCGAATGGGCCAGTTTCTCTTGCGTTAAAACGTGCAGGACATAGGATTGATCCTTGATGTGATCCACCCCGCGTAAAAGTAGCACCCGACCGGCCTCGTCCTGCGCTAAGCGGACGTAATGGCCGGTAGCCATGTACTCGGCTCCCAATGCCATGGCGTGCTCGAACAAATATTCCCAGCGGATCGAGCGATTGCACACCAGACATGGGTTGGGGGTCAGACCCTGGGCATAGCCATCCAGGAAGGCCTGCACGACAGTTGTGTGAAAAAGCTCTTTAGCATCCAAAACAAAGAAAGGGATGTCCAATTTCGCCGCCACACGCCGGGCCATTCCCATGGCATCGGGCGTACAGCAGCGGTTGGAGTCTTCCTTACCGGTTTCGCTCCACAAGCGTAACATCATCCCGGTCACCTCATGACCCTGCTGTTTGAGTAGGGCTGCTGCGACCGACGAATCCACTCCACCTGACATGGCAACGACGACTTTGGACATAGATTGCCTGCCTTATTTCCGGTTCAACGTTCTGGCTTTTTCGACCAATCCGGGCAGGACCTCCAGCAACTCCTGTACATCTTCCGTGCGACTGCCGGTTCCAAGGGTAACCCGCAAGGAACCCAGGCCCCAATCGCGGGATAACCCCAGCGCGGCCATCACCTCGCTGGGTTCGGGGTTCCCCGTCTTGCAAGCCGAGCCGGACGAACAGGCGAATCCTGCGCCATCCAATAGGGTCAGAAGCAGGTTGCCGTCCACTCCCTGGAAGGCGAAGCTGGCATGGTTAGGCAAGCGTTGGCTGGGATGCCCGGTGAGGCGTGCTTGCGGAATCTCCTCCAGGACTCGCCCGATAAGCGCATCACGCATTGGGCGGACATGTGCCACTCGCTCTGCGCGTTCTGCACAGGCCAGGCGGTAAGCCTCGGCAAACCCGACAATATATGGGACGTTCTGTGTGCCAGCCCGCAAGCCTTGTTCCTGTCCTCCGCCGGTCTGTGCAGGCAGGATCGGTGTGCCTTTGCGGACGAACAAAGCTCCGACCCCTTTCGGCGCATAGAATTTGTGCCCGCCTAGAGAAAGCAAGTCTACATCCAGCTCTTGCAGGTCCAGTGGCAGGTAGGCGGCTGCCTGGACTGCATCGGTATGGATGGGTACGCCACGTGCGTGACAGAGTGCTGAAATCTCTGCGACTGGATTGACCGTGCCGACCTCATTGTTGGCGAGCATGACGGATACCAGGGCAGTATCCGGTACGAGGCTGTCTTGGACCGCCTCTGGCGTTAACATGCCATTTGCATCGGTATCGAGCCAATCCACCTGAAAGCCGTAAAATTTCTCGAGTTGCTCGGCGGTCTTGCTGACTGCGTGATGTTCAACACGCGAGGTGATGATGCGGTCCGCTCCAACACCCGCACGCCGGGCCAGGGCTGTCCCCCGTAAGGCGAGGTTGTCAGATTCTGCTCCCGCAGGAGGTAAAACGATCTCTGCGGGTTGGCAGTGTAAAAGCGACGCCAAGGTTTCCCGGGCTGTCTCGACCGCCGCCTCGGCGCGTGCTGTCCTTGGCGATGAACCGAGGATGGATTCCCGAAGGTTTTGTTGAAATAAGGCTGCATGGCCTCCATCACCCTTTCATCTACGGGTGTGGTTGCCGCATAATCCATATAAATATAATCAGACATTTTCTACCTTTGTGCCTGCAATTATACAGGCATTCCCGCCATAATTGTTTTCTTAATCTCGCCGATGATGTTCAAGGAAGAAAATAGATTTACGATAATCCTTCGCTCGCCTGGTCGAGCGCTTCCACTTCTTCAGCCTCCAGCCGCCATCCCAACGCGCCGGCGTTCTCAGCAACCTGGCTTGGATTTTGCACCCGGGATGGGGACGGCGCCTTTACATATAACCCAGTTCAACGCCACCTGTGCGAGCGTTTTTCCATGCCGTTGGCCGATTTCACCCATCAGGTTGATCAGTGGGGTTGCGCGTCGCAGGTCTGCAGGCTTGATCAGGCGTCCGCGCAGTTGGAGTGGCAGGTCGGAGGGTTTATATTTCCCGGTCAACAATCCGAAGCCCAACGGACGGTATGCCACCAGGGTAACGCCTAATTCCCGGCAAGTATCGATAAGACCATTCCGCTCGGGCGTCCGCTTCAGCAAGCTGTATTCCACCTGGTTGCTGGAAAGGTGGACTCCCAGCTTTGCCATGGCGGAATGTACCGTTCGGGTCTGTGCAGCGGAACAATTTGAGATACCCACCTGGCGTGTCAGGCCTTCCAGTTGGACTTTCGCCAGGGCTTCTGCCCAGGTGGTAAGGGAAATTTTGGATGTGGGAGTATGCAGGATATATAAGTCCAGTGACGTGCGCCCCAAACGCCGTAAACTGGCTTGCAGGGCCGATTTCAGGTTCGCCTTCCATAGCCGCCACGGATAGGGAAAGAACTTGCTGGCGAGCACCACATCTACCGATGCGCTTTTCAGCAGTAAGCCGAGCGTCTTTTCTGAACCCCCCATGTTATAGATCTCAGCGGTATCGATAAAATTGACGCCTCCGGACAAAACAGCTTCCAGCGTCGTCTTTTTTTCCGGGTCCGCTCGCTTGCGAAACCCCCAAACATTCGTGCCGATGCCCAATGGGCTGATGCGCAGATCACTGTTACCTAATTGGATTCGTTCTGGTTCGGATATGTTCATCGCGGGTATTTCCATTTCTACCAATAGAAATTAATAAACTGGATTATATAACTAAAATATTAATATCTCATTTATAAATCTGATTCGGAAACGCTCATCTTCAGTGGCTGATTTCCGGAGGCATGACCTTCCACAGACTGGTACTTAACCCCGGTATCGCCGTCTTCAAAGCCATCGGGATTCTCTACGCGGTTTCTTTTCTCGCTAAAGAAATTCTTAAGATAAGGATCAATGGAAATCTGTCCACCTTGCAGCACAGAATTTAATTCTACAGATGATATAATCCCGCCTGCCATGGACCTGAATGTTGCCGGACACCAGACGGGTGGATACACTGTTGCCATCCCTGTATATGAGGGACCTCTTGACCTGCTGCTCCAATTGATCGAGCATGCCGAGTTGGATATCACCTCCGTGTCCCTGGCCCAGGTGACCGACCAGTACCTGGGGTACATCCACCAGATGCAAGTCCCGGCCGACGAGATTTCGGCTTTTCTGGTAGTTGCTGCCAAACTATTGCAGATCAAATCGGAAGCCTTGTTGCCCAGACCACCGGTCCGGGAACCCGGCGAAGAAGACCTGGGCGAGGCGCTGGCCCGGCAACTTCAAATATACAAACGCTTTAAACAGTTGGCCGGTTGGCTGGATGGGCGAGAAAACGCACACCTGCAGACCTACTTGCGGATTGCGCCTCCATTAAAAATCGAAGGCCGGTTGGATCTGTCGGACATCAGCCTGGCAGATCTGATCGCTGCCGCTGAAGGCATCTTCGCCGAAGAAGCTGAAAAGCAGAGCCTTAACACAGTTATCTCGGCGCCACGCGTGACTATCCGCGAAAAAATCGCGTTGATCGCAGAAAGGTTGGGGCGGGGTCACAATGCCACTTTCATTGCTCTGCTCGGTGAAAAGCCTTCCCGCTTGGAGGTGGTGGTCACTTTCCTGGCGCTTCTCGAACTGGTCAAACGTTATCACGTGGCAGCTCGCCAGGATGGGTTGTTCACTGAAATTCAGATTGAAAAGATGGAAGATTGGGGGTCCGACGAGGAACTCGAAATCGAATTCGAGTAGGGTCAGGAAATATCAGAATTTTATGCTACACTTGCGTATTCTTGATGAACTGTGAAAAGGCGCGGTTGGAGTTTACCTATTCCATTCTATTGAGAAAATAAATCA
Organism: uncultured Chloroflexia bacterium; assembly: GCA_963814135.1. GTDB lineage: Bacteria > Chloroflexota > Anaerolineae > Anaerolineales > Villigracilaceae > UBA877. Next base: position 600,854 of record CAWFBZ010000008.1, on the reverse strand, counting down.
ATTATAGGAAGTCCATTAGGAGAATGCCATGAATGAAGTTGATCAAATGATCGTCCCGCTTGAGGAAAAAGAACCCGTTTATTTCGCTCCCAGACGAGTGAGTTTCTTTTCTGATTTCGCCAGTATTTTGTCCTGGTTCGTCCTGGCCGGGTTCATTGGCCAGGTGGTCTTTGCTGTTATCAATCTGCAATCACAAATGAGCACGCAAAGCCTGACGATGGCAGTGTTGCTGAAAGAGCCCTCTTTTGTTCCTTATCTTTTTGTCAATATGTTGATCCCGTTATTGACCGGTCTGGTCTTCTTTGCCGTGCTGCAGGCAATTGCGCAGGGTTTGAACGTCTTGTTGGAACTGGACCTCAATAACCGCGAGGCAAAAAGCAAAGCCAAGGCTTGATCCAGTCTCTTCTTTTCAGGTGTAGACTAATCTGATTCCATTCCACTCCAAAGCCGCGCTTGGTCGCGGCTTTTTTCACACGAATTTACGCAGATTAAAAAATTAGACTTACTGAAGAGTCTCATCTTTTTTAACCACCTTCCTGGCAGGCCACCAATTTTTCACAACCAGGAAAAGGAGCGCGCCACCCCCATCGAAGAGCAACACGTCCACCCAACTGGGATGCCGCCCAAACACGAAGGACTGGTGGAATTCATCCGAAATGGCATAGAGAATGGCCAGAGACCAGGCCAGCCACAATTGTCCTTTCTTGAAGCGCATGGCGTACCAGAAGGAGAATCCCAGCAATCCATAGCCAAGCATGTGACCGGCTTTTTTGACAATTACATCCAGCATGCCAAAACTGGGCAGGTGCGTGGAGGGGGTAGCGGAGGCGCTAAAAATGATCCCCATCATAAGGATAGCCGGAAGCCAGCGCAAAATGCTCTTTTTTGACATATCCCTGAAAGTATAATCGAAGAAATTCAATCGTGAAACAAACGGGAAAATATCAAGGAGAGCAAGCCATGCACAAACTCGAATCCATCAACCTCATCCAGATCGGACTGATCGTTAAAGATGTGGAGAAAACTGCCAAAGCCTATGCCGGAGTATTCGGCATTCCAGTGCCTGAGATTGTCCCGATCGCCGACGACTCTTTTGCGCATACAACTTATCATGGGCAGGCCTCCACAGCCAAAGGCAGGGGTGCATTTTTTGACCTCGGTCCAGTCCAGATGGAATTGATCGAACCGGTCGGCTCTCCCAGTACCTGGGAAGAATTTTTGCGCACGCGCGGCGAAGGCATACACCACCTGGCATTCGAAACCACAGATATCCAGGCGACCAGACAATTCCTGGACAGACAGGGTTTTCCGACCATCCAGCATGGCGGTTGGGATGGCGGCCAATATGCCTACGTGGACGGATCGGAACAGCTCGGAACAATCCTTGAATTGCTCCATTTCGATAATTAAACAAAGATTGTCCCGAAGGTTCATAGAAGGATTTGCGTTTGCAAACCCGACCCTTCGGGACGTTACCCATTCCCCCTATTCGTCACGAAGGTTCCCCCTCCCTGCATTTACGATTGCAGCTCAACCCTTCCAGACATTCTCATTTTCCCGCTTCAAATATCTCCCACTCGGATTCGTGCAAGCTAATCTCCGCGGCTGCCAGGTTTTCAGCCTGGTGCTGTGGATTGAAAGACATTGGGATGGTGATCACGCGCGGCTGCCGCACCAGCCAGGCTAATGCCAGTTGCTGGGTCGTGACAGCATGAGCCTCCGCAAATGCTCGTAAAGTACGATTGCCGGCAATGAATTTTTGCTTTACTGGGCTATACGCAGTCAGCAGTATGTCGTTTTCCTGGCAGTACGCCAGCACCCCATTTGCTTCGTAGGTCCGGTCTGGCAGGCTGTAAGAAACCTGGTCGGTCAATAACGGGGTTTCAGACAATGCTACCGCTTCCTTGAGCAGCTTGAGATTGAAATTACTTACACCCAGGTGCCTGACCTTGCCCTGCGACACCAACAAATTCAGCGCCAGGAAGGTGTCCGCTAACTTCATCCCCAGGTGTGGCCAGTGAATCAGGTACAGGTCGAGATAGTCCAGCCCGATCCGGCGCAGGCTGCTCTCGCAAGATTGCAGGACATTGGCATAGCTCAAATGCTCCGGGCTGACCTTCGAGGTGATGAACAAGTCCTCTCGTCTCTTGCCTGTCTCGCGAATAGCCTGCCCAAGCAATTCTTCCGAGTGACCGGCTGCATAGCCTTCGGCGGTATCGAAATGAGTGTATCCAAGTTCCAGGGCCGAATGCAGGGCGGCCAACGAACGCGCCTCCAGGTCAGGCTCGGCATGACCTTCTCCCCCAATTCTCCAGGTTCCAAAACCGATCTTGGGAATTTCGATATTATGTATAGTTTCGTATTTCATAATGAGAATTATAGCATTATGATATACGTAATCACGTTTTAAGCGAGACCTGCTAGAGAATTTCGATTATGTTCTTGATGCGCCTCCTGCTGTCCCTTTTTTTTCGGCTACTTTATCACCCCTTCGCCTGGACGTATGATCTCGTCGCTGCGCTGGTCTCGCTGGGACGCTGGCAGGGCTGGGTCCGCTGTGCCTTGCCATACCTGGATGGCCGCGTGCTTGAGCTTGGGCACGGCCCGGGCCATCTTCAGGTGGATCTTCAGAAACACGCAGTTAATGCATTCGGGCTGGATGAAAGTCGGCAGATGGGCCGACAGGCTGGACGCCGGTTGAGACGGCAGGATCTGGACCTGCGCCTGGCACGCGGCCAGGCTGGCAGCCTCCCATTCAAAAATAACTGTTTCGATAGTGTGGTGGCGACCTTCCCATCCGAATATATCTACGACATCCAAACGCTGCGGGAAACCCGGCGGGTGTTGGTTCCGGGTGGAAGGCTGGTGATCATTCCAGCCGCCTGGATCACAGGGCAGGATCCGCTTTCACGCCTCGCCGCCTGGTTATTCCGCGTGACCGGTCAGGCCGGTGCGATCGAGGCTGTCTGGGCAGCCGCCCGGAACCGCCTGGTCCAGTTCGGATTTGTGGTCCATCACGATCTGGTGGAATTACCCGGTAGCCGTGTGCTCGTCGTTATTGCCGAGAATCGTAATGTTGATCGTACTTGAAGAGTCACCTCTTTTTTCTTCGAAAGAAGCCAGGGTATTCACCGGTGATTGCTTGTCATTCGCGCAACCTGAAAGCTGCGGTTTTGATAAATCCATTGATTAAAGGGGGGCAGATTTGCGGTAAAATCAGCCCATGGAAGTCCAGATTGCGGTTGCGAAAACCAATAAGTACGCTGTCACCGAAAGTGGAGACACGCTGGAAGTGGTCGAGCGACCCAACGGCGGGCTGTCGGTGGTTCTCGCGGATGGACAGACTTCGGGCCGAGGCGCCAAAGCCGTCTCGATGATGGTGGTCCGTAAGGTCATCGCCTTGCTGGCCGAAGGCGTTCGGGATGGCGCCGCAGCGCGCGCAGCCTCTGACTCGCTCTTTACTGACAAAAAGGGGAAAGTTTCCTCGACTCTCAACATCATTTCGGTGGACCTGCATACCGGCACGGTGGTGCTCACCCGCAACAACCCTGCGCCGTTTTTCATCGCACATGGCGACCAGGTGGACTGTATCGACTCGGATAGTTCTCCAATTGGGTTCAGTCGTAATACCCGCCCGATCATCACCGAGATCCCGCTCGAACCGGCTTTGGTGATTGTGATCTACACCGACGGATTGATGCACGCCGGAAGCCGGGTCGGGCGACCGATGGACATCTGCACTTCCCTGAAAGCCATGTTGGAGGAGCAGGAACCCACCCCGCAGGCGATCGCAGATGCACTCCTGGCGGAAGCGGTCAACCTGGACGATGGACGGCCGGGCGACGACATCAGCGTGGTGGCGCTAAAGGTATTGAAACGACGGGGGGATAATGTACGCCGGATGACTGTCCGGTTACCGATCGAAGTAGGCGCATAAACCAGGGATAAAAATGCCAAAGCGATCTGCAGCCCGCCTCCAGTCCTGGAAAATGGGCTGGCGTGAGACGTTAATCCTTCTAAAGGAATTTCGCCTGCCGGTGTTGATCTTCTTGTTCGCCGTGGTCGGGCTGGGTATCCTGTATCATTATATTGCCTGGCAGGCCGGGGAACCGCTCGACAGCCTGCTGGAATCCATTTACCTGATGCTCACACTGGCGTTTCTACAGCCGAGTGGGAACTTTCCCCATAGTCCGGTTCTACAAATCTTTTATTTTTTGATGCCCGTCATCGGCGTAATCACCCTGGCGCAGGGTCTGGCCGAATTCGGTGTGATGCTCTTCAACCGTCGGGCGCGCAGCAAGGAGTGGGAAATGGCAGTTGCATCCACATTTTCTAACCACACCATTCTAGTCGGATTGGGTCACCTGGGTTACCGGGTGGTCCGTCAGTTGCACGCTATGCACGAAAACGTGGTAGTGATCGAGCTGAAACCTTCCTCCGAAATGATCTCTACCATCCAGGGCATGCGAATTCCGGTCATCCAGGATGATGCTACACGACCATCTACTCTGGAAGCTGCCGGGGTAAAACGCGCCAAAACGATCATTCTGGCAACTCAACACGACTCGCTAAACTTGCAGGTTGCGGTCAAAGCCCGCAGCTATAACAAAGACATCCAGGTCATTATCCGTATCTTCGACGAAGACTTTGCCAACGCACTGCATAATCAATTCGGCTTTACCGTCATGAGCGCCACCCGCATGGCCGCACCGGCTTTTGCTGCAGCCGCTGCCGGTGCGGATGTGACCAACCCCATCTCGGTTGAAGGGCAATTGCTTAGCCTGGCCCGTTTGAATGTTTCCCCCTCCTCGGAATTGACCGGGAAGACAGTCGGCAGCGTGGAAGACGAATATCATCTCAACATCATCCTGGTACGTCACGATCACCATTCTGAGATGCATCCGACCGACACGGCTTTATTGCACGCCGGCGATACATTGGCAGTGTTGGGCGGGCCGGAAGCCCTCAACAATTTGCTGCACGATAATCAATAAGTTGGATTGTTTTTTGGATCCACGCAATGATACCAGCGAAAGATGACCCTGCAAGTACCAGGAGACCCCTGATCGGCGTGGTCGGTCCTTGCGCGGCCGGGAAATCCACGCTCGTCGCCGGTCTCACCCGCCTGGGTTGCCGGACTCGTCACATCGCACAGGAACATTCCTATGTGAAAGACATGTGGCAGCGGTTGACCAATCCTGACATCCTGGTTTTCCTGGATGCATCATACGCTACAACCGTCCATCGCCGTAAACTGAACTGGACCGAAGCCGACTGGCAGGAGCAGCATCATCGCTTGCGCCATGCCCGCGAGCATGCCGACTTGTATCTGGATACCGATGCGATTTCAACGGAAGAGGTATTGGAGCGTGTTGTGGCGTTTGTGGAGCAAAACGAGATCGGAAAAGCCTGACGATCTTTGACTTTGTGAACGACCCCTGTAGTTTATGAGCTGGATCTTTTTATTATCTTGTTAGGTTCGCCGATTTCTGACTATCTCCCCAAATAAATAGAAAAAAAGAAAGGCAAAAGCATCCACTTGGGAATGGAATTGAAAATCCCCTGATCCATATGGCATAATGTTTGGTTGTTCAGTTCGAAAAATTTGAGGTCCCGTCGATTGCTATAATTCCCGTATCAATTAATGCAAAGTCACCTGAACAGATCTTAAAATTCTCTCATCCAACTGTCAGGTTGGCGTAGTCCGATCGTAGCCGACCCGTCAAGCAATATTTCCCCAATCTGATAAGATGAATGCGTAGGGCAATTCTCCTCTCCTCCTTGTCAGAGAGCCGGGGCCGGCGTCCCCGGCTCTCGCGATTTTTCAACTCCCGCCTTACCCGCGCCAGCCCCAAGGCCTTCCTGCCCCATTCAAGCCATTTTCTGTTCGATCAACGTTACGATCTCTTTCCGTCCATTTGCTTTGGCCATTTCAAGCGGAGTTAACCCGTCCTTGGATCGGATGGCCAAGTTCGCGCCTGCCTCAATGATCAGCTTGGCCACCCCAATGTTGTTTTGCCAGATGGCGTCGTGCAAAGCCGTATATCCGTTATAGGGTCCTTGCTTATCAAGGTCGATGTGGTGATCGATCAACAGTCTGGCTGCTTCGGTCCTGCCCGCATACGCCGCCGCGTGCAGAGCAGTTGCTTTCATGCCCGGGTCAACCGCCCGAGTATCTGCTCCGGCTTCCAGCAACAGCTTGACAATTTCGGTGTATCCTTCATAGGCTGCCATTACAAGTGGCGCATCTCTGTTAATATCCAGCTCGTTTACGTTGGCACCTTCCCGGATCAGCTTCTGTACGGTTTCGACCGCGTTGGCGTTAATCGCATCCATCAGTGCAGTCATTTTTAATCTCCTTTTGGCTGGTTGGATTTCACTGCTTCATTTTCCATCACACTACTCAAAATGAAAATCGCCCATTGGTAAGTATACCGGTGGGCAGGGGGATTTATGATAAAGGTGTATTGAGATTTTTATTTAGAAGATGGGCGGTTACCCTGGCAGACGATATGCCCGTCTGGTTAAACCCACCACCAATTCCCGCATCATTCCATGAGCATCTTCCAAATCGACAATATGTCGTGCCACAAGACCAGCCAGCCAACTGGCCGCTGCCCGACGCCAGACGTCGTGGCGGGAGGGGATAGAACAAAAAGCGTGCGTATCATCGTTGAAACCAGCCGTATTGTAAATGCCTGCGGTTTCCATGACCTGGTCGAAATAGCGCTCCATGCCGTTCAGGCTGTCCAAGAACCACCACGGCGGTCCAAGTATCAGAGCAGGATAGTGCCCGGCCAGAGGAGCGAGTTCCCGGGAATAGGAAGTCTCGTCGAGGGTAAATAGGATCAGGGTCAGGCGCGTATCGTTCCCATATTTATTTAGCAGCGGCTGCAGTTTGCGGGTAAATTCGGTTTGGATGGGAATATCGCAGCCTTTATCCGGCCCGAAAGACTGGAATACCGCCTGATTATGATTGCGTAGCGAGCCGGGGTGAAGCTGCATTACCAGCCCATCCTCGACGCTCATGCGCGCCATCTGCATCAGCATATGGGCAGTGAAATTGGAGGCGTCTCCGGCATCCAACTGGCCTTTCAGGGCGCGTTGGAAAATCTGATTGGCTTCAGCGGGAGTAAGTTCAATAGTCAGGGGAGTCAAGGCAGCATGGTCGGTGGCGGTCGCGCCCATGGATTTGAAAAACGTCCGGCGTTGTTCCAGCGCTTGGATGTAAGTTGCGTAATCGTGGATATCCACCCCGCTGACGACGCCCAATTGCTGGACGTTCTCCCGCCAGTTGGGCGCACCGAGGTTGACCACTGCATCCGGGCGAAAAGTAGGCTGGATCTTTCCCTTCCAGCCCGATTCCCTGATGGTCTGGTGACGGTCAAGCGTGGAAGTGGCTGCATCGGTGGTACACAGGACTTCGATATTGAAACGTTCGTATAGTGCGCGCGGTGAAAATTCTGGCTTCGCCAGTTTCGCAGAGATCAAGTCGTACAAGCGGTTTGCATTAGCCGCGGCAGGGTTTTTCGTCCGCATCAAAAACTTCAGCCAACTCGTGGGTAAGCCAGATTCCGGAAGGAGTGCCGCGAAATAGGTGAAAATTCTCGCAAAAAATCCGCCAGATCTTGCGGTGATCTGTTTCGACATCCCTTCCATCTATGTTCGGCACTCCCAGGTTATTCAGCTGGATACCCTGAGAATAAAGCATGCGGGTCACATAATGATCCGGAATAATGAATAGATCAGCCGGCGAGCCAAAGCTCGCAGAAGGGTCAGCGAACAAGGCCGGATCCACATGCCCGTGCGGGGATAGGATGGGCAGGTGGGCTACCGGCTCGTATAACTCTACCGCCAGGTTGCGGGTGGTTGGGTCGGTGGGAAGCAAGCGTTCAGGGAATAGGAGAGACATTTATATTTTAATGGCAGGAGAAGATAAATCGTTTGTCTTCTACTCCATATTATACGGCGGGAATTGCTTTTCCCTAACAAACATGTATTTCTATGGATTAAATCATGCGGAGATTGCGAGCTTGCCTGTCAGATACAGGGCAAAATGCAGTAAATCTTACCCCATCATCAGGTCGATCCCTTCGCTGAAGCCTAAGTTACGACTATATAGCTTTTCAGTGGGGTTATTCCAATGATCGTGCACACCCAGACTGGGAAGGTTGTAAGCCGTATTTGAGGGAGGTTTGTCGGCCAGAGCCGCTTCGTGCAGGTAATTCTGGTAAGTGCTGTTTTTCGGTAAAACATCCGGGTGAGTGATCATGATCGGCTCGTTGACCAGGATATCCGCACCCACCGAGTTCGAGTGCCAATGGGTCTTGTGAGAGTAGCAGACTCGCAGACCATTGATCGTTGAACGGAGCCGACTGGAATCTGCTCTTATTCGACAACTCGGCGTTTTGATCTTCCACTCCATACAGTGCATCGATCATAAATAGGAGCGTCTTGCCGCCCAGGTGAGGGTGGCCGATCAGGTCCACCAACGGACTGTAGCTGCCCATCGGTGCCTGCGGCCAGCTCCAATCGGCAGGGCCTTGAACGTTATAGGCCGCGACGTAGCCATGCAGGTTGGCGCCCTGAGGCGGATTGATCGTGGGCTTTCCATCCAGGTCGGTCATCAGGCTGCCAAAATGGTTCTTGGCCGTCAGCGTCACACCGGCCAGGCTATGCCCTTTGAACAGGCTAACGTTGATCAGGTAAGTAGCCTGGGTTACCACGCTGGGCAGGTAGGTTGGATTGCCTTTCGTATCGATCGACCAATGAACCAATTCGTTCAAGTCACGCTGGCAGAGTTCGCGGCCATCGCCACCGCTAAAATCGGCGAAGTGCACTCCGGTCAGCGCAGTTGTACCGCAGGCATTCACGACCGGGTCGGGCACGGAACGTGAGGCATCGTACACGCTGATATCCTCCGGCTTGACCCCCGCCTGCACGAGCTGATCGAGCAGAGCCAACGCAACAGCCGGGGAGATGAAACTGTCGTTCCTGGTACCACCGTGGCTCTTGGTGCCGTTTGTGTTGGCTTTGATGGCGATCTTCTCGCCAGGCTGGTATCCACCGCTCTGACCATGCTGGCGCTTGAAATCTGTGAACAGTGCTTCCCAGGCCGCCGTGTCGCTGGATTGTCCGGTTAATTGGCGCAGCGAATGCGAGAGCATTTCGCTCACCAGCTTTTGATTCGTGAACTTCTCGTTCCACCAGTAATCGCTCTGGCCGTCCCACAGAGTAGCCTGGGGATTATGTGCCCATACCACACGACCCGGAAAGATGCCTCGTCCAACGCCGAGAACAAGATCGGAAGCAGGTGCAAGATTAGTGGATCCTGCCGGCTGGCTGGGTACGGTCAACGCCTTTGGGTTGCAAGCGCTGAGCAAAGATTGGCCGGCCAGCGAACCGGCCAGTACTGCGGATAGTTTCAGGAAATCACGACGATTGAGGGTAGTCATTTTAGATACTTCCTTTATGCTTTGATGATCGCCCCGGCAGGTGTGTTTTCAGACAGTCTGTAAACCTTTTCTGCCAGGTGCAAATCGTTTGCCTGCAGAAGTATTTCCCTGTTTTCGGCGCCCTCCACGCTTAAGAAAAGGTCCACCTTGCCCAGTGGTCTGCAGCCGTGCAGGTAGACCTGTAGTACGTTTCTTAATTGCACCAGTGGCGCCGAGCTTGACCCGCCGGCACGAAAATCGGATAGCTCCAGATCCTCTACATCTTCAGCAACCAAAGCCGGACGCAGGTCAGGTTTGGAGCTGTCAAGAGTGATGTTGCTGAAGACCACTCCCTTGGCATGCCGGATGTAAATGCCATAGGCTGGTAGCGTGCCAAACATGTGATATTCGGGGTAACGGTCACGCAATTCGGGAACGACTCGCTGTGCGTCTTCCTGTGTGCCTCCGCCTGGGAAGGTGAAATGCAATCCACTGAAACTGACGTTCTCAACGTAATAACCTGGCACGCCGGTGATATTGAGACACGAATTCCTTTCGCCTGGAAAGGCCGGTACTTCATGCGGCAGCGGATAGGCATTGTCGGCTATAGTAGCTTGAATATTACAGAAACGGATGTTTCGCAGTATCCCGATGGGCAGCGATTCCTCGCGTTCTTGCCTCCAGCCCAGATACCCCCCCAGACGGAGGGAGATAGGACCGGTGACGTGATCCATCACCAGGTTGTCGAAGCTGATATTTTCCATCACGCCACCTTCAACCTCCTGGATCTTGACACCAGTGCCATAGGTATCGTAGATCACACAATTCGAGACGGCAATGTCGCGAAATTCGCCCAGGGATTCGGGGCCGATGCGGAAAGCGGCCCAACGGCTGCTGATAACACAGTTGGTAACCACAATTCGGAGGCCACCTTCCTTCAAAGCGATCGCGTCGTCACCACTATCGATATGACAGTCAGAAATCTTCACGTCTTCACATAAGGTAAGGTCAATGCCGTCATTGTTCTGGTTTGCACGGTTGAAGATATGCACGCCATGGATTTGCAGTTCCTTTATTTTCTCAAGGTTGCAGCACCATGAAGCCGAGTGCTGGAGAGTTAGGTTGCTGATCGTGACATCCTGGCAATCCGTGAAGCGGATCAATGTGGGTCGGATGAATGATTGCTGGCTGGCAGCGAGAGCTAAATCCTCGGCGTTGTAATTTTCTTCTCCGAACGGGAAAGCTGCCCCCTGCCCATCCACGTAGCCCTTTCCCGTAAGAGCGATGTGATGTGCCCTGTTTGCATTGATAAGGCTATAACTGAGGTACTTGAGATATTCTAATGTTCCACCCGTGCGTTCCATGTCAGGATAATCCGCCAGTGAAGTGCTGCCGAGCAGCCGGGCGCCAGATCCCACATGGAGAGTAACATTATCTTTGAGAGTGATGGTTCCGGTCAGATAATCACCTGGAGGCAGATAGACCGTTCCGCCCCCAATATTGGTACACGCATCGATCGCCGCCTGGATTGCACTCGTCTCCAGCGTAATGCCATCGCCTGTAGCGCCATAATCCCGGACCGAAATCGCATTCTTCATCAGCCTTTTCTCCTTATAGTCTATCCGATAATTCAGGAGGAGTTCGAAATTTGAGTGCTGGCTCTCAAATTTCGGTCCTTATCAAATATATTAGGATAAGGATATATGTTTTTCGCTGTTCTCCAGGATTTTACGGAGTGGATAAACTATTTGCTATCAATGATCACTTTGTAACCGGCTGCTCGAGCATCGGTTGTCATCTCTGTCTGCAAATCTGGCAGCAAGCTTTCGAGTGTCTTTTTCTGACGCTGAGCACGGCTCACAAAATCGTTCAGGACTCCCATCACATCATAGGTGGGTAAGGTATAGAGCGGCGAGATAGCCTGCGAGGCCTCTTGCATGATTGGGAATGGATCGTTTGCAAATAGCGGGTTTGCACTGATGGCGTTTCCCCAGGCCGCCTGGACGGGCTCATAGACCGGGTAATCGGGAGTGATGGCCCAAAATTCCGGTGCGCTGACCATCCAGGTGATAAAGTCAAGCGCCAGGGGCAGGTTTTGTGTGTGTTTGGAAACCACCCACGCAGCTCCACCCATGGCAGAGGTCATCACGGCATCGCCATCCCAGCGTAGGGGAGCAGCAACACCAAGCTGGTGGTCCGCTGTGGAGTAATATAAACTGTTTGGCGTGCCACCGAAGTTGGACAGTGCCATCCAAGATGGACCCACCAGCATCAGGAGTTTGTTATCCTGGACAATATGAATAAATTTTGAATCGAAATAACCATTTGGAGACAACGTCTCATTCGCCAGCAGGGCATCCACCATTTTCGCAACACGAACACAGCGTGCGTCCGCAAAGTTAAATGGTGACGGTCTGCGCGCTTAACACAAGAGAAGATGGACAGCCGGAAGCGTCGAAATATGCCTTGAAACCCCAGGCGTCACCAAACGCGCCGACGATATAACCAGGATGTTCAATACTAAGGCGCTCACCCAGAGATTGGTAATCTTGCCATGTAGACGGGACACGATAGCCGAATTCATCCATTAGCGGCTTATTAAAATACAGCACCATGGGCGCGCGTATCGTGACGTAAACAAAAAAGCTGGCCGCTATAGGTACAGGCGTCGTTGGCGTGCGGCTCAAATTTATCCAACATTTCGGCTGAGAGAGCCTTTTTTAAGTCTAGAGGATAATCATGCTGGCTGTCAATGGTCAGTGCGACCAGTTCGGGCTCGGCAAACACCACATCCGGCCATCCACTGCCTTGCTGATTGAAGCTCAGGATTTCTGCCGGGAATCTAGTGCGGTCAACCAATTGGAAATTGATCTGGCTGGCTTTGTCGGGAAAAAGCCTTTCGTAGATTGTTGCACCTTCCATACGGGTGGAATCCAGCCAGATTGTGATCCTGGGACCATGTGCCTCGGAAGCAGGAAGGAGAGTTGCCGGAGATTCCTGACTGGCGGGCTGTTGAGTATCCATGGGTATCCCAACCAACCCGGCTGGTTTCGCGCAAGCAACCAGCAGCGCGGCGGTACAAAACAACCAGAGGAATATGATTCCATCCGATATGATTCGCAATCAGGTACCTTTATCCTTCACGACCTCTTATGAATGGTTTCCAGCACTGTTCGCATCGGCGCCTTTAGACAGGTGATTCTGTAGAATAACTGTTATCCCATCCTCGTCGAGCGTATAGTTCTTTTCATATATTCGGATATTAACCATCGGGCCTCTAATAACCTGAAACTGAACCTGCTCGCTGTTCACTCGAACTTCTATCACGGCATCCCGATAGCACACGCGGAAGCGATAGGATTTCCACTGAGCTGGGACCGTGGGGTTGAAGCTAAGCACATCACCGTCGGTGCGCATGCCACCAAAGCCAAAAATCATGCTTGCCCAAACCCCCGCTGCGGAGGTCACATGCAGCCCTTGATCGGTATTGCGATTGTAGTTATCCAAATCCATGCGTGCCCCGTATGAGAAGAATGTGTAAGCTTCATCCAATTTGCCCAGCTCGGCTGCCAGAATGGCATGTAAGGAGGGCGATAAAGACAATTCGTGTATCGTCCTCGCTTCATAAAACTCGTAGTTCGCACGTTTCTCTTTCAAGGAGTAATCCTGACTATAAAAATACATCAGGTTCAATACATCCGGTTGCTTGATCATGTTGTACCTGAAAATCTTGATGTAAGCCCAGTTTTTATAAACTGGAATTTGCTCCGCCGGGAAGTTCTGAAGGTCCACGTGCGGCAGATCGAAATAACCGGCATGTTGCTCTAAGATGCCAGTATTCTCGTCTTTGGGAATCCGCATCTTGGCGGCCATTTCCTTCCATTGCTCAGGCTCTTGCGGTTTTAGTCCTGTTTTCGCAATGGCCCGCTGGTACAGGTCGGGCTTATTCTGCTGCATCTCGGCTAATACGCTGAGGGTAAATTCAAAAGCTTTCTTTCCCATGACGTTAGTGTAGCAATTATGATTTACCATCATGTGGAACTCGTCCGGTCCCATCACACCGTAAAAGCCAAAATCGCCGTTCAACGGGCTCCATCCGCCGGCGCTGGCCATGAAACGGCAGATCTGCAACAGCATCTCGATGCCTTCGTTATACAAGAAAGGCTTGTCAGGGCAAATTTTGTCCTGATGCCAGATGGCATACGCTATGGCCATATCGGCATGGATCTCCAGATCCACGTGCTGCCAAGTGCCGCTATCTTCCGTCCCGGTAATTGAAGCAAACGGGAAGCGCGCCCCTTCGCAATCCAGTTGTTTGGCCCGTTCCAGGGCTTGTGGTAGTCGATGATAGCGGTATAGCAATAAGTTCTTGGCCACCAACGGGTCGATAAACATCATCATGCGATGAGAGTAGATTTCGCTGTCCCAGAAGACCCAGCCAAAATATACTTCGCCTGTCAATCCTTTGCATAGTGCGTTTAGGTCAGCGTTTTCACCATGATACGACTGATAGGTTTGGAAGTCGGAGAAGCGCAAGCCCTGCAGCACTTCCGGGTCGCCGTCAATCTCAATATCGAAAACGTCCCATACTTTTTTCCAAAATGCTACATGTTCAGCCAGGGCGCTGTCATATGTGCTGGCAGCGTACCGCTGCGCCAATTCCACTCCTCGGTTCCAAACTACATCCACATCCGGCGATTTTTGCCATCCGTTTACCACCACTTTTTCCACCGACGTGGCGACGCCCTGTTGGACCGCCAGGGCAAAATCCACGCCGATGAATTTTTCTTCTTGCACGAGGGATGGGTTCAAAGCCTGTTCGGAATGCAGACGAAAACAGGAGAATAATTGGTGCTCACTGCGCATGGTTTGCGCCTGGATCGCCCACCCATCATTGACCACGCCTTTCCGTTCGCACTTCCAAAAGTTGATAACCTGCCCGCTCTGTTGGAATCCACCTTTTCCAGTCTGGTCCCAACCGGCGCCGATTTCGTAATGGGTATTAAAATCCAGGCCACATCTGAGCTGAACCTCACCAGAGAAATTCAGAGGTTCAAGGATGATACGCTGGCAGCCGACCTGGGTAGATTGCATATCCGTGAAGCGCTGGAAGATCAATTTAAGCTGTTTGCCGCTGGCTGTCTCCCACACGAATTCGCGCCTGAGAATGCCTTGGCGCATATCAAGCTGCCGGCTGAAACCAGAGAACTTCGACTTTGCCAGATCGAGTTGTTCCCCGTCCACCCATAAGCGTGTATACAGCCAATCCACGGCATTGAGCATGGCTGCGCCCTTCGTTACAAAACCTTTGAACAGCTGGTCATGGCGGATATCCATCATCTCGTATAGATGGTTAAAGTAGCTCCCCAACAAATGGTCCCCGCTGTAGCCTTCTTCAAAATAGCCTCGCACCCCCATGAACTCGTTGGCTACCGAAAAAACCGATTCGGAAACTCGTTGAAAGGTTGGATCAAATCCTTCTTCCACAATTGTCCAGGGATCACCCTTAAAATATTTCAGGGGGGTCTTAGGTAGATGCATCTTCTTGGCTCCTTTATTGCATGCGGGCGAGAACCTCGTCCAGGGTTCCATTAAACGGACCGGGGCTTTCCATTTTGATGGACACCAATGCAGCCGCAAACTTCAAGGCTTCGGCGGGATTGTAATCCATGCGCCGGGCCAGGTAGGCTGCAAAGGTGGTATCTCCGCGTCCCGTGCGTCCGACCACACTCCGGTTGGAAAACTTTTCGTAGAATGTCTGTCCCCCGACCCGCGCCAGCACGCCTTCTGCCTGTGTGATGACCACTTCGGGACAGCCCCAGGCTTCGATGATCTGGGCCGCCTTGGTCAGATCATCGGTGCCAGTCAGAACTTCGGCCTCCACAATATCCAATTTCACCATATCAAGGAGACGAACAATTTCTTGCTTGTTGGGAACATCCCGGAAGTCGATTTTGCCACCGGGCGATTGTACCTGGCGGACAAAACTCTGCATGTCGGCAGAGAGATGGTAGCCCATCTTCTTCAACCCGGAAATAAAATCAAGTGAAAATTCCTGGTCTGTAATCCCGGCCAGATGCACCCAACCGGCAGTCATTTGTGGAATATCTTCTAGAGAAAAGTATCCAGCGTTCTTTATTTGAATTATCTCGCGTACATCCATATCTGCGGATGGATGTACCACTTTCATATAGGTTGTTTCCTCTGTGGGTATTACATGAACATCGACCCCATTTTGTCGAAGGGACTCGAGAATTTCATCATCTTGCAAAGCCATCCGGGTCACAACGATCACCCGCGTACCCGCCCGCGCCGCCGCCAGCGCGCCGCACAGCACTGCGCTACCCGCTGCCACGCGCCGCGTTCCCAGGTAGGGAACCACCTCATCGAAACACATATGCCCGATGAAGGCGATATCACCGTTTATGGTTGAACCGTTCATATTTCCGCCGATCTCAAACAGGAAGAAGAGAATATTTTAATAGTGTGCGGCGCAAGCCACACACTATTAAAATTACAGGGTCCCATCCTTGGCAGGAGAGAAGTTATCCTTTCACTGAGCCGGTGAAAGCGCCAGAAACCACGTAACGCTGTGAAAAGAGGAAAATGATGACCACCGGCACGATCAAGATCAATCCGGCAATCGCAGCTTCTGCATACTGGAAGTGAATGGCTCCAGGAGTTGGATTGAAACCTGGTTGTAGCGCCGACGTGCTTCCAAGAACTGTTTGAACACCGACTGGTAGAGTGAAAAGCTTATCGTTATTCAAGAGCACATACGGGCCAAAGAAATTATTCCAGTTGGCATTAAAACCGATGAATGCCAGCAGGCCTAACAGAGGTTTGGCCAGGGGTAACGCAATATTAATGAATACATCAAATTCAGTCGCACCATCCACACGCGCTGCATCGATAAGTTCTGAAGGGAGCGATGTTTTATAGTAGATATAAGTCAAATACACGCCAAAAGGGAAAAAACAAGCTGGCAGGATGACCGCCCATTGCGTGTTGACAAGATGCACCAGGTTTAGCTCCATGAACAACGGGAGAACCAGGGCTGAAGTCGGCAACAGCATGGTGATCAAAGTCAGCCAAAGCAGCAAAGACCTGCCTGGAAAGCGCAGGATTGCCAGGGCGTATCCTGCAGGCAGACCGATGGCTAAACTGATTAGTAAAGAATACAGCACATATAAGAATGAGTTCCGAAACCAAAGGAACACTTCACTATGTTGGTAACTCAAGACGTTCTTCAACGCTGTAATATACTGGGTAAAGGAACCAAATGCCAATGGATTAAGGTTGGTAAACTGTGAGGTGTCTTTGGAGGGCGCTAAAACCAGCCAGATCATGGGGATCACAAAATAAATCGCAAATAGCAATAATATGACCCAGCGTAAAATGGACCCCAAGAATCCTATACTGCCCGTGGTTTTCCTGAACCATCTGGTCAACATATGAACACTCCTTATCCTGTGCGGTCTGTCTGCACGAACACCAGGCTATTCTTCGATTTTGAAAAAACCGGTCCATCGAACCATTAAGTAAGAGGCTCCAAGGCCGATGAGCAGCATCACCAGAGCCAGTGCAGAGGCTGCCCCGAAATTCCCAAGGTCGAAAGCAAAGGAGTATGCCAATTGGTTCGGCGACCATACCAATGGGACATTAGCCTTAATATACGTTTGGTTTCCGAGCAACTGGGGCTCTACAAAGAGCTGCACGTTGCCGGCAAAGATCAAAATAAATTGATAGATGATATAAGGCTTGATCAGAGGCAGTTTGATATGGAGCGCTTTTTGCCATTCATTACAACCATCCATGGTGGCAGCTTCCATGACTTCGGTCGAAATGCCCTCCAAACCGGCGTACTGGATCACGATCCACATCCCCGCTCCGACGAAGAAACCCATGATTAAAAAGATGAATGCTAAGCTGCCGGGTGTAATCAGGCTATTAAAGGAAGTAAAGCCCAGAGACTTAAGCAGGAAACCAAATGGGCTCAATGATGGGGTCAGCATAAAAATGACCAGAAGCACTACCGCCGGTCCTACAGCTGCACCTGGAATGAAAAAAAGCGTCCGCAGTATGGACGAAAACCGCCCGGGCCGCATGTGCAACAACAGTGCCAGTAGCACCACGAGTGCGATACCGACAGGTACAGAAATGAGCAGGAATTTTCCGATATTGGCGAAAGTAAATCCGAACCGATAATCTGTAAATACCGTAATATAGTTTTTAAAACCGGCGGAGAAATAGCGCGGCAGGCCGCTGGAATAATCCGCAAAACTGATCAGGAACGCATAGATCCCGGGTCCTAGGCCAAATGCCAGCATCGCCAGGAAATAAGGTAACACAAATAAATACGCTTCACCGGTCCGTTTGACCCGGTACCGGCGGGCAATTGAAAGGCGGGCATTCTTTTTCGACTGGTCTTCAACAGGCATGCTCAGGTTCGCCATAAAACCCTCCAAGTGAATTCCGAAGCTTGGGATAGGGGCGCCTTAATTCGGCGCCCCTATCCAGGAATTTAGAGAAACTACAAGTTACCCGGGGCTACTTGTTGACAACATTATAGCCCTGAGCTTGAGCGAGTGGTGTAAAGAGCGTGGTAACCTCGTCCAAGTTCTGTAGGATGGTTTTATTTTGCTGGAAGGCGTCCTGCACAACCTGGGTCAAAGGAGAGATTAGGTCGAAGCGGGGCCAATTATCCAACGGTGAGATCTCATCTGCGGCTGCCTGAAAGACTGGGAAGGGATCGTTGGCAAAGACCGGGTTACTTGAAACCGCAGTTTGCCACAATGGCATCAGAGGCTTGTAAGCTGGGAAGTTGGTAGTGCCTGTCCATAAATCCTTATTGGTGGTGACAAATGTTACAAAGTCCACCGCCAGCTTGGGATTCTTGGTATGCCGGGAAACTGTCCAGGCTGCACCGCCCATGGCTGCCACCTGCGTTTTGGCATCTGCAGCCCACTTGAGCGGAGCGGCAACGCCTAGTTGGTGGTCGGCGGTCGTGTACCAGCCACCCGTCGTGCCGCCGAAAACGCCCCACATCCAGGCCGGTCCTTCCATCATCAGCAGTTTGTCTGCGATCAGGGCGTCGAAATCGGTATTGAAGAAATCTGCGTTATAGAGGGTCTTGTTGGCGAGCATGTGATCGACCAGATTCGCAGCCCGTACACAGGTCGGATCGGTCATATCGATCTTGAGCGTATTGGCATCCACCAGTTGATGGGTGGGGCAGCCGCTGGCTTCGAAGTAAGAAAGGAATGTCCAACCATCTCCAAAGGTGCCCAGCAGGAAACCCGGGTGTTCTGCCGCCACTTTGTCGCTCAGGGCCTGCATCTCTTCGAACGTGGTTGGCACCGTATATCCGAACTGGTCCATAAGCGGCTTATTGTAATAAGTCACAAACATGGCCAGGTCATTCCGCAGGCAGTAGACTTTGCCGTCGAAGGTGCAGTTTTCAATTCCGGAAAAATTACTGATCACATCGGAGGGGACCCATCCCGTCAGGTCGAGCGGGAAATTATGGGCGGCATCGGCCACGCGTGCTACCAGCCGCGGCTCTGCAAAGACCACATCCGGCCAGCCCTGGTTGGTATTATTGAACAGCAGGACTTTTGCCGGGAATTGTTCGCGATCGACAACCACTGCATTGATCAAGCTGGCTTTATCCGGGTTCGCCTTAAGGTAGGCATCCACCATTGGCTGGCGGTCCTGGTCGATCCAGACTGTGATGGGTGCAGTATCATCATATGGATTTGCGGTGGCAGCGACAGTGGCCGGCTGGCCGCCACAGGCAGTCAATGCCATGGAAACCACCATCAATAAAGCAACATACTTCCAAATTTGCTTGAACATATTTCTCTCCTCTATATGAAATTTGATAGGGTGATTATGTGTACAACATTGGATGTAAGTTCACTTGTAAGTTAACCAATTTTCTCCTTTCTCTAAGAAAGCAATCATGTATGACTTTCAGATACAAGAATAAGTTAACTGATTATTGATGGGTGCATTGTGTGATTTCTGTCAGGCCATCAACCCTGTCAGTGCGGGGAAAAAACATCGGGAGTATGGTAACGTTACCATGTATATTTAAAAAAAATTTAGCTATCGAAAATGGTTTTCTGTTATCCAACTCGAAGTCCAACCAAACAGGTTATATGTGGTATCGTTACCAGATTGATTGAGGCGAGTATACTGGGATTTGATACCCTTGTCAAGAGCCATTCGAAATGCTAGCATTTTGTTCGAAAAAAAAACGTCTCATCATTGGAAAATAAATCAAGTTCCCGGACTCAGAATTATTGTAAAATCCATTGACTAAGCGAATTTATTGTGATATTATGGTATCGTTACCATATCAATGAAACCAATTATCTGATTAAAATCGACTGACCAATGGCTAACATACGTGATGTTGCAAAACGAGCCGGTGTAGCTCCGATAACTGTCTCCCGCTGTGTCAATAACTCTGGATACTGCAGTCCGGAGGCGCGTCAGCGCATTGAAGCCGCCATCGCTGAATTGGGCTTTGTTCCCAACCGCTTGGCTTCCGGACTACGCTCCAAGCGTACGCATACCCTGGCATTGGTGCTGACAGATATTACGAATCCCTTTTTTACGACCATCGCGAGGGGAGTGGAAGATACCGCCAGTGTGGCCGGCTATACGGTCATTTTCTGTAATACCGATGAATCGGTCGCCAAAGAGCATATGTATCTGCAAATGTTAATGGAGAAAAGGGTGGATGGAGTTTTACTCGTTCCCGCTGTAAGCGGAATCGACTCAGTAAATTTAGTAAAAAAGCAAGGGATACCCATTATAGTGATCGATCGAAGATTGCCAGACCTATTAACAGATGTGGTCAGGTGCGACTCTGAAAACGGTGCGTATGAACTTACCCGCTTGCTCCTTTCTCTGGGTCATCGGGAAATTGCCATTTTAACCGGTCCGCGCGGGGTTTCCACTGCGGATGATCGCCTGAACGGGTATCGTCGGGCGCTGACAGAAGCTGGCTTGCCTCAAAATAAAGACAATGAATATTTTGGAGAATTTACACAACAAAGCGGGTACGGAATGGCCCATAAGGCCATGGAAAAAAATAACAGGATCACAGCAGTATTTGCTGCCAATAACGTGATTACTTTTGGAACGATCAAGGCTTTCCAGGAAATGGGATTGCGCGTGCCAGAGGATGTGGCTGTGGTTGGTTTTGATGACCTGCCTGCTCCCCTGGTTACTTTCCCCTTTCTGACCGTGGCTGCCCAGCCTGCCTACGAAATGGGTCAAAAAGCAATCGAGATCCTGTTGGGTCGACTGGATGGCGAACTATCAGACCAATATCAGGAAGTCGTCTTGCCAGCCGAAATCGTTGTCCGTCAATCCAGTGGAGGGGCTAGAGAGCTTATCATCCATTGATGAGTTTGGGAAAAACTTCTCGCTGCAAACTAAAGGAAATATTTTTTTTATCCGACATGGTAACGGTACCATATAAACCAGAAAGGAATTCTCTCAATATGAATGCAGAACCAGTCGTCAAATTAACCAGAGATACCAAGAAGGATGATTTGATCGTGATCACCGGCGCGGGTGGATTTATTGCCGGGGCACTGACCCACTATTTCCACGATCAAGGTTTCACCCGTATTCGTGCCATCGATAAAAAACCATTGCCAAATTGGTATCAGCATGTGTCCGGTGTAGAAAACCTCTGCCTGGATGTGAGTGAGAAAGAAAACGCCATCCGTGCGGTCGAAGGTGCGGTTGAGGTTTACAATCTCGCCGCCGATATGGGGGGCATGGGCTTTATTGAACGGTTCCGTATCGAGTGCCTGCGCAGCATCCTGATCAACACCCATATGCTCGAAGCAGCTTACCGTGCCGGTGCAAAACGATATTTCTTTTCCTCCTCCGCCTGTGCATATAATGTGACCCTGCAGCAAGACCCGCATGTACGCGCCTTGAAAGAGTTGGATGCCTATCCGGCCATGGCCGAACGGGGTTATGGCTGGGAGAAACTCATGTCGGAAATGTTCTGCCAGGAATATTGGGCAGAGCGGAAATTTGAAACCCATATTGCCCGCTTCCATAATGTGTATGGGCCACTCGGCACCTGGGATGGCGGTAGGGAAAAGGCACCGGCAGCCATTTGTCGAAAAGTCATTGAAGCCAAAGAAGCCGGTAAACACGAGATCGTGATCTGGGGAGATGGCAGCCAAACCCGTAGCTTCATGTATATCGATGACTGCGTCAAAGGCATCGACATGATCATGCACACTGACGATTTGATCGCCACTCCAATCAACCTGGGCTCGAATGAGTTGATTGAAATTAACGATCTGGTCAGTATGGCCGAAGAGATCGGCGGGATCAAGCTTGAGCGAAAATACGATCTGAATGCACCCCGCGGCGTTGCCGGGCGAAATAGCGACAACACTTTTATCCAGAAAATCCTGCATTGGGAACCAAATATTCCATTCCGCCAGGGCTTGGCCAAAACCTATGCCTGGATCGAGCAGCAGTACGCCGATCGAAAAGTTGGTAAACACACGGTTGAAGATCACGCTTAGCAACAGGAGTACCTTGAACACGTTACGTACCTCTTCTCCAAGTATCAGCGACACGATTGGGACGATTCCTTATCGCATGGCTTTCGCGGGAGGTGGATTGATCAGCCTTTTCTTTCCAGGTTGAATCCCACTCCACCCGGATCCATGGTCGTTGTCTCCTTGCATCCCACGCTGCGATTCATGGAATTCAGTGGCATGGGAACCAGTACCCGCAAAGTGGCGATGGAACTATGGGGAGATGACCTGCCCGATCAGGAGCCGGATAACCTGATGCACGAGTTATACACAGCCGAAAATAAAGAAAAACCTGAACCGTCCGGTTCCCAGGACATGGCAGGTATTATTTACCCCGGCATAAGCCGTCTGGATTACGATTACACCTATGAAGGGGGAACCTTTCCAATTCACGTGGAATCCTGCAATGATCCGGATGTAGCCCGTTGGTTGGAAAAAGTGATTTACATGCTTCCGGTTGCACAAAGACCGCCTGGCTATTCACCCCTGGGTGAAAAGAATTTGGATCCCGAATGGATCGCGAAATTAAGCCAATCTGGCAGGGATTGTTATCAGGCAATTATTTCCCGCGATGTCAAAGCTTTGGGAGCGTCGATGAACTTATGTATGACATGCTGGGAAAAAATACTCCCTCACACGATAAGACATTCATCCCTCAAGGTTGACTTGATGGCTATCTTGCAGCATTACCAAAATCGTTACCCGGGCGCCATGTATTCTGGTTGCGGAGGCGGGTATTTGTATGTTGTATCCACTGACCCGGTACCGGGAGCATTCCAGGTCAAGGTAAGAATCAATCAAGATAATAAAAATAATATGCCGAGAGCCTACGTTACAGGTAGTTTTGATGATATGCGATCTTCGGATATTCGCTTCCTGGAAGAAGCTTCCAAGCTGGGCGAGCTGACTGTTTTTCTTTGGGCTGATAAATTGGTAGGCAGTCTGACCGGGGTTCCACCCAGGTTTCCCCAGGCAGAGCGTATGTATTTTCTACAAGCTATCCGATACGTTGATCAAATCCATCTTGTCGACCAATTGGCCGACCGGGATAGTCTTCCAAGGCAAGTTGAAAGGGTTTCCGCTACGTGGGTGGTGACCGAAAACACTGACAGTCCCCATAAGCGTGAATTTTCCAATTCCAACGGTCTGAAATATCATGTCGTGTCGCAAGCGCCCCTGAAAGAATTCCCGAATTTTCTGATGGATTCTCTGGAACAGAGCTCACAAAAAAAGAAAGTGATTGTAACTGGCTGTTATGATTGGTTCCATTCGGGGCATGTCCGTTTTTTCGAGGAAGTGTCTGAACTGGGGGATTTATATGTAGTGGCTGGGTCTGATGAAAATGTCCGCTTCCTGAAAGGGGCTGGACACCCCATGTTCCCGCAAGAGGAACGCAGGTATATCGTGCAATCCATTCGTTTCGTCAAGCAAGCGTTGATCTCATCCGGCACTGGTTGGATGGATGCCGAACCAGAAATTGACCAGATAAAACCTGATATTTATGTGGTGAATGAAGATGGGGACGTGCCTGATAAGAGGGCCTTTTGTGAAGCACACGGGATTCTGTATGTGGTATTGAAACGCCTGCCAAAGGATGGTCTTGCAAGAAGAGTGAGCACAGATTTGCGTGGCTTTTGATGCGCCGTGCCCGGCTACGTGACAGGAGTCCAGGATGTTTTATGCAGTGATTATGGCAGGAGGGTTCGGAACCAGGTTGTGGCCTCTCAGCCGGCGTGGGCATTCAAAACAATCGCTCAGGTTGATCGGGGATCGCAGCATGTTCCAACAAGCAGTCGACCGGCTCGCGCCTCTTTTTGGATTGGAAAATATCTTTGTGGTTACTCGCACAGATCAATCTGCGCTATTATCATCCAAGCTACCAGCGGCCCGAATGGATATTCCAATCTAGTGAACCGGCTAAAGCACAGGATCCGTGCGGGATCATGTCAGAAAATCAGTCCGCAGATAAAGCCGTTCAACAGGTTGGCTGAAATAATGAAGAGGAGGCGTTATGCTTATCAATGGAATTCTAAATCCGCAGGTTAATTCTTTACTTGCACGCGTTCGCCACACCAATATGCTGGTGATTGCTGATCGTGGTTTCCCGTTTTGGCCGATGATCGAAACCGTGGATATTTCTCTGGTGGATGGCATCCCCACCGTTCTACAGGTTTTTCAGGCTATCCGCCCAAATTTTGAAATCGGCGAGATAATCATGGCCCAGGAATTTAACGAAGTCAATTCACCTGAAATATGTAAAACTTTTACAGATGCGCTAGCTAATATTCCACTGCATTTCCAGAATCACTCCAACCTCAAGATGCTTATACCCGGCGCGATCGGCTTGATCCGTACCGGCGATACCACTCAATATGCCAATATGGTTATCGTTTCCGGCCCGAAAGAGTTCAAAAACGAATAGACCTTTTTTTGATGATACCTTTATTCAACGCAGTTTAATCAGCTTATTCCTGGCGTGACCGGTTTGATCCAAACCAGTGAAATCATCCAATACCCTAGTATGATCCTCTTTTTCTTGCCCGAGTCTTTAACTCCCTTTCCTTCGATTAACCTCCGCCTGTAGCATTTGGTACTCCTCCGTCGCCGCATACTTGCGTAGCGCTCCCAGTCGTTTCATTGTCATCGGGTGCGTCGACAACATCGAGCGTAAATTGTCACCCAGGGTATCGTCTTCCGCTTCGATCCGCTCCAGCGCCTGCTGCCAGCCCTGCATTGAGTGCATCGCCGCTGCTCCACCCGTCAATTTAATCAGCGCCGAGGCAGCTTTCTCAGGTTTACCGCATGCCAGCAAACCAGCCCGGTCCGCCGAATATTCGCACGCCCGGTTCCACCAGCGAAATGAGAAGTACAACACCACCGCTGCCAGGAATGGGCTGGGGATGCCGGCCATGCCGCCTATTAATGAATTCAGCCAGGTATGTCCCAGGCACACGTGACCCATCTCGTGCCCAATGATGAAGCGGATTTCGTCTGCATCCATGATCCGGAACACCCCGGCGTAGACCACCACTACCTGAGGTTGCACCAGTCCGAATGTGTAGGCATTCAGGGTATTTCCCGGCGCGATGAACGTCCTGATAGGTCCGGGCTGCAGTCGCTGTGTGCACTCCTCCACCAGTTCCGCCAACACCGGTTCGGTATGTTGTGTCACCGGACGGGCATTCTGGATCAATTGGGTATGGTGGTTTCGATTGAGCAGGAATGCCACCACCAGCATGATTACCACAAACAACACACTGCCACACAAAGTCGCCACAGCGGTCATCGCAATCACACCCAATACCAATATCAGGGTCAATGCAAGGATGATACGCTCGCCAGGATAACGATAGGATGTCATTTCAGGTGGTTCCCTTCATATTAATAAAACCTGCCAACGCTCGCCGCTACCATCCCATCAGTCGCTGCCCTCATCGGCCAATCTCACGGCCGTCAAAAGCTGGTCGGGCTTGGGCCTTCCATATCAGTATAGAGTTATCCCGGCCTCTGGTCAACCTATCGCATCTCCTCTCAATTTGCATCGGTTAGCTTTCACTCTGAGCTTGAGAGTTTATCCCCCGGCACATCTTTTCCTCCTCGGCGCATTCGTCCCCCACCGCCCCTAAAAACAATAATTTCCTCTCAACCAATTTCCTGATTGAGATAGCCCTACCGTAGATTTTCCGTCAAGCTAAATTCCAGCGACCTGCTATCATGGAGACGTATGGCAATTCTCTTCTTCTCCTTACAAGAGAGCCAGGGACCACATCCCCGGCTCTCACCATTCTATCCTCATATTTGACAAATTAGAACTTGTGTGCTAATTTAAAGGTATGCAAACCTCTTATCATTACTTAATGATTTGTTTCATCCCGAAAGGTTGGCCTGAAGAATCTGGACACTCCAACGTCTCAATAGGACGATTCATGTTTCTCCATATTCGTTTTTTTTCTTTTCAAAAAAAAGTGCATTTTATTCATTTTCTTACTTTCCCTTTCAAATTTATTCTTCTTAATCTCCATTCCATCCCATCTATACACTCCCAGCCCCCCATTAAAATAGAAACTAAAGCCTTATTACTTCCGTTTCCCTCCCAATCAAGGTATAATGACCCGCGCCGCCAGCCCAAGGCTGGCATTTTAATGAGTGGAGAAATCAAATTATGACCCGACGTCCCTACTTAACGCTTGTGATCATCCTCATCATAGTGGCTTTTGCCGCATGGGTGGATCTGAGCAAGCAGATCGTAATCACTAACCCCTTAAATGGCAATATCATCTCATCCCGCAGCACTGATATACGCCTCGGTCTTGACCTGCAGGGTGGCCTCCAGGTGCTCCTGGAAGCTGATCTTCCGGCTAACACTTCGGTAAGCTCGAATGATCTGGCTACCACTCGTACCATCCTTGAGAACCGTGCCAATGCCCTAGGCGTTAGCGAAGTGGTCATGCAGACCGCTCCGCCAAACCGCATCATCGCCCAGTTTCCTGGTCTCCAAAATTCGGACCAGGTGGTTGCCGCTTTACAGGAAACCGGTGTGCTTGAATTCGTGGACCTTGGCTCCGAACATCTCGCTGAAGGTACCGTCATCCAGACCGATTACCGCTCGGCTGGAGCAGGGCCGGATGGCATCGTTACACTCGTACCCACCGAAACTCCCGCCCCTACCCCGGTTGCCACCGATACAGCCACACCCGCACCGGACGTCACTCCCTCGGCAACGCCTGAGACAACTCCCGCCCCGGTCGCTCCCACCATCTATCACACCGTCATGGCCGGCACCAGTCTCGCCTCTGTAAATGTCGAAGCGGGCACCCAGGTCGGTACCACCGGCTTTGTTATCGCCTTCACTCTAAAGTCCACTGCAGTTCAGACCTTCGGCGACTATACCGCCAGCCACATCGGCCAGACCCTCGCCATTGTGTTGGATAAGAAGATCATCTCCGCTCCCACCATCAACGCCGCTATCGACAAAGGCTCCGGGTACATCGAAGGCAACTTTACCTCCGATAGTGCCAACGCCTTGGCCATCCAACTCCGCTACGGCTCCCTGCCAATCCCGGTCAAGGTGGTCGAAAGCCAGACCGTCGGTGCCACCCTCGGAGCCGATTCGGTCCACCGCAGCCTCTTCGCCGGTATCATCGGCCTGTTGGCGGTCATCATCTTCATGCTACTCTACTACCGCCTGCCCGGTTTCGTCGCTGACCTGGCACTGATCGTATATGCTATCGTGACCCTGATGCTTTTCAAGCTCATCCCGGTCGTATTGACCTTACCCGGTATCGCCGGCTTTATCCTGAGTATCGGTATGGCGGTCGACGCCAACATCCTCATTTTCGAGCGTTTGAAGGAGGAATTACGCGCCGGCCGGACCCTTCGGCAAGCCATCGACCTGGGTTGGGCGCGTGCCTGGCCCTCCATTCGTGACTCCAACTCCTCCACGCTCATCACCTGCCTGATCTTGTTCATCTTTGGTAACACTTTTGGGGCAAGCATGGTAAAAGGCTTTAGCCTGACCCTGGCTCTGGGTGTGATTGTCAGCTTGATTACGGCCATTATCGTCACTCGCACATTCCTGCACGTTATTTTGGACCGCATAAAATTCACCGAACATCCGCGCTGGTTCGGTATTACGGAGGGTTCGCGATGAATCTCATCAAATATCGCTACTGGTACTTTGCACTATCCCTGCTGGTCATTATCCCGGGCATCCTGGGTCTGATCTTCTGGAAACTCCCGCTTGGGATCGATTTCACCGGCGGAAGTCTGCTCGAAGTGCAGTTCGTCTCCGGCACCCCACCCACCGCTGAACAGGTTATCAAAATCTACAACCAGTTCTCCACTCCTGCGATGGACATTTCGGACCCAGAAGTTCAGCAACTCGGAACCGACAGCCTCTCCATCCGCTCTCGCGAGATGAACGACGCCCTCAAGTCCAAGGTTGTAGCTGCCCTGAAGGACCAATATGGTTCCGGGCAGGATGTGATCATCCAGAACTTTAACCAGGTTAGCGCGGCAGTCGGCCAGGAAGTCGCCCGCGCCGCCGCAATTGCCGTCGGCATGGCCGCCATCGCCATCCTGTTATACATCTGGTTCGCCTTCCGCAAAGTCAGCCACCCCTTCCGCTATGGCACTGCCGCCATCATCGCCATGCTGCATGACGTACTGGTGGTGGTTGGCATGGAAGCCATCCTGGGCCATTTCCTCGGCTGGGAGGTTGACAGCCTCTTCCTCACCGCCCTGCTGACGGTGATCGGCTTTTCGGTACACGATACCATCGTCGTCTTCGACCGCATCCGGGAAAATTCGAACATCTACCGGCGCGTCGAATTCAACACGATCATCAACCACTCGGTTGTCCAGACGCTCGACCGTTCCATCAACACACAACTCACGGTCATGATCACCCTGTTGGCTCTGGCACTTTTCGGTGGAACAACCATCCGACACTTCGTCGTGATCCTGCTGATCGGTGTGTTCAGCGGCACCTACTCTTCCATCTTCAACGCGTCGCCCATCCTGGTTGTTTGGGAAAACAAGGAATGGCGCAACTGGTTCCGCAGAAAAGAAGAAACGGTACTGCAGTAGATAACATCCACAACCCCCGGGCATCGAAATCCTGGGGGTTTTTTTTAGGAAATTGCTTCCTGGTTCATTCCCCGGATTTCTTAACAAATTTGATAACTGCCAGATAAAGGGGAATACGCGCAACCGTCTCCATGTAAAATAGGGGGCAGCTAATTATGCACACAAGATGATTGAACCCGCCGCTACTGAACTCATCCCGGAGATATTTCATGAGGTAAATGAGGTTGGTGATCCTGCTTGGGACTTGTTGAGCCAAAACAGGCCATTCCAAAGCGCCTGCTGGTACCGCTACGGCGAGTGCGTGATGGAAGATTGCCAACCGATATACATCATCCTTTCCCAAGATGCACAGCCGGTGGCACGCGCCACCTTCTGGCTGGTGCGCCGGGAACCTTTGCCCATCCATCCCATCTTGCAGCACTGGGTCCAACCCATCTTTCATCGTTGGCCTTTGATGATTTGTCGTTCGCCTCTTTCCAATTTATCCGGCTTGATATTGCCCGAAGGCTCTCTGCGCCAGCCAGCCCTGGGAATGATCGCCAAGATCGCCCGGAATGAGCTCAAGCGGACTGGTGGTTCATATTTATTGTTTGATTTCCTGAAGATAGAAGAGACGCAATGGCAGACCTGGCTGGCGCGCTTCAGATCATTGGAAATCTCCAATCCCGGAACCCACCTGGAGCTCCGCTGGAACAGTTTTGACGACTACTTGAAGTCGCAGAGGAAATTCCGCATCCGCCAGCATTTCCGGCGCACCAGCCAGCAAGCCGCGGATATGGGGATGCGGATCTCCCGCCATTCGCATGTGGAAGAATTGCCGACAATACTGGAACTGATCCGCAACGTGGAACGCCGGCATGCTTCTTCCCCCAATCCATGGGCAGCCAGTATGCTCGAACAGATGCATAGGACTGACAGCACCTGGCTGACCGCACATATTGGAGATCGCCTGGTCGGCTGCATGCTGCTGGTGGTGGACAATGGCGTCCAGATTGCCTGCCTGCCCGGGCTGACGGAAGATGTGCCTTATGCCTATTTCATGCTGCTTTACGAAGCTATTCAGTTGGCCTTCGAGAAGAATTTGACGGCTCTCTACTGGGGAAGCGGTGCTTACGAGACCAAGCGCCGGTTGGGTTTTGATCTGACAAACAACAACCATATCATGCTGCACCCGAATGGCCCGATCCCAGGTCTGTTTGTCCGTCTTGCGACATCCCTCTTATAAAGAAGGGCATTATCTTATGGATTCTTTACGTCAAGTTTGGTCCAAATCGAAATTATTTCGTATCCTTCTGATCATCGGTGTAATTTACGGTGTAACGCGCCTGGCTGCACAGATCTGGCTATCAACCGAGCACATGCTACCAGGGCAAAGTGAAACGCAGATCATTCCAAACGACCTTCAGGATTATATGAACGCAGCTACAAGGTTGTTGAACCACGAAGCGCTCTACCCGCCGACCGATAAAATGGAATACTATCAATATCCCCCCATCTTTGCACTGGTGATAAGGCCTCTTCTCTGGATTTCACCAGAATTTAATTTCATTTTTAATTTCTTTTTGCGTTTAGCAGGCTACTGGATTTTGTATATTTGGTGGGGGCGGATTTTTAAGCGTGCCAAAATTAAGAACATTAGTGAAATATGGGGTTGGATGCTACCTTTATGGATAGTATTCGGTGCTTTTTGGAGTGACCTGTCATATATGAATATATATATCATCACTGCTATGTTTGCCACGCTATTTATTGATTCAATTCTGAGTGAGAATTTATTCACTTCGATTTTATGGCTGACCGTCCTGTTACAGACAAAACCTCACTGGGCATTTGCTCTAGCCGTTCCTATGTTGCTTGGGCGATGGAGATTTTTCTTTAAATTACTGCTTGCCACCATAATCGTCAATGCAGCCATCTTTGCAGGTTTCTTGCTGGTAGTAGGACCTGCATACGGTTGGCAACAATTGTTAACCTACCCGCATTTCCTGGCTTCCCTCAGTAGCAGCTTTCCTTGGCGAACCATGGAAATGGGTTTTATTGGTTATAACCATTCCATTATGCAAATAATTATTTTCCTAGAAGGTAAATCAACCGGAAGTATACGTCTGGTTATCATTTTTAAATTCCTTTTGCTTGTTCCATTAATAATTGTATGCATTCGTCAATTTATTCATCCGGCAAAGCGCAGCGGCTACGAAGTTCCAATACTGGCACTCGGCCTAACATTTGCAGTATACCTGGCTATATTCATCATGCTGGATATGGTTTGGGAACTCTCTTTAGGTTGTGCAATGTTTGCATTTTTATTGGCTACTCATACAGCAAAAAGAATCTCGCGTTCAGTAATATGGATTGCATTTATTCCCTATGCCTTTGTAGATTTTTGGCAATTCATCAGTTATTTAGTGTTTGGCGATAAGATAATTACTCCAAACGGGTATATCTTATCCGACTATTCAATTTATTTCCCTATTGTTATGCTTATGATACTTATATTCTATGCTGTTCTAATCGTGTTTTTGTTGCCAAAGCAAGAACCCAATCTTCTCTTCAGACAGGATAACTCAACCCTGGTGAAAGAGAATTTACCGGCTTGAGGAGATGTCTTATGATAAATGGCCTTCATCAATCCAGCATTATTCTGGGTATCATAACCATCGCATTTATCATGGATTTTGTATTGATGGATCGCTATAAGAAACAACGTCAAGCCGGCGGAGCCAGACGAGCTTGGAGCTGGGATTATACTTTGATCTTGTTTTTTATATCTCTTATACTCGTTTTACAACCAGTATTTCTACCTGGAATTAGTTTTTACACAACGCAAACATGGGGATTATCCGCGCAAGTCCTTGGTCTCAGTTTGATAACTTGTGCTATTGCCCTCCACATTTGGGCGAGGCTGCACTTGCGTAATTTCTACGCCGAGAGAGTTGAGCTGCAGGCAGGACATAAGGTAGTCGACACCGGCCCGTATGGTCTGGTACGCCATCCTATCATCGTATCCTTTTTTGGAATTGCCATCGGACTAAGCCTGTTCGACCCTTCCGTCACAACTTTCCTGTTGCTCGTCTATACGTTTTGGGATTTTCTGCATGCAGCCCGGCAGGAGGATGAATTGTTGTCGAAATCCCTGCCTGGATACGGCGAGTATAGCCAATGCACCCCCCGTTACCTGCCCCGCCTGAGGTTCCCATGGAAAAACAAATGATCCCGGGGATTGATGTAATCATTTTGCCAACGTAATGAGTTTTTTGTTTGATTCGTTGAAATATATAAGGAAACATCTAATCACGGATCAACGCTAATGCTCATGAAAATTTATGGGAGATAAAAACACGCAATTCGTAAAAAGGAGCTTCATCACTTTGTTTTCAGCGTGATGTTATAGGAGCAAGCATTATGGAACAACCATCTATAAATGAATTTATTCATTCTTCATATGAGGAGATCGCCCGCCATGTACATGAAAAGGGATTAAAAGTATGCGTGTTAGCCGTGAATGGAACCAGACGATGGTATAGATTGGAAACACCGGAAGAGTATCTCAGCGTTGATGGCTACCTCAACGCAATGGTTGAAACTCATATTCGGCTCAGTCGATTATTTTTTGAGCATGGCATCGAGACATTGGTTATGCCTGTGTTTGGCCCGGAACTCTTGGAGCGCGCCGACTACGGAGATACCGCCTGGAGGGGACTGCAATGCCTCGCAACCGACCCCAGGTTGCTGGCATACTATTCTACGGAAGATGTGCGAGTACGTTTTTATGGAGACTATGTGGATGCGTTTCAGGATCCACCCTGGTCTGACTTGCTTCTCCCGTTTGAGGAAATGGCGAATCAAACTGGGAACAATAAAAAGAGCCGGTTGATGCTGGGCGTGTGCGCCCAGGACTCAACCAATGCCATCGTGAAAAAAACAATTGCATTTTACCGGGAACATGGGAGTGCGCCCAGTCGGGAAGACTTGACGAAATTATATTATGGTGAGGCAGTGGGTCCCGCCAATATCTTCCTTGGTTTTGACAGCTTTTATGCCTTCGATATGCCTTTGTTGGACATCGGCGAAACAGCCTTATATTTTACAGTCTGCCCATCCCCCTATCTCACGATCACCCAGTTGCGTGAGATCTTGTACGATTACATTTTTATGCGTGATGCATCTTTTACGAATAATCCCTTGAAACTGGTACACTCAACACTGGAAAACATGCAAGCTTTTTACTCTGCTAACAGGAAGCAAACTCAGGGGACCGGGTTCCTGATGGATGGAATATGGTACCCCACCAGCCAAGTATTAATTCCACCCAGAATGAAAGGGCAGTCCCCGCTGCCGACAACCGGGGAATTGAAGTTTGAAGGTCCCAGGAGGTAATAGTAAATGCTGTGGAACAAGTTCATGCATGTACAGTCAGGCGATCCGGAGAATACACGCCAAAGGAATTTACTTAACCTTCTCCTGCTCGGCATCCTTTGTTCATCAATAATCGGGCTCTTGATAATTGGATACGGACTAATTAGTAAGTTATGGATGTTTGCAGATGCTATTTTTCTATTGGTGGTACTGTTGGGATTTATCGCAGGTTCTCTGATTATATATGCCATCAATCGGCGATGGGGAAAAATCGCGCTTTATCTCTTTGTTTTCTTGCTCATATTGGCATATTCGTTTAGCGATTCTGCCTTGCAGATTTCCGAAGGTCGTTCAGTTTTCTTTTATGCCATTCCAATCATTATTGCCAGTTTACTGATACATCCCTTAGCAAGTTTTTTAATCGCCATTATTGGCTGTGGAATAATCACTTTGGCGGCAAATACGATCGGTAAGTCTCCCAATTCCATTGTTATGATTGGGTTTTTCATGTTGGCATTGATATCCTGGCTGGTATCCCGCAGTCTGGATGATGCATTACGAAATCTCCGCAAACTCAATGCCAACCTGGACCAGCTCGTGCAGGAGCGCACGCGTGAACTGGTCAATGCCCTGCGCCGTGAACGGATGGAGGCGGGACGGAGCAAGGCTATCCTGGAAAGCATCGCAGATGGCGTGATCGTGTTCGATAACAACGGCAGCGCCATCATCGCTAACTCATCCTCGATGCGATTGCTTGATATGCCTCAAGGTGAACTGGTCGGAGCAACTATCGATAAATTGAGTGAATGGCAAGGGTTGAAACCAGAGTACCGCCAGACATTGCAAAAGCTGTTAACCAATCTTGCCACGCAAACGACCAGCGCTCACATAGAATGGGGTAAACGTACACTTTCGGTCATGTCTGCACCAGTAAACGACACTCAGGGTAGCCTAATCGGTAGTGTCGCAGTATTTCGTGACTACAGCCAGGAGGCGGAACTTGACCGGATGAAAAACACCTTCCTGGCGATTGTCAGCCATGAGTTGCGCACACCGCTCAACGCGATCTTAGGATACTCTGAAATGATCAAGGAGGCTATTTACGGTCCTGTTAACGAGAAACAAGCCCGGGCTTCGGACCGCATCATGACCAACTCGAAACGCCTGCTGGATATTGTTAGTGATCTACTTGATCAGGCCCAGATGGAAGCCGGCAAATTAGCCTTGCACATTCGCCCCTTCCGGCCTGCGGACCTGATCGAAAATGTTCATAGCGTGATGGATAAGATCGCCTCGGATAAGGGACTGGAATTAACAAGTGAGCTCGACCCTGACCTGCCTGATTTGATGGATGGCGACATCGCTCGCCTGCAACAAGTTTTGGTCAATCTGATCAATAATTCAGTTAAATTCACAGAGAAAGGTTCAATCCACATGAGCCTGTTACACTCAGGAAAAAGGGCCTGGGTTATGTGCGTACAGGACACCGGGATCGGGATTCCGGAGGACGAATTACCCACCATCTTCGAGGCATTCCGGCAGCTGGACAGCACGGAGACGCGTAAATACGGTGGGTTTGGCTTGGGGCTGGCAATCGTGAAGCAACTAACGGAATTGATGGGGGGCAGGATCAGTGTAAAAAGTACACCCGGCACTGGGAGCAACTTCAGTATCAAAATGCCGATCAAGCTAGTCAAAAGGAGCACAAAGTGAGCGAGCTGGCGATAATTGTGGAAGATGATGAAGACCTGGCAGCCATCTTCACAGAGGCGCTCAAAAACGCTGATTACGAGGTGGAAACCATCCGGGACGGACTGAGTGCGCAGCGGCGTATGATCCAGGTGGTACCTACTATTGTAATCCTGGATATGCACATTCCTTACGTTTCAGGCGGCGAGATCCTAGATCAGATCCGGGCGGATGTGCGTCTGAAACACACGAGCGTAATCATCGCCACTGCGGATGCCCGCCTGGGTGAAGTGTATACGGAAGTGGCAGATTTTGTATTGATCAAACCAATCACGTTCAAGCAGTTACGGGATTTAAGCGCTCGCCTGCATAGGATCTGAAGAAAAATCTCTGTCACAATTTCTGAGCGACAGATAACGCATCAAGGTCGTGAATAGACCTGGGAAAGGTGCATTTTTCCAGTTATTGACATCCGAAGTACTTGACGCTGGGAAGGATTTTAAAAAATTTCATCCAGAACAGGGGGATCTAACGCATCTTAATATTTCCCGAATATCTGGATAAGCGATAAGACATAATTGGTCTTTATTGTTGATTTTCATATCTCTGCATGTTATACTAGCGAAAAACAGCTGGATTTTTGGTTCGGAGAAGCTGGAAATGAGCAATAAAGCATTTTCAAACTTGTATTGGTATCTCACGGGGCTATGGCGCATAAAACCATCGAAAATGGTAATTTCGGTAAAGAAAAATAAAACGTGGGTGCTCAATTATCTAACCAAAGTTCCTCATTATGTTGTGGGTAGCTTTCTAGGGAAAAGATCCAGTGGTTTGTTCTTGCTATCTGATGGATCAATTCCGGCTTCCTATAATACTAAGTTCTCCCGCGGCCTGGGAATCATTTGTCTTCAAAAATGCGAGCAGACTTAGCTGGAACTTTCGATGCTCGCGCCCTGGAATTTAAAGGTGCTATTCAACCGGTGGGAATGCAAATTATGTACGTGGATGGAAAGTCAATATAGATATTGATCTAGAAAAAGAAAATAGTATTTATTCGGAATATTAATCAGGAGCAAGGGTATGACCAATCCATCAATATTGGTAGTAGATGACGACGCAGGTGTACTGAATGCGGTCGAACGTGACCTGCGCAAGAAATTTGGCCGCGAATATCGCATCATCAAGGCAAATTCTGGAGCGTCAGCGTTGGATATGTTGCGAGAATTACAAAGGCGGAGTGAGGCCGTTGCGTTATTGCTGAGTGATCAGCGTATGCCTCAGATGACCGGACTGCAATTTCTGGAAGAGGCAAGCAAGACCTATCCGGAGGCAAAACGCGTGCTGTTAACCGCTTACGCAGATACTGAAGTAGCGATCGCATCCATAAACAAACTGCAGTTGGATTATTACTTAATGAAGCCATGGGACCCTCCAGAAGACAATCTTTTCCCGGTGGTCGATGACCTTTTGTCGGATTGGCGCGCCAGTGTGAAACTTCCCTTTGAAGGCATCCGTGTTGCGGGGGCTCTATGGTCACCGCGCTCGCATGAAGTCAAGGATTTTTTTGCAAGGCACCAGATCGCTTATCAATGGTTGGATATAGAGCACAACAGCCAGGCGCGAC
Source organism: uncultured Chloroflexia bacterium (assembly GCA_963814135.1). GTDB lineage: Bacteria > Chloroflexota > Anaerolineae > Anaerolineales > Villigracilaceae > UBA877. The sequence continues at coordinate 564,576 of CAWFBZ010000008.1, read as the reverse complement.
AATTGGTCGAAAACCAGCCCGGCGGAGGCAAACGCCTCCCGGTGGTATTCTACCCAGACGGTTCGGTATTGATCGAACCGGAAAATCGGGAATTGGCCGAAAAGAGTGGATTCCAAACCAAAGCATTGCTACCGTTCTACGACTTGGTGATCATTGGTGCAGGACCTGCCGGGTTGGCAGCCGCGGTATATGCTGCCTCGAGTGGGATTAGTTGTATGGTGCTCGAAAAGCAGGCTCCGGGTGGCCAGGCTGGCAACAGCCCAAAGATCGAAAACTACCTTGGCTTTCCCAACGGGATTTCAGGAATGGATCTTGCCCGCCGGGCTGTAACACAAGCCAAACGCTTTGGTGCCGAGATCATTTCCACCCAATCGGCTACTGGCATTGAGGTTAGAGGAAACACAAGAGTGGTAAAGCTTTCGGACGGTTCTGAAGTACTTTGCAAGGCGATCCTGATCGCCACCGGGGCAGCCTTCCGCCAGTTGGACCTGCCCGGGATTAAGGAATTTGTAGGTGCCGGTGTTTATTATGGTGCAGCTTATACAGAGGCAGCCTATTATAAGGGCCGTCCGGTTTTCGTCATAGGTGGCGCAAATTCCGCCGGGCAGGGTGCCTTGTTCCTGACGCGTTTTGCCAGCAAAGTGACCATGCTGATCCGGCATGGTTCGCAGTGGTCCTCCCAATATCTTGTCGACGCACTGGGTGACAACACGCTATTGGAGCGGATGTTCAATACCGAGATTCTGGAAGTACACGGCAAACCTGGAGAAGTAAAAGGGGTGACTGTGATGAACCGAGAGACGAAGGAAAAACAGGAATTGACCGGGGCAGCAGTCTTCGCCTTCATCGGGGCGGATCCGCAAAGTGATCTACTCAAGGGGTTGGCGATTCTGGATGACAAAGGTTTCGTCTTGACCGGTCGGGACCTGATAAAGGACGGCAAACACCCGACCGGTTGGCCGTTGGGGCGCGATCCTTTTATATTGGAAACCAGTGTTCCCGGTATTTTTGCCGCTGGAGATGTGCGTCTTGGGACAAACCATCGCGTGGCGACCGCCGCAGGTGATGGCGGAATCGCCATTGCCGCCATCGAAGATTACCTGGGTACACTATGAACAAGGAGTTTTTGCGAAGGCTCCAATTTTTCGCCGACCTGCCGGAAGATGATCTGGACTGGCTTTGCGAACAAGTGGAGGAGGTCGAGTTAACCGCTGGAGAGGTGTTGATCGAGGAAGGCACCCCCGGCGATGCAGCCTTTATTATTTTGGATGGCGAATTGGAGGTCACCAAGAAATCGGAAACCGAGAATTTCCACCTGGCGGTGCGAGAGCCTGGTGAAGTGATCGGAGAAATGGCGTTGCTGGATAATTCACCCCGTACAGCAACGGTACGGGCCATCGGTATCACTCACATGGCAAAAATTAGTGGGGTTACTTTCCAGCGGCTGCTTTCCCATAGACCAACCACGGCTATCTCCATCCTACACACGGTCAGCAAACGACTGCGCCAGAACGAAGCCCTTTTGCGTCAGAATGACAAAATGGTAGCCTTGGGGACACTGGCTGCCGGATTGGCACATGAATTGAACAATCCGGCTGCGGCTATTGCCCGCAGTGTGGACCAATTACGGGGTGCTCTCGCGGAATGGACCCGAGCTTCTATTGAGCTTGATCACTGTGCGCTCAGCAACGAACAAGCTGAATTAATCCCTGATCTTCAGGCGGAACTCGAACATGGTAGTACTCCTGACCAACCACTCAACCCACTCGACCAGGCTGACTGCGAGAGCGAGGCACAGGCTTGGCTGGAGGAATTGGGTTTGGAAGATGCTTGGGAAATCGCGCCAACGCTGATTTCCTGCGGATGGAAGCGCGATAAGCTCCAAGAATTGGCCTCCAAGGTACCGGCCGAATCGAGATTGCCCGTGTTGAAATGGCTGGCCGCCGGCTGCGCAGTCTATTCGATGCTTGGTGAGGTGAGCATGAGTGGGGAACGTATCTCAGAAGTGGTGAAATCAGTTAAAGCCTATTCGTACCTGGACCAGGGTCCTATTCAGGAAGTGGATGTTAGGGAAGGTTTGGAGAACACTCTGGTGATCTTACGCCACAAGACAAAAGAGGGCATAAAGATTACCAAGGAATATGCTGAGGATTTGCCGCACATAGAAGCATATGGCAGTGAGCTTAATCAAGTGTGGACGAATATTATAGATAACGCCGTTGATGCGATGGAAGGAAAGGGTGAAATAACTCTTCGTACCTCAACAAAGGAGGAAGGAATCGTAGTCGAAATTGAGGACAACGGGCCGGGTATCCCTCCGGATGTACAGAGCCGAATCTTCGAACCGTTTTTCACCACCAAACCACCCGGGGTTGGAACTGGACTCGGGTTGCATATCGCATACACAATCATCAACAACCATCGTGGTCACATTCATGTGACTTCGCAGCCGGGGAAGACACTTTTTGAGGTTTACCTGCCACTACTTTTACCAAGGTAAAGACCTTCGATTATGGGGGAGAGGACCATTGAAATTAAATACTTCTTTTGTGAGTGGAATTTGAAAATAAGACAAATATGGTATATAATATTATATATATTTATGATAAATATTAATGTCCGGAACCCTGGGGGCAGCCTGATTGTACAAGGAATCAGTGCTGCACATCCAGTTGTTAATAAATTATAAGGTTAGCAATTTAAAGGTTAATACCATGAATCAAGTCTTGGAAGGAAAAGTCTGCCTGATTACTGGTGCTTCACGTGGATTGGGGCGCGCCATCGCCATGGAGTTCGCCCGTCAGGGTGCCAAGCTGGTAATTAATTCGCGGCACCTCCAGCCAAGCAGACCTGGCCCTGGTTGAAGGCAATTTGAAGGAATTGGGCACCAATGTCCTAAGCGTAGTGGCGGATATCTCAGTTCGGAACGATCTGGAACGTCTGGTCGCCCAGGCACTGGGGAGGTTCCAGCGAGTGGATGTACTTGTAAATAATGCTTCGGCGCTCGGCCCCACCCCCATGCCTTACCTGTTGGATTATCCTTTGGAAGCATTTCAAACGGTAATCCAGACAAACCTGGTCGGCCCATTCCAGTTAACCCGTTCACTGGTTGGACAGATGTTATCTCGCCATTCTGGCTCCATCATCAATGTCAGCTCTGATGCCGGTGTGGTTGGATATCCGTCCTGGGGTGCATACGGTGTGTCCAAAGCTGCTCTGGATCACCTGACCCGCACTTGGGCAGCTGAATTGACCGGTAGCGGAGTGCGAATCAACAGCGTGGATCCCGGGGATATGAATACGGCCATGAAGCGCGCTTCGGAACCGGATGGAGATGCCTCCCAATGGGCTTCACCAGAGTCAACTTTACCCGTTTTTATTTACCTGGCGTCAGATGCGGCATCCAGCATTAATGGAGAAAGATTCAGTGCACAGGAATTTGCACGCAGCGCACCCGGGTGATATTAATTTACCACCTGTACAATTCATTCTGCCACCCGAGCTTGAAGCACATAAACCTGCCGAGTTGCGCGGCCTGCGCCGAGATCACGTGCGGCTATTGGTATTGCCGCGTAGTAGCGGAAAAGTCATCCATACACGATTCGATTGTTTGGGAGATTTTTTAACCCCGGGCGATCTTCTGGTGGTCAATACCAGCCGCACCCTGCCAGGCTTGTTAAAAGCGCACGACGAGAAGGGACAACCATTGGAATTGCGTCTGGCATACCGGCGTTCCGAAGATACTTGGGGTGCATTGCTGCTGGATGGGCGTAAACAGGTCGGACGATCCAACATGCACCTGGATTTTGGAGATGGTTTCTCGGGCTATGTCCTATCTCCCGACACTGAACTCCCCTTCTTATGGCTGGTGCAATTCGATCGTTGTTGCAATTCCCTGCTAGACCAGATCTATCGCATGGGACTGCCAGTTCATTATGATTATGTACCTGAAGCTTTGCCCCTCGATCTTTACCAGACTGTCTATGCCGGAGAACCCGGTTCAGTGGAAATGCCATCTGCGGGACGCGCTTTCAGTTGGGAATTGTTGTTCAAACTGCATCGCGAGGGGGTGGATCTCGCAGGATTATCACTACACACCGGACTCTCGTCCACACGCAATGACGCTTTGGACGCCACTCATCCGGTCTTTCCTGAGGAATTCCAAGTCCCTGATGCGACTGCCCTGGCAGTAAACGCCGCTCGTAAGCGTGGGGGAAAAGTTATCGCTGTCGGTACAACGGTTGTACGTACTCTCGAAACAATTGCAAGCCAAGATGGCTTGGTCGAGCCGAAATCAGGTTGGACTTATCTGCATATCGATGGAACCCGGCGCTTACGGGTTGTGAATGCATTGTTGACGGGGCTACACGAACCGCGTTCCAGCCATCTCGATTTGTTGAGCGCTTTTGTGGAACCATCCCGTTTACAGGAAGCCTACCAGGAAGCTATCCAGCGGGGATATCTTTGGCATGAATTTGGGGATATGAACTTGATTTATTGAATCTTTATCCACCTGATTTTCGGACGAAACGACGAGTAGTTTGTTTTTTCCTCATACCCGTGTATTTTAAGACTGGTTGTTTGATAGACTTGGGAAAATGGTCTACTCCAGCCTCAATTCGCCCTGGTCCTTTCAGATTTGCCTTATGGATGAGAAGTTCTTCCATCATCCAGCAATCTTTCATTAATTAACGAGAAAATATCTCTATCTCATTCACGGAAACCAGTGGTCTTCGTCTAAAACGAATGAGTCTTGAGAAATGCATCCAGAATTAATTGTGTTGATATTATAAGAAGATAAGTCTTCTATCCAGCTGTGAGAATTTGTGGTAAATTAAAGTAACCTATACTGGTTGTCTAAGGAGTTTCCATGGCGTTCCTGCGTGATTTTGGTCTTCCCGAGCTTTTGATCATCCTAGTGATTATCGTAATCCTGTTTGGACCAGGGCGAATTGGAAAAGTTGCCGGGGAATTGGGGAAAGGGATTCGCTCGTTCAAAGATGGGCTGAGTGGGAATAATAAAGACGATGAGAAAAAGGATGAAGTACCGGAAGAGAATAAGGTTGAGAAATAGAGGTTGGTTGCGAAACTTTAACGCCCTCTGCCTCACGGTCGAGGGCTTTTTGTTGAGGTAAGCCAGAATGGAATTTCTCGGAATTGGACCACTCGAACTGATACTGATCATACTGCTCGCCCTTGTGATCCTGGGTCCCAAGGAGATGGAAAAAATGAGCAAAACGATCGGAAAAAATCTGAACAAGCTGATAAAATCAGACGTCTGGAAGGATATCCAGAACACCTCTGATAAAGTGAAGAACCTGCCCACCGAATTGATGCGGAACGCTGAATTGGAAGACCTTGAAAAGAGCTTGCACGCACCACTGGATGAAACAGCCAAAATCGCGCCTCCATCTAGGGATATAAATAAAAATTTTCCCTCTCTTCAACAAGATCAAGTAATCATCCCTTCACCGCAAGACGATCAAAACATTGCTCCTCCACAACAGGACCAGAAGGGCGCACCTTCTGGTCAAGAGGGTGGAAAGAACAATCCCTCTTCGACAGAAGAAAAAACTGATTCAAAGTAAGCATCCTTGGAAATCCATCCTGGCAGACGGAAGAGACAATGCGGAATTCACCAAATTTCTTTCAAAAACTTTGGAGGGTGATCGGCGCGCCTTTCCAAGTCCTGGTATGGTTGGTGAAGCTGCCTGCCCGAGGAATTCAGCGCGCGCATGTTTTCTTGACCGAAGAACCTGAAGACAAGCCACTTTCCGAGACCTTTTCTACCACCTTCCAACAACCGTCGGCATTTTTCGAACACATTGACGCTCTGAGAAAGCACCTTCTAAGGATGGTGGTTGCGATAGTGATCGGAGTAGGGATCAGCGTGGTATTCACTAAGAATATCATCGATTTGTTGGCAAAGCCCATCGGCGGGATCGCAACTCTGCAAGCCATTGACGTCACGGAATCGGTTGGGACCTTCATGCTTGTGGCTTTGGTGGCTGGGTTTGCACTGGCACTGCCTTACATCGCTTTTGAACTCTGGTTATTCGTCGCCCCCGGATTGCATGCCCGTGCTCGCCGGATGGGTTTATTGGGTATCCCTCTATCCTTGATATTTTTTCTGGGAGGCGTGGGGTTTGCTTACTTCTTACTTTTGCCTACCGCCTTGCCCTTTCTGCTCAACTTCATGGGCATCCACACCATCCCGAGGGTTTCTTCCTACGTAAAATTTGTGACCGGGCTGCTGTTTTGGATTGGGATCTCGTTTGAATTTCCCCTGGTGATATATGTCGTTACTCTGATGGGCTTGATCAAGCCGAAATTATTGGCAAAACAATGGCGCTATGCTATTGTTATCATTGCAGTGCTCGCCGCGGCTATTACTCCGACTGTTGATCCAGTAAATATGTCGCTGGTAATGCTGCCAATGGTCATGCTTTATTTCCTAAGCATTGGATTGAGCTACCTGGCCGCTGCAGGGAGGAGGAAAGAAACGGTCAAGAAAGAAGAAGGATAAATTGGGCTGGAAGATGGGAATAATATTAGGATGGATCCAACATTTCTCGAATTTCGGGGGTAATAAAGTCGACGTCCAGCCCGGGAAATAATTCCCAGGTTTCGGTATGGTGTACACTCTGGCCGGGTTCCAGACTGACAAGAAGACCTAAACTTTCCAACTCTACAAAACGATCTCCGCAATATACCTCTGCATTACAGCCGCCATCCGGATAATTCCCATCAGCCTGGAAATCGAATATCTTCCGGAACAACACCCCTTCCTGCCAATATGCCAGCCAACCGGCAGTGTTCTTGTACCCCAGCTTGATGGGTGGAAGCATGGATTGTGCATGGATCAGCATACTGTCATCGCCAAGAACCAACCGACCATCCAAGATCCGGGTATATGGCCATATGACTAGCAGACGGTTGGGTAATAAGCCTTGCGGGTCAACGTTGCCGGTCGGTTGGGGCAGAATGACTGTGCCTCCCTGCCGGAACATGCTGATGGACCAGGGCGCGATGGTGATAGGATGGTGATTATCATTGGTGACAGTATGCACCAGGTGCATTGCCGGACGAGAATCTAGCAATTCCACTCGCAGGCTTTTGCGGACCCCCGAGCCAGTTTCAGAAATCCCGGAACATTCAATGCCATGTGGAATTGTTCGAACCTGCAATCCGGGAGAATCCGGGATGTAGGTTTTTTCTGGTATTTCAGGCGAGATCCACAGACGGTGACCGCCGAACGGATAATAATTCCCGTGGGATGTTTCCCAGAAAATATCCGGAACATACGCAAACAGGTTGGGAGATCCGCGAAAGGAAAGGCTGGCGATACGCGGTCCAATGGTAGTAAAGTACTCTACCCGAATCTGGTCGTTTTCGAGCACGCTGGTGGGAAAATTTTGGAAGGTTGGCATGGGATATTTTAACATGAGTTCAGAGGAAATTCGGAATTAGTCATTATGGTATATTAACCAGGTTTAGAAAATAACAAAACTGGGGAAGAATTTGCAGAAATACACCCGGTCTCCGAGACAGGATGCACGGATGCGCAAATCAAACCGGGGGGTATACCGGAAATATATAAATAAATATGGAGGAAAATCATGCAGACCTTTTTTTCTGATCTGGCTGCTAGAGCGGCAGACCTGGTTCCAAATATTTTACTTGTCATTCTGATCATTATTGGGAGTATTTATCTCTCAAAGTGGGTTACCGGCTTGGTCCGGAAAGCTCTGGAAAAACAGAAAGTCGAGGTAGAACTCACCTTGTTGATCTGCCGAATCACCCAATGGGGGATCCTTACGGCAGGGTTTATAACCGCACTCCAGCGTTTCTTTGATGTGACAGCTTTCCTGGCGGGCCTTGGCATTCTGGGAGTCACTATCGGGTTTGCCATGCAAGATATTATGAAAAATTTCGTAGCTGGAGCCATCCTGTTGATCCAGCAACCGTTTAAAGTGGGGGACGCCATCCTGGTCGATAAATACGGTGGAGTGATCCTGAATATCAACCTGCGCACCACAGAAATGCGCGCCTGGGATGGAACGATTGTGATCATCCCAAACGCAGACGTGCTTTCAAACAGCATTACGAATTATGCACATGCGATGAAAAGGCGGGTAGATCTGCAGGTTGGGATCGGCTATGAGAGCGACCCAGAGGTTGCCCGGCAAGCCATTTTGCAGATTATCCATGGCATGCCGGAGGTGCTGGCGGATCCGGCACCTTCGGTGGTCTTCCAGACATTTGGAGAATCATCCATCGATTTGACGGCTTTCTTCTGGGTTGATGGCAAGGGTGATTTATTCGGGATCAAAGATCGCGCCTTGATTGGTGTCAAGGCTGCCTTGGATGGAGCAGGCATCGCGATCCCCTACCCCGTCCGCAGCGTGGTAATGACTACTCAATAACATTATTGCATTCGGCTGAAGGCAGGTTTTAATGCCGGGTAAAGTTCACGATAAAGCGGATAAGTTTTGCGATATGTCTCCACCTGGGACATATCCGGTTGGGTGTTTCCGGTGATTTGTACCGCTTCCGCGCAGGCCGAAGGGACGTCTGCCCAGGAGCCGGCACCCACCCCGGCTAAAAGGGCTGCACCAAAGGCCGCACCTTCGGAAGTGTTGACCGTCACCAATTCCGCTTCCAGAACCGAGGCGAGTATTTGGCGCCATAGAGCACTGCGTGTGCCGCCACCAGAGGCGCGCACCTGTCGGATCTCGCCCAGCCCGGATTCCTGGATCAGGCTAAAGCTATCCTTGAGACCGAAAGAAACGCCCTCGAGCAACGCCCTTGTCATGTGACCACGCCCATGCCTCAAAGTCAACCCTACCCATGCGCCGCGTGCAAGAGGGTCAGGATGCGGTGTGCGTTCACCACTCAGGTAAGGCAGGAATTGAAGGCCTTCGCTCCCAGCGGGTACATTTACAGCTTCGAGCAACAGATCGTCAAAACTCATCCCCGGGGCCAAGGTATCACGATACCATTGCAAACTACCGGCTGCCGAAAGCATGACTCCCATGAAGTGCCACATGCCGGGCACGGCGTGACAGAAGGCGTGCAACCGGCCTTCAGGTTCGACCAGGGCAGACGGAGTTGTGGCAAATACTACGCCGCTGGTGCCAACCGTCAGCGCTACCACACCCGGTTGAACCGCCCCGACACCAACCGCCTGGGCTGCCTGATCGCCACCACCGGATGCAACCGGTGTCCCAGCCAGCAGACCGGTGACGTGGGCGGCTTCGGAGGTAATTTCGCCCGTGAATTGCGGACCCTCATAGGTAGGCGGCATCCATTCCCAGGGAATATCCAGGGCAGACAATATCTCCGGGGACCAGGTACGTTGAGACAGGTCGAAAAGTACCGTTCCTGAAGCTCCTGCCTTATCCATGGCATACACGCCGGTCAACTGATAACGGATGAAATCCTTGGGAAGGAGTACATGCCGGACCTGGGCATAGATTTCGGGCTCATTCTCCTGCACCCATAGGATCTTGGGTGCGGTAAAGCCGGTCAACGCAATGTTGCCGGTAATCTGGATGAAATTCTCACGGCCGACACGCCGATGGATCTCGTCACATTGGGATTGCGTGCGTTGATCATTCCATAATATGGCGGGGCGCAAGACCTGACCGGCTTCATCCAGAAGGACCAGGCCATGCATTTGGCCGGTCAATCCAATTGCAGCAACACAATCCCCATTCACCTGCGCTTCCTGGAGGACATTCCGGATGGCACTCGATACAGCCTGCCACCATTCCAGGGGATCCTGTTCCGACCAAAGCAGCCGAGGCGTTTGCAAGCTGTGCGGCGAAGAGGCTGTAGCAATAACTACCCCAAACTGGTCGATCAGCAAGGCTTTACTTCCGGTAGTGGAAATATCAAGACCCAGGTAAAGTAGAGATGACATTGATAATCCTTAGTATAAATGGTTTTCAACGATCAGCAGTAAAAATGGTTCCATCTTTATTTGCGTCGCGTTTCGTGGAAAACCCTGGTATGTGAAAGTCGAAATGGATATTTGTCGATAATTCTGACCGTTTATTTCGCCCCCAGCAGCAATTCGATGGTCAACTGGTCCAGGCGCTCGTATCCCAGGCCGCGACTGGCGATCGTCGCCCGGTCGAAGGATTGGGCTTTCAGCGCCTCCGCCTTGGCGGCGGAATACTTGCCGAAGAAGGCTGACATTTTTTCGTCGGTGGCATTGACCTCCGCCAGGATCGCCTGGATCTCCGCATCGGCATTCCACCGGGCGGCCTTCTCCTTCAAGAGCAGATAGGTGCGCATGCAGCCACGCGCGAAAGCCTTGACGCCTTCGTAATCCTCCGTGCGGTAGGCGTGCGCATCGAAATGCCGGCTGCCGTCGTAACCCACGTCTTCCAGGAATTTGACCAGGAAGAAGGCCGATTTCAGGTCACGCGAACCGAAACGCAGGTCCTGGTCGAAGCGCCCGGGGTGCTGGTCGTTCAGGTCGATGTGGAAGAGCTTGCCGGCCTCCCAGGCTTGCGCCACTCCGTGCATGAAGTTCAGCCCGCTCATGTGCTCGTGCGCCACTTCCGGGTTCACCCCCACCATTTCCGGGTGGTCCAGCGTGGTGATGAATGCCAGCATGTGCCCAATGGTCGGGTTGTACATGTCGGCGCGCGGTTCGTTCGGCTTGGCCTCCAGCGCCAGCTTCATGGCATATTTCTTGTCCAGCACGTATTCGCACAGGAAGTTCATGGCTTCCCGGTTGCGCCGGATCGCATCCAGCGGGTTCTTGGCGGCGTCCGTTTCCACGCCTTCCCGCCCGCCCCAGAATACGTACACCTTCGCCCCAAATTCCGCCCCCAGGTCGATGGCTCGCATGGTCTTCTGCAGTGCATAGGCGCGCACCTTGGGGTCGTTGGCGGTGAAGGCGCCATCCTTGAAGACCGGATCGAAGAACAGGTTGGTGGTGGCCATCGGCACCTTCAGACCGGTCTCTTCGAGCGCCTTGCGGAAGTCGCGCTTGATCGCCTCGGCTTCGGCAGGCGTGGCGTCGATCGGGATCAGGTCGTTATCGTGGAAGTTGACGCCGTAGGCGCCCACTTCGCCCAACAGGCGCACCAGTTCGGCGGGAGTTTTGGCCGGGCGTACCGGGCCGCCGAAGGGATCCCGCCCGGTTTGACCCACCGTCCACAGGCCAAAGGTGAATTTATCAGAGGATTGAGATTGTTGCTTTGAGGGCATTGGGATTGTCTCCTGTCTTGTGATTTCTCTTGAATAAAAATCCTCGAGCACTGCCGCCACGAGGCTGACAACTTTGAAAACATTTTGCCTTGCCAAGGCTACATTACGTTTTCATTTTCATAATTGACCTGCTACCAGGTCCGCTGTCTGATTACCTCATCCAGGATAAGCGCCACGCAACCCAGTACGCAAGCATCCGAGCCGAGATCGGATGGGAAGATGTGCGTATTTTCTTGCGAAACGGATAAACAGTTTTTGGAAAAAGTATCATTTATTATCGGGAGGATTATATCGAAAGTGCTTTCAAGCTCTCCGCCAATCACAATGCAGCGAGGGTTGAGAACATTAACCAGATTCCCGATGCCGAGGCCCAATGCCATCGCCATTTCTGTGAATATTTCCAGGCTGAGAGGGTCTTTGGCATGCAGTAATGCAACCAAATCATCGAATGGAAGCAATTTACCAGTACGCTCCTGGTATCGCCGAATGGCCACACGTGTGCCGACCAGGGTTTCCCAGCACCCCTTTTTCCCGCACTGGCAGTTCTCTCCGTTCCTGTCGATAGTCATGTGCCCAACTTCACCAGCATAACCATTCCAACCACGAAATACCTGCCCTGAATTGACCACGCCTCCACCCAGGCCGATGCCTGTACTCAAATAAATAAAATCTTTCATATATTTGGCTCTGCCTGCCTGCCCCAGATAATATTCCCCCATGGCAGCCGCATTGGCTTCATTATCCACAAATACGGTCAAACCGAATTTGTCTTCCCAAAGCTGCTTGAGTGGAACATTACGCCATTTCAGATTTGGTGCATAACGCACTTCCCCCTTCAAAACATCCACAACGCCCCACACTCCCACCCCGATGCCGAATAGCTGCAATCCCTGCGCATTCGAATTTTGGATGGCTTCTTCGATCAACTCTTCGGCGACATTAAGATATGCATGTAACTCCGCTTCATCAGGCAGGCGGATATCCTTTCGCCATAGTATCTGGGCAACAAAATCTGTCTGAATAACGGAGACTTTATCAACCCCCAACTCAATACCGATAGCTGATCCCCCAGCGGGGTTAAGTTCCATCAGGGTCCCCGGCCGGCCAACGCTATCCTGCTGCGCTCCGATCTCGCGAATCAGATTTCCAGATATTAACTGGTCGACAATCCTTGAGATAGAACTGCGGGTAAGGCCGGTGGATTTTGCCAGGCTGGCTCTTGAGAGAGGCGCATGTAAACGGAGTTGTTCCAGTATCGAGATACTGTTGAACTTGCGCGCCAGAACTCTGATCAACACCAATTTGCTTTTCCATGACTTTGTATACTAATGCAACATATTATGGATATTATTACAATTTTTAGGTTGTATTAACAAGTAACATATATCACTGCCATTTATCGGGTTTGTCACATTTGTGAACAAACTCTCGGAATCCTTTGCCTTGATTTGAAATCCATGACATTTTTCACTCACCCTCAACGAAATGGAAAATACTACTGACTTTGTATTACAGCGCAAGGTCGACTGAATGTGAGATGGCAAGACTTTTCCATGGAGGCAAACGGGGGAGCGTCTCCGCTGGGAGTGAGGGAAGAACCAGGAAGGGCGGCCCAGCGGGTAGCCCCCTACAGGGTAAAAATGCCCTTTTTACGGGGTGCGCGCGAAGCGATTTTTCAAAACAACGAGGATCAATTCCGGAAAGTGGGAGAAGAGGACAGGAATCAGGGGTGTAAAGAGCCTCCTTTTCCCAATTTTTGGGTGATTTGTCGGACCAGCTCAAGCGTAATCTGCTCAACATTCTTGGGCGAGGCATTCCCCAGCAGTCCTTGCAAGCAGCTCTGGCTCCATCCTATTGGAGAAAAGATAGCATGACTTTCCAATTCAAGTTGCTCGCGCCATCTATTGCTACCTATTACGGTGGAATATTAGAGTAGGTCGTGTTTCCGTCAATCTCCCCTATAGAAAACATGCAATGTCAATGATATACTGGATAATCGAACCGAATCAAAAAATCGAGAACCCTTTGGAAAATCCTACACATCCCCTTCTGGGACAGCCATCCAACCCTTTGGCAGAAATCACCTTTAATCAGTTGCCCATAAACTTGCAGGAAGCAGCAGTAAGGGCTGGCTGGGACTCCCTGGTAGAGGTCCAGGCACGCGCCATCCCTTACCTGCTGGCAGGCCGTAACATGATGATCCAGGCTCGCACCGGCAGTGGCAAAACCGGGGTTTTTCTTCTGCCCATGCTGTCCCGGCTCGAGCCGTCCCGGGCAGACTGTCAGGCCTTGATCCTGGTTCCCACGCGCGAACTGGCACGGCAGGTCTGGCAGGAGGCAGAAAAGATCTTTGGGGAGACCGGTCTACGAACCGTAGCGGTGTATGGCGGAGTTGGATATGGCGCCCAGACCAGCGCGTTGAAAGGCGGAGCCCAGATCGTGGTTGGCACACCTGGACGTGTGCTCGACCACCTGTTAAAACGCACATTCTCTCTCGACCACGTCAGGATGATGATTTATGACGAAGCTGACCGGATGCTTTCGATGGGGTTTTATCCAGACATGCGGGAATTACAGCGCTACCTGCCCAAACGCCCCGTGCATACCTGCATGTTCTCAGCGACCTTCCCAGACTCGGTCATTCGGACAGCGCGGGAGTTCATTCATAATGGAGAATTCCTCAGCCTGAGCACTGATCATGTATACGTGACGGATACCGAACATATCTATTACGTTGTCCCGGGTATGGATAAGGACCGCAGCCTGGTTCGCCTGATCGAAATCGAAAATCCCTCTTCGGTGATCATTTTCTGTAATACCAAAGCGCGCGTTCATTATGTTTCGGTCGTCCTGCAACGTTTTGGCTATGACGCGGATGAGTTGAGTGCAGATCTGTCCCAGAGCGAGCGTGACCGTGTCATCGACCGTATCCGAGCCGGCAGCCTGCGCTTCCTTGTGGCAACCGATGTGGCTGCACGCGGGCTGGATATCCCCGTATTATCGCATGTCATTCAATATGAACCACCAGAAGAAGCAGAAGCCTATATCCACCGGGCTGGACGAACCGGTCGGGCAGGTGCCAGCGGCATTGCCATTACTTTAGTAAACCAGCTCGAGAAAGTTGCCCTGGACCGGATCGGACGTGAGTTCGATATTCAGTTTCGAAGAACGCGCCATCCCATCTGACGAGGACGTGGAAGCTGTCGTGGCAGAACGCACCACTGCCCTGCTGGAAGCTCGACTGCGGCTGCGGGATAAACTCCAGACGGAACGCTCGCACCGGTTTGCGCCACTGGCCCGTACGCTGGCCGAGAACGAGGAAGAATTACCAATAATCACGATGTTGTTGGATGACTATTACCAACAGAGCCTGCACGCTCCGATTGCTCAGCCTTCCGATACTCCTCCACCTGAAAGAAAATCTCAGTCACAGGGTATCAAACGCAACCAGCGTCGCCATCGTTGATTTTCCTGATATTCCAATCCATGAGTTTTTGAAATAAGTTAAAATCTGCAATTGTGCCTAAGACTTTAAATTATCGGAGAACCTGTTGATCGATCAGGATGAATTCCGTGAACGGTTGTTGGCGGCTTATGCCTGCAGCGTTTACTGGTCGGTACGAACTGGTTCCTGGGTTGGTCACATACCAGCCTTGTTAATTTCAATTTCGTCACCAGAACATGGTGGCAATCGGCGCGGCCACGCCAGAAGAAGTACGTGAAGATATCGAACTCTCGACGGATCTGCTCAACCGCCGAATTTCGGAAAATTAACTGCGGGAGACTCGCAGCAAGAACTCTTTTCGCTAACTTTACCTGGTAGCCTCTGCTCTAGATTTTAAAGAGAAGTTTTCAGAGGCAATTTTTTAATATGATACAATTTATCCAATAATATAATCATTAATTCTCTGCAGTGGGTATTATGTCCGGATTAAAAGATAATTCTAATCAAGCCTCTGCACCTTTTATAAGCCAGAGCATTGCCTCCGTTTTCGAAAACACCGTCCTAAAGTATGGGGATCATTTAGCAATCAAGGATGGCGAAACCTTCCTAACCTACCAACAATTAAATTCCTATGCCAACCGGATGGCGCGAGAAATCCTAAGCATTTCTCCAGTTACCGGGCAGCCGATCGGCCTATTCTTTCGGAACAAGCCGCTTTATCTGGCGGCTCTACTAGGCGTATTGAAGACTGGCAATATTGCCTTACCGATTGACCCGGAATTCCCCGATTCTCATAATATTTTCATCGCAAAGGATGCATATGCCAGAATATTCCTGGCTGATAATGAGACGGTAAAGCCGGCCAGGCAGTTGTACCCAAATGATTCTTGCTATAATATGCAAGAATTACATTCCAACGAATCGGAAGAAAATGTTAACTGCTCTGTCCCATCCGATGGAAAAGCTGTCATTCTTTATACCAGTGGATCAACTGGCAAGCCAAAAGGTGTGATACATACGCATAAAAGTCTCCTACATAATGCATTCCGGCAAAAGGAATTCCTCCAGCTCGGTTCAGGAGACCGCATGAGCATGCTCTACCCATCCAGCGTAATGGGGATGCTGCGCGGCAATATGAACGCAATCACTTCTGGTGCCGCTTTGCTACCATTTGATATTCGTACGTTGGGTATCGCAGCTTTTTTGGATTGGGTAGAGCAACAGAAACTTACAGTTCTGCACACCATTCCAAGCTTATTTCACCAATTGGGTGAATTCATTCCTCGACCAGAACAATTACAAAGCGTGCGTTTGATCATATTAGGCGGCGAAGCAGTAAGCAACAACGACGTAGAGATTTACAAAGAATTTTTTCCGGATAGTTGCAGAATTTTCACCGGCTTGGGGTCTACTGAAACTGGTACCACCCGCCAAAACATCCTGGATAAAACAATTATCCTCGGGAAAGAACCAATTCCGATCGGCTATCCGGTTAGGGATGTCGAAATTTTGTTACAGGATGAAAACGGCGACCCGGTTGCTCCCGGTGAGATTGGCGAAATCGTTGTCCAAAGCCCTTACATGGCAGTTGGTTACTGGCAAAGACCGGAATTGAATAAAGCGGTATTCCTACCAGATCCGCAAGGAGGCGAAAACCGCATCTTCAGAACAGGCGACCTGGGACGCTTTCTACCAGATGGCTGCCTGGTTCATTGTGGCAGACGGGATCATCAGGTTAAAATCCGCGGTTATCGAGTTGAACCTCAGGAAGTCGAGTCTGTCCTTCTTGGAACTGGATTGATAAAAGATACCGTTGTGATCAGTCACACATTCAAAGATAAAGAGAACCGGTTAGTCGCCTATGTAATTCCCCAGGTGAAATTCGAGGATTTGGCTGGGGTTTTACGCCAAGCTGTCAGAGACCGGCTGCCGGATTATAAAATCCCTTCCTACTTTATTAGGTTGAAATCATTTCCACGCACTCCAAATGGGAAGATCGATAGACAGGCTCTTCCCAACCCTCGGTGGGAAGATTTGATGCCTCGAGATTACACTGCGCCCCGTACAAATACCGAGAAAATCCTCGCCAAGATTTGGATGGAAGTATTGGAACAATCCCGTGTTGGGATGAACGACGATTTCTTTGAGATCGGGGGTAACTCTCTCAATGCAATGCAAGTTGCGACACGAATTCAACAAGATTTAAATATTTTTATCCCTATCCACGCGATTTTCAAGGATTCTAATTTGAGTGACATGGCAGCTAAATTGGATCTTGAATTAGCCCAGCAATCGACTATTCAGAATGTAAACGACAAATCAGTCCGCAGAAAAATTATTATATGAACATTCCAGGACTTCCTCATTGATTTAAAAGAAAAGGACATCAAAGTCGAAGTCGATCAGGGAAACCTGGTGATCGATTATCCGGATGGAGCTTTATCACCTGAGCTTCAAAATACTTTACGAGAAAAAAAAGCGGAAATTGTTGCTTATCTTCTCAATCTGGAAACGTCCCATGTCCAGGTTAAGCCTATTCCACGAGCTGATCGCAACCGACTTATTCCAGCGTCTTCCTCACAGCGGGGACTGTGGTTTCAATACCAGTTGGAAGGAAAAACCAGCACATATAACTTGATTTGCCCTTATCATATCAAGGGGAAACTCGACATATCGGCGCTGGAGAAATCCATCCAATATTTAATCGCTCGCCATGAATCTCTGCGAATGAGTTTCAGCGCCAAGGATGGCGAGCTTTATTTGGTCATTTCAGATTCCGTTGAGTGGAAATTGGACTCCCGCCATGTGTCCGGGTTAACTGCTGAGCGAGAATTATCCGAAGAAGCCAATCGACCCTTTCTGTTGGATAAAGCGCCCTTGTTTCGAGCTCATTTATGGACTGATGACAAGCTTAACCATGTTTTATTGCTGAATTTTCACCACATTGTATTTGATGGTTGGTCGCAAGGTATTTTTGAACGCGAATTATCAAGGGTTTACACCAGCATTATTTCTGGAGAAGACCCCGATCTGCCACCATTGGAACTGGATTTTGCCGATTACGCCTCCTGGCAGCAGGCCTCGCTTAAAGGCGATGGATTCGCTCCAGGGTTGGAATATTGGAAAAAAGCCCTGGATGGGGCACCCGAACTCCTAGATTTGCCATCTGATCATTCCCGCCCGGCAGTTCAGACCTATCGTGGCAACCAGGTTCAATTGGACCTGTCGAAAGAATTAGCCGACCATCTTAGTGTTCTCGCAAATCATGAAAAAATCACTCTTTTCATGGTCATGATTGCGGGATATGCAATTCTGCTTAATCGCTACAGCCGCCAGGATGACATCGTCATCGGAATTCCAATGGCCAACCGTCCTCGCAAAGAATTGGAAGACATACTCGGTTATTTTGTAAATACATTGCCGCTACGATTAGATTTGAGCGGTAATCCAAATCTATCTGAGCTGCTAACACGCGTTCGGCAATCTGCATTGGATGCTTATCAATGGCAAGCTATTCCATTTGAAACTCTGGTACCAGAATTAAACCTGCACAGAGATCCTAAATATTCCCCCGTTTTTCAAACTCTGTTCTCAATGGATAATCTTTCGAATCGAGAAATGCATCTTGGGGATTGTACGGCTTTGCCAACATTTCCCGAAAGACATATTGCCAAATTCGACCTTTCATTAGGCGTGGAAACACTGCAAGGAAAATTGCAGCTTGAATTGGAATACAACACGGATCTGTTTGATGCCTCAACCATCCAGCGAATGCTTGAGCATTATCAGAGGGTTTTGGAATGGATGGTTTCCAATCCCGAAAACAGCGTACATGAATTTATTATCCTCTCCAATCAGGAGTGTGAACATATTCTTGTGGAAATGAATTCCACAAGTACGGATTATCCCCGCGAAAAGTGTGTGCATCAATTATTCGAAGATCAGGTGGAGAGAGCTCCTGGCGCACAAGCGATAATTTTCAGGGACCAACAACTGACTTATCTCGATGTAAACGAGAAAGCGAACCAGATCGCCCATTCACTGCGAAAACTGGGAGCGGGTCCTGATATTCCAGTTGGTCTCTATCTCGAGCGATCGGCTGATTTAGTGATTTCCATCCTGGGCATCCTCAAGGCAGGCAGCCCTTATGTGCCTTTTGATTCGATCTACCCGGAGAAACGTATCTCTGAAATCATCCAGGATTTAGGGACGCACATCCTCATTACGCAAACATCATTAGCAAAGGAACAATTACCAACTGGTTTAAAACTCTTGACTGTGGATGGGATGTCAGATTTCATGTCTTTTGAAAGTAAATCGAATTCAGAAAACATAATAAAATCAGATAATCTGGCATATATCATCTACACATCCGGGTCAACTGGGAAGCCTAAAGGTGTGGAAATAACACATCGAAGTTTGATAAATAGTATTTTATCCACCAACCAACGTGTAGGACTATCAACCGAAGATATGTCGTTGCTTGTAACCACGCCAGTATTTGACCAATCTGTGTTCGATATTCTTGGTCCTCTTTGCTGCGGTGGAACCGTAGTTATTGCGTCTGAACAAGAAATATTTGATAGCAATCTTTTAATGAATTTAATAATGGATTGGCCTATTACCTGGATGGATGCTACACCAGCTCACTGGCGAATGCTTCAGAATGCGGGATGGCAAGGAAAACCCGGATTAAAAATCCTTTGTGGAGGCGAAGCATTCTCACCTGACCTGGCGGAATGGCTGATGCAAACGTGCGGGGAAGTGTACAACCTGTACGGACCTACCGAGGCAACTATCCAGTGTACATCCAAACGACTGACCCCAGGGCAGCCCATCACAGTAGGAAGACCAATCGCAAACACGAGCTTGTTCATCCTTGATTTGCATCTGAATCCGGTGCCTTTCGGGGTTTCAGGGGAACTGTATATTGGAGGCATAGGGCTCGCGCGTGGTTATCATAACCGTCCCGAACTGACTGCCGAGAAATTTATTGAAAACCCCTTCAAAGAGGTACCAGGAGACAAGATCTATGCTTCTGGTGACCTAGCGCGTCTCCTACGAAACGGAGAGATTGAAATCCTAGGTCGGGTTGACAACCAGGTAAAGATCCGCGGTTACCGAATTGAATTAGGAGAAATTGAAGCTGCACTAGTTCAAATTCCAGGGATAGATCAAGCAATCGTTCTTGCGGTAGACGACAAGGTAAATGCAGGCAATAAGCGGCTAGTTGGTTATATTAATCCTTTTTCCCCCATGGATTTTAATTTATCTAATGAACACAAATTCAATGGAAACGAAATTCGAGAAAATCTGCGGGATAAATTACCAGCGTTCATGATCCCATCCGGCTTCGTAGTGCTTGACTCGTTTCCATTGACTGTTAATGGAAAAATTGATCGCAAAGCTTTATTAAAACTAGATGCCAGAGAAGAACAAGTTCAGTATGTTGCTCCTGAAAATGCCCTGGAAAAACAACTTGTTTTAATCTGGGAGGAAACCATCGGATTGACCAAGATTAGTGTGGAAGATCATTTTTTTGAGCTTGGCGGGAATTCCTTACTGGCCGCTCGTTTGTTAACCCGAGTTCGCGAAGAAACCGGACGATCTACAGCATTCGCTAGTCTTCTGGAAAATGATACTATTCGTAAACTTGCAAAGGTTATTCAAAGCGAAGAAAACAAGGACGCCAAAAAGTTATTAATTCCACGCGCTGATCGATCCAAACCAATTCCAGCATCGTCATCTCAACGAGGGTTATGGTTCCAGTATCAGTTGGAGGGAAAGAGTTTAACCTACAATATTCGAATGAAATATACCATCCGAGGGGAACTCGATTTTCATGCGTTGGAGAAAGCATTCCTATATTTAATTTACCGACACGAATCTCTGCGAATGAGTTTTCATGCACTGGATGGAGAACCATATATTGAAGTTGCCGACAAAGTAGATTGGGCATTAGATATTCACGATTTAATCAGTGAAACGGACGAAAGGGAAATTTCTGATGTAGCTAATGAACCCTTTGAATTAGAAAATCCTCCACTTTTCCGAGCCCACTTGTGGTCACGTAAAAACTCTACTCATATCCTGTTGTTGAATTTTCACCATATTATTTTTGACGGCTGGTCGTGGGGAATTTTTCAAAGCGAACTATCAAATGTCTATGCACAAATTGCCGCAGGAGAGGAACCTTACCTTCCTCCTTTGGAATTGGATTATGCCGATTATGCATTCTGGCAACAGGCTTCCTTAAAGAATTTCGAATATGAAAAAGGGTTAGCATTTTGGAAGAAGACGTTGGACGGAGCGCCCGAATTTCTGGAATTACCAACTGACCATCCTCGTCCGTCAACTCAGTCGTTTCGGGGCAACCGAGTGAATATGGATTTGGGATTAATAAAGGCAGAAGCTCTACGGACACTAGCAAATCGAGAAAAGATCACCTTTTTCATGGTAATGTGTGCTGCGTATGCGGTTTTATTAGCCCGTTACAGCAGACAGGAAGACATAATCATTGGTATACCAATGGCAAACCGTTCAAGTAAAGGTTTGGAAAACATTTTGGGGTATTTTGTTAACACAATGCCACTTCGGTTGGATTTAAGCAACCACCCCAAGGTGTCACAGTTATTAGAAAAGGTCCGCCAAGCATCGCTTGATACTTATGAGTGGCAAAGCACACCTTTTGAAAATCTTGTTAATGAATATTCGCCTCATAGAGATTTAAAATATTCTCCCATTTATCAAACAATGTTTTCGATTGATGATTTCAAGATCCAGGAATTTCGTCTGGGAGAATGCAATCTTGTTCCAGCGCCTATAATCTCCCCTGTTGCCAAATATGATCTATCCTTGAACGTAGAGCTCAATGAAGAGAAATTGCATCTTGAATTGGAATACAACACTGATTTGTTCGAACAGAGCACGGCAATGAGGCTGCTTGCACATTACCAGAAAATTATTGGGTGGATGGTTTCAGAACCGACAGAAAGTATCTACGATTTCAATTTCCTGTCTGATTCTGAGAGAGAACAAATCCTTATAGAATTTAACGATTCTTCACAGGTTTTCCCACTAAATAAGAATTTTCCCATTTTGTTCGAGGAACAGGTAGAACAAACGCCAAACTTACCTGCGGTGGTATTCAAGAAGCAAAAACTGAACTATCGTGAAGTAAACGAGAGAGCTAACCGAATTGCTCATTCGTTGCGTAAGCTAGGTGCCGGACCTGAAGTCCCAGTTGGTCTGTACCTTGAACGTTCCGATGATCTGGTAATTTCCATCCTGGGGATAATGAAGGCCGGCAGTCCTTATGTGCCGATAGATCCAATCTTCCCGGAGGATCGCCGAAATGAAATCATTCAGGATTTAGGGATGAAACTCCTGGTAACACAATCCTCTCTATCAAAGAACGACTATCCTCCGAATTTAACAATTATCAAAATAGATGAGATCGTCGCCTCAGCTTCTTTCGAAAATACCTTGAATCCTGAGAACAATATCACTTCAGAAAATCTTGCGTATATTATTTACACATCCGGATCGACCGGCAAACCAAAAGGAGTGGAAATAAAGCACCGCAGCCTGATTAACAGTCTGCTTTCCACCAACCAACGCACTGGGCTTTCGAAGAATGACCTTTCGCTTCTGGTGACAACACCTGTATTTGACCAATCCGTTTTCGATATCCTGGGCCCCTTATGCTGCGGTGGGACCCTCGCAGTGGCTACTGAAGAGGAAATTTACGACAGCACGCTCCTTGCTAAGCGGATCATGGAATTACCCCTAACCTGGATGGATGCCACTCCGGCTCATTGGCGAATGTTGCAATTAGGAGGCTGGCAGGGAAAGCCTGGGCTGAAAATCCTCTGTGGAGGGGAAGCTTTCTCACCTGATCTAGCTGAATGGTTGATGCAAACCTGCGGGGAAGTGTACAACCTGTACGGACCGACCGAGGCTACCATCCAGTGTACATCCACCCGACTGACTCCGGGACAGCCCATCACGATAGGAAAACCAATCGCAAACACCAAGGTGTATATTCTGGATGAGCGGTTAAACCCAGTTCCGGTAGGGGTCATCGGTGAACTTTATATCGCTGGAGAGGGGTTGGCACGCGGCTACCACAATCGCCCAGACCTGACCGATGAGAAGTTTATTCCAAATCCGTTATCTGGAATACCTGGAGACCGGATGTATGCATCTGGTGACCTGGCGCGCTTCCATCATAATGGGGACATCGAAATTCTCGGACGTGTGGACGACCAGGTGAAAATCCGCGGCTACCGGATTGAATTGGGTGAGATCGAGGCTGCCCTCAAGCGAATTCCAGAGGTGGATCAGGCAATCGTGCTCTTGAAAGAGGATTTACAAGGCGATAAGCACTTGACTGGATTTATTAGCACAAGCATGGAAAAAAATCTTGAAGTGACCAAAATTCGTAATTTCCTGTTAGAAATATTGCCTGCGTACATGGTCCCGTCTGCTTTTGTGTTTTTACAGACTTTTCCACTGACTACCAATGGAAAATTAGACCGAAAGGTTCTCCTGGGCCTTGAAAGCACAACCGAACAAGACCAATATCAACCCCCAGGAAACAACACAGAGGAAAAGTTGGTCTCGATTTGGCAGGAATTATTGGGATATAAACGGATTGGAATCAATGATGATTTCTTTGAACTCGGTGGGCATTCGTTGCTGGCCGTGCGCCTATTTTCCGAAATAGAAGAATTTTCCAGGATCAAATTACCTCTAGCAATTTTGTTTCAATATCCCACCATCAGAGGGTTGGCTAAATGCATCAATGCAGGGGGGTTCACCAATATTCGATCATCCCTTGTTGCAATCAAGCCGGAAGGAAAAAAGCCACCTTTTTTCATCGTTCATGGGGTTGGCGGAGGAGCACTTTACTATCGCAACATCGCGAAATACCTGGATGCCGATCAACCATTTTATGGATTGCAGTCCAGGGGATTTCAGCCTGGAATTATCTCCACTGAATACCATCGAAGAGATGGCCGCCCACTATCTGAAAGAAATTCGTGAACTCTTTCCGAACGGGCCCTATTTGATCGGGGGGCATTCTTTTGGCGGGCTGGTTGCGTATGAAATGGCGCTACAATTACAAAGACAGGGTCATAAAGCAGCACTTGTGGTCATGATCGATACAAGTGCGGATATCCTCAAATCAGATAGAATTAATTTGCCGACAAGAATTTCCTACCAGCTTAAAATTATTAATTGAAAAAATAAAGTTTCATTATAGAAAAATCAAGGATGTGCCAATTACAGAGAAATATGATTACCTTCGGTCCGGTTTCAACCGTGGCAAAGAGAGGCTTGATCAGGAAAAACTGGGAGATGCTCTCCCCATTTCTATGTTCAATCATCCAAATATCCCTGAATATATTATGGATGTGGAAGAAGCGAACTATATTGCTGCATCTAAATATCGTTTTTCCAGATATCCGGGAAAAATCACCCTCTTTCGGGCAAATGAAGAGATCATGGTTGCCCATCCCGATAAAAAATTCAGGGGCTGGGGACATTTTGCAGAAGAAGTAGAAGTTTGTGATGTGCCGGGAAACCACCTTTCCCTGATGGAAGAGCCAAATATCCGGATGCTTGCATCCAAACTGCAAGACTGTATCAACCAATCAATTTCTTATCCGGAGTAAATCAGTCCCTTATAAATAATTCGGTATGGGGCTGAGTACGAAATCCAGCAGAAATACAGGCATGTTTGTATTATATTGTCCCAGCTTCAACAGAATGCGCAAGATTTGGGTGGCTTGATCTGCAAAGGCGGACTAGAATGGGGGCAAGTTCAAAGGAAGAGCGATATGAGCATGTCTACCTTGAAACAACTATCTGAAGATTACTCCCGTATCGAACTAGCTATTCGATATATCGAGAAGAACTCCTTGCGCCAGCCCGAGCTGAATGAGATTGCGGAACAGGTGGGTCTGAGCGCATACCATTTCCAACGGTTATTTACGCGCTGGGCCGGAATCAGTCCCAAACGCTTCCTGCAGTTCCTTACACGGGAACACGCCAAGGAGCTTCTATCCCGCTCCAGCAACCTGTTGGAGGCTACCTATGAATCCGGTTTATCCAGCCCAGGCAGGTTGCACGATCTTTTTGTGCAAACCGAAGCGGTTACTCCCGGCCAGTTCCGCTCCAAAGGTGACGGCATGGAAATCAGTTATGGATTTCATGCGACTCCTTTCGGCGAGTGCTTATTAGCGCTGACAGAGCGAGGCATATGCTTCCTGGCTTTTGTGGAGGACGACCGCTCCTTTACCCTGGGATTGCTGCTTCAATCCTGGCCGAATGCCAGCCTGATCGAACTGCCAGATCGCACCGCTGCGGTGGTTGCACAGATTTTCTCGCCCGAGTCCGGCAAATCCATCCCGGTGGAACTGCGCGGCACCAATTTTCAAATCAAGGTCTGGGAGGCGCTCCTGCAATTGCCGGCCGGTCGGGTAACCACGTATCAGGACCTGGCAACCTGGATCGGTTCACCTCGATCTGCTCGCGCGGTTGGGAATGCAGTTGCACATAATCCACTGGCATACCTCATTCCCTGTCATCGGGTACTGCAAAAAAGCGGGGATTTTGGGAATTATCGCTATGGGTCTGCACGCAAGAAGGCGATGTTGTTAAGGGAAGAGACTGACCTGGTTAAAAGTGAAAAAATAAACGCAGCATTGCCCAGTTAGCAACGAAATCGTACACGCCAACACCAATCAGGAGGATCCCACCAAGCGTGTTTACCAACCTGGAATGTCTTGCAAACCAGGTGGTGATCTTGCGTTGGAGAGCCCCAGAGATCAAAGAGAGCGCCAGAAGTGGTAACCCAAATCCCAACCCGAACCACAGGAAAACGCTCAATTTCCCCAATACTTCTCCGGCGGTTAGCGAATAAGCGAAGATGCCCACAACCAGAGGTCCGGAGCACGGCAGGGCGATCGGGCCATAAAGTAAGCCATAAATAAAGGAATTGAAGAGTGGATTCTTTAAGACCGGCACCTGAACCTGGGGCAGCGCCTTGAAAGGATTGATATTCAGCAACAACAGCACGCCCAAAGAGACAATCAACAAATCGGAAAGGGGGATGATTATGGAAAGTGCACGCCCCACCGAGACAGATAACAGGGCGATAATCAATCCAAGGAATAGCATCATGGTCAACACACCCAGCAGGACGAAAAATCCCAGGAAATAGCGTTTCCTGCCAGAGGCCCCCCCGCCGGTCAGGTAGGCCAGGTAGCCTGGATAAAGCGGCAGGACACATGGACTGGTGGTGGCCAACAGGCCGAGACCGATAGACGTGAAGATGGATCCGAAAACCAATTAATCCCTCCCGAAAATCGACTTCATTTACATACCGGTGCCCAGGTAGGGAGCCAGGGCTTTTTGCAGATTCTCTGCACTTTTTATTCCGAATGGAAGCGGGTGCGCAACTCCCTGCGCATCGATGATAAGCATTGGTGTGGAGGGCGGATTCAGGAATTCACTGCCGTACAGCTGCCCGATCTCACGTGCCACTCCCGGAGAAGCGATCGAATAGGTCCAGTTAAATCCATTCGATGCAACATACGACTTGAGGTCATTCAATTTCTCATTCGTATCGATATCTATGCCAACACTGATAAAATTAGCGTGCGCACCCAGCAGGCTATGCAAGGCTAGCACTTGTTGTTGTTGGGCATGGCAATTGGTGCACCACATGGCCAGGGTTTCCACCAAAACAACTTTGCCTTTAAAATCATCCATGGAAAATTTGGTCCCGCTGGCGGCATCGGTGAAAACATAACCAAACCAGGCCGGAGCGGCTGGATTGGTTTCCTGCAGCGTTGGTGATTGTGTCGCACCATTTTTTATGGCAGCCGGACTACATGCAGATAATAATAATGCGGCACCTAAAAAAATGCCAAGTAATTTTTTGTACATACTTCCTCCAATCAACGGCTCGCATTAGTTTACCAGCCAGTTCTTATAAAATTAGCATAAGTACATTACGAAAATATTAATTTCAACCGCCACATGTTAAGATTTGTGTAATAATTTGATTACCCAAAGTTAAGCAATTTTCTTTAGAATGCTAGCATGGATCATGAAACCGGCATGACGATTATCGCAGTCGTTGAAGACGAACCCAGTATTTCTGAAGTAGTGAGCCTTTACCTGAAACGGTCAGGGTATCAGGTGCAAATTTATGCGAACGGTTTGGAGGCACAGGAAGCATTTTCCCGCCAGATCCCAGATCTGGTAATTCTGGATGTGATGTTGCCAGGCGTGGATGGGTTTGCCTTGACCCGCAATCTTCGCGACAGGTCGGAAGTCCCAATCATCCTGCTTACATCAAGACGTGAGGAAAGCGACCGCATCGCCGGACTGGAACTGGGTGCCGACGATTACGTGATCAAGCCGTTCAGCCCACAGGAACTGGTCAGTCGCGTGCGAGCGGTTTTACGACGGACCAACAAAGACGAGAAATCCAATCCGGATGTAGCTGTCACTTTCCCTGATATCAGCGTGGATCCGCAAACTCACAGCGTGGTGGTACGTGGGCAGGCAATTTCCCTGACAGCAAAAGAATTCGACATGCTCTATCACCTCGTTCGGCACCCTAAACAGGTGTTTTCACGTGATCTTCTGCTTGAGAACATCTGGGGACTTTCGGAGTATATCGATCCCAGCACGGTGACCGTTCATATTCGCCGCTTGCGAGAAAAAATCGAAGTCGATCCGGCCAACCCCAGTCACCTGCAAACTGTCTGGGGTGTCGGATATAAGTTCGAGCCTTAGAGCATGGGTGCACGCACTTCCTCATCCCTTAATTCAATAATACGCCTGGTAGGTGGGATCTTACTCATCCTGCTGGTTTCCCTGGGCATTTTCTACATTATCATGCAGCCGCCGATGAGCGACCTGGAGTACATGGCTCAGTTCTTGACCATCACAGCCGTGATCTCGGGTCTGGCGGGATATGCAGCGTACCGCTTCCGCTGGTTGGAGCGCTCTCCCGCCCTGCGCTGGTCGTTATTGGGGGGCTATGCCCTGGCCAGTTTACTGACCTTTCTAAACGTATGGATCACCGCCCGCTTGATGTTCGCCAGCCAGCATGACCTGCTATTGGCAACCATTCTGCTCCTGTTTGCCGGTGGAATCGCAATGGTTTTGGGATATTTCCTCTCGAGTGCAGTGACCGAAAGAATTCATCGTCTCGACCAGGCTGCCAAGGAAATCGAGGGTGGTAACCTGGCCGTGCGCGTCCCGGTAACCGGAAATGATGAAGTGGCGGATCTTGCACGAACTTTTAATCAGATGGCTACCCAATTGCAGGAAGCAAATGCAAACCAACGCGCCCTGGAAGCTTTAAGACGCGACCTGGTTGCCTGGGCAGGTCACGACCTGCGCACACCGCTGACGGGTGTCCGCGTTCTGGTGGAAGCGCTGGCGGATGGCATCATCGATGACCCGGATACCGCCCGTCGCTACCTCCAGCAGGCGCGGAAACAAATCGATCATTTATCCCTTCTCATCGACGATCTCTTCCAAGTTTCGCAGCTTGATGCGGGAGGCATCCCACTAAAATTGGAACCCGCATCGCTGGCCGACCTCATTTCTGATACCCTGGAAAATTTTTCAGGGATGGCGGTGAAACAAGAAATCCAGCTTTCAGGTTGGGCAGCCCCAGGTGTCGATCCACTGAACTTTGACGTCCAGCGTATCGGCCGCGTGCTCAACAATCTGGTGGGCAATGCGCTACGCTATACACCGACCGGAGGCACCGTTTCGGTAAAGGCGGAAGTGGTTTCCAGGGCTGTCCTTATCACGGTCGAAGACAGCGGTGAAGGCATTTCAGCCGAAGACCTGCCGCACGTTTTCGATCGCTTTTACCGGGGCGAGAAGTCACGCAACCAGGCAACCGGCGGATCAGGCTTGGGACTGGCAATCGCCAAGGGAATAGTTGAAGCACATGGCGGGAAAATCGGCGTTGAAAGCCAGAGTGGTCTGGGAGCCCGTTTTTATTTTTCCCTTCCAAAACAAGATTAATCATTTATTCTTTTTACCTTTAAGGTTTTCGTAATCATTTATCGTTATACTGAAATCTAATAAAAAAGGTAAACGATGAAGATAATAATATCGGTACTTCTGCTTTTCCTGACTGGTTGTGCTACGGTGCCTCAACAACCTGTTCAAACCCAAACCTTGCCTGTCCAGGTTAGCCTGCCTGATAAAGGCCTTGCACCTGAATTGACCAATGAAACCTGGATCAATACCTCCAAACCGCTTCGCCTGGCAGACCTGCACGGCAAAGTTGTATTACTGGAAATGTGGACCTTCGAATGCATCAACTGCCGGCATACCATACCGCAGCTGAACGCCTGGTACAACTCTTACGCCGACCAGGGTCTGGTGATAATTGGCAACCATTATCCGGAATTTCCTTACGAAGCCAGCCTGGAAAACTTAAAGCAGGCAGTAAAAGACCTTGGGATACATTATCCGGTGGCGCAAGATAATGAAGGTGTTACCTGGAGAACCTATAAAAACCAATATTGGCCTACAATTTACCTGATCGATAAAATCGGCCATATCCGGTACATCCAAATCGGGGAAGGCGCTTATGCAAAAACCGAATCTGCAATCAAGGATTTACTGTCAGAAGCTTATCAGTAGAAAGGAAGTCGAAAATCATGGAAAATAAACTCAAGCACGTCGCAATCCCTTCCTCCGAGATCACCCCAGAAAGTATGTATCTCTCGAGACGGGAATTTCTAAAAGCCGCAGGGATTGTCAGCGCAACTGCTTTTCTGGCTGCTTGTGGGGTCGCAAACCAGCAAACCCTTCCGCCCGGGGTTCCAACCCCCATACCTGGATGGAGCGCGTTGACACCCACTCCCAGCTCCCCGGTTCCTGATAACGCCCAGGGACTGACCACCGACGAACTTGGCGACAAATTGAATACGCTCGACGAAATCACCAATTACAACAATTATTATGAATTTTCTGTGGATAAACAGTCACCAGCCAGTCTTTCGAAAAATTTCAAAACCACTCCATGGTCGATTGAAGTGGGTGGATTGGTGCAAAACCCGAAAACCTATTCGATGGAAGACATGCTTAAGTTCGACCAAAAGGAACGCATCTATCGCCTGCGCTGCGTGGAAGCCTGGAGCATGGTCATTCCCTGGACCGGTTTTCAGCTCAGCGATTTATTGGACCAGGTCCAACCGATGGCAAGCGCGAAATATGTAGCCTTCACGACGATCATGGACCCTGCGCAAATGCCGGGCCAAACCGGTTACACATATCCCTGGCCTTATACCGAAGGATTGCGACTTGATGAAGCCATGCAGCGCCTGACGATCCTGGCGACCGGATTATATGGTCATCCAATGCCAAACGTGGATGGCGCCCCGATTCGGTTGATCGTGCCCTGGAAATATGGGTTTAAAAGCATCAAGGCCATCGTCAAGATCGAGTTGACGGACACCCAACCAGCTACCTTCTGGAACACCATCTCTCCGAACGAATATGGGTTTTATTCCAATGTCAATCCCAATGTCGACCATCCTCGCTGGTCGCAGGCAACCGAACGACGAATAGGGGAACTCAGCCGGATTCCTACACTGATGTTCAATGGCTACTATGACGAGGTGGCATCGCTTTATACCGGGATGAATTTAAGGAGCAATTATTAATGAAAAAAAAGAGAACGTTTACCTGGCTTCGACTGACCGTTCACTTGCTTGGCATACTGCCGTTGGTGTACCTTACTTACGCCTTCTTTGCCAATAAATTGACGATCAATCCCATTCAGGATCTCGAACAAACCCTGGGACGGATTGCCATTTATTGGCTGGTTGCTACGCTGGCGGTGACCCCACTGTATACCCTGACAGGGATTCGAGACCTGCCCAAGCGGCGACGTGCAGTCGGTCTGTACGCCTTCCTGTATACCTGTCTGCACTTGCTCATTTTCTTTGGACCGGATTACGCTTTTAATTTTGTCCAGATCTGGCAGCTCGTAATCGGCAAAGTCTACCTCCTGGTCGGGGTCCTGGCAGTGCTTATGCTGATCCCCCTGGCAGTTACATCTTTCGATTATTTCATCCGGAAAATGGGCAAGAACTGGAAAAGACTGCATTGGTTGGTTTATCCGGTGGTGGTGGTTGCCATCCTGCACTATGGCCTGGCGCAGAAAGGTGACATATTCACATTACGTGGCAATATCATCCGGCCGGTCTTGTGGGGCCTGCTCACCTTTATCCTTTTGGCATTTCGCTTGTCCCCTGTCCGCAGATGGGTAAGTGGGACTCGCAGGAAATTAACTGGAAGATTTCACCGGATACCCCAGGGAGACAAAATCATCGCAGGTTAAGTAAAATCCGGGTATTTCCTTTGACGCCACGTGGTTTCTGCTATATCATCAGAAGAAACCACGTGGCTTTTTTTGACTTGATTAAGGAGATTGCAATGCCTAATGAGCCCGCCCCCATTTATGAACGCCCAGCCGAACTCCTGCAGAATTTGATCCGCTTCGACACCACAAATCCACCCGGAAATGAACGTGCCCTGTATTGAATATATCCATGGATTGTTGCATGACGCCGGGATAAAGGCAGACATCGTAGCACGGTCACCCGACCGTCCCAATCTGATCGCTCGTCTGAAAGGCACGGGTCAGGCTGCGCCGCTCTTGCTTTATGGACATGTGGATGTGGTAACCACCCAAGGTCAAAAATGGACCTACCCCCCTTTTGAAGGCAAATTGGTGGATGGATTCATTTGGGGACGTGGCGCCCTGGATATGAAGGGCGGGGTTGCCATGATGCTGGCAGCTTTCTTGAAGGCCGGTGTCGAGCATAGCCCATTGCCAGGTGATGTAATTTTTGCAGCCGTGGCAGATGAAGAAGCCGGTGATGATTTTGGGGTGCACTACCTGGTGGAAGCGCACCCCGAGCTTTTTACCGGGGTCCATTACGCATTGGGGGAATTCGGCGGATTTAACCTGTCCATCAGCGGAAAACGCTTTTACCCCATCATGATCGCAGAGAAACAAACCTGCTGGATGAAAGCAACATTTACCGGACCCGCCGGACACGGCTCCATGCCCATTCGCGGCGGAGCCATGGCAAAGCTCGCACAAGCGTTGCACAGCCTGGATACCCAGCAACTGCCCGTCCATGTCACGCCTTCAGTTCGGATGATGATCGAGCACCTGGCAAAGAATCTTGGCAGTATTTCCGGTCTGGTGGTCCGCCAATTACTGAACCCAGCCCTGACCAACCTGGTCCTAAAGCTTCTGGGTGAACAGAGCAGTCTCTTTTCTCCGCTCCTGCACAACACCGTCAGTCCAACCATGCTGCAGGCCAGTGATAAGGCCAACGTTATTCCCGGCGAGGTCAATTTAGGCATGGATGGGCGTTTGGTTCCGGGCGCAAAACCGGAGGATATGATCCGGGAATTGCATGCGATCCTGGGGGAAGAGGTTGAATTCGAAGTATTCAAGGCAGAACCTGGTCCAGCCGCAGCGGACATGGGTTTATTCAATCTCTTAGGCGAAATATTGAAGGAACTCGATCCCACCGGCATCCCACTACCGTATGTCCTTTCCGGCGTTACGGATGCGCGCTTCCTTTCGAAATTGGGAATCCAGACCTATGGATTTACGCCTCTGCAGTTGCCGGACGATTTTAATTTTGCCAGCACCGTACATGCGGCGGATGAACGCGTCCCAGTGGCGGCGCTGGATTTCGGCGCCAAAGCCATTTTCAAGGCGATCCAAAAATTCCATTAAGCAGGGTTAAATGCCAACCGAATCTGCACAACAAGCGCTTGCCATTTTACGCCAGGGTAATCTCACATTCCAGTGGTATGTAATCCCCTTGATGGCATTCGTTTTCTACGTCTATACGGTCGAAGCCGAAAAACGAAATTGGAACCTGATCCTGGCGGGCCTGGCTTTCTGGGGGATGGACTGGGTGAATGAGATCATCAATGGGTTGGTTTTCCACTTTACCAATTTCGCGCCCATCTGGGGGGCACCTGGCAGGACCGTGTTCCTCATCCTCATCGGTCTCAATATTGAGATATGCTTCATGTTCGCCGTTTCCGGCATTATCTGGACCAAGATGCTGCTCCCAAAAAAGGAGACCCGCCTTCTGGGCCTTCCGAATCGGGTTTTCATCGCCATTGTCGGGGCGGCATTTTGTGTGTTTGTGGAATACTTGCTCAACTCAGCCGGCGCTCTCACCTGGGATTACACCTGGTGGAATCGCGGCGCTCCCTGGTTGATTTTCCTTTTCGGCTACCTGACCTTCTTTGTTGTTGCTTTCTGGGTCTTCGATATGAAAACCGTGCGGAGTAAATTGATCACTGTCGGAACCATCTGGACGGTGGCGATTTTCTCCTTGATTGCCTTCATTCCCGTTCTGCATTGGATTTAATATTTTCATGACTTCCCACCAGAAACAGACATTCGGGCTGCTGTTGGCAATGGCTGCAGTCGCGTTTGTTCTATTTGCCCTGCCCAACGCAGTCGCCTCTAAAAATTTGTCCATGGTGCAGATCTTCCAGCCGGACGAGACTGCACCATTGCCGTATGTGTTTAACATGATCGCCCCAGCTCCAACATTGAATCTGGCTTTGAGGCATTTTATTTTTTACGATTATTACTATTATGGCTTCCCGTTCTTTGCGACTTCGGCGCTGTTGCTCGTCCCTCTGCAATGGTTTGGGCAGCTAGGGAATATCCCTTTGGTGATGCTTATCCTGCGTCAATTTGTCAGCGTGTTGCCGCTGTTGATGGGGTTGTTATTGCTGGTTTATATGCAGGATGGTTTCCGTACATATCGATCGCCGGTCTTGTTCGCCTTATTGCTCACCGTACCGGCTGTGCTCGAAAACAATTCCTGGTACCATCCGGATGGGATTGTGTTCCTTCTGGTGGTATTGACCATCTTCTGCCTAAATCGAGACAACCTGCGCTTCGGGAGGAATTTCCTGCTGGCAGCCGTTATGTGCGGCGTTGCCACTGCTACCAAACTGGTCGGAGTTTATTTCTTCCTGGCGGTGGCACTTACCCTTGTCTTGGGGTTTTTACTCAAGAAAGCCTCCTGGAAAAAATTAGTTTGGATTTCCCTGGCTTTTTTGCTTACGATGGGTCTGGCATACCTGATTGCAAACCCCTTTTTGTTATCCCATTGGGCTCGCACAGCCTACCAATATATCCTATATAAACAAGGGGGGTTGCTCGAAAACGGTTACGGCGTCTTCTATCCCAAAGGGTTATCAGCATCCTGGCCGGATGTTCGTAAATCCTTTGGGGGAATAGTATTCCTGGGCATCGCAATGGGAGCAGCAATCTGGGGAGGTTGGCGAGGTCCTCGGCGACTGCTCCACGGTCTGATACTGGCCTGGTTCATACCGATAAGTGTGACTGTCTTTTTCCTGACCCATTTCAAATTCCAGTACTGGATGCCGGCTGCCTTGCCTCTTATATCCAGCCTTGTGATTCTGCTGCCTGAGAAATGGGATTGGAAGGGTTCAAAAAACCTGGCCTGGTTCGCCCGCCTGGTTTTGCTGATGGCAGTTGCCATTCAGGTCATCGCGTTTATCAACGCAGACGTTCATTTATTTATCACACGGTTGAATTGGGAACAAAACAACACCAGCATCAAGTTTTACAGCAATGTGCTTGAAACTCTCAAACCCCTTCCGGATGCCAACCTGCATGTTTATTACGATTACCGGATATATGTACCGGCAAAAGCCGGTTGGGTAACGGACACAAATTTCGATTTGCTGGACTATGATTATCTCCAGCAAAACAATTTCGATGTGCTGGTATTGCTTGAACAGCGAATCCGTGATTACTTAAATCCGGATGTGACCGGTATCGACCCGGAGACATTTGCATTGAGCCAACAGTTCTATGGCGATGCAGAAATCGGGTTGATTAAGGGCTATCAGCTGGTCTTTCGAGATTCGTTCGGTCTGATCTTTGTGCGGAATGACCTCTACCAGAAATATTATTTGAAATAATTTGATTATTGTCCTGCGTATTCCCCCAGAGGGCCATTTGGATCAATTACAGATTGCAAAACCGTAAATGGGATGGTTACTTCCTGAGGACCGGCAGCATAAGCAGCCACCTGGTACTCGTCAAAAGTAATTAACAGTCCATCCGGGGTGATATTCCAATTCCCATAATTAGCCGGAATTGGATCGGCGCCGCTTGAAAATTGCTCGAAACCAATATCACGCGTTTTTAGCTGGGTGACGCAATAATCCGCGATCCGCTGCAGGTAGTCCGAATCGGGCCGGAAGAGATTTGAAAGTGAGACATCTGCTCCGGCTTCCAGGTCATACGTGACCGTCCGGCTGTGCGTACCTGGATGCGCGGCACCCTGGATGTAGATCATGATCTGGAATTTAAGGCTGACAAGGTTGCCGGGTGCTGAAAGCAATTGGAAATCCTGATTATAAGAACTGCCGGCTAAACCGGCGACTGGCTTAGTTTGGGCTGCATTATCCTTGAACTTGGCAATCTCTTCCTGGGTCAACAGCTTCATTTCATTGTTGAAATTGATTACGCGTTGATCTTCGCTGCCCTGGAAAAAGGGGGTTTGCGCTTTAATTGTATATGCAGGGGAAGCCGATGTTTGGTCAGTCGAATTGGAAACCAACGTCACCACCGTGGATAACGGAATGGGGGTAAAGGTAGGCGTAGGGACTTGTGTTGCTGCAACTTCAGGGGTGTCTGTCGCGGGAACAGGAGCCGGGGTGCTCCCGCACGCCAACATGGTGGCAAGGATGACAATTATACAAAACCCTGTAATCAACCACTTTTTCCGTGAATTCATTCTCATCAGTTCCTTTCATTTAAGACTGGTTTGATTCTGGATTTTACCAACAAGCCTCGCCTGCCTGTGTTTAATTCTTCCATCCAGTGATTATACTCATACCGAGGGATATCGAGTGTGCCGACAAGTTCCACCGCACGGTGTGTCCATTGCAAGGCAGCGTCATAATCCCGATTTTGGTGTTCATAGAACTTCGCCAGTTCCAGGTATGCGTAAACGTGTCCATCCTCCGCTGCCTGAGTCCATAACCTGACGGCCGTTTCCAGGTCGCCCCGACGTTTCTGCAGGCTGGAAAGCCTCTGAATGGCCAGCCAGAAATCTTCCTCAGGAAGTTCCATCTCAAGGCCATGTTCAAAAAGGCGTGCGGCAGTATCCCAGTCCCCAACATCCTGGAATAATTTAGCCAGTGCGATGACATCCTGGCCATGTTCGACCACCTCGCCAAATGGATCTGCCAAAATAGCCGTCACATGGGTTTGTAATGCTGCCATGGTTACGACATCCATGGCATTATGATAGAACACACCCTTCAAAGGTCGGGCGTCCCGGCTGCGCAGGTAATCAAAATAGAGGTATGGGATCTCATAACCTGGCACTTCTTCCGTGGTGCGAGTCACCGCCAACACATTTTCTTCCAGATATTTCAGCGCGCGGCTGGGCAATCGATCTCGCCAAAGACGGCGGGCCAGGGGAAGCAGATCCAGATGGGCATAATCGGTGAAAGGGCAGGGAATGTTGTGCAGGGCGTAACGCGTCATAAGCAAAGGCGCATCAAAGGCTTTTCCGTTGAAGGTAACCAGCGCCTGTGTAGGCGCCAAAAAATCAGCCAGGGCTTCCAGCATGGCTGTTTCTTCTGCCGGATCTCGCATGAAGAATTGTTCCAAATGGAAAACCAGTTTCTTTTCTTCCCTGGGAAGTTCTTCTGCTCGCGCATCGGATTTTGCGGTTGCCCCATCGTTACCGTTGCGAGAATCGCCTTCGGCACCAGGAGTAATATCCGGACCTTCGAACACGAATCGCCCAACCCCGACCAGGAATGCATAAGTACCTGTCCCGCCTGCCAACCCACTGGTCTCAGTGTCCATGAAGGCATATGCATCCAAAGGCAATTCCAAGAAACGTGGTTCACGTGCCCAGGCTGCCATAACATCCACCGGTGAGGCTGGCCGAATCCCGGTCTGACCATGGCGATATTCTGCTTCATACGTCTGTTCGGAGACGAAGGTTTCCCCGGCTTGGGTTGAACGATAAGCTCCAGTAACGACTCGATCGATCTCATACTGGCCACTATGGACAGCTTTGGGAAGATCTGCCGCGCCGACCTTGACACCCAAGGATTTCAGTTTATCGGAGAGGGATGACATCTGGCAATTGTAATGCAAGGTTTTCCGTTTCCGCAATGTCAATGCAAAGTAGAAATGTCCCCTATTCTGCAAAGTAGAGATGTCCCCTGTGGGAAGGGGTGATGGAAAGACATGGTACACTCTTGGCACTCATGCGGAGGATAGGGCAACGCTGGAGAGCGACCTGAGCGCCGACATGAGTCCAAAAACAGGGCAGAAGCCAGCACGGTTCTGCCTTTTTGGTTTCGCCCTGTTTTCTGGCGGAAAGCGATAAACTCACCCGCCGGTCGATCTCAGTCTGTGGCATGGGAAGAGGACTCCTGAAAAGGTTTGTCGTTGAGAGGCAAGCCATAGCGACGCCAGGGGTGATCCTGAGCCGGTGGTTTGGGGGTTGCCAAGTGATGATCGATGGTCTTGGTATCGACGATTTCGGCCTGACGGGCAGGCTTATGGAAGATGGTGTACGCTAAGGGTTGGTTTTTGTAGAGGATAGTAACTTCTCCTTTGGCATTCTCGCAAACCGTGACTTTGGCATTGCGCAGGGTGTAATCTGGGCGGTCGGATTGGATCTGGTAGATGACACTAGTTGGATTGGACGGTCAGGTTCTTGGAGAGCGTGCCGGTTTTCTGATGGGTCAGGATGAGATCCAGGTTTTCGGTCTTGAGCAAAGGGCGGTGAGCATCATGGCTGCTGCGGGGTGGAACCGCAAAACGGCGGTTGAAATCTTCTCGGAACTCAGGCAGATAGGCATTGCCAGCCGCCATGTCGGAGATGCCACGTAAACGTAATTCCTTCACCAGCCGGTCTTGCAAGGTTTGGTTGGCACGTTCCACCCGGCCTTTGGCCTGGGGCGTA
This sequence comes from uncultured Chloroflexia bacterium, assembly GCA_963814135.1. Lineage (GTDB taxonomy): Bacteria > Chloroflexota > Anaerolineae > Anaerolineales > Villigracilaceae > UBA877. The sequence goes on along the minus strand of CAWFBZ010000008.1, from coordinate 526,821 downwards.
TTGGCGCAGATGATCTCGATCTCCAGATCTTGCATGGCCCGCCCAAACTGGGTCAATCCACTCGTCCGGCCAGTGGTACGCTCCTGGTTGACCCGAAAGATGCCATGTTTGTCGCTGTAGAAGGCCACCGGCTTGCCATAGCGCTCAAAATAGTGCCGTGAAGCTTCACAGTAGGCAAAGAAGGTCTCATCCGGCACAAACCATAACTCCAGCAACTGCCCGCTGGCATCATCGATATACACCAGCAGGGTACACCTGGGTCCACGCTCTTCGAACCAGGCATGATCCGATCCATCGATCTGTACCAATTCTCCCAGGCAGGCGCGCCGTTCGCGCATTTGATGCGCATTAGGTCGCTTGGCCCGCTTCGGCTTCCACAGCCCTTCTGCAATCATCAGCTTCCGCACACTCTCCCGCGATAGCTTGACCCCATGCATTTCTTTCAGCTTTTCGTGCGCCAGGGTCGGCCCAAAATCCTCATACCGTTCCTTCAGCAAGTCCAGTGCTCGCTGCAGCTCGGCTTCGTCCAGCCTGTGATTGCTCGGCTTTCCGCGCCTGCCACTGATCAGCCCTTTGGCGCCTTTGCCCTTATATGCCCGATATAGCCGCTTGACCTGCCGCACGCTCAACTTCAGCATCCTGGCTGCCTCTTTTTGCGTCAAACGCTTCTCTTTGATCCGTTGCATTGCTTCCAAGCGCGTGATTTCTTGTTTGCTCATTGTCAGTAGTTCGTCCATTTTTCTGTCCCTTCGAAGGGGACATTTTAACTTTGCAGAAAGGGGACTCTACTACTTTGCGCTAACAGTTTTCCGTTTCCGCAATTGACAAATGGGGGATAATTTACTATACTCTGAAAGCGTTTTCTGAAAGCGCTTTCATGGAGATTGAATAATTGTCGAAGCGAGCCAATATTTCCGACGTTGCTGAAAGAGCCGCGGTCTCAATCTCCACTGTCAGTCGGGTGTTGAATAACTCGGTGCCAGTGGAAGCAGAAACTGCCCGTCGGGTCCGCGAGGCTGCATCTGCCCTGAACTACATACCACACTCGGCTGCACGCACCCTGGCCAGCCATCGTACGAATACCATCGGTCTGATTCTGCATGATATCGGCGGGGAATTTTACACACCTCTTTTACGCGGCGTGGAATCCGTCTCCGGGCAACATGGTTTTGATCTGCTGATCCACTCCACAAATACAACCCAAACAAGCCCCATCTTCCGGCGCGCCTTGGGAGAACATAACACGGACGGTATATTGGTCTTTACGAATGCCCTGGACCATAATGAACTGGCCCGTCTGCATGAGATTGGTTTTCCGATCATCCTATTGCACCAATCCCCGCCTAAGAATATGGCCATCCCTGCCATCACGATCGAAAATCAATCCGGTGCTGAGAAGATGGTGGATCATTTAATCGAGGTACATGGCCGCAAGCGCGTAGCGTTTATTCAAGGTCCGAAAAACAATGAAGATTCCAATTTGCGAGAAAGAGGCTATCGCCGTTCATTAAAAAAACACAATCTCCCGGTAAATCCGCATTTGATCGCACGTGGAAATTTCGAACCCGATCAAGCCCATGCGGCAGTTGCTCAGATGATCACCAACGGTCCATTATTCGATGCAGTCTTCACCGGCGATGACGGCAATGCCATCGGGGTCATCCAGGCTCTTCAGGAGGCCGGGCTGGGTATTCCGCAGGACGTGGCGGTCGCCGGATTTGATGATTCTCTTTTTGCTCGGATCCTCACTCCGCCCCTGTCCACCGTCACGCGCCCGATCGAGCAGGTTGGGCGGGAAGCAGTGAGCGAGTTGATCCGGTTGATCCATGGTGAACCTGTGGAAGGGCGACTGGTCCTCCCGACAGAATTGATCATTCGACAGTCCTGTGGTTGTTGACCCTGGTAACAACCAGAGAAAGGCGAAACCTAATGATAAAACCAACAAAAATCGTCGTGATCGGCGCAGGTAGTTCATCCTTTGGTGAGAATACCCTGGCTGCTTTAATGCGCTCCAAGAATTTGCGTGGTACTACCCTGGCATTGGTAGACCGCAATTCCGAAACGCTCGAAATCGTCAATTCTCTGGCCCAGCGCTTAAACAGCGAATGGAATTCTGATTTCACGGTCCAAACCTTCAACCATCATAAGGAAGCACTTCCCGGAGCAGATTTCGTCATCTCTGCCATCGAGGTGGGAGCACGCGAAGGACTTTGGCAAAAAGACTTCGAAATCCCACTCAGGTATGGTGTCCGCCAACCTTATGCCGAGAATGGGGGGCCGGGTGGATTTGCTCACGCTGCCCGCAATCTCGTTCCGGTCATGGAAATCGTCCGTGATATGGAGAAGACCTGCCCGCAGGCCTGGTTTATCAACTTTACCAACCCGATGATCCGCATATGCGATGCGATCAACCGCCATAGTAAGATCAAGGCCGTCGGCTTGTGCCACCAGATTTACATCGGATACACAATGGTGGGCATTGCTCTTGCACAAGATTTGGGTATTGAAGTTCCGGATGGGATCATTGGCATGCATGCTGATATCCAGCAAGCTCCCTCCATAATCGCGTCAAGGAGCAAATTGTTCCGAGAGTGGATATACGCGCAGCCGGTTTAAGTCACTTCTCGTGGATCCTTTCCATCCGAGACCGCCAGACCGGCGAAGATCTTTATCCCCTTTTCCGCAGGCGCTGGAATGAGTTGGATCCGGCTTTCGAGCCACTCACCCGGCGTGTTTTCGATGCGTTTGATTTGTTCCCTGTTCCGGGAGATACACATTTGTGTGAATATCTTCCCTGGGTATCTGACCCAGTCACCAAACCGTGGGAGAAATACAACATCCCACTCTACGATTGGGACCTAATGGCTGCCGTACGAAATTTCCAACACGAACGGCTTAAAAGCATGGGGAATGGAGAGGTGACCATCCAGGGATTAGAGGAGACCGATTCCGAAGGTGCGCTGGAGATGATCGAAAACATAGCCAGAGCCGGTAATCATTATCATCTGGCAGCCAACCTGCCGAACCAGGGGCAGATATCCAATCTACCATTCGGCTGCACGGTAGAAACCCCGGTCTTTGTGGATGGAGCCGGCATCCATCCGGTTCACGTCGGTGCATTCCCGGAACCAATTGCCGAACTTCTGCGGCGTGAGACCACTGTGGCACAATTATGTGTGGATGCAGCCATCGAGGGAAACCGGCAGAAAGCTTTGCAATGCCTGCTGCTCGATCCGGTAGTTAACGACTTCGAACTGGCCGGTCAGATCCTGGACGATTATCTTTCAACATACAAGGAATATTTGCCCCAATTTTGGAAATGAGGTTCCGGTTGGCCCAAGACCATTTTGTCGCATAACTATTCGGTCAACGAAGATCGTCTCTACCAATCGAATATCGATCAAGAATAAATGCAGATCTTGGATTAAATATTCGTCATGATTATAAAATAAGAAAGGACAAGTTCCATGAAAATAGCAGTGATCGGCGGGGGTTCCACTTACACTCCCGAATTGGTGAACGGGTTCCTCGATCGGATCAAGAGTCTTCCATTGACCGAGCTTTGGCTGATGGACATTGACGAAGCTCGCCTCGAAATTGTCGGAGGCTTCGCCCAGCGCATGGTGGCCTCCAAAGGCAATCCATTCAAGGTGGTCTTGACTACCGATCAACGGGCAGCTGTAAAAAGCGCCACATACGTTACCACCCAATTCCGCGTCGGCCATATGCCGGCTCGGGTTGCCGACGAATACCTGGGCCGGCGCCATGGCCTGATCGGCCAGGAGACCACCGGTATCGGAGGGATGGCCAAAGCTTTGCGCACTATTCCGGTATTGTTGAAATTGGCGAAAGATATGCAGGAACTGGCACCTGGTGCCATGCTGGTTAATTTCACCAACCCATCTGGCCTGGTTACCGAGGCCTTGCAACGCTACGCTCCCGCGGTCCCGTCAGTCGGAGTATGCAACGCTCCAATCGGGATGAAAATGCAAATCATCAAAGAACTCGAGCAATCCACCGGCAAAAAAATCCCTCTGGAACGCGCCGAATTGAATACGCTCGGCTTGAACCATCTTTCCTGGCATCGTGGATTTAGCGTGGACGGCGAGGACGTCTGGCCGCAGGTATTGACAAAATATATTGCCGACTTGAAATCCGAAGCTGAACCCGAATGGGATCCCCGCACCGTGGAATCCCTTGGGATGATACCGAATTATTACCTTCACTATTATTATCAAACCAAACATAAAGCAGACCTGCAAGCAGATTGGCCTCCTTCGCGCGGAGAAGAGGTGATCGAAATCGAAAAGAATTCTGCTCAAGGAATACGCCGATCCCAATTTGAACGAACCGCCTGCCGATTTGATGCTCAGGGGTGGTGCCTATTATTCCACCGTGGCAACTCAACTTCTAAACGCCCACTATAACGATACGGGAGAGACCCACGTTGTGAACATTCGCCATAATGGTGCCGTTCCAGGTTGGCCGACCGATTGGGTACTGGAAATGCCGGCCAGGGTGGACAGGCAGGGCATCCATCCGCTACCCGCCGAACCTTTGCCGCCAGCTTCTTTTGGTCTCCTGGCCCACGTCAAGGCGTATGAGTTGCTGACCGTCGAAGCAGCCGTTCATGGGGACCGAAATGCAGCCTACCAGGCCTTGCTTGTCCACCCACTCGGTCCCCAGGCAGACCAGGTTCAGGCCGTTTTGGATGATCTTTTAGAAACCAATCAGACCTTCCTACCACAGTTCTTCAACTAGGAGCAGGCATGCAACCGAACCCTGTGCTTAAAAACTGGGATTTTCCAATACCGATAAGGTGGTCATCCTGCACACCGATGATATTGGGATGTGCCAGGCTTCACTGGCAGCATTCATCGACCTGTGGGAGACTGAAAGCATTTCTTCCGGCGCAATCATGCTACCCTGCCCGTGGGCGAAACCAGCAGCAGATTACTGCCGCATTCATGCCGGAATCGATATGGGGGTGCATGCCACTATTACGTCAGAATGGGATGGATATCGGTGGTCAGCCTTGTCGACCCGCGATCCCTCTTCGGGTTTGCTGGACAAGGACGGTTTCCTCTGGCAGACATCAGAAGAGACCCAGGAGCACGCCACCGGGGAAGCAGTCGCCAGGGAGTTGCAACTCCAGGTTGAGAAAGCCATCCAATGGGGTGTGGAAGTGACTCACGTGGATAGCCACATGGGGACCATTATGCATCCCAAATTCATCCAGGCTTACCTCCAGGTTGCCCAACAGGTGCACGTACCCGTAATGCTGCCGCGCGGAGACGCAATCTCGTTCACTTCCATGGGAATGGATGCCGAAAGTGCAGAAGGGGTCGCAGCACTGGTTGCTCAGCTTGAAGAGCGTGGCCTGCCGCTCGTCGACGGGCTGGCAATGCTGCCTCTCGACCAACCGGATGGGCAGCCGGAGATCGCCAGGAAGATGCTGGCCGATCTGCCTTCCGGAGTCACGCATTTTCTTTTCCATCCATCCATCGACACACCTGAACTGCGTGCGATCGCGCCGGATTGGCCCAGCCGTGTGGCAAATTACCTAACTTTTATGGATCCGAATATCAAGCGTTTCATCAAAGATCAGGGCATCCAGGTTATCGGCTACCATCACCTGCGCGATCTCATGCCTGCCTTATAACCCTTCATGTATTACTCAATCAATCTTTCCATGGGAGAGCAGTTTCGATGAATTACTTCCTAGGCGTTGATGTAGGTGGGACGAAAACCCACGCCATGATCGCAGATGAGACCGGTCAGACTTTGGGATTTGCCAGCGGCGGACCCGGAAACTGGGAAGGGGTCGGTTATGACGGCCTGACCCGGGTACTCCTTGAAGTGACCGCATCAGCAATGAAGTCTGCCGGGGTGTCCGTCGGCGAGATTACGGGAGCCGGAATGGGTATCGGCGGATACGATTGGCCTAGCGAACGTCAGGATCATCTGGACGCCATCCGTCCAATTGGATTGGGTTGCCCCCTGGAGATCGTCAACGACGCCACATTGGGGATCCTGGCGGGCGCATCGCAAGGATGGGGTGTGTCGGTCGTGGCAGGAACTGGGTGTAATGCGCGCGGCTGGAGCAGGGACCATAAACGGCACGGTCGCGCGGTCGGAGGCGGGGGATTTTGGTCTGGCGAATACGCCGGTGGGTTCGACATCGTCTCCCGGGCAATGCGGGCAGTCACCTTCGAGTGGCTTAAACGCGGTCCTGCCACCTTACTCACCCGTGTATTCCTGGAATATTTCGGGGCCAAGGACCTGGACGACCTGGTTGAAGGGGTATACCTGGAACGCTTTCCGTTCGAGGCGCCCCTGGTATTGAAGGTATTCGAGAGCGCCCGGCAAGGCGATCCTCAGGCTGGTGAGGTCATGCGGTGGGCCGGACGGGAACTGGGGGAGATGGCGGTTGGCGTAATCAACCAACTTGAGATCCAGAAGGAACAATTTGAAGTGGTCTTGATTGGCAGCCTGCATGGAGGCTCTCCAATCCTTGACCAGACTCTCAGGGAAACGGTCCTTGGTGCTGCGCCTGATGCGCAATTCGTCCGGCTGGAGGTCCCACCGGTAGTCGGAGGGGTCCTGCTCGCCATGGAACAGGTGGGTCTGAATGGGTACGCTATGCGTGATAAACTCATCGCCACCACCAATCAAGTGATCCTTCCAAAATCGTGAAGAAGGTCGTGGATTGATCTTGCAAATTTCCATGCTGGTGTAGATGGGGTCATTTTTGCCGGTCGTTTTTTTCCTTCCATTCCCAGTATCTTAATATTACGGGTATTCGCCAGCATTGCCTTGAGCCTGAACGTGCCTTCTTATTACAGCGATCTGGTCGAAAACGCACCACAGGGACAGAGTGGGAGGGTGGTTTCATTATTCGATATGACCATGCGCAGCGGGGTGAGTTTGCTGGCAGCCCATCTGGCTGGAGTAGTCTACGATCAGATCAGTGCCTATTGGCTATACGCTATTGGGTTGGCCGGGTGCCTTATGGCCTGGCTGATCCTGCAGGGTCTGCCACGCCATCCCTTAATACCAACGGTATAATACATTTGTGAATTCAATCTATCCCGATCAAATCCGGCTCCTGCGCCTGCTGATCGCGCGACTGGAACGTCTTTCGGTCAACTCGCACTGGGCCCGACGTGCCAGCGGTCTGCGTGGAAATATTGTCAAAGTGCTGGAGGAAGCTACCGAAGGTGGGGAAATCCCGGCTGCCCGGTTAGAACTCTTGACGGATGCAGCTTTCGATATCCTGCGACGAGCAGCCCAGGAAATTCCTGACCTGGAAGAATTGCTCAAGGGGCGCTGACTTGCGCATGCGATTAAAAATCCTGGCCTTATTGCCCTTCCTGCTGGCCGCATGCGACGTGAGTGCCATTGCCGGGCCAGTCGTCGCAGTCGTCTCACCCGTACCACCAGTGGCGACCGTCTCTCTCGAGCAATCACCAACTCCATCGGTGACATTTACTCCATCTAGCACCTTCACCCTGACGTATACTCCCACACGAACCGCCACGATAACAGACACTCCAACTGCGACTCTCACACCTACCCTCACACTGACGGAAACGCCCAGCCTGACACCGGACCTGTTTCCATATGTTTTCCCAATCCAGCCCGCCTACCTGGCCGGATTTTCGCCGGGCGGGCACCCCTACCCGGCAACTGATATTTTCGCCCCTCTGGGGACCAAATACGTGGCGGTCACCAACGGTACCGTGGATGAAGTCTCCACGGTAGATCTTTGGAATCCGATCACCAATGACAGCGCTACGGCTGGGGGCCTGTCGGTGCGTTTCATCGGCGATGACGGGATGCGCTATTATGGAGCGCATTTATCTGCCATCGCGGCGGGCATTCAACCCGGGGTTTGGGTGCCAGCCGGACAGGTGCTTGGCCTGGTTGGAAACAGTGGGAATGCGCGCACCTCGAATACCCACCTGCATTTCGAGATCTCCATTCCCGAGCCACCCTTCACCAAGATAGACCCTTTTCCTTATTTAACCGCCTGGCGGGCAGGCGAGAGCATAACGCCGGTACTGCCCAGCCCGTGAGAGTCGCTCCGGACATCCATCCGTAAATAGGAGGCAAAAATGACTACCATGCGCGCCATGCTACTTGACGCTCCGCACACCCGCCTGCACCTGGCGGAACTACCTGTTCCCACCCCAGGTGCGGGGCAGGTTTTGCTCAAAGTACACGCCTGCGGCGTCTGCCATACCGACCTACACATCCTGGACGGCGAGCTGACCGAGCCAAAATTACCCCTGGTGCTGGGTCACCAGATCGTTGGGACGGTGATGCAGGCCGGACAAAACGCAAAGCGATTCCAGACAGGGGAGCGAGTGGGCGTACCCTGGTTGGGATCCACGGATGGGACCTGCCGGTATTGCCGACGCGGCCAGGAAAACTTGTGCGATTCTCCATCCTTTACCGGTTATAACCTGGACGGCGGTTTCGCCGAATATACACTGGCCGACGAACGTTTTTGCTTTCCATTACCGGCCGAGTACTCCGATGTGGAAGCTGCCCCATTACTTTGTGCCGGGCTGATCGGGTACCGGACGTACCGCATGGCCGGAGAAAACGTAGAGACACTAGGGATCTACGGTTTCGGCGCGGCGGCTCACATCATCTCCCAGGTAGCCAGACATGCCGGGAAAAGAGTGTACGCTTTCACCCGACCAGGTGACACGGAGGCACAGGAATTCGCCATGCGCCAGGGGGCGGATTGGGCGGGCGACTCCACCCAGGCGCCGCCCGAAAAACTCGATGCCGCATTGATCTTCGCCCCGGTGGGTCCACTGGTGGTGACCGCTCTGCAAGCCACGCACAAAGGCGGTGTGGTCGTCTGCGGAGGCATCCACATGAGCGACATCCCAGCCTTCCCCTACTCCCTGTTGTGGGAAGAACGCGTCATCCGGTCAGTAGCCAACCTGACCCGCCAGGATGGGGAGGAATTCCTGGCGCTTGCCCCGCAAGTGCCGGTCAAGACGGACGTCAAGATATTCGCGTTGGAACAGGCAGGCGAGGCACTGGAGCAATTACGCCAGGGCCAATTCACCGGCGCAGCCGTACTGGACATGAGTCTTTGAAGTAATTGAAGAACATCAATACACGCTTTAAAAAGATTTCCCCTTGATAAGAATATATTTTGATTAATTCTTCGACCAAGGGGAATTAAGGTCGCTTTTTTGAGATAATTTGAGGAACAAATAACCTGCCAGGCAGGAATTATGGTCGCGTTTCTTAAAGATTCGCGGAACGAATAGCCCTTTTGACAATAATTATGGTCGTGATTTTTAATAAATTCGATAAACGAAACCCTGATTTAGGGAAAAATGAGGAAGACATGGCTTTCCCGACAGATAAAAGTCTGGCCTAAGAATTCATATCGGACATTCTCTTCCAACCTCATTATAAAACATCAGTTCTATTTTGTAAACCTGTGAAAGGAATCATGTGGAAAGCCCCCGCTTAACGGTAGCAGGTGCTCACTCTACCTGATATTGGCTGCGGGCAATAATGTGGTCCTGGTATTCAGGTGCAAGCTCACAAAAATAGCCACTCCACCCCCATACACGCACGATCAGATTTTTATGCATTTCGGGATGGACTTTGGCATCCAGCAAAGTCGCTACATTCAAGCTGTTTAACTGGAGCTGCTGGCAGCCCAACCGGGCAAATATCCGCACCAGCATGGCCACCTTGCGGATGGATTCGGGATCCCGGAAGACCGAATCCGATAGCTCCATCGTGATCGGCCCTCCGTTGCAAACGCGCTGGTAATTGATTTTCGCATAGGTTTGGAGAGTGCTGATTGGACCGCGGACTTGCACACCCGGCGACGGGGCCAGGTTGGCGCTGAAGGGTTGTCCCTTATGGCGACCATCGGCAGTTGCCACGACCAGCGGTTCCCGCATCCCGGCATGCCCACTGGCGAGCCAGATATAGTACATGGCCGAGCCGGTACCCGGCCTGAGAATCCCACCCCGCGGCGTTCGACCGTAACCTTCACAAGCACTGGCGAAATCTTCGAATAAAGTCCCCAGGAGCGCATCGGCACGATCATCGTTGCAGCCGACCTTGGGCGCGTCTTGCTCCAGTCTGCACCGCAGAGGCTCATCGCCCACAAAATCCGCATCCAGTGCAGCCAACAAATCCTGTGTGGACAGGCTGTGATCGACGAAAACAAATTGCTGGATGGCAGCCAGGGCATCGGCGGCATTGGCGGAGCCGGCGCCATGCAGCCCGAGATTGTTGTATTTCAACCCTTCCGAAAGATCCCGTCCCTGCTCGAGGCAACCGCGCATAAAGACCGAATAATACGGCGCAGGGGGCAACAGCAAACTGGAGTATGCATCCGCCAGTGAATGCACCTGTGAACGGATTTCCCCGGCTGTTCGGGACAGAATGGCCTCAAATCCTTCCACTCCGGGCCGGGATGCCCGGAAAGCCCGGTCAACAGCGGCCGGGAAGGACACCGCTCCAATATTGACGATCTCCATGCCCCGCCCGGGAATGATGAATTCCCAGCAAGCCGCCACGATATAATCGCGGGCATCCTCAAGCTGGTAGCCGTGAGCGACCAGGCCCGGGATGACAACGTCATCGTTGCTGTATTGGGGGAAACCCAGCCCTTTACGAGTTAATTCAGTGGCCAGACCAAGCAGTTCCAGGTCGGTATCGGAAGAAATACGCAAGTTGATCTTCGGGTCGATCAACTCGAGATCGCGGGATACCCGCAGGACCATGCGGGTGAGCTCGTTGACGGCATTCGCGCCATCCGGAGTGACTCCTCCGAGGGTCAAACTCTGGCCGTTATCCCCCTGCTGGACACCCGGATATAGGTCGCTGTCTTTATTCAGGGAGATGAAAAATTCCGCCAGAAGCTCTTCCGCCTGCGGGATCGTCAGGATGCCCGACACCAAGTCGGATTGGAGCAAGGGCCACATATATTGGTCGAAGCGTCCCAGACCAACATGATAATTTCCACCCAACCAGACCACTGCCTGGCCAATTCGCAAAGATTGCAAAGCCTCCCAAAACGAACGCGCCGGATGGGCGGGAACTGCTTCCAAAACAACCGCCAGATCCACCCTGCCCAACTCCCTGGCCTGACGGGCATAACGCGCGGTCAATTCCAGAACAGCATCAATGGAATCAATGGCAGCATCCAGGAATTCCACGGCTTTTGGATCTTCCTTCATACGCTGGCGGGTGGCTTTGGCAATTTCCCGGCGGCCAAGCAAGCCCTGATTGAGGAGCATATCCCAGTCGGCACAGATATTGCTGACCGGGCCAAGCTCATGCAACGTCCTCCCGGCAGTAATTTTGGACCACTCTTCCGCAGAATAAATCGGTGGAACTGTGGGAAGCGTGCGGGTGAAAACGATCCGCTCGTCCGGTGCGATTACCACACGCTCGGACTCACACTGACGCCGAACCAGGCGAGCAACCCGGGCAGGCCAGGAGAGCTCCTCGGCATCACATTCGGAAAGGACATCGATCGAATCCGTCTGGCGAAGGGATTTTTGTTCTCCGGCCCGCATGCGCTTTTTCAGTAATTCCAAACGTTCATTCATTTACACTTCACTGTTATTCCAACTCTTTCAAATACAGCGGTATTGATATTCAGTGGTCGGTTTTCGTCATAATCCGGTTTAAATTCCATCCCGGCTGGGACATATTTTGCTCCGGCGGCATGGTTATAAGGCAACAAGTCCACTTCGATCAGACCGGGTAGATTTTCAAGCGTCCGGGCAATGCCAGAAAGGTTTTCATCCGTATCGGTCACACCCGGCACTAATGGCACACGAATGAAAAACGGCACGCCTGAGGTGCTTAAATATTGTAAATTTTCCAGGATCAGATCATTATCCAATCCAGTGTATCGCAGGTGCAAAGACCGGTCAATCAGTTTCAAATCGTAAAAGACCAGGTCCGACCGGGAGAGCAACAGCTTGAAATCTGAGGCTGATCCGTATCCACAAGTATCCAGGACAATGTGCAAATTATTCAAAGAGTCGATCACTTCGGCTACAAAATCGGCCTGGGAAAGCGGTTCGCCACCTGAAAAAGTGATCCCACCTTCATTTGAACGCAGAATCGCGGCCTGCCTGTTCAATAATGATGCCAATTCTGCTGCGCTGTATTCCCTCCCGGCAAGCCGTTCCCCGGATGGACTTCGAATGACCTGTGGTTGAAAGGATTGGCTCTCCGGGTTATGACACCACATACAAGCCAGAGGACAACCTTTCAGAAAGACGCTGGTCCGGATGCCAGGCCCATCGTGAACAGAAAATTCCTTGATATCAAAAACGAACCCGGAAGTCATGTGGAATTTGAAAAAAGAGACGGGAAAATGATCCCGGAACCGTCAACCCAGCATCATCTGACGGGCACGCTGGGATGCAGAGGCGGCATCGGGAGCATAAAAATCCGCACCGATATCCCGGGCGTATTGTTCCGTCACCGGTGCGCCACCGATCATCACCTTGAGCGAATCCCGCAATCCGGCAGCCTGCAAAGCCTGCACGATGTCCTTCATGCGAGGCATGGTGGTCGTAAGGAGAGCCGAACAACCAACAAGGTCAGGATGCACCTGCCTGGCGGCCTCGACATATTTCTCAGGGGAAACATCCACTCCAAGATCGATGACCTCGAAACCAGCGCCTTCCAACATCATACCGACCAGGTTCTTTCCAATATCATGCAGGTCGCCCTGGACGGTGCCAATGATGACCTTGCCGACAGCCTTGATGTTGGCTGAGGCGAGTTGGGGACGAAGAACAGCCAGCCCGGCTTTCATGGCCCTGGCAGAAACCAGCATCTCAGGGACATAGAATTCTCCGTTCTCAAACATCCGCCCAACTTCGGTCATCGCGGCGATCAGGCCATCCGACAGGATTTTTTCAGGCGGAATTTTTTCCTCCAGGGCTTTGGAAACCAAATCCGGGACGGCATTTTGATCGCCATCAATGACACTCTTTTGTAAATCGTCCAGAAGGCTCATATTTATTCTCCTTTATTTTTATTAAGTCGTTGCTTAAAAATAATTTTACAAAATTATCCTGCTCTAGGCGGCGTCCTCGCCGCCGAGGACGGCGGCTTGAGCGCCATATTTTTATAAACTCATTCAAACTACTACTTAGCCCTGACAGTTAGTATTGAATTCTCCGTCGGTCTGCCTGACTTATCCGGACAGGAAAGGCGAGATGCCGTCCTAAGGGCATTTTATCCTACCCGCCCACCGCCAGCTTGTACCTATCCAGTGGCGCCGGCATTTCATCGATCCCGGAAACCGGGTTGATCCTGAACCAATTCCAAAAATGCAAGCATATTTTCCAAAGGCACGTCACCCTCGACGTCATGCGCAGGTGCAAATATATAGCCACCAGTTGCGCCCATGTTTAATAATTGTTGAGTTTCCTTGCGTACATCATCGACCGTACCAAAGGGCAGGGTCCTTTGCGTGGATAGCCCGCCATGGAAGGTCAACCGACCGCGATAGCGATCCATCAATGAGGCGACATCCATCACTTCCGGCTGGAACGGATTGAAGCAATTCAACCCGATCCCGACAAGGTCATCGAAGACCTCATCCACGTCGCCGCAGGAGTGGATGAAAACGTATTTACCCGCTTCGTGTACAACTGCGTACATGCGTTTTAGCACCGGAAAAATGTACTGCCGCCATAGTTTTGGCCCCATCTGCAAGCCGCGCTGCTGGCCCCAGTCATCCCCAAAGTAAACCGCGTCAATATCATATTTCAACGCCTCACGGATCTGGGCGATATTGTAATCGGCGATCGATTCCAGGAGGTCGCGAACGAAGTCGGGATGGTCATAAAAATCCATCAGCAAGTTCTGCATCCCGCGCAACGTCCAGGGCGCGTTCATACAGGGAAAAACCAATTTGAAAAACCCGGAAGCGATCTCCATGCAGGGAAATGCGCCCGGGGATATCAGCAAAAAATCTCGTATCAAGCGGATCGGGAAAGGCATAGCCCGACAGGGTTGGTTCGGTCAGAATACTTCCAACCACGTTCCCAATATCCTTGTCTATGCTGCGATCCCAAATCACCCCAAAGACATCCCTGAGTCGATCTCCACCCAGGTCAGTGAAGAAGCCGATGTCGCTGCCCAGCTTGAGCAGGTGATTTTGAAGGGCAGTTTCCAAATCCAAGGGATGGAAATACTCCACAAGCTTTGCATTGGCTTCCCTGGTAAAACCACAAGACCAGGGTACATAAGGCGGGGTCTGTCCCTGCAGGACTGCGTTGATAACGGCGCGTTTGTCCATTGCTTATGCAAGCGAACGATAAGGCGTCTGCCGGATGGTGTCAAGCATGGCCCAAAAATTTTCGATCGGGGTGTCAAGTTGCAAGTTGTGGGTCGGACCGATTAAAAGCCCACCCCCTTTTCCAATGTTATTCAAGCGGGAAATCACCTCCGCCCTGACCTGCTCCGGGGTACCAAACGGCAAGGTCTGCTGGATATCAATCGAGCCCCAAAAAGACAGGTTTTCCCCAAATTCTTTTTTCAATCTAGACGGATCCATAGCCCTCGGCTGGATCGGATTCAAAATATCCAGACCGATTTCAATCAAATCAGGGATGATCGGGTAAACCACGCCATCGGTGTGGTAGGCAATCTTGATGGCAGGGTTGATGAGACGCAATGATGCAATCAATTCTGCCATACGCGGTTTGAAGTATTGGCGCCACATTTTCGGGGACATCAGCATGGCATTTTGGCCACCGACGTCGTCACCAAGCCAGATCATATCCACGCCCATTTTCACCAGATGCTGGGTGACCGTCTTGTGATACGAAAAGGGAATATCCAATACCCGGTTAGCCTTGTCCGGATCCAAGGCAAGATCCATCATTAATTGTTCATAGCCACGCAAAGCCCAGGCGGATTCGAAAATTGTGGTTGGTGTGACGCCAACAATCCAATACTCCTGGCGATATTCATCCAGGACGCGCTGGGTTTCAAGGTAGAGCTCGGGGCGATTGGGATCAGGCGGGTTGTAAGCATCCAGCGCCAGATCATCTGACAATGGATGTCCGAAAGGTTCGGTATATTTGCCCTTGCCAAAGCGAGTGGAATATTCGACCGTCTTCCAGATGACACCCCACTCATCCAGATAACTATCCACATCCTGATAGCCGGCTTGGTAATACCCGTTGACCCATCCGACGGAGGTGAGCAGCATATCCTCATCCAGGGCACGTTCGAGTGCGTAGGTGTTGCCACCCCCGTGCGGATTGTGCACACCCTGACCTTTCAGTTTAAGATCGGCTTCCAGTCGGGCGGCGAATTCAGGAGTGAAGCTGATCTGCATCGGACAACGATCAGGCTCTGCATGGTCGAGGGCGGTCATAACACGATCACGATGATTCAATTAATTCTCCTTGATGAACGCTCTTCAATGCGAATGCCCTATGAAAGCGAGCGGTGATTCTGGCCATATTCACGGGCGGTATCAAAGGCGGCCACAATATTTTCGGGTGGTACGAACGCCTGGATGTTGTGCACGGCTGCAAAAACAAAGCCGCCGCCGGGAGCCAGATCATCAATGCGACGTTTCACCTCATCGACTACCTCCTGCGGTTTGCCGAAGGGCAAAACATGCTGCGTATCCACTCCGCCACCCCAAAAAACAATCTCGTCTCCAAATTCGGCTTTCAGTTGGCGGGTATCCATGCCCTTTGCCGAAACCTGTACGGGGTTGAGGATATCAAACCCGATCTCAATTAAATCGGGGATCAGTCCTCGCGTGGCACCACAACTATGATAAAACAATTTTGCATCCGTCTTCTTCTTGATCGCTTCCACCAGGCGCTTTTGTTTCGGTTTGATCATTTTGCGATATAGTTCGGGATTGATAATCCAACCATTTTGCCCTGCCAGGTCATCCCAGAAGGTGAATACCTGGATGTAGGGTCCAACGTGTTCGAGATACCGGTTGCAAGATTCGATATAGATATCCGTGATGGTCTCCATCAGGCGATCCGCGAAGGCTGGTTCGGTCACCAGGGCCATCAAAAAGTTCTGCAGACCCATCACCCGGGCGGGTTGCTCGAAGATGCCCTCCACCGATCACGGCGCTACCCACCAGGGCATAATCGGTAGTATCGTACAGGGTCTTTGCCTGCACACCCAATTGTGCATTGACCTCTTCCGAATCGGGTTCGGGCCATCGATACGCATCCAACGCCTTCATGGTAGCCTGCTTGATAGGGAAGTCGACCCAATCGAAATACAAGCCGCCTTGTTTGGGCATATGCAGTTTCGAACCCCAGCGATCGATGAAGGCAAGATAATCGCCTTCTTCGAAAATATCCACTCCAACCGTCGTGGCCGCCGGTAATTGGACCATGCGAAAATCCACCCCAAAACGTTGCATCAAGGCATTCATCGATATAGGGTAATTGCTGAACGTAATCCAGCATCTTGATATCCCCGACAGGTAAGCCAAGGTACTGCTCCAGATCGACGTAAGTTTTCCTGACGATCGAACTGACGATCGTGGCTCCCAAATCGATTGGGATGCGATCGGGCTCTTTATGATTGAGAGACAAAATCACCCTTTCACGAGATCTCATTGTTTCCTCTTTCTCCAGAAAGGAGCGTATCCTGGAGGCACCTCGAAATCAACTTGCTGAATAATCATTAATTCAATGATGGCCAATTTCATCCCTGCAAGATCGATCTTTGTGATTTACAATAAAGCCGAAAAGAGGCAGAATAAATAAACTCTTGAAAAGAACCTTCCTCCTCATAGCCCTGATGGTCTTGGTGGGATGCCAGCCACGCTCTGCAGGATTGAATCCTTTAAAAACTACTCCCAGCCCTCAGACAAAGCTGGCAGGCCACCGCGAATACCTGGTTCACGAACAAATCTCCCTGGTAAATAATGGACCCGGGCAGCCGGAAAAACAAAACATCTGGGTCGCCTTGATCCGTGATTTTGCTCCTTACCAGACAGTGCAATCGATGGTTGTCACTCCCAATAAATATAAGCTGGTAATCGACGAATTCGGCAACCATTATGCCGAGTTTGATTTTTCCGGGCAACCCGCCGGAACGACCCAAATAGTACAGATCGACTACCGGGTAAGCGTAAACGAATTGAGCTACGATTTATCCGGATGTCAGGGGGCGCTCCCAACCGATTTCACACAACCGGAGTTGCATATCGAATCAGCCAACCCGCAAATCGTTGACCTGGCGAAGACGCTGGCGAAAAACAAACCAAATGTCTGCGAAAAAATACGCGCTTTTTACAACTACATTGGCGACAACCTGGTCTACACACCCAATGGACAAAATTGGGGAGCCCAGGCAGCCCTGGGACCGATGGGAGCAGACTGCACCGAGTATAGCGATTTACTCGTGGCGTTAAGCCGGGCACAGGGCATCCCGGCACGCTATTTCGAAGGGGTGCTTTACCTGGATAAAACAACGGATGCCATCGCCAAAACCGAGCATGCCTGGGTGGACGTGTATATGCCCTCCGTCGGATGGGTCGGCATGGACCCTACCCTGGGGCGATCTCCCGGTAACCGGGTAACGTACTTTGCTCACTATACTCCGGATCACATCATCGTTACGGTGGGAGCGAGCCCGTCTGTATTGCGGGGGGAAGTTACTGGACGCATCTTTACTGGCCCGGGAACAGCACGAAGATACAGGTATCAGGAGATTGGAAGATCGAGCTTGCCGACGGAGATGGGCAGTAGAGATATTCTCCCCTCGCTCCACCAATCCTGTCCCGGAAGGGCAAATTTGAGAGGGTGGGGAGATGGATTCGCCAAGAAACGGCGTATGACAACTTTACAACCCGAATCACTCGCCTCGCTTGCGCAAGAAGGTATGCATGATCACCGATAGTACAATAATAAAACCGTAGATAAGCTGAGTCCAAAAGCCCGTCAAACCAATGGCAACTGTGGCTGCCTCAATGGCGCCAATGATAAAGGCGCCGAGGAAGGTTCCAAAGATGGTGCCAACGCCACCAAAGACGGATGTGCCACCCAGGAAGACGGATGCCAGGGTGCTCAACAGATAGCCATCGCCCAGGCTGGGCCAAAAATAGGCTACATAAAAACTGGCGAGGATGCCTGCAAATGCAGCCACCAGGCCGATCAGCATAAACGCCTGGATGCGCCTGCGACCGGTATTAATACCCATCAGTTCGGCGCTTTTCACATTATCTCCAATCAAGTAAATGTGCGCGCCAAACTTATGGCGGTTCAACAAGAACCAACCCAGGATGGTAATTACAATCAACCAGACCATCTGCATCGGCAGAAAGCCTCCGATCTTGCCAACCAGGAGTGGGTAGAAAATGGTCTTTTTAATATACGCCAAGGTAAAATTGGTCCCTTGCGTTAGCACGAGCACGGCTCCCCGCCAGAAGAATTGGGTACCGATGGTGACAACCAGAGAAGGAATCCCAAATTTCACAATAATGAAACCGTTGAACCAGCCAACCAGGGCCCCGGTCACGAGTGCAGCAATAATGGCCAGACCCACCTGGATGGTTGGATTGCCTAGAAAGCCGGTGATATTGTAGACAAAGGAAAAAGAAACCATCCCCATGGCCATGATGGACGGGAATGAAAGATCGATCTCTGCCGCGATCACTACAATCGTCAATGGGATTGCCATGATGGCAAAGAAGGGGATGGAAGACATAAATGCAGAATAGATTTGGGGAGCAAGGAAAGTATCAGGGGCTGCGAAAATAAAGATCAACCACAAGGTAATAAAGACACCCAAAATCCCCAGTTGGGCACTGTTCGAACGGGCGAATCTCTTTACACTGAAAGGAACTTTATAGTGCGGGGTGATTTCGGGTACATTTTCATTGGTTTGGGAATTCATTACAGCCATCCTTGTTGATTCGCTAGTCAAGACTGCCGGTTTCAGCAACATGGACCATCTTGTCCATCAGCTCATTCAGTCCAATGTGTTTGGTCTGGAATTCACCGGCGACCCTACCCCGGTCGATAACCACCACACGATCGGCGACATTATAAACATGCAAGATGTTGTGATCGATGAAAATGGCGGATTTGCCGGCTTTTTTAATGCCATTCACGAAACTGACCAATTTTGAAGTCTCTTTTAGGGAGAGCCCCATGGTGGGTTCATCGAGAATGATAATTTCGGCGTCAAAGTAAAGCGCCCGTACGATGGCCACACCTTGCTTTTCACCGCCGGAATACTGACCCACCTTCGAATCTGGACTAACAGCATGGGAGGTGAACCCCATGGATTGGGTCATCAGGCGATGCGTCTCGTCGCGCATTTTTTGAATATCAAGGAAACCCATGGAGTTGCAGATTTCGCGGCCTAAAAAGATATTCCGCCACAAAGTCTGTAATTCGGCCAGGGCGCGCTCCTGGTAAACGGTTTCGACGCCCAATTCCCGGGCTTTCGGAACCGTCAGGTGATCAACCCTCTTACCGTTGAAGAATATCTCTCCGGAAGTTGGCTGATGGTAACCGGTGATGATCTTGATCAAAGTGGATTTTCCGGCACCGTTATCACCCAGGAGGCCAACAATTTCATTCTGCCCTAACTGTAAATTGATATTTTCGAGCGCCTGGACTTCACCAAAAGATTTCGACACATTTTTAAGTTCAAGGCGGTATTCCTCCATACGACGATCTCCTTCCGAAAAAAAAATATCGATCTATAGCAAAATTATAAAGGATAATTGCAAATGGCAAGGGCTAAATAGTCAGGAGTTGACCGGAAGCTACTTAGCCCTTGCTTCTTTCTATTTCTGATCTGTTAGATATCGAATGACATCAGCATTGCCAGATTTAGTTCGCGTTAGCGAATCCCCTTCGCCACAAGAGCAACCAGTGCATCGACATTGGCTTTGTTGACGAATCCAGCTCCAGTATCTTCCTGAATGCCAGCGAACCCATAATTATGGGTGAGGCAGATCTGCAGAACGCCAAAGTAGCCTTGCAGATACTGCTGTTGGTCGATGACCAATTGCAGCCAGCCTGCCTGGATGGCTTCCACGGCGTTGCCTGAGGCATCGAAACCGGCTGCAAAGATTTCACCGGGTTGCTTGCCTGCGGCTTCGAGGTAGGTCTGCACTGTGCCGGTCAGGTTGCCATGATCAGTCACCATCAACTTAATGTCTGGATTGGCTGACATGATGCCTGTAAAGACCGGTACACCCGCGGCGGGATCAGCGTTGGTAGCGTCATCAATTTCCTGGTAGACGACAGTCAGTCCGGCGGCTTCCAAAGCATCCTTGACGCCCTTGGTGCGCTCACCGCGGCCGGCTTGTGATAAGAGCCCCCACAGAAACGCCTTATCGCCAGACTTCACGCCAGATTCAGCAACGGCTTCCTGACCCAGGGCATAGCCTGCGGTGTAGAGGATTGCTCCAGCGTAACCAAAGCCCTTGGAGCTATACTTGGCCTGCGCCAACGGCAATTGGGTGTTCATGCTGGTTACGACAATCCCTTGCGCTTCGGCTTCGTCAATCAAGGGATCAAAAGCCTCATCACCAGGATGGCCCATGATAGCAATACCATCTGGATTGGTGGCCATGGCTTGCTGGAACTGGGTGATCATTTTGGCAGGATCCCAATCGGACCAGACATACTGCACGTCTGCGCCCGTATCGTTTGCGGCCTGGAGAGCGCCATTGTAAACTACCTGTTCGAAACCACCACCAGGTGTTCCACCAGGGAAGAATACGATCTTGGTGCCAGAGCACCAATTGGTTCCAGCCGCTGGGGCGGCACCTTCGGTGGCTGCAGGCGCCTGGGTAACGGGGGCAGCCGTCACAGGCGCTGAGGTAGCCGGGGCTTGTGTCACAGGTGCAACTGGAGCTTGTGTTGTTGCAGCCGGGCCGCACGCCACGAGCATGATCGTTAATAGGGCGATCACGGAAATCATCCGTGAGACATTCTTTTGCATTTAAGCCTCCTCATATTTTACTAATGGTTGGTTAATCCTCAAACAATTGAAACTACTTACTCGTTCTGGTGAAATTTTATATCCTGATATCTAACCGGCCTCCTTTCCTTGTTCGAATAAAAATGTACAAACAGAAGATTTCAAAAAAATACCCGCAGCACTAAATCGATGAACTGGCACGAACGATCAATTCCGGTGTAAGGGTCGAGGTAATTGGTGCTGCAGGGCGGTCGGGTTGCAATTGGCGTGTGTTGATCATTTCATGCAAGTTTTTAACTGCGATACGGCCCACATCAATCAAATGTTGGTAGATGGTCGTCAGCGGTGGCCAGAAAAAGGCAGACTCCGGTATGTTATCAAATCCAACAATCGCCAGGTCCTGAGGGAGCCTGCGACCCAATTTGTGAGCTATCCCAATTGCGCCGAGCGCGATTTGATCGCTACTGGCAAAGACACCATCGACGTCAGGCGCCTGCGAGAGCAAGCTGCGCATACCACGCTCTCCATTCACCGCCGACCAGTCATCACTATTCACCACCAGGGAAGCGGAAGTCTCCAGGCCGGCCTCTTCCATTGCTTCCTGCCAACCAGCATAGCGCTCGCGCGACTCCCACCAGGCCATCGGACCGGTGATTATGCCGATCCTATGTTTGCCTTGTTCGACCAGGTGGCGGACTGCCTGCCTGGCACCGTCCCGGTTATCGACCGAAACGACAGATATTCCGGGCCTTTTTTCCATGCTCAGAAAAACGACCGGGGGGAGTTGATCAAGATGGCTGGTTTGAATCCAATCACGATTCCCCCCCACTTCGGGGATTGCCCAAATGATGCCTTCCACACGCCGGGATATCAGCGTATTCAAATTCTGCTCGTGATTGTCGGTCGGATGGTTTACCAGGCTGAGAAAGAGGGAATATCCCAATTCATTGGCTTCCTGCTCTATGCCAACGACCGTTCGGGAAGGTCCAAAATAATCGATGCCCCAGGCGAGTACTGCCAGGGTTTTGGAACGCTGGTGGATTAAACTACGTGCCAGGACGTTGGGCCGGTAATCAAGCTGGTCGATTGCGACCTGAACCCGCTGGCGGGTGGCTTCGCTAATTTCATTTTGATGGTTTACAACACGGGAGACGGTTTTGGTTGATACACCTGCCAGAATGGCCACGTCGCGCAGGGTGGCAGGCAGGTGATTACTCGACTTATGAACAAGCGGTATCTTCGAAGAAACGTTGCTCACTTATTTTCCATTCTCTATGAATGGGGGAAAACTATTTTTTTAGGACTGGTTTAGTGGCAATGACATCGTTGTCGACAACGTTGTCAGACTTAAACATAATACAATATTCCCATATCAGAGTTAATAGTTTTTAATATTTTGGTGACCAATCAAAGAAATTAATTTTCTTTAAGTGTCTGGAGGTTAACTCCGGGATAATCAGACTATAATATCCCCAGTATAATGTTCCTTATCCCTACAAAAACCCCTAATACTTTTATGCCAAATACAACCCGGTTTGACCCAGAGGTTCTCGTATGGCACGTTTCGACTCGACTGACCTGATGACTTACAGCGCTGATTTTTCGGTCGAAGTGGCATTCACTGAAACGTATCGCCAGCACATGCTCGCGCCTGCGGCTATTCGTGAGGCGCATTGCCTGCGGGTGCAATTCGAGCACCTTTTCGACCCTATCCGTCCAGGGGACCTGTTCGCCGGGCGAACACACTACCTGCCGGTTGGGTTTGGGCTGGAAGACGCAGCCGGAGGTCCGGCTTACTATTGCTATGAGGCGTTCATTCTTCCATATCTCGCCTGCCTCCCGCAAGAACCCCGCCGATCCGTCCAGGAGACGGTCGATTTTTGGAGGAACGAGGCCACCATTTCCGGGAAGCTGATCCGGAGATTTGCCGCACGAAACGTATCGTGCGACATCCAATCCTATGGCCGAGATGATGGGCCGGTTGTCAGGCACTCTAATCGACTACGCGAAACTCGTCAGGATTGGACTGCCCGGACTGCGGGCAGAAATCCAGGCCGGCCGGGCAAGTAACGGTGAGCTCCCGCTGTATACCGGAATGGATATGGCACTTGACCTGTTGGAAGACGTCATCCAATCCTACGCAAAACAAGCCACCACCCTGGCAGATGCATCAAAAAACGAACCCTATGAACGGGAAGCACTGGAAATCGCTTTTACTCTTGAGACGATTTTGAAGCGCCCACCAGAAACCCTGCGTGAGGCTGTACAACTGACCTGGTTGTACACATTGATCTCGGGCACTGTCAATTACGGTCGCATGGACGTCTATCTGGGTCCCTTTTACGCCGCGGACGTGGATGAAGGCCGGCTGAACGAGGCAGACGCGCTGCGACTGATGCAGTCACTCTGGCAATTGATCGCCGACCGGAAAACCACCTTCAACGGGCGCGTTTTTATCGGCGGAGCCGGACGTCCAGACGAAGCCTGCGCCGACCGGTTCGCCCTGTTGGCGATGGAAGCCACCCGGACGGTGATCGAGATCGAGCCCCAATTGACCCTGCGTTTTTACAAAGGCATGAACCCGGCGTTGATGACCAAGGCGCTTGACATGCTGGGGGAAGGCCGAACTTTTCCGATGCTATTCAATGACGACGTCAATATTCCAGCCGTCCAAAGCGCCTTCGCAGTCTCGAAAGAAACCGCCCAGCAATACCTGCCATACGGCTGTGGGGAATATTGCCTGGACCATCTCAGCTTCGGCTCTCCAAATTGCTCCCTAAACCTGCTCAAAGCGCTCGAGGTCACCCTGAACCACGGCCGGGATATCCTGACCGGTGAACAGATCGGTCTGGATCCGGCATTAGCAGCAGGCTCAGATGCATCACCCTATTGGAAATGGCGCGGGTTCCCTGGATGAGTTATTCCCGACCTTCGAAGCGCTTCTCGCTGCCTACCGGCGCCAGGTAGAGTATTCCGTCAGAGCCCTGGCGGACAGGCATGCGCTCGAGTACCAGGTGGAGGATGATGCCGCAGCCTACCTGTACGTTTCCATGCTGTACGACGACTGTATCCCACGCGGCAAGTCCCTGGTCGGCGGCGGAGTGCGAATCAAGGGCGGGATCATCGAAACGTACGGCATGGTGAACGTTGCAGACAGCCTGACGGCCATCCAGTCACTGGTATTCGACCGGAAAATCCTGACGCTCGAACAATTGCAGGCAGCCTTGCTGTCAGATTTCAAAGGCTTCGAAAAAGAATATCGTCTGATGCGCCAGGCGCCCAAATATGGGAACGACGATCCCGTGGCAGACAGCATGCTATGCGCCGTCAGCGATCACGTGGCTGCGCATACGCGCGACCAGGCTAAACGCGTCGGACTGGATTATTTCCTGATCGTAAACATCAACAACCACATGAACATCGGGTTGGGAGCCCAGACAGGCGCTTCAGCAGAAGGCCGCCGCTCGAAAGCCCCACTGGCGAACGGTAACACGCCTACAGCCGGGAATGACACCCAGGGGGTAACAGCCTTCCTGAATTCGATCGTTAAACCGGACACCAGCCTGCACGCTGGGTATACTCACAATATGAAATTCAGCAAAACCACCTTTCGCGAAGAACGATCCAAGGTGGAGGCGCTGTTGAATACTTATTTCTTAAGCGGCGGCGCGCAAGCCATGATCACCGTGGTCGGGCGCGGTGACATGGAAGCTGCCCTACAGGAACCGGAAAAGTATCGCAACCTGATTGTGCGCGTTGGCGGGTTCAGCGCCCGCTTCGTGGAGCTCACTCCGGCGATCCAACGCGACCTGATTGCCAGAACACTTTATTAGACCACCGCTAAACTCAAAGAGTAAATGGAGAATCTGTTTTGACTGTTACCGGTATGATTTTCGACATCCAACGCACTTCCCTGCACGACGGTCCGGGAATCCGGACCGCCGTGTTCATGAAAGGCTGCCCGCTTCGCTGTGTATGGTGTCATAATCCGGAATCGCAATCCACGAAAATGGAAATATCCTTCCGGCCGGAATCCTGCGCGGCTTGCGGGGAATGTGTCAATACCTGCCAGAATGGTGCTCACCGGATTGTGAACGGCAGCCATATTTATGAGCGGACCAAGTGCCAGGCGTGCGGGGACTGCGTTGAGACCTGTCTCTACGAGGCTCTCAAACTTGCCGGGCGGGAAATGACGGTGGAAGAAGTCATGGGGGTGGTCCTGCGAGACCGTCTTTTCTACGAGCAATCGGGGGGTGGACTGACGATCACAGGCGGGGAACCGATGCTTCAAGCCGGGTTCAATCTGGCTTTGCTGAAAGCTGCCAGGTCGGAGGGCATTCACACCTGCCTGGATACCTGCGGCTGGACCAGCCAAAGGAATTTCGAATTGGTGCTGCCTTACGTCGACCTGTTCCTGTTCGATTACAAGGCTACCGATCCGCAAAGACACCGTGAATTGACCGGTGTCTCGAACGAGTTGATTTTATCCAACCTGGATTTTTTGATAAGACAGAACGCCAGAGTGCGGTTGCGCTGCCCGCTCGTACCAGGTGTAAACGATAGCGCCAAACATTTGCAGGGGATCGCAACCCTGTACAGGCAGTATCCAGGCCTGGATGGGATCGACCTGATGGCATATCACAATGTGGGCAATGCCAAATACGAACGCTACGGACTGGTAAATCCCCTGCCCGGCCTGTCTATCACGGAGGAAGCGACCAAACAAGCCTGGCTGGAAAATCTGCACGCACTGGGCTGTGAAATCGCCAGCCTTGGATAAATTAGTGTAAACCTGCCTAACAACCCAACCATTTGATTCGGATTATTTTCGTTGGCATCGACTCGATAAAAAAAACCTGCCCTGCTAGATCATTGGAAGTGAAGACCTGTCAGATGAATATTTTGCTCTAAAAGGATGTTGTGAAATTCTGGCTGCTGGAATTTACAGGTTCCTGGTAAACCCGCACGTAATCCACAAGCAGTTGCTGGGGGAAAACGGTCGAGTTCATCCGGATAACCCGGCCAACTGCCGCCAACCGCCAGATTCAGTAGAATGAAGAACGGGTGATCGAACACCCACAGAGACCCGGCTGGAATCAGAGCAGGGGTGACCTGAAAGACCTGCTGTCCATCGATATACCAGCGGATATCCTCCGGTTCCCAGTCGATGGCGTAGACATGGAAATCGTCTTTCAAAGAAGCAGCCGGCAGGACAAAATGCGCACCGATCCCCTTGGCGCCCGAATAACCGGGACCGTGGGCGGTTTGATAGATCGTATTGGGGGTCTTACCCACATATTCCATAATATCCATCTCGCCACACAATGGCCATCCGGCATTACTGCCCATCATCCAGAAGGCCGGCCAGATGCCCTGCCCGGAGGGTAATTTCATGCGCGCTTCGATCCGGCCATACTTGAATTCGTGCAGGCCGCGCGTATTCAGCCGGGCGGATGTATAGGGAAGCCGTTCGTATTGCTCCTGGCGGGCTTCGATGATCAGCATGCCGTTCTCAACCCTGGCATTCTCCGTCCGATCGGTGTAATACTCCATTTCCACATTGCCCCAACCATTCCCGCCCAGGTCGTAGGTCCAATTCGTCCGGTCGATGGCGCCGCTGTTGAACTCATCCGACCAGACCAAATCCCAACCCTGGGAGTTCCAGCCGTAGGTCGAGGTTGGCACGGAGGTGGAGGCAGGCGTGCAGGCAACCAGCAATACCAGCCCCAT
Organism: uncultured Chloroflexia bacterium; assembly: GCA_963814135.1. Lineage (GTDB taxonomy): Bacteria > Chloroflexota > Anaerolineae > Anaerolineales > Villigracilaceae > UBA877. The sequence goes on along the minus strand of CAWFBZ010000008.1, from coordinate 500,121 downwards.
CAGAGCGCAAAACACAGATCGCATTTTGGCGGACTCCTTGGAATCGAGATCCCGGAGAAGCAATGTCGCTTCAGGTCAACGATTATTTTATCATGTAGACACTCTCGCACCCACCTGACCAAGAGTACTTCAAAAAATCTCTTCAAGGGTAAAAAAAGAACTCCCAAAATCTCTTTTGGGAGTTCCCTGGTGCCCGTTAATAAATCCGGAGATGCGCCTTATTTCCTGGCAGCCTCTTCCAGCATGGCGGTCGAGAGGGACTTGGGGCGTTCGATCGGCTGTCCGAGGGCGCGCGCCCAGACAATATTGGCGGTCACGCCAAGCGCTCGACCGACACCGAACAGTACGGTATAAAAATCGAAATCACGCACGCCGTAATAATACTGCAGCGTGCCGGAAATGGCGTCCACATTCGGGGCCGGGTTCTTGGCCTTACCCTGTTCCCTGAGCACAGCCGGGACCACGTCATATACCAGCTCAGCCAGACGGAGCAACGTATCTTCCGGGAAGCGCGCCTTGGCAAATTCGAGTTGGGCAGTATAGCGCGGATCGGTTACGCGCAAGACGGCGTGACCGTAACCAGGGATGACCTTGCCGCTGTTGAGCGTATCCCAGGCAAATTTATACAGGTCGTCACGGCTGGGGACACCGCCGAACTTATCGCGTACATCGATCAACCAGCCCAGGCACTCCTGGTTGGCGAGACCATGCAGGGGGCCAGCCAGGCCATTGAGACCTCCTGAAAAGGCGTAATACACGTCAGACAGGGAGGAGCCGACCAGGTGGGTGGCATGCGCCGAGACGTTGCCGGATTCGTGATCGGAGTGCAGGATGAAGTACAGTCTGGACAACTCGGCGTACCCTTTGCGGTCCGAGACTCCCATCATGCGGGAGAAATTCGTCCCGTAATCCTGGCGAGCATTGTACTTGGGTTTTTTGGTTTCATTGAAGAATTTGTAGCGATAGATGAAAGCTGCGATTACCGGCAATTTGGCAGTCAGGTCGAGCGCATCTTCCAGCGTTGATTCCCAGTAGGCGTCTTTTTTGACTCCATCATGGTAGGCCTTGGCGAACTTGGAACCACTTTCCAGCGCCAAAACAGCCTGCGAAAACAGCACCATCGGGTGGGTATCCTTGGGCATAGTGCGGATCATCTTATAGACATAATCCGGAACAATTGCGCGGGCAGCCCATTCTTTTTCCACTTCTTCAGCCTGTGCACGCGTGGGAATTTCGCCGGTCATCAACAGGTAATAAAGTCCGCCGACGTAAGGAATTTTGGCGCCGCGCGGTTTAGGAAGCTTGGCTAAAACCTCCGGAATAGCCATACCGCGGAACTTAATGCCGGTAGCCGGATCCACAAATGACACATCGGTCACCATGGACTTGACATTGCGCATTCCGCCATATACCTGACTGATGGTGACCTGGTCGACAACCGTGTCCCCATGTTCTTTGACCAGCGTAGTCACACGCTCTCGCCAGGCGGGAAGTTGCGCGGCCATCTTCTCGTGCAAAATCATAGGAAACCTCCTTTGCAAATTTATCGGGAGCGCAGGAATCTGCGTGCCCGTCAGATCAGATTTTTAGAAGGGTTCGCATTTCCTGAATGCTTTCCTTGACACCGGCTGCGGATACTTTCATGGCAGCCATTTCGTCGGCATCCAGTGGATATTCGATGATCTTTTCCACCCCAGCGCGGCCGAGCTGAACCGGTACACCGAAATATATGTCCTTCAGCCCATACTGGCCCGTCAGGTAAGCAGCAGCCGGCACGATCAAATGTTTATCCTTTAGGATCGCTTCGGCCATCTGCGCGACAGCCACCGCCGGGGCATAATAGGCGGAACCGGTTTTAAGCAAATTAACGATCTCGCCACCCCCTTTACGCGTACGCGTAACAATGGCGGCCAGGGTTTCAGCAGGCAGGTAATCCCGCAACGGTACACCAGCTACATTCGAATAGCGCGTTAAGGGGACCATGGCATCCCCATGACCTCCCATCACGTAGCAGTGGATATTTTCAACGCTGACACCCGTCTCGAGCGCCACAAAAGCCCGCATGCGAGCAGAATCGAGCACGCCTGCCTGTCCGATCACCCGCCCGTGGGGCAATTTGCCGACAGTCATCGCCAGGTAGGCCATCGTGTCGAGAGGATTGGTCAAAACAATGAAAATTGCATCCGGGGAATATTTGAGCGCACTGGTGGTTGCGTCACTGACGATCTTGGCATTGATGGTCAGCAGGTCTTCACGACTCATGCCAGGTTTACGTGGCACACCGGCAGTGATGACGACGATATCGGAACCCTTGGTAGCAGCATAATCATTGCTGCCAATGACCGAAACGTCCTTTCCCACCACCGGCAGGGCTTCCTGAAGGTCCAAGGCTTTACCCTGCGGCATGCCTTCGAGGATATCCACCAAAACCAGGTCGGCGATTTCGCGCTCTGCCAACCAATGCGCGGTGGTTGAACCGGTCATTCCCGCACCAACAATCGAAATTTTTGAGGTCATAGGTTCTCCCGTTTGAACTTAAACGAATTTATACTACATTTTAGGTCGGTAAGGTAGATTTGACAAGCGCTTTTTTACACGAATAACATACTCCGGGACATGCATTTGCATATCCCGGAGATAATTGAAGATATTAGCCGGATTGTTCCTCGAGGAAGTGGGTCGCCTCAATGGCTGCGGCAGCACCCATCCCGGCGGATGTGATCACCTGACGGAAATGGGAATCAGCCGCCTCTCCGGCTGCGAAAACACCCTCCACGCTGGTATGCATGCGCTCGTCCACCTGGATATAGCCGTCCTTCATCTCAATCTGGTCTTTGAATATCTGTGTATTCGGTGTGTGACCGATGAATATAAAGACGCCATCGGTCGGGAAAAGATTCTCTTCGCCGGTCTGAAGGTTCTTGATCTTGACAGCTTCGACTTTTTCCTTGCCGACCACTTCCGTAACGACAGTGTTCCAAACAAACTTCATTTTTGGATGTGCAAAAGCACGCTTCTGCAGAACCGCGCCGGCTCGCAGGCTATCGCGGCGGTGAAAAACTGTGACCGAACTGGCATAACGCGTCAGGAAGAGACCTTCCTCCAGGGCAGAATCGCCGCCGCCCACTACGACGACCTTTTTATCCTTAAAGAAGGCGCCATCACAGGTGGCACAATAGGATACGCCCCGTCCGGTCAGCTCTACTTCACCCGGGACATTCAGGTGAACAGGGCTGGCACCTGTGGCGATAACGATCGAATCGGCCAGGATCTCGCCGTTATCCGTGACCACCTTATAGGGACGTTGGGAAAGATCAACGCTGGAGGCAGAGTCAAATTCGACCTGGGCGCCGAAACGTTCGGCTTGTTTTTGAAATAGTTCACCCAATTCAGCACCACCTACGCCCTGCGGAAAGCCCGGATAGTTTTCGATGCTGAATGTCAAGGCCGCCTGTCCACCCAGTTCGGTACCGGTTAATACCAGCGGTGCAAGCTCGGCACGCGCGGCATACAGGGCAGCCGACAATCCGGTCGGCCCCGACCCCAGGATAAGGACGTTGACGTTACGGGTTGGACTGGTTTTGCCAGCCATGGGGATTTTATTTAATTCCAACATTTGCCACCTCGAAAAGTTATTTCGTTTACCATATTAACAGATGCGCCAGGATAATAGAAGTGGCAAATATCCTGAATTCCGGTACCAAATTGTCCAAGGCAGGTGGGAGCCTGGCATATCAATCCTTGTCAAAGGCACAGGCCTCGGCTATAATGCCGACACCCGGGCGCGTAGCTCAGCTGGTTAGAGCGCATCACTCACATTGATGAGGTCGGGAGTTCAAGTCTCTTCGTCGCGCCCACAAGACCGCCAATAGGCGGTTTTTTATTTCCACATTGAAGTCCCCGAAAGGGGATGTTAAGGTCGGGAGTTCAAGTCTCTCGCGCCCACAAGACCGCCAATAGGCGGTTTTTTATTTCCACATTGAAGTCCCCGAAAGGGGATGTTAAGGTCGGGAGTTCAAGTCTCTTCGCGCCCACAAGACCGCCAATAGGCGGTTTTTTATTTCCACATTGAAGTCCCCGAAAGGGGATGTTAAGGTCGGGAGTTCAAGTCTCTTCGCGCCCACAGGACCGCCCAAAGGCGGTTTTTAATACCACGTGAATGTCCCAAAAAGGGGGGAGATAAAGGTCGGGAGCCCCCCTAAGGGGATGATATTCAAGTCTCTTCGCGCCCACAGGACCGCCAATAGGCGGTTTTTAATACCACGTGGATGTCCCAAAAAGGGGGGAGATAAAGGTCGGGAGCCCCCCTAAGGGGATGATATTCAAGTCTCTTCGCGCCCACAGGACCGCCAATAGGCGGTTTTTTATACCACGTTGAAGTCCCAGAATAGGGGGATAAAGGTCGGGAGCCCCCAAGGGGATGCTATTCAAGTCTTTTCGCGCCCACAAGACCGCCGATAGGCGTTTATTAATACTACGTTGAAGTCCCGGGTAGAAGAGGTTATGGTCAGAATAATTATTTACGCTTTATCAGCGTAATTCGTTCCAACCACTTGCGAACCCGAGCAGGATTCTCCAAGTGGTAATCGGCTACAGAAGGCTTTGACAGACCGGCAACTTTTAATGGCGATCCCGCCCAGGGCATGGACCACGGGAAAAGCAGCCTCATCGTGATCGTCATCCCCCAGGTAGACCAGTAAACCGCCCCCCAACGGTTTTTTCTCAAAAAACCAGGAAACGGCACGGCCTTTATCTGCCAACAACGGCGCGACTTCCAGGAATTTGGAGCCTGCGTTCATTCGCAGGCTGGCCTTTAGCCCCGTCATCGTATCAAAGGATAGGCGTGCTGCAGCCAGCACTTCGTCCGCCAGGCGGTCTTCGACGTCCTTGGCATGGATGGCCAGCGCCAGACCTTTATCCTCCAGGTAAAAGGGGGCCTTCTCCCCGATTATTCCGGTCCATGCCTTTTTTACCTTTTTTATTGAAAGAAGCAGGGCAGAGGCATTCTCCGGGAGGATTTTTTTTCCATCCGGGGTGAACCATTCCAATCCGTAGGTTCCGGCCAGCCACAATCCTGGCACGGGTAGGAGCGCCAGCAGGTCAGCCAACCGGCGACCGCTGATGATGGCCACGTTTACACCCGGGCAGGCAACCAGGTCAGCCAGAAGTTGCGCCAGGACCGGGTCAGGCCGGATGATCCCGGGCGTCGGTTCAAAATCCTTCAGGGTACCGTCGTAATCGAGCAACAGCCAGGTGTCGGACGAACTCGAGATGAGGTCGAGAACGGCATCGGCAGAAACGCTCACGAAATTTTTTCCTTTTCTACCAAAAGTGGCTCGATTGACCTATGAAAGATCGATTCCCACGAATACTCCTGCCTGAGACGACGCCGGAAGCGGCTGATGGGGTTGGCGTCAACCAGATGCAAAACTTGATCCGCCAGTTGCTCCGCAGGGGTATCCTCCGAAAAGATATGCACATCCTGCCCGCCGATTTCACGGGCGGACGGTATATCCGTCGACAATACCGGAATCCCGGCCAGGCCCGCTTCCAGGACCGGCATCCCGAAGCCCTCCCGGTGACTGGGCATGAAGACCAGGTCACTCAGGCGGAGCAACTCGCCTACCAACGCTTCCGATATGATGTACGGCTGGTCGGGATCGGGACCGGACTCGTAAACAAAGTGCATTTCTTTCACCAGTCCCAGCCGGGCGCGCAGGTCCAGAAGAGAGCGATAGTATTCCAGGCTGGCAGGGTCGTGCGGATCGGGAGGTCCGGTGAGAATCAAGCGAAGTTTGTGACAGGCCGGTTGGAGGGCTGCCAGCAGGTGCAGGGAGTATTCGATGTTTTTAGCCTGGGTGACCCGCACCGGCATGAGCAGGATGAGATCGCTATCCAGCAATTCCAGGCGGTCCACCAGGGCCAATCCTTCCTCCGACAACCCCAATACCAGAGCCGGGTCAACGCCGTTATAGACCAGACGGATCTTTTCAGGCGCGCAGTCGAAAAGACCCGCAAGCTCCTACACGACGCCGTTGCGACACGGTGACATAATCCACGCCTTCCAGCGCAACCCGTAAATAGTCCCATGGATAACCGGGGTGAACATTTTTTCGGGAATTCTCGCTGGTCCACGAAAAATCGTGACACCAGGCGATCGGGTGGCGGATGGCGCCCGATTCGATCAGCCGAACGAGCGCAACCGTTAGGGGTAGGTTGAAGTGCTTGGTCATTACATTGTGGATGATAAGATGGTCAAATCCTGCCACCAGTGGAGCAAGGGACGCGACCAATTCCTCGACCATGCCCGAAAATGCTTCCGGGAGCGTGCCGGTGTTCAAATCGCCGGTCATCCGGGCTATCTCAGGATGGAGGGTATCCATCTGCGGGACCAGGGTAAATCCGCAGCCATGCGGCAAGGCATGGCGCTCTCCTCGGCCGGCAAGCATGGTGACCGGGTATCCGGTGCGCAAAAACGTACGCAAATGGGCTCGTATGACGGCTTCCACGCCGCCCACTACCGGCGGGGCGGCGTAATGCAGGATTCCGATGGAAGGTTTGCTCATAACCCCAGCTCCGCCAAAACGTCGAATTGGTCCTTGAGCCAGGCATTGATGTCATTCCCCTCGATCAACCAGCGCAAACGGGTGGCGCGCGACTGGCGGGTTTCCTGGTCCATCATCAAGCCCTGGAAAATCGCCTCGGCAGTGGCATGGATATCACACGGAGAGATAATGGTTGCACCCGATTCAAGTTGTTGCCTGGCGCCGGTGCGGTCCGACAGGATCAATACGCCATCATTTTGATTGACGATGGGACCTTCCTTGGCAACCAGGTTCATGCCATCTGCAATCGCGTTGACCAGCAGGACATCATATAACTGTAAAGCCGCCACCCCCCGGTCATAATCCTCGCCCATCAGGATGCGTACCGGTTCCCAATCATAATTGCCGAAGCGAACGTTCACCCGTCCCGCTGCAGACATCAGGGCGTCAAGATAATCCTTATATTCATCCACGTCCTGGCGGGAGGGCATGAGCAGCGCCAGGAAGACCACTTTTCCGATAACCTCCGGGTGATATTCAAGCATTTCTTCAAAAGCCTGGAAACCGCGCACGATATTCTTGCTGGGCTCGATCCGGTCCACCCGCAAGATCATCTTGCGATCATGGATCATTTCTTTGATTTTCAGCCTCGATTCGGCTACTCCCTGGGACTGGGCTCTCTCCCTGAGATCCTGTACATTGATCGATATCGGAAAATCCCGAACATAGGTGCGGTGATTCTGGTACCACACCACCCCATGCCGATATTTCACACTGGCTGCCGGCAGGTATGATTCGCAGGTCCGGATGAAATTCATTCCATCCTCATGGGTTTGAAAGCCCAACAGGTCTACCGCACACAGTCCATCCAGGATTTCCTGGCGCATCCCTGGAGGCAAGACGCCCCAATATTCCGGACCCGGCCAGGGGATGTGGATAAAATAAGTCATGGTCGGGCGCCGGCGTTGACGGATCTTCCGCAGCATGCGTGGGGCCAGGTAGAGATGATAATCCTGGAACATAACCAACGGCGTGACCCATTTCGTTTTGACCAATTGGGCCAGTTTCTCAGCAAAAAGCCGGTTGACGAGCACGTAACCTTCATTCCAGGCTCTCCAGGTGGCGCGATCAATCACCGGCGCCAACGGAAGATTCCACATGGAATGTTGCAGGAACCAAAGCAATGGATTGGCGATGACGTTGTAATAGCCATCGTAGGCAATTACGTCCGCGGACACAAATTCCGCTTGTAGGTGAGAATCTTCACCCACCGAAATGTTCTGCCCGCTTATGCCGATTTCTTCCTCATTTGCACCCCGGGCGAGCCAGATCAGGTCGGTCTGCTTTGCCAGGCCGGTTAAAGCTGTCACCAGACCCCCACTGTTCCTTTGAATATCCAACGTTCCATCTTCTGCCCGGGAAACCGAAACTGGCCCACGATTGGAGACGATGATCACCGACCTCCCGGGGAGATTTGGCGTTTCTTGTAGAATATTCATTCCGTACCTTTTCCTTCCAACATCTTCCTTCTTACTTATAATCTTGATCTTTATATCCCGGACAGGGACAAGTGAAAAAACCATATCATCGGCTGGATATTTCTATTCTTGCTCTGCCTTTATCCGTGTCTGCGCTTCCTGTTCACGCGTAACCTGCAAGGCCAGGTCTATGAATACAGCCGCGGTCCAACCGAATATGTTGGCTGCCTTGTCAGGCGGTTTGCCCGTTTCTGCGTGGTAATACTCAAACAAACCCGGCTGCGCCATAATCATCTGCAACGTCTTCTCTCGCAATTCCCGGGCCAGGTCATATTCCTGGATCTGTTGCAAAGCCTCGATAAAAAAATAGTTGATATTAGCCCAAACCGGTCCTCGCCACATGGTATCAGGGTCGTAAGCCGGATCGGTGCGGGCGACAGTTGGTAGTGGATAATCACCCCAGAACTCCTCCGGATTGGTCAGGTGACCAAGTAAGGCAGCGCGGATCGAATCCGGGAGTTGGCCGGTCCAGAGCGGATAGAGATTGAAAGGGGTGATGGTCGAAATCGGCTGGTTGTTGTAAAGCGCCCGGAAAACACCTGCCTTCTCATCCCAAAAATCTTCGATCATGCGCTGGACGATGCTGGCCGCACGCCGGCGCCACATCGTCGCTTCTTCTGGCATCTCGAGGATCTCGGCTATGGTTGCCAGGGAGCCCATTTGCACGCACAAATAAGTGTTGAGATCGGGCGATTCGACCGGCATGCCCTGATCCCAAAGGGGATTGTCGTCCAGCCCGGAGGAATATGGGTGGTTGTACTGGACCAGCCCATCAACATCATCATCATTCATGCTGAACCACCAGGCGTTCCAGCGCACCAGGGGAACATATATTTCTTTAAGAAAATCCACGTCCGGCGCAATCTCGTGCAACTTCAAAGCTGCCCAGGCGAGAATCGGGGGCTTGGTCACCGGAGCCTGCAATGGGTGGTCCATTTCGGAAACGATGCCTTCATCGAAAATTGCATCCGGCAACATCCCATTGGGGAGCTGGTAGGCCAGGGCCGCCCGGATCTGGTTGCGCGCCATATCCGGATTGACATGCCGCAACGCCAGGCTGTGCATGGCGCTATCCCAAAGCCAGAGGCCTACATAGGTATTTTTGGAGGGCATCATGGATTCGTACGCCACCTTCCCCAATGGGCTAATCAGGTTGTTGGCCATCGCCCACCAGGCATAGGCGTACTTGCGGCGATATGGTTCGATCACCTTCGGGATCATCCCGAACCAGTCTTTCCAGCGGGTTTCGGCAGCCGTGCTCGTCTCAGAGAAAGGAAGCACCGGGTGCCAGAGGTCCATTTCAGGACTGATGTGCAAGGTGATGGTAGTATCCTCCCCAGCTTGAACGATAAACTCGATCAGGTAACCCTCCTTGAAAGGTTTGATGGTCTTTTTGACCACCTCTCCATTGGTGGCATACGCCAGGTTGCGGATCGATTTAAGTTCCCCACCCTTTTCATGACTCCGCCAGTAGTTCGGTAACACCAGGATACGCAAACCGCTGATCCGGTTGGCAGGCAGTCCGAAGGCAAGCGTACGCTTGTCCTGGAAGACCAACCCAAACTCGCCTATGTGCGTCCGGAAATACGCCACGTTGGGCATGGTTTCCACACTGAAGTTCAGGTAATAGCCTTTCTCATTTACAAACCCCAGGTCACTGATATATGACGGGCGGGATAAATATGACTCGAGCCCGGGGTCGAGCCCAATCAAGCGCTCTGCAAGTTTGATGAACAAACGGCTCTCGCCCGGTTTCTGGAATACCAGCAGGCGTGAACCACGATCGCTGAATGGAACCTGTGTAATGTCGATTTGGTTGCGCAACAGATTCAAATAGGGAGTCTGCATATCTTGCGAATCAGCGTTCATTAATACGCTCCTTGGGGGGAACGGCGGTTGCTGTTAAAAGGTGGGGTGTGCCCGGTTCCCAGCGGTGATCATTCACCCAGGTAATCGCGCAGTTTCCGGCGGATGGCAGGGTGACGCAGGCGGTTCATGGCTTGCGCCTCGATCTGGCGGACACGCTCGCGTGTCACACCCATCTTGCGGCCGACTTCTTCCAACGTATAGGTCTGTCCATCCAGCAAACCGTAGCGCAGTTGCAGGATGCGCACTTCGCGTGGGCGCAACCCGTTCAACGCTTCGCCCAGGCTTTCGCTCAGGAGGGTATTCGTCACGACCTGGTCGGGTTGAGGAGAGCTATCGTCCTCGATGAAATCACCCAGCAAGGCGTCCTCTTCGTCCCCGGTAGGCATCTCAAGGGAAAGCGGCCGGCGGGCGACGTCAAAGATATGCTCGATTTTTTCCGGAGGCAATCCCAGCGATTCTGCCATTTCCTGGACCGACGGGTCACGTCCGAGGCCCTGGGCTAACTGGTGCTGGGAACGAAAAACGCGGTTGATCTGCTCTGCCATGTGGACCGGAAGGCGGATCGTCCGTCCCTGGTCGGCCACGGCACGCGTGACCGCCTGGCGGATCCACCAGGTGGCATAAGTGCTGAACTTATAGCCGCGGTGATAATTGAACTTCTTGGCAGAACGGATGAGGCCGATGTTGCCCTCCTGGATAAGGTCAAGGAAGGGCACACCTCGACCCATATATTTCTTGGCAACGCTGACCACCAGGCGGGAATTAGCCTGGATGAGGTGTTCACGGGCTGCCCAGCCATCTTCGACATATTTCCGTAATTCGTTCCGCATAGGCTGGTCCGATTGACCCAGTGCCAGTTCCTCGCGCGCCTCCCGACCGCGTTCCATGCGCCGGGCGAGATCGATTTCCTCGGTAGCCGTCAACAAAGGCACGCGCGAGACCTCCCTGAGGTACAACCCGATGCCGTCGGTCACGTCAATGTTGGCAAGATAATCGTCCGGACCTGCCACCAATTCGGCTAGAGGTTCGGGAGCCTTGACCGCCGGGAGCTCATTTTCCGGGGTTTCGTTTTCGTCATCTTCCTCAACGAAGGCGATCCCGGCAGAGAGGAGCGCCGAGAAAGCCTCCTCCAATTGTTCGACCTCTTTTTCGGCGTCCGGAAAGAAGTGTAGGATATCATCGAGGGTGACGTATTTCTTCTTTCTGCCCAACTCGATCAGCCTGGCGATGGGTGAGTATTCTTCATCCACTTCTATTATGTATTGGTTCTCCATTGATTAATTCCTGACCGATAATTTCAGATTTTCTGTATGAATCCTGGGCGTCGGGTAGAAACCAGGCTCGGGTCTGCAATTCCGGCATTTGGACGGGAAATTGCCGATTTTGCACTTCCTTAAAACCCGGTTTCCATCACGAATACCCTTGACGAGTGGTAATCTTATCATATAATTTTATTATAATATTCAAATCAAATAAGATTTTCATATTCAATCAGGTTTTACACTTTTCAGCGGAGTCAGTCTGTGCCAGATTACCTGAACGAATTTAAAGCGGAATTTTTCAAAGCCTTGGCCCACCCTGTCAGGATCAATATCCTGGAACTGCTCACAGGGGGCGAGTTGAGCGTTACCGACCTGCAGGATCGGCTGGGGATCGAATCTTCCAGCGTCTCCCAGCACCTGTCGATCTTGCGGCAGAGGAACATCGTGACGAGTCGCAAAGCCGGTACGACCGTCTATTACCGTTTACGCGCTCCGGAGGTCGTAGAATTGTTCGATGTGATCCGTCGAATCTTCAACAATCAGTTAAAAGATACACGGCTGGCCCTGGAAGAACTGGAAAACGGACACCACAGCGATTCCTCAAGCGCGAACAATGCACCCATATTATCGGCGACCCTGCCATAGTAGAGCCAGATGGTTTCTCCCCAACAATAAAAAAATCGCCTTGAATTCAGGCGATTTTTTTATTGACTATGGCACCAGGATCTGCAACCGGCCAGGATAGATGCGGTAGTCCAGGTCCTGTATGCCTCTGGAGAATATTTCACCGTCGACATGCGCAGGGGTCGGACTATCAACGTGGATTTTGATCCATTCTGAATGCTGCTCGTGAATGTTGACCGTCTCGACATAACTTCCCTGGCCGCGTTGCATCGTTTTGGGAAGCAGGCTAAACATCTCAAGACGCTTGCGCCGGAAACCATAGACGAAGGTCAATTTCCCATCAAATGGATCGGCGTGAGGCGCCATGTAGAACACACCCCCGGTTCGGGCACCGTTCCCTACCGTTACCAGGATGATCGGGCCCTTATATTGCCCGCCTTCCCAGGTGATCTCAGCCGACCAGAGTGGCTTGTCCATGATGGCGCGCACCGCCGCCACCAGATAACGCAGCATGCCCTTGATCCAGGTGATGCGTTCCTGCACCAGGGTTACATAGGGCTCCAACCCGATGGCGGAATTATTGGCGAAATACAGGCCGTTTACATAACCGACATCCATATTTCGGGTCTTTCCACCTGCAATGACCCTGGCTGCAGCCGCCAGATCCTTGGGCAACCCCAGGTTATCGACCAGGTCATTGGCCGATCCAAGCGGCAGGACCCCGAAGGGACCCAGCAATGCCTGGTCGTTTTCAGCCGCCTGAGCCAGCCCATTAACTACTTCGCCGATGGTCCCGTCGCCTCCCGCAGCAATGATTGGAGAAAATCCCTGTCCGGCAGCTTGTTTGGCCAGCTCAATGACGTGATGCGGATGGTCGGAAACGACCATTTCAAAGTCCACACCTGCCGCTTTCAGGGCGGCTTCGGCTTCCGGCCAACGTTTTTTGGCGTTCCAGCGGTTCGAATAGGGATTTAGGATTATTTTGGCGGTCATATGGTCCTCATTTTACCATTCCTGACCTGGACGAGCAGCACGGCGCCAAGGATCAAAATGCATCCCAGGGTCTGGATCGGCAGCAAGCTTTCTTGCAGAAATATCCATCCAAATAAAACTGCAAAAACCGATTCCAGGCTCATGATCAGCGCGGCGTCGTTAGCTGGGGTGTGCTTTTGGGCAACCACCTGGAGTGTGAAACCAATCGCGATCGAAAAAACGCCCGTATAGAGGATGGCAGGCAGGACGGCCAGCATATCCGCCTGGCCTGGGTGCTCGACAAATACCCCGGTCACGAGATTGAGCAATGCACACACCAGGAATTGTCCCAAGGCGAACGGGAGCGCACGGATCTTGCCCTGCGCACGGCTGACGATTACGACGTGACCCGCCCAAAAAAATGAACTGATGAATATCAACAAATCACCCTGGCGGACCTGGAAACTGCCGGCGGTGCTGAGCAGGAATCCCCCCAGGATTGCCAATAATACGGCTACACCTGTCAAAAAGCTTGGGGTTTCCTTCCAGAATATCCACAGAATAAATGGAACAATCACAACGTAAAGACTGGTGATAAAACCACCATTCCCGGCAGTCGTAGTAGTCAACCCGGCTTGCTGCAGGCTCACCCCAAAAAACAAAGCCACCCCCGCCAGTCCGACGTAGACCAGATTGGCAGGGCTAAAAGCCTTCCGCAATTTGGCAAAGGGCAGGAGCAGCAAAGCTCCCAACAGAAAACGGAAACCATTCAGGAAGAAAATGGTCCCATGTCCGGCAGCCAACCGCATGACGGCAAAGGCGCTGCCCCACAATACAGTAACGAACAACAAGGTGAGATCAGCTTTGAGGCGCATAAATAAAACCGGGGCGGATTTTCATCCGCCCCGACTGGTATCAGTCCTTTTCTTCCTTCCAGGCGGTTGCCTGGTCGAGGGCGGATTTTTCTTCCGGGGATAGGCGCACATCCAGGGCGCCCAGGTTTTCCTGAAATTGTTCAGGCGAATTGGCTCCAATGATCGGGCTGGAGATGAGCGTATCGGCCAGCAGCCAGGCTAAAGCCAGTTGGGAAATTTTTATCCCTTTTCCCTTGGCCATAAAATCCATCCGGTCGAGCAGATTCCAATTCTGTTCGGTGAAATAACGTTTTGCGCCGCCAGCGCGGGCACTGTTGGAAACCAGGTTGCGACGATATTTTCCGGTCAAGAAGCCACCCGCCAGTGGGCTGTAGGGGATGACCGCAATATTGTACGTCCGGCAAACCGAGGCCAGTTCCCGCTCAAATTCATCCCGGTGCACCAGGTTATAGTGTGGCTGAAGCGTGTCGAAGCGGACCAAGCCGTTCCGGTCCGAGGTCCAAAGTGCCTGCATCAATTCCCAGGCAACATAGTTCGAGGCGCCGGCATGCCGGACCTTGCCCTGTTTGATCAGGTCGTCGAAGGCGCGCAGGGTCTCTTCGATCGGGGTATTTTCATCCGGCCAGTGTGCCTGGTAAAGGTCCAGGTAATCCATTTGCAGCCGCCGCAAGGAACCTTCCACGGATTTCATAATGTGTTTGCGCGAAAGTCCTTCGTCACCCGGCCCGCCGCCCATGTTCCCGCGCACTTTCGTGGCAATGACAAGTTTTTCACGCGGGATATTGTTTTTCTTCATCCAACGTCCGACGATTTCTTCGGACACGCCACCCGGATTCCCGTTAGACCAGCGAGAATAAATATCGGCCGTATCGATAAAGTTGATCCCGGCAGAATAGGCAGCCGATAGAACCTCGTGCGAATCGGTTTCGTCGGCTGTCCACCCAAATTGCATGGTGCCCAGGCAAAGCCTGGATACATTCAACCCGGACTTCCCAAGTACGCAATAATCCATGCGGTTGCTCCCATCCATCATCCCAAAGATTTCATGCCTGCTTTTCCATGCAGCAGATTCTGACAATTTGTTAATTTTACTCTAATTGGATGGATATTGCCGCGCAGCCAGTAGCGCGCTATAATTCAGGCAAGTCAAGGAGAAAAACCATGCCTGAGAAAACCGATAACACCCGCAAGCATTTCGAAGGGAAGATCCCTGAAGAAACCCGCCAGCATTTCAAAGCTGCCCGGGAAGAATTTCGCAAGAGCGTCCAGGGTATGCTCCCCCCGGAATTTATTGAGCACCGCCACAAAGCCCGCAAAGAGATGCTGATGGCTTGGCGCAGCATGATCGACGCCTCGCTGGAACGAATGGAAGAAACGAAAAAGAAAGCCTAGGTAAAAACCACCGCCCCGTTTTGAACGGGGCGGTTTGTTGAACTAAGGGTGGAATCGACGGCGGGTCCTGTGGCTGAAAAAGACGATCCATACCATCGTTAATCCGGCTGCACCCACCAGAATCCCGGCATACAAATCATTTCCGGCATTATATAGTAAGACACTGCAAATCAAGAAGGCCATAAAGAGCAGGCTGCCAGTCATGCGGTTGACGGCTTTTTCCAGGCTGGTCAGTTGTCGACTGACCGTCGGAACCTGCACAGTCAGGTCACCACGCTCGACCTGGCTCAAAACCCGACTCATTTTGGACGGGATCGCTACCAGTTCCTTCAGGATGTTTCCGGCTTCGTCCAGCCAGACCCGCCAGTTGGATCCGACTTCCTGGGAGACCAGCTTGGTGGCATAAGGGGAAAGCTGATTCCACAGGTTGAAATCCTTATCCAGTCCGGTACACATCCCCGAAAGGATCGCCACCGTACGTCCAAGCAACAGCAGGTTTTGCGGCAACTGGAAGGGCATGTTGTACATCAGGTCTCGGAAGCGGTCGGCAAAACGGAACATTTCTTCCGGGCTGAGCTGGCGCAGTTCATCCATCGATTTTCCCCAGAACATATCGAACATCGAGGCGCTCATCTGCTCGAGTTGTTTCAGGTCTGCGCTGGGCAGCAGGACGTGCAGGGTCTGGAAGGAACGGATCAGCCGGGCGGCATCCTGCAACCCAACCGCAATCAAAACCTCGCGCAAACCGGTCCGCAAGTTATCAGGGACGTGCCCCACCATCCCAAAATCCACGAAAGTGAGTTGCCAGGCGGGTTTCCCAGGTTCGGTCTGTCCATCGACGGGCGTCACGAACAGGTTCCCGGGATGCGGATCGGCGTGGAAGAAACCATCCTCGAAGATCTGTTTGAGATAGGTATCGAGGAGTTCCCGGGCCACCTCGGCCCGATCAATCCCGGCGGCGCTGATGGCTTCGTAATCGGTGATTTTGATGGCAAACACATCTTCCAATGTCAGCACCCGCCGCGTGGTGTGCGTCCAAACCACACGAGGTACGTGCACTCGCTCTACATCCTTGAAATGCTCGGTGAAAACCTCGGCGTTGCGCCCTTCAGCCAGGTAATCCACTTCTTCACGGATGGAAGCGGAGAATTCTTCCACCAGCGAAGGCACGTCCACCCGGGTGGAGATGGGGCGATATTTCTGCAGCCATCCACCCACCTTCCGCAGGGCAGACAGATCGATTTCGATAAGCTGTTCGATAAACGGTCGCTGGACCTTGACCACCACTTCACAATAATCCCCACCAGCGTCGTTGACGCATAAACGGGCCCGATGGACCTGACCCAATGATGCAGCTGCCAGGGGAGTCTCTTCGAAGGAATCATATTTTTCCTGCAACGGTGCCCCCAGTTCTGCCTCTGCCAAGGTGCGGATGTCTGCGAACTTTTCTGCGGGTACCTCATCCTGCAGGTCCGACAATTCATCCGTAATTTCCACCGGAAGGACGTCCAGGCGGGAAGACAGGAACTGTCCCACCTTGATCATCACCCCACCCATCCGAATCGCCAGCGCGCGGAACTTGGCTGCAACGCGCCGGTAGCGGTTGGAACGGGTCTGGCGTGACCAAGCGCGCAAGCCTAATCGCGGCAGAATAACTTCCCAAAAGATGAAATTAAGCGCCACACCTGTGAAAAAAAACATGATACGCCTGTAACGGGCGCGCAAAAGAGAAACCTTCATCGAACCTCCAAATAATGACAATCCGATTGTATCACCAAGAATTTAAAGTCCTTTAAGGATGGCTTGCTTGCGCGTCCGGTCTTTTTCCAGTATCCTTGTAAGATACACACCGTGGTCTGGGTTCGGATCGCCAGGTTTTCATCCCCCAGATGCCCCACGTCCATTCAATGCGAGGTACCTGTGCAGAAGATTTCCTTTCCAAAAGATTTCGTTTGGGGATGTGCATCCTCCGCCTACCAGGTGGAAGGCGCCTGGAATGAGGCTGGGAAAAGCCCGTCCATTTGGGATACCTTCGTTCATACTCCCGGCAAGATCGCCAACGGCGAGACGGGCGATGTGACCGTGGATCATTACCACCGGTATAAAGAAGATGTGGCCCTGATGAAACAGCTCGGGCTGGACGCCTATCGCTTCTCAACTTCCTGGACCCGTATATTGCCCAACGGCACCGGATTGATAAACCCGTGCCGGACTGGATTTCTACGACCGGTTGGTGGATGAGTTGCTTAAGAACGGGATCGAGCCCTACCTGTGCTTATTCCATTGGGACCTTCCCCAGGTGCTGCAGGATAAAGGCGGCTGGCCCAATCGTGACACCGCTTACGCCTTTGCCGAATACGCCGGGATCCTTTCGGAACACTACAGCGATCGTGTCAAAGTGTGGATGACCCACAACGAACCCTGGGTGGCTGCCATGGCCGGTCATTTTTCCGGTGATCATGCCCCTGGAATGAAGGAACCCATTGCTGGGTTCAAGGCTCTGCACCACATTTTCCTGTCGCACGGGCTGGCGGCAGAGGCGTTGCGCGCCAACGCCAAACAACCCATCAAAGTCGGGATCACGCTGAACCTCAACCCCGTCCATCCCGCCACGAACTCGAAGAGGGACCGCGCGGCTGCCCAGCGGATGGATATCGCCTTGAATCGTTTACAGCTTGACCCTTCCTAAAGGGCACCAGCCCCATGCAGGAATTCGCCATCGGGAAAATTCTCAGTAAAAGCATTGTCAAACCCGGAGACCTGGAAAAAATGCATTCCCTGGACCTGTTGGGCGTGAATTATTACACCCGTACGGTGGCGAAATTCGACGCGAAATTCCCGGTGGTAGCCGCCGCCCAAGTCCAACCTGTGGGCAATGAATACTCCGGCATGTGGGAGATCTATCCGGAAGGGATCTACGAACAATTGTTGCGCATCTGGAAAGATTACTTTCCGCCCGTCCCGGGGGGAGAAGAACCCGGAGGGAAGGTTCCCGAGATCATGATCACCGAGAACGGCATCCCGGTTCCGGACGGCCTGGACTTCGATGGGCGTGTGCGCGACGAACGTCGCATCCGTTATCTGCGTGAACACCTTTTCCAGGTGCAGCGTGCCATGCAGGCAGGTGTCCCGGTTAAGGGCTACTTCCATTGGTCCCTGATGGACAATTTTGAATGGGCTCTCGGATATGCGCCACGTTTCGGTCTGATCTACGTGGATTACCCATCCCTAAAACGCACCATCAAGGACAGCGGTCATTGGTTTGCCAAGGTAATTCAGGACGATGGCTTTGAATATTAGATGACCGCAGACTACCTGATCGGCGTAGCGTGCGGGATACTGGGCGGCCTCTTGAACCAGGGCGGCCAATTATTACAGAAAAAGGTCGTCAATGAAATCCGTTATGATGACCCGGGCAGGGGATTCATGCGCCGGTTAGTGCGCAGCCCGCTGTGGGTGACCGGTTTTGTGGTAGGCCTGGGCGGCGGAACGGCCGGGTACATGCTGGCGCAAAGCCTGATCGGTCCGGCGCTCAGCCCGGGTTTGATGGCCTCCGGCCTGATCCTGCTTTCGATCGGCTCGGTCAAACTCAACCACGAGGAATTGAACCGCTCCGAGAAGTTTGGCATCGGACTAATGATTGTCGGCATCCTGTGCTTCGGGCTGAGCGAGTTGAGCATCAGTCCGACCCAGGTAAGAAGCATGTTGGCTGACCGGCATGCCCAGATCCGCATCGTACTCTATACAGCCGGTTTGTTCTTCTGCGTGCTACTGTGCCGCAGCTTTGCATTACGCAGCCAGGACCGTAAGGGATTGTTGATCGTGCTCGGCAACGGTTTCCTGGCCTGTCTATCGGACTTCTGGATCAACCCATTGTTGGCCTTGATACTGCTTGTGTTGGCCGGGCGCGGCACATCCACCCAGGTTTTCTTCTTTGCGATGGCATCCGTGATCCTGGCCTTTACTGCCAGCGTGATCACCTGGCAGAACCAGATCGCATTCAAATACGCCCAGGCCAGCAATCTCATCCCGGCTGCACAGGTGCCCATCCAGATCTCCCCGGTGCTGGTGTACTTTTTTATCTTCGCTCTGACGCCCCCCCGTTCCATTTCAGTCTTTTTGATCCTGGCAGGAATGTTCTTGACGATCATTGCAGGTTTTCTGCTCGGTCGCCGTACGGAAACCCCACTCATCCAGAAATAAGGAATAAACCATGCGCCGTATCCTCGCGGTCTTGCTCGCCTTGCTCATGACATTCAGCGTTGTGGTTCCGGTTGCGGCAAATGAAACGCTGCGGATCTATTATGCCGGTCCGCAGGACAACAGCGTCTATACCGCCCTGGAGATTGCCCCGTCCGGTACGTTTACCTTCGTCAGCGACCCATCCCAGGCAGACGTGCTCGTCTTGAACGGCAGCATCCCGGATCCGGCTTTGGTGGCTGCCAGGTTGGAGGCAGGCGCGGGAGTGGTGCTCTTCCTGGGGCCTGACCTGACGGCACAAGCTGTGCAAACCGCCCTGGGAATCCCGCTCACTCTCGAAGAGCGCCAGGACCCGATCAGCCTGACCAACCCGTCCGGCAAAGACCCGCTCGTAACGCAGATCATCTGGAACGGCGCCCCCCAAGTTCGTGCCCGTGATGACGTGGTCACACCAGTCTCCTCGGTCCAACCGATCGTCACGGCGTATGAAGATGGCAGTTGGGTGCTCTGGTCGGCGCACGGCGGCAAAGCCTTTATCTTCAACGCCTTCCTTGCGGATGGTTCCAACCCGCAAGTGCAAGAATGGGCTTATTTCAACTATTTGATCTATCACCTGACCGAGCGCGCCGCCGGGCAGACGCCGCTCTCATTCGCAGATTATCCCGCCTCCCCAGTTCCACATGCTTCTGATAGGAACACCCTGCTGGTGGTCATGGGCCTGATTGTCTTGACGACTTTCGGCGCATTTTTCATCATCCGCCGATATAGCCTCAAGCACCCGGAGGAACTGGATAAGATCGTTTCGGATCGCACCAATTTCCTGGTACGCGAAGAATCATCCGAATGGGAAAACGTGGGTTTCCACCGTCCGTTGAGTGGCTTCCTGGTGGCATTAAGCATTGGCCTGATCCTTTTCATCCCGCTCATCATTTACCAAAATCTGATCCTGCCTACTTACATCCTGCCGTCTGCCCAGGCTTTGGGGATCTGGGGGCGGGTGACCCAGTTCTTTAACCTGGCCTGGACCTTTTTCGACATGGGCACCAGTGTAGCCTTCATAAAATACTTATCCGAACACCGCGTGAAGGATCCCAAAAAAGGCATCCAGTACGGCCAGGTTTTCGTCTGGTGGCAGGCGCTCTCGGGCGCCATTCAGGTTGCGCTGGTGATCGGATTGGCCAGCACGGTTGCGCCGCGTTCGGCATATGCGCTCTACGCCTGGAGCGTGATCGTCCACTCCTTCATTCAAATACCGGGCTTCTACCAGGTCATGAAGCACGCTTTGACCGGCTTCCAGCGCCTGGATTACAGCCGCATCCTCGAAGTCGGCTTGAACGTGGTCCTGCCGATGCTGGTCCAGCCGATCTTTGTGACCATCATGTTTGCCTGGGGCAAGGCGCATCCGGTCTTCGGCGGGGCCATGGGCGGGCTACTCGGTTTGGGCCTGGCGGCCTACGCGGCCGAGTTGCTGACCTTCCTGCTTGGGCTGTGGCTGTACCGCCGGGTCGGATACAACGCCCGCATCCTCTTCCTGGCTCATTTCGATTGGGAGGTGGTGAAGACCAGTTTCAAGTTCGGAGTATTCGAAATGCTGGGTTCGGCTGCCTGGTCCTTCGGGCAGGCCGCAGAGATATTCATCACCCAGGCGCGCCTGATCAACTATACTGAGATCTGGGGAAACTGGGGACTGGCACAGAATTTCATCTTTGCCTTCAACGTCACCCAGACTCTAAACGACGGGGTTATGCCGGCCATCTCGGAGGCCATTTCCAGTGGGAAACGCATCCTCAGCCAGTATTACAGCGTCATGGCATATAAATATAACGGCATGACCAGTGCTTTCATTGGAGCTGTCCTGCTGGCAGTAGCGCCCCGCTTCATCATCGGATCGACCGGGGTGGAGTTCCAGCGGGCTGCCATCTACGTGGTTCCCCTGACGATCTGGGGTGCGGTTCAATTCCCATCCTGGGTGGGTGATAACGTGCAACTGGGGTCCAATAAACCCTATCTTAAGTCCATGCTGGTATTTTCCGAGCAGGTCATCCGGGTGGTATTGGCCTGGATCCTGCTGGCGCGCTTCCAGGTGACCGGATTGATCATTGCCTATTTTGTTGGGTTATTCGCCAAGGGCATTTCGGCATACTTCATCAACAACAAAGTTTGTTTCCCACAGCGATTCTATTTCTGGCAGTCATTGGTCGCACCCCTGCTGGCGGGAGCCAGCCACTACGGCGTTCTGTTGCTCATCTGCGGATACATCTGGAAGGGAGACCAGATCACCAGCGTCTTGATCTTCCTGATCGGTATCCTGCCGAGCTTCCCCCTGTATATGTTTTTCTACGGTTTCTTTGGCGGATGGGACACAGCGACCCTGGCGGAATTGAAGGATGCCGTTCAAATATCCGGTGCGGTCCAGGGTCTGACTCGCTGGGGCGTTTACGAACCCACCGCCCTGGGGGCGCGCCTCAGCCCGCTCAATAACCGCTTTCCCATCTCCAATCGGGCCGATGCAATGATCGAGGCCAGAGCCTTGACCGATGAGAGAGTGAAGTTGTAGTCGCAATTTATTACCCACATGTCTGACCTGCTCCTTCCCGATGGTCGCAACCTGGCTTACGCCGAATTCGGTGACCCGCACGGCAAGCCGGTCTTCTTCTTCCACGGCATGCCCGGCTCGCGTTTCTTCCATCCACCGGACAAGATCACGCAAAGGGTGGGTGTTCGCCTGATTACAACGGACCGTCCGGGATACGGCCGGTCCTCATTCCAGCCAGGGCGGCGCATCCTGGATTGGCCGGCCGATATCACCCAACTCGCCAATCGACTAGGGCTGGAAAGGTTTTATGTTGCCGGCCACTCTGGAGGTGGACCCTACGTGGCCTCCTGCGCCTATGCCCTGCACGAGCGCATCCATGCGGCTGTGGTTCTCTCTGGCGTTGGTCCGATTGTCTCGCCGGAATTGCAGCCTGCCATGACCACCATGAACCGGTTCGGACTTTGGGTCGGACCCTTCCTGCCCTGGCCGCTCTGGCGCCTGTTGATCTGGCTGGTCTTTCAACGCCGCGCCGCGGATCCTGCCGGGGATATCCGGCGCGGCAACGGTCGACGTCCCCCCGCCGATGATGAGCAGTTCCGTAATCCCGACGTGCGCGCTACCTGCATCCGTTCCGAAGAGGAGGCTTTTCGTACCGGACTGCGCGGCTTGGCCTGGGACGCCCGCCTGCTCACCCGCCCATGGGGGTTTCCCTTGGAAGAGATCCGCCTCCCATACTATTTATGGCACGGAACGCAGGACGACCAGACACCTCTTGCCATGGCCCGCGCCATTTCTGGTAAAATTCCTGGCTGCAAGATCACCGTTTGTGAAAACGAAGGCCACCTGCTGCTCTTCCCACACTGGGAGGAAATCCTGACTCAGCTTATATCGGAGTAACTATGCGCAATATTCACGTCGTATCCCACACCCATTGGGATCGTGAATGGTATCGCCCTTTCCAGTCTTTTCGGTTGAAACTTGTCCACCTGATTGATGGATTGCTGGACCTGCTGGAAAAGGATCCACATTTCAAATACTTTATGCTGGATGGCCAGACCATTGTCCTGGATGACTACCTGGCAATGCGCCCCGAAAAGGAGGCCATCCTGCGCAAACATATCCAGCGCGGGCGCATCCTGATCGGTCCCTGGCATATCCTGCCAGACATGTTTTTGGTCGGGCCTGAAGCGCACATCCGCAACCTGCTGGAGGGCAACCGGACGGCTGGCAGATTTGGACCGAAAATGATGGTTGGGTACATCCCGGATCCATTCGGGCATCCCGGCCAGGTTCCGCAGATATTGAACGGTTTTGGCATCCATACAGCCTGTTTATGGCGTGGGCTCGACGACGAACCGGCCGAATTTTGGTGGCAAAGCCCGGATGGGTCACGCGTATTGATGGCCTACTTGCGGGATAGTTATGCCAACGGAGCCGCTCTTCCGGCCGACGACCCGCCGGCATTCGCAGATGCGCTGGATGTCGCGGCCGATTCCCTGGCAGGGCACTCGAGCGTCACCGACCTCCTGATCATGTATGGTAATGACCACATGGAGCCGCCACCCAACACCTCCGTCGCCATCGCGTATGCCGACCGGACCCTTCCGGATACCCACGTAATCCATTCCACCCTGCCAAAATTTATCGCTGCCATCCAGGCGGATATCAAGGCGCAAAAACTGGCTCTCCCTACCGTGGAAGGCGAATTGCGCGCCTGTAAGCGCATGCACCTGCTCCCGGGGGTGCTTTCCACGCGCATGTGGATCAAACAACGCAATCATGCCAGCGAGAATTTGCTGACCAGGTGGGCTCGAGCCCTTCATAACCTGGCAGGAACTCGCCACTGGTCCGCTAAGCGTTAACCTCGATCATAAATCGGAAATCCTTCACCAGGCCTGGTGCCTGCTCATGCAAAACCATCCGCACAATTCGATCTGCGGCTGTTCCATCGATCAGGTGCACGATGAGATGAAAGTCCGCTTCGACCAGGTAGACCAGGTCGGCGAAGAGCTTGCCCGCCAGAGCCTGGAAACGATCGCCGCCAATGTCCGGACGCAATCCGAACCCGCTGATTCGGCCATCCTGGTTTTCAACCCGACTTCAATGCAACGCACGGATGTCGTCGATACCGTCCTGGATCTGCCGACCGGTATGGACGATTTCGACTTGCTGGATGAGAACGGTCACATGTTATCGTACCAGCGGCGTGGCCTCGGCAGCCGGGAAATCGTCAACATGGAGCTGGACACGGCAGGGCTTCAGTCCGCATTCGGATCCATTACCGATGGAAGAGTCGCCAATTTGGCCATCCAGGCCGTCAAAATAATGCGGGAAGGTGCACAGGTCGAGATCGAGGCGATCGTCCTGGAGGACGGCGAGCCCAACCTGGCTGCCTGGAAAGCCGGGCGCGCAAGGATCGACGAATACCTGAATGACCCCACCATTACCCATTACCACGTGGTCGCCTGTTCCGCCTCCGCCACCCAGATTGTTTTCACAGCCCCATCGGTTCCCGGCCTGGGTTACCTTACGCTATGGGCACATCCCCGTGCAGGCAAAAAGAAGCCTCCCCAGCATCTTAACCCCTGGGTTAAATTCCTGCTGCCACTGGCCAGGCTGCCATTTTTACAGAAATTGGCTACACGATCGCGGCGTACCCGCCCGCCCTATCGCATTGAAAACGAGTTCTTTTTGATCGAATTGGAAAAAACCGGCACTCTGGCGTTACTGGATAAGCGCTCCGGTCTGCGTTACACCGGCTTGAATGCCTTCTTCGATGGCGGCGATTGTGGCGATGAATATAACTATGCCCCTCCGAACGTTGACGAGCTCAGGTCACCGCGCTTGAAATCCGTCTCATTGGTTAAGGTCCGGTCCAACAAACCCTGGAAGTAAAGCTGGAGCTTAAGACCCCAGCCAGGCTTTCGCCCAACCGCATGGCGCGTTCCAAAGCCCAGGTCACCCTCCCCATTACGACCAGTCTGACCCTGACGAACGGCATCCCACGCGTGGATATCAGCACAGCGTTCCAGAATACTGCCAGGGATCACCGTCTACGCGTCCACTTCCCGGCTCCTTTCGCGACGGATTCCGGCAGCCAGGATGGCCATTTCGAAGTGGTCGATCGACCGGTTGGCCTGCCTGCCTTCGATGATACCTGGGGTGAACAACCCCGACCCGAAGTGCCTCAGCGCGCCTTTACGGACGTTACGGATGGCATATCCGGGTTGATGGTCGCCAATCGCGGCCTGCCGGAAGTTCAGGTACTGAAAAACTCACAGGGGAATGCCGAAATTGCCCTGACCCTGGTTCGCAGCGTGGGCTGGCTCTCTCGCGATGATTTCTCCACCCGTAACGGCCACGCCGGACCGTTCATGGAAACGCCGGGCGCCCAGATGCTCGGGAAATGGTCTTATGAATATTCCATAATTCCCCATTCCGGCAACTGGCAGTCTGCTTTCCGGCACGCCTCCGCCTTTGAAACTCCCCTGCGGGCCATCGCCACCGGATCGCATCCGGGCAGCTTGCCTCCCAGCCTTTCCTTTGTCGAGACCACTCCGGATACCTTCGTCGTTTCGGCGGTCAAGCCGGCCGAGGATGGGCGCGGTTGGATCCTGCGCGGTTATAACATCACCGGTGAGGCGCTCAGCGTAACAATTAAAACTTGGAAATCGTTTGGGAAGGTGGAGCTGGTAAACCTTGCGGAAGAAAAACAATCTACCTTGAAAATCGATCAGGATGGTCGTGTTAACGTACCGGTACACGCACATGCAATCGTCAGCCTGCGGTTCCAGGACTGAGTAAAAAACAATCAACAGCCGATCAGACGGGATTCAAGAATTCCCCGATCCGCCGTCGGAACAAATCCATGTCGAAAGGCTTGGACCAGATGTCGTTTGCTCCTGCGTCCATCGCTTGCTGCCGTTCCTGCTCCGAGCTCATCGCGGTCAGCAGCACGATCGGCCAGGTTGCGCTGAAGGGTGGCTGGCGCAATTTCTGGCACAGGACGTATCCATCCATATCCGGCATCATAACATCCAGGACTGCCAGGTCAGGCGTCTTCTCGAGCACTGATTGGATGGCTTCCGTCCCATTGCGGGCCACAGCCACCTGGTAGCCCTCCAATTCGAGGATTTTGGCTATCAGGGTCAGGTTCATATCATTATCGTCAACGACCAGGATATGATGGGTCATAAATTACCTGCCTTTGTTGATAAATAGAATACTCCATGATGGGGTAAACCGTCAAGACCCCTAAATGACCACTGGTCGGCTATAATGGTCGCAAATGGAGGTTTTATGACCAATGTTTTTGCTTCTCAGCATCCCCTGGTGGCGCACAAACTATCCCGCATGCGGGATAAGAACACCGATCCCAAGAAATTTCGGGAACTTGTGCGCGAAATTGCCGCCCTGCTGGCCTATGAAGCCACCGCGGACCTGACGGTCAACCCGCGCCCGATCGAAACCCCTTTGACCAACACGATGGGCGCGGAATTGAGGGAGAAGATCGGTCTGGTACCGATCCTGCGTGCCGGCCTCGGGATGGTGGAGGGATTCTGGGAACTGATGCCAACCGCGGAAGTCTGGCACATCGGATTGTATCGGGATGAAAAAACCCTTCAACCGGTCCAATATTACAATAAACTTCCCATCGAACCGACCGTCTCAGCCTGCATCATCCTGGATCCCATGCTGGCCACGGGTGGGTCGGCCGTTGCCACCACCGATATAGTCAAACGCTGGGGCGTCAGGAAGATCAAATTTGTCGGGCTGATTGGGGCGCCAGAGGGCATCGCACTCATGCAAAAAGCCCATCCGGATGTGCCTATTTACCTGGCCGCCATCGATGACCATTTGAATGACCGCGGTTACATCGTGCCGGGGCTGGGCGATGCCGGCGACCGGCAGTTTGGGACGGGCTGAAATGCATGTGATCCTTGACTTTACAGTTGTACCGGTTGGTGTAGGCGTCTCTCTTTCGGAGTACGTGGCCGCCTGTGAACGTATTTTGCAGGAGTCGGACTTGAACTATGAACTGCACGCCAATGGCACGAACGTGGAAGGGGAATGGGAGCAGGTTTTTGGAGCCATCCAACGCTGCCATGAGACTTTGCATGCCATGGGCGTTCCACGCATCCATACCGAGATCAAGCTGGGCACTCGCATAGACCGGGACCAGAAAATGGCCGATAAAGTCACCAGTGTGAAGGAGAAGCTGAATGGATAGTCGCTCCCTGCATGAATTCATCCTGAAGGCCAAGTCCGTCTCGTACGTGGGTAACGGGGAGCCTGCCTCTGCCTCCCGGCCTGCCTCGCATGACTTGAAGTTCGAACAAGGAGATTGGGCTTACCTGGACAGCTATTTTGGCGGTCGCAATTTCATCGGGGAGGAAGTGGTCTATTTCCGGGGTCAACCCGTCTGGGCCATGAATTATTATGGGTTCATCCTGCGCTCCGACCTGATCACACCCGCCCAGACCGGCCAGGTGATTAAAGCCAGTCTGTCGAAGATGTATTCCGAAGGGTCGCTTCCTGGGTGGGTTCGATCACCAGCACGCTGGCTTTCGTTACGTGGATGCCAATGAAGGGGACCTCACCCGCTTTCGTGGCCACGAAACCATCGCCCTGCAAGATAGAAACCGCCTATGAGCTTTTCTATCACGGCGGCTTGATCCTGGACGAGTAGATTTTTATTTATTTCCCTCCCCCCTGCTCTTCTCACTCCCCTGCAATCAACTTCAGCCGCTCCCACGGTTTGAGACTGGCATCATCCGCCATTAACGTCTTCAACTCGTACATCTCATCCCGGATGGCCGCCGCCCGCTCGAATTCCAGGTTCTTGGCGGCTTCCTTCATTTGTTTTTCCAGTTCAACGATCACCTTCTGCAATTCGTTGCGTGATGTGACTTCGGCGCGTTTATTGGCCGTCTTGTACTCGCCGCGCATTTCGGCCACCGCCTGGGGCGCCAGTTGGTCGGTCAGGTCGCGGATGGCCTTGTGGATGCTGACCGGTGTGATCCCGTGGTCCAGGTTGAATTGCACCTGTTTGGCCCGTCGGCGGCTGGTTTCATCGATTGCCCGCTTCATGGAATCGGTCATCCGGTCGGCGTACATGATCACCCGCCCGTTGATGTGCCGGGCTGCCCGACCGATGGTCTGGATCAGGGCCGTGTCAGAACGCAGAAAGCCTTCCTTGTCCGCATCCAGGATCGCCACCAGGGACACCTCCGGTAAATCGAGCCCTTCCCGCAGCAGGTTAATGCCCACCACCACGTCGAATATGCCCAGGCGCAGGTCCCGCAGGATCCCAATTCGTTCCAGCGTTTCCACTTCCGAGTGCAGGTAATGCACCTTGATCCCCAACTCCTCAATGTACTCGGCCAGGTCCTCGGCCATCCGTTTGGTTAAGGTCGTCACCAGCACGCGCTCCCCATTTTCCACGCGTGCCCGCATCTCCTTGACCAGGTCGTCCACCTGTCCCTTGGTCGGGCGCACCTCCACTTGGGGATCCACCAACCCGGTCGGGCGGATGATCTGCTCCACCACCTGTTCGGCATGCTGCATTTCGTAAGGTCCGGGGGTTGCAGAGGTGTAGATGGTTGAACCCATCACCTTTTCGAACTCGTCGAATTTGAGCGGCCGGTTATCCATGGCGGAGGGCAGACGGAACCCGTACTCCACCAGGGTTTCCTTGCGGGAACGGTCGCCATTATACATGCCGCGCACCTGCGGGATGGTCATATGGCTTTCGTCGATGATCAGCAGGTAATCGCTCGGCAGGAAATCCATCAATGTCCAGGGGTGCGTTCCTGGGGCACGCTGGTCAAGTTGGCGAGAATAATTCTCAATGCCCGAACATGTCCCGATCTCACGCAGCATCTCCAGGTCATATTGGGTGCGCTGTTCGATCCGCTGGGCTTCGAGTAGCTTATCGTTGGCCTTGTAATAGGCCACCCGATCTTCCAATTCTTTTTCGATATTCCCAATCGATTCTTTCAGCCGGTCTTCGGCTGCCAGGTAATGCTTGGCAGGATAGATATCCACCTGCTCCGGTTCGGAATAGATCTCTCCCGTCAGCGGATTGAGTTCCGTGATGCGCTCCACCTCGTCCCCGAAGAAAGTTATCCGGAATCCACGTTTATTTTCGTAGGCCGGGATGATCTCCAGCGTATCCCCACGCACGCGGAAGGTGCCGGGTTTCAATTCCATGTCATTGCGCTGGTATTGGCTGTCCACCAGTTGCCGGATCAGGGCATTCCGGCGGGTAATTTCACCTACACGCAGGTTGACCACCCCCTTCCCGTATTCCTCCGGGTTGCCCAATCCGTAGATGCACGAGACCGAGGCCACGATGATCACGTCCCTGCGGCTCATCAGCGCGGTGGTGGCCGCCAGCCGCAGCCGTTCGATCTCTTCGTTGATATCGGTTTCCTTTTCGATGTACAGGTCGTGCCGTGGCACGTAGGCTTCCGGCTGGTAGTAATCGTAATAGGAAACGAAATACGAGACGGCGTTCTCTGGAAAGAATTCCCGGAACTCCGAAAACAGCTGCGCCGCCAGTGTCTTGTTGTGGGCCATGATCAAGGCCGGTTTCTGCAATTCCTGGATGATCGAAGCCACGGTAAATGTCTTGCCGGTGGCGGTTGCGCCTAACAGCACCTGCTGCTTCATGCCGCGCTTGACTCCGTCCACAAGTTGGCGGACTGCCTCCGGCTGGTCGCCGGTCGGCTGGAAAGGAGATTTGAGTTTAAAGTCCATAGTTTTTTTTCGAGGAAAACTGGTCAGAACAGGAGTTCTATTTTACCATATTTTCAGCATTTTGTCCCACAATTACATCCCATGTAGATAGGTCACATCTCTCAAGGTCGATTATACTTATTAGTTCTTGCAGCCCATTTCCTGACAGGATTGTTAATTATTTGACTCTCAATCCTGCTTGTGTTAAAGTATTGGTAACTGAAAATGATATCGATCCCGAAAAGTGGTTTGTATAATACCAATAATTTTGGGCGTATTGCCCTGCTTGCTTACCAGGAAGTCCTGGGCAAGGGAGGGATCAACGCGCTCCTGCATACCGCCGGGTTGAACGATCTGATCGACCATTATCCGCCTGCCAATATGGACCGGGGGTTTGATTTTGCCGACTATACCGCCCTCTTGCTAGCCCTGGAAGAACTCTACGGTCCGCGCGGTGGGCGTGGGCTGGCTTTGCGTGCCGGTCGGGCAACTTTCAAGGATATCCTGGACAATTATGGAGCTATGGCCGGTGTTACCGACCTGGCTTTCAAGGTTTTACCCTTGCAATTAAAAATTCCGGGTCGGCCTTTCAGCCGCGGCCAAAACTTTTTCTGAAGCCTCTGATCAAACCACATCTTTCCATGAAGCCAATGAAGGGTATCTTTGGACCATCCATCACTGCCCATCCTGCTGGTCGCGTCATGGCGCCGACAAACCGCTTTGTTTCGTAACAGTCGGGTTTCTTCAGGCAAGTTTGCATTGGGTTTCCGGCGGGCGGGAATTCCGAATCAATAAATCCAAATGTTGTGCCATGGGGGATGATGTTTGCGAATTTACCATTCAAAAAGAACCATTATCTTGATACTGGAAATAACCATGGTAAAAAGTGGTTATTTCCGTAGATAGAACGGAATATCGATAATCGCGCGGCCTGCACCGATTCTACGGCGATTGTAGAGGATAGCCATGCGCAGTAATGTGGCAGTCTGGTTATGGAGCAGGTGGTGCCACCAGCGAACAGGGACGAACTCCGGCAGGAGCACCGAGGCAAGCTGTCCATCGTTGATTTCCTGGTCTGTAGTGTTGAGAAAATCCAACAAAGGACCGATCAACGATCGATAAGGGGATGGGACAATCTTCAGTGGCACATCCAGTCCCCAGGTCTCCCATTCCTTGAGCACCTTTGGCGTATTGGCCGGATCGATCTCAACGAAAACAGCAGTAACCTGATCGGAGATGGAACGGGCATACCGCATGGCTTCGATGGTTCCACGATGTACGCCTGAGATTGGGACGATCAGGCGCGGAGTGGGAACCGGCTTGAGTGAAGGAGGCAAACCCCGCAGGGTTAACTCCCGTGCTACTTCTTGATAATGGAGGTTGATCTTACGGAAGCCCAGTACCAGCAGAGGGATCAGGAAGATCACGAACCAGGCACCTTCCAGGAACTTGCTGTAAGCAATGATAACTACGGCAAAAAAGGTCACGACCGCTCCGGTACCATTGATCAGGGCGCTCATGATCCAACCGGGATGGTGCTGCTTGAGCCAGTGCACGACCATGCCAGCTTGGGATAACGTGAAAGCCAGGAAGACCCCCACCGCGAAGAGCGGGATGAGGGCATGGCTATCCCCATTGAAAACCACGATCAACACCCCCGTAAGGACCGCCAGCAGGACGATGCCACTGGAATAAACCAGGCGGTCGCCCAGATGAGCAAATTCACCCGGTAGATAGCGATCAAGTGCAAGAGCCGAAGCCAGGCGCGGGAAACCCGTGAAGCTGGAGTTTGCCGCCACCGCAAGGACGAGCAGTGTGGAAACCTGGACCAGGATGTATGGGAGACCGCGTCCCAGGATGCGAACGGCAAGGGCAGAAAGGATGGTCTCCTGGGAAGCCGGAATGACGGCGAAGTAATGGGTCAGAAAGATTGTTCCCATGAACAATCCGCCCATCAGTAGTACAAGGACGAACAAGGTGGCCCTGGCATTCTTGACCTGTGGCGGCTTGAATGCCGGAACGCCATTGCTTATGACCTCGATTCCGGTCAAAGCAGTGGAACCGGATGCGAATGTATGCAGGATAAGGAAAAAACTAACGGGAACCTGGGCGAGAGGTGCGGCGACGGCCAGATTACCCGGTCCTTCGACCACAGCCCGCACCAGTCCGATCCCGATCATGACAATGTAGCAGAAAATGAACAGATAGACCGGAGCGGCCATAAGTCCGCTCGCTTCGAGCATGCCGCGCAGGTTGGTAAATGTGATCACAACCAGGATGAGTAAGGCAATCATCACCCGGTCTCCCCACAGAACCGGGAAAGCCGAGGCGATAGCCGCCACTCCGGCAGTCAAGCTGACTGCCGCTGTAAGGACATAGGCAATCAATAGCGATGAACCAGCCACCAGACCGGGGAGTTTGCCTAGATTCTCCCGTGCAACCGTGTATGAGCCGCCGCCGTGAGGGTAAGCCGGGATGGTCTGCATATAGGAGAGGCCGACAATTGCCATTAAGGCGGCGATTGCAAGGACGATTGGCCAGGCATATGCCAGACCGGCAGCCCCGGCGATGGAGAGACCCAGGTAAATCTCCTGGTTAGCATAAGCAATGGACGAGAGACCATCCGGGGCAAACGCCGCCAGGGCACGGAACTTGTTCAGCCTGACATGTTCGAGATGGTGAGTGGGGAGCGGTGGACCGTTTAAAAATTCTCGTAAACTATGCATAGGTCGATGATACACGCGGCGGGGAAAACTGCCAATGGGAAAAAACGGGGGCAAAAGTTTTTACACAACCAACTGGCTGGTAAAGGGAATAAAAGATTGTTATTGACAAATAAATGCAGAACAACAAAAAAAATCCTAAACTTATGAAGGTTCAGAAAATATCCTTACTCGCTTTGGTCAAAAATGATGGCAAGATTATTTCGACATTGAATTTCTTGTCTTGATTTTTTTGCAAGGATCAGATTAATGAAATGGGATTATACGCTTATTCTCCTAATGAGATAGTACCAGCAATCACTCCGGCTCCTGTCGAGGCACAACAATTGACTTTAACGCTTGCTGAAACCGAGACCCATTCAACTGCTGTCATCTCAACTCATAAGTGTCCGAGATCGATAATATTTTATGGAGATAGTCGTTTGGGGGTCTTGAGGATCTCATTTATGTACATAAATAAGAAATTGATTGGTCCTTGCTATGTCCTGGTCAATGCCACCTTCCAAGTCCATACTGCACAATGGGGCTTGGTAAAGTTGTTCGAGGTGGATCGACTACTGGGATATCTCGTTCGCGTTTTATGGGATCGACCGGCATAGAAATACTCACTAAAGTCATCTGGGCGGTGATGGATTTGGCTTGTTCTTCCTGCGGGTACCGGATGTAAATATCTATTGCATCGAACAAGTCTCGG
Source organism: uncultured Chloroflexia bacterium (assembly GCA_963814135.1). Taxonomy (GTDB): domain Bacteria; phylum Chloroflexota; class Anaerolineae; order Anaerolineales; family Villigracilaceae; genus UBA877. The sequence goes on along the minus strand of CAWFBZ010000008.1, from coordinate 467,151 downwards.
AAAAAAGGAACAACCCACTTTCCTAGACCTTCTGGATATACTCTGCAAATACATACGTTCCATCCGAGAGCTGCGCCCAACCATTGGCAATCGAGACAACGTGCACTACCTCGTCCTTCACCGCGAAGCGTACCCAGGTGGAATCGGAGGTCGGCTTGGCCCGCACGTTGATTCGAGCATAAATCACCACGTAATCCATTGTTTGTGGCGTCGGAGTCGGAGTGGGAGTGGGCGTGGGAGTAGGTGTGGGGGGCATCGGGGTGCTGCCCGAATTCAAGGTTATGTAATCCGCGAACACATACGTTCCGTCCGAAAGCTGCGCCCATCCGTTCGCAATGCTCACGATGTGCAGCACCTCACCCTTATCGGCGTAGCGGACCCAGGTGGAGGAACTGGTTGGTTGCGAGCGCACGTTGATGCGCGTAGGGACGACCACGTAATCCGTCGTCGACGGTATCGGAGTAGGAGTGGGATCCGGCGTGGGGGTCGGAGTGGGAGTGGGATCCGGAGTGGGAGTGACCGGGGGGGTGTCTTTTAGCGCCAGGTATTGGGAAAATACATACGTCCCATCTAATAACTCTGCCCATCCATTGGCAATATTGACCACCTGCAAAACTTCTCCTTTGGACGCATAGCGCACCCAGGTGGCATTCCCGGAAGGCTGCGCACGGACGTTGATCAGTGCCGGTACCACCAGGTATTCGAGCGTATCAGGCGGGATGGGTTCTGGGGTTGGGATAGGCGTAGGCGTGACCGGGGTCTCGTCTGGTTTGATGGTGATATATTGTGCATATACATAGGTTCCATCTGTTAATTCCGCCCAGCCACCCGTAATATTTACGACCTGTAGGATTTCATCTTTCTCGGCGTAACGCACCCAGGTGGCGTCGCCGGACGGCAATGCCCGTACGTTGATGCGGTTCGGGACCACCACGTAGGCGACCGGAGACGAGGGTTGGGGCACCGGCACCGGGGTAACCGGCACTGGGTTCACAGTATCCGCCTTAATGGCATCGATGAATGCTTTCGAGAACACGCTCACATCCAAAGGCAACCTGCCATCGTAATTCGTGAGCACGCCATCGTATTGGTTGTACGAACCGGGCAGATAAACCATATCTCCGGTAAATTGATGACCCATCACCAATTCCGGCAACTGTCCACTCGAGAGCACAATGTCGTAATCGGGCAGCCATTTTTCTTTAAATTGAGCCCAGGTCAATGCCACGGCCTCTTTTGGTTGCCGCCCATACTGAGGTACCCACGAACGGTACTTGGATAACCAGGTATCCATTCCGGGTGCCCAGGTGGAGACAAAGCCTTTATTGGTGTATACCCCGCTTTGCGGGAGAGCCGCATGCAGTGCATTGATGAATTTCTGGTAATGCGCACTGAGCACAGTTGGAGTGCCAATGGGGACCTGACTCCAGGGAATTTTTCCTCCCTTGGCTTGCTGCCAGGCTGTCCAATCCGTCCACCATTGCTCCTGGTCCGCCCAGATCCACTTGATCGGGAAACCTTCCTTGTGGAACGTTTCTGCCACCCATTGGGCCTGTTGGACAGGATCCTGGGTGATATCATCCCAGTAATAGGCCTGCAACACAAGCGAACTGTTGGTCACGACGTCTACGAACTGTTTGCGCGAGATCGGGGAGAGTACCTTTTTGCCCGTGCTGTCGATCACCGCGTACATGCCCACCACGATGGATCCGCATCCGCCGTCTTCGAATTCTTTCGATTTAATGTGGTCGCACCAGGAACTCACGTCCGGAGCAAGCACGGGGTCTGTTATTCTCATGGGGTTCTCTCCTCTTCCTCACTCTGCTGTGAAAACCTGATTCCAGCACGATATTCGAAGAATTTTGAATGAATTGGAATCTACGGTCATCGGGCAGCAACCCTTTCATCGCCTGAAATCAATCATAATGCCAATCCACATACCCTTCCACCCTGTAAACACTCTACTGAAGGCTACTTTTTGCTACATTTTTTATGGACAGAATTATCCTATTCGCTCAAACCCGGTCTTTCGCCCCCCAACATTCCTAAGCCTTTCCCGTCGCGGCATGGTAAAATCACTTTCCGTGTTAATCTAGATCCTATCGTTCTTTCCGATATATCGATTTCATGTCCATCGCTGAATTCACCCTCTCCCGCCGCTATGCTTCCGACCGGCGCAACCATATCCGCTGGATATTCTCGTACGCCATGCGTTACTGGTGGTTGGTGCTGATCATGTTTGTCGGCGCAGTCGGTAACGCTGCCATGGCTGCCTACATCCCAGTGCTGACCGGTGACGCTTTCAATGCCATGCTTAAAGTCCCGCCAGAAACGAAAGTACTGCTGCCCTTGGCGCTCCTGATGGGCGGTTCGCAGATCCTGCGCGGCGTTCTCCAGCTTGGTCGCAATTTTGGAGCCGAGTTCATGGCCCAACGCATCGAACGGGATGTGCGTGACGAGTTGTACGTTTCCCTGCTGGGCAAGAGCATGACTTTCCACAGCCTGCAGCCAGTCGGCGATACTATGGCACGCGCCACCAACGATGTGCGCGAGGTAAATTACATGTTCAGCCCGGGCCTCAACCTGGTGGTTGGCTCGCTGGTTTTCCTGGTCATGCCGCTCTTCTTCGCCCCGCATTACCATTGGTCGCTCCTGCTGGCACCCCTCCTTTTTACGGTCTCATACTTCTTCGCCCTGCGCCAGTACCTGCACACGCTCGACCCGATTACTGAAGACGTGCGCGATTCGTTCGGCATCATGAACACTCACCTTTCAGAAGCCCTGGATGGCGTTGAAACAATGAAGGGCGCTGCTCAGGAAGATGCGGAGGTCGCCCGCTTCGATGTCAAATGCACGTCGTCTGCGCGACAACAACATTCGTCAGGGTGACGTGGAAGCGCGCTTTCTTCCGCTCCTGCTGTTCTTCATCACGCTCGCCATCGGGCTGCTGCATGCCATCCTCCTGTTTCGGGTCGGCATCCTGAACACCGGCGATGTGGTCGCTTATTTTGGTCTGCTGCTCCTTCTGGATTTCCCCACCTGGACCTCCATCTGGGCCTACTCGCAGATTTCTTCCGGCCTGGCCGGTGCTCGTCGTATCCTGGAATTGATCAACCGGGAAAACGACCTGGACCAGAACGTATCCGGGAACAACGGCAACATGCGCGGGGAGATCGAGTTTCGGGATGTCACCTTTGCCTATCCGGGCGGTGAACCAGTGCTCCAGGATATTTCCTTCAAGGTCAAACCCGGGCAGACCGTTGCCATCGTCGGTCAGACCGGAACCGGCAAGACCTCGTTAATGAAGCTGGTCAACCGCACTTACGACACGACCAAAGGCAAGGTCCTGGTGGATGGCATGGATGTGCGCGATTGGAACCTGGCTTCCTTGCGCTCGCAGATTTCCATCATTGAGCAGGACGTCTTCCTTTTCTCGCGCATGGTCGCCGACAATATCGCCTTCGGGAAACCGGATGCCACGCGTGAGCAGGTCGAACAGGCGGCCCAATCCGCCCAGGTGGATGACTTCATCCACGAATTCGAAAAGGGCTATGAAACGGTCATCGGCGAGCGCGGCGTCACCCTCTCCGGTGGACAGCGCCAACGCCTGGCAATTGCGCGCGCCTTTCTCACCGATCCGCGCATCCTCATCCTGGACGACTCGACCAGCGCCATTGATTCCGCCACCGAGGACAAGATCCAGCGCGCCATCGCCGCGGCAGCGCGTGGTCGCACCACCCTCATCATCACCCACCGCCTTTCCCAGATCCGGTGGGCCGATCTGATTGTCGTCCTGCGCAAAGGCCGCATTGCCGCCATCGGCAACCATGACGAATTGATGCGCACTTCTGAGGCATACTCGCGGATATTCCGGGAATAAAGAGCTTAATTTATGGGTTTCTACGAAGGACTAAACGAAGAACAATACGACCGCCAGTATCCGGACCGCGAGCTGACCCGCCGTATCATTGGGTATTTTACCGCCCAGCGAAAGCGCGTCATCACCATCGTCGTGTTGACCGTCCTGATGGCGGTCATTTCTGCCGCGGAGCCGGTCGTGGTCAGCAAGGGTCTTGACTCGCTTTCCGGTCATCCCACGTTGACATCCAGCCTGCTGATCGGATTGATTGTGCTGTTGATCGGTGTCAGCGACTGGGGCATCAATTGGATGCGGCGGCGCCTCACCGTTCGCACGGTCGGCGACGTCATTCTCAACCTACGCACCCGCTCTTTCCGGGCTGCCGTCGAGCACGACCTGTCTTTTTACGATCAGTTCTCCTCCGGGCGCATTGCCAGCCGCATCAATTCGGATACCCAGGACCTCGGCAACCTGGTCGTCATCATCACCGATGTCTCTGCACAGATATTCCAGGCTATCCTGCTTGGCGTTGTCATTGTAAACACTGATTGGCGCCTGGCCTTGCTGCTTTTCGCTTTCCTGCCGATCATCTTCGGGCTGGCCCTGGGGTTCCGCAGACTGGCCCGCAAGGTAACCAAGAGCGGCATGCAAGCCATGGCAGACGTCAACTCGGCCATCAAAGAGACGGTCAGCGGAATCGCCATTGCCAAGAATTTCCGCCAGGAAAACAGCATCTTTGGGACTTTCAATGACGCCAACCAGACTTCCTACCGGGTCAACGTATGGCGTGGTTTCATCCTTGCACTGGTCTGGCCAAGCCTGAACACCCTGGCCGGGATTGCCACTGCCGCCCTGGTATTTGCGGGCGGGCTCAGCGCCGCCCAGGGCGCCGTCACGATTGGTGCCTGGTACCTGTTCATTCTCAGTCTGGGCCGTTTCTTCGATCCGGTCATGAACCTGTCCGCCTTCTGGTCCAACATCCAGTCCGGTCTGAGCGCGGCCGAGCGCATCTTTGCCCTGGTGGACGCCGAACCGAACGTGGTCCAGACGGATAAGTTGGACGTCCCGCTTCTGAAGGGAGCCATCCAATTCGAGAACGTTTCCTTCCGGTATGCAGAGAACGAACCTGTTCTGACCGATTTCCACCTGAATATCCACGCCGGTGAAAACCTGGCCATCGTCGGCCACACCGGCGCCGGCAAATCCTCGCTCGCCAAGCTGATTGCCCGTTTCTACGAATTCCAGTCCGGCCGGATACTGATTGACGGAAAGGATATCCGCACCTTCGACCTGCAGCAATATCGCCGCCAGCTGGGTATCGTCAGCCAGGTGCCGTTCCTCTTTTCCGGGACGGTTGCCGAAAATATCCGCTACGCCTGTCCCGAACCCGGCCAGGATTGCGGATCGACGGTGACGGATGCGGAAATCATGGAAATGGCTCGCCGGATCGGGGACGGCGAATGGCTCGAAACACTGCCGGATGGATTGGATACCGTCGTAGGCGAGCGAGGTACCATGCTATCCATGGGTCAACGCCAGTTGGTCGCCTTGCTGCGTGTGTTGATGCAGAAACCTGCCATCTTTGTCCTGGATGAGGCCACTGCCAGTATTGACCCGTTTACAGAATGGCAAATTCAGCAGGCTTTGAATATGATTCTGGTAAAATCGACCAGTATCCTGATTGCGCACCGCTTATCGACGGTCAAGGCAGCCGACCGGATTATCGTCATCGAAAAAGGCAGGATCATTGAGGAAGGGAACCATACCGGATTGTTGGCACAGGGAGGGCACTACGCAATGCTCTACAATACCTACTTCCGCCACCAGTCCCTGGCCTACGTGGAACAATCCAAGGAAATAATTGTAAAGTAATTCCGGGAGGGAACAGTCGTTGAATTCGTTAGCCCAATTGCTACAAGGTTTCCTTGTTGCGTTGAAAAGTGGCCAAATGCCACAGTTGGGGTATTGGACCTATCTGGTGCTGGCTCTATTGGTCGCCGTCGAAGGTCCGCTGGCAACCCTGTTAGGTGCCGCGGCCGCATCCGCTGGGCTGATGCGACCCTGGTTGGTTTTTATCGCCGCAGCCGCGGGGAATCTCACCGCCGATACGCTCTGGTACACCCTGGGGTATGCAGGGAAATTGGAATGGGCGTTGCGTCTCGGACGTAAGGTGGGGTTACGACCCGAAATGCTCGATCGCCTGGAAAACGGCATGCACGAGCACGCCTCCAAAATTCTTTTCATGGCAAAACTCACCGTCAGCTTCATGATCCCTTCCCTGATCGCCGCCGGTTTGGTGAAAGTGCGCTGGCGACGTTGGTTCCCATCCCTGTTCGCCGGTGAAATGATCTGGACCGGTTCGTTGATGCTGATCGGTTACTATGCCACCGAGGCCATCAAGCGTGTCGAGCAAGGCGTGGAATACGCAATGCTGGGGCTGGCGCTGGTTTTCGTCTTTTTCATGCTTTGGATTGGACGTAAGGTGTTGGGCAAGAAATTCAAGTTGGAAGAAACCGACAATGGGACAAAGAAATAAGGCTTCCTTTAATTCCATGCGAATTCTGATCGTCACAACTCCCCAATACATAGCCTTCCATGGCCAGGCAATTTTCACGATCAATCTTGCCGAAGGTCTGGCAAAAAAAGGCCATACCGTAACCGTCCTGGCTGGTTCTGACCGAGGTGGTGCTTATCGGTCCGAACGCAACGGCGTGCAGATCGAAGCTGTCAATTCGTTGGATTTAACCGCTTTCCACCCCGATTCCAATTTACCGCTTTTCTCTTCACGGGCGGTCCGGCGTGCCTTCGAAGCCGTCCAACCCGATATCGTGCACATCCAGGACCACTATTTTTTGTGCCGGAACGCTGCCATTAGGGCGCAAAAACAGGGCATAAAATGCATCGGGACCAATCACTTCATGCCCGAAAACCTGGCACCCTATGTCCCGCTTATTTCCCGGGTCAAACCGGTCTTCAACTGGGTGCTCTGGCGGTGGATGCGGGATACTTACGACCGGTTGAAAGTGATCGCCTGTCCATCTACGCACAGCCGCCAATATCGTGCATGCCGCTGGGCTCCGTCCCCCTGTCACGCCCATCTCCTGCGGCGCCGATATCCGCCTGTTTTCCACAGATCCATCCGTAGACCGCCTCGCCTGGCGGAAACGCTATGGAATCGATCCCCAAAAGACCATCTTCTTTTTCGTTGGCAGGGTGGACCGTGAAAAACGCCTGGACGTGCTGTTAAGGGCCATGCAGTCCCTCGACCGTCAGGATATCCAGCTGGTCATTGGAGGAAAAGGCGCCTATAAAAATGAACTGGTCGCGTTGGCTGACCAACTCCACCTGGGCGAAAAAGTGCATTTCACGGGTTTCATCCCCCAGGAGGATCTACCTTCCGTGTTGAACAGCATCGACGTCTTTGCCATCCCGAGCGAAGCCGAATTGCTAAGCATTGCCACATTGCAAGCCATGGGCTGCTCACGCCCGATCCTGGCCGCCGACTCCGTGGCCCTGCCAGAATTGGTGACTGAGCAGGTCAATGGCATGTTGATCAAACCAGGCGACGTTGCCGACGCAAAACGTTGCATGCAATGGTTCGCCGAACACCTCGACCGCCTGCCGGAAATGGGAGCTGCCAGCCTGGAAAAAGTCCAGGCTCACAGCCTTGAAAACATGGTACTCCAGTATGAAAAGCTCTATGAAAGCGTTCTTGCCGAATCTCCAATTTGACAATACTCCCCTGCCCTGCTATACTGAACTATCTATGTTGACTTTTACTGTCGTTAATGGCAGTTTGTAAGTAAACAATTTACCTGTTCTTCCCACCCCCTGCCTGATGCAGGGGCCATTTTGTGTTTTTATTTAAGGAATTTCCTGCAAAACTGGGGAGGCTGTTGTGTGGGGCATCTTGAGACGTTTCGGCCACCCGGTGGGACCTCCCGAATTCTCTCGAACTGCCTGCACAACCTCATTCCTTGCTTGTCGAGAAGATACTTGAACGATGCACGGACGGGTGGAACAGTATTAATCAAGAAAAAAGGAATTAGTATGAGTAACAAAGAAGATAAATTAAGGATCATCCCCATCGGCGGACTCGGCGAGGTCGGGAAGAACATGATGGCGTACGAGTACAACGGGCAGATCCTGGTCGTTGACGCCGGACTGATGTTCCCCGATAACGACATGCTGGGGGTCGACTATATCATCCCGGATTTTAAGTACCTGAGCGATCGCTCAACGCAGGTCAAGGGCATCGTTATCACCCACGGTCACGAAGACCATATCGGGTCGATCCAACACCTGCTGGGCGTGGTCCAGGCTCCGATCTATGCCACTCCCCTGAACACGTGGCCTGATCGAGGGCAAGCTGGCCCGCAACGGCATGGCCGGCAGGGCCAATCTGAATACCATCCAGGCCGGGGATAACTTCCGGGTGGGTCCATTTCAGATAGAACCCTTCCACGTCTGCCATTCCATCCCCGATGCAGTCGGGCTGGGCATCACCACTCCGGCCGGACTCATCATCCATACCGGGGATTACAAGTTCGACCAGACCCCGGTGGATAATTGGCCGACCGACTTTGCCAAGCTGGCCGAATTCTCGGCCCGCGGAGTGGATCTGCTGCTGGCGGATTCCACCAACTCCGACCGTCCAGGTTGGACCCCGTCTGAGCGCGTCATCGGCCCGGCCCTGGATGAGGTCTTCCGCAACGCCTCCGGTCGGGTCATCATCGCCACCTTTGCTTCCCTCATTGCTCGCATGCAGCAAGTCGCGGATGCGGCCAACCGGCATAATCGCAAACTGGCTTTCGTCGGCATGAGCATGGTCGATAATGTGAAAATTGCCCAGAAGATGGGCTATCTGGATATCCCCGAAAACACCCAGGTCAGCCTGGACGAAGCGCTGCATCTCCCGAAAAAAGACGTCGTGCTCATGTGCACCGGCTCTCAGGGCGAACCCACCTCCATAATCGGGAGGCTTTCCGCCGGGACCAACCGTCAATTCGACATCGTGCCGGGGGATACCATCGTCATTTCATCCCACCCCATCCCGGGCAATGAGGAAGCCATCAATAAGACCATAAACCGCCTGCTGCGCCGCGGCGCCGAGGTGGTTTACGAAGCCCTCTCGCCTGTCCATGTTTCCGGTCATGCCAGTTCAGAGGAAATGAAACTGCTGCTCAACCTGGTCAGGCCCAAGTTTTTCATGCCCATTCATGGCGAATTGCACCAGTTGAAGCGGCATGCTGCCCTGGGACGCCAGGTGGGCATCCCGCAGGAGAACATTGTCGTCGTGGAGAACGGTCAGGTGGTGGAATTGGCGGATGGCAAGCTGAAACTTGCCGAACGCAACCCCGGCAACTACGTCTTCGTGGAAGGCGACAGCGTCGGCGATATCGATCTGGACGTCATGCGCGAGCGCGAGCAGTTGGCTCGCTCCGGTGTTGTCCTTATCAACATCCCCCTGGATAAATATTCTGGCCGGCTCATCAAGGAACCCGAAGTGTTGACCCGTGGCTTTCTTTCCCCAGAAGATGCCGAGTCCATCATCCCCACAGTACGTAAGAAGGTCACAGACCTGGTCAACACTGCCGGGTTGGATGACGAAAAACTGATCAACGATGCTGTCCGTTCCCTGCTCCGCAACCAGACCGGACGCCGTCCGATGATCTTTGTTGCCGTGACAAAAGCATAAATCATTCTCAAAAATAAAAACATAGAGGCCGCTAAAAAAAGCAGCCTCTATGTTTCGTTAAAATTCCCAATCATTCTATGGCAGATATCTATTCGAGATGGGCAAATCCCCGTCCACGCCTCCGGTCCAGATGCCCGAATTCATGCTGCCATTCGATTTGAAGAAGAACCAGGGTCCGCCCGAGAAAACCGTGAAGTCCGCAAGACCGTCCCCGGTAAAATCCAACGGGGAAGGAAGCGGCGTACCGTTGAAGATGGGAGCCCCGGTCCAAACCCCTTTCGTCAAGGCGCCGCTGGTGAAGTCGTAGAACAGCCAGGCTCCGCCTCGGAATATCACGATTTCATCTTTTCCCAGTCCATCATAGTTCCCAGGGACTGCCATATCTCCGGCCACGCCGCCGGTCCAGATGCCCTTGTTCATGCTTCCGTCAGCGTTGAAAAAGAACCATGGCCCGCCTGAATAGACCGTGTAGTCCAGAGCCCCGTCTCCATTAACATCCATGGGAACAGGGACAGGCGTCCCGCTGAATACCGGAGCACCCGTCCATACACCCTTGGTCAGCGCGCCGGTCGCATAATCGTAGTAGAGCCATGCGCCGTCACGGAACAAGACGATGTCATCCTTCCCGTCCCCGTCATAATCGCCTGGCACGGGTACCTGTCCGGCTACATCCCCGACCCAGATGCCGTGGACAATCGCGCCATTATTATCATGGAAGAACCATGCCCCGTTGCACAGCTGCGAAAAGTCCTTGACCCCGTCGCCATTAAAATCCATTGGCGCCGGGATACAATTCCCGTTGGGCATGCCGGTCCAGACGCCTTCTACCAGGGCACTCGAGTCAAAGTCATATTTCAGCCAGGCGCCTTGTCGATAAATGACGATCCCGGGTTTGAATGCGGCCGTCACGGATTGGTCGGAGGTCATATCGACGGTGCAGGTGCCGGTCCCCGAACAGCCGCCGCCGCTCCAGCCGCTGAAAATGGAGAAGGCGGAAGACCTGGCGGTCAGTGTTATGGAAGTGTTGGCTGGGAAATCATGGCTGCAGGTGGCACCACAGTCGATCGCTGCCGGGCTGCTGGTAACGGAGCCACTGCCAGTTCCGGATTTATTGACTGTCAATGAGAAGTTTCCAAGCGGGGCGAGATTGACGACACCAACTGCCTGTAAAGACATTTCGGCGTAAATACCGCTCCAATTCATGCTGTGAGTAAGATAGTCCCAAGTATCATGAATATAAACTGTACTTGTTGCCGTATCATATCCCACCCCAACAACGGAGTGACCTTCCGTAGCGGAAGACAGATTAAGGATTACTGGATGTCCGGCGTCAATCTCCGCCTTGTACATGGCAAAAGTAAATTTACCCCCCCTTGTATCCGTCAATTGATTATAACAATCCGTGACCGAATAGCCCCTGGCCTGATAAAAAAGGCTGCGACCATAGCTGAAATCGTTAGCCAGACCCAACGATGCCGAATCGCTGCAAGAAAGTGGCGACCCATCAGGCCAGTAGTAATAAGTGGTTGATCCATCGTCGTTGCCATACTTGGACTGGCTGGTGCGCATATAATCGCCAATGGCGCTACCATAGGTATGCTCAGTCCAGCTATTCGTGATAAATGGGTCCTGAATGCCACTCAAGTAGGAAACCCAGTAATCATCGATGGAGCCACGCGTCGACCTGCCATCCAATCCGTTGCGGGAGGCCGTCAATGGATTCTGCTCATAGGATTTTCCATCCCCATCCGTCCAACGCAGCCAGATACTGCTGTCCATCGGCATCACTCCGCCATTGGTTGATCCGGTATAGATATTGTCATATCCAGTCCGATCATAAAATGCTGCGATCATCGATGCGGATGTGGCGGTACAGCCGAACGACCAGCCATATGCCGGAACATCCAACGTCTTTACGGATGCTGGCCCGATCAACTCGGATTGTGCAGCTGTCGCTCTTGATATACCAATGGGAGGGGTGGGCGGACCATTGATGATGATCTGTTCAACCTGTTTTCCATCCGGCAAACTTATTCTTTGCATCAGTGGAAATAACGCTGAGGAACCCTGATCTTCACCAGTTTGCTCGTTTGTGGGTGAAGCATTTTCTTCGGGAGAATTGGTGGGAAAAGGAGTTGCGGTAAGTCCACCTATCGCCGTTTCTGTCACCAGTCCCTGGGCTTGAACGGTATGCATATTACTTAGCCCGATGAAGGTAATTAATAGCATACCTGCAAATATACAGCCTGCCATGCTTCGAATTAGTTTGGTCGACAACGCATTCATTTTAATTCCCTCCGAAAAAAGTTGATAGATCAATTTACAAAAGCCCCCTACTCAATTTTCAGATATTACCATAACACCAATTTATCAACACTACAGACACATTACATTTTTTTATTTTCTCCATCCAACCAGTTCATCTACTTAACCATCAACTCAACCGTCTGAAGCTTCGTCGAACTCGTCCCAACCATCAGCTCGAAAACCCCCGGCTCGACCACCCATTCCATATTCTCGTTCAGGAAGGACAGTTCGGCCGGCGTAATTGTGAATTCCAGCCTGCGCATTTCACCCGGGTTGAGATTAACCCGCCGGAAGCCTTTCAATTCCATCACCGGCCTTGTCACCCGTTCGGTCACCACGTCGTGGATATATAACTGCACCACCTCGTCGCCGGCCCGTTCGCCGGTGTTGCGCAACTCTACTGTCAGTGTGGCCTGTCCGTCCGGCGTGATCTTCTCCGGGGTCACCTTCAGGTTGGCGTACTCGAATATGGTGTAACTCAATCCATGTCCAAAAGGATACAGCGGGGTCGTCTCCGCCCACAGGTAATTTCGCCGGGCAGACGGTTTGTGGTTGTAATAAGCCGGCAACTGCCCGACCGAGCGCGGGAAGGTGATCGGCAGCTTGCCGCTCGGGTTGACCTCCCCGAACAGCGCCTCCGCAAAGGCCGTGCCGCCTTCTTCCCCCATGTACCAGCCTTCGAAGATCGCCCGGGCGTGTTCGGCCAGGTAGTTGACCGATAGCGGACGCCCGTTGATCAAAAGCGCCACCACCGGCACACCCGTTTCAACCACTGCCCGCACCAACTCCTCCTGGCGACCCGGCAGGTCGAGCGTATCGCGGTCGCCCAGGTGGTTTTCCCCCCAGGCTTCCCGGCAGACCGTCTCGTTCTCACCGATCACCAGCAAAACCAGCTCTGATTGCCGGGCTGTCGCCACCGCTTCGGCGATCAGACGCTCATCTTCGACCGGGTAGGGCTTTTCGGAGATATTTTCGTGCCAGCCGCGCCAACCCTGGCCGTCGAAGTTCTCCCGCGTGATCCGGCAGCCTTCCGCGTACTGCACCTGTATGCGCGTCCCCACTTTCCTGCGTATGCCCTCCAGGATGCCGATCCCCTTTCCCGGATCGGCGCTGTAACCACCCAGGTGCAATCCAACCGCATCCGGCCCGATCACTGCCAGGCGCTTGACTTGCTTTGGGTCCAGTGGGAGCACCCCGTCATTCTTGAGCAATACCAGGCTTTCCGTGGCTGCCCGGTAGGCCAGCTTCCGGTGCTCGGTGCAATTGGTCACCAGTTCGGCCTGCGCCGGATCGACGTAGGGATCGTCAAACAAGCCCAACATGAATTTGGCTCTCAGAGACGTTCGCCACCGCCCGATCCACCTGGGATTGCGGGACGCTGCCATCCCGGACCTGAGCGAGCAGCGTGCTCGAAAAGCAGGTATCCAGCTCGAAATCGATTCCGGCTGCCAGCGCTTTGCGGGAGGCCTCGGCTTTGGAGGCTGCTACATGATGGAGACTCTCCAACAGCGAGATTCCGTTCCCATCCGAAACGATCAGACCCCGGAAGCCCCATTCTGCGCGCAGTACCTCCCCCAACAGCCAGGAATTGACGTGCATAGGAACTCCATTGATCTCATTATAAGAAGCCATGACAGACCCCACGCCAGCCTGAGTCACTGCCGCCCAAAAAGCACGCAGATAATTCTCGCGCAGTTCCCGTTCGGCGAAATTGGCCGGGGCGCTGTTCCGCCCGCCCTCCGGGTGGCCATGCGCCGCAAAATGCTTGGCAGTCGCCAGCACGTGCTCTCGGCTGATCGATTTTGTCCCATCCGCAAGGCTGACTCCCTGCAAACCTCGGATGGCTGCCACGCCGATGGAACTGCTCAGGAAGGGATCCTCGCCATAAGTCTCTTCGGTGCGACCCCAGCGCGGTTCGCGCGCCAGGTCCAGGACCGGTGTGAGCGCCCAGTTCTCGCCGCGGGCGCGCATCTCGCGCGCCGCCGCCGCAAAAACTTTGCGTACCAGCTCCGGATCCCAGGTGCTGGCCAACCCAATCGCCTGTGGGAAGCTGGTGCTGCCGTACGCCATCAGCCCATGCAGGGCTTCATCCACGAAAAAAGCCGGGATGCCCAGCCGGGTATGTTCACACAGATATCGCTGGATAGCATTGGTGGCCGAGGCGGTTTCCCGGGCGCTGATGTGCTGACCCGGCCGGCCCATCCCCCAGACTCCATTGGCCAGCTGTACCCGGGTGATTTCATCCAATTCAACGCCTTCATCCGGAAGGACATTACTCTGCATGTTGAAAATGGACATCTGGGCAACTTTCTCTTCCAGGGTCATGCGCCCGAGCAGGTCGGCCAGGCGCTCTTCAACCGGCAGGTCAGAATTGCGGTAAGCGGTTTCGGTCATTTGCGATATGTCCTCATAAATTAAGCATCTTTCCACCCATACATAAGCAATTTATCCGATTGGCAAATGTTCTGGCAAATTCGCAGATGGCATCTACCTTTGGTCTCCAGAGATCAAGACTGGTCGACTAATTCCGGCAAAGCCAGCCACTCCCCGCTCGTTTGCGGGTGGGTAACAACATCGACCAGTTGACCGCTTTGCACCAATCCGGCCAGACTTCGTTTGGCCAGTTCAGGTGTCCAGCCAAACAGCCTGGTCACATCCCGGAATTGAGCTGCCCCAACCGAAGCCAGGTAAAGCCCAACCAACTTCCGGCGGGCTTCGGCTTCACCGATCGGACGGGCTTGCTCAGGCAAATCGGGCATGTGGCGGGCCGTAACGTCGTACCGAAAGGCGTACTTCCAGGCGCCGACCTCAGCAACCCCGACCGGCATGATCTTGAAATCCATTTGCAAGTCCTCCAGGGCACGGTTGAAGACGGATTCCTTGGCGTTCAAAAAGTGGGCTTCCTTGCGCAGGGAGAGAGTATCCAGCGAACCCTTATCCAAAAGTGTTTCATAGATCGCCTTGGCAGACTGGGTAAGCCGGCCCTGCTCATAGGACAGCAGGTAATCCTCTTCGGGGGAGCCGTAATTTTCGGAAAGCGCATAGAAATATGGTGCCACTTCCAAAGAAATAAATGTTGCCTTGCGGCGTAGGATCTTGCCATAATACCAGATGCGTTCACCGAGAGCATTGTCCTTCCAGCTCCAGGTGACCATGCCAGGATCGTCGTGCTCGTTCGGGACCGGACGGTCTCCGGCAGTGGCAGCCCAAAGGGTGGGCAGGAGCACCCCCTTGATCGGCCAGAAATAGACAAAGCCACGCGTGTTGACAAACTGCAGTGCCTGTTCCGGTGTAGTCAGGCGAGTTGCGCTGGAAAGATTGAAAGTGCGTTTGCGGTGAACTTCGAGGCGCTCGAGATCAAGGGTTTTCATTCTACGGTCGATTTTATCAGAAGTACCGCGAGGAAGGGCAACGTGCCGGGCGCCTCCCTTGGCTTTCATTAAGTCGGACTGCCGTAAAATACCCTGCCACAATAAAAGGCGCTTCCACCTCGGCTGGGAGCTTTCTCCTGCCCATCCCCGTGAGAAAAATATTCATTTTTGAATAGATAAGAATTAGTTGTCCACTTTATCCCCATCATGGATAATGATGCAAGACAACCTCAACCGGTTAACCTTGCGTGACTTTTTCCAGCAATTCCCGGTAGTAGATATAGTTTTCGAATGGTATATCGGTGCGCACGCGCCCATCCGCCAGGGGAACGTAGCCACCCTGCCGCAACAAAGGCGGTACTTTCTGCTCAAGCTCCTGCTGGATGGCATACTTTCCTTCCCGCAGCACGTCCAGGTCAATCCCGCCGATCAGGCGCAGGCGATTGCCAAACTCCTTTCGGAGTGAGCGGTAGTCCATGGCGGCAGTGTTGACCTCGCAAGCCCACAGGCAGTCGATGCCATGCTCCAGCAAAACCGGGATGAGCAACCGGGCGTTGGCATAGGTCCGAAGGATGAGGATGTCAACGCCATGCCGCTTCAAGACTTCCAACACCGGCTGGTAACTCGAAAGAACAAAATCATCATACATGGCAGGAGAGATCAACGGACCGTTGTTATCCCCGATCGGTTCGCTGAAGATGGCCGCATCGATCCGTACATCCTGCAATGCGCGCTCGATCAGGGCTGCCACGAATTCGCCGTTAATGCGCATCATTTCTCTGACAAACCCTGGATCGTCGTGCATCAAGACAATCAATTCATGCAGGCGTGCCCAACCCTCCACGCCCATGCTCTCGAAAAACCCGATATTGACTCTCAGCATCAAGACATGTTGACAAGTCTGCCAAACTTGCACCCTTTTCTTCCAATTACCGGGCAGGCGGGAGCGATCCTGTGGATCGAGACTGGCTGCATAGCCCGCAAGATCTGCCCGGGTGGAAGGCCAATGGTCCGGCCAGGGATGCGGATCCACAACCGGGTCGATTTCTTCACGCATGTCACTGGGCAGCAACTCGGACAGATCGGTATTCCGGGGCAACCCCTGTTTCCACCAGGCTTTCAATACGTCCTTCCGGATGCCCTCCTCGAAATAAGGCACCCGGTCTGGATGGCCAAAATGCATCGTCTCAAGAAAACGTTGCCGGCTGTTCATTTTGGAAGATTGCCTGTATTTATGTGCCAACTGCTGATTTGCATGGCATTATTTTATCCCAGATGGCAACCTTTGCGTTTGCGTAGACGTACATCATACATAAAGACGGGCAGAATCGAATTGGGCGACTGAAGGCTTGTTGAAGAAATGCATGTATACTGGAAAGAATGAATATTGCGCTAAACCAAGACGAGGAGAACCAAAAAATGAACGAACCTGCAATCGAAGTCAACGATCTGCACAAATCCTTCGGCGAGAACAAAGCGGTGGATGGAGCGAGTTTTTCGGTGGAACAGGGCGAGATCTTCAGCCTGCTCGGTCCCAACGGCGCCGGGAAGACCACTACCATCTCGATGCTCTCGTGCCTGCTGCGGCCTGAGGCTGGGGACGCCTTGGTGATGGGTCACTCGATACGCAAGGACCCGATGGGGGTTAAATCCACCCTTGGAGTGGTGCCCCAGGAGATCGCCCTCTACGAAGATATGTCGGCGCGTGAAAACCTGACTTTCTGGGGCAAGATGTACGGACTGCGCGGCCAGGCCTTGGTGAAACGCGTGGATGAAGTGTTGGAGATTATCGGGTTGACCGAGCGGGCCAGGGATCGGGTGGGTAAGTATTCGGGTGGCATGAAGCGGCGCGTCAACATCGGGGTAGCGCTCCTCCACAAGCCCCTGGTGATCTACATGGACGAGCCGACCGTGGGGATCGATCCACAAAGCCGCCGAAACATTCTCAATTCGGTCGTGGCCCTGAAAAGCCAGGGCATGACCGTGCTCTATACCACCCATTATATGGAAGAAGCCCAGGAGCTATCGGACCACATCGCCATTATGGACCATGGAAAAATAATCGCCAACGGTACCAATGCAGAGCTGGTCAAGATCGTTGGGGAAATGGACCGCATCACCGTCACGCTCAACGCAGAATCCACCCAGGTGCTGGAAGCCTGGAAGAACGTTCAAGGCGTGAGCAAAGTAAGCGCTGACGATGGAAGCATCCAGATCCTGGCGGATGACAGCAACCGGGTGCTGCCGCACCTGTTCGAGACCGCGGCAGCGCGGGAAGTGCGCATCACATCGGTAGCTATCCAGGAACCCAACTTGGAAGCCGTATTCCTGCACCTGACGGGCAGGGCGCTAAGGGACTGACCGGAAAGGAGAAACAGCCATGAAAGTGCTTGACATTGCCATCAAAGACATGACCCGTTCCTTCCGCAGCGCCTTCGCCCTGATCTTCATGTTCGGGGTGCCCTTGCTGATGACCGGCATGTTCTATTTCATGTTCGGTGGCTCGGGCAGCGGAAATTCAGACTTCAGCATGCCAGTCACCAGGGTGGTGATTGCCAATCTCGACCAGGGCGCGCCTGGCTTTGAGATCGCCAGCAGCCAGTTCCCGGGCGGGGCGCAGTTCCATTCGCTGGGTGAGATGGTGCTGGCAACCCTTCAGGATAAAAACTTTGCCGACCTCATGCAGGTCAGCCCAGTCGCCAGTGCCGAGGCGGCACGCGCAGATGTGGATAACCAAACAGCCGGTGTTGCGATCATCATTCCGGCAGATTTCACGCAGCGCTTCTCAGACCAGAACGGGCAGGCGGTCCTGGAACTGTATAAGGATCCCACGCTCACCCTTGGGCCCGGAATTGTCGAATCGATTTTGTCCCAGTTCATGGACAATGTTTCGGGCGCCAGGGTGGCTGTTAACGTGATCACCCAACAGGCTGGCAGCACTGACCCAACCTTGATCGGCCAGGTGGTGGCGCAATACATGGCTGCCATGCCAGCCGAGAACCAGAACACAGCGCCATTCGAGTTGCATACGCCGGCTTCCAGTAAACCGGCAACGAACACCCTGGCGCTGATCATCAGCTTTATTATGGGCGGGATGACGATCTTCTACGCCTTCTTTACCGGTGCCTCCACTGCCCAATCGATCCTGCGGGAAGACGAAGACGGAACTCTGCAGAGGCTGTTTACCACCCCCACGACACAGAGCACCATCCTGGGCGGGAAGTTCCTGGCGGTGGGTCTGACGGTGGTGGTACAGATGACCGTCCTCCTGATCCTGGGCCGGTTGATCTTCGGCATCCAATGGGGCAGCCTGCTGCCGCTGGTATTGGTGACCGTGGGCACTGTGCTGGCTGCTTCCAGCTTTGGGATATTCATCATGTCCCTGCTGAAGAATACCAAACAATCCGGAGCCGTTCTGGGAGGTGTGCTGACCGTGACCGGTATGCTGGGGATGATCAAGGTCTTTACGATGGGATCAGGTTCCAACCCTGCTTGGGCGGATATTGCCTCCCTTTTCGTGCCGCAAGGTTGGGCCGTACGCGGCTTGAGCCAGGTGATGGATGCGGCCTCCATGAGTGCGGTCCTGCTGACCTGCCTGGCGCTGGTTGGTATGAGTGTCGTCTTCTTCCTGATCGGCGTTCAGCGCTTCCAGAAGCGATACGCCTAGGAGCATCCAATGAACCGAATCTTCGATATTACTCAGAAAGACCTGATGCAGATCCTGCGGGACCGGAAGACCTTCCTGTTCCTGTTGATCATGCCGATCGCTTTCACCCTGCTATTTGGACTGGCTTTTGGCGGGTCGGACCAGCCTTCCGATACACGCCTGCCGGTCGGTTACCTGGACCAGGATGACAGCGCGATCAGCACAGACCTGCAAAACCTGCTGGAGGGTTCCAAAGTTATCCGTTTGGATGCGACCCCCAACAGCAACGAAGCTGATCTAGAAGGGTTGGTAAGCAGTGGAAAACTTGCAGCCGCGCTGGTGGTGCCCTCCGGTTATGGTCAATCCATGCAGAACGGCAACCCGCTAAAACTGGGTTTCTACGCCGACCCGGCCGAGGTTTCCACCCCTTCGGTGGAGTCCGAAGTGCTGGTGGTCACCAACCGACTGGCGAGTGCGACCCGCACGGCCGCGATTGCCGAAAAGATTTCCGGCAATCCCGCCAGCTACGATAGCGCCCTGACAGACGCGCTGGCCGCCTGGCAGAACCCACCCATCCAGATTTCGATCAGCTCGGGCATCTCGGCTGTACCGCAAAATCAAAATATCATGTCGATGGCGCAATCCTCTCCGGCCATGATGATCCAATTCGCGATCGCGGGTCTGCTCACTGCGGCGGCTGTGATCGTCAACGAGCGCAAGACTCGCTGCCTGCAGCGTCTGTTGACCACGGCGACCTCACGCTTCCAGATCCTGATGGGCCATTACCTGGCGATCTTCACGTTGATCCTGGTCCAGTTCGTGCTGCTGATCGGTTTTGGGCAATTGCTGCAGGTAAACTACCTGCGGGTGCCGCTGGCAAGCCTGCTGGTGGCTGTGATCACCGCATTGTGCATCGCCGCGCTGGGACTTCTGATCGGTGTAATGGCTAAATCCGAAGACCAGGCGGTAATTTTCTCCCTGATCCCGATGTTTGTCCTTTCCGGATTGGGTGGCGCCTGGGTGCCGCTTGAATACACCGGGGCGACCTTCCAGGCCATCGGGCATGTTTCCCCGGTCGCCTGGGCGATGGACGGCTTTAAAAACATCGTCGCGCGCGGGTTGGGGTTCAACTCGGTTTTGATCCCGGTGGCCGCACTGGCGGGCTACACGCTGCTGTTCTTCATCCTGGCAGCCTGGCGCTTCCAGCGGGTGAGTGAGTAAACAAATAAAGAGCAAAGATGGTTGCGGGCGAAAAGATTTTCGCTCGCAACCTTTTTTTACCAGATTCACCGATACCAGTTAAAATTGCGGAACGAAAACAAAAAGGCGGGTTGATTCTATCAGGTACATCAAACCGAACATAGGAGCCAGCCTTCATGACCACCGCCATCCAGGACCGTCTTCCCCGCCTCTCCAAATTTCTCTACGGCATCAGCGATTTCGGTTTTGCCTGCACCGATACCACCATGCAGGTATTGTTCGCCATTTTCCTGACCGACGTGGTTGGTATGAAAGCCATCTACGCCGCGGCTTCCATCTTCATCGGGCGTACATGGGACTATATCAATGACCCCCTGATCGGCTACCTGTCCGACCGGACGCGCAGCCGTTGGGGTCGCCGCCGGATTTTCCTGCTGCTCGGGTTCATCCCATTTGGGTTAACCTTTGCGATGCTGTGGTATCGCCCGCCCACCAGCAGCCAGTTTCTGCTGGCGGCATATTATGCGCTGGCTTATTTTCTGTTTGATTCTTCTTATACCTTTGTCACCATGCCGTATGCGGCCCTGACTCCCGAACTAACCCAGGATTACGACGAACGGACTTCCCTAACCAGCTTCCGGATGGCATTTTCCATTATAGGCAGTCTGGTAGCGTTCATCGTACCGCTCGCCATCATCGGCAGCATGACCCCGGCGAACAGTGGGCGGGTATTCGGCATGGGATTGATTATCGGCCTTGCGTGCGCTCTGCCGCTGCTGTTGACCTTTTTCGGGACGCGCGAACGACCGGAGTTTTATGCACAATCCCAGCCGAGCATACGCGAATCCTTGCAGGCGGTCTGGAAGAACCGTCCATTTCTTTTTGCAGCCGGCATCTTCCTGTTCACCTGGACCGCTGCAGATGTCATCCAAACCTTCCTGTTATATTTTCTGAAGTACCGCCTGAATATGGAAGCTCAGAGTGACGTGATCATGGGGGCCATCTTCGTCACAGCCCTGCTGGTCTTGCCATTATGGAACTGGATCTCGCAGAAGACCGATAAACGCAAGGCCTATATCATCGGGATGATCTTCCTCTCGGCGGTCATGGTCACATTGATCCTGCTCAACCCGGGCGTCAGCTTGACAATGGTCCTGGTAATGTCGGTGTTGGCAGGCGTGGGCGTTTCGGCCATCCACGTATTGACGTGGTCGATCATCCCGGATGCCATCGAGGTGGATGAACTGGCCACCGGCAAACGGCACGAGGGCATCTTCTACAGCCTGGTTTCGCTCTTCAAAAAGATTGCTTCGTCCATCGCCATCCCAACTGCATTGCTGGTGCTTAACCAATCCGGTTTCATTTCGCCGACCAACCAGGTGCTGGCACCGGTCCAACCCGCCTCGGCGGTGTTGGCGATCCGCTTGATGATCGGGCCGGTGCCTTCGGTATTGCTGTTGGGTGGAATATTATTCGCCATTTTCTACCCGCTCAGCCGATCCAGCCATGCCAAAACGCGCCTGGAAATCGCCGCCCGGCAAGAACCTAGGGAGCCTGAACCACAGCCTGCTGAACTCTAAGCCCGGAGCAGGCAAAACCTGCCTGGTTGTCCACTCAAGATGAACGGAAGATGGATTAGCAAATGATCCTGGCAACATTGTGTTACCTGCATAGGGACGAGAAAACGCTCATGATCCACCGCACGAAGCGGGCGGAGGACATTCACCTGGGCAAATGGAACGGCTTGGGTGGAAAGTTCGAGGCTGGCGAATCGCCCGAGCAGTGCGTCATCCGGGAGGTGCGCGAAGAATCTGGGTTGCTGATCCAGGACCCGCAGCTGTGCGGCTTGCTGATATTCCCGGCATTCAAAGGGGATGACTGGTACGTGTTCGTTTTCACCGCGCAAAATTTTACCGGCAGGCTGCAGGAAAACCAGGAAGGCTACCTGGATTGGATCCCGGACGGGCGGGTCGATAATCTTCCGCTCTGGCCGAGCGATCACATCTTCCTGCCCTGGATCCGGCAGGGAAAATTCTTCTCAGCCCGATTCGTCTATGATGGGGACAAAATGAAGAGCCACAGCGTTATATTCCACCATCTACCCTGACATTCTGGAAAATCATCCCTAGAACTTGCGGTCGAAAAGGATCAGATAGAACCAACGGTGGATAGACATAATTGGATGTATTTGATTATATTACACATGTTTATAATTGTTAATTGTTGAAGCGGTTCCTCCTAATTCCGAGGTTTTTCGTGATTGATCAATAAAGGAGATTGGTATGTCATCCGGCGGAGATTTTGGAACCAGCCTTAATAACTTTTCCGAATCGTTCAAGCAGGGCAAGAAAAAGGCATACCAAAAACTGAAATTCAGGCACATCCCAGAGATCGTGATGAACACAGGGGAACTGGATCTTGTGAATAAGGAAATCGCCGAAGATTACGTAGAGCACATCCCAATGCCTCCTGGGTTGGCGCCGGGCCGTGAAGGCTTCAAGCAATTCGTGCAGATGCTGCGTACAGCCTTCCCGGACCTGCATTATGAAGTGGATCATATGACGACCAGCGATCTGATCGGGGAGAACCAGAAAGTGATGCACCGCATCACCGCCATCGCAACCCATACAGGTCCATGGGGGCCGATCCCGGCGACTGGCAGGCATATGACCTGGACCGAGATCCACATTGGGCTTTACGTGCATGACATGATGGTGGAGCACTGGGGCAACGTCGATACCCTGGGGATCATGCAGCAGATGGGGGTAATCCCGGGTTGGCAGGATAAACCGCCTGTACCACCGACGCCTCACCCCGGAGGTAGGACAACCAGTCACCAGGAAAACAGCCTCATGGTTCAGCGTTACGTACGCGAAATGTGGAACAAGGGCAACCTGGAAGTTGCAGACGAGCTGGTGCATCCCCTTGGTGTATCGGCCAGCCTGCCAGCCTTGCCTGTGGGACCGCAAGGAGTAAAGATAAACGTTCGTATGCACAGGCAGGCTTTCCGGAACTTGTACTTGCTGATCGAGGACATGCTGGCAGAGGAAAACGCAGTGGCGATCCGCTTCAAAATGATCGGGAATCATCAGGGCATTTTCATGGGCATCCCCGCGACGGGCAAAGACATCGAGGTGGACGGCTGCTGCATCTTTCATTTCGAAGGGGGACAGATCGTGGAACACTGGCAAGAAGCAGACCATATGGGATTATTGGGTCAATTGGGAGTGGCTGGGTAAGATGATTTGTCGAATTGTATTCAGGGTCAACGGAAGGAATAATATATAATGCGGAAATTAAAGCTACAAATACAGATGACGGTGGACGGTTTCGTGGGCAGGGCAAGCGGGGAGATGGATTGGGTGAATAAGAACTGGGATGAGGAGATCGGCGCGTATGTCACGGCGATCACTGAGCCAGTGGACTGCATCCTTTTGGGTCGAAAACTGGCTGAGAGCTTCATCCCGCACTGGGCAGCTCAACCACAGAATGAACCCAAATCTGCGATTGATAAATTAAATAACACTCCAAAGGTGGTCTTCAGCAAGACGCTGGAGACATCAGAATGGCCGAACACCACCCTTGTAAATGGCGGTCTGGCACATGAGGTCAACCGCTTGAAGAACCTACCTGGAGGGGATATCATGACGTACGGCGGAGCCGGTTTCGCTTCGGCGCTGGTCTGGGGAAACCTGATCGATGAATATCACTTGTTCATCAATCCGAGCGCGATTGGAACTGGCATGTCGATCTTCCGACAGGTGAACGGAAACCATAAGCTGCAACTGAAGAACTCCCAGATGTTCTCCTGCGGGGTCGTCGTGCTGTGCTATGAACCATGGAGCGCATAAAGACTACAGGTCTGCCGGGAAAGCCTGAGCCAAGCAGCCCAGCCAGGGAAAGGCAGAAGAAGGACCTCCGAAACCCGACCGGTTTCGGAGGTCCTGTTTTAAAAATAAAGCATGGATAATATTCCTTTACCAGTCTTTATTCCCTTCAGGGATAAAGACCCAAATAATGCGCTGACCAGACGGCTTCCTTCTCCCAGGTAAGCATGTTCGTTCTCCGTTTTTGTTGTAAAATGGCAAACAGCCATGTTGAAGGAGAATATCTTTAAACGGCAAAATCCCAAAAGCCTTCGTTTTAAGATCCGGATGGCCGGGTGGAAAAACGGCCGGAAGATTTTGCCTTGCTATCATTCGACTATGGCATGCTTTACAACAACGTGTTCGCCAAGCGAATACAAAACACCTTTAAGCAATCTTCCTAGCTTTAAATGAGTTTTGCCGTGAATGAACTTATCTAAAAACACCGTTAGATTTCTATTTTACATCCAAAACAGACTGAGCCTAGAGTGACAGTTACGATTTCCTGATCACCTATTACCCCTATCTGGAAGTGAAGGATATTACCAGTAACCTGTGCGTCTGGAAAGCTCACATCATAAAGAATATGTCTACCCATTAAATCATAAACCAGTTAAAATCTAAACCTAATAACCATTCAACTACCCATCTAAACCCCTTTAAAACCTATCTAGCCAGCATAATATCTGGAAACCCTATTTGTGATCGACAGCGAACCCCGCTTACAATCCTTTATCGAAATATTGATGGATCGGACCTCGCAAAACCGGAGAATTTTCTTGCAACCATGGAATTGGAAGAAGTGGCGTATGGAAGAGGAGTACACATCGTTCGAAAGTTTGCTTTACGCTAAGAGTAGTTCTGACCCGGAGTTATATTTCCGAAACCAGGTGTTCGAACAAGCATCAGCTATCAGAGCATGCTTCCGGGAAACCTTTCGGTAGGTCGTCCCTAGAGGGAGCTTCATGAAATCTTCTTACATTCCAAATAAGCTTACTTTTGATCGGCGGTCTCCTGCTTTTTTTGGGGATGAGCGCCTGTGCCGCTGCGTACCAGTCCCACAGCCGCAGGAGTCCGTGTTCGACCAGGTCTCCATTCCAAACTCGCAGGTGCGGCAGCTCAAGTCTGCCTCTACCGGGCGCAGCTACGACATTTACGTGCTGCTTCCCGAAGGTTACGACCAAAACCAGAAGAAATTCCCGGTCCTGTATGTACTGGATGGACAGTGGGATTTCAAGTTGCTCGATTCGATTTATGAAGGGCTGCTCTACGACGGCTTCGGTCCCGAGATGATCATCATCGGGATCACCTATTCCGGCGAAAACGCCGATTACGATTCGCTCCGGGCGATGGACTTTACGCCGGCGCACGATCCAACGGTGCCGGGTTCGCGTGGCGCCTCGAAATTTCTGGGGTTCCTCAAAGATGAGTTGATCCCGTTCATTGAAAATAATTACCGGGTGGATGCCTCGCACAGGGCGCTGATGGGCAATTCCTATGGCGGCACCTTCACGCTGTACGCCTTGTTCAGTGACCCGGGACTGTTTCAAGGATATGTAGCCGCCAGTCCGGTGGTCGTCTTTGGAAACAATTTCGCCTTCAAGCAGGAAGCCGGGTACGCACAAACCCACCCGGACCTGCCGGTCAGGCTGTTTCTCTGTGTCGGGGAACTGGAACCGCTCCGGTACCCGGTTGAGCAGTTCATCCAGGCCCTGAACCAGCGCGGTTACGGCGGGTTGGCGTTGGAGACGCGCATAATCGAGGGCGAGCGTCACGCCGGGAACAAGCCTGAGGCATATAACCGGGGGCTGCGGTTTATTTTTCAGGGGCAGTGATCTATCAGGATCTTTGAGCACTTTCTGAAAGGCTTTATTTCCAATAATCTACGCGAATATCCACGAATATGTTTTAGAATTTTTGATTATACGTTAAACTCAGTGGATAATGAATCCTTATACTGTGAAACCCATTAATTTTTACTAGAGAATAAAAATAGCATACCCATGAAATTTCCAGACGAAAATAAGCTTCCCGAGCATCCCTATCCCGAACTGCGCGGCGTTCTGCATACTTTCGCGTCTGAAATATCGCAGGGATTGAAGGAGAACCTGCTCGGGATCTACATGGTCGGTTCGCTGGCGGCAGGCGACTTCGACGCAGACAGCGATGTTGATTTCCTGGTGGTGACAAAAACGGGATTGTCTGCAGCCAACCAGCAGGCGCTGCAGGTCATCCACACAAAAATGCATGCGATTGACAGCTATCCCGCCAAACACCTGGAAGGCTCTTACATCAGCCTGCAGGACCTGAATGACTGGGGCAACGTGGGCAAAACCGAATTGTTTTATTTCGATAACGGTAGTACCACGCCTGAACTATCCACGCACGACAACCAATGGCACGTGCGTTGGGTGTTGCGTGAGCGCGGCATCCGTCTGACCGGCCCAGGGCCAGAAACGCTCCTGCCGGTCATCCCCATCTCAGGCGCTCAAGGATGAAATGAAAACGTCCATGCTGAAAGTACTGCAATATTTTCGAGGGGAAATGAACGCTCCGCTGAGCTTTGGGAACTCGCGCTTTGGCCAACCCTTTTATGTCCTGACGATCTGCCGCATGCTGCAGACGCTGCATACCGGGTCTGTCCAGTCCAAAAAGGCTGGTGCGGAGTGGGCTAAAACTTCCCTGGATCCCCAATGGACCAATTTGATCGAGCAGGCTTGGCAGGAACGCCAGGGCGTGCGCTTCGGGATCAAGATCGGCCAGCGGGCGGACCCGACCAGCCTTGCAGAAACGCTGGAATTCATACAATATGGCATTGCGCACATCCACCGCTTCGAGATGCGGACAGGTTGAACATCTGAGTAAATATAGACAGGGTATCCCGAGGCAGTGGATACCCTGTCTTCCAAACCGGGTGGGCATGCTTACATTACATGCAAAGCCCGGAACCCAAGAAATAGCAATGCCAGCAACGGCACCAGCAGGACCGGCAGTGTCAAGAACAGGCAGCATGGGCGCCGGTAGCCCCAACCCCGGTAATAACGCCTGGGCCAACCCATTTGGTGGTGCCAATGCCTGTGTGGATAACCGAAAGCGTGTCTCATTGTGATCTCCTTTACCTGTATTTGTAGACATATACGAATCAGGCAATTGAGGGTAGCAGGAGATCCAGAGTGGGGAGAAGAACGGCTTTCTGCGCCTCAAGCCAAACCGAGCAGGATGAAGCGGATACCGATCAGTACCAGCAAGGGACGCGACGATCCAGGTCACGACCTGGTTCAGGCGCGGCGACCAGAAGCGATTCACTCCCAGTGCCGTCAGGGTGATCAGCATGAACGCTAGCTTGCAACCCCAGACTAACGGGAGCCAGCGGGGTCCCAGTGGCTACCTGGGTCCCAAGCGCGCTCCAGGCTGCCGCCGCGACGCCCACCGAAGCCATGGCATACGCCCGCTGCGGGTGGTGCCCCATGACCCAGTTGTAAATCGGCACGCTGAAGGGCTTTCCGCCGGCCGAGATCAACCCGGTCAGCCCGCCGAACAGGAAGGCCACCGGCGCCTGCCAGGCCGGATGAGCCTTGTCGTCCCTCTCGGGCATGGGCTTGATTAGCAGCATGCGCAATCCCGCCAGGATGGCATAAATGCCCAATACCACCAACAAAACCGGCGCAGGCGTGCGATGCCCAGCCAGCGCCCCAGTCTGCCGCCCAAAACGGCCGGCATGATCAGCCATGCCCAGTCTGCCCGCACCGATTTCAATATTTCGCCTTGGCGCAAAGCCAGCATGAGCGCCGCCAATGCCACCACCACCAGGTTGATCGTGATGGATTGCTGGATCGGCAGTCCCACCAGGCTGGTCAGCAGGATCACCAGGAAGAAGCGGTCCACCCAGGATTTGATGGAGGCGGTCACGAAGCCGACGATCAGGCTGGCAACCAGGATTTTGAGGAGAAGCAGAACGGTTGGATTCATATAATGCGCCTGATGAGTTGTTCTATATTTTCTCGGCGCATGGCTGGCAGACGATCTGCCCGTGCTTCACGCGCGCATAGCGTTCGATGGTCACTTCGCCGCACTCGGCGCAGATGATGGTATCGAAAGCGTGCGGAAGCATCGGCGGCAGTTTTCATCTCCTTGACTGGCTCGACCTTGAACAACACTTCGGTCTTTTCACTTAACACCTGGTCGATCAACGGCTCGACCAGTTTCTCATCGATCCTGCGAAGCCGGCACGCCCTGCTTGCGGTATTTGATGAACTCCGATTCCTGGCTGCGCCGCATGGCCTCCGGCGTGGCGACCACGCGCACGCTGCGCCCGGTTTTGTTGTCGATCAGGGTCAGGGCAAACTTGCCATAGCCCAGGCTGCGGATGTTGCCCTTGCCGAAAGTGCAACCGGTCACAACCTGTATGCCATCCGCAAAGCAGGTGGAGCAGTGGTTGCGGTCGATCTCCACCAGGGCGGATAACTGTCCATCCGGTGGCGTGCTGCACACCCAGGGCTTGCATGGCGGCTTCATCCGGCCCGCAAGCCCAGCGGCATGGCGGGACACTTGTGCCCGTGCAGGAGCCAGGCCAACTTTAATATACTTCATCGTTACGGTTCATATAGATAATCTCCTTGTAGTTTCCAGTCTCATGTTTTGAGGCTGGTGGGTTGAATGGTTTCATCGTTCGATCAGAGCGGTCTTTTCATAGCCGGAGCACGGAATGCAAACTGGCTGCCCGTCCTTCATGCGCAAGTAGCGGTCAAACACGTATTCACCGCATTGGCTGCATTTGGTCTTGCCAAAGGAACCTTTGACCGGCTTATAGGTGAAATCGGGTTTCGGCTCCACTTTGAAAAGTGCCTCATCCGGCTGGTCGTAGACCCATTGGATGACCTCACGGCGCACCTCCAACGGGATTTGCGAAGGCTCGATGCCCTTTTTGCGATAGACGAAGAACTCGAACTTGCCCATTGCATCGATGAAATCGGGCAGGAGCGAGTAGCGCACAGCGCCTTTTTGTGGGTGATAAAAGGTCGTCCCC
Source organism: uncultured Chloroflexia bacterium (assembly GCA_963814135.1). GTDB lineage: Bacteria > Chloroflexota > Anaerolineae > Anaerolineales > Villigracilaceae > UBA877. Next base: position 438,178 of record CAWFBZ010000008.1, on the reverse strand, counting down.
AGCTTGCCATAGAAGCTTTTGGCAATCAGGACCTTGCCGTAGGTCGCGCCGGTGGAAATTTGCAACCCGTCCATCATGCAGGTTTGCGGGTGGCCTTCGCCCAGTTCAGGGAACACGAAGAATCCATGGTCGGCTTCGTGTTCTGCCCCGAGATATTGCCAGCGCCAGCTTGCCCATGCGATAGCCGATCGGCATGAAAGGGCATTCGTGACCGTGAAATTCAAAGGCCCATGCGGGGGGTATATATTGTGTTGTCATTTTGGATCTCCTTTTCAGGTATAATTTACCTTCTCCTTTTTCAAGAAGTGTTTGAGGTAAACTGGTCATTAACCTAATAACTTGACCAAAATCTGGATCGTAAAAGCCATATGATCAATTCCAGGTCGAAGATTGCAATGAGTATCTGCCATGGCGAAATAACGATGGCAGGGCACCTCCTTAGAAAACATTGAGCACGTCACTCAATATCAATAATGCCGCCACGCCCAACAACACCACTCCAAAGATGACTTTTAGCGCACGTGGATTTCAGGCGGGTGGACATGAGCCGGGATCCAATTTGGCTGCCGGCCAAAACGGCCACGCTGAAGCCAGCCAGACGCCCCAATTCCGGTTTGGCTGCAGTGGCCAGGTGCGAAATAAAACCAGAGATGCCTGAGCCGGAGACGACCAACGCCGAGGTGGCAGCCGCGGCCCTCGGGTCCAAGCCGCTGATGTAGAGCAGGGGGACAACGAAACTGCCATCCGCCACGCCCGATCAACCCGGTTAGGAATCCCAGGATGCTTCCGGAAATGACCCCCAAAATAATGCGTTGCCTGGCAGTCAATGCGCCTCGCTTGGGTTTCCACCCGCTCAACATTAATATGGCCGCGATTGCGGTGAAGATCGCAAAGATCACGATGACCGGCTGGGTGGGCAGGCCAATGTTTAGCCAGGTACCAGCGGAGCAAACAGGATCATAGTTACTCCAAACGGAATGGCCACACGCCAGTCAATCAACTTTTTTCGTGCATACACGACAGCGGCCGATGCTGAATTGATCAGGTTGAGTAATAACCCAAGCGGAATCGCCTCACTCTTGAAATCCATTCCAAGCCAGTAGAGAATAGGCGTGTAAAGTTGTGATCCTCCCATGCCCAACATGGAAAAGACCGTGGCGATCACGAAGAAAAGCGGTGGGATGACATAATAAGTATTCATATCTGGTTTGATTTATTACGAACATATTCGAAAAATTGAATGGGTTTTAGCCATTTTTTTCCCCGCCAGCAGGCGGGGAAGGGTAATCCTACTTTTGTAGTTGCTGCGCAGGCGCCGGAGAAACCGCCCGACCAAAATAGCGTTTTTGGAAGAACAGCGCCACGTTCACCAGTCCGATCATGACCGGCACCTCGATCAACGGACCGATCACCGCCGCAAAGGCCGCCCCGCTGTTGATGCCGAAGACGCCCACCGCCACAGCGATGGCTAACTCGAAATTATTGCTGGCCGCCGTAAAGGAAAGCGTGGCGGTCTTCGAATAGTCCGCACCAATGGCCCGCCCCATGAAGAAGCTCACCACGAACATGATCACAAAGTAGATCAGCAGGGGTATGGCGATGCGCACCACGTCCAGCGGCAATTGGATGATGTATTCGCCCTTGAGCGAGAACATGACCACGATGGTGAAGAGCAAGGCGATCAGCGTCAGGGGGCTGATCTTGGGTACGAACACCTTGTAATACCAGTCCCGGCCTTTCAGGCGTACCAGGATGAAATGGCTTAAGTAACCAGCGATGAACGGGATGCCCAGGTAGAAGAACACCGTTTTGGCAATCTCGCCGATGGTGATATTGACAACGTTGCCGGACAATCCGAACCAGGTCGGCAGCACAGTGATGAAGACGTAGGCGTAAACGCTGTAGAACAGCACCTGGAAGATGCTGTTGAAAGCCACCAGTCCGGCCGCGTATTCGGTATCGCCTTTCGCCAATTCGTTCCAGACGATCACCATGGCAATGCAGCGCGCCAACCCGATCAGGATCAGCCCCGTCATGTACTCCGGGTAACCGCGCAGGAAAATAACTGCCAATCCGAACATCAGGATAGGGCCGATGATCCAGTTCTGCACCAGCGACAGGCTCAGCACCTTCCAATTCCGGAACACGTCCCCCAACTCTTCGTAATGGACCTTGGCCAGTGGAGCGTACATCATCAGGATCAGACCCACGGCGATCGGGATGTTGGTCGTCCCAACCGAGACGGCGGAATTGAAAACTTGCACCGTGTCAGGCAGGAGGAACCCGATCCCCACCCCAATTACCATTGCCAGGAAGATCCACAGGGTCAGGAAGCGGTCCAGGGTGGAAAGGCGTTTCGTTACGCCCATCGGAGCAACAACATCTATTTCGGTCATCGTAGATGCCTCTATTCAGGAATTGGTCAGATGGCGTCGGTCAACCAGGTGGTCACTTCAGCTTGCGACGGGATGCGACCAGCACAGACCACTTTCTCATTGATGACAAGTCCGGGGGTGGACAGGATCTTGTAAGTCATGATGTCCTTGAAGTCGGTTACTTTGATCACCTCGGCTTCCAGGGCCAGGTCGGCTACAGCCCGACGGGCAACGGATTCGACGTTCTTACAGTTTTGGCACCCCGATCCAAGCACTTTGATGGTTAACATAGATTGGCTCCTTTTCTTCGATTGGAACAAGATTTATGATGGATTTGATATCCGGAGAACTCAGCCTCAGGGCTGACTTTCTTGTGTGGGCAGGAATTGTTCCACTGCTTCCAAAGCGTGAGCGGCATAGATCGATCCCGGGCCTCCGCCCATCAGCAGACCAACGCCGATTGTTTCCAACAACTCAGGGCGGGAAGCGCCGGCTGCCACGGCATCGTGTACATGGTAGGCAATGCAACCATCACAGCCGGTGGCAATGCTGATCGCCAACGCCATCATCTCTTTGACCTTGCTGGTGAGCGCGCCTTCCTCGACGGACTTTTTGTGCAGACGGGCGAAACCACTCATTGGACCGGGAATCTCCACACCGAGTTGGACAAGGCGTGTTTCCAGAGATGTAACCATTTCTTTGTAATCAGTTTTCATAATAAACCACTTCATATATCCTAAAAACGACCTCGCAATTTACCTAAAAGTTGCTCGGTTGGTCGAGCAAGCAATGCTATCCGTCGTATCGAGACCAACATGGAATAATAATCTCCATACTTAGGATCTCCCTGCCCTAACCGGCACAGGTAGGCGTTCCGTTCCTCAACAGGCGTTTCTGCTCAACAAGCACCGCCTTCAAGCCACCACCTCGATATTGGGCACGATGATGATCTCGGACTTGACCGAGTTGGCCACCAGGCTGTACTTTTGCGCCGATTTGAGGGCGCGCTCGATCCGCCCATGCACCTTCTCAGGATCTTCATCGCCGGCCGCGACGCGGATGACCGGCCAGAAACGCAGGTGGGTGAAAAGCTCGGTGCGGTCCAATTCGATCAGCTTGGTGCCCTCGGCCCGGCAATCGTAAGAAATCAGGTCGAGCTTGAAGCGTTCCGTGGCCCAGATGAACATCATCATGATACAGGTATTGGCGGCGGCCACAAAGGCGTCCTCCGGGGTTAAGACACCCGGATGACCCTGCGCGTCCGGCGGGGCGGAAAAGTCCATCTCCGGCCCATTGCCCAGGACGATATGCCCCCAGTGTTCACCCTTCCAGGCGACGGTGGTGTGATAGGTGGATGTACGGCTCATTTGACTTCTCTTTCCTTTTCACAAAAAGCTGCATATTCATTGGATAATGATGCAGCATAGGCATCTTCTTCATCGGAAGGGATCGGGTTATAGACCTTGACGGTTTCGAGCAGTTCCCGGGTCGTCTCCTGCGAAGCAGCCTTTCCGGCCTCCAGCAATTGTTGGAAGATAAGCGGCAGTGCGACAAGGGTAACCTTTTGACCGTTAACGATGATGTCCTGCACCGGAATGCCGGAACCACAGGAACAGGTTGCCTGGACCGGCTCTTGAACTACGGGCAGCTCCATTTCTTCCATTGCTCCTGCAGTGCGGTTCCAGTGTTTTTGCAGCAGCTCATCCACCAGTTCAGCCATTCGCCCGGCGCTCGCCTCCACGGCCTGCTTGCCGGCCTCGTTCAAGCGGCGCTTGCCTTCCGGCTTGCCCAGGCCGCGCTCGGAAACTAGGTCAGTGACGACGATACTGGCAGCCGGCTTACCGGAATACATTTCAGTGCCGCGCGCCGCGCAGCGTTTGTCGCAGCCGTCGATCGCAATGGTCGGGTAGAATTTTGCAAAAGCCCGGTCGCCTTCACCGCCAGCCAGGAAAAGCGGCAGACAGATGGTTACCGTGTCAGCCGGGCGCAGTTGCTCCAACACCCTCAGAGCCGCCAGGCGGGTCACCGTCCCTTCGGCCAGTTCCTCCCCGGAACAGGCAACAATGCCAACTTTCTTTTTCGGCAGTTCAGGCATTTGCGCCTCCCTTTTCCCCCGAGATGATCCCGTCCACCATGCCGGTCACTTCCTCCGCCAGGACGTTTGCCAGTTTCTGGCCGCTTTCATTAAGTTCGGCGATACCCAGGGGTTTTAGATCCTTGTGGCGGCGGTATACGTCCAGGACGGCAATTTCCTGGGCCAGCGTGCCGCCGCTCTGCTGGACCATCTTGGCAGCACACGCCAGTTTGCAACCATCGATTGTGATCGACGGAAATTGCGCCACCGTGGCTCGAGATTCTTCATCTCCGAGCACGAGCAAGGCTAGCGGAATGAGTTGGGTTTGCGCTTGACGCATGTCCTCGGTAACAGCGTAGGCTGCTTCACGGCTGACCGTCCCATAGGGCTTGCCGATCCCGCTGCAGGGCACAATTATGACTTTTCGGTTATTTTCCATTATGAATTCCTGGTTTCCTCTTCCGCTTGGCCCCGCATGATCTCGAAGTAAGCCTGTGGATCCAGCAACCCGAGCCGCTGGACTTCCCAATCATCCACCTTCAGCACGGCCAGCCAGCCTGATCCATACGGGTCCTGGTTGATGGCTTCGGGGGCATCAACCATGGCCGGGTTGACTTCCAGGATCGTACCGTTGACGGGACATGTATAGGCAATATTCACCTTGATTGTCTCGATATTCGCAACTTCATCTCCAGCAGACAGGGTAGTTCCGGCCGATTTGACGTCAACAAAAGCTACATCGCCACTACGCTGCTGGACGAAATCCGAAAGTCCGATTCGCACACCTGCGTCTTCCGCTTTTGCCCAAACTCCTTCTGTGGTATAGAAACGATCTGTTGCCACCTTAAAGGTAAATTTATCCAGTCTGGTTTCCAAAAATTCAGGCATGCTTCACTCCTTCCGTGAGGAACAATTGGGGCATTCGCACGGGGCGCGTTTGATGTTGGTTGAGACGGCCACGGTGGAAGCCTCCAGTCCTGCCATGCGCGCCGCCAGTTGCACCATCTCCAGGACTTCGGGCTTTTCCAGCCGATAAAAGATGTATTTGCCCTCCCGGCGCGTGCCCAGCAGGCCAGCCTCGCGCAGCGCCATCAATTGCTGCGAAATGTAAGCCTGCCGGTATCCCAGGCTGGCTTCCAGGTGACACACACAGGCTTCCCCCGCACCGATGTCCAGCAGGATCTTTAGGCGCGCTTCCGGGCAGATCACCTGTAACAGGCCACTTACTTTCGAAATACTTGAAGGTCGGTCCAATTTCTTCATATTCGCAACTCCGAATGTATTATACGCACGTATTCAAATATGTGAATGTGATATATGTCACGAAATCAGTGTGATAGAGTATGTCTGAAATCTTTAAATAGCTGTGGCCGGGTGGAACAAGCTGCAAAGCCTGGGAATTGGACAGAAAAAAGCCGCCTTCAGAAGGGGCGGCTGATTTATTAGAACTTCCATATCTCGATAGTAGATGTCGACCACGACACCTACCTCGCATTACTTATCCCTTTTCACTACTCTCTTCTCTCTATTCTCTTCCCCCTTTTCTCTACTCCCTTTTCAAGAACGCCAGGGTTCTCTCCCATGCCAGCTTCGCCGCAGCTTCATTGTATGCATCCTTCCGGTCGCTTTCGAAGAACCAATGTCCCGTGTCCGGATACGTATAAAATGTCACACTTCTGCCGGCTTTCTTGAGCGTCTCTTCCAAAAAGTTAACGCCTTCCTTGCCTTCAAACGGGTCGTTCTCCGCAAAATGACCCAGGTATGTTGACCTCGATTTACTGAAATCCTCCGCTCCTGTTCCGTAGAATACCACCACCTTTCGGATGGTTTCGGGTGCTTTGTTGGATAGATCCAGTGCGTAATAAGCCCCCAGCGAGAACCCGATCACCGCCATTCCGCCGCCATTTCCACTTAATTCGGCTAGATACCTGGTTGCTTCCTTGATCTCTGCCTCAGCTTGCTCGTTCCTTCCGTCCAACTCCTTACCCATTTGCTCCGCCTCTGGGATGGTCCTTGCCAGTTTGCCATGGTAGAGGTCCGGCGCAAAAACAGTAAATCCCTCGCCCGCCAGCCGGTCGCAGAACCCCTTCATCGTCTCGTTCAAGCCCCACCAGGCGTGCAGCACCAGCACCCCCTCGCCTTTCCCATTTTTCGCTCTTGCCAGGTAACCATCCGGTGTTTTTTCTTTCAACGTATTATCCTTTCTACTACTAAAACACATCACTTTTCCCAATTTCAATCTTGGATTTCATCATAACATTTAAAATCTGGAGAACCAATGCGTAATAAGTACCTGTTCCCTCGTTTTTTCCGGATTTTTCAATCCATTTGGAAGGAGGGACGATTAATCGTGGAAAAATCATTTTATCGCGGGTTTATAAATATACTAAAGTAGGGTTGAATTATCCAATAAAGCGAGGTAAACTTTTTTGTCTGAAATCGGGGGGAGGGGTTTTAGAAAAGGAGGCAAGTATGCGCAAAATTACAACTATTCTCGGGGTCGTTATCCTCTCACTGGCCGGCTGCGGCCCCGCGGCTACCGCCCTGCCAACCGCGACCGCTCTTTCTATACCCACTGCACCCACACCTACTTCCATCCCGACACCCACTGCCTTCAATCCCTCTGTCCAGGTCACCGGGCAGCCCGAGCTCGTCTTCGATTGGGCCACCCAACGCTGCAGCGACGACGAGCACCCCGACCTGCCCGTGCGCCTCTTCCGGGACGCAAATAACATGATCCAGATGACCATCGCCAGCCCAACGAATTACCGCCTGATCGGCCCGGACCTGGATTCGCTCCAGCCCGATTGCACCCCCATCTTCACTTCAGCGAATGATCGCGACCCCTCCCATTACAATACCTGGGATTGGGTCGGCGCCACCTACACCTTGGATGGCAATACCATCTATGCCATCATCCATAATGAGTACCACGGCGACCAGGTTGGCTCCATCTGGCAGGCTGATCAAGACTTCGGATCGACTCAGGCTGGCCATAATTGGTCCTATCAGGGCTTTAATGGCTCTACCTACATCGACATGAATTTTGATGCTGCCAACAATCGCTGGCAGGGTTTCCAGCCCCTCTGCCAGATTGGTGATCGCTTTATGCATCCCGACCTGGGCTGCGAGCCAAGCCGGACCTGGACCAGCCCCATCGACGGCGCCGTCACGGTCAATGGGAGCGTTTATGATGGTGACACACACGGCGGCAATGGTGTGACCGTTGGCATCTATAAGGGTGACGAACAACTCTGGACCGCTACCATCGACAATGGGGATACCACCCCGCAAGACTATACCCTGCAGGTCGTCGTGCAAAAAGGCGACCAGTTGCACTTCCGCGTCAACGCCCGTGGCGATAACGGCTGGGACTCGACCTTCTTCAATCCGGGCATCAATATTGGCCCGGCCCCTTGTCCCTCCATGAACCACAGCCTTTGCACCCTCATCAGCCTGGCTTTCGCAGTCTCGACCGACGGCGGAAAGACCTACACCGAGCCAGATCCTCCCGCTAATCTGCTGGCGAACCTGCCCTACCAGTACAACCCGAACGCCATGCGCGCCATCTGGCAGCCCAGCAACATCGTTAAGAATCCCAACGATGGATTTTATTACGCCCTCATCCAGCGGGACGAACACGGTCAGGTCGCCTACCCTGACCTGCAGGGCACCTGTGTCATCCGCACCCAGGATCTGTCTGACCCGGCCTCTTGGCGCGCTTGGGATGGAACCGGCTTTAATATGACATTCATCGACCCTTACACGGACACCAGCGCCGATCCAATTCAGCATACCTGTCAGTTGGTTTCCCCCGGGAACCTGGCTGCCCTGACTTATGGTCTATCCTACAATAGCTACTTCAACAAGTTCGTTGCCGTTGGTGTCCGGAGAGACGGCTTTTACTTCTCGCTCTCGGACGACCTGATCACTTGGTCTCCTGTCCAGTTGTTGATGCCGGCGACACAAAGTTTCGCTGGCGGCAATTACCCCTTCTACCCATACCCGACTCTGGTCGATCCGGATTCGCCTTCCCGCAATTTCGATGTGACCGGGCAGACTCCATACATATACTACAGCCGCTTCAATTCCTCCTCGCCCTTCAGCACCGACTTGATGCGTGTCCGCATCCGGTTCACCAAATAGGAAATGCTGTCACGAATCCCTTCTTCTCCCAAACCAGCTCTGGCTGTAACCATGGAAGCAATGTCTCTCCCGATCCCTGAACTAAAAATCCCTTACATTATTCGCGCTGGTCTGCCCTATCCACCTCATCCGCGTTCAATGATCCCGTCCTTCCGCAACCCGTTTGCGTAGTACGAACATATGTGCTATAATAATGACAGCCATCCAGGGTTTGTTCGGCAGGCCTCCGTTGCCGATCCCAGCAATGGTGTGAGTAGATACATAATGACGTGCAGAGATCGTTATTTTTGCCTTCCATATTCGTTTCGAATTGTTGCGAAAAAAAAGTGACTTATATTATTCCACCTTTGTCTCCAGCGGCTGCCTCCTTCCCCGAATACTTCCCCACGGATAGGTTCGTTTTGCCAAACGAATCCCCGCTTTTCTCTCAATTTTGTCTCTCAAATCGGCAGATATGGGGGTTAATTCTTCATATTACCATGCATATGGCGGTTAAATCCGCATTGCCCAATTCGTTCCTCTATTCGTTCCTCGAAGGGAATCTCGCTGCATCTCCCCTAGCTCTTGTCCCTTCCAATATTCGCTCCTCATTCGAATTTTTTTAATTCGAGGGATTTATTCTCCTTGCGAACATTCAATCAAAGCAAATTCTCGGAGGTCCCATGAACGTATCCGAAGCCATCCGCACCAAGCGCGCCGTCCGCAAATTCAAGTCCGATCCACTCCCCGACGATGTGATCCGTAAGATCTTGAACGCCGGTCGGCGCTCTCAATCTTCCAAAAACAGCCAGCCCTGGCAGTTCATCGCCGTCCGCGATAGGGCCCTGCTCGAAAGCCTATCGCAGACCGGCACCTACGCCGGGCATCTGGCTGGGGCGGCTCTGGGTGTTGTCCTCCTGACCCCGAATCCGGATGATAAATTCCAGACGCTGTTCGACGCCGGGCAGGCAGCCGCTTACATGCAACTCGCCGGCTGGGAACTCGGCGTCGGCTCGTGCCTGGCCTCCATCTACGAACCCGACCGGGTGCGGGAGTTGCTCGGCTTCCCGCCGGAGTGGCAGGTTCGCATTTGTGTCTCCTTTGGCTATCCCGAGAACGAGCAACTTCTATCCGCCCGTCCCAGGGCCGGAGGGCGCAAATCCTTCGATGAAATGGTTCATTGGGATAGGTGGTAAAGTGAATTCTGTTGGCTTGACGGCTTTTCCTGCAGGTGATAAACTCACGCTGCAAGTTCAAATTACCCACGAAAGGAGGCCTGTAAACGATGTCAAACCGCAAATTGGCTGTAAAGCCTCTTTTATGCGCGCCTCCTTTGGATCCGGGCAACTGAATTTTTTTATCCGGTCGATCCATGCCGCAGGCGTGCTGCCTGCGGTTTTTGATTCCTCGAAAAATGCAGGCAAGGACGGAATCCGCTTCACTTTTACTGATGAGTCAACCATGGACAATCTGTCAAAATTTTACGATGATCTGGACGACGAAGGCCAATATGAGGTCATTCACCGTCCCAAAACCAATAAACCAAAATTGGACCCGCGTGCGTTGGCACAGTTCCTGCAAGGTCAGGACGAGGGCACCCAGGGTTTTTCGTTCACCTATCACCCCGCCCGTTTCGAAGAAGGCTGGCTGGTTGATTCGCTGGCGCATTTCTTCGAGCAGCGCTGGATCTCAGACGTACTCACCAAGGTCAAGGCTGGCAAGGAAGCCTCGGTTTACCTTTGCCGTCCGGGTGACCAGGTCCGTCAGCCGCACCTGGCCGTCAAGGTTTTCCGTCCGCGCATGTTGCGTAACCTGAAAAACGACCGGCTTTACCGGCTCGACCGCGCCGTTCTGGACGAGAACGGCCATCGCATCGTCGACCTGGGTATGTTGAAAGCCCAGCACAAGCGCAGCGTGTACGGGGAACAGGTGCGCCACCAATCCTGGATCGCCTACGAGTTCCAGACCCTCAAGTCCCTTCACGCCGCCGGAGCCGATGTGCCCCAGCCGTACGAGATGAGCGAGAACGCCATTTTGATGGCCTACATCGGTAACCAGGAGGCTGCCGGGATGACCCTGAACAGCGTCAGGTTGGACCCGGGAGAGCTCAAACCGCTTTTTCAGCGCATCTTGGACAACATAGAGATCATGCTTTCTCAAGGCTTGGTCCACGGCGACCTGTCTGCTTATAACATCCTGTATTGGGACGGCTGCATCACCCTGATCGATTTCCCGCAGGTGGTCTCCGCCGTGAACCACCGTAGCGCCTATCAGATTTTCAAGCGGGATATCCGCCGGGTCTGCGAGTACTTCACCCGCCAGGGCCTTTCCAGCGATCCCGCCCGCCTTGCCCCAGACCTGTGGAAGGCGCATGGCTTTCCCTTCAGACAGGAGTCTCCAACCGACTGGCAGGATGGCAACCTCCTCGAGGGTCAATTATGAAAGTAAAATTTTTCATCTCTCTTGGGCTTTAGACAATGAATAAGGATATTGTCCTATTTGCCACGGGACGTGTTTAGGGTTCGATTCTAACCATTAAGAGGAATGGATTGTTATTCGAAAGAGTGTCCGGCTGGGCACACGAACCCCTCAGGTTAATCTCCCCTTACGGAACATATTTGGGAGATCTAATAATGTAGTTCGATGTAATGAATATTGGAGGTGATCAATGAAATTTGCCAAAATCGGTGCGGGATTTTACGTGCTGTGGGGATTGGTGCATCTGCAGGCAGCCTATCAGGAATTTGTTCTGGCTGCGGGTGTCTCTCCGGGGTTGGAGCATGGTAAGCTTAACCAGGAAGCCTGGGACCTGTTATTCTTCGCCCTGGCAGCCATCCTGATCGCCCTGATCTACAACTGGAAGAACAACCGCATGGGCTTTTGGCTCAACCTGGTACTGGTTAGCGCAGCTGACCTGGGTTTCATCATCTACGTGCTGATCCCCGGTTACGTAACATTTTTCCCCGGCATTATCGGACCGGTCTTCTGGATCGCCGGTGCCGTATTCACTGCCATCGGCTTACGCACAAAGCCAGCTTCCTGATCTGTTGTGAATACTGTTACCTTGAATCTTTACAAATATAAGTTTCCGATGGGATAACTTCGCCTATGGAAAGCACTATGGTTTTAAACGGACAGGTAATGGCTGGTCGTCGCAGATTCATTCAATTAATGTGCCATCCGGTGGAAAATTGTATAATGACGGTGTAACAAATTTACCAAGAGGCAACCCGATGGCCAGTCCATTCCGCAGATTTAGCATTGTCCTGCTCATGCTTGTTTTGCTCAGCGCCTGCGGCGGACCCTCCGGCGGAGCTCAAGAGACGATCGCAATACAGACGCGTGCCGCCGAGATCGTCGCCGCCACTATGCAGTCCAGCAATGCAGTCAATCAGGCTGTTTCTGGAACCCTGACTGCCTTGGCACCCGGACTTGCCTCGCAGGTCTCCCTCACACCGGAAGCCTCCCCTACGTCTCAAGCCACGCCAGCACCCGCCGCCCCTGTCGTCACCGTTTCCGTTCAGACCAACTGCCGCTCGGGTCCTGGGACTGGTTTCGAGGTACTTGGTGTCGTGGAAATCGACGAAACTGCCGAGGTTGTCGGCCGCAGCCTCTATAACGATAATTGGATCATCAAGCTTCCTGCCAATCCTGCCATTACTTGCTGGTTGTGGGCCCAATATGCCACGCTCAGAGGGGATCCGGAGAATGTTCCGGTCATAACCCCGCCCGCCACTCCCACCGTCCAGCCAGTCGCCCCCGCCGCCTCGCACAGCCATCAAGCGAACCTGGTGCCCGGGTTATTCTTGCTCGATCCTGGCAGCCCGGCCTGCGGTCAGACCTTTACAGTCGGGATTGATGTAACCAATGCGGGTGACCAGGCCACGACCTCCTCCGGCACAGTCGCGCTTCAGGACCTGCTGGTCGATGGCAGTACGCCGGCCAGCACCCTGGGAGGCTTTCCAATCCTGAATCCCGGGCAAAGCTTCCGGGTTAACATGCCGCTTACTCTCCTGACTGCCTACAACCAGACCCACCGCCTCAAGGTCACCATCGATCCTTCCAACACCATCCCGGAAAGTGACGACGGAGACAACCTGCGCACCTACGATTACACGTTGCTCAGAGGTTCCTGTCCCTGACCAATTACGCGAAAGAGTTACCAAAAGACCGGGCCTTGCCCGGTCTTGTTATTGTCTTGTTAGGCAACTAGTTAAGCTGAGTGACACCAGCGAACCAGTCCCCCATTTTTTCCAGGCTGGCCCGGATCACCTCCATCGAGGTGGCGTAGCACAGGCGCAGGTAGCCTTCCCCTCCGGCGCCGAAATCCGAACCCGCCAGCACCGCCACCCCGGCTTCGTCCAGCAGACGCCGGGCGATTTCAGAGGACGACAGGCCGAAAGATTTGATATTGGGGAAGACATAGAAGGCGCCTTGCGGAACCTGGCAAGTGACGCCCGGGATGGCGTTCAGTCCGGCTGCAATGGCATCCCGGCGACGCTGGTATTCGGCCACATTTTCATCGACTTTTTCCTGGGGACCAGTGAGTGCTTCCACGCCGGCAATCTGGGTGAAGGCAGCGGTGCAGCCAATGGAATGAGTCAGTAGTAGATCCAGCCGTTCGGCCAGCAAAGGGGGGACAACCACAAAGCCGAGCCGCCAGCCAGTCATGGCGTAGGTCTTTGAGAAACCATCCACGATGATGGTCCGGTCGAGCATGCCGGGAAGGGCGGCGATACTGGGGACATTTAATCCATCGTAAACCAGGCGGGAATAGATCTCATCTGACATGACCCAGGCATCGTGCGCAATAGCCTTTTCAGCAATATGATTAAGGTCGGCCAGCGGGATGACGCCACCGGTGGGATTGGCAGGGGAATTAAGGACGATCAGGCGGGTTTTGTCCGAGATGCGGGCGTCGAAGGCAGCCAGGTCGAAAGAGAATTGGTTCTGCTCGCGCAACGGAACGGGCACGGGGACACCCCCGGCAACCCGGATCATGGCCTCGTATGTAGGGAAGCCAGGGTCGGGATAAATCACTTCGTCGCCAGGATTAACCAGTGCCAGGGTGGGAAAAAATAGTCCCGGCTTGGCACCCGGCCCAACCACCACGCGCTCAGGCCCGAGGTCCAATCCAAGCCGTTCTGAAATGAAAGCGGCAATGGCTGACCGTAATGCCGGCATTCCAGCAGGAGATGTGTAGCGGGTTTGTCCGGTCTGGATGGCCTCCACCCCGGCCCGGCTGACATTGGGAAAGGTGGGAAAATCGGGCTGCCCGATTTCAAGATGCAATATTTTACGGCCCTGGGCTTCGAGAGCCTGGGCACGAGCCAAAACGGCGTAAGCGCCTTCGGCCTGGAGCGAGGTTACTCGGACTGTGAACATGTCAGAAATCCTTTACGGTGGGATGGGCGGGAATTTCCTTTACATTATAAGGGGTAACCTGATAAACGAAATAGTTCAACCAGTTAGCAAAGAGCAGATTGGCATGACCGCGCCAACGCACCTGGGGCGGCTGGGATGAATCATCGCCCGGAAAGTAATTCGCCGGAACCCGAATGGGCAGACCCTTTTCCTTATCCCGCTCATACTCGGCTTTGAGGGTGAGCGGGTCGTATTCGGAGTGTCCAGTGACGAATGTGCGGCGACCGTCGCGCGAAGCGAGGATATAAACCCCGGCTTCGTCCGACTCGGCCAGAAGCTCCAACTCAGGAACATGATCGATCTCGGAGCGACAGACCTCAGTGTAACGGGAATGCGGGGCCAGGAAAACATCATCGAAGCCGCGCATGAGTTTGTGAAAACGGTTAATGACATGGTGAGGAAAAACCCCGAATAGCTTATCCGGGAGTATATATTTTGAGACGCCATAAAGATGGTACAGGGCAGCCTGGGCACCCCAGCAAATATAGAGCATGGAGAATACATTATTCTCAGCCCAATCCATGATGTCGGTCAGTTCTGGCCAGTAATCGACCTGCTCGAAGGGCAGAAGTTCCACCGGGGCACCGGTGATGATAAGACCATCGAACTTCTGGCGGCGCACCTGGGCGAATGACTTGTAATGCGTGATGAGGTGTTCGGCGGAGACATTCTTCAATTCGTGCGAGGCGGTGTGCAGCAGGGTCACCTCCACTTGGATAGGCGAGTTTCCGATCAAACGCAGAAGTTGGGTCTCGGTGGCGATCTTGGTGGGCATCAAATTAAGGATGGCGACCCGCAACGGGCGGATATCCTGATGGCGGGCACGTTCTTCCCCCATGATGAAAATGTTCTCACTTTCCAGGGTGGCACGGGCGGGCAATGTTTCGGGGATGCAGACAGGCATTAGAACTCCAATTTCCATCAAGCTACTAAAGCTTGATCGAGATCCCAGAGAATGTCTTCGATATCTTCCAGGCCGATGCTGAGGCGGATGAAATCGGGAGTAACCCCGGCAGAGAGCAATTCCTGCCCGCTCAACTGGCTGTGGGTGGTGGTGGCGGGATGGATGGCCAGGCTCTTGGCATCGCCGACGTTGGCAAGGTGGCTGAACAGTTGCAGATGCTCGATGAAACGCTTGCCAGCCTCCAGACCGCCCTTTACGCCGAAGCCCAGAATGGCTCCGGGACCCTTGGGGAGATATTTCTTCGCCAGGGCATAATCAGGGTGGCTCTTCAGGCCGGGGTACTTGACCCAGCCGACCTTGGGATGCTTCTCAAGAAACTCAGCCGCAGCCTGTGCGTTCTGCACATGACGATCGAGGCGCAGGCTGAGGGTCTCAATTCCCTGGATGGTCTGCCAGCTGTTGAAGGGAGCCTGGCAGGCGCCTATATCACGCAGGGTCTGAACGCGGGCTTTTATTATGAAGGGCGGCAACCCAACTTTGACCAGATCGGCATATACCAGGCCGTGGTAGGAAGGATCTGGCGTGGTGAAGGCTGTGAAGCGCCCGCTGGTCCAGTCGAAATTGCCGCCGTCCACGATAACGCCGCCGATGGTGGTGCCGTGTCCACCGATGAACTTGGTAGTGGAATGAGTAATGAGATTGGCACCTAATTCAAAAGGACGGCAAAGGTACGGGGTGGCAAAGGTATTGTCGATCACCAGGGGGATCTTATTGCGGTTGGCAATGGCTGCGACTTCCTCAAAATGGAAGACAGCGATATCTGGATTGCCAAGGGTCTCTCCGTAGATGATCTTGGTGTTGGGTCGGATGGCATCGGCGAAGTTCTGGGGATCGGAGGGATCGACGAAGGTAACGTCGATGCCGAGGCGCGGGAAGGTGTAGTTAAACTGGTTGAATGTGCCGCCGTAGAGATGGCTGCTGCTAACGATGTGATCACCTGCGGCGCAAAGGGTGAGCACCAGCATGGTCTGGGCGCCGTGCCCTGAACTGGCAGCGAGGGCGCCGACCCCACCCTCCAGGTCAGCCAGGCGCTGCTCGAGAACGTCTGTGGTGGGATTCATGATACGGGTATAGATGTTGCCAAGCTCCTTTAGCGCAAAGAGATTGGCGGCGTGTTGGGTGTTTTTGAAGTTATAGCTGGTGGTCTGGTAAATTGGCACGGCGCGCGACCCCGTGGTAGGGTCAGGAACCTGGCCGGCATGCAACTGACGGGTGGAAAAGCCATACTTGCGCGGGGTGGTGGTCATGATTCGCTCCTTTGGTCATTTAAAAAACCGATTCAACATGTCCGCATCGCGGCGCCAGCCAGGCGGAAAACTCTTCCGAGAGGGGAAAAACAGGCAAACAAAAAGCCCTTTCTGGTTATGAAAGGGCTAAGTATGGTGATACAAAGCCTCTCATCTTCCAGATCATACTGCCGGAATTGGCACCTTGACAAAAAGTCAGGTTGCCGAGGCTTCAAAGGGCCGGTCCCTCCACCTCTCTGGATAAGAGCGTTGCTAAATTCGGTTGTTAATTTCACGGTTTATATCACGCCCATCTGGACTTGTCAAGGAATTCAGACAGAATTTATCCGGAAAATGGGGAGGCATAATCGACCCTCGAAAAAACTCGAATGAGGGTCGCATGGAGAAAGAAGTGAGAACAGAGGGCAGAGGAAAATGGAGAAGAGGGCAGGGAAATTCTTTGAGGAACAACCAGCTTAATTTCCCAAAAATGAAACGGGGCAGGCAAGAGGAACCAAGCCGCTGAAAAACGCAGGACAGAAAAAGGAACAAATAAATGAACAATTCGGCGAAAATGTTTTTTAGAATATGCAAGATTGCTTCGGATGTTACTCCCATATATTGAGATTTATGGGGCAAAATCGAGAAATAAAGGGGGATTTATTTTGTGAAACAAATCTTCTCACTGGCAAGCGTTACAGGAAGGATTCAGTAGATGGAGACAGAGGTGGAGGAATTATGAGCTAAAAATGAGCCCGACAAGGTTTCATCCAAAAAAATAGAATGTGTTTCAAACGAATAGACCTGATATTTTGGAGGGCCTAATTTTTTTTATAATTTCATAAAAGGCCGGTAACTCAGAAGCTGTTGTTTGTAACGGCAAATTAAGGACGAAATCACTGCCGTTTAATTCTTTTTCCATTGCTAATTAAGCGTTCAGCCAGACTGGATGGAAAGGGGTCACGCTTATGGAAGATTGATGTTTTCAAACATTATCAATCCAATCATTTATCCAATGAAATCACGCCCTATTGATTAGAACGCCTTTACAACGAGGCAATTCGCAGAGATTAAATTGTGATTAATACTTCCATAATAAACTTGCTTTTCGGAATAATTCCTTAAGGATTGATATATAATCGAACAAAACCGGAATCTCTCATAATTTATTCATTTCAGGATTTATGTAAAAAATGAAAAACTTAACGGAAAAGAATATTGTCTTTTTCATCGCCTTCGCAGGTATGCTGGTGTTCTTCCTGGCGGGGAGCAACAGCCGGGTGTCTGCACAAACCGGTACGATCGCCTCGGCCGACACAGCCAACGTGCCAACCAACCAGATCATCGTTCAATTTAAAAGCTCCAGCCAGGCTTTCGCCGCACCGGCACAAGCTGACGAAATGACCCGCCTGAGCAACGCCGCGGGGCTGGCGCTGACCTACCTGCGCAGTATGGTGGGGGACGCCAATGTGATCCAACTGCCGAATTTCATACCCTACGACCAGGTGCAGCAAATCACCAAACTGATCGAAAGCCTGCCGGAAGTACAGTACGCTGAACCCGACCAGCGTGCCTTCCCGGTGCTCTCGCCAAACGACACGTATTTTCAGTCCGGTGCTCAATGGGATTTGACCGAAGCGACCGGCGGGATCAATATCCAGTCCGCCTGGGATATCACCACCGGATCTTCCAGCGTCGTCGTGGCTGACGTGGATACCGGCATCACGGGCCACGCGGACCTGGTATCACGCCTGGTCTCGGGGACTGCAGCCGGTTCAGGCTATGATTTTGTCAGCAATGCGACTATCGCAAATGACGGCAATGGTCGCGATACCAACCCGAGCGATCCGGGTGACTGGATCTCGCAAAGTGATTTAAGCAATCCCCTTTTCTTTGGTTGCACGGTTGGAGACAGTTCCTGGCACGGCACGCATACTGCCGGGACGATCGGAGCCGCCAGCAACAATGCCATGGGGATCGCAGGAATAAACTGGAATTCGCCCCTGGTGATCGCACGCGTGCTGGGCAAGTGTGGCGGCTACTTTTCGGACATCATCGACGGCATCAGTTGGGCGGCTGGAATCGACTTGACCGGAATCGGAGTGCCAATCAACACCCACCCTGCCAAGGTCATCAACCTGAGCCTGGGCGGCACGGGATCTTGCAGCGCTTCCATGCAAACAGCCGTCAACAATGTCAACGGCCAGGGGGCGGTGCTGGTGGTGGCAGCCGGAAACAGCAACGCCAACGTAAGCGGTTTTACCCCTGCAAACTGCAACGGGGTGATTGCGGTGGCGGCCACCGACCGAACGGGTTCACGAGCGTATTACAGCAATTACGGATCCCTGGTAAAGATCAGCGCACCGGGCGGCTCGATGAGCTCTTCCGGAGACCCGAACGGGATCCTTTCCACCTTGAATACCGGCACCCAAGGCCCGGTATCGGATACCTATGTTTACTACCAGGGCACGAGCATGGCAACGCCGCACGTGACGGGTGTGGTTTCATTGATGTTCTCGGTCAACCCGAGCCTGACGCCTGCCCAGGTGCTCTCGATCCTGCAAAGCACGGCCAGGAACTTCCCGAGTGGAAGCAATTGCACAACCACCACCTGCGGAGCCGGCATCGTCAATGCGGCCGCAGCCGTGAGCGCCGCCCAAGCCTTGAATTCCTACACCCTGACGGTCAATAAATCCGGAACTGGCAGCGGGACGGTGAGCAGCACGCCACCTGGGATCAATTGTGGAACTTCCTGTTCCTATGCATTCCCGGTCAATACTTCCGTTACTTTATCAGCTATTAGCGACTCAGGTTCCGGGTTTTCGGGGTGGAGCGGCGCAGGCTGTTCGGGGACGGGGACATGTGTCGTAAATATGTCATCAGCCCAGTCAGTAACTGCCACCTTCAACCTGTCGGGTAACCAGACCTTGACTGTGAATTTAAGCGGAAGTGGTGTTGGGAGCGTATCCAGCAATCCAACTGGGATTGACTGTGGCGCCACTTGTTCGTATGGCTTTCCTTTGAATTCTTCCGTCATTCTGACCGCCAACCCGACTGTCCCATCCACCTTTGGCGGGTGGAGTGGAGGCGGATGCTCGGGAACCAGCACCTGCACTATAAGTATGACATCCGCAATATCTGTCACCGCCACATTCAACCCTCCACCCAACCAGACGTTGACGGTCACCAAGAGCGGCACGGGCAGCGGAACGATCATGAGCAACCCTCTGGGAATAAACTGCGGCGCAACCTGTAATTTCGCCTTTCCCTACAACACAAATGTGATTCTTACTGCTCAGGCGACTGCACCTTCCACCTTCGATGGTTGGAGTGGAGCAGGGTGTTCGGGAACAGGCATCTGTAGCGTCAGCATGACTTCGAGCCAATCTGTGGTTGCTACATTTAATCTTCCTGCAACCCAGACGTTAACTGTCAATAAAAGCGGCACGGGGAGCGGAACGGTTACCAGCTCTCCGTCCGGGATCAACTGCGGAGCCACGTGCAGTACCAATTTCCCCACCAATTCTTCCGTTATATTGACAGCGCGGTCTTCTGCTTTATCCATTTTCAATGGATGGAGTGGTGGCGGCTGTTCGGGGACCGGCACATGCACTGTCAGCATGACCTCCGCCCAATCCGTGACCGCCACATTCAAACCCGGGATCGTCATTTATCGCCAGGGCGCCTGGCTGAAATACGACTTCGACACCAGGGACCTGGTGGAAGGCGTCTGGACCGGCATGCCCTACGGGAATTGTATCCCGGCCCCAATGGATTACAACGGAGACGGGGTCAAGGACTTTACGCAACTGTGCAACGGGACCTGGTTCTTCTATGACGATAGTGGTGCCATGATCCACGGAATCTGGGTGGGTGACGTAGCCGGACAGGTGCCGGTGCCGGGGAATTATACAGGAAGTGGAAAAGATGATATCGTCCTGTTCCGAAACGGCGCCTGGCTGTATTACGATTATGCGACGGGGGCATTAACGAAAGGGGTTTGGACCGGGGCGCCGGTCTTCAGCGGCACACCTATCCCCGCGCCCATGGACTACACTGGAGATGGAAAATTGGATTACACGGTTTATTCGGGTGGGCCATGGTTCTTTTTCAACGCTGACGGAAGCATGAACAAGGGCATCTGGACCGGCGGCGTGGCCGGAGATATGGCAGTCCCTGGGAACTACGATGGACTGGGAAAAGACGAAATCGTGATATTCCGAGGCGGAGCCTGGCTGTTCTACGACTTCACCAGCGGCGCCTTGACGAAAGGGATTTGGACCGGGGCTCCCATCTTTAACGGTACGCCTCTCCCCTCCCCGCTCGATTTCACCGGGGACGGCCTTCTGGATTTCACGGTTTTCTCAGGCGGACCCTGGTTCTTCTTCAATTCGAATGGCAGTATGAATTCGGGCATCTGGACCGGAGGCGTGTCCGGAGATATGCCCATCTCGAATAGATATCTGCCATAAAAATCAGGTATAATCTGCGCCATGAAGTTGAACCCGCTCCCGGCCCCTGCAACGTAATCCACCACCTGGTCTGGTCAGGTTTAGTTCGTCACAAATTAAGACGGCTCCCAGACTTGAGGAGCCGTTTTGTTTATCCGCC
Organism: uncultured Chloroflexia bacterium; assembly: GCA_963814135.1. Classification (GTDB taxonomy): domain Bacteria; phylum Chloroflexota; class Anaerolineae; order Anaerolineales; family Villigracilaceae; genus UBA877. The sequence continues at coordinate 417,379 of CAWFBZ010000008.1, read as the reverse complement.
GATTTGCATAAAGGATTTTTGTTGGTTGTACATCAAGAGAAAATGGACGGGCTATCATGGATATCAAGGAATTGACAAATCACATGCATGCTTTTGTGGAGTCGAAGGGTTGGTATGAACCGGACAGCAAACGACCGCAAACTCCCCGCAACATTGCCATCTCGCTTTCCCTTGAAGCCAACGAGGTGCTGGAACACTTCCAATGGGGCGGAGAAATAAAGGACCATGGCGAACTGGCAAGCGAACTGGCGGACGTGTCATTATATCTTTTACAACTTGCCTGGATCTCTGGGATCGACCTGGAGAAGGCGATCCTGGAGAAGCTGGAAATCAATGCCTCACGGAATTGGGATTCTTAGCATGTAGGATAAAAGGAAAACACCTTGAACATCACTATTTTTGGCGGATCCAGCCCACAACCCGGTTCCACGGCTTACATAGAAGCTTATGTACTGGGTAAAATGCTGGCGCAGGCAGGACATAACGTCCTGACCGGAGGTTACGTGGGCACGATGGAGGCAGTTTCCAGAGGCGCTAACGAAGCGGGTGGGCACGTCATCGGGGTGACCTGCGCGGATATCGAAGCCTGGCGCGGGAGCGGAGCGAACGCCTGGGTGCAGGAAGAACGGCACTTTGCGACTTTACAAGAACGCCTGAACGAACTGATCCTGGCGTGCGACGCAGCCATGGCTCTCCCGGGCGGCCCCGGCACGTTAACCGAAATCGCCACGTCCTGGAATTTAATGATCGTGAATGCAATGCCGCATAAACCTCTTATCCTGATCGGAGAAGGTTGGAAATCTGTGATCGAATCTTTTTATCGTTCACTGGACGGTTATATTCCGCAGCACCAACGCGATCTGCTACATTTTGCCACGGACGTTCAGGTAGCGGCGAAAATATTAAGTGATTTCGCCTCTACGGACACGATAGTACGCGAAGGGAAAATCTAACGGCCTCCCTGCTCTGGGTATTCTATTGTTGTAATAGCTTTTATTCCAATAACCGAGGAACCAATGTCTGACGAAAAACTGACCCCCCGAAATGTAGATTTCTCCGAATGGTATAACCAGGTCGTCCTTAGGGCTGAGCTGGCAGACTATGCGCCGGTACGCGGCTGCATGGTGGTGCGCCCCTACGGCTGGGCGCTGTGGGAGAATATCCAGCAGGCGCTCGACCGGCGCTTCAAGGATACCGGACACGTCAATGCAGCCTTCCCGCTCTTCATCCCCATGTCGTTCCTGGAAAAAGAGAAGGAGCACGTGGAAGGATTTTCCCCCGAGCTGGCAGTGGTGACCATCGGAGGCGGCGAAAAGTTGGAAGAACCGCTGGTGGTACGCCCCACTTCCGAGACCATCATTGGTTATATGTACTCGAAGTGGATCAAGAGTTATCGTGACCTGCCGGTATTGATCAATCAATGGGGTAACGTGGTACGCTGGGAACTGCGTACGCGTTTGTTCCTGCGGACGCTGGAATTCTACTGGCAGGAGGGGCACACCGCGCACGCCAGTGAGCAGGAAGCCCGCGAAGAGACCATGCGCATGCTGGGCGTGTACGCTGACTTTGCCATCAACGAAGGCGCCGTGCCGGTGATCCAGGGCGTCAAATCGCAGACGGAAAAGTTCGCCGGGGCGAACATGTCTACTACCATCGAAGCAATGATGGGCGATACGCGCGCATTACAATCCGGAACTTCGCACTTCCTCGGGCAGAACTTTGCAAAGGCTTTCGACATCCAATACCTGGACGTGAACAACAGCCTGCAATATGCATGGACAACCTCCTGGGGGCTGAGCACACGCTTCGTGGGTGCCATCATCATGGCGCACGGAGACGACCAGGGACTGATCATGCCGCCACGCCTGGCACCCATCCAGACGGTCATCGTACCAATCTTCAAATCGGAGGCGGAAACTACTGCAGTTATGGACGTCGTCCGGCGAGTGGAGAGCGAACTCAAAGCTACCGGCGTGCGTGTCAAAGTGGACGACCGCACCGAAGTAACCCCCGGGTTCAAGTTCAACGATTGGGAAATGCGAGGTGTACCCCTGCGCATAGAAATAGGTCCAAAGGACGTGGAAAAAGGCAGCGTGGCGCTGGCTCGTCGCGATAAACCCGGCAGAGAGGGTAAATCCTTCATCCCGCAGGCTGGCCTGGCTGCATCCGTGGTAGATTTGCTGGTGGATATACAGAAATCCCTGCTGGAGCGTGCAACCGCTTTCCGCGACAGCCACATCTTCGAGCCGAAAGATTACGCAGAATTGATTGAAGTCGTCAAGAACGGCTGGGCGTATTCCTATTGGTGCGAATTGACCGAATGCGAAGCGAAAGTGAAGGAAGACACCAAGGCAACCACCCGATGCATCCCGCTGGATCAAGATGTGGCTGTGGGGAAATGCATCGTTTGCGGGAAAGAGGCAAAACATAAAGTGTATTTTGCCAGGGCTTATTAGGGTATCACGCTTTACCGTGCCAATGGCCCTCTGGGACCAAAGCATGTGATGTGGAACGGGAACACTATCTCAGGTGAATTATGAAAATGAGCCAACTCTTCGGTCAGACACTGCGGGATGCACCCGCGGAAGCCGATGTGGTCAGCCACCAATTACTCATACGGGCAGGCTTTATCAGACCGTTGGGGGCAGGTATCTTTTCTTACCTGCACCTGGCAAAACGTAGCATGCAGAAAATCGAGGCCATCCTAAGGGATGAGATGGATCAGATCGGCGGGCAGGAGATCTCCATGCCAGTGGTCCAGCCGGCTGACCTGTGGAAGGAGACCGGACGCTGGTTCCAGATCGGCTCCGAAATGGGGCGTTTTCAAGACCGTAACGAGCGGGACATGGTCCTGGCGATGACCCACGAAGAAGTGGTGGCAGACCTGGTGCGGCGTGAGGTGCAATCTTACAAACACCTGCCACGACTGATCTATCATATCCAGACCAAGTTCCGGGACGAGCCACGCCCACGAGCCGGGCTGATTCGAGTACGAGAATTCACCATGAAAGACAGCTACAGCCTGGATACAGACTGGGCCGGATTGGACAAGCAATACCGGCGGCACTACCAGGCGTATTTCAACATTTATCATCGCTGCGGTTTGGATGTGATCGCGGTCAAGTCGGATACCGGCATGATGGGCGGCAAATTGGCGCACGAGTATATGGCCTTACTGCCAATCGGGGAAGACACCTTGATATTGTGCGATAACTGCGGCTACAGCGCCAACCGACAGGTGGCGCGCTTCCAGAAACCGATTGCGACTGCAGAGGAATTGAAACCAGTCAAGAAGGTATTGACTCCAAAATGCAAATCCATCGAGGACCTGGCAAATTTCCTGGGAATACCGAAAGCGAAGACCGCAAAGGCAGTCTTCTTCATCGCCATCCTTCCAGAGCGGACGGATGGGTTGGGAGCGAAACAGGGGCCGGAGGAGCAATTCATCTTTGCAATCATCCGGGGGGACATGGAATTGAACGAGACCAAACTCGCCAACGTCACAGGGGCGCGTGACCTGCGGCCGGCTACCGAAGAGGAGATCCAGGCGGTCGGAGCTGTGCCAGGGTTTGCCTCCCCAATCGGCTTGAAAACACTTGCCTCTTCGGTGAGGGGAGAAACGGGAAGGAAGGTGGGAAAGGAGAAAAGATGGGAATGCGGGTGGTCCTGGACGACTCGATCGTCTCCAGCCCCAACCTGGTCGCAGGAGCGAATGAACAAGATATCCACCTGCTGTATACCAACTATCCCAGAGATTACCAGGCAGACGTAGTAGCCGATATCGCGGCAGCGCAAGCCGGTCAGGCCTGCCCAGTATGTAATAACCGCTTGCGGGAGGAACGCGGCGTGGAAGTGGGCAATATCTTCCAACTTGGGACACGCTATTCCGATTCACTCGGTTGCACCTACCTCGATAAGGACGGGCTGCCAAAACCTGTCATCATGGGATCTTACGGCATCGGTGTTGGACGCCTGTTGGCCTGTGTGGCCGAAGAACATCACGATGAACACGGTCTCATCTGGCCAATCTCGATTGCACCATACCAGGTGCAGCTTGTGCTTCTGCGCGGCAAGGGGTCGCCCCAAGCTGGGGAGATAGCTAATAAACTGTATGCCGATCTGCAAGACGCGGGTGTGGAGGTGCTGTATGACGACCGAGACGACAGCCCTGGAGTTAAGTTCAACGATGCCGATTTAATCGGGCTGCCGATCCGGGTGACAGTGAGCGAACGCGGCACTAGCCCAGGGGGGTGTTGAAATGAAATTACGCGACCAACCCGAGAAAATCATCCTCCAACTGGGAGAAACGAAAGAACACATACAAGCTGAGATTGCCAGATTAGCGGCAGACATGGCTGCCAAAGTGGTACCGGTCGAGTACAATGGCTGAAACCCTTTCATATTCAAGCCGCTGATTTCTGCACTCCGAAAATGCCCGCAATCGAGCTTTCCCGACTAAAGACCCAGGCTGCCCGTCTCGCCGAAAAATTCGACGATCCGAATGCATTTGCGCGGGATCTAAACGAATTACTTGGTTTTTATACCAACCGGACCATCCGGACAGCCCAGGTGGTCCAACGGTTATCCGTGCCCACTTTCCACACCCCGCGTCCGGTAATGCGGCAAATCGAATTGGAACTGGGCATGTTCGCTGAAAACCATCCTGAAGATGCAATGCGCCTGATCGACGTCTTATGGGAGGCAAATTCGCTGGAATCCCGGCTTTTAGCGGCCTATTTGTTAGGCAGCCTTCCATCCAAGCAGGCCACCCCGGCACTGATGCACTTACCCGTCTGGCTCAACCAAACCGCTGACAAGGAAATCAAATCCGCGTTATTGACGAAGGCGCTGGCCCGGCTGCGCTGGGAAAACCCCACAACGTTCTTCTCCATCCTGGAAGAATGGCTGCGATCCAACCAGACGGTACTGCAAATTTGGGGCATGCAGGCGCTGATCCCCTTGCTGGAGGATCCGCAATTCGAAAACCTACCGGCAGTGTTCCGTATCCTGCGCCCTGCCATCCTAAACCTGGGGCCGGCAACACAATTAGATTTCCAAGCCTGCCTGGCAGCCCTGGAAAAGGCTTCGATGACTGAAACCATTGCATTCCTGCGAGAAATCATCCAAGGCGACCCACCGCCAATGATGCTACGCATCTTCCGCCGCATCCTGCCTGCCCAAAGCGTGGGACTGCAGGAAGCCTTACGCTCTCTTTTACGGGAACAAAATCCCCTAGGGATGTAAATGGAGAGCCATCGATTACTTCTAAGTTGTCTTTCCATGCTGCTTCTGGCAGGTTGTGCGGTTTCTATTCCAACCACACCCCTGGTGACATCTTCAGCCACGCCTTCGCAAACTACCTCACCCAGCCTTTCCCCTACCATTACCCCCATCTCAATCTCAACCCCAACACTAACCTACACACTAGAACCGCTCTCCTCGAAAAAACCTCAGACCCTGATTTTTTACGGCGACAGCCTGTTAAAGGTGGGCGACGTCAATGAACCGGGAGAAGTGGGGTTTTCAATCGCAGACGTGCTACGCCAGAACCTGAATCCGGCCGATCAAATCCTGCTCGAAAACTATGGCGGACGAAATGCCAAATGGGGTTATGAGAATCTCAAGACATATATCCTGGATGCCAACCCGGATATCGTGACACTTTGGTGGGGAATGAACGACTTGGGCGGCTGTCCAGGGATTTTTGACCGGGCCACCAACTCACTTCTGCAATACGAACTTGACGCCATGCTGAACCAACACCTGATGTATATGACCTTTCAAATCAGGGATTTAGTTGCGGCTGGGATACCCGTTATCGTGATGACCCCCATGCCGGTTCGCGGTGAATTGCCCTGGAGCCATTTTGACGAAAATAACATGCTAGTCTGGGAAAACGATTATTATTGTGATTTCAATCTTGGTTTGGATCAATTGGTGCAGGCCCAACGCAGCATGGTGGCAGGATTTGTAGCGAAACAAGCCCCGGTCTACCTGGTGGACACCTGGAATATCTATAAAGATCATCCCAATTCTGATAAGATGTATATGGATACTGTCCACCCTGGCAGTTATGGCGTTGAACTCATTGCAAGGGATTGGATGAAAATCTTCCAGTCGATCAATCAATAGGTACCGATATGTCAATTAGCGCACGTGAACGTTTGCAAGCCTGTATAAAGAACGATCCAGCTCTTGACCGTCCCCCTGTGGCGCTTTGGCGGCATTTCCCGATGGACGACCAAAGCCCGGAAACGCTGGCTGCCGCCACGGTGGATTTCCAGAGCCATTATGATTTCGACCTTGTGAAAGTCACCCCAGCTTCTTCGTTTGCCATTAAGGACTGGGGCGCAGAAGATACCTGGGAAGGATCCACGGAGGGCACCCGCCGTTATACCCATCACGTTGTCCAGGAACCACAGGATTGGGAACACCTGTCCGTGCTGGATCTCGTCAAGGCTACGCACCTGGCAGATCAAATCAAGTGCCTGCGGTTGATCCGGCAAACGGTTGGACCGAACCTGCCGGTGCTCCAGACTATTTTCAGCCCATTAGCCCAGGCGAAAAACCTGGCCGGAGGTGAGCTTTTAATTTCCCACCTGCATAAATACCCCGAAGCTGTATTGAAAGGTTTGCAGACGATCGCAGAGACAACGCGGCGCTTTTTAGAAGCTGCCGCGGAAACAGGCATAGACGGCGTCTTCTACGCAGTCCAACATGCCCAGGCAAGCCTGATGACGCTGGAAGAATATAAAACTTACGGGCTGCCCTTCGACATGGAGGCGTTAAGACCGGCTGCCGGACTGTGGTGTAATCTGCTGCACTTGCACGGTCAGAACATCCATTTCGAACTGGTGGAGGAATTCTTACCGCTCTTCCAAATTGTGAACTGGCACGACCGTGAGACGGCCCCTTCGCTGGCTGAAGCTCAAACTTCAGAGTTCTTGAAGGTGCGTGGGGCATCACCGGTATTGTGTGGCGGGATCAGTCAAAAAACGATAGTTCTTGGAAACGCTTTGCAGGTCCGGAATGAAGCGACGGATGCACTCAGGCAGACCGGCGGTCGCAAATTCATGCTTGGAACAGGCTGTGTGGTCCCGGTGATTGCACCGCATGGAAATATCCTGACCGCCCGGCAAAGCGTGGACAGGTCTCAATGAGCCTGCGCGTCATATCCGGGTCGGCAAAAGGCCGCAAATTGAAGGATGTGGCGGGTGATACTACCCGCCCGGTCACAGACATGGTCAGACAGGCCTTGTTCAACATCTTGGCCGGAGACGTACAGGACTCTGCCTGGTGGGACCTGTTTGCCGGGACGGGCGCGATCGGCATCGAAGCGCTCAGCCGGGGAGCCGCATTCGTGCGCTTCTCTGACCTGAACCGTGGGCCGATCGAAACCATCCAGGCCAACCTGCAAACCACCGGGTTTATAACCCAAGCCGAGGTGCGGCGCGGAGATGCCTTTGCCATGTTGGAAGCCACCCCTACCCGTGTTTTCGATTACATTTACATCGCTCCTCCTCAATACAAAGAAATGGCCTCGAAAGCGCTGTTGGTCTTGGATGCACACACAGAGTGGTTGAACGAAGAAGGTGCCTGGGTGATCGTGCAGATCCACCCACGTGAGTATCAAAAAATGGAATTACAAAGCCTGGAAGAATTTGACCAACGCAAGTATGGCAGCACGCTGCTGGTATTTTATGAGAAAAAATAATGCGCCTCTGGTCGTTGCACCCGAAATACCTTGACCGGCAGGGGCTGCTAGCTTGCTGGCGAGAGAGCTTGTTGGCTCAAAAAGTCTTGCAGGGTGAAACCATCGGCTATCGCCAGCATCCGCAACTAACCCGATTCCGCCAAAGTCCGGATCCATTGATGACCATTGCGGCTTACCTGGCAGGGTTGGCAGACGAGGCTGGAAGGCGCGGCTACAGCTTCAACAAGCACAAGATTCTGTCCGCAATCGGCGAGTGGAAGTTGCCAGTGACGAATGGGCAGATGCTCTTCGAATGGGAACATCTCAAGGCCAAACTGGCACAACGTGAGGTTGCCCGCCTGGCTAGATTTCAAGGGATCAATTTACCGGAGTGTCACCCCTTGTTTGAGGTAACGTCGGGAGAAGTGGAATTTTGGGAAAAACAGTAATTTGTTTCTATATGGGACTTTCCGAATGTGGTCATTTCTAAACCGCAATTCGTAACTCGACAATATTCTGGAGCCAATATGAACCTGAAAAGCGTAGAAATTGATAAACCTGCTGATGTGAATTTCATCCTCGGACAATCCCACTTCATCAAGACGGTTGAGGATATTCATGAAGCCCTGATCAATGCTGTGCCAGGGATCAAGTTTGGCCTGGCATTTTGCGAAGCTTCAGGAAAATGTCTGGTGCGCTGGTCAGGCACGGATGATGTAATGATCGAGTTGGCCAAGCAGAATGCACTGGCGATTGGGGCAGGTCACTCATTCATCATTTTCCTGGGCGAAGGGTACTACCCCATCAATGTACTCAATACGGTGAAGAACGTTACGGAAGTGTGTCACATCTTCTGCGCGACTGCAAACCCGACCCAGGTAATGGTTGCCGAGACCGAACAAGGGTCTGGCATCCTGGGTGTGGTGGACGGCGCCTCCCCGCAAGGGATCGAAGGAGATGACAGATATTGCCTGGCGCAAGGATTTCCTGAGGAAAATCGGCTATAAGAGCGCATAGCAAACCCTATGTGGCTAAATTCGAATCTGTAAATTCCACCTTCAGGTTTCCATGATCGTCATAATAAGAATGCGCCGAGAAGGGGGGATCGCCAGGTTTCATCTCATGAGTGCGATTCCACAACGCAGGCAGGTCTTCAACGGTGGGCAAGCTGGAAAGATTCCCGGATGGAACCCATTCCAGGGTCCCTTCACCAGAAGGGACCGGTTGACCATACTGACAGGTTCCAGAAAAAACAAACAGACTGACCCCGGGATTTTTACCGGTATCGATCGTCACAACCCCACACAACCACAGGTCTGAAGTCAGTCCGGTCTCTTCGAACAATTCGCGGCGGGCAGCAGACAGGATGCCCTCGCCTCGCTCGACGTGCCCACCTACCCCATTGTATTTTCCCGCCCACAGCCTTTTGGAAGGCGCCCCCTTCAACAGCAAAACAGAAGAATCGCGCCTGATGAAAATTAACACGCGTGGGATCAGCATATAACGGTCGAGTGAAACGCCCTGGTCGGTGACTGGCATAATAAAGAAGACGGGGCACATGCATGCTGTGCCCCGTAATTCCAACTATTTCACCAATTTGCGAACTTCTTCGAGATGCCCGGCGCTGCCCAATTTCTCATTCTTCTGGGCGATGAACTTGGCGTATTCGGACATGAAGATTTTCCCGGGATCACGCAAATCAAATTTCTCCGGAAAGTCACGGAAGAATTCACGGTGGACACGCGTCCAGACCAGACGGCCATCCGTATCGATGTTGATCTTCGTCACGCCCAATTCGGCCGCGCGCTTGAATTCATCGGCGTTGACACCCTTGGCGCCTTTGAGATTGCCGCCAGCTGCGTTGATGCGGGCTACCTCTTCCTGTGGAACCGAGCTGGATCCGTGCATGACCAACGGGAACCCGGGCAGACGTTTCTGGATCTCTTCGAGGACTTCGAAATGGAGACCCTGTGAGCCGGAAAACTTGAACGCCCCATGGCTGGTGCCAATGGCGCAGGCAAGCGAATCACAACCCGAGCGGTCGACGAATTCCTTGGCCTGGTCCGGATCGGTCAACTTCGCATTGGCTTCAGAGACATTTACGTGCTCTTCCACCCCACCTAACTGACCAAGTTCGGCCTCTACAACAATCCCCTTGGCGTGGGCAGCCTCCACCACGCGCCTGGTGGTAGCAATGTTTTCATCAAAAGGCAGGCCGCTGGCGTCGATCATGACCGAGGAGTAAAACCCGCTCTGGATGCAGTCATAGCAAGTAGCCTCATCGCCGTGATCCAGATGGACTGCAAAGATGGCATCCGGGAAGACCTGATCGGCGGCACGGATCAGACCTTCCAGCATAGTTTTATGAGTGAAAGAACGGGCACCTTTACTGATCTGGATAATGAAGGGAGCCTGGCTATCCATGTTACCGCGGAACAAACCCATGGTCTGTTCCAGGTTATTGATGTTGTACGCCCCGATGGCATACTTGCCATACGCGGCAGCAAACAGTTGCTTGGTGGTAACTATCATATCAATCTCCTTGATGTTGGAATTATAATTTCTGTCCCTGGGGGCAATTGGTCCCATTATACCAAGTTACCCAGCCGGTCAGAGACTAGACAACCTTTAGGGGAACAAAAAAGATGAGAATCAAGGGTTTGCTGCGCCTGCCCAGTATGTTTATAGGTGCAGGTGCGTTTTTTAGTTCGGTGTAGAAATGTACGTCAGCCATCAAGCAATCCCTTCCATTCGAAGTTTTCTTCTTCTGGAATCCCGGTCCATTTCCGGGGTACAACTTTTCCTCCGATCAGACGTATTCCTAATATGGATGGCAGATAATCTGCCAAATTTGGCAGTATAATCAAACGTGTTGAGCTACTGCCGTCATTTTTCTCAGGAGGAACCATGAGCGATCTTTATGAAACTGTCAAAGGCGGACAGGATATCTTCAAGAAACTGCTATCTTACGTCCCCGGATTCAATGGGTATGTGGAACGGACAAACCGTCGAGCAGCCGATAAGCTCCTGCGCGACCAGGTGGCTTTGAAGTACAGCGAGTTGGTTGTACGCACATCCAGCCTGCAGAAAGATATCGCCGAGGCAGGCCAATTGGATTACCTGGACGATGTCGACAACATTGGCTTGAAACTGCGTACCTTCAGCGACCGCATAAAAAACGCCTCGTATGGTTATACCGGCTTTTTCGATGCCGTCAAAATCAACGAGAAGGAACTGGCCCAAATCTACACCTTCGATGCAGCCTTCTTCGACCTGGCCGACCAGATTTCCAGTGGGTTGGATAACGTGGAAGCCGGGATTGGGGCAGATGGTCTCAAGGCTGCCATCCGGTCGGTCGACGAATTGGCCCGTCAGGTGGGGCAAACATACGACCGGCGTTACCAGGTCATCACCGGCAGCGGCGACCAGCAATAAAGTGAATGAATTCAAAGTAGCGCAAGGTAGCATCTTGCGCTACTTTGTGGTTTAATATCAGGCATGTGGAAAAACTATTACATCCCCGTAACCATCGAAGAAACCTTGCGGCTTTTAGCCGATCATCGTGAAAAAGCCCGCCTGGTAGCCGGCGCGACCGACTTGATGCTCGAGCTCGAGCGCGGCGTTCGCAAAGGCGTTGAAACAGTGATAGACGTCACACGCCTGCCCAATCTGGACTGCATTACACTCGACGAAGACGACGTGATGCACATTGGGCCATTGGTAACGCACAACGGCGTGGTCGCATCCAAACTGGCGCGTGAACGCGCAGTCCCGCTGGCAAGCGCAGCCTGGCAGGTAGGCGCCCCCCAAATCCGCAACCGTGGAACCGTGGCGGGGAATCTTGTGACCGCCAGCCCAGCCAACGACACAATTACGCCGTTGATGGCAATGGGAGCCTGGGTAACCCTGGCCTCGATCAATGGATCGAGACGCGTTGACTTAAAGGATTTTTACACCGGTGTGCGGAAGACCGTCATGCAGGTGGACGAAATGTTGGTGGATATTGCCTTCCCGGCGCTGCGGACCTTATCCAATGGCAATCCCACTCTTAACGGTAAGTATGGACAACATGGGACGTTCCTAAAACTCGGATTACGACGCGCTCAGGCCATTTCCCTGGTCAATGCGGCAGTCCTGCTTGATCTGGGGGTTGAAGGCGTCAAATCAGCTGTCATTACTCTGGGAGCGGTCGCACCAACCATCATCCACGCCCTGAAGGCAGAAGAATTTCTCACCGGAAAAATACTGACGGACGAGGTCATTGCACAGACAGCCGACCTGGCAGCAGAAGCCGCCCGCCCGATAGACGATATTCGCGGTTCGGCTGCATACCGGAAAGCCATGGTACGTGTGTTGGTAAAGCGAGCCCTGAACATCCTGCGAAATGGCGAAGAGCGGGCACAGGTTCCGGACGATCCGGTGCTGCTGTGGGGGAAGCAGTTGCCGGTCTCCACCCAGTCTCCAGTGGTCAGCAGTCAGTGGCTGGCTGGTTCAGGTGATTCCCGAGACGAGCATCTCTCCATTCACACCACCATCAACGGCAAAACCTACACAGTCCCGGGTGGATATGAAAAATCATTGCTGCGATTCTTGCGCGAAGATGTCGGGCTGACCGGCACGAAGGAAGGCTGCGCAGAGGGCGAATGTGGAGCCTGCACAGTATTCTTGGATGGCAAAGCGGTCATGGCATGCCTGGTCCCGGCTGCAAGAGCGGATGGAGCAGAGATCGTTACCATCGAAGGATTGGCGACGCATCTGCCCCTGCAGGAGGAAGTAGGATTGGAAACGCAAGAGAAATTACATCCGGTGCAGGCGGCATTCGTGGCAGACGGTGCGGTCCAATGCGGATACTGCACGCCAGGATTTATCATGTCGGCTGCAAAACTGTTAGAGGAACGCCCACAACCGGGGCGGGAAGAGATCATGCAGGCGATCAGCGGCAACCTGTGCCGGTGTACGGGTTATTACAAAATTGTCCAGGCAATCGAAGATGCATCCAGACAATAGCTGGAGGCGAGGCTTAATCGGAGGGATTTAATATGCCAAGAGGTGAAATCTATACCCGCATATCGCCCAAGAAGCGTGAACCGAATCCATTGTGGCGTGGGATTGGCTGTATCCTCATGTTCTTGTTGCCAGTGGCAACATTCGGGCTTACTTTCGTTTTCACTCCGATCGTTGCAGCAACTGGTTTAATCCCGTGGCAATTGCTCGGGTATATCAAATTCCCGGATTGGTCCCTACGGGCACCGGTTTTGGGTAGCATCACCGGTTTTATCGGGGGAATCAACAACCTTTGGCTGTCCATTCTCCTATTTATCGCCATCCTGGTCTTGTTGCTTGGAATTTTTTCATTACTTTATACTGTGGTCATGCAAGTCATTGGCCCGCCACGCTACACCGACGTGGATGCTCGCCCAACAAAATACAAAGCCAAGAAATATACTCGCTGAGCCTGAAGCGTAAATTTCTGGTTACGGTATGCTGATCTTAATCTAATTTCAGGATAAAGCCATGGTCCTTCGGAAATCTCCGGCAGGTTCGATCTTTCCGTATTACTATAAGGGTGGGGAGTTGCTCGGCTTACATTATGGGGGTTTTTTTGCAGACGAAGGTGGGTTGCTTAAACGCATGCAAGGGGAGGAAGAATTCATCACAACCACAATACGTAGCACCCCAGTCTGGATCGATTTTTATGAAACCAAACTAACCGACAAAATAATGCTCGAATTTACCGGTAGCATCCTGCGCCTGCAAAGGCACATAACCCGGCTGGCAATTGTTGGTTGCTCTTTCCGAGATAAGGTACGTTTGAATAAATTGATCAAGAAAACCGGTTTTGGATTCCCGATGCCAGTCAGGTTTTTCAATGATCCAGAGGCAGCCAAGACCTGGTTGGTCAGTGAGACCTCACCGGGTTAAAAAAGTTCCCCAAAAAGTTCAGGGGAAGGTATTCCGCCAAGTATTCGCAGGCTCATTCACGAATCGTTGTCTCTCCTGACAACGATTAATAATAAACTCCACACAATAAATGCATATACGGATCAGCAAATCCTCGGCAGCAACTCTCCGGCCGGGACATCGACTACGCGCATCCCGCCGATGGATGTTTTCGCCGTCACCAAACCAGGATGTTCCGAGACCACACGCCCAATAATGGCGGCGTCTTTTCCGTAGGAGTCCCTGCGCATGGTTGCAAGGACTTCATCCGCTGCTTCGGCGGCCACAATCGCAACCATTTTGCCCTCATTAGCTACGTAGAAGGGGTCCAAGCCGAGCATCTCGCAGGCGGCGTTAACCTCCGGGCGCAAGGGAACCGTGCGCTCGTCAAACTCTATCCCAACATTGGAAGATCCGGCAAGTTCATTCAACACCGCAGCCAATCCGCCGCGGGTGGCATCCCGCAAACAATGCAAGACCGAACCAGCCTGTCCTCTCGAATCGGCCGGTCCACTGGTAACAGTCAACAACGCCGCCACCATCCCATTCAGCGGAGCAGTGTCGGATTGGATGGCGGTCTGGAAGGTCAAGCCCTCGCGTACCGACATGATGGCAATACCATGGTCGCCCATCGTGCCGCTCACCAGCAGCACATCACCCGGACGGGCATTCGCCGGACCGATATCCACGCCGGCTGGGATGACGCCAATTCCAGCCGTATTGATGTAAAGCCCATCCCCATGACCTCTCTGCACCACCTTGGTATCGCCGGTGGCAACCTTCACATTGGCGTTCCGGCAAGCTTGCGCCATGGCGGTGACGATGTTCCCGAGGGTTTCCATCGGCAAGCCTTCTTCCAGGATGAAACCCGCCGAAAGATAGAGCGGTTTTGCGCCGCGCATGGCCAGATCGTTGACCGTGCCATAAACTGCCAACTCCCCGATATTCCCCCCGGGGAAGAATAAAGGACTGACCACAAAGGAATCGGTGGTGAAAGCCAACTTGCCGCCGTCAAGCGCCAGCCCAGAAAGAACGGTTGAATCGCCCATCTGACCGAGCAGATCGTTGTCAAAAGCCGGGGCAAACAGGTGCTCGATCAGATCGGACATCATGCCACCACCGGCGCCATGTCCCATAACAATGGTAGGATAGTTCTGCAGCGGGCGCGGACAGGTCCAGCCCAGCAAATTCAATTTCTCGTTTTCCGCATCCATACCTATTTCTCTCCAACCATTTCCGGTTTATAACGCCCGTAGCGATAATATGCGGCGCAGGCGCCTTCCGAGGAAACCATGGTTGCGCCCAGCGGTGTCTGTGGGGTACATTGCTTGCCGAAGGCCGGACATTCACTGGGTTTTTTACGGCCCTGTAAAACCAGCCCGCTAATACACAGCGGCGATTCGTGCGTTTCGATGGATTGCACTTCCGGAAAGCGTTGTTCGGCGTCAAAATCGGTGAATTCTTCCCGCAGGCGATAACCGGACATGGGAATAACGCCGATGCCGCGCCAGGCCCGGTCAGTCATCTCGAAGACTCGTTTGATGATGGTCTGGGCGGGCTGATTGCCAGCATGTGTTACCGAGCGGGCGTAGGCGTTCATCACGTGATGGGTACCCGCCTCCAATTCACGAACAGCGTCGAGGATTCCGTGCAAAATGTCGACCGGTTCGAAACCGGTAACCACGATCGGGATGTGGTATTTTTCGGCCAACGGTTCGTACTCCCAAAAGCCCATGACCGTGCAGACGTGACCCGCGGCCAGGAAGGAATCGACCTGGACATCCGGCGAGTCCATCAGGGCGGAAATGGCCGCGGGGACAGTGACGTGCGAAACCAGAACGGCAAAATTGGAGAGGCCTTGCGCTTTGGCTTGCAAGATAGCCATGGCGTTGGCAGGTGCGGTGGTTTCAAAACCGATAGCAAAGAAGACCACAGTTTTATCAGGATGGTCTTTGGCAACTATCAGCGCATCCAGAGGCGAATAGACGATCCGTACGTCGCCACCGGCAGCTTTCACAGCAAAAAGGTCCTGGGAAGAGCCGGGCACACGCAGCATATCGCCATAGGAGGTAAAGATCACGTCCGGACGGGAGGCCAGGGCAATAGCCTTATCCACCAGGCTCAGGGGAGTCACGCAAACCGGGCAGCCCGGGCCGTGGATCAGGTTAATTTCAGACGGAAGCATCTGATCTAGCCCTGACTTGATGATGGAATGGGTTTGCCCGCCGCAGACCTCCATAAGGGTCCAGGAACGGGTGACCGTCTTTTGGAGATCTTCCAGCAGCTTCCTGGCCAGGTCTTCATCACGGTATTCGTCAATGTATTTCATTTGGGAATGTCCCTGGCAGCTATGCAGTACCTGGGATCTCATCCCCGAAGGCCTCGATTTGTTTGAGCAAGTCCATCGTTTCCATGGCTTCCTGCTCATCCAGAATGGAAAGGCCGAAACCGACATGGATGATGGTGTAATCACCGAGTTTGATCTCGGGCAGATATTCCATACAGGCTTCCTTTACCACGCCTCCAAAGTCAACCTTGGCCATTTTCATGCCAGCAACTTCGTATAATTCGATCACTTTTGCAGGAATTCCAAGACACATGCGACACCTCTAAACGATCTATATTTCGACCTTGATGCAGCCAGCATCACTATATTAGATGCGGAAACAACCAAGAAAGTTATCATACTATGGCACGTCATTTTGTCAATGCCTGTTTGGAGATTCATGGGGATATTCATATTAACGGGCGTGAAAAAGATAGCAGGACGTTAACCACGGGAATTTTGCGTTCCCAGTATAATGGGGCAACTTCTTCCACAGGGAAGGGTTTTTATCAGCAGGAACAATATCTGTAGAATACCAACCGAAAAGGAGACAGAATGGCAATCGCAAAGGCAGAAACTCCCAAAATCAATGATAAGCGTGAAATCTTCGGTTGGGCCATGTACGACTGGGCCAACTCGGCCTTCAGCACCACCATCGGAACCGTGTTCCTGGGCCCATACGTCGCCAGCCTGGCTGCCAAGGCAGCCGAGTTGAGCTCCGATCACATGGCACATTTCCTGGGCATCCCGATCGCGGCCGATTTTTCTTCCCTTACTGTATTTCGATATCTGTTTTCGGGCAGGTCTTTTTACTTCCGATCATGGGAGCCATCGCGGATTATTCACACCGGCGCAAGCAATTGATGCAGCTTTTTGCCACCATCGGGGCAATCGCCACAATTCTGATGTTCTTCGTTACTGCGTCGCTCTGGTGGTTGGGCGGAGTTTTATTCATTATTGCCAATCTGGCTTTCGGCACATCCATCGTCTTCTACAATTCTTATTTGCCGGATATCGCCTCTGAAGACCAGCGTGACCGAGTCTCATCCTACGGCTGGGCTATGGGATATCTGGGCGATGGTGTTCTGTTGATCCTTAACCTGGCATTATATATCTTTGGCCCAAAGCTGGGCATTCCGGCGGATCTGACCATTCGCGTCAACCTGGCTTCGGCCGGGGTCTGGTGGTTGACCTTTTCCTTCTTCACCTGGACGCGCCTACGGTCTCGCCACTCCATCAAGCACCTCCCTGATGGCGAGACTTACGCCCGGGTGGGCTTCAGACAATTATGGAATACCGTCAAGGAAATGAAGAATTTCCCTGAGACGCTGAAATTCCTGCTGGCTTATTTCCTATACAATGATGGTATTCAAACTGTAATCGCAATCGCATCCACATTTGCGGTGGCTCCACTCATTCGAGGTGGCGTTGGGTTAAGCCAGACCACCCTGATTGTTGCAATCCTGATGATCCAATTCATGGCATTTGCGGGAGCACTCCTGTGGGGCAAGCTGGCAGGTTGGGTGGGATCCAAACGCTCGATCATCGTAAGCCTGGTGATCTGGGCGGGAGTGACCATTTACGCCTATTTCGGAATGAAAGGTTCCGATACATCCAGGATGGTGGAATTTTTCATCCTGGGTGCCTTTATTGCAATCGTACTGGGAGGCTCGCAAGCCATCAGCCGCAGCCTGTACGCCCAGATCATTCCGGGCGGAAAACAGGCGGAATATTACTCCTTCTACGAGATCAGCGACAAGGGCACTTCCTGGTTTGGACCGCTGTTGTTCGGCCTGGTGAACCAACTGACCGGAAGCCTGCGACCGGCGATCCTTTCCCTGATCTTTTTCTTCGTGGTGGGATTGATCATTCTGCCCTTCGTCAATGTGAATAAGGCAATGGACGACGTGAAAGCCTTCGAGGCCAGGAACTCAGGAGCAATTGGGGCTGGGGAAATTATCCATGGATAAACGCGGATGAATTTGATTCTTGACCGTTGTTCGTTGCTTTGAGGTTGCCTGACCAGAAGGGATTCCCATGAACGTAAAGAGCAAATTCGACGTAGAAGAAGATTATTTCGAACGACGCCCCCAGACCATCCGAGGGGGGTGTGGGACAACATTAAGCATGATCTCGGAGGCATCCCAACTGGACGTAAGCCAGGTGCGTGCGCCGAAATTCCTTCAGAAGATCTTCAGGGCATTGGGATGGAAGACGGAAACGAAAAATGTATGAAGAGAACACTCCCCTTCCCAAGGCACATCTGTAATCTATCAATACGGAATTTAGCTTGGCGAGAATTAGTGCGGTGATTGATTTGGCGTTTTAACCGGCGCGTAACTTCTTTTTTTTTACCAAAAGAACCTGGCGGAACACGCCTAGGGAGAGCAGTTTCTAGATAATGCATTAGGATGGCAGTCGCCACCCCTGGCAATAATCACGTTCAAACCAGTATGACTCTCAGAGATGACGGTCTCACTCGGGACACCCACTCCCGCTTCGCAAGGACTTCCCGTATGAACTTACTGCAGACAGCACATCCACAAACCACCAATAAAAGCAACCTTCAATCCGAGCCTGTCTTCTCCGTAGGTAATAATTCATCGAGGAGTTGTCGATCGTGAGCATGGCCGGATCAATCCATTTTTCCACATTCACAAATTCGAGACCCGCATCGCCTGATAAAACCAGATCGGGATTGATCTCACCTGCAAAAGGTGAGATCAAAAAGGCAGCGCGGAATCATGCGGTTACAGAAAAGGGGTGCGGTTAGATGTTTTCCAGGGAAACAACAGCAGTCAGATTATTTGGATGATCCGGATCCAAACCTTTTGCCAAAGAACGGTAATAAGCCATCAATTGCAAAACCGGAAGATAAAGGACCGAACGCGCGCATTCTGGAATGTCAGACTCCAAATTTACATTGGCGCCTGTTTCTGCCAGAGAGAGAATACGCGCACCTTTTGCTTCCATTTCATCCAAAACTGAGCGTTCCTGGCGGGAGTTTTTCTCAGATACCAAACCAACTACAACTGCATTTTCAGTGATCATGCTCATCGGACCATGACGAAATTCCAAAAAATGGAAGGGTTCGCTGTGAGTTAATGTCATCTCCTTCATCTTAAGGTTGGCTTCACAGGCAAGCCCGTACCGAATTCCACTTCCCAAGAAATAGAAACGGTCAAAGTCTAGGTTTTCACCAATTTCACGCGCGAGCAATTCATATTTACCCAAGAGTTTTCGCCCCAATTCAGGAATATCTTTCATAACATCCAAAAGCGACTCATCTCCGGAAGCCAGGATAGCCAGAGCCGTAGCAGTCACAAACATCGATGCGAAGGACCTTGTCTGCGCCACGCTTTGCTCCTGACCATTTTCAATAACAATGGCCAGATCTGCAAGTGCAGCCAGCGGTTGATCGCCATAATTAGTGATAACAATCACTGGACCCTGATCTTTTTGCTTGAATTCCGTCACTGCACGCAAGGTTTCGGTGGTCGATCCAGAACGGCTGACAGCCACCAACAGGGTTTTACCAGCCGTCAAAGTAATTTGATCATTTAACAACAATTCTCCGCCCGGCACAGCCCTCGCGATCCTGCCGGTCAATTCCTGAAACAAGGCTGCCGCTGAAAGGGATAAATAATAAGTAGAACCGCATCCAGTGAACAATACCTGGGTGTAATCAGATCGCATAATCGTTTCTAGGGCAGGAGACGCTTTTTCGACCATCTCCAGTGCATCTGCCCAGGCAACCGGTTGGGAAAGAATTTCCTGGCGGGTGTAATAACCTTTTTCAAAATTCATTTGTATTTATCCTCTTTTCCTAATGATACTTTCGGTGATACGGAAGAAGCTGTAATTTTTCATTTCTCAACGCGCAATTTAGTTTTTTTGATGACATGCCGATCCAACCTACCGATTGACACTGCGGAAATCAATATGAAGAGGAGGTTGATGCGAGAGGCGGATTTCTTGCCGGGTTTTCTCATCGAGAGGCAGATCATTCGAGGCAACGTAGCGTCGATAAATTAATTCAAACCAGATATCTGTCAATTCGGTTTCCCCTTCGCGAATCACCGCAAATTCATGCCGAAGGATTTTGTCCACGGGGTCAAGGTCGCCTAATTCGAGTGCGATGCGGGCATGCAGAATCTGTATACGATCACTCCACTGGAGTTCGCGAGGTAATTTCGCATATGTTTGCTCCGCCTGAAGATAGCGCCGATCAGCGCAGAGGGCCTGAAGATATTCCTGGGCGAGCGCCAAAGTGTACTGGACCGAAGGTGCATTCAATTCCCAGGCGTGCTCAAAGCAGACAAGCGCATCTGATCGGTTGCCATTTATGGTCGCAAGAACGGCAAGGTTGCGATAAGCCCAGGCGGAGGGGTTTTTCTGGATCAATTCCTGCCAGGCTGATTTTGCACCCAGATCATCAAAGTTTTCCATTCGCATGACCCCCAGATGCAAGAGAGAAAACCAATTCCGGTTAGCTTCTTTCGTCAAACTCTTTTCCAGGAGGGTAGAAAATTCTTTTTGAACCATCCATTCACCGGGTGCCAGTGCGGGAGATTGTTCATTAAGGCATCCATATTTCAACAAGTGTAACCATTTCGCCTGCTCAACCCCCATTGAAGATGCAGGGAATACGAAGGAAGCCGGAACAGGAACTGCGTCTGCAAAGCTGGCTCGCCGTTCAAGTTCCAATGCACCCCATCCAGAACCATGTGAAAGAATCTCTGTTGGAGGAGTATCTGCCAATTCCCTGCAGGTCGATTCAATATGTAAAAGTTTACCAGCAGGCATATCTTTCCTCAACATGCCATCAACTGAACGCCAGGCGTCGTTCCAATCCGTTCCATGGACTTTTGCCGGATCCATTTCACAGAAACCGAAAATCTGGGTCCAATCCCAGATTGCATGCGCAGGCATGTTCATGCCATGAAGCTGAGTAGGTGCAAGCCCCGCCTGGATTTCAATGTAGGGGGTTCCACCCGGAGCCAAAAAATCCTGCCAATGCCGACCGCCCTGATGGCTACCCCAGCAGAACAGTTTGCGATACCGTAACCTGGGCGTGGATGCTTCGATCAGGCCTGAACCCGCTTTATCAAGCGCAGCCTCCCAGGGCAGATCCGTATCGTCGCATTGAAAGAAAAACTCATTCGCAAATTCCGCATTTTGGGCATACGTTGCGTCTTTACCCGACAGGGTGGGCAAATAAGGCAATTCCGCCAAAGCCAGATCGTCATTTTTCTTCGAAAGATCTGCATATATGGCGGTGCGAGCAGGAGCAAGGACGCGCAAATCCTGGTTTTCCGAAACAGCAATATTTGTCCACCAATAAACGGAGCTGTCGAAATCATTGGGGTTCAGGATACGAGTGTAAGCAAGCAACCAGGGAGATCCAGGTGGCAGGTAAAAGTCAATTTGCCAGAATAGTTGTTTGCAACGTTCAAATTCATAGAGACGTAAACCTGGCTCTCCCGACATGCCTATAATGGAGGCTGCAAAAATCGGGGAACATGTACTAAATGTATGACCCAACTGTCCAATATTCCATTCGATCCCGCCCGAAAACCAGGCGTTGCGAATGGCAAGGTTGGCAGGTTGAAAGACTGGATTGCGGCATAATAGTTCGCGATTACTTGGCTTATAAACCAATGAAACCAACCTGCCCCCAAGTTCGGGCAAGAAGGTTGCAATGAGGAATTCATTTTCCAGGACAACCGCAGTATAAGTGGTCAATACTCGTTGCCGGGTGTAATTATCCTGCATCCGATATGGCAATACACGGAAACCAGTTTCCCAGCCCAACCGGGAACGTTTGGCTTGCGGGATGGACGAGTCAAAACCAATTGTCCGGTTACTGGACCTGTCACGAAACAAGGGGAGCGGATTTTCCTCTCCTAACCTTACGCCAGGCATTTGTAGTTTTTCCAAGTGTATGGTGGTCATAATCTTATCTACTGAAGGGATTTGGCAAACTTATTACTCAACCCACGGAGGCTTCATAAATTGTTCAGGAGCTTTTGTAGTTTGGATCAATCCACAGGGTTATTGAGAAATTTAACCTGTGCATAATCCCTGTATTTGTTTTCCCTAAATATAGAATTCGGGATTATCACCCAGGAAATCACCTGGTGATTCTCGTCAGGTTTTTATCGCCCCGGCAGTTATGTTGCTGACGATTTTCTCTGCCAGAAAAACGTACAGCAATAAGGTGGGGAGGAAAACAATGATGATCCCGGAAAAGATGCCAGCATAGTTTCCCTGGTTCAACATCGAGCGGATGATGGTTTGGAGTCCAATCTGAAGCGTACGGTCAGCATTGTTATTGACCATAATCAGTGCCCAAGAATATTCGCCCCAAAAATTGAGGAAATTAAAGACGGTCAGGGTAACCAACGCGCCCTGGGTAAGCGGTAACATAATTTTCCAAAAAGTTTGAAATGGCGTGGCACCATCAACGATGGCAGCTTCTTCCAATTCGGTGGGAAGAGATGTGAAAAAACCCGAGAGAAAAAATACAGAGAAGGGAATAGAACCACAGATGTAGATGCTGAGCAGCCCAATAAAGGATTTCACCAAGCCAAGGCGGGTGAACATCATGAATAAAGGGATCATTGTCATCATTGCCGGAATCCCCATGCCGGCGACAAATATACCGGTTATCATCTTTCGGCCAGGGAAATTCGACCTGCTCAGGACGTAAGATGCCGGGGTTGCAAAGAGCAATACACCAAAGCAGGAAACAAAACAATAAATCAAGCTGTTCTTAAAATAAATCGCAAGATGATTGGTGGTTAAAACGGTAATGTAATTACTCAAATGAAATCCACTTGCCAATAACCTGCCGGTGAAAATTTCCCTGGTTGTACTGAATGAGGAAGCAAGCACCCAACCGAAGGAATACACCAGGAACAATGTCCACAAACCGAGGACGAAATAAGTAATCGATTTCCCGAATATTTTCCCGGATTTTTTGGTCAGATTTCGCAGCATGATATTTCCTCTTCCTTTAAACAAATATCCTAAATCAATATTCCAGCTTTTCTTCTTTGAAGACCAGTTCCAATAAACCATATATCAGCACTACAATGATGGTAAGGATCACACCGGCGGCGGCAGCCTTGCCTACATAAACAACACCATTCGCTCCGGTTCCACCAGAGCCGCCTCCAGCCTGCCCGAAAGCCAATTGATATAGATAAATCGCCGGAGTCATTACTTCCGGATATGTCTGTCCAAAGGTCATCGGGAATGCGAATAGGTTGAGGACTGTGATGCTCCACATGACTACAGAAACCCGGATGACATCCCGGAGGAGAGGCAAGGTGATATGTACAAATGACTGGAGCATAGAGGCGCCATCCAATTTCGCAGCTTCAAGCAATTCGACCGGAACACGCTCGACCCCGGCTAAAATGATCAACAAGAAAAAACCAATCCCACCCCAGATATATGCAATCAACATGGCCCAGAAAATCACTGTATGACTGGTCCATTCGATGTTAGCAAGAGATTCCAACCCTAATGAGCTGAAAACGTTTTTGAACAAACCGAAACGTGAGCTGAATATATACTGCGTCCACATGGCTGCGGCTGCCACAACCGGGATTAAATTGGGTAAATAAATGACTGCTCGAAAGAAGGACTTACCCTTAATCCCGGAGGTCAATAATGCAGAAAATAAAAAGGCAGAGCCGAATACTCCCAATCCTCCAAAAACCCAGATAATTCCAATCCTCCCGAATGAATCTATAAATACAGAATTATTTAAAAGGTCCGCGAAATTTCGTAAGCCCACAAATTTCACGGCACCACCAGACCAGGACGACACCTCAAAAAAACTTAAGATGGTTGAGTGAATAACGGGGTAGATACTCACAAACATATATGCGAGTAATGCCGGCGCCAGGAAGACCAGGATCATCTTTTTATTTGTTTTCATGAGATGTGAGCTCCTCAGGCTTATTTTTAACATTGCGGGGAGGGACAATTGCCCTCCCCGCAATGTTTTCTCAAGCTATTTTATATCGGTCTGAGCCTTTGAAACCATTTGTGCGGTAAAAGCATCTGCAGAGATTTTACCCGTGATGAGATCCGTGAATGCAGGAAGGAGATCGTTGGCGAAAAAGTCACCAGTATTCCAACCTTCGCAAGCCCAACCGAAGGCGTTTTGGGCGTTCTTCATCAAGGTATACGCACCTGCCACTGGTCCAGTCCAGGGCACATCCACGTGGGCAGAAGGATAACCGGTGGCAGCCATGGCAGTCTGGATATCTTTGCTGACCACAACCTTGATGAATTCGAAAGCTAGGTCCGGATGTTGCGATGCTTTTGTGATCGCTATACCCTGAGAACCCATGTCGTAGTCATTGACAGTTCCAACGCCATTGGCAGCGGCAGGCCAACTGAAGGTGGCCCATGGAAAATCAGGACCGGCTGTCTCTTGAACTTCGGACGGCAACCAGGTACCGTTGAAAGTCATGGTCACATCACCCAAGGCAAAGGCTTGCTGCCCGGCGGGATAGAGGTTCGCAGCGGTCCCAGGAGCGACGTATGCGGAGAGAGCCTGCATATCCTTGGCCCATTGCACCAATCCAGCGCTTTTCCATGCCTCGCCGGTCTTGTCAGTCAAGGCATCATCAAAAGCCTGGCAACCAACATAACGTTGGGCAGAATCACCCGCCATAATATCCGTATAAGAATCCGGATCATACGTGAAGACACTCCCGTGACCAGCAGCCTTCAGAGCTGCGTTATCCGTCATCCACTCTTCAAAGGTTGTGGGGGGGGTTGTAATACCGGCTTCTGTGAACTGGGCTTTATTGTAGAACCAGAGATTAATGTAAGGATTATATGGAACCGAAGCGATATTTCCCGAGGCGGTTTGGTATTGATTCATCACGAGGGGGAAAATGGTATCGCGGACTGTTTTGCCCGCATCACCGATCGCCGGCTGGTCCAAATAACTATCCAGTCCCAAGATATAGGTATCACCCCAGGTCAGGGCAATCCGCCCCGTATCCTGATCGACCAAATCAATGACAGTGCCGGAATCTATGGCCGGTGTAAATAAATTCCTTCCGGGACGTCCCTGCCAGGTAACATCAATGGTTACATTGGGGTGATCTGCTTCAAAAGCATCGATCGCCTGTTGCATTACCTTCCCCTGGGGCTCATCCGCGTTCCACATGGACCAGTAAACGAGCTTGACCAGTTCAGGTGCAGGAGCCAGGGTGGGGGCTTCGGTTGCAACAACTGCAATGGGTGCTGCAGTAACAGGTTGGGCAGGGGCTGAAGTTACAGCAGGCGCCTGAGGTGTAGACGCACAAGCGCTCAGCACCAGGGAAACCAGGACCAATATTGTGGGAACAAAAATCGCGATTCTTTTTGCGCTCATATTCTCTCCTTAAATTATGAAACAGATTTTGGAATACTGTCTTTCAAATAGATGCTGGATTTATTTTATCTGCACTTCAAATCTCCTTTCTACTCCTCCGGAATTTGAATACCACTCTCAATAATTACCTGTTTGAATTCTGCAAAAAGAAGGGAATGCGATAAATACCTGTACCCTTCCAACTCCGCAGCCTGCAAGGCCATATCATTGGCCGAGTAAAGGATGATGGGAAGCTTGCGCAAGATGGCTATTTCCTGAAGTTTATTCAAAGCCAGTAAATCTTTTTTTTCGTATTGCGAGATATCCAACAATAAACAATCAGGATGTTGATCAGTAACGACTGCAACAAGATCTTCTGATGGCTCAGGTTGGGTTAACCGACACCCGCAAGTTTCCGCATAGCGTGTCAAGAGATAGGCTAATTGCGGATCCTGACTTACAAGCAAGACGACGGGGATATAAAGGTTTTTCATGTCCATTCCATCATACGAGAATCCCGGATGGTTCACTTGCTCAGAGCTATGGGAAAGTTGGACGGAACAATGGAATCTGTCCCCAAACAGCAGGAACCTCCTGAAAGATGCCAGGAGGTTCATTTCAGCCAAACGATTTTACTAGGTATTTTTGGGGAAAGCGTTATGACGAAATGCGTTTGGGGAAATCCCGATTTCTTTTCGAAAGACACGGCTGAAATGAGCCAGATCGTTAAATCCGACCTCAAGAGCTATTTCAGTTATGTTCATATCTGTTTCATTAAGCAATTTGCACGCCTGGTGAATCCGGTAGCGACTGACATACACCATCGGACTTAATCCTGTTTCTTTCTGGAAACAGTTGGTCAGGTAATTATCGCTAACCGCCAGCTGGCTGGCAATCCTGGTGCGACTGATTGGTTCCCCATAATTTGCGCGTACATATGCCATGGCCTTTCGGACCAACCGCTGGCTGGCGGAACCAGCCCGGATATTCCGCGAGAGAGTCTCAACAATACGATTAACCGTATCTTCGATACTGAAAACCCCTTTTTCCAAAATGGCAGAAACGCCCTGGCTCATTTTCTGCATGTCCTCTTCGGTCAGAGATTTTGCAGTCAGGATGATTACAGGAATGTTACGGGTGGAATCTCTTTCTTGTAACGTTTTTAGCACACCAAAACCATCCAGCACTGGCATCATCAAATCCAGCAGAATCAAATCTGGCCGCAAATATTCGAGAACTTGTAGCGCATCCTGGCCGTTATGAGCATGAACAACGCGACAATCCGGCAGGTGCTCCTGGATAATGCGGGTATGTAAATCAAGAATATTTTGATCATCATCCACCAGCAGGATTAACTGTGGAGGTGCGGCGACATTATTAGAAAGAATATCCGGAAGATATTCGGATGGGAGGGGCTTGGTTTGATAATCCAAGGAAAAGACTGCTCCACCATGGTTGCTATCAGGTAATGCATAAAACAATACCGGGATATTATGTAGTTTGGGATGGTTGCGAAGAGCATCGATTTCTTTCCACTTGATCCGGTTGACTGGGTGCTGGTCGAACAATATTGCCGAAGGCGGGTTTTCAGAAATGGCTGAAAACCAATCTGTTTCATCATCCAAAATCCTGACCTCGGCCTGGTAACCTTGGTTTTCAAGCGCTTCCCGCAGGAGATCAGTCCGCTCAACTTGATCGGTAATTAAGAGAATGTTCGATTCAGGCAACAATGGGATTTCCGGCGCAACGGGTTTTTCCAATAATGGCAACGAAAAAAATAGTGTTGCGCCTTCCCCTTCGACCCCAGTGGATACTGCTCCTATTTTTCCGCCATGCAATTCGATCAAGTGCCGACTGATCGCCAACCCCAAACCCATCCCGCCAAAACCACGCGAGGCGGTCCTTTCGGATTGATGGAATTCATCAAAGACACTTTCCAATTCTTCCAATGGGATACCAACTCCGGTATCGGTCACTGATACCACAGCATTTCCAGTCTGTTGCGTTACACCAAGTGTCACGAAACCATTTGAAGTAAATTTGACAGCGTTGCTGATGAAATTAATCAGGACTTGCTGTAAACGAGCCTGATCGCCCAACACCTGGAACTTGACCTGGGGAATGTCTGTCTGCCAGGAAAGACCCTTTTCAGTGACCATCTGCTCGCCAATTCCACTGATGGTCTCTAAAACGTCGTTTAAAAAGATGGGCTCAAGCGCAAGATGTAACTGGCCGGCATCGCTACTGGCCAGATCGAGAACATCCCGTATTAAAAACCCTAAATGGCGAGAATTATTGTAAATACGCTCCAAATCCTGCTGCAAAACGGTTTTACCCTGGCGATGTTCGTGCAGGAGCAGTTCACTTAACCCAACGATCATATTTAACGGCACACGTAATTCATGGCTTACCGTGGACAGGAAACGTGTCTTCAATCGATTGGCGCTTTCTGCCAACTGACGTGCTTCCTGGGATTCCCGATACGAGCGTGCGCTCAAAATCGCGGCAGAAACATGTTGTGCAACCGCGGCCAGGGGATCCAAATCATTTGTTTCGAAAGCAATATAGCCAACCTGTTCATCCCGGCATACCAACGGAAGAAGTACTGACCGGTAAGCTTCTTCAGCAGGATATAATCCGGGAGAAGGAAAGCTGGTGGTTCGGAATTTTTTTATGGGATATTTGTTTTGAACCCCTTCCTGGACTAAGACTCCATGCAGAGAGATCGTCTTCATCTTTTTCAAACAGGAAGATATTAGCATTGGATATCCCAATCCTGGGTAAATGGGTGCAAAGGATATCCGGGATTTCGGTTTCATCCAGAGTTGAAAGCAACCGCTGAGTTATAGCGCCAAGTGCATCGTTCAAGTTCGCCCGATGGACCAGAATTTGGGCGGTCTGTTCACGGGAAAATTCACTTATATGGAAACGAGCCTGGTCAATCAATTCATTGGCAAGAATTTTCCTTCTCTCGGCAATTTGCGCTGAATCCAATGCAGAAAGATTCTGGCGCAATATTTCAAGAGCATTCTGCAAGGCATAGACGTCGTCGCCTTCCTTGGCAACCTGGAACATGAAACGATCAACCGCGGAGGTGAAGTGCGAACTTTCATCATCCTTCAGGCTCTTCCGCAAGGATAGAATAAGGTTTTCGCACCCTTTTTGAACTTCAATCTGCTTAACATGGTATGTTTCCCGCAATGCTGCATCCGTCATTTTCTGAACCAAGTCGGAGGATGTGGGGGGGTCGAGTGTAAGTTCAGAATGGCTGGCTTCTCCGGCGCACCCGCAGGATCGGCGTACCACCAACTGACCGGGAATTTTCAAAATGATGGGCTGCTCTTTTTTTCCGGAAATATAATCCAGGAGTAAATTGACTGCCTGGTATCCCATTTCAGACCACTGCATGTGAACAGTAGTGACCGGTGGAACCTGGGCACGCGCGTCGAGGTAATCATCAAAACCAATCAGAGCAATATCTTCAGGCACTCGTCTTCCAGTCTGGTGCAATACCTTGAGCGCACCCATGGCAGAACTATAGTCGCTGGTGAGGATGGCAGTGAATTGCTGCTGCGAAGCAAGTAATTTATGCATGGCGTTTGAGCCACCTTGAATGGTGTGATAACCATACACGACAAGCTCGGGCAATACATCTAATCCCAGTTCTTGCATGGATGAGTTAAAGGCTTCAAAACGGGTGGTACTATCGCCTTCTTCTTTGTTCTCGTAGCCGGCAATGTAGGCGATCCTGCGATGCCCATGCAGGAACAGGTGGTTAACCGCCTGGCGGATACCCTGAGCATCATCAGCCCGAACCGCCGGAGCAGGCAACCCGGACCCGCAGGCTACAATGGGGAAGCCTCCATCACGTAATTCCTTCAAAAGCTGCTGGCGTAGATCCGAGATTATGGGCGGTAAAACGATCAACCCATCAGTATTCCAGGGACCAACCGGAACAAAGGTAGAATCATCTGCCCAATTAAACCAGGCTGGAAAGGGATAATCCGGGGCAGGTGGTTTGCCGTACCCGCAACCAATCAGTAAATTGCATTCAAAATCTTTTCCAGCCGCAAATATTCCCTGGTGTACTCTCAGGAGGTAGTCAGTGATGGTATTCCCCTCAATGGTCTGACTGTCAGCAATACTGCCATAAACTTCATACCCACTCAGCACGCCAATGGTCGGACGCCGATCATTATTCATGACTAAAGCATAACATGATTTTGTCTATTGAACTATTTTTATTTTGTATCAATCTTTTACACAACTTCTATGCGCAGGTTGGGCATGTGCATATTTTACGTGTCGAATCCATCAAAATCAACACTGGCGGGAAGGTAGAGCAATCCGTCATTACATAACCTAAAGGCGAGCGTGCCGATTGATCAAAAACCGGAACCATTTAAGCGTGCGGAGATGACAGTGGAACAGCAGGTTATTCAAAATTCAAGAGAGTGATGGTTGGAGATCAATCCAGGAAGCCTGCCTCACGGAAACTCTTACGATAATTGCAAAGGCCGCAGTCCTCGGCCGATTCCGGGGGGATAGACTGATCCAACAAGATGATGATCTCACGAAGAAAACTTAGAAAAACTCCATCATCGCGAGGAATATTTATCCAGGTGGTACTGGTCACGAAGGCCAATTCTCCGTTCGACACCGGCTCGAAACGCCCAGGCGTGATAATAAATAGACCCAGATGGGTAATTGGCGAAATAGAAAGAGCGCCGGGGGCCGGATTCTCCAAAGCATAGGCATACGCCGATAACTGACGACCATAGAAGGCAGCTTCATCCTCAGAAGCTTCAGCCGTCTTGTAATCGATTAGGCCGTATGAGCCATCCTCGAAAGCCAGGATGGCATCGAAACGTCCCCTGATGACGCACTGGGAGGATGTGTCCGGGAAAACGATCGGGGCAGATTTAACCCACTTTTCCCGGAATTTCACCACCCCGGCAGGCAGGTCGGAGGAGATTTCATGGGCGGATTTCCCCAGGTAATAATTGCTGGTCAGATTGCCCATCTTCCCGAACATCCCGGGAAATGGACCACGATAGACGATATTGTGTTTTACCTTGAGGTAAAAACAACGTTTGCATCCCTCCCAAAGAAATGTGAGGTCAGACGGGCTAAGCGTATAGACGGGCATGGTAAGCCTTCATTTTGTGAAATCCCTGCTGAAACTCTGCTGCGAACTGCTTGATAATGCCAGAAGTGACTTGCAACCGGGAGGCGCGGGATTTCGTATTTTTATGGGGACTCTCCCCCAGAAATCACTGATTCCCGACCGGTGTTTTAATTATCCAACTTTCGACTCGCAAAAACAATATCGGGAATTAAAATTCAGCTTTGTCCCAAAGTACTGGCAAAAGCCTGATCCAACGGCATTTTCTGGCCAAATTCAAATTCGTTCTGAAATGAAAGATCGCCCAATTTGGACCTGATTAGTGCTCGAGTTTGTTCAACCTCCCCTCGATCGGCTGGCCACCAGGCTGTCCCGCTCTCCATAATAATCGCCTCCGCCGCACCATGCAGACGTGCAGCTAGTTGTTGAGAGTCTTCCTGGGCAAGCAAGCCGGAAAATCCCATCAGACATTCTGCAATCCCGCGCCGGTTCCCGAATTTCCTGAACATTGCCAGGCTCTCCAGAAACGCCTCCCTGGCTTTCTCCAGATTACCCTCATGTTGCGCTACACAACCCAGGTTATGCACCAAGCGCGCCAGATCTCCTTGGTCTCCCATACTTCTTAACAGCTCTTCACTTTCTTTATAGTATCGTTGGGCTTTCCCGTAATCACCCTGGACGCGTGCCACTTCACCCAGGTTGTTCAAAGCGAAAGAAATGGTCCAGGGGTCACCCACTTTGCTGGCAATCGGATAGGCTTGTTCCAGCCACTCAAGTGCCTCGGAGGGGTTCCCCAATCCAAGTGCTACATTTCCAAGATGTACAAGGGCAATGGCATGAAACAAGCTGTTGCCCTGTTCTTTAAATATGAAGGCTGCTTCTTTTAGGAAAGGGTGTGCGGCAGCATCCTTGCCCATGTTAATATGGATAATCCCCTGATTAAGCAGCGATATCGGAAGGAACCGTTCGTCTTCCTGGCGCTGAAACATCGCTAAACATTCAACTGACTCAAGTAGCGCAGTTCTTACATCCGCCTGCCAGAGTGCCAACATTGCGCTGCTTAATAAGATACCTGCGTGAGCCAGAGTCCCGGGAACAGCCGATTTAGAGCGCATAAATTTTTCCGCCCAGGTCCGACCTTCGTGCAGATAACCGCGTCGGAACCAAAACCAGCTTAGATTTAACAAAAGTTCAGGTTTGTATTCATCAATTTCCTGGTCTTCGAGCGCCCAGGCAAGCGCTGATCGAATGTTGTCAAATTCGGATTCGAACCAATTCAACGCCGAAACAGAGTCTGCGGAAAAAAGCCTTGGTCCCATTTCAGTCGTAATTTTGAAAATGTAGTAACGTGCATGCGTACGAGTAAGTTCCCCCAATCCGGTTCCTTTTTCCAGCTGCTCCAGGGCATATTCTCGAATCGTAGCCAGCATGACAAAACGATTCTGCCCGCCGTAATCTCCATCCTGGCGTACCAGACTGTTATCCACCAGCGCTTCCACGCCGCTCAAGACATCCAGGGCGCCATCCTGGTTGCAAATAGCTTCCACCGCATCGAAATTGAACCCGCCTGCAAAGATACCTAATCGGTCAAAGAGCACCTTTTCGGGATTATCCAGCAATCCATAGCTCCAATCCAATGTGTTCCGCAGGGTTTGTTGACGGGTTGGAAGGTCCCGACCGCCGCCGGTCAGGAAGGACAAACGATTGTTCAGCCTGGACAACATTGCCTGTGGAGGCAAGATTTTGACACGCGCCGCAGCCAGTTCAATCGCCAGGGGCAAACCATCCAGTGATCGGCAAATTGCTGAAATTGGCTGAGCATTCTCACCCGTCAAGGAAAAAGCTGGATTGGCAGCTTGGGCACGTTGGATGAACAATTGAATGGATTCGTTTTGCTGGAGCTCGTTCAAGTCGGGCAGATCTGAGAAAAAAGGTACTTCAAGTGGACTGAGGGGGAACTCATGTTCTCCACGTATGCGCAGAACGATACGACTGCTGACCAACAATTTTAATTTTGGGGCTCCGGCCAGAAGATCGGTGACAAGGGAGGCCGCACCAACCAGTTGTTCATAATTATCCAAAACCAGTAATATCGTTTTATCTCTCAGATAATCCACGATAGTATTCAGTAGATGTTGACCATTGCCTTCGCGCACTTCCAGTATCTGGGCAATCCTCGAAACCGCCAGGTCACGCTGGGTGGTTTCTGCCAGGGAAACAAAGAAAATACCATCAAGGAATTGATCAAAAAGGAGATTGGCTAACTGCACGCTAAGCCGGGTTTTACCGGTACCCCCCGGTCCGGTTAGGGTAACCAGTCGGATGTCCGGGCGGCAGAGCAGGTCCACCAAAGATGCTATCTCCTTCCCCCGGCCAATAAAAGGAGTCAATTGGGTCGGAAGATTATCCCTGCGTGCCTGGAGAGAATTCAGGGCAGGAAAGTCTGCCGGCAATCCGGGTATCTCCACCTGAAAAATATGTTCGGGGAGCACAAGATCCTTGAGTCGGTATTCCCCCAGGTCGCGCAAAGATATATTCGCAGGCAAGTTATTGCTAACAATATCACGTGTATCCTGGGAAACGAGAGTTTGCCCGCCATGTCCGGCGGACATGAGACGCTGCACACGGCTGAGGGTAAGATAACCGGCATAGTCGCCTGTCTGCAGAAGATCGGCTTTGCCAGTGTGGATGCCTATTCGCACTTTAATAGGTGAGTTTCCCCAATCTTCCCGAGCCAGATCTGCCTGGGCTTCGAGCGCCACCCTAACCGCCTGACAGGCATCCCAGAATGCCACGCAGAAAGCATCTCCAATTTCGTGAAATATATAACCCTGTCCTGCCTGCATGACAGATTGCATAATGGTATGATGACGCTGTCGAAATATTTCCCACTTCTCGGGGTCCTGCAATGCAAGCCTGGTGCTGCCTTCAATATCCGTAAATAAGAATGTAACGATCCCGGTGGGCAAGCCTGTCATATTTATTTTCCAATATTGGATAAAGTAAGTGTAGTTATACTCCAATGCAATCGGTTTTTCAATATCCAATTTGTCCAATTATGGGTCGGACCATGCACCTCCCCGGCGAAGAGGAACTCCTGCGCAGATGAACGCCGATAATTATGTTAAATTAAATTTAGTTCAGTCGGGGATTTTGTACAATCCGTTGGGATTCGCACCCAACAAAGCTGCCTCGAGGCTGCGCCGGTCCGCAGTGGATAGATTGGCAGCCATCTCAGGGTTGATAATTGGGTGGATCGGGTAGCGATCCATCGCAGCCGACAAATTTTCCAGTCCTTCATCGCTGACCATCCAATCCAGGCTGTCATAAAGTTTCAGGAGAAATGGGCCGCGGTAGCCTCTCAGAGTCTTTTCTCCAGCAACATTGACGTGATCCTCAAAATAGGACATCACCAATTCGCGCTGGCTGTGATAAACCGGCTCACGGTAACGCAGACCGGTGAAATTGGATTGGGCAATGGCTCCCCAGCCTCCGTAATCCCTGAACAGCGCCAAAACATGGTCATCATCACGTTCGTTTGGAACGAGTTCCAGCAGGATCGGGGGACGACCAAGCCGGCGCAAGGCCATCGCGGCAAAGAGTGCCCCATCAAAGCAATGCCCTTTCCAGTCGCGCAGCAAGCGCAACGGGCAGCGATAAAATTCATCCTCACTGTAAGGGATTATATTCAAGAATGCCTGGATTTTAAGGGGGCTATCCAATCCCGATAAAATCAGGTGTTCCTGCGGTGTGAGATGGGACTCAAGCGCAACCAGCTGGGGATCTGGGCTGGCAATCATCTATATACCGCCACGCTCGCTCAAGGTTGTTCGCAGGTCCTTGGATAGACGCTTGGCCCGCAATTCGGTGGTATGCAAACGGGCCAACAAACTGTCGGCGATCATCTTGTCGTCCAAATCGGTGACATTGATCCGGACGTTATAACCAGCGCAGCTCATGGCAGCAAATGCCAGGGTCCCGGCGGAAGCGGCATCGCTGATGGCGTTCAGGTTACCGAGGGCAACACAGCGATCGGCCAGAGCCATGACCAGAACACACTTCTGCGCCACATCCAGGGGTAATTGGGAAGCTTGAAGAGTGGCCTGCTGGATGGCAGCCATACGCTCCATCTGCATGGTTGAGGTATCTTGGGGCATGTGAAACGCCTTCAGGACCGCCTCAAAGGCAGCCGAATCACCCTGGACGGCCTGGGTCAATTCCACGCGCAGGCGTTCCGCCTGATTGAGGATCTCGATCATCTGTGCCTCAACCTCGGCATATTTTTTTCTGCCGATGGTCAAGCGTGCCACCATGGTAACCAGCGCTGCGCCCATTGCGCCAGCCTGCGCGGCCGCCGAACCGCCACCCGGGGTGGGCGTATCGGCAGCCAGGGCCTCCAGGAAGGCGTCGGCAGGTTCAGGTTTCATCTGCCCGGCAGCCGCAGTGAGCTGCCTTTCCAGGATCTGGCTGGGTTGAAAGCCTTCCAGTTGCAGGTAGCTGGTGGCAGCCTCGATCAAGGCTTCCTGCGGGATCAGCCCGATCAATTCACTGTGGTGAATTTCTGTTCCAAAAAACTGGGCTTCACGACGGATGGCTTCGACCACAGTCATAATAGAAGTCTGGCGGAAATTTGTCAGATTCATGGATACCTGTGCCCGGCCATCAACCAGCATTCCGAGAGCCTTGACACATGGCAGCCCGCCTGAAGACTGGCGAATCATTTTTGCGATAGCCTTGGCAATGCTCACGTCATCGCTGGCCAGATAAACATTGTACGCAATCAGCGGGTGGCGGGCTCCGATAACGGTGGCACCGGCGGATCCGAGCCGGGCCGGTCCGAAGTCTGGCTTTCGATCTGGATTCGTAGCAACCTCGGTTTTAAGGCCCTCATACTGTCCGCGGCGAATATTCTCCAGATTGGTTCGGTCCGGACGGGTGGCAGCTTCTTCATACAGATAGACCGGGATGCCCAATTCGCTCCCAACACGTGCACCCAATCGCCTGGCAATCTCGATACAATCCGCCATATTGACGCCGGAAATAGGCACAAATGGCACCACATCGGTGGCACCCAGACGCGGATGCGAACCGGTATGCTGGTTAAGGTCAATCAAACTGGCGGCGGTGCGGATGGCCTGGAATGCAGCCTCTTCAACGGCAGCCGGCGGACCGGCATAGGTGACAACGGTCCGGTTGTGGTCGGTATCCGAACTATGGTCGAGCAATGAGACACCTTCTATGCTGGTAATGGCTGACAGGATGGCAGCCACCACTTCCGGGCGGCGGGCTTCAGAAAAATTGGGAATACATTCAACGATTGGGTTGGACATGGTTTTCTCCGGATGAACGGAAGGATTATAACCCAACGAATGGAAGCAGAATGGCAGTACATGAGTACCTGCCAATATAATTGCATTATAATAAATTGTAGGAATAAACGGTTTAAAAAGGAAAATGAACAAGTTTCCTTTTGTAAGCGATTGCTTTTTTTCGTTAGTCCTTTTTATTGTTTCATTAATAACAAGACATGGCTTCCGATGGAACTACTTCGATAGAAACACGGGGGAACCAGGGAACTTTTTGCCCACACTTGGGGTTGCACCACGATCCTCAGACCTCGTTATCTTATCCTTCCCCCAGAAATATCTGCTATCGCTCTGATCCAGCAGCCACACCAAGAAGGAGATACCAACTCACATTCTGTCAGAGTGAGGAGTACGGCGCCTGCCCGGTCTATACACACGAATTGACCGAACTACCGCCGGATATGCTTCACGGGGTTTCTGCTCATAAATTTGACGTCTGGCGGGTCGGATTGGAAGATTTACTCAGTCGGGTGTTCCGAGTCGTGGTCCGTCGTGGTTAATGAACCCAATTTGCAAACCTAACTTTTACGCCGCCATTCTCAAAGAGGGAAAGGCGGCGCTGTTGAAATATCCAGGGAGAGATCGCGAATTCCCGGATCAGGTATACTACCGCATTTTCTCTGATCCGGATGGCAGCGGCCTCGGCCAGCTGGTCAAACCGGTATTTCAAGATCGGGCTTGTTAAAAGATTATTTGATCTTGTGCTTAATCCTTAATGCCTCGTTCAAATGCAGGAAAGCATGCCGGGTGGGTGGCATGAGCAGGAGGCCGGCAATGGTCAGCCCACCCCAGTAATCCAAAATACCCTGAGCCTCATCCGGAACGGCACCGGCGGCTTTGATCTGTCTCAGGCGAACAGGATCGACTTTGTGCTTCAATTGCTCTGGTTTGATCTGCCCGACGATCTCACGGGTGCGGCGCGCCACCGAGAGTCGATAGGCGGACAAAGCCTCCAGGTTCACTGTGGCGCTCAAAGCCGCTACTGTATCCGCACCCATGGCGTTACCGGTATTCCGCTCAGGCGTTTTCAGGCGGGCAAACCAGTCATCCTGCAACAAGAGCTGTGAGCTGCCGGCGATCAAATAATTCATGGTGACGTCCTCAATTCGCGTCATATGCCAAAATAACCATGCGATAGAATGTTCTCCGGCAGGCAAGATTAGGCGCATCTGCTTCGGATCCAGCCCTTCCAAGACTTCATCTTCAAATGACCACAACCCGGTCGCCTTGGTCACCTGCGCAGAATGAACCATGGCATGCTGTTCGAGGAATAGCGCCAAGGTCTTTTGATGGTCCTGCGGATGGGCAAGGTTGTGACGGAGGACCTGCTGAGCTTCATTCCACGCTTTTCGATTGGGTTCCATCTACTCTCCTAGAGCTAACTCGTGGGTGACAAATGGGGGTACGAAGCAATTTGACTGCTTACCTGTCAGTCGTCATCCGGATCAACAGCCGCTTTGCCGGGATAATGCAAAGCCAGGGCCCGCCTGACTTGCTCCTCGGTGTGACTTTCACAGGCGACCAGCGGGCGGGGATCCGGGACGATTCGCCCTCCCGGGCTGGTGACAGTGCAATCCAACATGCGACCATCCGGCCCATACACGACCAGCAAATTATGCAACCTGCCGCAGACGATGCAACCGTGTTGCTCCACTTTATTGGAATTATCTGACATCGAATCCTTTCCATTCACCTATTGAAGGCGCAACTGCACCCACATCGGACGGTGATCCGAGATGTAATAACGCAAGTAGGCCATGAAATTTTTCTTGTTTTTCCCTGCCTGCCACAGGTCCGGATATATGACATTGTCGTAGTCAAACACACCTTTCAATCCGGTAAACAGATCATTCGTGGTGCCAGGCAGGAAGGCAATCTGATCGTAATTGGCATCATTGGCGATGTTCGAGTAGATCTGGGTCGAGTGTTGGGGAACTTGTAATCCCAGTTTAGTCAGTGCCTTGAAAATTGGATCGTTCTCGTCACTCTTGGGCATGTTCATATCGCCCATCACGGCAAGTTCGCGGGTGAAGGCATTGGCGGGCTTGATACGCTCTTTCGCCCAATAAGCCATGGCATAGGTTTCCAGAGAGCGGCGACCGATGGAAGCCGCGTCTGCCTTGGATTTGCCGTAAAAAAGGTGTGCATTTACCAGCGTAAGCGAGGTAGCCCCGGCGGCGAAAGATGCCAGGTAAGGCGCCCGGTCGAAACCCTCAAAGACCTGGTCGACTCCCGGAAGCTTAATGCGTGGGTAGACCGAGGGTGGCAGGGTGATCTCGCCGATTTCTTCTAGCATTGTAAGCTTCTGGCTGTCGTACAGAAAAGTCATGCGTTCCGAATTACCGGCGGCATCCGACATCAGGTAATTGGTGGAGGCGGGCATTTTATGGGTGATCAATTCCAAATCCAGGAAATTATCGCGACATTCCTGGACGGCGATGATGTCGAACCAGCTCAAAATCTCGCCGATCAATGCAAAATCCTGGTCGCGACGCTGCTGCGCTCCCAGGTTGGCAATATTCCAGGTGGCAACCAGCAGGCTATCGGCGCTACGTTCGGGGATCGCCCGGGCAAGCTTATGAGCACGCAGCCGCTGGATCTCGGCGGGAACGTCGACTTCGTAGGCAAATTTGGGCTTTCCGAACTGTGCCATTTTCTCTCTCCTCTCTGTGGTGGAACGGAGCGGGGGCAAATACCAGCAGACCGCCCTTGGATTTAAAGTATAGCACTTTTTGTGTGGGGATAAAGTCGCGATGATTATACGCAGGCTGGGGAGCTGAAATGGCGATCCGATGGCAAGTTGTACAGGATGAGCATTGAAACATTAGCGGGTGCCACCTCAACAGATCGGTTTCTGCCAGCGCGCGCCCCCAAAAATAAGGTTGCCAACCCTGGGAAAGGCCAGCGTCCAGGTAGAGTTTGCGAGTGGGGGTTGCAATGGCAGCCAATTCGATCCACGGATCGCCCGCTCAATGCAGAAGCGCATTGGTGAGGTTTCCAAAGGTAACCACCTTGATACCGTAATGCAGGAAAACCTCTAGGCGGCTTTCATCGCCATCGCCAGCGCGCCCAGGATGCCGGAGCGCCGGCCCAACCCGGGCGGGACAATGTAATGCTCCAGCCCGCCTTTGAAAACCGGGGACGTTATATAGCCGTTCATTAATTCCTTTACCCGCGCACGGATGAGCGGGAAAAGCTGGGTCTGCTCCATCACACCGCCGCCCAACACGATACGCATGGGAGAAACCAGGCAGATCGTGTCGACCAGGGCATGTGCGATGTAGCCAGCTTCCAGGTCCCAGGCCGGGTGGTCGACTGGCAAGCTTTCTGCAGAACGCCCCCAGCGCTTGGCGATCGCTGGACCGTTAGCCAGGCCTTCGAAACAATCTCCATGGAACGGGCAAACACCTGGGAAGGGGTCTTTTTGCAGATCATGGGGAGGCCGCAGATGCCCGGCTTCGGGATGCGTCAGTCCATGCACTAGCCTGCCATTAAGCAGCACACCCGCACCAATGCCGGTGCCGATGGTATAGTAAACTAGCGACTCGAGCGCCTGGTTGGCAGGCACCCAGGAAAATTCCCCGAATGCAGCAGCATTGACATCCAAATCGAAAGTCAAAGGAATTTCAAAATTCCGGCGGAAGGGTCCAAGGATATCCACATTGCTCCAACCTGGCTTGGGTGTCACAGTTATGAAACCATAGGTGGGAGAAGCAGGATTTCAGGTCAAGTGGACCAAAAGGAGCCAGACCAATGGCAGCTGGAGCGTATTTCTTGAAAAAATCTATGGCACGCTCCAATGTCTCAGCCGGGGTGGTGGTGGGAAAACGAAGCTCGTCAACGATCTGTTCCGGCCCGGTCCCCACTGCGCATACGAACTTGGTACCGCCACCTTCCATACTGCCATATAAAATTTGCATAATTCGCTCCTTGTTTCGAATTGACAACAGTCTTTCACCGGTTGACAGCTAGAAATACCATTTAATTATATGCGAGTACATACTGTCGTGAAACTTCAAACACCCCCAATATATTTCCGGCATAATTATCTAAAGTTATTCGATCAATACAACCCTTTTAACCTGAGCGGATTTGCCGGCGTCTTGCAAAGACTGAAATAACCAGCAGGAGAAGCGCCAACCCAACGTAAAACAACAATGGACTATCGGGGGTGAAACCGGCAAAATCCAGTTCGGACATTCCCTGGGTGAGCAGATACATCCACAGCACGTAAAGCACTTCAAAGGCTTTCCCCCCACCCGTCAGGATCCCTAATGCCAGCGCAAGAGATGGAATAAAAAAGACACCGGTAAACCAACCCAACACGCCGTGGATTTCCCCCGACAGGATGAAACGGATCAGTGCGCCAATGCCCAGAAGGGCTACGAGTGTGGAAGCCGACAACCATATGGCAGGCAACTGGTTACGCAGCGGTCGCGGGGCTGCAAAGAGTATCTGGCGCGTATCGAACCGAGTTTCGCGATTGCCCATTCCGCTCAGAATCAGGACCGGCCATACCCAGGCAACGATCAACAGGATGCGTGTGGAAGCAACCAGACTGGATACCTGGGCGATCACCAACCCGGCTGCAATGACATACCACCACCAACGCTGACCTTTCAAGAGCAACTTCAGTTCGGTAGTATAAAGCTGCATGAAGCGGAAACGCCTCCTCCCAGCCGGCAATGAACTCAGATGTGTTTCTTTCACAGGAGCATTTTCACCAGGGAGAATGTTATCTGCTGGCGTATGTGGTCTTGGCTTTCTTGTCTGTCGAAAATGGGATGGGTTGAAGCGATCAAAGAAAACCGCCGAAAGCATGGCCAATGCCGGGGCGGCCAGAAGAAAAATCAGGCGTGACAGAAAAATATCCACGCTCCAGCGGATGCCACTCCATTGGAAGAGATTGGGGGCCGCCAGGTCGGTAATGGAGAAGGCAAAACCTCCGCCTGCCGCGGGGTAAACCGCCCGGGCAGCGCGCGCGACGCTGTCGCCAATGATCTGCCAACCGGTAAAGTCAACGAATGGGTTGGGAGTGCTACCGGGGGTGCCGATGGTGGAAATTTGGGAGGTTGCGACCAGAAGAAACAGGAAACCAAAAAAATAAATGATGTTGCCCAAGCCACCCCGCAACCAGGCGACAGACTCGAACAAGACGGCAAAGGCAGCGATCAGACCCATGCATGGCAATGCAATCAACAACAAGGGAGAGGCAAGTGCCCAAAGGTCAAACCCGGCCTTGCCAACCCCCAGGATCATGGCGACGCCTTCCAAAAACAAGATCAGGATGGCAATCCCCAGCACGGCGAAATTGCTGAGCCATTTTCCCAGCATGTAGACCGGCCGGCTGAGCGGTGTGGTAGCCATGATCTGTCCGACACCGGTGGTGTAATCCCGATTAATCGATCCCTTGACAATGTAAAAGCCCACCCAGCCCAGCAGAAACGAGACCGTGACAGTCATGGTTCCACCGACCCAGGCAGAATTGACCACGCCGATATAATCCGGCGGTACTCGCATGCGGAATTGACCACTGGCTGAGAGATATCCGATCCACGCCACCAACCCGAGCATCAGCAGAAAATTATATCGGCGAACCCGTTCCAGGAAATCCGCCCGCGCCATCCAATAGAGAATGCGCAGCGTTTTCACGCTTTGCTCCCCTTTCCAGAAACGAGCTGGAGGTAGACATCTTCGAGGCTGGGCGCGATTAATTGGGCATGCTGAGTCGGTGCTGTTTTACTCACCACCCTTACCTGCATTCCCCCTTCCCGCCTGACCGTTCCGCTGACGATAAAATTTTGCTTTAGGAGCAGCAGTTCCGTGGATGGGATGGTCCACTGCCAGACCTGTCCCTCTAGCAATCTGAGAAGGTTTTCGGGCGTATCGTGCTGGAGTTTTTGACCGTGGTTTAGGATAACGATCTCGGTAGCCACAGCCTCGACATCCGAGACGATATGGGTGGAAAGCAGGATGATGCGTTCTCCCGAGAGATCAGAAAGCAGGTTACGGAAACGCACCCGTTCCTCGGGGTCCAGCCCAACTGTGGGTTCATCCACGATGAGCAACTG
This sequence comes from uncultured Chloroflexia bacterium, assembly GCA_963814135.1. Taxonomy (GTDB): domain Bacteria; phylum Chloroflexota; class Anaerolineae; order Anaerolineales; family Villigracilaceae; genus UBA877. The sequence goes on along the minus strand of CAWFBZ010000008.1, from coordinate 375,473 downwards.
GGGATCATTGAGCAGTGCCTGAGCAATCCCGACACGCTGCTTCATTCCGCCCGAATAGCCTCCCAGCGGACGCCTGGCTGCCTGTACAAGGTTGACCACCACCAGCAGTTCATCGATGCGCTTTCGGGCTGACTTTGCATCCATGCCTTTTATGGCAGCCATATATTCCAGGAATTCCAAAGCACTCAGGTTGGGATAGACGCCAAAATCCTGCGGCAGGTAACCCAATACGGTCCGCAGGGGGTCCGGCGATTTGACCACATCCACGTTGTTCCACCGAATTGTGCCCTGCGTAGGCTGGGAAATGGTTGCCAGCATGCGCATCAGGGTGGATTTGCCCGCCCCGTTTGGACCAAGCAGCCCGGTCACTCCGGGTCCCAATTCCAGATCGAAATTGCGCAATCCCCAGAAATCACGCCGGTATTGTTTTGAGAGCTGAGATATGGATAGTTTCATTAAATATCCTGAACTTAAAGGGATTTGCGAATATTATGACACAAATCAGTAATATTTGATCCTCTCAAAACCAGGCAAAGGTATAACTCTTTGGATTACTTTAGCAAAGTTAATGCAAAGGAATGAGAAGATCGCAATATCGCTAAGAAAATGAATCCACCAGGTCCAGAACAAGCCACGTGTTTCAAGCATACCCTTCCCTAAAATCCAACTCATAAAGATCGAAAGAATTCCACCCAAAATGCCTCCAGGAGTACCGAAGTAATGGGCAATCCCAAAGAAATAGGCCGACATCCACAATGCATGCCTGCTCCCACATTCATTTTCTAGTGTTGCCAGCATCGGTGCACGGTAAACCATTTCTTCATTAAAAGCATTTAATGCGGCATAAAATAGAATCGACGGCAATAAAGGGATGATTTTAAGCAAGAGGGAATCCCCCGGTCGCAGGCTGATGTACTGCACCACTACCAGGGCAGCAGCGATATAAAAGCCCCACTGTAAACCGAACTTGTACCATGGATCGCGTTTCGGAAAACCCAGTAAAGGGACTGGTTCGATCGGCGCTCGTAAGTTTCCGCGTGTCAGGAAGAAATCGCGACGTTTGTACCCCAGGGCGAACAATAGGATGATCATTACCACGGAGACAGCCAATTTGCCAGTTTGTTCAGGCTGCATACGATTATCGAAGATATTGCTTCCGAACAATGTTTGCAGAGGTGGCAATGTGAAGTCAATCAGCGATCGCAACTCGAACAGTCCAAAGAACGCAAACATGACGATGAAATAATTACGCAGTGGCCGGAGCGATTTACTAACGAAAGCAACCACAATCAGCCCTAACAGCAATCCCATCTTGCCGAAAGTAAGCCACGGGGGCACTCCATTAGTCAGCTTATCAAAAAGAATATCTGGTAATGTGCTGATAAGAATTGTTACTATCCAGGCAAGGATAGCAAAGGTCCGGTTTTCCTGTGGATGTCGATAAGAGTTGGTTGACACTTTCGAATACTTCCATTTCTACATAAATCTGTTGATAATAAGGACGGAACACGCAAAAAGTGTCACTGCGATTAAGTTCTCTACACTCAAACCATGCTTGCGTCAGGCCAAAGCGCCAAGAAGCTGGAAACCAGTATTCCGAGATCAAGAATGACACCCACTACCAACCAGGAGTGCCAGAACAAGCCCAACAGGAGCAACGAAAAGATTGCCGCGACTATGGCAAGCGTCTGCCAGATCGCCTGAAGCCCGGGGATGCCAAACACGCCCAGGCCAGTCAGGAGGAAAATCAATGTAGCCAGACCCACCAAGGTTAATCCGACGATCCGAATGGAAGCTTCGCTCATGCCTATGCGAGACAGCCACCGGCTGCGGGTGGGCGCGGTGAAGAATGCGCCTGGCTTTGAAGAAGGGTCGTTCGGGATCGGCGCGGCTGCTAAACCGGAATGCACCAGGCCATGGGCAATTAGAAAAATTCCGATCAGAGTTCGAAGCATTGCATTCTCCTTATTAGGTCTCTAATTCAACTATGGTTTCATTTCAGGTACCAAAAAGCTCATTGCATCTGGTCGACCAATGATTGAATCACATATGTCCAGAGTACATTTGAATCAGGCTCCGAACCAAAACGAACGATAACCATATTTTTCCGGGGAGCAACATAGATGATCTGACCGAGGTTGCCGCGCGCCATGAAATCATACGAGCCATCCGCATTGCGCATGCCCCACCAGTGATATCCATAGTATCCACCCATTTCCGGCCAAATAGGATAGCCTTCAAATACTCGGGTGTCAGTATCATCAGGCGCGGTGGATTCGATCACCCAAGATTCGGGCAATACCTGCACTCCATTCCAATACCCATTATGCAAATAAACCAACCCGAAACGGGCAAAATCAACCGCGGCTGGCGTTCACTCCGCTTTCCATTTTCTCAAACCCGGAGGTTTCACTGTCCAGGCTCCAGGAGGCCTGGAATTCCGGTCCCATCGGCTTCCAGATGCGTTCCTGCAGATATTCCGCAACGAGCATCCCGGTGGCGCGCTCAATGATCATGCCTTCCAGCAGGGGATGGAAATTATTGTAATGGAAGGCTTGCCCAATCGGCGTTCCAGACGATTGGACGCTCAAAGCAATATTGCGCAGGTCCGGCGGATAGTAGGTGAGTGCGTCATCACTGAATGGCTCAAAGAAGAAAGGACGATCATCCGCACTGATATAGCGAATACCGGTATCCATTCGCAATAAATTTCGGATGGTGAGTGTATCCAAACCCCGCCCGGCAATTTCAGGAATGTAATTAACAACCAGGTCATCCACTGAACCGATATAACCATCCTGAATAGCTGCCCCGATCATGGCGGAATCGAAAGGACTTGGCGACCGAGAAGGATGTGTTGGGCAGATGTAATTGCTATTGTGATACACCTGCATGACAATCCTATCATCGCGCAGCACCAAGAAAGCAGCGGTATCCGTCCGTGCAATCAATTCCTGCAGATTTTCGGTGCGTGGATTGCCTTCATATGAATAGGTAACAAGTTCAGGGATGTGTGTATTTCCCTTTGGGAGTTCGGAGACCGATGCTCCCATGTTGATCGTCCGGGTTGGAAACCGGTTGATATCGCCCGTATCGGATTCCAGCATCGTCAGGATCCGCCAGGCATATTGGGGTGAATCATATAAACTCAATCCAATAAATAGCCCCACAATCAGAACGAACAAGGAAACACCCACAATCCCCAGATATTTCAAGAAGCCTCTTATCATGTCGGATAACCCTTTCTTCTTTTCGGAATTATTCAAACATTGGCATCTTATCAATCTGTCCCGCCCCTGTCCCCCGCCGGAAGACAGGATTTTACCTGTCCATGCGGACAGGCACAACCTGTGAATACCCGCAGTGCTTACCTTACAAGGGGTTCGATGGTTTTTTTAATGGTAAATATCCCAAAGATCATCATCAGCCAGGTGGTTCCAATCTCCTTCGAGGAATAAAGCTGGTTGGCGGTCATGCTGCCCCAGCCAGTTAGAAATATTCCGGGCGGTCGTCGGTTTTCCAGAACCAGGTATGCCTTCGATAAGAATGAGTTTACTTCCCGCCCTGGATCACCATTCCTTGATCCACGGCTCGGAAATATCCACATCGGTAAATCCCATCGATTTATACAGTGCATGTGCGGCGGCAGAATAGGAACTGACTGTGGCAAGTGTGGCGCCTTTTTGATGGGCACGGCGTAATCCTTCCGCCATTATCGCTTTCCCCAGGCCAAGCTTCTGGTGAGCGGGATGCGTCCCAACCGGTTCGAACACAGCTGTTTGTGTCAGCTCGTCATACCAGACTGTGCAAAAAGCCGCCAGTTCCCCGTCAGGTGCAACTGCCACAATGTCAAGGTTGCGTTGATACATGGGAGTATTCTGGATATTCTTGTACCATTCCCAACCCTGGTATTTTTCATCGGGTTCATCCGGGTGAAACACTTTCCAAGAAAGCCATGACCGTGCCGGAAGTTCGCCTTCTTTCATCAATGGCCTGATGCTGTAGCCATCTTGGAGATTTGTTTCGGGGATTGGCAGGGAATAATCTCTTCGGCGCATGTATTCTGCCAGGAATTTGGAACGTTGAAACCCAGAGTGTTCCAATATTTTTTTCCTGGCAGAATCCTGCGCACCCACCCAGACAAGCAGACTTTCTTTCTCAGATTCATTCTGGATCAAAGGGGGTCTTTCCACAATTTCCAGCATTTCCCGAAAGAGACTGTCCGAAAAGAAGGCGGGATGGATCTGCATGAAGGCTTCACCGGTTCCATCAGGATTGGATACGGCCGCGATCCTACCATCCGCCTCCCAGATTGTCACCACCTCTTTCAAGTCAAAATGATAGATGTTCATGTTTACATGCCCGATCCAATAATCCCAGCGTAAAACTGACCAACAAAATTCATGCCGGTTGTTGAGTAAATAGCACTCACGCAGGAATTCGCGAACCTGGCGAATATCCTCATTTCCATTAAGGTGGCGTCGGATTGGTTGCATAAAAATCCTCCTGATTACCTGGTTTACGGATTGATGTTGCCGGAACCGGTGATACTTTTATTTACCTGGGAAGGATTTCCAGCATAGCGGATCGTCCCGGACCCCAGGATACTTGCATCCAGACTCTGGCTGGCGTACACCTGGATGTTGCCTGAGCCATTGATCTTGGCCGTTACAGACTTCGCCTGCAGATTTCCACAATTAATGGTTCCTGAGCCAGGCAGACTGACATCCAGGCTCGTCGTAGTACCAGAAACGGTAATGTTCCCTGATCCAGGCAGACTCACTTTCAATGTATCTCCGTTCATTCCGGTCACCCCGATATTGCCCGAACCGCTCAGGCCCACCCCAACCAGAGACTTCATGGTTATGGTCACATCAACCGGGTTGCGGGTGATCACATTGGTGTTGTTTTTCGTCCTGATCACCAAAGTCCCGGCTTGAACGTATGTCTCGATCAAAGGTACGATGTTATCGTCAGCCTTTACCACCACTGCTTCTGATTGCCCAATGGTGATGTTAACATTGGCTGAACCCTGGAGATTGACGGAAGTGAAACCATTGACGTTGCGAGATTCACTGATAACTGTACCAGATCCTGTCACCGCAGAGGGTACCAGGCTTCCAAAAACGCATCCACACAACATGAACCCCAAAATAATAAAAACGAACAACATTTTTTTGAACATTTTCTTACTCCTTTCTTGAATTATTGATCGGTTAAATATGGAAATGAAATTCACCGGATTTTGCTGGCCTTCCTGAACGTGAAGCTGGAGTGGCTAGAATAGGACCACCATCAGATTCATGGCGGCGTGCAAAAGAATCGGAGGGTAAATGCTATCCGTCTTAGCACGAGCATAGCCGTACGCCACTCCCCAAACCGTCGCGTTGATTACCTGGATCGCCACAAACTGGAGGGGAACAGCTGCAATCAGATTATTGGCGTGCATAAGCCCAAAAGCGACCCCGCTAAACCAGATTGCCAATACCGAACTGGTTTTTTCCGAATAGCATGTTTGGAATGCTTGCAACAGGGCAATGTAGACGAGCCCCCGCCATGTCAACTCTTCCACCAAAGGTACGGTGACTGTCTCGGTTAACAGCCATTGGTTGCCACTGTAAGGGGTTGTGCTGCCGGTCAGCAACAAATAGGCCACAATAATCCCGCAGTTGATAATCAACATGATCAGCAGCATTTTCCAATGCTTTCGAATATTGCCCATGTGAAATCTGAACAGACCCGGTCGCCAGATTGCCAGAGCAATGATCAGGAGTAATAAATATCCTCGTGAAACAACCCCCCAAAGATTTGCCAGCAAAGTGGAAGTGCCTACATGAGGAAAATGCGCGTCGGTGAACTTGAAATAGGCTCCATCCACTGTCACAAAAATGAAAATGAAGGCGGATAGCCCAAGTATGATCATGAGCGTAAGAAAAATTCTTCTCGATCTTTCAGAATTTTTGCCCGCAGATGCAATCGTGTTCATTGATAACTCTTTCGCAACGGTTTGGACGAGAATTGGATTCTTAAGTCAGTAATCGCTCATTAATGTGCTTGGTTAACCAACCTATGACCAGGTCGAGTAAACCGGCGTCCACTGGCTGCTTTACCTGTTCGGCATATGTGTCCAGGGAAGGCGCACCAGAGTCCGTACGCAGCACGTGTGTGAGATCCGGAATTTCGTGACCTTCAAATTCACCTTTCACAAGATCCGCCATTCGAGTCAGATCCGCCGGGTTCACCTGGATATCCTTGGAACCGGTAATTGCCAGGACTGGTACACTGACATTTTTCAAAAAATCCGCCGGGTTATAGCTCAAAAACTCCCGCAGCCATTTGGCATTGACTTTCACATTTAATTGACGGTACATATCTTTTTTTGAGCGCCTGATTTTATCGTATTGCTTCAACTGGGCCTTGCGGATGTCTATGCGCAAGGTTCTGATCAACCAGCCATTCAACCCGCGCATTCCAGGGATGACTTTCTCAGCCTGCCAGATTAAATTATCCTGACTGAGGCATGCCCAGCCTGCCAGCAGAATGATTCCGGCAACCTCAGAGCCATTTCCAGCAATCCGAATGGATATTCCACAACCTTCACTGTGACCCAGGAGGAAGATTTTATCCGGCATGACCCGATCATTTGCTTTAAGCCATGCCAGGGCTGCTTGCGCATCCGTAACACGGTCGTAAAAACCGGTCGTCCAAAAATCGCCCTGGCTTGCGCCAACGCCGGCTTTATCGTAGCGCAGGCTGGCTATCCCGATATCCGCCAGAAGAGTGGCAATTTCCCGCATGGCGTTTATGGCAATCTTGGGGGAATTTTCATCTCGATCCACCTGGCCTGAACCAGGGATCAGCAATACCGCCGGATATCGGTCATTAGCACCCGGAAGAACAAACGAACCCGACAAAGTCAAAGATCTGGATTGGAACGAGATGATTTGTTCGGTGCTGTTTGTGATTTTTGTATTCATTTTCCTCCTGCTTTTTATATTCTGATCTTGTAAGTAGGCCATTGGTCTTGATAATTCCATCTTATCGGACCAACCCATTTATTTCCCCCCTCAAAAGGATGGTTTCTCACCGTCCACTTGGATAGGTACCCTCTTCTCGAAGGTCTCCACAGCCCAGATAAGAAAAAACCATATCCCTGGCCGCAATAGCTTTCGCATATTCTGGATTGCTCGGCAAGCGGATTTCTCGCCAACTCCGGTTATCATCGACGAGGTTCGTGGATAACAAGATGAAAAAAGATTTATCAAAGCAAAACTCCCCAAGTCGAAAGGGGAGTTTTTCACTGTCCGGTCGGATGGTCCTTATAGTTCCATTTTTCTGAATCGCCAGACTGCCAGCGCAAAAAATACCAGCGAGTATGCCAGTAACGCCAGCACCGGGATCCACACCGATGAAGAATCCAGGCCGCGCATCAGAATGTTCTGGTAGCCCTGCATCGCCCAGGCCGAGGGCAACAGCTTGCCGATTGTTGCGAATGCACCGCTGGTCGTCTCGAGCGGGAACCAGATACCACCAAGGGCTGAGAAAATGAACATCCCCATCAAGGAGAACAATGTCACCTGCGAATCGTTCTTCACGAAAACGCCAATCAGTAAACCCATGGAAGCGATCCACATCCCCAATGCGATCGATACAGCCAGGATTCCGAGCGGTGCCTGGGCGTAATTCACTCCCAGCGCAAATTGGCCAAACAATACCAGTAAAGCCACTTGCACGAATACGACCGCAAACATCGCCAGCATGTGTCCGGCTACGATCTGCCAGGCACGCATGGATGTGCTGATCATGCGCTGTAAAGTCTGGGATTTGCGTTCCTCCACCAGGATCTGTCCTGAGGTGACCAGTCCGAAAATTGCGAACATGACCAGGATGCCTGGGGATGCCTGGTTGAAGGGATTATCCCCGTACCATGTCGCTTTTGGCTCCGCAGCCACCATTTCCAACTGCACAAATGCCGCCGTATCCGTTTCGGCCCAGCTTTGTGCGGCGACAGAAAATGCCTGGATCAATTCCGTAGTATCGCCAGGCTTGCCGGAAGATTCCGCACTCAATCTGGCAACTTCTGCAGAACTCATCAGTTGGATGAACGGCGTGCGGAGAAGCTGGTAAAGTGATTGACCTTGCGCGCTGTTCAGATCTGATGCAAGAGTCAACTGTTTCAGATTGGCAGGGTTTGATGTTGTGCCACTAAGTTGCATTTGTTGAGCACTGAAACCGGCCGGAATGATCAGTGCACCGGCAACTTTACCTTTTTGGACGGAAGCCTCGATATTTTCTGCCGAAATTTCCACCAGCTTTATCGAATCCGATTTCGAAAGCAAGCTATGCAGGTGTACAGAGAGCAAGCCATCCGGGTCGTTATTTACCCAACCAAGGGATAACCGATTGTCCTTGGCCACATCCGAATTATCGCCGCTTTTATAGGCAAACCCCATAAAAAGTGTGAAAACGATCGGCATGGCAACCAGGAACAAGAGCGAGCGTTTATCACGGAATATCTGCGAGAGATCTTTTAGTGCTAAATCGATGATTCTCATTTTATCCTCCTGGTTTCAGGCAAATCGCCTGCGGAACATGACTGCCCCGACTGCAAACATGACCAGACCCATGCCGAGCATAATCAGGAATGGGGTCACCAATTCGCTGGCAGAGCTCCCCGCCAGGGAAAGACCCCATCCTTTCAAGACCCATCCCTGAGGGGTGAAATTGCTGATGGCTTTGAACGAGTTCGGGCATGGCGATATTGGTGGTGAACAGGCCGCTCAACATTCCCAATGCGGTCAACGCACCACCAAAGATTGGGCCGGCCTGCTTGCTGGTCTTGATGAAAGCCACCAGCAGGACTGCCAGACCGACGGATGCGATCATTTGTCCGAGCAAGGCCAGCACAATCGTACCAGGCTGCCCCCAGCGAATGCCGAAGAGCAAGCGGCCTGCAACCAGCAGGACCATGCCCTGGATCATTACGGTGAAAAAGACGGCCAGAAATTTACCCGCAAGGATGGAGGTCCGGTTGGTAGGTGTGGTAAACAGGCGTGCCAGCGTACCTTCCTCGGATTCTTGCAAAATGGACATCATTGCGTACGCACCGGTGAAGAATGAAAAGAAGATCAATTGACCGGCCATCACTAAGCCCAATACGTCTTGCAGAGCATTGGACGAGTGATCCGGCGAACCAGGCGAAGTTACCACCAGGACAGCTTTTTCAGGAAAGTGAAACTGGGCCCGCTGGAAATCGGCGTACCAGCTGCCATATCTCTCCATTAGCTTAGAGACGCCATCCGGTGTGAGGACTTTCCCGTTCGCCTGCATGCGCGCATTGACGACTTTATAGGCTACTCCACCGCCTGCTACGCCGTCCATCAGGGAAGTGACCATTTCCCGTACGACCGTCGGACCAATCGTCAATGTGGGATCCTGGAGAATGGTAATTGCAGTTGGATTGTTTCCGGTTAGATAATCCCGGGTAAATCCGAAAGGAATGATGACAGCCACGCCGATCTGCTGTTCATTGATTGCCAGACGGGCGCTGGTTTCATCCTGGAATTCCAACGCGGTGATCCAAGACTTGACGCTGTCATCGAAGAACATGTCATGAATGTTCTGCCCGAGAGAAGCCTCCAATTGAGTACCGGCAGGCAATTCATCTGCATTAACCACTCCGACCCGCACGGGAGTCATGCTGACATTCCCACTGGAAAAGCTTCCAAAGGCAAAATACATCAAGACCGTGATCAAAAGCGGCGCTGCTAACGCCATTCCGATCAGGAACAGGCTGCGCATGGAGCGCGTCATATCTTTGAAGGCAATCGCAAGGATTTTCATTTCAATCCCTCAAAGCCCGACCTGTCAGGTGGAGAAACACCATCTCCAGGTTCGGTTCCTGTATATCAACAGAAGTGATCCGTACGCCCGCCCGAGCGGCGCCATCGAATAATCTCGGCAGGACCCGGTTGGAATCGTCAACCAGCGCAGTCACTTTCCCATCCGTCGAATTGATCCGGGAAACGCCCTCGGTATTCCGCCAATCCGTCAGAACAGCCTCCGCCTCCATGTTGAGCGTAATATCGATGCGAGTTTGCTCGCCAACCATCCGGATCAGTTCGTCATGGGTGCCGTAAGCGATCACCTTGCCCCTGTCCATGATTGTTATGTGATCGGAGAGCTCAGCCGCTTCTTCCATGTAATGGGTGGTATACAGCACAGTCATACCTTTACGGTTAAGCGCCTTGACGTTGTCAAGGATGGAGCGGCGGCTCTGCGGGTCGATCCCGACCGTGGGTTCGTCCATGATGATCACATCCGGCTTGTGCAACAGTGCCGCACCGATGTTGACACGTCGCTTCATCCCACCCGAAAATTTGCCTACATAGTCCTTCTGGCGATCTGATAGTCCTATGACTTCCAGCACTTCATCCACCCGGTTTTTCAATGTCGCCCCGCGCAGTCCGTACATTTTCCCCCAGAAGACCAGGTTCTCACGCGCCGACATCTCCGGATAAAGGGCGATATCCTGTGGAACCACACCCAGCCTGGCTTTGGCTGCTTCGGCTTCCCGGGTCACGGAATGTCCCATAATAAATGCATCTCCGTCGCTGGCAGCCAGCAAACCGGAGAGCATTGAAATGGTCGTGCTTTTTCCGGCACCGTTGGGTCCAAGCAAGCCGAGTACTTCTCCTGCTGCGGCATGAAAGCTGACATCCTGGACCGCCTGCAAATCGCCGTAGTTCTTCTTAAGATGGTTGACTTCAATGGCATTCATGTTCTTTCTCCTGATATTTGCTGGCTCCCGCCTCTTTCATCGCTTGAAAGGGGCAGAGGCAGATGGAATTACTTCTGGAATGCGGCAATTGCCAGAGCCAACAACCCGAGGCCAAGCAGGTTGAAGGCGGTCCCATTGGACAATGAACCGAGCATGTTCATCACAACTACGGCTACTCCCATGGCGACTGCAATTCCTTTCAGGATAATGGGTACGAGATTTTTGTTCATGTCATTCTCCTTTTGGTGTTGGAAGATATTCGACTGAGATTAGCGGAAGGCTCATATCCCGGATATGGCAGAGCAGGCCGAACAGGGCAGATTGATCCGAAACGGTTCCAGTCAGTTCAGTTAAACTGGCGCTGTCTTCCAGAACATGTACTTCCCGTAGCCCGGTCATGAAATCGGACCAGCCGTTTTTCACGCGCCCGGCGATGCGAATGCGGTAGGTGGCTGGTTGGGTAAGGGTTGGCAAAGAGTTCATTGGTTATCCTCATCTTTCAACCTTTTTATATCGCCTGGGGTGGATTAACCGCATCGGTAGAATGGATTAATCGGGGGGGTTAATTCCGAAAAAGCAAATATCCCGGCCGGTTGGCCGGGATATTTTGCGGATTAATCTTTGGGTTCACGATTTTAGATATTCATTGACTTCTTTAAGACCAGATATCAATTCCGGGGATAATCAGCTATTCCCAGATAATTCTCGGGGCTTTTACCATGTCCAGATCATTATCCAGGAACAATGCTTTTCGCTAGTTAATAGGAGACTGGTATCCACCGGTACAACCTGAGAGTTGTTCTGCCACGTTGAGCAGCGCCATCTCCTGCCACCTGCGCCCGACCACTTGCACTCCCACCGGCAGCCCTTTTGCCGTCAATCCGATCGGGATGGTCACAACCGGGTTTCCGGTCAGATTGAAAATGATGCTGTGGAGCAGGTTGGCCAGTAATTGTGCCTGAGGTTTGCCGTCCACTTCGATCGGTGCATCCGGTTTGCGATGGGTGAAGGCCGGGGTGGGAAAAACCGGGCAAAGCCAGGCGTCCCAATTAGACAGGTAGTGGTCAAGCCTTTCGATCAGATTGTCTCGCTTTTTTAGCATATCCATGACCATCTGCGCCTTCAAGGTAGTCCCGGTATACAATCCGCGCTGTAGCGTGTGAGGATGGCCCATCCCAGAAAGGGCGGGAGCGATCACCTTGCGCATCGTCCGCATGAACTGCGGTTGGAACAGGGTATTGATTGCTCCCAGGCAGGCGCCGGCGGTGAACCAGGCTTCTTCGTAGTCAATATCTCCATCGGAACGATATTCCACCTGGCAACCCGCCTGGCTCAACCGGTCAACCAGGGCGCACATCAGTTGGCGGGATTCACCTTCCAACGCGGCGCCGCCAAAGTCATCCGTCCAGGCAATCCGCAGTTCAGATAAAGACTTTACCTTTACTTGCTCCAGACCGGGTGTGCCCGGTTCGGCAATCAACGGGAATGCCAGGCGCAGGTCGGCAACAGAACGCGCCAACGGCCCCATGCTGGCAAGCTGGGTGAGGCTCTGCCATTCTTTGGGAATGGAAAGCGGTTTGGGACTGGCAAGATGGCCTTTCCCCGAGACACGTCCACCCGTGCATTTCAACCCATAAACACCGCAAAAATGCGCCGGGATACGGATCGATCCGCCGATATCGCTGCCCAGTTCAAGAAAAGACAGTTCCGCCGAGATGGCTGCCGCAGCTCCTCCCGAACTGCCGCCGGGAGTGCGGCTCAAATCCCATGGATTGTTGGTACGTCCGAAGACCGGGTTATTCGTTTGGATTCCGCTTGCCAGTGTCGGCAGGTTCGTCTTCCCCAATATGATTGCACCGGCTGCCCTCAGCCGCTTAACCGGCGGGGCATCATCCGTGGGAACATTCTTCGAAAAAGGTGGAAAGCCGCTGACGGTGCGCATGCCGGCTGTTTCGAACGAATCCTTGATCGTGATTGGCACACCGTGTAACGGACCTGTGGGTTGGCCTGTTTGGATAGCTTCATCGGCCTTTTTCGCCTGGTCCCGCGCGCCATCAGCCTCCAAAGTAATAATGGCATTTAGTGGGGGATTCTCTTTTTCAATCCGATCCAACAAGGCTTCGACCAGATCGAGAGATTTTACCTGTCCGTTCCGGACGGCTTCGGCAGCCTGGGTTGCAGTCAATGTAGTGGTGCCTTTCATAGTTGTGTCCTGTGATATCCATTCACACTATCTGGCAGCGGGAAATGGATATGTTTACATGATCCGGGGTTTTATACTCATCATCGTAATCTCCGCCTCGATGTAAGCCTGCCCGAAACTGCGTGCCACCGAGATGCGATGATGCCCATCCCGTACATAGTATGTCCCGTCCACATTCACCAGATCAACCGGAGGAAGGTCGTGCCCTCGCAGCTTTTCGAGGGCGATGCCCGACCAGCGGCTGCGACTGGATTCCCGGACCGGGTGGAAAGTGGCATCGAAATCGGCCGCCTTGCCCAGCGATCCGCGAATACGTTCGATCGGGACAGGATGTACTCCACCATAATGGCTGTTCTGAAGGTCCGCATGGCCGAGCGTATCATCCAAATCAAGCAAATGCACCGGTTGATGGGTGATCTTGGCCCATAGGCGATAGAACCAACCCCGTAGCTCGGTCTGCTTGAAAAGATTGACAGCTTGACCGGTTTGTGACTGTGCCATGGGAGTTATTTGAAGCATGGTTGACCTCCTTTTCGAACCTTGAAATCTCAATTCGAAGTTTACAGTCCGCCATGTTTCTCCGCCTCTGCCGGGAGGCCGGTTTTGGGCTATCCGAAAGTATAGGGGGGAGGTAAATAAAAAAACCTCTTCATTCGTGAATGGAGAGGTTTGGGTAAACGAATTTCACCATGCTACTCAATCAATCCCAACTCCTTACCGCGACTGACTGCTTGTAAGCGGTTGTGTACGTCCATCTTCATGAAGATGTTCTGCGCATGGGCTTTCAGGGTGTTCGGAGATAGATACAAGCGTCCCGCAATCTCTGGGTTTGAATACCCTTCTGCCATATAACGCAATACTTCCAATTCGCGCTCTGTAAGGTTTTCGACCAGGCCATCCATAATGACCGTTTTTTGAGCAACCGGGGCGAAGGCGCCAAGCAATCTCTGTACATATTTATTTAACCGCGCTGGCAGATCAGCCTTCTTCAATATATGGTTAAGCATATTTCGCATTGGCTCGCCCTCATCCAAGAAAGTGGCGAGATAGCCTTCCGGTTCAGCCAACTGCAGAGCCCTTCGCAGAGCCTCTGGCTGATTGCCGACCAACGCCTGTGCCACCAATGCCCGTATAAGCGTATCGATCCGCCCTCCGTTTTCTGCAAACTGGATGATCTTTTTGATTAAACTCAGCGCCAGCTCAGTCCGTTCGAGGCTTGCCATTAATCGGGCAGTGTCCAAAAGCCACCCTTCGGAAATTGGATTTGGTTCCAATTGTCTGTCCTTCAGGATAGAAGTCAACCAGGTTGTCGCAAATGCAGGTTCATTCAGCCGTGCAGCCAATGCATTGATTGGCAGATCCATTCCCTCCAGGGGCGGTGAAACCATTTCCTCCAAAATGAGGATTGCTGCTTCCCGCTCGCCTGAACGCAATTTCAGACGTGCGCGGCCCAAAGCCAATGGGACCAGGCTCTCCCATTGATTCCATAGGCGTGCCTGGGCAAGCGCTTCTGTGAAATAACGCTCAGCAGTAGCGAGATCATTCCATTCATAATGGATCGTTCCCAGACCCGCCAGTGAGATGGCCACGAACGGTGAAACCATCTGGTCCAGGTTTCTAGCCTCCGCTAATCCCCGTTCATGGGTCTGGCAGGCTGCCTGCAAATGACCCTGTGCATATTGAATATTTGCGAGATGCCCGTTCGCAAGATGGTATAGGTTGCTGTTCATGGCCTGGCGCGCCAGACTTGCGCTATCGGTAAATGCGCGGGCAGCCGAGACAAGATCACCGGTTGCTTCGGCGTGCAGACCCAGGTTGAATGCAATCACAGGTTGCAGGTTGTTAACCGGATTCAGCAGGCATTTTTGGTCTGGAGGAAGACTGTTTAACTGGTTTTGTATGGCCAGGATATGAGCGTACTGGGCCTGCTGGGGACGCTCCGACGGAAGTTGGAGCCGGCAGACCAGCACTTCCAGCAATGCTGCCCGGATGGCCGGTTCAAGACCTGCGTCAGACAGGGCAGCCTCTGCGGACAAATCGAAGGCGCTTTCGATCGCATCCAGCCAGGCGGGAATTTCGGAATAACGGTTGGCAGCCAACCCGGCCCATGCTACGGCAATGCAAAGAAAGGGAGATTCCTTGCGCAACGCAACTGGCAACAGTTTGGCCAGGTCAAAAAACTGGGGCAGTTGTCCGGTTACAAAAAATATTTCAGCATTCTTTTCCAGCAGGGTCAGGACGCTTCTCTCATCCGGGATGTTGAGCGCATGCCGGATGGCTGAAGTGATATCCCGCTGGGATTCGTACCAGTCGGAAGCAAGGCGTTGCAGGTTTGCAATTTCATCCTTCGTGAAGCTTTCCCGCAATCTTTTTTGCAGGAGTTCGGCAAACAGGTGGTGGTAACGGAACCATTCACGGCGGTTATCGAGCGGCAGGATAAATAAATTGGCGCGCTCGAGCGTGTTGAGCATGGCCCGGCTGTCTTGCCGTCCGGTAACTGCATCACAAAGTGGTCCACATAATCGCTCGAGAATGGAGGTTTCCTGCAGGAAGCGCTGGAATTCAACCGGTTGGCGTTGCAATACCTCTTCGATCAAATAATCCGCGATATAGCGATCGTCTCCGCTGAAGGCTTTTACGAAAGCATGCCGGTCGTTTTCGTCCTGGATGGAGAGTGCCACCATCAACAGACCCGCAATCCAACCTTCGGTGCGCTGGCCAAGCGCGGCAATATCCGCTTCCGCCAGGTCCAACAGCATGGTCTCGTTTAGGAAGGCCGAAGTTTCTTCCGGGGAAAAACGCAGATCGGTGGCGCGAATTTCAACCAGCTGACCTCGCCCGCGCCGGCGCGCCAAGTTCAGGGGCGGATCGGAGCGGGTAGTGATAATCAGGTGTAATTGCGGTGGAAGGTGGTCCAGCAAGAAATTAAGGCTCTCATGGATTGCGACTTGTTCGATCAGGTGGTAATCTTCGAGAACGAGGACGAACTCCACTCCGATGCTGACGATGTCGTTGATTAACCCTGTGATGATCTGCTGGATGACCGGCGACTGCATCGACCTCATTGCCGGACGCAGGTCTTCCCCAATATGAACATCCACGCTCTGGATAGCCGCGTCGACATAGCTCCAGAACCCCAACAGGGTGTTATCCGCTTCATCCAACGCCAACCACGCGACTGGCAGTTTGGTTGAGCGTGCCCATTCCGCCACCAGGGTTGTTTTGCCAAAGCCCGCCGGAGCTGAAACCAACGTGGGAATCCCCATCCGGCAAGCTTGATCAAGCTTATCCAATAATGCCTTGCGTAGCACCTGGTTGGAGCGCGGTGGTGGTGCGAATAACTTGGTCTTGAGCAAGCCTTCGGTCATAAATAGATGATAACCAATAACCTGTCTCTACATGTCAGGAATTGTAATTTCATTAGCGAATTTCCTTTATGCTTTACCCGGGTTGTCTAGGGCAAATAACGTCCTTCCTTGACGATCCATTTTGAAGAAAGTAGTACGCTCGGTAATGACCACGATCACCGCAATCAGCAGGAAAGCTGCCATCAAGTAGGTCAACCCATTCTGGTTCCCGCCAAGTACTTTTTCAATTGGGGGGAAAATGGACAAGCATTTATCAAGCGGATAGATCCACGAACCAGGTGCCCATGGATGCAGTCACGATTACGGTCCCCAGCCCGAAATAGAAGATTTGCAGCGTGCGCGCGATCCCGGCTGGTGAACCGATCACCAGCATTTCGACAAACTCGAAGAACATGATGGTGATGCCGGCCGTGGCTGCAAAAAGGGTTGCGAATTTACTCTTTCGAATCTGCAACACAGCCGCGTATGCAGCGGCACCTCCTACAATCAATCCTAAAGCCAGGCCTGGAATGGTGAAACTTTTAAAGATTGAACCAGTTAACATCTCAACGGGAGGAGCATAGGTACCTTCCACAAGTTGGATGCAACCTGCGAGAGCAGTAAGTGAAAGGAAAATGGTTAGCACGATCATTACGATATGCATACTTTTTTTGAAGAGGTTCATCATTGGTCTCCATAATTAATGTATTTTCTCAATCATAGGACTTCCCTGAATAAAACTCCCCCATCATTGGGGGAGTTTTTTACTATCCGTTTGGTCAGGTCTCTGTTACTTGAGGAAGGTGAACGAACTTGTAGTGACTTGATACAATTCTTCGAAGTCGGCTTTTATCGCTGGTTCATCCGCCGGGCGATAAATTAACCGGTAGAGGCTGCTGCCGTGATGCAGGAAGACGATCCGCCAGTTCATTTGGGATGGTTGACCTTGACCATCATCCGAAGGAATTCGGGCGCGCTCCACCAGGATGGCAGATTCACCGGCCACATTTATTCTGGCGTGCTCGAAATTAGCCGGATCGATGTCCGAAAGGTCCTGTATGAATTCATCGACCTGCTGGTCAAAGCTTTTATCAGCGCTGTAGCCTGCCACTTGGATTTCTAGGCTGGCAAAGACTACTCCATTTGGATCCACTGCCGGCCCCTGCAATAGTGGTAGATCCACTGAAGGACCATTCAGGCTAAAGCGCGACGGATAGTTAAACTATAGTTGCCGGTATTGTCCACATATACTTTTTTGCCAGTTGCCGGGTAGGTCACCTTGATATTGACCAGGAAGATGCCCGAGGCAGCCGGCCCGGATCCAAATCTGGATCCCATGGCATTTCGGAGCATCCAATAGCCTGTGTAACTCCCGCCAGCAGTTGGAGCGGTCAACGCAACGCTCACATCCACGGTATATCCAGGCGGCACATTCCCGGGCAATGAGATGGAGGAGGGGCCGCCCATCTGATCACCGCTGACAAATACCAGTGAGTAGGAAGGCGTCCAGGTGCAGGTGCCAATGTTCTTCAAGCGCCAGGTCTTCACAAAGGTCGTCACGGGGGCGTATGTGGTTCCATCCGGCACGGTTACGTCCGCAACGAAGGACATCCAGTCGCACGGTATACTGGCAGTCGGGGTGGGGGGAATTGGGGTAGGTGGAACAGGTGTGGGCGGGAGCGGAGTTGGAGCTGGAGTATCCGTGCTGACCGGCGGGTCGGAAATCAGGTTCTGCTCCAGGAAGGCAAAGGAACCCATTGTCATCTGATAAAGTTCATCCAGGTCAGCTTTGGCTTCTGCGATATCCGCCGGTTGGTAGATCAGCCGGTAAAGGCTGCTGCCATGGTGTACGAACACCATCCGCCAGTTCATCTGTTTCGGTTTGGGTTGGTCATCCACAACCTCGCTTGCGCGCTCCACCAGGATAGCCGGTTCCCCGTCGACTGTCACCCGGGTGTGCTCGAAAGCCGATGGGTCGAATACGGTATAACCTTGCATGAATTCGTCCACATGCTGGTCGAGGCTTTTATTTACGTCGAACGCAGTCAATTCAACTTTGAAATTGACGTTCACATCTCCACCTGTCGTCCCCACTACCGGTCCCTGTAATAGGGTCAGATCTCCGCCTTGATCGGTCACCTGGAAGCGATCCGGATAGGCAAAGCAATACTTATCAGAACGGTTCACATACACCTTCAAATCGGAGAATTGGCAGGAGAGTGGCAGGTCACTCGGCAGCGGTGTAGGTGAAGGGTCGAGCGGCAGAAATACTTCCGGAGTCGGTGTATTCACCGGCGGGTTATTACCTACCGTAGTAAGGGTGCAGCCGCTGAACAAGAATGCGGACATCAACACGAGCAAGCATGTTTTTTCAAAGGCATTTCGCAAGATGGTTTTCATTTTTTGTCCTTTCCAAAAAGGTAACTTTGGATTATTGTATCGAGGACAAAAGAAAAACTCCTCTGTCTAAAGAGGAGTTTTTCACCTATCCGGATGGTCAGGTTTCTTTCGGTGGTTATTTTGGGCCTTATCCTTCCTGAAATGGGTCCAAATGGCGGATAATCAACAAGGTGACCACCCAATCCAGGCCAATTTAAACTGCAAATGCGACCGGATTGAGTGTGACGGGCAAAAAGGCAGTATTCAGAACGTTAAAGGCCAGATCAAAGACCACCGGTAGCAGCAGGCTGCCACGGCTGTGAAGGATTACACCCTATCCGATCCGGCTCATCCCTGTGATGAAAACAACTCCGGTAACCACATCCAGCGTGTTAATCAGGATGTGTACAATGATGGCGAGATTCAGGTTGCGCCATCGCACCGCATACACCAGTGGCAGCATTCCCAGGGTTCTCGTCAGGAACATCCATGGCGTCCAGGTGTGGTACAACCCGAATAACAGACTGTGCAGGAGCGGCGCCCATTTGCCGGCATACCCCATGCGCGGGAGCAGGTACCCACGAAAATACAGCTCTTCCACCAGGGGACCAATCAGCGACCCGAAAATTGTCACCATCAGATAGGTCACGATCAGCACCGGACGGGAATACCCCGCTTGTAATCCGCTTTCAAGGGGAGGGATCCATGCAAAGACCTGTTTTTGGAAGAAGGCATCCACCGGCTTCATCAGGGTGAAGATAAGTCCGAGAAGGACAAATAACACCGGCACCCAAACAAAGTACTGCCAGGTAGGGATTGAATTGCGATATAAAACCACTTCCTGCAATGAGAATCCACCATTCTTTTTCCTGCCTTGCACCATTAAATAACCCAACTCGAGCGGTACCAGGATCAGGAAAACCGTGCCCATTAGAGTCATTATTGAGGGATACCCCAATTTATGGAAGACCGGATTCAAAACAAAATAACCGCCTCCAATGAAAAAGCCAGGCAAGAGATGCAAGAGGATGGATTTAATAATAGGGTGCTGTTCAACGGATTCGGATTGGTTCATAATGAAAACTCCTCGACAGGAAGAGACTCAAAGAAGTCCCTCCGCGGGTTGAAACAGGGATGATACGGTACACAAAGGATTTTAGTCTGCGACCGCGCCGTTGATTAACAATCCCAGTCCGACCAGCAACAACAATCCCGGCCCGAAGATGGTCCAGTTCAAATTGAATAGACCGATAACAGTGACCAGACAAAGCCCCAGGCCGAAGATGACCGCGCTGCGGGCGCGCCCATTGAAATGACCTCCCGTCCTTGTCACTATCCTCCACGCTGTGGAAAAAGAGCCCAGGGCCGGGAGCAGGATGAATAACGCCCACCAGTTCTGGATGTTAACGATATTCAAGTTCCTTCCAAACAGCAGCAATCCCACCAGGATCAAAACCACTCCGATAATCCATTCGCCGCCCATCCAGCCCGAATGCCGTTCTTCCCGGCGTTGCCTGCGTTCTTCCCGGCGCTTCCAGCGGTCTTCATGATAGTCCTGGTGATTGTTTTGCGAGTTTTCATTCATTTTTGCTCTCCTAGAATTCTTCACGGTTGAAGCGGTACAGCCCGACCAGAACGAAGATGGCACTCTGTAATGCCACCGATATGATCGGAAGTACCGAGTAATTATGCGATCCGGTCAACAGGCAGGGCACCACGGCATCCACCTGTTCTCCCACCGGGATGATCAGGTTCCAGGGCAGCAGTTTCCCCAGGAATGGCAATCCGTTGACGATGAATTGTTGCATCAGCAGCAAACCCAGAGAAATCCCCATCACCGGCCCGCGGCTGTTGAACAACGTCCCCAGCATCAGAGTCAGGCTTAGGAAGTAGAAAATACACAGGAAGATCACCCCGAGCGCAGCCAGGAAGCCTGGCAATTTCCATGCGGTTCCGGTGCCGAGGGCAACCAAAACATATGCCACGATTCCGGGCACTACCACCATGTTGACCAGCATGCCCAGACTGTTCGCGAATAACTTGGACAGTATAAAGGCCGGACGTGTAAGCGGCTTGGATAACACCCATGCAGCCGTTCCGGATTTTTTCTCCCCTACTATGGCACTCTGCATCATGATGATCATCGCTACTGCCGGAACCAATCCGGCGAAAATGCTGTAAACCAGCGCGACTGTCTCAGCAGTGGCAGGCTCTTCTATCTTTCCAAACAGGATGCCACCCACGATGAATAGGATCGTTCCCGACCAGATCAGGCAATTGACCCACCATTTGCGGGTCAACCACCAGTGCCCCATCTCGGTCTGCAACATGTTGCCCAGACCACGCCGCCAACCGCGTTCACTCACCAAGACGAAAGCACTATTTCCTGCCATCCCAGCCTCCTTCGATCACCTGCATGAAAATATCTTCCAGCGCATATTGCTTGCGGTGGAACTCAAGCACCTCCACCTGGCTTTCAGCCAGCAGTTTGAATAACCCCGCTTCTGCCGCTTGCGCGTCCGTCACCCTTACCTGTAAATTCGTTTCCCCGTTTTCCTGGCTGGTCGTAACACCACTTACCCATGGCTGGGATATCACTTTGGCCTGGGCTGCTTCGACATTACCCCTGACCCGGATCTGGTAGACCACTCCCTCGCTTCCCGCCAGCAGGTCCTTGATCGCTCCTTCTGCCACCAGGGCGCCCTTGTTCAAGATGGCGACCGTATCGCTGACACGCTGTACGTCGTCCAAAATATGCGTGGAGTAAAAAATGGTCGAGTACTTGCGCAGACGTGACATCACCTCCAGCACATCCCGCCGGCCCAGTGGGTCCAGGCTGGCGGCCGGCTCGTCCAGGATGAGCAGGTCCGGGTAATTTACCTGTGCCTGTGCAATCCCCAATCTTTGCCGCTCCCCTCCCGAGAAAGTCCGTACAGGCCGGTCGGCTTTATCGGCCAAATCGACCAACGCCAGCATCTCGTTAACTCGCTCTTTGATGGCTTGTTTTGGCCCCTTGAAGAAAAACCCGGCGGCAAACCGCAGTGTCTGTCGGGCAGTCATGTCCTCGTAGAAGTGCGGTTCTTGAGGCAAGTATCCCACCCGGGCACGGATATCTACACTCTGGCCAACAGTGTCCAAGCCAAAAACGCTGGCGCTGCCCGAGCTCGGGCGGATCAGCCCCAAAAGCAGCTTAATGGTGGTCGACTTTCCGGCCCCATTGGGTCCAAGGAACCCGAAAATGGAGTTTTGATGTACGGTTAAATTAAGGTCATGCAATACCTGAGCGTCTTGATAGGTTTTGCCGAGAGCATAGGTTTCGATTACATTGGTTTCAGATGAATTCATATGGATTTTTCCTCTTTATCTCTTTGTTATCACTGTTCTTTGTACTTTATGGCACCCTATTCTTCCCCTGTCAAACGATAGGTTTTTTACCTGTCCGGGTGGTCAGGGTTGATTTTCATTCCGGCTTTTGGAGTCTGCAGAAGAACGAGCTCCCGACCCGGG
This sequence comes from uncultured Chloroflexia bacterium, assembly GCA_963814135.1. Taxonomy (GTDB): domain Bacteria; phylum Chloroflexota; class Anaerolineae; order Anaerolineales; family Villigracilaceae; genus UBA877. The sequence continues at coordinate 353,257 of CAWFBZ010000008.1, read as the reverse complement.
TGAGTGAGATACCCGTAAACCCGGCATTTCTTGCGCGGGCAACATAGTCTTCGGCTGTCAGGTGATTTTCCGTATAGGGGGTGCCATACCCGGCGTCTATGATAGTCGTTGGCAGAGTTATCTGTAATTTAACAACAAGCAAATCCCTTTGGGGGTTGGGACGCGGCCGGATCTCGATATCCCACAAAAGGAACTGGCCACCGGGCGCCAATACCCGGAAGACCTCCTGGAACACCTTCGCATGATCGTCGGGATGAATAAACATGAAGGCAAAAAAAGCTGTAGCGGTACTAAATGACGCATCCAGGAACTTCATTCCACGTGCGTCCATGACAATCTTTAATGGTCCGGTCGGAGAATTTTTCAACTCTCTCGAAATCATGTCAATGGCGACAACCTGTGTCCCCTTAAGTTGACCAATGACCCCTTCACCACCCCCGCCAATATCCAGGATAAGGCCGTCTGCGGAAAAATCATCCACATCGACAGCGTGTTCCTCTATCCTGAAAATCCTTTCCTCATTGTTCATTTTCTTTTTCCTTTGCATCCAGGGAACAAAAAATCGGGAAAGCAATATTCAGCCGATATCATTTAATAAGGCCTCTCTTAAAACTCTTCCGCCGGTAAAGGAATATTTTTAATCCAAGAGGACTGGTTACATACTGGCATAAATATAGATCAAAAGGATTTCTTTGAATTGGGGTCATTCAAGCCTAGAAAGCCTGATCCGGGTTATCAACCCAAATGCCCATGGCGTCTATTTCATTGGATTCCATACAAGTCTTCAAGAGCATGGGCAGTAAAACGATGGGCAGAAAGATACAGAAGATAATCATACAAACGATCATAGCGACCTCCATTTTTTTCAATTTCAATCTTATCCTTGGAGAACAAATAACTCCCCAGTCATTTGGAGAGTTTTTCGCTGTCCGGGTGGTCAGGTCTTTATAACTACTGATGAAAGAATTTAATTGCCTTGGTCCAACTGCCAACGAGTGGGTCATGTTGCCTGCAAGTGTGCATTGACGATGACCTTATGAATGGATGGATAGATTGATTGAATTTCTCTTATCGGATCATAATCAGGAATATGAGCCCGACAATGTCACCCAGGAAATGAGCGATCCAGGCAACCAGGACATTGTGTGAGCGTTGAAAAATGATCCCAAAGATAATACTGTCGATAAAGACCGAAAACAGATCAATGATCACAATCAAGGTCGGTCCGGCTGCGAAATGCATCAGCGCAAATACGCCTGAGGAAAGCAGGATCGCTGTGACCGGCGGCAGGAATTCTGCGCAGCGGTTCTGGAAAAGTGCCCGGTAAAGAACCTCTTCCCCAAGCGTGCTGATCCCCAGCGCGATCAGAATACCCGATCCCTAAGAGTGCTCAGATCGAATGGCAGCCGCGCAACGATATGTTGTGCATATGCCGGCAGGAAAAAGGTTGCCCCAAATGCCGCCACTGCCTGGATGACGACGCTGACCAGCAGGATCCACCCAATATTCTTCTTCAAGCTTGCAGGAATGGTCCGGAAAGAAAAACCGATCTCCGCCCAGGTCCGCCGGCGTACGTGTCCTTCGACCACCAGGTACCCGATCGGGATCAAAACTCCAAAGATTTTGAGGGCTGGAAAAAGCAAACTGATGCCCAGCGAGAGAGCCATTACAATGATGATTTCCCACCATGGAGCGTGTTTTAGACCGCTCTTCTCAACCACAGTTTTTGTTTGGATTTCTTGTTCCCCCGGCTTACCTTTGCTGGATCTGGCTTCCTGTAATATGTTCACGCTATCCTCCTTCGATTTTCTTTCTGTTGTTAATCGTTATACCGGAAGACCAACATTTTTTCCCCTGACTTTTGCACAGTTATTACCTGTCCGGATGGCTGGTATATACCTATAACCTGTCGTGTGCTCACTTGCCCCCAGAATTCCTGGTTCAAAAACTACCAGCAGGTTCACCAGGAACAGGGTTTGCAGGCCTGTCCCAAGGAATGCCAGGACCACGTTTGGCGCAAGCTGTAAATTCATTCCAGAGATGGAGGCTTTTCGATAACAGACTAATCTTATGAAAATCCTCGCTGGTGTACTTCAATAATGTCTGCAGAAAAAAACCTGCGTAGAGTTTTCCTTTGCAATAATTTATCTGGTCCGAAATAATCCAGATATTTGCTTCCATTATTATAGAAACTCGGAAATATCCGTATACTAGGCATTAGGCAGGTTTTCCCCTATCCATTCGGACAGCCATTAACTTGACCTTAGGCGGGTACATCTTGCTTCCCTCTATTCTAGAATTGTTCCTGTCCAATAATTTCATCCCAAACCTTCAGGATTTCTACTATGGAGAACCAAATGAACAATTCTTCTGCTCCCAGGCCATTTACCCCTTGGCTGATGCTTATCTCCGCGCTGCCTGCTTTTCCTGTTCTTTCAGTCGCTGATCGCGCTGGTCTTGGTCCTGGCCAACCAGCCGGACGCCTGGGACGCATCCGCCGGGTGGTGGGTTTACAGCGTGATCACCACTAACCTGGTTAGCGTTTTCCTGCTGGTCCGCTTGTTCAGAGCCGAGGGAACGAGTTATTGTTCCATCATGCGATTTAATAAGGTAACTATCGGCAAGGACCTGCTCTGGCTATTAGGCGCATCCCTTATCGGTATTCCGATCATGGCGGCTCCAATGAACACGTTGGCAGCTTTCATATTCGGTGATTTAATGACACCCATCCATATGATGTTCCGACCGCTTCCAACTCTGGCATTGGTGCTCGGTTTTCTCTTCCCCTTGACGATCGCTTTTGCGGAACTGCCAACCTATTTTGGCTACGTCATGCCGCGCCTGGCTGCACGCGTGAAGAATGGCTGGCTTGCCTGGTTGTTGGCGGCATTTTTCCTGGCCTTGCAGCATTCCTTCCTGCCTTTCATCCCGGATGCCCGTTTCTTCATCTGGCGGTTTGGCATGTTCCTGCCATTCGCACTTTTCATCGGGCTGGTGCTAAAGTTCCGTCCCGGTTTGCTTCCGTACGTGGCTATCCTACACGGTCTGCTGGATATCTCCACCATGCTGGTTTATTGGATGGTGTAACGCATATCCTGATTGGCTTTTATAAAAATGCCTGCGATAAAAAATCCGCCCAGACGAGCGGATTTTTAATTTCATTTAATTCCTAACGTATCCCTTAAATGTTTTCCCCTTACCCCTCGTTAAGCACGAATAATACGCTCTCCTTTTCTATCAGCCAGTTATCAGCGATCAGAGAGGCGTGATCGATAACCGGCAATTGTATAGATCGAATCGCCCAGCCTTGTATCTTCGAAAATCTACTTATCCTAACTGGTATAAGAATAGCACATTCGAGAGATCCATTAACCAATGCGTGATTATGAGAGGCGGCAGGCGGCGAATACGCAGATAGACCAGCACCATTGCAACAGACAGAGGCAGAAAGGCCAGGAACATATAAAAACCAAACTGGAATCCTGCCAACATCAGGAAGCTGTGCTGGAGTGCAAAAAAGAAGGCCACGAGCGCCACAGATAACCAGCGGGATTTGGTCATGGCGAGCAGCCGCGGCAGGGCATAGCCGTTATAGGTCAATTCCTCGGTGGCAGACCAAATCGGCCACCACAGAATGCGGGCATAAAGGAGTCCGATCAAAGGAAGAACGCGCATAAAGGTGAATTCGGGGAAAACAGGATTGAGGTTGCCATAAGCGATCAACTTGGCCAACATTCCACCTCCGAAGATCGTGATTGGTGCAATAACAATGAATAATCCTAAACCCAGTGGAATATCTGTTTTGATTTTGCTTTTTACGAGACCGACCAGATCGATAAGTCGGATCCCCTCACGCCTGGTTAGCCAGATCAAAAGGCTTAGGCACCCAATATCTACCAGAGTTCCGTATACTGGCCACCAGTTACGGATCGTTACTGCAGCATTGGGGACGTTGAGCAACCGGAAAATCAGAAATGTAATTCCCTGGGCAATTAAAATAAAAGCCGAACGGGAAATTATCATCAAATAGGGTCCAAAGCGTGGGATCCGTCCTTCACCCAATCGTGTTTGGATGGAATGCTGCGAGTTGATCGTTTCTTCAATGGTCATTCGATAATCTCCTTTGGAGGAAAGATGTTGATTCAGGCAGCCATCTTCTCCGCCTGATCTATACGGAATGGCAATTCCATTGCCGGCTTCTTTGACAAATAGCGCGGGCTGAAGATAAAAATGACCGCCACCACCACCATTGCAAGCAGCGGTCCGGCACTCATATAAACTAGCATCGCAGGCATCCATTTCAGTACACCTGTCAGGAATCCCGTCAGGTTGTAGCAAAAGTGCCCCATCACCGTGATTACCAGGCTTCCTTGGGTGTTGTTGTAAAGCCAGGTCAGGAAGATCGCGAGGGTGAGCACGAGCACCAGGTAGATTGGGAACGGAATGCTCATCTGGTCCGCTCCGGTTGTGAAGAACAAGGGAATGTGCCAGCAGCACCAGATCACGCCCAGGATCAGACTGGATTTCAAAGCGCTATATCTTTCCTGCAGCCGCGGCAGAGCAAAACCGCGCCAACCCATTTCTTCGGAGATCGGGCCTGAAAAGAGTTTGAACAATATCATCCCCAACATGCTTGTAAGGCTGTTTTCCGGGAGAAAACCGCTGCTGCTTCTCATGATCAATTTGTATGTCAGGCTGATCGCCAAAGGTCCAAAGATAAGAAAAGCTGCCCAGAAATACCAGCGCAAGTCGACCTTCCAGCGCGTGAAACCCGCCAGCAGTTTCTTGATTTCGGGCAATCCACCCGTGACCCCGGTTACGATTAACGCGCTGAAACTCGGGCTGAAAATTGAAAAGAACCAGACGGCTGACCACGGTTTGATGGGTTGCCCAGGATTGAGCGCTACAAATGAAAATAGCACCCCAAACATGATCGCATAAGCCAGGACAAAGAACGTGATTAGTTGGTGTTTCTTGATCCAAATTCCGATTGATGACTTCATTCTCATTCTCCTTTAGATAATGATGCTCTTCAAATTGCAGAACTTACGAAGGTCTTCTTATCCTTCCGGCACTGCTGCCAGATTACTTCCCGAGCGGTCGTTACTCCAGCCGGTAATCCACCTCCTGGATAGACCCAATGTCCCACCATCCAGAAATTCTCCAAACCCGGAAGGTTCTTGGGAATGGCGACCATGGATTGTTCCGGCGTTAATTTCCAGCCAACGATGCTACCCCTTAAATTTCCGGTGATGCGCTCGAAGGTCATCGGGGTGGCCACATTGACCATCTCCACGTCCGCCGAGATGCCGGGCCAGATCTGCTCCAGAGCCTCGACATATGCACTGGCCACATCCCGTTTTGCAGCTTCGTATGACTTCCGCTCGTTTTGCAGCGACTTCCAGAATGCCCGATTGGTGTAGATGGCTGAAGTAAGCACAGTCTTCCCAGCCGGAGCGAAGCTGGGATCTTCATTGTGGATGCGTACCCCCAGGACTTTGACCATCTTCCCCGCCATTTCGACCGGTTTGGCTAGCTCGAAGGCGTTCCCTTCGACTGCATATGGGATTCCCGGAAATGATCGTTTGATCCCCGCACTCACGTACATCATCGGTTGGAAGGCTTTCCAGTTTTCATACATATTGCGGATTTTCCTGTCCGTGAACTTTCCCTCCAGCAGCTTGAAGATGGTCGTGTGTCCATCTCCGGCAGAAATCACCACCTCCGCCTGGATCTCTCTGCCATCCTCCAACCGTACACCAGCGGCGTGGCCGTTTTCCACCAGGATTTTCTCCACCCGGGTGCGGTATTGCACCTGCCCACCTAATTCTTTATAACGCTTCTCCAGTGCCAATGCCATCGGCAGGGACCCGCCCATCGGGTAGGCAGCCTGGTTACGATACATGAAACCCAATTGGGATAAGACCATGGTAAAGACCGAAAAATCCTGCTCGAACAAGGTCAGCAACGCATTTCGCAGCAACGGACTTTGGAAGCGCCTGGCCAGTTCCCCCACCGTGAGCTTGCTCCACTTTTGAATTCCCGGCAAGACCGGCAGCATGCCGATGATGAACCTGATCCAATCCAGCCAACTGGATTCATATTGTTCATACGCCGGTGGGCTGAATCGAATACCCAGACGCACCCCCTCCGCTAGTTCATGAATCGCTTTCGCATCCTGCGGTGATAGTTCCAACAGGTGATGCTCTAGACGATCCGGATCGCAGTAAAGATTAACCGTGCAGCCGTCCTTGCTGCGGTATACCCCATAGCGGTCGTGCTGGAGGAATTCGCGCCCTTCCAGCAGACCGACCTCATTCCAATACCGGTGCATAAAAAACCCCGGTCCGGATCCAGCCAGCCAATGGATGCACACGTCCACCAGGTATCCTTCCCGTCGGAAGGCTGTCGCTAGCCCGCCGGGTATCGTATGCTTTTCAAAAATACTTGTCTTGTACCCATTCATCTGCCCATAGATGCCAGTGCACAAACCTGCTACCCCCGCGCCGATGATGATGATCGATTTTTGTCCCATGGCTGCTCCACTTGTTGCCTTAATCTTATTGATAAAAAGGAAAAACTCCCCCTGCCGGAAGGGGAGTTTTTTAACTATCCACTTGGACAGTAATATAATATTTTGAGTCATTCCCCGATTTTCCAGGAATAAAATCGATCGACCTCTACCATCCCGCTGGCCGTATAGAGTTTATTGGCGCCAATCGATTCACTCCACGCTTCTACTTTGACCATCCGGCATCCCATCTCTCGTAATTGATTGCAGGTTTGGGCCAGCAGAGCTGCTGCCAGTCCTTTTTTCTGGAAACGTGTTACAGTTCCCACTGGCTCGAATTCAGCCACATTGTTTTCCCGATCCATCCAGGTGGAACAAAAGGCGGCAATCACTCCTTCCTCCGATAGGACGTTCAAATGGGTTTCAGGGATATTTGAAGAAGCCCTTTGGATCGATCGGAAGGCTGACTCTGTGTCCATCATGTTAAAAACTTCATAAACCGCCTGGAAGTAAGCCCGCCAATCTGAATATTCGAGCACCTTGAAATGGAAACCATCTGGTAGTCTCACCGCTTCGGGAATTGTTTCCGATAGCTGTTTTTCCAGAACGGCCATGCTATCCTTTGAACGAACGTATCCGCGTTTCTGCGCCAATTTGATCAGGTGTGGATTACTTTCAAGGATTTCTATTTCAGGTGTGGTTTGGCTTTCGGCCCAATCCAGCATGGATTCCGCCAGAATTGTGTGGTCTGGATGCAAAATGATCGCATACGGATGTGGGTTATTACGAGTGTGATGAAGATCGTAGGCAAAGATTGCTCCTGATAGTTCACCAGATTCTTCGAACCAGAAATGAAAATGATCGCACCAGCCCGTCTCCCCATATTCTGATACGTCGTTTATCCGGCGCTGTGCCCAGATTTCAAATCGACAGACGCTCCATGCATTCAGGTTTTTCGCTCGTGCATAAGCCAACCTGAGTAATCGGCCAATATTTCTAAGATCCTCCCTGGAAGAATATGAACCTTCTATATATTTCATTTGCTCCTCACGCCAACAGATTTCCTATATATTTCAGGGATTGCAGGAAACCTTCATTGCGACATTGTCATAAGTGTCATTGCAGCATCTTCCGAAGTTCCTCTACTTCATTTTTCCACCCGTAAACAGTTTGCAGGTTTTCTTCCAGCTTTACCGGATCCTTTTCATACCCTTTCGCCAGCTCCGCCAGGTGGTTGTAATAAGCCGCCAGTCTTTCCAGTGGCGGTTTGCTGCCGTACCCTCCCGCCTGTAATTCATTTTCAAATGTTTCGAGCGACCCAAGCCATTCTTCCACTGGCTTCCCTGCAGTCTTTTTAAAATCACGGATGACCCATTGTCGTTCGAACAAGGAACGCTGCTTCCAACCTTCCGATTGTTCTTTGAGTGTCCTGTATACCTGTCCGCATAATTCCTTTGCATCTTCCAACTTTCTGGTTTCCAATGACTCAAATTTTATCTCCGAGCTGCTCACTCCGTAGTTGATGTCGGCGGCCTTGAGCGCCTGCATGGACGAGATTTCCTGCCCCCGGAATTTCTCGGCAAACACGATCGAAAGGGCAAACCCCGCTCCGGCTTCTTCGATGGACAACATGGCGCCCTTATTCATTTCGTAAAACTGGTCCAAATTCATCCCCATTTGTGGTGCCAGTTCTGCCACTGCCGCGCTGGCAGTTTGGGTTGGGACGAGTCCCGGCCCGATCGTAAACGCGCTCACGCCCGTGCCTTCCAGTTCCGCATCCAGTGTATTGGCCAGGTGTACCTGGGCAGCTTTGAAGGTTTCATATCCGCCCAGGAATGCCGTACCGGTGGAGGAGACACATACGAAGGCTCCGTGATTCCGTTCGAGCATTCCAGGTATGAAGGAGCGTGCCATCAAGACCGGGCCGCGCAGGTTGACGTGATAGCTGGCATCCCATTTTTCGATCGGCACGTCTTTCACCAACCCCAACACTGCGATGGTGGCATTGTTGATCACTGCGTCCACTTTTCCGAACCTGCCTTCCGCTTCCGCCTGTAAATATTTTACACTTGCCTCATCTCCCACATCGGTCTGCACGAACAGGATACGTTCTTCGCCGAATTCCCTTCCCAGGGCTTCCACAGCCTGAGCTCCGTTTTCCTGGTTGATTTCTGCGATGATCACGTTCGCACCCAACCAGAGCAGGGTTCGTGCAGTTTCATACCCAATCCCACCGCCAGCTCCCGTTACTATCACCACCTCACCCTGCAAACGATCCTGCCTTAACCCGAGCCGGGAGATCAACATTGAGTTATCCAGTTGGCTCATTTCCGCTCCTTATATTAAAGATTGCCTCTCATCCATTTAGAAGTAAAAAACGCGCACTGACTCCCATTTTGGATGAGCAGGTTTTATGACCGGAAAATCACATCGTCAACTTTGGCCAGATTATCGCGGCAGCACAACCAATGCTGACACCAAACTCAGCGAATTAAGTAAGCAATGCGTTAGCACGCTGATGGTGATATTCCGTTTCCAGGATACAGTGTAGATCAGCTTTCGGTAACAACAAGAATACCAACATGCTCCAGCCCAGCAGTACAATGACGAGCAAACCCATTTGCCAGATTGGCACCCGTTCCCGGAAAAGCACAATGCCTTTCAAGGAGAGCTGGCCGTTCTGCTTCTTTCCCTGGTAGAGCAAAAACCCAAGTTCGAAGGGGATCAGGATGAATAAGATCCCCAGTAAAAGTCCCATGATGGGCGGAAAACCTGTCCGGATGACGGTTGGTCCAATCAGGAAGAAAAACGCGCTGATTAAAGCTCCGGGGATCAGGTGCAATCCGATAATTGGCCAAACGTCCAAATGTTTTAAAGGCTTATTCATGCTGCAATTCCATTTTTCTCTGAATTAAAACTTCGTCATCAATTCACCACGCCGGAAGCTCTTGCTTGCCAGCCAGAGCAACCCTAGATCCACTGCCCAGATAACCAGCCCCACCAGCAGGACCAGGCCCAGGCTGAAATACATCGCCCCTGAAACCTGACCGATCATCAACGCCAGCACAGGCAATACCACCAATCCTCCTATCTGATAGGCGTCCTGGAATCCTTGGGCGCGCGCCGATGCAAACACCATTACCACCATCCCCAAACCAGCCACCGCCGGGGTTACCCACAGGATCAAGGCAATCCACATCCAGTTCGGGAAAAAGATGGCGTGCATGCTATGCCATCCGGCGGCATTTACCATGATCGCATAAACGATAAAACTTAATATCGCCACCACGATTGCCGCGCTCCATGCTCCCAGTAGTTTCCCTGTGAACAATTCCCGGTCGGTTGTCGGGGTATACAACAACGCCTCTAATGTCTTGCGTTCCTTCTCACCGGCAAAGCTGTCTGCCGCCAGCACCGATGCAACCATCAGTGGCATGATCAGGAACATTGGCGCCAGCATGTAAACCAACAGAAAGACAGTTAGTTGTTCCTCCTGGTTGTAACCGATCAACTCATGCATCAGTCCAGCCGGCATACGTTCCAACAGTTGCCCTACGTTGCTGAGTGAAGCACTCGCTGTTCCGGTCATCGATGCTACGTATGCCATGACCCATGGAAGAACCACGAACAGGATCAGCGGGAGGATGATGATTGGTAATACCACCCCTTTGTTCTGGATGGCAACTTTCAGGTCCTTGCGGACAATCGCGAAAATGGCACGCTTGTTCATTGTTTGTCTCCGTGAATTGCAAAATAAACTTCTTCCAGGTCGGCTTCCCGTGGCGCCATGCGGTAAACCCTCAATCCATGGCTTACCAGAATGGACAGGATTTCGGGGATAGCCTCCCGACCAGCCACCGTCAAGCTGATAGTATCCTTCTCAAGTTTGGGAGTTTCGATCACCAGCTCCGGGTTTTCTGGCAGCAACCGCATCACCCTTTCGGTTTGCGATGGTTCCACCTCCAGGTCCACTTCCAACCGTCTGACAAATTGATTGGTCAGTTCTGCCGGAGTTCCCACCGCCACCAGCTTGCCCTGTTCCATAACCGCCACCCGGTCGCACAATTTCTGCGCCTCCACCAGGTTGTGCGTGCACAGGAAAACCGTACAGCCCTCCCGCCGCGCCAGGTTCTCTACCAGGTCGTTGACGTGCCGTGCTGCGACCGGATCGAGTCCCGAGGTGGGTTCATCCAGAAACAGGACCTCCGGTTTATGCAGCAGGGCGCGTGCCAACGCCAGGCGTTGTTTCATGCCTTTGCTGTAGCCGCCTACTTTCTCATCGGCACGGTCGGCCAGTTCGAATCCGCTTAATAGCGCTGCGATCCTCCCGCTAACTTCGGGAAGCGGAACATTGTAGAGGTCCGCATAGATGCTCAGATTATCGCGCGCCGTCAACCTTTCATCCAGGGAAGGCGTCTCGGTCAAAACCCCTGTATGCGCTCTCAATTTTGGTCCATCTTTCTGTGGATCCATCCCGAGCACACGCGCCTCCCCGGAGCTTGCCTCGATCACGCCGTTCAACAGTCGAACGCTGGTGGTTTTTCCCGCTCCGTTATGACCCAGGAAACCGAAGATCTCACCCGCTTGGACTTCCAGGTCAAGTTGATCCACCGCACATTTCTCGCCGAACCGTCTTGTCAGTTTGGATGTTGTTATCACCGGAGTTGCCATAATTTTCCGCTTTTCCTTTCGATCAAGATTATGCAAACAATCGTAAATTGTTTGCTCGGCATTCCTGCCTTTTTCATTTGAATGCCTCCATAATAAATTATCAATTAATAAACTCCCCTTGCCAGAAGGGGAGTCTTTTACTATCCATTTGGACAGGTTGGTCAAACAATCCTGTTGGTATTTTTAATTATTATTCAACAGGTACGAAAACTTTTTCGGCCTCGGTTCGTAACCTGGGCTTTCGCAAAAGAAGCACCAGGGCGGCGCTATAAACCATTTCATCCCCAAAAATTTCCAGGCTGTGCGTCACCCGCAGTACCGTTGGGTACCAGTAGGCGCTCAACATGCTTATGCCGCCCACTAATATGAATAGTACAAGACCGAGTGTAATGAAAAGATGTGTATTCGAATATTTCCACGTCATCAGGATTGGCAGACACACCAGCAGGAAAAGCATGCTACGAATTCCCAAAACTGGCAGAATTTGGTTCCAACTGGGTAGAGCCAGCTGGTTTACCCCTTCCATATAGGCTGGTAAAACTATCGGCGAGATTAATCTTCCAAAAAAGGTATAGGCTACCGGGAATGACAGAAAAGCTGCCAGGAATCGCCAAATCCAACTGCTGGCACTCCGCCCCGTAAAGAAGGCTCGTACCTGCATTGGGAACCCGTTCTTCTGTTCGTCTGGTGGGAAGAGCAGGGCTACGGCACCGCTGCAAAAGATCATACCCGGCAAATACACCACAATTGAAAACAAGGAGGCATCCTGCATGGTCGAGAAGATCGATGCTTCCAGGTAATTATTGAACCCATACACGATCCAGACAAAACAGAAAAGTAACAACCAGCGTAAAGGGAATTTCACCCTGATTGCCCTTGATAAGGCCGCCAAACCTAATCCCATGAACAAGCTCCCCAGCAAGGTATATTGGGTGACCGTCGCCTGGTCAGCGCCTGCCGGCATACTTGGCACGGGTAATCCAATGAAGCTTGCCAGCATGCTTCCTGGCATAAAACCGATGAAAAAGAGCAAACCGCATAGGGGGATCTTCCAGAGAAAATGGATCCAAGATTTGAAATTCATGATTTTATTCTCCTTTTTCGATACTAGGATAATTCCTGGCCCGAGAGGTAGCCAAGACGACCACGCGTAAAGATGAGAATCAAGGCTGCCCATGTCACAGCCGCGATGCACATGAACAGGTCCGTTTTCACCATGCTGGGAGCCGTAAAGAATGGCTGAACGATCCCAAAGGTATTGAGGCTGGTATGCAGCAGGATTGCAATGAACACACTGCCTTTCGTACGGTTGAATACCCAGCTAAAAATGACCGCCAGGCTCATTACCATCAGCAAAAAAATGGGCAAGTTGACGGTGAGCAGGGTCGTCAGGTTGGCACCCGGACCTCCTCGCTCCGCGCTGGTAAGAAAATCCGGTAAATGCCAGAAGGTCCATAAAACACTCAGAATCAGGGTTCCCACCAAAGCGCCGTAGCGTGCCTGGATCCGCGGCAGAGCAAAACCGCGCCAGCCGGGTTCTTCTCCCAGTGGTCCCCCCGCGAAGGCAATCAGGATGAAACTCACCAGGTAGGTCATCAGGAAGTGTTGCGGTAACCCTTGAAAACTCGCCAACGCGCCTGGCAGGACCATGATCCCAAGCAGGCCGAATGCCGGAAAGCCCAGCAGGGTGATGGCATACCATTGCCAGCCAACTCGCCCTTGCTTGATCCTGCCCCACCAAATTCGTACGCCTCCTTTTCCTTCGAGCATGCGGATCATGATGTAGGCAGCCAGGAACGGTCCAAAAGATTTAATGGTGAAGAAAATCGTGAAGATCATCTCATTTTGCAGGATGCCCCACTCCGTCAGAATGACCGGGATCGACAGGATCCACGAGATGGCATATGCCAGGATAAAGAAAGAGACCAGTGGATGTTGTTTCATCACCTGTTGCAGGTCTCGTGGAGCAGTGGTCGGTTGACTGTATTTGTTCGTTGTTTCCATGTTATCCATCCTTCTAAATTTTATTTTTTCTAAACTGGTCGTAAATCTGTTTGAAATACAGCTGACGGCGTTGTCTTTCGTTCCATGGAAATGCACAGGGTCAGGCCTACCGCCAGGATGATCACCATATGCATGACTTCCAGTCTTGTCAGATCCGGGGAAGATCAGGTTGCTGGTGAAGTTATTTGCCAGGTGCATCATGAAGGCCGATAGGATACTGCGATTGGTCCTGAGATAAACCCAGGTCATCAACATGGCTAGCCCGATGCTGTACAACATGAAAGTCCAGAATCCTGCCAATTTAAAGCCCATCTCCCCGTGCCAGGTCTGTGGCATGAGGAATAATGGCAGGTGCCAGATCCCCCAGATAAATCCCAGCAATGCCGACCCGCGCAGGATACCGAATTTCTTAAGCAGTGGATCGAGCGAATAGCCTCGCCATCCGAATTCCTCTGACCAGGGTCCGGAAAGGAAGCTCATGAAAAGCGCCAACGGAATGGTCAAAGGGGCAGCAAGAAATGCCCTCAGGTTGGTCATACCCGGTATTGCGCTGCCCATCCACACGTCCAATGGGATGATAGTGACGTAAATAAGTGGAAAAATAAAGATGATAAATGCCCAAAATGGCAGTTTGATCTGCCTGAATGAAAAACACCTTCGAAAGTAATCGCGGCGTTGTTGTTTGTTATAGGTAAACAGCACCATCAATACCCCCACCCAGCTGGGTGCCGAACCACCCATCAGCAGGAAAATCATGCCCGGCATGCTATAGGGATTCCACCCCTTTAAAATAATTGTGAAATAGGAAACCCACGTTGCCGCGAATGTGGCTATGAAAAATAGGATCAGATTTTTGGTTTGTTTGCTCATTTTATATCTTCCTTATAAAATGGAGTGCTGCCTTCCATAATTCTAAGGCAAGCGAAAATAAAACTCCCCCGTCAAAGGGGGAGTATTTTACTATCCTGATGGATAGGTGAATTATCTTGATGTAATTAGGTTCATTTGCTTCCTTTGAAGGTATAGGATTGCGCCGAAAAGATAGCTGGTTGTGAATAAACTTCGATTTGTTCCTCGCTAAATATCATTTGGAAAAGTAGAGTTCCGTTGTTTACTGTCATGTATTCAATGAGAAAGGTTTTATTATCCTGCCAAGTTCCGCGTAAGAAACATTTGGGACACTCTGGAACATCCGTTAAATGGATTGTGTTTGAATTTTCGTATCTCGAGTGTAAGGATGAAAATAAGCCTCTGTGACAATATATCCATTGCGGATGATCAGGATGGAATGAAAGCGGGTCAAATTACCATCAAGCTTTTCCAACATACGAGCCAGGATCGTGGAATCCATTCCCTGGGCTTCTGGGCTGGTGATCTGCCAATTCGTTGTCCGCCAGTAGGTTGGTTCTGCCACTGATACTGATAGGGACTTGGAAGGATTGCACCCTGAAATGAATATTACCAGAGCAAGATAGAGAGAAAGAGTGAATTTGATCTTCATCTGACCTCCGGAAAATCTGGCTGGAATAAGATACCCTGACCTCCCCTATTTCAGTGAAAATGCAGGTCAACCCGCATTCGGGAGAGTGCCTGGAAGAATCGGTTTTTGAACTTTAAGAGATAATTCCAGATTAAACACTTACCATTAGTCTGGTTTACCGCTATCCGGACGGATGGTTTGCTGGTCCGAAAAATCTATTTTTCGGTAACGGAAACGGATTTCAAGGTAATCCCCAGGCTGCTTAGGCTCGATAAAATCCCATAAACGGCTGAGTTGTCCACTACTTCCGCCATCAGGCAACTTTCATCCTGCGAAATGTGTTGGACCGTCAGACCCTGGAACCAATCCAATAAATGCGAATCAATCGAACCTTTGATGTGTATCTCAACATATGGCATGACTGGATTCCTTTGTTCAATCAATATTCTATTCATCCAGCGAATTCCCATCATCGGGCGGAAGGATTAATTGGAGGGATTAATATTACAGCGCAATGGTTGCAATAGATGGCGAGAGCAACTTGAAATGGAAAGGCATGCTATCTTTCCCCCAGGCCATCCAAAAACAAACCCAAAACATGCGATTGAATGAAAAAAACGGCCTTTTTTGGGGGTTTGTTTTCCAAAAACAATTCTTGTGCAACCGTCCAAAAACCGTTAATCGTCCCACTTTACCCCTGAAAAACACCCAAAAATTGGGAAAAAGAGGCTCTTTACCCCTTGATTCCTGCCCCCTTCTCCCACCCGCCGGAATCGTTCCTCGTCGTTTTGTAAAAAATCCCTCGCGCACCCCGTAAAAATGGTTTTTTACCCTATAGGGGAGCCACCTGCTGGGCCGCCTCTTCTTCCTGGTCCTTTCTTCTCTCCCGGCGGAGACGCTCCCCCGTGTGCCTCCACTAAAGTGTCTTGCCATCTCACATTCAATCGACCTTGCGCTGGAAGAGAAATCCCCTTTGTTAAACATCAATAATTAACTGCCCGCGCCGAATAGATTTCTGGCGCGGGCAGATGATTATTTAAAAAGCTTGGAAACTACAACAAACCCAATTCACGCGCCTTGTTGATTGCTTCCACCCGGCTGTGTACATCCAGTTTGGAATAGATATTTTGCGTGTGGGCTTTCAGTGTGAACCGGGACAGGAACAACTTCCCGGCAACTTCTGCCGGAGACAGTCCGCCTGCCAGGAAGCGCAGGACTTCAATCTCTCGCTCGCTCAAATCTGTCAGCGGGTCGGCGGGTTTATGCACATTTTGAAGGACTGGACCGGTGCCCTTTCCTGCCCTCTATTTGTCGCCTGAACGTCGCCAGGGTTTGGTTGATGAATCTCGCATGGATATTCTTTTCACTGGCGTGCGCCAGCAGCCGGTCGAGTTCTGGTCCGTCCTCGAAAAAACGTACGAATCCATACCTCTCCCCAATATCCAGGGCAGTTTCCAATGCCTGCATGGCCGTGGAAGAATTCCCGGTTATATCATCGATCAGCGCTTTTGCAATCGACAGCTCTGCCACCCGGAATGCCAGGTCATGCTCCCTTGCGCTTTCCAGGGCTGGTTCGATGAAAATGGCTGCATTGTCCGCGTTCCCAAGCATGATTTGCACGCGCGCCCAGGTCAGGTTGCAGAAATACTCGGCATCCCGGTGGTATGGACCGATACCCAGAGCAAATGGTCCATCCGTTTTTAGGAAGTGCGTCCTGCCCCATCCTTCCGCTTTGGTTCGCGTCTGTACATCCTCCGGGCTTTTTTTCAGATCGAATAGAATTTGCAGCCCTTCAGCGCACGCCGCATGCTGCGTTCCCAGTTTAGCCATTCTTAAGAGGATTTCATTCGCTCCGGAGACATTTCCCCGTCGGAACCGCATTTGCGCCAGCTCGACGAATCCGTGCAGTTCCATCCATGATCCCCATCCTTGTGTCTCTAATGAATGGATCAACAGGTTTTCTGCTTCATCGAATTTGCCTCGTTCCAGAAAGATCAGGCTTTCCACGATGTCCAGACCGCGCGTTGCCGGGATTTCAGGAGGTGCCGGTGTCCCGTTCATGCCTGCAATAGCCAATTCCGCGAACTTTTTCTTCCACTGCTCGCAAAATGATTCGGCGTAATCCGCGTCGCCCATATAAAAAGCCAGACGTGCCTGGTAGAAAATATCCGCCACCGCACCCAGGAAATTTCCCGCTTCAAGCATGGAAGGGAGCGCTTCTTCGAAGGCTTTTATGGCTCCCGCCGGGTTATTCCGCATCAATTCGGCATGCGCCAGGTTGATTCTGCATAACGATCGGAAGGTATACTCCACTTCCGGAAGCAGTTCCAACCCCTTTGAAACTGAGATCGATTAATTCCTGGGGATCAACGAAGGTATTGAACTTCGCCAGCAGGATCTGGCTGCGGATGACACATGTATGTCCGATTACCCATTCGCGGGTTCTCACCCGTGCGCCACCCTGCCCGGCCTCCATGTACTCGGGCAGATTCGGGTTTTCGATGGCCTGCCCGGCGAATCTCAGCTTCTCCTCCACCGCATCCATGAAGTCGTTCCGAAAGGTCAGGACGAGCGACCAGGCATAATAGATGCTGACATCCGGTGCATTTTCCAAGAAGGGTTTGGGAACTTCGCCGCACCATTCGATCACTTGACCGCCATAACCCTGGAAAATCATCGGCAGGGCATGCCGTCGTAAAAGCGTGATAACCAGGTTCCAATCCCTGCTCGCCAACGCATGTTTCATCATCTCAGGGATATACCCATGCGCCTCGAACCATTCACTTGCCTTTTTGTGCAGATTCGAGATTTGGCTCGGAGAGGATTGCCTGAGCGAATGCAGCAGCATCTCGCTGAAAAGGTGATGATACCGGTACCAGGTTCTCTGGCTGTCCAGCGGTACCAGGAACATGTTCCCCTTTTCCAGCTCGTCCAGGACGACCTGGCTGCCGTAATCTTGATCATCCTCAAAAACAACTTGATCGCACAGGTCAGCGCAGAAGCGCTCCAGGATCGAAGTGCGTAACAGGAACTGGCGGGTGGTATCGCTTTGACGTTGCAAGACTTCACTGATCAGATAATCTACAATGAACCGGTTGCTTCCGGTAAAAGCTTCGATAAAAGCTCGGCGTCCTTCGTCGTCTGGAAAATCCTCCAGTGCCAATGCTGCCAGTTGCATCCCGGCTGCCCAGCCCTCGGTGCGTTCTTCCAGCAAGCCAACTTCTTCCTGCGAAAGCTTGATGCCCATTGCTTCCACCAGAAACGCTTTAGCTTCCGAAGGGGTAAATCGTAAATCCCGCTCCCGGATTTCAGTGACAAGTCCGAGCACCCTCATCCTGGGCAGTGGCAAAGGCGGATCTTCTCGAGTGATGATCACCAGGTGCAACAGCTCGGGTTGACTCTTCAGGATCAATTGCATCAGAGAATGAACTTCCGGATTTTTTATCAGGTGGTAATCATCCAATACAATCAAAATTGGGCTGGGAGCATCGCTGATCTCGTTGATCAGGCTTTCCCCCAGGTCAATCAAGCTTGGGATTTGATTGGATTGGAGAATAGCCAGGATGGCCCCCCCGATATCCCCATTGACTCTTTGGATCGCCGAAACCAGGTAAATCAGGAACCGCACCGGATCGTTATCCCCCTCGTCCAGAGATACCCAGCCAAATTTTTTCGCAGGTTGGGTCGAACCGATCCATTCTCCGATGATGGTCGTCTTGCCAAAACCCGCTGGCGCAGAAACGAGTGTCAGCCGTTTGGCTGCCCGAAACCCGTTTTCCAGCTGCAGGACCAGGCTGGGTCGCCTGACCAGGTTTGCCTTCATCGGCGGGCTGTAAAGCTTGGTGGTTAAGACTTGATGCGCCATCAGCAGATTTACACTTTTTCGTTCCTGCCATTATCCGTCCTTTTTGGCATTTAGACAAGTAACCTTTTTCCAAGATATTCTTCGCGCTTTTTTCTGGTCAAAATGTTCACTTTTCCAATAATCTCTATAAATCATCAAAACGAAACCCTAGATGAAGTCAATACATGCAGGGTTCGTTTTCCTTCATAAGGAAAACCCTTGCCGAATCAGAACTAATATTCTATAATCGATTTCATGAACATTTATTTTTTTCCATTCGACTTCGTTGCCACCTTTTTCATCCGCCATTCAGCCCTTATTCTCTGCCGCCTGTCTCTTTCTATAAGATTTGTTTTTTCATTATATAATCATTTTTTTATTCCTCTTTTACTCCCTTCGCTTGTCCGATTTATCCCGCGTTTTTCAGCTGGGATGTTCTTCATGCAACCTCGCAGATCACTCTCAGTCTTTCCATATTTATTTACTACCTCAGAAACCCCCGCTGGTTCCCTTGTCGCTTCTAATTCAACAAGCCTTTTCGCCCAGGAATTGTTTTGAATTGAATGGGTCTCCAATACATTCTTTTTGGGATATCTTGGAAATACATAACCCCCCGGAGGAAAATGAGTTAAAATTCTGTAATATTGCAGAGGAACTAAAGTGCCCACACGAAAAACCTCCCTCACTCCCGAATTCCCTCTGGATTTAATCGAAGAGCAGAAACGCTCCGAAGCCACCTTCCGGTCGATGTTCGAAACCTCCGCCGTCGGCATCGGTATCATGGGTTTGGACCATAAGATCATCGACGCCAACCCGGCCCTCTGCCGGATGTTCGGCCGTACGCGCCAGGAGTTCATTGGGCTCTCTCCTGAAGTCGCCACCTACCCTGATGATTTCACTCGATCGAACGAAGAATTCCAGGAGCTCCTGGAAGGGGTGCGCGAATACTATTGGGACGAGCGTCGCTATGTTCGCAAGAACGGCGATGTTTTTTGGGCACACATCACCATGAGCATTGTCCGGGATGAAGCCGGAAAGCCCCTTTTCATGGTAGGCATGGTCATCGATGACAGCGAACGTAAGCAGGCCATGCAGGGATTGAGTGAATCCGAAGCGCGCTTCCGGGCTATGTTCGAAAATGCCGGCATTGGAATCACGTTGGTCGGTCTCGATCGTCGCCCATTGGCTGTCAACGATGCCATGCTGCGCATTTCCGGGCGCAGCCGGGAAGAGTTGCTTGGAATTACAGGTGCCGAAATCAGTCATCCGGATGACGTTGAGATCGATAAGGCCAATTTGGTGAGTCTGGTGGCGGGGAAATTGGATTCATACCAGGTGGAACGCCGATACATTCGCAAGGATAATAATCCTTATTGGGTCAGACAGACGATCTCGGCTGTGCGAAACCAGGATAGTCAATTATTGTATCTGCTCGTTATGGTGGAAGATATCGACCAGCAAAAAAAAGACCAGGAACGGTTACTGGAATCCGAGGCTCAGTTCCGGGCCATGTTTGAGAGTTCGGTATTAGGCGTATTCATCCTGGACGTTGACAGCTTAACCTTTCGCTCCAATGAAGCTGCGCGGGCCATTGTGGAGGATCCCGTTCCAGACCGAAAACTTGAGAATGTGTATGAATTAATCAGTCTCCGCTACCGGGAGGCCGAGCAAGATCTGTACGAGCAGCTGCTTAAGGGGGAGCGGGATACCTATGAAGTTGAGCGGCGTTATCAACATGCCGGGGATGTATGTATATGGGCGCGGGTCAAGTTCTCGACCATACACGGGGAAAATGGAAAGCTGCGTTACATTGTGGCGCTGATCGAAAATATAACCGAACAGAAAAAAGCCCAGGATAGCCTGCTAGAATCGGAAGCCCGTTTCCGTGCCATGTTTGACAATGTCTCGGTCGGTATGTCATTGATGGGGTTGGACCGGCACGCCATGGCCGTGAACCAGGCTGCCGAGCGAATCACTGGTTATACCGCCGAAGAACTGCCCAGGATCAATGCATCTCATTTGACCTATCCTGCAGATCGTGAGATTGGGATGGAGGATTTCCGGGAGATGATCGCCGGAAAACGAGATGGCATGCAGATGGAAAAACGCTTCGTGCATAAGAATGGGAAGGTTTTCTGGGCTCGCGTGACTTACTCTCTGGTTCGAAATGCAGATGGGCAACCTCAATACCTTGTCGGTTCAATTGAAGATATAGATGACCAGAAACTGGCCGCAGAAAAACTGGCTGCCCAGGAAGCTTTCTATACGCTTACACTGGAACAGCGCGTCGAGGAACGCACGAGTGAATTGAGCCAGGCCAACCTGCGTCTGGTGAACGAGATCGAACAACGCCAGAAAGCCGAAGAGGCCCTGGCAGCCAAGGCTGCAGAAGAAGCCATCACAGCGGAACGTACTCGCCTGGCCCGCGACCTGCATGATGCTGTCACCCAGACCCTCTTCTCTGCCAGCCTGATTGCCGAAGTGTTGCCTGAAATGTGGAACACCGATGAGGTCGAGGCGCGCAAATCCACCGATGAATTGCGTCAGCTCACCCGCGGCGCCCTGGCCGAGATGCGTACCCTCCTTCTGGAACTCCGCCCTTCTTCGCTCACCGAGGCACGCTTCCCCGGCCTCATCAAACAGCTCACCGAAGCCGTGATCGGGCGCGCCCGCTTGCCCATTCATCTGGAAATCAGCGGTGAATACGAAATGCCACCCGAAATCAAGATAGCCTATTACCGGATTGCCCAGGAAAGTCTCAATAATATAGTCAAATATGCCCGTGCAACTCAGGTCGAGATCCGGTTAAACATGGAATGTTGTGATGTCCATATGGAGATCAAAGACAACGGCATTGGATTTGACACGACCAGCCTTAAACCCACCAGCCTGGGCATGCGTATCATGCGCGAGCGCGCCGATGCCATCCATGCCAGCCTGAACATCACCAGCCACCCCGGGCGGGGCACAACGGTCATCCTGGATTGGGATGAAAGTAAACTGACCCCTGTCTCTACATCAAGGAAGCGAGGTTAAGCATGACACAGATTCGGATCCTTTTAGTGGACGACCACGCCGTCGTTCGTAGTGGTTTGAGTAAGTTCCTGCTGGTAAATAAAGACCTGGAATTGGTGGCAGAAGCCTCGGATGGCGTGGAAGCGATCCAGATGGCCGGACTGCATCATCCTGACGTGATTTTGATGGACCTGATGATGCCCGGTATGGATGGTATCACCGCCACTCGCGAGATCCACCAGAAGTATCCGCAGATCAAGGTGATTGCGCTGACTAGTTTCTCCGAACAGAATATGGTTCAGGGTGCGCTGCAGGCTGGAGCTTCCGGCTACCTTCAGAAAAATGTTACTGCAAGTGAACTGGGCAATGCCATTCGCTCGGTCCATGCGGGACGCATGAGCCTCTCTCCTGAGGCAGTCCAGGTTCTCGCCAATGCCGGTACTCAGCCCCACATTCACGGCAACCTCCTGACCGAACGCGAGAAGGACGTTCTCAAGGGGATGGTGGATGGGCTGAACAACAACGAGATTGCTGAGAAATTGATTATCAGCCTCGGTACGGTCAAATTCCACATCTCAAACATCTTCCAGAAATTGGGCGTCGACAGCCGCGTCGAAGCCGTCAAAATAGCCATCGAGCAAAAGATCGTCTAGAACCAGATCTTTCTCTTGAAGTTAAGTTTTTCCTTTTTGCATATACCAAAGGCCTGGTTTTCGTCAAAAAACCAGGTTTTGCTTTAATCCATGAATTAATCCTCATGGAGGATGCGCTTAATCCCGGCGATTTGATAAAGTAAGCATGAAAATAATCCGGACAGTGGTTATCTGGCTTGCTTATAAAGGAAGAAAGGATCAACCGGTAAGCTTGCCAGATTGGAGGAGAAAAGATGGACAGTTCAATTTTATTAGCCAACTCGAGAACATTTCCGGACACTTCCGTCAGAAAATCTATACCCGTCCATCTGGGTCGCTTCCCCATTTCCACCTGGAACAATCCCGGTTCCACATTCCGGTTAGCATCCGAAACCTCGGTTACCTGGGAATCCCTGCACACTCCGGTTCAAATTGTGCAGATAAACGAAAACGAGAATCTCCCCAGCATTGAAGAACGAAAGAAGCAGCAGGAAGAACAATCTGCCAAAGCCGTCGCGCAGGCCATCACCGCCGAACGAAACCGGCTGGCGCGCGAACTGCACGATGCCGTTACCCAAACTCTATTTTCCGCCAGCTTGATTGCCGAAGTCTTGCCCGAAATTTGGGTAATGGATGAAGGCGAGGCGCGCAAATCCACGGAAGAACTGCGCCAATTGACCCGCGGGGCTCTCGCCGAGATGCGTACACTGCTGCTTGAACTGCGTCCGGCTGCTCTATCCCAGGCTCGCTTGACCGAGCTCCTCAAACAACTCTGTGATGCCGTAACCGGGCGGGCCAGACTGCCCATCGATCTGAATATCGCCGGTGATTGTGAGATGCCTCCTGAAATCAAGCTGACTTTCTATCGTGTTGCCCAGGAGAATTCTCAATAACATTACTAAATATGCACGTGCCACAAAGGTGATGATCAATATTTGCCTGGAGAAAGATCAGGTTTTCATGGAGATCCAGGACAATGGCATCGGCTTCGATCAAACTAACATCAAGCCAACCAGCTTGGGCATGCACATCATGCAGGAACGCGCCGATGCTATCGAGGCCAGTTTCGGAGTTGAAAGTCACCCAGGGCAGGGAACAACGGTCAGTCTGGAATGGAATGCAGACAGATAGCTCTCGAAATACCTCTTTCTGAACGATACTTTTCCGCTGTCATTGACCGATATAATGAGCAGAGGTTCATTCCTTCTCTTTTTTATCTCTAAAATATTTCTGAAAAACTCCTCAGTTTTTTTGCATATACTTGAGGAGGTCGGATATTCCTAAATTTTTAATTTATCCGTAATTTTCCTGGTTCAGAGGGGTTTTCTTATATAATAGAATAATCAGGATTCCTAATGACTGATGATTTGATTTCCACCAAGTTCCATAGTCCTATTAGCATGGGGCGGTTGACTGTCCGCCCTCGCTTGTATTCCAGGTTGGAAGAAAGCATTTTAGCCGGATGCAGGCTGGTTCTTGTGACAGCTCCAGCTGGATTTGGCAAGTCAACTTTGGTAAGCGCCTGGCTTCAGGAACAACAAGTGCCCTTCGCGTGGCTTTCTCTTGATGTCAGCGATAATGAGCCCGGGCTATTTCTGACTTATTTAGTGGGCGCCCTGCAGAAGATCGATCCCAATCTGGGGATGAGCCAGACACATCGGATAAAGACAGCCCAGTCGGCAGATAGCGAAGCCGTATATGTGGATGTGATGAAAAACTTGATCAACGAGATCGGCGAACGGTCCGATACCTTCATTCTTGTCTTGGACGATTGCCACGTCTTGAAGGATCCTCTCCTGTTTAGGCACTTGAACTTCCTGATTGACCACCAGCCTCCCCAATTGCATCTGATGCTCCTTTCCAGGGAAGACCTGCCTCTACCGGTTTCAAGAATGCGGGTCCGTCGTCAGGTTGTGGAAATCCGCCAGTCCGATTTATTGTTTACCACCGAGGAAACCGAAGACTTCCTGAGGGAAGGAATGGGGATTCCCGATCTGACCAAAGAGGATATCCTTGCACTGGAACAGCGCACGGAGGGTTGGATTGCCGGACTGCAATTGGCTGGTCTCTCGATCCGCTCTGATCCGGATCCTTCTCATTTCATCAAATCCTTTACCGGAAGTAATCGGTACATCCTGGATTACTTTATGGAAGAGGTCTTTACACGCCAGTCAAAGGAAATCCAGGAATTCTTGCTGGCAAGTTCAATCCTGGACCGGTTTTGTGCACCTTTATGTGATGCGCTCATTCAGGTTATGGATGGAAGCCAGTTTGAACCCCAAGGCGGTTCCCAGGCCATGCTCCAACTGCTAGAACATGCCAACCTTTTCCTCATTCCCCTGGATTACCAGCGCAAATGGTATCGCTATCACCACCTCTTCACGGATCTATTACGACATGCACTGGTTCAGTCTTACCCCAAGGAAATTGCTAAATTACATTTGTGCGCCAGTCAATGGTTGGAAGCAAACGGATTTATTCTGGAGGCTGTCAGGCATGCCTTCCTGACCCAAGATTGGAGCTACACGGCTGAGTTGGTCGAACGACATGCGTGGAATATGATGCTGCATAGCCAGGTCGGCACCGTATCAGAATGGTGCCATAATTTTCCAGAGGATATCATCAGCAGGCATCCAGTGTTGTGTATCTTCCATGGTTGGGCTTTGACCATCGGGTTTAAGAAAAGCGATTTCCCGGCAGCCATCGTAAGGATTGAACAGGCTGAAAAGACTCTTTCATACATCGATCCGCACGCGCAAATCAGCCTGGTGGTCGGCGCCCGACCAGTCAACCGCCTGGCATGGGTGACCGGACAACTTACCCTGCTGCGTTCCTTTATCTTGATGGAAACACCCAGAAAGGATGCCAATCCGCAAGCCCTGGTAGACCTTGGGCAACTTTCTTACGAACAATTGCCCAAAGAAGACATTACCGGCCTCTCGGTGAGCCTCCTGGATATCTGTTATGCTAGCCAGGGTCGAAGTGATGTTGATGATGCCGAGAAGAAATTTGCCCACGTGGTCGGTGTGGCACTCAGTGGAGGCAATTACTTTGGAGCAGTCGTTGCCGAATATCATCGTGCGCATGGCATGTTTTCCCAGGGAAGGCTTCAAGATACGATTGCATTTTGCATTGAGAAAAGGCAGATCTATTCAGGGTATTTCGATCAACCCGTTCAGGATCTACCCGCCATCGCTCTGCTCGACCAAGCTCAAGGCTGTGCCCTGTTGGAAATGAATGAATTTGAACAGGCTGAACAACTTCTTTGCAGTGGTTTGGAAGTTGGGCAATGGATGCCACGTGAGGAACTACCGGGCTACCTTGCACTGGCGCGTTTGTATGCCATGAAGGCAGACTTTACAGGGTTGGAAGAGAGTTTGCGGCGACTGGAATTGCGTTGGCCGGACATCGCATATTGCACCCAGGCAATGCGAATTCTTTACGAATTAATCTCTCATCCGCAAGATGTTGAAGTACGCCGCGCAGCTTTGGAATGGGCTGGAACTCATTCCCCTGAGCTGGGTCCAGGGATTCTCGTACCGGGAATAGGACCAGCCTGGCATGATGAGGCAGATTATGCTGTTTACACCGCCTGGATCAGGGTTATGATAATTCTGGGTGAAGCTGGGAAAACACTCCAAATCATCCAACCTATTCTGGATGTAGCCCTGGAACATGGCCTGTTTCATCGGGTTATCGATCTCTGCCTCCTTCAAGCCCAGGCATATTATCTCCAGGGGCAAAAGGATCAGGCATGGCAACCTCTCCGTATGGCACTCTCTCGGGCTGAGAAATCTTGGTTACTTGCGCCTGGTTGACCAGAATCCTATCCTGACCCCTCTATTGAATGAAGCAAAGAAACTGGGAGTGGCTCAGGAATTTATTCATAGGGTTCTTGACATTGGAGACCCGGGTGCGGTTCCCGAAGCAAACGAACTGAGCTTGGGTCGTAGAAGCCAGAAGAAAAAGCCACCTTCGGTCTTGAGTGGGCTGATGGAACCTCTCAGTAGCCGTGAAACGGAGGTTCTTGCGCTTATGGCTGAAGGTCTTTCCAACGCAGATATTGCCGCCCGTTTATATCTCTCTCCAAACACCTTGAAAGCCCACTCTCAGAATATTTTCGGTAAAATGGGCGTTCATAATCGCGTCCAGGCTGTCAATAAGGCGCGGGATTTAAAGTTGATCAAATTACTTTAATCTGAATATCAAGGGGGAGATCCAAGCGAAGGATCAGTTCGCTCGCATTTTTAATCCATTGGTTAATCCTTTCGTATCATTTCAAATTCCACCAGGTTTGATACACTGACGCTGATGAGGAACATCGGTATGTATAAGACTGAAATTCGTGTAAAAGGAAAATTGAATAATAACTGGTCGGATTGGTTCGAAGAAATGCAAGTCCGTGAAATCTCTTCAGACGAAACGATCATCTGTGGGGTTTTGCCTGACATGGCGGCTGTTTATGGAATCCTTTCTCGCCTGAGCAACCTAGTAATCCCATTG
This sequence comes from uncultured Chloroflexia bacterium, assembly GCA_963814135.1. GTDB lineage: Bacteria > Chloroflexota > Anaerolineae > Anaerolineales > Villigracilaceae > UBA877. The sequence continues at coordinate 326,597 of CAWFBZ010000008.1, read as the reverse complement.
ATTTCTGTCAAATGCCGGGATAAGAAAACAAGGAAAATTTCCCAGTCACAATCTCCCTAACCTAGCCATTCGGCTAGGATAAACCTCGACCTAGGGCAGGCGCTGATTCGAATTCAAAAGCGTAAACTAGAACCGAGGTACATATGAAAAGAATCCTGATTGCTGATCCAGACCCGGCTTTTCGCAAGGCCCTGGCCTTGTTGCTAACCCGGAGACTGGATATTCGATTTATCGATGAAGTTTCTGATACCGGCAGTTTGATCCAAAAACTTGCCGATACTCCACCAGATCTGCTATTACTTAATTGGAATATTCATGGCGTCCCAGGACCCGAGACTTGCATCCTTCTTAAGAACACCTATCCCTCCTTGAAAGTTGTTTTGCTCAGCTTGAATCCGGAAGATGCCTTAGGAGCTCATGCAGCCGGAGCTGAATTTATTTGTAAAAGTGCCTCTCCCGAAGAAACCCTGCGAGTCCTAATATCGGTTTTGGAAGAGGCGGAATGATTTCGATGCAATATGCGCAAGATTTATTTGAACATAACGGCTATGCTATCGCCATTCCCATTGCATTCCAGATCGTCAAAAATATCTCCTTATCTTTCATACCTTCTTTAGCAAGAGTGATCCCTTGACACTGGCAATACCGGTAAATGGCTCTGCAAATCCTTCGATATCCTTGAACCTGATGGCAGGAATACCTGTGCCATCTTTCCTGTCACTAAATGTCCCACTATTTGCGATAGTAGCTGTCTCCTGCCTGGCGGCATGGATCTTCTCGAAGCAGGAAATCTAGGGATTTTCATTTTTTGTATGAACCAAAAAAAAGACCACCCAAAAATTATTCAATCAGATGAGAACACATCCCCGAATAAAAATAAACTCTTTCATATTCGAGGGTCATATGACTGATTATTTGCCTTCTGAAGGTATCCTCCCATAATAATCCTTACCGGGGGTAAATAAAAAGAAACGCCTTTTCAGGCGTTCGCATTCTAATTCAATCCCTTGTTAATTAGTTGCGGGGGGTGGACTCGAACCACCGACCTCCAGGTTATGAGCCTGACGAGCTGCCACTGCTCTACCCCGCGATGGGTGCGTCGATAAGGACGCTTCTAACGAGCGGCTATTGTACTCCACCCATTGGGGGGCGTCAAGGACTGAGGTAAATCTCCCGGCTAAATAGATACATAATGCCACCGATCCGATCGTCATTTTGTTGCACCACCAGTAATGCCCAGGTTCCCTGCTTGATCCCATAGGGTACATCTACGCGGAAGGCGGTATACTTATTTTCTGCTGACGGGGAGATGGGGACTAATTGAATCCCTAGTACAGTCCCGTCCCGAGCAACCAGTTCCACTGTCAGTGGCAAGGAATTGAAAGGATGCATTTTCCCCGAGACTGTTAAAATCCCACCGCTGATGCGTTGCCCAGGGACCGGCAGGTCGATGATACAGCGCTCGTTTAGGTCGTCCGGTGGATTGATCAAGGATGTCCCTTCCGAAAGCAATAAAAGATGCACCGAATTAACCGCATTGATCCTACCGTATTCATCCTGAGTACTCAGGCTCAACCGGCCCAATTCTCCAACAGAAGTGACCTTGAAAGGTAATTCCCAATAAAAATATGCCCATTTATAAGGCGTATTCAACTGCAAGAGCTGCGTCGCAACCACGCGTCCATCTTCCCCGTACAGATCCAGGCGGCCTTTATTGTTATAACCCGGGATGGCATAACCAAACGCCTTGATCGACGATACGATTTTCGATAACGGACCCGGGCCAAGGAATTGGATCGCCCCGGAATTGGCAGATGGTTGCAGCGCAGGCGTGGTTGTGGCAGCAGGGGTAATTTGTAGCGACGGCAGAGGCTGTGGGGTTGCTCTGGGGACCTCATCCGGCGTGACACTGGCTTCCGGGAGGGTCGGAGATGTAGTTTCATGAACTTGGGTACGGAGCGATGGTGCAGGCGGCGTTACGGATGGGGCAGTTGCGGATGCCGGAATTTTAACCGTGGCAATTGTTGGAGTCGTGGTTACCTGTATGCAGGCTGTTAAAAGTGCCAGAAGACTACAGGTCAGGAGGATGCGCCGGGACATGCAGAAATTATCCATAGTTTGTGAAAGACGCCCCTCCCGGAGCGTCTTTCTGATTTACAAGTTGTAAATTTCTCCGAATTTTTTCGACAGGTAACGCATATAGGCTGCCGAATTGATCTTGGATCCAGTTATTTTTTGGACCAGTTCCTGGGGTTCGAATTTGGCTCCGTGCCGGTGAACCTTCTCCCGCAGCCAGGCTAGCAGGACTTCGAACTTGCCTTGGCGTATTTGCTCGTCCAAGTCTGGGATATCCTGGTTGATCTTTTCCCATAACTGTGCGGAGACAAGGTTGCCAAGTGCATACGTGGAAAAATATCCGATACTTCCGCCGGACCAGTGAATATCCTGTAAAACACCTTTTGCATCGTCTGGTGGGGTCACCCCCAAGTAATCTTCCATTTTGGAATTCCAAACACCTGGCAGATCTTTGACAGCTACTGTCCCTTCCATCATTGCAATTTCTATCTCCAGGCGCAGCATGATGTGCAGGTTATATGTAGCTTCATCTGCCTCAACCCGGATGAAGGATGGGTGAACTTTATTGATGCCTTTATAGAACCTGCCCAAAGGAACATCACCTAATTGTGGAAATACCTCTTGCAGGTGCGGGTAGAAATGCACCCAGAATGGCATGGAACGTCCAACCAGGTTCTCCCATAGCCGGCTTTGTGACTCATGTACAGCCAGCGATGCCCCTCTTTCCAATCCGGTCCGCTCCAATTCGGGAGCCACTCCTTGTCCATACAGCGCATGTCCACATTCGTGCATGGTTCCAAATAACATCGGGTTCAGAAAATCGGGGTCCACACGCGTTGTAATTCGCACGTCATTTATACTGAATTCTGTTGTAAAGGGATGTGCGGCTTTATCCTGCCGTCCACGCTGCCAATCGTAACCGAATTGGGTAATCACCTGCTCACCAAAACTCCATTGTTTGGCTTCGTCGAATGGTTGGTGAAGGAAGGAATTGTCCACTTGAGGTTTCCCTGCGATGGCTTTGATCAATTCCACCTGTTTCGGACGCAGGCTATCAAAAATCGCTTTTACATCCGTTGTCTTCATGCCTGGTTCGAAGTCATCCAGCAGGGCATCATAAGGATGAGTGAAACCCGGGAAAAAGGAGGCATATTCCTGGCGTAGCGCGATGATTTTCTCAAGGTGCGGTCGGAAAATGGAGAAATCTGATTTCCGGCGAGCTTCTACCCAGGCTTGCTGACCCAGTGTAGTTGCCTGCGCAAATTCCACAACGTGCCGAGTTGGCACTAGTTTAGCTTTGTCGTAATCTCGCGCCGTCACCTTTACGATCCTGGCATCATCCGAATCAGGGTCGAGAGTGGCTGCATAAGGTTTGAGTTCCTCGAGCAAAGCGCCCAATTCCGGGGAGGTACCTCGCTCATGTGCCAATTTCCCGAGCAGAGCCAGTTGATTTCCACGCGCCTCTGCGCCACCGTTTGGCATATAGGTCTGTTGGTCCCAACCAAGCAGGGCAGAGATATAGTTCAAATCCGCCACTTCCTTCAGAAAGTCCTTGAGCTGTTGCATTTTTTCTTCCATTGCTCTCCTCTAATTTATTGTCATCAATAATATGGTTCTTTTCAAAAATTCAGGAAAAATATGTCTATCTCGGACTGTTTCCAAGGTCAATTTTACCTCCATATTATCTGCTTCTAGGTATTCTTGAGGTCCATATACCAGTTTAACATCACCTCATGCGCCACTATCGGGACTGCTGCATATCCGTGAATATGGATTTCACCCAGGTGGGCGCCCATGCGTTGGTAAAAACGACAGGCAGGAACGTTGACATTTTGGGTCTCAATCTTCATCTGGGAACACCCATGCTCACGCGACCAATTGGCTGCGTGCTGGAAAAGTGGAATGCCTGCCCCTCGCCCCACCCTTCCGACTCGAATATCCCACAAAACAGAAAGATCATTACGCGTTTCCAGCATGAACACGCCGGTTGTATCTACGGCGACCGCCGCTGCTCCCACCAGATTGTCCCCCATTTTCGCAAGGAAAAATCCCCATTTTGAAACATCGAATCGGGCTGGCCAATCTGTTGGGTACTCGCCCGGCGTATCGTAATCTTTGACATATGGCTTGATCGGCACTTCGTGGAGTCGCATTCCTCCCAACCCATCTTCAACCAGTTCTACTTCCAAAATGGATCTAACCTCGAAAGCGCTGGGAATCTTGGCATAATCATCCAGATGGTCAGCCGATATTTTCTCTATTTGGATTATCATTCCTCAATTATATGGGGATTTATCCTGATTTCTCAATTTTAAAAAGGAAAATAAAACAGGCGTTGGTGGCTTTCGCCAGATCAACACCTGATTTTAAGTGGCGATCAATTAATACCTCTACTCGCCAGGCATATAATCAATTGGCAAATCCCTTTTTATGATGTTTTATTCGTACCGCAGCGCTTCCACCGGTTCCAGGGTTGCGGCGCGATTAGCTGGATAGATGCCGAAGAACAATCCCACCGCCGCAGAAAATAGCGTTGCCAACAGGATTGAACTCAGGTTGACAGTTGGCGAGAAAGGATTTCCGGTTGCCGTAGCAATCCTTCCAACCAGTAACGCCAGCGCCCATCCCAGCACAATTCCGATAATTCCTCCAAACAGGCTAAGCAGGGATGATTCAGTCAGGAATTGAACCAGGATATCCCGCTTACGCGCCCCTAACGCTTTTCGCAAGCCGATCTCACGCGTCCGCTCGGTAACCGAAACCAGCATGATGTTCATAATACCGATCCCCCCAACTAAAAGCGATATCCCGGCAATCCCGCCAATGAATATGGTAAAAACACCCGTCACGGTCGTGGCAATTGAGAGAATGTCTTTTTGCGAAAAAATGGTGAAATCATCGATGCCAATCGGTGTGTGGTGTCGTTGTCGCAGAACCTGGCTGACTTCGTCAGTAGCAAGATTTACAGTATCGGAACTGGTGGCCTGGACGTAGATTAGATCAACCTCATTGACGGTTGAACGATGGATCAAACGGGCCTGGGCAGTTGAAATGGGAACGAATATGTTACTGTCCTGGCTGCCAAAAGAGCCGCCTCCCTTTGATGCAGTTATACCGATCACTCGAAAAGGTTGCCCATTCAAACGAAGCGTTTCACCAATCAGGCCATCGTGCCGCCCGTATAATTTATCTGCGATGCTCGGACCAATCACCACCACCGATGCCTGACCAAGTATTTGGTCTTGTGTGATGAATGAACCTTCTGTCAGGGCGTAATTTTGCATCTGAAAGAAATCCGGGGTAACCCCTGTAATGGTGTTTCTGGTCTGTTTTCCATTAGCCACACTAACTTCGGCGCTCCCCTGGATGTTTGGAGCAACGGCTTCTACATCCGGTGAAACCAAAGGGTCGGCAATCGCCTGGGCATCTTCCATGGTGAGCGGGCGTGGGTTTCGAACGTCCTGTGTCTGGTTACCAGACATAACGAACAGCAAATTGGTCCCAATCCCACTGATCGCCCCTGTGATGGATGATTGTGCGCCCTGGCCAACCGATAACATTGCGATTACCGCGCCTACCCCAATAATGATACCCAGCATGGTTAAGCCTGAGCGCAAACGATTGGCGTTCAAGCTTTCCAATGCCTCGATGATCGATTGTCCAATATTCATACAGCCTCTATCATTCCATCCCGCAGACGGATAACGCGTTGGGTTTGCGCAGCGATATTGGGATCGTGTGTAATAATGATCAGAGTAGTGCCTTTATTTTGGTTCAGGTCCAATAATAAAGTCATGATCTCCTTGCCGACCTTGGAATCCAAGTTGCCGGTTGGCTCATCTGCCATAATGATGGCAGGATCATTGACAAGCGCGCGTGCAATTGCGACGCGTTGCTGTTGACCCCCGGAAAGTTCCGCCGGCTTGTGCATCACGCGTTCTTTTAACCCCACCGCTTCCAGCGCTTCCATGGCAATTTGCCTCCTTCCGGTTGTTATCCCAGCGTATCGAAGAGGCAGTTCGACGTTGGCCACCGCAGTCGTCCGGTTGAGCAAGTTGAAACTTTGGAAGACAAACCCAACCTTCCGGTTGCGGATATCGGCCAATTGGTCGTCTGAGAGGGTGGATACTTCTTCACCATCCAGGGTGTATTCACCAGAGCTAGGCAGGTCCAGACATCCCAGGATGTTCATCAAGGTTGACTTGCCTGATCCTGATGGTCCCATAATGGAAACCACCTCACCTCGCTCTATTTGCAGGGAGACTCCGCATAATGCGGAAACCTCCTGTTCTCCCATTTTATAAACTTTGGTCAGATTCTCGGCAACAATTACGGGAATTCCCATTAATTACCTCCACCGAAAGGTCCCCCGCCGCCACCATTAGGCGGACCATTGAACAAATTGGAGGGAGGATTCAGGATTATCTCATCACCGACCTTCAAATCGCCAGACACGACTTCACTCATCGTATCGGAGGACGCGCCCAATGTGACATTAACCTCTACGGGAAGAGCATTTCGTAAGACATATACCACCCGCTGGTTATTCACCAGTCGCACAGCCCGGTTCGGTACCAGGAGTACGTTATTCACTTGCCTGACCGTGATTGTCACCGCTGCGGTCATCCCCGGTTTGACGCTTGAATCCGGATCGTTTAATACCACGGTAACCGTGAAATTCACTGCTCCTTGGACCGTATCTCCTGCTTGCGCCACCCCGATCACTTTTCCGTTATAAGTTTTGCCTGAAACCGCATCGAATGTCATTGTAACCGGCTGGCCTACCTGGACACTGTTGATGTCCACTTCCGAAACCTGTACATCCACCTTCATCAACGACAGGTCGTCTATACGGAAAGCTGCAGTTCCTGGCGATACTTGATCGCCTACCATCCCACTCACCTCGGTGACTGTCCCACCAAACGGTGCGGTAAGATTAGCCGCATCAAGGTTCTCCTGTGCAGTTTGAATCGCCAGTTGGGCTTGTTTGTATTTTAATAAAGCCGTACCTGATGCGCCTTCGGGCACGACACCTGTGGTCAGGGTGGTCATGTAATCCTGAGCATCCTTCAGCGTAGCCTTTGCCAAATCCAAATTCGCCTGGGCTTCATCTACTTGTCGTTTGGTTGGGGCCTGGGAATAAAGGCTGTAATAATACTGTGCGTTATCGTAATTTTGTTTCGCTGTATAGAGAGCCTGGTATGCATTTGCCTCATTGGCATTATTAATATAATCTCCAACGTGCGCATTATCATAGGCGGTCTGAGCCTTATCCAGGCTTGCCTTAGCAATCACATAATTGGCATAATAATTTTGAATTAAAGCATCGTTTTTCCAATATTGCTGGTTGTTCAAAACTGTCTGCGTATTGATGACATCTGATTCTGCTTTGGTTATAGCCAGCTTGGCATTTGCCATTGCTTCCGGCGAGGTCAATTCTGCCAGATTTTCCTGAGCAGTGACCAGGTTTGATTCAAGTGTACTCTGCGTCAGGGGTGAAAAGGTCAGGCTTGCAAGGACATCCCCGGATTTGATCAAGTCACCAGGTTTGACTTTCAAAACCCCGATGGTACCGGTATTTTGCCATATCAGCACGGCGGTCTGGTTGGAACGAACGGTGCCGGTCGCTCCGATCGTGGCGGTCAAAGTGCCTTTCTCAGCCTGAGTGGTCTGGTATTGGGTAGTTGCGGCACTGGCATTCCGATTTCGTATCACAAAAAAACCGATTATTGCGATTGCGACAATCGCAAGCACAACTAATATCCAGATTCTGCCTTTTTTCCTCTTTGACTTATCGTTTTGTGTACTCATCTCTTCCTTCCTCCATACATCTGTGAACATGCCCACAAAAAAGACACGTTGCTTTACTGGTTATCTCAAGACCGATCTTGCCTGAAACGAAATGGATGGCTCATCCAGAAAATGCTTAATGAAATCCAGGACGGGATGCTTGAATTCAACGACGAGATGACCCGCACAGGAAAGAAACCATTTCAGGTACAAACAGCCGTATATTATATATCTTTCATGGAAATATTACCTTCTCGAATGAAAGTGTAACGAGACCGCAATCTTCCTTTTAATTAACGGAATTCGCTCCCTCTTTATTCGGAAATTGCAGATAAGCTTTTTTATATAGGAAGAAAGTTTCAGAAATTAACTGGTCGAGTCCTTGGCCCCAACAAAAATCACATCATATAAAGTAATGATTCCCTAAAGATAAATTGTCAATGGAGAATCTAAGGGTGTCATTTAAACTTCTTTGGGATGACAGCACAGGATTTTAATAAGATTTACATTGTGATTATCGTCGCAAGCAATGATGACATACTGACCTGTGTATACCATTCAAGATTGGGTATGATGTATATCAAATTAGTGGAGTTCATTGGTATTCTTCGGAGGAAGTCATGCAAACATATCCGAGTGAACATTTGGAAATCGATCGTAAGGCACGCGTATACATGCCTTACCAGGATTTGTCGCTTCGGTCTCCCACGGAACGCGTCTGCGACTTCGGGGATGTTGCCATTCCTCTCAATTCAGACCGAGCCATGCTCGAAGCTTCACGTTGCATCCATTGTCCAGATCCGGCTCCGTGCATGTTGGCGTGTCCAGCCCATAACGATATCCCTTCAGCCATGTGGTTGATCGAACAAGGCCGTTATGTCGAAGCCGCACAGCTTTATCGCCAAACCTCCACCCTGCCAGAAATTTGCTCACGTGTCTGCCCACATGAACAACTCTGTCAGGGCTCTTGCGCATTGAATAAAACCCAGGAACCGGTTCTTTGTGGCGCGCTGGAAACCTTTGTGACCTGTTACGAGCGCAAAACGGCCGGTGTCGCTATTCCGCTTGGAAAGCCCACCGGCAAGAATGTCGCAATTGTCGGGGCCGGTCCGGCAGGCATTGGTTGCGCTGAAAAACTCCTGGAGCAAGGTCACTCTGTTACCTTTTTCGAACTCGAAACCTGCTCCCGGTGGGTTGATGGTTTATGGTATCCCCAATTTCAAACTGGCCAAGGAAGTTTTCTTCTGCCGCTGGGCCGATTTCGAAAAAGCTGGTGCCCGCTTCGTTGGAAACACTTACATTGGAAAAAGCAAAACCATCGATCAATTGCTTGAGAAAGAATTCGACGCCGTGTTTGTCGGTGTGGGTGTTGGTATTGATGCCAGGATGGATACGCCTGGAGAAGATCTGCCGGGTGTTTACGAAGGCACAGATTTCTTGATGCGTGCCAACACCGAACAGAACCTGCTCCCGGAAGACAAGCGTGAACGTCCTAAGCTCGGTAAACGCGTGGTAGTCATCGGCGGTGGAGACACTGCCTCCGATTGTCTGCGTTCTGCGCTCCGGCTGGGAGCCGAAGAAGTGACCTGTCTTTACCGGCGTACCGAGAAGGAAATGCCGGGTGGGAAAAAAGACCGCCAGATGGCCAAAGAAGAAGGCGCCCGGTATCGTTTCTTGACCCAACCCGTCAAATTCATTGCCGGTGAAGATGGCCATCTGGCCGCCATCGAATGCATTGAAATGCGATTGGGGGAACCCGATGCAAAGGGTCGCAGGAGACCTGTACCCATTGAAGGCTCTAATTTTTCCATTGCAGTGGACACTGCCATAAAGGCACTCGGTTACTGGCCAGACCCAGTTATCGGAGAAACCACCTCCGGCCTTGAAACCCACGATTATGGGTTGATTTCCGTGCAGGATAAAGAGACCGGATCCACTTCCCGTCCGGGTGTCTTTGCCGCAGGAGATGTCGTCTCAGGTCCGGACCTGGTTGTTACTGCCATGGTGGGTGGTCGAAAAGCTGCCATGGCGATTGGTGACTATCTGAAGACGAAATAATTGTTCCTCGTTATATCCTGACGATTGCCTCAGGTTTCAATTTTGCCTTTTCTGCATTGCTAATTGGTTTTTTACTTGCATCTGTCCCTCATTGAGAAAAACGAAACAAATAAAAAAAAGACTTCCTACCTAAAGGAAGTCTTTTTGTCGGGGCGCCCGGATTTGAACCGGGGACCTCTGCGTCCCGAACGCAGCGCTCTAGCCGGGCTGAGCCACGCCCCGAATTGGCAAGCCGGGATTATACCTGCCCACTCTCAATTTGACAAGCGCTTTGCGGTATAATTCATTCGCTGTTAAGAATACCCTATAAGGGCACAGCTGAGCTGTGCCCTTACCGCGTGAGGAATAATTTATGGTAGAACCCGAACCAACCAACCCCAATCCTGAGTCTGCCAATCAAAATATCGGTAGCGTGCAAATGGCGGACATCGACGAGACCATGCGCACCGCTTATCTGGATTACGCCATGTCCGTGATTGTTGCGCGCGCACTCCCGGATGCACGGGATGGATTGAAACCCGTCCATCGTCGTATCCTGTACGCCATGCAAGACATGGGTATTCGCGCCAACACCGCCTTCAAGAAATCTGCACGTATCGTTGGGGAAGTTTTGGGTAAATATCACCCTCACGGTGATCTGGCGGTCTACGAATTTATGGCGCGTATGGCACAAGATTTTTCCATGCGCTATCTGCTGGTGGATGGACAGGGAAACTTTGGGTCGGTCGATGGTGATGCACCTGCAGCAATGCGTTACACGGAAGCCCGCCTGCATCGGATGGCCGAAGAAATGCTGGCCGATCTGGACAAAAATACCGTAGATTTCATCGATAACTTCGATGGTTCGCTCAAAGAACCGTTGGTCTTGCCCTCCCGCCTCCCCAACCTGCTGCTTAACGGTTCTTCGGGCATCGCGGTCGGCATGGCTACCAACATCCCACCACATAACCTGAAAGAATTAGCCTCGGCCTTGATTTATCTGATTGATAATTACGACACGATGGACGATGTGCCCATCGAGCAATTGATGAAGTTCGTTCCGGGTCCCGATTTCCCGACCGGCGGCATCATCGTCGGGAAGGAGGGCATCGAATCTGCTTATGCTTCTGGGAAGGGCCGGATTGTGTTACGGGGTAAAGCTCACATCGAAGAAATGAACGGCAACCGGCATCGCATCGTCGTTACCGAAATCCCGTACCAGGTTAACAAGTCCACTCTCATCGAACGGATCGCAGACCTCGTGCGCGAAGACCGGATCGATTCGATTTCAGACCTGCGCGATGAGTCCGATCGACGGGGCATGAGTATCGTCATCGAATTAAAGCGCGGCTCGCAACCGAAGAAGGTTCTCAACCAGCTTTACAAATATACCGCCCTCCAATCCACCTTTGGCGTCCAAATGCTTGCACTGGTGGATGGTGAGCCACGTCTCTTACCGCTCAAAAAATCCCTGCAGATCTTCCTTGAGCATCGCCAGAATGTTATCACCCGCCGAACCCAATTCGAACTGGAAAAAGCCCGGTCGCGAGCTCACATATTGGAAGGCCTAACTATTGCCCTGGACAACCTGGACGCTGTCATTCAGACCATCCGCGAATCACCCGACGCGGATGTGGCCAAAGAACGTCTAACAAAACGCTTCAAACTCTCAGATTTGCAGGCACAGGCGATCCTCGACATGCAACTTCGCCGCCTGGCCGCCCTTGAACGCCAGAAAATTGAGGACGAATACAAACAGGTCAAACAACAGATCGTCAACCTGGAAGATCTGCTCGCGCACCCGAAGAAAATTCTGGCGCTTATCAAGGATGATCTGCATGATTTATCCGAAAAATATGGCGATGAAAGGCGGACACATATCGCTGCTGAAGCGGTCGAAAACCTGAGCGAATCCGATCTTGTTCCGGATGAAGCCGTGCTTATCTCCCTGACTGCCCATGGGTACATCAAGCGAGTTGCCGCTGCAGCATATCGCTCCCAGATCAAGGGTGGCAAGGGCGTCACTGGTCATTTGACCAGGGAAGAAGACGAGGTTCTGACTCTTATCCCAGCTCGTTCCCTCGACACCATGCTATTCTTCTCGGACATGGGCAAGGTTTATTCTGAAAAGGTCTACCAGATCCCCGATGCCGACCGTGCCGCAAAAGGGATTCCTTTGGTGAACGTGCTTTCACTGGATGCCGACGAAAATATCACTGCGGCAGTATCGGTCCCTAATTTTGATACCGTGGAATATATTACCCTGGCCACGCGAAACGGAAAGATCAAGCGTATGGCGCTGTCCGAGTTAGCAGCCGTCCGTCCATCAGGGATCATCGCGATCGGGTTGGAGGATGGCGACGAACTTGGTTGGGCGCGCCTGACCCACGGCGATAATGAGATCATCCTGGTCACTGAACTGGGACAGGCATTACGTTTCGCCGAGGATGAAGTCCGGTCAATGGGCCGCTCGGCTGGCGGCGTAACAGGGATTCGCCTGGGTACAAAAGACAAGTTGACCAGCATGGAAGTCATCGAAAAGGGTGGGGACCTGCTCCTGGTTACGACGCTGGGTTATGGCAAACGAACGCCGTTGACGGAATATCCGGTAAAAGGAAGGGCGACTGGAGGCGTGCAAACCATCGCGCGTGGAGCCGCTGATAAGATAGGGATCCTTACATCCGCGAGGGTGGTCCAGGAGGCGGATGATCTGACCATCATTACCGCCAATGGGATGGTATTGCGGACAAAAGTTAAAAACGTAAAACAAGCCGGTCGTGCCACACGCGGAGTGCATTTGATGGATATCAAGGAAGGCGACCGGGTGGCATCAATTGCGCGCATCGCCGCGGCAGAACTGAAACGCGTCGGGGCATCGGTTAATTCTGAAAATCCTAACGAGCCGGGAGCTCAGATCGAATTACCCCTGGATTGACGGGGTTCAAGCGCAACATAAACCATTTCTCAGAGAATTCGACATTAATAGGGGTGGTTGAGGTCGAATATAACATACCCGTTTCCCTGGGAATAGATTGGATAACGGTCATACAATATTCGCTTTAAGTATGGCTGGAGATCCAACTCGCTAAACTTCGTCACCAGAAAATAGGGATAACCCCGCACCTCAGAATTGAAATAATCCAGGTTGTCGGCATTTTCGTCAAAGGCATGCCCTGCCATGGCGCCCATCTCATGGTCCCAAGAATACGGATATACTGCAATATATTTACCGCTGTAGTACATAAGTGGAGCACCATAATCTTCGACCAGGCCGATGATCTTTCCCTTGGGTAATTGGGTGCCTATTTCCTGTAATTGGAGCGCCTTTGCATGGTAGTCTACCACCACATCCTTGCGTGACATAAAGACGGAATATCCCACTGCCACCAAGCCGAGGCCTAGGAAAAAGACTTGCCAGAGCTTGCTCTTCTCCTTCAACTTCCCCAACAAAAATGCGCTGGCCGCACCCAGAGAAATCGCAATGATCGCCACAAGAGGCAGATCATAATAAATATGGGAATAGATCAATTCTGGAACTGCAGCACCGAGCAACCCATATCCGATCCACAGACCCATGCACATTGCTCGCCAACGCTTTTCCAGCAGAATCGTCGAGAACACTGCGATCAGTACCATAGCCAGGTCAAAATTTCCATTCAGGTAATGCAGCCATTCGATGTAAAAGCTGATGTCCAGCAAACGATGCGTATATGGGATAACCCACGTCGCCAGGTAGTGTCCACCGGATTGAGGGTTTGGAAAAATATAATATGACGCCGGGATAAGCCCTGCGAGTGACACGGCAGCCCAGGTCTGCAGGTTGGTAATCGTACGTCACCAGCCGAAGGAGGTCAGGACGATCAGCACAAAGGCAGGGATGAGTGGAAAAACGGCAAATACCTTGGTCAGTACCGCCAGGTCACAGGAAATTCCGGTGGCAATGGCCCATTTCCATTTCTGACCTTCAATCCATCGATGAATGGCATATAGTGCGAGGATGATCCACATGATCATCAACGGTTCCGGCAAAAAGGCCCGGGTGGTGGTATTCCCAAACGGCAACAACAAATAATATCCGACTGCGATGACCCCGCCGTCATCGGAGGTCATCCTGCGCACCAACGCAAACAAAGCCAATCCCCCCACCACCCAGAAGAGAGTTGTCCAGATACGGATGATCCACAGGTGTTCTCCACCGGTCACAAGGTAGCTAAAAGCCACCAGTGATTCGGTAAGAGGAGGCTCTGTTACGGGAGGCGCCATCCCGATCGCATTTTGCCGTACCGTTGGATTAGCATTGGGCAACATTTGGTAATATAGCCTGCGAGCGATCGCCGCCGACCCATATTGTCGCCAGGCGTGGATATCCAAGGGAGGGTTGGTCAAATTCAACAATCGAAAACCTATCCCCAAACCAAAAAGGACAAGAAGGCAAATATTCCTGAGCCAGGGATAATGACCGAAGAAACTGTGCGGTTCAATATCGATCTGACTGGAAGCAACTTCGTCTGATTCCATGGGATTTAATTTTAGTGGAATTTATCCGGGAACAGCCACCCTAATCTGGACTTTTTTGGACAAGCTTAGGGACAGCACAGAAGCGCCTTCCCATTTCTTCGAATCCCTGCTAACCGATAGGTAGTACGACCTTCCCGGTTATTATAAGCAACATTGTTCCCAACAGGCAAACCATTACCAGTAACATAACCGCCAGGGCTAGACGCTGCTTGTCCGTGGTTCCAGTCACCTGATCAAAAGACCGGCGTGGTTTGCGTGGTTTGGGCTGCGGGGGCTGGACTGCTTCGATCTTTTCTTCATCTTCTTCATCCGGCTCGAAGGTTGCCTGGTTACGTAGATTATCGAGCATGGGTCACCTCAATGCAAAAAGTATATCATACAACCGGACGCAGATGCACTTCCCCATACTGTACCGAAAAGGACTGCCTTTCCGGAGAAAGTAACCGCAGGCTTCCATCCGGTTCCAGGCCATCCACTCGCCCGGTTCTGGTTGGATTACCCTCTGTCCGGATCTCAACTTGCTCGCCGCGGAAAGCCAAACGGTTTTCCCAGGCATGCAGGAAGATATCTTTCGCCACCAGATTGCGCCAGTAAAGCGCAGCCTGAAGGATCTGGTGAAGCAAGTCTGCCTGGTGGATAACATGAGTAATCTGATCGTGGCCAGAAGATTCAGCCTCGAGGCAGGTAGCCGGGAATAACAACTGGTCAGCAAGAGGCACTGCTTCACGGGTGATGTTGACTCCGATGCCCAACACAATGGAGTCGACCTTGTCTCCTGTCCAGACAGATTCGGCCAGAACTCCACATACCTTACGACGGTTTAAGAGCACATCATTTGGCCACTTGATTTCTGCCTGCAAGCCCTGCGCCGCCAATGCTTCACAGACCGCCAGGGCACCCAAGGCAGTAAAAAGCGGTATGGATTGTTGCTCACCGGGCAAGGGTCGCAGGACCAGGCTAAAAGCCAGGGCGGCGCCAGGTGGTGTAAACCAATTTCGCTTTCCGCGACCGCGCCCAGAGACCTGTTCTTCAGCATAAACCAGGGCAAGATCTGGCGCACCGGCCGCTGCCCAGGCAAGTGCAACATCATTCGTTGACCCGGTTTGCACAAAATATCGCAATCCTCCGAGGGGGAGGCTGGAAAGAGCGTTGCGAAGTGTTTGTTCGTCCATATTCGAAAAGACCCGGTTTCTCTTGAAACCGGGTCATCCTTTTAAGGTTAGGGCAGGACATACCAAGGATCGACGAACCCGCCATTCAGCCGGACTTCGAAATGCAGGTGGGGGCCGGTTGAGTTACCCGTGCTGCCTGCCTGACCAATCAATTGCCCGGATGAAACGCCTTGACAGGGGACTACATTAATTACGCTCAAGTGACCGTAGACCGTCACATAGCCATTGCCATGATCAATCATGACCACATTGCCATATCCGCCATTCCAGCCACCCTGGGCAATTGTCACCACACCGGCATCGGCAGCCCAGACTGGGGCACCCAATCCGGCGGCGATATCGATTCCCAGATGACCTGACCAATAATCATTACCCGAGAGGTAGTGATTGGTCGTCGGCCAAATGAAGGCACCGCTTCCGACCGGCCCAGCAGGACAAGTCGAACCTCCAATGTTGGAGGTACCAGAGGCGCCGCGTGCAACGGTCGGGATGATCCACTGGACGAATTCGCGGTGCCCACCGACAACCATGACATAGTCACCGGGCTTAACCTGCTCAGAAGTCAAATCGATATTATTGCCAGGCCAGTTCAGCACGTCATCCAGGTTCGCAGAGAATTTATCGGCGATGGATGCCAAGGTGTCCCCTTCTTGAACTTGATAATAAACACCATCGACAGGTGGGACTTTGAGCTCCTGACCAACGCGCAGACTATCAGGGCTGTCACCCAAAATATCGCTGTTCGCCCATAAGAGCGTTTCCGGTTTTATGTTGAATTGCTTGGCGATGCTGAACAACGCATCCCCGGGTTGAACTGTGTATTCGCTTATCGTGTAGGTCGTGTTGGATGTGATATCCGTTTTCAGCCAAACCTGGCGGACAATGGCCGGGTTTCCTTCGGGCTGAGCGGCCTCGGCGGGCAGGTCGACCCCCGGATTCCGATTCGGGGAAGTTGCGGTGGGTTCGGGCGAGGCTGCAGAAACAGAGGGCAGGCGGATACGCCAGAACCCAAAGCCAAGCAGGGAGAAAACTATAAGGATGGTCACCCCCCATGAGATACCAGTAAAAAGGCGGGGAGTGCCCGGTGATTTACCCATAATAATTACATACCTTCCGTTAAGGTTTCCAAAAACTCCTGATTGTTCCTGGTTTTGCTGAGGCGCTGCAAAAGCGCTTCGGTTGCCACAGACGAGTTCATACCAGCGCCCTGGGGCGGCGGGGAGACCATCTGGATATACATGCGGCGCATAATCCAAACACGCTGGAGAATATCCGGGCCAAGAAGAAGGTCTTCGCGGCGGGTGGAGGAGCGCTCGATATCCACTGCCGGGAATATTCGACGTTCCTGGAGCTTGCGGGTCAGGATCAACTCCATATTACCAGTTCCCTTGAATTCTTCATAGACCACATCATCCAGCCGGGAGCCAGTATCCACCAGGCAGGTGGCAATGATGGTGAGTGAGCCACCTTCTTCCAAATTACGCGCCGCACCAAAAAAATGTTTGGGCGGATATAAAGCCGAAGGATCCATACCACCGGAGAGTGTACGACCGGAGGGATTGACAACCAGGTTATAGGCGCGCGCCAGGCGGGTGATCGAATCCATCAGGATGACAACATGGCGCCCGATTTCGGTCAACCGTTTGGCCCGGTCCAGGGCAATCTCGGCCGTGCGAACGTGAGAGGTGACCGGTTCATCAAAAGTGGAAGCGATCACTTCCGCGTCGACTGATCGGTCCATATCCGTGACTTCCTCGGGACGTTCCCCGATGAGGGCAACCATCAAGTGAACATCCGGGTTTTGGGTCGATATGGCATTGGCGATCTGCTTCAAAATAGTGGTCTTGCCGGCTTTAGGTGGCGAAACGATCAGGCCACGCTGGCCGCGCCCGATGGGCACGATCAGGTTGATCAGGCGGGTGGAGAGGATGTCGCCCTTGGTCTCCAGGTCGAAACGTCGATCAGGAAAGATGGGAGTGAGGTCTTCGAAACGGGGACGGCGGCGAGCTTCTTCCGGATCGATCCCATTGACCGATTCGACTTTGATCAGGCCCCAATGGCGCTCGGATTCGCGCGGCGGGCGTACGTGACCAATCACCAGGTCCCCGGAGCGCATCTCATAACGGCGCAATTGCGCTTGCGACACGTATACATCATCTTCGCTGATGCTGTAGCGTGCCGAACGCAGGAAGCCGATGCCTTCGCTCATGATCTCAAGGACACCGCCGCGCATGTCGATCCCCTGCTTGGCGGCTTCCTCCTGGCATATGGACAAAATCAGAGCTTCTTTTTTCAGGCGGTGTGCGTTGACAACGCTGAATTCCTTGGCGATGTCGCGGAATTCGGCCAAGGGTTTATTCTCAAGTTCAAGTATATTCATGTCGCTTTCTCAAAGTGTAGTATGGATTGATGGGAATAGGAAAAATGACAAGTCCCCAGGGCAGGCTTGTTTGCTTATTAGATTTTAAGGAGTTGGGTTAGAATTCAAGAAAATCAACTTGTCATCTTGTCGGGGATGAGTTAAGCCAAACGTCGATGGCATTATAGCACGCATGTATACATGGCGCAAGCAATTTCTACCCATCCAACCAATCATTTTTGCAATCCTTTCATAGAAATATACGAACCGCCGAATTACCGTACGAAATACACACAACAGATTGGGTAATAAAAATCGAAGAAGCGGTAAAGGTTTGTCTTTACTCGTTGGACGTATGTCGATATCATTTGTCAAGTCCTGAAATTTATTGACAGGTAATTTAGGAACGTTGGGTAGGCAGGGGATGAAAGAAGGAGGAACGAATAAAAAAACGAATAGGTAAAAACACAATATGTGGGGGATTTGGAAGCTCGGACCGCCAGAGCTTCCGGTTTTTTGCGGAAATTCCGGGTGATTTGAATGATTTGTTTGGAAAAACGAATCGGGAGAAGGGGGCTTAGATTTTGGATTGATGGTTGAGAATTGTTGAATGTGGAGTGACATGGGTGATCCGGTACTCGGTAATCGGAAACCGGCATTCGTGAGGCGAGGAAGTCGTCAAAAAAACTCCCGCAGGGTTTCTCGCAAAGCAAGCAGTTTTTCGAGGAAAAGCATTCGGGACGAGGGAATATTCGTTCTAGTATGCTCAAAAAAAACGAATGAGGAACGAATAATTCGCTTGCATTTTCTTTCATTTTTCCATTGCCGCTAGAGCTATTAACCACAATTCGAAACCCAGGATAGGAGGTGGAAGAGAAGCTTTTTTTTGCGTAGAAATTTTGTGGAGGCAGCATAATCATATTATAGCACTAATGTTCTGTTTATGAAAGGGGCTGATCGTGGGCGAAAGACACTCACCCCATCAGTCGTCCTGCAACATGCGGTTCTGGATTTCCCACAAGCGGCGATACAATCCACCCAACGACAGCAATTCTATTTGCGTGCCGCGTTCGCGAATGCGGCCATGCTCCAGCACCAGGATTTCGTCCATGTTTTCCAGTCCCACCAACCGGTGCGTGATGAGCAGGAGCGAGCGACCGCGGGTCTGTGGGAAAAGCGTCTCGAGGATGAGGCGCTCATTAACGGGATCCAGATTGGCAGTCGGCTCATCCAGCAAGAAAATGGGAGCATCCTTCAAGAAGGCACGAGCAAGCGCCAGACGTTGACGCTCGCCTCCACTTAATCGCAACCCGTGTTCCCCAATATAGGTATCATAGCCCTTAGGCAACCCGGCTATAAAATCAGCGATCTGAGCTCGCTGCGTGGCGCTCAGCAATTCAGCAGCATTCGAAGCAGGGTTGGCAAGCAGCAAGTTATTGCGGAGGGTGTCGTTAAAGAAAAAGGTCCGTTGTGAGATGAAACTTATCAGCCGACGCGGTTCTGCCTGTGGATATTCGTGCAGGTCAAGGCCATCCAACAGAATCTGGCCATCAGAATAGTCCCAGAAGCGCAACAGAAGGTTCGCCAAGGTAGATTTTCCCGCACCGCTGGGTCCGACAATGGCAAGGCGCTTGCCGGGCGGCAATTCAAATGAGATATCGCACAAGGCGGGTTGCGGGTTATCAGGATACGAGAAGTTCAAATGTTTTACGGCAAGCTGCGGAAGCGCAGGCATCGGGAATCCTCCTGCAGCTGGCTTTTTCTCCACAGACACGCGATCCCTGACGGCAGGTTCTGCATCCACCAGCTCAAAAAGATGCCGGGCTGCCGGCAGCGCGGAGGAAAGAGTTTGGGCCGCCAAAGGCAATGGCATGACGGCTTCGAAGCCAGCCAGGGCAGACAGCGTTATCACGGCAAGCATTACCCCGGAAATCTGGCCAGTGCCAACCAGCGGAATGGACAACCCCAGTACCGCCAGCATCCCGAAATTGACCAGCAGAACGACCAAAGCGCTGGAGAGACCAGTCAGAGCAGCCAGGCGGCGTTGCGTATTTCCATAGAGGCGGCCGGCCTCCAACAAGCGGCGAGAATAGTCCGTATCACGTCCAAAAGCTAAAAGGTCGCCCAAACCCTGAATTCCGTCCACAAGCCGGGACTGCAGGCCGATCCGTTGGGAGATCAATTCCGCACCCGTACTGCGACTGACGGCTGCCGCGAAAATAGGAAGGCATATGCCTATCAGCGCCATACTGGCGAGCTCTGTCCATGCCAATATCGGCGCGATCCGGAAAAAGAATATCCCCATGGACAGCGCAATGACCAATGCCACCAGAGGCGGAGAAATTACGCGCACAAAAAAATCTTCCAAGGTATTCACATCTGAAACAATCCGCCCTAGCAGGTCGCCAGTACGAAATTGCATCAACCTGGCCGGTGCAAGCGGTTCCAGGTTTTGATAAAACCACAAACGCAGGCGGGCCAATAAACGGAAGGTAACATTGTGGGAGGTGAGCCTTTCGGCATAACGAAAAACGCCGCGTGAAAGCCCAAAGAAACGGACCCCGACAATAGCGACTTCCAAGGTTCCGATCTCAGGATGGAGGGCGGCGGCCGAGAGCAAGTAAGCAGCAGTGCCCATCAACCCAACGTTGCTGCCAACGGTCAATGCCCCCAGGAGAACGGACAATGCTACCCAGCCCCAAGAGCCACGCAGGAAGGATAAAAGGCGTGAGAGCGTGCCTTGAAGGTGGCTGAGGGGGGATTCCCAGGCAGTAATCCCGAGGGTCGACTGGCTGATTCCAGGATAGTTTTCATCAGCCAAAGCATTCGGATCGGATGCAAGCGACGGGACGTCAGGCAGGTTTATTTCCCTTTGGTATTCGGCCGGGGTTGCTGGAATTCCGCCCAGCAACGGCTTAATCAAGGCTGCATAGGCAGCACCCTTTTCCAATAATTGAGCATGGGTACCGGCTTCGACTATATACCCCTTATCCATTACGAAAATCTTGTCGGCCTGGAAGACCGTATTGAGACGGTGCGCAATGCTAATAATGGTGCGGTCATGCATCAATTCTCGCAGGGAGGCTTCCACCAAGGCTTCCTGCTCCGGATCGAGATTGGAGGTCGGTTCATCCAGGATTAGCACCGGAGCATTTTTCAGGAAGGCTCGAGCAAGTGCCAGACGCTGCGCCTGTCCAGAGCTCAAGCGAGCACCTTCTTCACCGATGAGCGTTTCATACCCATCCGGAAGAGTGCGGATAAATGCATCCAGGTGCGCCAGGTGCGCAGCGGATTCAAGTTCAGCCATGCTGGCATCATCTCTGGCTACACGCAGATTATTGGCGATCGTGTCGTGAAACAAGAACGGGATCTGGGGGACCCAGGCAAAGCCAGCACGCCAGAATGCGAGTGGAATATCGGTCGAGGGACGGTCGTCCAAGCGTAACTGCCCCTGGTCGGGTTCGATGAAACGTAAAATCAGCGCGACCAGGGTGGATTTTCCTGCGCCGGAAGAGCCCACCAGCGCAATGTGCTCGCCAGCGTGGATTTCGAGAGAAAGCCCTTGCAAGGCAGGTTCACCTTCTCCAGGATAGGAGTATGAGAGACCTGAGAGGGAAAGGCACGAGAATGAGGGAATTTCAGAGGCACCAGCCTGGTCCTTACCCATCTCCAGGAGGTTATGGGGTAAGCCCGGGTCGGTCTCATCCAATAGTTCAAAAATCCGGCGAGCGGCAGATGTGCCAGCCATGCCAGCGTGGAAACGCAGCCCGAGCATACGCAAAGGTATATAAAACTCCGGTGCGAGGATCAGTAAAAAAAGAGCCGGTTGAAAAGTCAGGTGCCCATAAAGCAGGCGCAAACCTACTTCAACCGCCACAAGTGCCGTGCTGATCGTCCCTACCAGTTCGAGAACCAAGGCGGAAAGGAAAGTGACACGCAAAACCCCCAGAGTGACATCCCGGAAGCGATTGCCAGCATCGGCGATCGACCTGGCATGATCCTGGCTGCGGCCCAGTTCTTTCAACGTCCGCAATCCCTGGAGGCTGTCAAAGAAATGTGCGCTCAGTCGACTGAGGGTATTCCACTGGCGTTTGGTCAGGGCTTCGGCAGTTTTTCCAATCAAGTACATGAAGACCGGAATCAAAGGAGCGGTAAAAAGCAGAATCAGGCCCGAAAGGGGATCGCGTGGAAAAACCACCAGCAAAATGCTCAATGGGATTAGCACAGAAATCACCAGTTGAGGCAGGTACTGGCTGAAATAGGCATCCAACGCCTCCACCCCTTCCACGGCAGCATTGACCAGCTCTCCGGTGCGTTGGCGGTGCGTATAAGCGGGTCCCAGGCTCAGAATTTTGTCGAACAAGCGCTTTCGCAGGTCGCTTTTTATCTTTACAGCGATAGCATTCGCGCTGACCTCACTCCCAAACGCCAACAAAGCGCGCAGGAGCAGTATGCCCAGGATGATTTGGAGCAATCCCGCCACTTCCGAAAGGGAACATGCAGCCAGGAAGACTCCATCCACCACACGACTGATAGCCCAGGCCTGTCCAATCGTCAACAGCCCGGCCAGGAATCCAATCAAAATGGTCAATGCCAGAGCCAGGCGACTATCCCTGGCAAGATTTATCAGTTTGCGGGTTATACTCATCGAGCAGGACAGGAGCAGGCGTGAGACAAAGGGAACACAATTTACGTGCGGGTGGTTTTCGCACCCACACGCAAAACTAAAACTTTCCGATTGTGCGGATTAAGTTTATTTTACCGGCCAGAAATTGGTGAACAGTCGCAGCAGTGTGTTGGCCAGTAAACCGAGCACAAAAAGATTTTCGAACATGCGGTTGTGATAAAAAGCGAATCCGGAAAACCAAGTGGGCCAGCCAGGCCATTCCTTGGGCGGCTCGGTAGGACGCGGTTTTGCCAAAACGGCGACCGCATAAAACAGGCGCTTCCCGGCAAAGAGCACAATCAACATAACCGGTGTGAAATAATGGGTAACAAAAACCAAGTAGAAGATGACCAAGTAGATCAGGATCAGAACCGCCATATTCATGTAGCGAGCGACTTTTTCGCCAATCCTGACCGGCAACGTGCCAACCCCCTTTTTCCTGTCATCATCGGATTTGTCGATGTGTTTCCCAAAGTTGATACTCAGGACACTCAAACCAAAAGGTACACCGGCCAGAACTACGTTCCAAAAATCCGGTGTCCACCCACCTGCCAGGACGCTATATACTCCAACAACCAGGATCGGACCCCAGATCAAGAAAATGGACAATTCTCCCAGCGCCAAGTATTTGAGCGGCCAGGTGTAAAAAAGCAATACCAGCGCACCAAAAGCAAACAAACCAATGATCAAAGGAGAAAAATGTGTATAGAACAGGGCATAAATTCCCGAGGCGAATGCCAGAGTTCCACTGATAAAGAACCAGGTCAACTGCTGGCGTTTAGCCCAAAATCCCTGTACCAGCGGGTGGACACCATATTGGGTACGGAAATAATTGTCCTTGTCGACCCCGCGGCTGAAATCGGTGTAGTCGTTCAGGAAATTATTGGTCCCGTGCGCAATGAACAAGCCAAGTGTGACGATGATCCAGGGCAACCAAGCAAAATGACCATCCTGCCAGGCCAACAGTCCCCCTATGACGCAGGAATACAGCGTAACGGTTGTCACAGCAGAACGGGTGGCGATGAGCCATTTGGAGACAACGTCCAGTTTGTCCCATTCTGCCTTATTATCCATTTTCACCAGGCTCCACAAGGCCTGCTTCCACATTGAAAAGTTGATTGTCATTGAAACCTCCGTCCTGACGAAAAAAACCTGAAGAATATCGAAAACAACCCCTCCTATTAAATCATATTTTCTTAACCCTGGTGTGCACTCCTGGCAATTGCCTTTAGCAAACTTGAAAAAACCAAGCGATGAAATGGGAGGAGTAAATACCAATAAAGATATCCAGCGGTACCCCTGGGAGCAAAGTAGGCAATCTGGTTTATGGAGACCGATCCACCAGATTGTGGTGAGATGCGCCACTCCATCCAACCGATGCCTGGCGCTTTCAACTCGGCCTTTAATCGTACCAGGCGGTCCTGAATAAGCGATTCGACCCGGTAAAAATCAACCACGCCGCCCTCAACAAGCCCAAGCCCGACCGCCCGACCTCGCATTCCCGGACCTCCAACCAACCGATCAACCAACCCGCGTATTTTCCAAAGAACATTCAGCGCCAACCAGCCGTTATCACCTCCCAATCCAGTGACAGTACGATAGGCAGCCTGTGGAGTAGCTTTCAAGGAGATATTTTGACCTTCCGCGAAAAATCCTTCGCGTTTAATTCTAAACGATGCGGGAGCATTTCCCCATCCAGATTCAAACCCGCCGGGAGATAGCCGGTCCAGGGCAACCAACACGGATAATTCATAACCCATCGGGCGGATGTGAGGAAAATCCCGTGCGGCCAAATCATTTTGGACCACACTATTGGTACACATGCCACCCAGCAAGGGTCCGGCAATCCGGGCCGGAACAGGGGTCAATATCCCGGCAATTTGGGCCATCAGATCCACCGGTAATCCACTGACCAGGAGAAGCCGGCGTTTCAGTCCACGCAAGCGTGCATAAGTCAAAATGGTCTCTGCATAAGTGAGGATATCTTGCCCACCAATCTCATAGATTTTTCCCCGGCTATCCGGGGTTTCCAATGCTGCAAGCAGGTATTCCAAGACATCCTGGATGGCGACCGGTTGGGTAAGGTTGTTGATCCATTGCGAACCCAACAAGATGGGAAGTTGTTCGGTCAGGTAGCGGATCAGCTCGAAAGAAATACTGCCAGACCCAATGATCAGGCTGGCTCGAAATTCTGTCACTGGAACATTTCCACGGCGGAGAGTATCGCCCGTTTGGATGCGCGAGAGCAGGTGACGACCAATATCCTTGTCGGGTTCAGCCAATCCACCCAGATAAATAATGTGTTCCAAGTCGTTCCGTCCGGCAGCCGAAGCAAACATGCGAGCTGCCTGGAGTTCTTTTTCGAAATAATCCCGCCCACTGGCCATGTGATGAACCAAGTAATAAGCTGCGGATGTACCCAGCATGGCTTGATCCAGAATGTGGTCCGTGAGTAGATCCCCCTGAACCATTTCAACCTCAGAGACCCAATCCCGACCGGCAAGCCGTCCGGGATCTCGCACCAGCATGCGTACGCGATAACCTTTCTCGAGCAAACGCGGCACCAAACAACCCCCGACATAGCCAGTTCCACCAGTGACTAAAACGCATTTATCAAAGGCCATTCAAATACCCATAATAAGAACCGATCCGAAAACCTGGGAGGAGTTCGCAATATGCACCTGGGCGGTCAAGCCGCATTCCCTCAAAATGCGGTTCTTAAATATATTCCGGATAGACACTAAGAGGCGTCCAAGGACAATTTCCGCGGCGATCCAGCCAGTTTTTCTGCCCGTTCAGCCACTTTTCGGATCAAACCGCTGAAGATAAACCCATGAATAGGATAAAGCAAATACCAATATAAGAAACCAGCCAATCCATGCGGGGCAAAATAAGCCGTCTGGGTCAACAAGGTTTTTCCATCGGATTGGGGCAAGGATTGGAACTCCAACCAGGCTTTCCCTGGCACCTTCATCTCAGCCCGGAGGCGAATGAGACGATCGGGTTCAACTGCCTCGACCCGCCAAAAATCCAACGACTCGCCAATGCGGATATCATCGGGATTCCTGCGCCCACGCCGCAGGCCGACACCGCCGACCAATTTATCGATCCAGCCGCGGATTTGCCAGGTCCAGTTCAAATACAACCAGCCACGCTCACCGCCCAAGCCGGTGTAGGCACGAAATACCAAGCCCGGGGGAAGATCGAGCGATAGGCGACGGCGTTCGAGCATCATGCCTTCGCTGGTTGTAAAAGTATAAGGACGGATATCTCCCTGCGAAACCACCAACGCATCACTCCAGGAGGTTTCCACATCATCAGTGTAGACCCGTCCAAGCGCCAAATGCACGGCAGTCTGGTAGTCCATCGGTTGGATGCGGGGGAATAGTTTTTGCGCCAGGTTATCCTTCACGACGCTTTCGGCATGGAGGCCTTCGATGAGAGGCAGCAATACCCGCCAATGGACTGGCGTGAGCATATGGACCCAATATGCTGAAAGACGAGGAGTATAAAAAGGCAAAGGGATCAAAACACGCTTCAGGCCACGCTCGTGTGCGTAGGCCAGCAACATTTCAGCATACGTCAGACAGGTGGCTCCGCCAATTTCGATCAGCTTGCCTGAACTTTCGGGGGTTTTCAAGACTGCCAACAAGTAATCCAGCACATTGCGGATGGCAATCGGTTGGGCCAACGAAAAAAACCATTTTGGGCAGAAAAAAACCGGTTGGCGTTCGGCGGTGTAACGCACCATTTCGAACAAGGCGCTGCCAGATCCGATCACCATGCCGGCTCGAAATTCGGTTACCGGGACACGACCCTGGCGCAGCACATGACCGGTTTCGTTCCTGGAGCGCAGGTAAGGTGAGAGATCATCCGTAGGGTCCACCAGCTCGCCAAAATAAATGATACGCTTGACCCCGGTAACCTCGGCTGCCAAAGCAAAATTACCGGCAACCTGCAGGTCGCGTTCGGCATCCTGCCGTCCACCCTGCACGCCGTGAATCAAATAATAGGCAGTAGTGATCCCTTGCATGGCCTTCACCAACGAAAGCGGCTCCAATGCATCCCCCATTACAAGCTCCACCTGGTCAATCCAAGAAAAGTCTCTCAGACGCTCCGGATCCCGTACAAAACAGCGGACCTGATAGCCTGCCTCCAACAGGCGCGGCACCAACCGGCCCCCGATATATCCGGTGGTTCCGGTGACCAGGATGTGTTCAGGCATGGCAGGCTGCTCTCGTCTGGCTGAGGAGTGGAATAATTATGATAATTATAGTATATTTTATCAAAGTAGCGCTGCCCGTCAGAAGACAGGTTACAAAGGAGCGAAAGAAAATATGATTAATCACCCGTTTCCTTGCAGGAGACGGGTGATTATATAGAGGTTAGTAGGTCAATTCTTCAGGGTTGGAGGTCAATCGCTTCCGGAAAATCCAATATGTCCAGACCTGGTAAGCCAGCACAACCGGTACAAATATCAAGGCAATGATAGACATGACCTTGAGGGTATAAGGTGAAGAGGAGGCATTCGAAATCGTCAGACTGAAAGCCGGGTCAATACTGGAAATCATCACACGCGGGAACATGATCTGGAAGCAGGAGATGAGCGTCAGGGAAAGGTGAGTCGCCATCATGCCGAACGCCCAGCCATTCTGTTTACGGTTTACAAAATAACCTGTCAAAAGGAGCGCCACGAATGAGGCGATGGGCACCACCCCAGGATCCACGCCTATATGGGTCAGGATGTCGGTATAAATATAAGTGGTCACCAACAATGCGAAAATCAGGACCACTGCCGGGTACCAAAGCATTCGGGCTGCCGCATGGGCACGTTCCCGCAATTCTCCGGAAGTCTTCAAACTCAAAAAGATCGACCCAATCAGCAGGAATCCGGCTGCATTGGAAAAGCCCCCGATCAAACCATAGGGGTTGAGAAGGGTCCAGAAATTGCCGGTATATTGCATTTTGGCATCGATCGGAACGCCTTTGGCCAGGTTGGCAAAGGCGACGCCCAGCAAGAAGGCTGCCAGGAAACTGGCGACTGCGACCGCCCAGTCCCAGGCATTACGCCATTTCAGGCTTTCAATCTTGCTACGGAATTCAAAGGATACGCCTCGTACGATCAAGGCAATCAACAACAGGAACAAGGCGGGATAAAACCCGCTAAACATGGTGGCATACCAGTGTGGAAAGGCGGCAAAGGTGGCCCCGCCGGCAGTGATCAACCAGACTTCGTTGCCATCCCAGTGTGGCCCGATGGTATTAATGATGGTGCGGCGTTCAAGATCGTTTTTACCAAGGAATGGCAACAGCATCCCGACACCAAAATCGAAACCCTCCAGGAAGAAAAACCCGATGTATAACACTGCAATCAGGATGAACCATAATATTTGAAGATTCATATTTTCACCTGCCTATTCGGTTTCCAGCATCTCAGAATCGACCGTCGAAGGACCTGCCTTAGCCGTCCTGAAGAGCAGAAAAGCGTCGACACCCATCAAGGCTGCATAAACCAGGGCAAATCCGATCAAACTAAACAGCACCAGCCCGGTGGTCATACCCGGGGACATGGCATCATCCGTTTTTAACAACCCATAAACGATAAATGGCTGGCGACCCATTTCGGTAAGGACCCAGCCGCTGGTATTGGCAATGTAGGGAAGGGCAATGGCAAATACGAATAACCCCAGCCAGCGAATCTGCGGGCCAACCCTATTCCGCATGACAAAATAAAGCGCATATCCCGCCAAGCCCAGCATCGTGAAGCCAGCCGCGACCATAAACCGAAAACCCCAATAGGTGAAAACGACCAATGGGACATAATTTCCAGGGCCATATTCCGCAACATACTGCACTTGCAGGTCGTTTATTCCCGGAACCTGACCGGTAAGTTTGTTGTAATACAGAAGACTAAGCACACGTGGAATCCTGATCTGCCAAACCAGGTTACGGCCACTCAAGTCACCGATAGTAAGTAGGGAAAAGGAAGCCGGGTTTTCAGTCTTCCACAAAGCTTCAGACGAAGCGGCTTTCATGGGCTGGTTTTGCAACAACCAGAGACCCTGCTCGTGCCCGCCGATAATGACCAGGGTAATGGCGATGGTTCCAATTATGGCTGCCAAATTAAACGAATGTTTGAAGAATTCGATGTCCTTTTTACGAACCAGGTGGTAGGCGCTGATACCCAGGATGAAGAAGGCAGCAGTGGTCAGACCGGAGGTAAGGGTATGTTCGAACATCACCCAAGCTTTGAGATTGAAGACCAGCGCACCAAAGTCCACCATTTCAGCCCGGCCATTATTGATAACATAACCGACGGGGTGCTGCATAAAAGCATTCGCAATCAAGATCCATAAAGCTGACAGCGAACTCCCCAACGCCACCAACCAAATAACAGTGACGTGCAGCTTCTTCGAAAGTTTATCCCAGCCGAAAATCCATAATCCCAAAAATGTCGATTCGAGGAAGAACGCCATCAGGGCTTCGATTGCCAGGGGCGCGCCGAAGATATCACCGACATAATTGGCGTAACCGGCCCAGTTCATCCCGAATTGGAATTCCATGACGATACCCGTTACCACCCCCATGGCAAAATTGATCAGAAAGAGTTTTCCCCAGAATTTGGTCAATTTCTTGAAGGTCTCATTCCCAGTGCGGACATACATGGTTTCAAAGATGGCAACGAACCAGACCATTCCAAGCGTCAAAGGGACGAAGAAAAAGTGGTAGATCGTTGTCAGCGCAAATTGCAGGCGCGATAACACGACTGGTAGCATAGGTCCTCCTCCTAATCGCTAAAATTTTTTAGTACCTAACCAAAAATACGGATTAAATACCCATTTTGATAGCAGGTATTCAAAATGTTGTGCTTAATTTTTGGGTAGGTTCTAAATTAACGCTCGCTGGTATCGAGCGTTTGCTTGCTTAAGTATACAGGATAACCAAAAATTAGCAATCCTGTGAAGAGAAACCACATGGTAGCATAGCCCGCATTGGTGTCGGCAGCAGTCAAATCCGGCGCTGATAACCCCTGGTAAGGCAAAGCGGTGTCTTCTGCCAAAGGTCCCTGCTGGATGTAAACGTCAAGAATGGGGTAAGGCAATTGCGCCTGCAAGCGATCCAGGTTGACCTGGTTCCAAAAAACCAAGAAAGTTTGGCCGGGTGCGAGGGTCGGGTCCGGTTCGCCCCCAAGTTCCGGGCGAGTTTGCATCCGAATGATCCCACTGACCGTGACAGGGCCGGAAACATCAAACGGCTTCCAGGAATTCAGGCGTGTCATCTTTAAGCGGAATCCAGCCGCGATCAACCATTACACCCGTTCCATCGGAAAGAACCAGAGGTGTAAGCAGGATATACCCGATATCATTCCCCCAGGTTTGAGCCCAGATCTGGTTGCGAACGGCAACCTGGTGGGAAAAATCATATGTACCGGTAGCCTGGATTGCCCGGTATTCCATGCCGGTCAAATCTTCAGAAGGCTTTCCAGAATTTATGGTGACCGGAGGGGCAGCCTGCATGGCGCTCAGGTGGTCAGCAAACGTTTTGTTTTGATGGTAACGATCCACCTGCCAAATGCCCATGCGAATCGTCAATCCAATCCCCAACAGAACAATCACCGTTGTGAACCACCAACGACGCGACAGCATTAGGCGAAACATCAGGCATATTCCATTACGGGCATATTAACGGATAAATCACGACAACCAGGTTAATAAATCAAGTGGGGTCGGAGGAGGGTGGGCGAATCTTGAGGGGACGCAGGATCAAACTATATAATCCAATCAACATTCCAATCGGGACACCAGCAATTACATAACCTTCAACTCGGGTCAATAAGGTCAGGGCGGCAGTCACATTCAGGCCCTGATATTGGGTGGGCTGGAATGAACATACCAGCGAAATGTATCCGACATTATTGAAGAATTAGGCTTGCAGAACTCCCGGGGGGGATAAACAAAGGTCCGAGGGTTTGTGCAACCGAATCCTGGTTATGAACAAGTAGTTTATCACCAACCACAAAAACCATATCCTGCGGAAGAACACTTTTCCCCCGGGAGACCTGGTTGGAGGTATTGGGGGGGATGGTCAGCTCAATGGTCCTAGCCGGGCGGCTGGTATTGTTACGCGCAATGCGGAACCCAATTTCGCTCAAGGGAATCGCAAGCACTAATCCGAAACCTAAACAAATCAAGAAACGGACAAATAAGGCTTTGCGCAATTCAGCCCTTTCGCATCATCAATTTCAAGTCTGCTTCGAATTCCTCGGGAGTCGTTCCATAAGGATACGTCATGCGGAGATTGCCGCTTGGATCGATAAGATATGTATAACTCGAATGGGTCTCGCCGCCGTCTTCAACGGAAACCCCATATTCAGCCCAAACCGCCTGTAACTGCTCCAAATCACCTACAACGCCCATAAAGGTGGGATCAAAGCGGTTCAGGAATTCCGACATTGACTGTTGGGTATCTCCAGCCGGATCCGTTGAAAAGAACAACACCTGAACATCCTGACCCTGGTTTCCCAGCAAGGTACGAGTTTTAGCAAGTACAGCCATCGTAGCGGGGCATTCCTGAAGGCAATGGGTATATCCAAAGAAGAGCAGGACATATTTACCGTGAAATTGCGAAAGACTGATACTTTCGCCATTCTGATCGGTCAAGGTAAAATCCGGTGCCTGTGCAGGAGGATCGATGACCGATCCATTATACTTTTGCCCAAAATTCTTATAAATAAGCGCGGCCGCGACTGCCAGAACTGCAACAAGAAGAACACTTGTTACAACCCAAAAAAATCTCCTATTCATCTTTTCCACTTCCTTTCCGGGCCATGAACCGGAACAGTTGTCCCCAACCGACAGATCAGTGCGGTAATGTTCCGATCAAATAAAGAGCTGGATAGAAGAAAATCCAGACCACGTCAATGAAGTGCCAATAAACTACTGAAGCTTCGACCGCCCAATGCTTCTCCTGCGAGTAACGCTGCCGAGCCAGGTTGCGGAGCACGATGGAAAGGAAGATTACCCCAGTTAATACATGGAAGGCGTGAAAACCCGTCATGGTATAGAAAATGGCACCTTGCGAGCCGTCAGAAGGGCTGAAAGGCGCCAAACGCCATTCCACTCCAAGGACGCCCGCAAGAAAGGCAATTCCCAGGAAAATCGTAATCGCCAAGCTTACAATAGCCTGGGTCCTGTTGCCATGCTCCATGGAAACTTCGGCGCGATTAGCAAAAAAAGAACTGAGCAACAAAACCGTCGTAACCCCCACACCCAGGAACTGGTTCAAATCTGGGCGGGTTAAGCCAAGCAGGTTGAAGCGAGAAACAAAAAGACCACCGAAGATAAATCCGTCGGAGAGAAGAAAGAACCATAATCCCAGGCGATTAGTGGCAAGTTTGTACGCGAACGACTCTCGATCATCGCTCTTATCTGTATCAAATAGGCGCAGGAAATGCATGTAATAAACGAAAACCAGACCAGCCTTTAGGAGCGAGGTAAGAGCCAAAAGGGGCCAAAAATTCAAGAAGATGGCGATGGCAAATTCAAGGGCTGTAAGAATGGCAAGAACTACAAAGATTATAAAGCCCATCTGCAACGGCGAAAGACCCCTGGATTGGGTTAGCTGTTTTGATTCTTGCATATCAGTCATCTCCCTCAAATTTCACATATCGTGCGCCAGGTAAGCCGTAATCGTAAGGGTCACCGACCACCTCCAACGGTCTATCGTAATTATGAATGGGCATGGGAGAGGGTACCAACCATTCCGGAGAAAGCGAATTCCAGATATTTCCAGGGGCTTTTTCTCCACGCTTGTTCGTGATAAAGACATTTATGAAGAAAATCAAGGCGCCCAGAGCGATCAGATAACCCGCAATGGTCATAATCAAATGATAAGGCTGGAAATCCAAAGATGGATCATAATCAGCGACACGACGGCGCATGCCCAGGAAGCCCACGCGCATCATAATAATCGTCAGAACCAACATGGCAGGTCCCATTAACCAGAACTGCAGCTTGCCCAACTTTTCATTCAAACGACGGCCAGTCATTTTGGGGTACCAATAGAAAATAGCTGCAAAGAACGGGAAGACATATCCACCAAAAAGTGTATCGTGGAAGTGACCAACGATATAGTAAGTGTTATTCAACATTAAATCGGTCGAGACGGTAGCGTTTGGAGGGCCCGAAAGACCACCCAGTAAGAAGATGACTATGCCACCCAACACGAACAGCATTGGGGTGGGAAAAGTGACCTTGCCTTTCCAGAGGGTACCGAGCCAAGAGAAGAATTTCACACCCGTAGGAACCGCTACCAAAAGCGTGCTGTACATGAAGGGTTCCCGCAGATATTCAGCCATGCCGGAAGCAAACATATGATGACCCCAAACCAGAAAACCCGTCAGCGCAATTGCCAAAGAGGACATGGCTATCCACTTGTAACCAAACAAGGGTTTGCGTGCAAACACTGGCAACAATTCGCTGATAATCCCCAATCCGGGCAGAACGAAAACATAAACGGCAGGATGAGAATAAAACCAGAATAAATGCTCAAAAAGGATTGGATTGCCACCTTTGATTGGATCAAAAAAGCCCATTCCGAGCAGGCGCTCGAGCATACTCATTTCGAAAGCCAAGCCGATCATTTCGGTGGCTGTTAAACTGATGATGGATGTGGCAATCGCACCCCAAACAAAGATGGGCAGGCGGAAAGGCGTCATGCCTTTAGCGCGTAAGCGGACCACCGTTACGAGAATATTTAAACCACTCAAAATGGATGAAAAGCCGGAAAGAGAGACCCCGAGGAAGAACATTTGCATCCCAAGCGGGGCCCGCAACGAAAGCGGCGGGTAACCCGTCCAGCCGGTGTCAAAACCACCCAAGAAAATGCTGGAGAGCAATATGATCCCGGCAGGTACAGCGATCCAGAATGAAAAAGCGTTCAAGCGCGGGAAAGCCATGTCATCCGCACCGATCAAGAGGGGCACGAGGTAATTCATGAAAGCTGCCACCCCAATCAAGATGCCAATGATCATGACGATACCGTGCAGAGACATGAAGGTGTTGTATTCAATTGTGGTCAGGAATTGCAAGCCGGGTTCCGCCAATTCTGTACGGAAGATCAAGGCAAATATGCCGCCGACCACAAACAGGATCAACGCGAGAGTAAGGTACTGGATGCCGATAACCTTATGATCCTGGGAAGGCCCCCAATAGCGTCGCCAACCAAGGCTTGATTCATCGATATGTTCAGGAGTTTCCTCTCCATTGGCCCATTTCAGCCAGTCGTCCAGGACACCGACACCGAAAAGGAAAAAAATTGCCCCGAAGAGCGCGCCTACAACGACAGCCGGTTCTGCTTTCCAGACTGGAAGACGCATCAATGCGCGAATGCCGGAAACGAAGCCGATCCCGAAAGCGGTTCCGATGACCTGGAAAATCAAACCACGCACCAGGCCCAAGGATAAATATTTTCTCATGATTGCTCCGTCAATTTATTTCAGACTTTCAATATATGCGATGATAGCCTGGATTTGCGAATTATCCAGAGTCTCCGCAAAGGTTCCCGGCATAACGTTCGGATCAAAGCCCGAAACAATCTGCATATTGGGGTTCGTAATGGAATTCGCCAGGTATTTCTCATCGGCGGTCACCTTCGAACCATCAGACAAATTCACTGTGGATTGATAGAGATGCTGCCAGGTGGGACCGGTTTTCTTGGTGCCATCCACACTGTGGCAAACCGGGCAGCCAAATTGCTGAACCAACTGCTGTCCATGCAAAACTGGGTCAGACCCAGCAACAGCCAATTGTTGTTTCGCCCAGGCATCGAAATCTGCCTGAGACACCACAACAACGTTCGCAATCATGTACGCATGGTTAGCGCCACATAACTGGGCGCAACTAACCTTATAATTGCCCAATCTGGTTGGCGTAATCCGCAAGCTAACCGTTCTGCCAGGAATAATGTCTTGTTTGATCCTGAATTCAGGCACATAAAAAGAGTGGATAACATCGTTACTGGTCATCGTGAAATCCACCTGTTTCCCCAAAGGCAGGTACAAATCGCTCGAACCGAAACCCAAATCAGGATATTGGAATTGCCAGTACCATTGACCTGCGGTAACTTTCACTTGTAACGCCGAAGGATCGACCAGACGTATTTCACCAAGCGATTGAGCCCCAATATACGCAAGATACAAAACCGCAATGAATGGGATGGCAGTCCAGATGACCTCCAATGTGGAATTGCCTTCTATGTACGCTCCATCGCCTGTTTCGCCTTTTTTACGGCGAAAAACTATTAAACTATATAATAAAACAACGACAACCAGGGAAAAAAGGAAGGCAATCCCCCATACATAAATCCCGAATAGCTGATCGATCGAAACTGCCTGGGAACTAGCCTGTGGCGGAAGCAATCCAATCGAATTGATCCCGCTGTGGATGGCAAAAGTGCTTGCTAAGACCAATACGGCAAGAATGAAAAAGTGTTTCATTGGCTTTCCCTGTCTAAAGCATTACCTGAATTATATCAATAGAACAATTCACTGACTTTCTTTCTATAAAACGCCAACATTATAATACAAATAGTACCAGGTTTGGCTTTTTTTGTTTATTTATATTATAATTTCGGGCGCCAGAAAAAATGCAGGAAATTTATTAGTTCAGTTATATAATCAAGTGGACTTGAAATAGCACAATAAGAGGAAATTAGATCCGGCGAAAAGTCTGGATTGCCAAATATTAGAAATTCAATAAAATAAAGGAATCTGCATGGGCAAATTTATTATTAATCTTCTTAAAAAGCCTGTGGTTAAAGTGGGACTAACATTAGTAGGCGCGTTATTGATCGTCGGAATGGCATGGGGTATTCACCTTACACAGATGCCCCCCAACCAACCAATCCAATTTCCCCATAATTTACATGTCAGTCTTGGTATTCAGTGTCTATATTGTCACCCGGGGGCGTTGCGGGGACAATCACCCGGACTTCCCAACCGAAAGCAAATGTTGGGCTTGCCACCAACAAATTTCCATTAAGAATTCAGAAATCGATAAACTGGCAGCATACGTGAAGAACAACCAGCCAATCCCATGGGTACCGGTTGCCATATTGCCAGATTTCGTTTATTTCAGTCACCGTCCGCACATTGCAGCCGGTTTGCATTGCGAAGATTGTCACGGTGAAATCAGCCAAATGACGGTGGCGCAACCACAACTGATGAATATGGGCTGGTGTATCAGTTGTCACCGCGCTAAATTTAAAAACGATCCGGTTATGCTGACCAAGCTGACCGATTGTGTAACCTGTCATAAATAACCGGGTATAAGGATAAAAAAATGACCGAAAAAGTTTCCCGGCGAGATTTTATAAAAATTGTTGGTGTCAGCGCAGCATCTGTCGCTGTTCTGACCGGATGCGGTCCGGCATCCAGGTATGTTGTCCGTGAACCCTATACCAAAATGCCGGAATATGCTTATAACGGTCTCAGCACATTCTACGCAAGCACGTGCAGGGAATGCCCAGCGGGCTGCGGAATTGTGGTACGGACGATGCAGGGAAGAGCAATCAAAGTAGAAGGGAATCCGAACAATCCAGTTAACCTCGGCAAGACCTGCTCGCGCGGCCAGGCCTCCCTGCAGGGACTGTACAACCCTGACCGCGTCCAAAATCCATACAAACAAGATCGCGATAGCGGGAAACAAACAAAATTTACCTGGGACCAAGCAATCAGTGTTGTCCAAAACGCTCTCAGCGGTACCAAGCCAGAGGAAGTAGCCTTCCTTTTGGGAATGAAATCAGACCATTTGACCGATCTGGTCTTCGAACTCACCACTGCCATGGGAGTTCACGCTCCCTGGAGGTTCGGGGCGCAGGAAATATTCGATGGGCGCGCAACCCTGACCAAGGCGTCCGATCAGGTTTTTGGGGTAGCCTCATTGCCTTCCTTTGACATAGGAAACGCTGACCTGACTTTCTCCTTTGGCGCAAACTTCCTTGAAACTTATCTTTCGCCGGTTGCTTTCGCACGAGGTTATTCGACCATGCGGAAGGGACATGATGGAAAACGGGGTTACATGGTGCAATTTGAACCGCGAATGTCACAGACCGCAGCGGCTGCAGATGAATGGATCCCAATTGTTCCCGGCACAGAGGGGTTAGTCGCCTTGGGAATTGGTCTGGCAGTTGCTCAGCTTCTGGGCGGGGAGGTTCCTCCGGCGTATAAAAATGT
The DNA here is from genome assembly GCA_963814135.1 of uncultured Chloroflexia bacterium. Lineage (GTDB taxonomy): Bacteria > Chloroflexota > Anaerolineae > Anaerolineales > Villigracilaceae > UBA877. Next base: position 289,746 of record CAWFBZ010000008.1, on the reverse strand, counting down.
TGAACTTGGCAAGATTGCCAAAATCAGTGGGGTGAACGAGGACACCATCAGGCGACTGGCCGGTCTTTTTGCGAATGCATCCCATCCCATAGCACTGCCAGGAGGCTCGGCGTTAATAACCAGTAACGGGATGGAAGCCGGACAGGCAATCCTAGCGCTCAACGTGCTCGCCAAAAACCTAGGCCAACCTGGAGGCGTGTTTCTGACTCCCCCTCTACCGGTGCATGCATCCAATCCCAGCGTCCCCAACACCTTCCAAGAGATGGAAGACCTGGTCAATTTAATAAAATCTGGCGGTTTAAAGGTGCTTTTCGTACATGGGGTCAATCCAATCCATGAATTACCGTACAGTCTGGAATTTGCCAAGGCACTCGCCAGTGTGCCAACGGTCATTTCTTTTTCGTCCTTTCCAGACGAAACGGCGCAATTAGCTGACTATATTTTTCCTGATCATACCGGTCTGGAATCCTGGGGATATCAAAAAGTACTTTTAGGCGGCGACAGGCCAGTGATTTCAGGCGCACAACCAGTGGTGGCACCATTTTATGATACCAAGGCTACTGCTGACGTCTTACTGGCTGCCGTACAAGCTATCGGCGGGACACTTGCGACCAAAATCCCATTTAAGGATGAAGTGGAATTTCTCCAAAATTCCGTTCAGGATCTTCTACCTCAAAGCGGCTTTTTCAATGCACCTGAGTTCCAAACGTTCTGGGCGGAATGGCAGCAATACGGCGGATGGTGGAACGCGAATGGCGGTTTGGCTGCCCCGACTGCACCGGGAGTATTGGAAAATCCATTACAGGTGCCGGACCCAGAATACGACGGGGAAGGGGATTATTACCTATTCCCATTTCCATCCCCTATATTGAGCGATGGTTCCGGAGCTAACAAACCCTGGCTGCAGGAAACCCCCGATCCCACCACCACCGTCATGTGGAATTCCTGGGTCGAAATCCACCCTGATACTGCCGACAAACTGGGGATTAAAGATGACGATGTTGTTCAGATCGCTTCCCCCTTCGGTAAGGTGGAAGTATCCGTTTACCGGTATCCCGCTATCCGTCCTGATACGATTGCAATTCCATTCGGGCAAGGTCACACCGCTTACGGTCGGTACGCACAAGACAGAGGTATTAACCTTGCGAGCCTGCTTGGCTTTCGGACCAATGCAGCAGGTGATCTGGCTGCAAATTCCATGAAAGTTACTATCACAAAAACAGGTCGTCAGCGTCAACTGGCGCGGATGGAGAGCATTATGGGCGTATATGGGAATTTGAAACCATAAGGAGATTATTGGTATGACAACAAAAATTGAGCAAACACCCGCTGAAGTCGAAGGAAGATGGGGCATGGTGATCGATCAGGACCTGTGCATGGGCTGTCAGGCTTGTGTAACAGCTTGTGCTATGGAAAATAACATCGCATTCGTTGGCGAAGAAGATGCAGCTTATGGGCGCGGCATGCATTGGATAAGAACCGAACGATTTTGGGAAGGGGAATATCCGAACGTATCAACCGGATACCAGCCTATGTTGTGCCAGCAATGTGGACACGCGCCCTGCGAACCAGTCTGCCCGGTCTTCGCTTCCGTTCATAGCGAATCTGAGCAGCTCAACCTGCAAGTCTACAACCGCTGTATCGGCACCCGCTACTGTGCAAACAACTGTCCATACCAGGTCCGGGAATTCAACTGGCGCGATTACACCCGGCCTGAACCTCTGAATAACCAATTTAACCCAGATGTCACCGTTCGCAGGCGCGGTGTGATGGAAAAATGCACATTCTGCGTCCAGCGCATACGGCGAGTGGAAGATACGGCGCACTCCGAAAATCGTGACGTTATGGATGGTGAAGTTCAACCGGCATGCGCACAAGCCTGCCCGGCAGACGCGATCACGTTCGGACGAATTGACGACCCTGATACAAAAGTCAGCAAATTGGCTCTGAATGCCCGCAAATACAAGATGCTGGAAGAATTAGGCACCTTGCCCCGGATAACCTACCTAAAGGGAGGCTCCTCACATGGCGGTAACGGTTAAATCCCTGCTAGGCTCCTCGGTTCATACAGGAGAGCAGGAAGATCCAAAAGAACACCTGCTGCTCGACCCTCGACCACGCGGAGAAATGAACGCGATGGTGATGGAATCCATGCACACTACCAGTTGGAGATTTTGGGCAGTGACCATGTTCCTAATCCTGACAGTGGCAGTCTGCCTGGTAGGCGCATGGGGGTACATGATCGCCAACGGCTTGGGGGTAGCAGGTGTAACACGCCCAGAATACTGGGGAATTTTCCTTGCCAATACCGTTTTTTGGATTGGCATCAGTCATGCCGGAACATTCGTATCAGCTTTGTTGCGGGTATTAAAGGCAGAATTCCGACGGCCATTCACGCGTGCAGCCGAATTGATGACCACCTTCGGGCTGGTTCAAGCCGGACTGAGCATATTTATGCATCTGGGTCGTGTCTGGCGGGTTTATTGGATGGTTCCATACCCCAATGAACGAGGTCTATGGCCTGATTTTCATTCACCCCTTATGTGGGATTTCCTGGCCATATCCACTTATCTGCTTGCCAGTACCATGTACCTTTTCCTGCCGCTCATCCCGGATCTGGCAATGGCACGCGATCGATCAAATGGCTGGCGAAAAAGCTTGTACCGCACCTTGGCGATGGGTTTCAGGGGCACAGAGCATGAATGGAAACATCTGAAGACTGCCATGAACATCTTTGCTTTTGCAATTTTACCGGTTATGTTCTCCGTGCACACCATAGTCGCATGGGACTTTGCCATGGCTTCACGCCCCGGGTGGTCTTCGACCGTTTTTGGTCCCTATTTTGTAGTCGGAGCATTACATTCCGGACTTGCCGCAGTAGTAATGGTGTTGTTTATCATCAGCCGGACGATGAAGAACATGAAATATTTCATACGGCCCGAACACTTCGATGCGATCGGGAAATTGATGCTGATGATTACCATGACCTGGGGTTATTTCTTCTTCAACGATTACCTCGTCGAATGGTACGGCGGAGAAACCATCTCCCGAACATTGCAGAAATTCTTCGAAACCGGTCCACTGGCCTGGTTGTATTTCACGATGATCGCCTTGAATTTTGTTGTTCCCATGCTAACACTATGGAGCAAAAAGGTGCGGCGGACTCCTTGGGCGATGTTTACGATCGGAATTATTATCAACATTGGCATGTGGCTCGAGCGTTACATCATCATCCCAGGCGGGCTTACGATCAACCGCATGCCCTTCACGTGGAGAATCTACATTCCCCGGATTGAGATTCCCCTCACCATCGGCACGTTTGCCCTGTTCTTCCTGTTATACATGCTGGCATCGCGCCTGATCCCATTGGTCCCGGTTTGGGAAGTGCAGGAGGGTCAATTGGCACACACCTTGCGCAAATTCGGGAAGACCAAAGTGGCCACAAAAGCCGAGATCGAGTAAACGGGAAAGGAGTAAATCATGGCTGAATCAAGCACACTTCTGGCCATTTTTCCGGATGTCGAACCGGCTGCAGACGCGATTGAGCAATTGCACGCCTTGGGTATCCAGGATGAGCAGATGGATGTCATCTCCGGGGTCCCGTTATTGGAACATGCAATTGGCCGGCCCAACCTGCATACCAATGTTCCCCGCCTGGCTCTGATGGGAGCTGGTCTGGGATTGATTTTGGGTCTGTTCCTAGCTTTTGGAACCCCTTACCTGTTCACGCTGCATGTCGGTGGTCAACCGGTCTTCCCGATCCCGCCAGGGATCATCATAGTTTTCGAAATGTCGATGCTGGGTGTAATGGGAATGGCCTTCCTGGGTGTCATCGTGGAGAATTTATTCCCGGTTTATAAACCACTAAAATATGACCATGACGTTAGCGACGGAAAAATTGCCGTGCTGTTTGATTGCCCAACGGATGATACCGATAAATTCGTGAAAGCCATGCAGGAACACGGCGCGGAGACGGTCGAACCGGCGGAAGAGAGGCAATTGTGAATTCTGCCATTTTCAAACGCTATTCGCTATTTATTGCGTTGGGGTTGCTACTGATACTATTCATCGTATTGGTCGCCTATGACGTAATCAAAGTTGACTTCGTCAGCTTCATGGAAATCCAGCCGGCCTACCAACCCATGTATGACCCGCTGCCTGTGCCAACGGATTCCATACCGATCGAAGGCCCTGCTTACATCGCGGCATTGGGAGCGCCGTCCAACCCGATCCCGGCAGACCAGGCTTCGATTGCACGCGGTAACGAACTTTTTCACATCATATGCACCACCTGTCATGGTCCCCTGGGCAAAGGGGATGGCCCGGTCGCCAATTATCTGTAAGAACAGGCCGGCCGATTTAACCAGCCTGGCGGTCCAATCATTGAATGACGGCGGCATATTCATGGTCATCTCCAATGGGGTGGAGGGGAAAATGCCGGCCTTGAATGAAAACCTGACCGTTCGGGAACGATGGGATGTAGTCAACTACGTCAGAACGTTGAAGTAGGAAGTTATTATGAAACGCGATTTTAAGACCTGGATGATCCTGCTCGCAATCGCTGTTCCCTTGATTCCATTTTTATTTATTACCACAATCTATTTCAGTAATTGTGGAATAAACAACAATTGCGTGCGCGGCAACCTGGCCGGTGTGATCCATACTCCGGTGCCGACGTTAAACGCCGCCACATTGCCGGTGCCTTCGCCGTCTGGACCAATACCCACTTCGACTGAAATTGTTTGTAACGCACCGGCCTCCACCCTTCTGGCAGCCTGGGTATCCTCCGGCTCGTCCGAAAACCAACCTTTCACGTATACCGATCCAGGTGGTAATTTATGCGCCGCCACATTCGCCGAATTGCAGCCGCTCTTCGACACCCCAAACTTCTGGTATCATGGGTCCCTGGCGTGTACGACCTGCCATGATGCCGCTCTATCGGCTTCCTCAGCCGGGCTGGACTTGAGTAGTTTCGCAGGTATTACAGCCGGTTCCCACCGCAGCAATGGCGCATCACAGGGAACAGACATTTTAGGCGGCGGGGAATGGAATTCCTCCATCTTAAACCAGGTGCTATTTGTTCAAAAAAGCATGCCAGCCGTCTCTTCCAACAACATTCTGACAGATCTTGGCCCGGCTTTACTGGCCGGCGAAAAAACGACCGCTCCCGGCACGACACCTACAGCCACTGTGGAAATCGCTAATGCAATCCCCACGCCTTCCAATCCGGGTGGTACCGGAGAGGCGGTCAATTTGACCGGCGATCCTGCTTCCGGTGCAAAGATATTCAACGACAACTGCGCTACCTGTCATGGTCCCAACGGCACGGGAGGCGTAACGAATCCCGGTTCGACCGATGGATTTGTACCCACACTGAACCCGATTGATCCCTTGCTGAAGAGCAGCGATGAAAAGATATTTGCCATGAACATCGACCTGTTTATTCAGCACGGTTCCACACCAGAAGGGGCAAATCCCTTCCGCACAATGCCCGCCTGGGGCGATCAAAACGCTCTCACCCAGCAGCAAATTGCCGACGTAATTGCCTATCTGATCAGTTTGAATAAATAGAGAATTTCAGAACCCGCGCCAGGAGCATTATCCCGGGCATCCGGTGGCTGGATGGGTAGAGTACTAACCAGCACTTTGTCCACACGTTTATCATCCATATCCATCACTTCGAAATGCAACCCATTCCAATCGAATTCTTCGGCGGGATTCGGGATACGTCCCATCTGGAGCATAACAAATCCTCCCAGCGTTTCATACTCTTCTTCGGCCGGCAGATGACGGAGATTGAATATCTCTTTGAATTCATCATTTGGCAGCATCCCATCCAATAACCAGGAACCATCCTGACGCTGGGTAGCCTGAGGACCGCCTTCGAATTCACCCACAATTTCTTCGAGGATATCGGCAAGCGTGATCAAGCCCTGCACCAATCCAAATTCATCCACGACCAGCATGAGTTCACGCCGGCTTTCGCGGAACATTTCCAGGGCGTGCGAACCAAAGGCCGTCTCCGGGATATAAATGGGAGGCCGAACAATTTGGCGAAGTTCGCTACCGGACTTCAGGTTCGCCAAAAGCAAGTCTTTCGCTTTCACTACGCCCAGGATGCTATCGAGGCTATCTTCAGCAACCGGGAAGCGCGAGAATGGGCTTTCCTGAAGCTTCTTGCGGGACTCTGCAACCGAATCGGTCACATCCAGCCAGACGATTTCATTGCGGGGTGTCATCAAAGCATTGACACGCTGGTCAGAGAGTGAAAAAACTCCTTCGACCATATCCTGTTCGGCTTCCTTGAACACGCCGGCCTGGGTGCCTTCATCCAATTGAACCAGCAATTCTTCTTCTGTTACCGAGGGTTCATCGCTCGGTTTGGCACCCAGAATGTGCAAGACCAGGTCGGATGATTTTTCCAACAGCCACACCACTGGAGAAAAAACCGTTGAAATAAAACTCATGAACCCGGCAATATTGGAAGCCACTTTTTCAGCGTTATGCAACGCCAGCCGCTTTGGAACCAATTCCCCGATCAACATGGAAAAGAAAGTGATTAGGACAACCACAATCGCCAAGCTGGCGGTGTGTGCGTAAGGTTCGAAAGCCGGGATTTTGCTCATTACTCCACCCAGCGAATCCGCGAATACCGCCCCGCCTACGGCACCTGTCAACACGCCAATCAAGGTAATTCCCACCTGAACTGTTGGCAAAAATCGATTTGGGTGCTCGGATAGGTTCAGGGCCTTGAGTGCTTTTGCATCCCCTTCATTGACCCGCTGCTGCAGGCGCGCCTTGCGAGATGCCAGGATGGCAGTCTCCGATAAGGCAAAAAGACCGTTAAGGAGGATCAGGACGAAAACAATTATTATTTCCAATCCAACATTCATGTTAATTCATCAAACCACATCAATACCACTGCCTACCTGCATTTGCCCCACGACCCAGGCTGGTTGGCTGATTTCTTCTGCCCTGTTCAGGAATTTCTATGAGTTTCCTGTGCGGGACAGCCATCAACAGCCCGCCACTGGTCTGAGGATCGAATAGAAGCATCTGATTATCTTCCTGGATCCTGGCCGCAAATCGAACCATCGGACCAAAATGAATGCAATTATCGGAGGCACCACCCGGAAAGGTCCACATCTCGGCATATTTATGGGCAGCGGATGTAAATGGTATTTTATCAAAGAAAAAACGGATACCCATCCCAGAGGCATTCGCCATCTCGGCAGCGTGACCAAGCAAACTGAAGCCAGTGATGTCCGTTCCACCGCGCAAGTTAAATTCCAAGGCAAGGGAACTGGCTTTTTTATTCAAGATCTTCATCCAGGTAACCACTTCGGCTACATCTTCAGGGCTGGCTTTCTGCTGTTTCAAGGCAGTGGTAGTAACGCCGAACCCAAGCGGTTTGGTCAGAACAAGGGCATCGCCCAGGCGAGCTCCGCCTTTGGAAAGCATCTTTTTCGGATTAACAAAGCCAAGCACCACCAAGCCATACTTGGGTTCCTTATCCTGGATGGAATGCCCTCCTGCAATGACCACACCCGCCTCACGAGCCTTCTCCGCGCCTCCACGCAGGATCTCTGCATTCACATCAGAAGGTATTTCCGGGTTCAAGGCAGCCACGTTCAAAGCCAGGAAAGGTTGACCACCCATGGCGTAAATATCTGAAATACTGTTGGCGGCGGCAATACTGCCATAATCGTAGGCATCATCCACTACGGGAGTGAAAAAATCGGTCGTCATCACCAAGGCGCGCTTTGAATCCAACCTCCATACGGCGGCATCATCCGGTTGCGTAAGGCCCACCAGCAAATCTGGATAATCCTGTGGATTGAAAACATTCTCAACCGGGCGCAGAACCTGCGCCAGCGTTTCCGCATTCAGCTTGGACGCTCAACCTGCACAATTTGAATAGCTGGTCAGACGGATTTGACGTCCAGATGGGTGAACAACCGACATCGTGTCTCCAATTAAACTAAGGGGTTGGAACAATCGGGGGAACCTCAGTGGGAACCACAGTCGGAACCGCCGTTGGGGTGACAGCAGGAAGTAATAGTGGCGTACCACTTGGCAAGTAGATCACTTGCAAGTTGGGGGCAATTTTTTGGATGTATTCGTAGGTAAGCATCTCAGGATTTGTTTGAAGAACTTCCGCCAATGCAGCCCATGCCAGTGCCTGCGCCTGAGCCTTAATCTGGATAGACTGCGCCTCTCCCTGAGCTGCGATGACGACTGCATCTGCCTGCCCCTGGGCAGTTTGACGGACCTGCTCGGCTTCTTGCTTTTTCTGCTCCACTACGAATTTGGCCTGTAATGCCTGCTGTTCGGCGATCTGCTTTTGCTCCACAGCAGCGGCATATTCATCGCTAAAGCGGATATTTCGGAGCAGAAAATCATCCATGACGAGATTATTGGCAGTCAGGCCTTGCTTGATCTCTTCGCTGATGGTTGTTTCCAATTCATTTCTTTTGGTGCTAACGATTTCTTCCACACCGAATTGGGAGACTGCATCCCGAATGGCAGACCGGACGACCGGACGGACCACGTTATCTTCATAACGATCCTGCCAAGTGATGTGCAGATTGATCAGGTGAATAGGATCAATCGAATAAATGACAGACGCATCCAGGAAAACCTGTTGGCCATCCTTGGTACGCGCCTGGATCGAGTCGTCTCCCTGGACGGTCCCTTCGGATGTGGCAGTCGCCATGGTGTAGGTTTGCTTGGAGATGGAATATGATTTTACATTCTCAACGAAAGGGACAACCCAATGCAACCCAGGTCCCATCGGTGCAGTCCGATAACCCTGGGGCTGAATGGCTGAGATCACCACACCATATTGGTCGGCTTGCAAAAAAACCAACCCAGCGCTGAGGGTGGTAAGCAACAGCGAAAAGACGACTGACCCGATGACCATGGAGACAGCCCTCTTCAATGGTCTGGCACGACTTGCCCGCACCACCGCCAAGGCGATGATACCAATCACGATCAGCCAGGAAAACGTGGCCAGGCCCTGAAGTACGCTTGCGATATTCACAGATCCTCCTCAAAAGTATTCAATTCAGTTACCCTCTCCATTATGCCATAAAAAACGAGATGGAAATAATTATCCACTCAATGAAGCTAATTATTCGGTCGCTTTACATCCCGTGCTCCTCCAGCACGTATATCTTACAGGAAGTTAATACATTCTACCTAACCTTGTTGTATAATCATTTTGATGATTCCGGAAAGGATCCATCCATGACAACCTTTATCAGCGCCGACATTGCATACCTTTTATTGATCTTCGGCACCATCTTATTGATGCTGGCAATCGTGACACCTGGGACGCATTTGATGGAGGGAGGCGCGCTTTTGTTGCTGGCATCCGCCGGTTACGAAATCTTGTTGTTGGGTTTCAATTGGTGGGCACTGGCGATTCTTGTGCTGGCACTTGTTCCTTTTATTTATTCCATTCGAAAAACCGGACGTGAATGGGCGCTTGCGCTTAGCATCCTTGGCTTGATCATCGGGTCTCTTTATATGTTTCCCGGACCGGGGTTTTTACCTGCCGTCAATCCGGTTCTAGCGGTCGTGATTTCGGCGATGAGCGCCGGTCTTTTATGGGTGATCGTTCGCAAATCAATGTTGGCATCACGTGCCCGGCCTCTTCAAGACCTTGGAAAATTAATTGGCCAGACGGGGCGTACCAAGACCGAGGTTCATCACGAAGGTTCAGTGCAAGTAGACAGCGAGTTATGGAGTGCCCGCAGTGAACACCCGCTACCAGTAGGGACTCCGATCCGTGTGGTCAAACGAGAAGGTTTTACTCTGGTCGTCGAGCGCGATGATCAGTCAGAATAAGTGATCGTTCTTTATACAGTTCCCGAAGGAGGAACCCATGCCTAATGTAACAACAACTTTATTGTGTGTGGTCGCTTTCGTTGTCGTTGTCCTGGTGATATTTTTAGTAAACGCCATCCGCATCGTTAACGAATACCAACGCCTGGTAGTCTTTCGTCTGGGTCGTTGTATTGGGACCAAAGGACCTGGCTTGGTCTTGCTCATCCCAATCATTGACCGCCCTGTCAGAGCCGACCTGCGTGAACAGGTGCGGGAGGTTCCACATCAAGTCTCCATTACCAAGGATAACGCCCCAATCTCGATTGACTTCCTGTGGTATTTCAAAGTAATGGATCCAACCCTGAGTGTGGTCGGTGTTGGAAATTTCGAACTCTCGGCTGCTGGTATGGCCACCACAACTCTTCGTTCTGTGATCGGTGGGATCCCACTGGACGAAGTATTATCACAGCGTGAGAACATCAACCAGACCCTGCGGGTCAAGCTCGATGAAGTCACCGAACGCTGGGGCGTCAAGGTCACGAACGTGGAAATCCGTGAGATCATCCCGCCAAAGGACGTGCAGGACGCAATGAACAAGCAGATGTCGGCAGAACGCATCCGCCGTGCCGTTGTGACCGAGTCGGAAGGTAATCGTGATGCGGCGATCAACGTAGCCACCGGTCAAAAGCAGGCCGCCATCCTCTCTGCAGAGGGCTCGAAACAGGCTGCCATTCTGGAAGCCGAAGGCCAAAAGCAGGCCCAGGTACTGAAAGCAGAAGGTTTTTCAGTTGCGCTCGAGAAGATATTCGCGGCTGCCAAGACTATCGACCAGAAGACCATGACCTTGCAATATTTCGAGACTCTCAAGAGTGTCGGACAGGGTGCTGCTACCAAGTTCATCTTCCCGATGGAATTCACCAGTTTGCTGAGTGATTTCGTCAAGGGAAAAGAATAATAAGCAAAAAGGTATTCAAGAAAGAGTAAAATAGAAGTCTCTCGGCGGGTCCGGGAGACTTCTTGCTATTAAATACCAATCTCGATAGTCTTCTTTATTATGGAAATTCTTCCATCCACCCTTCGTGATCTTGGACAGTTACGCCGGATCGAACAAGCCTGTTTCCCCAAGGATGCCTGGCCTTTGCTGGATCTTATGGCAGTACTGACCTTCCCTGAAGTGGTCCGCCTTAAAGCTATGGTGGATGGCCACATGGTGGGTTTCATCGCTGGAGACCCAAGACGCACCGAAGGCATGGCCTGGATTGCGACCCTGGGCGTTCTACCTGAATATCGCCGGCAGGGCATCGCGAGGGCTCTGCTGGTGGAATGCGAAAACCGCCTGCACGCATCACGCATGCGATTGTGCGTACGCATGGATAATTCAGGCGCGATTCGATTATATGAAAATGAAGGCTACGACCGGGTCTCCACCTGGCCAAAATATTATAACGACGGCAGTGATGCATTGGTGATGGAAAAAATAATTGAACCCCAAGCAAAATAATTTGGTTCGACAGGAAACATCTGCTCAGAACATCCATGAATAAGTGAACCCCGATAAGGGCCTTAAACATTATCAAATTAGGAATCAGATTTTTATATACGCCAATTACGGGGAAGCTATGATGAGCTTCGACTTCAAGAGAGAGAAGGAAAGTCAGTAGGTGCATAGATGAATAAATGGAAGGTGGCATTGAAGCTATTTAGCAGGAGGTTCTATGCTATTCACAATTATCATTTGGTTGTATATTCTATTTTTATCTTATATCTTCGGTTGGTCCATTCTATCCTTGATACATAAGGTCTTCTATAACGATTCAAAAATAATTTTATTCTCGAGCCCCCTGGCTATCCTAATCGGTTTAATCGGAATTAACACTTTCGCGGCATTTCTGTCCCTATTTATAAAATTAGGATGGCTGGCACAATTAATTTTCCTGCTCCTTGGACTTCTATTGGGGATGCGTTTGTGGAAGAAAAATGGCATCCCCAAATCATTTACCCTGTCCTCAATCCCCAAATTGATCTTCGTCCTCTTTTTATTGGTCTTTCTGACCGTACTAGAGAATGGCACACATGGCCCCGCGAATCCAGATACAGGGATATACCATGCTCAAGCAATCAGGTGGATCGAGACTTTTCCAGCAGTGCCTGGATTGGGTAACTTACACTCACGGCTAGCTTATGATTCAAATTGGTTGGTGATCAATGCGTTCTTCAGTTTCTCCTTTTTAGGGTTGCGCTCGTTCCATGTTTTGCCTGGAGCGTTCATAATAATTACCCTGATTTATTTCCTGGGAGGAGCCAATCAGCTTTTAATGGGGAGAATCACAATTGCCAACACGGCGAAGACACTTTTTATTCCCCTGGTTTTTTTTGTCCTTGGATCTCAAATATCTTCTCCTGGAACAGATTTTCCAGCGACTGTAGGGATTTGGATCGTTTTTTCTTTTTGGCTCGATTTCATCGAGAGGAAAAAGGCACAACAACCATCCCGGATCGAATTAGAAGAAATTCTAATTTTTATTTTCTCCGTATATTTTCTTACAGTAAAACTTACCACTGCGCCTTTGCTTTTACTGAGCATCTTCATATTGATTAGGTGCATAATTCGAAAAGATATCAAATCAACGGTTGGATTACTAGTACTCGCGATATTCATTCTGGCACCCTGGTTTGCCCGGAATCTTATTCTTTCTGGGTATTGGATATACCCATTACCTGCCATTTCCTCCTTGAGCCCAAATTGGGACTGGAAAATCCCGATAAACCATGTGATCGATGAACAAAGATCTATCCTTGCTTGGGCACGGATCCCTGGGGGAGATGCCGATCAAGTACTTGCAATGCCTCTTAGAAATTGGGTGAAAGAATGGTTCGTGAAACTCACCCATAACCAACAATTCCTGGTTGCAGGAGCAATATTCTCTCCAATCATTTTTAGCATTATGAGTTTTTTTCTTCTTCGGAAAAAATCCCATTTTGCATATTTTTCTTTCGCTTATCTTACATCGTATTGTGGACTCGCGTTTTGGTTGTATGCTGCCCCGGACATCCGATTTGGTTATGGCTTTATTTTCAGTACTGTTCTATTGACCGGAATTCCATTGCTGACGTGGTTATTATCCAGAGATCGACTTCGCAAAACTGCCGTGTTTTCACTGATAGCCATAATGATTTTTTATCAGGGCTTTGTTCTTTTCGCCTCCATTGACTATAAAACCCTGTCTGCCCGGGCTATTCTTCCCACAGATTATCCAACATTAGGCACGAATATGTGTTCGATACACGGGTATACACTCGCTTGTGCAAAATTCTATAATGAATGCTATTATGACCCTTTCCCCTGCATTCCACCTGGCAGTGTAAATGCCAAAGTTGAAATGCGAGGGAATACACTACGTAGTGGATTCCGTGTAATAAAAAATCCGAATTGAAATATTCTGAATATCATATTCTGAAGAACATCTATTGAATTACATCAACCCTGAGAAATAGTCCGACTTTTCTGTGAGCTCTTCACATTCATCTGGTTCAAGCTGTCCTTGAAGGAATCGACCATTGCTTTAAAAATCGATCTTCCCGCAGTTTTATTATCTTTCCGAAAATTATGAAAGAACCAAATGTTGAGCGATTACGAGATTGCAATTACTCAATACTGGTCACCTTGCTGCCCAAACTGAATTCCCCCGGGACGTGATTCTGGAGTCGCGCCAATGCAACCGAAAGCATCTGGGCAGGCAGGATTTCCAATATTGGCAGGCCGAAAGGAAGAATAGTTGGGAGGTGGAAGACCTCCATTCCCTCAGTCATTTCGACAAGTGCTGCCTTTCCACCATAATTTTGGATTTCGGCCACAAGATTACGGTTTAGTTCCCGAGTTGGGTCCAACCCTTCAAAGACCAATACAAACGTTTTCGGTGATGCCATCTCCAATGGACCATGTCTAAAGGCTGCACTACTCATTCCCTCCGCAGGGAAATGAGCGGCTTCTTTGATGATCAAACCGCCCGTACCGGCTGCTGAAAGTGAAACACCTCTGCCAGCCAGTACCAGGTAGCTTACCCCAATCAACCGCTCCTCCAGGTCTCCTATAAAAACCTGCAGGTTTGATAGATATCCTTCAACAATATCAGGTAGATTCCCCAGGTCAGTAAAAACAGTGGATGGCTTGCCCCCAGTCAAAACGCTTTCCAACACTGCCAGGGCAGCCAGGCCGGAAATGTAGGTTTTGCACGAGACTGAATTTTCATTCCCAGCTTGGGTGAGCAGTTTAACATCCGCCCGGAGCGCTAATGGACTTTCGGGCGTGTTGGTTACCCCAATCAAACCAGCTCCTTTTGAAAGTTTTTTTAGCAGCCCCAGCATTTCAACACTGGCACCTGATTGTGAAACTGCTACCGTGATCACATTCGGTGTGATCAATCTGGTTGCGTGATGGATCAATTCAGAGGTCTCAACCATCTGTGCAGGGATGCCGTGGCGCAGAAGTCCCAAAAGTAACGGATGAAGAGCGTGATAGGATGATCCCATTCCGGTCAAGATGACCCGCTCCAGCCTGCCTGAGTGTAATTGTTCTCCGTAATGAGCAGCCAGAGAGAAATCCATCCGGCGCAATTCCGTCAGAGTATTTTCCAACGCGATTGGTTGCTGCAGGATATCTTGGATGTATGCGACTTCAGGAAACGGGGTATTCATTGATTTGAGAGCCTTTTATCCAAACTTGTGCCGCACCAGCCAGGCCCGCATCACTGCCCAGTTGTGCAGGAACCAAGCGGGTCATGTCGTAAGGCACCAGGCCGCAATTCTCCCGGATGGTTTGAACGATTTTATCCTGAAAAAGTGCCAGACTTTGCATTACCCCACCTCCCACGACAATTACGTCCGGTGTGAAAAGGTTGATCAAATTGGCAAATCCAAGGCCGAGGTAGAAGGCTTCTTGCTTCACCGCCCTTTGTGCCATTTCATCCCCTTGCAGGGCGGCCTGGCAAACTGCCTGCGCGGTAACCCTTCCACCTCGAATTGCCAAAGCCGGGCCGCTCGCCAGGCTTTCCCAACAGCCGTAGGCTCCACAAAAACACTTCGGACCGGTCGGATCAATCACATGGTGACCGATCTCCGGGTGGGCGCCATTCACGCCTCTGTATATTCGACCATCAAAGACCAATCCCGCCCCGATACCGGTGCTGACCGTGACAAATATGAGGCGGCTGGCTCCTTTTCCCGCGCCCCAAGCCAGTTCTCCAAGAGCCGCCGCATCCGCGTCGTTTTCCAGGAAAACAGTCACACCGAATACTTTTTCAAGTTCCTCCACCAGATTATTGCCTTCCCATCCCGGTAGAAACTCGATCTCTCCCAACCTGCCGGTCAAAGCATCCACCGGGCCGGTGCAGCCCACCCCAATTCCTTCCATATCTTCGCCAACCTGAGAAGCGGTTTCACGCAGCATGGTGATTATTCGCATCAAACCATCCTGCCAACCTCGTTCCGGGTAGGCTGGGCATTCCTGCCGGCTGAGGATCTTCCCATCCCAATTCAGCATGCCCACCGCAAACTTCGTCCCGCCGACATCCACAGCCCCAATCATTCTTTCAACGCTCCAGCAGTCATACCTTCGATGAACTGCCTCTGCATGAACAAGAATACAATAATCATCGGCAGGGCAGTCAAAACCGTGCCAGCCATGATTTGAGCCTCGTTGGAAGTGTTTTTCATCTGCAGTTGCGCCAATCCAACCGGTAGGGTGAATAATTTTTCGCTGTTAAGGACAATGCGCGGCCACAGAAAATCATTCCATCGATCCATGAAAGTAAGGATTACCAGTGTTGCGATTCCGGGAATTGCCAGCGGCAGAGCTACTTTGTAAAAAACCTGGAATTCATTGCAACCGTCAATCCGGCCGGCATCCAGTAATTCGTTGGGAATGGACATCAGGAATTGGCGCATCATGAAAATACCGAAGACGCTGGTGATGTTGGGGATGATCAAGGCCAGGTAAGTATCCGTCCAGTGCAGCATGCCCATGATTTGGTACATTGGGATCAGGTTTACTTGCGAAGGAACCATCAGCACGATCAGGAACAAGAAGAAGATCTTTTCCCGACCCGGGAATTGCAATTTCGCAAAGGCGTAGGCTGCCAACGTATCGAAGAAAACATGCCCAAGGGTGGTGGCCACGGCAACAAAGACGCTATTTCCAAAATAATTCAAAAACGGGATACGAGTAAGGATGTTGATATAGCTCAGTATTGATACAGGATTTGGCCACCATTGCGGCGGACTGGCAAAAACAAATTGTTCCAGTTTGAGCGAAGTGCCCACCGACCAGTAAAAAGGTACGATCATGGTCAAGGAACTTACGATAAGAACCAGATAAAGCAAGCTGCGGGTGAAAATTTTCCTGGGAGAGAGGCGATGGATTCTCATGAAATCATCTCCTAATTCTTTTCACTGAAAAAGCGCCACTGAATAAATGAAAACAGAACCAATATCACAAATAATATATAAGCGATCGCTGAAGCATACCCCAGCCTCAGATCCATGAATTTTGTGAACAGGTAATGCACAATGGTGGATGTGCTATAAACCGGTCCACCCTGGGTCATTACATAAACCTGGTCAAACACCTGATAGCTGCCTATGATCCCGTAAATATAAATGAATAAAATTACATGCCGCAAAGAAGGAAGGGTGATATTCCAAAATCTCTGAAAGGAATCGGCACCATCTATCATGGCGGCCTCATACAGCTCGCGCGGAATCGATTGCATGGCAGCCAGGAAGATAACGGTTTCAAATCCAAAACCCTGCCAGATACTTGCAATTACCACAGAAACAAGTGACACCCTGGGATCTGACAACCAGCCGACTGCGGGTAAACCCAACCCGGTCAACACATTGTTAAGCAATCCATTGCGGTTGTACAACATCACCCAGATGGTGGAAACGACCACCAATGAGGTCATTACCGGCAGATAGTAGGCTGTCCGAAACAGGGACTGGAAGCGAACTTTCTGGTTGAGCAACAGAGCCGTCAGTAACCCCAGGGTGGGACCAATACCCATGCCCATTAGTACAAACAGGCTCGTATTGACGAGCGTCTTGATGAAAATTGGATCTGCAGTAAAAAGTTGGATGTAATTCGAAAGACCAATGAATTTCGGTGCCTGGATCCCACTATAATCGTTCAAACTCCACCAGAACGAAACGATCATTGGAATGAACATGAATACGATGATGGAAAGCACAGGAACGGCAATGAAAATATACGGCATCGAATACCTGCGTATGAAGCGCCGTAAACGATTGGGATATGGGGCAACAGTCATGAATTCCCTGCCATTCTCAGGTTAAAAGCTGCTGATTTTTGTTCTTCCCGGTTAACCTTTCCTCCCTGAAGGGGAGGAAAGGTTAACTTGGGAAATTTCATCTAATATTATTGATATTCGCGAGAGAACACGATTTTTCGATGGGTTATTTAGAAAGGGCCGTAGTACTGGTTTGGGCCGCTTCATCCATGGCATCCTGTACGGATTTTTGACCCAGCGCAATCTGCTGCATGGCATTCGTGAAAGCTGCATCGATATCATTCCATTGGCGCACATAGGGGAAATGCTGGGCTGTCTTCATCGTCTCCAGGAAAACTGCGAAGGCTTTCTCTCCTCCGAAATATGGATCGGCCACATTAACATCCGCGCTCTGCAGTGCTGCGGTCAAGGCCGGTGCGGCTCCTGCCAATTTATACACATTGACCTGATTCTCGGTCTGCATGGCAAATTGAATGAATTTCCAAGCAGCTGCACTGTTCTTTGAGGCTGACGGGATCATCAAGCCAGTGCCTCCCAGGTACGACCCGGGTTGTTTGCCGTAAGGATGCGCGGCGACTTTCCATTGTCCGGCCATTTCCGGGGCTGCACTTTTCAGGATGCCCATATAGTATGGTCCATCCGAGAACATGGCAATCCGACCGTCCTTGACACCTTGGATGCGTTCTCCCTGGTCGGTTGTCCAGTCGATGCCAACACCTTCCGTCAACAAACTGGCGGAGAATTCAATACCCTGAACCGCTTCGGGTGAGTTGAATGTGATGGTCTTGGTATCGGCGCTCATCAAAGAGCCGCCATTCTCGTAGATCCATTGCGATCCGTGAAAAGTGTCGGCGTCGAATTCATAAAGATATTTATCCCCTTCATGAAGCTGCTTGGCTACAGCCAGCAATTCGTCCCAGGTCTTGGGAACCTGGAGGCCTTTCTGGTCAAAAAGATCTGACCGATAATATAGGGCATAGGTATCGAAATCGTACAGGGCTGCCACAATCTTATTATCATAAGTGATCGCTTCCAGGGCACCTGGAGTATATGCATCCGACCAATTGACACCGTTAAGTTTGCCTCCCGACAGCGCTTTTAGATCGGTATACGCGCCCAGGGCAGCAAGTTTAGGTAACCAGGTCATGTCAATGGTGACCACATCCGGAGGCGTACCACCGGTCAAAACCACATCCAATTTCTGGTTGGTTGTGTCCCAGTCCAATGCTTCGTACTGGATGGTGATGTCCGGATTAGCCGCCTCGAACGGGGCAATCAATGGTTTGATGGGTGTAGCCTCCCCATAATAATCCCAAACAGTCAGCGTCACCTTCTGGTTCGAGCTGCTGGTTCCACTTCCACTACCACAACCACTGATTAACAAGGCCAGGATAACCAGGCTGAAGGCAAGTTTTTTTGCGTGCATGACATTCTCCTTTTCTTATGTTGTTCAGAATTGAGTTAATGGGCGTACTGAATATATTGGTTTACAGGACTACCTCCTTTCAGGGGACAAGGTCCATTTCAAAATTGCACCATCATACCCATTCAAGTTCATTGTAAAAGTCCCGTTGCTCTCGCTGACGATTTCCATCCCTTCCGGCGTGATCCGTAGCAGAGAATCAATTGACAGTCGAGAGGTGAGTTGCACTTGGATTGTTTCAGACTTGTGATTTGCCAGGACGGCATAGCCACCATTGGGGCCGATCAGTCCGCTTACCTCAACTGATGGTTGATCGGTCCGGAGAAGTGGGACCAGCTCTGTCCATTCTCCAAATGCCTTGTAAATAAGGTGAGTATTTTCAGTATCTTCGAACGCAGCCGGTAATTCACCCAGGTAGCACTCGAGAGGATATGCACTCAATAGGGTTTTCCCTTGCCCATGCACATTTGCCACCAACGCGGGCCTACCAAATGCATCTACTGCAATCACCTTTCCGGAGGTTACCTTTAAGGTGGCTGGCCAATTCCGCAGGTTGGACTGGGACGCCTGGTATCGGAATTCGGTGCCTTTTTTGAGGTTGCCAAAATCCTCCACAAAAGTAAGCACCACCTGATCGACAGGAATATGGTCGGACAGGCTCGCTCCGAATAACCTGTCCATCTCGGGGATGGCGGCGTCGGCGCACAGGCTGGCATATAATGTCCCACCCTGAAATACATACGATTCAGCTTCTTCCCAGAACGCAGTATGAACATGAACAAGGTTGTGCTCGGTACTGGTGAGAGGGCTGGGCAGCATTACCAAGGGGTAGCTTTGCCAGTCCATATATTCCCGTGGCATCGCAACCTTCCAGCCCGCCCGCCTTGCCAAGATGAATGAGCTCAGTATGCTTCTTGTTAACCACAGATTGCCTTCCCCGCGCTCTCCTACCTCCTGGGTGGAAGTGTAAGTTAGACTGGCTACGCTGTCCAAGCCGCTGCGCGACATATCCCCGTGCGGCTTGGCCCATTCATGCGGTATGACAAGAGCGGCATCACCCAAATCTGGCTCGACCTCCTTCAGGTCCAATTGACCTAAAAGAATACTAAAATCTCGCAGGACCTTTCCACGAGGTCGATCCTTGCGATCCCACGTGGTCAATCCAAATTGGGTCTCATGCGGAGCACGCAGGTAGGGAACCGTACGGAAAAGTTCCGGCGCCGCATCCGTAAAGCACCACGGCAGGAATCCACACGCCCCGGCTGCCAATCCGGAAAAGAGTGTTACCCGATCAAAAGCGGCAATGCGATCCGGATCGTATTGTGCAGAGGAGGCACCAAACTCGTAAATCATCACCGGTCGCCCTGCTCCACCGGATAGAGTTGCCTCGAATGCGCCGCAATAGGTGCCGCGCTCGGAAAGCATCGGATCCGGGAACCGATCAGCCGAATAAATGGAATAAGGATGTACAGAAAAGAAATCCACTTCAGCCTTGAGATTGTCCGGACGAAAGGGTCCGTGATTGATATCCTCCATGCTAGTACCTACACACAGCAGGTGACCGGAATCCTCTCGCCGGAAAGCTCCGGCAATCAGGCGTGTCCAATTGATGGCCATCGCGTCCGTTGTCCGGTCACCTACGATCCAAAAAGGAGGCTCATCTGTCAAGTCCCAGGCAAGAATAGCAGGTTCAATATGATAGCGCCGCGCCAATTCTGCCGCATGGTCGGTCTGCAGACGCAGCATTTCCGGGTCAGAGTGTGGATGGCGGCCTTGCCGCCATGGCAGGTCCCAGAAGGCTTCCCCCACCTCACCGCCGATAAAAAGAGCCGGGTGCAAGTAAATGTCAAACTGGTGCGCCAACCTTATAAAGAAGTCAAGTTGGTTGAATGCCTGCGGGTTGTAAAGTCCAGGATGGGGTTCGAACCAAGCCCAAAAAAGATCGAATCGAACCGTGTTAAAACCAAGCTCCGACATCTTGGCAAAATCTGCTGACAGATCAGCCTCATCCCAAGACACCGGCCAGCTAAGCCCGCTTTTCGCGGGAACCCAGTGGGCTCCTATCGGCAGGAAAGGCTGTCCATTTTTTATGAAGTAATTGCCGATCAAGGAAACAGGCGTAAGAGTCATGGCATCTCCACTTGAACATCGAACCCAATTTCAAATAAGCGCTGCCAGGGCAGGTGGACATTGCTAATGGACACATCCCGAACCAATCCCGCCCGGAGAAATTGCTCGCGCAATTCCCTGGTTGCTGCTTTCATTCGTAATTTCATTCGTTTTTCAACCAATCCGAGCTTATCTGCCTGAAGACGTTCCATCGTCGGTCTTATTCCAAGCTCCGGCAAGTCTTCATATATCAGGCCAGTCCGTTCGATTGCCTGATAATGATAGTCATCCAGGTAACGACGGAAGAGGAACTGCAAGTGAGCGATTTTCTGTGATCGTGTGGGCTGATTGCGAAGCATCAGCAGGTGCAGGACGGAATGTGCCAGCACTGTCCCGAGTGTATTTCCGGCGGTATTCCAGCCTGCATACGCCAGCAAACGAGCAGCCAATCCTTTTTGCATGAGCAAGCGGCCGAGGGTAAAGTCGGCTCCATTTAACAAAAGCGACGTCTGCCAAGGCAACAGGTCTGCCTGAACTCACAGGCCACTTCGATCGACCGTACGAACTCTTCAATATTTCGCCTCGGTGTGCTCATCTCACGCCGGGTAATTTGATATATGTTGTCTTTTTCGATGGGCATAGGGAAAGCCGGATCGACCAGTTCCTTTGCAATTAGGCTTTGCATATCGGCTGCACCCTGCCCTTCTGCCGGGGCATTCAGGTATAGGAGGAAGTCGGCCTGTTCAGGTGATTCAGCCAGGCTGCCGTTCAGGGGGGAAAGGTGCGCCTTTACCAGTTCATGAATCGGTCGGTCTTCATATGAAGTTACCGTTTGTGCAGATCCCAGGCTGGCATAACGGGGCCAAACGCGAGGTGCAAAACCGGCTGTTTTACATGCCAAACGTGTCAGTAGCAAACTGGCTGTTTCATCCGCACCTGGATAGGTAATCGCATTGTCGCTTAACCCTCTCAGGCGGATATTGTCCTGAAGGGTGCGCGCCTCGGCAATATTCCAACCAAAATCAGCTGTGTCGTCCTGGGGTAGCAACAGATAATCAAAAACACCCTCTTCAAGCCAATCCAGCATGGCCAGATTGACCACATGGTTGCGTTTCCGACCCTGCCTGTAATCGTCGTAGATCGAGTCGGGGATCTGTGTGCGAAGGACATCCCGCTCGGACAACTCGGCTGAACTGGCTTCGCCCAACTCAGATTTGTGTTCCAAACTGGAAAGCCGGAACATCCGACTGCCGTATTTTGCCCAATATTCTTTTTCTTCTTCAGCCGAGTCAGCCCGGCTGATCCTTAGAATGACATTAAACGCCAGGATCAAAAGGGCGGGTTGTCTCGCCTTGAACTGTTTCAAGATGGATAATCGCTCCAATACCTTTTGAGCGTTTTCGGTAGAAGTCCGACTGGGGATCAATCCTCCATACCCGAGTGTGTCAATCGCCACCAACAATGCATCTGATTGCTGTGCGGCATCGTTCAGCCAGGCTACCAGATCGGCGTGGCGGCTGGTTCGCCATGGGTTCCCCAGCCATTCCCGTCTTGGCATTTCCATGTCAAACCCAGCCAATGCTCCTAGCTCGAGCAGGAAATCGTAATTGACTGGCCGGTCGTCCAGGGGCAGGCAGGTAACTCGCTTCATTTACTGCCGGCTTTCTGCAATACCTTTACGAATTGGGCCGTGATCCATTGTGGACGGGTGATCGCGCTTCCGACCACAACAGCATACGCACCCAGGGAGAGTGCCTGTGCCGCGTGTTCTGGAATAGCTATCCGTCCCTCTGCGATAACCGGAATGGATCTCGATTTCATTACGCCCACCAATTCTTCTAATAACTTGAAATCTGGCCCATCTAGAATTGGGCTATCCTGGGTGTACCCCGAAAGAGTGGTTGCGACGAAATCAGCCCCGGCAGTGACTGCCGCCAACCCCTCGGCCAGGTTCGACACGTCAGCCACTACAGGTTTCCCGGTTTGCCTGCGGATTTGCGCGATCAACGTGTCGCTGCTCAGCCCCAATGGATGCGGTCTGGCTGTTGCATCAATCGCAATCATATCCGCACCTGCCTCGGCAACCCGCATGGCGTGTTGCAGGGTAGGAGTGATGCGTACATCAAACCCCGGCAAGTCGGCCTTATACAATCCAATGATCGGAACATGCACTTTTCGGCGAATGGCCGTGATATCTGCCGGAGTATTTGCGCGAATCCCAACCGCTCCAACTGAGACGGCTGCCATTGCCATCGCGGCCATGTACTCCGAACCGAACAGCGGTTCATCTGGCAAAGCCTGACAGGAAACAATCAATCCCCTTTTAAGTTGGCGGGTAATTGCCGACAGTTCCATAAGGTTAGTCCTTATCCTATGAACTGGCGCCCCGTATAAAATGTGAAGCGATCACCGCGATAAACGGAATCCACCGTCTCGATTGCGGTATAGTCCGCAGAATATGTCACCCGGTGGGCGACCAGGACCGGCGTTCCACTCTTTACGCTGAGTAAATTCGCCTCTTCCTTACTCGGCACCGCCGCCTCGATTTCTGCGTCTGCCCAGGTAGGCAAAACCTGGTATTTTTCGATCAGGATGTTGTAGAGCGAGCTACTTTCCAGGTTTTCCTGCATCAGCCCAGGACAAATGGAACAAGGGAGAGTTGCTGTCTCCACTGCCACCGGTTCATCATCTGCCAGACGTAAGCGCTTGAGGAGAAAAACCAATTCCCCTCGAGGATGTGCAATCTATCACGCGTAACCTGCTCCGGGATGATTTCTGACAAATTCAACACCACTGAACTTGGTCTTAATCCACGTTCACGAATATCTTCGCTGAAACTTCGAAAACCGGATATCTCACGTATTCTGGCCTGCGCTACAAAGGTCCCACGACCCTGCTGGCGGAAAGCCCGTCCCATTCGAACCAACTCGTCCAGAGCGCGTTTTGCAGTGATCCGGCTGACCTGATATTTCTGGGCGAGCTCAGCTTCCGAGGGCAGTTGCTCCCCAGGGACAAGATTCCCATTTTGGATCTGTTCCAGGACGCTCTGCTGGATTCGAAAATACATGGGTAAGTGATTTTGCGTCTGATTGAAAGCCATGAGTTCTATTCCATTAGGCGATCCACGTTGATATATTGATATATCAAGTTAATCGTAATTTCATATTACACATTTTTTATGTTAATGTCAATAGGGTAAAGCAACTTGCAAAGACGGATGCCAAGGAGGATACCCGGTCTCAATCAGTCCGTGGCCAGGCTAAAATTAATCCTATCTAAAACAAATGGTTATTCCCTCCAGTTTTCTCATTCAATATACGCCTGCGGAGATGGAATAAAACACATTCCCCTTGAATATTTATGTTCAAGGGGAATGTGTCACATGTTAATCGTTGAAAAAAATTAATCAAATTTCGAAGCGTATCCCCAGGTGATTACATCAACCCTGAGAAATAGTCCGTTTTTATCTGTGAGCTCTTTACATTCATCTGGTTAAGACTATCCTTGAAGGAATCTACCATCCCCTTGGGACCGGAAATATAGAACATGCAATGCCGGTAATCAGGTACTTTGCTCTTGATCAATTGAGGGGTAATCCGTCCGGTTGTTCCAGTCCAGGAGGCAGGAAGGTCGGTTGATTCGGTCACGGTATATACAATTTGAATTCCTAATTCACGTTGGGCACGGTCGAAAACGTCCTTGTATAGGATGTCATTTATGGATTTATTGGCATAGAATAAAATTATCGGGCGATGTTGTTGCGTATCCAGCAAATACTTGATCATACTGCGAAATGGGGTGATCCCAACACCTCCCGCAATCAACACGATTTTTTGCCTGCGACTATCAGGCAGGACGAAATCTCCCGCTATTTGGGAAGCGATCACTTCATCGCCGGGTTTCATTTGAAGCAAGGCGTTTTTAAAGCTGCTTGATTCGGGTGAAAACTTAACCCCCAAACGCAGGGTTTTTTCAGTGGGCGCAGACGCCAGGGTGAAATATCTTCGGTTGCCGCGCGCATCCGGGTTGTCGTGTCCGAGCGTCCACTCCATATATTGTCCCGGAGAAAATGCAAAATACCTGCCGCGTGAGAAAATAAAATCGTAAATATCCGAGGTTATCTTGATCTTCTCTTTAAATTTAAGTACTACCCTTGTCTTGGGACTGATCATATAGGAGAAGATGTTTCCGAGCAAGATGGCCAATTCGGGTGTAATATAAAACGTTCCAAAATGGATCTGGGGAGTAAACAAGAACCCAACCAGAATTCCATAGCCAATCCTTAATTTACGGGTAGGCGGGGTGGTCAGCGGTTCAGTCAATATCAGGAATGCAAAGAAAAATAATGGGGAGTAAAACAAGTTATTCTGCAAAACTGTCAATAAGTTAGTCCCGGCGATCATACTCAAGACAACGCTGGTTGCAACCGTCATGATCATAAAGCTGAACACCATGGCAGAACGGCCAATCTTGCGAACGACCAGGAGGCCACCGATCAAGACAAACGGCAACATCGGTACATTCCCCACCCACCAGCTCGCCGATTGATTAAGCGTTAAATAAGTCAGGGCAACAGCAAAGGCAACCGGATTAAAGATATGCTTTCGATTGATAGCCAGGATGTATTTGGATGACATGGCCAAAACCCCTGCCCACAAAAGGAACCAAAGATCCTTGTAGGATTGGATGGGGGTAATGACCAGGGCAAGGATCAGAGCTGAGATGTAAACCGACTCAACATTCGCGGCCACACCAAACGTTCTGGCAAAAATCCAATTCACCGCCCAACATACCGCGATCAAGAAACCGATCGAAAATAATAATGCAAAAATATCGTATTTTAATACGCCTGCTGCAGTCAGAAGGACAGCCGCCCCAAGTAAAAAGATCAGGTAATAAAGCACCAACCGGTACATGGTGATCCGGTTCAGCAAGTTATCAATCGCCTTAAGCATGAAGAACATACCTTTCAAAACCGCTGGTATAAGTTGCCATGCCTTGTAGATCGATCATATAAGCTTCGAACCCATCCAGCTCTTCTATGAAATTGATTCCGGAAAAACCCATGGCAAAGGCCGCGGTAGCAAAACGATCGGCATCAAAAATGTTTGGCCCGACCACCGTAAGGCTGATGATTTCGGGGACCGGCTGGTCAATGTTTTGGGGGTTATAAATATGTTGCCCACGGACGTAAGTACCCGAGGTCGCGATCCCGCAATTACTTATGGAGAGCACTTTCACTATTTCCATTAGGTTGAACGGATTTTGGATTCCCACCCGCCAATCCTGACCTGTACCATTTTTACCGGACACCTGAATATCGCCCCCGGCATCCACATAGAAGTTTTCGAAACCTGCCTGTTGCAACTGTTCGGCAGCCTGCATGATTGCCCAGCCCTTGACGATCCCAGATGGATCATAGGTTCCATTCTGCAGGATCTGGAAATATCCTTCGCTTTCCTGGCGGGTTTTCTCTGCCAACATGAAAATAGCCTTCATCTCATCGCTCGCCTGCTCCAGCGCAAGTTCGTTCCGATTGATCATGGAGATTTCACTATCGGGTTTGTAAGTACTGAATTTCCGGTCTACGTATGCGAAGTACTCGAATATCCCATCGATCGTTTTCTCAGTGGCACGCGGGTCCATCACATCGACGGTCACCGGCATGCCCATGATGATGCGGTTTTGTCTCATGGGATTAATTCTTGGCAGATAATAGTGCGGATTGCAGGGAATTCACGAAAGCCTCGCTGGTCAAGGTCGCCCCCGAAATGAGGTTAACATTGGCACTCTGCGCCTGGATGGCTTCCTGCGTCAGCCAGGGCATGACCGTGGTATTGATTTGCTGCGAAGTTCGCCGGTCATGCGGATAATCCAGGAATTGGACGTTGGCAATCTTTCCATTACTGATAACCACCTGTACCTGAACCAGCCCATAATATGCGTTCACCTCTGGCCCGGTAAATGTTCCATTCTTAAAGGTGGCTCCCGGTGAGGTTGTCACAATCGTTCCAGAATTGTTATTCGCGGTGGTGTTGTTCCCGGTTGTGTCGTTTACCGGGATATTGCCAGTATTCGCGTTGGTGTTCCCCGTGTTTGCGCTCGCTGAGGTGGCATGCTGCTCATGCAGGAAATAAGCGAGAAATGTAAAGACCACAAATGCGGATAATAGGAATTTTTTAATTGCTCTGGTGAAATCTGATTCTTGTGAGTGTCGTTTCCTGTTCATGGACATATTCTATCCTCTTTCGTTGAATAGGATGAATATACGGTATGAACATGAAAAACAGATGAAACACAGGTAATAAAGCTCCCCTACCTGCAAAAACCTGTTACTGCATCTTCCCGAGGAAACCAGCGAACCAATAGCGCAGTTCGTCTTCGGCCGGTTTGCCATGCACAGAAGCGGAGGCATCCTGCAATTCCGCAGGAGGGTAATACCCACGGCTGACAAATCCGGTCAACCAATCGCGCTGGTTGACTGCCAAGAGCAGGGCCTGGTACACGTCTGCCTGCGCTTGCAGATTAACCGAGCCCTGGCTTGCCTTAGGTTGGAATACCTCGGAGGAAGGAAGTGTGAGGCTGGCTGAATTGTCCGTGGATGCATACGCCGCCGCCAGAATGATGGGTTTTCCTAAAGCAACCTGGAAAGGCTTGATCTCCATATCGAGGAGTTCACCGGCAGAGGCAGTAAGGTCATCAACCGTAATCCCACTGAGCGGGGCGCTCCAGAGCAGGTAAATGCCATCCAGGTTACTGGCAAAAGCCGGAGCAGATGCCAGTCCGCCCGGCAAAGGAAGCGCCCACAATATTTGCCCGGTGTAACGCTGGCGCACATCCGCGATGATCGCATCCCAACGGGTTTCGGCATCCACAGGCACACCCGAACCGGCGCCGTTCACCTGACCACCGGGGAGAGCCGGAGCGACCCAATTGCCTCCCAAAATGAGCACCTGAACTCCCGAATTCTGCGCCAGATCAGCGTGGTACTCCACGAAGCGCGTATACATGTCGAACCAACTCTCCCACCAGGTCGCATCGCGCGGCGCCGACTTCCACCAATTCGCTGAATCGGTCGGGAGGTTGACCGAAGGATAAAGTGCAACATTCATAGCGGCGGCATGCACGTGGTTAATCGTATCGATCGTGTCGACCCATAACGGATCTGCACCAGGGACGGGAGAAAAAACAAACGGATTGGTGCGGCTGACGCTCCAGGATGGGCGCAACACCACCATATTTGCCTGGGCGCCTTTCACATCCTGGATGGCCAATGACATCCAGTTCTGCCAGGTCGGATCCTGATTGGGCAGGAATTCCATTCCGGTCCAGAACCCGTCCGCACGTGGGGTGACCGATTGACTCGGCAATACGGCAGGTGCAGAAGCCTGGAACCACGACCAGGCCGTGACATTATCCTGGAGATCTTGAGGGACCAGGCTGGCCGAAATCGGACGCCCCGGTTGGCCCGGACCGGACAACATTTCATCAGCAACACCACACTGGTCATTGCGGCAGAAACGGTAGGCAAAATTTCCTAACATATTCAGGGGACTGTAAAGTTGGTAAACCCACTGATTATTTCCGCGCGGCCACATGGGAATGGGTTCAGTCCAACCATACGGATTGAACTGGATGGAAATAACATCACCGACCGGGGTACTCGCTGGAACGTTCAATTCAAACAGGATCGGAGAGTTAGCCCCTACCTGCCAGGTTTGGACCGTATCCTGGACCTGTACGGCGTCCTGGGAAGCTGGTACAAGCAACTGGCGAACCAAAAATGATCCATCCGTGGAATGCTCCGCATTCCAAAAGCCATCCCCCAGGGTGTATTTATAACGTATATCCGCGCCAACCGGGAGAGACAGGGTGGCAGTATAACGACCATCTGCCAACGGGGTGAGTACCGGCATGCGAGCGGCCACCGAACTCATCCCACCTTGCAGATCTCCAAAAGTATCTCCCAACTGGTAAAGGTTCCCGGCCAGACGGATGGGTAGATTGCTAAAATTTTTATTGGGAACAGTAACGGTAAAGACGACATTCTGCATGGTGGACTTGATCAGTGCCAGGGAGACCGGTGTGGTATTTCCAGCCTCGATCCGCAACCCCTGCTGGAAAGTCTGATAAGCGCCATCGATCGCGTAAGCCACCATATTATGGGTCCCAACCGGTAAGCCTTCCAGAATAAAATCACCATTGGAATCCGTCAGAGTTTGCTGCCCACCGGCAGCCACCAGGATATTCGTGAGGGGATTCCCCGTGCTGGAATCAACGATCTTTCCGGAAGCACGGCCAAATGGGCTGGAGAAGAGGCTATCTGCCCAGGAGGAAACCACGTCGTCAACCGCGCCGGGACCAGTAACAAAGTACATGCGGTAACGCACCGCCTTGTCTGCCGAGTCATCTTCAAGGGTCGGCAATGTGCCCTGGCGCATGAAGCGGTATTTCACGACGGAGTTCATTGTAAAGGGAATGGTGACTGCATAGTGAAGGGCATCCATTCCCTGCATGGCATAATTTACCGGATTCAAGCCGAGACCAGTGATCTCATCCACCACCGACAGGTAGAGCACTTCACCTGCAAGGAGAGGCGAGGGCAGGGTCACATCAAATGTAACCGGCGCAGAAGGCTGGGGAGTGGAAGTTGGTCCAGCGGGGACGCCAGACGTTGCGGTAGCCGAATTGGTAATTGGATTCTCAAGCAGCGAAAGGGTGCAGCCATTCAGCAGAAGCACAATCAGACACGTGATAGAAATTAATTTACGGGTAAGTGGATTTAATAGTTGTGTCTGCATACCCCTCCAATACCGAAAGACTCTTTCGCTAGTCTTGTTGTTTGCTATGCAAGAATTGAACCACTTCATTTTCATGATCAGCCAGGCTGCCAAGCACCCCATTCACGAAGCGCGGGGCGCTATCTGACCCAAAGGCTTTGGCCAATTCCACAGCTTCATTGATGGCCACCTTGACAGGAGTCCCCTGTTTGCCAGCGAACTCCCAGGCAGCGATGCGCAGGATGTTGCGATCGACCGCCGCAATCTGGTCGAGCGGCCATTCGGGCGCATACCTGGCCAGGACCACATCCAAAAGTTCACGGATGGGTAACACGCCGAAAAGAATTTCGCGGGTGAATTCTTCCAGCTCTTCGCTTTGCGGTTCATCCTCCAACCGTTCATGTAGAACTTGTGCAGGCGGATGACCTACCAGATCAATTTCGTAAAGTGCCTGCAGGGCAATCCCGCGCGCCCTGGTGCGAGCTTTCATAAAAAGCTATTCCTCGACCTTGTAATCAATATCCTCTATATGAATATTGACATGCCCGACCTCCAGGCCGGTCATTTCGACGATAGCGCGTGCAACCGCCTGCTGGACGGTACGACTCACTTCGCGAATATTCACATCACTTGCCAGAACCAGGAAAAGGTCAACGATTACGTTGTTATCCTCAACCACCATCTGGACCCCATCCAGGCCATGCTTGAAAAGGCTGTTTACGCCTCCCTTGACTGGCGCCATGCTCTTGACACCCTCCACTTCCAACGCCGACATACGGGCGATGGTCAGAAGTACATCGGGGGTCAGGGTGGTCTTTCCGGTGGAACGAGTTTCGTCCATTATGCCTCCATAAAGATGGGTGGAATTATAACACCTGAATTAACACCTTATTTTGATTTTCGTCGCAGGCCCAACCCGAGCGCCAATCCGAGCAGTACATCGAGTAGCCCGGCGAACAAGAATGCATCCTCCCAAAATGGTAACGGGAACAGCCGGATGAGTGAGTCAGTATATAAAAACAGCCATGAATTGCCCGAAAAGAATAACTCATGGAAGACTGTGAAGAATTGCCAGAAACTAGTCCCAGCAAAGATGCCAAGGAGCGCCACCAATCCAACCGTCAGCCAGCCTCCGTTTCGCAGTCCGTGGAGGTAATCCGACCACCAACTCCCGAAGCGCGCCCAAAGACCCAGCGCGAGCAATACTACCCAGTCAGCTATTCCAATCCATAATACCGGCTTGACAACCTTTTTGACATCATGCATATGGCTTAATTCACGCTGATTGTATAAGGGCGAACCATCCGGCAAAGTCAAATTCCCGAGGAAAGAAATATCGGCGTTATTGACCAGGTAATCGACGGAAAGATCTGCCCAATGGAGGCGGTCCTGCAGGGTAAAGCCATATTGGTCCGGAGGAAAGCCGGGGATACGATATTCCACCTGCAAGAAAGCGTGCGTGAGCAATAAACGTAGTCCCAGGAAAGTCAGCGCAAGCGGGAGGAGGAGGGTAACGAGCCAAGAAAATAAACGATATAAAGTTTTCATTGGGTTCCTTATACTATTGCAAATTAAAGGATTAATTATGATCTGACAGTTTTCTTCCGGGCAACTTCAGCCAGGTCAGGGGATCGACTCCGGGAAAAACATCCGGAACTCCTCGATCACCGCCTGCAAGAGGGTGGAGGATGGCCGGGGTTATTTGAGAGTACTCATTTCTCCATGCAGCATAAAATTCAGGATCAAATTATTCGTCATCCACTCTATCGGGGACAAATCGTCTGTAAAGACGATAGTGTGTTTTGGCGCAGGTTGAAGATTGGCCCAGGTCAGGGCCATGGAATTGGTCAAAAGGGGATTCACCCCTGATTGAGATGCCAGGGAAAAAAGATTCGACCGCAAAGCTTCCGCCGTTGTTGGTTGGAGAGTGGCATACAAGATGGAGTTGAACGTGTCCGGAATATCCATCACATAGATCGAAGAGAATAAGGTCCCGATGGTGGTCGCCAGCCCATCGATCAGGCGCCGATCGCCGGGGGCACGGCCAACATTGATCGCCAAGGCGCCGTCCGGCTGCAGATGATCGGCAGCAATCTGGAAGAATTCGCGGGTGGTCAACTGCGGGGGAATGTAAGGGGGCCGATACGCATCCACACAGATCAGGTCGTATCTTTCAGGGCTCTGCTCGAGACCCCAGCGGCCATCCCCGATGATCACATTCAGGTTTGGGAGGTCCATGTCAAAATATTCGCGTCCAACCTGGACAATCTTTGGGTCGATCTCAAAGCCATCAATCGTAACGTTGGGGAACACTGCGGCAGCCTGACGGGCGGTCGTCCCGGCAGCCAGACCAACGATGGCAATGCGGTCGATTTGGGCTGGCAGTCGTCCGGGGTAAAAAAAAGGAGCCACCAGAAATTGCTGCCAGGGACCCCCGTATTCGAGGGTATCAGGGTTATATTCCGAATGGATGCCCTGCCCATCATTCAAACGTAAATAACGAGTATTGTTAAACTGGAGCACCTGGATGTAGTTATAGGCCGATTCGGTTTCGAAAATCTGGCCATTGGAGTGCTTTATTGTTCCACCCCCAGCGAAGACCGCCAAACAGATCAGCGCGACGGGCATGAGCAGGTAGGGGGCGACCAAGCGTTTTCCGCTGGTCAGCGCCAAACCAACAAGCGCCACCAATAAAAGGGCAAGACTGAAAACCAGGAAGGTGCGGGTGGTGCCGATGGTGGGAATCAGGACAAGAGTGGGGAGAAAGGTGCCGATAAATGAGCCAAGCGTAGAGATGCCATAGATCATACCGGCGGTATTCCCGGCATGACCGGTATCCTGCATGGTCAGGCGGATGGCAAAGGGAGACACCATGCCCATCAAGGTAACGGGAACCGTAAAAAGCACCAAAACACCGACGAAAGCTCCGGCAATGAGGCCTATTTGCAAATTATCAAAGGCATTGGCAGCCATGCGCAAAACCGGACCGGAAATGTAGGGGACCACACCCAAGGAAAAGGCGGCCCAGGCAATGATCATAAAAAGGGTGCGCGGCCTGGGAGAGCGATCTGCCCAGCGCCCGCCCAGGAAGTAACCGACGGTCAAGTATATAAGGATGAGCCCGATGATGGCAGCCCAGACCGGATTGGACGTGCCGAATACGTTTCCGAGCAGACGGGCGGCTCCGAATTCTGCCGCCAGGCTGGTCATCCCAGAGATGAAGACCGTGAAATAGAGGTATTTGCGCATGGGTGCATTATAACCGTGAAGGAATCTGGATTGATGATTGTTGATCGGTCATCGGGTGTCAAGGATCAAGTATCAAGGATCAAGGGTCAAGTATCAAGGATCAAGGATTGGGAGCAGTCGGGTGGGATATCTGCCAGACTACTCACGTCGGCTGGATGCCAGCCAGCTTCAGCGGGGATGGATCGGTGAGTTCGTTCGATCAGGCGCCATTTTTTCCAGGCCAGGCTGGATTCGAGAGGTTCGAAACCAAATGCAGGGTCCTTGACAACAGCGGGGGGCAAGTCTGACGCTCCATCCGCCAATTTTTTCAACAGGGACAGGATAGATACATCAACAGGACTGGCGCCGGGGGAATTGAGTGAGGTATGTCCCTCCCAGCGGGAAACCAGAGTTCGGACGCTTTTGACGACGGACTGGGAAAAGGGGGCAGGATGACCGGGAAGCTGACCGGTCGATAGCGAAGCGGAACCGGAAATATCCAGGTGGTGTAGACGGCGGGAATGAGGATGATCCTGATCAACCATGCGCATTAAGCGTGAGCGGGCGGTGTTGGCGAGCTGCAAGAAGAGCAAGGCGGTGTAGTTCGCGGAGGTGGCAGGCGCAGATGGGCTGAGGGCGAAGCAATGGGAGGCGGTGGCGGTGATGAGACCGGATTCCAGCAGGGAGAAAGGATCGGTGCCGGTTTGCAAAACCATATGGTTGTAAAGGGCGAGGAGAAGGGTGTAGAGACGACCGCCAAGGTAAAGTCGACGGTAATATTTGCGACAGGTGCGCATGGGAGGGAAACCATGGGGAAGACGGTCCCATTTCTGACCGGTAGCCAGCTTCCAGAAAATTGCATCGAGCAGGGCACGCGGAGAGGAGCGCGGCCGACCGGGACCCAGCTTACGAGGACGGGACGAAAGCCGGGAAGTATCAGGGACAGGGTCAGGGAAGCGAGGGGGATCTTCGACACAGAGCGCCGGATAACGCTTGAGGATGCGATAATAATCCTGCATGAGCTTAAAAATCCTGGAACTCTCCGGTGTACTGATAACGGGTAAAGTCCCAACGATTGGCGGCGATGAGGACGGGAGGCCGACCGGTGAGGTGCTGGAGGGGAGGATCGGGAGGAATGAGGGGGGCCAGAACGGCCCACTGGTCGTCGGTCAGATTGGTGGCGAGGCGAGGGTGATGGGCAGGCAGGGGAGAATAAAATGCACTTTTTTCAAAAACAATGAAAAACGAATCCGCGTCCCGGGAAATGCCGGAGTCTTTGAAACCAAGTTCGATCCAGCGAAGAGGATCACGAGCGAGGTCGACAAGGGCACCGGAAAGGCGCCGGGCGGGGATACAGTCGGCGTAGGCATCGATTATCACCCGGGTGAGGTCGAAATAGAGCGATACGGCAGGGAGGAATTCAGGATCGGAGGGCTGTCCCAGGAAGGGGAAAAGGGGTTGGCGAGCAAGGACTACCTGCTCGATGAGGAGATTAGGTGGGGTAAACGGATGGGACTGGCTGCGGCGAAGGGAGCGGACGGCCAGGTGGGTGGTGTGGAAAGACCCGGGGTTGTGGACGGAGAAGGTGCCGAGTTTGCGGGCGTTCTGGTTGCCGGGCTGACCACCGCGCCGGCGGGAGGGGCCAGGGAGTCGATGTGGAATGGCGAAGGGATTTGAGGGAGGGGAAATTGAGGGGAGGGCCATGGGAGGAATAGATTCCTATATAGTTCGGATAGGGCGGATAGTTTAATGAACAAGCGAAGTTCACCGACATTAAAATAGCACATATGTTCTGGAATGTCAAGGTATCTAGCTCGACAATGTTAGATTAGGATTTTTCACCACGATCCCGCGGAAAAGCAGCGCGGGACAGGCGGGCACAACGGACACAACGGAAAAACGGTTTTTGTTGCCCCTAGTTGCTCTTAGAGGACATTGAATGGGGATTTACCTTTATCCCTATTGGGAAGTAACATTGTCGAGGTAGATACATTTTTTATTCAGAACAAGCTGACACTTATTGGATTATCCCAGCATTGGAACTAATCAATGAAGCAAATCAAAACAAGTCTGGCGCCAACAAAGGCAAATATCGGATTGTATTCACCAATACAAATAAAAATGGAGTAAAACCCAGACCAAGGTTCGGGAAATATGAAAACAAATTTGATCTTTTGGAATGGAAGGATGAGTAATCCACCCAAATAATCTTTACAAATTGGTAGGTTGGCGTTTGTTGGTAATTGGCATGGTTGATTCATGGAATCGCAGCCAACAACGCCCTGGACGTAGACGTAGAAATGATTAAAGTCGTTACTACCCTTGATCTCGAGGCTTCAAAGACTTCCGAAGTCTTTTAGACTTCGGAAGTCTGGGGGCTGCGGCGGGCGGCTTGTCAAATGAGGGGAGGGCGTGTATAATTCCGCCCGCTCCCGGCACAAGCCAGGGGTACGGCCGGATGATTTTTCATGGGGATGGCCGGAATCATTCACTCGAAGAGCGAAGGTAATCCCGGAAAGAGAACGGCACGGGGTGAGAGGCGCTCGAGGAAGGGTAATATGGATAAGGTGTTTTTGAAAGCAAGTTTACGAACAGCCACCGGCAGGCACGTACGGGCACTGCGACGCGCCGGGCAGTTGCCGGGGGTTATTTATGGTCACCACGTAGAATCTGTAAACATTTCAATGGATGCGCGAGAGGCAGGCAAAGTTTTAGGCAAGCTGTCCTCATCTGCGCTGGTCACCATCGACGTGGACGGCAAGGAATATCCAAGCCTGGTGCGCGAGAAACAGATGAACTACATCAAGCGCAACCTGATCCACGTGGATTTCCAAGTGGTTTCCCTGACCGAAAAGATCCGTGCCAACGTGGGAATCCTACTGACTGGAAACTCGCTGGCGGTCAAAGATTTCAACGCCATGTTGATCAATGGTCTGACGGAACTCGAAGTCGAGGCTTTCCCGCAAGACCTGCCCGAACGGGTGGTGGTGGATATCGCTGCACTCGCCAAGATCGGTGATGCCATCCACGTCAAAGATATCGTTCTTCCGGGCAACGTCACGATCCTAAGCGAACTCGAAGAAATGGTCGTCCTGGCGACTGCTCCTACCAAGGAAGAGGTCGAAGAGGTCGTTACTCCGGAAGCCGAAGTCACGGCAGAAGGCGGCGAACCGGATATACTCGAAAAAGGCAAGAAGGAAGAAGAAGAAAGTTAATATTTTTCTCCTCAAAATGCCAACCCGACCTGAATTTCGGATTGATACAAAAAAGGCGACCCAACCGGTCGCCTTTTTTTACGATCTCCGCCATGCACTGCTCCTCAAATCCGGTTTTTTTAACCCAACGGCCGTCAGAAAATTTTGGGTGATGCGAGCGCTGGCACCCCAGAGGGTTTCGCCAGCGTAGGAATGATAAGTAATCACCTGAGAATTTCGGGATATACCGGGGACCCTGAAGGGATGCTCGTCCCAATTCTCCGGATTGGAAAGCCAAAGCAACGGGATGGTGAAAACCCGACTGACTTCAGCCGGCTCCAATTGGAGGGAATAAGGCCAGGGCATAATCCCAACGACCGGCGTGATCCGGTAGCGCGTGATCGTGATGATATCGTTCAATCTTCCCAGCAAACGCACATCCTGCAGGAAAAGACCAATCTCTTCGAAAGCCTCCCTCAGAGCGGTCGCTTCAGGGGTAGATTCGTTTACCTCACAGCCCCCACCGGGGAAAGAAACCTGACCTTTATGATGTTCGACCGTATCCGTCCGACGGGTAAAAACAAGGTGCCATTGATCCTGCCACCAGATCAGCGGGATGAGCACGGCTGCGCATTTCAGCGAATCATGTTCCGAATCACCGGTATAGCCCTCATTTGAGGCGATCTCTCCGGGGTGATAAGCCTTCATCAAGCGCTGTACAAACTTTTTTTCGGTAAGGACGGGGGGCATACGCTCCAGAGAACCAAAATCATCATTTTTTCGAAAAAACCAGCGATAAAATCATCAGACCTGCCCCCGGACTGCGCTACCACAATACGGGCATTCGGCGGTGACTGCATCGACCCAGTCGACCTCGTCAGAGCGGATGGGGCCACCACAACCGGGACAAGTAGTAGGCAAAACCGGATGAGGGGCTTCCAAACCTGCGCCTGACCTGGGTACGAAGCCGGCAGGCAGGGTCTTTTTGAGATAGTCCTGGAGCTGTGTCGCTTCGGCAGAATGACCACGCGAGTTTAGTTCTGTGGTAAAACGCGTGCCGGCATGATAGAGCTTTTGCAATTGACCACGCGCCGCAAGGAGCCCCAATCCCTGCAAAATGTGTTGCATACCGACCGAGACCTGCCCTTGCAAAAGGCGAGCCTGCCCGGCCTGGAGGAAGAACCAGGGAGTGCGAGGGCCGTTGCGGGCGAGAGCTATTTCGGCAAACTGTTCGTAGATGCCGGCTGCTTCGGTATACTCCCCGGAAGCCATCAGCCGGGTGGCATGCTGTAATGCAGGTGGAACGTTGCCCATTGGAATACGTCTAAAGGGTCGCCTGAACATGGAGCCTCCTTAAATCTACCACTAAACAATATGATATTATACGCCAGACAGAACGCCAAGGATAAAATCAACCATGGACCCACACTTCATTAAGCCTCATTATGATAACGGCGGGTTTGCTTGCCTGCCCCAGCGCATATCCGACCAAATTTCCAAGGGCAAATACGACGCGGTTGTTCTCTTCCTAATCGATGGATTCGGATGGCGATTCTTCGAAAAATTTCAGGATACACCTTTCCTGCAACGGATGGCGACCCAGGGATCCATCGCCAAGTTGACATCGCAATTCCCTTCCACCACTGCAGCGCACATCACAACCATCCATACCGGCATGCCGGTGGGAGAACATGGCGTTTTCGAATGGTACTACTACGAACCGGCGCTGGACAGGGTAATCGCCCCGCTGTTGTTTTCCTTTGCGGGGACATCCCAGCGAGATACTATCAAACCAACCGGCGTCAAAGCCGCCCAACTCTACCCGAGTGCGAATATCTACCAAACATTCAAGCAGCAAGGTGTGGCTGCCACGCTCTTCCAGCATCGCGAATACACTCCATCCACCTACTCGGATTATGTATTTAAAGGTTCAAAATCAATCGGCTACCGAACCCTGCCTGAAGCGCTGGTCAACCTTGCCGGACGTCTGACAGAAGCCAAGCCACCGGCGTATTACTTCCTTTATTTCGACAGAATCGACGCAATCGGGCACGAATATGGCCCGGGATCCGAACAGATGACAGCCGAAATCCTGACCTTCCTGATCACGATGGAACGCATATTCCTGGAAGCCATGCACGGCAATAAAAAAAGGATCCTGTTGATGCTCACCGCAGACCATGGCCAGGTAGAGACCGATCCAGATACCAGCCTTTACCTCAACCGAGAAACCGCTTTCAAAGGAATCGAAAAATTCATCAGGACGAACCAGGCGGGTGAAATGATCGTCCCGGCAGGTTCGGCGCGGGATTTCTTCCTGTATATCAAGCCAGAAACGCTGGAAGAGGCGCAGAATTTCCTGGCAGCACGCCTGGAGGGGAAGGCGGAAGTCAGGAAAAGCGCAGACATGATGGCCGAGGGATATTTCGGCCCGGTGATCTCCCCACAATTCCGCGAACGGGTGGGAGATCTGGTCATTCTACCTTACCAGGGTGAAGCAATCTGGTGGTTCGAAAAGAACAAATTCGAGCAAAGGTTTCGGGGACATCACGGCGGCCTGACACGGCAAGAAATGGAAATCCCGCTATTGACCTGGGAAATGTGATGTAAAATTGAAGGGTGACTTTGTCCCCGCTGTTAAGCAGCAGGTCCTTAACCTATCGAGAGGAGATGCCATGTTCCATACCATCATTATTGCAGGGAAATCTAGGACGTGACCCGGAAATGCGCTACACACCCGCAGGCCAGGCTGTTACGTCCTTCTCGGTTGCCACCAATCGCCAATACACCAACAACAACGGAGAATCCATCAAGGAAACCATCTGGTTCAGAGTTCTCGGCCTGGGGGAAGACCGGTGAGATCTGCAACCAATATCTCAAGAAAGGCTCCAAAGTACTCGTGGAAGGGCGTTTAACGGCGGATGCCGCCACCGGCGGCCCGCGGGTTTGGACAGGACAGGATGGCTCAACCAGGGCATCCTTTGAAG
The DNA here is from genome assembly GCA_963814135.1 of uncultured Chloroflexia bacterium. GTDB lineage: Bacteria > Chloroflexota > Anaerolineae > Anaerolineales > Villigracilaceae > UBA877. Next base: position 250,890 of record CAWFBZ010000008.1, on the reverse strand, counting down.
TAAATGCCCAGACAGTACGCTTCCTGAGCTCACGCGGCGAAACTGCCGAACCCGGAATGGGCGGAGGTGCAGCTGCCGACGATATGGCTCCCGCCGGAGACGAAGGCGATATTCCTTTCTAAACCGAAAGGCCGGATGAAATGGCCCTCCCACCCCAAAAACCAGCACAAAATATCCCGATCGAAATTCCTCAAGACCTGCAACCTGCGTATGCCAACCTGGCACGCATCGCCCACGCTCCGGCGGAATTTGTGATAGATTTCGCACGAACTCCTGCCGGGGGATTCCAAAGCCCTCGTGACAGCGCGGGTTGTCATGTCTCCAATCGCATTGAAATTGTTCGCTCAAGCGGTCAACGAGAACCTGGCACGATACGAAAACAATTTCGGTACGGTTAACCTACCTGGCGGGGTCAGCAACCTGGCGGATTCGCTCTTCAAACCGCCACACCCCCCCGACCCCCCCAAGGAACCCGAATAATAACCGGTCGAGTTTCGATAAGCGGGGAAGATTTACCGATAGCCCTGAACAAAAACTGGAAAAAAACCATGGAAAAACTCGAACAGATCGCAGACGAGATCCATCAGAATTTCGACGCACTGACAGCCGCCCGTGACCAGGCGCTTACGCGGGCACGCGCGTTGACGCGCGCGTGTGCGCGTTATCCATTCGGGCAGCTCACCGGGATGAGACGGATGTAATGCAGGCGCACCTGGATGAGGCACGCCAGTTGGCCATCGATTTGCGGACAGGCCTGGTAGATTACCCGGCCCTGTTTTATGCAGGCTACACGCAGGATTCGTTGAAGGAATTCGCCGAAGCGAGCATAACGTGCGCACTCATCCGCCAAAAGGGCCTGCCGACCCCTGAAGAACTCAACCTACCCCACCACACCTACCTGAATGGGCTGGCCGAAAGCGTCGGGGAAATGCGCAGGCGTTGCCTGGATATGCTCCGCCAGGATAATTCCCCAGAAGCCGAACGATTGCTTAGCCTGATGGACGACATCTTCTCGATCCTGGTGACCATGGATTATCCGGACGCCATTACCAACGGTCTGCGCCGGCAAACCGATGTCACCCGCGCCATCATCGAACGGACACGCGGGGACGTGACATTCAGCCTGCGCGGCGAAAAACTGGAACATTCGATTGCCCGACTGAATGCAAACCTGCCGGGAGCCGGGGCGCTGCCCGAAGCGCTCCACCTTTCCAATCTGCCCGAACAAGAATAAGCAGCCATGTCCGGCAGCGGTCACCGCCATCGTCTGATCCTTTACACATATATGCTCAACCGCTGGTGGAAATTAACCCTGGCGATCGGGTTGGTTCTGTTGGCGCTGGCAATGGAATTCGAGTTCCTCCCAATGCGGCTACAACAGGATCAATCCATGATGGCACCACAATGGCTGGTGCTGCTGGTAATTGGCACAGGCGGATACGCCGTATTGCTGTCACTGGTCCTATTTATCGTCCGAAAATCGGCTTATATCCAAGCTTTCGACAACCACCTACGCCTGGCAACCCCTTTCCTGCGCTTGAATATTTCCTACCGGCGCATTCTGCAAACCTCGAGCGTAGAAATGCAGCATCTGTTCCCGATCGGCAATTATCGGGGTCTAAAGCAAAAGCTGCTGCGCCCGTTAGCCTCAGAAACGGCTATCGTCCTGGGAATGCGCGGATGGCCGCTACCACGCTGGGCGCTGAACCTGTTCGTTTCGCCGCTATTCTTCCCTGACAAGAGCCCCCGCCTGGCTTTGCTCGTACCGGACTGGATGGATTGCAGCCTGGAGGTAGAGAGCTACCGAAGCGCATGGATAAGCTCTCAGACCAGGCCAAACGTGTCGCCTGAATCCGCACTCATGGCGAGCATTTCAAGATCCCGAAGATGAATGTCTACTTTGCGTGTTCCATTACCGGTGGGCGGAATTACGAAGCGGTCTTTCAAGCTATGATCGCGGCGCTTTTGACAGACGGGCATCGCGTCCCGACAGCTCACCTGGCAGACTCTGACGTGAAGGTGCAAGAAGGACTAGTCAGCCCAACCGAGATCTACGAGCGTGACGCCAAGTGGATCAGGGATTGCGACACCCTGATTGCTGAAGTAAGCACGCCTTCGCACGGGGTCGGTTATGAGATTGCGTACGCGTTGAGCATCGGGAAACCGGTACTATGCCTGTACCACGCCGGACAAACGGTTTCCAAGATGCTGACCGGGAACTCCCGCCCACGGATCCAGGTGAAGGCCTATCTCAATACCGGGAACGGAATTGAGATCATGCGTGATTATCTGTCAAGTATCTGATTGTGAACTTAATCACGAATTCTGTATGACTTTCCACCCTGTCCTGTAGAATGCATCCAAGCTATCATTCTACCTGGAGACGGACATCGAAGATTTCTCCAATTGTTCAACCTGTCTCCTCCTTTGGCGAATGCCTCCGCAGAGTAGCTCCACTCTGCGGAGGCCGCGTTTAAACCAAAAAATAAACCAAAAAGGTATAAGACAGTATAGATTTTAGAGGTCAGGAAATCGTCTTTTGGGTTAACGGCAGAACGACCGTGAAAGTTGTACCCCGTCCCATTAACGATTCAACCCAGATGCGACCCTGATGACTGTCCACAATCGATTTGACGATTGCCAACCCCAAACCGGAGCCACCTACACCTTTGGGGACGTTACTGGCACGATAGAATTTTTCGAAGATGTGCGGCTGATCAGCCGGAGGAACACCCGGACCGTTGTCTGATACACGGACAATTATCTGATCACTTTGCAGTTCCATCTCTACAGTGATATTCCCACCTTCAGGAGTGTATTTAATCGCATTTCCAAGCAGGTTGTCGAGCAATTGACGCAGGCGGATGGGATTCCCGTGCAATGGAGGAATATCCACCGGCAGGTTGAGATTTAAATTCAGACGTTTTTCTGAAATCAGGCTGCTCATGGTTTCCAGGGAATAGCGCAGAATACTATCCAGTGGTACCAGCTCATTTTGGTTATCAAAACCGGCCTCGATGCGTCCCAATTCGAGCAGATCGTTTACCAGGGAGGTAATGCTCTCGACGCTGACTTGAATCCGGTGAATAAATTCGTGTTGCTGGTCATTCACTGGCCCCACCCGATCGAGCAGGTCCACGTATCCCAGGATGGCAGTCAACGGGGAGCGTAAATCATGTGAGACCGTATTGACAAATTCGTTCTTGAGGCGATCGATCTGCTTCAGGTAGGTGATATCCTGCATGGTAATGGCGATACCTATGCCAGGGATGACAGTAATTTGGGATGAAAGCACGCGACCGTCATCAAAGGCAATTTCATGATGAGCAGCCGGACCTTCCATTTCTGTATTCACGATGGCTTTTAAATCCGGATGTGGCAGTACTTCGGTCACTCGCCTGCCGGTCACTTTATCATCCTGCCAGACGCCGAAGGTTCGACGGGCAGCCGCATTTATCAACAAGATATTGCGCATGTCATCAAGAATGATGACCCCATCTTCGATATGTTCGAGGATGGTATCGAATTTCTGCAATTCATCGACGCGCTTTTGGAGAGAAGCAGTGGTGAGTTTGACCTCCCGGCGGGTCCAATCGCCGATCCTAGTCGCCCGCTTTATACTGTTTTCCACAGTCAGTTTAACATCGTCGATCCGAAGAGGCGCAAAAAGACAGTCGCTGACCCCGATGGACAAGGCTTTCTTCACTTCGTCCAATGAAGCCTGCGTTAAAGAACAGTAGAATAGGCAGGGTCGGAAAACGCTCAAGGAGGGAGAGGGACAAAGTCAGTTCATCCCCCATCCCAAAATGTTGACTGATGATGATCAAAGCCGGGGTAGATTCCTGCAAAGCCTTATCGAGGCTGACGCGATCGTGTGCCACCGCCGTCGTAAATGACCCAACGGCCAAGGCGCGCTGGAATAGCTGCAGGATCTGCTCATTATCTATCGCCAATAGAATTAGGTCATATTTTTCCATTTGCACGACCGTTCTTTTTTCATAAGCTAATGCCCGTCAAGCTACCCGCTTGGTTGTGAATAATTGCAAAGCCCGTTCCATCGACGTTTTGGCTGTCTCTAATGCTTTTTGTTGTTCTGGTGATAACGAACCAAATTTGCCAGACAGCAATAATTCTATCGGATAAGTAGTTGATTGTATCAAGGTTTGCACTTCCTGTATCATTTCCTGGATCTCTTCGAGCTTTTTCTTTTCACTGGTCTGGGAAGGTTCACTGCCATCCTGCAATGCCCGGAAGAGATGAGAATTCACCAGCGAAATGGAAGTATAGTCAGCCATTGCTTCTATCAACGACTGCACAGTCCCTTCGAAGACCCGATCAGCTTTCCGAACCACCACGAGTAAGCCGATGACTTCCTGTTGGATTTTAACAGGGACGACCAGTGCGGAAGAGCCGAGGGAAGATATTTTGAACCGCTTGAGAGGTTCTCCATTGATGGAAAGACTCTCACCCGAGAGCGCCACAAGTGAGCTGACTCCATCTTCCAGTGAGCGTCCCATTTTCTTCGCCCAGGAGGCAGGCAGGGCATGATGCGCAGTCAGAACGAACTCCCTGGTCTTTTCTTCACGTAATAACATCCAGCCGTAATCCGCATCTGCAACGTACACCATGGCCTCGACAATTTTGTTGAAAAGAGCCCGTTGGTCTTTGATCGAGATGACCGCCCTCCCAATGGCGAAAATCGTGGTGAGTTCGCGCACGCTGCGCTGCAATTCCCGGTTGGTTTCTTTTAGCTGGAGATCGAGTCTCTGACGGACGTGGGTTTCGCGGACCTGCTTGAGGGCGCGTTCCACTGCCGAGACCACTTCCGCCTCGCGCGCCGGCCAAAGCAGGTAATCCGTTCCGCCCAGGCGGAAAGCCTGGATCACGTTGTTCTCCTGGCCTTTTTCAGCAATCACGATCATTGGCGCTTGTAACCCCTGGGAATTGAAAGCAACCAACAAATCCTTGCCACTCAAGCCGGTCAGATTCAAGTCCACAATCACCAGATCTGGTGTGAATCGGGCAGCCTGCATGATCGCCGAACTGGCATCATCCGCGACCTGAACCTGATAACCAAGCGGTTCCAAGGCCTCGTGAACGATCAATTCTCTTATTTCGGGATCACTTTCAACGAGTAATATTCGCTCTGTGGGTGTGCTCATTGTCCCTTGTGATAACACGCAGTACGAATTTTGTAAACCTATGCAATTATTGTAACACTTTTAACCGTGAGGGTTTTTCAATTTGTGTAAAAATAGGTGTTGACCTATTCCTTTTTTTCCAGGAGATTGCATGAACAATTTTCTTTGGTGGCGTGATGGGGTTATTTACCAGATCTACCCGCGCTCATTTTCTGACAGTAATGCAGATGGACTGGGGGACCTGCCCGGGATCATCTCCCGTCTCGATTACCTGGCAGACCTGGGCATCGATGCAATCTGGCTTTCCCCGATTTACCCCAGCCCCGACCAGGATTTCGGATATGACGTGAGCGATTATTGTGATATCGACCCGCGTTACGGAAACCTAATCGATTTCGACCATCTGGTTGCTGGCGCCCACCAACGCGGCATCCGGATCATCATGGACATGGTCATGAACCATACCTCCGACAAGCACGGCTGGTTCGAGCAGTCCCGTTCCAGCCGGGACAACCCCAAGCGAGATTGGTACATCTGGCGCAACCCCGGCAGACATGGAGGCGCACCCAATAACTGGCAGGCTTCCTTCGGGGGAAAAGCCTGGGAATATGATGGAAAAACCGGTCAATATTACCTGCACTTGTTCACCCGGGAACAACCGGACGTAAACTGGCGTAACCCTGCGGTGCGCAAAGCACAACTGGAGGCATTCCGTTTTTGGATGGAACGTGGCGTGGATGGCTTTCGCCTGGATGTGTTCAATGCCTATTTCAAACATGCCGATTTTCCGGATAATCCGCCCAAAGTGGGTTTGCGCACATTCGACCGGCAACGCCACATCTATGACATAGACCAACCTGAAATGTTGCCTCTCTTAAACGATCTGCGCCAACTGCTGGATTCTTACCCGGAACGTTACTCAGTTGGAGAAACTTATTTCGCCAGCCCTCAAAAAACCATCTCCTATTGCGGAGAAGACAAATTACACGCGGCCTTCAGTTTTGATTTCACCTCGCACGACCTGATCTATCCATGGAATCCAAAGTGGATCATGCGGCAAATCATACGGCGGGAGCAAGTATTCAAGAGTGCCGGGATCTGGCCAACCACGGTGATGAGCAACCACGACCTGCCGCGTGCCGCCAGCCGGTACACTCACTCCGATGAGGATACCCAGGCAAAGATCGCCATGGCAGTCCTGCTGACGCTACGCGGCACTCCTTTCATGTATTACGGCGAAGAAATCGGCATGCGCGATATCCATCTGCGTCGCAGTGAGATCCTGGATCCTCCCGGAAAACGATACTGGCCCATTTACAAAGGCAGGGATGGTTGTCGTGCTCCAATGCAATGGGACGACAGCAACAATGGCGGTTTTTCAACCGCCACCCCCTGGCTACCGGTGAACCCAGATACTTATCACCGCAACGTTCTTTTCCAAAAATCCGACTCCGAGTCCATTTTCAACCTCACCAAAAAAATCCTGGGATTGCGTAAATCGTACCCAGCCTTGACCAATGGCGATTTCACCCCGTTGGAATCCCCGAGAGGCACCCTGGCGTTCCTGCGCAATAATCCGGAACAAACCGTGCTGGTGGCGATCAACTTTAAAGGACAACCCAAAAGGTTTATCCCGCCCAGCGGAGAATGGCAAACCATTTTTTCCAGCCCAAATAGTTCCACAAACCCACTGGCGCCGCTCGTCCCACACGAAGTACGATTGCTGTTCAGCCAAAAAGAGGTGTAATTCAGGCCGTTTGATATCGCATTCCTACAGGCTTGTATTTTCCGGTTGAGTTGTTATACTGACAGTAATGGACACTTTCGCGTTTATTCCCGGGGACGAGCCCGAAAAAAACCACCCACTGGCGCGGTATCTGCCCATCATTCCGAAAGGAGTTGCCAGCAGTTTCCTGGCGCAATATTCCGAAGGAAACGAATTGCCGGCAGGCGCATGGGTACTTGACCCGCTTGGAGCCAGCCCGCAACTGGCTGCTGAAATTGCGTCGCAGGGATTCCGAACCCTAGTCGCCGTAAACAACCCGGTGACGCGGTTTCTGCTAGAGATGGCCGCAGAGCCTCCATCTCCGGCCGATTTGCGGATCGTCCTGTCTGAATTAGCCGCTTCCCGGAAAGGGTCTGAACGCCTAGAGACGCATCTCCAATCGCTCTATCTCACCAATTGCACAAAGTGCCAGAGTCAAATCCCGGCAGAAGCCTTCATTTGGGAACGGTCCAACGGTGCGCTGGTCGCCAAGATATACCATTGTCCCTGTGGGGATAGCGGGGAATATCCCGCCACTGAGACTGACCGCGCGCTGGCCGCAAGCATCAGTTCCACAGACAGCCTGCACCGGGCGCGCCTGTTGGAGCGCGTGGCAGCGCCAGGGGATCCCGACCGCGTCCACGCCGAAGAAGCCCTGGAATGTTACCTGCCGAGGGCAATATATGCGCTGATCACAATCATAAACAAACTGGATGGGCTGAGACTGGATCCGGAACACCGGAATGCCCTGTACGCATTGATCCTGACAGCCTGCGACGAAGCCAGCGCACTTTGGCCATACCCTGAAGAGCGCCCGCGCCCGAAACAACTTAACCTGCCACCGCGCTTCCTCGAGAAGAACGTCTGGCTGGCCCTGGAACAAGGCGTGGAAACCTGGTCTGGGTCACAGAGTCCCATCCGAGTAGCAAACTGGCCAGATATTCCACCCGAATCCGGGGGCCTGTGCCTGTTCGATGGGGCGATGCGTAACCTGGCACCTCATTTGAAGGACCTTTCCATTGCAGCGGTCGTGACAGCCTTTCCTCGACCTAACCAGGCTTTCTGGACCCTTTCGGCCTTGTGGGCAGGTTGGTTGTGGGGAAAAGATGCAGCCGCACCTTTCAAGCCTGTTCTGCGCCGACGCCGGTATGATTGGAGCTGGCACGCAGCCGCTCTTTCGGCAGCCCTGGAGAAATTCTCCGACCGCCTACCGCTTAACACACCCATATTCGGAATCATTCCAGAATTGGAGCCGGGATTGCTTTCCTCGGTTTTGATAGCCGCAGCAACAACTGGCCTGGACTTGAATGGACTGGCATTGCGCACGCACCACGACCCGGCCCAGGTGCTCTGGAACCGGCGGGCTTTTGCACACGCAGAAATGGAATCGGAATTGATCGATGAAGACTGCAATCAGCCACTCCATGCTGGTTGCCCTGCAGGAACGCGCCGAACCAGCCAGCTACCTGTTCATGCACGCCGCCGCCCTGATGGGCATGGCATCCAGCCACTCGTTGCATATGGGGGCAGATGCGCTAACACAAATTCACGTAGCAATCCAGTCGGCCTTATCCAGGCCGGTATTCGTTCATTTCTCGGAAAGCGGCAATCCAGAAAGCGGCTTTTGGGCGGCGCGAGAATGGGACCGTGACAGCGAGTCTCTACCGGACCGGGTGGAAGTGGCGGCGGTACGTTTCCTGCAGCACAATCCAGCCTGTTCCTTCCGGGAATTGGAGAACGCCCTGAATCGCGAACACACCGGGTTGTTGACCCCTTCCCTGGGGCTTATTCGGGCCGTACTGGCTTCATATGCAAACGAAACGGAAGGGCATTGGGACCTGCGCCCGGAGGACAACCCCGGAGAACGGCGGATCGACCTGGAGAGCGCAGCCGGTTCTCTGGCAACCCTGGGAGCGAAGCTGGGATATACCATCCAACGTACAGAACCACCACGCCAGCTGGTCCGCTGGCTCGAGCACAAACAAGTAATATTCAACTTTTATCTGCTCGCATCTGCACTGGTCGGCAGCATTCTGCGCCAGGTGCCCGCACAACCAGGCTTATCGTTCCTGGTGATACCGGGAGGCAGGGCCGGCTTGCTCACTTATAAACTGGAGCGTGACGCGAGCTTGCGTTCCAGCGCAAAGCAATGGTCCATTCTAAAATTCCGCCAATTAAGACATCTGGCAGAGATGAATACGCTGACCCGCGAACTGCTCGAAAAAGAATTAACCAGCGACCCGATCGAGCCTCCGGAACAGATGAAATTGTTCTGAAGATGTGCCCACCATTTCCGCTTATAATTGATCCATTATGCCTAAAATCACTCTCAAACGGCTCGGGGCTGCTTCAAAGTACCTGGTGGTCGTCGCGGCCGTCCTGGTTTTTATCGGTTGGTTCGTGAGCACGCCACCAGGTTTTTTCGGAAAGGCGGATGCGATCGGTTACGCAGTTTGTCACCGTATTTCAGAGCGCTCCTTCCACATCGGAAGCTTTCAACTACCCTTATGCGCGCGCTGTTCGGGCATGTACCTGGGCGCCGTCACGGGATTGGTTTTTCAATCCATAATTGGGTGGAAACGCAGCAAAACTCCACATTGGAGCATCATCGCATGCCTGGTCTTATTCCTGGCAGCTTTTGGCATAGATGGTGCCAACTCGTACCTTTACCTGCTAAAACAAATCCATCCCGGCATCCTGCCTCAAATCCCCAACATTTATATTCCCAACAACACCCTGCGATTGTTGACGGGCAGTGGGATGGGACTGGCTATCGCCGCGATGCTCTTCCCGGCATTCAACATGAGCATCTGGTCGGATCAAGAGGATACACATTCGTCGTTACCTGGTTGGAAAGCGTTTGGCCGGCTGGTTGTCATTCAAATTGTGTTAGACCTGCTTGTTCTGACCGATAGCGCAATCATCCTGTATCCCCTGGCTGTCATCAGCGTGCTGGGCGTTTGGATCCTGCTGACCATGGTATACACGATTGTATGGGTTATGATCACGCGCCAGGACAATACATTTACCAAGATTCAACAACTTTGGCTGCCACTCCTGGCAGGTCTTACGATCACGATCATCCAAACTGCGGCGATCGATATGCTTCGATTCTGGTTGACCGGCACCTGGGCCGGTTTTCCGCTCAGCGGATAAAGCATTGGACAAGTAAATGAATGTACTTTTCGGAATCATGTCTGCCTTCGGGTTATCGGCCAGTGCGGGGCTGAACGCATACATCCCATTACTGATAGTCGGCGTGATCGCCCACTACACAGATTGGATCAAATTGACAGCTCCCTACGACCTGCTGGCAAACCCTTGGATCTTGATCCTGATCGGGATATTGCTTATCATCGAAATGCTGGCCGACAAGATCCCCGCAGTAAATCACATAAACGACATCATCCAGACGATTTTCAGGCCGGTAGCCGGTGCGATTGTCTTCGCGGCCAGTGCACACGTCTTGACGGGAATAAACCCGCTGCTGGCCTTGGTGTGTGGTTTGCTGATAGCCGGGAGCGTGCACACAGTAAAATCTGCTGCAATCCGACCTGCGGTAACGGCTGCGACCGGCGGAACCGCCAACGTACCGGTCAGCCTTGCGGAAGATGGGATTGCGACGGTACTTTCAATTCTTTCCATCGTTGTACCGATTGTTGTTGGAATCTTGTTGATCATTCTTTTCGCTATGGTCATTTGGACATTCTGGAAACGCTATACCCGAAAACATCCATCCGATTCATAACCATTCTTCAGGAGGAGTATTATGGCCTATCCCAATCAGTACACGCCCTCGTCTGCTCCGGCACCACAGGCGAATCAAACCGTCCAGCAATTGAGCCTGCCGATCTTCCAGGCACGCGGTTGGCTGAAATTTCTGGGAGTCATCTCCATCATAAGTGGAGTTGGAAGCGCTCTATCGATCGTGGGAATTCTTGTTCGCCTGGTTGCCCATCTGGATGGGTGTGCTCATGTTCCAGGCAGGTTCTTCGATTGAGGCAGCCGGCCAATTCGGCGATCAATTCGCCTTTTTACGTTCGCTGGGCAGCCTGAAGACCTACTTCGTGCTGCAAGGCGTGCTGTCTTTACTGGGCATCGTCGTCACGGTTGGAATGCTTTGCATCCTGTTTGTTCTGCCCTTGCTTGGAATGACCCTGATCCCCTGGCAGCAGATCGTGAACAATGGCACTTTTTAGTTGAAGACCAGCAATAACCGGTCTGCACTCATTTCACAGAACAGGCAGCCATCGAGACTTCTCCCGCCAGCTTCTCCCCCGCAGAAGACCAACCCATGGGTCATTTTGATCGTGGTGGTAGTGATATTGTGTTGCTTCTGCATCGGCGCAACCGGATTGCTATTTGCATTCGGTCAACCAATCTTAAACGCGATGGGGCTTACCCGCGCACTGCTGCCCGCAGCGGTACTATAAGCCTCGTCTGGTCTTTTGCGTAAAAATGGCCTGCAATTCTTCCAGCGCGGACAGCGCCCTGGAGCGTATTTTTTCGTCCAGAGCGAGGGCGGCGAATTCGTCTTCGTCCAAAACAGTTTGAGTTCCATCCGGAGCAACCCAGAGGTCAAGCGCCAAGTCGACATAGGAAATGACCTCCAGAGAATCCAGGGTAGCGGGTTTACTGATATTGCAATACCAGCCCTTGAGGGTATCGTCATCCCGGTCGTGGATCTCGAACACGTTATACCAGCGATTGGTGTAATATGTCTCCACAAACCGGTCGCCCAGTTTCCAGACCGTATCCATAAAAATCATATCAGGACGGTTGAAGTGGGCTTCAAGCACGACCTCGGCCTCACTCTGCCGCAAGATCTTCCCGGTATAGCGCATGACTTCTGCTCCATCCACTTTACGCTTGATGACGGTAATCGGCTGGTTCATGAAAGGCATTGTACTGCGGAGACCGGTACCTTGAGACGGATCGGCTTCCCAATCTCCGGAGCCTCAGGAAGGTAGAAATACAACTGGTTGGTCAATACGACTTTGAAGTGCTCGCGATGGAAGACTACATCCGAGACCTGGCTGCGCAGGTTTCCATCCGAGGCGCAGCGGACTCCCTGGGGGCGTATCAAAAAATTTACCCTTTCGGCGATAGCATGAGAATGTTCGCAAGAAAGCTCGAATTCCCCCACCGGCGTATCCACCTGATAGTTTGCAGCCTTCGAACGGATCACTCCCGTAAGGACATTCCCGATGTCCAAAAAACGAGCCACCCAGCTTGAACCGGGTTCCGACCATACTTCGGCTGGTGTACCGGAACGGACAATTTCACCTTCGTGCAGGAGCAGAATGCGATCCGCAAGTGTAAACGCTTCCTCCTGGTCATGCGTCACGTAAATTGCCGGTACCCCGGTTGCATGCAATATTTCCCGCAGCTCACCCATCAGTTGTTCGCGTAAATTCCGGTCCAATGCTCCCAGGGGCTCGTCGAACATCAGCATAAGCGGATTGGGAGCCAGAGCGCGCGCCAGCGCCACGCGCTGCTGTTCGCCACCCGAAAGATCCGTTACGCGCCGATGTTGGAATCCAGCCAGATCCACTTTTGAGAGGGCAGCGGTGACCCTGGTGGTAATTTCTTCATGCGGAACGCCCTGCATCTCCAGCCCAAAGGCGACATTCCGACCAACATCCATGTGCGGGAAGAGCGCATAATCCTGAAAAACCAGGCCAAAGCCACGCTGGTGCGCAGGGACGGAAGCCAGGTCCCTGCCAGCCCATGAAAGGCTTCCCTGCTCGGGTGATTCCAATCCGGCGATGATGCGCAGCAAAGTGGACTTACCGCTACCGGAAGCGCCGAGTAAACAAACCGTTTCACCCGCGGCCACTCTGAAAGATATGCCACGCAACAGTGAGGTGCCTTCATAGGATTTGTGGAGGTTGGTAATTTCAAGCATGGCAGTCTCACAAAAACGAACAGGAACTCCCAGGGTCATTCTCAGAACTCTCCGACACCGGGCAGACGCAAGCGCTCGATCAACAAGATACCCAGGCCACACACCAACATCAAAATAGTTGCCATAGCCATAGCCTGACCGTAGTTCAAACCGCCTGGTTGGGAGAGGAAACGGGCAATCGCGATTGGCAAGGTAGGGTATTCCGGACGGACGACCAAGGATGAGGCGCCGAACTCGCCCAACGATATGGTGAAGGCAAATACCGCGGCAGATAAGGTGGCGCGTGAAACGATCGGCCAATCCACGGCAATCCAAACTCGCCTGGGTGAGGCACCCAGTGTTGTGGCTGCCTGTCGCAGGCGGTCCGGTATGGATGCCAATGCGGGCTGCAAGGTGCGGATCACGAAAGGCAGGGCGATAATTGTGTGAGCAAGGGGGACGATCAGCGGCGAGGCGAGCAGCAGAAAGCCCGTTCCTGGAATTGGCTTGTTGAAGGTGATGATCAATCCCAAGCCGAGGGTAACCGCAGATGCACCCAGCGGCAACATCAGGAAAGGATCGATCAGACGCTCCAGCCTGCGCGGATGGGCGAGCGCGGCGGCCGCCGGGAAGCCAAGCAGCAAGGATAATATTACCGTCAAGCTGGCATACCCAAGTGAATTTCCAACTGCCTTGAATGGAGGCACGTAAAAGATCGAATCATTGCGGTTAATGAACAACTCGGTATAGTAATCAGCGGTCAGTCCATAATGCACCTGGCCGCGCTGTCCCGCATCGGCTTCAAGCCGGAGAACGGATCGTAAAGGCAAGGAACCGAGCGGCAGAAGGTAGAGCGCAACCAACACAACGAAAAAGAAACTGACAAACATGCGCTGTGACAACCCTTTGGGCCGTTGGGAGATATTGCTGTGCGGGTGGATGCTGACGGCCGTCCGGTTAAGGACACGGGTATACAGAATGGAAAATACAAGCGTACATAGCAATTGGATCAGGGAAAGGACTGCAGCCAAGGGCAGGTTGAAGAAATAGGTAACCTGTTTATAAATTTCGACCTCCAGGGTGGAGATGCCGGGCCCACCCAACAACAGGATCACACCAAAACTGGTGAAATCAAAAATAAATACCAACAGCGTTGCAGCAAGGATGGATGGTCGAAGGAGCGACAGGGTAACCCGCCAAAAAACCTGCAATGGATTTGCGCCCAGGGTCTGGGCCGCCTGACCCAGGCGAGGATCGCGACGTGAAATGGCGTTACCGACGATGCGGATGACGATAGTAGTGTTATAAAAAACATGCGCCAAAAGGATGGCGCCCAATGTTCCGGAGAAAACAATGGGTGGGGTATCCACTGCAAAAAGACGCATGGCGGCAATATTCACCCAGCCGCGCGGCCCAAACAGGGCGATAAATCCGGCTGCCACAACCACTGTAGGCAGCATAAATGGAATGGCAGTCAGCGTGCGCAGGAAGGATTTTCCGCGAAAATCGAAGCGAGCAAACAGGAACGCCACCGGCAGGCCAAGCAGAAGAGTCAGGATAGTGGATAAAGCGGCCTGGTAAAAAGTGAATAAAAAAACGGAAAAAACGCGATCCAAGGAACCAGCCGCAATGGTTTTAAACGAAGCCGGATTGAGGCCCAACCAAAGAATGTGCCCTAATGGGAGGAAGAAAAACACACCCAGGAAAATGAAAACACCCAGCCAGGGGGTTATCATCTTCAAGGAGAATGTCCGAGGGGAGCGGATCAAGGCAATACCACTTCAGTCCAGGCCTGGATCCATTTGTCGCGGTTAGCAGCAATCATGGCCGGATCGAATGAGGCCGGCTGCGAGGCGGTTTGTGCATATTTTACAAAAACTTCGGGTAGTTTAGCAGCTGTATTAACCGGGTAAACGTACATTTGCAATGGCATGTCTTCCTGGAACTGAGTGCCGAGCATGAAATCCACGAATTTCCTGGCCAAAGCGGTTTGCCGGGTGCCTTTCAAGATGCCAACAAATTCGATCTGTCGAAAGCACGTGTCAGGCCCGAGAATTGAGCCGATAGGCGCATCCGTCAGCGGAGAAGTGGCATAGACCACTTCGGCTGCCGGACTGGAAGCATACGAAACGACCAATGGCTGCGGTCCATGCCCGGATGAGCCGCTGAAATTAGTGTAATAAGCGGTTTCCCAACCGTCCACAACAGCCAGGTCGTTCGAACGCAGGGATTTCCAATAATCCAGGTAGCCATTTTCGCCGAAATGTTTAATCGTCGCCAGCAGGAAGGCCAATCCCGGCGAGGAGGTGGCAGGATTTTCAACCACCAATAAGCCTTTATAGGCGGGTTTTGCCAGGTCTTCCAGCGTCACGGGAACTGCCAGGGCATGGCTGGAAAAATAAGCCTTATCGAAATTGATACAGACATCACCGTAATCCACCGGTAAAGCCCGGTTTTGTGGATCGAGTTTGAATTCAGCAGGGATTTGCGATAAAAGCGGCGAGGCATAGGGTAAATAAATGCCGGCCTCCAAGGCGCGCGACAGGAAGGTATTATCCACGCCATAAAACACATCTGCCAGCGGAGCATCCTTGGTCAATATGGCCTTATTGAGAGCTGCCCCGGCATCTCCACTTTTCAGGAAGACGACCTTGACGTTATTAGCTTGCTCGAAAGCCGATATGACCGATTGGCTGGCGGCGAATGAATCATGCGTCATAACGGTCAATGTAGCCGGTCCCTTGGGTCCACAAGATGTGAGCACCAGCGTGATAAGGATCAATAAAAATGAGATACGTTTCATCGGAACTCCTATAGAAAACATTCAACCCGATTACTTTCAGGCGACGGAAAAAATAGTAATCAATAAGACCTGTGCTGCAATAAACCAGGATTAAATTGAAGTAAGCTGTCGGGAATGGATCACCAATAGAAGACCAGATTGCAGGGAAACCGAAGCCGTATTGGATACCAATTGGTTGCTGATGCCACGCGTCCTTTCCGGGAGGAGAGTCTCATCAATCAGCGGCCAGCGCAAGCCCTGGGTGCTCACCCCCTGGGCAGCACCGCCCCACGGGATCAGGGAGACAATATCGCCGGGCTCTCCGTGGATGTCGGCATGCGTGCGTACAAAAAAAACTTCCTCCACGCCATCATCCAGACGGATAGCACGGTTTGAAAGCCGAGGGTCGCCTAATAACGATAAATTCCCCAGGGTCTGATCGAGGCGCCCGCCCAATCCCCCAATGATCAAAATGCCATCGTTGGGTATCTCCAGGGCATAAGCAAGAGCCAATTCCAGGTCGGTCTGGTCCTTATCGCGTGGGAATGGACGGATTTCCACACCACCTGCATCCAAGCGCTGGCGGTCATCCGGTCGCAAGGAATCCAGGTCCCCAATCACAACCGAGGGCAATAACCCCAACGCCAGGGCATGCCGGGTACCTCCGTCTGCGGCGCAGATTACATCGCCATCCCCAATCAACCGCCGGGCAGATTCCAGGTCTGGCAACCAGCCGTTCGCAAAGATAATGACGCGTGACATAAAATTAAAAATCCTCCGCCGGGGAGGATTGTGATTCAAAGAGATAATCCCTCCGCCGGTATGATCCGGATCAGGTACTGCGGGTCGAGGCACATGGCCTCCTCTCAGCCCAAAACTTGGGCTCCCCGTTCAATTTTCAAAAAGTATACGGCGACGATCGCCGCATGTCAAGTCAAATAATTTTACTCGGTTTTTTCGCGTCGGAAATCCACGAAGCGGTAGCCGACGCCACGCTCCGTCAGGATGTACCTGGGGTTGGCTGGATCTTTCTCCAATTTTTGGCGTAAATAATTGATGTAAAGCCGAACGTAATGGGGTTCGTCCCGGTATTCATAACCCCAGACCTTTGCAAGCAACTGGTCGTGCGAAATCACCCATCCGGCGTTCTGAACCAGATGGTAGAGGAGCCTGTATTCAGTCGGACGTAGTTTGACAATTTTCCCTTCGAGCCAGATCTCGCGGCGGTCAAAGTCGATCTTCAGACGATCATCGATTTCGATCAACCCATGCATGCCTCCGCTGGGACCTTCCGTACGACGCAGGACAGCCTTGACTCGGCTGACCAATTCGCGCGGGCTGAACGGCTTGGTAATGTAATCGTCGGCACCTTTTTCCAGGCCATGCACACGATCGTCTTCTTCCCCTTTGGCGGTCAGCATGATGACCGGCACACTGCTGATCTCGCGGATCATCTCAAGGACTTCAAAACCATCCAAGTCAGGCATCATCACATCCAGAAGGATTAGATCCGGAGTGGAATCACGCAAGCGTTGCAAAGCCTGTTTACCGTTGAAGGCTTCCGCAACAACAAAGCCGTCATGTTCCAAGTTCAAACGGATGAAGCGGATCATCCGTTCTTCGTCATCAACAATGAGAATCTTGCGCCTTTTTAATGTCTCTTCAGCCATATCTATTCCCTCACAAAACCAATGATGCGTTCTTCCCCTTCGCTGGGCATTACTTCGATATACGAAATCTGCGAGAGGGGCAGGATCATCATGACGACATCACTGGAAAGATAGGGGACATCTTTGCCGTCGCGCCGGCGTGGACTATGAAGGGTTACATTTGTATCGCCTGTAGCCGGAAGATCATCCATTTCTGCAACAATCGGATCTTCATTCGAAATATGGACAATTACAGTAGTAGCCATGGAATCACCTTCTTCAATCAATCAATATCTGTATCTTGAGTTTTCCCACGTAAATCAGGTCCCCATGGGACACCGGTGTTTCGATGTATGGAGATAACCGGATACCATTTAAATAAGTACCGTTTGACGAACCAAGATCTACGACAACGATCCTGTTATTGATTAATTTAATAGCGGCATGCAATCGTGACACGCCATTAGCATACGCATTGTAAGGGGAAAGATCCACATCGGGAATGATTGGTTGCCCTTCCGCTGAACGTCCAAGAGTAAATTCTGTGCGGTCGGCTAACGGCAGGATCTGACCACTATCGATAATATGTAATGATATCCAGGATTGTAGCGGCATCGCTGGAGGGGCAGGTAAAGGATCAGTATTGTGTTCGGCTTCCATTTGGGCCTCAGCTGTGTTAATTTTGTGGGTATAGAATTGATCTTCCATTATTAACTGAGCTCCACATTTACTACAATAGATTGCGCCAGTTATTTCCTTGTGCTGGCAATTCGGACAGATGATCATTTTCCCTCTTATATTCTTCCTGATCTCAACAAGGCTCTTGTCCCATATTTTATCTCTTTCCGGCCCTGCTGCGAGAATGATTTTTCATTTTGGATATATTCGGCTTCCAAAAGTGCGGTTTTCGCAAGGCCTCGCTCTCCCTGCGCAAGCAGGTGGGTAGCCAGGCGGATCAAATGTGCAGAGGCTCCTTCGTAATCACCGGCAGTAGCTTCCAAACGGGCTTGTTCCTGAAGGCGGTAGAGTTTTAACCGGGAAAGCGCCTTAACAATCTCTGTGGGAGGCGCCTCAGGATTTACGCCATCCTTTACGGGTCGAACGAAACGGATGGGGAGGGAGGTTTCCGTAGCAGGTTGACCCGCCAGGATAAAGGAAACCGATCCATTGAAAATGGTTATTTCTGGTTGGCGAACCAATTCGGGTTGGATGACAAATTCCATAAGTATTTTTAGCGTACTTCCCCAAACAATCGACCCCATCAATAATGGGCTTTGGAAAGACAACAATCCGGATTCCGGAAACAATCGAAACGCATAACGCAATTCAATCCCTTGCAGGTCATCAAACGCCAAACGTGTCTCTTCAGTGTATGCATTTCCGAGCTGATTGAATTTATCCAGCAAGGCCTGTTGAATGTCTTGCGAACGAGGGACGTACATACTGCTGCCGCCAGTGAGGGTGGCGAGCTTATCCAAAAAATTATCATTCCACTCAGAACCTATGCCCAATCCGCTAATCCCAATTCCCTGCGCAGTGGCATTTTGTGCGAGATCCAGGCACTTCCCCTCATCGCCATAAGTGTTACCGTCTGTTAACAAAATGATATGATTTATTTGGGAACGGGCAACGTTCTTTATTATCTCATTATATCCCCGCTCGAGACCAGAATATATTTCGGTTCCTCCAGAAGGTATCAACATCTGTATCCGGGCTTCCTGCTTCCCCAATTCCGTGACGTGTGTGGCAGGGATAAGCACTTCGGCGCGATCGCTGAAAGCCACTACCGAGAAAAGGTCCTGTGGCTTCAAGCGGTGCATGATCCGGATGGCAGTCGCCTTGGCTATATCCAGATTGCTGCCCTGCATGGAAGTCGATTTGTCCAAGACCAGGCACAGGTTCAATGGAGGGGTCGAATTCTTTTCCATTTCCTCAGGAATGGAGAATTCCAATGTGACGTAAATTATCTGTTGCTCGGCAATACGGGACAGCGTTTGTCGGCTAAAGAGGATCTTCTGATCCAATAAACGCTCGGGAATTTTTTCAGGGGGCAGGGATTCGTCGTACCTGGCGCGTTTCTTAAGGTTGGAAAGAATCTCGTAGGCTTCCTGCACATCCAAAAATAATTCAGTTTCCCCAGGCGCAAAATTCTTGTCAGGATGCAACCGGCGGGCAGCCTCAAAATATGCCTGCCGGATTTCCTCAGGGGAGGCGTTACGCCTCAACCCGAGTTTTGCATAATAATCCTGCTTTCCATTCATAAAGATCAGGTGATCAATTTCGCCACTATTACACTAATATTATCCGGACCACCAGCCTCATTGGCGGCAGCGACAAGAGACAGACATGCGCTTTGAAGATCCTTGGCAGTATTGACGGCACTGAAGATGGAATTATCGTTCACCACACTCCAAAGTCCATCGCTGCACAGGAGTAAATATCCAGCCTGAGGGAAAGGAGCCGTGAAAACATCCGCCTCAAGCACTTCGCCCTGTCCAAGGGCGCGATACAAGACATTCCTCTGCGGGTGGATAGCCGCCTCTTCCGAAGAAATTTGCCCCAACTCCTCCAGGCGCTTTACAAGCGAATGATCGCGTGTAAGCGCTTCACCACCCCCATAAGGATGGATGGCATATGCGCGGCTATCCCCGACGTGGGCAATAGTCACCTGTTGACCGAGGACAAGCGCGGCTGTTAAAGTAGTGCCGCTGCCAGGAGCTGCCTGCGTTACGGCTTTCTGGGCTTCATTAATGGCAGAGCGCATTAATTCCTGGAGAGATTCATCCATCAATCCTGCTGAATTAAATAAAAAGGGATGAAAATGTTTAAGAATATAGCCTGATAACGTGCGGGCGGCTGCAGAACTGGCAACCTCCCCATATTGATGACCGCCCATACCATCCGCAACCACGAACAATCCGAGCGGGGAACTGCCCGTTTCTCCGCCCATAGCGATGGAAATCGAAAAGATACTATCTTCATTATGTTCACGTTGCTTGCCGACAGATTGCCCGCAACCAAATATTAATTGCTGCGGCTCAATGTGCGGGATGCTCGCCGGGGATTGATCGTTTTGACGCCCATCCAGTGGGTTCGTGCTGACTTTATTCGGGGCCGATAAGGGCTTGGTTTTTTTTCCCTGCAGCCATTTAAAAATGCTCTTTTTCACAGCGTTCTCCTTGGTGAGTAAGCCCTTTAGGCCAGTAAAGCGTAAAGAAAATGGTCGACCGAACCAGTATAAACCACATCATCATAAACAAGTGGAGCCCCCGTGATCGGCCCTTTGGTAGCGAATTTCCAGCGTAATCGACCAGTACTATGTTCGAGGCAATACAAGTTCCCATCCACTGATCCGAAATAAAGGGCGTCTTTATATACCACTGGAGAACTGGAAACTTGATGTTCCGTTTTGAAACGCCAGACTTCCTTGGACGTGTGGGCATCGATTGCATACATGTGCCCGTCGGCTGACCCAACAAAAATCATACCTTCTGAGAGGCAAGGAGAGGAGATCGAGCCTTTCCCCATCCGGAAACGCCAGATGACCCAACCTGCATGCGCATCCAGCGCATAAATTGCACCATCCAGCGACGTAAAATATACCACCCCGTCAGAAACCCACGGCGAAGAGGTAACCGCCATTTTGGCCTTATGGTGCCATTTTAGCTGGCCGCGAAAATCCACGCAATAAAAATCTCCGTTCTCGCATCCGGCGTAGACCATATCCTGGGTCACAAATGGCGTGGATCGAACCGGTGCTCCCGTTTCGAACTTCCAGGCTGCACGGCCAGTTATCAGGTTGACCGCATGGATATGGTGGTCATCAGAACCGAAGAAAACGTGCCCCTCGGCAATCCGTGGTGATGAGCGCACGTATCCATCTGTATAGTATGTCCAGACTATTTTGCCGGTGCGGGAGCTGACTACATAAAGGAGTTTATCTTCAGAGCCGAAAAAAATATTTTCATCAAAAACTGCTGGTCGGGTGACAACACCCCCATCGGTGGCAAATTTCCATCGCATTTTGCCATCGACTGCATTAATGGAATACAGGTTATGATCGTAAGAACCAATATAAATGTCGCCACCAAAATGTGCCGGTGCACCACGGATTTCATCCTCGCATTGAAACGCCCATAAGGGTTTGATGCTGCTTTGTGGCTGGATGGATCCGGTCGTAGTTCCAACCCGGTTTAATAGACCTGTCTTTCGACCCGCAGCAACCAGGGCTTCCTTCATCGCCTCTGCATTCGGAAAACGATCTTCTGGATTGTATTGGAGCGAGGTACTGATGACTGCCTCCAACTCGACAGAAACTGCCGGGTTGATTTTGCGCATGGGCCGTTCTCCAAAGGAAAACGGTGGCTCAAGACGTGGGTCTCGCCGGGTAAGCGCATGGTGCAATGTGGCTCCCAGGGCATAGATATCTGCCAATGGTCCGGCTTCGCCGCGGTATTGTTCGGGTGGAGAATAACCTTCGGTACCAATCATTGTCCCCTTTTGTCCAACCATGAAAGGTTTGGCAATTCCAAAATCCACCAAAATGATATGATCTTGCAGATTGACCATCACATTGGACGGCTTCATATCCCGGAAAATGATCGGATCTGGTTTATGATTATGCAAGAATTGCAGGACGTCACAAAGCTCGATCCCCCAGGCGAGCACGCGTTCTTCGGACAGGAAGCCGGGTGTCTCATTTATGATCGCTTCCAGGTCCTTTCCATTAATAAATTCTATGGTCAGGTATGAGCGGTTTCCTGAACTGAAATAATCATAAATTCGCGGTATGGAAGGGTGATTGATTGCCGCAAGGATATTAGCTTCCCTTTCGAAGTTCTGGATGATGGTTTTTCGCACCAGAGCATCCGGAGCCCGGTTGATCATTTCCTTTATCGCGACCAATTTAACAACGTTTGGAAAATGCTGGTCACGGGCCAGGTAGACCGATCCCATTCCACCTACTCCAATTACGTCCTGGATCACGTAACGATTGGCAAGAATTGTACCGGAAACTAATTGGACAATTTCTGTTTCCGGTTCTTTTCCAATTGGAGTGGTTATCTTGTGATTTTCCAGAGTCGTCTCCTGAACATTTTCAGTGTAATGAATTATAGCCACCCATGACGGTAATTGCAACCTATGCAAAGCGAGCTCAGCTGCTCTTCCGAAGTCCAAAAGTCATACGCTTGCCCATAATTGCGGTTCCACAAGATTAGCAGAAGAGAGGTTTCCGGAGGGGCGCTTGCAAAGAGAGGCTGGTTTTCTTCCATCAGAATACCAGGACGATCACCCCTGCCCTTGCGTGGAAGGGTACTTTAGGGCAAAATACCATTTGGAGTCCTGCATTGAAAATCTTAGCCATCAGTGACATGGTTGTCGATCGTCTCTATAATACTAAAGTTGCTGAATATTTCCGCGATGTTGAAATGATCCTTAGTTGTGGAGATTTACCATACGAATATCTTGAATTTCTAGTCACGTTGATGAATATTCCACTGCTGTATGTTCCGGGCAACCACGACCCCGCTTATAATGAAAATAATAAAGATACGATCGCGCAGGGAGGCGAGAATATCGATCTAAAGGTCAAATCCATCAAGGGAGTGAATATTGCCGGAGTCGGAGGAAGCATTCGATATCGGCCTGGGGTGCCCAACCAGTACTCACAATCCCAGATGTACTCCCGGATGACAGGCTTTATCCCCAAACTGCTATGGCACCTTCCCCGACACGGAAATGTATTGGACATCCTGGTTGCCCATTCGCCGCCGCGTGGAATCCACGATGATGACGACGCGGCTCACATTGGATTTTCAGCCTTCACGGATTTCATTAAGACCTTCAAACCACGCTATTTCTTGCACGGGCATACTGCTGTATATAAAAGCAATATCGTATCACCGGTTACGAAGGTGGGAAACACATCTGTAATTAACGTGTATCCTTATCGAATTATCGAGATTTAGTGAAAATTTTAAGCATAATTTCCTGCTAAACTTATAATCAGTCCATCCAGGTTATTTTGTAAGAGAGCCCCAAAATGAATTTATGGCGTTTGCTTATCACCGGTCCTGCACACGGGGCTTGGAATATGGCTTTGGATGAAACCATCCTTGAGGCAATCGGGCGTAAAGAATCTCCTCCAACGCTGCGGCTGTATGCCTGGCAGCCCGCCTGTCTTTCCCTGGGCTATGCCCAACCGTTCACCGATGTGGACCTGCCGCGCTTGCAGTCGCATGGATGGGAAGTTGTCCGGCGTGCCACCGGAGGCAGGGCGGTTCTGCACACGGACGAATTGACTTATTCTGTGATCGCTCCATCCGATGAACCCTGTGTCGCTGGAACGGTGCTCGAGTCCTACCACCGGCTGGCCGGGGCTTTGGTCGAAGCGTTGAATATGCTCAATATGCCGGCCATTGTCAATGAAGAATTTGCCGGAACGAATGGCCGGAATACTAATCCGGTTTGCTTTGAAGTGCCATCGACCTACGAGATCACGATTGGGGGCAAGAAATTGATCGGGTCGGCGCAAGCCCGTAGGAAAGAAGGTGTGCTCCAGCACGGTTCCCTGCCTCTATCCGGTGACCTCACTCGCATTGTCCAGGTGCTAGTTTTCCCGAACGAAGAAGCCAGAAACCTGGCAGCCAAGAAATTACTCGGGCGCGCCACGACTGTGGAAACTGCACTACGACGCAAAGTTTCCTGGGAGGAGGCAGCCCAGGCATATCTCTCCGCTTTCCAATCCGTTCTTGGGCTTGAATTCCAACCGGGTGACCTGACAACAGGAGAAAAAAACCGCACCGAAGAGTTGGTGCGATTGAAGTACGACCATCCATCCTGGACGGAGAGATAACTGGGGTTGCCTTTCATTTCAGGGAGAGGGTGGAATAAAAGTCACCTGTTTATATCCCAGAGATTCAAAAAACCACTTTAAATAAGTTTTTGCATTCACAGCAGCCTGATCCAGGATGCCATCGGCTAAAGCGCTTTTTAGGATCTCCTGCTCGGCCACCTGGCGTGCCTGGGTTTCCAGGGATGGATTACCCCTGGTAAACAGGCCTGTTTGACGGTCATAAACGTAAGATTTGTCGTTATCGATGGTCGCCACAAGCACTTCGGCCGCAGGAAGCTGCACCGTAAGGATCGTACCCACCAATTGAAGGTCGCTCGCTTGGATTTTGCTCATATCGATCCCTGCCACGACGTATCCATGCGCGACGAAGAGCAGGCGATCTCCAAACAGGGCCGACAAAGCGCCCTGGTTAGTTTCAGCCGTAATCACCTTCTCGACCGTGTAGCGAATGGTTTCCAGGCGGGCTAGCGACTGCACCTCGTTCACGATCGTGACCGGGTCCGGCAGGATGGTGGGAGTGGGATGGAGCAAATTAGAGACCTGGGTGCCAAGCTGGTTGTTGGCGCGTTGCAGAGGGTCCAAGGTCTGGGTAATACTACGATTGATCATTACAACCACGAACCCGATACCAACAATCACCAGTACAGCCAGGGCGATCACAAGGGCGGTTTTTTTGTTCATATAATGATTATAACGATATTTTGAATATAAAACCGCAATAATCTCCCATTCCCTGTATTGATCCGATTAAGTACACAATCTGTTTTATAGTACAATCTTCGTCTATTAATGATCCATTCAAAAAAAATATTGGACAACAGTTTGATCCCCGAGAATTTACTGGACGTTGCATCCACCGATGTTGTAAATTAACGGCATCGTGCCTTGCTCCTGTTTTCAAATTATTAATATCGTCTATCGGTAACCGGTACGGAGAGATTTGGAATGCAAATGCAAAAATATAAGCAACTTCAAGAAATCCTGAAGACCATGGGTAGTGCAGTCGTAGCATATTCAGGTGGCACTGACAGCAGCCTGGTTCTTAAAGTGGCGCATGATGTATTGGGAGAAAAAGTAATTGCAATGACGGCTGTTTCAGCCAGTCTGCCAACAGCCGACCGCATTGAAGCCGGTCAAATTGCCAGACAAATTGGGGTGAGGCACATATTGGTCGACTCGGATGAAACCTCGGATCCGGAATATCTAGCGAATACCCCCAACCGGTGCTTCTTTTGCAAGAACGAGACCTACGGGAAGCTGAGTGCTTTTGCCGGTGAGAATGGTTTCCAGGTTATTGTGGACGGGACGAATGCAGATGACACCGGCGATTTTCGTCCGGGTCGAAAAGCTGCCAGCGCGTTTCACGTGCGCAGCCCCTTGCTCGAAGCTGGTTTTTCAAAGGCAGAAATCCGCCAATTATCCAAGGAACTGGGTCTGCCCAATTGGAACAAACCCGCGGCAGCCTGTCTGTCCTCCCGGATACCCTATGGCACTACCATTACCCTGGAAGCTCTTTCCCAAGTGGAACGCGCTGAAGCGCTGTTACATGGATTGGGTTTGCAGCAATTGCGGGTACGCCACCACGGACCGGTGGCGCGCATTGAAGCGGAAGCGGACGACTTCCCCCGTCTTTTGGAACACCGCAATGAAATCGTTACTGCGCTCAAAGCCATGGGCTACACGTATGTATCCCTCGACCTGGCTGGTTTCCGCAGCGGGAGTATGAACGAGGTTATCCAGAGACAAAATGCAAGTGGCGACAACTAATGGATATTGAAAAATTACAGCAACTACTGGAATCCATCCAGGCCGGGCAAACCACGGTCGAAGCAGGAATGGAAAGGCTGCGCCAGCTGCCGTACGAAGACCTGGGATTCGCACGGCTCGACCTGCATCGCGCCTTACGCAATTCAATGCCGGAAGTGGTCTTTTGTGAGGGCAAAACAAAGGAGCAGGCTACGACCATCTTAAAACGCTTATGGGAGCACCATGACCGGGTATTGGGAACGCGCGCCTCTCCAACCATGGCGCAGGCGATCCTTGATGAAATCCCCGAAGCAAAATATGATCCCGTTTCCCGATTAGTAAAATTAGTTCACGGAAATGAACCCATCCGAGGCGAGTCTGCCACTTATGCCCTTATCGTCACCGGCGGTACCGCCGACATGCCCGTGGCCGAAGAGGCCGCCCAAACACTCGAATTCCTGGGGTCGCGCGTGAAACGTGCCTATGACGTCGGCGTGGCAGGCATTCATCGGCTTTTCGACCAGATGAACCTCCTGACCGGTGCAGCGGTTGTAATCAGCATCGCCGGCATGGAAGGTGCCCTGACCAGCGTGGTGGGTGGTTTGGTCAGTTGCCCGGTGATCGGCGTGCCCACCAGCGTGGGATACGGGGCCAGTTTCAAGGGTCTATCTGCGTTGCTGGCCATGCTCAACTCGTGCGCCACGGGCGTTTCGGTCGTCAACATTGACAATGGCTTTGGCGCCGCCGTAGTGGCCTATCGCATTTTACTATCCGGCAAACCGGTAAATCCTGCCGAGGCATAATTATGAAGATCGCCTATTTTGATTGCATCGCCGGGGCTTCCGGGGACATGCTGTTGGGTGCACTGGTGGACGCCGGGCTGTCGATAAATATTCTTCACGATAGACTGTCAGTGTTGAACCTGGGAGAAGAATTCGACTTGCGCGCCCAAAAAGTCGATAAGAACGGTTTTGGAGCTACCAAGGTGGATGTTATCGTGCACGAATCCCGGCACGGGCGGCACCTGGCGGAGATCGAAGCCATCCTCCAGAAAAGCAAGGTGCCGGAGGGCATCCGGGAGAAAGCGATTTCGATGTTCCGCAGGATGGCAGGTGTCGAAGCCGGGATCCACGGAAAATCCATCGAAGAAGTACACTTGCATGAAGTGGGCGGGGTGGATACGATCATCGATATCGTCGGAACCTTACTAGGCCTTGAAGAAATGGGGGTGGAGCAGGTGTACGCCTCCCCATTGCCGCTTGGAAGAGGATTTATCCATGGCGCACATGGGCAAATTCCTCTGCCCGCTCCGGCTACCGTGGCATTGCTGAAGGGTATCCCGGTTCGGGGTAGTGAGATCGAGGCCGAGCTGGTTACGCCCACAGGAGCCTTGCTCCTTTCAACATTATCGGTAGCCTTCGGACCAATCCCTGCCATGACGCTCACGGGCCTGGGATATGGAGCGGGCGGACGCGACCTGCCCATCCCCAATATTATCCGTTTGTTGCTGGGCGATATGAAGGGAGCCAACCCACAAGGAACACAGGTTGAAGCGCTGACATTGCTCGAAACCAACATTGACGACAACAGCGCGGAGATCAATGGGTATGTGATGGAAAAGTTATTCGCCGCTGGAGCTTTGGATGTGTTCTTCACCCCCATCCAAATGAAAAAGAACCGACCAGCTTCCAAAATATCCGTGTTATGCAATTCTGCGAATGTGGTTGTAATGGAAACAATCTTATTCCTCGAAACCAGTACCCTGGGAGTGCGTCGTCAGACTATTGAACGCAGTTGCCTGGAGAGAACCAGCGATAACGTGGAGACTCCGTTTGGACCGATCAAAATCAAGATAGCCCATCTTCCGGATGGATCGACAAAACGTGCCCCGGAATTCGAGGATTGCAAACGAGCAGCCCAATCCCACAACGTCCCGCTGCGGGAGGTGTACTGAGGCTGCACTCAAACGGAAAAAGGATTCATGAAACATCCTTTTTTTTCAATCTAGTTAACAAGCCTCTTGAACAATACTTTCATTAAAGGAAGGAGGTGCAACCCATACAATCCTTCTACTCCGAGAGTAATATATTTTTTAAGGTACTTTCACTTGTCTAATTTGGGAAACCGAGCTAAGATAAAACAGTCGAGAGGGAATAATTTCCCTAAATATCATATAATTTTGAGAGGAGAGATATATGAAGAAGATGTACCTGCTCGTGTCAATGCTGGTCGTAGCCGTCATGATGCTTACATCATGCGGTACTGCACCCACTGCTGCTCCAGCCACGGCTGCACCGGCAACCATGCAAGTGCCCGTGCTTTTACCGACCCTTCCCCCACCCACCCCAGCGCCGACGGCCACTACCAACCCACTGGGGACCCCGGACGACCCAATTGTGGTTGCTTTCGAACCCTCGGGCACATCCACTGAAATCACTGCCGGTGGACAGGAACTCCTGGATGCACTTTCTGCGGAGACCGGTCTCTCGTTTAAAGGTGTAGTTCCCACCTCCTACGCTGCTCTGACCGAGGCCATGGGCTCCGGTAACGCCCAGATCGGCTGGATGGCCACCTTCGCTTACATTCTCGCCCACCAGAAGGGCTTTGCGGACGTCGCTTTGATCACCGTCCGCTTCGGTTCGGACCACTACGGCTCACAGTTCATTGCCAATGTGTCTTCCGGCTTCACCCCTGCTGCGGACGTCCCCGGCACGGCGGCTGAGCTCGCGCCAACCCTTGACCAATTCAAGGGCAAAACCGCTTGCTTCGGCGATCCCGAGTCAACTTCAGGCTACGTAATCCCAATGATCTTCCTCAAGAACGCCGGTCTGACCGACGCTGATATCCCGAATCCAGTCTTCACTGGCGGCCATACCCAGACCGTGCAAGCGATTTACAATGGTGGCACCTGCGATTATGGCGCAACTTTTGTTGATGCACGCTCCAATATTGCCAAAGATCACCCGGATGTCAACGACAAAGTTGTCGTGATCTACCAGACCCAGCCAATCATCCCGAATGACAATATGTCCTACGCTCCTGATTTCCCTCAGGATTTGCGTGACAAAGTCACCGCTGCCATGCTGACGCTGGCAGGCACCGAGGCTGGTAAAACGGCTCTCAATGATCTCTATCAGATCAGCGGCCTTACCAAGGTTGACGACACAGCTTATGATGAATTCCGGTCCTATCTGACCACCTCCGGGATTGATCTCAGCCAATACGTCAAATAAGTTTTAAATCACCATCAAGGAGGGGTGGAAAGCCAAGCTTTCCCCCCCTCCGTTTTTTATCTGCCAGGAGGTGTGCCCTTGCTTCGAGTTGAGCATCTCACCAAGGTTTATCCCAACGGGACACAGGCTCTAAAGGACGTCAGTTTCTCTGTTGACGATGGGGAATTTTTGGTAATAATTGGACTCTCCGGATCTGGAAAATCAACGCTCTTGCGTTGTATAAATCGTTTGGTCGATCCCACCGAGGGACATGTCTATTTGGATGATGTGGATGTGACCGCAGCCAAATCATCCGACCTGCGTAAAATCCGTCGTCACATCGGGATGGTTTTCCAGCAATTCAACCTGGTCAAGCGCAGCAATGTAATAACCAATGTCCTATCAGGACGTCTGGGTTATGCCAACCCCATGCTCAGTCTATTGGGAATTTGGCCAAAAAATGACCGGGACCGAGCGATCCAAGCACTTGAACGTGTCGGAATTGGCGACAAAGCCCACACCCGGGCAGACACTCTCTCAGGTGGACAACAGCAACGCGTCGGCATCGCCCGGACCCTGATGCAGGAACCAAGGATAATTCTTGCCGATGAGCCGGTCGCCAGCCTCGACCCGGTGCTCTCCCACTCCATTTTGCAGTATCTCGAACAACTCAATAAAGAGGGCATTACCGTCCTTTGCAGTCTGCATTTTCTCGATTTGGTCCATCGCTATGCCACGCGCGTGATCGCTCTCAAAGATGGCGTGAAGGTCTTCGAAGGGTTACCCAAAGAGATCAACCGCGCTAAATTCAAGGAAATCTACGGGGAAGAAGCCCAGGAAGTTCGCGCAACTACGGTCGAGGAAGACTGAGTATGGCAACCAAGGCCAATCCAGCACAATCGCCTGAGCGTTCCGCATTGGTTGCAGGCCTGCTTTCCTTGATCCTACCAGGTCTGGGACAAATTTATGCGCGCCAACGCTATCGTGGCGTAACCGTCTTCTTAAGTTTTTTGCTCACAGCTCTGGCGGTAATCTGGTACAAGGTACCGGGATGGTATGCGGCTCCCATAATTATCTGGCTATGGAACATCTGGGATGCCGTAAGCGCCGCCAGGAACATCTCACGATCGATATTTTTACCCCTGGCAGCCCTGCTGGTCATGAGTTATGGGGTTGGCTGGCAGGTTACCAATATCGATCTTTCTGCGCTCACCAAGAACTACGATCGCGCCGTAACCATCCTCAGCCCGATGCTCCATCCAGACTTCTTTGCCAGGTTGGAGGTAACGAATTCTGGTTGGGCGCCGGTGGAAGTGCCCTGCGGGCCAAACCCACCTCCTGCGCAGAATACGGTTGGCTCGATATCGATTACCGTTTCACCCAATTGTGGTTATCTGAATGACAGTCTGTCGCTGCATGCAACCGGACTATGGCCGGACACCCCGACTTTGATCCAATGGGCGACCCCGATTGGAGACCGCCTGCCCATGGGAAAAGGGTTTATCACGGCGCTTTATGAAACCAGCAATTCTCAGGGGAATCTGGATATTACGATCAATATCCCCACCAGTGCATTGAATGCCGCCCCAGATCGGACCCTGCCGCTCGAGCATCGCGTCTATTTGACCCAGGCACAACAAAAACCCGGTTTCAAGCTTTCTCAGAACGGCGCGTACATCATGATGGGCATATTCCAGACCATTTTCCTGGGATTGATGGCAACCACCTTTGGGGCATTAGGAGCAATCCCGATCAGCTTCCTGGCAGCCCGCAACTTGATGGGCACCAACCCGATCACGTTATTAATTTACTATTTAACCCGAACTGTTCTCAATATCATCCGTTCCATCGAACCATTGATCATAGCCATCATCTTTGTGGTTATTGTCGGATTGGGTCCGTTTGCGGGAGTAATCGCAATTACACTTCACACCGTCGCCGCCCTGGGCAAACTTTATTCGGAAGTGATCGAGGGAATTGATCCTGGACCAATGGAGGCCATCCGCGCCACCGGCGGGAATTGGTTGCAAATGGTCCGATATGCAGTCATCCCACAGATCGTACCCCCCTTCGCATCCTTCACACTATTCCGCTGGGATATCAATGTGCGTACTTCCACTATCATCGGGTTTGTTGGAGGAGGAGGTATCGGGTTCTATCTCTACCAATGGATTATCAAGGGAGATTTTCGGGCAGTCAGTGCGTCCTTCATCGCCATAGCGATCATCGTCATCACGCTCGATTTTGTGAGCGCAAAGATCAGGGCACGGTTGGTGTAACATGAAACCTCATGATTTTCGTTTCCGACGCTGGTTCGTTACAGGTTTCATGATCTTGCTGGCACTTGTTGCCTACGTGGTTGGTTACCGGGTGACCGAGATTGACCCGATCAAACTAATCACTTCCCTGTCTAAAAGCCAGAAAATCCTGGGTGCTTTGATCCACCCGGATCTTGTCACCCGCGAGACCACGATTACAACGCTGGATATTGTTTTCCCGGTTCCATGCGGATCCGCACAGCCTACCAAAACCGCAGATAGCGGACCTCGCATCGTCCCCACGGTCGATTGCGCTAACCCCAAGGATACAATCACCTTGCAAGGTTTCGACCTGTCGCCTGATACGGATGTAAAAATTTCCTGGCTCTTGCCAAGCGGGAACACCTTGTTTTCCCTGTGGGCCACCACGGATGCCAGCGGCAGTTTCTCTACAGAAGTGGATGTGCGCCCAATTACCGCCACTGCGAACGGCACTCCCAGCCATCTGCAGGCGGAAACGGCGGTCCCGTATGGCGCCATTATCCCAAGCGCAGCCTTAAAAGACGTTGTCAATAATATTATTGTAACCATCTTCATGGCCTTGCTTGCCACAACTGCAGGGACCATTGTGGCCATACCAATCAGTTTCCTGGCGGCCCGCAACATTATGGCCCGCAGCTGGTTTGGGACGTCTGTTTACACGCTCGTTCGTGGAATTCTGAACCTGACTCGATCCTTTGATTCGCTGGTACTGGCTACCATATTTGCCTTGTGGGTTGGCTTTGGTGCCTTCGCGGGTGTACTGGCCCTAACCATCGTCACCATCGCCTCCCTGGGTAAACTGTTTTCCGAGGCAGTCGAAAGCATCGATCCGGGTCCCATCGAAGCGGTGTCGGCTACCGGTGCCAATCCCACCGAAGTGGTGCGGTTTGCCGTAATCCCACAGATCGTCCCGGATTTTATTTCCTATATCATTTACCATTGGGATATCAATGTCCGTATCAGCACCATCCTGGGTTTCGTTGGGGGTGGCGGTATCGGATTTTACCTAAGCCAGCGTATCAATGTGTTGGAATACCAGAAAGCCGGCACCGCCATCTGGGCGATCGTCCTGGTTGTTTGGGCAATGGACTTCTTCAGCGCAGAAATCCGCAAGCGGTATACGTAGAAAAAAATTTGGTTATTCCCACCCGTTGCATAGAATGCAACGGGTTTTTTGTTCTCGGCAGTGCTGTTTTTTTGGAAAGGCACTTTTTATATTCTTGCCAATATGGTATTCTGGCATGGTAAAATCCTGCCCGTGTTAATTCGCACCCTGAAAATGCTCTTGAAAATCACCCTGCTCCTGATTATTCTTGGACTGCTGGTCCTGATCCTGCCGCGCCTATTAACCGGTTGGGCGGCACGCGGTCGGATTTATACCGCCGCCGAGGTTTCCAGCCGGCGTGTGGCGATTGTATTCGGAGCCGGACTTACTCGGAATGGGTCGCCGACCCCTGTGCTGGCGGACCGTGTGACTACGGCAGCGGAACTGTTTTTCGCCGGTAAGGTCGAAAAGCTTTTGATGAGCGGTGACAACCGCTTTGTATCTTATAACGAACCGGAAGCCATGCGACAACTGGCGCTTTCGCTGGGCGTCCCAGACGATGCAATCGTCCTTGATTATGCCGGACGGCGTTCTTATGATACCTGCTATCGTGCAAAAGCCATTTTTCAGGTGGATCAGGCTATCCTTGTTACGCAGCCTTTCCATATGCCGCGGGTTCTGTATTTGTGTAACCACCTGGGAGTCAACTCAATTGGGGTTGAATCCGATACGCGGACCTATCGTAAATCGATATTGTTCTACTGGAACACGCGTGAATTACTCGCCACAGTTGCGGCATTGTGGGATATAAATGTTGGTCACCCCAAACCGGTGCTTGGTAACCAGGAACCCATATTTCCTTGATGTATAATAAATGGAAACTATTCAAATCAGGCTTCGCAAAAATAACAGCAAAGATTTAAAAACAATTTCATGAGGATAAATGAACCGCACTGAAGCCCTTGCCCTGGTACGTGAATATGTAAAGAATGAAAACCTGGTCAGGCACATGCTATCCGTCGAAGCAGCCATGCGGTTTTACGCGGTTAAAGTTTAATGAGGATGTGGAAATGTGGGGGCTGACCGGCCTTTTGCATGACTTCGACTGGGAAATCCACCCAACCCTGGCAGAGCATCCGGCTGCCGGCGAACCCATCCTGCGGGAACGCGGGGTACCTGATGAGATCATTCGAGCGGTCCAGTCGCACGCCGATCACACCGGCATTCCGCGCTTGACCCGCATGGAAAAAGCCTTGTTTGCTTGCGATGAGGTGACTGGTTTGGTGACGGCGGTCGCGCTTGTCCGCCCTTCTCGTTCCCTGCTAGACCTGGAACCCAGCTCCGTCAAAAAGAAATGGAAGGATAAGACTTTCGCGGCTGGAGCCAACCGGGCCGAGATCGAAAAATCCTCCGCCGAATTCGGCATCGAACTCTGGGAACACGTTGGCAATGTCATCCTGGCAATGCGCAGCATTGCACCGGAGTTGGGCCTGGTTGGAAATATCAGTTAAAAGAACATATACTTGATACCCTCTATCGTGTGAATGTTCGATTACCAGGCAACCTTATGACTCTACATGGAAAAGGTTTTTTTACAACCAATCTGTCCGCATGTGAACAGGGGGAACCCGTATCCATCCTGGCTGCCGCACAATCAGCCGGCTTGAGTCACATTCTGGTCAAGATTGCGGATGGGGTGGATTCATCCGACATACCAGGTTCCGGGATAAACTTAACGGAACAGGTGGTGCAAGCCATGCACTCGGCCGGGATCGCAGTCTGGGGTTGGCATGCCATTACCGGAAATGATCCGGCCGCAGAGGCCGACGTAGCCATAAAGCGACTTCATGCACTCGACCTGGATGGTTACGTGGTGGATGCCGGGGTCGAATTCCAGCGGGCCGGAATGGCTACCGTTGCCCTCCAGTTTATGACCACCATTCGGGAGGCTATCAAGCTCCCTATCGCCTTACATTCATACCGATTCCCCAACTACCATCCCGAGTTCCCCTGGTCCACCTTTTTGAAATTTTGCGACGTGCACATGCCAAAAATCTATTGGGACCAGGCGCACAACGCCGGGGAGCAGTTGCTTGAATCCAGGCGCCAGTGCAACTCCCTGCCCCACGCCCGCGAATACATCCCCACCGGTTCAACTTTTGGTATCTCAGGTTGGAGTCCAACCAATGAAGAAATAAAAGACTTCATGTCTACTGCGAAAACGCTCGACCTTCCGGCACTCAATTTCTTCGATTGGGATAATTGTCGGGACGGTCTGGCTCCCTTATGGACAGAAATTGCCGGCTTATAGCTGGTTGGTCCCATCGGAATTGTCCGTACAGATTCCGGATGACCTCCCAGCCCAACCGGTACTTCCAGGAAATTCAGGGGATATTTCACACCCCATCCCGGATATCCTCCCGTCTGCATCCTCAGAAAATTCTCTACCAATTCCGGATAGCCTCCCATCAGACGCACCGCTTCCCGGGTTAACTCAGAAGAACCCGGAATTCTCTCCCGATACTCTTCCGGTGTCGGAAATTCTTCCAGTTCCCCAACAAGAAATTCCGCCAGCTATTCTTGAAGGAGCCCGTTCCCCTGAAATAGCGCTGACCTCTCAACCAGATGCCTTCATGCTCGAATTCATGACAGCCCTAAATCGTCGCGCGACCGACCTGGTTGCATCCTTATACACGACTGATGCGGTTCAGGTTTGGAACGAGCGGGTCTTGAATGGAACCTCCAGCATTCAAAGCAATTTCAGCTCATTTTTCACCAGCCTGCCTGCCACAGCCTTATTTACCCTGTCGCTGTTCCGGACTGAAGGCGACCAAAGGTTTTTCATCTGGCATGCCGGTTCGGTCACCGGAGAGACTTCCTTACTGATGAAGGACAGGAAGATCATTCAGAATTACACCTTCACCTTACCCGCGCAATAACCTGCGAAAACGGGTTTGGGTTGGTGGATCGAAATTCACCAAATTTGGATCTGCTCCAGGTTTCTCCGCCGGCATCCATCAGGCTGGTCGCAGGGGATTGGGAGGCAATCCCGGAATTGTATTTTATTTGTTGAATTGAATGAGAAAAAGGCTGTTTCCAATAGAATAAACGTCGCCGGTTAAGTTTCATGCTCCACGTATAATTTCAGTTATTTCATCAAGGAGAATTATTAATGGCCAAGCGTTATGCAAAACCCCAACCTGTTCACAAATATCGTCTGGACAAACCCTGGCCATTGATCGTCGGCATCCTTTTCGGGCTGCTTCTTGCACTGACGGTTTTCCTCCTGGCATACGGCCTATCCCCAGAAATCGATAGCCATACACTTGGCACCCTGGATATTTCCATGTTGAGGAATTCAGCCGGTCAGGTGATCCTTTACCCCAAACCCGGCCTGGAGGCAGAAAAAGCCGGTGTACAGAATTTTGATGTCTTGCTAGATATCAATGGAAAACCTGTCAACCGGGCAGTCGACCCCACCCTGCAAGTGCACGGTCGAATTGGTGAATCCATGACGATCACGGTCCGAAAAGCGGACGGCAGCGTAAAAGACTATACTCTTACCCTTTCATCGGATACACAGAAGGTGCTCAGCGATGCAGGTCTTACCCCGAACGGCCTGACTGCATATCTGGTCACTCTTTCGCTCCTGGTTGGATTAGGATTCGCCGTGCTGGCAGGAATGCTCCTGCTTCGCCAGCCCGCACATGTTGCCTTCATCCTTGGAGCCTTCGTATTATTGTTGTTACCGGTTAGTTTGAATGCGGTCAGCGTATTATTTAAAGGCTTCACGCGGGCCAACCTTGTCTGGTTATACAGCCTGTTGCGCGTGATCGGTTTCTTCCTGGCTGGATTCCTGTTATTTATCTTCCCGAATGGCGAATTCGTACCCCGTTGGATTCGATGGATATTAATTCCGGTGGGTGTCTGGACAATCCTGTATTACGTCACCCAGCTCAATTCCAACTTCCTGCCTGGTTCGTGGGTTGATTTTATTTGGGTCGTTATTTTTGCCTTTGGACTGATCATGCAAAATTATCGCTACCGGCGAATATCCAACGATAAGGAACGCAGCCAAACTCGACCGGTTGCTTTGGCGTTATTAATTGCCGCGGTAGCGTATCTGGTGATCTGGCTGCTTGACGTCTTCCTACCAGGATCGACCATCAGCAATGCCGGTCTGTTCTGGTTCTACCTGGTGGCCGAATTGGCCATAGATGCAGCTTTCATCTATTTAGGCTTGCGATTGATGCTTTCGATCCGTAAATCAGGTTAACGCTTTCTTGTACTTCCGGTTCCTTTCTTCGTCACCGCCGCCTTTTTAACTCCACCCTTTTTTCCGGTTGACTTCCTGCTTTTTCCCGACTTTCCCTTCGCCTGGGCGACTTTCTTTCCGGCGTTTCTTTTTATATTTTCAGCTTTTTTGCCAATTTCTACAAACCGTTCCAACTGCCACCCCTCAGAAATGCCCAACACGGCGTCGCCGGGTTTCACTTCCACCACAGCCTCCCCACGCACTGCCGAGCGCTTGCGGAGCGGCGCCGCATCCATGCGGGCCATCTTGGGAGCGGCTTTCGCCATGAATATGCTGACATTATCGTTTTTCTTTCCGGCAGCCAATCCTGCCAGTGTAACCAGCTTCGGCAATTCCCAGGCAATCACACCCTTCCCATAACGTCCCTGCAAGGGGAAATCCTTTTGTTCCACCCGCTTGCCTTTCCCATCCGAAGCGAGCATGAAGATTTCCCCTTCAACAGGCAGGATCTGCATCCCTATCACCACGTCCCCTACGCCCAGCTTGATCCCATTAACCCCTGCGGCGGTCAATCCCATGGGACGGACGTCGGTTTCTCCAAAGCGGATCGCCATACCCTGCGCGGTTGCGAGCAATATTTCCTTCTTCCCATCCGTCAAACCAACCCAGCCCAATCGATCGCCATCGTTAACATTGGTCAATTTGAACGTCTGGGCAGACGGACCTGGAAGCTCGCTTAGCAACGACTTTTTCAGCATACCTCCACTTGTCATTGTCAGCACATAGGTATCTTCCGGAAGGTTCGATTTTCTGGCTGGCAGAGCGAAAGCTGCCACAGGCATCTGATCAGCCTGGAGAGGCGACTGCTTGCTGAACGAATTGCCATCAGAAAGTTTTTCTTCTTCAGGCAGGGTATGAACCGCAACGGCCGCCGCCACACCGCGTTCACTCACCAAATAAAGCGTGTCTGTGGCGTTGGCTTTGACCAGCAATATAGGCGCATCGGAACCCGAAAGACGCGGCAATTTGTCGTCGCGCATCCTTGCAATCGTCCCATCGGATGTCATACCGATCCAGACCACCTGCTCCTTGACCAGCTCGGCAGCCGTAAGCGGGGTTTGCCGGGTTTTACGCCCTTTCAGGCTGACGATCTGTGTACGCCGGCGGTCGCCGTAGGCTAGCTTGACTTTAAGTAGTTCTTCAGATGCCACTGCCCGCATTTTCCTGGGGGATTTGAGCAACCCCTCCAGTTCTTTGATCAACGCCACCGTCTCTTTGTATTCTGTCTCGATCTTTTTTCGCTCCAGGGCAGCCAGGCGGCGTAATTGCAATTCGAGGATTGCGTTTGCCTGGATTTCGCTTAGCTTAAAGCGCTTCACCAGGCGCGTCCGGGCCGTTTCCACGTCCGGGGAATTTCGGATCAGACTGATGATCTCGTCCAGGTTTTTCAACGCCACCAGGTAACCTTCGAGAATGTGCGCCCGGGCGCGTGCCCGTTCCAGTTCAAACTCGGCTCGACGCTGGATCACCAATAGCCGGTGGTCGAGATACACTCGCAGGGCCTGTTTCAGATTTAACAAGCGAGGTTCGTTATCAACCAGCGCCAACAGGTTAATGCTGAAGGTGGACTGCATGGGCGTGCGTTTGTATAAAGCTGTCAAAACTTTTTCAGGTTCGACATTCTTGCTCAACTCGATCACGATCCGCAAACCCTGCCGGTCGGACTCATCCCGAAGATCGGTGATGCCTTCCATGCCCCCATCCCGCACCAATTCAGCGATCCGCTCGATCAAGCTGGACTTATTCACCTGGTAAGGCAGTTCGGTCACAATGATCCGGCTCTTACCACGCTCCATCTCTTCGAAATGGGCATTGGCCTGGATGGTAACGCGACCGCGTCCCTTGCCATAGGCTGCTTCAATGCCCTCTTCGCCCTTTTGTTCGATGATGATCCCGCCGGTCGGGAAATCCGGGCCCTGGACGAACTGCATCAAA
Source organism: uncultured Chloroflexia bacterium (assembly GCA_963814135.1). Classification (GTDB taxonomy): domain Bacteria; phylum Chloroflexota; class Anaerolineae; order Anaerolineales; family Villigracilaceae; genus UBA877. The sequence continues at coordinate 212,257 of CAWFBZ010000008.1, read as the reverse complement.
TCGGCCACGTTCACATCATCAATTTTCTCCCATTTTTCGAGCAGGTAGATGCAGGCATCGACGATCTCAGGAAGGTTGTGTGGCGGAATGTTGGTGGCCATGCCAACAGCGATGCCCGTAGCCCCATTCACCAACAGGTTGGGGATGGCCGAGGGCAATACCAGCGGCTCGGTCAGTGTGCCATCGAAGTTATCTGTAAAATCTACCGTGTTTTTACCAATATCAGCCAACAGGTCGAGCGTGGAGCAGCCAGGCGTGCTTCGGTATAACGCATGGCGGCAGGCGGGTCACCGTCCACAGATCCGAAGTTCCCCTGACCGTCCACCAGCAAGGTCCGCATGGAGAAGTCCTGGGCCATGCGCGCCATGGCTTCATAAACTGACTGATCGCCGTGTGGGTGATATTTACCAAGCACCTCGCCCACGATCCTGGCAGACTTACGGTAGGGACTGTCGACTCGTATGCCCATATCGTACATGGCATACAGAATGCGACGTTGGACCGGTTTAAGGCCATCGCGCGCATCCGGTAATGCACGTGCCACAATCACACTCATGGCGTAATCGAGATAAGCCGCCTGCATTTCCTTGTCGATATCGATTTTCCGGACAAATCCGAGATCCATTATTACTCCTTGGATTCACACAAAAAGGCACACGCTCTCATTCTGCACGACACAGGCAGAAGAAAACATGTGATTCTCTTTGTGAACATTATGGTGAATGGATGTTCTAATTTTAACTTATCTTACGGGGAAAAGCGCCAAGCGTCAAGTACAGGATTAATATAAATCCATCCAAAAAGCGTTTCCCGTGATCCAGGAAACGCTAAAAATATCCTTGCAATATTCCAGCCTCTATTCAGGGTTTGAAAGTGATCGATTTTTCGATGCAGGTGCCGCTCAAACCGTCCTTCGAACAAACCCGGATGGTCGCAGAGATATTATGGCCTGACGGATTGGAAGACAAATCACCGGATGTGGTTACCCCAATTTCGCCTGGATCCAGATTATGGTCGGTGTTCCCCTGGGTGCAGCCATCATAATCGGGGAAGAGATCGCGATCCAGGCTAACGCTCTCGTCGGTGACTGTGTCTTTCACGACAGTCCGGTTAGATTCCCAGGATACATTCCCATTATTGTTGATCTGGAATTTGAAAGCGTACTTACCGTTGCATACCACGGTTGAGGAATAAACGACAATAAAAGATGCCCCAGGAGTGGTGGTTATCGTGAAAGTGGGGGTAGGGGGAGCAGTGAACTCGGGTAATTTGCTGGTATCGCCCGTGAGTGTGGCATAATTTCCCCACAGCCAGACCACCTCGGATGGGTTCCCCGGCATAAGAATAACCCAGTAGGCTCCATTTCCATATTTTCCAACCACCTGCGCAGTCTGCCCTGGTTTGAACACGCCCAGCAGATCATACGTACTGCCCGGGCCGCTGCGGAGGTTGGTCAGCGACGAAACGCTCACGGTTGGGACGGAGACAGTTTTGGTGATTGTCGGTGTGGGAGTAAAGGACGGCGTGGGAGTAAAAGACAGTGTGGGGGGGATTGTTTCGGTAAAAATGAAGGTACCGGTAGGCGTAAATGCTGGAGTAGAAAGGTTCCCAGGGGTGCCGTTATCCAAAGCAGTAAGGGTTCCAGCCACCGCATTTGCAACCGAAGTTTGTACCTCATATGTTGATGCAACGATGAGCGCCACCTGCGTTTGCAATTCACCGGTCGAAGTGGTTGGATTCGATCCAGGAACCTGTGTTACCCCCGGCAAACCGCACGCCGATATGCCCAGGAGAATGCAGGCAGAAAAGATGGCTGTCATCCTTTTCCACAACATACGACCTCCGCAAAAATGCAAAAAGACGTATATGCATGATATACGAATTCCTCCCCCAATACAACTAGCCAATTGACCGGAATTAACTGGCTATTCAGCCAGTCTGCCTGGTTTATGGAGTGAAGGTGATCGTTTTTTCCAGACAGGTGCCTGTCAACCCATCCTGTGAACATACCCGGATGGTAGCTTTTATGCTATGGCCGGAAGGGTTACCAAGCAACTCATAATATGTATAGCCTACTTCTCCCGGTTCCAAATTAGTACCGTAAGATGTTTCCGTACATGTAATGTTTTTTGGAAAATTGTCCCAATTGTTCGCCTGCCATTCAGAAGTCACCTGGTCTGTAATTTTTACGTAATTGGATTCCCAGGTCACGCTGCCATTATTGGTAATTTTGAAATTTACAGCATAATAAGGTGCAGAGCAGTAGGATACAGATGAATAAACAACCTGGAAGGATGCCTCAGGTGTGGCTGTATATTTCGGTGTGGGAGTAGGTGGTGGGGTGTAGGATTGCAGCCCGGAGGTGTCTCCCGTCACCGTCGCATACTCTCCCCACAGCCAGCATGTAATCGACGGGTTACTCGGCGGGTGGATGATCCAATAATTACTGGGTGTATATTTTCCGATCACTTCGGCCGATGGCCCCACCGGTAACACAGCCAGGGCATCATAAGGAGTTCCCGGACCCGCGCGACAGTTGGTCTCCACCGAAACGGTCACTATAGCCGTACCGGGGGTATTTGTAAATGTCGCCGTTGGAGTGAAAGAAGGAGTGAATGTGAATTCGGGTGTATTCGCTGGTTGCTGTTGCTCCTGCGTTGATCCGGGAGCATTCACGGCAGCAACGGTTTGGGCAACCATAGTCTGTGCTACTGCCAGGGCTACTTGTGTTTGCACATCCCCACCGGAACCTGTCTGGTCGGATGCGGTGGGATTACCCTGCACTGTTCCTCCAGGCAGACTGCAGCCCGAGACCAGCATGATCAAACAAACCGAGAACAGGCAGAAGATTTTTTTCGGAACCATGGTTGCTCCTTTCGAAAATGATGGTAACTACCTCGACAATGTTAGATTAGGATTTTTCACCACGACGGGCACAACGGACACAACGGATAAACGGTTTTTGTTGCCCCTAGTTGCTCTTAGAGGACATTGAATGGGGATTTACCTTTATCCCTATTGGAAAGTAACATTGTCGAGCTACAATACCATCATATAATATTTCTTCATTAAAAACAATCTGTCAATATAAAAAGCGGGCGGTCAAATGACCGCCCGCGGAGGACCTGGTAAGTTTTAATCGGAAGAACCGGTATCCTGGATCTCCGTCCATTGGGAAGAGCCGGCTTGTTTGAGGGCCTGTTCGGTCACCTCGAAACGGCCGTGGATGAAGCCGGTTCCTGCCGGAATCAGCTTCCCGATGATCACGTTTTCCTTAAGACCATACAGGGGATCGGTTGTTCCACCAATGGCTGCGCCGGCCAGCACCTTGATGGTGTGCTGGAACGAGGAGGCCGAAAGGAAGGAGTCGGTGCTCAAAGAAGCCTTGGTCACGCCCAACAGGAGCTCATGGAATTTGGCGGGGACTTTTCCCTCCGCCAGCATTTGCTCGTTAACCTTCTGGATTTCCAGACGTTCCACGGCATCGCCCGGCAAATAGCGGGTGTCGCCCGGACGGGTGACCTGCACCTTGCTCATCATCTTGCGGATGATGACTTCGAAATGCTTGTCGTGGATGTTCTGGCCTTGTGAGCGGTAGACCTTTTGGATCTCGTTCAATAGATACATCTGGCAGGCTTCACGACCCTGGACACGCAGAACACGATGCGGGTTCAAAGAGCCTTCCGTCAATGGCTGGCCCTCTTCCACGTGGTCACCTTCTTTAACCAACAAGCGCAAGGTCGTGGGGATTTCGTGTTCCACTTCTTCGCTTTGTTCGTGCGAAACGAACACTTTCCTATCTTCCACACGTACTTTCCCGGGGTGTTCGGCACCAATCGTGGCCTCATCGAGGGTGGCGATCACGTCGCCAGTCTTGAGTTCATCCTCATCCTTAACCTGGATGGTCCATTCTTCAGGCACATCGAATTCATCGTGGATCATCTCGCTGTGCTCAACCCGTACCAGGCGCATATCGGCATACTTATCCGATTGGACAATTCGAACTGCACCCTTGATCTCAGCGACAACCGCTTCACCCTTCGGCATTTTGCGGGATTCGAAGAGTTCTTCCACGCGTGGTAGACCGGTGGTGATGTCACCGCCGGCCGCTACACCGCCGGTATGGAAGGTTCGCAGGGTCAACTGTGTACCCGGTTCGCCGATGGATTGGGCTGCCACGATACCGACTGCCGACCCCATTTCAACCATCGTGCCGCGCGCCATGTCGATCCCATAGCATTTTGCACAAATACCGTGGGTAAGCTCGCAAGTCAACGCGGAACGTACTTTGACTTCTTCCACACCGGCCACGGCGATCTTGCGCGAAAGCTCGTGATCCAGTGCGTCATCTCTTTCAGCCAGCACCTCGCCGGTGTTCGGGTCAAGCACGCGCTCAGCCACCAGGCGACCATACAGGCGGGACATCATGGATTGACCGGCTACGTCATCCTTTCGGCGTATCAAAATACCCAGGTGGGTGCCGCAATCGTGCTCATTGATGATGATATCCTGGGCGATATCTACCAGGCGGCGAGTCAAATAACCTGCATCGGCTGTGCGCAAGGCTGTATCAGCCAGACCTTTACGGGCACCGTGGGTGGAGATGAAATACTCCTGGGCAGTCAAACCTTCACGGAAGTTCGAACGGATCGGCATCGGGATGATGCGACCAGACGGGTCTGCCATCAGACCGCGCATACCGGCCAACTGGCTGATCGGGCCGAAACCGCCCTTGGTGGCGCCAGAGTTGGCCATGGTGGCCAGGTTGCCATCCGGGTCCAGGTAGCTCTTTACAGCCTTGGCAACGTCATTAGTGGTCTGCTGCCAGGTCTGGATGATGCGTTCGTTTTGTTCTTGTTCGGTGAGCAATCCACGCCGGAAATCGCGTTGCACCAGTTCCACGTCCTTGAGCGCCTGATCGATGATCTCGGTCTTCTCCGGGGGGATAGTGATGTCACTGACCGCAATGGTTGTACCGGAACGCATGGCATATTCAAAGCCGATCCGCTTGATGGCGTCAGCCGTTTCCGTGGTAACGTCCTGACCGTAGAGTTCGTATACCTCTGCAATCAAGTCCTTTACGCCACCCTTTTCCAACTGGCGGTTGATGAACTGGACTTTTTCAGGCAAGATGCGGTTGAAAAGAACCCGTCCGACGGTCGTGTCAAGAATGCGGGTTTCCGCTTCTGCCAAGCGATTATTATTTTCGTCGTACCAGGTGCTCATGCGGATCTTGATGCGGGTATGAACTTCCACCTGGGCCAACTGGTAAGCCATGTCGACTTCGTCGATGTCCGAGAAAGCCCGGCCATCGCCCTTGTGATTCCGGGCTTGCATCATGGTCATGTAGAAGACGCCCAATACCATATCCTTGGAGGGGGCAATGATCGGCTCACCATCCGCCGGTTTGAGCAGGTTCTTGGAGGCCAGCATGAGACGACGGGCTTCCTGCACGGCCTTGTCGGAAAGCGGCACGTGCACGGCCATTTGGTCGCCATCGAAGTCAGCGTTGAAGGCGGTACAAACAAGTGGGTGCAATTGAATGGCGGAACCTTCGATCAGAACTGGCTCGAAGGCCTGGATACCCAGGCGGTGCAGGGTAGGCGCACGGTTCAACAGGACCGGCCGGTCCTTGATGACCTCTTCGAGCGCTTCGTAGACCTCCGGACGGTTCCGTTCGATGAAGCGACGGGCGCCCTTGACGTTGGCGGCGTAATTATGCGAAACCAGCCGTGAAATCACAAACGGACGGAACAATTCCAGTGCCATGGCTTTGGGAAGCCCGCACTGGTAAAGCTTCAATTGAGGGCCGACCACGATAACCGAGCGGCCGGAATAGTCCACACGCTTGCCTAGCAAGTTGCGGCGGAAGCGCCCCTTCTTGCCTTTAAGCATGTCGCTGAGTGAACGAAGTTCACGCCGGCCGCGCCGAGAAAGCGCCTTGCCGCGCTGTGAATTATCGATCAGGGAATCCACCGCCTCCTGCAACATACGCTTCTCGTTGCGGACGATCACATCCGGAGCGCCCAGTTCGAGCAAACGTTTGAGACGATTATTGCGGTTGATTACCCGCCGATACAGATCGTTCAAATCCGATGTGGCAAACCTGCCTCCGTCCAGCTGTACCATCGGCCGCAAGTCGGGCGGGATGACGGGTAGGACGGTCATGATCATCCACTCCGGGCGGTTCTTGGAGCGGCGGAATGCCTCGGCAACCTTGAGCCGGGAGGTGGCTTTCTTGCGCTTCTGTTTCGATTTGGTGGTCTTGACTTCCTTCCAAAGTTCCTCAGAAAGCTTGTCCAGGTCCAGGCGGCGCAGGATGTCGTAGAATGCTTCTGCACCCATGTCGGCTCGAAAAACCTGTCCCCAGCGCTGCTTCAATTCACGATAGCGGATCTCGCCCAGGAAGGTGAATGGGCGAAGTTCCAGCAGTTCATCACGTTGGCGGGCATTGGCGTCATGGCTGACGGAAGTCTGATCCTCAAGCTGGGAGCGCAGGTCGTTCATCTGCTCGTCGGCCTCCGCCTTGAAGGTGGCAGCTTCCATCTTGACGTTTTCCAGGGCATGTTCCTTTTCATCTTTGAGCCCGTTTTCGATCTCATCCAGGCGAGCCTGGACGAATTTTTGCACCTTGGTGATGTGGGCTGCGCCGACTTTCACGCCGGCTTCAGCAATTACGGTCCCGGTGCTGCCAAAAATCACCGCTTCACTGAGAACGTTGCCTTTATTTTCTTGAAAATGGCTTTCCAGCCGCTGCCCTTCCTGGATGATCGGTTCCAACTTGGCAGCGATCTGTTCATCGTACTGTCGCTCTAATTCGGTTCTCTTCAGTTGGAGTTCGGCCAGTTTCTTATCACGGGCAGTCTTGATCTCGGCGATCTTGGAGTTGATTGCGCCAGCCTGCTCCCGTTCGGAGACAGAGATCTCATCTTCCAGGCGCTTGAGGGCTTTCTGGCGGGCATCTTCATCCACATAGCTGACGATGTATTGGGCAAAGTACAACACGCGGTCGAGGTTGCGGCGGCTGACATCCAACAACATGCCCAAATAGGAGGGGATACGGCGGGTGTACCAGATATGCGCCACAGGTGTGGCCAGCATGATATGTCCCATGCGCTCCCGACGCACTGATGAGCGGGTGACTTCCACACCACATTTATCGCAAGTTATGCCTTTGTAACGGGGGTTTTTATATTTACCGCAGTAACACTGCCAGTCCCGGGTTGGTCCGAAGATAGCCTCACAAAACAAGCCGTCTTTTTCCGGTCTGAGTCTGCGATAATTGATCGTCTCGGGTTTTAATACTTCACCATACGACCAGGAAAGAATCGTTTCCGGTGAAGCAAGACTGATGCGTAATGAAACTAATCCCTTGGTTTCCACTATGCCAGCTCCTCATCTATTTATGTAAACTTGGACCTGCAACTGATCATCCTGGCTGGAGATCCCGCCAATGCCAGAGACAAGCAAAAGCAAGCGCTTCGAAGCCATTTGCTTCAAGCGCTCGCTGTATGGTCGCAGATTTTGATTATGTCTCAACAAGGGCGAATTATACTTGTTTGGTCCTATTACGTCAAGGATTCAAGCATTGATAGTGTTCGCATTGTCTTAAATATCACTAACGATCAGGAAAGATATGGAAGAAAATCAGAGCGAAATATTCGATCCTCATTCGTTTTTTTTTGAGGATCGAATAAATCACCCGAGATTCGTTTGCTACTCCTGATATTTTCAACCCAAAGTGGGTTGGAAAGAGAAGAATTCTCGTGGAGAAAAGATGAAGTGTATCTCATCCCGATCCATCTGCTGGAATTGTGTCAACATGTTCCCTGTTATAATAATCCAATCATTACCTAAATTCAGGAGTTCCCATGAGCGTAAATATTCATTTCGGTACTGACGGATGGCGCGGCGTCATCGCCGAGGATTACACCTTTGACAATGTGCGCCGCTGTGCACAGGGTTTTGCCAGTTACCTGCTGGAAAAGGGCAAACAAGGACAGTGGGTTGTGGTCGGGTATGATAAACGCTTCGACAGCGAGCACTTTGCTGCAGCTGTCGCTGAAGTGCTGGCAGGCAATGGCCTGAAAGTTCATTTGACCGATGGAGCCACTCCCACGCCCGTGATTGCTTACTCAGTGGTACACCATAAAGCCTGCGGCGCAGTCAATATTACCGCCTCCCACAACCCGGGCACGGATAACGGTTTCAAAGTCCGCAATGAATTCGGTGGCGCAATCGACCCGGATGGGTTGCTAAAGATCGAAGCGCTCATCCCGGAATCCGTCGATGATATCAAACGCAAAGCATACAAACACGCCCTGGCTGCCGGAGAGATCGTCGTTTTCGACCCGGTTACGCCTTATGAAACACATTTGAAAAAGATGATCGATCTGCAACCCATCAAGGATGCAGGTCTCACTGTTATGGTGGATTGCATGTGGGGTAACGGCGCAGGCTACTTCCCGCGCCTTTTGGCGGGCGGAAAAACAAAGGTGCTGGAAATCCATAATCAACGAAACCCGATCTTCCCCGAAATGAAACGCCCCGAACCCATCCCGCCCAACATTGACGTAGGTTTGCAGGCAACCATTGATAACCACGCGGATGTTTTTCTCGTCACCGACGGGGATGCCGACCGGGTTGGCATGGGCGATGAAAACGGACACTTCATTAACCAACTGCGAGTATATGGCTTACTGGCATATTACCTGTTGGAGGTGCGCGGGTTGCGCGGCCCGATCGTAAAGACGCTATCCACCACCGGTATGCTCAACAAGCTCGGTGAAATATACAACGTCCCGGTATATGAGACGGGCGTGGGTTTCAAATACGTTGCCCCCAAAATGCTCGAAACAGACGCCTTGATCGGCGGTGAGGAAAGCGGCGGATACGCATTTCGAGGCAACGTTCCCGAACGAGACGGGATCCTGGCAGGACTGTACGCACTCGACATGATGGTCCGGCTGGGTAAAAAGCCTACAGAACTTCTCAAAATACTGTTCAAAAAAGTGGGCGGCGAGTATTTCTACGATCGCATCGATACTCCCTTCAGTGGAAGTCATGAAGATCGAAAAAAGATGATCCTGGCAGCGAATCCACAGACTATTGGCGGTTTGAAGGTGAAAGAACTGGTCACCATCGATGGTTTCCAGTTCAAGCTCGAAGATGGCGGCTGGTTGTTGATCCGTTTCTCCGGCACTGAACCCATCATGCGTGTATACTGCGAGACCATGCATGGCGACAAAGTCCAGGCAATCCTCCAGGATGGTTTAAAAATTGCAGGTTTAAAGTAAACCTGATTAAAACTGTTCTGTATACCCACCATTGGTGCTTCCAATTCCCCGATAAGCCTTTATGGGCAGGCACCTATCCGGAAATGACAGCGTAACCATGTTTCCGGGAAAAAATCGCAATTCGTGAAGCATGGAATTCGTCGACACCCACTGCCATTTGGATTTGAATAATTTCGACTCTGACCGTGAAGCTGTGCTGGAGCGCGCTTCCCAGGCCGGAGTTAATCACATCGTTATTCCGAGCCTCACATTGGCATCCAGCCAATCTGTGGTTTCACTAACCGGGAGTCACCCGATCCTTTTTGCCGCCATCGGGATCCATCCCACGGAAGCCACCTCCTGGAACGATTCGGCGCATAAAGAGTTAGCGGACCTGGCTCTAAGTTCTACTACGCCTTCAGAAATCCCGAGTTTTCCTTACCGCAACAAAATCGTCGCCGTCGGCGAAATCGGCCTGGATTATTATTGGAAGCCCGATACGCGTGAGCTGCAATTAAAGGTGTTGCGCCAACAGCTCGACCTGGCGGCTGAATTGGGATTACCAGTCATTCTGCATTTTCGTGAGGCTAAAAACACGACCAGCGAGGAATGCGCTGAGGATTTGCTGGAAATCCTGCGGTCCTGGATTGCGGAACTAAAGATCACCCAGAACCCGCTAGTCGAACGTCCGGGAGTGCTGCACTCCTTCTCGGGATCAACCGCCACGGCCCAAGCTGCGATGGAACTCGGTTTTTTCATTGGGGTGACTGGTCCGGTTACTTTTACAAACGCAAAATCAAGACAGGATATCATCGCGTCCATACCCCTGGATCGCCTGCTGATTGAAACAGATGCCCCATTTCTGGCACCGCATCCTTTTCGCGGCAAACGGAACGAACCAGCTTTCGTGCGACTTATCGCTGATAAAATTGCCACGCTCCAAGCTCACAGTATTGAAGAAGTTGCAACAATCACCAGCACGAACGCAGCACGGCTCTTCATGTGGGAAGCCAGAGCATAATCCGTCTACGTTTAAAATCCATCCAAAGGACCTTTAGGGATTTTACATAGCCGATGAATTTTCCACCGGAGGATAAAGAAACTTCCATATTCTGGGCTGCCTGGGTTATCAACAATTTCCAGGCCGATCGCTGCCGATCCTACCGGTGGATGTGGATTGGGAAAGATTAGCTAATCTAAAGGAAGACCGTCCTTCGACCATCTGCTTACCTGGAACAAAATCCTGATAATTAACTGGCTGCCTTCGGAAACCAGGCGGTAGTCTTTGCACGTGAAAGACACCCATATAGACGGATTGCGCTAGCAGACCGCCTCCGCGCAGTAGGAAATTCGTAATAAACTAGCCTATATCTCCAAGAATACTGATAAAATTACACTATGCATACCTTCTCGCATAATATATATTTTAAAGCAAAGAGAAATGCTGGAAGGCCTGTTTCCTTGGAAAGAGATCGCTTGAATACTGCCCCCTTTTTTACACCCATTCACAAAGGCCTCCAGGAAGTTGAAACGCTCCTGCACGCTCAGGCCGATAATGCACACCCAGATTTACGGGCTGCGTTGGAGCATTTGCTTTCATCCGGGGGAAAACGGATCCGCCCGGCAGTCGTGTTGCTGAGCGGCCAGATGCTCCAGGCTCCGCATGATAAATTACTCACCCTGGCAAGCGCGATCGAGATGCTTCACACCGCCACACTCGTCCATGATGACCTGATCGACGGGGCGTTGCTCCGCCGTGGAATGCCAACTTTGAACGCTCATTGGTCACCTGCAGCCACAATCCTGACCGGGGACTATATGTTTGCCCGGGCTGCCAATTTGGCGGCCGAGTCCGATAATTTAACTGTGATGAAACTTTTCGCAGAGACCCTGGCGACGATCGTTACCGGAGAATTGACCCAGTTATTCGCTGCACGCGGCGTGATCAGTCGCGAAAACTACAATAAACGCATTTACGCCAAGACAGCTTCCCTCTTCGAGATGACAACGTATGCACCCTCGATAATCAGCCCGGCGAATGGAGATGTATTGGAAGCAATGCGTCAATTTGGGTATAACCTGGGCATGGCGTTCCAGATCGTCGATGATATTTTGGATTTCACCGGAGAGCAGGAGACGGTCGGTAAACCGGTTGGTTCAGACCTGCTGCAGGGATTGGTAACGCTGCCAGCCATCTATTACGCCGAAGCGCATCCAAACGATCCGGACGTTCTCTGTCTGACAGGTGGCTGTTACACCGAACATGAACGCATGGAAAGACTGGTTCAATCCATTCGTGAGAGCGATGCAACGACAAAATCCATGATAGAAGCACAAGTATTCACCAACAAAGCGCTTGAATTCCTCAGGAGCATGCCGCCAGGGGTGGAAAGGCAGGCACTTGAAGACCTTTCATGTTACATAATTGACAGGAAAATTTAAGCGGAATGTCGCCTTTTTCTTTGCGCAAGGTGTACTGGGCTGGGCCAGTCGCGACAATGCTGGCGATTCTGGTAGATTTGATATATTTCAGCATTACCAGAGCTCTTGGCGAGCAATATCTCATTCCCTTAAATGAGCGCACGACGAGCTTAAGCTCAATGCCTGTGCTCATGCCCATCCTGGCGATCCTTGTATCCGGCCTGGTCGCAACCGTAATCTTCGGTTTGCTTGTAAGATTTTCCAAAAATCCTGCGATTGTATTCCTGTCGGTCGCAACCGCCGCTCTGATCCTCTCCATCGGGGGGCCAATCTATTTGCCAAACGCGGCCCTACATACGAAATTATTATTGAGCGGGATGCAATTGATTGCATCGGCAATCATTACCGGCGGTATCCTGCTCTTGAGCCATCCAAAAACCAAACTCCCCTGAAATTTCAGAGGAGTTTTTTGACAAACCAGAATAAATCTTGAGAGTCAAATTTTGAGGCGTCGATGGGATTTGAACCCATGATGAGGGTTTTGCAGACCCTTGCCTTGCCACTTGGCCACGACGCCTTATAAGTTGCGGATTGCTGATTGAAGAGCAGTAAGCCTCAATCTGCAATCCGCAATCATTTGAGCGGGCGATGGGATTCGAACCCACGACCTTCTCCTTGGCAAGGAGACGTACTACCACTGTACTACGCCCGCAGGTGGCCTGGCTTTCAGGCCGAGTGCCGAGAGCCAGGATCGGACTGGCGACACCGCAATTTTCAGTCGCGTGCTCTACCAACTGAGCTATCTCGGCCTGGTAATGTCCCGTCGTTGAAGCGGAAGGATTTTACACGTAGAGAGGGAGATTGTCAAGCAAAGGTCAAAAAAAAGTTTACAACCATTTTACAAAGGCATCATATCCCGGTTACCTGACGATCCTAAAATGCAGCCATAAACCGATATCAATAAGGAGATGAAACAATGTCAAAATCAAATTCGTTATTTAAAAAGATCGCCCTGGTAATTCTCGTTCTTGGATTGGGATTGACGGTATTTCCCATTACCAGCGCTTCGGCTGCAGGTTTGAATACCCAGAATTTCACCCAACCCAACAACACCAGATTGGAGAACCTGTGGATCCGTGAACAGGCAGCTTATAAGATCCAGGGCAACCGGCTTGCCAATGCCAGCACTTTTATCGGTAAGATTCAAAACTTGATCGATATGGCCACCGAAAAAGGCTTGGACACATCCTCCGTCCAAGCTGCACTGAATGCCCTCAGCGCAGTCGTCCCAGCCGTTCAGGCTGCTCATAATCCTGGAGCCGCGATCATTGCCAACCATACCGGGTTCGATGAAAATGGAAATGTCACCGATCGCACCACCGCCATTGCCACCGTGAAATCACTCGCCCAGGTTTTAAAGGATACCCGCACTGCCATGAATGGCACAGACAAAGCACTACGGGATGCGGTGAGAGCTTTTCGTCAGGCTCATCCCCGCCCAGCCGCAACACCTGTCCAATAATCACGAGCCCCAATCTTCCAGGAGACACAGCGCGAGGCTGTGTCTCCTTTTTGCAGTACAATCGGGACGATCAAAATAGCAGGAATGGTTTCAATTGGTTTGTCATTAAGATATCAATACATAAAGAATCACCCCAATGGAGGAAAAATGGATAAAAAAATAATTGTAAGCGAAAAAGCACCCAAGGCCATCGGACCATATTCCGTGGCTGTCCAGACTGGCATGTTCGTTTTCACTTCCGGTCAGCTTGGGCTCGATCCGGAATCAGGCAACCTGGTCGCAGGGGGAATCGTGAATGAAACGCGCCAGGCACTGGACAACCTTCGTCACGTACTGGATGACGCAGGTTCTGGATTGGACGCAATCGTAAAAAGCATTGTCTTCTTGAAAGATATGGCGGACTTTCCGAAAATGAATGCCATTTACGCAGAATATTTCCCGGAAAACCCACCTGCCCGAAGTACTGTCCAAGTGGCGGCCCTGCCAAAAAACGGCGCTGTAGAAATCGAAGTGGTGGCGCTTGTAAAATGAGTTCCGAACTTATCCTGCTGGTCGATGATGAACCATCGATCGTACAACTTGTTCGCCTGTACCTCGAGCGGGAAAACTTCAGGGTGGAGGTTTCTGAAGATGGCGAAGCGGCTCTGTTGGCTGTAAAACAATCTAATCCGCAGCTCGTTGTGCTAGACGTTATGATTCCCCGGATGGATGGTTTCGAAGTCTGTCGCCGTCTACGGGCAGAAAACAGCCAGGTGGCAATCATCATGTTAACGGCTCGTGACGACGATATCGACAAGATACTTGGGTTGGAACTTGGCGCGGACGATTACATGACCAAACCTTTTAACCCACGCGAACTCGTCGCCCGAATCAAAGCCATTCTGCGCAGGGCTGAACGAATCGCCCGGTCGGATGCAAAGCCGATCCAAATGGCTAGTCTGACAATCGATCCCATCCGGCGAGAGGCGACAATCGCAGGGCGCATCCTCGACCTACGCACGCAGGAATTCGAAGTTTTATTAACTCTGGCAAACCAGCCCGGGCGAGTCTTCACTCGAGAACAACTCCTCCAACAAGCCTGGGGCTTCGATTTCTATGGACAGACCCGCACGGTAGATGTACATATCGCCCACCTGCGAAAGAAATTATCCGGGAGTCCGATAACCATCGAGACCGTTACAGGTATAGGGTATAAAATCGTGTCATAATGTCTTCTTCTTTACGGTCCCGGTTATGGTGGAGTTACGTGCTGGTTTCGCTGAGCGCACTTGCCATTGTGGCAGCGGTGCTTTTCATTTATATAATCCAAAATCCATCTACATATCGCCAGGCCAACGCCCGATTGACAGTGGTAGCCGCACTCCTCCGGAAGAATGAATCAGCTCTTTCAAAACTAATGCTGCCAGAACTGCAGACACGAATTCAGCAAGCCAGTCAAAACTCAGACGTGCGGATCGTAATATTTAATAAAAAACGCCAGGTGATTGCAGATTCCCTGTCAGCCCAACAGAATACCCTGCACATGCCACTTTTGCCCCGATTGCGGGTTTCTTCTGTTTTGCGGGACCAACTAGGCAATTACTGGCTTTATATCATTCAGCATTTGAACGATGGAGACTGGTTGTTAGTGGCCGTCCCGCGACCGTCGGTACCTTTGTTGACGATATTGAGCGATGAATTAATGCTTCCAATCCTGGGGGCGGCAGCGGTTGCATTAATCATCTCGCTAATCGTAGCATTCTGGCTGGCCCGCTGGATCGGAGAGCCGCTCCAGCACCTGGTTGTCGCCTCCCACCAAATGCCTTCTGTCGACGCCAAACCGATCTCCCCAAGCGGACCACACGAAGTGCAGGAATTAACCCGGGCATTTAATCAAATGAACAAGCGCGTACAAATATCCCGGAAGTCCCAACGCGATTTCGTTGCCAACGTGTCCCACGAACTTAAAACTCCATTAACTTCGATACAAGGCTTTGCCCAAGCCATCCTCGACGGTACTGCTGACAATCCCGAATCGCGCGAACAGGCCGCCAGAGTGATCTTCGATGAAGCTGGGTCCATGCATAGGATTGTATTAAATTTGCTCGACCTGGCCCGCATGGATTCAGGCACGCTGGAATTCCAGCGCCTTCCGGTCAACCTGAAAGCCTTGCTATATAACATCGCCGAGAAATTCACTCCGCAGGCTCTGTCTGCTGGCATCTCCATTCATGTGGAAGTGACCGACCTGCCAGATATTATAGGAGATGGGGATCGATTGGCACAGGTTTTCACAAACCTGGTGGACAACGCAGTGAAACACACACCTGCCAGTGGCAGGGTAACATTATCAGCCAAGCCAGGTGATCCGGCTGGGTTAAGGGAGAGCCTGCGGGAAGTCCAAATAGAGGTCAGCGATAGCGGGTCGGGTATATCGGCTGAAGCCTTGCCACACATCTTCGAACGTTTCTACCAGGCCGATCCATCCCGTCCAGGCGGCGAAAAACACGGCACCGGTCTGGGGTTGTCGATCGTAAAAGAAATAGTGGAGGCGCACGGTGGTAAAATTAGCGTTCGCAGCGCTCCCGGCACGGGCAGTGTATTTACGGTTGTCCTGCCAGTAACTCCATCTGACAGCTCTGCAAACTTCCGAAGAAAATAATCGTAAACATGCCTTTATTATCCATCGTTATCCCTTGCTTCAACGAGCAAGCTAACATCCAAAAATTGCTCGAGGCATTTTACGCGCAAACCTTTCCGCGAACTGACATTGAAATGGTCATTGCTGACGGTATGTCTACGGATGGGACACGCAAAAAGATTACTACATTTATGGAAGCCCATCCAGATTTTCAAATCGGTCTGGTGGATAACCCGGCTAAAAGCATTCCTTCCGCACTAAACGCAGCACTCAAACATGCGCATGGCGATATCATCGTTCGTTTTGATGCCCACTCTTTGCCTTACCCAAACTACCTCGAACGTTGCGTAGCCGACCTGGAGTTTGGCCTGGGCGATAATGTTGGCGGGGTATGGGAAATACAACCGGGCACACAAACCTGGATAGCGCAATCTATAGCCATGGCTGCATCTCACCCTCTGGGTGTGGGTGATGCTTTATATCGCCATACTGATAAAGCTGCGGAAGTGGACACTGTACCTTTTGGGGCGTTCAAGCGTGAAATCCTGGCTTTGATCGGTTTTTTCGACGAAACATTACTTTCCAATGAGGACTACGAGTTCAACGCACGCATCCGCAAATCCGGTGGAAAGATCTGGCTGGACCCATCAATCCGTTCGATTTATTTTGCCCGGCCCACATTAGTCTCGTTGGCCAGGCAATACACCCGTTATGGATTCTGGAAATGGCGGATGCTCCGCCGTTATCCACAGACCATCCGCTGGCGCCAAGGACTCCCCCCATTGTTCGTATTAAGTCTCCTTGGGGGATCTATACTGGCGATTTTATTGCCCGGTTTCTGGATTTTGCTTGCCCTGGAATTAATTATTTATGGGTGCATTTTGGCAGGAACAGGAATCTCGATTGCAATCTATCAAAAAAGAGGTTTTCTGGCCGTGGGAGTCCCTCTTGCCATTTCGACCATGCACATTGCCTGGGGCGGGGGCTTTTTATGGAGTATGATTAAAGACGCATTCACCAAACGGGATCTGAAGAGGAATTGATGCAACCATCTGCTCGACCCTGGCCACCCGGTTGGCACGTGAGCGTGCGCGAACAACGTACCATCCTTCTGTTGGGGGATGGTTTAGTTTCCCTAATTTCACTTTTCGCCGGACTTTATTTTTGGGGACAAAAAGATGCCTGGCTTAAATCTCTCTAGACTTCCTGCAACAACGGGTTGAGTTCTGGTTTTTCCTGTTGCCATTCCTTTGGATGATTTTCCTAGTCGAGCTATATGATCCCCATCGTGCCAGGAACCAACGTCAAACTGTGGCAGGAATTGCCACTGCTGCCCTGGCAGGATTATTTTTGTATGCAATGGTTTACCTGTTCTCTCCCAAAGGCTCACTACCACGACTTGGAATTGGCGTTTTCTTGATTTTTGCCTCGATCCTGACATTGCTTTGGCGATTGTTGTTTATTGAAGATCTTCACATCTAGAGCATTCCTACGGCGTGTATTGGTTATCGGGGCAGGCAGTGCTGGAGAAACGCTGGTGCACATTTACAGCGAACTTAACCCGCGACCATTTTTCCTGGTGGGATTTATGGATGATGACCCCAAAAAGATCGGTAAGAATTTGGGAGGGTTCCCAATCCTGGCTGGCAACGATCGA
Organism: uncultured Chloroflexia bacterium; assembly: GCA_963814135.1. GTDB lineage: Bacteria > Chloroflexota > Anaerolineae > Anaerolineales > Villigracilaceae > UBA877. The sequence goes on along the minus strand of CAWFBZ010000008.1, from coordinate 194,762 downwards.
CTGCTCGAAATCATCCAGTCTCAGGCTATTACGGAGATTGTCATCGCCATTACCGGAGAAATGCAAGGAAGTACCTTCCAGACGCTCCTTGACGTCCAGGAAAGCGGGGTTACTATCGTCCCCATGCCGGCTCTTTACGAAGAGTTAATGGGGAGAGTGCCAATCAATCACCTAGAATTGGAGTGGCTGATCCGTTCATTCGTGGATGATGCTCGAGTAGGCGGATTTTTTGAATTTTCCAAACGTCTGATGGATATCCTGGTTGCAATGGGTGGATTAATAATTTGTATTCTCATTAGCCCATTTGCCGCCATCCTGATTTTGCTCGATAGCGGTTCCCCTATCATGTACAGCCAGGTCCGATCAGGTAAAGGAAATAAGTCGTATAAAATTTATAAATTTCGCACGATGTTCCAAGATGCTGAAAAAGACGGCCAAGTGCAAGTCACCCATGAAAATGATTCGCGAATTACACGGGTGGGGAACTTGCTCCGCCGAACACACATCGATGAGTTGCCGCAATTCTGGAACGTCCTGCTCGGAAATATGAGCATCGTAGGACCGCGGGCTGAACGTCCCGAATTGATCGTCGGATATCAATCCCAAATTCCATTTTACCGGGCTCGCTTACTGGTCAAACCAGGCATCACCGGTTGGGCACAGGTTAATTATGGATATTCAGCAAACATCGAACAAACGGTGATAAAACTGGAGTACGACCTCTATTACATCAAACATCGCAATTTACTTATGGATATGCTCATAATCCTTCGCACCATAACCCAAGTCGTTGGCTTTCGAGGCAGGTAAGCATGCGCGCTCTGGTCACAGGCGGAGCCGGATTCATTGGTTCCCATGTCGTGGAAGAACTCCTTCTGGAAGGAATTTCAGTGCGGGTTCTGGACAATTTTTCCTCCGGTAAACGCGAAAACCTGGAAGCTTTTCAGGGGGATCTCGAAATTATCGAAGGAGACCTGCGTGACGCAAATGCAATAAAAACAGTCACCCAAGATATGGATTGGGTCTTTCATCTGGCCGCCTTCATTTCCGTCCCAGAGTCGATGGAAGACCCTGAAACCTGCTTCCAGATCAACGTGTCTGGTACAGAGATGTTGCTCGAGAGTGCCCGGCAAGCAGGTGCAAGTAAAGTCGTGTTGTCTTCCAGCACAGCAGTATACGGAGATACCAATAAATTCCCGACCGATGAAGAGACGTCTCTGCAACCATTATCTCCTTATGCCCTCTCCAAACAGGTGAACGAACTGTATGCGCACCTTTATACACATACCTTCAACCTGCCGGTAACCGCACTGCGTTATTTCAACGTTTACGGACCGCGCCAGCGCCCAGATTCAGCCTACGCCGCAGCGATTTCCATCTTCACCCGGCGGATGGTGAATGGAGAACCGATAACGATCTTCGGTGATGGCAAACAGAGCCGCGATTTTATCTTCGTTAAGGATGTAGTTCGCGCCAATATAATGGCTGCTCGTTCGGAGACAGCCGGGCAAATTTTCAATATATGCACAGGGCAGGAAACCAGCCTGCTTGACTTACTGGAAGAGCTGAGCGAAATATCCCCACGCCAACCCGAAGTTCGCTTCGAGACAGCCCGCCCTGGAGATATCTACCGATCGCTCAGGGAATCCAGCAAAAGCTGCAGCCATCCTGGGCTTTCGAGCGCAAACCCCGTTATCGCTGGGGCTGAAAAAAACAGTCGAGTGGATGAAAATAAAATGAGCGCAAAATTGCGGTCCAATTTTCCAAACAACGTGGCACTGATCGCCGACATTTTTATTACGGCAGTCGCAATGGTGGCTGCTTTTGCACTCCGGTTGGAAGGGGATTCCGTTACTCCCTATATGGGGGCGCTTTATTGGATGGTGTTCCTCAGCATCTTGATAAAACCTACGATTTATTATTTCTTCGGGCTCTACCGACGCCTTTGGGCATATGCAAGTATTAATGAATTGACCCTTATCAGCGCCGCCGTCACCGTAGCGTCGGTTGTCTTTTCGGCGATAATGCTGATCCTTTATACCACCCGGACCTTGAATTTTCCGCGAGCCATCCTGGCAATCGATTGGTTACTTTCCCTGGTGGGGATTGGTGGCGTCCGGTTTTCTGTGCGCCTGCTGGCAGAAGGACGTTCGGCCAGTAATAAACCTAGTCCAAGAAAAGCCAGCAACGTATTAATTATCGGCGCCGGGGACGCCGGGGCACTGGTAGTGCGGGAAATGCAACGGAATCCACAACTCGGTTTGCACCCTATCGGATACTTGGATGACGATATTACAAAACAGCGTCACCAAATTCATGGCATACCGGTAGTGGGTCGATTGACCGACTTGCGCCGCACACTGGAGCACCGCCAAGTGGACGAGGTGATCATCGCCATCCCGAGCGCAGGAGGAAAGGTCGTTAGGCTGGTAACAGACATTTGTCGTTTAAAAGGCATCTCCTTCCGCACCATGCCGGGGTTATTCGAACTAATCGGTGGAAAAGTCAGCGTTAATCGTCTGCGCGAAGTGGATATCACGGATCTTTTACGCCGGGAACCAGCCCAAATTCAGAATCAATTGGTCAGCGAGGCTGTTAGCGGCAAGCGAGTGCTCGTCACAGGTGCGGGTGGTTCGATAGGACGTGAAATATGCCGACAGATCAGTCGTTGGAACCCTGAAATGCTTATTTTGCTTGGTCATGGGGAGAATAGCATCTTCGAAGCCATGCTCGAATTACGGGAAGATTTCCCGACCCTTCCTCTAGAACTAGTCATCGCAGATATTCGCGATATGCCCAGGATCCAAAGAGTTTTCGCGGAGTTCCTTCCGCAAGTTATTTTCCACACTGCCGCACATAAACATGTGCCATTAATGGAAAGCAACATAGAAGATGCGATTACGAATAACATTATTGGGACAAGAAACGTCGTAAAAGCAGCCAGCGATATCGACGCAGAAAGATTGGTATTGATCTCCACCGATAAAGCTGTCCGTCCGGCTAATGTGATGGGCGCCACCAAGCGTATTGCCGAAATGGTGGTGCTCGAGGCAGCCCATCACACCGGACACGCCTACTCGGTAGTCCGGTTCGGAAATGTATTGGGGAGTCGCGGCAGCGTGGTGCCGCTTTTCAAGCGACAGATTGCCCACGGTGGGCCAGTGACCATTACGCACCCCGATATGAAACGCTACTTTATGACCATCCCTGAGGCGGTCCACCTGGTACTGCAGGCGGCTGCCATGGGTCAGGGGGGCGAGGTTTTCATGCTGAACATGGGGCAGCAAGTGCGCATTCTGGACCTGGCTGAAGATTTGATCCGTCTTTCAGGGCTCGAACCCGGCAAGGATATTGAGGTCGTTTTTACCGGGATTCGTCCGGGGGAGAAACTCAGCGAAGATTTATGGGGGGATGGGATGGAGTACAAAAAGACCGCCCATCCGGAAATCTTTCGTGCCGAGGCAGAAGAGATCATCATGCCAGACGACCTGGACAAGGTCATTGAAGAGTTACATAAGTTGGCTCGCGAGAGCGAAGACGCAACTATCCTTCAAATCCTGAACGAGACCATCCCAGACGGGAATATCCAAGCCAATTCACAAATCGACCTGACTTCACTGGTCTGACCAAGAAATATGACTGAAATTAATTCTTCCGAATGGAATACATTCCTCGACAATCATCCTGAGGCTCATATTTTGCAATCAACTGAGTGGGGGGATCTAAAATCCGTCTTTGGTTGGGAGGCAGTACGCATTTTGGAGAATGGTTTTGGAGCACAGATCCTTTTCCGACAGTTGCCACTTGGTCTGACCTTCGCCTACATTCCAAAAGGCCCGGTGGGCATCTCAAGAAAAGGAACCAATAACGCATTCTGGACAGAAGTGGACAGCCTATGCCAGGAAAAGCATGCCGTCTTCCTGAAAATAGAACAGGATGGTTGGACTGACGAAACAGGTGAGAGCCTTCAACCGTCCACCTTTCTCTCCAGCCCTCAACATATCCAGCCACGCGCCACACTCGTGGTTAATTTGAGCGGGAGCGAAGAGGAGATATTCAACCGGATGAAACCGAAGACACGGTATAACATCCGGTTGGCTGGTCGCAAAGGTGTGATCGTCCATGCCTCGGACGATATCGAAAACTTCTACCGGGTTATGAATGTTACCAGTCAGAGGGAGGCTTTCCACGTCCATTCGGTGGAATATTACCGGCGAGCATACGACCTCTTTCATCCAAAGGGGATGTGTGAGTTATTCATAGCCGATTTCGAGGGCCAAACCCTGGCGGCCGTGATGGTGTTCGCATTCGGGAAATGCGCCTACTATTTCTATGGCGCCTCGGCTGATGTAGAGCGGAACCGCAAACCAACCTACCCACTTCAATGGGAAGCCATTCGGTGGGCGCATGCAAAGGGTTGCAGCGAATACGATATGTGGGGCATTCCCGACGAAGCGACGGATGTCGATGATGACGAAGCGGAGGCGCGCGAAGATGGGTTATGGGGCGTCTATCGCTTCAAGCGTGGGTTTGGGGGGGCGATCAAGCGAGCCCAGCCAACCCTGGACCGTGTATATAACCGCGTGCTCTACAAACTCTACCTCTGGCGTTTCTCCGGTTCAGGTTCGGATTGAATAGATGCACGCTTTTTCAGGTACATCCCGGGAATGGAATGAACTCATCGCTTCCCTGCCAGGTCCTCACCTGCTGCAGACATGGGAGTGGGCGCAGGTAAAGGTGAAGTATGGCTGGCAATCGATGCCATTCGTTTGGGACCCCCAACCAACCCAAAGTGGCAGACGACCTTTGGCGGCTGCGATGATCCTGAAACGGGTCATCCCGGTACGCGGGCTGGCCAAGAGAATGAGCGTATTTTACATTCCGAAGGGTCCATTGATGGACTGGAACAGCACGAGCTTGCGTCAACGTGTGCTGGATGACTTACAGGCATTCGCAAAACAGCAAGGCGCCATTTTCGTAAAAATCGACCCGGACGTGGAGTTGGGGAGGGGCGTTCCCGATGCGGGCGATTCGGTTGAGTACGAACAGGGTGAAAATGTAAGGTCCGAGCTGTGCTCGCGAGGGTGGAAATTTTCACGGGACCAAATTCAATTTCGTAACACAGTGTTGATCGACCTCTCACGGACGGAAGAACAGATGCTAGCACGGATGAAACAAAAGACGCGCTACAACATCCGGCTAGCACAAAAGAAAGGTGTCACAGTTCGGATAGGGACTCTGGACGACATGCCCCTGCTTTACCACATGTACGCGGAGACTTCGGTAAGGGATGGGTTTTTGATCCGGGAAGAAGGTTACTACCAGACGGTCTGGCGCACGTTCGACCAACCAGATTCGACCGGACAGAAGTCATCACTGCCCTTTTCGGAACCCCTGATCGCAGAAGTGGATGGAAAGCCAGTGGGGGCTGTATCCATGTTCTATTTTGCTGGACAGGCAATTTATCTTTTTGGAATGTCACGCCCGGAGCACCGAGAAAAAATGCCAAACTACCTGCTCCAATGGGAAGCCATGCGACGGGCTAAAGCGGTGGGATGCAAGATCTACAACCTATGGGGAGCGCCGGACATATTCGATCAAAAGGATGACCTGTGGGGAGTCTTTCCGCTTCAAGGATGGCCTGGGGGGTTATGTTTCCCGCACTATTGGAGCCTGGGATTACACTCCCAGCCCAGCGCTATATAGGATATACACAGAAGTGCTTCCTCGTATTATGGACCTGATGCGCATGCGTGGAAAAGCTCGGACACGTCATTCCATAAATTAAGCAAGAAGCAAGAAAGAGATCAAAGAGAACCCTATGATACCTCGCATTCATTTTGCCCACCTGCCCACGCCGATCGAACCACTGCCGCGGCTGGAAAAAGCTCTCAAAGGACCAAGGCTATTCGTCAAAAGGGATGACCAGACGGGCCTGGCCTTCGGAGGCAACAAAACCCGGAAATTGGAATTCCTGATTGCCGAAGCCCAAACGAGGGACGCCGATACTCTTGTCACCGCAGGGGCGCTACAATCGAACCATTGTCGCCAAACCGCCGCAGCTGCGGCCAAATTTGGCTTGGAATGCCGGCTCGTATTGGTCGGGGAACCGCCCTCACAAGCAAGCGCCAACTTACTACTCGACCAGCTCTTCGGCGCAAAAGTGATCTGGACCGACCAAGCCCATCGTGATGAAACACTAGCAGAAACATTCGAAAAAGTCACAGCCCAAGGGGCCAAACCTTACCTGGTCCCTTATGGTGGTTCCAATTCCACAGGCGCACTTGGTTACGTCTTTGCGATGGAAGAATTTATCGGACAGTCTGTGGAAACGGACTGGATCGTTTTTGCTTCTTCCTCCGGCGGGACACAATCCGGGTTGATTTTCGGAGCTCGCCTGTTCGGGTATACGGGCAAAGTGCTCGGAATCAGTGTAGATGAGAAACAACAGGTTTTAAAGGAACGTGTGGCAAAACTGGCATCCGAGACATCCAGCCATTTCGGTACGCCGATCGAATTCTCGCCCGACGAGGTACTGGTCAACGACAAGTATGCAGAACCGGGTTACGGAGTCCTGACCGGCGTAGAAAGAGATGCCATCCGACTATTTGCAAAATATGAAGGTATCCTGCTTGACCCGGTATACACCGGGCGGGCGGCAGCCGGGTTGGTAGACCTGATTAAAAAAGGATATTTTAAGGAAAACGAGACGGTATTGTTTTGGCATACCGGAGGGCAACCGGTATTATTCGCCGAAAAATACCAAAGCGACCTGATACGTTAATATATTTCCGGTGTTTAGAACACCGGAAATATTATAGATTAACGATAGAAATACCCCAATCGTTTTGACCATACCACGAGCGGGTCAAACGGGTAGGGAAAATATTTCCAACACTCCTGACCGATGCCCAAACAATTGAGCGAAAACGCCTTCATGCTCATCCATAGTCAAAGTCACGATCCTTTCGGCATCCAGCAGGGCAAGAATTCGGGATTCCAAACGGAAGGATTCTTCGAATATGGCAAATATGTTCGCAGGATCGTCATCTGCAGCAATCCGATTTAACGAGAGATTGTTGCAACCCTCACATAAATGGATCAGCAATAATTCACCCTGGCTTATCCCATACTTCTTTTGAATAGTTTTGATCGTCAACCCTATCGGACGCATCGGTGATTTACATGCGGAAAGCCGGTCACCGGCAATGTTTAAATCCACATGACGTGACCACAGACAATAGGGACAATGGTTGCGGTTTTGCACACCCGATAAACGCGTGTCTGCACTCACAAATCCATGACAATGCACACACCAAAAGTCTGCATGGGCGCGCTGACCAGAGCGAGACCCGTAACGGAATCTTGTTTCATTCCTCCATAAATGTAATTGGTTGTCTTTATAGCTCATTTTGATCAAACTTCCTCTCTAATACGCAAGTAACTTTTATAGCGCAGGGGGCTGATCTTGTCAGCCATCACCGCTGATTTAATCGCACAACCGGGTTCTTCGTCATGGCTGCAATCCAACCCGAATTTGCAGGTTCCAATAAAAGGACGCATTTCCGGGAAAAACCAAGCCAGGTCATACCCATCCAATTCGTGCAAGCCAAACTCCCGCACTCCGGGTAAATCGACGATACTGGCGTTAAAAGTCGTGGTAATCATTTCAGTCGAAGTAGTAGTGTGTTTGCCTTTGCCGATCCTACCATTTCCAACCTCGCCAATACGCAAGCCCAGTCCTGGCTCAAGGGCATTCAACAAGGCAGTCTTGCCAACGCCGGATTTGCCTACGAATACCGAGGTGTGATCCCTCAATATTTGGCGCAGTTCGTCCAACCCATCACCGGATAAGGAACTCGTCAGGATGACTGGGTAACCGATCCTTCGGTAAACATTTATAGAATCTTGCAGATCGCCAATCGATTTATCACCGACAGCTCGCAGGAGGTCTATTTTGGAAACCACCACCAGTGCCTGGAGATTCAGTGCTTCAGCGGAAGCGAGGAATGGATCAAGCATGCTCCATTTGGGTGCGGGGTTGGCTGCAGCAAATACCGGGATGACATAATCCACATTGGCGACGATGACCTGTTCGAATTTGTGCTTGCCGGGATATGGGTCACGGCGAACGAGCTTATTCCTGCGTGGAAACACATCGACAATCATTCCCGACCCGTTTTGAGATGCTAATAACCGAACCCAGTCACCTACGGCTATGGGATCGTCATTGTCCAATTCTTTTACACTTCCAACAGAATGGTGGAGAAGGTTTGGATTGGCGTTGGTGTAAATCAACTGCTTATGCAGCCGGGATGAGATTTTACATGGCAGGATCCTTCCATCTACGCGGACAGAGTACATGCCTAAATTCTTTTTAATCACGATACCCTCATCGTGAAGTAGTGCATTCGTGGAATCCATTGAAAGTACCTTATCTTACTTTAAAAAATAAACCGGCCGCAGGAACAATCCCGTGGCCGGTAAAAAACTTCTCAGTTAACTTGGGTACAACGTTGCAGCGCGCGCTGTCAGACCGTCAGCCCAGTATTAAAATAAATGCCACGGGGATTTGTGCGCCCGTGGCCGATTGGTAAAACAGGGATTACCCCGAATATTATCGAATCACAGACGCACACAGATGCGGACAACGACCGAAGCCATAGTAAACATAAAAAGTGTGCAATCCTTTCGTAAGATGTATTTAAGAACGGAGCAAATTTATCATAATATTCAATCACCTGTCAAGGAAAAAGTAAAATTTTAAGGCAGATAATTGCAAATAAGCATAAAAAGTTAGGAAGGGCTGTCCCGACATAGTATAATTCATTCAAATGGAACCCCGACCTGTCTCATCATTTATACCCTATCTCGCATCCGCCATCAGCTTATTCATCATCGGCTGGGGCTCGGCGGTCTTTGCCATCTTTGGTCTCACCCCCACCGTTTGGGCGCGTTGGCTGCTATTTTTTGGCGGCACACTGGGTCTGACAGGGATGGCACTTCCAGTTACCTGGTTCCTAAATCTGCGCTTTCCTTCCGAGCCGCCAGCCGGACCAAGCGTGATCATAAGGCAGGCGATTTGGGTAGGTGTATATGGGGCAGTCCTGGTCTGGCTTCAACAAGCACGGCTGGTTACCATCTGGACCGCTCTCGGCCTAGCAGTCGGATTGATCGCCATCGAATATCTGGTTCGCATGAGGGAAAGAGCACGCTGGCAACCAAAACCTGTTCCTGATGAACTGCCCACACCCGAAGCCAATCCATCTTCCGAGAAATGAATCTTAACGAACTTCCTGCAGTCGAACACCTTCTCCAAACAAGGCTCGCGGCGGAACTCATCGCGAGTTATGGACGTCCGCTGACTCTGCAGGCAATCCGCAAGGCACTTGATGAAATCCGGGAACGTGCATCAGGCGACGATGCTCTGACCGTGCCCGACCGAGTAAACATACTCTCCAACGCAGCTACCCTGCTAGAGACCTGGACTAGCCCTACACTCCTCCCTGTTATCAATGCCACCGGGGTGATCCTGCACACAAACCTTGGGCGCGCACCCCTTTCAAATGCAGCCTTGCGCGCCATCGAGGCTGTTTCACACGGTTACTCGAACCTGGAATTCGACCTGCAAACTGGCAAGCGTGGTTCCCGCCTGGTGCATGCGGAAGAGTTGCTAAAACGAATAACCGGCTCAGAAGCAGCCATGGTGGTAAATAACAATGCCTCCGCCGTATTGTTGATACTAGCTTCACTTGCCAATCATAAGCGGGTCATCATCTCACGGTCCCAATTGGTTGAGATCGGCGGCGGGTTCCGGGTCCCGGAAGTGATGAAACAATCCGGAGCCAAATTAGTCGAAGTGGGCACCACCAACAAGGTGCGCCTGGCTGATTACGCCGAAGCCTTGGAGGAACCTGCCGCACTGATCCTGCACACACATCGGTCAAATTTCAAGATGATTGGCTTCACCGAAGAACCTCAGTGGGGAGACGTTGTCAGTCTTGCGCATGGTCAAGGCGTCCCGTGTGTCGACAACCTTGGTTCCGGTGTACTGGTCGAAACTACCCGGTTCGGATTGGCACACGAACCGACGGTACAAGAATCATTAGCAACCGGAGTAGACCTGGTGTGTTTCTCGGGTGATAAGCTTCTCGGCGGTCCGCAGGCTGGGATCATCCTGGGCAAGGTCGGCTGGATAGCCAAGATCAAGAAACATCCATTGGCACGTGCAGTGCGTGCCGATAAATTGTGCCTGGCAGCCTTGACGGCAACTTTGCTTCACTATCTAAAAGACGAGGTAGAACGAGAGATCCCAATCTGGCGCATGTTGGCACTGACGCCCGACCAGCTTCGCCAGACCGCACTGGGCTGGGTGGATCAACTCGGGATTGGCCAGGTGGTTGCCGGGGAATCGACCATCGGAGGCGGAAGCCTGCCCGGTGAAACCATTCCCACCTACCTATTGGCTCTGGATGTTAAGAGCCCGGATAAACTCATGGAAAAACTGCGTTCACAGCAACCCCCTATCATTGCCCGTACAGAAAACGGACGCGTTCTGCTAGACCCCCGGACGGTTCTCCCAGAAGAAGATGGGGCTCTTATGGTAGGATTAATGAATTCATTACATGGGAAAAAGAAAACTGCCGCCGGCAAGCGGGGTTAACACAGGTATCAAATATCTCTCCTACTCTCAATTTTATGACTAAACAAACCGATATCTTACGCGTTCTTAAAGAAACCAGCCGGACTTTTTTTATTCCGATAACCCGTCTGCCAGAAAAGTTGCAGGTGACGATTGGCGCGGCTTATTTATGCATGCGCGCGATAGATGAAATCGAAGACCATCCTAAATTAGATAACCAGTCAAAAGCCTCCATTTTGCGGGGATTAAGCTGGGCTTTGCAGGCGCAGCTTGCCTCGGATGAACCGGGGAATGCATCCCTGATCGAGAAGGTCTTCCTTCCTTACCGGAAAATCCTCCCTGAAGTAACTCTGCGGATCAGTGATTGGCTGGCACATTCTCCGCAGGGCATCGCACCACGCATCTGGGATGCCACCATTGCGATGGCAGATCGCATGGCATATTGGGCCGAAAAGGACTGGCTCATCCAATCGGAAGCTGACCTCAATAGTTACACTTTCAGCGTAGCGGGGGCGGTCGGGCTGCTCATCTGTGATATCTGGACATGGTTCGATGGGTCCCAGGTCGATCGTCTGGCGGCGATCCACTTTGGGCGAGGTTTGCAGTCCGTGAACATCCTGCGAAACCGGGAAGAGGACACCCTAAGAGGGATTAATTTCTTCCCGACCGGTTGGACTGAAAAGCAGATGTACGCCTATGCACGACGAAATATCGAACAGGCGAAGGCCAGTATTGGCTTGATCACCCATAAATCATTTCGGTATATGGTCGATATCCCACTCGCCCTGGCAGAAGCCACATTAAAAGCGCTCGAAAATGGCCAGTCCAAGCTGACGCGCACGCAGGTACTACAAATTGTAGGCCAGATATAACCGACTGGGTGTAAAAAGTTCGGTAAGATTTTTCTTTTTCGAGCTGTATCAGGTGTGGATGGAAACTTTTATCCGTTCGCAATCATTTTTGCAATCAATCCATTTCAGGAGTAACCGAATATGAAATCTGAACTTGACGCCCTTATGCATTCCAGGGGTATTAACGCCATCCTGGTGATAGGAAACGCGGACCACAATCCTGCCATGTATTACCTTACCGGGGGTGGCCATATCAGCGCAGCCACCCTGATCAAGAGGCGCGACGATGAACCGGTACTCTTCTGTAATGATATGGAGCGAGACGAGGCCGCAAAGACCGGCCTTAATATCCTTTCTTATAGCACCTATGACTTCAACACGATTCTAAAAGAAGCGAATGGCGACTTCGTCATGGCCACAGCCATCCGGTATAAACGCATGCTTACCGATCAGAATATCCATGGGCGGGTTGGGATCTACGGCAATACTGAATTGGGGTCAGCCTTTGCGGTTTTTTCACGTCTTCAGCAAATTATGCCTGAAATCGAATTGATTGGAGAAACAACCAATGATTCTCTTTTCATGAAAGCCATGGAGACCAAGGATGCGCCGGAGTTGGAGCGCATTCGAAAGATGGGAGCTATAACCACTGAGGTGGTCAAACGGACAGCCGAATACCTGACCAGCCGAGAAGTCAGGGCGGATGAAGTGTTAATTAGGGAGGCCGATTCAGCGTTAACCATTGGCGACGTTAAAGCCAAGATCAATTTATGGATTGCCGAATTGGGGGCGGAAAACCCAGAAGGAACTATATTCGCGATCGGTCATGATGCCGGAGTGCCTCATTCAGTCGGGAACCCGGATGATCCCATTCGACTAGGGCAGACGATCGTCTTCGACATCTATCCCTGCGAAGCCGGCGGGGGATATTTCTATGATTTCACTCGAACCTGGAGTTCTCGGTTACGCGACTCCCCAGGCGCAAGAGCTATACGACGAAGTTAAAGGTGTATATGACCGGTTGCAGGGTGAATTCGACCTGAATGCTCAATTCAAAGATTACCAACGCCTGACCTGCGAATTATTCGAAAAAAATGGACACCAGACCCCCCTACATAATCCTGCACCAGTGGAGGGCTACGTCCATTCTCTTGGACATGGTGTCGGCCTAAATATCCACGAACGTCCCTGGTCAGGTTTGACGGCCACAGATGACAATCTTCTCAGACCAGGCGTAGTTTTCACATCTGAGCCGGGGTTATATTATCCTGAAAAAGGCATGGGGGTTCGCATCGAAGATACTTACTGCGTAAGCCTGGAGGGTAAGTTTGAAATCCTGGCCGACTACCCATATGATTTCGTGCTAGAAATGAAAAATTGGAGAAAATAATCCCTTCAGCATTCAGGACAGGACTTGACCGCAAAAACTTTCAGCTTGTTGACGCTCAGGCAGATACCGCTATAATCACATTACGGAGAATAACATTTTGGAGTGAAGGAATAATTCCAGCGATAAATAACATGAAAATCACAATAAAGGCTGACCGAAAATGAAGACACTTCCCCCCGCCAGGATCTTAGCGATCGAATCCTCATGCGATGAGACGGCAGCGGCCGTATTGGAAAATGGAAGGATACTCCTGGCATCGACGGTTGCATCGCAAATGGACATCCACGCTCGTTATGGGGGGGTGTATCCAGAGGTAGCTTCACGTCAACACGTTCTGTCGATCATGCCTGTCGTGGAAGAAACCCTGGCACAGGCACATCTCTCGCTGGAGAATATCAATGCGATTGCTGCAACGCGAGGTCCAGGGCTGGCTGGATCGCTGGTGGTTGGTCTGAATGCAGCCAAAGGACTGGCTCTCGGTGCCAATTTGCCATTGGTGGGAGTAAACCATCTGGAAGGTCACATCTATTCAGCGTGGGTATACAAAGCCGGGGATATCCCCATTCCGGAACCGGAATTTCCATTACTTGCACTGCTCGTCTCCGGTGGGCATACGGAATTGAATTTGATGGATGACCATTTGCAATACCAACGCCTGGGGGCTACACTGGACGACGCTGCCGGCGAGGCTTTCGACAAAGTTGCCCGGTTGCTGGGATTACCTTACCCTGGAGGTCCATCGGTCCAAAAAGCAGCCGAAACAGGCGATCCCAAGGCTTATAAATTCCCACGAGCCTGGCTCGATGGGACGTGGAATTTTTCTTTCAGTGGGTTAAAGACAGCAGTTTTGAGAGAAGTTAAAAACAAGGAAGGTGAAGCTCTTCCAGTAGCAGATCTGGCCGCAAGTTTTCAGGCTGCGGTGGTGGAGGTTCTTTTCCAGAAAACCATGCAAGCAGCACGAGAATTTTCCGTGAAAGATATCATTGTGGGGGGTGGTGTTTCGGCCAATAAACCTTTGCGTGAGGCATTTCTGGGACAGTCAGAATTTCCCGTCAAAATTCCACCCCTTTCACTGTGCACCGATAATGCCGCAATGATAGCTGCGGCAGGCTACTATCGCTATACGCTTGAACACCGGGATGGATTTGAAATTGACGTCCTGCCAACCTGGCCATTATCGTGAAAGCGTATTAAACGCTGAAACCCCGTTGAGGGACTGGCCCTAGTCCCGGCGGGGTTCGCATTAGAGGAGAATGCAAATATCATTATACGCACAGAGTTAAGAGGAAGATGACAGGAACTTTAAAAAATGATGAGAATTTTTTTCTCAAGAAATTAATGATATCGCTTAAGGTCGAATGAATGAGAGATGGCATAACTCTTCCATCGGCGTACACGGGGGGAGCGTCTCCGCCGGAAGTGAAGGAAGGACCAGGAAGGACGGCCCAGCGGATGACCCCCTACAGGGTAAAATAGCCCTTTTTACGGGGTGCGCGAGGGCATTTTTACAAAACGACGAGGAACGATTCCGGCGGGTGGGAGACGGGGGCAGGAATTAGGGCGTAAAAAGCATTACCAGGCTGGTTTTGGGCGTTTTTACTGGGTCAAGTGGGACGTTGATCGGTTTTTGGACGGGTACACGAAAATCGTTTTGGTAAAAAATCGCTAAAAAAAGGCGGTTTTTTTATTCAATCGCAGGTTTTGGGATTGTTTTTTTGAGGTGATTTGCCCAACCAGCTCAAGCGTAATCTGCTCAACATTCTTGGGCGACGCATTCCCCAGCAGTCCTTGCAAGTTGCCCGGGCTCCCCCATTGGAAAAAAGATAGCATGCCTTTCCGCCTCAGTTGCTCTCACCATCTATTGCTACCGTTGCGCTGGAATATTAATCAGTTCTTACCATAATTAAATCACAAACCCCGTTTAGGACTGGCCCTAGTCCTGCGGGGTTTGTGTTGAGGAGGAGAATGCAACCTTCATTATATGCACCAAGATGAATATGACATGACAGCTAATTAAAAGCAATATTAGAGATCCGACGCCAAAACTGCCCGGATCTCTTCTATAGAAATCGGCCCTTCTCTTAAAATCAAGGGGGCTAAAGCAGTACAATCCACTACTGTGGAGGGAACACCGCCAGGTGTCTTACCTCCGTCAATAATTAATGCAATCCTTCCACCCAATTGATGCAGTACCTCATATGCCGTGGAGGGGCTGGTTTGACCGGAAAGATTGGCCGATGTCACTGCCATTGGACCGGAACCCTGTAATAACATCCGTGCCAGCGGGTGATCTGGTACGCGTACACCCACAGTAGCCGAGGCAGAGACAGAATCAGGGAGATTGGGATGTTTCGGCACAACCAGGGTCAGTGGGCCCGGCCAAAAACGCAAGGCGAGTTTTGCGGCCATTTGTGGCTCATCGAGGGTGACCTTTTTCAAGTCAGACGCAGCCCCGATCAGAACAGGGATGGCTTTTTCCACCGGTCTGTCTTTGGCTATGTAAATTCTCTCTACCGCGGCACCGTCAAATGCCAAGGCGCCAACGCCATAAACAGTATCGGTTGGAAAGGCTACCAATCCCCCACTTGCCAGAATTCCGAGTGCCTGCACGAAAGTCTTCGGATCTTTCTCCGAAAGGACAGCCGTGTTCATACCTGTACTTCCAGGATCCGATCGCGACCAGCCAGATCCCGATGTAGATGGATTTCTGCCTTTGCGAATGCGTCGTATGCCATGGATAAGGCCGCCGGACCTTCGGAGGCTTCGATCTCCATGACAAGCAAGCCGCCAGGAACCAGCCGATCTGGCGCGATAGACAATAAGTCACGGATCAATTTCAACCCATCTTCCCCCCCATCCAGGGCAGAGGTCGGTTCAACCCGATAGATTGGCAAGTGTTGCAAGATCTGCGTTGGGATGTAAGGCAGGTTCGCTACGATCAGGTCAAATTCCATATCAGCAGGCAACAAATCACAACAAACAAATTCAATGCGTTCACTAACCTTGTTTTTATTGGCGTTTCGCCGGGCTATTTTCAGAGCAGCAGAGGAATTGTCACTCGCCAATATGTACAGATCAGGAACATTCGCCGCCAGGGCAATTCCAATACAGCCAGAACCAGTTCCCACATCGGCAGCATGACGACGGTCCGGATGAGCCGCCAACCATGTAATGGCTCTCTCAACCAGCAATTCTGTTTCCGGACGCGGGATAAGCACATCCGGCGTGACTTCAAAATCAAGATTATAAAATTCCCAACGTCCCATAACATAAGGGAGGGGATCGTCGCTTTCCAATCGAATGACGAGGGTTTCCAATAAGGCGGCCCGATTAGGGGTCAAGGGCGTTTCGGTATGACCCAAAACCCAGGCGCGGGATTTCTTCAAAACATGCGCCAACAAACCTTGCGCATCCAGGTTGGCCGTTTCGCTGTGTTTTTCCAAGCGGGCGCTAACCTGGTTAAGTACTCCCCCCAAGGTTTGCGCACCAGATTCATTCGTCATCAATTCCGACCCCACTGGTGGACAATCTGTCTGATTCATCCCGGCTGGAAAGTTCTTCGATAAATTCATCTATGCCACCTTGCATGACTGCTGGCAGGTTGAAGATGGATAAATTGATGCGATGATCGGTGACGCGGTTTTGAGGATAATTGTAGGTGCGAATTTTTTCGGATCGTTCACCGGTCCCGACCTGGGAACGACGATCCGCCTGTTCGACGGAACGTCGCCTCTCCTCCTCAATCTCGAATATACGCGCCCGCAGGATGGACATGGCGCGAAGTTTGTTCTGCAATTGGGAGCGCTCATCCTGAACAGCCACCACCATTCCGGTCGGTAGGTGCGTGATACGAATGGCCGTGGCATTTTTTTGCACATTCTGCCCGCCTGCCCCTGACGAGCGGAACACATCGATCTTAATATCGAGTCGGAGATCTCTACGTCCACGTCCTCGACTTCAGCCATCACTGCAACTGTGGCTGTGGAGGTGTGGATCCGGCCGGAAGACTCGGTTGCAGGAACACGCTGTACACGATGCACTCCAAATTCATACTTTAATTTGGAATATGCACCTTTCCCTTTTACCTGGAAAACGACTTCCTTGAATCCGCCAATGCCGATCGCATTCGAGTCTCATCATTTCGACTTTCCAATTTTGGCGTTCAGCATAACGCGTATACATGCGATACAAGTCGGCGGCAAAGATGGCAGCTTCCTCTCCACCGGTCCCGGCGCGAATTTCTACAAAAACGTTCTTTCCATCACGCGGGTCTTTTGGCACAAGCATGAGCTTAAGTTCATTCTCAAGTTCTGCCACACGTGGTTCCAGGTCATTAATTTCCGATTCAGCCAGTTGTCGCATTTCCGGGTCTTCCTCGGAATTTATGACAGAACGGGCTTCCTCCAGGCGAGCAATATCACGCCGGTATTGCTTGGATTTGCCGACGATATTTTCCAGGTCGATCCGCTCTTTATTAAGTTCGGCGGCGCGTTGATAGTCATTTCCTACTTCAAGGAGAAGGCGATTGAGCTCTTCATAATGGTTTTCGATAGAGGCAAGCTTGTCGAGCATAGATTGTTTAACTCCGTGATGAGATGGAATCCATCTCATCCGTAAAGAACATTTTCAGAAATATGCGCGGCCGATCGCCGCGCTTGACGATTATAACATCCGGTTTATCGCTAACTTTTGAAGGTACCAACCCGTTAAATTTCTCCCCCCATCCTAGCGCATCAAAGACAACACCATGGTCAGCAGAAGGATTACGGATATGATAACAAAAACGATCCGGTATGTGCGTGCCTGGCGTTGCGCACTTGTAATTTTCTTTTTATTCTTAGCCATTCAAATTTCCTTTACAACTATTTTTTTCCTCGTGCGGTAATTGCCCTATTTATGGCCTTTTCCAACTCGTCCAGCGCGACAGGTTTTGTGATGTAAGCATCTGCGCCCAGATCCATAGCTTTATCCACCGTTACATCGGCTGCTTCTGTTGAAAGCATGACCACAGGGATATCCTTGAATTCATTGCGGTGACGCAAAAATTCAAGGAAATCCAGCCCACTTACTTCGGGCATATTAATATCAAGGAGGAATAAATCCGGAGGCTCACCATTTAATAACGCTTGGGCAGCCAACCTTGCTGAAAAGAAAGCGCGTTCTTCACATTCCAGCAATTTCACCATCAGCCGGATGGCACCAACCATATCCTGGTCATCGTCAACGATCCAGATTTTAATCATTCCAAATGTGCCCTGACACTCTCTGCCAACAGCGGGGTTATTCCATGCACGGCGGTCAATTCTACCACTGTCGCCTTCCTAATCATATCCACAGAACCAAAATGTTTCAAGAGGGCTTTGCGCTTAACCGGACCAATTCCCGGAATGTCGTCCAGGGCAGAGGCCATGCCCTGCTTCGTCCGGCGGGCACGGTGTGCGGTGATAGCGAAACGGTGCGCCTCATCCCGGATACGTTGGACAAGATAGAGTCCCTGCGAGTGACGCGGCAGAAGCAACGAATCGGGCTTTTCGGGGAAAAATATCTCTTCTTCCTGTTTGGCCAGGCCGACCACTGGGACTTGATCCAATAAGACAAACTCCCGGAGAACATCAACCGCGCGGGATAACTGGCCTTTGCCTCCATCCACGATCAAAAGATCGGGGAGAAATGCAAATGATTCATCCAGCTTGGATCCGGGAGCAAGGTCTTTTTCCTGGGAGACCTGCCAGCGTTTGAACCGTCTGGTCAAGACCTCCTGCATGCTGGCAAAATCATCCGGGACGCCGGCAGTACCTTCAATGTTGAAACGCCTGTACAGCTTTTTATCCGGCACCCCCCGTGTGAATACAACCATGCTGCCGACCGTTGCCACTCCCTGTGTGTGGGAAATATCGTAACATTCGATCCGGTTGGGAGGACAGGGGAGTTGAAATGCCGATTGGAGCTCTGCAAGAGCCTGTTCTTGTTTGTGTGTATCCGCCTGCCATTGTGTTCGCAAAGCATGCAGAGTCTCTGTGGCATTTTCTGCCGCCATCTGGATCAACTCATGTCGCTGTCCACTGCGTGGCACAGAAATCTCCACTTTACCTCCACCACGCCGGGACCGCAGCCATTGACCGATAATTTGCGCCTCCTCAATCGCCTGAGGAAGCATCACCTGCTGTGGGATATTGGCTGCCTCGGTATAAAACTGTTTGACAAATTCGGTCATTACTTCACTATCAGGAGTATCTTCGGTTCCTTCCAGAACAAAATACTCACGACCGATCAGTTTTCCGCCACGGATAAAGAATATTTGAACACAAGCTTCATTATCGGCGCGTGCCATAGCAATTACATCCGAATCTTTATAATCTGCAGCAAACACAACCTTTTGCCGCTCGACAATGGATTGCATGGCTTTCAACCGGTCTCGCATAGCTGCGGCACGCTCGAAATTGAGCTGTTCCGAAGCCTGCTGCATGTCCCCCTGGATGCGTCGCATGATTGGTTCTGCATGACCATTCAGGAACTCCTGCAGATCCGAGATCATCTGACGGTATTGTGCCTGGTTGACCGCACCGATACAAGGTGCCAGGCAAAGCTTGATATCATAATAGAGGCAAGCGCGCTTGTCCTGACCGGTGATCTCCCTATCGCAACTCAGGTATGGGAAGACCTTACGCAGCACATCCAAGGTTTGGTAAACCGCCCAAGCCGAGGTATAAGGGCCGAAATAGCGCGCCCCGTCATCCTGCATCAGACGAGTAACAGTCACTTTGGGGTATGGCTCGTTCCAATGGATTTTTATATAAGGGTAGCGTTTATCATCCTTCAAGCGAATGTTGTACTTGGGGCGGTGCTTTTTAATCAGATTCATCTCGAGGATGAGCGCCTCAAGCTCAGATCCGACCAAGATCCATTCGATGTCGCTAATTTCACGCACGAGGCGGCGTGTCTTCTGGTCATGACTGGCATCCGCATGGAAATACGAGCGCACGCGATCTGTTAAGGCTAATGGCTTTGCCGACGTATATAATCGTGCCCCCGGCATTTTTCATCAGGTAACAACCAGGTTTGGCTGGCAATGTGGCGAGGATGGCTGTAATGTGATCAGAAATTACCATAGGAACAATTTTACTGCTTCTTAACCATATTTGCGGCCAGCCAGTTGGTGAAAAATAGGAATTATGGTTGATAAAATGAACTTTAATAAAATCCTAATCTATGATATATTCATCCCTAACTTATCCACAATTATGAAATTAGGAAGGAGAAATAATGAACGAACAAGTTCCACCCATGCAAGCGCCACCCCCGCCTCCTCCTGCACCTGCGCCAAGTGGCGATAAAAAGGGGCTTGCCATCGCATCCCTGGTGCTTGGGATTCTGTCGTTGTGCGCTTCAGTCGCCTGGTTCTGTGGCGGCCCGATCAGCGTCATTGGGATTGTGCTGGGTGTGTTGGGGATGAAATCATCCGGCAGAAAGATGGCAATCGCTGGAATCGTCCTTTCGGCGGTCGGATTGGTAATGTTGATCATTTTTGTGATCATCGGATTGGTCTCTGGACCGGTTCTTCAACAAATTCAGAATCAGATCATTTCCAACACCGGCTATTAGAATTTCCTAAATCCCAGAAAAAACCCCAGCAAAAGCATTCTGCTGGGGTTTGCTTTTTCTTGACTTGCTAAATATAATACCCCAGCAAGGGAATGGATCATGGATAAAGAGACAGAAATCCTCATCGGAAAAATGTTGCACGAACGTGGATTAAGGCTGGCCTCGGCTGAATCATGCACCGGCGGCTTGTTGGCTGACCGAATAACGGATGTGCCGGGGTCCTCCGATTACTTTGTCGGTGGCGTGGTAGCATATGCATATGAAGCCAAGGTGGCATTATTACATGTGTCCTGGGATACGCTGCGCATCCATGGGGCAGTCAGTCGAGAAACTGTGGTCGAGATGGCTCGAGGAGTCCGGACAGCCCTTGGGGCAGATATCGGCGTTAGCGTTAGCGGTATTGCAGGGCCAGGCGGAGGAATGCCCGAAAAACCGGTTGGAACCACCTGGATTAGCTTATCTGCACGCGACGGCGATTGGGCACGCAAGTTCGTCTGGCAGGGCAACCGGCGCGCCAATAAAGAATCTTCTGCGCAGGCTGCGCTGCAATTTGTGATGGATTATCTTAACGAACAACTAGGTTATGCGTGATTTCGGAATAGTCGTTCTCATCTCGGCTAATTCGGAATGGCAGGCGGTAAAGGAAATCCTGGCGCCAAGCGTTATGCATTCCACGCGAATGGGCGAATACTTTGATTTTGAGATTTTTTCCAAAACGCAAGACCCAGGAACCACCGATCTGCCGGTACGTTTTTTCCACGGTGGCTGGGGGAAAATATCAGCCGCGGCGACAACCCAGTTCGCGATAGACCATTGGCAACCGAACCTGTTGGTGAATCTGGGAACCTGCGGTGGCTTCGAAGGACGGATAGGGCGCGGCGCCATCCTATTGGTCACGAAAACGATCGTTTACGATATCATCGAGCAGATGTCCGACCCAGCTGACGCAATCAATCATTATTCAGCCGACCTGGATCTGACATGGCTGAAAGAACCCTATCCATATCCCGTCCAACCCGGCCTGCTCGTATCCGGCGACCGCGACATTATCGCGGCTGAAATTCCAAGCCTAGTGGAAAAATTCGGGGCCAATGCGGCGGATTGGGAATCTGGCGCAATTGCCTGGGTGGCGAATAAAAATAACCTACCTTGCCTGATATTACGCGGAGTCACAGATTTGGTGAGCGCTTCAGGCGGGGAGGCGTACGGGAACATCGAGATCTTCCATCAAAACACCAGGCAAGTGATGAAAACGCTGATCAAGCAACTCCCAGATTGGCGGCAGAAGTTCCAAACGAACTCGCAAATTCAGCCAACCCTGTTCAAAAAAGTTGATTGCATCAGGTTGTATGTTTCTAATCTTGAAGAAGGGCTGGCCTTTTACCGGGACAAGTTAGGACAGCAATTAATCTGGCGCACGGGTAAGGCTGCCGGATTACAGATGCCGGGGAGCGAAACGGAGATCGTTATTCAAAGCGAGGATAAATACCAGGAAGTCGATCTCACGGTAATTTCAGCTGACCTGGCGGCACGACAGTTTGCGGATGCCGGTGGAAGGATCGTTGTCCCGCCATTTGATATCCAAATAGGTCGCTGTACAGTCGTCTGCGACCCCTGGGGCAACCAATTGGTCCTACTGGATTCCAGCAAAGGTTACCTTCTCTCCAACAATGCCGGGAACGTTATTGGAAAGTCATAAGGTTAAAGAAGAACCTGCGCGATCACCAGGCTAAACCGCTCAGTGATCTTGATCATGGTTGATGATCGATTATCCAACGTGTTGTCCGGATATGTTTGTCTAAAGAAGACTGCCCGAAAATTGCGGGCAGCTTCTATTTTATGGCCATAGGAAAGGGAAGAGTGGCAATCTTCCGCTCAAATTCATTTGCCCAATCTTGCGCGTTCTTCTTCGATCACGCTATCGTCGATTTTCTTGAAGAGTGGTCCGGGCTGGATTAATTTCGCGCCGGGCTGTAAATCGCTCGCCCGCCAAGTCTGCTTGCCAAGAGATGGCGATCGATAGCGTAAAACGGTGTGCTCTCCGAGTAAATCGCTGACCATCTCAGTAAATTGATCCCCAAAAAGTGGCGTGTCGTAACCAAAGAACCCATTCAATTTCTCACTGGTAAATGGAAGGAAGGGTGCAAAAAGCACTTTCAACGAATTTATGGCTTTTAACGCCGTAAAAACGCTTTTTGCAGCGGCAGCCTGGTCAATTTTTATCTCGAACCAAGGGGCGGATGTATCAAGGTATTTATTCACCTCGCTTGCCAGCCGGAACGCTTCCTGCAAAGCAGCCCGGAGATGAACTGCTTCTAATTCCTTTCCAACAGACTGGAACCCGGTTTCGATGGTGGCCAACAGTTCCAGGTCGGCACTACGCAATGTGCCGGGATCGATTCCAGGGACATGCCCGTCCCAATGTTTATAACAGAAAGACAACACCCGGTTGGCCAGGTTTCCCCAAGTGGCTACCAGCTCCCCGTTATTCTTGGCAACGAATTCCTTCCAGTCCCAATCGGAATCATGGTTCTCAGGCATATTGATGGTCAGATAATACCTGAGGGCATCCGGATCGTAGCGGGTGAGAGCATCCAGTCCCCAAACCGCCCAGTTGCGGCTGCCAGAGATCTTATGTCCTTCCAGATTCATAAATTGATTGGCCGGCACATCGAAAGGCAGGGACAAACGGCCCTCTTCCTCGGAGAAGATTTGAAGGAATTGTTCTCCCGCGCCCATCAATTCGGCAGGCCACATGGCCGTATGGAAAAAGATGTTATCTTTGCCAATGAAATAGAATGCACGCGCGGCGGGATTGACCCACCAATCCTTCCAGGCAACAGGTTGCCCGCTGATCTTGGCCCACTCGATTGCTGCTGAAAGATAACCTATGACCGCTTCGAACCAGACGTACAGACATTTTCCATCCCAACCATCTACAGGCACTGGAATGCCCCAATCCAGGTCGCGGGTGATCGGACGCGCTTTCAATCCCTCCACTTCGATCTTGCGAAGCGATTCACCCAAAACAGTTTCACGCATATATGAGGAACGTTCCCGCAGGAATTGGATTACATCCGGCTCCTGCTTGGAAAGATCGAGGTAAAAATGTTCAGTCTCACGGAGCTCGGGTGTCGATCCATCCACCTTACTACGTGGATTGATCAATTTCTCAGGTTCAAGTACATTCCCACAGTGGTCACATTGGTCTGAACGGGCACCTTCAAAGCCACAAATATAACAAGTGCCTTCCACATAGCGGTCCGGCAGAAACTTTTTCGCCAAAGGTGAGTACCATTGCATGGATTTGTGTGTGTACAGATAACCGTTTTCCTTCAAGGCAAGAAAGATAGCCTGTGAAACCTTGAAATGATTTTCAGTGTGGGTGGTAGTGAACAGGTCGTACGTGATGCCTATCTGCTGAAATAACTCCAGAAAACCAGCATGATATTTTTTATAGACTTGCTCAACAGATTTACCCTCACGATCGGCTGCAATCGTGACAGGGGTGCCATGTGAATCGGTGCCTGAAACCATTAAGACCTTATCACCCTTCAGTCGATGATAACGGGCAACAATATCACCCGGCAGGTGGGAACCGGTGATATTGCCAACATGGATTTCAGCATTGGCATATGGCCAGGCAATAGCGATCAGAATATTTTCGGACATGTTTGACTCCTTCAAATGAACCCGATCATGCAGGTAATTACGGAAAAAAACTCCAAGGTTGGCAAGCAGACCACAAGCCACCAGGCTGACAAAGAAAACTGCCGGCTTTCGCCAGCAGTTTAAAAGGCGGTCCGAACCGTCCCGCAGTTCATCTGGCGGCGAACTGCAAGTTAATTCGGGACATCATCATAACATTCGTTGTCATAGGCAAAGTTTACTATGTACTGCGCCAAGTTGCAAGATAATTCGCCCAGCATTAGCGCACCCTGCGCTTCCATTCTTCTTTCAACATGAGCTCGCGAGGGCTTTCACCCGAATCCAATGCCAGGAAATCAGACATGAGACGGTTAAAGCGAGTGCTTTCATCCAGCATCGGAAAATGACCGGACCCTTCCAATATCACCTGATGGACAAGTGCAGACAGGGGCGCAATCCGTTCGTAATCAATACCTTGGATAGCCGGGTCACTTTGTCCGTGTACCAAAAGACAAGGAGTTATCATTGATGTCATCATCCCGGAGATGTCCATGCCGTTCATACTGTCGAAGCAAGCGGTTATTGCCAGGGGGTCGGTTTTGGCTGCATCTGTTCTGGCTGGCTCAGCGAGCACATCCTTCCCCACCAACCAGTCTGCCAAGTCTACCGGTGAAGAAGGGGTACGCAAGCGCAGAGCTACGGAACTGGAGTCCAATGGCACGTCAACCAATATCATTCGATCGATAAACTTGGGAATTTTGACTGCCAAGAGCAAAGCTGCCAGTGCACCAAGGCCGTGCCCAACAAGGGCAACCTTGCCGATCCCCATCTCCTGCATAAACCGATCAACCAATGACACTTGTTGGTCCAACGGATAACCAGCTTTGTCATGTGCCGTATCTCCAAAGCCCCAGAAATCAAGTGCGTATGCACGGAAAGAATTGGCAGCAGATTGCATGGCCGGCACCCAGTATCGCCAGGAACCTACCCAGCCATGCAGGAAGATGATCGGGCGTCCACGCCCAAGCACTTCGTAATGCACGATCCTTCCGTCAAGAATGGTTGCGCTCATGCCTCACCCAAATCATTTGCCGAATTGTGCCAGCACTGATTGAATTCGGGCGGTCAATTGGTCGGGGGCAAAAGGCTTCAATAAATAATCCACGGCGCCAGCTTGAAGCCCAGCTTGAATCTCAAAATCCTGACCTTTCGCCGAAAGGAAGACAACAGGAATGTTCTTCAAGTTTGCATCCGCCTTAAGCAATTCACAGGCTTCGTACCCGGTCATACGGGGCATACGCACATCCATCAGGATAAGATCGGGAGCTTCCTGCTTTGCCAGGTTGACCGCCTCTTCTCCATTGGATGCCGCCACCACTTCAAATCCAGCAAAGCTCAAAGTGAAAGTGATCAGGTCCCGAATATCCCGTTCGTCCTCAGCAATCAATATTTTCGACATTGCTTCACTCCTCTGTATGATGCAAGGGTAAGGTAAAGTAGAAAGTACTCCCCTGGCCAGGAATTCCTTTACTCGTCATCCAGATGCGGCCCTTATGCATTGTGACCAGTTGTTTGACTATCGCCAGACCAAGCCCAGTTCCCGGGGTGGCCAAAACCAGCGGATCTTCGCCTCTAAAAAAGCGCTCAAAGATTCGGTCTGCATCCACAGAATCAATTCCAATGCCATTGTCCTGCACCTGAACCTGCACGACATCCTTCTCAGGTTGCAATCGAAGGGTTATTTTCCCATTTTCAGGCGTATAGTGGTATGCGTTATCCACGAGGTTCACCAGGATCTGACGGACCCTTCCCAGGTCTCCACTTACCCGCGGCAATTCTGTTGGAGCATCGATGGATATTTCCATCGATTTATTTTCTTCCTGTGAGCGCCGGCGGATATCCGCGACCACATCCTTCGCCAGCTCCCGCAAGTCAATCGCCTGGACAGAAAGGCTGACACGACCAGCTTCAATGCGGGAAATATCCAGCAGGTCGTTCACCAATACGTTCAGGCGGTCGGTATTTACGCGGACAATGTCCAGGAAGTGAATCTGGTTTTCGTTCAGGGCACCTGCAGCCCCCATCAAGAGTATATCCACATAACCCTTGATCGAGGTCATCGGGGTTCTAAGTTCATGGCTTACCGTAGCCACGAATTCGGATTTCAACCGGTCCACCTCCACCTCATGGGTTATATCCCGGAAAATGGAAACCGTACCAAGAAATTCATTACGCCAGATGACCGGGGCCAGGTGCACGAGCACCACGTTTCCCGTATCAAGCGTCAACTGTTCTGCATATGTATCCCCGGGTTCGTGGCTTGAAGGATCGTCAGACCAGGAGTGTATCGTTTGCATCCAAGACTGGGAAGCTTTCCCAAAAAGCCCGACGAAATCTTCCAGGGACTTTCCTGTAATCTGGCTGGAATCCAAAGCCATGATCCGCTCGGTGGAGGAGTTAATGAAGGTGATCTCGTTGTTTGGATCAGTGACCAACACGCCATCAGCCACGGCCTCAAGGATAGCCTGTCGACGGCTGGCTTCGACCTGCTGGCTACGCAACATAGCTCCCAGGCGTTCTGCCTGATCACGAATCAGATGATACAACTGGGCATTATTGATGGCAACCGCAACCTGGTTCCCAATAGCCTGCACCAGGTTCATGGCTTCAGACGTGAAATAACCAATCTTGCGATGGAAAACAAGGATGGCGCCAATTACATCCTCACCGACAATCAACGGAACCGCGATTACACTGCGGTGACTCGAAGTACCAAGTGAGATCTTAACCCAGCGATTGTCCTTCCGAATATCATCGACACGAACAGGTTCACGATGCTTGATGACCCAACCGGCAAGTCCTTCTCCGATCTTTAACGGTGTTGGACGAGGTTCAGTCATGTTGGGGGTGAGGTAGCCATATCCGGCCCGGAATTGGATAGAATTATCATCCGGATCGACCATCATGATACTGCCTTGTTCGGCTCCGATGGCATTATTGAGTAATTCAAGGGTGCGATTGAGCGCTCGATCCAGGTCGAGAGTGGAGGAAGCTTCCGTCAGAATACGCAACAAGGTCTCAATGTTGCGTTGCTCACGCGCCAGTTCAGCAGTCCGTTCCACGACACGCTGTTCGAGTTCTTCAGCCAAACGGCGGGTCTCAGCAAACAACCGCCCATTCTGGATGGCAACGGCTGCCTGGTTAGCCAAGGTACTTAGAATTTGTTGTTCATCCTCTGAATAGACGTTAGGCTCATAACTCTGGGCAGACAGCATACCAATGATTTTTCCAGCCATCATTAGCGGGACTGCAACTATTGAACGCGGTTGCCCATCTCCATAGGTTTTACCCGAAAATGATTCCACTTCTTCTACATCAGAAATCAACAACGGTTCGCCACTTGCAATCACCTGGCCACTGATACCCTGACCAGGCGAAAGACGCTGATTAGGCGATCGTCCGGTAGGATCCAAGAGGTAAACACCTTCGATGTCACCATTTTCCTCATCAACCAGGGAAATTACGAAAGACTCTGCCCGCATTAATTCGATGGCAGCTCGATGAATAGCTGTATAAATTTCCTCGGCATCCAGACTCAAACCAATTTCGTAGGAAGCTCGGTTGATCGTTGATAATTGTTCTGCACGCGAAACCGTCGCCTGATAAAGCCGGGCGCTTTCCAGCGCAACTACAGACTGGTTACTTATTATCCTGGCCAAATCCAGGTCCGCCGCTGAGAAATGGTGGCGCGTGTCCATGTGTGCGAACGCCAGAGCGTGCAGATTCTGTCCGCTGACAAATGGTAGGATCAACAGGGAACGTGTTTCCAGAAGCATATCCCTGAGAGGTAAAAGGTCCGGTTCGTTTTGCACATCCTCTGTCGTGAAAACGTCCAGTGATTCCCTGATTCGGCTAAAAATCGGTGCCTGCTGCATGTTCCGGGGCTGGGTCTTTTCATTGGACGGTACTACCACGCGGAGCAATGGCAGATTGGAACGGTCAAACGTGATCATAGAGACCTTTTTCACTGACAAAGCTCGCTGAAGTTCCTGTGCAGTCAATTTCAATATCTGCTCACCGTTCAATGACCCGCTTAAATCCGATGAAAGGTGGTTCAACAACGCCAAACGCTTGGAACGTTCGTCCAATTCGGCAGCGCGGCTCAGGCTATCTTCGTAAAGACGAGCATTATCAAGTGCAACCGCTGCCTGACTTGCAAAGGTAGTTACTAATTGAACCATTTCGAGATCGAAGAAATTAGCTTCCGTCTTCTCCAAAGCAATAACTCCAACCACTTCCCCTTTCGAGATCAGAGGTATTCCCAGCCAGGAAAGTCGCTCGTATTCCACTAAGTTGGGGAAACGTGCATCATAACGGACATCCCCAACAACAATACCCTGCAAGGTACGATTCATTTCGGTCAAAAGGGCAGAATTTGAAATCGTTACAGTCGGCCCGGAACGCCGCTCGTTATCAGATAAGCCGTACTCTGAAGCGACAGACATTCGATCCGCCTCCCGCAACCATAAAGTGGCCGCATCATATTGCAGCACACCCCCCAAGCGATCAAGCAGGCCGGCGACCAATTCGCTTGATTTCAAGCTGGAAGTCAAATCAGCCGACAGCTCTGTCAATGCCTGCAATTGGGTTGCGCGTTGCTGGGAAGCCTGCACTAAACGGACATTCTCCAACGATAGAGCAACCTGTTGCGTTAATGAAAGGAGCAGTGTTTCATCGTCAGAGGTAAACGCAGATGAGGTATTAAAATTATCAAGGAGCAAAACACCCAAGGTTCGTTCGCCAGTCTGGATGGGCAGGACCAGACTTGAAATCGGTAAACGACCGGCCGTGGCTTCACGGTATCGGAAAAGGTGTTCTACAGGGAGATTGTAATCACGCGCAAAACTCACTTCATCGACACGATGAGGCTTCCGTGCGGAAAAGACTCGACCGGGCAGCGCTTCGCCAGGATGATACGTAATCCCCATTAGAATATCCGTGTTGGCGTACCCAGAGGCAGCATGCGTTCTGAGTAGGTCTTCTTTTTCATTATAGAGCAGCACCATTCCTGCGTGCGCGGTCGTTACGACATGCATAGCGCTTTCGACCAGGGCATTTACTATGCCTTCCGGATTCAAACCACTTAACTGACGGCTGAAATCAAGCAGCAGATTGACCTCACGTAATCGATGACGAGTTTCTGTCAGCAAGCTAATATTTTGCAGGATGATGGAAACCTGGCTGGAAATCTGGAAATATATTTGTTTATCTTCATTCGTGAGAGGCGGCATTGGTTCATGACTGATTGCCAGGACTCCTGCAACTGGCTTTTCATCGACCAGAATTGGCAAGCAGATGAATCCTTTGGCAGACAAGTTCGAAAGCAAAGGTGTTTCACGCCAGGATTCGTCCTGCTCCACATTCATGACCAGCAGGGTTTGACCTGTCTGTAGACAGGTGCGCAGGGGATTGCGTTGACCGAATAAAGCCTCCGGACTGATCCCGAGGGGAATGTCCCCCTGAACATAAAGCATACGAGGTCCATCAGGCGTATTTTCCGCTACGATGGAAACGCTCATATCCAAGCGGATTAACGTCTCCCGGCCTAACGCCTCAAGTGCAGAGGCTCGATCCACCTGGCGATTGATACGATCCGTGATTTCCAGTCCGGCACGGATGCGACGGGCACGCCGATCGAGCGAGCGAATGGAAATCATCTGTTCCAGGTCTTTATGCAACAGAGTGGGAAGATGATTTTGACTTACGGATTGTAACTTTTGTTGGCTGACCAGACTGGTGGATAAGGATTTAACTTGCTCCTGATAAGATGACAAACGCCGAGTATGGGCGATAATTTGGGTAATTTGCCTGGCTAAGAGATCAACAATCTCCAACGTAGCTTGTCCCGGAATCTGACCGTCTAACGGCTGGTCCAAGATAAGCATGCCCAGCGGGTTTTCCGATGCGTCCAACAATGGATAAAATACTACATCTCCGGGCTGCCAGGTATTATCGATCCGCTCGGAATTGGCCTTTCCGGGTTTGCCGCTTTCGTCGCCCACATCAAGCGCATGTGCTTCGTGAGGAACGAAATATGCCTCTCCGATCCTATAATCCGCCTGTAAAAAATTTTTCAGGGAAGACCAGGGGTAATTGTCTGCCAGGATAGGAAGAGAACTCTCCAGTGACACCCCAGTTGTAGCGACACGCTTTAAAAGCATGGTTTCTGGTTCAATAACGCTGATCTGCATTCCCTGAAAAGCCGTTGTGTCCTGAATCCCACACACTAATGCCTGGAGGGAATCTTCGAGAGGACGGTCGAAGGATTGCAAAGAAGTAGATTCAAATAATTTCGAAAAACTCTCAACACGCAGGCGCAATTGTTTACTACTGGAAAGCTGTTCGTGTAAACGGTGAGCGTTTTCCAAGGCAATAGCTGTCTGAACACCTAAGATCTGGACATTCTCCAGAGTAGACCGGCTAAAAATACCCGTGGTCGTTGCGTGCAGATGGATTAAACCGGTAACGCGATCCTGATAAGCAATCGGTACCACCAAGGCGGAACGAACATCAGCATGGGCGGGTTCGTATGGACTATCTTCGAAATCTTCGACAATTACTGCCTCCGCATGTTCAAGCACAGCACGTTCAATTGGGAATAAAGTTTTGGCAAAGTCATCACCCAGATGGAAAATTACTTTCAATTCCTGTCCGGTTACCCCGGGTGCGAACAGTAAGATCCTGCCACAATCGGCACCCGATACTCGCAGGCTTTCATCATAGGTAACCTGAAGGATATACTTCTCTTCAAAGGCGGTATTCAATTCACGGCTGACATGCAATAATTCCACCAACTGATCAACGCGATGGTGGATGTTATCACCGGTATTGTTTTTCAGTGAAGCAGCCTCAACTACTGCCGCCAATTGCCCGGAAGCAGTGGAAACCGCTTGCAAGTCATAATTATTGAAGAAATCCTGCTTCCGGCTTGCAAGGATAAGTTCGCCTAATCCCTGTTCGTGTACCGTCAGCGGGATGATGATCGCCGATTCCATCTTAGGTCCGCTAAAGATGGGGCGATACACGTCAAGCAGGTGGGGGTCTTCCGAAAGGTTGCCTGAGAGGAATGGTTTCAAACTGCCTGTTACCGTGAAATGGAATCGGGCGTCATCCATAAATATATGCATAAACTGGTCGTCGGGAGCGGATGCAAGTCCAAATAAAGATTCTTTGTGAAGCCGGAGGATCCCACGCGTCTCATCCAACAAATATATGGCGGCCATATCCGCCTGTAATAATCGGGCAAGTTCCTGTAGTGAGTAACGCAGCACTTCATCGATGGTAGCCGAGGAGGTGGATAAACTCGCAATACGCCGAAGCGCCTCCGAACGACGGGCACGCTGGTAGGCCTGTTGCACCAAGGTCAAGTTTTCAATGATGGGGGCTGCCTGATTCGACACGATGTTCAGCAGGTGCAACTCCTCGTTTGTAAAGGCTGTTTCTGGCCGACGGTGGTTCGAGACTTGCAGGTATCCAAGGGGATGCCCGGAAGATATGAGTGGGATCAAGGCGGTATCGCGCCACGAGGCTGCCCGAGCGTAATCCTGAAGACCCATCTCGCGCCAAAGATCGTCCTCCTGGGCATTTTGGGTTTTAAGTTCCTCCATCTTCAAGAAATGTTCTTCTGCAAGACTCCCGGATGCCAAAGGCACATGGTATAGTTCCACAACTTGCGCAGGGATACCAACAAACGGAACCTGAGCTTCCAAGGAGCGTTTGTTTTCGTTATAGACGATAAAGCCCAAGACTTCCATATCGAACAATGGTGCAACGCTCTCCACCAATCGGGAAAACAAATCACGAGCGTTGTTGGTCGAACCGAGTGACTGGGCCAGGTTTGCCAACCCACTTAATTCTGCCGAACGACGACGCTCGGCTTCCAACATGGAACCATGATGGATGGCAGCCGCAGCTTCTCCGACTACTAACTGCAAAATATCCAATTCATTCTTTTTGAACGTCTCGGGTTTGGTCAATCCCACTTCCAAAGTGCCAATCAGGTCATTTCCAGCCATCAGCGGCTGCCCCAAGTAAGAGTAAAACGATTCCTGCTCATCATTTGCAGGAGAAATTCCCCGGTAACTTTTTGTGTCCGGAACAAATAGGGTTTTACGATTTTCGATCAGGGCAGCAGTATAGCCTGCGGGTAATTGCGGGGAACCAATTTCAAGATGCCGCTTAGGAGTGGACTCCAATCCAAGCCGGTAAGAAACCAGCATTCTGGATTCGGCGTTCCATAATTTTATCTCCAGAATATCCGCTGAAACAAGCCGTTCCACATTTTCCAGAATAGCCTGAATGGTATCTGATAATCCCAGGCTCATGGCAACCGACTGGCTCAAGTCGGTCAGAATTTTTAATGCCGATTTAGAGATTTCTTCTGAATCAACTGGCCGTATAAACCCAACATCCGGGCGTCTCAAAGAAACCAGCATGGATTGGACCGGTCCAGGCACCTGGTAAGAGATAACCTCCATGGGTCGCCCATTAACAGAAAAACGCATCTGTCCTTCTGTCCCACATATCTTTAGAAAATCGTCGCTAGGATGGATCCGCCGGGCGAGCACTTCGAGAGTCGGTTGTTCCCCATCCTGCAAATCCAGCCATTGACGGGCGATCGCATTGACATAATTTAAGCGTCCCCCAGATTGGACGACCATTACAGCATGGGCATTCCGGGACGAATCTTGTGCAAATTCCAGGCTGGCTGCAGGTGTCGAGTTGGTCGTTCGGGTGGAAAATAGACGCGGCAGACCCCAGACCAGGAGGAAGAAAACCAACCCGATTAGAAGTAGGAGCATCCCCAAGGATACCGGGTCAAATGACATGGAATGAAATAATATATTACTTCGTCACTAATCCAGGCACATCCTGTCGCCGGACATTTGCAGCAAACTCGGTGATTTCACGAATATCTGCGAAGGATTGGAGTTTAGGGGTTACGATACCAATGGAAAAGGTCATTAATGGCGTCTTTTCCATCTGGTTATCAGCATTTGCGGCCATGATGAACCTTTGTTGGCGATCCATGAAGTTGTAATGCGTTTGGATTTCTTCTGCAAAGCGGGACTTTAACCGGTTGCGGATTTTTCCTGCGGCATCTTCAATGGTAATAATAACGAAATTATCCCCTCCGGCATGACCGATAAAATCTCCGGGAGATCCCAGTTCATCCACTACTTCGCTCATCAACATGGCTGAAAAGCGCAAGACATCATCTGCAGCAACAAATCCATAAACGTCCTTAAACTGATCGAAATGATTGATCCGGATGTCAAGATATGCCCAATCTTCTTCACGTATCGTAAGGCGTAACTGCTCTTCGATCAACCTCCCTGCAGGCAGACCTGTGCGGGGATCGGTAAGAGATTCTCGCTCGGAACGACGGATGGCACCCTGGACGCGTAATTTCAGCTCTTCGATATCAAACGGCTTAGTGATGTAATCATCGGCCCCCAATTCGAGTCCCTGGAGTTTATCGCTGCGCTCATCTTTCTGGGTTAGAAAAATCACCGGTATATGACTGGTGCGGGTATTTTGGCGAAGTCTGCGACAGACTTCGTACCCATCGATATCTGGCAACATGATATCCAACACGATCAAGTGGGGTAAGACGATGCGGGTTTTCTCGAGCGCATCAAACCCACGCGGAGCCACATCCACATCATAGCCCAAGCCATTGAAATAGATTTTAAGCATGTTGGATATGTCATTGTCATCTTCGACAACCAAAAGGCGTGCTTTTCCCATAAGGCCTCCTCATCCACGTCTGCGCGCCTGGCGGGCGCGTTGGCGAACCTTCTCTCGCTGTTGCTCGGCCACGTTTTTTAAAAGCTGCGGAAACCGCGCTGGTGATGATTAATATCAGTTGCGATGGGCAATATCATCCACATGGATGCTCGTCAAGATATCCGCTCTCCCGGAATTTTACAACTGATTGCGTAGTCCAACAATTCGTTGGCATTGCAACCGACCGGAGTAAATCCGCGATATCTTCGGTCAAAAATTTTCTTTTAAAGTCTCTCCGCAAAGTACCCCGGTTGGATAATCTTACGATAAACTGTGCATTCTGGCAACTCGAATATACCCCGAGTCCAGGATAGATAGGCGATGAACCAACATTCCGCCTGTTCCTGCGGTGTATGGTATTTTATTGCGCTAATATCTGATTTAAAACCGGGTGGAATAAAGGTGGAGAAAAAATCGATCTGCCGCTCAAATCATATTTCCCCCAGAGCTGGTAATTTCCTTCCCATGCCCAGTTTAGGGTCGATTGGATGGATCATGAAGGCGAAGGTCTCCACAATGCTACCAGGAAGTAAGCTCCGATTCCCCCCGCCGCGGATAGCGCCGAGGATGCTTCGTGGCATCCTTCAATTTATGATGATCGCTATCTTCATATTTGATATCGTGATCGATGATCCGGCGTTCCTTAGAGCCGAATAGCACCACGTCCGATTCGATGGTACGAGCCGGAAAGACGACCAAACCGGATCCAATCCGGCAGTTGTGACCCACACATCCCCCCAATACAGGCCGGTGGGAATCGATCAACTTGCCGTTGCCATCCAGGGCGCGGATCACGGAAGGGATGAGGTTGTAATCGGTAAAGGTGTTGCCTGCGCCAATGAAAGTATTCCGTCCAATCACGCACATTTGCAAACAGGTATTTTGAGCAACCATCCCATTTTCCATGATGGTGGTCATGAAGAGGGATGCCCGGAAAGGAAGGAAAGTACCATCCCCCACCACAGACAGCATCAATTCACAGCCTTGCGAGACATTGACGTTGCTCCCAATTATACAATTTTCGATCACCGTCCCAGCATTGATCGTGACGTTATCCCCAATGGTCGTCGGACCATGAATAACAGCCGATGGGTCCACCACGCAATTCTTACCGATTTTTACCAGCTCGGAACATTCCAATAATTGTTTCCCCTCGAAGATGGCCTTCCCGAGCACTCTCAATTTAAATGTGAGATCTTTATTCAGGCGATCCTCGAAACGCGCCCCGCGTGAGAAAAGTCCAAAGACCCCATCTGCGATAAAGATGTGAGTCCAGCAGTCAATCGCAAGCATGGCACGCAAAGGCACCTGATATACCAGGTCGCCATTGTCTGAGGCCATGTATGTTGGGACGTGATAATAGCCAATCTCGCGCGTTTGCATATCAATCACCAAAGGCTCAGCGTTGGTGGTGGGACCATTTGGGTAATACCATAAATCTGCGTAATACAGATTCCCAGCCGGCGTGTAAGAAACCGAGAGGGCAAGGCATGTTCGCGAAAAGCCCCGTCATCTACCGAAAAAGCGGCCCGAACAGCGCGGTCCCGTTTTTTAGCCTGGCGCATGAATTCAGTTATGTAATGGACATCAAAGAACAGGTTGTCCCGATACACGATCATCGGATCGTGGGAAAGCGGCAGCCTTGCCCCAGGTGCAAGTTCGATTTCGTGGGTAACATACGGCGCGAGCAGATCGCGCTGATTTAGCCAAAGCGGCTTGTTTTGAATACGCAGATCGCGCGCCGCCTCATTGAATGGAACAATATGACGGGGAGACTGAAGTATCACCTTTAGCATGCAATCATTCCACGGGGGTCCGGTTTATTAATATGATACACTCTTGATCACCACAAGCTACACATTGTTTCTCGGAAACCTCAAAAAGTTTTCCCCCACTCACCCAATATAAAGCCTCTTGCAATAACCCAACCGCTATTTGACAACACGGGTCATCTGAATGCGTACCCAATGGACAATGCTCAACTTGCCAGTAAATATTATTCTCATCCTTTTCCAAGCGAACACGCTGGTTCGTGTAATTATTGAACAGGGCTGCAAAGGCCTCGATACCAGTCTTAAGTCTCTTTTGGAGCGGCAACAGGCGAAATGTCAAATTGCCAAGAGCCAGCTCATCCCCGAACTCACGCAAACCATATTTAAGCCATGCCTGACCCACACGCAGGGCTACACCCCGGCCGGCAATGGAACCATACTCATTTTCGAG
This sequence comes from uncultured Chloroflexia bacterium, assembly GCA_963814135.1. Lineage (GTDB taxonomy): Bacteria > Chloroflexota > Anaerolineae > Anaerolineales > Villigracilaceae > UBA877. The sequence goes on along the minus strand of CAWFBZ010000008.1, from coordinate 158,557 downwards.
ACCGATTTGCAGGGAGCCTGAGTGACCGTATTGGTAAGCCTGATCCAGGTATTTGGGGGAGTTCTCAACAACAGGATCGGTTGGGCGTGATAGACCCAGGATTGCCTCCAATCCGCTGCGCCCAAGGATCTCTTCCATTGCCAATAACATCACCCGCCTCATCCTGTTCGAATATGTCGATTGTTTATCGTATGAATATGTTTGGGCGTCTATTCGGTCTTCCATCGCAGCGGCTTTTTCTCAACAAGGTTATGTATATCAGACAAGGATGTTATCCGCATATCAAGGGTAGATCTCTTCCTAATCCAAGAATTCTTTGAGTTTGTTCAGGAATAAATCTGCTTCATCTAACATGATAAAGTGCCCGGCTTTAGGGAATTTCTCAATGCGGGCGTGTGGGATGCCCGCCAACATCGGTTTCCATTGATTCGGATTCACAATAATGTCCTTGCCGCCATACATCCCCATGGCTGGAACTTTTACCAGTGCGAGGAATGGCCGTAGATCTGTCCGTCGCAACGAAGAAATGCTGAGCAAGAAAGACTCCAGGGTGGTTCGTGATAAGTCCTTGTCCATCATATCAGGGAAACGCGGGTCTCTGCATATCAATGGGGAATAAACGCGCATTCCCAACCGGAATGCCCACATCATGTTAAAAAGTATCGCTGCAATAGGCCGCTTGCCAAGCACCTTGAGCATAACTGCCAAGGAATCGCCTTCAATGGGAGAACCGACTACCACAACTTTACTGACACGCTGCGGGTAGCGCACAGCAACAGACAAGCTGACAGTCCCGCCCATACTGTGACCCACCAGCGGGGCGCGCTCGATCCCAAGCCGATCCATAAACTGATCCACCAGAACGACAAAATCTTGCACAGAATAACTGTTTCTCTTCTTACCTGAATCTCCAAACCCCCAAAAATCCAAGGCATAAGTGCGATAATACGCTCCCAAATACGCCATGGTATCCTGCCAAAGTCCCCAAGAACCCAACCACCCGTGCAATAAAATAACCGGCCGTCCATGCCCAAATACTTCATAATGCACGATACCCTGGTCGGTAGTAATGGATGACACGTTTGTTATAACAAAATGGAGAGATTATTTCTCTCCATTCTCCATTTCATTCAATATACTGTATAGCAATTCCAACAATATGGTTTTTACGGAATCTCGGTCGGTGGCGACACAGGGAACGAGTTTTACTTTCGCATCAAGCCTGAGAGCATGGCGAATATCATCAACTTCCCAGGCATCTTTCATATCCTGCTTGTTAGCCGCAACCACATATGGAGTCGGTGCGTAAGCACGAAAAGTCTCAAGGATGGAACGTGCTTCGCGGAACGTTTCAGGGCGTGTGCTATCCACCATAACCACAAATCCCAGCATACCCTCTGAAAGGATTTCCCACATAAAATCAAAACGGCGCTGTCCCGGCGTTCCAAATAAGTACAATACAAGGTCTTCGTCAACTGTGATCCGCCCAAAATCCATTGCCACCGTGGTGGCTTCCTTAACCGATCTTTCCTGGCCAGATGAGACTTTCCGTTCCGTCGAGACGACATCGATTTCACTGACAGAACGGATAAACTCTGTCTTGCCGGCACTGAAAGGTCCTGTTACTACCATTTTCACAGTTTGCATAAAGAAAATCCTCGATAAGGATTATAAAGAACGAATTCGATTAATCAGTCGATTGACCAAAGATTTTTGTTCTTCCTTGTTATCCGTGGGAAACACCCGCACCGATGGAGTTGATGGGACCACGCCAGCCTGCCGGGTCACTTCCACCAGGCCAGCTTGCAGGAGACCATAGACGATTCGGCGGATTTCCACATCATTCATTTTCGTTGCACTGGCAATCTGCCGCATGGTATTGCGTGGGTTTATATATGAAACCACCCGCCACTCTTCAACGCTAAGGTTGATGTTACGCAGATTCGTGCCCGGGCGATCTGTAAATTTCAAAGCCATATCCAGGCTGGGAATTTCATCCTGCAATTGCTCCCACTCACGCAATTGACGGGAGCCTTCAATTATCAGGTTCTCAAGATCAAGCCGGACACTAATGCGATCATCGGGTGGCAGCAGATCGTTTTCGAAATGGAAAAAACCTTCCACCCAGGTAAATAAACGCTGCACAATATCCGTGAAATACTGTTGAAGGTTGGTAAGAATATCTTCCTGGGTAAGGTACCCAGCGTTGATAAGCAGCAAGCCTAATTCTTTGTCGGAAATATGAGCTGCGCCCTGGCGGATGGACTTATATTGGCCCGTGGTCAACTTCTTCGCATGATGAAGAATCGATGCCAGGCCCCCTTCTTCGTTGGCCATTTCGGCGTAAGCCAACTTACCATCCCGAAAAGCGATTTCAGCGGTCTCGCTGGGACCTTCAACCACAAGCGTCCCGGTTTTATTCGCCAGGTTGATCAGATTGAGCAATTGTGTGATGGTAAAATCGCGCAGGTTGCCGCGCAGTGCCATGCTTTGCCTCGAAGATGTCCCGAAGGGGAATATTGTGCAAAATGATTATACATGTAAGGTCGCCATGCGTCAAAGGCTGGTGGTTACGAAATAAACCTGGAACCCGTCAAAAAATATGCATGGGAGAATAACCGGACAAGGAAATCCGGTAAAAAAGTGAGAAATTCCAAAAAGGAGAATTATTATTTTCGTATAGTTTATAATAGGGGCTGATGTGATTTTGAAAATGAGGTTGTATACCACCCAGGAATAATCAGCAATACTTTGGTTACTGACGGTAAAACCAGGATTTATTCCAGGGGTAATCTACGAGGAGAATATGACAAAAATAGGTCGGGTTTTCTCGGGCATCCGCCCTACCGGGCGCGCTCATCTGGGCAATTACCTGGGGGCAATCAAGAATTATGTCGCCCTGCAGGATGATTATGATTGTGTATATTGTATCGTCGATCTGCATGCATTAACGACGGTGGAGGATACTGAAAACCTGCGACAGAACACTTACGATATGGCTCTCGACCTGCTGGCAGCCGGGATTCGTCCGGAGGAGACCATTCTGTTTGTTCAATCGCACGTCCCCGAGGTAACCGAACTCCATACCATTCTATCGATGGTCACGCCGCTGGGAAAACTAACAGATTTACCAACATTTAAAGAAAAGGTTCGGCAGAATCCCAATAACGTCAATTATGGTCTGGTTGGCTACCCGGTCCTGATGGCAGCTGACATCGTCTTATATAAAACCGATGTTGTCCCTGTCGGGATCGACCAGGCTCCACACATTGAATTCACCAGAGAGGTTGTTCGTTCATTTAATTATCGTTACAAAACTAATGCTCTCATCGAACCAGGAATGAAGAATACGGAAACCCCCAAGATCCTTGGCCTAGATGGCAAGGATAAAATGAGTAAAAGTCTCAACAATCATATAGAATTGGCTGCTACGCCGGAAGAAACCCGCCAGCGGGTGATGAACATGGTCACCGATCCGGCGCGTATAAAACGCACCGACCCGGGGAATCCGGACATCTGCAACGTTTTTTCCATGCACAAGATTTTCACGCCTATAGCAGACGTAGAAATGATCAATATCGAATGCCGCCGAGCTGGCATTGGTTGTGTGGACTGTAAGAAGATATTTGCCGGAAATTTGAACAAAGCCCTAGAACCTTTCCGTGCGAAACGCGCCGAAATCGCGGCTCGACCCGACCTGGTGCCATCGGTGCTGGCAGATGGCGCCAAACGCGCACATGCAATTGCTGAAAAGACCATGAAAGAGGTCAGGGCGGCCGTGCAACTGCCTTAATCCCGAGATATTAGCTCCTTGTTATTGGGAAACATATGCGTGCACTCATCCAGCGCGTAAAATCTGGGAAGGTTAGTGTAGAGAGTAACACGGTCGCCGAAATAGCACACGGTCTGATCATATTGCTAGGTATCGGCCAAAATGATAATGTTGAAACAGCTCAATTCCTGGCAGAAAAGATTGCCACATTGCGTATTTTTGAGGACAGCCAGGGAAAGTTTAACAATTCCATTCTGGATAATCATGGTTCTGCGATCGTAGTTTCCCAATTCACCCTATATGCAGACACGCGAAAGGGTCGTCGTCCGTCTTTCACTGATGCGGCCCGGCCGGAAATCGCTTCACCACTGGTCGACCAATTTGTAGAATTACTTTCCGCCCAGGGTGTGCCAACGCAAACGGGTATCTTTGGCGCGCACATGCTAGTCGAGATAGAAAATGATGGGCCAGTGACCATTTTTCTGGAAAAATAGGATTTACTGGACAGCTTGTCTGCTTGACGCTTTAGATAGGATGTGCTAGTATCATCACGATTCTCGTTATTATGTGGTTTCTGAGGAGGAGATCATGTCCAAAAAGATATTGCTCGTGGTTTCGATCACCATTATAGCCATCCTGCTTTTGGCCGCATGTGAGCGCTCTGCTGCCCAACCAATTGTCGCCACGCAAACTCTCGCCGGGAATACTTCTGAAGGTACGCCACAACCTACTGGCATGAGCTTGATGCAGGCATGGGGAACATCGACTGCCGTTTACGTGCAGACAGCAGTAGCCATGGGTCTGATCACGGCTGCACCCACTTCAGAAATGCCCGATACCTCCGTGACTCCCACACCTGAAGGAGCGTTATCCACGACTGTGGTTCCTCCAACAGGTGACGGAACCGATACAAGCATACCCACCAGCACGCCCATGCCTGGAACTACACCGGTTATTTTTGTAGAAACCCCCACGCCAGGGCATCCGGCTTCTTACACGTTACAAAAAGGGGAATATCCCTGGTGTATCGCCCGTCGTTTTGACGTTGACCCGAATGCATTGTTGGCCCAGAATGGTCTGAGCAATGGGGAAACCCTGCAACCTGGCCTGACTTTGAGCATCCCAGCGAGCGGCTCTTTCCCCGGCGACCGGGCATTGCATTCTCACCCGACAACTTATATGGTGAATGTGGATGACACCTTCAACAGCATTGCCTGTTACTTTGGCGATCTTGACCCAAGTTCCATTGCAGCTGCAAACGGTCTTTCATTAACGTCGCCATTGACCACCGGGCAAACCCTGAATATACCGTAACCAAATATTCTGTATAACCATCACCCAGGCAATGGATATTGCCTGGGTGTTATTTTTGGAGCCAGTATGCCATTTAAACTATTGAATTCTGAAGTGGTTTACCAAGGTCGGGCGTTTACCATTCGTCGCGACACCTTACAACTCCCTGATAGCCACGAAACAAGGTTTGACATTGTTGAACATCATGGATCGGTCATCATCATTCCAATTGACGATCTTGACAACCTGGTTTTTGTAAGACAATACCGTCACGCAGCCCAACTTGAACTTCTCGAGTTGCCTGCCGGTACCCTCAACGAAGGAGAAGCTCCTGAAGCATGTGCGCTGCGTGAAATCCGGGAGGAAACTGGTCTGGCGGCCGGCCATATAAAGGCCCTGGGCGGATTTTATCTTGCCCCAGGCTATTCCACCGAGTACATGCATGTATATATGGCAACCGAATTGTTTTCCGACCCTCTGGAGGCTGATGCGGATGAGTTCCTTACCGTCGAATACTTGCCGATAACAGAGGCGCTGGAAATGGCAAGAAATGGGGAAATACCCGACGCGAAATCGCTGGCCGCATTGCTAATGGCTGCGCCAACCCTGGAAAGTAAAAAATAGTCATACTGTCTTCATAATTTCGGACAATTTATATCATAATTTATTCATGACATGTTGCGGGGGAATTTGTGCATTTAATTACTATCACTGGTAAAATCGAAGGAATACACTTAAGGGTCGAAAAGTATGATGCACACAGAGCCTGCCTCTGTTATTCTAGTAATAAGGAGTAAAGCTTCATGGAACGAAAAAAGGTTACGATTGATGGAAACGAAGCCACCGCTTCCGTTGCACATCGCACAAACGAGATTTGTGCCATATACCCTATCACTCCGTCATCAAATATGGGCGAGTTCGCTGACGATTGGTCGACCTTAAAGCGTAAAAACATCTGGGGAACGGTTCCCCTGGTTGTTGAAATGCAGTCCGAAGGTGGAGCCTCGGGAGCCGTTCATGGAGCGCTACAAAGTGGTTCCCTCACCACCACTTTTACCGCAAGCCAGGGCCTGTTGTTGATGATCCCGAATATGTTTAAGATCGCCGGGGAACTTACCTCAACCGTTTTCCATGTGGCAGCTCGCGCAGTTGCCACCCAGGCGCTCTCCATCTTTGGCGACCATACAGACGTCATGGCGTGCCGGCAGACCGGGTGGGCGATGATCCCCTCAGGCTCGGTGCAGGAGGCGCATGACATGGCCTTGATCGCCCAGGCTGCCACACTCGAGTTCGCGCGTACCATTTGTCCATTTCTTCGATGGATTCCGTACATCCCATGAAGTATCCAAGATCGAACAACTCAATGACGACGATCTGCGGGCAATGATCGATGACGATCTCGTACGCGCTCATCGTGCCAGGGCGCTGTCCCCCGAACGTCCAATCTTGCGCGGCTCGTCTCAGAACCCGGACGTTTTCTTCCAGGGCCGTGAGACGGTAAACCCGTACTATGTCGCAACGCCGGCCATTGTCCAGAAGAACATGGATAAATTCGCCAAGTTGACCGGGCGGTGCTTACCACCTGTTTGATTATATAGGCGCCCCGGATGCAGAGCGAGTGATCATTATCATGGCTTCGGGTGGCGAGACCGCCGAGGCAACCGTGCGTAACTTGGTGGAAAAGGGCGAAAAAATCGGGGTGATCCGCGTTCGATTATATCGACCCTTCTCGCAAGAGCATTTCCTGGCAGCTCTGCCCAAGAGCGTCAAGGCAATTGCCACCCTGGACCGAACAAAAGAACCTGGTTCCACCGGCGAACCACTATATCTGGATATCGTCGATGCGCTTTTCGAAGGCGACCGAAAAGATATCAAGGTCATCGGTGGACGGTACGGTCTTTCATCCAAGGAATTCACACCTGCAATGGTCAAAGGCGTGTTGGACGAACTCCAGAAACCTGCTCCCAAGAACCACTTCGTAATAGGCATTAACGACGATGTGACCCATTCTTCACTGGATTATGACCCGGCTTTCTCTGTGGAACATCCCGAGACGGTGCGCTGCCTGTTCTTCGGACTGGGTTCAGATGGTACTGTTGGCGCCAATAAAAATTCCATCAAAATCATTGGAGAAGAGACCAAAAATAACGCTCAAGGCTATTTTTACTACGACTCCAAGAAAGCCGGAACCTTGACGGTTTCGCACTTGCGTTTTGGCCCCAAGCCCATCCAGGCGCCTTACCTCATTACACCTAATACCGCCAACTTCGTGGCCTGTCACCAATTCTCTTTTCTTGAGCGCTATGACTTCACCAAGTATGCCCAACCCGGTGCGGTTTTTCTGGTAAACAGTCTCTATGGACCGGACGAGGTATGGGATAAATTGCAACAGGAAGTACAGAAGGATATCATCGAGAAGAAGCTCAAATTCTTCACCATCAACGCTTACGATGTCGCCGAAAAGACCGGCATGGGCAGTCGCGTAAATACCATCATGCAGACCTGTTTCTTTGCCATTTCCGGTATCCTGCCACGTGACGAAGCGATTGCGCAGATCAAAAAAGCCATCCAGAAAACCTACGGCAAGCGTGGTGAAGCAGTTGTTCAGAAAAACTTTGCCGCCGTGGACCAATCCCTTGCGAACCTGCACGAAGTAAAAGTACCGGACAAAGTGACCAGTACGATCACCAGACGTGCTCCCGTATCTGCCTCTGCACCAGCCTTCGTGCGGAATGTGCTTGGACCCATGATCGCCTATGAAGGTGATTCACTCCCGGTATCCGCCATGCCGGTCGATGGCACTTTCCCGACTGGTACGACCAAGTGGGAAAAGCGGAATATTGCCCTGGAGATCCCTGTCTGGGAGTCGGACCTGTGCATTCAATGTGGAAAGTGCGTCTTCGTTTGCCCGCACGCGGTCATCCGCCACAAAGTATTTGATAAGAAATACCTTGAAAACGCTCCGTCAACCTATAAATATATGGACTCCAAGTTCAAAGAGTTCCCCGGGATGGCTTACACCGTCCAGGTAGCCCCCGAAGATTGCACGGGCTGCGCCTTGTGCATCGAAGCCTGCCCCGCCAAGGATAAAAGTAATCCGGCACGCAAAGCCATTAACATGGCTCCACAACCCCCATTGCGTGAATCAGAGGCAACCAACTGGGACTTCTTCCTTGGCCTACCCGAAGCTGATCGGACGACCTTCAGTGTAGGAACAATCAAGAACTCACAGTTGCTTCAACCGTTGTTTGAGTTTTCAGGTGCCTGCTCAGGTTGCGGCGAGACTCCTTATGTTAAATTGATGTCGCAGCTCTTTGGCGATCGCGCCATCATCGCCAACGCCACCGGCTGCTCTTCCATCTATGGCGGCAACTTGCCGACGACTCCCTATACGGTCAATAAGGAAGGCCGCGGGCCGAGTTGGTCAAACTCGTTGTTCGAAGACAATGCCGAATTTGGGCTAGGTTTCCGCCTGACGCTCGACAAACAAATCGAATACGCACATGATCTCCTGCCGACTTTTGTCAATGAATTCGGTCAGGACTTGATCGATGATATCTTCAAAGCAGATCAGACCTCAGACCTGGGCATCAAGGAGCAGCGGGACCGCATCGAGGCCCTCAAGAAAAAGCTGGCCCAATCCAAGAATCCGCAAGCCAAAAACCTGGCTGCCGTTGCAGATGCCCTGGTCAAAAAATCCGTCTGGATCGTAGGGGGTGATGGTTGGGCATACGATATCGGTTATGGCGGTCTGGATCATGTTCTTGCAAACGGACGGGATGTCAACATACTGGTGCTCGACACCGAGGTCTATTCGAACACCGGCGGACAGGCTTCAAAAGCCACCCCGCGTGGTGCGGTAGCCCGGTTTGCAGCCCAGGGTAAAGGCTTATCGAAAAAAGACCTGGGTCTGATGGCAATCGCCTATGGGTATGTTTATGTTGCGCGCGTTGCCATGGGCTTTAACGACCAGCACACGCTCAAAGCCTTCATCGAAGCCGAATTGTATCCTGGCCCATCCCTTATAATCGCCTATAGTCATTGTATCTCCCATGGTATCGATATGGCCAAGGGACTACAGCAGCAGAAATTGGCCGTCCAATGCGGACTATGGCCGCTCTATCGAATTCGACCCACGACTGGCCGAACAAGGTCAAAACCCGCTCTCGATCGATTACAAAGAACCGACCATCCCCGTGGATCAGTACATGTACAATGAAACCCGCTTCCGGATGCTGGTGCAGAGCGATGAGGCACGCGCCGAGTCTCTGCTCAAGCTTTCGCGTGAAGACTCCAAGGCTCGCTGGAACTTCTATTCGCAGATGGCCGCAATGCACTACAACGAAAATAACGAAAAGTTATAAGAAGTGTAGAAAAGGAGCAAAGGAAAGTGCCTTTGCTCCTTTTCTAGCTGATGGTACATCCCAATTAATACCCGGGATCGAATGGTTCAAGCTATCTTCCCTTCCGCATAATTAGAGACGCTAATATAATATCTATGACAAGGAGAGTATATTATGGTTGATTTGACAACTACCTATCTTGGTTTGAAGCTAAAGAACCCTCTCGTAGCTTCGGCTGCCCAGCCGATCTCGGAAAAGGTGGAAACGGTAAAACGATTGGAAGAAGCTGGGATCGCCGCGGTGGTTATGTACTCGCTCTTCGAGGAACAGATCATTCACGAAAGCCTGGAACTGGATCATTATTTATCCAATGCGACAGATTTCTCACGTGAAGTGACCAGTTATTATCCTCAGACTGGTAATTTCACTCTCACACCAGATGCATATATCGATGCCGTTAATAAAACCAAAAAAGCCCTTAGCATTCCTGTCATCGGAAGTTTGAATGGTGTATCCACCGGGGGATGGATAAAATATGCCCGGAAGATCGAAGATGCAGGTGCGGATGCGCTCGAACTTAACCTATATTATCTAGCCACGGATCCTACCCTAACGGGCAGTGAGCTTGAAGACAGCTATGTTACCCTGGTAGGTGACGTTTGCAAGAGTATCAGTATCCCGGTGGCAGTCAAATTAAGCCCGTTCCTTACAGCCATTCCAAACGTAGCCCGCCGGCTTGCCAATGCGGGAGCGAAAGGATTGGTACTTTTCAATCGGTTCTACCAGCCGGATATTGATCTTGAAGCACTTGAAGTTGTCCCTAACCTGGTGTTGAGTACATCGAATGACTTGCGCCTGCCACTCCGCTGGATCGCAATCCTCTATGATCGCATCCACGCCGACCTGGCACTCACCAGCGGCGTCCATACCGCTGCCGATGTCCTCAAATCAATGATGGCAGGTGCCAGCGTTGCGATGCTCACATCAGAACTATTACAACGAGGTTTCGGGCGCGTCCCCGCCATTCTGGAAGAAGTTGAAACATGGATGGTCGATCATGAATATACTTCTATCGAACAAATGAAGGGTAGTTTGAGCCAGAAATCGGTCAGTGAGCCGGCTGCTTTCGAACGTGCAAATTACATGAAGATCCTAAATTCGTTCAAATCCCTCCCCTGAACATCCAAACAATCTTAACAACAAAAAACCCCTGCAAATTGACGCAGGGGTTTTTTGTTTTAAATTATGAATGCTTAATAGAACTGGTTACTCTTGGGTAACAACCGGATCGGTCTTCCGGTGACGGAAGGTGATCCGACCGCGCGTCAGGTCATATGGAGACATTTCCACACGTACACGATCACCGAGCAGGATCCGGATGTAATACTTCCGCATCTTCCCGGCCAGGTATGCCAGGATCTCATGCCCATTATCGAGCCTCACCCGAAATTGGGTCCCGGGCAACGCTTCGATAACCAATCCCTCTACCTGAATCTTGTCTTCATTAGACATAAACTGCCTCCAGTTCCATTCGCCGTTCTATTCGTAATCCTTATACTGGCGTCGCTTGATCCGGCGAATAGCCTTTTTCTTTTCCATGCGGCGTTGCTCACTCTTTGAAACAAACCAGCGTTTGCGGCGAACGGTGCTCAAGATGCCGCTTTTGACGATCTTCTTACGGAATCGTTTGAGGAGCATATCCTGAGACTCGTTACTACGCAAATTTACGACCGTCAACCTTATCACCTCCTCCCATGGAGGAATAAAAAATAAAAACTCGGTTTGCTTCAGACACAACCGAGTACGCGTAAAACCCGAAAACCACATTTAGAAAATGGATCACGAATTTTAGCTACACACTCCTTGACTGCCAGAGATAACCAACAAAGCAGCAATCATGCACGCGTCGGTCGGTAAGCAAAACTATTATACCCCAGTAAAGAATAGCTGGGAAGAGAAATAAAAAAAGTCCCTTTGGCAATGACCTACTCTCCCAGGCAGTTACCCACCAAGTACCATCGGCGCTGACGAGCTTAACTTCCGGGTTCGGGATGGGACCGGGTGTACCCTCGTCGCTCAAATCACCAAAGAGACTTAATTTCTCATTTGATCCAAATAGTTATTGACGATGTATGAACAGTATTAAGTTCTCCGCACCACGCAAAAAGCCCTCGACCATTAGTACGGTTTAGCTCAACACATTACTGTGCTTACACATACCGCCTATTAAGCAGATAGTCTATCTGCGGTCTTACTCCATTACGGATACAGGGATCTTATCTTGAGGCAAGTTTCCCACTTAGATGCTTTCAGCGGTTATCTTTGCCAGACGTAGCTACCCAGCAATGCCGTTGGCACGACAACTGGCACACCAGAGGTCTGTCCACTCCGGTCCTCTCGTACTAGGAGCAGATCCTCGCAAATCCCTTACGCCCACAGTGGATAGAGACCGACCTGTCTCACGACGGTCTGAACCCAGCTCGCGTACCGCTTTAACGGGCGAACAGCCCGACCCTTGGGACCTTATACAGCCCCAGGATGCGATGAGCCGACATCGAGGTGCCGAGCGAAGTCGTCGATATGGACTCTTGGACTTCACCAGCCTGTTATCCCCGGGGTAGCTTTTATCCGGTAGCCACGGCCCTTCCACACAGATCCGTGGGATCACTAAGCCCGGCTTTCGCCTCTGCTCGACGCGTTGGTCTTGCAGTCAAGCTCCCTTATGCCTTTACACTCTTTGGGTGGTTTCCATTCACCCTGAGGGAACCTTTGGGCGCCTCCGTTACATTTTTGGAGGCGACCGCCCCAGTCAAACTGCCCACCTGGCACGGTCCCCCGCCCGGATTACGGTGCGGGGTTAGGGTCTAAATGTAATCAGGGTGGTATTTCACTGATGGCTCCACCGAAGCTAGCGCTCCAGCTTCAAAGCCTCCCACCTATGCTACACAAATCACATCCAAACTCAATGCCAAGATGCAGTAAAGCTCCACGGGGTCTTTTTGTCCTACTGCGGGTAGGCCGCATCTTCACAGCCATTTCAATTTCACCGGGTCCCTCGTTGAGACACTATTCTAGTTGTTACGCGGTTCGTGCGGGTCGGAACTTACCCGACAAGGAATTTCGCTACCTTAGGACCGTTATAGTTACGGCCGCCGTTCACCGGGGCTTCAGTTCAAAGCTTCGACTTGCGTCTAACCTCTCCCTTTAACCTTCCGGCACTGGGCACGCGTCAGCCCCTATACATCGCCTTACGGCTTAGCAGAGACCTGTGGTTTTGTTAACCAGTCACTAGAACCATTTCACTGCGACCCTCCAACGCATACACGTCAGAGGGCACCCCTTATCCCGAAGTTACGGGGTTAAATTGCCTAGTTCCTTAACCAAGGTTCTCCCGTTCGCCTTGGTATACTCTACCCATCTACCGGTGTCGGATTGCGGTACGGGCGTCTGAATCTCAACGCTTAGAGGCTTTTCTCGGCAACAAGGCTCAACCACTTACACCTCAAGGGCTCGCTATCGCCTCAGCTCAGCTTGCGGATTTTCCTACAAGCCTCAACGCCTAAGCGGATCGCACCAGCACAACCAATCGCTGGCTGGCCTACCTCGTTGCGTCCCCTCATCGCTCCTTCCAGACGGTTCCGGAATGTTGACCGGATGTCCATCACCTACGCCTCTCGGCCTCGGCTAAGGGCCCGACTAACCCGACGCGGAATGACCTGGCGTCGGAAACCTTAGATTTACGGCGAACACGGTTCTCACGTGTTTGTACGCTACTCATGCCTGCATTCTCACTTCCGCCCGCTCCAGCCGTCCTTACGGTCGACCTTCACTGCTGGCGGAACGCTCCCCTACCGACTTGCTTGCGCAAGTCCCATAGCTTCGGTACCAAGCTTAGCCCCGTTAAGTTTTCCGCGCAAGGTCACTGGACCAGTGAGCTATTACGCACTCTTTAAAGGGTGGCTGCTTCTAAGCCAACCTCCTGGTTGTTCAGGTAACCTCACCTCGTTTCCCACTTAGCTTGGATTTAGGGACCTTAGCTGATGATCTGGGCTGTTTCCCTTTCGACCCCGAAACTCATCTCCCGGAGTCCGACTGCCATGCTATGGAGTATCGGCATTCGGAGTTTGGTTGAGTTCGATAAGCAGTAAGCCCTCTAGCTCATCCAGTGCTCTACCTCCGATACTAAATACATGACGCTAGCCCTAAAGCTATTTCGGGGAGAACCAGCTATATCCGAGTTCGTTTGGCATATCACCTCTACCCACAGCTCATCCCCTAATTTTGCAACATTAGTAGGTTCGGGCCTCCACGAGCGTTTAGACTCGCTTCACCCTGGCCATGGGTAGCTCACCCGGTTTCGGGTCTAATCCCAACGACTATGCGCCTTATTCAGACTCGCTTTCGCTACGGCTACGGGTGTCACTCCCTTAACCTCGCCGCTGAAATTAACTCGCAGGCTCATTCTCCAAGAGGCACGCCGTCAGGCATAGCGCCGCGCACCTGGGTTTCCCCAGGGCACCGACACGCCATTAGCCCTTCGACTGCTTGTAAGCTTACGGTTTCAGGTTCTATTTCACTCCCCTAACAGGGGGACTTTTCACCTTTCCCTCACGGTACTTGTTCACTATCGGTCGCCAAGTGTATTTAGCCTTGGAGAGTGGACTCCCCAGATTCCTGCCGGATTAGCGTGCCCGGCAGTACTCAGGTATCCAGCGGAAGTCAGTTTGTTTTCACATACGGGACTGTTACCCTCTTTGGTTGGCTTTCCCATACCATTCTGCTAACGAACTGATTTGTAACTTCCATATGCCGGACCCTACAACCCCGTCCATGCAAGCACGGGCGGTTTAGGCTGATTCCCGTTCGCTCGCCACTACTAGGGAAATGGTCTCTTTTCCTCTGGGTACTTAGATGTTTCAGTTCCCCAGGTTCCCGTCCACCGGCCTATGTATTCAACCGGGGACGCTGCGGGTTCGCCGCAGCGGGTTTCCCCATTCGGAAATCTCCGGGTCAATCGCCTGTTCACGGCTAACCGGAGCTTATCGCAGTGTCCCACGTCCTTCTTCGGCACTTGGCGCCAAGGCATCCACCGTAAGCTCTTAGTAGCTTCTCCACGTGATGCGGAGAATTCAATACTGTTCGGCCTACATCAAAAAGATCAATAACTATTCGGTTGTCAAGGTTCTGACTCGCTCAAAAGAGCGGTTATTTCGCCGTTGACCGGCGATCGCTGTGCTCCACATTTGTCAAGCACACCGATCGGCTCTCAACATATTTCTTTCGACAAATCGACCCGACTCATCGCCGGGCCGCGTTTTAGTCCCATGCGTTGTGAGTTCCGTTATTTAACTACCTTGCAGAAATCCAAACTCCAATCCTTTATTCTTCCTTTCATACACTTGCTCAGTGGAGATGGCGGGATTTGAACCCGCGACCTTCGCCTTGCAAAGGCGCTGCTCTCCCGCTGAGCTACATCCCCGAGCGCTGCCTGAAGAAACCAGGTGGGCCTGACTGGACTCGAACCAGTGACCCCAGTCTTATCAGGACTGTGCTCTAACCAGCTGAGCTACAGGCCCGCTCAGGCCAGGCCTTGACAACTGAAAAGTGATAGGAAGCTTGCTCCATCGACTCTCGCCCACCGCGGACGAGAGATTTGGAAGTAGAGCGCAGATCTGCACGAATGCTGGACCTTTGCTCGGTACTCTAGAAAGGAGGTGATCCAGGCGCACCTTCCGGTACACCTACCTTGTTACGACTTCGTCCCAGTCACCAACCCCACCCTCGACAGCGCCCTCCTTGCGGTTAGGCTACTGGCTTCAGGTGTTGCCAGCTCCCATGACGTGACGGGCGGTGTGTACAATCCCCGGGAACGTATTCAACGCACTATAGCTGACGCGCGTTTACTAGCAACTCCGACTTCACACAGGCGGGTTGCAGCCTGTGATCTGAACTGAGGCCGGCTTTAGGGATTGGCTCTACCTCGCGGCTTAGCGACCCATTGTACCGGCCATTGTAGCGTGTGTGTAGCCCCAGATATAAAGGCCATGCTGACTTGACGTCATCCCCACCTTCCTCCGGCTTGATACCGGCGGTCCCGTATGACACTTGTAACATACGGCGAGGGTTGCGCTCGTTGGCGGACTTAACCGAACATCTCACGACACGAGCTGACGACAGCCATGCAACACCTGTGAAGGCTCCCTTGCGGGTCGGTCTGCTTTCGCTTCCCTACCACCAACATGTCAAACCTGGGTAAGGTTCTTCGTGTAACATCGAATTAAACCACACGCTCCGCTGCTTGTGCGGGGACCCGTCAATTCCTTTGAGTTTTAACCTTGCGGCCGTAGTCCCCAGGCGGTGAACTTATCGCGTTAGCTTCGGCACCGACGGCTTTGAACCCGCCGACGCCAAGTTCACATCGTTTACAGCTAGGACTACCGGGGTCTCTAATCCCGTTTGCTACCCTAGCTTTCGCGTCTGAGTGTCAGAAACAGTCCAGGAGGCCGCTTTCGCCACTGGTGTTCCTCCCGATATCTACGCATTTCACCACTACACCGGGAATTCCACCTCCCTCTACTGCTCTCAAGTCCGGTAGTATTGAACGACCTCTCCCAGTTGAGCCAGGAGCTTTCACATCCAACTTACCGAACCACCTGCACGCGCTTTACGCCCAGTAAATCCGGATAACGCTTGCCTCCTACGTGTTACCGCGGCTGCTGGCACGTAGTTAGCCGAGACTTATTCCTGAGATACTGTCCTTTCTCATCTCCCAGAAAAGCACTTTACGATCCGAAGACCTTCATCGTGCACGCGGCGTTGCTGGGTCAGGCTTTCGCCCATTGCCCAATATTCCCTACTGCTGCCACCCGTAGGTGTCTGGCCCGTGTTTCAGTGCCAGTGTGGGGGACCACCCTCTCAGGTCCCCTACCCGTCGTAGCCTTGGTGGGCCATTACCTCACCAACTAGCTGATGGGACGCAGGTCCCTCCCGAAGCGCATTACTGCTTTAATCATCGGATTCTAATCCCAATGATCGCATGCGGTATTAGCAGTCCTTTCGAACTGTTATCCCACACTTCGGGGCAGGTCGCCAACGCGTTACGCACCCGTTCGCCACTAAGAAGCCTCCGTATTGCTACAAAGACTCTCCGTTCGACTTGCATGTATTAAGCACGCCGCCAGCGTTCATCCTGAGCCAGGATCAAACTCTCCGCAAAAAATCACCTCTTGCGAGGTGTAAAGTTACGGATAGAACGACAGGCTTACTTCCTATCACTTTTCAGCTGTTAAGGTCCTGTTAACGAAGCGGGCTGTATTCTACCCGCGAGCGTCATCCCCGTCAAGGGCCAGAGAGACAAAACCGCCGATGTTTCTCTTTCAACATCGGCTCGCCAGACTGCAATTCTTTTTGCGGTGTTTCTCTGACGTGAGACGTTTACTCTGTTGTAAACAGATCCGTCCAACCGGACAAGATCTTCGTGGGGATTTCTAATGTGCTCGCCTATTATACGCATAGAGGCGAAGTTGTCAAGCTAAAAATCGATCAAATCCAATTCTTTAAGGTTGGGGGACGGTCTTGCCGGCCCGGAATCTGGCTGCATGCTGCTCGATCAGGTCGACTGCCACTCCCAATCCATCCTCCTCCCGGAGCGTTTTCCCGAGAGCCTTCGCACGCATTCGAATATCCCGGGTTCCCGCCTTGGCCAGCGCATGATTTAATGCTCCGGGTGTCAACTTATTTACGCCAATTGGCTCAGACGCCACCCCCAGCCGCCATAGTCGCTGCCCCCAGAAGGATTGGTCTGCCGTAAAAGGGACGACGATGCTTGCAATTCCAGCCCGCACACCGGCGCCGCTTGTCCCAGCACCGCCGTGGTGGATCAGCGCAGTACATTTCGGCAATAACCAGCCGTGCGGCGCGGTGTCAAGCCAGAGGATATCTTCATCTGCTTGAATATCCTGAATCCCACTCCAACCCGACAGGATTATGGCTCGTTGGTGCCTGGCCTTAATTGCCTGGATGATCGTCCGAAAGATCGCATCAGCCTTCCGGTTGATCATACTTCCAAAAGATATACATACTGGCGCCTCTCCATTGGAGAGGAATTCTTCAAGAATGACCGGTGGCTGGTAACCCGATTTATTCTCCAAAACCCAGTACCCGGTCACGTGGATATTATCTCCCCATTCCGGCGGAGCAGACAAAATGTTCGGGCTCCATCCAAAAAGAAGTGGGGTCCGCCTGCACTGTTCTGTTTCCCGGAAAGGCCAGCTAAGCGTGTGCGAGAATATCCCTGGATGCGATTTCCTCACTTTTGCATAGCCAAAGTTCCCGCCATACCAGAAAACCTGTGTTGCCAGCCAATGGCTGAAATAGCTCATCCAGCCCGGTGGGACGTAAGGCAAGGCTACGTTCGGGAATGCGCGCGTAGGTGCAAAAACCGGGAAGGTTTGTGCAGAAATATCCGGAATGCCGGATTGGCGGGCAAGGGTATGTGCGCCAGTCGTGAAGAGGAAGGAATGCAGGATCAAATCTGCCCCCTGGCATCCCATCCAGGCTTGGTATGCCACATCTTCTGCAATTCCAAAAACATACTTCTGGATGGCCCTTACCATCCGAAGAGGCGCCTGTCCGGCAGCATTTATTCCCCGGCTTATTTCCAATGGGTCGCCCGCGAGCGGGATGAAGGGGATTTCGTATTCGCCGGCAAGTCTGGAAAATAATGCAGGTGCCGCCAGCCTGGGTGAATGACCGGCCTTTTTAAGCGCCACAGCCAGGGCCAGAAAGGGCTGGACGTCCCCAAGTGAACCGTAAGTGAGCAGGCTGATTTTCATGAAAATTAATTCATGAGCGTCCCGCTGGGACGCTCATATTTAGTCAATCCATCTCCTGCCGCCCGGATAAGGCTCTCAGCAGGGTGTTCTGGTCAGCATATTCCAGGTCGCCGCCGACCGGCAATCCGCGCGCCAGCCGGGTTACGCGTACTCCCAACGCTTGCAGGCGCGGATGCAGATATTGCGCAGTGGCTTCCCCTTCCATGGAGGGGTTGGTCGCCAGGATCACTTCAGCGACCCCGCCGCGCTGGACCCGCTCCAAAAGTGCATGAATCTTGAGATCGTCCGGGTTGATCCCTTCTATGGGGGAAAGGACGCCTTGCAAGATGTGATATTTCCCTTTGTAGGCTCCGATACGTTCAAACGCCAGCACGTCCAGAGGTTCTTCCACCACGCAGATGATCGTCGCATCGCGTTGGTCGCTCTCACAGATCTCGCAGCGTTCGCGCCCGGCTGCAGTGATGTTATAGCATTCCTGGCAGAATGCAATGCGGGTTTTGATGTCCGTGAGCGCTTCTGCCAGTTGACCAGATACTTCCTCAGGGGCACGCAACAGGAAAAACGCCAACCTGGAAGCCGTCTTTGGGCCAATACCCGGAAGACGTTCCAGGGCAAAGATCAGGTTCTGAATGGGGTCGGGAAGCATGCTCAGAACGGTAACCCACCCGCCAGTGGGCCCATCATTTCGGCCTGGAGCTCGCGGGATTTATCCAGCGCCAGGTTAACAGCGGTCAAGACCAGGTCTTGTAACATCTCGGCATCGGCATCTTTCAACAGTTCCGGGGTGATCTCCACCGATTGGCACTTCTGATCTCCACTCATCGTCACAGTGACAGCTCCGCCACCAGCTGTGGCGCTGACGCTTTCCAAGGCCAATTTATCCTGCGTCTCGGCCATTTGCTGCTGGAGCCGCTGGATCTGTTGCAGCATGCCTGCCTGCCCTCCCGCACCTGCGGGTCGGTTAAAACCTTTAGCCATATTTACTCCTGTGTATCAACGATTTTGCCACCAGCCTTCAAGGCTGCGGCCACCATTCCGTCCGCCTTAACATTCGGAGGAGGGGCGTGTTTTGCATTTGTCACCACACATTTTATGGAAAGATCGCTTCCGCATATTTCGCGGATGGCCTTACAGGTGATATCGATCAACTCCGGTGTGTCCACTTTAGACCTGAGTAATTCACTAGCGAATCCGATCACCAGTACATTATTTTTTATTTCGAGCAACCTGCAAGAATTTAAGAGACCATCCAGACTGGGGCTTTGGGGTTTAATCAACCCACGGATTTGTTTCCAGGCTTTGCTTAATTGATCCAGATCGACTTCCCCGTTTTCTTCGACGGACAGACTAGATTCCTTCACAGCCATGGCGACCGGTTTATCCACCTGGGCATTCGCGGCAGGCTTATCGACTGGTTTCTCAAGCTTCTTTACCATGCCGGTTGTTTCCCCTGGGCGGGTAGACGATTGAGCGATCTCGCCGGATATTTCCATCACTTCTGCCAACGCCAACTCGAGTGGCAGAGACGGCTGCCAGCCTCCACGCAGGTCTGTAGCAGCCGCATTGAAGGACTTGACCATATGGACCACATTCCCCGTGGACAATGCGTGGGCGTGTTTCTCGGCCTGTTTGCGGGTATCTGCTGCCAGGTCCACCTGAGCTTTATTGCCCATCTGGAGCATCAGTAACGCCCGCAGGTAATCCACCACCTGACGGGCCAGCAATCGCGGATCAGTTCCGGCATCCAGCGCGACATGAATTGCCCGCATGCCGAGTCCCGGTTCCCGGGAGAGCACCGAATCGACCAGGTCGATCACAGTCTGGCTGGTAGCCGTACCAAGCACGGTTTGGGTCAGTCCAAGCGTAATCTCCTGCCCCGTGGAAGCCATCTGGTCGAGCAGGGAAATGGCATCGCGCATCCCGCCAGCCGATTGGCGCACGATGAAGGTCAATGCTTCCGGCTCTACGCTCAGCTTTTCGGTTTCTGAAATGTGTTTCAGGTGATTGACGATGTCGTCCACCGGAACGCGCCGGAATTCGTGGCGCTGGCAACGGGAAAGCACTGTAGCCGGGATCTTGTGGATCTCCGTGGTTGCCAGGATGAAAATGGCATGCGCAGGCGGTTCTTCAAGCGTCTTCAACAAGGCATTGAAAGCCGCCGTGGAGAGCATATGGACTTCGTCAATGATGTAGACTTTGTACTGGCCCTGGTTGGGGGTGAAATTGATCTTATCACGCAGGTCGCGCACATCTTCGACGGAGGTATTCGAGGCAGCATCGATCTCGATCAGGTCAAGGAAGCGTCCCTGGTTAACCGCCTGGCAATACGCGCAGGTATTACATGGTCGTGCAGCCGGATCGGGATCCAGACAGTTGACAGCCTTGGCCAACAAACGTGCAGCCGTGGTTTTGCCGGTCCCGCGCGGCCCTGCAAAAAGATAAGCATGCGCCACCCGACCACTGGTAACTGCATTACGCAAAGTCTGGATGACGTGCTGCTGACCGACCACCTCATCCCATTTCTGCGGTCGCCAGGTATTATATAAAGCTTTCGTCATTTCAAATCTTACCCTTCGTGAACCTACTTCTTTCAACCATTATTACCCAGTCAGCCCTTTTCGAAAAGCAGCCAGTGAATATCGATCTCAGGGTACGCGGTAGAAGGCGCGTGCAATTCCCTGCCCGTCGTATAGGGCCGCCAGTTCGCCGGAGGTCCAGACCGAGGCGCTGAGACCCCAATACAAGTCTGTGGGGCTGTCCTTGCCTGGCAGAGTATGCAACTGTACATCGACTCCCGGATAGAGAGTTAACTGGGGGAAGGTAAAGGTTAAACCGTTGGCATCTGCAAGCGACCAACCGGTCAATTCCAAGGCCTGGGTACCATCGTTCTGGATGATCATGCGTTCTTCGGAGATCGACCCAGCACCAATAACCCCTTTGATATCCACTTTAATATTGCTAGCATCCTGGGTGGTAGTCATGGAGATGGGCAAGGTTGGGACGCATTCCACCTGGTGGTAGCGGTCGTAGAAATAAATGACCGTCGCCGTTACAAGAGCGGAGACAAAAATATTGATCAGGATGTAGGAGAACAGTCGCCGCTTTGTTTTCATGCTGGTTGAATGATAGCACAAAAAAGGTCAGCGTTTAACGGTTATCTTCTCAACATTTTAGTGTTGGCAGGCAAAGGCAACCCAATCCTCATTGAAACGCTTTTCGAAGCAGGTAAACCCATATGCACGGGCAGCCACCTCTACAGGATCAGCTTGCTCTGCCAGGATACCGGCCAGGACAAGTGTGCCGTCCGGGCTGACCAGGTCTGCAAGCCCCAGGCCGAATAATCGGATGATAACCGGCGCCAGGATGTTTGCCAGAACCAGCGGCGCCTGTCGGATGGGGAATGTTCCCGCGAGGATTTCGGTCACCGAGCCTAACCCGAATACAAAGCGCTCCTGGGAGATATCGTTGGAAGTAGCGTTTTCACGACTGGCTTTCACCGAAGGTTCTTCGATATCCACGCCCAAAGCAAAACCGGCGCCTAGTTTCAATGCACCAATCGAAAGTATCCCAGAACCACAGCCAACATCGATCATAGCATATGCTTCCCGATCGGCAACTGGAATCTTGTCGTAATATTCTTCGATCAACTCCAGGCAAAGCTGCGTGGAAGGGTGCGTGCCGGTGCCAAAGGCCATACCCGGGTCGATCCTGATCGATTTCCGGGCGGGTTCCGGAGACTCCAGCCAGACCGGCAGGATCAACAGTCTTTTCCCAATCGGGATCGGATGGTAATGCTCTTTCCAGGCTTCCATCCAATTCTTATCCGCGACTGGTGCAAATGTAGGGGTGGGCAGGGGTTGGATCGTTCCCAAGTAGTACAGGCTCTCTTCCAGTTTTTGGCGGGTATCATCCAGAGTATCATCGGCCGGTAAGTACGCCCGCACAGTTATAGGACCGGTCGGCGTGCCAGCATCCTCATCACCCATATATTTCACCGCCTGTTCAGTAGTCACGCCATTCGGCACGAAGCGGGCCAATACATCGGCCACCGCTTCAGCCAATTCTCCGTTCACAGTCAAGGATACTTCCAGCCAGTTCATCAGATCATCTCTTTCCATTATATAAAACCGCCAAGGCTTTCCGGATGGTACGTAACGATTCCCCGGATACATCCGGAAGAGCAGCGAGGTCAAAATATTCAATCTTGGAGACTTCTTCATTGGGAATGAATTCACCGCTGATACCGCTGCACAAGTAAGTCAAGCTTACCATGCGGACCTCCAAAGCGTTTTCAGCCAGCAAGAGCCGGGTTTCTTGCGCGATAAGTCCGGTCTCCTCCATCAGTTCCCGACGGACCGCATCTGCAGGATCCTCGCCGAATTTTATCCCACCACCCGGGAGACCCCAGGGATGCCGGCGACGATAGGTATGGTTACACAATAATAATTGGCCTTGATGGTTGAATATTATGGCTCCGGAAGCCACCTGGTAGCGTGAGCGGACGACCAGCGAAGCCAGCACCTGCATCCATCCGGGCATGATCCGCCAGATTTGCAGGAGAATTTTCTTCACAATAGATCACCCCAATGGACAGAATCAAGCCATTCCAGGAAGGCTGTATCGTTCGAATACTGGTATGCGGTGCCTCCCAAAGACCGGAATTTAGCCGGTTCGGTGGCTCCGTCTTCGATCAACAAGCTGTTGGAATAACCAATCCCGTTGCCCAGCTGCCGAAATGCAACCGGCCAAAGAAATTGCTTATCGATCTCGTGAACATCTGAGGAATTCACGATGCTATCGAAAACCCGATCAAGCTGGTGTGCTGGAACGACCACCCTGGTAAAAATGTCCATATTGTCTGTCACGAGGGCTATTTTCCGACCGCGAGACTTTTGTGCAACGGCAAAGTCCCAGACAGCTGGATTGAAAACCAGGCCCGTGCAACCCTTTTCCATCATTGCAATTATGGAGGGTACATCCATGTCAATATAATCGGAGACCACCTGGGCGATATCAGTGAGGCTCAACTCCCCCCTCATCCAAGGGTTGACAATGGAGGGTACATGGAAGATATGTTCCTGGATGACGGCATGCCAGTCTGGGTGCCCGGAAGGTATCAGCTTAAAGATAATAGTCCCTGCAGAGGGTAAAGCCCATGTCAAAGACTACACATTCGATATCATCGGGATTGAATTTCATTAAGACACCCTACTACTGGTAAGAGGCTACCGTCACTCCGAAGGAGGGAATCTTCGGATTACCGCCAATCACGTCTGAAGTCAGGAACCTTCGGGTTCCAATCAAGGCGTTTGCAGCGTTCAACCGCCAAAAGCTTCGTTCAGCCAGTCGATAAAGCCCTTTTCCTTCGGATTGACTTTGGTTCCAAGCGTGTCAGCCAGCTTTTCGAAGAGCTCTTTTTGCTCTTTGGTAAGCTTGGTGGGGATGTCCACATTGACGATCACCATTTGGTCGCCACGACCGGATTTGCGGATGTATGGCACACCGCGCGCCTTGAGTGTGAAGACCTTGCCCGGCTGCGTGCCGGAGGGGATCTTTAATTTTTCCGTCCCATTCACGGTCGGAATTTCAACTTCGGCACCCAGCACCGCCTGGGCAATGTTAATATCCAAGTTGAGTAAAATGTCGTACTCACGACGTCTGAAATACTGGTGAGGTTTAACTGTAACCACCAGGTAAAGATTGCCAACAGGTCCACCGTTGGCACCCGGCTCGCCTTCGCCTGCCAGGCGGATCTGGTTGCCGTTATCGACCCCGGCGGGAATCTGAACGACCTTCTTGACCGTTTTGCGTTCCAGCCCCTGCCCACGACAGGTATGACAAGGCGTGGAGATGACCTCACCGCGACCACCACAGGTGGGGCATGGTCCGGACTGCATCATGGACCCGAAGATGGTTTGGCGCATCTGGCGAACCTCGCCGCGCCCACCGCAGGTACCACAGCGCTGCGGTGTGGTACCGGGTTCAGCGCCGGACCCGTGGCAGGTATCACAAGGTTCATTGCGGGTCACTTCAATGGTCTTCTCAACGCCGAAGATGGCTTCCTCGAAGGTCAGTTCGACATGCACCTGCAGGTCGCGTCCCCGGTGGGCCCGCCTGGATCGCCCACCGCCTCCGCCGAACCCGAACCCAAAGCCGCCTAGAATCTCTTCGAAGATATCATTGAAGTCCATGGTGGCATAATCGGGCATTCCGCCCATCTCACCCAGGCCGGCCCGGCCATATTGATCATAGCGGGCGCGTTTTTGCGGATCGGACAGAACACCATAGGCTTCGTTGATCTCTTTGAATTTCTCTTCGGCGTCCGTTTCCTTGCTGACATCCGGATGATACTGTCGGGCAAGCTTGCGGAAGGCAGATTTAATGTCTTCCGTGGAGGCATTTTTGGGAATGCCAAGGATCTCGTAATAATCTCGATTGGACACGATTATTCCTTCACTTCACCATCGACCACTTCTGGACCGGCTTCATCCGCCGCGGGACCTTCTTCAACGACGTCAGAAGGCGGAGTTTCCGTCTGGTAAGAACCAGCACCGGCTTTCTGAAGGGCCTGGCTGAGGGTATCCACCGCCTTGCGGATGGCAGAGGCGTCTTCGCTCTCTTTGAGCTTTTTAAGTTCTTCGATGGCCGCCAGAACTTCGGTTTTCAGGTTTTCCGGGACTTTCTCCCCCAGATCGCTCAGTGCTTTCTCGGATGCATAGACGGAATTATCGGCGGCGTTCCTGGCTTCGATCAAGTCGACATGTTTCTTGTCATCGGCGGCGTGCTCTTCGGCTTCCTTACGCATCTTTTCGACTTCTTCCTTGGAAAGTCCGGAAGAAGCGGTGATGGTGATGTGTTGGGAACGTCCGGAGGCCTTATCGGCAGCGGTGACTTTTAAAATGCCGTTGGCATCGATATCAAAAGTCACTTCGATTTGAGGGACACCACGCGGAGCAGGAGGAATGCCATCCAGGATGAACTTCCCTAGCGATTTGTTGTCTAGTGCCATCGGACGGTCGCCCTGCAACACATGAATCTCGACCTGGGTCTGGCTGTCAGAGGCCGTCGAGAAGACCTGGCTCTTGCGAGTGGGGATGGTGGTATTGCGATCGATCTGGGGCGTAGCCACGCCACCCAGGGTTTCAATGGAAAGGGTCAGAGGAGTGACGTCGAGCAGAAGGATATCCTTGACATCGCCGCCCAGCACACCGGCCTGGATAGCCGCGCCAACCGCAACCACCTCATCCGGATTGACACCCTTGTGGGGTTCCCTACCAAAGAATTTACGGACAGCTTCCTGTACGGCCGGCATGCGAGTCATTCCACCGACCATGACCACTTCGTTGATCTCCGAAGGTTGAAGTCCGGCATCTTCAAGGGCCTGTTTGACAGGCGCCAGCGTGCCTTCCACCAGGTCAGCAGTCAGCTGCTCCAGCCGGGCGCGCGTCATGGTCATCGCCAGGTGCTTCGGGCCGGTGGCATCGGCAGTCAGGTAAGGCAGATTGACCTCGGTCTGCAACATGGTCGAGAGCTCGATCTTGGACTTCTCGGCAGCTTCGCGCAGGCGCTGGATAGCCTGTTTATCCTTGCGAAGGTCGATGGAGTTTTCTTTTTGGAATTCCTGGATGAAATAATCCATGATGCGCTGATCGAAATCATCGCCGCCCAGGAAAGTGTTGCCATTGGTGGAACGCACCTGGAAGACGCCTTCGCCCACGTCCAGGATGGAAATATCGAAAGTGCCACCGCCCAGGTCGTACACGGCGATGATCTGATTGGTCTTCTTGTCCAACCCATATGCCAGAGAGGAGGCAGTCGGCTCATTGATGATGCGCAGCACGTCCAACCCGGCGATCTTGCCGGCATCCTTGGTGGCGTTGCGCTGGGCATCGTTGAAATAGGCCGGCACGGTGATAACCGCCTGGGTGACCGATTCCCCCAGGTATGCCTCGGCGTCGCGCTTGATCTTGGAAAGGATCATGGCCGATACCTCTGGCGGGGAGAATTCCTTGTCGTCCATCTTTACGCGCAGGTCTCCATTTTCAGCCGGCAGGACAATGTAGGGGATACGCGGTAAGGTGCGCTGGACCTCCTCATCCTCATACTTGCGACCCATGAAACGCTTGATGGAAAAAATAGTGTTCTGTGAGTTGACAATACCCTGGTTACGCGCAACACGACCCACCAATCGTTCGTGGTTTTTATTGATCGCCACAACCGATGGGACCAGGCGTTCTCCCTCCGAAGAGGGGATGACCACTGGTTCAGCACCCTGCATGACCGCGCCGACTGAGTTAGTAGTTCCCAGGTCGATTCCGATGATTTTTGCCATGATTACTCCTGATTAAAAAATACAAATAACGAATGATCTGTATAATCTTCCAATTAAACCTATACAGAGAAACACTTTCTTCCTGGAAACTTGCTCATTGCGCCACCCTGACCATAGCGGGTCGAATGACGCGCTCCCCCAGCATATACCCATTGCGGACCACTTCGAGCACAGTACCGCTCTCCATGCCTTCAACAGGTTCCTGAGATATCGCTTCGTGGAAGTTGGGGTCGAATTTCTTTCCTTCGGCGTCGATGCGCTTGATCCCCTCGGCATCCAGGATGGACTGCAACTTGCGATAGATCAATTCGATCCCGCCAGCCCAGGCCAGGTCGGCCGGACGTGCTTCCATGGCGCGATCCATATCGTCGAGCACCGGCAGATATTGTTTGATGATACTGCCGATTGCAACCTTGTAAGTATCGGCTTTCTCTGCTTCCATCCGTCTGCGGTAATTTTGGAAATCAGCGACGGCGCGTTGCCAACCATCTTTGTATTCGGCTGCCTGAGATAGGGCTTCGGCCAGTTGTTTTTCGAGATCGGCTACATCCGGAATAGCTTCGGGCAACAGCTCTGAGACTGATTCCTGATCCTGTTCAGGATCCGAACCGAGGGGCTGCTGTTTCTTGGAATTGATTTGGTGTACTTTCTTACTGCTCATTTTCTTCTCCTGCCATTGTTTCAGATACCAGGCCGCTCAATAAATCGGCCATAAAGCGCACAGTCGGAATGGTGCGGCCATACGGCATACGCATGGGACCAAAGACGCCCAACGTTCCCGTGATGAGCCCCGGAATGCCATAGCGCGCCAGCACCACCGAACACTCCTTCAGGTCTTCCCATTTTCCTTCGCCACCGATCAATACCTGCACACCTCCAACGGAGGCATTCGTGCTGGTGCGAGCCAACAGGTCTTGTAACAGGGACCGTTCTTCGAAAAGCCGGACTGCCCGGCGCGCATCTCCAGATTCGAGGAATTCCGGCTCGGCCAGCACGTTCGTCAGACCATCCAGAAAGATTTCGCCGGATACGCGTTGTTCGCCGTGCTCCATGTCTTGCATGACCAGGGTTAAAATATCCTTCTCGAGTGTTTCGGTGCGCGCCGGCAATGCGGCAATTTCCTCTGTAGTCTTGCCAAGGCAAACCCGGTTCAGTCGATCGGCCGCAGCGGAAAGGCGTTCCTGTCCGACCGGCTCGGCCAGAGTCAAGATCTGTTGGCTGACCTCCCCACCGGTCAAGACCAGTACCATCAACACCTGGCGGCCCTGGGTTGCGATAAGTTCCACGTGCTTGTAATAGGAACGCTCAGAATGTGGTGCTGTTACGATGGAGGCTGCACGACTATGATGTGCCAGGATGGATGCCGCCAGGGGCATCCATTGTTCCACATCCTGGCGAGCCTGGTAGAACTGGTGCGAGATGGTATCACGCGCGGCTCCGGGAAGATCGGCCTGGTAAACCATGTGCGTTACGAAGTAGCGGTAGCCCTCTTCGGTGGGAACACGGCCCGCCGAAGTGTACGGCTGGCGCAGGTAGCCCTGCTCAGTCAACACGGCCATCTCATTGCGGATGGTGGCGGAAGACAGGTCCAGCTTGTAATGCGTAACCAACCGCTGGGAGCCGACCGGCTCAGCAGTTTCAATGTAATCGCGTACCACCAGGGTCAAAAGCACCCGTTGACGTTCGGTCAGATCATTCATCATTTTCTCGTTTTGTCTTCATCCAATTAGCACTCTCATACCGAGAGTGCTAATGGAACGGGAATAATGATACCATGTCCATGAGAATAGCGTCAATAAGAAGGATGTAAGAATCATGGGGATGAGGATGCAAAAAAAATATTCGTTTCGTGAAAACAAAGAGGAACAAATAGAGGGTAGAAGGCGGGATAAACATTAGGCTCACTTCCCTTTTGCGATGCACCACCTGTCGGGGCCATCTTAAGCAACCCTGGTCCATTTCCTAATGAAATTCCACAACCTGAAAGGGAGTAAATATGTTAATCAAGAACAACAGCGCATTCAATCTTTTTCCGGTGGATTTAATTTGAAGAACAATGAAAGGGGGGATGTTTGAATTCGTGTCCTGTTTTCTCGATTTCCAGGAAGCGAAATTTTCTATCGGTCGGGTAGCGAAAGTGGAATACTGCCAAGATTTTCTTTAAATACCCAGCAATGGCGGGGAATGAAATAATCCGATTCCATGGAAGGAGACAAACTGCCTGTTCTACATGGATATAAATTAGCACATAAGTTCTGGTTTGTCAAGTAGAATTCAGCTTTGCCGTGATTCTTTACGATCCCGATGAAACAAAGCGGGTTGTTTACCCAGTTGTCAGGTAAACCTAGCAAGCAAGACAATCTCGAAAATGATTCTAATCTACAGGACTACGGAGTGCCTCGATGAGAAAACGTAGATGGGTCACTGGACTGCGTTTTTTCAACCCATCCTGCTCAAAGAGGTCGAGCAAGGCAAGCGACTGGTGCCTGGTTTTTGTATAGTGAAATTTCAGATATTTCTGGATATCAAAGGGGAATAGAAGCGGGAGCAGCAGGGAGATCAAATAGAACCCGATCGGAGAAGAGAGCGTTCCAGCCAACAAGCGCGGAATCAAACCGGCATTCCGGACCTGGCTCAGCACTGCCTCCTTCCCGGCATGGGCGGAGTTTGTATGCCACTGGCTATTCCGGAAACCTTTCAGTGTCCATCCAGCCAACTCCAGCCCAGTCACGAAGGCAGTCATTCCGGCGGTGACGGCTGCTTGCATGTGCGAACCAGACCCGGATATGGACACCCTAAAACCAGCTTTCTTCAATACCTCTTTAATGGGCTGGCAGGCTGGCCGGGTGCCCACCAGGGGAATGCTTAGGGGTGAGGGGAAAAAATGCACCTGGCCGGCCTGTGTTGGATCGCCTTCCAGGTCACCCTGCCAGGCCATAAATGTGGTGCCAGCGCAAACAAATCGATCAGAAGAGTCTGTTCGGGGGAGGAATTCGGGCCGACCGCCTTCCGGAATAAAACATACCACCCTGTCTGATGGGACTTCCTGTAGAAATTCACGGAACCATCCCGTGTAATAAACGGGTGATGGCACGGTAAACCAGACCTGGTCCGGCCGGAATTTCCGGCATTGCTGCAGGTCATCCAGCACCCAATAATCCTGAAGCAGATAGGGGACAGGGGCCTGGCGCTTGGAGGCCGGCACCTGATAAATCCGCAAACCACCGTTTTCGAGTGCCTGGCGTAATTTCACGCACGTTTCCGGGTGGTCATATAACGCCAACTCGACTCCGGCATTGCGAAGGGCAAGCCCAAAAACCTGCCCGACAGCTCCACTGCCTACAATGAGTATCTTCATAAATCACCAATCGATCCAAGGGTTTTATCAGGGGTCAGAGGGGGTAGGTCGGAGCCACCTGTTCGATGCTCCGTCCATATATAAATTCCATCACCCAGATGGCCCAGGGGAAAGGAAGCAGTTTGCCCAGCAAGACGGCCAGCTTGTTGATCGTTCCGGGGACGATAACCCGCCGACCTTCCAAAATCGCGGGATAGGCAATATCCGCCACACGCTCGGGAGTCAACATACCTCTCAGGCCGAATTCGTTGAGGCGCTGTCCGGCCAATGCCGGGAATTCGGTCAGGGTCCCACCGGGATGCAGGGCGCTGACCCGGATGTTGGTGCCACGGTATTCACGGTTAAGCAGGTCGGTGAAAACCCGGACATAGTGTTTGCTGCCAGTATAAACAGGGAATTTTGGCAAAGGCGCATAGCCCCCCACCGAACCGACATTGACCACATGGCTGGGTTCCCCATGTTCCAACATGTGTGCCATAAATAGATAACACAATTCTGTCAGCGCACGGATGTTAAGGGCCAGGATCTGGTTTAGATGGGTGTAATTTAATTCGTGAAATTCCTGGTAGGGGCTCATTCCAGCATCATTGATGAGCACGTGAACTATTCCAAATAACCGAGTTGCCATTGCGAACAGGTCTTGCGGTGCACCCGGACCTGTGATATCGAGGGCGTGACAGGTTACGGTGGCTGCATTCGCCTGCGACATCTCCTGGCAGATGGCTATCAGGCGGTCTTCGCGTCGTGCCACCACCAGGACGGTATGTCCATGGAGGGCAAAGGTGCGCGCCAGGGCTGCCCCTATCCCTGAAGATGCTCCCGTGATTACAACGTTCATATTGAGACCTCCGTAATCGATTCGGGTTAATGTCTGCCAATATAAACAGATTGGTAAATGAACGGAATATACGGTTAAAGTATATAACATTCGAGGTAGGAGTGTGAGAGATTAGAAAATGGTGCGGGATTATGCTGAAGCCGGGGGATTGCCATCAGATGGGATAGGCCGTAATAGCGCGAATTATGGCACTCGATATAAAAAAGGAAATTGTCAACTTGACGAGCTGGAGTTGGGTTCTATAATTAATCAACGGGTTGATCGATAATATCAGGCAGGTGGATGAAAAAGTGGACTATCAGGATTGGATCGAAGAACTGCTCGAGCGAGCCTGCCCATCCATAAAATTCCGGCTACGCTCGGAAGTATTAGGCCAGTCGACCGAGGAACCAGTGCTGCGCGAACTCCAGCGCCAGATTCTGGAGGATCCAGACGTACTGGAGGTGTTTGGATGGCAGCAGACGGATGGATGGATGGCATGGGATTTTCACGGGACAAGAAGCCTGGAAACGAGCGTCCGGTGGCTGCGTGAGAAAGGGCTGAGCAACCAGCAACATGTGCTCAAGCGGGCTTTGCAGGCGCTGGATGAACATCCCGAGCGGCTCGAGCGGGGAATAGGGAAAGTCGGAAAAATACTGGACGAGCTTGGATTCGGCGGCTCTCAAATGATCCGGGCGAGCGTGTACGCCTACGCTGGGATGGAAAAACATCCCACAATTAACACTCAAGTAAACGAAGCATTGGCAGGCTTTAGAGCCGTCCTGAAGGTGGAGCGGATGGCAGAAATTGTCGAAGACTTCCACGGACGGTTGGTATTCAAACCGGGCGTGAATTGGCCAAGCATTTATCACCTGCGCTTGCTGGCATATACCCACGGTTGGAGGACTCTCGACAACCAAGCCATGCTGGTCAATGCAATCAAGCAACTGGTAATCCTCTCTCCCATCCCAAACACATACGTGCGGTCCCATTCTCGCGTGGCTGCACCGGCCTCCTTCGCCATGCAGGATTTCAACCCTGATCCAGTCACACTGGATGCTGCCGGCTGGATGCTTTGGATCCACCGGATGGAGTGCCTGGCACGCCTGGGAGTGCTGTCAGCCCTCCCCAAGATCGCCAGTCAAATTGAGCAATTTATGGTTTTGCTTAACAAAGAACCCAGTTTGGTAAAACGGAAAATCAATCATGCCTATTTCACAAAATGGGGCGCCTATACGGGCATCCGGCTCGAAACGGATTGGCGCCAACCGAAACGGGTTTTATACGACCTGGCATTCCGATGGGCGCTGATTGATACAGATATCAAGCCAAGGGTTACCTTTGGGTCAGTGGGCAAATAAGGTTCATCCTGTATATAATTGGCCCTCTGATCCGGATAGAAATAATTCCCGAGATAAAAATGCGTACCAAACTTAACCCCTATCTCAATTTTAAGGATAATGCGCGTGAAGCAATGCAATTCTACAAAACCATTTTCGGGGGAAAACTAACCCTGCAGACATTCAAGGAATTCCGGGCCTCCCAGGACCCAAGCGAGGATAATAAGATCATGCACGCAGTGTTGGAAACGAAAGATGGGATGACCTTGATGGCATCAGACACTCCCAATCGTAATGAATATCAACCGGGAAAGAATTACAGCCTTTCGCTCAGTGGTAATAATGAGGATGAATTGAATGGTTATTTTCAGAAATTATCTGCGGATGGGACCGTTTCGATGCCGCTCGAAAAATCCGTCTGGGGTGACACATTCGGAATGTGCACAGACAAATTCGGAATCAACTGGATGGTGAACATCGAGAGTAAAAAGGATTGAGCAGCTTATATTTTAAGGCACCCATCGGCGATACCCGGAACCATCCGGTTTTCTGCCAGGTATCCAATCGATAAAACAAAAAGCAGAAAGCCTGCCTGCAAATTATCAGGCAGGTCTTTTTAACCGCATTTCTAGAGGAGGAACAAACATGGATCTTCAATTATTGGACAAAACTGTCTTCATAACCGGCGCATCCAGTGGCATCGGAGCGGCTTCAGCGGAAATGTTTTCTTCTGAAGGCGCAAACGTGGTCGTTTCCTATGGGAACAACCGGGCCGGCGCCGAAAGGACCGCTCAACGCATCCGCGACAACGGTCGCAAAGCCTGGTTGTACCCGATGGATGTGGGCGATCCGGAAAGTGCGGCGGCTACAATCAAAAAGCTTCCTCCTGAGATTGAGGGATTGGATGCGGTAATCTTATGCGCCGGATTAAGCCTGCACAGCTCATTTGGAGAGATCAAGGCGGAGGATTGGAAGCGGGTCCTGGACGTAAATCTGAACGGACCATTTTTCATCTTGCAGGCTCTCACCCCGTTGCTGCGAGACGGCGGCGGGGTGGTATTGGTTTCCAGCGTCTCTGCCCAGACCGGTGTATCACACCAGGCGCATTATGCAGCTGCCAAGGCCGGCCTGGTCAACCTGACCAAGAGCGCGGCGCGTGCGCTGGCCCCGCGCATCCGCGTAAACTGTGTCACGCCCGGTATCACTCTGACACGCATCGGCCAGGCGAGCATCGATTCGCTCGATCAGGATTACGCACAGAATAAAATGCTGCTGCAGCGTTACGCCACATCTCATGAAATCGCCCAGGTGATCGTCTTTTTAGCCAGCCCAGCCAACAGCTTCATGACGGGTGCTACGGTGGACGTCAATGGAGGCAGGGACTTGCGTTGAACGCGAATTCTTTGATAAGGTTACCTGGCAAGCGTTTTGCACGCCAGCCCTGAAAGGAATTGACATGTATCGGAAAAGCCTCCTCGCAATCGGGCTTGCACTGGTCTTCAGTATGAGCAGCTGCATGTCGGCTCCGGCCGCGACCCGGCCAGCCAACCTTGCTCCGGATAAAATGGTGGTAGGGTATTTCGAGCAGAAAGCCCCCGAAAAAGGTTTTTTTGTCTCAGATATTCTTGCCAACAAGATCACACATCTGAATTACGCCTTTGCGAACGTCTCGGAGGATGGAAAGTGCATCCTGGGGGATCCGGCTGCGGATGTCGAACGGGTTTACAGCGCGGCAGAGAGCGTCAATGGCAAAGCTGATTCGAACGCCACAACCGCTATCCACGGGAATTTCAACCAAATCCTGGAGCTGAAGGCCAATTACCCTTACCTGAAAACGCTCATTTCCGTAGGAGGGTATGAATGGTCGGGGAATTTCTCGAACGCCGCCTTGACAGACTCTTCCCGCCAGGTTTTCGTCAAATCGTGCATCGATCTTTTTATCAAGCAATATCCAGGCGTTTTTGACGGCATCGACATCGACTGGGAATTGCCTGTCAGCGGCGGACTGGTAAAAGGGGTGGCGGAGGACAAGCATAATTTTACATCCCTGCTGGCAGAATTCCGTCGACAGCTGGATGATTTGGGTAGCGCAGACGGCATGCATTACCTGCTCACGATGGCGGCCGCCGCAGGTCCAGGCGAAGATCAACACTACGAACGCGACCAGATCGCCCAGTATCTTGACTGGATCAACCTGATGACGTACGACCTGCACGGGACATGGGACTCGATCACCAATTTCAACGCCCCGCTCTATCAGGACACAATGGATCCGGGCGACTCATCCCTGAACGTGGATGCAGCAGTTCAGGATTACCTGAGCACCGGCATCCCGGCAAACAAGCTGGTCATGGGAGTGCCATTCTACGGCTACGATTGGGTCGGGGTCGGGTATACCGGGGACGGGCTGTACCAATTGTGCGTATATCCCAAAATGAGCGGGGCACTCAGTTATAACGAGATCAAGAGTGATTACCTGCCCACCTACAACCGCTTTTGGAGCGCCGAATCACAGGTGCCTTACCTTTATAACATCAACACGGCCAGATTTGTCAGTTATGACGATCCGCAATCGATTGCAGCAAAGGCCGGCTATGCCGAAGACAAGCACCTGGCGGGTATCATGATCTGGGAGTTGAGCCAGGGAGACGCAGATATGTTGGATGCCATCCAGACCGGGTTTCAAAAGGGCGGCATACCTCACACCGCTCCAACCCGCGACCCGAACGCCATCATCGTCCCGAGACCGTTCGCTGCACAAATCCATTCCATTAGCGGGATCACAGTGGATGGTAACCTGGACGATTGGGCCGGCGACCCGACGTTCACCCTGAACGATAAATCCCAACTGGCTTACAAGCTGTCTTCGAACAGCTGGACCGGTCCGGAGGATCTTTCGGGTCAGATCTGGGCCGGTTGGAGTGAGAACGGGCTTTACTTTGCCGTCAAGGTAGTGGACGACATACACGTGCAGACATCAGCAAACGAAAACATCTGGCATGGCGACTACGTAGAGTGGCAATTCGACACACAACTCGAAAAGGACCGAGACCGCAAGTCCATGAACAGTGATGATTATCAGATCGGCGTTTCGGCGGGCGATTTCGCTTCGGTGGCCCCGCTGGCGTATGCCTGGTTCAATGGGCCGGATGCCGCCGGAGTCATGGACATCCAGCAAGCACAGGTGCAGACGGCGGACGGATATATCCTGGAGGTGTTTTTCCCGGTCGACCTACTTAAAGGAATCACGTTAGCCGATAAAGCCGTGTTTGGGATGAACATAAGCCTGAGCGATGCGGATGACCCGAGCCTGGGACAGAAAGCCATGTTGTCCACTTCATCCACGCGCACTTATGCCGATCCGACCACGTTTGGGGCGATCACGCTGGTCAAATAATGCCACAGGTTAAATTGATCTGCAACATCAGGCTGCCAATTGCAGGCGCGCCCAGCCAATCTGGCAAAGGGTCATAGGCATGACACCCGATAGCACAACTGAATTGAAGCGCTTGCTGCAAGCCAGCCGCGATACCCAAATCAGCCTGGCGATGTACGACCTGGCCAGCGGTTTCCAACTACTGGCCAGATCAGACGTGCCCTTCCACCCTGCCAGCACCTTCAAAATTGGTGTAATGATGGAGGTTTTCCATCAGGCTTCGTTGGGTGCCTTCTCACTGGACGAGAGTCTTCCAGTCAAGAACTCATTCACCAGCATTGCAGATAGCAGCCCATTCTCTTTGTCATCGGAGGATGACTCGGAAACAGACCTCTACCGGCACATCGGAGAAAACCTGTCTCTGCGGGACCTGATCCAACGCATGATTGTGAAAAGCAGCAACCTGGCAACCAACCTGCTGATCGAAAAGGTCGAAGCGGGACGGGTGACACACTTCATGCAGGAACTGGGGACAGACGACCTGATCGTCCGGCGCGGTCCGGAAGATAATCGAGCTTATGCACTTGGCATGAACAATTCGGCAACAGCCCGCAGCCTGATGCAGGTACTTGTGCGCCTGGCCCGGCGTGAGGTGGTCAACCCGGCTGCATCGGATGAGATGATCGCTATTCTGAGCCAACAAACCTTTAATGAGGGCATTCCTGCAAATTTACCGGTGGACGTCAGGATCGCCCATAAAACCGGGTGGAACGAGAAGCTTTATCACGATGCCGCAATAATCTACCCACCCAGGCATGCCCCCTACGTGCTGGTCATCATGACGAGCGGGCTGCCCGAAAAAACCGAGGCCCCGGCACTGGTGGCGGCTCTTTCCCAGTTGATCCATTCCCAATTGATCCCACAATAAGACAAGACTGCATTTTCAGAGGAGATAGAAAAACATGAATCCGGTTATCGAAAGCATCCTCAATCGGAAATCGATACGCGC
This sequence comes from uncultured Chloroflexia bacterium, assembly GCA_963814135.1. GTDB lineage: Bacteria > Chloroflexota > Anaerolineae > Anaerolineales > Villigracilaceae > UBA877. Next base: position 122,083 of record CAWFBZ010000008.1, on the reverse strand, counting down.
CTACGAAAAGAAGCCGATCCCGCCGGAAGTGCGCCGGGAACTCCTGCAGGCCACCCTACGCGCTCCCACGGCCGGGAATTTGATGCTGTATTCGATCATCGAGGTTACGGACCAAGGCATCAAAGAGGAATTGGTCAAGACGTGTGATAACCAACCCTTTATTGCGCGCGCGCCTTTGGTGTGGATATTCCTGGCAGACTACCAGCGTTGGTATGATAGTTTCATCGCAGGCGGTGTGCCACAAATGTGCAGTGAAAGGAAAATTTCCATGCGCAAGCCGGAAGAAGGGGATCTTTTCCTGGCGTGTTGCGATGCGCTGATCGCAGCTCAAACTGCAGTGATTGCGGCCAAATCTCTGGGGTTGGGATCGTGCTATATCGGGGACATCATGGAAAGATACGAAATCCACCAGGAGTTGTTCAAGCTGCCGCAATACGTTTTCCCAATCACGCTGGTGTGCTTTGGGTACCCAACCCGCCAACAATTGAACCGCCAGCAAACTTCCCGTTTCCAAGAGAAATTCATCCTGTTCGAAAATCAGTATAAAAGACTGGATGGAGAATCCATCGACAAAATGCTGATGGAGACCCATCTACGCGCTTTTCGTGAACGGGAGGAAGTACTGGGGTCTCACAATGTTGGTCAGCTTGTGTACAACCGGAAATTCAGCGCAGATTTTTCGAGAGAGATGAACCGATCGGTTCGAAAAATATTGAAGGTCTGGATAGGAACTGAAAACGCATCACAATTGACAAATTAGTGTTGTAATAGACAGAATAGATAAACTTTTCCCGTCAAAAATCCGAATTCTTCAATATCAAAGGAGTACAACCGTGAAACTAACCCCTCCAAAAAACCTTACATTTTGGATTTCCGTGATTTTAGGCGTGCTCGGTTTCCTCGGTCATATCACGAGTATCCCGTTGGTATCTGCGTACGATTTCTGGTTCCTTCTGGTTGGATTTGTCCTGCTCGTCCTGGGTCTGCTGGTAAAAGGCCTGTAGATATCATCCCTTTTTGACGGGAAAATGATAACAAAAAACTCCTCGATAAACCGAGGAGTTTTTTGTTATTTGTTAAAGGTTAAAGCACTAGTCGCATTGGTTCTTCCAGGTAGACTGCCAGGGCTTGCATGAATTTGGCAGCTTCCACACCGTCACTCACGCGATGGTCCACTGAAATGGTAGCCTTCATGCGCCAACCGACCGCAACCACGTTTGGATGATCGTCCGACTCTACAATAACCGGCACCTGGCGAGCAGAGCCAACGGCCAGAATGGCTGCCTCGGGTGGGTTGATAATGGCGGCAAAGTTTTCCACATCGTACATGCCCAGGTTCGAAATGGAAAAGGTCGAACCTTCGATGTCATCCGGCTTGACTTTGCCATCCCGGACACGCCCTGCCATCGCTTTTACTTCAGAAGAAATCTGGCGCAGCGATTTCCGGTCGGCATCCCTGCATACGATGGTGAGCAATCCACCTTCCACCGAAACGGCAATCCCAACGTTGATCTGACCATGACGCTGGACGGTATTTCCATTATACGAAGCGTTCAAATTGGGGAAATCACGTAGAGCAAGCGCAACTGCCTTGACAATAAAATCGTTGACAGAAAGTTTTTCATTTTCAGGAAGGAACTGATTGGATTGTGAGCGAAGATCCATCAACTTCGTTACTGCGAACTCGTGCGAAACGTAGAAATGCGGAATAGCGGTTTTGGATTCGGTCATGCGACGGGCAATGGCCTGGCGGAGTTTGGACAGGTTGACGGTTTCATCGCTCCGCCCAACCTGGGCAACAGAACCGGTCTCCCCTGACAAACCGGCAGAAACCGGCTGGCTCAAGGCAGCTTCGATATCACGACGCACGATCCGCCCTCCTGGACCGCTGCCCTGTAACCGGGACAGGTCAATCTTACGTTCCTGGGCAATCTTCTTCGCCAATGGGGAAGCCTTGACAAACTCCGCGGGAGGATTACTTATCACGGATTGACCAGCAGAACTGGGCGAAGGAACCGACACCGGGGTTGGTTCCACCAACACAGCAGACTGACTTTGGCTTTTCGGCGCCTGACTGGTTTGCGGAAGCATGTCTTCGATTTTTTCATCGGGGGTGCCAACGATGGCGATCGGATCGTTGATGGGAACCACGGCACCTTCGTCCACCATGAGTTTGCGGACCACGCCGCCGGCTGAAGATTCGACCTCGACAGTCGCCTTATCCGTTTCTATCTCAGCCAGCACATCGCCTTTAGCGATCGTATCGCCGACTTTGCGAACCCACCGGACAAGCGTGCCTTCAGCCATGTCGAAGCCCAGCTTGGGCATGCTGATGATCTCAGCCATCACAACACCTCCTTGACCGCTGCCACCACATCCGCTGTCTGCGGCAGGGCAAATTGCTCAAGCGCCCGGTTATATGGCAGTGGAACCTCCTTCTGGGCCACGCGGCGAACAGGTGCGTCCACATAATCGAAAGCCTGCTCATAAATACGGGCCGAGATTTCGGCGCCGATCCCGAAGGATTTCCAACCCTCCTCGACAACCACGGCACGGTTGGTTTTTTTGAAGGAACTCGATCACAGGATCCATATCGAGAGGGCGCAAGGTGCGCAAGTCGACGATTTCCGCCTCCACGCCTTCCTTGGCCAATTCATCGGCAGCCTTCATCGAAATCTCCAGGCCCTTGGAATAGGTGATAATCGTAACATCCCGGCCGGGACGCTAAATCTTGGATTTTCCGATCGGGATCACATAATCGCCCTCTGGGACCTCGCCACGTTGCTGGTAAAGGGTGGCGTGCTCGAGGAACAGGACCGGATCATTGGAGCGGATGGCGCTTTTCAGCAAGCCCTTGGCATCCTCCGGCGTACCCGGTGCGACGACTGTTCAATCCGGGGAAATGTGCAAAAATGACGTCCGGGGTCTGGGAATGCGTGGCAGCCAACTGGCGTCCGCCACCCGTAACCGCCCGAATGACCATGGGCAGGATAAATTGCCCACCGAACATATAATGCAATTTGGCCGTTTCGTTGACAATATGATCCATGGCCGCAAAGGCAAAATTGATGGTCATCAATTCGGCGATCGGACGCAAGCCGGTCAGGGCGGAACCTATGGCAGCACCGATAATGGCCGATTCGGCGATCGGGGTATCCCGGACACGCTCCCCGCCGAAGTGATCAAAGAAACCCTTGGTTACGGCGTAGGAACCGCCCCAAACACCTACTTCTTCTCCAAGGATGAAGACATTCGGGTCACGTTCCATTTCCTCCCACATTGCCTGTGAGATGGCCTCGCGCATGGTAATGCGAGCCATGTTACACCTCCTCCGCGTAGACATTGTCATAGAGGGTATCCAAGGCCGGATCCGGGCTGGCTTCAGCAAATTCGACCGCACTTTCAACATCCGCAGCAGCGCGAGCTTCTATTTCATCGAGTGCTTTGGTGGTGGACTTTTTGTTGGCGGTCAAATAGGCACGATAAACCCCAATCGGGTCCTGCTCCTCCCACTTTTTCACTTCCTCCTGCTTGCGGTAACGCTCCGGGTCGCCCATGGAATGGCCACGGAAGCGGTAGGTCATGACCTCCAACATGCGCGGACCCTTGCCACTGCGGACGGTCTCGATGGCCTTCTTGGCGGCCTGGTAAACCGCCATCACGTCCATCCCATCCACACGTTCATGCTCCATCCCGTATCCTTCAGCTTTTTGCTGAATTTCAGAAACGGCCGAAGCGCGCGCAACCGCTGTACCCATCCCATAATGGTTATTTTCGCAAACCCATAAAACCGGCAAATTCCAGACCTTGGACAGGTTCAATGCTTCGTGGAAAAAGCCGATGTTGGTGGCACCTTCCCCGAACATGCAAATCGTCACCCCGTCCCGCCCGGCGTATTTATCGCCCAGCGCCAACCCGGAAGCCAGCGGCAGGTGGGCGCCAACGATGGCATGCCCGCCCCAAAAATTCTTTGTCACGTCTGCCATATGCATGGAGCCACCGCGGCCTTTGGAAATTCCAGTAACCTTGCCAAGCAATTCAGCCATCACTTCATTTACCGGGATCCCGCAGTTGATCGCCACACCATGGTCGCGATATGCAGTAATCACGCGGTCTTGCGGCTTTCGGGCGGCAATCAACCCGGTGCTGACGGCTTCCTGCCCAATGTACAGGTGCATGAACCCACCAATTTTCCCGGCCTGGTATAACTCGGCGCCACGCTCTTCCATTCGCCGGATGAGCACCATCTGGTAATATAAATCAAGGTATGTCTGCTTGTCCATTTCCAACTCCCATGGTGGGTATCATTTAATCGAAATTTGTAACATCTCAATAATATGAGGATAAATTCGACCTCCCCCACTGCCTTGAGAAGTTACATAATTTCAGAGTAATTATATCCAATAATTATCGAAAAAATATAAGAAATTCACGAAAACTGCCAATTTCGAAGATTAATTAAATCAAGCGAGCGAATTTCAAATAAAAAGGCCCTCTACCCCAGAGGGACCTTCCATCATAACTGATTATTTACAGGCTGGGACGCTCAATGAGGTACGCGGCGCCACCCCATTATCGTTTACCGCTTCCAGCTCATAAACCAGGTCGACACCCACAGGAGCATCATCATGGTAGGAAGTCTGGGTTGAATCAATTGTGGCAAGGAAAACGCCGTTCCGATAAATACTATATCCGGTGGCATTCAACGTGACGCCCCAATTGAGCGATACGCCCAGGGTTTTCAATGTAGCATCACACGCATATGAGCTGACAAAATTGGATGGGATTCCTGGCAGGACCAACCCAGCGATAAGTGTGGCCTGCTCGACCGGGCCTTGCTTATCCACGTTGGCATCGCCGACCCAGCAAACCAGTTTGTCCGGACCCTGGATTTGCCACCAGGTATCCTGGCCATCCCGACCGTTTACGCTGTACGCGATGCCTTGCTGGAGCACTGTGACCAGGTTATACAGGGTCGAAGGACCCTTTCGGCAATAAGCATTCAAGGTGGGGATGATTTGCGCAGTCGAAACAGCAGTCGGCAATGGTGTGGTCGTTTCGGCTTGCGTGGCAGTTGGTGGAATGGATGTATCCGTTGGAGCAGGAGTAGCGAGAGAGGTGGCGGTGGGCACAACTTGAACAGTCGTGGCGGTCGGACTGGCAGAGACTGGTGTATTCGCAGCAGGAGCCGGCGTCGAATTCCCCGGAACACTGCAGGATACCAGGAACAAAAGCAAGATCAAGCCGACCCCGAACGGTTTATATTCTCTCTTATTCTTCAGCATGGTTGACCTTCTTTTCTCTTTTCAGTTCTCATCAACATGGGTAGAGTTCCCCAAAAATGAGGACATGCACTTTTCAATAAATAAAAACTTAAGGTGTTTTTATCGTATCATGCCGATAAATCAACGTCAACAGTTTTTTATTCGCTCTAAGCATACTCTAAAGACCCATCCGGGGGATGCACCCTGGTTGGATGCATGTGATATAGTACGAATATGCCAAGCATCGTTCCCGCAGCCGAAGCCCTTGACCGGTTAGGCATCCCTTACCGGTTGTTCGTGCACACCCAAGCGCCCGAATCGTTCGAAGAAGCTGCATCCGAGCGCGCACAAACACCCGACCAGATCGTCCGCAGCATCGTTTTCAGGCTCTCTCCGGGTGAGTTCATCATGGTCCTGATGGCGGGTCCCGGGCAAATATCCTGGAAAAGCCTGCGCACGTACCTGGGGGTCTCGCGTATCTCAATGGCCAGCCAGGGAGAAGTCTTATCGGCGACCGGATTCGTGCGTGGGGCGGTTACCCCGTTGGGTTTACCGAACCCGATGCGCATCCTGGCCGACCAATCCGTTTTCAGCCAGGATGAGATCTCGCTCGGCTCTGGCCGGCGCGGAACAGCCATCATCATGAAATCTACAGATTTGCAAAGTGCCCTCGGAAAAATCGAAACAGGCGAATTCGCCTTATAATCTGTATGGAAACAACATAGGTGCCCGTAGAACCAACCAATCCCAACCTACGGCAATAGCATTTCCCCAAGGCCCATGCAACGACATCCAACATTTACCCTATTGGTATTCATTTTATTGGTTTTCATGCCGCTTTCCGCTTGCGGCTTATCCCCCGAGACACAGGCTAGTATGACCTCCACCATACAGACCGCCACTGCCTTCAAATGGACGAAAACGCCTACACCCACACCGTCCATTACGGCGACCTTCACGCCTACTGACACACCCACCTTCACCCTCACACCCACTCAAACGCTTACGCCTACCATCACCCAAACTCCGACAATTACACCTTCGCCAACCTTCGATTTCCCGAGGGTCACTGTGAATGTTGCCAACCTGGCGTGTCTGTTCGGTCCAGCAAAAACCTATCTGTGGGCACGCGACCTGCACCTGGGTGATACAGGCGTGGTTTGGGGACGCGCCCCGGTGGGAGTGTGGTTATATGTGAAAATGGACCGGTTGGACATCCCCTGCTGGATCCATCCCAATTATGTGGACATCGTCGGCGACATCAACAAGTTGGCGGTACAGCAAGTGGTGCTGTGGATTACAGATGCCTTGTACAGCCCTCCCAAAAACGTGCAAGCAACCCGGAAAGGTAACGAAGTGACCATCTCCTGGGACATGGTCAACATGACCCTGGATGACGATCGGGGATATTTCCTGGACGTCTGGCTTTGCCAGGACGGTAATTACGTCTGGATGCCAACCAGCCTGCCGGACAAATATCACACATCGATCAAATTTACCGATGGACCGGGCTGCTCCCAGCCTTCCGGGGGACAACTCTATGCGGTCGAAAAGCACGGCTATATTTCTCCCGTCGAAATCCCCTGGCCGCCAGCCGATTAGGGGAAATTACATTCAGGAGCAAGTCAGCGAAAGGATCCCATGTTCAGTCTCGTTCAGGAAAAGGTTCTGCAGGCTGTTTCCATTCTTAAGGAAATGAAGATCGATGCCTGGATGACATTCGTCCGGGAAACCAGCGCGGTGGAGGACCCGATCCTGCCACTGATCTACGGGGCAACGCTTACCTGGCATTCGGCCCTGATCATCACCTGCAGTGGTGAGAGCATCGCCATCCTGGGGAACCTGGAAGCGGCGACCGCCCGGCGTAGTGGTGCTTACCAGGAAGTAATTGGATACGATAAATCCATTCAACCGGAGCTCACCAAGATCTTGCAAAGAATCAATCCAAACCAGATCGCGGTGAATACCTCGCTCAACGACCCGAGCGCAGATGGCCTGACGCATGGCATGTACCAGCAGTTGGTTGAATATCTGACCGGGACCCCGTTTATAGACAGGCTGGTCCCCGCCGAGGCCATCATCGGGGCCTTGCGCGGGCGAAAGACTCTCACGGAGATCGCCCGCATCCGGAAGGCAGTAGACACCACGGAGGAAATCTATCAGCGCACCTTCGAATTCCTGCAACCGGGCATGACCGAGAAACAAGTCGGACAGTTCATGCACGACCAGATCATCAAAATGGGGGTACGCGAGGCCTGGGATTACGAGAATTGTCCTGCGGTGAATTCAGGACCGGAGTCTGAAGTGGGACATGCCGGACCGACCGACATTGTCCTTGAACGTGGTCACCTTGTGCATTTTGACTTCGGCGTGAAACAGGAAGAATACTGTTCCGACATCCAGAGGATGGTCTACCTGCTCAAGCCGGGTGAGAAGGAAGCACCTGAACCAGTCAAGAAGGCTTTCAAGACCGTAGTTAATGCGATCCAGGCAGCCATCAAAGCCATGCGACCCGGCGCGATCGGTGCCGAAATCGACCAGATCGCCCGCTCAGTCGTAACACAGGCAGGTTACCCGGAATATATGTATGGGACCGGGCATGGTTTGGGACGGGCGGCTCATGACGGCGGCGGGATGCTCGGACCACGCTGGGAGAAATATGGTTCGTTGCCCGACCAGTTGCTGGAACTAAGCCAGGTCTACACTGTCGAACCTGGCGTAGCGGTCCCGGGTTATGGGTACGTAGGGCTGGAAGAAGATGTACTGGTTACCGAGGCAGGCGGTGAATTGTTGAGCGCCGGGCAAACCGAGCTGGTATTGAAATAAATAAAATCCCCTCAAATTGAAATGTGGGGATTATTTCATGATTTAACCCGCACTTGCCGGTGCATTCACCGGATAATCAAGCTGGCATACCTCGATGTTGGCGGCTTTCAGGAAATTCATGGCGTTATCGTCGGTGCGATAAGCCACATTGTAGACCAGGCGAGAAATCCCGGCATTAATCAAGACCTTGGTGCAGTTGATGCAGGGTAAATGCGTAACATAACAGGTGGCGCCTTTGGTCGAAACGCCATGCAAAGCCGCTTGAATGATGGCATTCGTTTCGGCGTGGATGGTACGGATGCAGTGCCCATCGACCATCAAATGGCCTTCCTCATCACAATGCGGCAGCCCAGCGGGCGAACCGTTGAATCCGGTGGTCAAGATGCGCTTATCCAAAACAAGCACGCAGCCTACAAAGGCCCGATCGCAAGTGCTGCGCTCGGAGACAGCATAGGCAATTTTCATAAAGTAAGAATCCCAGTCTGGACGCATTCCTGACACCTCCTTTATAAAATCGGGGGATAAATTTGCTGAAAGAACAGGTTACGCACAAACATGAAACGATGCTACTTGAATATCAGACCGTAATGGAGGTTACGGCAGGATTTTGAGATGGAATCCCGGGACGAAGTGTTTCAAAACTATATCCAGGATCAGCCCGACCATGAACCACATCCCGAATGCCCGGTTATTAATGAATGCCTGAGGAGCAAAGTAGAGCGGCCAGCCTCCCTGCCCATCCGGGAAATCGACCGGGCGTGTCTCCGGTTTAGGCTTCAGGAACTGCGGGATAAGCTTCAGGAGGGTTGGGATTGCCAGGACTACCAGAAGCATGATCGGGGTAAAGTACCCATTCAGGATCAAATATCCAACCAGGAGATAGGGAAGAACCATCATGGCCAAGATAGCGTAACGAGCCACTTTCTCTCCGATCAAAACCGGCAAAGTGAAGATCTTCTTGGCCCTGTCAACCAATAATTTGTCAATATGTTTTCCGAAAATAACGGTGGTCACACCCAAAACGTATGGCAGGCTGGCCCAGATCACATTCCATTTCCAAACACCGGTCAGAACGTAATAACCGCCGCCGATCATCAGGGGACCCCAGACGATCAGGACTGCCAGTTCACCCAATGCAATGTATTTCAACGGCCAGGTATAGAACAAGACGAAGAAAGCGCCCAACGCCAATAATATCCAGATGTTTATATCGTTGCCGCGGAAGAAAACCAGGAAGAGCCCACAAAGCAAAGCCAGAAAGGCAGTAATCAAAAAATACACCAGGTGCTGGCGACGGGTCATCAAGCCATCCGCAACCGGTTGAGGACCGTACATGGTGCGGTAATAGTTGTCCTTATCCACACCACGGCTGTAATCGGTGAAGTCATTGAAGATGTTATTGGAAGCATGCGCCAGGACCAGCCCGAGCGCCAGAATGAACCAGGCCAGTATGTTGATGTGGTACCCGTCGTGCCAGGCAAAAAGTCCGGCCAGGGCAGCCGACAGGAAGGTCATCAAAAGTACGGCGGCGCGCGTGGCAATCAGCCATTTCGAGATGATGTCCAGTGCGTCCCATTCATCTTTCGTAACATTAGGAATAACAGTAAGAGCCTTCTTCCACATTGCGAAGTTCATTTTTGTTCTCTCCTGGTCGATCCGATCTACTAATAAATTCTAGAAGAGGATCAATTTTTTATCCTTGCGCTTAAGTCGATTACCTTAATTACCAGATTTTCATTGAAATAAAGGTACATGACTATGATAACACTTTTAATTTGTCACGACATCGGTGCAGCGTGACGCGTTGGGAGAGGACTCACCCAACAATCGTGGAAATCACACCAACCGTCACAAATAATGGGGTTCGTAAAATAAACTGACGAACCCGGTTTAATTTTCTTTCAAAATTGAACATTTAGGGTCTTTTCGATAAAACGGGCTGATTATACCTGAATAATACATTTAAGGAGTTCCTTAAATTAGTTATGAGTTTTATCATACAAAGGAATGACTTCTCCCACTAGTGAAATATTTCATTAGAAACCATACTACATCAAGAGTTTTGCCCGTTCGCGAGGGTATCTCCGCGAGTTCGGGAATCTTATCACGAGGTGGAGCGATGCTATGACCGAACAAGTAATTGTAAGCAATCCGCCCTCCGTTGGTCCTGTAAAACACGAGGACCTGTCCCTTTTGCACGAAGTGGCCTTACGTACCCCTGGAGATTCACACCTTGAAATGTGCATCCAATGTGGTACCTGCGGTGGTTCGTGCCCGTCTGCCAGCGCCATGGATCATACCCCAAGGGCGATTTTTGCGATGCTGCGGGCCGGGATGCGCGAGGATGTCATGAAAAGCAACACACCCTGGATGTGTGTAGCCTGTTACTATTGTACTGTCCGCTGCCCGCAAGATATCCACATAACAGACGTGATGTACACGTTGAAAAACATGTCGCTGGAATCCAAGTTAATGGGTAACTCGACTGCGTCCGATTTCTCCAAGACCTTCATACGGCTTGTGGAGACTTACGGGCGCAGTTTTGAAATCGGACTGGCCGGTTTTCATAACGTCAAACATTTCATCACCCGTCTACCCAGCATGACTCCCATGGCAGTCGGGATGCTGACCAAAAAGGGCATGTCGCCACTGCCTCCGAAGCGCATTAAGGGCATGGACCAGCTCAAGAAAATTCTTCAACGTGCCAAAGAATTGGAGGCGCAATGAGCGACTACCTGTTTTATCCAGGTTGTTCGATGGAATCGAGCGCCAAGGCATACGAGACTTCCATGGAAGCCGTCTGCAAACCACTTGGCATCCACTTGAAGGAGATCGAGGACTGGAACTGCTGTGGTGCGACAGAATATCTTTCCCTGCAAAAAACACCGGCATATTCCCTGATCGCTCGCAACCTGGCGCTGGCCGAAGAACAGGCTAACGGCACCAATACCGTCCTGGCCGCCTGCAGCGCCTGCTACCTTAACCTGACCAAGGCCGACCATTATATGAAGGAAGACAAGGCATTTGGCAGCCAGATCAATGAGGCGCTTGCAGCAGGTGGGTTGCATTACGACCCGGGACAATTGGTGATTCGCCACCTGATGGACGTCATGTTCAACGAAGTCGGGCTGGACAAGATCAAGGAAAAAGTAGTCAAACCCTTGACCGGCTTGCGGGTGGCTTCCTACATCGGCTGTATGGTACCCCGCCCCGATTATAATTCCCGCATCTCGGACACGGAATATCCGTATGAGATGGATGAATTGATGAAGGCATTGGGAGCCGAAGTAATCGACTTTCCACTGAAGACTGCCTGCTGCGGGGGCCATATGACCCAGATCGGTCCCGATACTGCCTTCGAACTGATCCGGCGTCTGATCGCGGCAGCTGACGAGTACAAGGCTGACGCGCTGGTGGCCATGTGCCCGATGTGCCAGATGAACCTGGATGCTTTCCAGGGGCAGATGAATGGATACTTCCACACCAATTACCATATGCCAATCCTGTTCTTCACACAGTTGATGGGCCTGGCATTCGGAGAAAAACCCGAAAAACTGGGTTTCGGTTCGGAATTGGTCAGCGCACACTCAGCCATGAAACGCATTGGCATCCAGACACCCGAACCGGTCCCGACCAAGCCAGTCGTCAGAAAACCGGCCGGCCTGCCCATGCCGCAGATGCGCGAGCGTGTCGGCCAACACTCTGCAGGTAACGTTGAGGAGGCGAGCCAATGAGCGCCGAAGAAAAGAAAACCAATCCCCCCAAAAATGGCAGCGGCGAACGTATTGGTGTTTACGTCTGCCATTGCGGCACGAATATTGCTGGCGTGGTCAACGTTGGCGAGGTGAGCAAGTGGGCCAGCGACAACCTTTCTGAAGAGGGTGTCGTCATCTCGCGAGACTATAAATTTATGTGCTCCAGCCTGGGCCAGGAAATGATCCAGAAGGATATCCAGGAGCAGAAGTTGACCCGGGTTGTGGTGGCAGCATGTTCACCGCACCTGCACGAACCGACCTTCCGGAACGCCTGCAAGGGCGCAGGATTGAATCCTTACCTGTGCGAACTGGTATCCATCCGTGAGCAGGACTCCTGGGTGCATACTGACAAGGTTGCCGCGACCGAGAAAGCTAAAGCGATCATCTCGGGTGGTGTGGCGCGCGTCGTTCACCACGAACCGCTCGAACCACTGCACGTTCCAATACACCCGGCCACACTTGTCGTCGGCGGTGGTATTGCCGGAATTCAAGCCGCCCTGGAGATCGCCGATTCTGGTTTCCCGGTCTACCTGGTGGAACGCGAACCGTCCATCGGCGGGCACATGGCCCAGTTCGATAAGACCTTCCCGACCTTGGATTGCTCTGCCTGTATCCTGACCCCCAAAATGGTCCAAGTCGGAAACCACCCGAATATCACCCTGCTGACCTATTCCGAGGTACAGAAAGTGGATGGGTTTGTCGGTAATTTTGCCGTGACCATCAAGAAGAGCGCCCGCTACATCAAGACCGAAGATTGCACAGGGTGTGGCATCTGCTGGGAAAAATGTCCCAAGAAAGTCATTGACGACAAGTTCGAAGCCGGGCTGGGCTATCGCAAGGCCGTCTACACCCCATTCCCGCAAGCCGTTCCCAAATACCCGGTCATCGACGATATCAATTGCACATATTTCGTCAAGGGTACCTGCAAGGCTTGCGAGAAATTCTGCCCAACCAACGCCATCGATTTCAACCAGAAGGACGAGATCATAACGGTCGAAGTCGGTAACATCATCCTGGCAACCGGGTGGGATTTGTTCGACGCCCGCCGGGTCACAAATTATGGTTATGGGCGGCTGGCGAATGTGTTCACCAACCTGGAATTCGAGCGGCTGAGCAATTCAGCCGGTCCGACCGGTGGCAATATCGTCCTGCGGGACGGAAAAACCACACCCAAATCGGTCGGCATCATCCACTGTGTGGGTTCGCGTGATAAAAACTACAACAATTACTGTTCATCCATCTGCTGTATGCAGAGCTTGAAGTTCGCCCATCTTGTTCACGAAAAGACCGGGGCGACCGTTTACAATTTCTACATCGACATCCGCACCCCCGCCAAGGGATATGACGAGTTTTACCAGCGGCTGATCGAGGAAGGCACTCTGTTTGTGCGCGGCAAGGTGGCGGAAGTCACTGATGCCGCCCGCAATCCCGGCGAAGAAGGCAAGCTGATCATCCAGGTGGAGGATACGCTGGTCGGAAAGCAGCGCCGCATCCCGGTGGATATGGTAGTTCTTTCGGCCGGTCTCGAACCAAGACATGACTCGAAGGAACTCGCCAAGACATTCGGCATATCCTGCTCGGCAGATGGATGGTTTATTGAACGTCATCCCAAACTTGACCCGGTAGCGACCATGACCGAAGGAGTTTATATCGCCGGTTGTGTCCAGGGGCCAAAAGATATTCCGGCCAGCGTCGTGCAGGGCGCCGCCGCAGCTGCAAGGATCCTGGGGAAGATCCAGCAAAAAGAAATCGCGCTCGAGCCGGTGCGTGCGACTGTCAACGAAGAGCAGTGCTCGGGCTGCCGTATCTGCAATAACGTTTGCCCGTTCAACGCCATCCTTTTCCACGAAGACCGTATGGTCTCGGAAGTCAACCCGGCTTTATGCCAGGGCTGCGGAACCTGTGTGGCTGCCTGCCCGGCTGGCGCAATCACCGGAACCGGCTTCTCGAACGAGCAAATAATGTCGCAGATCGACGGCCTGCTGCTATTAAACCTCGATAAGAAAAATGCAACAGCAGCGGTGACGGAAGAGGCTGTCGCGTAAGAACGCCAGGAGAAACCCTATGACTGATTTACCCGAAACCAACCAAAGTCCACAGGAACAAGCTTTCGAACCCGTTATCATCGGCTTCACCTGCAACTGGTGCTCCTATCGCGCGGCCGATATGGCCGGGATTTCCCGCATGAAATACGCACCCAACGTGCGCCTTATACGCCTAATGTGCTCTGGCCGGCTGGACCCGACTTTCGTTTTAAAGCCTTTGCCGGCGGTGCGGATGGTGTGCTCGTATCCGGCTGCCACCCAGGCGATTGCCATTACTCGACACAGAACTACAAGGCCATGCGGCGTTTCCACTTAATGCAGCGCGTCCTGACCCAGATGGGCATCGAACCAGGACGGATCAAGCTGCTTTGGGCCAGCGCTGCCGAAGGTCAGATCTTTGCGAATGAAGTCACCAAATTCGTCGAAGAAGTGCGTGCCCTGGGACCTTTGAACTGGAACCAATCCGGGGCCGAATTTCCCGTCGAAGTCGCCCTTGAGGAGGTACAGGCATGACCACACTCGAAACCAAAGTCAAGCCTAAATTTGCGATGTACTGGGCCGCTTCGTGTGGCGGTTGTGAGATCGCCGTGCTGAACATCCACGAAAAGATCCTGGATGTGGACGCTGCCTTCGATGTCGTCTTCTGGCCGGTTGCCATGGACGCGAAATACGCCGACGTGGAAGCCATGCAGGATGGCGAAATTACCCTGTGCCTGTTCAATGGCGGCATGCGCAACGATGAGAATGAACACATCGCCAAACTCTTGCGAAAAAAATCCAAGATCCTGGTCTCTTTCGGTTCCTGCGCCTGCGAGGGTTGCATTCCGGGACTGGCCAATTTCAGTTCAATAGATGATATGGTGGATACGGCTTTTTCAACCCTTTCCACCGACAACCCGGATAACATCCGTCCCCAGAGCAGTTACACCGTACCTGAAGGTGTTATCACTATTCCGACCCTAAACCCGATGTTGAAGACCCTCGACCAGGTGGTTGACGTGGATTATTACATGCCTGGTTGTCCGCCCGAATCGCAGCAAATTGCCGCGGTGGTGGACCTGGTGATCGCGGCCTTGAACGGCAATGCCCAACTCCCCCCCAAGGGCGCCACCATCGGTGCCGGTAACTCGACGGTTTGCGACGAATGCCAACGAAAACGTAATGTCAAGGCGATCAAGGAATTCGGCCGAATCCAGTTAACCCAAATCGACCCGGAATTGTGCCTGCTCGAGCAAGGCATCCCGTGCAATGGACCGGCCACCCGCAGCGGTTGCAATGCCCGCTGTCCCTCTGCCGGCGCTCAGTGCATTGGCTGCTATGGTCCGGCCGAAGGTGTGGTGGATTATGGCGCCCGTTTAATCTCGGCATACGCCTCGGTGATCGATAGCAATGATCCCGACGAGATTGACCGGATCCTGGACGGCCTGGTGGACCCGGCTGGTCAATTCTATCGTTTCAACCTGGCAGGCTCGCTCTTGCGTGCCAGTAAAGCCGCACAGAAACCCCGGGAACGGGTACAAGAAGGATAATGAGCCATGCAAAAAATCACGATTGATCCAATTACCCGGCTGGAAGGCCATGGCAAGATCGATATCTTCCTGAACGAGGAAGGCAATGTTGCCAATACCTACTTCCAGATCCCGGAATTACGCGGTTTCGAACGCTTCTGTGTTGGCCGACCCGCCGAAGAAATGCCTCTGCTTACCAACCGTATCTGCGGCGTCTGCCCGGAAGCGCATCACATGGCCGCAGCCAAGGCCGTCGATGCAGCCTATCACGTGGAGATCCCCTCCACGGCGAAAAAGCTGCGCGAACTGCTTTACATGGCTTTTTACTGCACCGACCACACCACGCACTTCTATGCCCTGGGAGGACCGGATTTTGTCATGGGGCCGACTGCCCCGGTGGCCGAACGCAACATCCTGGGTGTCATTCACAAGGTTGGGCTGGAAATCGGCGGTAAGGTCATACAAATGCGCAAGTACGGTCACAATGTGGTCGAGATCATCGGTGGGCGCAAGGTCCATCCATGCACGTCCATCCCTGGCGGCCTGACCAAAGGCATTAACGAGGAACAGCGCCAGGATATCGAAAAGATGGGCCGCTGGGCGATCGAGTTCGCCCAATTCAGCCTACAGCTCTTTAACGACATTGTCTTGGGCAACAAGGAATACGTAGACCTGATCTTAGGCGATATCTACACGCATCAGACTTATTACATGGGAATGGTCGACGAGAATAACAAGATCAACTTCTACGATGGTAAGGTGCGCGTGGTTGGCCCGGACGGCAAAGAATACGTCAAGTACGCGCCAAAGGATTATGCTGCCAATATCGCCGAGCACGTTGAACCCTGGACCTATCTTAAGTTCCCTTATCTGAAGAATGTCGGCTGGAAAGGCTTCGTGGACGGACCCGATTCCGGCGTCTATATGGCAACTCCGCTCTCCCGACTGAACGCAGCCGACGGAATGGCTACTCCTCTAGCCCAGGCTGAATATGAGAAATTCTACGCCACCCTGGGCGGTAAGCCTGTGCACCAACGCCTGGCCATCCATTGGGCCCGCCTGATCGAGCTGCTTTACGCAGCTGAACGTTGGGTGGAATTGGCTTCCGACCCCGAAGTTACCAGTCCGGACTTCCACAGGATCCCAACCGAGACGCCCACCGAAGGGATCGGCATCGTCGAAGCGCCGCGCGGCACCCTCACGCATCATTATTGGACCGACGAACGCGGCGTGGTTACCAAGGTAAACCTGATTGTCGGCACCACCAACAACTACGCCCCCATCACCATGTCGATCAAGAAAGCCGCCGAAAACCTGATCAAGAAGGGCAATGTGAATGCCGGCCTGCTCAACATGGTCGAAATGGCCTTCCGGGCATACGACCCCTGCTTCGGCTGCGCCACTCACTCCCTACCCGGACAAATGCCCCTGGAGGTGACCGTCCGCAATACAGCGGGCGAACCCATCCGGGTGCTGAAGCAGTTTATTGACTGAATCTCTGGTCGGATAGTCCCCAGTCAGAAGGTCCGCTCAACCGGCCCCCTAAACTCAAGACTATCCGACTTTTTATACCTATGAATACACTGATCCTTGGACTTGGCAATCCCATTCTCGGCGACGACGGCGTTGGCTGGCGCGTGGCGGAAGCAGTCGCAGCGATGACGAATGGACGCACGGATGTGGAAGTGGATTGCGCATCTCTGGGCGGCTTGAGTCTGATGGAGCGCCTGACCGGGTGGGAACGTGCCATCATGGTGGACGCGATCTCCACCGGTAAAAAGCCAGTCGGAAGCGTGGACCAGTTCACCCTGAAAGACCTGCCGGACCTGACCACCGGGCATACCGCCTCTGCCCATGACACTTCCTTGCGGAATGCGTTGAATGTGGGGCGCGGCATGGATATCGTGCTGCCCAAAGACGAAAACGTTTTCATCGTTGCGATCGAAGCGAAAAACGTGTATGATTTTAGCGAGGAATTGTCCCCTGCAGTGGCTGCAGCGGTGCCTCGGGCCGTTCAGGCTGTTATCGATCTGATCGGCTGAGAATTTTTTCGGAAATTAAGGAGAGAAACATGGTTTCCCCGGAACTTTTACGCCGTTATCCTTTTTTCGCTTCGTTGAACGATGAACAACTTAAGGCGCTTGCCATGATCGGTGACGAAAAAACCTATCCCAAAGGCGCCATTATCGTCAGAGAGAATGCTCCTGCAAATAAGCTCATGCTGTTACTGGAAGGTGACGTAGACCTGATCTATAGTGGCGGCGGTGAAGGCGCCATTGTGAATGCATTGGTAGGTTCGATCGCTCCTGGGGAGGTCCTGGGGGTTTCATCTTTGATCGAACCATACGCCTACATTTGCTCCGCCAGGAACACCATGCCGGTCAAAGTGATCGAGATCGACGGGCTGGCCATTCGTGCGCTGATGCAGGTTGATTCCCGCCTGGGCTGCACGCTGATGAGCAACGTGGCTGCAGCTGTGCTGGAACGCCTGAAATATACCCAGGTGGAGTTGGCCGCTTGCAGGGCATAATATTCTGATCGAGACCGGGCTCTCATGAGCCCGGTTTTTTTTTCGGGAGGGTGCCCAGACAAGTGACAAATATCTATAGAGCAGAGGATACCTGATACTTCTTATTACAATTGTATAGACATATGATAAAAATAGATAGGAGGTGGATTATGTTTCCACAGAATCAGTGTAATGACCCACTTGCTCCCATCGAAGCTGATTTTATCAATGAGTATCTGAAGTCAAGGGGATATACCAGGGCAATGCTTAATCGGTTGAATCAGGAGGAATCCAGGAAGTTGCACGCGGAGGCATCGAAATATGCCTCATGTAAATTGGCAGAATTCGAGAGCCGGGCGAAATTCGTTAACAATATTCGTCTTGACCAGAATTAATCCCATTCCTTCAAATTCCTGATCAATGTAAACAGGAGACCACCATATCAGGGGGTATTGTCAGGCGGCTTGTTCATCTTCCGCCGGTTGGCAAGTACGAGCAATCCAATCCCTGCCAGGTCCACGATAATCCCGGCGTATGCCCATTTGATCTGGTATGCCATCCCGCCGACCGGGTAGATACCAACGCCCTGCAAGATCCAGACTGTACCCATCAAAAGCATCAGCACCCCCAAGATATTGACAACCCATTTCACAGGCAACCTCCAGACAATCTAATCGGATAATTTTTGTCCAGTATATCGCGCTTATGGGAACGGAACAAGATGTACGGAAGTGATATGCAGGATTTTCATTCGATATTGACAGTCAGAGCAAACAAGGCAAGCAGCATGACCACTACGATAATCAACGTAGCGATCCGGTACTTGATCACCCGGCGCTGGCGCAGGGTTGCCAGCAGCCCCACCATGAACATCAACAAAACTGCCACACTCCATGCAAACCAGGCAGAATGCAGTCGTCATCGCATCGCACTCCGATGCTGATTGTACATTCTATAATATCTTGACCCGCCACGTTAACGGTAATATACTAAGGGTATAATACCAATGGAAGGAATGCTATGCATCCACCCGACCTGGAATCCCTGCTGACCCAGTGGGAAGAAAACTACAAAAAAGGTTTATTGAGCTTCTGGCTGTTATTGTTGTTGGCGCACAGGAAGGCTTACCCTTACGAAATCAAAGCTGCCATCCTCGAAATGAGCCATTCGACCATAAACGCCGACGAGAACAGCATTTACCGGGCGCTCAACCGGCTGGCCGATTTGGGGATTGTCACCAGCGAGCTGCAACCTTCCGAGACCGGCCCTAACCGGCGTTATTTCTTCCTGACCGACCTGGGACGCCAATTGCTGATCCGGTTTATCGACCGCAACATCCTGGTGTACGAGCAACCGGACGTGGCTGAACTGATCCAAAATACTCTTAACTCCAACGGAAACCAGAAAGGATAATGTCATGAAGACCCAGCCCCTCACCTCGAAAGAAAGGAAACTCCACAACATTCGCAAGATCCTCTGGATCGTCTTCTCTGCCATTGCCATCACGATCCTTCTGATCAGCACCCTGACTCTGCCGGCCGCCCTTCTGATCAACAAGACCACCGATTTTTCAAGCATTTCCATCAACGAAACCGGACTGGTCTTGCTTTCCTTGTTTGCTCTGGTGCTCGTCAAGATAGCTGTTTTCGGGATCATCTGCGTGGTGATCTACTATATCTTCAAATACCGGCTAGATAAGGATGACGATCTGTTCCTATAGATAATGGCGACAATATTACCGGCGTTTTTTTAACGGAACGAATTACGCGTGAAGTAATAGGAAGAAGGATGCCAGTATGACATGGATCATCGAAACTGAAAACCTGGGAAAACGCTACGGGGATGTGATCGCCGTGGACGGTCTTTCCTTACGGGTTGCTGAAGGCGAGATCTACGCCTTCCTCGGATTGAATGGGGCTGGAAAGACAACCACCCTGCGAATGTTACTGGGTATGATTCGGCCGACCCTTGGAAGCGCCTGCGTACTAGGGAAATCCATCCACCTGGGCAGCCGGGAACCCTGGGCCGATGTAGGGTATCTGGTGGAAACACCCCATGCCTACCCCGAGCTGACCGTCCGGGAGAACCTGGAAGTGGCCTGGCGCCTTCATCCGGGAACCGACAAGAAAGCTATCGGGCAGGTGATCGAACAATTGGGGCTAACGGTATATGCCGACCGGCGCGCCGGAGTGCTCTCCCTGGGGAATGTCCAGCGCCTAGGGCTTGCCAAGGCACTGCTGCATAACCCAAAATTGATTCTACTGGACGAACCGGCCAATGGCCTGGACCCAGCCGGCATTGTCGAGATCCGGTCGCTCCTGCTGGAGCTGACCCGCAACCAAGGAGTGACGGTGTTCATGTCTAGCCACATTTTGGCCGAGGTCTCGCGCCTGGCGGACCGGATCGGGATTATCCACAACGGCCGGTTGCTGCGTGAGATGGACCTGGCCGCGCTGGAACATGACCGGCGCAGGCGCCTGCTCGTGCGAGCACGCGATCTGTTGTCAGCTGCCCGGACATTATCCGCTGCCGGGTACTCTGCGGAAAACCAGCGCGGTGAGTTTCTGGCGCTTACCGACTCGGAAGCAATCGAACGACCGGACGATATCGCCAGCCTGTTGGTGCAGTCAGGCACTCCTCCAACCCAATTGCTGGTGGAAGAAGAGGAACTGGAAGAATATTTCTTGCGTTTGGTTGGGACCAGCGGAGAGAAAAAATGAGGACATTGCTGGATATGCTCTGGATCGAACTGCGCAAAGTCCTTCGTTCGCGCATACCGTTATTTACCGCTCTGGGGTTTCTAATCATGCCATTTATTGCAGCTCTGATGATCTTTATCTACAAAGACCCCCAATTGGCCCGGCAGCTTGGTCTGCTCGGCACCAAGGCCAACCTGGTGGTTGGGAGCGCCGACTGGCCGGGTTATTTGACCATCCTGGTCGAGTTCACCGCTTTGGGTGGTTTTTTCGTCTACTGCCTGTCGATCAGTTGGATTTTTGGCCGGGAATTCACTGATGGAACCCTCAAGGATATCCTGGCTGTACCGGTGCCGCGATTCGACATTATTCTGGCTAAATTTATTGTCATGGCGCTCTGGAGTGTCTCCCTGGTCCTCGAAACCTACCTGGTCGGCTTGCTTCTCGGAACACTCATCCATCTGCCAGGCGGCTCACCCGCAGTGCTCATGCACGGCACCTGGCTGCTGGTGGAAACCGCCCTCATGTCGATCTGGCTCGTTCTGCCTTTTGGCTGGTTCGCCAGCCTGGGACGCGGGTACCTATTGCCTATCGGCGTCGCCGTTCTGACGATGATCCTGGCCAACCTGTCTGTCACCCTCGGCTGGGGAGAATATTTCCCATGGGCAATTCCAGCCATCCTATTACAGGGCATCCAGCCTAGCATCTTCAGCTTTGTGCTGGTGGCAATGACCGGACTGGTGGGGGTGGTCGGGACGTATATGTGGTGGAAGTATGCCGACCAGAACCGTTAAGAGATATTTTCCAGACTATTTATAATGCCGGTTGATCTCGGAAGCATACCGCTTCCCTACCGTTTCCCGGTTGCTTTCCAGCCAGGCTGCCAGGCTTGAGTTGCCGGTAGGAGGATTGGACGAAACCAGCAAGCCGGCCATCAATCCTTTTACTTCCTCTGGCGTGATCAAAACATCCCCGAGAAACAAACTGATAAATCGAGCGGCCTGCAGCGCCAGGGAGGGAGCGAAATGCAGGATGGGCCGGGTATGCCCAACCTCCTGCCCGATCAGTCGGACCAGTGCATCAAAAGTATAAATTTCAGGTCCGGCAGCATCCTGGATAGTGCTGTCGCTGCGGTAGACTGCCTGGCAGGCTAACTCAGCCAGATCTTCCACGTAAACCGGCTGGAGCTTGTATTGGCCGTCCCCAATCTGGGCGAAGAACGGGAAGCGACGCAGAATCCAGGCGATATTATTAATCAGGATGTCTTCCCGTCCAAAGATCAAAGTAGGCCGCAGGACGGCATAACTTAAGCCTGAATCCAACACGGCCTTTTCATTTTGTGCCTTACCGCTGTAATATGGCAACGGGGAATCGAGCGATGGGTTGGCGATGCTGATATGCACGATGCGGTTAACACCGGCAGCCCTGGCAGCCCGGACTAATGTGTGGGTATTCTCCACCGCACCGGGTTGTGTTACTGTGCCGTGATCGAATCGCACCCAGTATGTGTTGACGAGCACTTCTGCGCCGGCCAGGTGAGTTGCCAGTTCCTTTTCCTGGCTGAAATCGAGCGGAAAAGCTTTGACCCTGCCGGCGAACGGATCCGGACGGTTCGGGTGGTTGGTAAGCGTAATGACCTGCTCGCCTTTTGCCAATAATTTATGGGTGATGTATTTGCCCGAGTAGGAAAAAGCACCGGTAACGACGATTTTCATGCTTGTAAAACTCCTTTCGACTTGAAAAAGCAACAAATACCAGGCCGGCGACGGACGTCCCGGAAAGAGAGAAGCTGGGGAAAGCTCCTACTAACAGATTATTTCAGGATCTTCAAAATAGTCTGAATGGTATGCAGACCCAGGCTGTCCAGACGAGACACGGCATTAAAGAGTGAATCGAGCGCATCAAAGAAGTCCTTCAATGCCTGCAGGCGTTCCAGCAGGAAGAGACGCTCCGGATCGCCGTGATCCCCGGCCTTCAACTTTTCGAGGCTGGCTTCCACGGTGAAGACTGCCTGATCGAAATCGTTGTTGCGCCGCTCGGAGAGAATGGCGCGCACCGCCCGGTAGAAATCTGTCTCGGCGACGTAATAATCCTTGCGATCGCCCAGTTGCGAAGAGTGGTGGATAAGACCCAGGCGGGCCAGACCGCGCACGTTCGTGCTGATGGCGCCCTTGGTCAAGCCGGTTTGGGCAACCAGTTCATCCAACGAGAGCGGGCCTGGGGACAAATACAACACCGCGAAAATGGCGCCCATGCCTTTTGGGAAGCCCCAAAATCCGCTGATGTTGCTCATGCCTGAAATAAAATCCTGTTTGAGCTGCAATATTTCTTCGGTCATTCGTCACAATCCGTTTAGTATGTTTAGTTTGTACTAAACTAATTATATTACTATTTAAACGGGGAGTCAAGGGGAAAAATCAACCTAGGTTAAAGACAGAAAACTGCCTTACCAATCCCCGGCATAATCGATCTTATAGGGTGCAGCCTGATTCAATATGTACGCATAATCCAGTTCGACCAATTGCCTTAGGTGCAGCAAGTCGTGCGAGGCCCATGCGGAGAACATGTCCCCGGCAGTAAGTATTCCAAAAGGAGCCTTAACGGAGGTCTGCCAATCCGGCGGATCCAAGCCACGCAACCAGGCCATGGATTTGCGGCGCTCTTGCAGGAATTCCTCCACCGATTGCACAAGGTCACGCCGGTTGTAATCCCGTTCGGTGACCCATCCTTGCGGGTTAATGGGTGGAAAAGGCTTGCCCGGGTGATACAGGATGATATCCAGACGAACACGGAAGTCCAACCGCTCCTCATCGTAAAGGTGGTTAATCACTTCCAGGATGGACCAGCTCTCGGGGTTCGGTTTCCAGCGCGCCTGTTCGTCGGTTAGGGAAAGCGTCAGGCTATGGATCACCCCGGCGTGTTTGGCCAATTGTGTGGTGAAAAATTCCATGTCCATGGAGACTCCTTTTAGAGGTTCCAAGAAACCTACAGGTTCAAAATATTCCAGGCGCGCAGGGGGCGTACGCCTGATAGGATGGCATTTCCACGCAGCACTCTTGAGAAATTAAGAATGAATTCGCGGTTTATCGTTCGCAATGGATTCCCAGATCTGTCCAGCCGGGCAGGCTGGGATGATGGGCCACCTTATCGAATGCGCCCCAGACGACCCCGTCACAGCCCTGTCGGGAAGCCGCCCAGTCCGATATCTGAGGGGATAGACTGGTATTATCCTCATCGATGAGCTGTCCCAGGATATCAAACCCCTCTATTAAATAGTTGATCTGCGCGCCGGTCACTTGATTATCCTTCAGCGTGAATGTTGCTCCCGCCGGCAGCATCGACCAGATCTGGCAGGTGCCACCGCTACAAGGCGCTATTGTTGCCGGATCGGGGTTGACCGAACAGGTTGGATTGCCGAAAGCTCCCGTGGTACTGCTTTGCACACAACCGCCGCCCCACATGTGAGGGCCCAGGTTGATACCTACGTGCAAGCCGCCACACTGCTGATTGCCTTCGCTCAGGATGGTATTGCCAATCAGCTGGTCACCCGAGACGTTCCCGAAATCCCAGGTATGCACAGCGATGGCCGCAAAGGCTCCATAATTCCCGGAAGTGATGTGGATGGTATTGCCCGAAATGATCGTGTTGCTTCCGCCGAACAATACAATGCCAACGTCAGAGGGGTCAATAATGGTGTTGTCCAAAACCTGTTGAGCCGGCCCGAAAAGGGTGATCCCATCCGACCATCCTCCAACATCGCCATCGCTATCAGTCAAGAGGCAACCAGCTGCATGAACGTGGTCGCCGGCCGTATCGATAGTCACATTTTGGATCGTTCCGGCAGCACCGGCAAATGACAGGGCCGAGGCGCATTCTCCCTGTTGGTCCACCAGGTCGTGTACCACCAGCCCGGTCGACCAATTTGAAGGGTTACCCTGGTAATTCTGGGTTGCGTCATTATTGTCCATGGCACCGTCCATGCCAATATTGCCGGGTGAACACCACGGGTCCCCGGCAACATTGCATTCGGGCAGCCAGGAGCCCCAATTGTCATTCACACCGTTAGAAACCTGGTCAGGGCCAGAGCAGACGCGTTCGGCACGATCTCCGTCCACGTCGATGGTACCGAAGTCGATCGCATCGATCGCCCCAGGATTGTTGACCCGGCTGCGGGCATATAGCCGCACTATAAAACCCTGCAGGTCAGCGGTTGCTTTGAGCAAGGCGTGGTTGCCGGGGTTGCTGGAAGTCAAGGTCAGATTGTGCTTTGCTGACGTGCCGGTCAAGAACAGTGTCTGATCGATCAGATAGCCTTTATAACCGCTGGTGTTGACCCCCGAACTGAACATCACCGTATCTCCGCTGCAGGTCGAATCAAGTGCCGCCTGGATAGCCCGGCTGTCCGGTTGGTCGTCCATCGGGTTGGCACCGAAATCGTCCACATTGATGGTGCTGATTCCGGAAGGCAGCCCAATCACACGGACTGCTTTGATGATCTCAGCCCCATCACCATTATCGGAGATGCGGAAATCGCCGCCGTTATCCCGGTTGCCGAAATATGCGTTGCATAGGTTGAAGACGGCGGTTTTATATACCCCAGTATTCGTCTTGACGACCGAGCCACCACCGGAGAACTTGCCATCCGAGTCGCTCGAAGGGGCTGCATCATACTCAATATTGAAGGTATCCATACCCTGATCGAGGTAATCCACTTCCACCTGCACATGCCCACCGGCTGCGACCGCAAACATACGCGAAATCTTGCACGTCGAATTGCATGAAGCTATCGCCAATGGAATCGCCGCCAGCTACTGCGGTTCCATTTCCGGTCTGGCGGGCGGAGTTCGGGTGGGTTCCCCGCCTGCACCACCAGGGTATCCACATCTCCGCCCGATTGAAGTGTAAGTCCCTGGGAGGAGTTTTGCCTCCCCAGGCTGATCGAAACGCTCAGCGGTTGCGGGGTCGCCGTGAGTGCTGTCTGTGTGGGAACTTTAGGTGTGGAGCTTGAAACAGTGGGTGGCTGATTGGGACTGGGTGACAGACTGGAGGTCGTTACCGCTTTCGGCATTGAGCAGGCGACCAGGATGATCGGTCCAAAGACAAGAATGACAAGCAAAGGCCATTTTTTGTCCATGCTCTTTTTCCCTATCCATCCAAAGGATTATTTGACTATTACCGGTAATTATAATCCAGATAATGTAAACACAAAGCGGCGCACCGGTTGGGTGTGCCGCTTTGTGTTGCTGCTTGTGTTATTGCAAGGAACTAGACGACGATGCTGACCAGTTTCTTCTGGACCACGATCAGCTTCCGAGGCTCCTTGCCTGCCAGGTATTTTTGGACAGTTTCGCTTGCCATAACGGCTGATTTGATCTCGGTTTCACTCACATCAGCCGGGAAGACCAACCGATCACGCAGCTTGCCGTTGATTTGCACCGGGATGGTGATCTCATCTTCACGCGTGGCAGGTTCGTCCACTTTGGGCCAGGATTGGGTATGAATGGAATAGGGCTTGCCTAAATTCGCCCATAATTCCTCCGCAATGTGCGGGCAAACCGGCGCCAGCATGCGCAGGTAGATGTCAATTGCCTCGTTCCATTCCTGACTCCCAGCTGCACCGGCATCTTTCGCTTTATACATCTCGTTCAGGAGTTCCATCAGACCTGAAATGATCGTGTTGAATTCGAACTGGTCGTAGTCATGCGTCACCTGCTTCAAGGTCTGGTGGACCTTGCGGCGAAGTACCTTCAGAGTTTCCGGGGTGGCGGAAGGCTTTCCAACCTTTTTTGTGAACAGCGCCCAGACTCGTTTCAGCCAGCGATGGGTTCCTTCGATCCCGGTGCGGTTCCATGGTGCGCCCATGTCCCACTTGGCGAAGAATATCAAATAGGAGCGCACGGCGTCTGCACCGTAACGCTGTACCAGGTCGTCCGGGGCAGTTACATTGCCACGGCTTTTGGACATTTTTTCATGGTCTTCGCCCAGTACCATGCCCTGGTTGCGCAGTTGCACCATTGGCTCGGGACCTTCGGTGATACCCATATCCCGCAGAGCTTTGTGGAAGAAGCGCGTGTACATCAGGTGCATGGTAGCATGCTCAATTCCACCAGTATAGGTATCCACGGGCATCCAGTAGTTGTACTCGGCTTCATCGAAGGGACCTTTGTCATACTTCGGCGACAGGTAGCGCAAGTGATACCATGATGAGCACATGAACGTGTCCATCGTGTCGGTCTCACGCACAGCTGGTTCCCCACATACCGGGCAGGGGATTTGTTTCCAGGTGGGGTGCAGTTTCAGCGGGCTTTCGCCGGTGGGCCTCCATTCCACATCGTCAGGCAGCAACACGGGCAGGTCGGCATCTGAAACCGGGTTCCAGCCATCCTTCTGGCAATACACCATGGGGATCGGGGCACCCCAATAGCGCTGGCGAGAGATCAACCAATCGCGCAACTTGTATGTGACGGCCTCCTTGCCAATCCCCTGCCCGGCCAACCAGTCGATCACCACCATGATGCCAGGATTCTTGCGGCCTTTTTCATCATTCACGGCAGTGCCGTTGAACTGAGCGGAATTGATCATATGCCCGCCCCCGATGTAGGCTGCCTGCATCTCGTCTCCATCCAGGTCGGGCAAGCCATCCGGTTGGATGACCGGGATGATTTTCAGACCGAACTTGCGCGCAAAGGCGAAGTCGCGCTCATCGTGCGCTGGGACGGCCATGATTGCACCGGTGCCGTAAGTCATCAGTACGTAATCGGCGATCCAGATTGGGATGTGTGCCCCGTTGACCGGGTTGAGCGCATATGCGCCCGTGAAGACGCCCGTCTTTTCTTTATCGACCGCTTCCCGTTCGATATCGGATTGCCGGGCCGCCTGGATCTTGTAAGCTGCCACGGCTACTTTCTGTTCGGCCGTGGTCAATTTATCGACCAATGGATGCTCAGGGGACAACACCATGAAAGTAGCGCCCCACAGCGTATCAGGACGGGTGGTGAAGACTTCCAGGGGGTCACCCTGTTCGGTCGTAAAAACGACCGATGCACCTTCGGAGCGCCCGATCCAGTTTGTCTGGAGGGTACGGACCCGCTCGGGCCAATCCATGCCCGCGTAGTTCAGCAGTTCGTCAGCGTAATTCGTGATGCGGAAGAACCACTGGTCCAGGTCTTTCTTAATGACCGGCGTGCCACAGCGTTCGCAATGCCGGTCCTCCCCCCAGACCTGCTCACGCGCCAGGGTAGTATTGCAGTGCGGACAAAAATCCACCGGCGACATCTTTCGGTAAGCCAGCCCGTGTTTGAATAACTGGATGAAAAACCACTGGGTCCATTTATAGTATTCCGGATCTGCCGAAATGGCTTCACGACGCCAGTCGAACATGGCGCCCATGGTGCGCATCTGCCGGCGCATGTTGTCGATATTGCGGTAGGTCCACTCTTTCGGGTGGACGCCATGCTTGATGGCGGCGTTCTCGGCCGGCAGCCCAAATGCATCGAATCCCATCGGGAAGAGAACGTTGTACCCGTTCATGCGCATGAAACGGGCGCGCGCATCGGCAGGAGTCATCGCATACCAATGACCGATATGCAGGTCACCGGAAGGGTAAGGCAGCATAGTCAGGGCATAATGCTTTGGCCGGGTGGGATCAATATCGGAATGGTACAAGCCGTCGGCTTCCCATTTGGCCTGCCATTTCGGTTCGATTTGTGTTGGAATATAGTCGCTCATTCTTAAAATCCTTTTATAAGGTGCCGAAAATAAATGTATTCCCTGGTCACGAGGGCGTTTACCTTTACTTTGATTCTAATTGAATCCTTCGTGAAGTCGGTGTGTCGTGTTGTTTCCTCCCATTAGAAAGGAGGCGCGCGAGAAGGCAGGATCCGACCTCATTTACAATTATTGTTAATCTAAACATGTGACACCTCCTTTCTTACAAATAAACAAAAATCCCTTCATCCACATCAGGGACGAAGGGAACCTCCGCGGTACCACCCGAGCTTATGGAGTCGCAACCTTATCTATCGGGCCGTATTGAGAGGGGATGCCCTTAAGACCTTTAGACTCACATCACTTTTGCCGCGCTAACGGGCTTGTCCGGCGCTGACTACTCATTTCACCAGCGCAGTCTGTCCTGCCTGTAATAAATGCAGGACAACAGGCGAGTTCGGTCTTCGTTCCTCTTGCAAAGAACTGGCACTCCCGCTGCGTGCCTGGCTGGGCTTCCACCTCGCTCTCCCAACTCGCTGGCGGGACGATCTACTACTCCTGTCCTGACTTTATTGATATTAGTAGTAACGACTTAAGTCGTTACTACATGTTTATTTTTATTAATTCCTAATTATAGCACTTTAGCGACCGGCGTTTGCCAATCGCTAAAAGACTGTGGACCCAGCGAGATTCGAACTCGCGACCTTCTCAATGCCATTGAGACGCGCTCCCAACTGCGCTATGGGCCCAGATTGATTGAAAATTACCGATTGAGGATTGTCGATTGCCCCGGATGCCAGTCGGCAATCATCAATCCTGGTGGACCTGGAGGGATTCGAACCCTCGACCTCCTCAGTGCGATTGAGGCGCGCTCCCAACTGCGCTACAGGCCCTTTTATGGGCGTGGGGTATTCTACCTGAGGCAGGGGGTAATGTCAAGGAAGGTTAATGTTATACCATTCTTTAATTGCGTCGAAGCTGCCGGGTTGGGCAGTGTGAAAACCAACGTCCCGCCTGTAGGAAAAAACGCACGACCTTGCAGACTGTTCCCGAATTGTGATCCGGCAAGACCTTGAAATTGCTCATCCAGGCGTCCAGAAATATCCCCACAATATCGTTGCTTGGTTTCTCTCTCTATTATTTGAACATTAATCTCCCAACTCGTCGTAAAATCAAGGCCGAGGTCAATGCATGAAACCCTTCCAACTCATCTTCA
This sequence comes from uncultured Chloroflexia bacterium, assembly GCA_963814135.1. Lineage (GTDB taxonomy): Bacteria > Chloroflexota > Anaerolineae > Anaerolineales > Villigracilaceae > UBA877. The sequence continues at coordinate 92,557 of CAWFBZ010000008.1, read as the reverse complement.
ACTATGCCCGTCGCTACACTGCTTCACTGGTCACCACCGCCTTGAGCATGCTGGCCCTGGTGGGGATCCAATTGCTCATCCCCTGGATCGTAAAACTGCTGATCGCACGCATCACCGATCCTGGTACCACACTGGCGAACTACAATTATGTCACCACTCTGACCCTGATCGTGCTGGTCGCGTACGTATTTCGCGCCGGCCTGACTTTCGTACGCTCTTACCTGGCCCACGTGGCCGGATGGGGCGTGGTGGCAGATATACGCGAATACATCTATGAGCACCTGCAGCGTCTTTCACTGCGCTTTTATGAGGACAAACAGGTCGGAAACCTGATGTCCAACATGGTCAACGATACCGACCTGTTCGAGCAATTCATCGCCCATGCCATCCCAGACGTGGTGGTCAACCTGATCACCCTGGTGGGCGTGTCGATCGTCCTGTTTACACTGAACTGGAAGCTGACTCTCTTCAGCCTGGTACCCATCCCACTGGTTTTCCTCTCGTTGCGAGTTTATGCCACTTACGTACGACCGGCCTTCCGCAACCGCCAGAAGGTGCTGGGTGACTTAAACGCGCTGCTGAACGACAACCTCAGCGGCATCCGTGAGATCAAGGCCTTTACGCGTGAAGAAGAGGAAGCCCGGCGCGTCCACACCGGCATCGAAAATTACCGCAAGTCCCAGTTGAGCGCGCTGAAGCTGATGGCCACCTTCCAGCCCTTTGTCGAATTCACATCTTCGATTGGAACGTTGATCGTCATCTACTTCGGTGGTCGCCTGGCGCTGCAAGGTTCCCTGCCGGTGGCGGACCTGGTGGCCTTCTTTCTATACCTGCAAAGTTTCTACGCCCCGGTGCAGAACCTGAGCGCGGCCTGGGAGGCGGTTCAGTCTTCACTGGCAGGCGCAGACCGGGTGGCCGGCCTGATCGCCGAACCGCACGAACCTCAAAATATCCGCGGTGCAGGCCCGGTGCCGGAGCGAATCAAGGGTGAATTCATTTTCGAGCAGGTCGGTTTCGAATATACCCCGGGCTTGAAGGTGCTGGAAGATATTTCACTGACCATTCCGGCCAAATCCGTGGTGGCACTGGTTGGACCGACGGGCGTGGGCAAGACCACCCTGGTCAGCCTAATCCCGCGATTCTACGATGTTACCTCAGGCTCGATCAAGCTGGACGGCCATGACCTGCGCGACTACCGGTTGGAGAGCCTGCGAAAACAGGTCAGCATTGTCTTGCAGGACGTTTTCCTGTTCTATGGCACGGTGCGCGAGAACCTGCTGTTCGGCCGGCCGGAGGCGGATGAAACCGAACTGTTGGCAGCAGCTCGGGCAGCCAATGCGCATGAGTTCATCATGGACCTGAGCGAGGGGTACGACACGCTGATCGGCGAACGCGGCGTCAAACTCTCGGGAGGGCAAAAGCAGCGCCTGTCGATCGCACGTGCCATCTTGAAAAATGCTCCGGTCCTGATCCTGGACGAGGCTACTTCGTCGGTGGATACCGGCACCGAACTTCTCATCCAAGAAGCACTGGAGCGGTTGATGCAGGGACGAACCACGCTGATCATCGCCCACCGTCTTTCGACAGTACGCAACGCCGACCAGATCGTGGTGCTGGAAGACAAATCCATCCGCGAGATGGGCACCCATGACGAATTGGTTCAATTAAAAAATGGTCTATACCGGAAGCTGTATACGGTGCAAAGGAACCTGAACCCGGTCGAGCCCGTGAACTAATAAACAAGAGCCTCCCCTTTCAGGAGGCTCTCACTTTACCCAAGTGGTCAAAGATATTCCTTCAACTGCCTGGCCCGTTTCGGATGGCGCAGCCGCCGCAGTGCTTTTCCTTCAATCTGGCGAATGCGTTCGCGCGTCAGGCCAAACTTCTCCCCCACTTCTTCCAGCGTATAAGGAACTCCTGTGTCCAAACCAAAGCGCATACGCAGGACGCGAGCTTCGCGCGCCGAAAGCGTGTCCAACACCTGCTCGACTTTTTCCCGCAGCATGGATTGATAGGCGGATTGGATCGGTGTCGGGCTGAGCTCGTCTTCGATGAACATGCCCAATTCCGAATCCTCGTCATCACCCACGGGGCTTTCCAATGAGAGCGGCAGACGGGAGACTTTGAGGACGTACTTCACTTTATCAGGCTCGATACCCAGTTCTGAGGCAATTTCTTCGGGCGCGGGTACGCGTCCAAGGCGTTGTTCCAGATCGCGGGTGGCCTTGTAGATCGAACGGATGCGGTCATTGATGTGGACGGGCAGGCGGATGGTGCGAGCCTGGTCAGCGATGGCGCGAGTGATGGTCTGGCGGATCCACCAAGTGGCATAAGTGGAAAAGCGGAAGCCCTTATGAACGTCATACTTCTCGACCGCTTTCATCAGGCCGAGGTTGCCTTCCTGGATCAAATCCAGGAAAGCCACACCCCGACCCATATAGCGTTTGGCAATACTGACCACCAGGCGCGTATTGGCTTTGATGATATGCTCGCGTGCCTGCAGGCCGGCCTGAGCCATGGCTTCCAGCCGCTGTCGTTCCAGGCGGCGCATTCGACCCGGGCTGCGCAACAATTCCATCTGAGCGCGGCGGCCATCTTCGATGCAAGTGGCAATCTCGATTTCCTCACTTACCTTCAAAAGCGGTACGCGTGACATTTCCTTGAGATACATTCCGACCGTATCATCACTGGAATACGTGACAGGTTCTGTCTCAGTCCACAGGGTCATTTCCGGAGCTGCCAGGGTTTCCGTTGAGATCGTTTCGTAATCAGGATCGACGACGTCCACCCCGCGGTGCCGCAGTGCCAGCATGATCACCGACATGTGCTCTTCGTCCTCTGCCACATCCGGAGATACATCCAGCAAGTCATCGGTAGTCAGATAGCCTTGCACGGAAGCCTTTTCCATAAGCATGTCGATTGCTTCTCGATTGTGTCGTCGATCCAGGGGCGCCATCATTATCCCTCCTCGCAAGGCGCAAACTATTTCAAAAGGTCCTTCAGCACCCCAAAGGGGCTATCAGGCTCAGGGTGGTGCCCACAATCGGTAATGTTCATGTTTTCCCCGCAAACCGGACACAGGCCTTTACAGTCCGGCTTGCAAACCGGGCTGATTGGAAACTCAAGCAAGGCGTATTCACGCAATAAGGGTTCAAGGTCAATCTGACCATCTTCCGGGACAAGCAGACCAGATTCGGTCATGTTGCGGCGGTCGAAAGCATACAGATCGGTGACCGTCCATCGCAATGTATGCAGGAACGGATCCAGGCATCGCACGCATTCCAGCTCGGTTTCGCCAGAAAAATCTCCCTGCAATAATAGCCCTTGCGGGGTACGGCTGAAGCGGGCTGTACCGGTGAAGGCACCCACGGAAAGGTCTTCCCCAAGCTGCATGACCTCGTCATCTAGAACAAAATCGCGGCTCGTTCCAATCGTCGAATTGATCAGAAATCCTATGTTGAGCCGCAATGGATGACGAGGATTACTCATTGATATCTCTACACGCAAGTTTTGGAATAACTCATTCTAGCACATGGGCGACTCGAAGTCAAGAATCCGTAAATTCATGCGGCATGCACGGCGACCAATGTGATGTCGTCATCCTGGGAGGCGCCCGACTGGAAAGCCGCCAGCACTTCACGAAGCGCATTGCATACCTGCTGTCCGTCCTGGCCTTTCAGATCCGCCAGGGTTGACTGGACGCGTTCATGACCAAAAACCTGTCCCTGTGGGTCCCGGCAATCCGTCAATCCATCCGTGAAAACCAACAGGGTCTCGCCAGGCGGCAGAGAGATTGAATTCTCGTCCAGTTCCAGGTCTTCCAACATGCCCAGGGCCTGACCGGTCGTATGAGGCAGTGTCCGGACTTTCCCGGTAGCATCCAGGAGCATTGGCAACTCGTGACCAGCACGCGCGAAATCGAATTTCCCGGTGGCGCAGTCCAGGATGCCAAGCAGCACCGTCACGAATTGGTCGGATTGACCAAGCCTGATCAGGTGGGCATTCACGGTCCGCAGAATAGCTCCGGGCGTGCCGCCATGCAAAGCCTCCGACATGATCAGGGCATGCGTGCGGGCCATGAAAATCGCGGAAGGGACGCCTTTATCAGAAACATCCCCGACGACCAGGCCAACATGGGTATCGTCCATCCGGAAAATATCGTAGAAATCTCCGCCAACCATGCGCGCAGGCTCCATCAAAGCGCCAAAAGTGAATCCCGGAATTTCCGGCAGTTCTTGAGGCAGGATGCTGACCTGGATATCTGCAGCCACCTGCAGCTCGTGCTCCATGCGCTCCTTTTCAATGATCTGCTCTTGGGCTTGCTTGAGTTCATCATAAGCCTGTTGCAACTGGCGGTTCTTTTCCTGCAGGTCGTGGAACGAAAGCGTTGTGGTCATATCCAGCCGTTTGGTGAGTGTTTGAACGATGGTAAAGGCCAGGCGCGGCTGGCGAATTAACAACCCGTCAAAATCAGCATGGGTCATCTTCCATAATCTTACCGGCGTTACCGTGCGTACGGAGGCCGTCCGGTTCCGTTCCGGGATAAGCAAACTCATCTCACCGATGAACTCGCCCGGACCAAAAACAGCCAGCTGCCTTTCGTCGGGCGTTCCCATGGCGAGCAACACTGCCAACTTCCCCTCCAGGATGATAAAGAGGCTATCCCCTGGGGTCTCTTCACGAAAGAGCACCTCATCCGGGCCCAGGTTGACGACCTGGAGAGTGGAAGCCAGGGTCTCCAATTCATTGCGCGGCAAATCGCTTAGCAGGGGGATTTTCTTAAATATTATTGTTTGCGCCATGTAGAACCTTTCGAAAGCAAATTAATGACCGGAAAGGGATGGAATGACTTTGTCCAATATACCCACACCCACGCCACCAGCAATCAAGAAAACAATCACGACGATGATCAGGACAGAAATTATCAGTCCGGAATAACTCAGCAGCAGTCCCCAAACAGCGCGGCGGTGACCAGGTCCATCCGAGTGATTGATCTGATGGAGGGCAGCGTGACCGGAAAGGATGCAAGTACGAAAGGCAAATTAATGCATCTCCGACCACGAAAAACGAAGCAAGTAAATCAAAATGATCACTGCTGAGAACTCAAAAACGACCGCGAAGATCGGGAGGTGGCCGATAAATTTCAATGTGGACAACACGAAAGAACTGATGGCAAATGCCCAAACCCCCCATTTGTACCCGTTCCAGATGACCAGGAGGTAAATGAAATTGGCCAAAGCCAGGGCGGAATCCACCAAGGCCGAAATGAACGCTATCGGCGAATCAGCCAGGGAAATATGGGCGGTCACCAGGTAAGTCAATATCGTGACGGTATTTGTGAGCAACATCAACACGATCAAGGCCTTGACCAAAGACCAATGTGGAAAAGCCTGCCTGCGCAACCCCAGCGTCCCGTAAAGGCCCAACAGGGTCAATCCCGGCAGAAAGGTGAACAGGAACCAGGCATATTGCTCGATCACGGGGCGGTCGAGACCGTAACGCCGGGTCAACTGCTCAACTTGCTGCACCGAACTCCCAGCCGGGATGAAAGTTTCGGAAACGCGCACCCCATAAATAACAAATGAAACCAGGATGAGCAGAACGGAGATATACAAAACCAGATAATTGCGCCAATTCTTCACTGTTCCACTTCTCCAGGATCAAAAATTGATCTCTTCCTTTCCGCCCAATTTCTCCTGGATACGCTCCACCACCAGTTCCAACCCTTTGGGATGGTGGACAAAATCCACATCATCGGTATGAATGGTCAGCACAGGACATACGTCGAACGACAACAGCCAATCGTCGTAAAAAGATTCAAGCAAACCCAGATAATCCGCGGAGATGCCGGTTTCCATGTTGCGGGCACGCTTGCGAATGCGTGCCATCAAGATTTCAATCGGGCATTTCAGGTAGACCAGCAAATTCGGGAGCGGCAGGCTATTCACCACCAGGTCGAACAATTTGCGGTAGGCGAGGTAATCCCGTTCGGAGAGGTTGCCCATGTGGTGCAGGGCGCGCGAAAAAATATAGGCATCCTCATAAATGCTGCGATCCAAGATGGCAGAACGCGGGTCGCGAACGGCTTCCAGGTATTGATCGGCGCGGTGCCCCAGGAAATATATCTGCAGGTGGAAAGACCAGGCGCGCATATCGGTATAAAAATCTGGCAGGTAGGGATTGTCGGCAACGGACTCAAAATCCGTCCGCCAACTGAGACGCGAACCGATCCGCTCGGTTAACGAAGTCTTACCCACCCCGATATTGCCAGCCACCACCACGAGTCTTTTAGGCATGACACCTCCTCATCAAAACCTCAATCATTGTACACCCGCCGAAAGAGCCAAGGCCTTTAATCCTGCCTGCGGATATCGGGCAGAAACATCCAGGCAGCCGCGGCAACGACCAATAATATGCCTGCTCCAATCATCACGGTGAGAGGTTCCCCGATCCATTCGGCCGAGCTGCCCGCCAGGAGGGAGCCCAATGGCATGGCGCCAAAGAAGATCAACGTGTAGACTCCCATGACGCGGCCGCGCAAATTATCCGGCACGAGCGATTGCACAATGGCCTGGCTGTTGTTCAACACCATCATGAAGCCCCACCCAACCAGGACCAGGGTAAACAGCGACATCGGCAGCCAGCGGATCCAGGCGAAAATAAACAGGGTAATGGGCATGACAAAGGCGCCATAGGTCCACAACCGGCCGCGCAATTTGCGGGAACCCCAATAAGCCAGCATGAGCGCGCTGATCAGCGAACCGAAGCCGCGGGCGGATACCAGCCACCCGTTGGTGGTTACATCGCCCTTCATGACATCCACGGCCCAGGCGGGTAACAGATTCAACATCCCGATCCCAAAGATGCTGACCACGCCGACGGAAACGATCAGGCTGAGGATCATGCGATTCTTCAAGACGTAGCGGATGCCCTCGCCCAACTCGGTAAAGGCTGCCCTGCGGGGAACCGTCTGCGGCGCCAACTTGATGCGCATCAACAGCAGTGCAATGATCACGGCAATGTAGGTAATGCCGTTCAGGGTGAAACACCAAGCCGGGCCCAAGACCGCATAGGTAAGCCCAGCCACCGACGGCCCGACCACCGTGGCGATATTGAACATGGTCGAGTTCAGGGCAATGGCATTGGTCATATCTTCCCGGGATACCAGTTCCAGTATGAAGGAAGTTCGGGCTGGCGCGTCAAAGGCATTGGCAATGCCAAGAAAGAAAGCCAGGACCAGGATATGCCAGGGCTGGACGGTATTGGTAAAGGTTAACAGCGCCAGGATAAAGGCGAGCACCATCATGGAAACCTGCGTGATCACCAGCAAGGTGCGCCTGGGCAGGCGATCTGCGATGACGCCGCCATAGAGGGTAAACAATATGGAGGGTACTCCGCCAAAGAACCCCACCAGCCCAAGATAAACGGGGGATTTGGTAATCTCATAGATGAGGTAGCCCTGGGCGGTACTCTGCATCCACGTCCCGACCAGGGACACAACCTGACCGGCGAACCATAAGCGATAGTTGTAATGTTTGAGCGCAGAAAAAGTCTCCCGCATGCGGAGACCGGGAACCTGCAGCTGCCTCACCTTTTCATTGCCAGCCAAATTTCACCTCGAGTGGAAATTTATGGGGCGAATTATACAGGCGATTTCCGGCTTTGCGAGCATCGTTTTTGCGAGCCCAAAAAATAAAGGGCAGCCAGCCTGTTTCTGCTGACTGCCACTTGCGTAATGCAGGCGCATTTACGCGACCCAGAAATTGAAGGCAAATAACATTGCCAGCAGACCCATTAACAGCAGACTGGCAACCGTCCAGGCCCGGTCGAAGGCCGTATTCCTGCCCCATCTTGCCAGCATGATGAAAACCGCCGGGGCACCCAGGATATAGCGGATGATGCCCTGCGCAGGTCCACTGCCCCAGGAAATGATCAAGACAGCCAGGCTGAAGAAGGCAATCTCGGGATAATACTTTACACAGGTGATGCAGGTTACGGCTCCGATAATCAAGCCCAGGAATTCGGTCAGGAAGTAAGCGGTGCGGGCGGGGATGTGTTCGAACAGGCTGTGGAAAGCGGCTGCCCAGTTGAAATAGGCACTGCCGAAGTCCAGGAAACCGCGCCCAAAATTGTGCGTTTCGACAAAATCAAAATTGACGCCCAGGGGGGAGAATTTCCAGATCAAGTAGGCGATCAAGGGGGAGAATGCCAGGAGCATCTTCCCGAAGGAGATCACCACCACCAATTCTTTTTTCAGGACCGACCATTCCGGGTCACCGGGTTTATGAACCCCGAAGATGCCCCGGAAAAACTTGCGGACTGCCAGGAACATGGCCCGCCAGGATTTCCTCCACCAATAGTAGATCTGGCGCCACTCCAGGTCGATATCCAGCCAATCGCCGGTGCGGAACCAGGTGAGCGCCATCGGGATGATCAGCGCCACCCCAACGGCGCGGGTCAGCGTGGCGGCGGCACCCAGCAAGGCGGCCGCAAGCCATTTACCACGCCGCAGCATGGCCAGGCAACTGAAAGCCAGGCCAACGAAGAGACCCTCTGTGTAGACCTGGACCAGGAAGAAACCGGTCGGGAAAATAAGCAGGTAGAAGGCGGCGCGCATGGCGCCCTCGTCGCCCAGGGAATCGCTGGTCAGGTCGTAGAGCGCCAGCATGCCCAGCAAGGCTCCCAGGGCAGAGACGATCACACCCGAAAGCGTGGCGGTTGCGATAAGGTCCAATCCAAGCAACTTGAGGGGCTGCGAGAGGAGCCACATGACCCAGGGATAGAAGGGGAAGAAAGCATAGTTCAGCGAGACCGAATCGCCCTTATAGGGCACACCGTTCAAGGTCATGCCGTTGTTCCATAAGGTGGTGCCGCTGGGGGTCAGGTGAGGCACCTTGGGATCATCATAACCGCCCAGGCTGATGCTGATGTAGTATTCCGAGTCCCAACAGACCTGGGCGTTCATGAAAGGATCATTCAGGTAAGGGCGGTACTGCTGGTAAGAACCGGGCAGGGTATAGGTAGCGGTCCATTCCTGGGCCAGGTCGGGAAAAACCGGCTGGAAACGGGCGGTCGCAAGAGATTGGAATCCGATCACGATGAACACCCAAGCCAGCCAAATCAAGAAGATTTTTCGGAAGGCGACTCTATTCATGATTATTTCTCCGTTCCGGTAATGACCATATCCTGCATGAAGAAGCGCTGCGACAGGAACAAGACCAGCAAGGGGATGGCCATGAGCAAGACCGCGCTGGTCTGCAACACCTGGGGGGTGAAACCATACGTAGTGAAGGCCTGAGCGGTGAAGGCCATGGTCTGCAGATCCGGACGGATGGCCAGGTACAGGCTGGCCATGCGCAGTTCATTCCAGGTGTTGAAGAAATGCAGCAGCGCCACGGTAGTGATGGCCGGGATGGCCTGGGGAACCACAATCGAGACAAGCGTGCGGAGCGGGCCGGCACCGTCCAACATGGCGGCCTCGTCCAGGTCGCGCGGGATGCTCCTGAAATTCTGCCTGAGCAGGAAAATGTAAATGGCGCTGCCAAAGAAGGCCGGGACAATCAGCGGATAGAACGACCCGTTCCAGGGCAGGATGCGGGTGAAGATGACGTAACTCGGTACCAGGGTGATGCTGTCGGGGATGACGATGGTGGCGATCAGGAGGAAGAACAGGAAGCGCCCGCCGGGAATGCGGAAGCGCGAAAAGCCATAGGCCACGGCGATACACGAAATCAACATGCCGATCTCACTGAGCACCACGATCACCAAGGTGTTCTTCAAGTAATGGAAATAGTCGACCACCTTCCAAAGATCGGTGTAGTTATTCCAGTAGATGCGGAAATGATAAACGCCGCCGAGGCTACGCCAGGAGCCCTGCCAATCGATCAGACCCTGTTCGGGATGGGCGGGATCGATGAACTGGCTGGAGAGGCGGCTGGGGTTGATCAAGGCCCAATCATGGATCACGCCGTCGGGAGTTGGGACCTGGTAGAGCTGATAGGTGCGCCCATTGTAATCGTAGGTCTGGCGTTCGGCAGGGTAGAGTGGAGCCGTGCGGTCGCGCAATTCATCGGCCGAGCGCAGGGAAGTCACCACCATGTAGGAGAGCGGAGAAAGAAATACGAGCAGGAAAATCCACAAGAACAACGTCAACAAGGCCGTCCCGGTGAATTCCCAGGCACGTAAAGTCAGCGTGGAGGATTCTTTGCGGAGGAGGTGCTTAGTAGTCTTCATCGCCGTTTTCCTCGGGGAAATAAACCCAGTAGCGGGTGGAACGGAATAAAACGATCGTGACGGCCATGACCAGGATGAACATGATCCAGGCCAGGGCGCTGGCATAACCCAGGTTGGTAAACGAAAACATCTGGTAGGTGATGTAGGATTCCATCGGGGAAATGCTCTGGCTGTAGGAAAGGCCGCGGTCGAGCAGAGCCACACCGCCAAAAGCGCTGATCATATTGATCACCAGGGAGAAGAAGATGGCGGGGGAACTCATCGGAAGGGTGACCGAGATGAAGCGATTGATTGGGCCGGCTCCATCGACCCGGGCGGCCTCGTAGAGTTCCTTGGGAACGGCCTGCATGGCTCCCAACATGATCAGGAAACCCGGTCCGATCGTCCAGAGCGAAAGGACGATGGGAAAGAGGCTGTAGAGGGGCGCCGTCGAAGGCAGGTGGAAGATGCGGGTGAGCCAGCCGGTACTTGGGTCGATCAAGCCGGAAATAATGATGAAGATGGCGATGGCGGGGATAATGCTGGGCATGAAGAAGAGCGTGCGCATGATGCGCTTGCCCTTCAAGCGCTCGCTGGTAAAGAGGGCGGCGAGCAGCATGGCCACGACCATTTCAAGCGGGACGGAAAGCAGGAAATAGCTGATGGAGCCAAACAAACTGGCCCCGGCAGCCGAATCCTTGAAAAAAGTAATGTAGTTGGCCAGACCGATGAAACGAACGTTGTCGGGTTCCAGCATTTTAAAATTGGTAAAGGAAAAGCCCAGGGCTGCCAGGATAGGGAAAGCCTTAAAGAAAAGAAATCCCAGCAGCCACGGCAGCACAAAAAGGAACCCGACCGTGGCCTCATATTTTCTGAGGGAGAGGTGTTTATTCGGCTTGGAGGTCCTGCGCCGCGGCGCAAGAGCGCGTTTCACAGTGAACATAACCGGTCTCCTTGAAGGTCCAGCGCTACGGATTCAATCCCCAACGCCCCACCCAAAACCCTGCCCGATGGACTGGATAAAATAAGAGATTTGCCAAATGGAACGAGCGCATATATTTTATCGGACTTCCTCTGTTTTTGGAGTGATTAAACACTAGCCAGGAGGATAGTTTTGCCTGGTCAGAAGGACAGGATGAAGAAAGGAAAACTGAGAACAGAGAATATCCCGACAATTCATATCGTCGGGATTAGCTGGTGCGGCATGGCGCCGCCCAGCGTCAGGCAACCAGGAAAAAGAGGAACAATTCGGAAAAAACGGAATATGTGGGGGGAATGAGCAACGACACCGCCAGATATTGCGATTTTTGGGGTTAATTGAATTAATTGTTTTGTAAAAACAATTCGATTTTTCCCGACAATTCATATCGTCGGGATTAGCTGGTGCGGCATGGCGCCGCCCAGCGTCAGTGGAGGTTAATGAGAATGGCATGGTTATTCACAAGCCGGTCTTCGATATCCGTGAGCCGGAAAGCGGAGGGAAAGTATTCGTTCTCAAAAAAGGAAAAGAGAGTAGAAAGTAGAGAACAGATGATAAGGTAACCAGGCAACCAGGTAATAAGGGGGAGAGGAAGCATGAGGCGAGGCCCAATTCCACAAAATACATGAGGAAATATCGATCGAGACCCAAACAATTCAAAACAATTCCTGGAAAAGAGGGCAGAGAATAGAGCGGGGAGAGCAGGGGAAAAGAGAAGAGGGCGGGACCGGGCATGGCTCTAAAATAGCACATGCGTTCTAGTTTGTCAAGGGTTTTGGAGGCGAAAAATGGTGCCAACGGCATCCAATGCGCCAATCCGGGGAAGCGTGCAGGGAAGGTAAAGCTGGAAGGACCTCTCCATTGGCCTGCTTATACAGGGAAGAGGCCGGGAGATGAACCGATCTGTAAATCGCTAAAGCAGACTATCTCAATGATGAGGATGTGGATCTGCGAGCCAGGGCAGCCCGAAGTGGCTGGGTGTGGGAGCCGATTTATCCAAGGCTACCATTCTCGGTCAAGTAATCGGTCGAAAAATCATTACGATTTTATATAGCTCCAGGCGATGTCTCTCGCCGCCGAGGACGGCGGCTTGAGCAAAGTGGAGGTTTCAAGTATGAGCCAGGGCAGCCCGAAGTGGCAGGGTGTGGGAGCCGATTTATCAAAGGCTACCATTCTCGGTCAAGTAATCGGTCGAAAGAATCATTACGATTTTGTATAGCTCCAGGTGGCGTCCACGCCGCCGAGGACGGCGGCTTGAGCAAAGTGTGCTCCAGGCGATTTCTTCGCCGCCGAGGAAAGTACCCTGAAAGGGCACGGCGGCTTATTTTATATAGCTCCAGGCGATTTCCACGCCGCCGAGGACGGCGGCTTGAGCAAAGTGTTTAATTAGATGTCCGCTGCCGAGGACGGCAGGCTTGGAACCGATTTATCAAGGCTCCGTTCTCGGTCAAGTAATCGTCGAAGATCATTACGATTTTGTATAGCTCCAGGTGGCGTCCACGCCGCCGAGGACGGCGGCTTGAGCAAAGTGTGCTCCAGGCATTTCTCGCCGCGAGGAAAGTACCCTGAAAGGGCACGGCGGCTTATTTATATAGCTCCAGGCGATTTCCACGCCGCCGAGGACGGCGGCTTGAGCAAAGTGTTAATTAGATGTCCCTGCCGAGGACGGCGGCTTGAGCAAAGTGTTCCAGGCGATGTCCCGCCGATCCCTGAAAGGGCACGGCGGCTTGAGCAAAATATTTGTTAAATCACTTTCGGCGATTTACTTAGTCAAAATTCAATTTCGGGACAAGCGCCATTGACAAACCAACTAGTACGTGCTACTATATAGCAGTAGTAAGTAATACTTATTATCAGTCATACAGAATAGCGAAGGAGCGATTGTGCAGGAAAACCTGACGGAAATGCTCAAAGGTGTACTCGAGGGGTGTGTCCTTGAAATAATCAACCGCGGAGAAACCTACGGCTACGAAATCACTCGGCGGTTGAATGCGCTCGGCTTCACAGAGGTGGTGGAAGGAACGGTCTACACCATTTTGGTGCGGCTTGAGAGAAATAAACTTGTGGACATAGAAAAAAAATCCTCAGATATGGGACCGCCGCGAAAGTTTTTCGGGCTCAACGAAGCGGGGCGCGAGGAACTGCGCAAGTTCTGGGAAAAATGGGAGTTCGTCTCCTCAAGAATGAACGAGTTAAAGGAGAAAACAGCATGAATTTTTGGGAAAAGATCACAGGCAGCGACATGACCAAAGAATTTAAAAGTTATGAAGCGCGAGTCAAAAAGTTGCCGGCCGATTATCAAGCGGCATGGAAAGAAATTATTGCCAATCTTTTGCCGTACGGAGATTTCACCGGCCGCAACCTTATGCCAATTCTCGACAATGTGCTTGGGCTGCTCGAAGAAACGGCGGCGGAGGGTCAGAGCATCCAGGAGGTCCTGGGCGAGGATATCAAAGGCTTCTGCTCGGCGTTGGCCGGGGAAAAAGAGGCAAAGTCTTATCGCGACAAGTGGCGTGAGCAGCTGAACCATGCGATTGCTAAAAAATTAGCGAAACAGGAGCATAAAAAATGAGCATAAACGATGTCATCGAAGGCAAAAAAGCCTGGCGGGCGCACATGAAGCGTGTCAAGGCGCTCCCGCAGGATTATCAGATCGTCTATAAAGAGATCCAAAAATACCTCTTTAAGGTCGGGCCGGTCGAGCTGACCGAAGACACGGATCTACTCTCGGGGATGGTGGATTTTTTTGAAGAGGGCGCGGCCTCGGGTAAAGGCGTGCTCGAAGTGACGGGCAGGGATGTGGCGGCTTTCTGCGACGATCTGATCAAAGATACAAAAACGTACGCCGACCTCTATCAAGAATCTGTCGGGCAGGAAGTGAACCAGGCCATGAAAACCGTAAGCGGATAAAAGAAAGAAAAAGGGGGGTATTTAGATGGAAAAAGCAATCCAAGTGCAAGGGCTGCAAAAGTCTTACCAGCAGCTGCATGTGCTGAAAGGCGTGGATTTCGGGGTGGAAAAGGGCAGTATTTTCGCCCTGCTCGGCTCGAACGGGGCGGGCAAGACGACGATCATCAAAATCCTGACCACGCTGCTGAAACCGGACGGCGGGAGCGCCAGCGTCAACGGCTTCGAGGTAGTGGCAAAGGACGAGGAAGTGCGCCAGTCGATCAGCCTGACCGGGCAATTCGCGGCCGTGGACGAGATTTTGACCGGGCGGGAAAACCTGGTCATGATCGCCAGGCTGCGGCAGCTCAAAAATCCACGCCAGGTCGCGGATGACCTGCTGAAGCGTTTCGGCCTGAGCGAAGCCGCCGACCGCCGGGTTTCCAGCTATTCGGGCGGTATGCGCCGCAGGCTCGACATCGCCATGAGCCTGATCGGAAAACCGCAGGTCATTTTCCTGGACGAGCCGACCAACGGGCTGGACCCCGAGGCGCGCCTGGAGGTCTGGAAGACTGTCAAAGAGCTTGCCAACGGCGGCACGACCGTATTCCTGACCACGCAGAACCTGGAGGAGGCCGAGCAGCTGGCCGACCGGATTGCCATTTTGCATGAGGGCAGGATCATCGCCAACGGCACACTGGAGGATCTTGAAAAAGTTGTTCCCGTCCGTAAAGGTGGAGTATGTGGAAAAACAACCTTCATTGGAAGAGATATTCCTGGCAATTACCGGTAAAAAGGAGTGAAAGTAAAATGAAACAACACTTTTTCAGCGACATGGGGGTCATGCTCGGACGTTCCATGCGGCATATTTTCCGCAGCCTGGACACCATCATAACGGTTGCGCTCACACCGATCGCAATGATGCTGCTGTTCGTCTACGTGTTAGGCGGGGCGATCCAAACCGGCACGGATAACTATGTGAACTACCTGCTGCCGGGGATCCTGTTGATTGCGATTGCAAGCGGGATCGCCTATACGGCTTACCGCCTGTTCATGGATATGCAAAGCGGCATCTTCGAACGGTTCCATTCCATGCCGATTGCGCGTTCGGCCGCGCTGTGGGGGCACGTGCTGACCTCGCTGGTATCCAATGGGATTTCGGTAGTGGTCATCATTCTGGTCGGCGCTGATGATGGGCTTCCGCTCGCCGGCAGGGGTACTGGCATGGCTGGCTGTGGCGGGAATCCTGGCGCTGTTTACGCTGGCGCTGACATGGATCGCGGCGATCGCCGGACTGTCTGCAAAAAGCGTAGACGGCGCAGGCGCGTTTGCCTACCCGCTGATCTTCCTGCCTTTTATCAGTTCGGCGTTCGTGCCGACCGCCTCGATGCCACCGGTCGTACGGGCTTTCGCCGAAAACCAGCCGGTTACCGCGATCGTGAATGCGATACGTTCTCTGCTGGCGGGGCAGCCAGCCGGCAATGACATTTGGGTGGCACTGGCATGGTGCCTGGGTATTCTGGTGGTTGCGTATATATTCGCAATGCGGGTTTACAGGCGGAAAACAGGTTAATGTTGGCGGGCATCAGGTGAGAGATGAGGCGGGAGAAGGATTGATTCTTTTTGGCAAGGTTTTTTTTTGGAAATGAGCAACCCCTACCCGGCCTCACCCATATCTGGGTGCAAGTCACAACCCCTACCCGTCCTCACCCATATCTGGGTGCAAGACCCCCAAATCCGACAATCTAAATCCAGGTTGGTAACCAATCTCTTCCGTATCGGATTTGGGGGCACCCTACGGGTATGCTTCGAAGGTGCCCGCCTGCACCACGTAACGGCGGAGGGCGGTGGAGTTTGGATTAAGATTCTTCGTCACATGGGACATAATCCTTTGGGAATTGCCGGTAACCCCTACCCGTCCTCACCCATATCTGGGCGCAAGCGCCCATGGCTGGGTGCAGGTCTCAACCCCTACCCGTCCTCACCCATATCTGGGTGCAAGACCCCCAAATCCGACGATCTAAATCCAGGTTGGTAATCAATCTCTTCCGTATCGGATTTGGGGGCCTACGGGATGCTCGCGAGGTGCTGCCTGCACCACGCAGTGGCGGAAGGCGGTAGGGGTTGGATTAAAATTTTCGTCACGAAGGACATAATCGTTCGGGAATTGCCGGTACCCGCCTCCTCACCTATATCTGGGTGCAGGCACCCATATCCGGGTGCAAGTCACAACCTCTTCCCGTCCTTACCCATAGCTGGGTGCAAGCTGGGGCGAGAGGCGGAGGAGCAGGTGGCCGGGGCGGATCGGCAAGGCATTCAACCGGCACCTGTATATAAAGAAATTGGCTCCCGCAAGTCAAGCATTATTCAGTGGGTAATCCACGGACCACCAGAACGGAACAGTCGGAATAATGGACCAGCTTGCGCGAGAGGCTGCCCATCAACCAGGATTTGACGCGGCCGAAGCCGCGCGAACCGGTCACGACCAGGTCGATTTCCTGTTCCTGGATGATCTTGATAATCTCGGTGGCGGCGTCGCCCTGTTTGAGCAGGCCGGTGGAAGGCTTGCCGAAGCTATTAAGGGTGAGGACCGTGCGGTCGAGCAGATTTTGGGCGTCCTTTTCCTGCTTTTTCCTGAGAGACAGCTCTTCTTCAGACAACGGCAGCGGTTCGATGATCGCGGGTATGCCAAATGTGGAGGGTCCCATAACCGGCATGGGCGGGGGAGCGAGGACATGCAAGACTTGCAAGTTAACCTTCCCCGGGAGAGGAAATTTTCCCAGAAACAGGACCGCTTGCTGGCTGGAGGGGGAACCGTCAATCACGACCAGGAGGTTTCTGAGCGGGCGATAGGGTGCACGCACCACCAGCACCGGAGAAAGGGCATATTCGACCACCTGTTGGGCGACACCGCCCAGGAGTATTCCCAGGGTGGCCCGCAATCCTTTTGCGCCGACGATGATCAAATCGGGAGAATGGTTTTCGGCATATTCGACAATCTTCTCAGCCGGAGAACCAAGCAGCAATTCCTGGTTAACCTGCAAACCCTGTTTCTCCAAACGGAGAATGGTCTGATGCATGGCTTGCTCAAGCAAACCCAGGTCAGAGGCCTGGGTTGAGGGAAATACCCTTAATACCGTAATGCCGGAGCCGGCCGGAAGAGGCAAATCCCCCAGGAACGACACGGCCGCCTGGGCATGGACTGAGCCGTCATCGGCGAGCAAAATATTGAAGGGTTGTTGCTTTTTTGGGGCCTGCATGGGCACCCTCCTTACCTACTATTCGAGGCAAGCATTCGTTTCCCCGCTTATACTGTATCACGAATGGCGGGAAATTTCCATTACCAGTATGGGCTCAATGATAGGGGAGACCGGGGAATGAGGCAGAGGAAGAAGATAGCCTGGACAAATCCCGGATCAGGGACAAAGTCATCAGACCGTTGGAGCGGGGGCTTAGCGGATTTTTGGGGGGCTGGGGCAGGAGGCAGAGGAGCCGGTGGCAGGGACGGGTGACCAGTTGAAATATTCGGGTGGGCAAGGCGGACCGGGCAGGGTAAAATAAGTCAAGAGGAATCAATGACTATCTCGTCCCATCTCCAAGCGAAAATCTCCCCGGAATGGACAAGTGTGGTGAATGAAATCATGCGGCGGATCGTGGCAACGGTGCAGCCTGAACGTATTCTGCTTTTCGGTTCCGTGGCACGCGGGCAATCCAACGCGGATAGCGATCTGGATATGCTGGTGGTTGTGCGCGGACCGGCACACCGGCGGGCACTTGCCCAGGAAATCTACAAGAATTTACATGGCATCCTGACGCCGGTGGATATCGTGGTTGCAACAGAACAGGATATCCAAAAGCACGGGCAAGCGATCGGCTCGATCCTGCGTCCGGCGTTAAAGGAGGGGCAAGTAATCTATGAACGCGGCGAATAAACCGGACAACCCAAAGAATTGGCTGGCGCGTGCCCGCAGCAATCTGTTACTTGCCGAATCGGGCAAACAAAAAGGTGTTTTTTTGGAAGACTTGTGTTTTGAAGCGCAGCAAGCCGCTGAAAAAGCACTTAAAGCGGTATGTGTGTTTCGAAAAGTCGAATTCCCAAAAACACATTCCCTGACCACTTTGGCGGCTCTGCTGGAAAAGAGTGGGCTTTATTTACCGTCTGAGATAAACGACGCCAGCGTGTTGACCACTTACGCTGTCCAGTCGCGTTACCCAGATTGGGATGAAGGTGTAACGGAACCGGATTACCAAACCGCGCTAGCGCTTGCCCGGCAGGTAATTGCCTGGGCGGAAGATGTAATAAGGGAGCATTCATAACATCTGCTCTTTCGGAAGCCCCACCTAACCAAAATATTTGAAATCCGGCTGGAAATGGTCAAATCACGTATGGCGGGAACCGGGTTCATGAGCGGATTTTTAGGGTGGGGCAGGCGGCGGGAGGGTGGCAGGGCTAAACGGGATCTTTGGCTTATAAATCATGTATGGGAAAGGCGCGGCCTTTTAAGCCGTTGGTTAAGGGTTCGAGCCCCTTCACGCTCACTAGGTATATACAGGGGGTAAACCCCATCTTTCCACCCAGATATGGTGTTGATTTGATGGCTCGTACAATATTTTTTTGTATGAGCCGTTGTTCTATATTCTACCAGATCGCTTACCATTGAGCTACACGCCCGCCGCAGGACATTCTATCATGCCGCCTTTAGTGCAACTTATAGGGCCGGCTTTATAGATAGAATTAGAAAAGCCTGTCAGAAATAATGACAGATTTTTTTATTTTAGAATGAGCGGTTTGGTGGAATCAATACGTCAAATAAGTTATATGTTTGACATTGAATTCTAATTTTATAGAATGAATATGTCGAATTAAGTACGAATTGATTCTTAATATCTAAGCCAGATTTTTACGAATTTATATATAGAGCATTAATTTAATAAGCGATATTTACAAAATCTCTCTTCGTTATTCAGAAGAGCTTCTAATTTATGCATGGAAATTTTAAGATAAATCACCTATTCGTCCTCTTGTTTTGTCCCTGCAATGGTGCTAGAATAATATTACTCCCCCAGCATATATGGGGGGTTAAATTAAAATAAACCGCCATATATGGCGGTTACAGATGTTCTAATGATCTTTATATACGGAGGTGCTTTCAATCTAAAAAATATTTTGCGAGACCACCAGGCGAGCCGTGTTTTAGTAAAGGAAAAAAACTATGAACCTTCCAATATTCAAAACTGGGGACAAAGTCCCTGAAAACGGCTTCTACAGATATGTCCGTTATTCGGACGACACAATAGAAGAAAAATCTGCAAAAAGGGTTATTTCACTCAAGAAAGGTGATGTATTTCCGCCTTATCAAAGAGCAAAACAACTAGCATATTGGACTTTGGAACTTTACGCTTAGCGGAACCTAAGCGTATATAACCAAAGTACACGGCTAGCCTGATGGTCTTACAAATTTTCAATTGGTAATGTTCTTGGGGTTAATAGATAATTGGTTTTTTATATTTATTTACTTCAATTATAGGACAAAAAAAAATTAATACATTAAAATCAAACTAATACATTAGTATACCGTATATATAATTATTTTAGTTCAAGGCCATACAAATTTGATTGTAGAATTAGCCCCAATCAATCATTGAGATTACTCCATCAATCTGAGCTATCCAGCGGGTAAAGAATTCATCAAGTTTTGAATAATCCTAATTCAAGAGGTTTTTTCCTAATGAAGTAGTAGACATCTCACTATATAGAATATACATATAATCCAAAAGTAATTCAAACCTCCCCCAATTTTCTGGGTTTTCGATCAAACATTCAGAAACAATTTTGCGGTGTCCGGATTTTTTGAATTGTTTGTTCTTAATTACGCCCCCATTTTTCGGGTTGTTCTGTATATGACCAATCTGCAAGGTTCGCCCAAATCTGATTTAGAACGTCTCTCATATCAGAAATTGCTTGTTTGACTGTCATAACACCATTCTTAGACTTATCAACATTATTGTGGACTAAGGAAAACATGTCCCCCAAACCACTGTGTAATTTATTCAACTTCCCAGGAATATCTTTTTTGTGTGCTTTATATTCAATGACTGGTTTAAAAATAGAAGTGACAGTGTTATATGAACCTGAAACAAATGGAATTATGGAATATGCAAAATCAATGTAAGGAGATAAAGTACCGCCCGTATCGGAATCCATAGTTCTTATATTAATATTTATTAGAACTCACCTGATTCCTAAGATGCGAGTAACTCTTTTCATCTTGTTTTTGTAGCGAGAGGAGTTTGCTAAATACCTCGTCGACTTCAGCCTCATCAGTTAAATCAGATAAGTTTTTTGGTGGCTTCAAGTTCCATTTTCCGTTCGGCAAGACGTGGAATCCATTCCGTTTGCTCCCTTATACCCTTCATCGTTTCATCAATCGCTTCTTGTGAATTTTTATTTGTCTCTAAGTAGTTCTTCTTTTTTGGATTTGGGCATAATGTCCACCTAGCAAATATCGATTAATTTCCGATGCAAGTCTGTATCGGCCCAAGAAATAATTTACTCACTATCATCTTCAATTATCAGTATATTGTAATTTAGCATCTAAATCAACGAACATTTCACCTGCCGATCAGATTCCAGAGTTTTTTTAGTTTTTCGTTTCTGGGATATACCCCCAATAGCGCAAGTTTATTTGTAAAAATAAAGATCAAGCTCCACCTTTTGAAAGAAAAAAACGAATACCATCGAGGATTGCTTCCCTACGGGATCTTGCGCGAGCGCTGGCGTAAGATCGCTCCTAATGACGCAGAATAGTGCTAGATTGCTTCGGACCGGGAAAGCAGCGGTGCTCGCAATGACAAAAAGCTAAGGGGTGTCATTTCAGAATGAAGGGCCAACCATTGTGGAATTCGTCAAAATAACAAAACCTTAGGGGTGTAGCTCCTGAAAGAAAGATGAGGATCTCGGTGAATTTCCCGTCAATGACACTTGCGAGTATTACTTTTTTATAGAATTCGGGTGAATTTCGCCCCATGATCTTCATCGAATTTCGAATATTTAATTGCCTCCTCTGCCCGAAGGATCCGGGCAGGGGAGGCTATGGTTAACCTATCAGCACTCGCTGTACCCGCAGGCGCAGCAGTTGCGGCAGCCTTCTTCGTTTATTATTGCACTATATATTCATTCATGATAATATATTGCAATGGAATTCGATCAATTGCTCAGGATTGTGGGCGATCTGCCTGTTTTCAAGAGTTCACTGCTCCTGGCCGGGGATGTCAAGCCGGAAAGCGTTCGCCTGCAACTCAGCCGCTGGACAAAGAACGGACGGATATATCAACTGCGGCGTGGATTGTATGCAATCGCTCCACCCTACCAGAAGGCAATCCCACATCCTTTTATGACAGCCAACCGGATGCAGCCGGCTTCTTACGTCAGCCTCCAGTCGGCATTGTCCTATTACGGGTTGATCCCGGAGAGCATGCATGCAACCCTCAGTGTCACCACGGGCCGGCCGGCGCGCTGGCAGACACCTCTGGGCATCTTTGAATTCAGGCATATCCAGCGCAATCTACTGAGGGGTTATCGGATGATAAAACTGGGAAGCCTCGAACCCATCCAGCAGGCGTTCGTGGCCACCCCGGAGAAGGCTATGCTAGACCTGATCTATCTTACCCCGGGTGCAGACAATATCGACTACTTGCGAGAGCTGCGCCTGCAAAACCTGGACCGGCTGAACATGGAAGAACTACGCCGCCAGGCCGAATTCTTCGACACGCACAAGATGCGCCGGGCGACCGAGACCATCCAGTGGATCGTGCAAAACGAACCGGAGAGGTTTGATGCCATATGAAAGAGTACTTGATCGAACTGGTGCGGCTAACCCATTCACCAACGGACGGTCGGAACGTGGCGAGAGAATACCTGCAGGCGCGCATCCTGGCTGCCCTGCAGAGTGCCGGGGCGATGATCCCGCTGGCTTTCCACGGCGGCACAGCCTTGCGATTCCTGTACGGACACGGTCGCTACTCGGAAGACCTCGATTTCGCATTGGAAGGCAACCGCAAGCAGTACGATTTCCGTGGCTACTTGCAATCGATCCGGGCGGCATTAACGCCGGAAGGGTATGCCATTGAACTGAAGGTAAACGATCGCAAAACGGTCAACAGCGCTTTCATACGTTTTCCGGGATTATTGTACGAGTTGGGATTATCCGGGCAACCGGGTGAGGTACTGGCAGTCAAGTTGGAGGTGGACACAAATCCACCCGCCGGAGCCGAACTGGCGATCACCCTGGTACGCCGATTTGTTATCCTGCGCCTGCAACATCATGATAAGGCTTCACTGCTTTCGGGCAAGCTGCATGCCATATTGCAGCGCCCTTACGCAAAAGGACGCGATATATACGATCTGCTCTGGTACTTAAGCGACCCGAGCTGGCCAGAACCAAACCTGATCCTGCTCAACAATGCCCTGGCTCAAACGAATTGGTCAGGAGAAAAGCTGACCGAAGCAAATTGGCGAGAAACGGTAGATGAACGCCTGAAACGACTCGACTGGAGGGACATCCTGACTGACGTGCGCCCGTTTGTCGAACCGGGTTTCGACTTAAAGCTGCTGACCCTGGACAACCTGGAGCGCGCGCTACGAATCGAAAACATAAAACCGGGGTTCTAGCTCGACAATGTTAGATTAGGATTTTTCACCACGACGGGCACAACGGACACAACGGAAAAACGGTTTTTGTTGCCCCTAGTTGCTCTTAGAGGACATTGAATGGGGATTTACCTTTATCCCTATTGGAAAGTAATATTGTCGAGCTAGTTACCCCTTAGCATTCGCTGTACCCACAGGCGTAGCACTTGCGGCAGCCTTCTTGGTTGACCAGGCTGGCTTGACCGCATTCGGGGCAGAGCTGGCTGGTCTTGAGGGCAGCCTGGCGGGCGGAGAGCTTTGCCAGCTGCGACGGGTCGCCCGAGCCACGTGGAATGGCTGGTAGCACACGGGGCGGATACGACGGTCAGGGTGGAGTTTGTAAAACGGTTTCCGAAGTTAGTTTATTCTAGCAAATCCTCCATTAAGTATGGAATGTCAGCACAATATCCTGGTTGATGAAATTCCCATCGGTTGTCTGGATCTTCCCAGTCAGGAGGACGTGAATGGTGTCCCCACTGGCGATAGCGGTGGAAGGATTGTTTTCGACCCTTTGTTTCGGGTCCAGGCTTAACTCGTTTTTATCGGCGTGGTAGTTGAGGTTGTACAGGTAATTAACGACCGCCGCGTGCTTCTCTTCATAAACGATCACATTGGGATACACCAAGGTATCCGGATCGATGGCCTGCGTGAAGCGGATTGTGATGGTCGTGCTTGTATGCACTCTGGCACCATGCGCGCGGGGAGGTGCTAGAAATCAGGTCGCTGGCATTGACGGCATCGGTTGCGCCGGCAAGCAGCGTTGAAAGATCGGTGGCACTGAGTGGGTTGCTCATGACCGGCTGTGCGATCAGGCCATTGTTTGTGCCGGTCGACACGCCTGCCGGGGTGTTCTGATCGAGCATGACGGGCGCAGCGCTGATAGCGCTGCCGCCCCCCGGCATGGCGCGCACGATGCGCAGTGGTCCGGTCAGGGCAAATACGAGCATAATGATGACGACCAGCAGCAGGGCAATGATGATGCCCATTAGCGTAGTTTTGTTTGGCTTCATGATGGAATCGATCCTTTCTTTAATGGCATTTTTGCTGAAGTGATTGACAAGTAATGTCTTCATACTGCGGCGTTCTTCCATCGAAATCAATGTAACGGCATAGGCGGATCTCCGGACAGGATCAAGCCGGCGCATGACCTCTTCGTCGCAGGCGAATTCCAGGTCCCGATTGGCCAGTACATACATCAGCCAGACCAGCGGGTTGAACCAATGAAGGCACAGACCCGCCGCCAGCAGCCCCTTCCAGAGTGCATCGAAGCGCCGGACATGGGTGAGCTCGTGCACCAGGACATTCTCCAGTTGTTCCCGTTCGATGCGTTCCACCCCTTTGGGTAGAAGGATCACCGGATGCAGGATCCCATAGGTGAAGGGGGCGCCAATGCGGTCCAGCTGTCTGACCTGCACACGGCGGAGCAATTTGTTTTTGTGGGTCCAGTGCGTGATGAAAGGATTATCCAGCGGCAGGGCGGTGCGGTATTCCTGGACTGCACGCCAATGCGGCAGAAGGAAGAACAATCCACAGGCGAGTACCCCTGCGATCCAGATCAAGCTGATCAACCAGGTGCTTTGCAGGAAAGGAAAAGGTGAAACCGGCGCAGCTGCCTGAGTCAATCGGGCAGCCTGTGAAGCAGGCCCAGGGGCTACCAGCGACAGCAAGGCCGGGATCGAGTTCTGCGGCCAAACCTGATTCCACGAATTTGCGCCGGAACCCGATCGAAATGGGGAAACAATGGAAAAGGGGATGAACAAGCGACCGAGCGCCACTCCCCACAGCACCACGAATGTCAATTTGGGAAGCCTGTGAAAACCGAGTGAACGGATGCCTGTTACGATCAGGATGAGCAACGAAGCGGAAAGACTCATTTCGAGCAGGATTCGCATGGCAGGGATCACTCCAATCCCTTGAGCATTTGCTTGAGCTTTTCGATATCCAAAGACGAAAGGCTTTTCCTGCCCAGGAGGGCGGCCACCAAACGGTCGGCTGCACCGTCGTACATCCGGTTGATCAGTTCAGTCGTTTCAAATTCCTGAACTTCCCGTCGGGTCAGGAGCGCATGGCAGAGAAAACCCGGCTCCGTCCGGCGGACGGCTCCTTTTTCAATGCACTTCTTGATAACCGTGTAGGTGGTGGTCTTGCTCCAACCAACTTGCCTGGCAAGCGTCGCGGCAAGCTGCTTTGCGCTCAGGTCGCCGTCATTCCAAAGAATTTCCATCACTTTCAATTCCGAATCGAACATTTTCACAGGCATATTTTTATTACTCTCCATTCATTCTATTGCAATAGAATGATATTGGCAGCATTCTACTCCTAGTAGAATAAGAATGTCAAGAGAAGAAATACTTCAGGGACGTTGCTCTGCAGACCCACAACGTGATACGAAACAGCTCCCTGTTCGGAAACCTGTACATCCCGTTATAATCCAGCGATATTGCTTACAAAGTTGGTGATTATTCTCAGATTCAATGAGCAGGGTTATCCTGCCGAGGAGAGGAATTATGTCTGTGGGAATGAGTTTCAACTGTCCGAACTGCGGTTCCACTTTAACTGTCAATGGAAATGAAAAATCGATCATCTGCAGCTACTGCGGCAGCAGCGTGATCGTGCCGGAGGAGCTGCGTGCAGGCGGCTTCGCAAGCCACGAGCCGCTGCCACCCGAGTTCGACCTGTTCAGCCCGAACCACGTAGAATGGCTGGTGGCTCACGGCGCGGATGCGACGGTCAGGGTGGAGGTGGTCAAGGAACGGAAGGGGATAACCTATAAGGATAATCCGATCACCGATGTGATGTTCTCGGGGGTAAAAGCCGAGGGCGGCAAGTTCGAGGCGATCTGTACGGTCAATTTCCCGGCCAGCCAGGTTCCGAAACCCGGGACCAAGCTGCAGGTCAAGTATAAGAAGGCGGCCGATCCGATCGACGATACCTCCGATTATGCCATCCAGATCAACGGGCAGTATGTCTATATGGTATTGGATAACCCGGATGAACTGGAGGGGTTGTCGTTGAATTGAAGGAATTCGGATTTGTAATTCTCGAGCATTATTGAGCGGGCGGAAATCAGCCAGTCCAATGGCTGCAAACGCTCTGGATGCGAGGATGAAACCCATTGTGTGAATCAAGAAATCTCGGAGTTTAACTCCGAGATTTCACAAATTAATGCGCTTTGTCTTCTTCTTTACCTGGAAATTCAGCACTCGCTAAAGCCGCAGGAGTAGCACTTTGCGGCAGCCTTCTTCGTTGACCATGCTGGCTTCGCCGCACTCGGGGCAGAGCTCGCTGGTCTTGAGGGCGGCCTGGCGGGCAGAGGTCCCGGAGGAGGGCTTGAGTTCCCCTTCGGCCAGCGTCAGCAAATCCGGGTTGGGATCCCCCAGGTGAAGCTGTTCGGGCTGGGGCTCTTCGGACGGGTCGGCTTGGTGGTTAGTCTGGCCGGATAAATACTCGTCCAGCACCTGCCCAACACCATCCGGCAGGGAGCGAACCCGGTTGGGACCAAAGCCGAGCGAACGGCCGCCGCCGATGCCGGAAAGCTGGCGGACCACTTCGGCCATACGCTCACGGGGTGGGATGGGGGAAGTCAGACGCAGGACATAAGAAATGAGCCGCCCAATTGATTCCGAAACAGCCGCGGTCTCAGAGCCGGCCTTGGCTGTGTTGATGAAGACCTCAAACGGGTGACCGCCGCCGTTCTGGTTGACGGTGATAAAGGCTTTGCCAAGCGGCGTATCGACCCGGTAGGTGCTGCCAACCAGGGTACGCGGGCGGGGCTTCTTGGTGGCGTGCCAGGCGGCCAGTTGGGTGGCAATCTCCGCGTCGGCCATTTTGGCCGGAGCCGCGTCGCCAGCAGCCGAAGGCCAATAGGGAATGGCCAGGCTGCCAGGGTTTTGGGTTTGTTTTTTCGAGGCGGTGGCCCTGGTTTCCAAAACCACCTTCTCGCGAGCCGGTTACGTATACCGTGATGCCCTTGCAACCCAACTCCCAGGCAAGCATGTAGACCTTAGCGACATCTTCCGTCGTGGCGCTTTCCGGGAAGTTGACCGTTTTCGAGAGGGAGTTGTCCACGAAGGCCTGCAGGGCGGCCTGCATGCGCACGTGCTCTTCGGCGGAGATATCACCCGCCACCACGAAAACCTTCCGGACGGATTCGGGGACCTCGGACAGGTCCTGGCAGGTGCCGTGTTCCATCACCTGTTCGATGATGGCCTGGCGGGCTTCCCCGGCAATGCCGGCTTTTTCCAGGGCGGCGTCAAAACGCGGGCTGGCGTACGTCAATTGCAGATCTTTGCCTTTATCATTGACATGCCGGACGTAGGCCAGGGCGAAAACGGGTTCACAGCCATAGCCCTCACAACCCGCCACGGTCGCAATCGTCCCGGTGGGAGCCACGGTGGTCTGGGCGGCATTGCGGATGCCATATTTCCGGAGGCCCTGCAGGACCCCGTCCCAATCCAAAACCGACCGGCCCCAGTCGTCCTGGTAGGGAGTGACCGGCTGCGGAGCGGTCCAACGCAAATTATCAGGATCATAAATACTGCCTTTAAGGGCCGGGAAGGCACCACGCTCCTGCGCAAGCAGCACGCTGGTCTTTACGGAGTGATAGCGGACGAACTCCATCACCTGGGCCCCGAACTCCTGGCCCTCGGGAGAGCCATAACGGACGCCGACGTGATACATCAAATCAGCCAGGCCCATGATGCCCAGGCCGATCCGGCGTGCCCGGAAGGCGGCCTGCTTGAGCTGCGGGACGGCCGGGACGTAGGCATTCACGTCGACGACGTTATCCAGGAAACGGGTCGAGAGTTCCACGCCACTCTGCAGACCCTCCCAATCCACCGCTCCATCCGGGCCGCAATATTCGGCCAGATTAATCGAACCGAGACAACAGTTTTCGTACGGCCCGAGCCACTGTTCCCCACACGGATTCGTGGCTTCAAGGGGATAAAGGTGAGGCACGGGGTTGGAGCGGTTGGCCGCATCCAGGAATAACATGCCCGGCTCGCCATTATGGTGGGCCTGGTTGACGATCTTCTGGAAAAGGTCGCGGGCGCGGACCGTGCGATAGGTGCGGAGGGGTACGCCGGCAGCCTCAGCCTGTTCGGGTGTGCCGCTGAAACCCCGGTAACCGGGTGAGGTCACATCCGGGAAGCGCAGGTCCCAGTCCGCATCTTGCTTAACCGCCTGCATAAAGGCGTCGGTAATGCCGACAGAAATATTAAAATTGGTGATCTGGTTTTCATCGATCTTGCAGGTGATGAATTCTTCGATATCGGGATGATCCACGCGCAGGACGCCCATGTTTGCGCCGCGGCGGGTGCCACCCTGGGCGATTTCGCCAAAGGCATGGTCATAGACGCGCAGGAAGCCGATCGGCCCGGTGGCCTGTCCGGCAGAAGATTTTACCAATGAGCCTTTGGGGCGGAGACGCGAAAAGGAAAAACCGTTGCCGCCACCGGTCTGCTGGATCAAAGCGGCGTCACGCAGGGACTGGAAAATACCGGCCGGATCATGGCCCATGTCGTCTGTAATCGGCAGGACAAAGCAGGCCGCCAGTTGACCAAGGGGTGTGCCTGCGCCTGTAAAGGTGGGGGAATTCGGAAAGAATTTTTTGGAAGACAATAAATGGTAAAACTCACGTGCACGAGAAAGCGTGTCCCCGCCATAGGCTGCCTCGGCTTTGGCAATGTTGTAGGCAACCCGCCAGAACATCTGCTCGACAAACTCAACCGGTTGGCCGTCTTCCCCGCGCCGGACATACCGGCGTACCAGCACCTGCTGGGCATTCTCAGTCAAATCTGCAGCCGGCAGATCTTCGGGTAAGGGTGGGATGGGAAGCAAGCCTTTTCTTGAATTTACCGCTAAAGATGCCATAATTTTTTCTCCTATGCTTTAGAAGTAGACTCGGAATCATCTCGATAAACTGGAGAATGAAGGAGTTTATGTAGTATGGAAGCAATCCATAAGACCGAGAGAGACTGATTCTTCGCCCCAGGGACGGAGAACACACGCTCAGAAAAAATCATTGTGATTCTGATTAAAAGGTGGTCAATTTCAGTACGGAGGGAGTGTAAATCATCCAGTCGCAGATAAACAATGGCATAGCGAATATAAGCGATCTGGTCCAACTCTTTCAAGCCCTTTATCACCAGGTCCCCAACCACGCGTGACGAGACTTCGGGTTTCCCCAGGCGCTGCAGTTCTGCCTCAATCTGACCCACCAGGCGTTCGATATCCGCCGCAGAGACGGGGCGTTTGGCGCAGGCAATGCGGATACCGCGCTCCACCTTCTCCCGGCCGAACTCTTCACGGGTTCCATCCTGCTTGACGATCAACGGAGTAGCCAGGATGGGCCGCTCATAGCTGCTGAATCGCTGACCACATTTCAGGCATTCCCGGCGCCGCCTTATGCCACCGTGACTATCGTGAGTGGTATCGATTACCTTCGAATCCTCATTTTGACAGTATGGACAGCGCATAAATTTGACTCCGTTATATTAGAACAAAGCGCACCGCCATATCTGGCGGTACCATTTTTAAAAACCCCTATATATTGGGAGGTGTAGCGATTATTTTAGCATATTCCCAAGGACAAAACAAGAGGACGAATGGGTGATTTACCTTAAATTTTTCCATGCTCGCAGCACTTGCTTTCATCCGGCAAGTTAGGTATAGTATATCCAATATTGGTAGGGGCGCTTTCCAAGGGGAAGCGTCAAATGTGAGATACGAAAATAATCCCGGAAGAGTAATCATTAATGCCGCTTAAAGATTTTCTGAAAAAAATTGTGGGGATGGCTGCGCCCCCACCATTTCTGGATGAAAAGGATAAGCGGCGCGCTTCCATATTATATTTCCTGTTATTACTGCTGCTGGCAGCCTTTACACTGCTGATCATCATCCCCACCGCTCAAGAACTTCGGCAAGTCAGGTACGCCTTATACATTGCCGACGACATTGTTATAGTTTGCCTGATCCTGGCCCGGTTGGGGAAAATCAGCTTATCAAGTACCCTGGTCTCATTCGGACTACTGGCGGTTGACACGTACATCCTATTCTACCGGCAAGGCGCAAACGACGTCTCCATGCTTGGCTTACCGGTGATCATTGCCCTGGGCGGCCTGCTGCTTGGAAAACGCGGTTCACTAACCCTGACCGGGTTGTGCATCCTGTGCTACAGCGGGATCATCTGGGCAGAAATGCACGGTTTCACCCCCAATACCGGCAGTCTTGCCAGTGAGATTGCCATCTCAGACCTGATGATTGCCTGCGTCCTGCTGATTACAACGGCGGTGCTCATTTTTTTCATCAAGGATAGCCTATCCAGCAGCTTGAGGAGCCTACAGAAGAACGAAAGGGCTTTGCAGAAAGCCAACGAGAGCCTGGAGCTTAATTCTTTGCTGATGGAACAACGCGTGGCAGAACGGACCAAGGAATTACAGGTTGCCAATGAGAACCTGACCACGCTCAGTCGTCTCAAGGATGAGTTTCTCGCCAACGTTTCCCACGAACTACGCACTCCGCTCACCAGCATCAAGCTTTATCACAACATGCTGGAAAAGCAGCCTGAGAATATGGCCAGCTACCTCAAGCACATGAAACGCGAGACGGACCGCCTGGCGCATTTAATTGAAGACCTACTATTCCTCTCCCGCCTGGACCAGGGATACGTCCCGTTCAACCCGGGTCAGCTGGACCTAAATCGAACTCGTCGCGGAGTACGTTGCCGACCGGGCAGCTTTGGCAGATGAACACCAGTTGAGCTTGACGTTCGAGAAACACGCCCAACTTCCGTTTGCTCTGGCGGATGAACAGATGACCGGGCTGATATTAAGTGCCATCCTGACAAACGCATTGAATTACACGCCTGCAGGTGGTTCCATCCGCGTATCCACCGTGGTGGAGGAAAACCAGGACAGGTTGTGGGCGGGATTCGCGGTGAGCGACAATGGTCCGGGCATCCCGGAGGAAGAACAGGAGCGGTTATTCGAACGGTTCTACCGGGGAAAGGTCGGACAGTCTTCCTCAAGGCCGGGTACTGGCCTGGGACTGTCGATCGTCAGGGAAATCGTTTACCGGCATGGCGGCAGGATCATTGTTGACAGCCCGGGCATCCCGGGAAAAGGAACGACGTTCGTGGTATGGCTGCCGGTATCAGCCTGAAATATCCAACCCCGATGGAAAATCCCATAATCCTATTTAAAAAGGTTGTATTATAAATGAGCGTGCCCCCATTCCATTTGAACCCCGGTGAAGCGATCCTGTATCAGACTCAACCGCCTGACAAGTGGTACCGGTCGGCCGGGAGGATCGTGGTCAGTCTGCTCGAGGTGGCCGTGTTCATCCTGTTTTCTTTTACAGCGTTTACGGCTCTGCTAGGGGCACTGCTGGGGACTTTTTTGCCGGCAGGTATCGGGGATCCAGCCAGCCGGATCGTTTTCCAAGGCATCGTACCACTTTTCTTAATCGCCTGGTTTGCTGAAGATACCGCCCAGACATTCACGAGCCGTCTGGTCTTGACCAGCCAGCGGATCTGGATGAAAGGTTCCCCGTACGCCTGGTCACAGGTGCTGGAAATTCCCCTGGAATTCGATCAAGTCCATGTATTCCCGACGCGAGGCATTATTCATCCGTCTGAACACCACCAAAAAGATGCAGGTTCATGCCTTCCGGGATGGGGACCTGGTCGTTCAGGCTTTTACAGAATTTACAGGAAAAAAAGGGGAAAAGTAGTCCGGCGAATTTTAGGGGTTTTTTTCCTTTTTCGCCTGCTGCCAGAGTGCTTCCATTTCGTCCAGGCCAAGCTCGGAAAGTTTCCTGGACTGTTTTTTCGCCCCCGCCTCCACAAAAGCGAAGCGCTGTTTGAAGCGTTGATTGGTGCCACGCAAGGCAAACTCGGCATCGACCTTCTTCCAGCGTGAAAGGTTGACCAGGGCGAAGAAAAGGTCACCCAGTTCAGCAGCCAGCTCCTGCTGATTGGTTGCCAGGCGGACTTCCTGAATTTCCTCGGCGATCTTATCCAGCACCCCATCGATCACTGGCCAGTCGAAACCGACCCTGGCGGCCCGGTCCTGGTATTCCTGCGCCTGGATCAAGGCAGGTAAAGCCAGCGGGACACCATCCAGCGGACCTTTTTCAGGCTCTTTGCTACCGGCACGTTCATCGGCCTTGAGGTTTTCCCAATTCTTCAACACTCCCCCGACCCCATCGACATGGACCTCTCCAAAGACGTGCGGGTGGCGGCGGATCAATTTATCGTGGATGCCTTTTATCACATCCGACATGCCGAATTCGCCGTCTTCGCTGGCAATCTGGGCATTCAGCACGATCTGCAGCAGCAAATCGCCGAATTCCTCGGTCATTTTGGCCGGTTCTTCGGAATCCAGGGCAGCCAGGGTTTCGTAAGCTTCTTCCAAAAGGTGCGAACGCAGCGATTGGTGGGTTTGCTCCTGATCCCAGGGGCAGCCATCCGGAGCACGTAAACGCGCAATGATTTCCTGGAAGGCTTCGAAGGAAGTACCCGCCCCAAGCGAAGGGACATAAAGGACTGTCAACAGCCCAATATGTTCGGAACGATCGATCTGGTAAAGGGGTAGATCCTCAACGATGCAATTCTGCGTCCCGGCAGCATGAACCAGTTTCACCGGATGGTCGTCAGGATAGACGGAATTCAAGGTCATTTTGACTTCAGCAGCGACCAGGCGCGAGTAAACCTGAGCGACCAGGGCGGGTTGATCGGGCGGAAAACCCGGACTGTTTGCCTGGCTCAATTCCAGCGCATCCACCAGGGAAAGGCGCGGGTATGGATCCAGACCAAGCGCGGCGAATACCGGCTCGATGAATGAAATTCCACTTACGACACGCACCGCAAGACCTTCGTCGCGTGCTCGCTGGGCGATGACCGGGCAGGTGGTCTCTGCCAGGAACGGGTCACCCGGCACAGCGTAAACCACTCCCTGCGGTCGTCTTCCCAGGTCGAGCACCTTTTCGACAATGGCAGCATAAACAGCCTCGAAGGAGTCGCCATGCTCGTACAGATCATCGAAGGAGAATACTTTGAGGGAGGCCGGCAAGCCGGCCACGCCGGGGTGCTGGTTCGTTCGAAGCCAGATCTCACCAACGGAGTTGAGCACATCCCAGGCTTCACGGGTTAGACTGGCCGGGTCACCTGGACCCAGACCCAGGAGGGTTATTCCAGACATATGAGACTCCTAAACGAGTAAATCGTTATTTGAACTGATTAAATCGAAAACGTAATGCGCAAAACGTAACAGCATTAGTTACGGATCACGCATTACGTTTTGCGTTTAACAAAGAGGACTAGCGCTTGGTATAGGTTGGAGCCTTGCGGGCACGCTTGAGTCCGGGCTTCTTGCGTTCCTTGACACGCGCATCACGGGTCAGGAAACCGTGTTTGCGCATGGCAGAAACATTTTCAGGATTCATCTTGACCATGGCACGCGCCAGACCCAAAAGCACAGAGTCGGTCTGACCGGTCACCCCGCCACCTGAAACCATGACGGAAATGTCATAGATCTTCGCATCCTGTCCGGCCGCTTCGAGGACAGCCATGATCGACTCTAAATCGCCTAAACGGGTGAAGTAAGCCGGGGCTTCCTTATCGTTAACGATGAACCGTCCCGAGCCACTCATGATGCGCACACGCGCAATGCTCTGCTTGCGACGACCAACACCTTCATAATACTGCACAGACATATTCCTGCTCCTTTACGCGACCGTCTTCGGACTCTGCATAGGATGGGGGTGTTCGGCCCCGCCGTAGACTCTTAGTCGTGTCATCAAATGGTGACCCATTTTATTATGCGGTAACATACCCCAGACTGCAGAGCGAATGACGCGATCGGGGTGGTTCTGCAATTGGTCACGCAAACTGACCGTTTTCAAGCCGCCGGGATAGCCCGAATGGCTGTGGTACATTTTCTCAGTCAGCTTGGTGTGGGTTTTCGTGCCGGTGACAACGATCTTCTGGGCGTTGATGACGATCACGAAATCACCCATTTCGACGCCAGGGGTAAAGGCGGGTTTGTGCTTTCCCATCAATAACCCGGCGATCCTGGTGGCCAACCGGCCCAGGGTTTCACCGTTGGCATCCACCAACAACCATTGGCGGCTAATCTCTGCAGCTTTAGGATAGTAAGATTTATACACTTTCATCTCTCCAAACGTTCAGTCTAAACAATTCTCTTCCCAACAGGTTGGGAGTGACCGGGGCTAGCGTAGCATGTCCCATTCCCAATTTATTGAACTGTCAGCAAATAATTTCAAACCAAATCATCGTAACACACCTGGACGAGCGTCAGGCCGCAGGCCGGGGCCAGACCAGCCGGAAGGCGTTGGCGGGCTGCCTGCCGGACTTCAGACCGATCCTCGAGCGCTTCTGCCAGCAACTTGGCATCAAGTCTGGCTTGCCCGACAGCCACCTGGGTATAAACCAACCGTCGGACCATGCGGTACAAAAAGGCGTTCGCCTGAACTTCAAAGGTCCACTCGTCTGCCTGATTTTTCCAACTGGCAGACATGACCGTCCGAATTGTGCTTCCGCCAGAGCGGGTCGGCGATCCAAAGGCGGAAAAATCATGCGTCCCAGGCCAAATTTCGGCCAGAGGGGTCAAGTCTGCGACAGCCGGCCAAACCCGCCAGGCATAACGATCCCGCAACGGATCCCGCACTCCGGCACAATACAAGCGGTAACGGTATGTGCGGGAAGTGGCATGAAAGCGCGGGTGAAAGTCATCCGGGACCAGCCTGGCCTCACGAACCACCATATCTGCCGGAAGATACGCATTCAGGGCATCCTGCAGTTTCTGCAAGCCATGCGCCCATTCGAGGTCGAAGGCGACCACCTGCCCACTGGCGTGGGTGCCGGTATCCGTTCTTCCGGCCAGGTAGACCGTCCTGCCTTGCCACCCGATCTTTCGCAGAGATCGTTCGAATTCACTCTGCACCGTTCGGGAACTCGCCTGTCGCTGGCTTCCCAGGAAACCAGTGCCATCGTACGCGAGGATAATCTGGTAACGTGCCATGCAAGGGGGATCAGAGATTGGAAGGGAAAGACCAGCCTCTGTTCATCACTCCCGGTTTACTCTTCCACAAGTTCCAGCAAAGCCATCTCAGCCTTGTCGCCAAAGCGAGGGCCGAGCTTCATCACCCGAGTGTAACCGCCATTGCGGTCGGCAAAACGAGGCGCAATTTCGTCGAATAGTTTCTTGACGGTATCATTACTGTTATTGCCCAGTCTACCGGCAATCAAACGACGGGCTGCCACCTTCTGCAATTCGCTGGCTTCCGAAGCTTTGCGGGCAATGGTAATCATCCGCTCCGCTTCCCCACGGATGGCAGCAGCTTTGGTCACGGTGGTGCGGATGCGCTCATGCGTGAATAATTGCTTGATCAGATTGCGGCGTAATGCAATCCGCCCGCCCATGGTTCGATTAAGTTTATAACCTGCTACTTGATGTCGCATTTCTACACTACTCCGACTCTTTCTTTGTTTCGTCCTTCATGTAGCCCTTCTCCTGCATCTTTTCGCGCAGTTCGTCCAGGCTCTTTTCACCAAAATTGCGGATGGACATGACCGCTTGATCGCCCTTCTCGAGCAGGTCAAGCACATCCCCAACCGTGGTTATGCCCGTGCGCTTGAGCGAGTTGAAGACGCGTACAGACAGGTCCAGTGATTCGACCGGCGTCTCAGCCACTTCACTGGTGAGATGCGAGCCGGAGGTCTCTTTTTCCATCGTGATGGTCAGCGTCTCTTCGCTAATTCCGGCAATATAACGGAGATGCTCGATCAGCAATTTGGCGGAGGCGCTTAAGGCATTCTCGGGTGAAACTGCACCGTCCGTCCAGATCTCGAGGACCAGCCGATCATAATTGGTGCTTTGACCGACACGCGCCGCCAGGACTTCCCAATTGACACGCTTGACCGGACTAAATATAGCATCCACCGGCAACTCGCCAATCGGCATACGCCCGCGTTCATTGGAAGGGATGTAGCCGCGTCCGCGTTCGACGATCAACTCAATGTCAAGGCGGGTCTTGGCACTATCTGCAGTAAACAGATACAGATCCGGATTGATAATTTTCACTTCAGGCGAAGTAATGATATCCGCCGCAGTGACCACACCTTCGCCACGGACTTCCAAATGCATGCGGGTGGCATCCACGTCTTCGAGAATCAAACGCAGTTGCTTGACCTGCAACATCACCTGCAAAACATCTTCGCGCACACCCGGGATATCACTGAATTCATGCAGGATATCCACAATACGGATGGATGTTACCGCGGCACCTTCGAGCGACGATAACAATACGCGTCTCAAGGCATTGCCCAGGGTCACGCCATAACCGTGCTCCAAGGGACCAATGACAAATTTTCCATAATTTCGCGCTTCCGCTTCGCGCTCGATCTTCGGCATCACCATGCTCGTGATTGTCACGATTCACCTCTCCCGGCGTACAGAACGGTACGCCGCGTCAATGAGAACAGACTCGGATTAGCGCGAGTAGTACTCGACGATCAACTGTTCGTTCAAGTTACCGTCAATCTCAGGACGTTCCGGCAAGCGCAAGAAATTCCCTGAAAGAGTTTGCAAGTCACGGCTCAGCCAGGCGGGAATGTTGCGAGTCTCGGCGAAGGAAGCCAATTCCTTGAAATAAGTGGCATCATGCGAACCTTCACGGACTGAAATAACATCGCCGGCGCCCAAAGTCATCGAAGGAATGTCCGTCCGGCGGCCATTTACGGTAAAGTGACCGTGCGTGACCAACAGGCGCGCCTGGGAGCGGCTCGAAGCAAAGCCCAAACGGTAGACGACATTGTCCAAACGAGATTCGAGAATCTGCAGGAGCATGAGACCAGTAATGCCACGCGCTTTCAACGACTTGGCATAATAACGTCGGAACTGGCGCTCGAAAACGCCATAGATGCGGCGTGCTTTCTGCTTGGCGCGCAACTGCTTGGCGTAATCGGACTCACGACCCTGTCCGCCACGTCCACCATGACCACCTGAGCGGCCATGTTGACCAGGAGCGAAACCACGTCGTTCGAAGGCACACTTGGGAGTAAAACAGCGATCTCCCTTTAAGAATAACTTTTCGGATTCACGCCGGCACAGTTTGCAGGCCGGTCCTATATATTTCGCCATACGTACAACCCTCTCTCAACCAAACTAAACGCGGCGCTTCTTGGGAGGCCGGCAACCATTATGTGCGACCGGTGTCAGATCTGAAATGGATTTGACCTTCAGACCCATCGACTGGACGGCTCTGATCGCAGATTCACGACCAGGTCCCGGGCCTTTGACGAACAGGTCCACCTCTTGAATGCCCATGGTCTGGGCAGCCTTGATAGCCTGCTCGGCAGCCAAACGGGCCGCAAAGGGTGTGCTCTTGCGGGAACCCTTGAACCCGACCGAACCGGAGCTACCCCAACACAGGGTATTGCCATCTGGGTCAGTTACCGTCACAATGGTGTTATTGAACGATGCAAAGACATGCACCTGTCCATAGGACAGGCTGCGCTTGCTTTTTTTGGCGCCGCTAGCGCGACGCGCAGAACGTACTGTCTGAGCCATAAAACCTCTCTGGTTCCTGTTTACGGATTATTTCTTACCGCCCTTGCGGCGTCCGCGCCCGGCAACGGTCTTCTTGGGACCCTTGGCGGTGCGAGCATTGGTGCGCGTGCGTTGTCCGTGGACAGGCAAATTCCGGCGATGGCGCAGGCCGCGATAGCAGCCGATTTCAACCAGACGCTTGATATTCAACTGTTCCTGCCGGCGCAGGTCGCCTTCGACTTTCCAGTTCTTCGCGATGTACTCGCGGATTGCCGAAACTTCGGTTTCGCTCAAATCATTGACGCGTGTATCCGGATTGATTTTGGTCGCTGCCAGAATCTCGCGCGAGCGGGTTGGGCCGATGCCGAACAGGTAATTCAGCCCGATTTCTACGCGTTTATTACGCGGGAGGTCAACACCTTCAATTCTTGCCATATTTCACTATCCTTGTCGCTGTTTATGCTTAGGATTTTCGCAGATGATATACAATCTGCCCTTGCGCTTGACAACTTTACACTTCGCACAGCGCTTGCGAATGGATGGACCTACTTTCATAATTGCTTCTCCTTGCCGTTAGTTATGCAACCAAAGGTTGAATTATACTTGTTCTGTTATCTTCCGTCCAGCTTTGTGGCGTCTTCGCTGACCG
Organism: uncultured Chloroflexia bacterium; assembly: GCA_963814135.1. Taxonomy (GTDB): domain Bacteria; phylum Chloroflexota; class Anaerolineae; order Anaerolineales; family Villigracilaceae; genus UBA877. The sequence continues at coordinate 54,569 of CAWFBZ010000008.1, read as the reverse complement.
ATTATGGGACAGTCAGGACAAGAGGGTCGCCTTCGGTGACGGCGACAGAATGCTCATAATGCGCCGTCAATAACCCATCAGCAGAGACAACCGTCCACTGGTTTGAGAGGACACGTGTGCGGAATGTACCGACAAGAACCATCGGTTCAAGTGCGATCGTCATCCCAGGCCGCAACAACACACCTGTGCCGGGAGTGCCGTAATTCGGCACCTGCGGTCCTTCGTGCATGTTCCGGCCGACACCGTGTCCGGTGTATTCCCGGACGACCTGGTATCCCTGCGCCTCCACAAATTGCTGGATGGCAGCAGAAACGTCGCCCGTTTTGTTTCCCGGTCGCATCATTGCAATGCCAACAAACAGCGCCTGCCGGGTCATCTCGATCAACCGACTGGCCTCCGGGCTAATCTGCCCGACGCCAGCCGTGAAGGCTGCGTCGCCCACAAACCCTTCGACGACCGCCCCACAATCGATTGAGATGATATCGCCTTCTTTGAGCTTGCGTTTCCCGGGGATGCCATGGACCAGCTCTTCATTGACGCTGGAACAAATGGATCCGGGGAAAGGTGGTTGCCCATAGTCCTTGAATGGCGAATATGCGCCGTGTTTCCGCAGAGTCTCCTCAGCAGCCGCGTTGAGGTCTGCAGTAGTAACACCGGGTTGTAAAAGTTCTCTAACAGAAGCTAATGCCAGGGCATTGACGCGTCCAGCTTCGCGCATAAGCGCTACTTCAGCCGGATTTTTGACGATCACATCACGATCCCAGGCCATTTTATTTTCCCAACACCGCCAAAAGATTGGCGGTAACTTTCTCTATCGATTGGGCACCGTCAACTTCAGACAATATCCCACGTTCCCGGTAATAAGCGATCAGGGGCGCGGTCTGGGCGAAATAGACCTGGATGCGCCGGGTGACCGTATCGGCTTTGTCATCATCCCGCTGGTAAAGCTCTGAACCATCCAGGTCACATACACCTGCCTGCCTGGGAGGATTATGCTTTTCGTGGAAGATGTGACCCTGGGCTTTGCAGGTCCATCGCCCGCTCAAGCGCTCGACCAGGGTGGCCTCGGAAGCCGCGATATAGGGAACATAGTTGACCTTACCGCCAAATTCGGCCAGCAGTTTTTCCAATGCATCCGCCTGCACCGTGGTGCGGGGGAAACCGTCCAGGAGTGCCCCGTCTTTGCAATCGGGGTGGGATAACCGGTCCCGGATCATGCCGATCGTCACGTCATCGGGGACCAACTCGCCTTTATTCATGAAAGACTGAGCCGTTTTCCCAAGTTCGGTGGCGTTTTTGATGTTTTCCCGGAACAAATCTCCCGAAGAGATGTGGGGCAAACCGGTAGTCTCAGCGATGATTTCTGCTTGAGTACCTTTTCCCACACCAGGAGGACCGAGAAGAACAATGTAAGTAGGCATGCTATCTTACCAGGTGCGCGTCATCGTAACCGTGCAGCTTCAATTCGGCGTCAATATTCAGGAATACATCCCGGACTACGCCGACGACGATCAGCAAGCCAGCTGCCGAGACCAGGAAAATGGTCGAGGAAGCAGTCGATCCGCCAATGCCAAACGCCTGCAGGACCAAATTGATCAGATAGCCCAGCACAGCCACCAAGCCCAGGAAAAACGCGCCCGGGAGGGTAATCCGGCGCTGGACCTTGGTCAGATATTTCTGAGTTGGCGCCCCACGGTTCACACCCGGAATTTGGGCACCGGTTTTCTTGAGATTCTCGCCATAATTCTGCTGAGAGAACATCACATCAGTGTAGAAGAAGGTGAAGCTGACTACCATAACGAAATACAGTAGATAGTAAACCCATCCACTCCCATTAAAAACGGTCTGTGTGGTGGAGGCAAATTTTGCCACCGTCGCATTGGCAGAATTTACAAAGTAACTGGCAATAATGGACGGGAACTGCAGAATGGCGCTTGCGAAGATAAGCGGGATCATGCCAGCCAGGTTAACCATCAGTGGAAGAGTACCCTTCACCGGCATAGACATGCGGCTGCCGACCCGACGACCGGGATACATGACGGGGACGTTGCGGCGACCCTGTTGCACGAAGACGATGGCGTAGATGACCGCTACCATTACGATGGCCATGGAAATCACCAGGATCCAACCGTGCTGCTTATCTGCCAGGAGCGAACCAAAGCTGGCCGGCATACGAGCGACAATGCCCGCAAAGATGATCAGCGACAGGCCCTGTCCACGGATACCATACTCGGAAATCAATTCGCCCAACCAGATCGCAAACATCGTCCCAGCAATCATGGTAACCAGCAAGGTCACTGATGGGAGCCATTGGGTAGCATTGAATCCAAATGGCACAATCTGACCCTGTCCACCCTGGACGGAATACGAATTGAACAGGTTGATCTGGCCGAATGCGGAGAGCGCAGCCATAGGAATAGACAGGTAATATGTCCACCTTTCCTGCCACTTCTGACCTTCGCGCGGATCTTCTTCCATTTTGCGCTGGAGCGCAGGAAAGATTGGGGTCAGTAGTTGCAGGATAATCTGGGCAGTAATATATGGATACACGCCCATCGCCAGGATGGAAAAATGCGAAATAGTACCGCCTGAAAGCAGGTCAAGGAAGGCAAAAAACGTTCCAGAGCCCTGCAAGAGCGATTTAAGGGCAGTGCCATTAATCCCAGGGACGGGCACATTCGCCGCCACCCGGAATATAACTAAAAGACCAATGGTTATAAGCAGCTTGCGGCGGATGTCTTGCGACGTCCAGAGATAACGCCATCCTGTAAATGCGTTTTTCATACCAGGTCTCCTCCCGCGATCGGGTTAACCAATTAATTCCACCGAACCGCCAGCAGCCTCGATCTTGGCTTTGGCACTCTTCGTAACCCGGTGAACACGCACCTTAATGGCAGTTGTAATTTCACCACGGCCCAATATGGCAACCGGGTTGCGCGGATCGCGCAACAGGCTTGCTTTATCCAGGGTATCCGGATTGACTTCTACATCTGTTTTGAAGGAAACCAACTGGTCGAGGTTCACTTCGTTAAACTCGACATCATAAGGTGGGGTAAAGCCTTTACCACGGACGAACGGTAAGCGGCGGAAGAATGGCAAATTGCCACCTTGCCGGTAAAGATGCCCACCCGAGCCGGCTCGAGAGTTCTGGCCCTTTGTACCACGCCCAGCCGTCTTGCCCTGGCCCGCAGAGATGCCACGGCCCACGCGCTTGCGTGATTTCTTGGTAACGTTAGGAATAAGATCGTTCAGTTTCATCTTGATGCCTACTCTTCAATCTGGATCATGTGGATGATTTTGGCAACCATTCCACGTACCACGGGTGTATCTTCGTGCTCCACGGTTTGGTGCAAATGGCGCAGGCCCAAGGCGCGCACGGTAGCCTTCTGTGGCTCAGGGAAACCAATCGGGCTGCGCACCAGGGTGAGCTTGATCATCTTAGCTTCGGCTTTTTTAGCCATGCTTCTTTCTCCTTTCCCAGTACGGCTGCAATTCTTCGACAGACTTGCCGCGCCGGGCGGCCTCTTCCTGCGGCGACTTTAAGCGCCTCAAGCGCTTGAAGTGTGGCCTGGACAGAGTTCAGGACATTCGATGAACCAAGCGACTTGGTCAGGATATCATGGATGCCGACCGCTTCCAACACGGCACGCACGCCACCACCGGCAATAACGCCGGTACCGGGAGAGGCAGGTTTGAGCAGGACAACGGATCCCCCAACTTTACCAGTGGATTGGTGAGGAATGGTAGTCCTGGACAGAAAGACCTTATGCATGTCCTTGCGGGCGCGGTCCGTAGCTTTGCGCATTGCATCCGGCACGGCATTTGCCTTGCCAACACCCATGCCCACTTTACCGTTATTATCGCCCATGATCAGTGTTACGCGGAACTGGAAACGGCGTCCGCCTTTCACAACTTTCGCAACGCGTGCAATCTCGATCACGCGTTCGTCGAGCGATTCTGCTTGCTGATCAACTTCCGTTACCTGGTAATTCAACATAACGTTCTCCAATCAGGCCCTAGAATTCCAGGCCGCCTTCGCGGGCGCCATCAGCCAGAGCTTTCACCCGGCCGCTATATTTGAAACCACCGCGGTCGAAAACGACCGTCTGCACGCCTTTTACCTTGGCGCGCTCGGCCAACTTTTTGCCGACCATTTTGGCTTGCTCAGATTTCTTCAAGCCCTTCATCTGATCACGCAATTCCTGGTCAATCGTTGAGGCCGACGCAATGGTTTGCCCAGCCTTATCGTCAATGACCTGGGCATAAATTTCCGAGAGGCTGCGGAACACGCTTAAGCGAGGCCGCTGCGGTGTGCCTTGTACGTTGATCCGCACGCGAACATGCCGCCTGATTCGAGCTTCGGAACGATTCTTCTCTACCATAGATTACTTTGCAGCCTTTCCGGCCTTGCCAGCCTTGCGTCGAATCTTCTCGCCCAGGTAATGGAGGCCTTTCCCATGGTAAGGTTCCGGTGGGCGCACATTGCGGACATTTGCCGCGACCTGGCCGACCGCTTCCTTGTCAAAACCACGCACAAAAACCTGGCGAGCCTTCTGGTCAACATCAAAGGAAATCCCTGAAGGCGGTTCCATTTCCACCGGGTGCGAATATCCCATATGCAAAACAAGGTTCGCGCCGTTCATTTCGGCCCGGTAGCCGACACCTTCGATTTCGAGGATACGTTCAAACCCAGCGCTGACGCCATTGATCATGTTTGCAAGTACCGCACGGGTCGTCCCATGCAAGGCGCGTTCAGCCGGTTGGTCTGATTTTCTGGTAATCACCACTTGACCATTCTCCATGGCAATTCCAATCAATGGAGAGAAGGTCCGCTTCATCTCACCTTTCGGCCCTTTGACATCAACGTTCGATCCGTTGATGTTCACCTGCACTCCGGCAGGAATGACCACGGGCATACGTCCAACTCGAGACACTTTAATTCTCCTCTCTACCAGACCTTGCAGAGGATCTCGCCGCCCACACCCAATTGGCGGGCACGTTGACCGGTCATGATACCCTTGGGTGTGGAAAGAATGGCAACACCAATGCCTGAAAGCACCCAGGGAATATCCTGCTTTTTGGTATAAACACGCCGGCCCGGGCGACTGATGCGTTCCAGTCCTGTGATCACCGGTTTGCGCTCACGGCGCTCGCCAAAGTACTTGATCTTCACCCGAAGCACCTGTTGGCTAGGACGTTCGCCATCTGCAACTTCGAAATTTTCAAGATAGCCTTCTTCTTTAAGGATCTTGGCGATTTCACCCTTGACCTTCGAATAAGGCATAGCCGTCATAGCTTGACCACTCATCATCGAGTTACGGATGCGGGTCAGCATATCAGCAATAGGATCAGTCATGCTCATTTCTTACCTCCACCCGGTTACCAAGACGACTTTACAACGCCGGGAATTTTCCCTTCCAGCGCTAATTCACGGAAGCAAATCCGGCATAAGCCAAATCGGCGAATATAACCGCGTGGGCGTCCGCAAAGCGAACAACGGTGGCGTATCTGGTTGGGATACTTGCGGCGAATTTCACGGTACTTCATGCAAGTGCTTGCCATAGTTATGCTTCCTTCTTGAACGGCATGCCCAGCAATTGCAACATCAGCCGCGCATGGTCATCAGATTTGGCGGTGGTCACAACCGTGACCTCCATGCCTCTTAACTTATCGATCTTATCGTATTCGATCTCCGGGAAGATCAATTGGTCACGCAAGCCAAGCGTATAATTGCCACGTCCGTCAAATGCGTCCGGAGAGACACCGCGAAAGTCACGCACACGTGGCAAGGCAGTGTTCATTAACCGGTCCAGGAAGGACCACATTTTGTAACCGCGCAACGTCACCTTGGTGCCGATGATGCGGCCTTCGCGCAACTTAAAGTTGGCGATGCTAGTGCGGGCCTTCGTCATGACAGGTTTTTGCCCGGTGATGGTTGTCATATCACCCATGGCGGCTTCGAGAGCCTTGGCATTATCCTGTTCGCTGCCCAGGCCGATGTTCACCACAACCTTGGTGATATGGGGTACCTGCATGACATTCTTGTACTGAAATGCCTTTTGCAGGGCCGGGACAGCTTCCTTTTGATATCGTTCTTGCAGTCTATTCATAAATCATTGCTCCACCGGCGGACTAATCGATCAACGCCTGACATTTTTTGCAAACGCGATGAACACCGTCGTCGTTATGCTGGACGTTCACACGAGTTGGTTGGCTACACTTTGGGCAGATCAGCATAACGTTCGAGATGTCAAGCGGGGCTTCGAATTTCATCCTGCCGGGGTTGATGGTGCGACCCTGAGTCTGAACCTGTTTTTGATGCTTTGTATGAATGTTCAGGCCCTGGATAACCACGCGTTTCTCTTCCGGCAATACTCTGATCACCTGGCCGCGTTTGCCTTTTTCTTCGATCTTCCCGCTGATAATCTCAACGGTATCACCCTTACGAATTTTGACTCTCATCGTTCACTCCTCAACTGGCCTAAAGCACTTCCGGGGCCAGCGAAACAATCTTCATAAAGCCTTTTTCACGCAGTTCGCGCGCCACCGGCCCGAAAATACGGCTGCCTTTGGGGTTTTGTCCGTCCGTATCCAGGATCACAGCGGCATTATCGTCGAAGCGGATATACGAACCATCTTCCCGGCGCCATTCCTTTGTGCAGCGAACAATGACCGCTTTGACGATCTCAGACTTCTTGACAGTGCCTTGCGGGGTTGCAGACTTGACAGTTGCAACCACAACGTCACCGATCGCGCCATAACGGCGGGTGGATCCGCCCATAACGTGGATCACCAACAATTCTCGTGCGCCAGTATTATCGGCGACTTTTACGCGGGATTCCTTCTGGATCATGACTCGACCTCTTCAGAGGGCTCGTCTGCCAACTCTTCCAAAACCGGCTTTGTCTCCTCTGGCTCTGTAACCATCTCTGTCACGGCAGTATCGACCGTGCGGATTTCATGCTTGACAATCGATTCGACTACCCAGCGCTTGTCGCGCGAAAGCGGTCGACTTTCCACGATCATGACCTGGTCGCCAATCTGGCAATCCAACTCATCATGTGCCTTTACCCGCTTGCTCAAGTGGACAACCTTGCGGTAGAGCGGGTGCCGATAAGTCCGGCCAATCTCAACCACCACGGTCTTGGTCATCTTGTTACTGGTGACTACGCCAGTTATTCTACGACGGTCGTTCATGCTACACCTTCCTGTACACCCGTTTGCGCGGGCTCGTTCAAGATCGTCTCAAAACGGGCGATGTCACGGCGCAGATAGCGTAAGCGATTGGTATCAGTCAGTTGACCGGTCACCTGTTGGAAGCGAAGCTTCATAAGCTCTTCCCGGCTATCCGCCAGCTTGACCTGAATTTCATCAGGCGATAATTTGCGAATCTCTTCGGATTTCATGCTTGCTCTCCCAGGTTCGCATCATGACGGGCAATAACCTTGGTCTTGATGGAAAATTTTCGCCTGGCCAGGCCCAGAGCCACTTTGGCAGTCTCTTCATCAAGACCACCTACCTCGAACATGACACGACCCGGCTTGACTACGGCAACCCAGTATTCCACATTTCCCTTACCTTTACCCATACGGGTTTCAGGGGGTTTTTGGGTATAGGGCTTATCCGGGAAATATTCGGATCCAAACCTTGCCGCGGCGCTTCATGGCGTGAACCAGCGTTCTGCGGGCGGCTTCGATTTGGCGGGCGGTTACCCATCCCGGTTCCATCGCCAGCAAGCCGAATTCGCCGAAGGAAATCTCAACGCCACGCGATTCCTTTCCTTTCATGCGGCCGCGCATCTGCTTGCGGTATTTCATACGTTTTGGCATTAACATAGCATCAACCTCACTCCACAGACACCGCGTCTATTCACTTACGTAGACGCCTTCGGTCGTCTCAACTTTTTCTTCCACTTCAGTTTTCATCTCACCGTGATAAACCCAGACCTTGACACCAATCTGGCCATAGGTGGTTGAAGCTTCGGTGCTGGAAAAATCAATATCCGCGCGCAAGGTCTGCAGCGGCACACGGCCATCACGCAGCCATACCGTGCGGGCCATTTCTGCACCCGACAACCGACCAGCTACCTGGATCTTGATACCCTGTGCGCCCTGGCGCATGGCCTGCTGGATGGCGCGCTTCATGGCGCGGCGGTAACTGATACGACGTTCCAACTGATCTGCGATATTGCGCGATACCAGGAACGCGTCACAATCTGGCGCCTTGATCTCCTTGATATCCAGGTCGACCTTTTTACCAGTCAACCCTTCCAAATTGATCCTGATCTTCTTAATACCTTCGCCTTTGCGACCAATCAGGATGCCCGGTTTCGCAGTGAAAACGGAAACTTTCAGCTTCCCAGGATATCGCTCAACGTCGATACGGGAGACACCCGCACGACCTGCGTCCTGGTAGATCATGTCTCGGATGGCAAAATCCTGCCCTAGTTGGTCACGGTATTGCGCACCTTCGGCAAACCAACGACCACGCCAGTCCTGATTCACATTCAGGCGAAAACCAATCGGATGAACTTTTCGACCCATAAGATCTCCTTCGTCTTTTCTTTGCCGGTTAGGCAGCCTCGCGCTCGTGTAAAACGATGGTCACATGCGACGAACGACGCATGATCGGCTTGAAGCGGCCACGTGCTCCGAAGCGACGCCACTTGCGGGTGGGTGCTTCGTCAGCAAAGATCTTGGCAACATACAGGTCGTCACGGCTGACACCGAAATTTTCTTCAGCATTGGCAACAGCGGAAGCCAGGAGCTTTCCCACCGGCTGGGCTGCGCTCTGGGGTGCAAAGCGCAGGATTTCCATTGCCTTCACCGCATCTTTTCCGCGCACCAGGTCGACAACCAGGCGTACCTTCTGGGCCGAGATGGTCAGGTAACTCAATTTAGCATGAATATCGTGAGGCATCTCAAAGCTCCTACGCTGCCGGCTTGGACGACTTCTCAGCCGCCATGTGACCACGGAAGAAGCGCGTTGGGGCAAATTCGCCCAGGCGATGACCTACCATATTTTCGGTGATGTAGATCGGCACATGGCGGCGGCCATCATGGACCGCGATCGTGTGCCCCACCATCTGTGGAAAGATCACACTCGCCCGACTCCAGGTACGGATGACCTTCTTTTCACCTTTTTGGTTCATTGCTTCAATCTTCTTCAATAGTTTCGGGGCAATGAAAGGCCCTTTTTTCAATGATCGAGACATATCTGCTTACCTCACATCCTACTCGACGACTCAGCGGCTGGACTTGGTGCGATGGCGCACAATATATTTATCGGTTCGCTTAAGCGGCGAGTCTTATAACCACGAGCGGGCCGACCCCACGGGGTTTTTGGTCCGGGCATACCGGTTGGCTGGCGACCTTCACCACCACCATGCGGGTGATCGCGCGGAGACATGGCTGTGCCACGGACCGTCGGACGAATACCCATGTGGCGTTTGCGGCCGGCTTTACCCAATTTAATATTGCTGTGATCCAGGTTTCCAACCTGCCCGATGGTGGCGTAGCAGGTCTGGCGAACCAGACGCACCTCACTGGACGGCAGGCGGATCTGGGCATACTCGCCCTCTTTGGCCAACAACTGCGCCGAACCACCTGCAGACCGTACCATCTGCCCGCCCTTGCCTTCCTTCAACTCGATGTTGTGTACCATCGTGCCGACGGGAATGCTTGCCAGAGGCAGGCAATTGCCGGGTCGGATTTCGGCCTGGGGTCCTGAGAAGAGCGTGTCGCCAACTTTAATCCCAAGCGGGGCAATAATGTAACGTTTTTCGCCATCCGCATAGAAAAGGAGTGCCAGGCGGGCTGTGCGGTTCGGATCGTACTCGATTGCCGCTACTTTGGCGGGGATATTATGCTTGTCGCGTTTGAAATCAATCACGCGGATATATCTGCGATTACCACCACCACGATGGCGAACGGAGATGCGACCTTTGGTATCACGCCCACCGTAATTGTGCGGAGGTAAGATCAAGCTGCGCTCCGGGGTGGACTTGGTGATTTCGTCAAACGTATATCCGGTCATCCCCCGCTGGCCGGGCGTCGTGGGTTTATATTTCTTGACAGCCATTATTTCACCCCTTCAAAGATCTCGAGGGTGCTTCCCTCGGCCAGGGTAACGATTGCTTTCTTGATTCCAGGCGCCCGCACTGCCAACCGCCGGTTGCGACGGCGGCTGCGCTTGGCCGAGGTGTTCATGATATTCACTCTCACGACCTTGACATCGAACAACGTCTCAATAGCATCCTTGACCAGGCTGCGTGTGGCCTCACCGATCACTTCAAAGGAATATTGGTGCAGCTTGCTGGACTGATAATTCGATTTCTCAGTTACGAGAGGGCGGCGGATTACATCATATATTGTTGTCATGCAGCCCTCCTACACCAGGAAAGATTTCAACACGTCGATTGCCTTAAGGGGCATGACGAGTTTTTCGTAGCCAAACAAATCCCGGATATTTACATAATTTGCCATTAATACCTTGGCATCCGGAAGGTTGTTGGTTGATCGGGTGACCACTTCATAGGCGGCGTCTTTTTCAGCCACCAGCACCAGTACCGTTGCATCTCCAACGAGCAGGTTCAATGCCTGCGCCATCAGGCGCGTCTTGGGCTCGTCCAGAACCAGTTCATCCACTACCACAACGCCGGCATCGGCTGCTTTGGCGGATAATGCCGAACGTAATGCTGCACGGCGCATCTTGAGCGGCATGTGCTGTGTATACTTGCGTGGTTGGGGTGTGTGGATCTTGCCACCATGCACCCATTGCGGAGCACGTGTTGAACCCTGGCGGGCACGCCCGGTCCCCTTTTGTTTCCATGGCTTCTTGCCACCGCCAGCAACTTCGCTGCGGGTCTTGGTCTTATGCGTACCCAGGCGTGCATTCGCCATTTGTTGGAGATATGCCTGGTGCATCAGATCTACATTCACCTGGGTCTCGAAAATCTCGGCCGGTAAATCCACGGTCTTGACCTTCTCGCCCTTCATGTTGACAACATCTACTTTCATAGTACCCATACTCCCATCATCGGCGCTATTGCTTGCGCGCATCCTGAATCATGACCAAGCCACCCCTCGGTCCGGGAACGGCACCACGCACACCCAGCAGGTTTCGCTCAACATCCACCAGGACAACCTTAAGGCTCTGGGCGGTTACCCGCTCGTGGCCCATATGTCCTGGACGGCGTGTTCCTTTATAAACACGACCTGGGGTGGTAGTTGAACCGCTCGAGCCGGGAGCACGTAAACGGTCGGATGCGCCGTGTGTCTTGGGGCCACCGGCAAAGTGGTAACGCTTCACCACTCCGGCGAAACCCTTCCCTTTGCTGGTACCAATCACGTCCACATGCTCGCCAACGCCGAAGACTTCGACAGTCAATTTATCGCCGGCCTTAAGTCCGGTTTCTTTTGCGCGAAACTCGCGCAAAAAACGCAGCGGAGGCAATTCGTTCTTCTTGAGGTGACCGAGTTCGCCTGAAGTCAGGCGCTTGATCTTCCCCTCGTTGAATCCGAGTTGAACCGCTGCGTAACCTTCCTTTTCGGGAAGGCGTACCTGCGTAACATAACACGGCCCAGCTTCAATCAGAGTAACCGGTACAGCCGCACCACTCTCATCGAAGATCTGGGTCATGCCGATCTTCTTGCCAATCAGCCCTTTCAACATACTCGGTTTTCTCCTTCAAAACGTTTCTCAAGACTGTCAGCCTGGGCTAGGCTGCATCATCTCGGTTACAGCACAGTCAACTAGCCTGGCGCGGCACACAGTATATTGGGGCCCACGACCAGAACCGTTCTTGTGCTGCCCATCCAATCCAACTGGCCTGACAAATTTTCCGTCAGACCAGCGTGACGAACAGACAACCTGTTAGATTTTAATTTCGATATCCACACCCGCAGGCAGGTTTAACCGCATCAGCATATCGATCGTCTTCGAATCAGGATCCAAAACATCAATAAGGCGATTATGCGTGCGGATTTCAAAGTGCTCGTGTGAGTCTTTATCGATGAAAGTCGAGCGGCGTATTGTAAACCGTTCCTTCTTGGTTGGCAAGGGTACCGGGCCAACAACATGGGCGCCGGAACGCTCGGCTGTTTCGACAATCCGCTTGGCAGACTGGTCGAGAACACGATGGTCATAAGCCTTAAGGCGGATGCGGATCTTCTGCTTCGTCATATTCTTTGTTTACCTATTGGATGATCTTGGTGATGACACCTGCGCCGACGGTCAGACCGCCTTCACGGATGGCGAACTTGGAGCCCTGCTCGAGTGCAACCGGGACGATCAGGGTGACAGTCAGGTCGACATTGTCGCCCGGCAGAACCATTTCCACTCCCGCAGGCAACTCGACGTTGCCGGTCACATCCATCGTGCGGATGTAAAACTGCGGGCGATAGCCATTGAAGAATGCACTGTGCCGCCCACCTTCTTCCTTCTTCAGCACATATACTTTCGCCTCGAACTTGGTATGCGGGGTGATCGAACCCGGCTTGGCAACCACCTGGCCGCGCTCCACATCGGTGCGCTCAATGCCACGCAGCAGCAGGCCCAGGTTGTCCCCGGCCATCCCGGTGTCCATGCTCTTATGGAACATTTCCACACCCGTGCAGACCGAGCTGCGGGTCTCGCGCAGACCAATGATCTCGACCGGTTCCCCAACCTTGATGACGCCACGGTCGACACGACCGGTCACAACCGTGCCACGACCCTTGATCGAGAAGACGTCTTCGACCGGCATCATGAAAGGCTTGTCGATCTCACGCTTCGGCTCGGGAATGTACTCGTCCACCACCCGCAGCAATTCCTTGATGCTGGCGTATTCGGGTGCATCCGGGTCGGTGGAGGTGCTCTCAAGGGCTTGCAGGGCACTGCCACGCACGATCGGAATAGTGTCGCCAGGGAAGCCCTGGTTGGTCAACAGCTCGCGCAGTTCCATTTCGACCAGCTCGAGCAACTCGGGGTCATCCATCTGGTCGGTCTTGTTCAAATAAACGACGATGGAAGGTACTTCCACCTGGCGGGCCAGCAGGACGTGCTCATGCGTTTGCGGCATGGGACCATCCGGGGCGGCCACCACCAGGATGGCGCCATCCACCTGGGCGGCACCGGTGATCATGTTCTTGATATAGTCACGGTGTCCGGGCATATCGACGTGCGCATAATGACGCTTGTCGGTCTCGTATTCAACATGGGCAATGTTGATCGTGATGCCGCGGGCTTTCTCTTCCGGGGCATTGTCGATCGAGTCATACGCCCGGAAACTGGCATTCCCAAGCATCTGGCTGTATTTCGTAATTGCGGCCGTCAACGTGGTCTTGCCGTGGTCGATGTGTCCCATCGTCCCCACGTTCATGTGCGGTTTCGTTCGCTCGTACTTCTTCTTGGCCATAACCTTATCTCTCCTTTGGTACTAGAAAAGAACTATGACTTTAAGATTTCCCGCGCCACTGATTCGGGGACTGGTGCATAGTGGTCAAATTCCATCGAGAATACACCTCGACCTTGAGTCGCTGAACGTAATTCGGTTGCATATCCAAACATCTCACCCAGCGGAACGGTTGCATTTACTGCCTGGGCGTTTCCCTGGCGCATTTCCATGCCGCGGATGGTCGCCCGCCGCCCGTTCAATCCGCCGATGATGTCACCCAGGAATTCTTCCGGGGCAACCGCTTCGACCTTCATGATCGGTTCCAAGAGAACCGGTCCACCCTTCTGGACGCCTTCCTTGAAAGCGAATGTGGCTGCCATTTTGAATGCCATTTCATTCGAATCCACTTCGTGGAACGATCCGTCGAACAAGGTTACTTTCAGATCGACCACCGGGTAACCTGCCAGGACGCCGCTTTCGGAGGCTTCCTTGATGCCTTTTTCGATTGCCGGGATATATTCACGCGGGATTGACCCACCGAAAATCTTGCTCTCGAAAACGACACCACTGCCACGCTCACCTGGCTCAAGCGAGATGACCACATGCCCATATTGGCCATGACCACCTGTCTGCTTGACGTATTTATAATTAACTTCCTTGACAGGCCTTGTAATCGATTCCCGGTATGCCACGCGTGGTTTCCCAACATTGGCCTGCACATGGAATTCCCGCATCATGCGGTCCACAATCACTTCCAGGTGCAACTCGCCCATACCTTCGATGATGGTCTGTCCGGAATTTTCGTCCGAATGCACGCGGAAGGTCGGGTCTTCCTCAGAGAGTTTCCGCAATGCTTCCCCCATCCGAGCCTGGTCGACATTCGTCTTGGGTTCAATGGCTACATTGATGACCGGTTCAGGGAAAGTGATGTTTTCCAGAACTACCAGTTTATTTTCACACAGGGTATCGCCCGTAAAGGTTTCTTTGAACCCCAGGACGGCGGCAATATCCCCTGCGCGCACTTCGGTAACGTCTTCGCGATGGTCCGCGTACATGCGCAGCAATCGTCCGACGCGTTCCCGCTTGGCTTTGGTAGAGTTGGTGACCATTTGTCCCTGGCTTAAGATACCCGAATAAACTCGGAAATAAGCCAGCCGCCCCACATATGGATCGGTAACAATTTTAAAGACCAACGCACTCAATATTGCATCATCTTCAGGCGGTAATTCAATGATTTCCTCGGTGCGGGGATCTGTGCCGGTAATCGCCGGCACATCCAGCGGTGATGGCAGGTAATCGATCACCGCGTCCAACACCAATTGCACACCCTTATTACGCAATGAACTGCCACAAAAAACCGGCGCCGCCTTATTTGCAATCACGGCCCGCCGGAGGGCATCTTTCAGTTCTGCCTGACTGATCTCATTGCCTTCGAGATATTTAACCGTCAGTTCATCGTCAAGCTCAGCAATGCGTTCGACCATGCTATGATGGCGCTCTTCTGCTTCGGTTTTCAAATCGGCGGGGATATCAACTTCACGTGGTTCCTGGCCAAGTTCGTCATCCCAGAGTGTGGCTTTCATGGTCATCAGGTCCACCACGCCATGGAAGGAGGCTTCCAGTCCGATTGGCATTTGCATGGCAATCGGGTTGGCTCCCAGGCGTTGTTTGATGGAATCGATCGTTCGCTCGAAAGATGCACCGGTCCGGTCCATCTTGTTTGCGAAACAAATTCGGGGTACACCGTACCGGTCTGCCTGGCGCCATACCGTTTCGCTCTGTGGTTCCACGCCTTGCACCGAGTCGAACACTACAACACCGCCATCCAGCACGCGCAGCGAGCGCTGCACTTCAGCGGTGAAATCAATGTGGCCGGGGGTATCAATGATGTTGATCTGATAACCCTTCCACTCGGCTGTTACAGCCGCTGAAACGATGGTGATCCCACGCTCACGCTCCTGCTCCATCCAATCGGTAACCGTCGTACCATCGTCCACGGAACCAATGCGATGGGTCTTTCCTGTATAAAAAAGGATTCGCTCGGTGGTTGTCGTTTTACCGGCATCAATATGAGCGATGATACCGATGTTTCTATACCGTTCGAGCGGGAACGCGCGTGACATAAATACCTACTTGGTAAGGTTCTATAACCGCCAATTACATGCGGTAGTGTGAGAAGGCGCGATTTGCCTCGGCCATCTTGTGGGTTTCTTCGCGTTTGCGAATGGAGGCGCCTTCATTCTTATAGGCATCCATTAATTCATCTGCCAGTTTGTTGGCAAAAGATTTACCGGTACGTGCGGTGGCTGCGTCCAGCACCCAGCGGATTGCCAGGGTGGTTCGTCGGACCGCCGGGACTTCCATCGGAACCTGGTAAGTCGCCCCACCCACCCGGCGTGGCTTTACTTCCATGGCAGGCGCAACATTACGCATGGCGGTATCAAAGACCTCGATCGGGTCCTTGCCACCACTGCGATCGCGGATGATATCCAGCGTATCGTACATCACACTGGTTGCCGTGCTTTTCTTGCCACGGTGCAACATATGATGGATCATAGTCTGGATGGTCACACTGTTATAGCGGATATCAGGGAGAATCTCACGCTTTTCTGGCTTCGCTCGACGCATATTATTACTCCATCAATTTTACTAGGCAGCTGTTTGTTTCGGCCGCTTCGCCCCGTACTTCGAACGGCTCTGCTTCCGGTTATTTACGCCAGTAGTATCAAGCGAACCACGCACGATGTGATAACGCACGCCTGGCAAATCCTTTACACGACCACCGCGCACTAAAACTACCGAGTGCTCCTGCAACTGGTGACCTTCACCAGGAATATAAGCGGTTACTTCCAGCCCATTGGTCAAACGCACACGTGCGATCTTGCGCAATGCCGAGTTTGGCTTCTTGGGGGTAGTGGTACGCACGACCGTGCAAACGCCACGCTTTTGGGGTGCACCCTTCGGCTGACGAACGCGGCGCTGCTTTTTGGTATTGAGCGTATACAACAGTGCCGGGGCCTTGCTCTTGATTTTCTTGGACTGGCGTCCTTTGCGGATCAGTTGGTTGATTGTTGGCACACTTGCCTCCGAAACAAATTTCCTTGCATTCTACGGATCTGACCTCAATATTCTGGGGAGCCAGGGGTGTATGCGGTCGGTTCGACCGACCGCATACACCCCGATCCCCGGTTTATTGAGAATTTACTATTTCTGGTCAATAAGTGAGGCCATCACAAACCTGCCTTGATGGCCTCTCTTCTACGAAACAACGCAGTGGGCAGTGCGAAGCAACAGCCCCTTTAGGCAACGAAGGGCAATTCTATCATGACGCAGTGAAGACCGTCAAGGCGAATCAGGAAGTTTCTTTTGATTCCTTTCCCTTTCACCAGGTCCTGACCGATTTCCATCAAACCAGTCGAGTACTTCGGCGGGTGAATCTTTTCTTCATCCTTGCCGAACTTGATCAGCTCACCCGTATCCGAGACTGCTTCCACGGCTAACCCAAGCGACTGGAGTTCCTTCACCAACACGCGGAACGAGGCCGGGATGCTGGGTTCTTCGATGGGCTCTCCTTTGACGATGGCCTCGTATGCGTTCACACGCCCCTGCACATCGTCGGACTTGACAGTCAGCATTTCTTGCAAGGTATAAGCGGCACCATAGGCTTCCAGCGCCCATACTTCCATTTCTCCAAAACGTTGACCGCCGAACTGGGCTTTGCCGCCCAGGGGTTGTTGGGTCACCAGGCTGTAAGGTCCGGTTGAGCGGGCGTGCACTTTATCTTCGACCAGGTGGTGCAATTTTAGCATGCTCATTACGCCTACGGTCACAGGTTGGTCGTACGGAACGCCGGTTTTACCATCCCGGAGCACCTGTTTGCCCAGCGTGGGAGCAGGAGCGCCCCATTCCAGCATGGTGGATTTCAGCGTGGACGCCAGGTCCTTCTCGGAGACATTATCGATGCCATAGGTGTGGAGCCAGAGCACGGTGCAAGCGTGGATGGCGTTTTCATTGTATCCGGCGCGCTTCGATGGGGTTGGCATTTTTTCCGGGAAGACACTCTCTGGATCGATGTCATGGTCTCGCAACCATTCGGTGACTGTCGCATGGCGAGCAAAGCTCACGTCATTTAACTGGTAAACATCATAGCCACGTTCGCCAAGCCATTGTTCCAGGTACAACCGCCGGACCTCGTCATCATCTTCGATCATCTCAGGGGTATATTCCTGTTCCTTGAGCCAATTCCAGGCAGTTTCAACGGTCTCCTTCCAGGCTGCATCCACCATCCAAGCCCGGGCCAGTTCAGCCTCGATCTCGTCTTCACGAGCGCCGTCGAACACCGGAGTGATGGCTCGGAAACCTAGTTTCTGCGCCGCCCACCCCAGGTGGACTTCCAGGACTTGACCCAGGTTCATACGTCCCGGGACACCGGTCGGGTTCAATATGATATCTACAGGCGTGCCGTCGTTCAGGAACGGCATATCTTCTGCACGGACGACCCGTGAAACAACGCCCTTATTTCCATGCCGTCCAGCCATCTTATCGCCAGCGGTAATCTTGCGGCGTTGTGCCACCGAGACACGCACCATCATGTCTACTCCGGCTGACAGGTCGGCATTATCTTCGCGCGTAAATACTTTAACGTCCACGACCTTGCCACGTTCACCATGTGGCATGCGCAGGGATGTATCCTTCACATCGCGTGATTTTTCACCAAAAATCGCCCGCAGGAGCCGCTCTTCGGGGGTAAGTTCTTTTTCGCCTTTGGGCGTGATCTTACCAACCAGGATGTCGTTCGGTCCTACCTCTGCACCGATGCGGATAATGCCACCCTCGTCCAGGTCTTTGATTGCGTCCTCGCCGACGTTGGGTATATCGCGGGTTATCTCTTCGGGACCAAGCTTCGTATCGCGTGCTTCCACTTCATATTTTTCAATGTGGATGGAGGTGAAGCGGTCTTCCTGGACCAGGCGTTCTGAGATGACGATGGCATCTTCGAAATTCGCGCCTTCCCAAGACATGAAAGCCACGGTGACGTTTTGTCCTAAACCAAGCTCCCCGCTTTCCGTCGAGGAGGAATCGGCGATAATATCGCCCTTATGGGCCACCTGTCCCTTGATGACCGCCGGTCGCTGGTCGATGCAGGTTGACTGGTTGGAACGCTGGTACTTGCGCAGGTTATACGTGTGCAGGTTGCCGTCCTTCTCCTTGACGGTGATGGAGGAACCGGTCACCGAAACCACATCGCCATCTGCTTCCGCTACGATCACCTGACCTGAATCAAGCGCCGCAAACCGCTCCATCCCGGTCGATACGGTCGGGATTTCCGGTCGCACCAACGGGACTGCCTGGGCCATCATGTTCGAACCCATCAGGGCCCGGTTGGCATCATCGTGCTCCAAGAAGGGGATCAAAGCTGCGCTGATACCCACCACCTGGTGAGGCGCCACATCCATGTAATCCAGGTTCTCGGGTGCTGTAAAGATGAAGCCGGAGTGATACCGGCAGGAGACCCGGGTACTTTCGTACTCACGGAATTCATTTAATACCGCATTCGCCTGCGCGATGACGTATTTGTCTTCAGCGTCGGCAGACAGATATTCGTAATCATCAGACACGTACGGCACAATTGCCACATCATGCTTGATCTTGGCAATTGTCTTGAGCATTTTGTCGGTGATGCGTTCGCCGCCCTTGATTAAAACTTCCCCGCTCTTCGGATCGGTCAGATCATCACGTAGAGCATGTCCTTCCAAAGCCTGATTATCACAAGCCATCACACGAATGACTTTGCGGTAAGGTGTCTCAATAAAGCCGTATTCGTTAACTCGAGCGAATGAAGCCAGACGGCCGATCAAGCCGATGTTCGGGCCTTCAGGTGTTTCGATCGGGCAGATACGTCCATAATGAGAGTGGTGCACATCACGCACGTCAAAGCCGGCGCGCTCTCGTCGCAACCCCCCCGGACCCAATGCCGAAAGAGTGCGTTTGTGGCGCAACTCCGCCAGGGGATTGGTCTGGTCCATGAACTGCGAAAGCTGGCTGGAGCCAAAAAACTCACGCAGCGCTGCCACCACCGGTCGGATATTTACCAATGTCACCGGGGACAATTGTTCCTGGTCACGAATGGACATACGCTCTTTGATCACCCGCTCCATCCGGCGCAAGCCGATGCGCAGTTTATTCTGGATCAATTCGCCAACCGTCTTTACACGACGATTACCCAGGTGATCGATATCGTCCGGCGGTTCAACGCCATTATTAATGAGGATCATCCGGCGCAGCAGGGAAATTATATCCGCCTTGGTTACTGTGCGGTGTGGAATGGGAATATGCAGGTCGAGTTTCTGGTCCAACTTGTAACGGCCCACACGCTCCAGATCGTAATGCCGCTGGTCGAACAATTGCTCTTCCAGGAAGCCACGCGCATTATCGAGAGTTGCCGGGTCGCCCGGGCGCATTCGCTTGAAGAACTCGATCAGTGCTGCTTCGGCGATGGTTAATCCACTTGAAAGGTCCCACTCAGGTTCCTGCCGCAAAGTGGACGCAATGAACATGCGTTCAGGGTTGGTGTCCACGTCTTTGAAAAGGTTGATGAGCTCTTCATCTGTTCCAGTAGTCAACAGACTATCGCCAACGTTCCCATCATCCACAGTCGAGAGGGCGCGCAGGAAGACAGTGATTGGCACGGTCCGCTTGCGGTTGAACTTCAATATAATGTAGTCGCTCTTACGTGTCTCGAACTCCATCCAGGCGCCACGGTCGGGGATAAGTTTCGCCATCGCCAGGGAACGACCGGTTGCCCGGTCGGTGGGCGCTTCGAAATAAACGCCCGGAGAACGGATCAATTGGGAAACCACCACCCGCTCAGTCCCATTGATAATGAAGGTTCCTTTATCAGTCATTTCCGGGAAATCGCCCAGGAAGATATCCTGCTTGATGGGTTCTGGGACGTCCGCCCCGGCCAATAATACAGAAATGTAAAGTGGGCTGGCGTAAGTCAGGTCTCGCTCGACACATTCTTCGATGTCATGCTTCGGCTCGCCGAACCAGTATTTCAAGCCCCATTGCTTTGATTCGGGACCTCGGCTCGGGAAGAAGAGCTTCATTCCTTTGTTATAAGATTCGATCGGGGAAATTTCGTGCAGGAGATCGCCCAAACCTTCTGCTTTCAAACGCTCAAAGGAGTCAAGTTGAACTTCAATAAGATCGGGCAGCTTAAGCGTAACCGGGATACGCGCGTAGTTCTTCTCGGGTAGAACAGATGCCATTATTTTCTCCTGAATTGGGTACTTTGGCGTAGCTGCAATGCCGCGTGCAACATCCCCATCGGGGCAGTGCTACGACAGATATGCGAACGTCGATTATAAGTGCTGTGGTCAACTAAGTCAAGTATTTTCTAGCTGCTGTTAGCGCAAAGTAGTAAAGTCCCCTTTCTGCAAAGTTAAGATGCCCCTTTGAAGGGACAGAAAAATGGACGAACTACTGACAATGAGCAAACAAGAGATCACGCGATTGGAAGCAATGCAACGGATCAAAGAGAAGCGTTTGACGCAAAAAGAGGCAGCCAGGATGCTGAAGTTGAGCGTGCGGCAGGTCAAGCGGCTATATCGGGCATATAAGGGCAAAGGCGCCAAAGGGCTGATCAGTGGCAGACGCGGCAAGCCGAGCAATCACAGGCTGGACGAAGCCGAGCTGCAGCGAGCACTGGACTTGCTGAAGGAACGGTATGAGGATTTTGGGCCGACCCTGGCGCACGAAAAGCTGAGTGAAATCCATGGGGTCAAGCTTTCGCGGGAGAGTGTGCGGAAGCTGATGATGGCAGAAGGGCTGTGGAAGCCGAAGCGGGCCAAGCGACCTAATGCGCATCGAATCCGCGAACGGCGCGCCTGCCAGGGAGAATTGGTACAGATCGATGGATCAGATCACGCCTGGTTCGAAGAGCGCGGACCCAGGTGCACCCTGCTGGTGTATATCGATGATGCCAGCGGGCAGTTGCTGGAGTTATGGTTTGTCCCGGATGAGACCTTCTTTGCCTACTGTGAAGCTTCACAGCACTATTTTGAGCGCTATGGCAAGCCGGTGGCCTTCTACAGTGACAAACATGGCATCTTTCGGGTCAACCAGGAGCGTACCACTGGCCGGACGAGTGGATTGACCCAGTTTGGGCGGGCCATGCAAGATCTGGAGATCGAGATCATCTGCGCCAATACGCCCCAGGCCAAAGGCCGGGTGGAGCGTGCCAACCAGACCTTGCAAGACCGGCTGGTGAAGGAATTACGCTTACGTGGCATCTCCGACATGCCGGCTGGCAATGCCTATCTGCCTGAGTTCCGAGAAGACTTCAACCGCCGTTTTGCGGTTCCACCCCGCAGCAGTCATGATGCTCACCGCCCTTTGCTCATGACCGAAAACCTGGACCTCATCCTGACCCATCAAAAAACCGGCACGCTCTCCAAGAACCTGACCGTCCAATCCAATTGTGTCATCTACCAGATCCAATCCGACCGCCCAGATTACACTCTGCGCAATGCCAAAGTCACGGTTTGCGAGAATGCCAAAGGAGAAGTTACTATCCTCTACAAAAACCAACCCTTAGCGTACACCATCTTCCATAAGCCTGCCCGTCAGGCCGAGATCGTCGATACCAAGACCCTCGATCATCACTTGGCAACCCCCAAACCACCGGCTCAGGATCACCCCTGGCGTCGCTATGGCTTGCCTCTCAACGACAAACCTTTTCAGGAGTTCTCTTCCCATGCCACAGACTGAGATCGACCGGCGGGTGAGTTTATCGCTTTCCGCCAGAAAACAGGGCGAAACCAAAAAGGCAGAACCGTACTCGGCTTCTGCCCTGTTTTTGAACTCATGTCGGCGCTCAGGTCGCTCTCCAGCGTTGCCCTATCCTCCGCATGAGTGCCATGAGTGTATCATGCCTTCCGATCACCCCTTCCCACAGGGGACATCTCTTACTTTGCAGAATAGGGGACATTTCTACTTTGCATTGACAGTATTTTCTCGCTGCTTTTGGTGTATTTTTAACCAATATCGTTGACAAAAAAGCCTCCCCATAGTAATATCGAACCCGCTCGCCGAGGTAGCTCAGTGGTAGAGCAGGGGACTCATAAGCCCTTGGTCGTGGGATCAACTCCCACCCTCGGCACAGGTATTGTAGCATTCTTGCTATAAAGGATCAGGAATTGGGAACTCTCCCGACTTAAGCCCGTTTTGAAGCGGGCTTTTTGTTTTGGCTGAGCGGTCGCGCCTGGTTGGTGAATTCACCTTTTTTTCCACCTCTGTTTTCTCTAACTTTCTGAAACCCGCTTCACGAAGATGCCTTCAGGTGATATGCTTGACTATTGGGTGGCTTGCTCTTACAATGCAGCACATAATCGAAACAAGCAGCAGCCGGGAAGAGACTCTTGCGGAAAACGCAAAACCGAGCGCCGAAGGTGCAAGTCCTGAACTGGCAAGTTCTGGATGAAACTCTCAGGCAAAAAGGACCCTACTGCAAAAATCTCTGGAAAGTTCCCTACAGGAGTGAATTCCTGAAAGGAACACCGACGGGGCAATCCTTCGGCTCGAATCTGTTCACTGATTGAGCGTGTAGTGTGCAGATCGCCGCCAAGGAGAATCTCTCAGGTTCATAACAGAGGGCGCACATGCTATCCACGTGCGCCCTTTTTTTCTTTCTCCATATCAAGTTTAAGGAGCGAAATAATGAATATCCCGACGAATCTCAGATACACCAAGACCGATGAATGGTTCGATACGGTCAGCGGAAAAGCCGGGCTGACCGATTACGCCCAGAGCCAGCTTTCGGACATCGTTTTTGTGGAAGTCGTTGCGGTAGTGGGCGATGCTTTGCAGGTCGGCAAACCGATTGCCTCGGTCGAGTCGGTCAAAGCAGCCGCCGAATCCTACGCGCCTGTCGCCGCAAAGGTAATCGCTATTAATGAAGAACTACCGAATAACCCCGAGATTTTGAACAGCGACCCATATGGCCAGGCCTGGATGATCCAGGTCGAAGGTGCAGATGCATCCAGCCTGATGGATGCGGATGCATATACCAAGTATTGCGAAGAACGCGCCCATTAACAACCGGTTTACCGCGAACGATCACAACCCCGCTGATTGCCGCTGGTCGCTCGCAAAGGAATCCATATGACCTACATTCCGCATAGCCCCCTGGAACGGGATGCCATGTTGGGCACCATCGGGGTTAAGAACCTCGAGGCTCTGTTTACAGATGTGCCCGCCAAGGTTCGTTTCCCTGACCTGAAACTTCCCCCGGCGTTGACCGAAATGGAAGCGGCCGCAGAGCTCGGCGAATTATCGCTTGCCAATGAAAACATTCGCACCGAGCTGGTTTCCTTTCTGGGCGCAGGCGCTTACCATCACTACATACCTGCCGCGGTGGACTATATCCTGCGACGCGGCGAGTTCTATACCGCTTACACCCCCTACCAGCCTGAGATCTCACAGGGTACGTTGCAAGCCATTTTCGAATACCAATCGGTGATCGCTGCGTTGACCGGCATGCCGGTCTCGAATGCCTCCCACTATGATGGCGCGACTGCAGTGGCGGAATCCGTCAATATGGCGGTAGCCCAATTCCGCGGCAAGCGCACCAAGGTGGTTCTTTCCCCTTCATTAAATCCGCAATACCGCCAGACCCTGCACACCTACGTGCAAAACTTACACCTGGACCTGGCTGGTGAAAAAGACTCACCTGAACCATCACCGGATGCGTTGCTGCCTTTGATCGATGAGAATACTGCCCTGGTCATCGTACAATACCCGGATTTCTTCGGGCGGATTTACGATTTCACCCAGCTTATCGACGCTGCCCATCAAATGGGTGCGCTGGTATGTGTGGCTGCCAATCCGATTGCCCTGGGATTGCTCAAGACGCCCGGGGAAATGGGTGCGGATATCGTCGCAGGCGAGGGCCAGCCTTTAGGAATACCGCTTTCATTCGGCGGACCCTACCTGGGCTTTTTCGCGACTCGTCAGAAATATCTGCACAAAATGGCCGGTCGGCTGGTCGGCGAAACGATCGATAATCGTGGGCAGCGCGCGTATGTGTTGACCCTCACGGCACGCGAACAGCACATCAAGCGCGAGCGTGCCACATCCAACATTTGCACCAACCAGGGGTTGTTGGCGCTGGCAGCCACCGTTTACCTGAGCCTGTTGGGAAAATCCGGCCTGCGCCAGGTGGCCGAACTCTGCTACCACAAGGCCCACTATGCTGCCGAAAAGATCGCCAGCATTCCCGGCTTTTCCTTGTGTTTCGATGAACCCTTCTTCCACGAGTTTGCAGTCTGTTGCCCAAAACCGGTGGCTGAGATCAATGCACATTTGCTCGAACATGGTTTCCTGGGGGGATATGACATGGGTCAGGATTACCCCACTCTCAAGGACCACATCCTGCTTGCGGTTACCGAAATGAATACCCGGGATGAGATCGATGCCCTGGTGGATGTCCTGGCGGAGGTGGCGCATGACTGAGACATCTGCAGCGAAAATAATCGAACCAACCATTTTCGAGCTGTCCTCCCCCGGACGCACCGGCATAACCTTCCCAACCCCGGATGTACCGCCTGCCAGGTTGCCCGAGGACCTGCTTCGAAAGGACCTGCCTCTGCCGGAACTCGCTGAAGCGGACGTGGTGCGTCATTTCATGAACCTGTCGAAGTTCAACTATAGCGTTGACGGTGGTTTTTATCCATTAGGTTCCTGCACGATGAAATACAACCCCAAGATCAACGAGGAAACGGCCCGCCTGCCCGGGTTCATCTACACCCACCCGCTTCAACCGATCGAAACGGTCCAGGGTAACTTGATCCTCATGTATCAGTTGCAGGAATGGTTGAAGGAAATCTCAGGTTTTGCCGGCGTGACCTTGCAGCCGGCGGCCGGCGCCCAGGGCGAACTGACGGGTGTGCTGATCATGCGCGCCTATCACCGTGCCCGCGGGGATGTTAAGCGAGTCAAAATGCTCATCCCAGATTCGGCCCACGGCACCAACCCCGCCTCATCTTCGATGAGCGACCTGCAGGTGGTACAGATCCCGTCCGATGAGCGTGGCAATGTGGACCTGGCTGCCTTGAAGGCTGCCTGTGACGAGAGCGTGGTCGGATTGATGTTGACCAACCCGAACACACTGGGGCTGTTCAATGAACATCTCGAAGAGGTCATCCAGTCTGTCCACGAGTGCGGTGGGCTGGTTTACGGGGATGGCGCCAACCTGAATGCCTTATTGGGAATCGTCCGCCCGGGAGACCTGGGCTTTGACCTGATGCACTTCAATCTGCATAAGACCTTCTCCACCCCGCACGGCGGAGGCGGTCCCGGCTCGGGTCCGGTGGGCGTAACGGAGGAGCTAGCCGCCTTCCTGCCTGCTCCCATCGTCGGGATCGTGGAGGAAAGCCAGGGGGATCATGCAGCCTTGTATGGCTTTATCACACCCGAAAAGAGCATCGGGCGCGTCAAGGCTTTCAACGGTCATTTCGGCATGTTCGTCCGGGCCTACACTTACATCGCCATGCACGGACCTGAAGGGCTGCGCCAGATTGCCGAATATGCCGTGCTTAACGCCAACTACGTAAAGGCGCGTTTGAATGGCGTTTACACCGTCCCTTTCGACCGCACCTGCATGCACGAGTTCGTTGCCGAAGGACAATGGGCGCAGGCTCCGGGCATCCGGGCCTTGGATGTGGCCAAACGCCTGATGGATTATGATTTCCATCCCCCCACCAACTACTTCCCCTTGATCGTCCATGAAGCACTCATGATCGAGCCCACGGAGACCGAGAACAAGGATACCCTGGACGCATTCGCGGATGCGCTGATAAAGATCGCTGAAGAAGCCCGGGAACATCCGGAACTGCTGAAAGAGGCTCCTCACAAAACCCCCTTCGGACGTATGGACGAGGTTAAAGCAGCCCGCGACCTGGTATTATGTTGCTGGTTGCCGGATGATACCTTCGATCAAGAATAGTGCACAAAATCCGCATCGCTGGACCGGATGACCTGCCACGCCTGGTTGAGATTCTTAACCAGGCCATCGCCACCGGGAAGGCCAACGCCCATTCTGAGCCCTTCTGCGTGGAAACGCGGCGTGCCTGGTTCGATGCACACACCCCGGACACTCACCCCATCTATGTATGTGAAGATGAAGAAGGCCAGGTGGTCGGTTACCTATCCATCAGCCCATACCGGGGTCGACCAGCCCTGGCGCGTACCGGCGAGATTTCCTATTACGTGGATTACGACTGCCACGGTCAAGGCATCGGCTCGGCTTTGATGCGGTATGCGTTGGGGGACTGTGAGCGGATTGGCAAACACATGCTGCTGGCGATTGTCCTAGAAGGGAACACGCCCAGCCTGCGTTTGCTCGAAAAGTTTAACTTTGAAAAGTGGGGATTTCTTCCGGAAGTGGCCGAACTCTCAGGAAAATTATGCGGCCACTGGTATTACGGACGCAGGATAACTCCTTCTAAATCATAATATTGCGATCAACTGGATGAAGGCTTCCTGGATCCTTCACGGTGGTGAAGATTGCTCTGGAAGGACAGGCCCACGATGAATAAAACGATTCCGACCAAGATCCCGAACAATCCGACCAGGTTTAATCCATTGACGACCAAAATGGCGCCGGCGAAAGACGACAGGAAGATAAGCGCCCATTCGAAAATCACCAGCATCAGGGAAATCCCGATAATTCCCCCGACCAGGATGATGACCCAATCCCAGTTTTTCCCCTGCAACTGCGCGCCAAATAGTGTTACCAGGCGCGAGCCGATGAATGCTCCGGCAAGGAAACCGGCTGCACCGATGGCCAGTTTCTGTGCGAAATAAGCCAGGAGTGCTCCGGTCAGCCCGATGACGATGGCGATCACAAAAGCTACCCACCCGGGTGTGTTATGCAGGAAGCGGGAGGAGATTTCCAAGCCAGCGTAAAAACCCGTTGCGGCGACGAAGAACCAGAAGAATTTCCGGCCCAGAGTCAGTAAGAACGCACCTATAATAATGTCCAAAACAGCCATAATCACATTACCAAACGCGGATTCCCTAACGGGTGAATAGGATTAAGACTCCCGCGGCAATAGCCAGGATCGCCATCAACGTTCCCAGACCTGAAAAACTGAAATGGAGCAGGTCAATCAAGCCAGTCAAGATCAACCATACACCCAGTAATATAAAGCCGAGTTTTTTGTTGAATTTCATCTCCGATCTCCTTTATTCATAAATGATGAAATATTCTAAATTATAAAATCCTTTTTCCTGTATGATATTAAACCAGGATTAGAACACGATTAATGCTAAACTTCCCCCCGCATGGAAAATCATCGCACCGTTACGCAAATCAGGATGAGAAATGGCCCTCAATACACAAGGTTGGAACATCGCTGAATTTCGTGACCAGTTAAAACAGGAACTGAGTGGAAATATCCTGCCGTTCTGGATGGAACATGCCGTCGATAAAGTCAATGGGGGATTTTATGGAGCGCTCACCAATGACCTGCAGATCCATAACGAGGTGCCCCGCTCTGCCATCCTGTGTGCGCGCATCTTGTGGACATACGCCACGGCGTACCGCAAACTGGGCAAAATAGAATATTTCGCCATGGCAAGATGGGCATATGAATATCTGCGCAATGCCTTCATTGATCCGGATTACGGAGGTGTGTATTGGACCATCGACGCCCAAAGCCGGACGGTCTTCGACCACAAGCACCATTACGCCCAGGCTTTTGCCATCTACGGCCTATCGGAATATTATCGGGCTCACACTGGAGCCGGAAAGCCTGGAGCTTGCAAAAACATTATTCCGTCTGCTGGAAGAACACGCATTCGACCCGCAGAATGGCGGTTACATCGAAGGCAGCAGCCGTAAATGGGAAGTACTGGATGATATGCGCCTGAGCAATCGCGACCTGAACTGCCGCAAATCTATGAACACCCTGCTGCATATCCTGGAGGGTTACACCAACCTGCTGCGGGTCTGGCCGGATGCCCGGTTGAAGGAGCAGCACCAGGCATTGATCAGAATCTTCCAGAAGCGGGTGGTCGACCCGGACAGCGGGCACTTCAAGCTGTTTTTCGACGACGAATGGAATCCATTGCTTGAGCATGTCTCCTACGGGCACGACATCGAGGGGAGCTGGCTGCTGCTCGAAGCGGCCAAGGTACAAGGTAACCTCGCATTGGTGGAAGAAGTGCGGGAGAGCGCCGTCACCATCGCCAACTCGGTGTACCGGGATGGACTGGAAGCGGACGGGAGCCTGCCATACGATAGCGGTCCACAAGGGCTGGTGGATAGCGACAAAAGCTGGTGGGTGCAGGCTGAGGCGATGGTTGGGTTTTACAATGCTTACCAGTTGAGTGAGGAGAGGCGTTTCGCCCAGGCATCCCGTCGAAGCTGGGAATTTATTCAAAGCAGGCTGGTCGACCGGGTTTACGGGGATTGGATAAAGAAGCTTCAATATGACAACACGCCTGATGAAGGCAGCTACAAGATAGGTCCGTGGGATTGCCCGTACCACCACAGCCGGGCGTGCTTCGAGATGGTCGAGAGGTTGGCTGAGGGTCAGGGAGAATAGGTTAGGGACACTAATCGGTCAAAGGACAAGATCGCGGATAAATCCGCTGCTAAAGAGCTAAACCCACCAAGGCGCCGAAGAGGGCGCAAGCGAAATTGACCATGTCGTTGTTCAACCAGCGCCAGCCGCGCACCTGCCTGGTATGGGAGCCGCAGGAGTGCAATGGGTGCTTCTCGGTTTCCTTGTCACAGGTCGGGCAGCGGTAAATGGCCTGGACGGTGGCACCGAGGAACGAGTCGAAAAGGGCGCCGAGTAAACCGCCCAGACTGGCAAATGTGAGCACCTGCCAGAAAGTGCCCGGAGGACCAACCAACCCGGCCAGCAGCGCCACCAGGATGGCTCCTGCGGCAGCCGCCAGGGTGCCGTAGAGCGAGATGCCTCCGGAGGTGCCGCGCTCGACGGGTTTGCCGGAAGTAATCAGGCGAGGCAAGGTGGGGTTGAGGACGCCCAATTCGGTGGCCCATGTATCCGCGTTGACGGCGGCCAGGGAGGCGGCAAAAGCCAACCAGGTCCAGGTGGCCTGGGGAAAAAAGAAATGCAAACCGGCAAAGACCGAGGCAACGCCACCGTTGGCGAGCACCTGACCAATGTCACGGACGCCACCCTTGTCGAACTTCTCGTTCAAGGTTGTCTTGCGGGCGGTAAAGGTATGGGTGAGCAGGCTGGATGAGATGAAGAAAGCCAGCAGGAGAACTGCCCATGGCCATCCACCCAGGCCGAAAATGACTGTTCCCTCGACCAGGGCAGCCCAGGCACCAGAACGGCTCAGGCTATGGGCACGCCAGGCCAGGAGTGCAACGATGGCAGCAAAGACAAAACCGACAATGAGTTGAAGCATGGCCACGATTCCAGAAAAGAATGAGATGTCCTCAATTACCCCACGGCAAAGGAGAACCCAATTTAGATCGGAGTTGTGACGATCACCAGCACCGCCAGCAGGAACATCGCCGAAGAAACAACGCCGCTAATCCAGACGATAATGGCCATAGGACGGCGCGCTTCGGCACGGTAGATCATCAAGCCGGCCAACCAACCGCCCAGGAAAAGGCAGATGCTGACGATGGGCAGCAGGATGAGGGCAAGACCAGGACTGGGCGGGCGAACCTCCCCAGAAGGCAGGAAACCCAGCGAAATGCGGGCGAGCGAGGGAGTCAAGAGGCTGACCCATACCAGTAACCCAATATTGACGAACAGGCCGGCCAGCCACAAGTAGCGGGCCAGCAGGCTTTCCCAAGCCTGTGCAATAACAAAAGAGGGATAGATCGAGCGGGTTTCAGCTGTGGAGAGACTACCCATCTCGATGGACTGCTGGATCTGCTTCAGGAAGTCAAGCGGGGCGTCAGGCGAAATGGCATAGACATGGTTGGATGTGGCCACGAGCAAGAGGGATTTCAGCTCGGAGGCCAGGAACTCGACCGGACCGAGGTCCGGGTGCCGGCGGGTACCCACGAAGGCGCCAGGTAAATGCAGAAGCGGCAGGGGAAATGGCTTCGTAATGGCCGAAAGCGGGCGAACCCATTCGATCTCGGCGATGGGAATCTCCTCAATGCGCAGACCCCAGGCCAAGATCAACTGGTCACGGTCGATGCGATAATTGGAGCGGGCCAAGGAATAGAGCCGGTATATCAACAGCGGGATGGGGAGAAACACCAGCACAGCCAGGGTAACGTAGACAAAAAAAAGCGTTCCGACCGGCTGCCGGGAAGCCAGGACCGCCACGACCACAACGAAGATGGACAAGATCAGGATCAAAAGTGAAAGAACGTGGCGACCATGCCGGCGGGAGGGAGGAAAATCACCTGGATTTATGGAGTGGCAAGGGATTGCAGGACGGTGCGAATAGCCTGGCAAACCTGTTCGACCATGCCTTCGGTCATGACACTCGAGAAGGGAATGGCCAGGCCGCGCTTACCCAGGTCCTCCGTCACTGGAAAATCGCCGGGTTGATAGCCAAAGCGTTCGACCATGAAGGGCTGGAGGTGGATGGGGGCAAAGTAAGGGCGGACGGGGATGCCGCGGGCTGTCAACCCTTCGGCAACGCGGTCGCGGTCGATGTGGCGGGCAAACTTGACCACGTAGACAAACCAGGACATGCGGGAGGTGTCGGGCTCAATGCGGTAGAGCTCCACGCCAGGAGTTTCGGATAGACGTTCGTCATACCAGCGAGCAACCTGTTCGCGCTTGAGCAGCAATTCTTCGATGCGCTGCATTTGGGTGACACCCAGGGCGGCTGACATCTCGTCCATGCGATAGTTATAGCCCAGGTAGGTATGCTGGAGCCAGGTATCGCCAGGGGCGCGGCCCTGGTTGCGCAAGGCACGCATGAAAGCGGCGGATTGGTCATCATCGGTTACGATGACCCCGCCTTCGCCGGTGGTGATCTGCTTGTTGGGATAGAAGGCGTATACGCCGAAATCCCCGAGCCGGCCGGCCTTGCGACCCTTGTACTCCGAGCCGAGAGCCTCGCAGGAATCTTCGATGACTTTCAGGTCGAACTCGTCCGCAAGCTGGCGAATGGTATCCATGTCGGGTGGTTGTCCGAATACATCGACAGGCAGGATGGCGCGCAGGCGGGTGGGGACGGTGGGGACGCCAGTGCGTGGCAACCACTTACGGGCTTTTTCGCCACCGGCAACAAGGTCACGCGCCGCCTCGACCAGTCGAGGTACATCGATGTTGCCGGTCTGCTCATCCGCGTCGATAAAGACTGGGACGGCGTTCTCGAATAAGATCACATTCGTGGAAGAGATGAATGAGAACGGCGTGGTGAGGACCAAGTCTCCGGGATGGATGCCGGCAGCGCGCACGCACAGGTGCAACCCGGCGGTACCGGAATTGACCCCGATGGCGTGTTTGGCACCTGTGTATTGGCAGAAGTATTTTTCGAAGGCGTCGATCTGCGGACCCATGCTGAGGTTGGGGCCTTCGAGCACCTGCAAAACCGACTGCAAGTCACCTTCGGGCAGGCCAGCCTGGCGCAGCGCCGAGCGTACGCCCTGGCGGTCGCTATCGGACAGGTCGGGGGAAGACATGCTGACTTTGGGGGGAGTGGATTTGCTCAATTTCAGGCCTTTGCCACAGGGGAAGTGTTTTCGGTGGGGATAACCAGGTGTGGGTCGGGTTCGTCCAAGCCAAGGTCGACGGCGTCTTCCATGCGGATCTGGCCACGCAGGAAGGCGCCTTCTTCGGTGGCAAACGCAGTGGTGACAATATCGCCCCAAACGCGACCGGTGGAACGGATCTCGACCTTTTGGGCGAGGATATTCCCTTTGACGGCGCCGGCGACGATTACACTGGCGGCACGGACGGTTTCGCAATTAAGCTTGCCTGTCTCGCCAATTACAAGCAGGCCTTTGAGGGCAATCTGACCTTCGAAGATACCTTCGAGACGGACGCCGCCGGTTCCGCTGAGAGTGCCCTGCCAGATGACACCTGCGCCGAGTACCGAGGTGATGCGCTCGACGGTTTGGGCCGTTGGGGGAAGGGAGGAGTTATCATTTCGTTTGAACATGATTGGGTTCACCTGTTAGGATGTGCGGTCTATTTTATCACCAAGAGCAGGGGGAAGGGAGAAAGGTATAGACCCAAGGGTATGCGTGAAACCATAAACAAAATAACTATTGAAGTCTGGCATTATTCGATGTATATTATAAGTGGATGAGGAGTAGTCCATGGAAAAAGACAAGCGAAGGAAAGACCGAAGGGTCATATCCTATTACCTGCCAATTTTGGAAGCCGGATCACAAAAACCCATTGGGATAATGATGGATATCAGCCCGAGAGGCTTAAGAATTGACTGTCGAACGCTGATCCCGGAAGGACAGGTGAACCACATGCGGATCAACCTGGCGCCGGAAATGACCCCCAAAACCAGCCTGGAGTTTTTCGGTCGCGCCAAATGGTGCCGTCCGGATAATTATGACCCATCCTTATACAACGCAGGGTTCGAGGTTTTCGATATCTCACCGGTCGACGCACTCCTATATAACCGCATCTCTATACAATATGGATTGTCTCCCGATAATGGGGAAACGAGTTCTGCAGACTACTTATGGAAATAACGGACTCATGGCAAATTGGATTTTGAACGGGCGCATAGACCGCCCGTTTTTTATTGTAAAATACATCCCATGCGACTTTAAATCCACACGCTTACTGATCCGGATCCTACTGCGCCTGCTTACTCACGTTCATTACGATGGGAAGGAAAACATCCCGTATGGTGATGAGGCCGGGAATTTCATTTTTGCGGCGAATCACCTGGGGCTGGTAGATGCCTTCCTACCCTTCTACATCCTGGACCAAAACAACCTGGTATTGCTGGTGGGTGAAAAATGGGAAAAAATGGGGATCATGCGCTGGTTAGGGCGGCGTCTTAACTTCATATTTGTCGATCGATTCAACCCGGATATCAAAGCCATCCGGGCGGTGATCACACGGATGAAGCAAGGCGAAGTGCTGGTGATCACCCCGGAAGGAACGCGTTCGAAGGTGGGGCACCTGATCGAGGGAAAACCAGGGGTGAGCTACCTGGCAGCGAAAATGGGCTACCCGCTGGTTCCAGTGGGGATCTCGGGCACGTACGACGAGACGTTCTTTCCGCAATTAAAGCGGCTGCACCGCCCACACATCACCGTCCACATCGGGCCGGCGTTTAACCTGCCGCCCCTGCCAGCGGAAGGACAGGAACGGGACGAAGCTTTGAAAGCCGATACGGAGGAGATCATGTGCCGGATCGCGGCGCTATTGCCGGAAGAGCAGCGTGGGGTTTATGCGGGGCATGCCAGGCTGAAAGAGTTGCTGGAAAATGTAAGCCAGCAAGATCAAGGAAACAAAAAACAGTAGATGTATCATTTTCGGGAAAATGGGGTTAATTAATTACCACCTGAATGAAGAAATCAACCCATATCGTATTCCGATACATCGTGCGCGTGCTGCTGGGTCTGATCGCCAAGGTCGAGACGAGCGGCTTCGAAAACCTGCCAGACAGCCAGGGGTTCGTGATCGCGGCCAACCACATCGGGCGGCTGGACGCGGCGCTGGCGTATTACCTGCTCGACCGTCCCGACATCATCATGGTGGTAGCAGAGAAATATGAAAAATATGCCATTTTCCGCTGGCTGGTGCGGATCACGAATGGGATGTTCATCAACCGCTATCATACCGATTTCGGGGCAATCCGTGAGACGCTGCGGCGGCTGGAGCAGGGCCAGATCCTGACGATCACGCCGGAAGGGACCCGGTCGAAATCGGGAAACCTGAACCGGGCCAAGCCCGGGGGAATTTACCTGGCGTGGAAAGCGGGCGTGCCGATAGTGCCGGTGGCGATCACCGGGTGTGAGGACGCGGTGGTGAAGCAACGCCTCAGACATTTCAAACGACTACACATCAAGGCAGTGGCAGGGAAAGCTTTTACGTTACCGCCGATCGATGACAAAGACCGGGAGGCGGCGTTGCAGCAATATACAGACGAGGTAATGTATAAGATCGCGGCACTGCTACCGGAAGAACGCAGGGGAGTATACGCCGACAAGAGCGGGTTAAAGGTCGATGTTGGCGGAATAGAACGCTTTTTGTGAAAAGACGACTATAAAACCGGGGCGCCGACCTGGCGCGGCAGGAAACGGCCCATGCCACGGTGACCCAGCCACTTTTCATTATCGACAATCAACTCGCCACGCAGGAAGACCTTTTCGGGGTAACCGGTCAGATCCCAGCCTTCAAAGAGATTGTAGTCGGTACGTTGGGCGCTGTGCGCAAGGCCGTATTTCACTTTTTTCTGCGGATCCCAGATGACGATATCGGCGTCCGAACCGGGCAGAAGGGCGCCTTTATTTGGATATAGTCCGAAGATTTTGGCAGGGTTGGTACTGGTGAAGGCAACGAACTGTTCGGGAGTGAGCTTACCAGCGCCGACCCCGGTGGTCCAAAGGATAGGCAGCCGATCGCCCACGGCTGGCAGGCCGTTGGGGATCTTGGT
Source organism: uncultured Chloroflexia bacterium (assembly GCA_963814135.1). Classification (GTDB taxonomy): domain Bacteria; phylum Chloroflexota; class Anaerolineae; order Anaerolineales; family Villigracilaceae; genus UBA877. The sequence goes on along the minus strand of CAWFBZ010000008.1, from coordinate 19,603 downwards.
GAAATCGTCCTTGCCGAGTTCCTTGCCCGGGATGGCTACCATCTGGTCTTCATAGATGATTGGCTGAGTGCCGTCGAAGAAGAACGGGCAGTGGTCAGTGCCGATGGTCTGGAGAGTGCCATCAGCGACACCCTCCCACAAGCGGGCGTTGTCTGCACGTGTGCGCATGGGCGGCGAACAGACCCACTTGGCGCCGTCTGTCCGGCGCAGGTCGTCCTCGGTAAAGAACAGGTATTGCGGGCAGGTTTCACCCATGACCTTAACGCCGTTCCGGCGGGCATATTGCAGCATATCGACTTCGCCGGCGACGTTCATGTGGACGATATAAAGGGTGGCATCGGCCTGAGCGGCCAACGAACAGGCCCGCAGGGTGGCTTCGACGGCTCCCCAGGCCGGGCGGGTTTTTGCGTGCCATTCGGGGGTCAGGTGATGCTCTGCCAACGCTTCCGAAACCAGGGTATCGATCACATCGCCGTTCTCGGCATGCAACATAACCAGCATACCATTATCCCGGGCAATTCGCATGGCGCGGAAGATATCCCCGTCTGGCAGGCGCAGGCGGCCGTTATATGCGGTAAAGGTTTTGAGAGTGGTGATCCCCATGCCGGGCAGCGAGGGGATCTCGGCCGCAATGGCATCATCGAACTTGGTCAGGTTCATGTGGAAGGAATAGTCGATGGCGGCTTTTTCGGCTTTCTTGTGCCAGGCATCGACCGATTCGTGCAGGGTGGGGAAATCGAACGAGACGAAGTCAATCACGGTTGTGGTGCCGCCGAAGGCAGCAGCCTTGTGGCCGGTATAGTGGTCGTCGGAGGAGACGGTGCCGAACATGGGCAAGTCGAAGTGGGTATGCGGGTCCACGCCGCCGGGAAGGATGAGTTTACCGGTGGCATCGAGAGTGGCATGTCCTGGGACCTCTAAATGCGGTTCGATGCGGGCGATCTTTTCGCCTTCAATGAGCAGATCGGACTGGTAGGATTGGGAAGCGGTAACGAGGGTGGCGTTTTTTATTATCATATAAGCTCCAAATGTGCCAACGGAATTTAAAACCGCATACACTGATTATTAATCAATTGAATGTAAACATATCTCACGACGGGACACGAAGGAAAGGAAAAACGATATTTACAAACTTACTCAGACTATACGACGAATAAACTTATTCTAACATTATCAAGCTACTTATATTCGAATGAGACGGCTGAACAAGAGAAAAATCCTGCGTGAAACATAGCTTTTTCAAGATATTGTCAGTTGAAAATACATTGCAAATCGGCAGAAAATTAATAAGATTCACATTCTCTACCGTCCGCCTTCCCTTGGTTCCTTTGGCATTTTTGGTTTTTTTTATTCATAGGGCGTTTCCAGCTCCTTTATCCCCAACAAGGTTACGAGGACATCGGGGGGGAGGTCAAGAGCCGGGAAGGTCGGTGTGGTAGAGCTGAGCATTGGCGGCGCGTTCGCGCAGGGATTGCCAGAGTAATTGGCGTTCGTCACTATGGACCACCAGGTCGTTCAGCGTGCGGGCTTTGAGCAGATATTCGCCGGTGGTGTAGAGAAAGGTCAGGCGTTTCCACTTTTCGGCAGTGACCGGATGCGGCAGGGTTTCCAGTGGACCGAGCTGAATTTTGAAATACTCCTCGCGGGCACGCGGATGGTGTGGTTCGTCGCGGATCAACTCGGCACGCGTGGTTAATTCGTGACCGCGCACCGGAGCAAGGAACTCGATCTGTCCGCCGGATTCGCCGAAGGTGCCGGGTTGGTAAAAAGCCAGGGCATCCACGGCGACCACTTTTGGGGCGGTGCGGAACGGGATGCGGTACCACCCAAGCAGGCGAGCGATCTCCAGGTCACGCGGACCGGGCAGGACACACACGAGGATTAAATCAGTCGGTTTCACCATGCCAAATCATCAAGCCATCCTTGGGCATACTTTACAACAAAACACGGCGTGTGTCGAGAGGTACTTATAAGATGGCTGATATAATAGCGCAAATTTGCCATGAAAACACCTTCCCTGTCGATCAAAGAGCTCTTCCGACTGGCATTCTCCGAACCGGTACTGTGGCTGTCCGAGCCGCAGAACGAACACCCACGTCTAAATTGGGTGGTGACGAGCGTGGAAGAGGCCCAGCAAGGAGATATTCTGCTGCTCACCACGATCTCCGATGCGGTTAAAGAGTTGCAGCGGGCGCACCAGATAGGGACGGCCGCGGTTATTTTCCTGGGGAATGAGTCTCCCTCGGAAAAAATGCTGCCGGCAGGATTGGCAGTCGTGGCCATCCCCGGACGCCAGGATGCCCAAACCATCCAAAAACTCTTACTGACAGCTTTGATCAACCAGCGGGTGGCATTGGTGGAACAAGGAGTGCGCATTCATGTGCAACTCTCCGAGATCGAAGCCGAGGGACAAGGCATCGCCGGACTGGTGAACGCAATGGCGAATATTTCAGGACTGGGAGTGGTGGTGCAAGATAAACGCCTTTCCATCTCGGCGCAGCAGGCACCGGGAGAGTTAAAGCGCTCCTGGGACAAGATCCTGACCTCCCTGACAAACCTGGAGAAGTCTGCCCGAATCGCTACGAGACCGCAAACTGGCAGCCTTGCATTCCGTGACTGTGGAACAGGAATTGACGGAGGGTTTTTCCCGTCTTGTGGCACCCATCACCGTGGGGGGTATGGCACGTGGATACCTGTCCCTGATTGGGGCAAAAGGGGAAATGGATGCACTCGACAGCCTGGTGGTGGAACAGGGGGCCTTGGTGTGCGCGGTGGAAATGTCGCGCACCAAGGCGGTGCGGGAAGCGGAAAAGCGATTAAAAGGCGATCTCTTGAATGCCCTACTGCAGGAGAACCTCAGCCCACAGGATGCACAGCTTTGGGCTCAGAACATGGGGCTGGACCTTTCCGAGGCGCACGTTGCAATGCGGTTTGCCTGGATGGGTACCGCCACGCCTTCCCGCCGTCGGCTGGAGACACTGATCAGCGGCGAGGTAACCCGCCTGGAGCTTAAAGTGATTGTCAATCCCGATGGGATCGGAAATCGTCTGCTTCTGCCAGGTGCCCGCGCGGACGCCAGGCAGCCAGAAATTGCGATCCAATTCGCCCAATCTGTCATGGAACAGGGCGGACGGGAGTATGCGGATACGCTGGTCCTGTGTGGATTAGGAGTACCGTCCAACGACATCAGCCAATGGCGAGTCCTCCTTCCGGCAAGCCGGACAAGCCCTGGAGCTAAGCCGGCGCTTCCGGGAAAAGAAACCGCTGTATTTCCCGGACCTTTCGGTATATCGGCTGTTGATCCAGCTGGAGAACAGCCCCGAGTTGATCGCCTTCCAGGAAGAGATGTTGGGCGCCTTACTGGCGACCGAAGGGGCGCGCGAACTGATCCATACACTGCAGGTCTATTTCGAGCACAACGGCAACCTTTCCCAGGCGGCCGAGGCCTTGTTCGTGCACCGGAATACCCTGATCTACCGTATGGAGAGGATTGCGGGGTTAACCGGAGCCAACCTGGATGATCCCGAGATCCGGCTGGCAATGCAATTAGCGCTGCACATCTACCGGATGATGGAAAAATCGGGAGGCTGAAGCGAAAAAAAACCGGTCGAGGGGATATTATGGAACGAAATTTAGGCAATATATATAAAAATCGCCCTGTGATTTTGGGAATATTCCCAATAGACAAACGCGCCTGTTGTATATACACTTATTCTATCATCCCCGTTATCTGTAATTTGTATGAAGCGAAAGAATTCGATGATGAAAAACAGACGCGCAACTACCCCCGTCATGCGTACTCCTGCCAAGAAATCCCAGGCAGCCATGCTCGCATAGCGAGAGCCCGAAACCAACCCGAACAGATCGGGGGCTGCCTGAGAAAGCAGCCCCCGTTTTTTTATCTCCTGGAGAAAAGCGCATGTGCAGAATGGCCGCCATAAAATCCAAGAATCCGGTACCTCCGGCAATCGTTTTGCGGATGATGCTGGCCATGCAGGAAGGGCATGACAATTCAGGGTTTGCGATGGTAATGCAGGACCTGGGTGGGGCTTTTGCAAATTTCAAAGAGTTTCCTTTACTGTCCCTGGCATGCACTCCGGCAGGGCTCGACCGGGTGGAGGAATACCTGGACGAGTTGGGCTTTACTCCCAAGTTCGATTACCAGCCAGACGTAGACGACCAGCCCGGGTTGGATTTCCGGAAGATGCCTATTTACGTCTTCCGTAATTATCGCTATCCGGACCATTACATCGGCCAAAATTGGGAGGAAAAGAAAAAGTTGCTGGTGGAAACCTGCCTGGCATTGCGGAAACTGCTCTCTGAAGGAAACCAGGGATTCGTATATTCCTTCTGGCCAGATGTACTGACCTTGAAAGAAGTCGGGGATCCACGCGATATAGGCACTTACTTCCAGATGTGGAACGAAGGACACTGGCTGCAGGCGCGGGTGATCTCGGCCCAGTGCCGCCAAAACACCAATTATAAGATCGTGCGTTACGCGGCGCACCCATTCTTCCTGGAAGGGTACACCTTGATGGGCAACGGGGAAGACACCTTCTTTCAAAAAAACAAGGAATTCCTGAGCGGTCTGCATCCCGGATACATCGGTTTCGAGTCTGATACGCAGTCCTTCTTATATACACTTCATTACGTGGTCGAAGAACTGGGTTGGCCGCTGCGCTACTACAAGCATGTCATCACACCGCTGCCCTTCGAGGAGATGCAGCGCCATCCGGACGCGGCTGTGCTCCAACATATCCGCCAATCTTGCCAACAGCTCGAAATCAACGGTCCAAACACGGTCGTATTTGTGCTACCGGACAACCAGATGGGCATCGTGGCGGATTCCAAAAAGCTGCGCCCGCTGGTGGTTGGCCAACAGGAAGACCTGGTGGCGGTAGCCTCGGAGGTGTGCGGGATCAACATGGTGGTACCGGACCGGGATTATACGAACGATATTTATCCCGGGGAGCGCGAAATGGTGATCATCAACAACCGCCTGGAGGTGCAGCAGTGGGTGCAATGAACCGTCCGGTCCAGGAAAAGGTGGACGAAATGCAGCCGTTCGAAAATGGAACGCTTCCCGATGAAAAAGCCAGACAAGCGCTACCAGTCGCAGCGGGGTTGGATTTTCCTGAAGGAACATATCGGTCGATGGGGGCGACGCTGGCACCCCCTGTGTATATTAACACGGTTCACCCAACCGATTTCCCCTGGGTGATCCAATGGGATGCCGGGACGTGCATTCGCTGTGGCGCCTGCGTTGCTGCATGCAGCTTCGGAGCTATCGAACCACAGCTGATGAGGCAGGGACAAACGATCAGCGTAGGGAAATTCCCAAGCCCGGTTGAAAACCGCCAGGTGGTGATGGCGATCCGACAGGTTCCGGATTCCAAGCTGGCCTGCCGGGGATGCACGATGTGCGAGCGGGTCTGCCCGACCAACTCGATCCACCCGATTGTGAACGAACAGCACCGCTTCCCGCTGGTAGCCCGGCGAGGCGGGACGCCGGTCAAACGTGGCGGACGCGCCCACAATATCCCTGTGCGGGCGCTGGATTACATAAAGGTCGGACGAATCAGCCAGATGACCGACCCGGCCCTGGATGCAGCCCGGCATACCTTTGATATGCTGACGCCGCTGGGACGCAACCTGCCGGCCAAAGAGCTGCCATTCAAAGTCGAGAACGGCAAACTGGTGATGCAAGGCCAAACTCCGCCGATGCACTGGATCTACCCGGTCATGATCGGGGACATGTCGATCGGGGCGCTTTCCTGGAGGATGTGGGAAGCGCTGGCACTGGCGGTGGCTTATCTGAACGAGCAGTGCGGGATGCCGGTGCGAATGAACTCGGGTGAAGGCGGCATGCCGATGCGGCTGCTGACCTCGGAGTATTTAAAGTACTTCATCATCCAGATTGCTTCAGGACACTTTGGATGGAACCGGATCATCAAGGCCATGCCCAAGATGGTGACCGACCCGGCGGGAATACTGATCAAGATCGGGCAGGGCGCCAAGCCCGGGGATGGGGGACTGTTACCCTCCCAGAAGGTAGCCCCACACATTCAGGCGATTCGCGGCGTACCGGAAGCCGACCTGCTCAGCCCGCCCAACCACCAGGGGCTATACAGCATCGAGGAAAGCGTCCAGAAGATGTTCCTGAGCATGAACGCAGCCTTCAAGTTCCGCGTGCCCGTAGCGATCAAAGTTGCAGCCAGTTCGACCAGCGTGTCGGTCTACAACAACCTGATCCGGGATCCATATCACATCGTAGGTGGGTTCTTCCTGGATGGAATCCAGGGCGGCACTGGAGCGGCCCACGAGGTCAGTCTGAACCACACCGGACATCCGATTCTGAGTAAATTGCGGGATTGTTACCTGGCAGCCGTCGAACAAGGCAGGCAGGGGCAGATCCCGCTCTTTGTGGGAGGCGGCTTCGGGGATTCAGGCGACCTGGCAGCGGACGCCTTCAAGGCCATCTGCCTGGGAGCCAGCGGAGTTTTCTCGGCCAAGATTTTCCTGCAACTGGCAGGCTGCGTAGGCAACGAAAAGGGACGCTGCAATGCCTGCAACACCGGGAAATGCCCGGTGGGGATTTGCACGCAGGATGTGCGCCTGGTCTCCCGTTTGGATGTGGACGCGGTGGCGCAGAACATCGTGGATTACTTCCTGGCGCTGGACAGCGAACTAAAAAAGCTGATGGCCCCAATCGGGAATTCCAGTCTGCCGATCGGCCGCAGCGATGCGCTGATCTCGATGGACGAGAGTATCGCAGAGCGCCTGCAGATTGCTTATGCGTGCTAATTAGTTGGATTGAGTTGTGTAGTTGAGTAGTCAGGTGGAAGAAAATTTGGGTAGTTGATCTATTAATTGGTTGAATCATGAGACGGTTGACGACATATTCCGAAATCAACGCATTTCCACACAAGACCTGCTACAACAGGTCTATCTTGCCATGGCAGAGGGAGAAACGGAATTCGAGATCGACGGGTCAGGCCAGCAGGACATCGGTGGGCCACTGTGGAACCGGCAGGGTCTGCCGTTGAAGTTCGTGGTGCGGAACCCCGGGCAACGTGTCGGCTCGATGGGTATGCCCGGGACGGAGATCATCGTGGAAGGATCTGCACCGGCAGATGTGGGCTGGCTTAACGCCGGAGCAACCATCACAATAAAGGGGGATGCAGGTGACACAACCGGGTATGCTGCCGCAGACGGTCTGATCTATATCGGCGGACGCGTGGGAACACGCTCCGGATCGATGATGAAACACGACCCGGCATATCCGGCACCGCAGCTTTGGGTGCTCAAGAGCGCTGGGTCGTTCTCCTTCGAGTTCATGGGCGGGGGGATTGCGGTAGTGTGCGGATTGGATTGCGACAGCCTGGATTCCGTGATCGGGGAGCGGCCATGCGTCGGAATGGTGGGCGGCACGGTCTACGTGCGGGGTCCGGTGGGCAATTTACCTGGAAACGTGCGATTGGTGGATCGGCTAATCCAAGAAGACAAGCAATTCCTGCTGGAAGGGATGCCTAAATTCCTGAATGCGATCGAACGACCGGACCTGCTGGATGAATTGACACGGCTGGAGGAGTGGCATAAGGTCCTGGCCAGACCTCAATCGGAGATAAAAGAATCCAAGCGTGTGCCCGTGCGGGATTTCCACGCCAGCCAGTGGATCGCAGGCGGATTGTTCGGGGACGTGATCGATGATACGGGGAAGGTCACGCCGCTCGTCACGACCGGAGCCGACCGGGCTTATGCGCCAGTTTGGAGCAATGCCATCTACAACGCGCCCTGCCAGGCAGCCTGCCCGGTGGGCATCCCAACCCAAGAACGCATCAACCTGCTGCGAAAGGGGAAACTGACCGAAGCGCTGGAACTGGTGCGACAGTACACCCCCTTCCCGGGATCGGTTTGCGGAGTAGCATGCCCCAATCCATGCATGGCAGCCTGCACCCGGCAGCAGATCGATTATTCGATCTTGATCGGACCGTTGGGCAGGTATTCGATGGAACTGCCCAGCCCGGCAGTAGCACCGGCCAGCGGAAAGAAATTCGCCATCATCGGGTCAGGTGTTGGGGGACTTTCAGCAGCCTGGCAACTGGCGCTGCACGGCCACTGTGTGACCATCTTCGAGCAGTCGGAGGAGCTGGGAGGCAAAATGGTCCAGGCCATTCCGGACGAGCGATTGCCAAAGGAATTGGTCAAGCACGAGATCCAGGGAATCCTCGACCTGGGGGTGCATGTCGAGTACAACAGCGCAGTCACGCGTGAGAAATTCGACGCCATCTATCAATCCTTCGATGGAATTGTGCTGGCAATCGGGGCACAAGAAGCGCGCATGCCGGACTTCAGGGGAAACAAGAAAGCCATCCCGGCGCTGAAATATCTTGCCAGCTGCAACAGTGGGAAACCGGTCGTGGATGTGAAAGGGAAGAATGTGGTCGTGATCGGCGCGGGGGACGTGGGCATGGATGCATGCACGATGGCCTGGCAAAAGGGCGCCGCCAGCACAACTGCGGTGGATATCCGTGAACCGTCCAGCTCGAGCAGAGAACGCGCCGCGGCAATGGCGCTCGGCACAAAAGTACTCTGGCCAAGGGTGGTGCATTCCTACGAGAACGGCAAGCTGCACTTTGAGGAAGGCCAGGATCTGCCGGCGGAAGTTGTGATCGTTTCGGTAGGAGAAGTGCCCGAGAGCAAATGGATCCCGGAGATCATCACCCGCACCCGGGGGTTGTGGTTATCGGTGAACGAATATGGCCAGACCAGCGACCCAAAAGTGTACGCGGTGGGAGACGCAGTCAAGCCGGGATTGCTGGCGGACACGATCGGGCAGGGGCGGGTGGCGGCGATGGCAATGCACGCCCGGGCCAGGGGTGAGACTTTCATACTCCCGCATAAGCAGGCTATTCCGGCGGAACGCCTGAAATTGATCTACTTTACGCCGCGTCCGGGGGAATTCCCGACGAACCCGTTGGAGGAAGCTGAGCGCTGCATCTCTTGCGGAACCTGCCGGGATTGCAATATCTGCGTAATGATGTGCGGGCAGCAGGCGATCACCCGGCTCGAGCAGCCGGACGGAACCGTCGAGTTCGTGGTGGACGAGAACCGCTGCATCGGGTGCGGGTTTTGCGCGGCCGCCTGCCCGAGCGGGATATGGAGCATGCAGAGCAGGCCGGCAGCCGGTGAGCGAATTGGCACTTTACCAAGCGTGACCAACTCGAAATAGATCATTTTGATAGGAAGGAAAAAACATTCACCACAAAGGGCACAATGGAGCACGAAGGGAAGAATGAGGCTATTTTTTAAAGCCTTATTGAGCTGTGTATCGAAAAAACCTCATCTGACATTGTTGCGTTGATCTTAGGGGATCGCTAGTAGAAATTTCACAGGAAATTGTCACCGGAGCAGACGATCTCCAGGCAAGAAAGCCGAGGACAGAAAAAACCTTCCCCGGCTTTTCGTTTATCTTTTAGGTGGTTTTCCGGTCCGGCCAGACTACGGTACTTGTCCGCGGCATTTACTCCCCAGTGGGTGCGGGTATCCCGCTAACCAAAATCCTTTTCCCGGTCCAACCAGAGCTCGCGGTACTGTGCCGCGGCATTTACTCCCCAGTGGATGCAGGTATCCTGCTAACCAGAATCCTTTTCCGGTCCAGCCAGAGCCGGTACCTGTGCCGCGAGCATTTACTCCCCAGTGGATGCAGGTATCCTGCTAACCAGAATCCTTTTCCGGTCCAGCCAGAGCTCGCGGTATTGGCGGTTCCAATCGGAGAGGAAGCGGAAAGCCACCACGAGCCCGACCGCGCCGGCGATCCAGAGGACCGGGCCGCGCAGTCCGATCAGCCAGAAAAGAGGCGCAACCAGGAGGCCGGTGATCACGCCGGCGCGGGCGCTGTGGCGGAGGACAAGGGTTAGCAAGCCGAGCACGGCATAGGTGATGAAAATGGCGAATGGGAAGGCAGCCAGCAGGCCGCCATTGGCGGTGGCAAAGCCCATCCCACCCCGGAACCCGGCGAAAAGCGGCCAACAGTGGCCGACGACTGCCATTGCAGCGGTCAAGGCAACGATCCAGAAAGCCTGGGCGGAAGGCTGGGCATAATGCAGGGCCAACCAGACAGGCGCAAAACCCTTGGATACATCCAGGATGAAGACCAGGGCACCGGGGAGGAAACCAGCCTGGCGGATGGTATTGGTGGTGGTGGCGTGCCCGGAACCGGAGGCACGCACATCCACGCCTTTGACCAGGCGCGTGATCCAGACGGCAAATGGCAGGGAACCGCACAAATATCCCAGCAAGGGGAAAGCCGATGGCATATACGATCAAAGGCATTGGAGGCTCTGAAGGAAGCGTCGTGAGGATGCCAGGCCAGTTTTTGGAATAGGAGACTTTTCCACAAAGACGACCAATTTGCACGAAGGGGATAATTAATAGTAGGTCACGCTTCGAACGTGACCTACTATTTTCCGGGTAAATCGCCTCAAGATCAGGCGAGACCGACCTCGGCGTTGAACTCTTCGATCAGGGAATCGATCTCGGGGACCTGCTTCTGGACATCCGTCCAGTAGTCGGGTTCCTGCCACATGGACTGGATCTCGGCATAGGTCTTGCCCTGCTGTTCGACCCAGGTGAAATATTTCAGGTTGTGGACCCGACGGCGGTCGGTGTAGCGCAACTCGAGCAGGTTGTCGGTGGACTCACCCAGCAGGTAGCGGGCGAAGTCGGCGGCGGCGTCCTTCTCGCTGTAGGCGCCGAATTCGGTGTGCATTTCCTTGAGGCGGGACTGGTAGAGCTCCATCGAGTCGGTCAGGACGGTCAGGACCACGTCGTTCTCGCCCAGTTCGTAGTATTTGGCGAACTTGATGGCCGAGAGGACATTCGAGATGCCCGAGAAGCCCATCAGGTCCAACTGCGAGATAATGGCCTCGGGAACGCCCTGGGAGGCCAGGTATTTGCGGCCTTCGGGTTCGTTGAAGAGACGGGAGAGGTTGACCACGGCGTTATCGTCGATGGCGACGACCATGTCGGTGTTTTTGGAGTTATGGATCCACGGGACATGTTTGTCGCCGATGCCCTCGATGCGGTGAGCCCCAAAGCCGTTCTCCAGCAGGGTGGGACACTGCAGGGCTTCGCTGGCGACGATCTTGCTATCGGGGTAAAGCTGCTTCATGTAATCGCCGCTGGCGATGGTGCCGGCCGAACCGGTGGCGGAGGTCAAACCGCGGTAACGATCCTCGAGGTCCAAGGACTTTCTGCAGGACTTCCTGCATGGCGTGGCCGGTGACCTCGTAGTGCCACATGTAATTGCCGAACTCCTCGAACTGGTTGAAGATCATCAAGTCTTCGCCGGACTTGCGCAGTTCCCAGCACTTGTCGAAGATCTCTTTGACGTTCGAACTCGGTGCCGGGGGTCTTGATGGTCTGACCGGCGATTTTGGAGAGCCACTCGAAGCGCTCACTGCTCATGCCTTCCGGAAGGATGGCGATGGAAGTGCAGGCCAGCAGGGCGGAGTCGTAGGCGCCGCCGCGGCAGAAGTTGCCGGTGGAGGGCCAGACGGCTTTCTGGGTGGTGGGGTCGAACTGGCCGGTCACCAGGCGGGGAACCAGGCAACCGAAGGCGGCACCGACCTTGTGGGCACCGGTGGGGAACCACTTACCGACCAGGACGACGATGCGGGCGGGAACGCCGGTGAGGCTGGAAGGAAGCTCGAGGTAATTGACCCCGCCGAAACCACCGCCGGTGGCTTTGGGTTCGTTTTTCCAGGTAATGCGGAAGAGGTTGCGGGGAGAGACGTCCCACAGGCCAATCGAGGCCAGTTCCTGCTTCACTTTGGCAGGAACCCTGGAAGGATCCTTCATCTGGGCGTAGGTGGGGATGATGATATTGCGTTCACGCGCCCGCTGGACGGCGCGCTTGCGACGCTCTTTATCAATGGATAAGTCAATTGTGGTCATTTTGGAATGCTCCTAAAGGGAAAGGGAAGTTGTCTGACAACTGCTATTATATCGCGGAATCCCGGGGACGGGGTAGGTATATCCAGGCGCACTAGATGACGGTTCTGCCGGTCGGGCGGGTAAATTTGCTTGCGCAGCATAAGTTCACGCATTTTAGTCTCCGATATACATCACTATCAACCATCCCTTGGTAAGTTGACCTCTAATTTTCGGGCCAAATCTTCCGGTCGAGTGACGGGCAGGTCGCAAACGAAGCCAGTGCAGACGTAGGCGGCGGGCTGCCCGGATTGCAGCGGGCGATCATCCAACAGGGATGGAGAACCAGGCTGAGGCGGGAAAGCGGATACCGCCAGGACCAGGTTGGGGCGGTACCCGGACCGGACCCGGGCGACCAGGGCCTGTGTATGGGGGTCAGTGGGAGCTCCCGAGATGGCGACCTGCCTGAGCGGGCGGAGGGCAAAGTCGGCGGCGGAGAGCCAGGCGCCAAAGGCAGACGGGTAGCGGACGGCCATGGGCTGCACGAGGGCAAGGGCGGATTCCGCACAGGAGCGGTACGAGTCATCCCCGCTGAAGGCAGACAGGAGCAGGAGGGCACGCGCAGCGAGGGCATTGCCGGAAGGGGTGGCGTTATCCTGCAGGTCGCGCGGACGCAGAAGGACGGCGGAGGCGTCGGAGGGGGTGTCGTAAAAGCCGCCATCCGGATGACGGAAGCGCGCGAGCATCTCGTCCGCCAGACGGACGGATTCACGATACCAGCGCGGGTTGAAATCAGCCTGGTAGAGCGCCAGCAGGCCCAAAGATGACGGCGGCATAATCCTCGAGGAAGACTTCCTGACCGGTCTGACCGAGACGCCAGACGTGGCGGAGGGAACCGGCCGGGGAAAGCTGCGTCAACAGGAAATTGGCGTTTTTGGCGGCGACCTCGAGCAGGCAGGAATCGTCGAAAGCGGCTCCGGCATCGGCGAAAGCTGCCAGCATGAGGCCGTTCCAGGAGGCCAGGAGCTTGTCATCGGTGGCGGGGCGGGGCCGGGAGATGCGGGCGTCCGAGCAAGAGGGCGTGACAGTGGTCCAGTTTATCGGCGACCTGCTGCGGGGTCAGATCGAAGCGGGCGGCCAGGCCGGCATCATCCAGTTGACGCTGCAGGAGGGTGCGACCTTCCCAGTTCCCGAGGGCGGTAATGCCATAGGCGGTTTCGAAGAAGTCGGCATCGGCGGCGAGGACCTGGCGGATCTGGGCGAGATCCCAGGTGTAGAAGGCGCCCTCCCCGGCGGCGGAATCGGCATCCAGGCTGGAGTAAAAACCGCCCTCGGGCGAGGTGAGTTCGCGTGAGACAAAGCGAAGGGTCTGCTCGACCACCCGGCGGAAGGCGGGCTGACCGGTCAGCTGCCAGGCATGCAGGTAGGCCGAAGAGAGCTGGGCGTTATCGTAGAGCATTTTTTCAAAATGCGGAATAAACCAGCCGGCATCGGTGGAGTAGCGGGCAAAACCGCCGCCGACCACATCGTACATGCCGCCGCGCGCCATGGCATGCAGGGCATGCAAGGCGGAGTCGAGGGCCCGGTCAGCCCCGGCGAGATGGCGGCGCAAGAGGAATTCGATCAGCATGGGCTGCGGGAACTTGGGTGCGGCTCCCCAGCCACCGTTCTGCCAGTCATAGGAGCGGAGGAGGTCCCCGGAAGCCGCCTGGAGGTCCGCCAGGGAAAAAGCTGCGGGAGAGGGGAGTTGAGCGGATTGGGCGAGCAGCTGATCGGTCAGGCGGGCGCTCTCCGCCAGGATTTCAGAGCGGCGGTATTCCCAGGCAGTCACGAGCGCCTGGAGCAGCTCGAGGAAACCCGGCAGACCGTGACGCGGCTGGGGCGGGAAGTAGGTGCCGCCGTAAAAAGGATGCAGCTCGGGGGTCAGGAAGACGGACATGGGCCAGCCGCCCTGACCGGTGAGAGCGACGACGGCGGACATGTAGAGGCTGTCCAGGTCGGGGCGTTCCTCCCGGTCGACTTTGATGCTGACGAAATGCTCGTTCAGGAAGGCGGCGGTGGCGGGATCCTGGAAGGATTCGTGGGCCATGACGTGGCACCAGTGGCAGGCGGAATAGCCGATGCTGAGGAAGATGGGCTTATCCTCCCGGCGGGCCTTTTCGAGGGCCTCGGGGGACCAGGGGTACCAGTCGACCGGGTTAGCGGCGTGCTGGCGCAGGTAGGGGGAGAGGGAAGAGGCGAGGTGGTTGGGCATGAAATCAGACCTTTATACGCTGATTAAAACACAAAAGAAGCGAATTGCAAGCCAGGAGCGATGGAGGGAGCGATTTTAGGTCGCATTTTTCCGAAGTCTTTTCGGAACGAATATCGTGGGAGAGGAAAAATGTCGACGAGAGAAGAGGGAAAAAAATTTAACACAAAGGTCGTTAAGGGATCACCAAGGTTCACAAAACACTTCAGCAGTTTATCCACCGGCGATATAGCTAATATGGTGCTGGCGGAGGAGGAATTAAATGTACTTTTTTTTGCAATTTGAAAAAACGAATAATTGGGAGGGGAGGAGAGGGAAAAATCTTAACACAAAGGTCACAATCCCGCGGAAGTGCCACCGCGGGACAGGAGGTCACGATCCCGCGGAAGTGCACCGCGGGACAGGCGGGTAAGGCAAGGGTCACAAAACATACCAACAGTTTTTTTACCGGTGATGGACTTGCGCAGGGCGCTGTTGGAAGAATGAAGTAAAATGCACTTTTTTTTGCAATTTGAAAAAACGAATAATTGGGAGGAGAGGAGAGGGAAAAATCCAAACACAAAGGCTCACAATCCCGCGGAAGTGCACCGCGGGACAGGCAGGTCACGATCCCGCGGAAGTGCACCGCGGGACAGGCGGGTAAGGCAAGGGTCACAAAACATACCAGCAGTTTTTCTCACCGGTGATGCACTTGCGCAGGGCGCTTTTAGAAAATGAATAAAATGCACTTTTTTTTGCAATATGAAAAAACGAATAGGACTCGGACAGGGGAGGAAGAGGAAAAAGCGAAAGGAGATTGAGCGAGGAGAACAGTATTAAAACAGGAAAGCACGGCATGGCAAGCGTGAGGAGCGAATTCAGGTCGTGTTTTTTCATACTTTTGAACAAATATTTTCCAGGAAGGTTTATTGGAAGGGGAATTAAATGCACTTTTTTTAGAAACAATAGAAAACGAATAGAGATCGAATGCGGAGAAGGAGGGAATATGAAAAAGGAGAGGCTGGTCGAGGACATCATGCCTTGAATATAGCACATATGTTCTGGAATATCAAGGGATTTTATGATCCGGGATGAGAGGAACCCGGGGTCGGCACGGCGAGTAAACGAGGAGGCGATTTCCACCTGGCGGTCACTACGAAGGGTCCACTCTTCTGCCAGGAGGGTAAGACTTCCGAAGTATCGGAGACTTCGGAAGTCTGCAAGCTTGATGAACAAGAACTGTAAACCGATCAATGGTTTATTTAATGCTTTCGTCCATTATCATTTTTAGAATTACTCTGACTGCCTGTGAGGGCTAAATGCTGATCCCCTGTCTCATCTGATAATTGATCCTGGATGCCTTCAAATTGTTCCAAAGCGGAGCGCAGATCTTCAACAATTTCCTTGCGCCAGCACGTCGGGGTCGGGCAGATTGGCCGAATCCTCCAGCGATTCGTCCCGCAGCCAGAAGATATCCAGGTTGACCTTGTCGCGGGCATCAGCTCGTCATACGTGAAACTGCGCCAGCGCCCCGTTTCGGTGGGATGCTCCGACCAGTTGGTGCTCGCTCGTGCCGGTTCTGGGGGTGGATAGCACTCCACGAAATCGTCCAGATCCCCCCGCGACAGCGGATTGGTCTTGAGTGTGAAGTCCGCTTCGTCCGCAGGTCGTAGATCCAGAGCTTGCCGGGTCCACGGCGCTTTCGCTGGCGGGCTTGCGGTCGAAGAACAACACGTTGGCCTTGACGCCCTGGGCGTAGAAGATGCCGGTGGGCAGCCGCAGCAGCGTATGGACGTCGCACTCGTGCAGCAGCTTGCGCCGGACAATCTCCCCTGCCCCACCCTCGAAGAGCACGTTATCGGGCACGACGATGGCCGCCCTGCCGTTCATATTCAGTATGTTTCTCACGTGCTGGACGAAGTTGAGCTGCTTGTTGCTGGTGGACGTCCAGAAATCCTCCCGGACGATATTCTGCGTCTCACGGCGCATCTCGCCCTCGTCGGTGACGAAGGTGACGCTGGACTTCTTGCCGAAGGGCGGATTGGTCAGCACCATGTCGAAGTACTCGCCGGGATGGGATGCCAGGCTGTCTGCCACGTGGATGGGGATCTGCCGCCGTCCGTCGCCGTTGCCGATGCCGTGCAGGTACAGGTTCATCACGCACAGCCGGGCGGTGTTGTCCACGATCTCCCAGCCATGGAGGGCCTGGTGCCGCAGGTGCTCCTGCTGGTCGCGGTCGAGTTGTGTTGTGGCCGGCAATGTAATCGTGCGCGGCCAGCAGGAAGCCGCCCGTGCCGCAGGCAGGGTCGCAGATGGTTTGCCCGGCGCGGGTGCATCACTTCCACCATCGCCTTGATCAGCGGACGCGGCGTGAAGTATTGCCCGGCGCCGCTCTTGGTATCTTGGGCATTCTTCTCCAGCAGGCCTTCGTAGATCTCGCCCTTGACGTCGATGTCCAGCCCGATCCAGGTCTCGCCGTCGATCAGCTCGATCAGGCGCCGCAGCTTGGCGGGGTCCTGGATCTTGTTCTGGGATTTGCGGAAGATGACCGGGATCAGGCCCGCGCCCTTGCCCAGTCCGGCCAGGATATCCCGGTAGTGGGTTTCCAGGCGTCCCCGTCCAGGCGCGCAGGCTGGCCCAGTTGTATTCCGCCGGGATGGCGCTGGGTTTGCCCAGCACGTGCTGCGTTCTCGTCGTCCATCTTCAGGAACAGCAGGTAGGTGAGCTGCTCGACGTAGTCGCCGTACGACATGCCGTCGTCCCGCAGGACGTTGCAGTAGTTCCAGAGGCGTTGGACGATGGTGGAGGATTGGGTGCTCATGGGGTATTCCTGATTGAATGGATTGGGCGGGCGGACGGGTGCAATTGATCTGCCTGCCAACGCATTGGATTGATATTAATATAATTCCAGAATTTTTCAATTCACCTTCGTTGCGAATAATGCGTTCATAATAATTGCGCTGCCAGACCGGTATCCCGGGAGTTCCCTGGAATGCATTGATCCGTTTGGCAGTAATGGATTTGAATTGGCCCAAAATTGCGCCGATGGAATTTGGAACCAGGGTGTTAATTTTATTTGTAGGGGCGACCCGGCGGGTCGCCCCTACGGATTGGGATTCGACAATCCAGATAATGCCGTGCATGTGGTTGGGCATGACGACAAATTCATCCTCGTACAATTCGACCGTCGGTCGGATTTGGGCGGTTTTCAACCATTCCTCACGCACAATTTCGCCCGCAGGATTTAAATTCATTTTGCCAGCCACCACGTCCCCGAAAATCTCGAGGCGCGGGTAGGTGCAGATGGTTATAAAATACGCGCCGGGTTGGCGGTAATCATATCCTTTCAGGCGGATGGACCGCCGGCGCTTGATCTCCAATTCATCGCTCATATTTCAATTCCTGTAGGGGCACGCGGCGCGTGCCCTTGCTGGTAAACGTGTCCTCACTGGTGTGCGTGTCTCCAGAGGACATGCCGTCGTCCCGCAGGACATTGCAGTAGTTCCACAGGCGCTGAACGATGGTTGATGGTTGAGTAGACATTTATTATTTCTATCCTGAATACTGTTCATAAAGTGATTGAAAAGTATAGTCATTCCAGTGTTGTGCAAAAAAGTCAATAAGCGCTAAAGCTTCAATTTGTGATTTTGGGTTTTTCACAGTCAATTCAATGATTTTTTTTGCTTCATCGCTAAAATATATCCATTGAGGCGTTGTACATTTTTGTTCGCACATTTGACGATAAAACTTGATAGCTTCTACGGGTTCTTGTTCTACCTGTCGAGCCAAAAATTTCTCGATAGCACGCCAACCAATATCATATGTATCTGTCCTTGCCAAATCAGGAAGCAATCCACTAAGAAGCAACTGAAGAGATTTTTAAATAATTCGAATTCAGGAACAATTTCCAGTAACTGCGGGAATTCCATCATTTCCATATCAAATTCTGGTGAAAAACCAGCATTTGTTAATTTGCTGAATACGCCATTCCCAAAGTTCCTTACATTTAGCCCAGAACCTGAATAACTCATTTGGATATTTTTGACAGATTATCCAAAGCGCCCATGGGGCTCTACTTCGGATTTCCGGTTGTGTTATAAAAAGATCTTTATTAGCGAATTTCCTTGTTGAATAAGATAATTTAAATCATAATATAAATAAAGATAATCAAAAATTAATTGAGCGGCCAAATGACCAGCTTGATCAATATATGTTTCTAAAAAATATCCTTGGGATAAAAATTCTATGGCTCATATTTTGGGCCGCATAATTTCGAATAATTCTGGAGAATACTTATTTCTTGTAATAAAAAGTTCCATGCTGAAATAAATAACCAGATACTATCATCATCTTTATCAATGGGAAATATAAGATCTAGATTTTCCGAAAGCCAAATCTTATCCAACCAATAAAGTATTGTAAATATTACCCAAATATTGATCTCACGGCTCTACTTGGTTCAAATTGGACATCCAGTTTTTTATTGAGTTTTTCACTCAAATTACTATCAATACGCCTGATATTTTAATTCGTGCTTTCCTAATTGTTTTGTGATTCGCAGTTTCAACAGCGCAAAAAATCAATGCAACTAATGAAATTGGCCGCACATCGTTTCCAGCCACTGTTGCAGGATCATTATGTCCAAACCATCCTTTAGGTGGCCTATCATCTTCAAGTGTAGGATGGGATCATCAATCAATCGAAATAATAATGTCTGTACGTTTCTTACTAATTCCTCAGGTATTCCTTCATCTGTCACAGAAATTTGTAAAAGGCGAGAAATCTCTAATCTGACATTCCGCCATATCTCCCCTCAAATCCTTGTTCAAATCGTTATCCCACACATATTCAGCTTCTAACACCATTTCCGCTAAATTAATAATAATAGGCCACGATATTTGGTTTTTAAGTTGGGATTTACCCAATAAGCAAATATAGCTAAAGCGTATTCGGGGCGTAGTAACGCGATACCTACCAATAATTCTTTATAACGATTAGAAAATGTACAAACAAGCTTTGCAATTTCAGCTGCAAAACCTTTGTAAGATATCCGTTGTGGTCCGAATTTATTATTCGCCACGGGTCTCCAAGTTTAATGGTCTCAAAAAGACGATTTGGTGCAAGTTTGGAAAGTTCACTTTCAGAATAAGGACTTTCATCAGTAATAAGTTCGACCTCTGACATCCACGACAAAAACTCCGGATGGTCAGGTTTTCCTTCTTCGATCAATTTATCAAGTATAGATTTTGTTGGTTTATCTAATTGTTCCCTAATCATCCATCACAATGGCCAATCCAAGCTTTTTTTGTGTTAAATAAATATTTCTCCCGGTCTGGATAATTAGTCTTCAAGTATTTGTCATATAATTCCTCACTTTTCCCTAAATCTGGTCCATCAATTATCATATCTCTTAACGATTTCTTTTCAGACTGACTTAGT
>CAWFBZ010000007.1:0-5258 GCA_963814135.1 uncultured Chloroflexia bacterium | reverse complement strand
TTTGTGAGCGCGTGCGAGCCGCCAACCGAGGAGCAGCATCCACAGCGTAGGCAAAGCGAAGAGCGGCGTGCCCGCTAGACTCCCGCCGATGAACAGGCCAAACCAATCGAGATAGGCGGCGACGAGGAAGTAACCCCATAACGGCAAGGTAATCGCCGCACTCAACGCAAACGCCCAGCCCAGTGCAAACAACGCCGCGCCGATGATGGTCACCGATAGGGGCAGGGCGACATCCGCGCCGAGGGGTTGGGCGATACGCGCTTCGATCTGTGTCGCCGCGATGATCGATCCGACGATGAGTGCCGCGATGCCCAGTCGACCCAACGGGCGCACCTGCCAGACGCGGCGCACCAGCTTCAAGCCCTCCCACTCGCCGGAAAACTGATACTTCTTCCAGTAGCGCCAGCGAATGGCGATCGCGTGCGCGATCTTGCCAGAGACACGATGGCTTAACGGCGGACGTTGGCCCATGGCGACATTATCGCATAAGTCGGGGTGAGCGGGCAATTTTTTAGAGACGACCACAGAGAGCACAGAGGTCGCGGAGACTTGAATTTTCTCCGTGACCTCTGTGCCCTCTGCAGTTGAAATCCGGCAACCTCGGCGCGGCTGCGACTTACTTCTTCAATGTCGACGGCAGATACACTTTGAAGAATTCCGTCTCGAATCGCCACGTGAATTTGGCCGCCGTGTTTAGCGTCTTAGCACAGGCAAATAGATTTTGTTTTCCACCCCCACCCGAATGATGGCCGTATGCCCGACAGAATCGGTGTAGGTGTAGGTTCCGGTGGTATCAAGGCGGTACTGATAGCTTTCACCCGGTATCAAGCGACCTGAATCCCAACCGGTGATGCTGGACAGTGGATCGGGACTGCTGATCAATTGCAGCACTGGATCCGTTTCGGCACTGACCAGATCGCTCATTTCTTCCTGCGCGCCCTGGACGGCCAGCCATTTCACCACCGAGCCGGGAGGGACCAGCAGGTTCGACTGGCTGAAGCCGGACAGGCTGGTTTGCAGGGTATAGGTGCTGCCGGTGAGGATGGGTGTCAGCGGCACGTTGACATGCACGATTTCATTGACCACTTCCACGACCGGACTGCGCCAGGTCTGAAAACCAGCGGGCGGCTCCACCTGCAGGTAATATTGTCCAGGCGGGACAAAGAAGGCGAAATAGCCATTGCTGCCGACCACCTGCGGGTTAATCTGGTTGTCATACAGGTGCGCCGGCCAGGGCACCCACCCGCCCCAGCCAGGCAAGAAGGTCATGCAGGTCACCCGGGTGCCGGAAATAACATGTTGAGTGGGGTTCTGTGGGTCAAACCCCAGCGTGGAGTTGAACACATAGCCATCCGGATCGATCTTCACTATGCCGTCATCGAGGGGCCATGGATCGGGCGGTTGTCCAGGCGGAGGTGGCGGAGGGGGATCGTCGGGGTCCGGCGGGTCGGGTGGGGGATCAGGTTGATAGGTAGCCTGGAACAAGACGTGGTGGGCCGCGCCGATTTTGTAAGTGTACATGTTCCCGCTGAATAAAATTGGCACATAGACGTGTCCATCGGCCCTGATCCAGACCTGGGTGGGCATCATGCCATAGAGCGGGTCCTCACAGACATAGAGATGCAAGGTGGTATCGGAGAAGCCGAGGACACCGGGGATGCTCCAGTGGCGGCTGCTGGCCAGGCCATCCTGATCACGGAACTTGAAGGTGACGTGCTGTCCGGCCATCGGACCGGCGACGAGGTCGGCTTCCCACCACGAACGCTGCGGGTCCCAAAAACTTTCCGACTGGGTCAGGCTGACCTGGGTGAAGTCACTGCATGTCCCGCCGACGCAAGCCCGCGCGCGTAGGCTCAGCGGCGGCCTGCCCGGCCTGGGAGCCTGTGTAGGTGACCTTGAACAGGCCCTGGGCGTTGGTGACAGACTGGCCCTTAAGGCTGTTGCCTTCGTAGATTTCGATGGTTGTGCCGGGCTGGGCCGCGCCTTCCACGCTGAGGGAATGGTCGAGAAGGGCGCATATCTCGCCGCTGGCCGGCCAGGTGATGAGCGGCGTAAAGACCGGTACCTGGGTTTCAGCCGAGAGATTGAAATTCGTGCCGCCGGCATTCAACGTGGCAGCATTGGTATAGGTGCTACCCGGCACAGGATCCGAGTCGCGGGTGTCGATTTGAATATCCAACGTTTGGTGCGGAGACACCGTCTGCGCCGTTGCCCATTGCAGGATTTGACCGGTGCGGGTAAAGCTCATCGTTGGAGAATGCGCTTCGCTTTCAAAGTCCAGACCAGCCGGAAGTGTATCCTCTACCGAAACATTAACCGCTGGATCGGCTGCATCATTCGATCCATACAGGAAGCGGATCCAATACTTCTGCACCAGCTCGCCAAGGGGATTGCCGTCTGGATCAGGCATGTTAATCCACACCGGTGGAATAGCCAGTTTTTCAGCGGTCATCTCCGTGGCGGCACTCTGGTTAAATTCATCCGCGCCCAGATCGGGTGAACTGCCGATCGGCTGGGGCCGCGAACCGCCATCCACATCGGTGGTGACACCGGCGTTTTGACCCTTGCCCAGCGCCTGTGAATAGAGGGTGAGATGGTAGCCGTCGGCCGGGTCAAAGGCGGCTGAACCGCTGGATGGATTGGTGTTGACCACGGTTCCGCTCCCCGTGGTGGCGGTGGTGTTGGCATCCCACAGGGTGCGGTTAAGGGTTACCGTGGAGCCTGTTTCAGCCCAAACTCCCAACCGCATTTTTGGAAAGGATGGTGTTGGTCAGCGCCGCCGTACTACCGCTCACGGTGCGCACACCAGAAGTATTTCCCGCCAGGGTCGTTTGGAGCAGCGTGGCTTGCGCGCCGCTCTGCGCCAGGAAGATACCGTCGCCGACATTATTGACCGCAGCGGTATTGGCCAGTATGAACCTGGCTAGTACCGCTGACGCGCAACCCATAGCCGGAATTGGAAATTAAACGGTTGCCGTCCAGAATGTCGTCCTGGGTGACATTACTGTTAAAGATTTGCCAGCCGGCCGTTCCTGAACTGGAAATTTGCGAGCGCAGCACGTGCACCGCATTGGGAGCCAGGTTACTAAAGATCAGGGAGCCCAGTGGATCGCTATAAGGAGCCATCGATCCACCGCCGTAGCGCAGCGAGACCCCGTCTAAAGTGCCGTGCGCGCCAGAGCCGCTAAAGATCACGCCAGGCCACTGGCCGGGGGCGTTGTTGGCCGAAGAGGTAAATACGATCGCTTTGCCGGGTGTGGTCTGTGCCACCAGGCCGCCATTAATCAGCAGGCCGGCATTCGACCTGCCAAAGATTGTTACACCCGGCTGTACCGTCAGTGTGATGCCGGCCGGTACCGTAAATTTGGTAGCCAGTTCGTAACCCTCCAGGCCATCCACCACGGGCAAAGAGAAATCCGCACCGGTCAGGGCATTATCCAACAATAAGACGCGTTTGTAGCCATTGACCTCAAATTGGTTTCTAGCCAGCGTCACCTGACTGGCCGCGCCGGAGATGGCGATCGGGTAATCGGATTCGCCGGGATTGCCGTTACCGGTGAAAATGGAATTCCGAATCGATGCGGAAGCATTCTCCACTTTTACCGTGGTATCGGCTGTATTCAGGTTTTTATTGTTGGAGATGAGCGCCGTATTGACCGTCAGACGACCGCCCCCATCGACCCACAGGCTGGGGTAAGGACCATGATCAGGATAATCCTGGCCGCGGCCCGCATTCCGGATGGTGGTGACCGCCAGATTCGCTTCACCGCCATTGATGTAAATGCCGCCCCAGGCTGCCGGAGCAGAATCGTCCACGGCCTGAAAGATAACCGGCTCGGTGGATGTTCCGGTGGCGTTCAATTGACCCTGCACCTTAAAAATAGCGCCTTTGCCCCATGGCCCGGAAACACCCCGCATGATAGTGCCCGGTTCCAGAGACAAAGTTCCGGTAGGCACCAGAGTGTAGGTGCCATCAGCATAGGGCACCCCGAAATCATAACCCAGCAGACCGGGCTGCGGGCGTAAAGTGTTGCGGGTGCCTGCCAGGCCGTTGACACCCAACAGGACGGCATTGATCGAATTGCCGCTGAAGGTGTTATTGTGCATCTTTAACGTGCTGTTCGGTCCGGCCACGTAAATGGAATAAAACGCCACACCGCTGGTCATGGTGTTCGAGATGGTATTGTCGGTCAACGTGGCAGAACCGTCGGATAGGTAGATAACGCCATTTGAATAATCGGAACTGCCCAGAATGTTGTCGGCAATCAAGCTATGGCTGATGAATAACTGCCCGCCATTAACGGCCGCCACATTACAGTAACGCTGGTTATTACCGCCAGCATGACCGCCGTGCAAAATCTCGGTGTGGGTGAGGGTGGCGCTGGCGCCCGCGCCCTGAACGATCAGCCCGCCCCAGCCATACGCCGGATCGGATCCGTCCATTACAATGGTATCCGTTTCTGTTCCGCTGGCGATCAACGTGCCTTCCACGAAGAGGGCATAACCCGCGCCCCAGGGACCTGGGCGGAATAGCAGCTTGACCCCCGGCGAAAGGGTCAACGTATAACCGCTGGTAACCGTTTGATTAGAATTGAACTCATAGGCTTCCAGGCCGGTCTGCTGGGTCAACACGGCGGAGGGTTGGGTCTTCAGCGGATTATTTTGCAGCAAGACCCGGTTCACCTGATTATTGGCGAAGGTGTTTTCACTCATCACGAGCCGGATACCGGGGCCATCCAGCAGCACCGGGTAATAGGCACCGGCCGTATTGGCTGTGCCGTTGTCCTCGAAGTGGGATTGGGTGATGGACAGGTCGATTTGCTCGGTATCATTGGCGCTGAAAGCCGCCACAGCCCCGCTCGGATCGCCTGCGCCTACCGGGCTGCTATTGTGATGAAAATACACGTGGTCGATGGACAGGGCGCCAGTGTTCTGCACGCACACTGGGGAATAGGGTGAAATTCCCACAACTAAATCCAGTGCCGCCGTAACGCACCTCAGCATAAGCCAGCCGGGCCGTTCCGCCGCTGACAATCAAGCCGCCCCACTGCGCCGGAGCGCTGTCTGCTTCGGAGGTAAATAGAATGTTGTTGGCTAGTGTCCCAATGGCATTTAAGGTGCCGTTGATGACCAAACGTCCGGTTTGACCGTAGGAATAATTATTGAGCAGGTGAACCACCACACCCGGGTCAAGGGTCAAGGTGACACCATTCTGGACGGTCAGGCTGCCGTCTATCGTGTACGGGTTGCCCGCCGTA
>CAWFBZ010000006.1:0-73437 GCA_963814135.1 uncultured Chloroflexia bacterium | reverse complement strand
TGACCGACCCGAGGCTCGAACTCGGAACCCACTGATTAAGAGTCAGTTGCTCTACCATTGAGCTAGTCGGCCAAATATGTAGATGTTGATTCGCCGAAAGGCGAGTCAGTTGCTTACTTTTTAAATACTTGAGAAGGGCAACTCGCGGCATCGTTACTCTTCCTTTTCGTTAAGGTTCTGCCAAAATTATTCGCGTTGCGGGCGGTATTATACCAAAAAACATGGTACTTTACCGCAACAATCGCGACCTTACCGCAACAATCACGGCACCTTACCGCAACAATCGCGGCACCTTACCGCAACAATCGCGGCACCTTACCGCAACAATCTCGGCACCTTACCGCAAAAACCGCGGCACCTTACCGCAAAAACCGCGGCACTTTACCGCAAAAACCGCGGCACTTTACAGCGAAGGTAATACGTGTCAACAACCGTTCTTGAGAAAATTTTATATTCGCGTCAATCAAATTTAATCGGATCGCATAGTAATTGTAGGAACAAAAGGTTAATCAGGCAAGCAATATGAAAACTTACCCTTATGAACTTCAATTGAGCCTGTCGAACTTGGCAGCAAAAAAGATGACCAAACCACCCAATGCCAGGGAAAGGATGCCCAGCCCGAAGACAGCACTCGGGTTGATCGCATCGTGAATCCAGCCGCCGACCGGACCAGCCACCAGCGGCGCCAGGCCGAACAGGCAGATCGTCAACAGGGATTGGGCCGTGGATGACCATTCCTCGGGTGTGCGTTCCACCACCAGGCGGATGGTAACCGTGATCCATAACCCGTACCCGCAGCCTTTTAATATTGCCATGAAAGGCAGGACTCCCGGGCTCCTGGCGATTACGTAACCCAGGAAGGCGACTGACATCAATCCATAGGAAAGAAGAACTGTGTTTACCTTATTGATGCGGGCGGAAATGCGGTCGCTGAAGAACATCACAGGTAGTTCCGCCATGGCACCGAAGGCAATCATTGCCCCGATCAAGAAATCCCCGCCTCCCAGCGAGCGTGCCAGGATTCCGCTGAAAGTCATTGTCAGACTGTTCGAAATGGCGGCAAGGAATGTTGCCCCCAGTATCAGGAAGAGGGCTCGATCACGCAGCAATTCTGAGATAGGTTTGCGCTCCTGCTTTGGAATGACCGGTCCTTCCTCCAGATGGCTGGCAAGATAGATCAAAGGCAGGTAAAAGAGGCTGCCTGCAATGAACAGGGATCGCAATCCCAAGATTTGCCAGATGGCTCCAAACCCCAATGCGCTGATTGCGTACCCGAGCGATCCCCACAGGCGCATGCTGCCATAATTCAGGTTATTCCGGTGCGCCATGCGGGCGATCAAGCTTTCTGCAATCGATTGGATCGGGCTGGAGATAACCGCGAACAGAAACATCAGCAAGGCGATGTTGGTGAATGTGGTCGGGAAACGCAACAGGAAGAACAGTACCGAGGTGATCAGCAGTGCAGCCTGTAAAACCGGAATGCGCCAGCGTTTGCGGTCTGCGAATGAAGCCACTGCGGTGGCTAGCAGCATGGTCATGATGGGGGCCAGGCTGGAAATCCAGCCCACTTGCTGCCCGGTCAGGCCAAGGTCATTGAAGTATACATAAAGAAACGGTGCGGAGGCCCCCGCACCCAGGAAGGTCACCAGGTAATACAGCGACCCGCTCCACTGGGAACTCAATTTACGCACACGAACGACCGGCTCTGCAGTCATGAATAAACCCTTTTACCGGAGCCTCGATTCCCAATTATGTGGTCATTTTTTATATTGTTGGGATTAATTTTCATCAGTCTTTTCTCCAGGTCGCGCTTGGCTTGCTATAATGACGTTGATGGTTCCTACTAAATAATATTCACTGTTCTTCCAGACCCGGGATTTTCCTTTGTGAGAGGATGGTCATTTTTCCAAACGCCGCCACTAAGCACACGACGCTCAAAATCACCAGGATGGTCCAGAAGACGATCGGGGCAGCGGCTCCATTTCCAGATGCCAGACTGTTACCCAATGGAGGGGATACGAGATTCCCTATTCCCGTTAATGAAAAAACAAAACCAGTCGCCATCCCGGCATACTCTATTCCAATGTGGCTGATTTCAGCGACTGCATACGCCAGAATAACAGCAATAAAACCATCCCGCACTGAGCCGGCCATAATCATTCCCACCCAGACTCCGGCTCCATTGGCGAAAGTCAATATACCGATGCCTGCTGCGCTCCATAAAGCCGCCCCAATCAGGACCAATCGTTTGACACGCATGGATCGATCGGAAAGAAATGTAAACGGGAGCACTACCATCATGCTGGCAATGTTGTAAGCCGCC
Organism: uncultured Chloroflexia bacterium; assembly: GCA_963814135.1. GTDB lineage: Bacteria > Chloroflexota > Anaerolineae > Anaerolineales > Villigracilaceae > UBA877. The sequence goes on along the minus strand of CAWFBZ010000006.1, from coordinate 71,114 downwards.
AACACCCCGCCCGCATCAGCTACGGGCCAACCGATATCCTGCAAGTGCAATGGCATGTACCCGATGATTCCTTGCGCGCCGCCATTAAAACCATATTCGCCAGGGCGAGCAACCAGATGGTCCTGGATTTTAAGTAAATGACCAAGGCTTTCCTTGAATGAAATTAACTGAGGCGCATTCTTGACCGACCACGTTGTTTCTGGAGCTGAACGGGAAAGCAGCCATGGGATGGCAAGCAAAATTGAAATCACTCCGTAAAATACAAACACATTGCGCCAGCTGCCAAGTGCGGGTGAGAGGTAGGTTGCGCTGATAAACGAACCAACAAAGAAGCCGGATGCCATTCCGAGGTTCATGATTCCGTTTGCGAAACTCTGCCGATTGGCCGGAAACCAGATGACGACGTTTTTAAAATTCGCCACTGTAATCAAAGGCCCAAACATCCCACAAAAAAATACAGCTGCCAAAAGAAGCGGATAATTTGGCATCCACCCGCGCGGCTCCCGTGAATCCAACCAGCAGGCAATTCACGATGAGAATGCGTTTCGGGCTAAAACGGTCAGACAGCCGTCCAGCAAGCAAGCTGGTAATGACCATGGGGAATGAAATCATTCCCCAAAGGAACCCTGCCTGTACCAGGTTCAAATGCAATTCCGCCGATATCTCCGGCAGAAGGACAGACAGGGCTATGGTAGGCATGGCAATAACTACCGCATTGGTCAACGCACCCAGGATCATGACGTACCATTTGTAGTTCTTATTTTGAGGTTCGTTCATTTTTGATCTGGTTCTTCATCAATAATGCAAAGTTTGCAGAAACGACCGGCAGGTTTATATTTTTTCCGCGGGGATTTCAGCCCCGTGTAATTTCTTCTTTTTGGATGCCCGGGTGAAAACAACCGGTAGAAATAGACTTATGCTCCCAATGAATATCATCCCGGCCCAACCCATCAGAGGAACGTTGGCGCCAAATACTGCCAGGCTGTTGCCAGCCGGAGGCGCGAGCAGGTTGCCCAGCGCAACAAAACTTGTCAACAGTCCGACGGCGACTCCTGCGGATGCATACCCGCTTCCCTTGATCTGGTTGGCGTAGGCAAACATGATGGCCATGAAGGCATCCCGGACTGAACCAGCCAGTGCTACCGCTCCCCAAATACCCGCCCCGTTCAACAGGGAGGCCAATGCTACTCCAATGGATGTGGTCAACCCTTCAGATACCAGGAACCTTCTGCGTGCTCCCACTTTATCCGACCAGCGGGTGAGCGGGAGCACTCCGGTCATACTGGCGATATTGAACATGGCGACTGCGCCACTGGCCGCAACGACAGACCAGCCAATTCCCTGCAGATAAAGCGGAAGATAGCCGAGAACGCCCTGTGCGCCTCCACTGACGGTGGCCATCGCGAAACCCAGCACCCAGATTTCTTTGTTCCTGAAAAGGCGCTTGAGGCCATGGAGGAGAGGTTCTTCTCTCGTTTGCGAATCCGATATGGCGGCATAGACGGGGGCTTTCCGGGAGAGCAGCCACGGGATGGCAAAGAGGGCAGAAACACCGCCCATCACATAGAAGACATTCCTCCAACCGCCTAACAGCGGGGAAAGATAGGATGCACTCACCAGCGCACCAATAAAAAAACCGCTTGCCATGCCTAAAGTCGCCACACCGTTTGCCAGACCGCGTTCCTTTGGCTCGAACCACATGGCGGCATTTTTAAAGGAGGCAACCGTAATGAATGGTCTGAAGACGCCTGTGATGAACACAATAGCCATCATGGCGGCAAAATTGTTGGAAAGACCGCGCGGGCGCTGGCCAGTCCCATCAGCAAACTACTTAACACGAGGATGGTTTTTGGACCAATCTTGTCGATTAAACTTCCCGCCAGCAAGGCGGTGACAATGGAAGGAAGACCTTGAATCCCCCAGACAAAACCCGCCTGCAGAATGGTCAGGTTCAGGTCGGCCGAAATCTCCGGAAGCAGAACGGCTAAGGCGATACTGGGTGCAGCCACCCCCAGTGCGTTGGTAAACGCGCCGAGAAGCATGATGTACCAACGATACTTATCCGTACGGGTTCTATTCATATCTTGATCAACTTAAAATCTCACCGTTAAAATATCGAGTGACTTACAAGGTTTCCTCAGTAACTTCGATCCCGGATAATTTCTTCCTTTTCGACGCCCATGCAAATCCCGCAGGAAGAAGGATGCTGATACTTCCCAGGAATATCAGCAAGGACCAACCCATCAGGGGAACATTGGCACCCAGTCCCGCCAGGCTGTTTCCCAATGGTGGTGCGAGGAGGTTTCCCAACGAAAGGAAACTAGTCAGTAATCCGACCGCGACCCCGGCAGAAGTATGTTCGCCTTCTTTTATCTGGTTGGCGTATGCAAACATGATAGCCATGAAGGCATCCCGGAAAAATCCGGCAATTGCCACTGCCACCCAGATGCCTATCCCACTCAACAGGGATACCGCGCCAATCCCGAAGGATGTAATCACCCCTTCTGACACCAGGAACCTTCTGCGTGCTCCCACTTTATCCGACCAACGAGTGAGGGGCAGCACTCCCGTCATACTGGCGATGTTGAAAAGTGCCACTACTCCGCTGGCAGCCAGTACCGACCAGCCGATTCCCTGCAGGTAGAGCGGCAGATAACCGAGCACACCCTGAACACCACCGCTGACAGTAGCCATGGCAAAGCCAAGCAGCCAGATCTCTTTTTTCTTGAAGAGGCGCAGGAGTCCTTGAAGCAGGGGTTCTTGTGTAGTTTGCGATTCTGGAATGGCATCATGTGCAGGAGCTTTACGGGAGAAAAACCATGGGATGGAAAACAGCGCAGATACTCCACCCATCACATAGAAGACATTCCTCCAGCCGCCCAGCAAGGGAGAAAGGAAGGATGCACTTACCAATGCTCCCACGAAAAAGCCACTTGCCATGCCCAAGGTAGCCACTCCATTGGCTAGACCGCGTTCTTTTGGTTCGAACCACATAGCTGCATTTTTAAAGGTGGCGATTGTGATAAAAGGCGAGAATATTCCAACGATGAATACGATCAGCATCATCTCCGCAAAACTGTGTGAAAGACCGCGTGTAGCACTTGAAATCCCTACCAGCAGAGTGCTGAGAATGAGAATGGTTTTAGGGCCGATCCGGTCGATCAAACTCCCTGCCAGCAGTGCCATAACGATGGAAGGAAGGCCGCCGATCCCCCAAATGAAACCTGCCTGCACAATTGTCAGCTTCAGATCCGACGAGATGTCTGGTAGTAACACTGCCAATGCAATGCCGGGGGCGGCTACCGCCAATGCGTTGGTAAACGCACCCAAGAGCATGATGTACCAACGGTAATTGTCTTTATGAGATTTTTTCATTTCCCGGTACTCGCTTCTTCAAATGGATTTGAGGGCATGGACAATCGACCCGGTTTCCCAGGTCGATTGTCTGCGTGCATTTCCAACCGTTCAAAAGGAGAAGAGATAAATGAGCTGCAGCCCGTTGTGAGCTCATTCTTCCAAATGACAGGGGAGCTTTAGTTCCTCGATTATTTCTTGATATCGCTATTAATGAACAGGTTGGTTTTTCTGGGGTCGATCGCCTGTCCGTAGAAGTTCAACTCGGTTGATCAGCCGGCCATCTGCAGAGTTTTCTTGTCCTCGCCGTAGAAACCGGTCGGGACGTAGGAGATCTTCATGTGCTGCCTGTACTGGATCACGTGGGCCCCGGGTTTCAATCCACCCGGCTTTGTAACGCTCAGGATGCCGACTTCTCCGAACTCCCACTTGTTCACCGGCTCATTTTCCAGCTGGCTAACCGGGAAGGTCTTGCCTCCCACGGTCACTTTCATGTTCTCAACCGGAACCTTTTCCCCGTCCACGGATATATCCATTTCGCCCACCAGGGACAGCACCACACCACGGTAATAGGGCAGTCGCAGGCCAAGTTGATAACCAGTCACTTTACCGGTTTCCTTTACGTTTTTGAACTCTTCACCAACGATCATGTATTTATCGAACATTTCAGGACTCCTTTTCTGCGCAATCGGGAAGCTGCTATTCCCCAAGCAGATTCTTGAGCATGACCTGCTGGCGGCGGACCTGTTCCGTGCTGTCCACTTTGAAGGCATCCTGGATCCAGCGGTTGCCTTCATATTCGCTGTCGATGTATCCGCTGTAGCCGCCTTCGATCAGGAGCGGAACGATCTCATCATAGGGGATGGAATATTCGGTGGTTTCGTCAACCATCTCATAGAATTTGCCGTGGATGTGAGAGGTGTATTTAAGATAAGGCAGCATCTTCTTGGGATCGGCGTAGATCATATGCGTGCCCATGAAAGCCCAGTAGATATCCTGCTGGCGTCCGCCCATGGCAAGGATCTTTTCAGGGAGGGTGCTGGTGTCGCGTTTTCCCAGTTCATTGCTGTGCGGCAGGGTGTTGGTATTGTAGGCTTCCACCAGGTATTCAACGATGGCTGGTTTCATGCCTTCGCGCAGGAAGCGGTCGCTGACGATGCGGGGCAGCTTTTTGCAAAAGACGCCCAGGTCCAAAGTAAAGCACAGGTACGGACTGTTGACACGATCGAACAATTTCATCAAGCTCTGTTCCAGTGGGCTGTCATAATAGCTGGGCGCATGGATCTCGAGCGCCAACTTGACGTTGTATTTCTCCGCCGTGGAGGCGCACCTTTCCAGGATGGAAGGGGCAACATCATGAATGACACGGATGACGGTGCAACCGAGTTTGTTGGCGTTGACGATATCTGACTTGATCAATTCGACCCGCTCGTCCTCGGTCATCTCCCGGCCCTTGTACTTGTTCCAGTCCAGGAACATATCTATGCAGACGGGTGTGCGGCTGTATTTATTCATCCAGCCGCGCCACTGCTTGACGAACTCATCCGTTATTATCGGATAGCCCGGTATCATCTGGTCCGGGATAATCTCAATTCCGGGGACGTCTATCTTTGCGCATGCTGCAACGATATCTTCCAGCGACATCTGGCGCAGGTAATACTCTTCTTGAAAGCTGTACAGGCTGGCGCCTCGCTTGATGCTATGATTTGTGGCCATTTCTCATCTCCTATCGAAAACAAATGCTTAATTTATCCAAGGTATTTTATCAAGCGGCAATCCGCAGGGTCTTCTCATCTTCGCCGAAGAAACCGGTCGGGACGTAGGAAATCTTCATGTGCTGCTTGTAGTGGATGACATGGTCACCGACCTTCAATCCGCCCGGCTTGACCACATTCAGGAGGCCGACTTCTCCGAACTCCCACTTGTTCACCGGCTCGTTTTCCAGCTGGCTAACCGGGAAGGTCTTGCCTCCCACAGTCACTTTCATGTTCTCGACCGGGACTTTTTCTCCGTCCACGGTAATGTCCACTTCGCCCACCAGGGACAGCACCACGCCCCGGTAGTAGGGCAGTCGCAAACCGAGCTGATAACCCATCACCTGACCACCTTCGTGTACATTTTTGAACTCTTCAGCGACGATCATATATTTGTCGAACATGGCATAATTTCTCCTTTTTGAAACTAATGACATCCTAAGATTCGCCCAGCAGGCGCTTGAGCATGACCTGGTGTCGACGGACCTGCTCAAGGCTCTCCACTTTACCGGCATCGGCGGTCCACAGGGCGCCTTCGTATTCGCTGTCGATGTAGCCGTTGTAGCCGCCCTGGATGAGCACCGGGATGATCTCTTCATAGGGGATACTGTATTCCCGATATTCCGGCAGCATTTCCCAGAACTTCCCGTGGCAATGCAGGATATAGGGCATGTAATCCGACAGCCGCTGGGGGTTCATGAAGATCATGCGGATGCCCAGGTGAGCATTGTAGACATCCTGCTCGCTGCCGCCCATCTGGAGGACTTTGTCGGTCAGTTCCTGGCTGTGCTCGCCGGGTGGAAGGGTCTTGAACTCATATCCTTCGGCGAGATAATCGGCGATGGATTGTTTCATCCCGGCATCCACAAAGCTTTGAAGCGCCACGCGCGGCAGCTTCCTAGTGAAGACGCCCATATCAATGGTAAAGCCAAGACAGGGCGACTGGAGCCTTTGAAACATCCGGATGAGCTGCTGCTCGATGGGGCTGTCGAGGTGGTGCGGAGCATGGACTTCCACAGCCAGCTTAACGTTGTACTTCTCAGCAGTGGGAACCGCTTTTTCCAAAATGGCATGGGGAATATTGTGGATCACACGGATCACCGAACAGCCGAGCTTGTTGGCGTTGAGGATGTCCTGCTTGAACGAATCGACCATTTCCTGGTCGGTCATATCCCGCCCGTCGAATTTGTTCCAGTCGAGGAACATATCCAGGCAGACCGGGGTGAACCCATAATGATCCCTCCAGGCATTCCATGTGTGCAAAAACTCCGCCGGGATATCCGGGTAGCCCGGGATCATCTGGTCACCAATGATCTCGATGCCGGGGATGCCCATTTCTTTGCTATGGGCAATCAGTTGCTCCAGGGTCAGCCTGCGCAGGTAATAATCTGACTGGAAGCTGTACAGGCTAACGCCACGTTTGATGTTATGGTCTGTCGCCATTTTCGGCTCCTATCGGAAACATCTACATGCTCAAGTTACTTCTATTTACCAAGCGGCAATTTTCAGCGTCTTCTCGTCTTCGCCAAAGAAACCGCCTGGAACATAGGAGATCTTCATGTGCTGCTTGTAGTGGATAACGTGCTCACCAGGCTTCAACCCGCCCGGCTTTACCACACTCAAGAGTCCGACTTCCCCGAATTCCCACTTATTGACCGGCTCGGTTTTTAGCTGGTCGACCGGGAAGGTCTTGCCGCCCACGGTGACTTGCATGTTCTCGACCGGGACCTTCTCGCCGTCGACAGTAATGTCCATCTCACTAACCAAGGACAGGACCACGCCGCGGTAATAGGGCAGGCGCAAGCCGATTTGCCAGCCGGTTACGCGGCCGCCTTCCTGCAGGTTCTTGAACTCTTCACCAACGATCATGTATTTGTCATACATGGAATAATTCTCCTATTATTGATACCTTGAAGCTATGCTTCCCCGAGCAATTTCCTGAACATGACCTGCTGGCGGCGAACCTGTTCGGTGCTGTCCACCGGGAAGGCATCCTGGATGTGGCGGTTGCCTTCATATTCGCTGGAGAGATAGCCGCTGTAACCGCCTTCGATCAGCACCGGCACCACGTCTTCGTACGGGATGCTGTATTCCGTGTAATCCGGCAGCATCTCATAGAACTTGGCATGAATGTGTAAGATGTAGGGCATGAAATCCAACATCCGCCGGGGATCCTTATTGATGAAGTGCCGGATCGTGCCTGCCTTGACGACATCCTTCTGCGTCCCGCCCATTTTGAGGATGGTTTCATCCATCGTTTCCAAGCCGGTCTTGGTATCGTAGACCTGTGTCACGAAATGGGCGATTTCCGGTTTCATCCCATCGCGTACCCAGCGTTCGCTGATCACACGTGGGAAACGTTTAACAAAAATACCCATATCCGGGATGAAGCCCAGGAAGGGACTTTTGACGCGCTCATACATCGCCAGCATGCTCTGCTCGTACTCATGGTCGAAATGGAACGGCGAATGGATCTCGATGCCCAGGCGCACGTTATACTGCTCTGCCTGTGGAGCCAGCCGTTCGAGGATTTTTGGTTCGGTGCCGGTGATGACGCGGATGACCGTGCAGCCCAGCTTGTTGGCAGCCTGAATGTCGGTCAGGAGCGATTGGGCTTTCTCGTCGTCGGTCATGACCCGTCCCTTGTATTTATTCCAATCCAGGAACATATCCAGGCAGGTCGGGGTTAGTTTATGCTCATCCAGCAGCTTGTGCCACTGGTCGTACCAGGCATCCGAAACGTCCGGATAGCCCGGGATCATCTGGTCCCCGATGATCTCGACACCCTGGATGCCCAATTCGGCCACTTTGGCCAGGATGTCTTCCAGGTTCATCGTTCGCAGGAAGTATTCTTCCTGGAAGCTGTACAGGCTGACGCCGCGTTTGATATCGTTCTTCACCATGTTCCTATTTCCTTTCAATTGTTATTGTCAAGCATAAATATTATCCCACCCGGTCTATAAAGGCCGCCCGGGCTTTCAGGCGTCCGGCGAAAAAAGGTGGCAGCGCACCCAATGGTCCGTTTCGATGGTCGACCGGGTCGGCATGATCTGCCGGCAGACATCCATCACATGCGGGCAGCGCGGTGCAAACGGGCAGCCCGGAGGCGGGTTGACCAGGGAGGGAATTTCGCCGCGTGCCTGCACCACACGGGTTTTCAACCCGGCTTTCGGATTTGGTACCGCTGTCAGGAGCAACTGGGTGTACGGGTGCTGCGGGTTATCCATCAGGCGGACGCTCTCGCCGGTTTCCACCACGTGACCGGCGTACATCACCATAGTCCGGTCGGCAATGTAACGGGCGCTGGCCAGGTCGTGCGTGATGTAAAGGAATCCGATCCCGTTTTCCTCTTTAACTTCTCAATAAGGTTCAACACACCCATGCGGATAGAAACATCCAGCATGGAGGTGGGTTCATCCGCCAGGATGATCTCCGGTTCGACTGCCAATGCGCGGGCGATCGATACGCGCTGGCGCTGGCCGCCAGAAAGCTCAAAGGGGAATTTATCGATCATTTCATTGGGCGGGTTAATCCCGGCAGTATCGAGCAGTTCGAGAACTTTTTCTCGGACCTGTTTTCTGCCCCTGGCGCGTTTGTGGATGATGACCGGGCGTTCCAGCTGGTAGCCGATCGAATGGTTCGGGCTGAGAGAACTGAACGGGTCCTGGAAGATCATCTGGACGCGCCGGCGGAATGCCAAGGAGGCTTTGCGGGGTTCTTTCTCAAGAACATTTTCTCCATCCAGGAAAAGCTCCCCGCTGGTGGGCTCGTATAACCGAACCATGACCCGAGCCGCGGTGGATTTTCCGCTGCCCGACTCTCCCACCAGTGCCACAACCTCTCCTCGCTTTACGGTTACGGAGACGTGGTTTAAGGCGTGCACGTAATTCGGTTTGAGAGCATTCCCGATCGGGAAGAGTTTTACAAGGTCGCGCGCTTCCAGCATTGCTGTTGGTGCGGTATTTTCAGTTGTCATTATTTCGCCTGTTACCATTACCTACCTACCTTGCTGGCTAGCTTCAGCCATTTGACTAAATGCAGGGTATTTACCTTCATTCTCCCTGGCACACTTACAGGCTACCCAATGTCCCGGGAAGAGCTCCTGCCAGACAGGTGGGATGTCCGTTTCGATACCGTCATAATCCGGACAACGCGGGTGGAAGCGACAACCTTTGGGCGGATTCAGCAGATTGGGGGGAGAACCCGGGATGCCGGATAATTTGGCACGTGCGCCGGTAATGGATGGGAAGGAGGTTAGCAGTCCCTTGGTATAGGGATGGAGTGGGTGGTTAAGAATTTCTTCCGCGGAGGCCAGTTCCACCAGTTCACCGGCATACATGATGCCAAGCCGGTCGGAGAATTCAACCATCAGGGAAAGGTCGTGGGTGATGAACAGGATGGAAAAGCCGAATTCGTCCTTCAATTTCTCAATTTGCTGCAGGATGTCCTTTTGCACCACCACGTCCAGCGCTGTGGTAGGCTCGTCCATGATCATCAGGGCGGGCCTGAGTGCCAGGGCCATGGCAATGACCACACGCTGGCGCATCCCGCCGGATAGTTCGTGCGGGTAGGCATTCAGGCGGCTTTTTTCGATATTGACCACGTTCAGCAGCTCTTCGGCGCGCTGGCGTGCCTGTCCCCGGTCGATATTTTCGTGCGCCAAAAGGACGTCTGTGAGCTGGTCGACCACCTTTATGACCGGATTGAGGGAGTTCATGGCGCTCTGGAAGACCATCGAAACTTCCGCCCAGCGGAAGGTTTCGATCAGATCCGTTGAAGGGCGGATGGATTTTCTTTCCGGGGTTCCCAGGACCTTTTTCTGGTATTCCTCCAGCGTGACCCCTTCCATCTGCAGGACGTCGATGTCCTTATAGAGAATCTGGCCTCCGGTGATAATGGCGGGGGGGCGCAGGACCCGCAGGATCGAATGGGCAATGGTCGATTTTCCACAGCCGGATTCGCCCGCCAGGCCGAACACTTCTCCGGGCGCGATCGAGAAGGAGACGTTATTAACGGCTCGTACAGGCCCGCGTTCTGTCAGATATTCCACATACAGGTTGCGGATGTCGAGCAAGGGTGGTTTGGATGGCATGGCCGCATTCATATTAATGTTCCTCCAGTTTGACCGGGGTCACGCGCGTGCTCGGAACCTTGGTCCTGCGCAGAACTTTGCGCAGTTCCCTTTCGGCGCGCAGACGTGGGTTGGTGATCTCGTCCATGCCGAAGTTGATCCAGGCCAGCCCCAAGGCGGAAAGGGCCACCATGAACCCAGACGGGACGAAGACCCACCAGGCTCCCAGCAGCAGCGAATTGCCATTCTGCGCGAAGAACAGGTTGGTGCCCCAGCTGATGTCCGTCATCTTGGTAAAGCCCAGGAAGGACAGGGCCGTGGAGGTAGCGATCCCGTAAATGGAAGTGCCAATGAAGCCGCCCACGATCAGATTAATCAGGTTGGGTAAGATCTGGCGGAAGATGATGGTGATGTGTTTTTCACCCGCCACGATGGCAGCCGCCACGTAATCGGTTTGCCGCAGCGACATGGTCATGGCGCGCATGATGCGGGCGTGGAATGCCCAGCCGGTGATCGCCAGGGTAAAGATCACCGTGGAGGTGCTCGGGCGCAGGTAGGCAGAGAGCACGATCAGCAGCGGCAGGCCAGGGATGACCAGGAAAAGGTTGGTCAGCAGCACGAGCAGGTCGTCCACCAGGCCGCCGAAATAGCCGGCTGTCATCCCGAGTATCGATGCGATCAGGATAGCCACGGCGGCTGTGCCGAACCCGATCGTCAAGGTGATGCGGCCGCCCCAGACCACCAGGCCCAATTCGTCCCTGCCGAGGGGATCGGTACCCAGGAGGTGCTGCGCGCTGGGCGGGGTATTCATTTCTCCCTGATATTTGGTTGGATCTGCGGGAGAGATCAAAGGCGCAAAGGCGCTAATAAGAATGAGCACGGTAACAATGATGACTCCGATGCGCGCATAAGGGTGGCGGAGAATAATGTAGAGCCAGGGCAGGCGCTTTTTCCAACTCGTCCGGCCGGGCTTGGGATCTGAGATTTGGGTAGTGGTTGTTGTCAAGGTTTCAGCCATTATTTTTTCCCTTAGCTTCTGCGCACGCGCGGGTCGATATATACATAAAGAATGTCTACCAGGAAATTGGCCAAAAGGATCCCGGCCGTGATCGCTACGAAAAGGCCGCCCATGAGGGGATAATCACGGGCGTTGACCGCCCGCACCAGCAGGAAGCCCAGACCGGGATAGGAAAAGACCTGCTCAATCAGCACCTGACCGCTCAAGATGGCCCCGATAAAAATGCCGAAACCGGTCACGCTAGGCAGGATGGCGTTGCGGGCGGCATAGTTGAACATGATCCGTCTTTGTGATAGCCCCTTGGCCTCCGCCATGGTGATGTAATCCTCCGCCAGGACCCAGATCATGGTATTGCGCATGGTAAAGATCCAGATCTGCAGCGATACCAGCACGGAGGTCAGGAGGGGCATGGCCAGGTGCTTGGCGACCGAAACAATGTACGCCAGAGTCCAACCCGGTGGGATGGTATCCGAGGCGGCATGGGCAATCGGGAACCAGTGCAGCTTCAAGCCCGTGAAATACAGGATGCCCAGGGCCAGGAAAAAGGCCGGGAAGGCCCCGATGAAGCTGAAGAGCGGCGGCATGACGGTGTCGAAGGCACTTTGCCTACGCCAGGCGCCGACTATGCCGATCAGGTGCCCGAAGATAACACTGATCAACAAGGAGCAGAACCCCAGCAGCAGTGTCCACTTTAACCCGGTGGCGATGACCGTGGTGACCTGCGCCGGGAACTGGACATAGGAGATGCCCAGTTCTCCTTTAAAGATCTGGTTGAGGAAGGTCATGTACTGCTGCCAGAGCGGGGCGTTGCTCAACCCGAGCGCCTGACGCAGTGCATCGATCTGAGAGGCGGTCATGCGGTCCCCCATCGGCGCCAGGATGGCTGTCGCCGGGTCGCCCGGCATCAGGCGCGGCAGGAAAAAATCGAGCGTAATCGCTGCAAACAGCGCCAGCAGGTAGAACCCCAACCGCCTGAGGATAAATTTCATTTCACACTCCTTGGGCCGCTAAATTTTCAAAAATAAAAATAATAAGAACAAAATAGGGGGCGGCATATACCGCCCCCGGTAAAAAACGTTCTACTTATTTAGGCTTCCAAGCAACCATCTGGAGCAAGACCTCGGCAATTTGGGTCCCTCCAGCCGGCATGACGCGTGCGATGGGATTATCAGCGCTCGCCCAACCGCTGACCTTGGCGTCGCTGTAGCAGTAGAAGGTCGGGGCATGCCACATCGGGATGACTGGGGCATAGTCAGCGAATAGCTGCTCAAGTTTTAACGCGTCCGCTTTCTGCTGATCCAGGTCGCCGGTTCCGGCGAAGTCATTCAGGATCGGGTCGGCTTCGGGTACGACCACGCGCCACATGTTCTGGCCCATGCCGGTTCCCGTACCAACCGGTTTGTAGGTCGTGGAGGACATCATGTTGCGGTAGTAGGTATAGGGTGTGTTCGCGTCCGAACCAAAGAAGAGCGACATCTGGAAGGTACCATTGAACCACATACCGAAGGCTACGGGAACGTCGTAGTTGTTGATGGTGATCTTGAAGCCGATGGCCTGTAGTTCTTCCTGCAGGGTGGGGGCAACCGCCAGCCAGTCGCTAAAGCCGTTGATCATCAGCAGTTCGACGTCCCAAGGCGTGCCGTCCTTGTTCAGGCGGACGCCGTCGGCGCCTTTGGTATAGCCAGCGTCATCCAGCATCTGGTTAGCCTTGGCGACGTCGTAGTCGGTCCAGGTGCCCAGGGTACTGGTATCGGCGGGTTTCCATTGAATATATGCTCCGCTCAAGCCGGTCACATCGGATGGCTGAGAGGCGCCCTGCACGGCGATCTGGATCAGTTTTTCACGATCGAAGCTCATGCTGATGGCTTTGCGGACGATCGGATCGTCGAAAGGCTTGACGGTGCCGTTAACCATGAACATCTGGTCGGAGGTGATAAGCGGCCACCAGCAGTGCGCGTTCGGGTTATTGGCCAGGACGGCCTGGTCGACATTGGGGAAGAACTGGCCGGTCCAATCCACGTCGCCGTTGACCAGCATGGTGGCAGCTGCATCATTACCGGAGAAGGCCGGCATGCGCAGACCCTTGACGTATAAGGGCTGCCAGTAATAGGGGTTGCGATCCACTTCGTATACCTGGTCCTGCATCGTCACAACCTCGGTGTAGGGGCCGGTCCCGACAGGCTTGAGGTTCGTTTCGGTGACGGGGTCAGCTATATTCTCCCAGATGTGCTTGGGAACGATGGGCTGCTGGACGATGTCGTAGAGGGAGGGGGTGAAGACCTCAGGGAAGTGGAAAACAACCGTGTGAGCATCGGTAGCTTCGACGGAACCGACCGGTCCACCCTCCTGGACTGCGACCAGGCCGAACCCGGAGAGTCCGGGGGTGTCCTTGAGCAGTTTGAAGGTGTAAACCACATCATCGGCGGTAAAGTCGGTGTTGTCCGACCACTTGACGCCTTCACGCAGGTGGAAGGTCAGGTCTTTGTAGTCGCTGCTCCATTCGTAGCCTGTCGCCAGCCAGGGGACAAGATCGCCCGTAACGTGGTTGGCGATCATCAGTTGCTCGTAGATGCCCGCGCCAGTTGGGAACAGGTTATTGGGGAAGAAGGGATTGAAGTTATAGGTGATCGTGGTACCGCTGGCCGCTGTGACATTCAGGACGATGTCACTCATGGCCGGAACGGGGGCCTCGGTGGCCGGGGCCATGGTAGCCGGTGCTGAAGTCGCCGGAGCAGCGGTTGCCGGAGCAGCGGTTGCCGGAGCAGCCGTGGGGGTGGCAGCGGTGCCGCAGGCCGTCAGGGCCATGACCAGCACCATCACGAGACTGCCAAAAACATACATTTTCTTTAACATTCTTTTCTCCTCATAGAGTATTTTGGATTTCTCTTCCAGTGGAAGATTTGTCCAGGGTACCGGATAGGATAGGAAACGACATCAGGATTTTATTTTTTTACTGTTCACCTCCTTTTTGGGTTGAATTCTTTGGCTGTATTTCCCACAATTTCAGGGGCAAAACGCCTTTGCAGCAAGTCGCTGCGGACAGGGGCGAAGAAATCAGTCAAAATGGCAGCCTGAGGGCTGTCGTTGCGCTCGGCATGAGGCGTGCTGGGCGGGATGTGGTAGTACTCTCCGGCATGGACTTTGTAATCCACTCCCTGGATGGTGAAGACCATCTCCCCTTCCAGACAGAAGCCGATCTGTTCGTGCGGGTGGATATGCTCGGGGGCGCTGGCATTCGGCTCCCAGCAGCGACCAGAGCACGGTCATGTTGTGTCCGTCTGCCAGCAGCTTGGAGGTCACGCCGACGTGTTTTTCCAGAGGCCATTTCTCAATTGATTCGGGGTCGATGATGTATTGCATCACTCTTTTCCTTTTATTGTTTTATCCGCATTGTGGAACAGCCGTCCAAAATAATTTGCGAGTAATCCAACCATTTCTTCGGGTTCCATAATTTGACGTGGATCTTCTAAAAGATAGGGGAAATAAATCCTACCCGGTCCGGTTGTGGGCAGAGGGAAAGCATCCCTGTGAAATTCATGCAAAAACCTCCTCGCGCTTGGGCGGTTTACAAGTCTCTCGTACGACCAGCCGGGTCGGCAGGATCATATCGATTGGCTCGCGTTTGGAACCCTCGATCAATCCGATCAGGTGCTCGACGGTAATGCGCATGAGTTCGTCGATCGGCTGGTGGATGGTGGTCAGCGGCGGGGCGATCATGGAAGCAAACGTGATGTCGTCAAACCCGATCAGAGATATATCATCCGGAATGCACAATCCCATTTGCCAGATGGCGCTGGCACCACCCATGGCAATCTCATCGGTGTGCGCAAAAATGGCGGTCAGTTCCTTGTGATTGGAGAGCAGGTGCATGGCCCCTGCAAACCCACAGTAAAAGGATTTTTCCGGAAGCCAACCCTCTCCGGCGAAAACCCAATCCTTATTAAATGGTAGGTTTATTTCGGCGAAAGCATCGCGGTATCCCCGGTAGCGCTCGTTTTCTTGCATTAGCCCTAAGCTGGCATTGATAAAACCAACTGAACGGTGACCTAGTGCAAGCAAATAACTGACGGCCTGCTTGGCCGCCGCTACATTGTCGATCTGGACAAAGGAAGCTCCGGGATAATACTCTTTGTGGTTGGGGTGCACCACTACGCAAGGGACCTTTAATAAGTTCATTTGTTCAACAAGGATCACGTTCTCGAATGCAACGGTATCCAGGATCAATCCATCCACCTGGCGCCCCAGGTAAGCATCAATGATCCTTTTGGGTGATCCATGATCTAAAGAAAAGAGAGCCAGGCCATATCCATGGCGCATGCACTCTTTTAAAACGTCTTCTATCATTGCAGTCGAATAAGGGGAAGTGACCGGCCATCCAATGACCAACCCGATTGCTCTGGCCTTGCCACGCGACAGGCTGCGTGCGGCGGTATTGGGCACGTAATTCAATTCCAAGATAGCTTTTTTTACTTTTTCTTCCGTAGCTGCAGACACGCCGTGTTCGTTGTTCAAAACGCGTGAAACCGTTTTGAAAGACACCCCCGCCTTCTTTGCTACATCGTCCAGAGTAATTCGGGCCATTGCTCTCTCTCGTGTAGGATATCAGGCTAAAATCATGACAGCGCTGTCATTATTTTAGCAAAATTAGACAGCGCTGTCAATAGGGAATTCGACATTTCGCTGGTGGAGCATGGTTGCACGCACAGTTTTTCATTGCATTTATATTTCCAAGTTTTCACGGGCTTTTATTGTCCACATCGTGGACAGGATGTCCAGATTGTAGATATAAATATTATAGTAAAAAAACACCTGCGTGTCAATAGGTTTCTAACCGATCCTTTCTCCCTACCGTGACATGCTTGTCGTGCTGCGCCGCCCTTGATCCGCTCGAGACCTGTCCCTTTGGGCGAAAAAAGGACAGGCATGTCCTGTCCATTGGACGGGAGCCGGAAACATACTTTTAGGATCACCTGATCCGAAAGCGCGCATTGATTGCTTCCCGGGACGTCAATAATTCCTCGGTCAGTTTCTTTTCGAAACCGTAGAAACGCACCGAAGGCACCGGCATGGAAAGGGCAGCTGTACTATTCATCGGCCCATTGATCAGGACCGCCAGGGCACAGATACCCAGGGTATGCTCCTCCCGGTCATAGGCTACTCCGGTTGTGCGCACCTCCTGCAACTCCAGCTTCAATTCGTTGCGCGTCTTGAGGGTCTTGGGGGTATAGTTCTGAAGTTGAGCCGGAATGATTTGCTCCAATTCCTCATCCGGAAGATAGGCAATCAAAATTTTACCTGTCGAGGTGCAGTGCAGGGGAAATTTCAATCCCACGTCCGAGACAGCCAGCAGTCGCTGGGGCCGGTTTACCTGGTCAAGGAACAGCAGGTGGTCCTTTTCCAGGATTGCCAGATTGATCGTCTCGTCCACCCGATTGGCAAGTTCCTCCATATAAGGTCGGATTTCATGCCGTAAGTCGCTGCGCACAGCTGCCCCGAGGGACACCAGCTCGGTGCCCAACTGGATCTGCCCGCCCGGACCGCAATACGTCACCAGGTCTTCCGCTTCCAGGGTGGCAACGATCCGAAAAACCGTGGAGCGTGCCAGCCCCACCTTTCGGGAGAGTTCGGACAGATTGAGCGATCCGTCATCCCGCAGGGCGCGCAGGATCGCCGCGGCTCGATTGAGCACCTGCACCTGGGAAAAATCACGTTTTTTGGGTTGCTTGAGTTCTTTTTCAGCCACTCCAACCATGGAATCTTCTCCTCCCGGGATCAAAATAATGGATTATGATTGACAAATCAAGTGAAACAATTATAATTTCAATATACCACAATATGGATAGATGTTCCACCAAGTGGGAAATAAATGAACAATGATTGACACGCGACTATTTTTTTGATAATATGGCTTACACGTGTCAGTTATTTTATCATCTCATATCGAATCCAAATAGAAAGGAATAAACCATGAAGAAGATTAGAGCAGGTATTATCGGTTGCGGGTTCATTGCCAACGGCAAGCACCTCCCCAGCATGACCCGCGTGGAAGGGATCGAGCCGGTTGCCTTCTGCGACCTCATCCCTGAACGCGCCGAGAACACTGCCAAAAAATGGGGTGCCCCGGACGTGTTGGTCTGTACGGACTATCACGATGTGCTGGCCCGACCGGACATTGACGTCATCCACGTTTGCACACCCAACTCCTCGCATGCAGAGATCGCCGTTGCTGCCATGGAAGCTGGCAAGCATGTTATGTGCGAAAAGCCCATGGCCAAGATGGCCGCCGAAGCCAAGCTGATGCTGGATGCCGCCAAGCGGACCGGCAAGCTCCTGACGATTGGCTACCAGAACCGCTACCGGGATGATTCCATGTTCATGAAGGACCTTTGTGTAAAAGGTGAGTTGGGTGAGATCTACCTGGGCAAGGCTTTCGCCACCCGGCGGCGCGGCGTTCCCACCTGGGGGGTCTTCATGGACAAGGAAAAGCAGGGCGGTGGTCCATTGATCGACCTGGCCACGCATGCTCTCGACCTGACCATGTGGATGATGGACAACTACGAACCCGACACTGTCCTTGGCTCCACCTTCAACAAGATTGGCAAGATGGGTTCCCCAGCCAATAGCATGGGACCCTGGGATCCGGATAAATACGAGGTGGAAGATTCCGCCTTCGGTTTCGTCAAATTCAAGAACGGCGCCACCGTTACGGTCGAAGCTTCCTGGGCGCTTAACATGATCGTTTCGAACGAAGCCATGACCATGTTATGCGGTAGCAAGGGCGGCGCGGATATGTTCCCGCCCAATGGCCCTGTCGTGCGGACTGCCGATTTCCAGGCAGCCGGCTCTGGCAGCGTTCGCTTCAACGGCGAGAATAACGGTAAACTGTTCATCCAGAATTACACGATGGGCGAGGCTTTTATTGGAGGTGGGGGACAGGAACAATTCAGCGGTGGTACCAAGGAAATGCAGACCTGGGTGAACGCGGTGCGCGGCGAAGGCGAACTGGTCGTCAAACCCGAGCAAGCTTACATGGTAACATGCGTCCTTGAAGCCATTTACAAGTCCGCCCAATCCGGAGATGTTTTCCGCTTCTAATAATAAAGACTAGTTGTCTAGGAGGCGAATATGAAACTAGGCGTAATTACCGCCCTGTACCAGGACCAGCCGCTCGAGAAAATGCTCGATCACGTGGCCGAGATGGGTCTGGAGGCGGTGGAACTGGGCACCGGCGCATATCCAGGGAATGCACATTGCAAGCCGGAAGAATTGCTGAAGGACAAAGCCAAGGCGCAGGAATTCCGTAAGACGATCGAAAAGCGCGACCTCATCATCAGCGCCCTGTCGTGCCACGGCAATCCGCTGCATCCCGATAAGGCTGCCGCGGCGGAATACGACCGGGTTTATCGCAACACCGTGCTCCTGGCATCGGAACTGGAAGTGCCGGTGGTGAACCTGTTCTCTGGCTGCCCGGGCGATTGCGATCAGTCCAAATATCCCAACTGGGTCACCTGCGCCTGGCCGCCAGATTATGAAGCCATCCTCAAGTGGCAGTGGGAAGAGAAAGTCATTCCTTATTGGCAGGAGGCTGGCAAGTTTGCTGCCGATCATGGTGTCAAACTGGGCTTTGAAATGCATCCCGGTTTCGTGGTCTACAACCCGTCCACCCTGCTGCGTTTACGCAAGGCGGTCGGTCCCGTGATTGGCGCCAACTACGATCCCAGCCACCTGTATTGGCAGGGTATCGACCCGGTTGCGTCCATTCGCGCCCTGGAGGGCGCCATTCACCACGTGCATGCCAAGGATACCTATATCGATCCGATCAACACACCTGTCAATGGCGTCCTGGATACCACTCCGTACAGTGATATCGCCCATCGATCCTGGACTTTCCGGACGGTGGGATATGGTCATGACCAGCAAAGCTGGCGCGAATTGGTCAGCACCCTACGCCTGGTCGGCTACGATTACGTGCTCTCGATTGAGCACGAAGACGCCATGATGTCTGCTGAAGAAGGTTTTCGCCGGGCAGTCAGTTTCTTGAAGGACGTAATCCTGACCGAGAAGCCATCTGCAATGTGGTGGGCGTAACCATGAATGTGCTGATTGGTGATATCGGAGGCACGAAAACCATCCTGGCGATCTATTCGCATGAGAACGGCCCGCGCACGCCACTGGCGGAAGAGGTGTTCTCCAGCCTGCAGTATGACAGCCTGAGCGCAATGATCAAGGAGTTCCTCGCCAAGACCGGTCTCACGCCTCAATTGGCTTGTTTTGGGGTTGCCGGACCGGTCTTTGCCAAGACCTGCAAGATCACCAATCTGACCTGGGTGATCGATGGACCGGCGCTCCAAAAAGAATACAACTGGTCGGACGTCGAATTGCTGAACGACATGGAGACGATTGCATACTCCATTGCCATCCTTGGCCCGGAAGACCTGATCACCCTGAACGTGGGAGAACCGGTGGAGGGGGGCGCAATTGCCACCCTGGCTCCCGGTACCGGTCTTGGAGAAGGTTACCTGACCTTTGAGAATGGCAAGTATCGTGCCCATCCATCGGAAGGCAGCCATGCGGCCTTCGGTCCGGTCGGCGAGAAGCAAATCGGCTTGCTGACCTATATGAATCAGCAAGGCCACCATCACGTCAGTACGGAACGGGTTTGCTCGGGTGGACTGGGAATTCCCAATCTGTATGCCTATCTGAAGTCGACCGGGTTGGAAGAACCTGCCTGGTTGGCTGACCAGCTGGCTGCAAGTGAAGATCCCACCCCAGTGATCATGAATGCCGCCCAGGACGAATCCCGTCCCTGTCCGCTTGCCGAGGAGACCTTGGAAATGTTCGTCATGATCCTCGGGGCGGAGGCTGGCAATCTGGCGCTTAAAGTGCTCTCTTCTGGCGGGGTTTACTTGGGCGGAGGCATTCCTCCACGGATTGTTTCACACTTGCAAAACCCAGCCTTCCTGGAAGCCATGCGTAGTAAAGGCCGTTTCCGTGGTGTTTTGACCAGGATGCCGGTGCATATCATCATGCACCCGAAACCCGGCATGCTCGGTGCTGCCGCCTATGGGCTGGCCATGCAACCTCCGGCATAGCTGCTGATCTCTAAATATTGATTTTTCGATGCGCACCTGGAACGGCTGAGCCGGCATTTGACTAACTTGTCGCTCAGCCGTTCGCATGTGTCTGGGGGCGAATGGACGCTCGCATCCGTCCATATCATTGATCAAGGATTTGGATGCGATTCGATAGGAAACAAAAGAACCCGCACGTGCTCTGGCTGATCTTCTTTGTCATGCTGATGGATGTCATGGGCATCAGCGTGCTTTCGCCGGTTGCGCCTCAAATCGTCCTGAAGTACAGCGATCAGGCCTTGATGGTCAGCATGGTGACGGTCATCTATGCCGCCGGGCAGTTCGTCGCCGCCCCCATGCTGGGAAAGCTGGGAGACCGCTTTGGCCGCCGGCCGATACTGCTGTTGAGCATTTTCGGTCAAGGGATCGGCTACCTGGTCTTTGCTTTTGGGGGATCCTTATGGGTGCTATTCCTGGGGCGCCTGATTGGAGGCATCACAGCCGGCAACATGTCCACCGCCGGCGCCTTTGTGACAGACACATCCAAACCTGAAGAGCGCGCCAAAGGCTTTACTGTAATCGGAAACGCCTGGAGCCTCGGTTTGATCTTTGGGCCACTTTTGGGTGGGGTTTTTGGCCAGATAAATGTAATCGCCCCAGCATATATCGCAGCAGCTTTTTCGTTCTTGAATGTCCTGCTGGGTTTTTTCTTCCTGCCCGAGTCGCTGCCGGTGGAAAAACGTCAAACCGCTCGGATGAGTGCCCGGGATTACAACCCCTTTGCAGCCATTCTCGACATGGCCCGCAAACCGGGGCTGGGCGCGTTATTGTTGATCAGCGCCATATTTGGCTTTGCTTTCGATGGGGTGAACAGTACATCCGCGCTCTTCCTGATTGAAAAATACACTGCGCAAACCTGGCAGGTCAGCCTGGCCCTGACAATTCTTGGTCTCTCCAACGCGGTGATGAACGCCCTTTTTGTAGTCCCAATGATCCGCAAATTCGGGGAAAGGGCATCCGGGGCAGTTTCCCTGGTAAGCCTGGGGGTGGCTTTTACTGCCACCTTCTTTTCCCCAGTTCTCTGGTTGATCTATCCATTTAATGCCCTCTGGGGTGCCGGGAATGCCGTCATTTTCCCGGTGCTGAACACTCTCAGCGTGGAACGGGTCGAGTTACATGAAGCCGGCGTGCTGATGGGAGTCATCCAGGCGGTCGGCAGCGCCATGAACATTGTTGGTCCCCTTTGGGCTGGACTGGTTTACGACCACGTCATGCTAGGCTCCCCATATTGGATGGGAGCCATCGGGATGTTGCTGGCTGCCTGGATGCTGAGCCGCCTGAAAAAACCGGCTCTGGCACTCAACTAAGTAAATCGCCGAAAATGATTTCACAAATATTTTGCTCAAGCCTCCGTGCCCTTACAGGGTAATTTCCTCAGCGGCGGGGACGCCGCCTGGAGCTATATAAAAAAGTAATAATTCATTCGACCGATACCTTAAACAAGGGATGGACTGTAATTTTAGCAATGGCATCAACTTCAAAATGGTAGATGCTCGAACCCCAGATAAAACAAAATCTCGGGGCATCTGCTACCGTCGATCAATCCATCGAGTTACACCTTCCAGTCCCCACGCCAGGAGCGAGGTACTATATCCTCCATACGCAGAAGGGATAATCCCGTCCATCTATTGTAGCCTGACCGATATCCACAAGACTGGTGGTATTTTCCAAGAAATCGTGCCTTTGGACTAAAAATTGCTGTATTTTAGCAGGGATTTATCGATATGCACCGGTTCGATTATCCACCTTTGATCCAGCAGACAAAAATTCAATACAGATAAGGAGCGATTTGTCCATCTTAAGTTGTCTATTTTCCATTGTAATTCAAGATGGAAGCTTCTAAAATGATATTGGAAATGACTGTTAATCGTTTCCTAAAAACGGAGGTGAAACGTTTCTCGCGTATAGACACTGGAAAAAGATAGGGAGCAATCATCCATTCGCTGGATTCAGGTCAAATTGCTTCTCCATATTCTTTCTACGAAGGAGGTATAAATATGAATGAAATAATAAAGGGCACACCAAAACGGGGGGTTTCGGTGTACAGCTACAGCCAACTTCTCGGCGTCAGCATGACCCTGGAGGACTGCTTCAAGGACATCTATGACACAGGCGCCACCTGCTTCGAACTGCTGACCAGTCACGTCGAGAACTACCCCAATCCCTCCCCGGCATGGGTGGACAAATACTGGCGGCTGTGCGAGAAGTACAAACTGCAGCCAGGTGAGATGGGCCACTGGAGCGAGACCCACCTGCATCGCGGCGCTCGCATGAGCGATGACGAGGTGCTGGACGAGCTGATCCGGGACTTCAAGCTGGCCAACCTGCTCGGCTTCACTACCATGCGTACCAAGATCACCACCATCAACGAACTCTGCGACCCCGAGCCGGGCTGGGAGAAATATATGGAGCGGGCGCTGCCCTACGCCGAGAAATACGACGTGCGCATGTGCTCGGAGGTGCATAGCCCCACCACGCTCACGCGGCAGCACGTCTTCGACTACCTGGAATTCATCCAGAAGACCGGCACCAAGCACTTCGGCTTCAACGTGGACTTCAGCACCTTCCAGAACAAGACGATCGCCAATGCGGCCGTGCGACCACGATCCCAGGAATTCCAGGAATTTCTCAAGAACCCGAGCAAACCCGCAGACGTACTGGCGGTGCTGCCATACGCCTACGCCTGCCACGCCAAGTTCAACTACGTGGACGAGAACTTCGAGGAACAGTCGATCCCTTATAAAGAGGTGCTGGAAACGATGGTATCCAACGGATGGAGCGGCTTCCTGCTCTCGGAGTACGAAGGCCCCCAGCGAGACAACTTCTATTACCTGAGCGACCAGCTGCGCCGCCAGCACATCATGATTAGCCGCATCCTCGGTTACTGATTTTGAAAGGAGAGCAAAATGGTTGAGAGCGAAAGGATCCAGCTCCGGGGTTTCCACAACACCTACGACGGGAAAGGCAACCCGGACGGTTTCGAGTTCTGCGTCCGCACCCGCTATTACAAGGGACTGTGGCTTTCCCAGTTCCGCTGCGGAGACGTGGTCGTCGACGGAGAGGTCTTCCCGAAGAACTCGGTCGTGTGGAATTTCTACGGCATCGACTACACCCCGGACGAGATGTACGACCGAATGGATATCTACTGGCAGGTAAATGACCTTACCACCGTGAAAGTGAAAAAGCCCGGTGGGCTTGCAAAGGGCTACCATGACGTGGATGTGAAGTTCGGCTGGGTGTGCAATTACAACTCGGAACCGGAAAAGGAATTCGACGGCAGCGGCCTTGGTAATGCCATCGGCATGTTCGGCGGAGACAACACAAGAAAGCTCCTGCTGGCAAGATAAGCCGGTATCCGCAAAGAAACCCTGATGTAAAAGATAAATATAGGTCCCTGAAAAGGACCTATATTTATTAAATTGTCATCGTCCGGGTCCTGCGGCCTTCCAGCGGGAAGGGGTAATAGGCTACCCGCGTCGTTTGACTAAGGAATACCTCATGCTTGCCTTTGCTCAAGCCTCCGGGCTGGTCCACAAAGATCGTAGCCTGCTGCCCGAACTCCCATTTCGTGCTTGTGACCGTCTCCATTTCTTTCAGCGTGAAGGTCTCATCTCCAACGGTAAAGTGGATCTTTTCTGCTGGTACGGTTGCATCGTCTACGATCAACTCGATCTTGTCGATCATGGCAAGCGGTACGCCGCGATAATAGGCAATGCGGGTTTTTAGTTGATACCCGATCACTTTCCCATCCTTGACCACGTTCTCGAAGCCATCCTCTGAAATTACATATGGTTCAAACATATCCTGGTCTCCTTATGCGTTGATGAGTTCCCCAAGTAACTTTTGGTGGCGAGCCACTTGCTCCACACCCGGCACTGGTATCCCGCTGGGCACGAAACGATTGCCCTCATATTCAGAGCAAATGAAACCAGCGTAATTTTTATCTTTCAGCAGGGCAATAATCTCAGAATAGGGGATCGAATACGCAATGTTCTCATCAGTCATTTCATAGAATTTACCGTGTATGTTTTTGACATAACGCAGGTAGGGCAGCATGATATCCAGGGGGTTATTTTCGAAATGATATACATATTCCCAGAATTCATCGTCCATGGGGCCCTGTCGATATGCATCCAGCTTAGATTTATCTTTTTCACTGCGCATGTCCCGCCCCGACTGGAACATGTCGTCGATATAATCCAGCAATGCCGGAGTGGTTCCTTCCCGGCGGTAATATTCCCGGATCACCCTGGGAAACTTCCGGCAGAACAAGCCCATATCGAATACCAATCCGATGTATGGAGAATTGGCCCTGGTCATGATCTCGATGAATTCCTGGCTGCCAGGTGCTTCGATCCCGGATGAACCGGCGTGGATCTCCAGTGCCATCTGCACGTTGTGTTGTTCGGCAAATTCCAAGCAGGGCATGATGATGTCATTGGGGGTCTGCGAGACCAGCCGGACGATCGTGAACCCCATTTTTTGCGCGTGGGTGATCTCTGCCTTCAAGGCTGCGATGGATTCTTTGGTAGTAAGCCTGCGGTTCTTGTATAAAGTTGTGTTGATGAAGATGTCATCACAAACAGGCGTCAGTTGGTATTTCTCCAGCCAGGTATTCCACTTTTCATAAAAGCCAGCCTCGGGAAACGGACTGCCCGGGATCATTTGGTCTCCCAGAAGTTCCACCCCCTCGGCACCCATTTTTTGTAATTCTGCCAGGCATCCCTCCAGGGACAACTTTCCCCATACATATTCGTCCTGCAATGAATATAGCGTTACGCCTTGTTTGATTCGTGTTTGACCGGTCATATTGGCTTTCTCCTTTTCATTTTGGATAAAGAGGTACATTACGCGATTCACTCGCGGGAACCATCGAGAGAGCAGTTTCAGGCAAGCTCTTCTACCCTTTTACCTCGCACACCGAAGATCAATACCAGGTACAAAGCCAGAGCGACCAGTGTGTCCACCAGGATGGCAGTAATGGCAGCATCCGGACCGGCTGTTACAAAAAGTTGGCCCATCAGCCAGGGCAGGAACATTCCCCCCAGGCTGACGCCGACAAAGATCATGCTCGTCACCTTTCCTGTGATCACCATGCGTCTTTCCAGCAGGTTGATCGTGGTCGGGAATATCGAGGCGTTCCCCAACCCGACCAGGATGGTGGCAATTGTTAACAGTGTTGTGGAACCGGGCAAAAAAACAATAAGCCCGGCACCCGCCAGGCAGATTGCAAAATCACTCAACAAGATTGTGCGTGGAGAAAAGGGTACCGCCAGCGGAATGCCCAGCAGGCGTCCCACGGTAATGGCTCCCCAGTAGACGGAAGTCAGGATTGCGGCAGTGCTGACATCCGCCAGACCTTTGGCTTGGGCATAGGTAAATAACCAGCCGCCGAACCCGATTTCCATGCCAACGTAGGCGAAAAAGCACGCCCCCGCCAGCAATACCAGGCCGGTATTTATGGGTGCTGCCGCCCCAGTCTGTGCAGTCTCGGGCGGTTTTGGGCTTTTTTGCAAGGATATGTAGATCATCGCCGGAAGCATCAACGCAGCCAGCACAGCCATACTGATGGTAAAGCTGCCGGTACGCTGGAAGATAAAGCTATACAGAACCGGCATCAGCGCAGCTCCAACGCCAAAAAAGAAGTGCAATCCGTTCATGTAAGGCGCCACCGCCCGGCGATGCACCCATACGATCAGGGTGTTGGCACCTACATCCAGGGAACTTCCAAAGGTTCCCAACAATGCAATCACGATTGCCACCAGTCCAAGCCAGGCTATGGACGGGATCAGCAGCAATCCCAGCATCATGCAAAGCAGTGCCCCGGCCATCAGCTTGTGCCCGGCGATGTGGTCGAACAACCACCCGCTCAGCAGCACTCCGACCAGGTAGCCCAGTGAGCTGGCCGGGAAGAGTATCCCAGCCTGCCCGATGGTGGTATGTGTCTGTTCAGCCAGCCTGGGCAGGATCGGCCCAAGCAGCGCAGTGGTAATCCCCAGGCAAATGAAGGCCAGATAATACCCGACGGTTACTTTCAAGAAACCCTCCCAAGATCTTGAGATTCAATGGCCAGACTACAGCCTCCACGCCCTCCCGTTTCCAATATGGACGGAATGACCTTCTCCATTTTTCTCCTAAATCATGCTCTCTGCCTTTCACTTACCCCGTTTCTCTGATCATGAGCTGGCATGTGGAAGATCTTTTGAGCATTTCCTGCTGCTCATTCCCCGAGAATTCTTTGATGGAAGCGGGTGACGATATATTCGGCATTGAGGCTGGAATTGATATTGACCGAAGATAACCTGGGGCGGACCATTTCACATAGAGGCAGATCGTCACACCCGACCAAGGCGATGTCAGCCGGGATTCTCAACCCAACATCCTGAAGCGCACCCATCAATAACAAACCATAATCATCGTTATACGTGAAAACAGCCGTAGGGCGCGGACCTTTTTTCCACTTTACAGCAAGCAAATCGGCTTCACGAACATCGTAATCCAGGTCCACCCGTTCGATCTGGATATCCGCCATTTCTTCACCTTTTTTCAGCCCTGCCAAACGCTGCAACCCAAGGTGCATGATGCGTTTATCACGTGGCACAACTGCCGCAATACGCCGGTGACCGTCCTGGATGAAATGCTGAATGACGCGTTCCCCCACCACAGTGAAGTCAAACGCAATTGAAGGGATGTAGGGTACGGCCGAATCCTCGTAAGAAAGGATTGCCTTGACCCCATTGCGAGAGAGCAGTTCCACATCGGCCCGGGTAAGCTCCCTGGACCCGATAATGACACCGACCGGATGAAAAGAGGCTATTTTCCTGGCCAGGGATTCCCGGTCGCCTTCACCAAAAAAATGCAACATGACAGAGTAGCCCAGTTGGTCGAGGCCCAGGGCCAATTCCTGCAGAAAACCAATCGAACTCTGGTTGTAAGGCCAATTGAAAAAAGGCAGGATCACCAGGTCACTTCGTCCGGATCGTAACGAACTGGCGATCTTATGCGGAATATAGCCCAACTCCAGGGCGGCCTTGCGGACCCTCTCCTTGGTCGCTTCACTGATGCCCGCATCTTCCACCTCGTTGAGCACATAAGACACGGTGGCTCTCGAGACATTTGCAAGACGTGCCACATCCATGCTGGTGGCTGGGCGAGACCTAGTTTCGGTGTTAGTGTCATTTTTAGCGAGGGATATCGATCGATTCGTTTTTGTCATTGTGCGATCCTGGAACCAATCTTATTGACTTGTCAGTGTATTTCGGTTAAAATTCACTTACACGTGTAAGTATATTATACAGCTTATTTTAAAAATAGGAATGCTTACACAAATAGGTTGGCAAACCATTTTATTTCTGAAAGGAAAATTTAAACCATGAAAAAGTTCCGCGTTGGCATTATCGGGTGTGGCGCCATTTTCATTATGCATGCCTACCCGCTCCACCGCCTTGAAGCGACCGAGATCAAGGCGGTCTGCGATATCAAACCAGAAGCACTGAAATCAGCCTCGCAGCTTTTCGGCTGCGATGCCTACGAGGATTACCACGAATTACTGAAACGCGATGACATCGATGTGGTCCATATCCTTACTCCACATTACCTGCACACCCCCATGGCTATCGACGCCGCCAATGCCGGCAAGCATGTCCTGCTCGAAAAACCCATGGCTATTTCGATGGAGCAGGCGCATGCCCTCATAGAAGCCGGGAGGCGCAATCATGTCACCATCGGTGTGATCAGCCAGAACCGCTACAACGACGCTTCTGTCGCCATCAAGGATGCCCTCACAAGTGGCAGCCTGGGCAAGGTCATTGGGCAGCGGATTATCCTTTCATGGGCAAAACCGCCTGAATATTACCGGAATAGTGATTGGCGCGGTACCTGGGATAAGGAAGGCGGGTCACTGATGATCGACCAGGCCATTCATGTGATGGACCTGGCGCGCTGGTTTATCAACGATGAGATTCAAAGCGTCCAAGCCACCATTGGCAACCGCGATCACCCGGATGTAAAAACTGAAGATACCGCCGAAGGTCTGATCACTTACCGTAATGGCGTGAAGTCGGTCTTCTTCGCCACCAACAACTTCTCTTATAACGCCCCCGTCCTGGTCGAGACCCAGTGCGAGAACGGAACCGCCCTAATGGAATTCGACCGCGCCGTAATCACCTACAAGAACGGCAAGGAACTGACGGTAGTGAACGATCCCAGTGAAACCATCAACGAGGCGGATTACAAAGGCTTTTTCAACGAGGAAAGCTCCCAGGTAGCCATGCGAACGCTCAAGGAATGGGGCGTGGTCATGCTTCCGGTCACCTGGAAGGCTCCCAAGGCTTACTGGGGCGCAACCCATATCAAGCAGATCGAGAATTATTATGAGAGCCTGGCAGCCGGGGTACAGCCCGAAATCACTGCCGAGGTGGCCATCAAGACTCATGAACTGATCATGTCCATCTACCAATCGGCCAAGGAACACCGGACAATCGAGTTCTAGGTAAAGTTATTAAAGGTCCTGGAAAGCCATAGAGAAGGAGTAAATGTAATGAGAGACATCGTACATCTCGTGGAGGACGATAGCCTGAAGGCTACCCCTGAGGGTTGTGAGTTGAAATTGCGCCTGAAATGGTACAGGTCCCTGCCGGTATCATGTATTGAAAATTTGCACCTGGCGCTAGATGGAAAGGCGGTAGATCCGGACGGGATCCGCTTTGGCGTCAACGGGCACCAGTTCCGCCTGGAAGAGCTGGCAGACAAGGTCGAAGAATTCTGGTTTGTTCAGGATGCGGCCATACTAAGCGTCAACCGGCCAAGTAAATGGAAAGCTGGTGAGACCCATAAAATCGATCTTGAATTTGCCGTACGCGCCCCTTACATCCCGATCGGACCGGGCGTTTTTCTAACCAACGTGCATAATTATTCGGCCGAACAGGTCGTACACTAGGTAAAGGCAGGTGAAAAATGGCTAATAAAAAACCGGTTTTGGGCGTAACCCTGTACAGCTTTACTAATGAATGGCTCCAGCGCAAGTACGACCTGGATAGCCTGCTTGCCCGGGTGGCAGAACTTGGCCTGGGACCTGCCGTAGAAGTGGTCGGATTCCAGAGCATCCGCACCTTTCCGGAAGTGACCGACGAATTCGCCGATCATTTCCGCGAGCTGCTCGCCCGGCATGGATTGATCGCTTCCTGTCTTGGGGCAAATGTAGATGTAGGCCGTCGTAAGAGTCAATTGATGAGCGAAGCGGAAATGCTCGACTACGTGGAACGTCAGGCGATAACGGCTAAAAAGCTCGGCTTTCCTGTCTTGCGCATCCAGGCATTCGTCGGTCCCAAGGGTTTCGAGAAACTGGCGCCAATGGGAGAGAAATACGGCGTGCATATCGCCTGCGAATTGCACTCGCCTCTTTCCGTGGACAACCCGGAAGTGGTCGCACTGCGCGAATGTTTTGACCGGGTCAAATCTCCGTTCATCGGGTTCGTTCCCGATTTCAGCAGTTCCATGAATACACCTCCCGAAGTATATTGGGAAGGTCTTCGGTCCGCTGGCGCGGCCGAGGGGTTGATCGAAGAGGTCAAAGCCATCTGGCACTCGGGCAGGCCCATTCCGGAGAAATTTGGAGCGCTGAAGGATGCTGCCGCAAAATTCAAGGCCTCTCCGGCAGTCGCCGGCCAGTTGAACATGTCCATGACCATGTTCGGTCAAATGCAGCCCGAGAAACTGGCCGAACTGCTGCCCTACACACACCATATCCACGGGAAATTTTACGGCGTGGATGCATCCGGCCGGGAACCTTCCATCTCCTATGACCGGCTGATGGCTGTCTTGAAGAAGGAAAATTATCAGGGTACGATTTCTGCGGAATGGGAAGGTCACGCCTTCACAGCGGAAATGATTGGATTCTCACAGGTGCAGGCCTGGCACAGCATGTGCACCCGCTTGCTTGCCGATTAATATGCTCCGTTGATGCCACTGTCAGGGTGTAGATAGAGTTGGCGCTTCAAACCTGACTTATCGTGAGGCTCGTACAGGAGTTACAGGCAGAATTGTTCAACGCTTTAGCAGGTGACCCTTTTGTTGAAATGCAGGTGGGTCACCTGCTTATCTAAGCCGACCAAACTCGCCGCCGGTTTCAGCCGGTTCGACTTTACAACAGGTAACAGAATAAAGGTGACCTAAATGGAGATTGCCAAGACGGGATCGAAAACAATATTCACGCCACGGTTGTCAGGGTCTTTATATTATGTGTTCTCCTTGATGATGGCCGGCTCCTACATGCCGTTTATCTATGTGTATTTCACCGAGCTTGGGTTGAGTGGGGAATTTGTGGGCTGGCTTTCCACCCTGGGCCCCGTCATCACGATCCTTTTTGTTACTTTTATTGCCTCCCTGGCGGACCGGTTTCATAAGAGAATCAGGATTGCCCAGATTGGCATGCTCGGATCTGCCATCTCGATGTTAATGCTGCACTTTTTTACCTCCACCACAGCGATTGTCCTTTTGATGTTCTCCCTGGCAGTCTTTTCCAACCCCATCATGGCGTTGGGAGATGGCTTGATTTCCCGCATGGCCAAGCGTCACGATATCGTCTATGGCAGCATGCGCATGTGGGGATCGTTATCATATTCATTTGCATCCCTGATCTTTGGGATTGTCTGGCAGAGACTGGGGTATGGAACCATGTTCCTGGTCACGGCGGTCCTTTACCTGCCGGTGATCTGGATGATTAACAAAGTGGAGGAAGGCCCGGTTGTAGTCAGTGAAAAACGCATGCCGGTTTCCGCGCTATTTCGAAACGGTGGCCTCGTCCTCCTGCTGCTGGCTACTTTTCTTTCTGGAATGTCCAACAGCCTCTTCCTGACATTTGGGCCCATCTTTGCCCGTTCGCTTGGCGCCAAGAGCACGCTCATCGGCATGATGGTTGCTTTTGGCGCGCTTGCCGAACTGCCGGCAATGTTCTTCAATGAACGCATCGCTGATCACCTGCGCAAGGTCAACACGGTTATCCTGGCTTTCGTTTTGATGGCGATCGGTTACCTGGGCTATATCTTCACCAAGAATCCTGCCTACCTGCCGGTAATTACCATCATACGAGGTTTCGGGTACGGACTCTGGTTCACTGGCACGATCCGGTTGCTGATCGACCTGACGCCTGAAGAATGGGCAGCCACGGCCCAGTCTCTCCTGGTAGTTTGTTCTTTTGGCCTCTCGCCGTTGCTTGCCGGTCCTTTGGGTGGGTGGATCCACGATATTGTCAGCCCGGCTGCCGTGTTCGGTCTGGCGATTTTATCTCTTTGCTTGGGCGGTATTGTCCTGATGATCGCCACCCTGCGCGGGAAACTATCCTAAAGAGAAACATTTCTTATTTAGTAAAGGAGTAGGGTATGTCCATCTCAGTCCAGCAGGTAAGCCCAAACGTGATAGCGGCCATTGATAAAAATTTGGTTTCCAACGCATGCGCCGTTTTACTCAAGGATGGCCTCATCATGATCGATGCCGGAATGCGTCCCGATGTTGCCCGGATTTTACGGAACCAGTTGGAAATGGAATTTGGGCGCCGTGTGCGCTATTTTTGCCTGACACATTATCATGCCGACCATTCCTTTTCGCTGCGGGCGTTTAAAGATACGACCATACTGGCTTCCGCGCCTTTGGTGGCCAATTTAAAGCAGAAGTCCTGATTGGAGCAGTGAGAATCTTGCTGCCATGAAAAAGAGAGAATCATTCGGCGGGGAATGGGTGGACGAAGTCGAATTCATTCTGCCTTCCCTGCTCTTCCAGGAACGTCTCGATGTGCTGGATCCGCAAACATCCGTCGAATTCCATCATTCAGGCGGGCATACCAGTTGTTCGGTTTTTGCCTATCTCCCGCAGGAGAAGGTCCTTTTTGCCGGTGATCTGATCTTTGCAGGCAGGTTCCCGTATGCGGGTGACCCCACCGGCGATCCCGAACATTGGTTGACTGCCTTACGCGTCTGGTCGAATTACGATATAGAATATGTGATCCCCGGTCATGGAGCCCTCGGAGATTCCGGCTTGATCAGGGAACAACTGGATTTCCTGGAAGCGCTGAAAACAAACACACTCTCGGCCATCACTGCCGGGAAAACCCCGGGGGAAATCGACATCCCGGCTCCTTTTTCCGGGGAAGACAAGCATGAAGGCCACGTGAAAAGTACGCTTGAGCGCTGGTTTAATTATTACAGCCAGTAGTAAAATCTTTTCAAGTTCAAGGCTTTGAAAAAGGCAATTTCACGACATTTCAACTGACAGGGATGGTGGTAAATCCAATGAAAATTTGCATAATCGGCGGAACGGGCAATATATCTTCAGCAGTGGTAAACCGGCTGCTCGAACTGGGTCACGATGTGACCATCTTCAACCGAGGGGTAACCCGCACTGCTCCACCCGGCGTTCGCCTCATCCAGGGTGACCGCAGAGACCGTGCAGCTTTCGAGGCTGCCATCCAGAAGGAACATTTCGATGCGGGCATGGATATGATCTGCTTCACGCCCGAGGATGCCCTCTCCGACGTGCGTGCTTTTCGCGGCGTCAAGCATTTCATCCCCACATCGACCACCTGCACATATGGCATCAAGTACGATTATTTCCCCTCCGATGAAACCCATCCGCTCCGCCCCATCAGCGAATACGGCCGGAATAAGGTCGCGGCGGATGCGGCCTTTTTGGAAGCTTATTACCGCGAAGGCTTCCCGGTTACCATCCTTAAGCCTTCCACCACTTACGGCCCTGTCCACGGCATGCTCCGGCAGGTTGCCTGGGAATTTTCCTGGATAGACCGGGTGCGCAAAGGCAAGCCGATTATTATTTGCGGCGACGGAAATGCCCTGCACCAGCACCTGCACGTCGAAGATGCCGCCCTGGCGTACTGCGGTGTCCTTGGAAAGGATCGCTGCATTGGACAGGTTTACAATTTGGTGGGTCGCGGCTTCATCACCTGGGCTGATTACCATATGTTGGCCATGCAGGTCCTCGGCCGCCAGGTGGATCTGATTCACATCCCCTTCCAGGATCTCCGGCGCATGAACATCCCGAATTTCGGCCTCTGCGAAGATATCTTTGCCCACCACCTGTACTATTCGTCCGAGAAGCTCTACCGGGATGTGCCCGAGTTCCAGCCGAAGGTGACCCTGCAAGCAGGCATGCAACAGGTCTTCGCCGCCATGGACAGGGAAGGCCGGGTCCCAAATTCCGATGAACTCGCATGGGAGGACGATATCATCTCTTCCTGGCGGCAATCCCATCCTGCACAAATATGATCCCATCAGGTCTGCCGGCGCAGGGTAATATATAATACGTTTGTACGCAGTGATCGAAAACCCCTTAACTGGTTTGTCCTTCCCTTTCAGGAGAAAGATGCAATGACAATGTTTCCTCGAACGACCATTGGCGGAGTGTCGGTTTCACGCATGGTGGTTGGAACCAACTGGTTCCTGGGCTTTTCTCATACCAGCGCAGCCAAAGATGACTTCATCAGGAATTTCCAGACCCGCAGCTCGATCGTGGATGTCCTGCAGGTATTTTTGGAATTTGGCGTGGATGCGGTCCTCGGACCAACTTCCCCTCTTTTGATGGAGGGCATCCAGGAAGCCGAACAGCGTACCGGGCAGAAGATCACGCTGATCCTGACCCCCATGTTCAACGTGCGTCCCGGCGGTCCTGCCGACCAGGAACCGGAGCCGGTGATCGCGCAATGCAAGAAAATAGGCGCCACCTTCTGCATGCCTCACCAACAGGTCACGGATGCCTTATTGGACCGGACGACCCGCTCCATCCGCGGGATCGAGAAAATTAGCGCTCTCATCCGTCAGTATGAAATGGTGCCGGGCCTTTCGACCCACCTCCCAGAGACGGTCGTGTTTTGCGATGAGAATAACTACGATATTGAAAGCTATCTCCAGATTTACAATGCCGCTGGATTCATGATGCCGATCGAAGTGGATTGGGAACTGCAAATCATCCTGGATTCCAAAAAACCGGTCACGACCATCAAACCTCTCGCTGCCGGCCGCTTGATGCCACTGGTAGGTCTGAGTTTCGTCTGGAACACCCTCCGCGATATCGATTTGGTGACCATCGGCACAACCACGCCAGATGAAGCCCGGGAGGTCATCGATCTTTCGTGGGATTTCATCGAAAGGCGCCACCCTTCCACAAAGCTCCAGTACAGCCGCAGTAAAGCCATCTTTGATAAACACTGGAAGATGTAACTCCCCTTCCAGTAATTTTTTACGCCGCCTGGGAATAGTGGTTAATCTCCCCAGAGAACTTCACACCATCATTTATGGATAAAGGAGATTTTTTATGGAAACAAAACTTGGTTTGCAGTTATGGTCTGTCAGAAATGCTCTGGATAAAGATTTCGCCGGAACGCTGGAAAAGATCGCCGAGATCGGATACAAGGACATTCAGATCAATTCCTCCCAGGTATCCCCGGAAGGGATGACCTTTGGGAAAGGTGTGCGCGCCCCTGAGGTCCGCAAGTATCTCGACCGGTTTGGCCTGCGGGCGGTCAGCGCCCACTTTGTGCCCACCTCCGATATGCGCCTGGAGACCATTGCTGAAGACTTGAAGGTGCTCGGTGCCGATACGCTGGCATGCGCCATCTGGTTCTGGTCCAATCGGCAGGATGTGGTCGAATTCAATCGCTCCTTCAACCAATATGCCGAAACCCTCAAGAAGCTTGGGGTCCAGTTGTATTATCACAACCATTTCCACGAGTTCCAGGTTTTCGGCGATAAATCGATCTTCGATATGATGATTGAAGATTTCGATAAAGACCTGGTCATGTTCGAGTTTGATACGTACTGGGCGGTGCGCGGTGGGCAGGATCCCATTTACTGGATGAAGAAACTCGGCAAGCGCGCCGACCTGATCCACCAGAAAGATATGCCCGCCACTACCAAGCCGGTCATCTTGTTCGAAAATTTTGGCTACGACGCAAACATCACCATCGACACTATGTGGAAAACCCAGGATGCCGGCCATTTCACCGAGGTGGGTGACGGTGTCATGAACATCGCCGGAATCCTGGAAGCCATGCGAAAGTACAACCAGGCAAAGTACATCTTTATCGAGCAGGATTTCTCCAGTCGGACCGAGTTTGAAAGCATCGCCATCAGTCTTAAGAAGATGACCCCTCTTCTTGCAGCCAAGTAAAAAAAGCAATTCGTTCTTAATAATAGAGATGCCCCTTGGAAATAGGGCATCTCTATTATTTTGCTAATTTCCAGAATTTTTGATCACACCAGGATCAAGCGCCGCTTGTTCGGCCCATCGAACGTGACCATCAACTCGTCCATAGAGGGCGGCATGTATGAAGAGCTATAAGCGTACTTGATCTCCACATCATGAAATCCTTGCGCCAGCCCGCCGGGTTTGCGGACGGTCAGAATGGCGGGCTCAAGCAGTGACCAATTCACATCGGGCTCTTCGGCCAGTGCGCTTTGCTCGTATGTCTGGCCGCCGATGGTCCAGGTGATCTGTTCGCCGCTAAACGTCTCGCCGTCGACGATAAGAATGGCCGGGCGCAATTGGGACAGCCAGACGCCTCGATAATACAGGGAACGGAACGCCACTTGAAAACCGGTAACCTTGCCGTCTTTCGTTACATTCCGGAATCCCCGGGATTGGATGCTTTCTTTTTCCAGCATGTTATGTCTCCTTTCTTTGGGAAGATTAATTCTCGCCCAGCAAGCGCTTCATCAGGATGTGCTGACGGCGCAGTTGCTCGGATGAATAACCGGGGACATCCTTGTGCGGGCCCTCATATTCGCTCAAGAGGTAGCCATCCCAGCCATGTTCAATCAACAGACCAATGACCTTATCATAGGGCGTGGTCGTCTCGACGAAATCCTCGCTCATGTTTTGGAACTTGGCGTGACAGGCATACGTGTACGGCAGGAGCGGGAGGAAATCTTCCACAGCGCTAAATTTCAACCTGGAGAGATCCTGGCCTTCCCACATCTGGATGGGATTGGTCTGGAAGACACCGAAATCAACGTTGATGCCGAAATGCCTGGTTTTCTCTTTCTCAATGAACTCCACATAATCATCCACCATTTTCGATTTTAAAACGGTGGGGTTGTGGATTTCCGGGCACATGCGAACGTTATATTTCTCGGCATCCGGCAGGGCCATGCGAATGAATTCGCGCCAGTTCTTGACCGGGGTCAGGTCGTCGTCGATCACTCCCAGCTTGGTGCGCAGGACGGTGAATCCCAGCCGGTTGGCCAGCTTGATGTCACGAATGAGCATGTCGTAGGATTCCTGGGTGCTGAGTTCGCGTCCCGGGAACTTGCGCGAATCGACCCAGTGGCCGTACTCGACTGGTTTGATTTTATATTTTGCCAGCAGGCGAAACCAATTCTCAACCCACTCATCCGTCGGTTCCGGGTAACCATCAATATGAGAGTTGGCCAGGATTTCCAGTCCTTCGGCGCCCATGTCGTTCATGTCGGCAAACATATCTTCCATGGTCATGGTCACGCCGTATTCTCCGGAGTAACTGTAAAGCGAAACGCCCCGCCTGGGTTTTCCGTTCTTGTTATTGGTACTTGCCATAATTCGCTCCTTTTTTTGGATAAAGTTCGGCAGCGGCTTTCATTCTATACTGTTGGGCGAAAGCGCTGCAATGTGAAAGCCGCTGCCTGTTCCGGTAAATACTTCAATTTTCGTACCCCAGGCATTTCCGCATTAATACCTGGTGCTTGCGAACGTATTCGATCTCATCGACCCAGCCGGCATCGTTCATACGGCGGTTGCCTTCGAATTCCGAACTGACAAAGCCTTTATACCCGCCATCCTGTAAGGCCTTCAATACGCGCGGGTAATCGATGTTGTCAACCTGACCGTTTTCGTCCAGATCGTAGAATTTTCCGTGCACATACACCAACCTGGAAGCATATTCCTTGAGTTTTTCGATCGGGTGTTTCTTCATAAACCTACCTTGGAACCTCAGAGCTTCCATATCGATCTCATTGGGTCCCATCTTATCGACCTCAGCCTTGATTTCATCGTACACGAAATCCCGCCCGGCGAAATAGGCTTCGCGTTGGCTGTCTCGCACGAAGTTCAGGATGTCGGAATGCCCGCCTTTGCGGGAGTACATGCCCACATCTGCAGATGTGATGCAGTACTCATAGCTGCTGAAGTCGGCTTGCAGGCCGATGAATTTCTGCAGCCCCAGGCGTTCTGCCATATCCAAATAAGGCTGGTGGACCGGGTCATCCACCGAAGTTGGCGCATGGCACTCCAACGCCATGATAACGTTGTATTTTGCAGCAATCGGCAGCAGCTTTTCGGCAATCTTCAAGTCGGTCAGCTTGTAATCCCTCTTTATTATGCCTTTTCCGATATGCTCATCGTGGAGCAGGCGGATGGTGCGAGCACCCAATTTTGCAGCAGTCTTGATGTACCAGGTGCCGCGCTCGAAAAGTTCATCATCAGACAGGTCCTTGTTCTTCCACATCCGGCGGTCCGAGAAATGGTCAATGCAGATGGTGACCATATCATAGCGCTCCATCAAACCGGTCCAGCGATCATAAAATGCGTCGGAAATATATGGCCATTCGGGCATCATTGCCTCAGGGAAAACTTCGATCCCTTCGGCGCCTGCGCCTGCAGCCGCGGCGATGCAGCCTTCCATGTCTTGTTTGCGGAAATAAAAAGTGTCCTGATAGCTGTAAAGCGATACACCCAGTTTAATCTCGTGGTTTGTATTCATGATTTCTTTCCTCTCATCTACGCAAATGTCAATGTCTTCTTGCACTCCGACACCATGGTGGGAGTATAAGAACGGCGGGTGCAAAGCTTTAGCTTGACATCATGGCGACCTTGCGGGATGCCGCCTTCTTGCTTAACGATCACCCGCAGGTATTCCCCCAACATCCAGTAGAAATCGGTCGGAAAATCATCCTTCAGGATTTCCAAGTAAGGAAGTTCTTTCCCCTTGAGCTGCAGGAGCATATCCGCTGGATCGACGGGCTTGCCGTCCACCTCCAGCGCAATTTCATCCACGCAGCAAAGCGGAAGCCCGCGGTAATAATTGATGGTCAGGTTTACGCAATACCCGATCTTCTTGCCGTGTTCCCAAACGCTCCGGCATCCGACATCGGTCAAAATATGTGCATCGTACATCGTTTCAACTCCTCTTTGTATTTTATTTTTAGGGAAAACTCCATTTTCACTATATACTATTTCACCCAGGATAACAATGAAAAATCGAGGGGCAAAGATGGACAAAACGCTCCTAATCTGGTATGGTGATGCCATCACTGACAGGAAAATATCTCATGGAAATCATGTATATTGATAAGTCCCCGCGCGTTTATCGCTCTTTCCCGCAGCATAAGCATGATTTTTGGGAGATCACGGTCAATCTGGCGGGTAGCGGGATGGCAACTGTTGATGGACAGGAATATCCTTTTAAGCCCGGGTCCATCTTTTGCGTTGGTCCGGGCATCCTGCACAGCAAGGTGTCCGGCGAAGGCTTCATCGATGGCAGCCTGATGTTGCAGGATTTCATCCCCTTCGGGAGCTCCCTGGTTTATTGCCTGCAAGATGACGCTCTCGGTTCGTTCCAATACCTTTTCTCATTGATGTTCGATATTGTCATGAAAAATGGGCCTAACGCACAGGCCATTATCAATGCCCTGGCAGACGCCATGTACCAGTTAATGATGGGCTGGAGCGCCACCGGGAGTCGCAACCCGACCGTAGAAACCTTTCAAAGGATCCTGTTGGAAAACCTTTCCAACAGAGAATTCAACCTTTCCGAGGAGATCCGAAAGACCGGTTATTCTTCCAGCTACTTTCGGAAACTGTTCAACAGCTTTGCCGGCACCTCCCCGATCGGATATCTCAACCACATGCGGATCGAATACGCCAAACGGCAGATCCAGCAGTACTACGGGTCCCGCTCCTTGAAAGAGATCGCCTATAGCTCCGGGTTTGATGATCCGTATTATTTTTCAAGGGTTTTCAGACAGTACACGGGATTGAATCCATCAAAATATGGAATGGAAATTGGTAAGGTACGGGTCCAAAAAATAGATGGCGAACATCTGGCTGGCTGAACTTACCATATCACATGAAAATCGCTGTGATCGAGGATTGGTTCGGGATGACCATCACGCTGCTGGCGGTGTGCGTCTTCGCCTTTACCGGCGAAATGCTGGGGTTGAACAAGGCCCTGGGCGTGATGGCGCTGGCCGGGTTGGGCTTTTCGTCGCATTTCGTGCTGCCCTGGTCGATGGCGCCGGACACGATCGAGCACGGATTCGCCCGAACGGGGGTACGCAGGGAGAGCGTGTATTACAGCGTCTGGACCTTTATGATCGCCCTGGGCGGCGCCTTGGCGGGTTTCCTGATCGGGCAGAGCCTGGACCTGTTCGGGTACGTGCCGGACGCGATCCAATCGGCGTCTTCGGTGCTGGGTATCCGCCTGTTGATCGGACCGCTGCCGGCGATCCTGATCCTGCTGGGCAACCTGGCGCTGGTTTTTTACCACCTGAACCAAAAGCAATACGACGAAATGCAAGCCGCACTGCGCAACTCAGGCGACGCTCCGGCTTGAAGCCGGGAAGTAGCCAGGTGAAACCCGCTCTTTTCCATATGGAAAAGAGCGGGTTTTTGAATTCTGCAGACCCGACCATCGCGCTTGTCCAGCGGTCTTCGCCGGACCTGCCTTACAGGGCGGAACATTCGGCGAAAGCGTGTCCGGGGTGGGAAAACTCAGGCGCCTTCCAAGATCCGCTTCGCCACCTTCTGCGCACCGGTCATCACGTTCAGGACCCCGCCGCCGCTCTCGCTCTGGGCGCCGATGAACCAGAGCCCCTCGATGGGGGTCTTGTGGGCGGGAGGCTTGTTGCCGATGACCGGCGGGACTCCGCCGAAGGAGTGGTGTTGCTGGTGTGTGCGCACGCGGAACTCTTCGGGGGTCAGCACCAGGCGGGTGGTGGTGTGGGCGCGCAGCCCGGGGATGTGCTGCTCGGCTTCGGCCAGCAGCTTGTCGGCCAGTTCTTGCTTGCGCTCGGCCCAACTGGCGCCTGCCAGCTTATCGGGGGCAACGGTGTAAACCGTCACGGCGTAATGCCCGGCCGGAGCCAGCTGCGGGGAATGCAAGGAAGGCACGTAGATGAGGAAGCCATCCTTGCCCTCGTGGTAATCGCCCGTGCGCAGCCGCTGCACCGAGCCTTCCAGGTCCTGGGTCTTGTAGTAGTAGCACAAGGCGGCGGGCTGGTAGGGACGCGGGTCGAAGTCGATGCCCAGTTGCACCATGAGGACCGATTCCATCAGGCGGTTGGATTCCACCTGGGCGGCCAAATCGGCAGAGAGATGCTCACGGCCGACCAGGTCGAAGAAGAGTTCGTTCATCCCGCCCGAGGCGAGCACCAGGTCGGCGGGTACGAGGGTTCCATCCGCCAGTTCCAGGCCGGTGGCTTTCCCATCCTGCAGGGTGATGCGTTTGACGGTCGTGCCGGTCAGCAGGTTCCCACCGTTGGCAACAAGCACGCCCATGACCGCATCCACCAGTGACTGGCAACCGCCCAGGATGTAGGTGTAGGCGGTCTGGGCGCTGTGGGTGCCGGGGAAGGTGGGAATGCGCTTATCGAAGGCGGTCTCGAGGTGGATGGAGGGGACACCGAGGGCCGGGAACTCGCTGGGGGCGGTGACGAAATCAGCGACGATGCCCAGGAAGAAAGTCTTCAACACGGGTGACTTGAAGTAGTAGTCCATCAACTGCCCGCCGTTCCAGTTAACCTTGTCCTTGACAGCCTGGAAGGCGAGCGCCATGCGCAGTTTGAGCCAGAGGGCTTTCAGTCCTTTTACCCCTTCCGCCCGGCGCCCCAGGCTCATCAAGGCAATCATGCGGTCGTAGAAGGTGTAATATTTGTCGAGTTGCGCACTTTCTTCGGGGAAGAGCTGCTTCAAGCGTTCGCGCCGCCAGTAGGGACCGGCGTAGGTTTCGGGCTTCCAGAGGGTGAACTCGGGCATGGACAGGCCGCGGTCTTCGTGCACGGACGGGACCTTATCACTGACGCCGAGTTCCTCCAGGATCAGGCGACCCTTGTCGCCGGGGGCAAAGCCCTCCAGCAGCAACGGGCCGATGTCCCAGCCGTAGCCGTCCTGGTGCAGGGTGGTTGTCACTCCGCCGGGGGTGGGGAACTGCTCGTAGATGGTGACGGCGTGCCCGCCCCGGGCGAGGTACGCTCCGGCCGTCAGCCCGGACATGCCCGAGCCGATGATGGCGATCTTCATGCCGCCTCCGCAGGATTCTTCGGGTTTCTCCATTTTTATGCGAGCCAGTTCTGCCACCAACTCGGTGTGGTTCTTGCGCGTGATGGGGTACCAGATCAGGAAGGGCAGGCTGAACAGGATGACGATGGCCGGGACCACCGCAAAGAAGAAGCGGATGCCGAACAAGGCATGCAGGGTCTGTTCCACGTTCGGGACGTAACCGTAGAGTCCCAGGGCCCAACCGCTGACCGCCACGCCAAGCGCCCCGGTGAACTTGGTCAGGAAAGCCCACAGGCCGTAGTAGATGCCTTCACGGCGTTCCCCGGTCATCTTCTCGTCGTACTCGATCACGTCGGGCAGCATGCTCCACGGGAAGACCCACTGGGCTGAAAAACCCATGCCCGCCACGGCTGCGACCACATAGATCAAGGGGGTGGCACCGCGTGGCAGGAAGAAGCTGGAGATGATGGCCAGGGAGGCGATGAACAAACCCAGGGCGTAAGCCGGACCCTTGTTGATCTTGTCCGAGATGATTTTGGCAGGCACCAGGAAGATGCCAATGGTCACCAGCATAACCAGCAGTACAAAGGAGACCTGGTCCTTCATATCCAGCTGGTACTGGATGAAGTAGGGCACCAGAGCGGTCAGGACGGTGAAGCTGAAACTGCTCAGGATGAAGGCGACCATCAGGATGATGAAGGGCTTGTTCTTGAAGGAGGTCAGGACGGCCCGGGCAGCCGGCAATTTGGAGGGCTCGCCAGCCATTTTGGGGTCTTCCTTGACGGAGAAGGTGGTCACCAGGGTGGTAATGATGACGATGACGCCGAAGACCGCACCGGTGGCGCTCCAGGCCTGTTGCAGGTTCAGACCGGCGCCATTAAAAACACCCGCCAGGATAGTGGTGACGGCCGCGCCCAGGATGTAGCCGAACACGCTGAAGACCATGCGGATGGAGGTGAGGCTGGCACGTTCGCTGTAGTCACGGGTCAGTTCGGGGGTGAGGGCATAATAGGGCGTGGTGGTCATGGTGTGGAAGGTATCGACCAGCCAGAAGGTGAGCAGGACCGCAAAGAAGGCGGACGCCCCGCTGAGGCCTTTGGGGAGCGAGAACATGATGCAGGCGGCGATGCCGAGTGGGACAGCCCCGAGCAGCATGTAGATGCGGCGGCGCCCGAAGCGCGAGCGCGTGCGGTCAGACCAGTATCCGAAGAGCGGATCGTTCAAGGCATCCCAGGTGAGCTTGCCGACCAGCAGGGCCAGGCCGGCGAGGGCGGGGTTGATTCCGGCTACGTCGGTGTAGTAATAAAGCAGGAAGAATTGCATGGCGGAGGTGATCAGGGCAAAGCCAAGATCGGCCAGACCGTAGCGGAATTTGGAGCCGAGCGTTAGTTTCTTTTCCATATTGGGCCTCATAGAGATTGGATTTGGGTGGTGTGATTCCATCCATTTTACATTAACACGCCTCAGCGGGGAAAGTATTGTTTGTCAGGGGAATGTAATGAGTGGAAGGTGGGATTCTTTAGCACGAAGGAAAGATTAAGGGAGGTAGATTTACGATTGCGGATTGTGAGGTAGGCCTGGGGAACTTGATGAGCAGGTAATCAGGGATTGGGGATTGGGGAGATGAAAGAAAAAGGCGAGACCCATTCCCCCTCAGCGCAACCCAATAACCAGGACAGCCGAATGATATATCGCGAGACCCATTCCCCCTCAGCGCAACCCAATAACCAGGACAGCCGAATGATATATCGCGAGACCCATTCAATTCAAAACAATTTATCAATCCGGGGGCAGGCAATTCAAAACAATTTATCATTCCGGGGGCAGGCCTTGCAGGAAAGCACTGCAAGACAGGCCTTGGAGAAGGGCACTCCAAGACAGGCATTTCAAAACAATTCGGGGTAGAGGCAGGGGGCATGGTAATTTAAAAATTCGGTAATCAGATCATTGGTTTTCGGGAGGCATGGGAGGGGTATTCGTTCCGCGAAAAAAACGAATGAGGATCGAATAGTTTCCGAATGTTGATTTCTGAGGGTTGATTTTGGATTGGAGTGACCCTGCGAGGGGGTAAGTGAGAAAGAAATAGGCATGCTGAGAGGCTCCGACCTGCCCGTGTCTGAGGCGGATTATAGAACTTATGTTCTGATTTGTCAAGGGGAGAAACAATTGATTTTTAAATGGGGGAAAAAGTAATTCCTCAGTCCCCAGCCAGCAGAAAGGGAATAATTTGCGCGGAAAGATTCACGAGGGCATGTCCCATATCCTAGGTGAGTAGAGTCTGCTTATGCGGTACGAACATTTCCAATTGGCGAACAACGCGCCGGACCGGGATGAGGGCGTCCAGCGCACTGGCGACGAGCAAGACGGGCATAGACGATGCGATTGGTCCTGTGCGCTCCAAGGCGGCCAAACATGGATAAAAAGACAGCATTAATTATGAATATATAAATGGGATTTTAGGGGAAATTGGAATAGAATAACGTAACCTAACAAAACAAGTAATCAGGAGAATAAAATATGCCAACTAAGTATTTAGTGCTCGGTTTCAGGGATACCGTCATTTGTGACGACAGCCTACGGCTCGTCAGATGGAGTAATAAGCTGCAAAGCGTGATGCTGGATATCCGGCTCAACTATTACAGAGGGCTCCACCTCTCTAACATCACAGAATTTAAGCTCAAAATCGATGACGAGGTAGTTCCGGAAGCGGACATTATTTTCCGGCTTAATGGCAAAGAATTTACCCTCAGCCAGCTTCCCTCCCTTTTTTCTGAATTCTGGGGAATTAAAAACGCGCTACGCTTGAATTTCCTGCCAGCCTGTTAGCTGAAGGCGAGCATGACGTTGAACTTACCATGCGGCTGCGTTCCCCGTATATGCAGTTCGCCCCTGGGAAGTATGCCACGATTGACAGTTCAGCCCGTAAAACACTGCCGCTGCGAATCATAGACATAAACTCGGGACCTTCACACGAAAAAACCATTCAGGCAGCAGGCGAGGTGAGATGATGAAAGGGAATATCAGCTTTGGGGTATCTCTGTAT
This sequence comes from uncultured Chloroflexia bacterium, assembly GCA_963814135.1. Taxonomy (GTDB): domain Bacteria; phylum Chloroflexota; class Anaerolineae; order Anaerolineales; family Villigracilaceae; genus UBA877. The sequence goes on along the minus strand of CAWFBZ010000006.1, from coordinate 26,488 downwards.
TCTTTTACACAGCAGTGGTACGAGCGCCCAGGTTTCGGCTTTGCCGATATGTTCCAAATCTTGAGAAAGCTTGGGATCTCAAAATACGAAGTGGTGGGGTCGCAAAGTTTTGACCAGTATCCCATGCCCAGGCAGGAAAGCATCCAAGAGCTGGTGCAGCTCAGCGATCTTTATGGCATGACGCCGTTCAGTTATGGCGGTCAGATCGACGCAGGAAAATACAGCGGGCGCGACATGGATATGGAAGAGATCATCCGTGAGGCGTTCGATGAATTCAGAGTTGCCAGGAGGCTGGGCTGCAAATATCTGCGCGGAACCGGATTATTGCCGCTGTCTGAATACGCGCGTCTGGCTGAGATGGCTGAACTGTACGATATACGGTACGGCATCGAAATTCACGCTCCTTCCAAACCGAGTGATGCCAACATTCAGGCCATGGCGGCTGAGATGGAACGTCTCGGGTCGGCTTACCTGGGATTTGTGCCAGACCTGGGGTGTTTTATCGAACGTCCCAGCCAAAAGCTATTGAATTACTATAAGCGTTTAGGTGCAAATATGGAGATCGTGGATTACATCGTGAAGAACCGTCACGCAGGAGGCAGCGAGGAAAGTGTGTGGGAAGAAGTTAAAGCAATGGGCGCAGGTGAAGCAGACCATATTGCTGTCAGCGAGCTTTTCGGGCATCAATCATTTGGACCGGCAGATCTTGAAGGGTTCAAAACAGTCCTGCCCTATTCCTTATATTTCCACGGGAAATTCTACGATATCAGTGAGGATCTGCAGGAAACAACCATCCCCTATAAGCAGATCATCCAATATATCCTGGAATTGGGATTCAACGGAGTCATGATGACCGAATATGAAGGCCACTCTTTTTACACTGACGACGCCGAAGAACAAATTGCACGGCATCTCGCAATGCAAAAGCGGATCTTAGAATCCCTGAACGGCGTGACAGGCGCCCACTGATCGCTTACCGCAACACATTCACCAAATGGAGAAAGCTCCTTGGATGCAAGGCATGAATCCAAGCAACCATAGATGGGGAGGGTCACCAACAGGCCTGGCTTGCTTAGGCTTCCCCAACATACGTGCCTGACCAAAGGGCACGAAGGGTAGCAACAAAAACACCGCAGACTGGAATTCTGCGGTGTTTTTTTATGAGTTAATGGTACTCTGAAAATAACCGAGGCGTTACGCCCAGAGCTTGTCGAGCATACGGATATGCAAGCGGATCTGGTCTTCGTCGCTGACCGTCCTATCAAGCCCCCCACCCTCATATTCGGAGGCAATAAAGCCCGAATAGCCTTCTTCCTGCATGATCTTGACAAAGCCGGGATAATCGACGCCGGGGCAGGTCAGGTCGTCTTCCATATGCCAGAATTTGCCGTGCATGTATTTCGAATATTTCAAGAGTTTCCTGAAACCGGCATAGTCCGGATGGGTTCGCCAGTAAGGGGTGCCAAATTTTGCCGTATTGGGATCAATGGAGAAGATACGCCGGCGGGCGACGTGAACATCGACATCATCGCCGCCTTTATCGTAAATCATTTTGACAAGCTCGTCCTCGGGAATTTCGGTGGTGGCATAGAGCCGGTTGATTTCATAGAGTAAGGGCTTGTTGCAGAGATCATCCGGAAAAACAGCCAGGCAGTTGGAGGGGGCGCCGGAAGAGAAGGCAGAATAATCCAGGACGATGCCAAGATGTTCCGAATTCAAGCGTTCAAAAAGCTCGGCAAACTCGGCAAAAACAGGCGTGGAAGGCGTGTAGGGCCCGTGCAACTCGACGGCGAGATGAAGGTCCAGCTCTTCGGCATAGGGAAGGAGTTTTTCCATGGTAGCGGGCAGCAGCCCATCCTGACTGCGAACGATCGAAAAACCAAGCCGTTTCGCCAATTCCATGGCGGCAATGGTATCGGTCATGCGCTCGTTTTCATACAGGAAGCGTCCCTTGTGCTTGCCACTGTCGATATAAACGCTGAAACAAACCGGCGTAAGCTTATTTTCGGCGCAGGTATTCCTGAAATATTCGACCCATTCGTCGGTGGGATTGGGATGCCCGGGCACCATCTGCGGGGCAACCAATTCAATGCCATCGGCCCCGATATTCGTGACTTTGTTTATTATTTCATCGAAGGTAGTCAGGCCGCGCACATAGCGGCTGCCGAAACCAAACAATGTAATGCTGTGCTTCAACTTTTCCATCTACTCAGCTCCTTCTTTGATCGTGTAGACCGTTTTGTCTTTCAACACCAAAGGTGTTTGGAGTTCTTTTGCATTCCTGCGATAGCCTTCCAGATCGGTGCCTTCGCCATAGGAGTGACCGAAATCGTTGCGTTTCATAACCACAATTTCAAATTGATGGTCTCCAGGTGCCAGACCGCCGATCTTATATACGTCAATCCAGCATTCGTCCGTAACCGCCCAGAAAACGTCGGAGTGATTGACCAGGTTATCGATGGTGCACGAGAAGGTGCCCAGACGGAGGAGCATGTCCGCTTTGGAAACGGCCTTGCCATCCACGGTCAACTGGAGATCTTCGAGGGTCGAAATCCATATGCCGCGATAACTCAAGTTATTAAGCCTGAACGAATAGCCGGTGCAGGCACCGTCGCTGAAAACCCGGTTCTTGAGGGTGCCGCGCGTCAACGGATCGGTCATCAACATAAACCCGCGACCGAGAATCTGATCTACTTCCTGAATTCTTTCCTGGATACTTTTTGCCATTTGATCATCATCCTTTCCTATTCACAAAAAAGGTGGGCGACTGCAGTGTGCTTCGCCGTCATTCGAAATGCTTCAAATAACCTGCCCGGCAATGAGAAAATTATAGCACTTTGGTGAGCCGGACTTCAGAGGTCTTACTCGGTGCAGGTGGGCGACTATTCCGCCAGGCATTTGCGCATGAGGAGCTGGTGTTTGCGGACGTATTCGATTTCGTCGACCCAGCCAAGCATGTTCATGCGGCGGTTGCCCTCGAATTCCGAAGAGATGTAGCCCTTGTAGCCACCGTCTTTAAGGGCTTTGAAGATGCGGTGGTAGTCCATGTTGTCGACTTCGCCGTTCTCGTCGATGTCGTAGAACTTGCCGTGGACGTAAACAAGCTTCGAGGCGTAATCCTTGAGGACGTCATAGGCGAAGGGGGCCGTGTCGCCATTGAACTTGTACTTGGACCCGGTATAACTGTCAGGATCCAGGACGATCTTGCGGTCCATTTCGTTGGGGTGCATTTTCTCGACCTCGGCGGCGATCTCTTTGATATCGAAATGGCGTTGCTCGAGATAGGCTTTGCGCTGCATCTCGCGCACATAGAGAAGAATCTCCTGCGTGCAGCCCGAAAACTTGAAATCCTTGACATCGGCGGTGGACATGCAGTACTCGTAGGAGGAGAAATCAGCCTGGAGGCCGACAAAAGGCAGGTGCAGCTTCTCGGCAACTTCCAGGTAGGGCTCGTGGATGGGGGCAGCGACATTGGTTGGAGCGTGGCACTCGAGCGCCAGCATGATGTTGTTCTCGGCAGCAACGGGTAAAAGCCGCTCGAGGATGGCGGGAGTGGTGAGGGGAATCTTATGAGGGCGACCGGTGTGCCCGTCGTGGAGCAGGCGGATGGCCTGGCAACCCAACATGCGAGCCGCCTTGATATACATGACGCCGCGCTCGAACAATTCATCGTCGGTGAGGAGCTTGTCGTGCCACATGGCGCGGTCGGAGAAATGGTCCAGGACAACCGCCGGGATGCCATAACGCTCCAAGAGACCGTTCCATTTGTCAATAAAGGCATCGGTGATATAAGGCCATTCGGGGATCATGGCATCGGTGAAGACCTCGAAGCCCTGCGCACCGGAGCCGGCAGCGGCGGCGATGCAGCCCTCCAGGTCGTAGCGGTGGAAATAATAGTTATCCTGGTAGCTATAGAGGCTTACGCCAAGCTTGATATCAGCATTGTTTTGCATGTCAGCAGCCTCCATCAAGCGAAGGTCAGGTCTTTTTCACAGACCGAGACCATAGTGGGTGTGTAGGAGCGGCGGGTGCCGAGGGTGAGCTTGACGTGATGGACACCCTGGTCGATGCCACCCGGCTTCTTTAATGACGACGCGCAGATAATCGCCAAAGGTCCAATAGAAATCCGTGGGGCATTCGTCCGAGAGAATGAACAGGTAGGGGTACTCCCGGCCGTGATGCTGGACGAACATGCTGGCGGGATCGACTTTTTCGCCATCGACGACGAGGCTGATCTGGTCAATGCAGCTGATGGGGAGGCCACGGTAATAGTTGATGGTCAAATTGACGCAGTAGCCGACCTTCAGCCCGTGCTCCCAGAGGCTGCGACAGTCATGCTCGGTCAGGATATGGGTATCGTACATGCAGGGACTCCTTTCTTGGATACTCTCATTATAGGGGGGCAGGCAAGCAAGGACAATGTCACAAGAAACGAAAAAGATGGACAAAACGCTCATTTTTGAAGGAACGTTCCCATTGCCCATGAAAGGGAAGTCTTCTTTACGAATTAAATAAGAGAGAGGAAATTTTGGATTGAGGATTTTAGATTGTGGATTGGTGATTGATGATCAGGTGCTGGACGGCAAGAAAAAGGGGAGATGCAGGGATCAGGGAGCAGGGGAAAGGAGGCCGGTTTCCAGGGTGGCTTTGAGGGGCGGGGTGTGGGTGAACCACTCCAGCCAGCGGGCGTAGGAAACGCAACTTTGTTTCTTATCCGACCAGATGCGCATTTGAGGAGGGTGTTTATCCCAGCACCTGCGTCTGACAAAGCGCAGCCTGCCAGACCAGAGGAGAGTCCCATCTTCGGCATAAATGGTCAGGCGCATGCCATTTTCCAGGAAGAAGGGATGCGAAAGACCCACGACGGACAGCGAATACTCGATGCGTCCTTCCCAGCCTTGTTCATAGTACGCTTCGAGAAGGCCTTCGTATTTCATGAGATTGGGGATATTTTAACTGAAGATGGTTGTTATAGATGGGTGATTGGCCGGTGGGGGTGGCTTTTGATAGAACTCCCCATTGATTACTCTCCTAAGGAGATTTTGCGCAACGAATAAGTAGTATTCTTTTATACTACGAGGTGCTGCCCAACGGATGGGCTCAGTGGCAACGGGTAGAACGGAGGCGCCGCTGGTTAGGCAGCATTTGCATTATTTGATTACGATTACGATTTCATCGAGCAACTTTGTGAAAAACTCTCTCGGTGCTTGCTTGGTCAAAGTGACCGAGCCATCGCCAGAGAATTGTACCCATGCAACCTGTTGTCCATTTGTATCTTTGGACAAGTGCCAGAAGACGTCTGGAAAGACAAGTTTGTGTCTGTCAATAGTTGATCCATCAATCTGACCATAGAAAAATGGAGAAATAGTATCGAGTCTAGAGACACCTTCATAAAGGCGAGAAATAAATCGTTGTAGTAAAGATGGGCATTCATCGAACTGCTTATCCAAAAGCCTCCACTCGAAGGATTTGAAACAAGGGAAAGAAATTCCTGACCGGCAGGGAAGAGCGTATGAAGCTTATCCATTGTGATTCGGAACTTTGGGGAAATATTGCTTCGCCTGCTAAAGGATGATCGCTGGGAAAGTGAGCTTTTGCGTTTGTTTTGCGTTGGACGCGATGGGGACGCCGAAGGAGAATCGGTCAATTGGGATTCCTTCGGATCGAAAACAATCTCATTATGCCGAATTGCAACCTGTTGATACTCGCTTGCGTGGATTTCAGTATACTCAATTCCGATTCTATCAAGAAATTCTCTCACAGAATTGGGGATGTCTGTTGCCACAAGCCACATAAAGACATTGGCCGTTCCCTGTTCCTTGAGCGCATCTTTGTACTTTGCGAGTTGAGACGCATCCTCATATTTGGCCGATCGCGCCTTGAGTTCCATTAGAATATTAGTTTGATGCTCATCAGTGAAGAGCAGATCAAAGCGTCCAACACCTGCAAACGATCCTTGGCGCCCTTTGAGGATGAATGATTTTCGTGGAAAGAAGTCGTTCGGATACTTTGCAATTAGTTCTTCCATTACACTTTCAAGCATAGAAATTGTGCCCTTTCGGTCTTGTTCCTCTGCAAATGCTGCCTAACTAGGTGCTCAGCCGTCATTGGGTGGCTCAACAGCTTATCAACCTTTGGTGAAAGTATAGCATCTTCAAGTGAACTTAACAATACACCTCTTATCCCCTTTGCAGAAAAAATGGACTGCTCCTCTTTGCAGCCAGGCATTTCCCTTTCAGATCCTTCGTCAACCCTCTATCCATGCCACAATAAACATTAACATCACCAATACAACTACAAAGCATGTGCCGAAGTCCATGTTATTTTTCCATGAATTTTTACAACCCCCCGTTATCAACCGGACCAGCTCTATGATGCGCTTCTTCGGTATCCAGATCGGTTTGCTTCAAGTAGCGTTGCAGCAAGATACCAATAACAAGATTTACTACTGCTACCTTACTGAATGCAAAACCTCAGGTGCAAAGCACTTTTAAAGTGCGATGCACCTGGTTCCCACTTCAACCATGAATCCGGCCGGATCCTCGGTAAACTTGCTCCTCGCCTCGGCTGCCGGTGGCAGCAGCCTGCTCTCTTCCGGCCCGAATAGCGGGTTTCCCGACTGTGAAAGACCCTAAAGGGTCGAAAACGTGATTTGCTCCCCCAATCGTCCCGAAGGTTGAGGTTGGTAAATCTTGCCGTCCGATTTTTTGGATGCGGGATGCAAGAGGTGTCTCTTGAATAAACCTTCGGGACGGTATTCAATCCCTGATCAGGCCATCAAACTCCACGACCATCCAACCCCATCCAGCCAACTATTTAACCATTCCTGCGTATATAAACTGAAACCAACCAAGGAACGCAGGAAACCAAAATGACAGGAAAATACCCCACAGTGCTCGTGATCGGCGCCGGAATCGGCGGGATCGCCACAGCGGCAAGACTGGCAAAGCGAGGCTACCACGTGACCGTGCTCGAGAAGAACGAGCAATCCGGGGGGCGCTGCGGGCGCATGCAGGTGGGCGGGTACACCTTCGACACCGGGGCGACCCTGTTCATGATGCCGGAGCAGTACGCGGCGACCTTTACCGACCTGGGCGAGCGCATGCAGGAGCAGCTGGACCTGCGGCGGATCGATCCGACCTATACCTGACCTTCCCAGACGATTCGCAGATGCAGCTCAGCCCGGACCTGGGACGCATGCTGCCGCAAATGGAAGCGATCGAACCTGGCAGCTTCGAGCGCATGCTGATCCTACCTGGGCGAAGCCGGGCGGATTTACGACCTGTCGCTGCCAAAACTGCTGGGGCGGGATTTCCGCCACCTGAGGGAGTTCATCAACCCGGCCATGCTGCGGCTGTTCTCGCAGGTAAAACCGTTCACCCGTCACACCGATTACGTGGGCAGATTCTTCAAGGATAAACGCCTGCAGATGGCCTTCACCTTCCAGGACATGTACATGGGCCTGAGCCCTTACGAAGCCCCGGCGACCTATGCGCTGATGCAGTACACCGAGCTGGCGCACGGGTTGTGGTATCCGATGGGCGGCATGTACCGCGTCGCGCAGGCGCTGACAGCCATCGCCGAAAAACTGGGGGTGGAGTTCGTTTATGACACACCCGTCCGAAAAATCCTGACCGAAGAACAGCGCGCCACCGGGGTGTTATTGGAAGATGGGCGCAGCCTGCCGGCAGACATCGTGGTGGCGAATGCCGACCTGGGCTACGTTTATCGAGCCCTGCTACCGGATGAACGGCAGGCCAAGCGGATCGAGCGCAAGGAATACGGCTGCTCCACCCTGATGTTCTACTGGGGCCTGGATAAGCAGTATCCTCAACTAGGACCCCATAACCTGTTCCTTTCCGGCGATTACCGGCAGGGTTTCGAAGAGATCTTCAAGAAGTCGGGCCTGCCGGAGGAACCGAATTTCTACATCCACGCCCCGGTCCGACTGGACCCCGGCATGGCGCCGGCGGGGCACGACACCTGGTACGTCGCCATCCCGGTGGCACACCTGGATCCAAAGGCCAGGCAGGACTGGCCGGGCATGCAGAAGTGCGCCCGGGCTTTCATCCTTAAGCGCCTGGCCGGGCTGGGGATGCCGGACGTGGCAGAGCACATCCAGGCGGAAGTGAGCTTCGTGCCGCAAGATTGGCAGAAGCGCTATAACCTGCCGCTCGGCTCGGTGCACGGGCTGAGCCACAAACTGACCCAGATGGCGTACCTGCGCCCGCATAACCGCCACAGCCGGTACCACAACCTGTATTTCACCGGCGCGGGGACGCATCCCGGCACGGGCGTGCCGACCGTGCTCATCTCGGCCCGGCTGGCGGCAGCCCGGATCCTGCAGGAGAATGTCCCATGAACAGCCCGACCGCCAAACTAGCCCGTTCGATCACCTGGGCGAGCAGCAAACAATCCTATCTGACCGCCCGTCTGCTGGCCGACCGCGACCTGGCAGAGGATTGCCTGCGCGCCTACGCCTACTTCCGATGGGCGGACGACATGATCGATTGCAGACTGAGGCAAGCGCAGGAACGACGGGCCTTCATCGAGCACCAGAAAGACCTGATACTCAGACTTTACCGGGGCGAGCGCCCGACGGCCGAATTATCGCCCGAGGAAGACATGCTGGCGGATCTGATCGCACATGACCGGACACCCGATAGTGGACTGCGTTCCTTCATTGATAACTTCATGGCCGTGATCGAGTTCGATGCGGACCGGCAGGGCGACCCGGTCAGCTGCCTGGAGCTGGACAGCTATACCGACAGGCTTGCAACGGCGGTGATGGACGGCATCCAATACTTCATCGGCAACGACCACGCCTATGCGCAGTCCCCCGAGCGCAGCCTGGCAGTCAAAGGCGCACACATCACCCACATGCTGCGGGATATGCGGGAGGACCTGGCTGCCGGGTTGGTCAACATTCCGGTCGAGGTACTGGAAGGCCACGCCTTCTCTGCGCAGGAGCCCGACGGCCCCGCACTGCGCGCGTGGGTGCGGGACCAGGTGGCGCTGGCCCGGGAGTGTTTCCGCAGAGGCAAGCCCTACATCGATTCCCTGCAGGTCTTGCGCTGCAAACTGGCCGGGGTCTGGTATTGCGCGCGCTTCGAATGCATCCTGGAAGCGATCGAACGGGATGGATACCGCCTGCGCCTGGATTACCCGGAACGCTGCTCCCTGAAAGCCTGGTTGGAAATGATCCGCCTGGGCCTGGTGACCATCTGGGAGCATTTCACCAGACGTTACCGCCGGTCCGCTTTTAATCCAGCCCAACGTCCGGTCCAGGCCGGCTATCCCAAACGACTATCCAACCCGGCAACGACGAAAATTCTGAACTAATGGGTCATATTGACTTCCATACCAATAAATGATATAGAGGACGTGGTTGGTTGCAATTAATATAGCTAGTGCACCCCAAATGAGCAAATCCGCCAGTCTTAACAGGACCGCTCCGGACCGAATCAGAATAGGATGGTTTCGCATGGATGTCATTATTACGCATGAGCAAGGGAACGTGCCTGTTTCCGTCTTCCACATCGACGGCGATATCAATTCGTCAAACCACGAGGAACTCGAACGGATCTCGGTCGAGGAAATCGACCTGGGGGCACGTTATGTCCTATACGACCTTAGCCAGGTACCCTTCATGAGCAGCGCAGGTTTTCGCTCCCTGCTTAAAATCGTCAAAAAGTTGAATACATTTTCGGCGACCGCCGGTAAGGATGAAGCCCAAAAAGGGAGCGAGGGAGGCGGTAAAAAATCCGCCCATTTAAAACTATTCCAGCCAAACAAGCTGGTCTACAGCACCATGGAGTTGGCCGGACTGGACAGCCTGCTGGAAATCTACGATGAGATGGCAGCGGCCATCGCGTCTTTCGAAGAGGAAGCAGCCGCCTGAGCACGTCCGGAACCTGAATGCTGGCGCTTCCCCGGCGTATAATGACCGGCATGCGCGGCCAACTCTTCTCGCTATGCCTGGCCCTGGTGTGCCTGCTGGCTGCCTGCCGCGCCGGCCCAATCCACCCCTGGGATGGAGGTGATCGCCCATCCGGACGGGTCCTTATACGTGGGCGACCAGATCAGCTTCGAGGTCGTCAACCCAGCCCCGGCGAATGAGCAGGGCGGCAGCGTCAAGGTCAGTTTCCAGGGAAGCGACCTGGGCAGCGCAGAATTTGCAGCATCCGGGATAGGGCAACGCAACGAGGCGATCCTATGGTGGATCTGGGACACCAGCAACCTGAAGCCGGGGCGTTACAGCCTAAGCTTTACCCGTTTTCCCGATAACCTGACCTGGGAGGAGAGCTACACCCTGCGTCCGGAGAGCCAGGTCCCGCCGCCACAACCGGAGGCCCACTGGGCTTCCACGACGAGCGCATGTTGCGAATTCCACTACATTACGGGCACGGCGGCGGCGCGCGACATCCAGGCGCTCAGCCGGGAAGCCGACCTGGAGTCGGCCGCCGTGGCAACCCAGCTCGATTTCCAGTTAGACCAACCCATCAGCGTGACGCTCATGTCACGCGTCGTGGGTCAGGGCGGCTTTACGACCGGCAGCATCTACCTGTCTTACCTGGACGGCAACTACGCCGCCAACGATATGCCGGTGCTTTTCCACCACGAATTTGTGCATTACTACGACGCTGCCATGGGCGGCGAATATCACCCCTCCATTTTCGCCGAAGGGCTGGCGGTCTACCTGACAGGCGGGCATTTCAAACTCGAACCGCTGGAGGCACGCGCGGCGGCCCTGATCAACCTGGGCTGGTTCATCCCCCTGAAGACGATCGCAAATGATTTCTACAACCAACAGCACGAGACCAGTTACCTGGAAGGGGCGACACTGGTGAAATACCTGGTGGATACCCACGGCTGGCAGGCTTTCAACAACTTCTACCGCAGCATCCCCCAGCCGAAGCAGGGCCAGGCAGTTTCCGACGTGATCGACGGAGCCTTGCAGGAACATTTCAGCATCTCGTTTTCAGAGTTGGAATCCGCCTACCGGGCTTCCCTGTCGGCGATTCCATTCACCGATAGCCAGCAAACCGACCTGCAATTGAGTGTGACGTATTTCAACACGGTCCGGCATTACCAGGCGGCACTCGACCCATCAGCCTACTTCCTGACCGCCTGGCTGCCGGATGGGTCGGTCATGCGCCAACGCAACATCGTGGCCGATTTCCTGCGCCATCCCAACGGCTGGGAAAACCGGATGAGCGAGTCCGTGCTCTTTCACACCGAAACCAAACTGGAAAGCGGCGATTATGGCGACGCGGAACGCAATTTGAAGTGGATGAACCTCTTCCTGGATCTAATCTCCCCAACAACAAAATCAGGCGGCTCGTAAACGCCGCCTGACGGATTGACTTGCAAAATTATTTGGGGATCACGACCCTAACAGGTGCCGCCGAGGATGGGGACCAGGAACGGAACCACTTTACACCATAAACTGAACTGGTCGATGATCAGGAAGAAAGCAACGCACCCACAGATGATCACAACCAACAGGATCACGACGATCACCCATACCGGGAATTTCCTGCCTTTGGGTGCGGCATCCGGCGGCATAGGAACCGGACCCGCCGGGACCGGGCCGGATGAAACCGGTCCAGCCGGCACACGCCCCGAGTAAACCGGTGCAGGAGGTGTGGGCGCCGGGCGGGGTGTGGGAGTTGAGGCAGGGGTGGGAGTGGGTACTGGAGCGGGAGCAGGTTTCGAAACGGCAGTGGCGGGGGGTTTGGACGAGAGCACCGTGGCGTTGATATCCTGGATGGCTTCGTAGACCAGCACGATGCCTTCGCCGAAGGACACCAGATCGCCGGCATTCAGCACCTGCATCCCAGCGACCCGTTTGCCGTTTACGAAGGTGCCGTTGGTCGAGCCGAGATCCTGGATCAGATAGGCCGATCCGCGCAATTCCATCCGGGCGTGTTTGCGCGAAACTTCTGCATCGTTGATCGGAAGGGTGTTGGAGGTATCCCGTCCGATGGTGACCTCCGGGGTTGTAAGAGGAGTTACCTTGCCGACGGTTGGGCCGGAGCGCATGACGAACTGAAATTGAGCAGCCATAGTTCCTCCTGATATATGTAAGGCAGTTATGTTGATAGTGTACAGAGTTTGTCTGAAAATGTCAAATCGCAATCGGTACTAAGTAACCGGTCGAAAAATTCATTCCAATTTTATATAGCTCAAGGTGGCGTCTCCGCCGCCGAGGACGGCGGCTTGAGCTAAAATCATTCTTATTTTATTTAGCTCAAGGAGGCGTCCCCGCCGCCGAGGAGGGCGGCTTGAGCGTAACCGGTCAGCCGGGCTGGAAAGCGCTTGATCAAGGTGGCGTCTCCGCCGCCGAGGAGGGCGGCTTGAGCGTAACCAGTCGGACGGGCTGGAAAGCGCTTGATCAAGGTGGCGTCTCCGCCGCCGAGGAGGGCGGCTTGAGCGTAACCGGTCAGCCGGGCTGGAAAGCGCTTGATCAAGGTGGCGTCTCCGCCGCCGAGGAGGGCGGCTTGAGCGTAACCGGTCAGCCGGGCTGGAAAGCGCTTGATCAAGGTGGCATCTCCGCCGCCGAGGACGGCGGCTTGAGCTAACCAATCAGTCGTATTTTATATAGTAACCAGGCGGCATCTCCGCCGCCGAGGACGGCGGCTTGAGCGTAACCGGTCAGCCGGGCTGGAAAGCGCTAAATCTAGAAGGTCATCCGGCGGAAGATAACCGAGGGGATATTCCGAACCACCAGCATGACCAGCCACCAGATGCGGGCGGTGTAGATGACCTGCCTGCGCCTGCGGATGGCCCGGTAGATTTCTTCGACCGCCTGTTCGACGGGGATGGCAAAGAGCGGGTCCTTCATCCTGGCGATCATATCTGTCCGAACGTAGCCAGCCTTGACAGTCAGCACGTGCACACCGCGCCGGGTCAGGCGGTTGCGCAGGGATTCCAGGTAACTGGTCAGGGCAGCCTTGGAGGCGTTGTAGGCGGGCAAGCCGACCCGGCCGCGTTCGCCGGCGACGGAGGAGATCCCAACGATTTGGCCGGCTTTTTGGGCATGGAAGAAGGAGGCAGCCTGGTTCAACCAGGCCACGGCGCCGAGGTAGTTGACCTCGGTTACGAGCCGGTCCTTGTCGAACTCGTAATGACGCATCCCGGAAGGGAAGACAATGCCGGAAGTGTAGATAAACAGGTCCAATCCGCCCAGCCGGGCGATTATCTGCTTGAACAAGTCGGGGACGGAAGCGGTGTCGGTCACGTCGTGCGCGTAGAAGGCTGCCAGGGGTTCTCCCGCGGCCGCATTGATCTCGTCGCACAGGGCCGACAGGCGGTCGGTTCGGCGCGCAAGCAGCGCCAGGCGGTAGCCTTGCCTGGCCAGGCGACGAGCCAGCGCAGCTCCGATCCCGCTGGAAGCGCCGACAATGATGGCACGCCGGGGCGGCGTGGCAGAGGAGTCTTTTCTATTGGATGCTTCTACCATTTGGATCATGCTGAGCTCCTGGTGAAATCATTCCCGGATAAACAACCTGGATTGGGAGGATGACCCTGGGACTGGAATTGATCCTATGATATCCTATACAACCCTGGTTTAGCCTACCCGGGCAAACCGGTCACGTGTATTGAAAACCCGCAAGCCATCCAATGGTTTCCCCCACAAACAGCTACATTATTATGTGGACTATTTTATAATGGGGGTTATCCAAAATCAATTTTAAAATTTTCTCCCAGGAGATGCGCATGTCCGATTATCTATTTCGCGGTTCCCTCGCCGACCTTGACCCCGACGTGTACGAACTTACCCAGATCGAATCTGAACGGCAAGCCCGCAAACTGATCCTGATCCCCTCCGAAAGCCAGGCGCCACTGGCTGTGCGTGAAGCGATGGCCTCGGCATTCCAGAACATCTATGCCGAAGGCTACCCGGATGAAGATTTCGCGCTGGATGAGCGAGACGGAAATCCTCGACTATCCCGAACGGCTGGCCAACTTCCGCCGCAACTCAGACCCGCGCTATTACAAGGGCACCGAATACGCGGACGCCGTGGAAGCCCTGGCGCGCCGGCGCTGCGCCGAGGCCTTCGCCGCCAACGGGGTGTCGGCCGACCAGATCTACGTAAACGTGCAGGCGCTCTCGGGCGGGCCGGCCAACAATGCCGTTTACCATGCACTGGTGGAACCAGGCTCGGTGGTGATGGGAATGAACCTGTTGCATGGCGGGCATCTTTCCCACGGCTCATCCGCCAACCGTTCCGGCAAACTCTACAAAGTGGTCCATTACGCGGTCGACCCTGAAACCGAGCAAATCGACTACGAGGCGGTGATGGAATTGGCCCAGGCCAACAAGCCCAAGATGATCATCTGCGGGTATTCCTCTTATTCATGGATCCCCAACTGGAAAGCCTTCCGGCGGATCGCCGACCGCGTGGGCGCCTACCTGCTGGCAGACATCTCGCACCTGGGAGGCCTGGTCGCCTCCGGAGTGGTGCCTTCGCCGGTCGGATATGCCCACGTCATCACCACCACCACTCACAAGACGCTGGATGGTCCGCGCGGGGCGGTCATTTTGACGACCGATCCAGCCCTGGCCAGGAAGCTCGACAAGGCGGTCTTTCCCGGCGAACAGGGCGGGCCGCACGTGCACATCTTCGCGGCGCTGGCACTGACCTTCAAACTGGCGCAGACAAAGCAGTTCGAGAAACTCCAGAGGCAGACCATCAAGAACGCCCAGGCCATGTCGGAGCGCTTCAAGGAGCGCGGACTGCGCGTACCTTTTGGCGGCACCAACTGCCACATGCTCAACCTGGACTGCCGCACGATCACGGGTCCGGATGGCACCAGCCTCTCGGGCGACCAGGCTGCCCGCATTTTGGATGTGGCCGGAATCGTCGTCAACCGCAATACCATCCCTGGCGACAAGTCCGCCTTCGATCCGTCCGGCATCCGACTGGGGACCCCCTGGATCACCCAGCGCGGTTTCGACGAGGCCAAAAGCCGCCAGCTGGCCGACATCATCGCAGACATCTTGCTGGCATGCGCGCCGCACATGGTGCTCTCGGCCAGAGGCAAGGCACAACGGCGCGCCAAGGTGGATTTCAACGTACTGAACGAAGCCCGATTGAAGGTGCGGGCGCTGGCGGAATCGGCCGGGATGGATTTCACCCCAAGCTCGCACGGCTACCCGCATTTCTATTATTCAGACGACCCAATCCCGGGCGTGCTGGAGTTAACCGGCGAGCATGTGCGCCAGTTCCTGGAACCCCTGGTCCCCGGCGACCTTTCGGCGCTCACAGCGGGAAAATCGCAAGTCACGCAACTGTTCATCCCTGGTCCACATCCCGGGACGAGCCGCGAAGTAAACGGCACGCTCACCTGCGTCGACGACCAGACTTACCGCCTGTCGATCCCGATCGAGGAAGCCGGGCTGACGGCGGCCTGGTTGCGGGACCTTTCGGACGGCTATGTTTCGTTCAACCTGGAGGGGCAGCCGGATTACAGCGCACGCCGGATGCCCGGACCCATTCTGGTGACTGCAGGCGACTCCCCGACGGACGCTGGCCCGATTGGGAAGGCGGGACCCCCTGCCCAAAAAGCGTGGTATATCGGCATTCCGGCGGTAGAAGAAGGGAAAGCGAAGCCAGATTTCAAATGGAAGGAACGTGAGCAACCCCTGCGCCGGACTGCGCTTTACGAGGTCCACAAATCACTGGGCGCAAAGATGGTGCCGTTCGCAGGCTGGGAGATGCCGGTCTGGTACTCCTCGGTGGTGGAGGAACACCTGGCCACCCGCCAGGCGGCCGGATTATTCGACGTGACACACATGGGCGTTTACCAGGTGGAAGGAAGGGATGCAACCTGCTTGCTCGATTCGGTCTGCGCAAACTCGGTCGGCTCGCTGCACCCAGGCGAGTCGCTTTACACGCATTTCCTCGACCCGGACGCCAACGTCATCGACGATACCCTGGTCTACCGGCGGACGGCGGATAAGTACCTGATGGTAGTGAATGCATCCAACGACGATAAGGACCGGTCCTGGTTGGAAGCAGTCCGTAACGGAAAGGTAAAGATCGACACGGCTCATCCGGCAGCCCGCACGCCTGGCCATGAGGCCGTTATCCGGAATCTACGAGACCCGCAAGCCGGCCCGGACATGCGGGTGGATATCGCCCTGCAAGGCCCCAAAAGCCAGGATATCCTGCTGGCTTTGGGAGTCAGCGCGGAAACACGCAAGCGCCTGCTAGCCCTGGAGCGTACGCAACTCTGCGACGCGAAAGTAGGCGGTTTTGACCTGATCGTCTCGCGGACCGGCTATACCGGCGAGAAGATAGCCTACGAACTATTTGTTCATCCCGACCGGGCAGTGGATCTCTGGAACAGCATCCTCAAGGCAGGCGAGAAGTTTGGGGTCAAGCCGGTTGGACTGGGCGCACGCGACTCCCTGCGCACCGAGGCGGGTCTGCCGCTCTACGGTCACGAGATGGGATTGGGATCCGGCAAGGAGGGCGAACACGACCTGGGAGTAGGTGAAGCCGGGTTTGGAGCGTACGTCAAGACCAGTAAACCCTGGTTCATCGGGCGGGCAGCCTTCGTTGCACGCGAAGGGAGGCGTAAAGGCGTGGTGTGCCGCTTCCAGTTCCCCGAGAAGGGGGTGCGCATGGCGCATAACGGCGACCCGGTGTTGGATAAACGCGGCAAGGTGATCGGCTGGGTAACCAGCTGCGCAGCCGACAAGGATGGGACGCTGACCGGACAGGCGTACGTGGAATTGAAATACGCGGTGGAAGGCACCCAGATCTTCGTTTTCCAGAGCGCACAGAAAGAAGCCGGGCCGGCCCCGGCGGAATTGAAACTGGGCGACAAAGGTCTCGTGCCAACGGAAGCCGTTGTGCTGGCGCGTTTCCCCAAATTATAGGATCAAGGATCTCCGATGCCTGAAAAAATCAAGCTCATTTTGAACCCGACCGCCAACCATGGACGCTCCCTGCAGCAGGCGGCAGATTTGCACCCCTTGATGACCAAGTACCATGCCAGTTGGAGCGGAACGGATTACCCGGGCCACGCCACCGAACTTGCCCGCCAGGCAGGGGAGCAGGGGTACGACCTGGTCCTGGCGGTTGGCGGCGACGGGACGGTCCATGAGGTTGTCAACGGACTGATGCAGGTGCCGCAGGAAACCCGCCCGGCAATGGGAATTGTCCCGCTGGGTTCCGGGAACGATTTCGCCCACATCATGGGCGTTCCATCCGTTCCGGGTGAAGCGTTATTGTCTGCCATTAACGGCCAACCGCATTGGCTGGATGTTGGTTCCATTTGTGACGAGAATAACCGGCTGGAATATTTCAACAATACCACCGGGATGGGCTTTGACGCGGTGGTCAACCTGCATACCCGCAAAATCACCAAGATCCACGGCTTTCCGATGTACTTCCTGGCCCTGATCCGGACCATATTTCGCAATTTCGATCCACTCGACCTGCACGTAGAGACTGACCTGGAAACCTGGGAGCTGAAATCACTCATGCTGGCAATCGGCAACGGACCACGCGAAGGCGGCGGGTTCATCGTTACACCAGACGCCAAACTGGATGACGGGATCCTGAACTACGTCACGATCAAGAAAATCTCCCGCCTGATGATGCTGCGGCTGGTACCGGAGGTGATGAACGGCACCCACGGGCGCTTCAAACCGGTGAAAATGGGCACCTTTCGCCAGATGAAGGTAGTCAGCCAGCAGCCGCTCTACATCCACTGCGATGGGGAGATTTACTCCGGTTTCGGCACGGACGTACGGCAACTCACCATCCAGATCCTGCCGCATTCCATCCAATTCCTGAAAAAATAATGCCCAACCTGATCCAATCCCTGCAAACCCGCGACCTTGGCCATTTGCGCATCGTGGCGGGTTTGTGGGGTCTGGAACTCGCTTCAGCGGAAAATGAAGCCGCGCTCAAAGAACTCAATGCGGCGCTACTCGACCCGGAGCTGGTGAGCGAGATCGCGGACACACTGCCCGACAACGCCCAGGCAGCCATCCGTGAATTGCTGGAGGCGGGCAATCAAATGCCCTGGGCAGCCTTCACCCGGCAATTCGGCGAAATCCGTGAAGCCGGGCCGGGCCGGCGCGACCGGGAAAAGATGTTCCTCCACCCGGTCTCGCCTGCAGAAGCGCTATTCTACCGGGGCATCATGGCACGGGCCTTTTTCGATACAGCCAACGGGGCACAGGAATTCGCATACATCCCGGACGACCTGGCAGAAATATTCAGGAGCAACTGGAAGATGGGGTCCAAAGGCAGGAGCATCCCGCCCAGCCAACCCAGGCTGTCACAACGCACCGAGCCACCCGGCAGACTGGCGACACCCAAAGAACGGCTCCTGCCCATCCCCACCACCGACCTGGTGCTGGATGATGCCACCACGCTGTTGGCGGCCTTGCGAGTGGGGATTGATCCGCCTGACTTGAACGTGCCAGCCGCTGTGGTCAGGGATCTGCTGAATACCGCCGGGATCCTGAGCGGGGGGACTGCGAACCTGGAGCAGGCCAAGACGTTCCTGGAAATGCCGCGCTCCCAAGCGCTGAACTGGCTGACCAAGGCCTGGGAAAGCAGCGAAAGCTTCAACGAGCTGCGCCAATTGCCCGGGCTGGTTTGTGAAGGGGAATGGTCCAACCAGCCGCTGTCCACGCGGAAATTCCTGTTCCACCTGTTGGAGAGCCTGCCCGAGGGGAAATGGTGGAGCATGGCGGCCTTCATCCTCGACATCAAGGGCAAACACCCAGATTTCCAACGACCGGTGGGAGATTACGACTCGTGGCTGATCAAACGGGTGGCGGATGGAATTTTCCTGCGCGGGTTCGGCAGTTGGGATGAGGTGGACGGAGCCCTGGTGCGCTATATCCTCAGCGGACCCATGTTCTGGCTGGGGGTGGTGGAATTGGCGACCAACGAGGAGGGCCAACCGGCCAGCGCCTTCCGGGTCAACGAGAAACCCGGCGCGAGCCCCGAAAAGGGTAAACTGGCCGTTGCTTCGAATGGGCGCATCCGCATCCCCCGGCTGGTCCCGCGCGCCACCAGGTACCTGATATCCCGTTTCTGCGAATGGGAGGCGCCTTCACCGGACGGATATAACTACCGCATCTCGACCGGTTCGCTGAAGAAAGCCGGGGAACAGGGGCTGAAGGTGAGCCAACTGCTGAGCCTGCTGGCAAAGAATGCCAACTCCGAGATCCCCCCGGCCTTCGTCAAGGCGCTCAAACGCTGGGAAGCGAACGGCACGGAAGCGCGCGTGGAACAGCAAACCATCCTGAGGGTCAGCCGACCGGAGGTGCTGGAGGAATTACGGAAATCCAAGACGGGGCGCTTCCTGGGGGAAACGCTCGGCCCGGTGACCGCGATTGTCAAGGCGGGAGCGCAATCCAAGGTGCTGGCGGCGCTGGCGGAGATGGGATTGCTGGCAGAGGCTTCGACCAACGGACAGGAAAACGGAGGTCCTTCCCGGAACGGGACGGCAGTCACGGGCAAAATATGACAGCCGTCAAGCGCAATGTCGCTATAAGAGATTTACAAAAAATGTTACCAATTCGCTACCCCTCTTATTTGATCCCTATTCACGGAGATAAGCATGTCCAAAACTGATTGGATCGTCCAGGAGATCGAAGGCCTGAAATCCCAGGGCCTGTACAACCGCATCCGCACCATCGATTCGCCGCAGGGCGCCTGGCTGGTGGTGGACGGAAAAAAGGTGCTGAACTTTTGCTCGAACAACTACCTTGGGCTGGCCAATCACCCCCAGGTGGTCGCAGCAGCGAAAAAGGCGGTGGACGAAATGGGCGTCGGACCTGCTGCGGTGCGCACCATCGCCGGTACGACCAGCCTGCACCTCGAGCTGGAAAGACGACTGGCAGCTTTCAAGGGTGTGGAAGCAGCCATCACCTTCCAATCCGGCTTCACCGCCAACCTGGCAACTATCCCGGCGCTGGTCGGGAAGGAAGACGTCATCTTCTCAGACCGGCTGAACCACGCCAGCATCATCGACGGGTGCCGCCTATCCGGGGGGAAGATCATCCCCTACGAACATTGCGACGTGGCCTCGCTCGAGTTGGTCATCAAGGAGAACCTGGCCAATTACCGGCGGGCCATCATCATCAGCGACGGGGTGTTCAGTATGGACGGGGACGTGGCGCCGCTCGACAAGATCTACGAAGTGGCCGAACGGTACGACATGTTGCTGATGGTGGATGATGCCCACGGCGAAGGCGTGCTCGGCAAGGGCGGGCGGGGCATTGTCGACCACTTCGGGCTGCACGGCAAGGTGGACGTGGAAGTCGGGACACTTTCCAAAGCTTTCGGCGTGGTGGGGGGCGTGGTGGCCGGAAATGCGACCATCGTGGAATGGCTGCGCCAGCGCGGACGCCCGTTCCTGTTCTCGTCGGCGGTGACCATCCCGGACGCAGCCGCCTGCCTGGCGGCGCTGGACCTACTGGAAGGCTCGACCGAGCTGGTGGACCGGTTGTGGGAGAATACGCGCTATTTCAAGGCCGGGATGCAGAAACTCGGTTTCAACACCGGCTTCAGCACCACGCCGATCACCCCGATCATGCTGGGCGAAGCGTCGTTAGCCCAACAGTTCAGCCGGGACCTATTCGACGAAGGCGTGTTTGCCATGGCACTGGGTTTCCCGACCGTGCCACAAGGCAAGGCGCGCATCCGGGTGATGATCTCGGCCTCACACGCACAGGCAGACCTGGATCAAGGTCTGGAAGCCTTCGCAAAAGTCGGCAAGAAGTTGGGCGTGATCAACTGACAGCCTCGCACGGTGCAACTTTATTTCTGAAAGCAAAAGGATGGTGGGCATTCCCGCCATCCTTTATGGTTTAAGGAAAATCTCGGTCCAGGCCCGGGTGGATTCGCCACCCGAACCGTCCTCGGACATGTCCCAGAAGGCGGACAGGACGCTGTGACAGATGGCCCAGGCGCGCAGACGCTGCGGGTCAAAGCCAAGGCGTTCGGAGAAAATGGCGATGCGGCGCTGCGTACGGCGCAAAGCCTGGGATTTTGCCAGAACAATGTTATTCGGATTTATGAGAAAGGGTCCAACCTCATATTCGGCCGGTCCGATCACGCCCTTGGGGTCGATGACCGACCAACCAAGCCCGGAGCGCAGGATGTTGAAATGATGGAAATCGCCGTGCAGCAGAACCTGCGGACCCTCATCGGCGAACAGCTCGCGGATCAGGCCTTCAGCGGTGGCGAAAGACTTTTCGGGGAAAGGCCCGGTGCCGCCGCCGAAGAGACGCCGGACACCCGACAGTTTATCGAACCAGGCGCGCAGGCTTAGGAAACCTTCGGGTGAGGGCGCCGGGAGATGGATGGTCTGCAACACGTCTGCGGCAATCTCCGTGGCGCGGTCATCCTGCTCCAGGGTGGCCAGCATCGTCCCGGGGTGGAGACGCTCCAGCAGGAGCAGGCCGCGTTCGGGATCGGCTTCGAGCAGGCGGCAGGCAGACCGACCGGCATACAGGCGCAGGGTGTTGATCTCGCTGATCAGCTCGGGGTTGGGAACGCCGGCTTTCAGGACAGCCGGCCGGCCGTCTTTCCAGGTTACCGACGCAGACGTAATTGTAGGAAAGCGGGAAAGGATCGCCCAGGACAGAGCTCCCAGCGGTGGGCGGTTTGATCCAGCAGGCCGGGAAGGCGCTCGAGCCAGGCCTGCGCATCCGGGAAGCTGACCGTGACGTTGCGGATGAAATCGGGCGGGAGGTCCAGTCTGCGGGCAGACCGCTCACTTTTTGGCATAGCTTTCCCAGTGAACGCGGCGGGCGTCATACTGCGTGCGGGCGGGTTTGTCGCCGAGGGGATAGCCAACATAGAGGATGCAGAGAGGGGTGACCCTGCGGGGCAGGGAGACGATCTCACGGACCGTTTTGACGAAGCCGGCGACCGGGTGAAGCCCGATCCAAACCGTGCCAAGCCCAAGGGCGACAGCGGCGATGATCATATTCTCGGTGGCGGCGGAACAATCCTGCACCCAGAACAGGCGGGCAGCCGGATTGGTGGAGAGAGCCGGGTTCCCGCAAACCACGATGGCAGCCGGGGCGTTGCGGTCCCCGAAGAGCAGG
Organism: uncultured Chloroflexia bacterium; assembly: GCA_963814135.1. Taxonomy (GTDB): domain Bacteria; phylum Chloroflexota; class Anaerolineae; order Anaerolineales; family Villigracilaceae; genus UBA877. Next base: position 4,389 of record CAWFBZ010000006.1, on the reverse strand, counting down.
CGCTTGCGGAACAGGGCCAGTTTCCCGGGATCGGTGACGACCACGAACTCCCAGGGCTGGCAATTCATGGCGGTGGGAGCAGACATGCCGGCCTGCAGGAGCAAATCGAGTTTTTCAGCTTCGACGGGCTGATCGGTGTATTTGCGGATGCTGCGGCGGTGGAAGATGGCGTCGAGGACCGGGTTCATACTATCCTGAGCGTCTATCCAGGGAAAAGCTTCGGGAAGATCTCGGGGCAGTACTGCCGGACCATCTCGGAGGAGAGACCGTTTTCCTTGCAGATGGCGGTGTAGAGGTCGGCGGAAGGGCGCTTGCGGCGCGCCTGGGTGGCCACATCCAGCTCCCACAGCCCGAAGCGCTGGGTCCAGCCGCGCTCCCATTCGAAATTGTCCACCAGCGACCACCAGAAATAGCCGCGCACGGGCCAGTTGAAATTAACCGCCCGCCAGACCTTGTGGATGTGTTCGGCCATATAACGGGGCCGCAGGCTGTCCGTAAAGTCTTCGATGCCATTCTCGGTGATCAGGATGGGCAGCTTGAACTGGAGCGCCCACTGGATGGACTGGTAAAGGCCATCGGGGATATTGGCGTTCATGCCACCCACGGCCAGGTCGCTGCCCTGCGGGTAGTAGCGGCGGCCAAAGAATTCGGAGGGCTGGCGCAGGTCGAAGGCGACGGTGTCCTGGGAGTAATAGTTCAGGCCGAAGAAATCCTGGGTGCCTTTGGCCTCGGGGATGCGGGTGTTGCCGAGCGGGGTGCGCATCACGCCGGAGAGGATGCCGCTGGGAAAGGCCATGTTTATCGTGTTGAAATGGAGGTTGCGCTCGAGGACATCCAGCGGGAACCAGGCATAGCGCGGCAGCATGGGGCGGTGGTGGTGGGCGAAGCCAACGCGCGCCTCGGGTTGGATGGCGTGGATGGCCCGGTAGGCGGCGGCATGCCCGCGCAACAGGTTAGCCTCGACGCGGATGGCAAGGCGGAGGTCCGAAACGCCCGGAGGAAATTTCTTATCCATGTAGGCTTCCAGGGCATAAACGTTAGGCTCGTTGATGGTGCACCAGAGCGTGCAATACTCCTTGAGGGCTTCGACGGTCTTGCGGACGAACTTTTCGAAAAGGGGTAAGACGTCGGGGGTGGTCCAGCCGCCCTGCTCAGCGAGCCAGAGCGGATCGGTGAAGTGGTGCAGGGTGACCATGGCGGTCATGCCGCGTTTCGCGCAGGCCGCGCAACATCATGCGGTAGTGTTCGAGAGCGGACTCATCCCAGCGGTCGGGAGCGGGCTGGATGCGACTCCACTCGACCGAGAGACGATGGGCATTCTGCCCGGCTTCGGCAGCCCGGTCGAAATCTTCCTTCCAGCGCCCACTCCACCAGTCACAGGCCAGGCCGGATTTGTCGGCGGTATGGCCGTCCTGCTCCCACTTCCACCAGTTGTTGTTGGTGTTGTTGCCCTCGACCTGATGGGCAGCCGTGGCGGTGCCCCAGAGAAAGCCGGTTGGGAAATGGAAGGTGGCAGAAGGCATAGTTACGCTCCGTGGAAGAGTTGGGTAGGGAGGGAGTTTGAGAGTCAAAGAGTCTGATAGGCTGATAGGATATTGGTTAGATAGTTGAGTGGTTGAATAGTTGGGTAGGGAGGGAGTTGGAGAGTCAAAGAGTTTGATAGGCTGATAGGATATTGGTTAGGTAGTTGAGTGGTTGAGAAGGTGGGTAGGGAGGGTGAGGTCGGATAGTCAGAGAGTTCGGATGGTCAGGGTGGAGGCTCAGGGAGGAGGGAGTGGCGGGTGAGGTAGGCAAGGTAGAGGGCAACGGAACCGGCTACGGCGGCGTTGAGCGATTCGACCTGGCCCTGCATGGGCAAACGCAGCAGGAGGTCACAATTGGAGCGCACGAGCGGGCGAATGCCTTCGCCTTCGCTACCGACCACGAGTGCCAGGGCGCCATCCAGGCGGACTGCGGAGGGCAGGCGGGAGTCGGGGCTTTCGTCCAGGCCGACGACCCAGGCTCCGGCTTCCTTCAACGCCAGGATCGACTGGGCCAGGTTGGCCTGCGCGACCAGCATATGCTCACTGGCGCCGGACGAAGCCGAGACCACCGCCGGGGTGATCTGGGCAGCCCGATGGGTGGGGATGAGCACGCCATGCACGCCGACCGATTCGGCGGTACGGATGAGCGTGCCCAGGTTCTGCGGGTCCTGGAGCGTATCCAGGATGAGCACAAAAGGCGGCTCAGCACGCTGCCGGGCATTCTCGAGGATGTCCTCCAGGGCTACATAGGGGTACCCACTGACTTCGAGGGCGACGCCCTGGTGCCCACTGCCCAGCTTGTCGAGACGGGGACGGGAAACATGTTCGACCGGAAGATTGCGTTGGGCTGACAGATCGAGTATCTCGGACAGGCGGCCGCGCGGCTGAGCACCTTCGGCAACCAACAGGCGAAAAACCTCACGCCGACGGGCGCGCAGGGTCTCGAAAACAGGGTTACGACCGTAAATAGTTTCTCGCATAACGACCTCAGGGGAGGGTGGGCGTGGCGGAGGGCCAGCGTGTATCGGTGGGGATGGGAGTCCGGGTGGGTAGAGGAGTATGGGTGGGAGAAGGGATGGGCGTAACAGTGCGAGTAGAGGTAGTAGTAGGGAGTCAGGCTGGGGGTCCAGGTAGCCCAGGGAGTATCGGTGGGGCTGGGGGTACGGGTGGGCTGACGGGTATTGGTGGGCGAGGGGAAGGGGGTAGCAGTGCGAGTGGAGGTAGCGGTGGGAGTCCGACTGGGGGTCCAGGTAGCCCAGGACGTGTCGGTGGGGGTAAACGTGGGGCTCTGATAGGGAGTCCAGGTGGGGGATAAATAGGGCGAAGGGGTGAAGGTGATGCTCGGGGTGTCAGAGGGGGCCGATGTACCGGTCAAGCTGGGGGTGTTTGCAAGCGTCAGGGTCGCCGTAGCGGTGGGAGGGCAGTGTGGTTTGGGTAGACGCAGGCGGGAGCAGGGGAATTGCCAGGCGGGAAGCCTTGCCGGTGACGAGATAATAAACCCCTACGAAGGACAGGAGGATCAACAGAACCGCCAGCCCGAAGTAGCGCCGGCCGGCAGCGACTTGCTGGCGGCGGGCCGGCCAACTGGCCTGACGGCGGCTGCGTTGCAGGGAGCGGATGCCTGCTCGAAAGCCAAAATAAATCCCCAATAAAGCCAGCAGGATGGCAATGATGAGGCCTGTACGCACGTCCATGGCGGTCATTATAGCAGGGAATGGGTGGTTAGTTTATTGGTTGGGTCGTTGAGGGGGGAATTTGGTTATTAAGGGAGAAGAGAGTATAGAACTGGGGTGAAGGGAGGCAGCCCCCACCGAGGACGGTGGGGGGAGCGCAGCGGAAATATGATGGACAAGAGATTGGGTCAGGCAGGTTCTGGACGGTCAGAGTGTAATTCACCAGGTGAAGGGAGAAAGCCCCCACCGAGGACGGTGGGGGTAGCGCAGCGGAAATATGATGGACAAGAGATTAAGACAGGCAGGTTCTGGACGGTCAGAGTGTAATTCACCAGGTGAAGGGAGACAGCTCCACCGAGGACGGTGGGGGGAGCGCAGCGGAAATATGATGGAGAAGAGATTGGGTCAGGCAGGTTCTGGACGGTCAGAGTGTAATTCACCAGGTGAAGGGAGAAAGCCCCCACCGAGGACGGTGGGGGGAGCGCAGCGGAAATATGATGGGACAGAGATTGGGTCAGGCAGGTTCTGGACGGTCAGAGTGTAATTCACCAGGTGAAGGGAGGAAGCCCCCACCGAGGACGGTGGAGGGAGCGCAGCGGAAATATGATGGACAAGAGATTAGTTGGAGGCAGGTCCTGGACGGTCAGAGTGTAATTCACCAGGTGAAGGGAGGAGCCCCCACCGAGGACGGTGGCGAGCGCAGCGGAAATATGATGGACAAGAGATTGGGTCAGGCAGGTTCGACGGTCAGAGTGTAATTCACCAGGTGAAGGGAGAGAGCCCCCACCGAGGACGGTGGGGGGAGCGCAGCGGAAATATGATGGACAAGAGATTGGGTCAGGGCAGGTTCTGAACGGTCAGGAGTGTAATTGACCAGGCGGAGGGAAGATCCGGGGCGGGCTGGAGGTGGAGCAGGTAGGGTTGCCCGGCAGGAGCTTGACGGAAACCGCCTGGTCGCCACAGGCCAGGGCGCCCCAATTGGAGAGGACCGAAGCGGACTGCAACAGCTCAACGGTCAACGTGCCGTTACCGGTACAGGCCAGGCTGAAAACCAGGCGGGCGGAAGCGCCATCGTAGGCGTAGGGCGTGAACTCGACCCAATCTTCGGGATCGCCATCCGGAGCGGAGACCTGGCCCGAGTAGGTGAACTGGCGTGTCCCGGAGGCGGAAAAGACCACCCGAACGGACGGGTT
>CAWFBZ010000005.1:0-18065 GCA_963814135.1 uncultured Chloroflexia bacterium | reverse complement strand
GGAGCAAGCGACCAACAACAGCCCCAATAGGATGAGCAGGGTATTCTTCTTCATTGTAAAGGTGATTGTAATATGTTTAGTCGAAAGGGCATATGGTCCGATAGGCTTATAGGGATCCGTTGGGTAGGTAAGTGGGCGATCTGGAGATGAGGGATTGGGGAATTCCTTGGGAGGAACGAATAAAAAAACGAATGGGGTTGGAAGCGAAAAATCCCTATATACGGGGGATTTTCCGAATTCAACCCCACATCTGCGGGTTTTTTTGCCAAAATCGAGGCGAAAAAGATGATTCGTTTGGAAAATCGAATCGGCTTTTAAAGGGGCTGGGAATTAAATGCACTTTTTTTTGAAAGGTGAAAAAACGAATATGACCCGTATGAAGGAGGAACATGCAGGGGTTTGGGAGGCGGTCGGTTGTTAAGGTGCGAAAATGAAGGCGACAAGGGTATCCAGTAAGGGATGCTTGGCGCGAGGGGAATGATAAAACATTTGTTCTGGTTTGGCAAGGGGGAGTTGGCGGGTGGTCAGGTCGGCGAATAGACGGATGGGGGAGGGCGGGAGGCAGAGGCGGGGAGGAAGAGACGGGAGAGGCTGAGGAGGACCATCCGCGAGGCAAGTTTCATTGTAAAATAAAGGATCGGTAGAAAAGGTACACCGCTTAACTGTGAGAGATCATTTATTTCATGGGGGAGATATCCACCCATCAAAATCAGCGAGGTACAGATGAATATAGAGGAAGCCCGAAAGGTTCTTTGGCTACGCCCGAATATGCGCCCGTTGGGGGAGTTGCTGGATGATGGCGTTCTAACCAGGGACAACCTTTCCTGGGCAGTTCGATGGGCGTACAACGCCAAACTTAGACAGGCGGCGAAAATACTCTTGGAGTCCGACAGCGCCAAAAAGGAAGAGCTGGCAGATATTGATCCGTCGCAGGCACCGATAGAAATCAAGATGCGCCTGGATCAAGCGCGTAAAGTGAAATGGCCGATTCGTCCATTTAAGGGACAGCCGATGGGAGAGTTGGTCGAAACACGGAAGATATCCTTAAAAGACCTGGGTTATGCCATAGAAAATACCTGGGATGATGCGGTCCGGCAGGCAGCCATCACGCTCTCGCTGGTGCGGATGGAACGCATTCTCAAAGAACCTCCCCCAGAGGCCGGGTTTGTTAAGGTAATTACTAGCGGAAAGAGCCACTCAGAAAGAAGGCAGGAATGGCTGACAATAATCGAAGGGATGATTTTGGGGATGCTCTTGGCCCTGATAATTGTCGTAATTACCGTACAAACCATCTATTTCCTGAGACCACATCCGAATACCCAACCCATAAAGCAATTGGTATCATCTCCGAACGGATTCATTGCGCTTATCTCCATAGTGGGTTTGGGAGTTCTCTTTGCATGGCTAACCTATTTCATTCCCGATCAGATCACGAAAAGATTGGATAAACAAATCGAAGCCTATAAGCGCGGCGACGACGGCGAAGAACGGACAGTTCAATTGATCATCCAGGCGTTGGACGGCACCTGGACGATATTCAGGAATGTCAACCTTCCTGGGAGGAACAAAGGCGACCTGGACATCGTGCTGGTTGGCCCGCCAGGCGTATGGGTGCTGGAAGTAAAGAATTTAAGTGGAGATTATCGGAACATTGGGGAGGATTGGGAATACCGGGGCGGTAAAAAATGGAAACACTCGGAGACACAACCAAGCCGGCAGGCAAAAAACAATGCCAGTCGCCTGGGGGAATTCCTTCAGGCGGATCATATTAAAATATTTGTGAAATCGGCAATTGTTTGGGCAAACGAAGAAACTTCGCCGTTCGTGGAAAACCCGACCGTGCCAGTCTGGGAGCTGGCGCGGCTGCCGGATGAATTGGGGAATATCTGGCAGGGTGAAAAGCTAACCAAGGAAGAGTGCATCAAGATTGGCGAGAAATTCAAGAAATTGTTTGAGACAGGCAAGAAAAGGAGGGAAAAAAATAGACCCTAAAGGGTTTCGTGGCTGGGGGGGATGTCTTTTTGGATGGAGACCAGGGCAAGCGGTGGGGTGGAATTGTGTCGCTCCACGACACCCAAATTGCGCGATAATCAAAGGGAGGAGCCGGGAAATGGACATGAAGATGCGGATCGAGGCCAAGGCAAGAATACCTGCACGTGTTCCTGGAGGGGCAGATGAAGATCAAGCAGGCCAAGCAGCTCACAACTCAGATGCTGGAGGCGTGCAGCGAGCGGCAAGCCACCCGGGTGCTGCTGGATATGCGCGGGCTGGAGGGAACCGCAACCATTCTGGGGCGGGTGGGAATACTCCAAGGACCTGAGTGAGCAATATTTGAAATTGCTGCTCGAAAAAAAGATCCAAGGGCTCAGAATCGCGCTGCTGGGCTACGCTCCGGTGATCGACCCTGGGCGGTTGGGGGAAACGGTGGCGCGCAACCGGGGCCTGCAGGTCAGGGCGACCAGCGACGAGGCGGAGGCGTTCGCCTGGCTGGGGGTGGATGACGAAGAGAGGGGAAAGGGAAATGAATCCTGAGGAAGCATTAACCCTGGTGGCATATAACACGTGGGCCAGCCACAAGGTCCTGGTCAAGGCGGCGCACTTGAGTTGGGAGGAACTGTTGGCAGAGGCGGGGCTGAGTCACGGCTCGCTGTTGGGCGAGCTGGTCCACCTGGTGGACACGCAGTGGTACTGGCGGGAGGGGGCGCAGAACGGGCGGCTGCCGGTCAAGGCACTCGAGCCGGAAGACTTCGAGGATTTCAAAGCCCTGCGAAGGCGCTGGGAGCTGGAGGACCGCAAACTGGAGCAGTTCGTGGGCGGGTTGAGCCAGGCGGCACTGGAGGGCCGGGTCAGCTATGCCTGGGCACGGGCGCGGCCGCGCAGCAAGGTGCTCTGGCAGATCCTGGTGCACATCGTGAATCATGCCACGCAGCATCGCAGCGAGATCGGGGGAGTTTTGGGGAAAATGGGGCGGTCGCCGGGGGATGTGGATTTCATCAAGTTTGTGGCGAGGCGGGATCGGGGGGAGTAACGACTAAAGTCGTTACTACAGGCGGAACGACGAACGGATGAATTCGTACCCAGGAAGAGAGGAAACGACTAAAGTCGTTACTACGGGCTGAGGGGGAGCGTAAAGGAGAGGTTACGACTAAAGTCGTCACTACGGGTCGAGGGGCAGAGGCTTTCCGACGTTTGGAAACGTCGTAGTCCCAGGGGGAGTAACGACTAAAGTCGTCACTACAGGCGGAGGGACAGAGGGGGGAGGTAACGACTAAAGTCGTTACTACGGGTAGCGGGGGGGAGGTTTAGTTGGCAGAGGTGAATTCGGCGACCTGCTGGCCGTTGAGCCAGACGGTGTAGTGGCCGGGTGGGAAGCTGCCCAGGGTCAGGTCCGCCTGCAGGGGCGTGGCAGGCGCCATCTGGGTGCAGGCGCGGTCCTTGGGAGCCACACCGTAGATATCCAGGGAGATGCGGTTGCTGGCATCGGGGGCACTGACGTTGACTCGCAGCTGGTAGCAGGGGGTTAGCGGGCGGTAGGAGAGGGCAAGCGTGCAGGGGAGACGCCGCCGTGCCCGAGCCCTGAATGGAAGCCGAGACGATATCGATGGAACCGCGCTGGAGGGTATCATCGCCAGGCTGGGGGGCGAAGGGATTGACGGCCGGAATCAGCGCAGGGGTGGATTTCGGCGGCGGGGGGAATGGTGGCAGGCACCAACGTCGGGGTGGATTCGGTGGCGGGGGGATTGTTGGCAGGCCCCAATCTCGGAGCGGGATTGGTGGCGGGATCCAACGCAGCGGTGGGTTGGGAGGCACAGGCAGCCAGGAGGCTGGAGGCGAGCAGGACGAGGAGGATCAAGCGGGAGGGTTTGGGCATATTTCTCCAATGTGTGTCAGAATTATAAGGTATATAGTGAGGACGGCAGAGGAGGAAAAAATGTTCCTGGGAGGAGGGGGAACGACTAAAGTCGTTACTACGGGTGTTGCGGGTGTTGCGGGTATTGCGGGTGTTGCGGGTATTGCGGGTGTTGCGACGAGGGGCCGAATTCGTACCAGGAGGGGAGGTAACGACTAAAGTCGTTACTACGGGAGTTGGAGGAAACGACTGAAGTCGTCACTACGGGAGTTGAGGAAACGACTAAAGTCGTCACTACGGGAGTTGGGGGAAACGACTAAAGTCGTTACTACGGGAATAAGTTGTTATCAAGGGGGCAATAGTCAGTTACAAAACTCACTTGCATTTATATGTGAAATTATGCACAATAAAGGATATTCGCGTGGCTCGGATGAGCAGGCCGACTGCCTGGTTTGCTCGTGTCTGAATGAGAGGAGAAACCCACATGGTGAGGCCGAAGGAAGAACGTGCACAAGCTGGAGCACGTGTGGGGGTGTACATCTGTCACTGTGGAACGAACATTGCCGGAGTGGTGGATGTGGAAGCGGTCTGCCGGTATGCCGCCCAACTCGACCAGGTGGTGGTAGCCCGCCATTATGACTACATGTGTTCCGACCCAGGACAGGCGCTGATTGCAGAGGACATCAAAAAAGCAGGCCTGGAACGCGTGGTGGTGGCATCCTGTTCCCCGTTGATGCACGAAACCACCTTCCGCAACGCCTGCGCCAGCGCCGGGCTGAACCCGTACCTTTTCCAAATGACCAACATCCGCGAGCAGTGCGCCTGGGTCACCGGAGATCCGGCAGTTGCCACCGAAAAGGCCAAGTCCCTGGTGGCAGCGGCGGTCCGGCGGGTGGCCTGGCAACGACCCGCTGGAAATGCGCCAGGTGGGGGTCAAGCAGTCCGCCCTGGTGGTGGGAGGCGGCATCGCCGGGATCGAGGCAGCCCTGCGACTGGCCGACTCGGGCAAGCAGGTCTATCTGGTCGAGCGGGAGCCGTCCATCGGCGGGCACATGGCCCAGCTCTACAAGACCTTCCCAACGCTCGACTGTGCGGCTTGAATACTCACACCCAAAATGGTGTCCGTGGGACGCCACCCAAACATCCAGCTGATGACCTACAGCGAGGTCGAGCGAGTGACAGGTTACGTGGGCAACTTCAGCGTGAGCGTGCGGCGCAAAGCGCGTTACGTGAACGAGGATCTGTGCACGGGCTGTGGAACGTGCATGGAAAAATGCCCGTGGAAGAAGATCCGCTCGGATTTTGACCTCGGGCTTGGAACCCGCCCGGCGATCTATTATCCCTTTCCGCAGGCGGTACCGCGCGTGCCGGTGATCGACACCGAAAACTGTGTCTATTTCAAGAACGGCAAATGCCGCGCCTGCGAGAAGTTTTGCACGGCTAATGCAATCGATTTCGATCAGAAGGAAGAGCACGTGGAGATCGAGGTCGGGACCATCATCCTGGCGACCGGTTTCAGCGATTTCGATGCACGGCGTGCTCCGCAGTACGGCTACGGCACGATCCCCAACGTGGTGACCGGCATGGAAATGGAGCGGCTGATCAACTCGGGGGGGCCGACCTCCGGTAAGGTGCTGCTCAAGAACGGCGAAAAACCCAAGAAAATCGCCATTCTGCACTGCGTGGGTTCGCGCGGTAAGGAACACGAGTACTGCAGCCGGGTCTGCTGCATGTACTCGCTCAAACTGGCCACCCTGGTGCGCGAGTACGTGGATGCCGAAGTAGTCGAGTTCTACCGGGACATGCGGGCCTTCGGCAAGGATTACGAGGGCTTCTTCCATCGTGCGGAAGGACACGGGGTGCAATTCAGCCGTTTCGATTCTGAGATCCGCGTGGCAGCAGCAGGACGGACACCTGGCCGTGTTTACGCAGGACGTGACCACCGGCGAAGCGCTGGCCACAGAGGTGGATATGGTGGTGCTGGCGACCGGCATGGAGGCCCAGCCCGACCAGCAGGAGGTCGGCGCCATCTTCGGGGTCAGCCGCAGCCCGGATGGTTTCTTCCTTGAAAAGCATCCCAAACTGGCGCCGGTCGAGACGACCACGGAGGGCGTCTTCCTGGCAGGGACCTGCCAGGGTCCCAAGGACATTCCCGACAGCGTTGCCCAGGGCGGGGCGGCAGCCGCCTCGGCCCTGGCGCTGATGGACCACGGCTCGGTGGAGTTGGAGCCCTTCACCACGCATATCGATCCCGAACTGTGCGGCGCCTGCCGCACCTGCGAGGGTCTGTGTCCATATGGGGCCATCGCGATGGTGAAAACGGACGGGAGATGGGTGGCGCAGGTTAATGAAGTGCTCTGCAAGGGCTGCGGTGCATGTGCGGCAGCCTGCCCATCTGGGGCAGCCATCCAGAGCGGGTTCACCATTCAGCAGGTACTGGCCGAGATCGAAGGTATTTTGGAGGTAGTGTAATCGTGCCGCAGGGGTGCGCTGGCGTTCCCCTGAGACAAGCGGAGGTGAAATAAATCGTTCCAAGATCAAAACAGGCGTCTATATCTGCCATTGCGGGACGAATATCGCTGCCACGGTGGATGTTGAATCCGTAGCCGAGTTTGCCCGAGGGCTGGAGGGGGTGAGGATCGCCCGCGATTACACCTACATGTGCTCGGACCCGGGACAGGACCTGATCAAACAGGATATCGCCGATTACGGCCTGAACCGGGTGGTGGTGGCCTCCTGCACGCCGCTGATGCACGAACCGACCTTCCGGCGGGCATGTGAGGAAGGCGGGCTGAATCCCTTCTTCTTCCAGATGGCGAACATCCGCGAGCACTGTTCGTGGGTGGTGGACGACCGGGTGCAGGCGACCGAAAAGGCGTGCGCCCTGGTGGCGGCGGCAGTGGAGCGCGTGCGCCATCACCGTCCGCTGGAGGCGCGCATGGTCCCGATGACCGCGGCAGCCCTGGTGGTGGGCGGCGGGATCGCCGGGATGGAGGCGGCGTTAAAGCTTGGCGGATTCGGGCAAGCAGGTCTATCTGGTCGAACGGGAGCCGTCCATCGGCGGGCACATGGCCCAACTCTACAAGACCTTCCCAACGCTCGACTGTGCGGCTTGAATACTCACACCCAAAATGGTGTCCGTGGGACGCCACCCAAACATCCAGTTACTGAGCTACAGCGAAGTTGAGTCTGTTTCCGGGTACGTCGGCAATTACCAGATCCGGGTGCACCGCAAGCCACGTTACGTGGACGAGAGCAAATGCACCGGCTGCGGTAACTGTGTCTCGGTTTGCCCGGTGGAAATCAGCAATGAGTTTGACCATGGCTTATCCAAGCGAAAAGCAATTTATCGTTTTTCCGCCCAGGCTGTGCCGGGCGCGTACGTAATTGACAAAAAAGGGATCGCACCCTGCCGGGCGGCCTGCCCGACCGACCAGCGCGCGATGGGTTACATTACCCTGGTCAGACAAAAACGCTATGCGGATGCATACTGGGCCATACGGCGCGAACATCCGTTCCCGTCCGTGTGTGGGCGGGTCTGCAACCGCAACTGTGAAGCAGCCTGCAGCCGTGGCAAGGTGGATGAACCGGTCAACATCATGGGCATCAAACGTTTCGTGGCGGATTGGGCATACCAACACCGCAGCGAACTTGCAAACATGCGCGATAAATCCACCATTGGGACTCCATTTCAGCATAATCATGCTCCATCTGGTTGGAAGGTAGCGATTGTTGGGGCCGGACCAGCCGGACTGACCGCCGGACTAGACCTGGTACGCCTGGGACATAAAGTCAAAGTATTCGACGCCCTGCCGGTAGCGGGTGGAATGGTGCGGGTGGGTATCCCACCCCACCGCCTGCCGTACGAGCGCATGGATTGGGAGATCCAGCAGATTCTTGACGAAGGCGTGGAATTGCAGCTTAACACGCGCATCGATGATATACCCGGCTTACTTTGCAAGTGCGATTCAAGCGGGGAAGCGGACGGCGGTCCATATGATGCCGTGCTGATCGCCACCGGGGCTCACGTGAGCAAGAAAGTTAACATCCCGGGCAACGAACACCCCGATAACTGGCTCAGCCTGGACTTTTTAAAGAAAGTCTGTCTTGGAAATCCGCCCGAGCTAAACGGACGAAGAGTTGCCGTGATTGGAGGTGGAAATGTTGCCCTGGACTGCGCGCGTTCGGCAGTAAGAGTTGGAGCGGAAGAGGTGCGGATGATCTTCCGCAAGCCCAAGGGCGAAATGACCGGATTTGAGTGGGAGGTGGCAATCGCCGAGGAAGAAGGCGTGCAGATTTGCGGTTCCAGCCTTTTCAAGGAAATCGTAATCGACCACGGCCAGATTGTTGGGGTCAAAGTGATCCGTACGGAGTACCACGGTTACGACGAGAACGGCCACATCCTGATCTACGAGTTGCCCGGAACCGAGCAAATCCTTCCGGCAGACCTGGTGGTGTGGGCCACCGGACAGGGCTGTGACCTGTCGTTCCTGCCGGCAGATGGCACGATCAAGCCTGCCAAAGCCGGTATCGACTCGGATGGCGAGATGATGACCAGCATGCGGGGAGTTTTCGTGGCTGGAGACGTACACAAAGGTTCCACCTTCTACGTGGTGGACGCCATCGGAGAGGGTCACCATGCCGCCCGTTGCATCGATCGCTTTTTACTCGGCCCGGCAGGAATTCCGGAACCGGTGCTCCCAGCGGCAGTGGAATTGACTGTTGAGGAAGTTCGAGAGCGCATCCAGAATGGCGAAGCTTCCCTCCAAGGACGCGTGCCGATCACATGCATTCCAAACTCGCAGCGCCAAAGAAATTTCCGTGAGGTGGACCTGACATTGACCGAAGAGCAGGCGATCATCGAAGCGGAGCGGTGTGTGCGCTGCGGGGATTGTGCGGAATGCCTGGAATGTGTGGCTGCCTGCGATAGGGAAGCCATCGATCACAACATGAAAGATGAACTGCTCGACCTGACCGTCGGCACGATTATCCTGGCAACGGGATTTAAAGATTTCGACCCGGCGATCGTTCCCGAGTTGCATTATGGGGAACTGCCAAACATTCTCAGCGCGATGGAATTCGAACGGTTGATCAACGCCTCCGGCCCCACCAACGGGCAGGTGCTGTTGAAGAACGGACAGCCGCCAAAATCCGTGGCGATCATCCACTGCGTGGGCAGCCGGGATGAGCGCTATCACGAGTACTGCAGCCGCGCCTGCTGCATGTACTCGCTCAAATTTTCGCAGCTTGTGCATGATTACGTCCACGCAGAAGTCCATGAGATCTACCGGGATATTCGCTCCTTTGGCAAAGGCTACGAAGAGTTCTACAACCGGTCAGAGAAAATGGGCGTTCATTTCTATCACGGCCGGGTGCGCCAGATCGAGAGTGCGCCGGATGGAAAACTACGCATCCAATGGGATGAATCCTTCCACGGTCAACCGGACCACGTGGAAGTGGAAATGGTGGTGCTGGCGACCGGTTTCGAGCCACAAACGGATGCCGGAACGGTCGCGGCGCAGTTCGGCATCAGCCGCAGCAAGGATGGATTCTTCCTGGAACGCCATCCAAAACTGGCACCGGTGGAGACCACCAGCGTGGGGATCTACCTGGCCGGCACCTGCCAGTCGCCCAAAGATATCCCGGATAGCGTTGCGCAGGCAGGCGGAGCGGCGGGCGCGGCGCTCTCGCTGATGGACCAGGGCGTGATCGCGCTCGACCCGTCCATCGCAGAGGTGAACCAATTGCTGTGTGCCGGATGCGGGCAGTGCGTGAATGCCTGCCCATACCAGGCCATCGAACTCTCGGATGGGCATGCGAAAATCAACGACTATCTATGCAAGGGCTGCGGCACCTGTGCGGCGGCCTGTCCCAACAAAGCCATGAGTCTCCTTCATTTCGACGACCGCACGCTGGTCGCAGAAATTATGGGGGCCCTTAACGGTGAACCTGTGGAGGCGGCATGAATACGGAACCAAGAATCATCGCCTTCCTGTGCACCTGGTGTTCGTACACGGGTGCGGATAGCGCCGGGATCGCACGTTTGAAGTCACCTGCCAATATCCGGGATATCCGTGTGCCCTGTTCGGGCAACGTGTCGCCCGAGCTGGTGATGCGCGCCTTCGACCAGGGCGCAGACGGGGTGCTCGTGCTGGGCTGCCACATCGGCGAATGCCATTACGAAACCGGCAACCACCGGACCGCCAAACGCATGCCAATCCTGCATTCGTTGATGGAATTCGCGGGCCTGGAACCGGAACGTCTGCGGCTGGACTGGGTCTCGGCCTCAGAAGGAGAGCGTTATGCCCGCATCGCCACGGAATTCACCCAGTCGGTCCGGGCGCTTGGACCGGTGCATTGGCGGGTGGCGCCGGGAGCCTGGCAGGCGGCCGCAGAGAGCCTGCAACCGCCGGAAGAGAAAGTCCCGCTGCCGGTCATGGATTGCGCACAGAAAACAGACGCCATCCGTGCGAAGGCCAGGGAATTGCTTGCCAACGGCGAGGTGGAGTGCGTGATCGGGTATGAGCTGGGACCGCGTGGCCGGACACGCCCGAGCTTTGCCTATCTCCCGGAGGAAGCTGAGCGTCTCGTCTGGAATCCGGACGTGTCCAACAACCTGACGGCATATCTGCCGGTCAAGCTCAAGCCCAAAGACAAAAAACCGCCCAAGAAGGTGGCGGTGGTGGTCAAAGCATGTGACAGCCGCGCCATCAACATGCAACTGGCAGAGTCGCAATATGGGCGTGAACAGGTGCACGTGATCGGCGTGACCTGCGAAGGCGTGCGGGATGGAAACGGCGGTTTGCAATCCAAATGCGTTATTTGTTCGGAACGCAGCCCGGTCATTTACGACAGCTTGATCGGAGAACCGGTGGAAGTTGTTCCCGCCCGGCAACCTGCATCTATGGAATGGCTGGAAAAGCTCCCGCCGCATGAACGGATGGAATACTGGCTGTCCCAATTCGATCGCTGCATCCGCTGCTATGCTTGCCGGCAGGCCTGCCCATTGTGCAACTGTCCGACCTGCCTGTACGAGAGCGATAGTTCCGCTTACGTCGGCCTGGGGATCAAGCTGAACGAGAAACGGACCTTCCACCTGGGGCGTGCCTATCACCTGGCAGGGCGCTGCGTGGGCTGCGACGCCTGCGAGAACGCCTGCCCAATGGACATTCCCATCAGCCTGCTGAACCAAAAACTGGCAGCAGAGATCGAAAAATCCTTCGGGATGCGGGCCGGAATGACAATCGCTCCTTCGCCCATTGTGAGCGTTCTTTCGGGCGAATATAAGGAGGGCTAGGTGGTAAACAACCTTTCCGAAAAAAAAGGCTGGCTGATCCCCCGTTCCGGGTTGAAGACCTGGCTGGATGACCTGGCACAGGAACAAAGGCTGGTTGCACCCCGGGAAGTTGGCGGTCAGGTGTACTACCGCCCGGTTGCAAACAGCGCTGAGATCGCCGAAGGGTTCACACGCCCACTGCTCTCGCTGAAGGAATTTTTCTTCCCGCCGACTGAGAGACTGTTCTCCATCAAAAAGAGCGGTGCGGAGATTGAATTAATCGAAAGCCTGCCGGACGAAAGAACGGTCATCTTTGGCGTTCGCCCGTGTGATGCAGCCGGTCTTTGTATACTGGATCGGGCGTTCATCGATAAAGAACCGGTCGACCCATATTATGCCCGCCGACGGGAAAACACCACTTTGATCGGCCTGGCCTGCAGCGAGATGGGACCCGATTGTTTTTGCACCTCGATGGGAGGCGCACCAGACAGCCCGGTTGGAATGGATGTGATGCTCTACCCGGTGGAAGCCGGGTATGTGGCTGAAGCCATCAGCGAAAAGGGGCATGCCCTGCTGGCAGAGGCGGGCTGGGAGGAAACGGTGGCCGGCGGAATGGCCCAGGCGGATGAGAACCGGTTCCCGCTGCCAGAGAAAGGGAAATGGCCGGAGCATTTCAGCGATGTGTACTGGGAGAAGATGTCCGAACGCTGCATTTCCTGCCGGGCCTGCACGTACGTTTGCCCAACCTGCCGCTGTTTCATCGTCCACGACGAGCTGATCAAGCCGGGCGAATTCGAGCGCATCCGTTGTTGGGATGCGTGCACCGGCGAGAATTACCGTCGCCTGGCCGGCGGAGCCCTGCCGCGGGCTGAGAAGGGCGAGCGATTGCGCAACCGTTTTTTCTGTAAATTTTATTATTACCCCGAACAATACGACCTGAACAGCGCCTGCGCCTGCACCGGCTGCGGGCGCTGCATCGAAGTCTGCCCGGTGGGCGTGGATATCACCGAGGTGCTGACCGACATGGAGAAGCTGGGATGACAGAGAATGCGATGACCCCTTACCTTGGGAAACTGGTCGAGGTGCGCGACCTGGCCTCGGAAATCAAACTCTTGCGGGTTGAAATGATGAACGGCGGGGGTGAGGCGTTCCGCACATGGCAGCCGGGGCAGTTTGCTTTCGTCTCGGCTTTCGGTCTGGGGGAGGCACCCTTTGGGATCGCCAACATCCCCGGGCAGGCGCCGGTGCTGGATTTTGCCGTTGCCCGCCTGGGCTCCGTGACGACCGGACTGCACGAGCTGGGTGAGGGTGATATGGTGGGGGTGCGCGGCCCGCTTGGGAATTGCTTCCCGATGGAAGCCTTCAAAGGGAAGAACCTGGTGGTTTTGGGCGGCGGGATCGGTGGCGCTCCGCTGCGTCCGGTGATCCAATATGTGCGCAAACACCGTGAAGATTACGGGACTCTCACCATCCTGTGGACAGCGCGTCGTCCGGATCTGCTGATCTTTACCGAAGAATACGACGAGTGGCGCAATATGCCGGATACTTCCCTGCACCTGAGCGTAGATGTTCCGGATGATAAATGGGATCATGCGACCGGATTGATCACCCAGTTACTGGAAAAGGTGGCGCCCCAGCCGGAGAACGCGGTCAGCATCACCTGCGGTCCGCCGGTGATGATCTACCACACCACGCGTTTACTGGAGAAGATGGGCTTTTCCCCGGAGCGTAATTACGTCACCCTGGAGGCGCGCATGCACTGCGGGATCGGGAAATGCGGGCGCTGCAACCTGGGGGAAAAACTGGTCTGCGAGGATGGGCCGATATTTAATATGGTCGAGGTGGGAAATTTGCTGGAATTGTATTTGTAAACAGGAGGAGCCGGATTTAATCTCCAAACGGAAGCGGTTCAGAAGCACCCTCTCACAAATCCCGCGACCTTAAAACACATGAGTCTACAAGGATCCACCCAGTCATCCGGAGTCTATCCTTAACTTTCAAGTCTCAATTTCAATAGGGCAATCGTGTCCTCGCGCAGCGTGGCCTTAGCCCAATCCTTCTGATTTGGCCCCAATAGTTCGCCGACCCCGTCCAGGATGTGACGGTTGCTCATTTCGGTGGAAATCAGGGGGTATACCCAGTATGATAAAATCTAGCTTCCCACACTGAACACACTTCACTTGAAAGAAACGGAAAGGATCAACCGCAATGGAAACGCCCAAACCCGTAATTGTGGCAAGCTTATTCCCGGAAATCCATGAGGAATTGATCGCACTCCTGAAAAGCCTGTCTGCAGAAGATTGGCAGAAACCAACCGTTTGCACGGGGTGGGTGGTCAAAGATGTGGCCCTGCACATTCTGGGAGGCGAAATTGGCAATTTATCCAGGCGCCGGGATGGCTGTGAAGCAGATGTAAGCATCAATAATTGGGAGCAATTGGTCAGGTTTATCAACGAATGGAACCAAAGCTGGATCACTGCGGCGCGCCGCATCAGCCCAAGGCTCCTGATCGAGCTACTGGAATTGACAGGCCCCCAAATGTGCGCCTTCTTCGGGAGTTTAGACCCCTTTGCGATGGGTGAACCGGTGAGCTGGGCCGGAGAACAACCGGCGCCGGTCTGGTTGGACCTGGCGCGCGAATACACGGAGCGCTGGCACCACCAACAGCATATCCGGGATGCGGTCGGGCAGGCGGGACTGAAGCAAGCCAAATATCTATCGCCGGTGCTGGAAGCCTTTATGCAGGCGTTACCGCGGACATACGAGGGAATCGAAGCAGACGAGCAAACTTCCATGACAGTTACGATTGCCGGTGAGGCAGGAGGAGGCTGGTCTATATTACGGGAAAATAGGGCATGGAAACTTTATCGCGGCGCCCCAGAAAAACCAACCGCCGAAGTGATCATGGACGAGGATATTGCCTGGCGGTTATTCACGCGCGGGATCGATCAGGATGTGGCGGTAAAGAAATTGATCTTCAAAGGGGATCAAACCCTGGGCCATCAAATCCTGGGGATGATTTCCATAATCGCCTGATAGTAGGTGGGTGTTAATCTGGCAAGGGAATTTGCTCGCAACCCCCACCCTGCCTGCACCACGCAGTGGCGTAAGGCGGAGGGGGGTTGTTGAGAGCTCTCGCGCCAAATGACACTGTGTGATTACCGGCTATGCGAGGTGATTGCTCACCTGCCAACAGCGCAGGTGCAGGTCGTCGCCATCCCGAAGGACATCGGGACGATGAAGTACGGCTTCCCGCAATGACAATGTGTCGTTGAAGATTGAAAAGCGCGGCTATTTGTGGATTTACGGGCAAGCACAGAGACTTCGCTGCAGCGGCATGCTGTTTGGTTTATCCCTGGTCGGCTCAATAAACCCTAAATTAATCGAACTTGTCCGGCAATCCTGCGGACTTCGAATTTCACTTTTTCTTCGTCGAGCGTGAGCATCTGCCGATCCTGCATGACCATTTTGCCATGGATCATGGTGTGGCAAACGTCCGCAGGGGCGGCGGCATAAACCAGGTGAGAATACAGGTCATAACAGGGGGTCAGGTTCACCGAATCAAAATCGAGCACTGCAAGGTCGGCGAGCTTGCCGACTTCAAGCGATCCCACCTGATCTTGCAAACCCAGGGCACGGGCGCCATTAATGGTCAGCATGGAAAAGACCTCTTCTGCAGGCAGCACGGTCGGATCGCCGGTAAGCCCCTTTTGTAACAAGGCAGCCAACTGGGCCTCGTTAAACAAGTCCAGGTCGTTATTGCTGGCAGGACCGTCCGTCCCAAGCGACACATTTACCCCAGACTTTACCAAATCCGCCACCCGGGCAATCCCGGAGGATAGTTTCAGGTTTGAGGATGGGCAGTGCGAGACGGATGTATGGGTTTCGGCAAGACGTTCAATATCGGCATCAGAGAGATGAACACAGTGAGCCAGCAGGGTTTTGGGCCCCAATAGACCGGCCGAATCCAATACTTCGATCGGGCTTTTTCCATATTTCTTGCGAACGAGTTCAAGCTCTCCGCGTGAACTCGGCCGCATGGGTGATGAAGCCGATATTACGCTCTTTAGTGATCCGCAGAATATCTTCCAACATCTGCGGGTTGGTCGTGTACGTGGAATGCGCCTGCATGCATAAATGGATCAGGGGGTCCCCCTGATAGCGATCCAAAAATCCGATGGCAGCGCGGTAATTCATATCCGGCCGGTCCTCAAAGCCCGGAATATCCGCAAAACTGGGACCATTGACCACCCGGAAACCGGCGCGACGGGCAGCATCGCAGGATTCTGGATAATGCCAGTACATATCTGCGGCGCAGGTAGTCCCGGAACGGATCATTTCCAGGATGGCCAGCTCAGCGCCTGCAACAACATTCTCTGGCGAAAGGACAGCCGCTTCGACCTTCCAGATCTTTTCCAACCAGGCTTCGAGGGTGAGATCGTCCACAAAGCCCCGAAACAGGGTCATGGCCCAATGCCCGTGGGTATTGACCATTCCTGGGATGACCACTTTGGCGGTGACATCCAAAGTTTGAAGGGGGTCAAACAGATCAGCCGTCTGATCCGCTGCACCGATCCAGACGACCCGGGAATCCCTGATCGCAATTGCCCCGCTTTGAATCAAATGGCGGTCTGCATCCATCGTGACGATTGTGCCACCCAACAGGAGGAAATCAACAATACGAGGCGCTGTCATGGTCTCCTTTTTATAGAAAAGGTGAGTACCAAAAGGGTACTCACCTTTCATGAACGACGGAATAAATTAATCTGCTTCTTCGACGAATTGTTCGCGACCGGAGAGCATAAAGCCAGCCACCACAACCAAAAGAATGAAGGGCAGGACCGAAAGCCAGACCGAAACCTGACCCTGTTCGCCGGTAAAACCGTAGAGCGTCTGTCCGGCCAGGCCAGCTGCGGCCAGGATACCAATGACCAGACCACCCAAAGAACCCACGATCATCAGGATCGAGCCGAGGTTCCTGGCTGCACCCTTGGCAACGTCATCGACTTTCATAATGTCAGTCCAGATCAGGCCCCAACGCTTCACACGAGGATAGAGCAGGAGCAGAAGGATGGGTCCCAGGACACAGGCTGCCAGGAAGTTATTGAGAGTGATGGTGATGGACAGAAAAGCGAAGGGAACGATCTTGGTGAGGTCCAACCACCAGGCAATGATGATGCCGCAGGCAGCGGAAGAAGTCAGGGAGACGATTTCGAAGGCGGCCAATTTCTTGCCAGAATTGGTGTTCTGATCCATCTTGGCTTTGCTGACCAACCCAAAGCAAGCACCCCACATCTTGTAGGGGATGTAGCCCAGGAAGAAGTTCCCAATAAAACCAAAAATGGAGCCGACACCCAATGTGCCACCGAAGATGTCGCCAATCAGGTTACCGATGGCTGAACCCCAGGCTCCTGCGGGCCCAAACAGGAGGCTGAAAACGGGGGGAACACATTGGCCGGGCGTACTTCGGTGATACCCGGGATGATGGGTATGCCACCTTTAAAAACGATCAAGAAAGCAGCATAAATCGCCGCAGAAAGCGCCACCAGGATAATCATCCGGGTGTTCTTCCACATTGAGAAAACTTCCTTCATTGACATTCTCCTTTCAGAAATAGTGGAAATAAATTTGATGGACAGAAATGAACATAAAACGAAATAAATCTATCGAATAGGCACCTCCTTGAAACGGGAAAGGAATAATAAATGCGCACTGCTCATTCTTCCGGCTGGTGCATGACGACTCGCGCAAATTCACACCTGCAGTCGAGCGTTTCCAGCTCCTGGAGAGACTGGACCAAAAGAGAAGCCAGCTTTTGGCGTAATTTTTCCATCCCTGCGCTGACAAATTCCATTTTTTCTTCCAACCCGGCAGCCCAGTTTATGGAAAAGGCAACCGCGGCGAAGTGCATGTTCTGTTCACGTGCCAGAACCACCTCGGGCACCCCGGTCATTCCGACAACATCGCCTCCCAGCTTTTCGTACATACGGATTTCAGCTGGCGTCTCAAAGCGGGGGCCATTGGTGGCAACATAAACGGCCTCCGGACGAATCAGCAATTCATAACCGGGCGCCAATGCAAGAATTTTGCGTCCGAGTGCAGGACAATAGGGCACATCCATATTGGTATGTACCAGACCGGTTTTGCCTCCGTCAAAGAATGAGAGTGGACGATTGCTGGTGAAATCCAAGAAATCGGATAATAAGGCCAACCCTCCGGGAGGAATTTGTCGATTGATCGAGCCAACGGCATAGGTTGCCAGGACGTGCTTCACGCCCAGTATTTGAAGCGCCTTAATATTGGCACGGAAATTGATATTATGAGGCGGCGTTGTATGATCCAAACCGTGACGAGGCAGGAATGCGAGCGAAAAGCCATCTCTATCGCCGATATTCACCAGCGCCGGCCCATAGGGAGTATCCACCTGCTTTTGCGTAAACGTAAAACCCGGGATCGCATATATTCCTGTTCCAGTGATGATGGCAGATTCCATACGAGTCTCCCTATCTATCCAAAATAACGGCGCAAGTCATAGGGGTTGAGGATGCCGTATTCGGTGACGACCCCGGAAACCAGATGCGGTGGGGTGATATCAAAGGCGGGATAGTAGGCATCGATGGCAGGATCGGTCGTGGGAACTCCCCGGCAGGCCTTCATCTCGGCCGGGTTGCGTTCTTCAATTTCGATCGAGGCGCGATCCGGTTTCATTTTATCGGGGCCCCACGAAAAGACGAAGTAGGGGACGCCGTGATAATGGGCTGTGATGGCATTCTGGAAGGTGCCAATCTTATTGACCACATGGCCATCCAGGGTCACCAGGTCTGCGGCGGTGAAATATTTTTGGATTTTGCCCTGGGACAACACATAGGCAGGCATGTTATCCCCGATAATTTGCACCGGAATGCCCAGTTCGTGCACGCTGGGAGCGGTCAGGCGCGC
>CAWFBZ010000004.1:0-24939 GCA_963814135.1 uncultured Chloroflexia bacterium | reverse complement strand
TCAATAAACCATTTCGACTTGATCTCTCCGGGTGTCATCGGGGGGAGTTGATAGAGATTATTCTCTCCGACGCGCAAGGATTCAAGTTTCGGCCCGATCCAGCCGGGTAGCGACTTATTGGTAATGACCGGGATGTCATATTTGAGGGTGTTGCCGCCCGAGCTGGTGAAGGCATCCGGCTTGAATTTGAGGCCGCTGAGGGAGTAGTACGCCACGTAAACGCCCTCATAGGCGGTACCGCCCGGGCGGATGTGTGCAATGCATTGGAATTTTGAACCGGCATCGAGCGCGTTCTTCCAGGAGATGAGAAAATCTTTATTCGCCAGGCATTCGGTCAGCGGCATGTGCTTATTGGCCGTGTCGTTGATCCCCCAGAAGATGTCATTCAACTGTCCGGTGGACCAGATCGCGCCAAGCTTTGGATTCTTGGAGAGCATGTCGACGATATCCTGCTGGGTGAAAGAATTGCCGTTGAAATCGGCGTCCTCTTAATGGCAGTGATGCCAGGATAGTCTTTGAGCACCTCATCCACAATGCTTTGAATGTAGGTGCTGTCGCCAAAGTTGTAATAAACAAATTCGCCCTGCCCACCCATCTGCTTGAGCAGCCAGTGCAGCGTGGATGTATAGATTTCATACTCAGCCGAGAGGTTGTAGGCGCCCGGCTCACCGGTCTCGGCATTCAGCACGAAAACGGGGAGGCCGCGCTCGACCGCCGCGTGCAAGGCTGGGGCAGAGCCCATCACGTCCCATTGGTTTGAACTGTTTATGATGGCGTCCACGCCCTGGTCGGCCAGGTCGGTAATGGTTTCAGCATGTACGCATTGCAGCGCCAGCTCAGAGCAGGCAGTATCGAGGTCCAGTTGCGTTTGAGCATCCAAACTGCCCGTGTAACCGATGACAAACGAGCCGCCGGGCCGAGCATGCGCCGTCCGCAGTGGTGGACTCGGCCTGATCGGACCCATACTGTGGATAAACACCGTAGGTGGGTCCGCATTTGAAAGCGGTATCGGGGTTGCGGTCGTTGCCGGGGCTATCGGTGAGAAAAAGGAACAGATCGGGGAAATTCTCGCCGACCAGGAATATGTCCTGATTACCGGTGCCATTAATATCGCCGGAACCCAGTTCCACGCGCTCGCCGCCGGCCGTCCAGAAGGGCAGGAATTGTTGGATGGTACCCTTGCCGCCAGCGTCCGCTCACGTCTGCGCCATCGGCGGTGATGACACAGTTGTGGCAAAGGCCAGTGGGGTTATCCCAATTGGCCAGGATGCGGCCATCCACCGTCCACTCGGCGCCATAGACAGTACCGTCGTAGGTGAGTTGCCGGGCATTTCCGCCCTCCAGATCCATCACAAAAAGCTGAGTGTTATTCCCTTCCCCCTTCAACCAGGCGATCTGCCGGCCGTCGGGCGAGAATTTTGGCTGCGAATCGCGTTCGGGGCTTTTGGTCAGATTGACCTCAGTGTGCTCTGGCAGATTGACCAGGTAGATATCGCCCTTATTGCTGTAGGCGATCTGGTCGCCCAGCGCTGACCAATCCGGGGATTGGCTCTCGTCCTGGTGCGAGACCTGCACCACATCGCTCCCATCGGAAAGCATCATAAAGATGAACTGTCCGCCACCCGCATCTGTCACGCGGTTCGAGACGAAGGCAATCTGACCCCCGTCCGGCGACCAGACCGGGTCAAAGTCATCCCCGGGGTTATTGGTCAGGTCCACCGGGTGGCTGCCGTCCGGACCCATGACGTAGATCTCAAGATTCTGATCCCGGTCGGAATCGAAGACGATGTTACACGCCAGGGGCAAGGGGGTGGAGGTTGGGACCGGAGAGGTTGTGGCAGTTGGGGCAGGGGGTGGAGTGGCTGAAAGTTGCGGCTGCGGGGAGGCAGTTGCAGGGACAAGCGTGGGTTCCGAAATAACCGGAGCCGGTGCGCAGCTTGTGATAATTATCGCTAACGAACACAGTGGGATCAGCACGGAGAGCAGGTTCTTTTGCATGGCAGACCTTTCTCGGGGACGGATGGGATGATTTTACGAATCCGCCTGGCGGCGAAGTGGGCAGCAGGGATGAGAATTCTGCCGGGCTGATTATAAACCGGAATTTGTACAGATGTAGTGCTTTATTTCACAATGTTGCAAATTTCCCAATTCTCTGTGGCAACTGGCTTTTTCCCGTCAATCATGCACATAGGGGACGTACTCGGAGCGGGCCAGGCCCTGCTCGATGGCCTTGGTGGCCACGGCATGGGCAACGGCCATGTGCAGTTTGTGGTCGAGCGGATTGGGGACCAACTGGTCGTCGGTGGTGTAATCGGCGATGGCCATGGCGGCTGCCACCAGCATCTCGTGGGTGATGCGCGGCGTCCAGGTGTCCACGGCGCCCCGGAAGATGCCCGGAAAGCCCAGCACGTTGTTGACGGATTTGCCGTCCAGTGCATAGGCGGCCCCATGCTGGAGAGCCAGCTCGGGCTCGATCTCGGGATAGGGGTTGGAGAGCGCCAGGATGATCTGCCCCTTGTGGACCATTTCAGGCTTGATCAAGCCGCGCACACCGGTGGTGGCGACGACGATGTCGCAGGCCTGCATAAGCTCCGCCAGGCTGGCACGCTTCCCGCCGTTGGCTTCGTGCAGCAGCAGGGCCGCCTCGCTCAGGTCAGTCCCCAGGACGGGGTTGCCGGTGATCTGCATGAGCATCCTGGCAATGGCGTTCCCGGCCGCGCCCAGACCCACCTGGCCGATGACCGCTTTGCCCAGGTCGTGCCCGGTCTTGCGGGTGGCAGTGGTCAGAGTAGCCACGGTGACCACGGCGGTGCCGTGCTGATCGTCATGCAGGACCGGGATATCGACGTTTTTCTGGAGGCCGGTTTCGATCTCGAAGCAACGCGGCGCCGAGATGTCCTCAAGCTGAATGGCCGCAAAGGTGGGGGCGATGGCAGTGACCACGTCGATGATGCGGGCCGGGTCCTTCGTATCCAGCAGGATCGGGATGCCGGAGAGCCCCACCAGCGATTCCATCAGCATGGCCTTGCCTTCCATGACCGGCATACCGGCCAGCGGACCGATATCGCCCAGCCCCAGCACGGCGGTCCCATCGGTGACGATGGCCACCAGGTGGCTGCAAGCGGTGTACATGTGGGCAAGCTTGGGGTCTTTGGCGATCTTCAGACAGACTTCGGCCACGCCGGGCGTATAGACCTGGCGCAGGGCGCGCAGGCTGTCGATGGGGTAGCGGCTGCGGATGGCGATCTTGCCCTTCATGTGCATGGCCAGCACATCGTCGCGCACGTCCAGCAGGCGCGTGCCCGGGTTGTCCCGGATGGCTTCCAGGATACGTTCCAACTCGACTTCATCATCGGCGAAGATGGTAATGTCGCGCACCACCTGCAGGGAAGTCTCGTTCAATAGTTCAATCCCGCCGACGTTCCCTCCAGCGGCGGTAATGGCGGTCAGCAGGCGGGCGAAGGTGCCCATCTCCTGGCTGTTCGCCACTCTGACGGTTCGGTTTAACTTGGATTCCCAACTCATATTCACCTCACTTGGATTGTTAAGAATCATACCACCAAGGCGGCGGAAAGAAGGGCCGTCTTTGGTTGACCCCGGGTGAGAATCGGATTTTGGAGAGTCGCACGAAAAATGGGGAAGGATGTATTCGTCTGTAGGTGACCAGGGTAAATCTTAATCCCCCTTCACCGCCTCTAGTCCAGGCAGGTCACCCGATATACTTTCACTTGCTCATCAATGCCTTTCAATTGGATCACGACCGGTTCGGACTGGCAGTGCTGATCCTCGAGCAGCTCCGCTACGCCCTGCGAGTCGTGAATTTGCTCGGTCATGTAGATCTCTTCCCCTCCGGCGCTGCCCTGCACGCGGGAAGCGATATTCACCGTCTGGCCGAAATAATCGATGCGCTCGTTGAGCGTCACCGAGATGGCCGCGCCCCGGTGGATGCCAATCTTCAAGATCAATTTGCCCCGATTGGATGCGTGGTTGATCTGGCGGAGTTCCCTCAGCATTTGCAACCCGGCTGCCACCGAATCCACCGGGCGGGTAAAGGTGGCCATGATGGCGTCGCCAATGGTCTTGACGACGACCCCATGCCGGCCCAGGATGGCGCGGTTCAAAACGCCATAATGTTCCCGTACCAGTGCGAAAGCATTCAAATCGCCAATCTGCTGGTAGAGCTGGGTCGAGCTTTTCAGGTCCGTGAAGAGGAAGGTCACGTCCTTGACAGCAAAACCCTGCGATTCCTGGAAGACTTCCGCGTGGAACAGGTCGTGAAAGGTCTGGCAGGTGAAAAGCAGCTTGGCGGTCAGGCTGGGGATAGTCCGGATATCCGGATAGTCTCGAATCGCTTCGTAGGGAGCACCCCAAACCAGCAAAGCTGCTTTGGAAGTCGAGGCCTGCTCCAGCTCCAGGACCACCTTACCCGGGTGAAGCGGGTAAAAAGTTCCGGTCATAAACTTGTGAGCAATGTGCATTTCCCCCGGTTGGATCTGCGGTAAATCCAGCTCGAACCCTGTACCAGTCAACTTGATCCGCACCCTTTGAAGCCCGGTTGCCGGGGATTGGTCGACTGCGAAAGCAAAACTCTGCTCACCGAAAAGATCGTTGCAAAAAACGATCCCATGAACTACTTCCGCTTCAACTGTGACTTTTTCCCCCGGTAAAAATGTCGAAAAATGGAGCGTCAAATTCTTGAGAAAATCTTTTAATGTAAAATCCTGACCTTCCGGAAAGCGAACCCCACGTTCAAATAAGTAGTTAAAACAATAATCTTCCAGAGTAAGGGTTTCGGGGTGATGGAAGCGCAGGGAACGCACCTCGGGAGAAATGGTGAAAGAGATCTGGACATAATCGTCCAGGGTAGCCTGATCTTCGCGAAAGCAAACTGTGCAATTGATCCTGGACTCTACGCTATGCAGATCGCGCAAGCTCTGGGTGATCTTGCCACAACAAGGGCAGATCACGTTCCACTCCATGTAGAACAGGTCGGCTTTGGCGGCATGCAGGAACAGGTCTATAGCTTCGTGCACATCCACATTTTTCCCCTCGGCCCACTGCAACGGGTTGAGGCGGAAAAGATCCTGGTCTTCAGCGGTGCGGATGGAATTCTCCAACCGGGAAATCACCCGGGGACTCCAGGCATGCTCCCCTTCGATTTTTGCCAGGGCTGCTTCCAACGCGTCGTCGTTGACCTCGAATTCCATTTATGCCTCCACAGGGTTGGTAGGGACGGCTTTTTGTGGACTCTCGCTCCCGCGAAGAACAAGTTCACCCAGATCATTTATGCCTAATCCTGTCAATTATAGCCATTATATTAAATGGTTGCTTAAAATCGACAAGGGGAATTTGGTATTTCCGTGCATATTGTAAAATTAATCTCCCTGCCCTACACGAAGAAGAGGACAGGGAGGATTTAAGAACGCAGCAACCTTATTTATTTTCAGGGCGTAGCCGTTGGAGCTGACTGGGCCGCCTGTATTTTTGCCATTTGATCCGGAGTTAAGATGAGGCTTGGCCAGAAGAGACGGATCAGGCCGTTTTCGACCACATATACAGACTTATATTGGACTGAATCAATGCCTAATTGGGTGAACCGAGCCAGGGAGACCGTGCCGGTATTGATGACAACATTCCCATTCACCTGCCAATCCTGTGGATTCGCCCGGGTGGTTTGCACATCAGTTTTCAACCAATTTGAAATCTGATTCTTGCCGCTAAGGAGAAGTGCATTGTTCATTACCAGTGCAGCTGCGTCATCTGCGTAATAGGATAAGGCCTTGCTAAAATCCCCGGAATTGGCTGCATCGACGTATGCTTTCACTACATCTTCAGGATTAACCGCAGGTGTTGGAGCAGCCGGGGCGTTCGCAAGAAAAGCTTTCATCTTGGCTTGTTGGTCTGTAGTGAGTTGAACTGTTGGGGAAAAGAAGCGGATTTTCCCATTTTGCACCATGTAATCGGCCGTGAAGGCAACATCTCCGACACCTGCCTTCTGGAAACGATCCAAAGAGACGGTACCGGTAACGATTACCATACTCCCCTGCATCTTCACATCCGTTGGGCTTACACGGGTCGTTACAACGTCATTTGTCAGCCATTTGGAAATTTCATCATTGCCCACAAATACTCCAAGTGGGTTATAAACCACGGCATCGTCGCTATAAAATGCCAGGGTTTTGTTGAAATCGCCGGTATTAGCAGTGTCCATATAATTCTTAACGATTGTAATGGGGTCCTCTGAAGTTGAAGATGACACCGCTGGCTCAAGGGTGGCTGTCGGCGCCGTAGAAACATTCACGGGTTGACTGGTAGCAACGGGGGCTGCGGGAATATTCGCTGCTGGATTTTGAGGAAGCGTGGTTGGAGCTGCCTGGGCGCAGCCTGCCAGTAAGGCGAATACCAGTAAAATGGTTGGTAGAATTAAATTACGGGCTTTCATAGAACTTAATCTCCTTTTATAATAGGCTTTGCTTACTGAATTATGTTGGCTCCATGATAGCAAAATGGGAAATATTCTTGGTCACGCTCATCGTTACAAAAAGTGTTACAAAAGGAACGGCGGTGCTGGATGGATGAGATTATTTCCTTCGGGGTCTGGTTAAAACATCGCCGCAGAGAACTTGATCTTACGCAAGCGGAATTAGGCCGCAGGGTGGCATGTTCAGAAGCAGCCATCCGGAAAATTGAAGCCGGGGAGAGAAAACCTTCCCAACAGCTTGCAGAACTTCTTGCTAAAGAACTGCATCTTTCTGTAGAGGAAAGACCAGCCTTCCTGCAATTTGCGCGGGGTATTCTCCAGGAAGAAACTCCATCATTCTCGGTTCCTTCGCCTTCCCATTTACCGGGCAGGTTTTTTTCACCGGCAAGGTCAAATAATCTCCCCTCTTTCCTGACATCCTTAGTCGACCGCACAAAAGATATAGAGGCGGTCCATTCACTCGTGGTCAGCCCGGAAGTTCGCTGGGTGTCCCTGATCGGTGCCCCCGGGATTGGGAAAACACGCCTTAGCATCCACTGCTCCCTGCAATCGCTAAACGATTTTATAAATGGGGTCTGGTTCGTGGACCTTTCAAGCGTTCTAGATCCCAGGTTTGTGGTTGCAGCAATAAGCAAGACTTTAAGGTACTTGGATCTGCCTTCATTTAGCACGCTCGAACAACTCAAGTTTGCCTTGCAAAAGATGGAAATCCTACTTGTTCTGGACAATTTTGAGCAGGTCGAGAATGCCGCAACAGATGTAGCTGATTTACTGAAAGCGTGCCCCGGGGTGAAGGTTCTGGTCACGAGCCGGGTCCCGTTAAATGTTTATGGGGAATTCAAATATTACCTTCCCCCACTTTCCATTCCACCAGCAGAAAGTTCCCACAATCCGGATTCGCTCATTCACTATGAAGCCGTGCAGCTATTTGCGATTTCGAGCAAAGCAATCCCAAACAAATTTTGAGATCAACAGTGCAAACGCGGAAGCGGTCGTCGAAATTTGCACCAGGATGGACGGCATCCCCCTTGCCCTTGAATTGGCAGCCGCGTCTCTTCATCACATGAGTTTGGTTGAACTGGTCGATATTCTCCGACCAGAAAATCAGAACCAGTGGTTGGAATATATTGGGGAACCCGCCAGGGATTTGCCAATCAGGCAGCAAACCCTTGAAAATGTCATTGCCTGGAGTTATTCGCTCCTTTCGCCTGAAAAACAGGAGCTTTTCCGAAGGCTTGGAGTTTTTACAGACCTGTTTGACGCAGAAGCTGTCTCTGCAATCTGCATTGGGAATGGAATGGACAAGAAAACCTCGAAACTGGAGCTTGAGTATTTGGCGGCACATTCTCTCTTGCAGCAAAACGAGATAAACGGACACACATATTGGAAAATGCTGGAAATAATCCATGAATTTTCCAATTCTAGAATCATGGAGGATGAACGGAAAAAACTCCAGGCAGCGCATGCCGAATTCTACAAAGCCATGCTTGAAAAGGCACTGCGCAATTCTAGCGGATTGGATTTTGAGTCATTCTTCCAGCTGAACGGAGGAAATCTACGTCAGGCTTTGATTTGGGCTGTTTCCACGAGACATCCGAAAATGGCCGTCCCGCTTGCGAAGGATCTGTGTGATCTTTGGGAACATGTTGGGTACCTGCGCCAGGGCATGGAATTGATCCAACAAGTGGTGGAAATGCCCGGTAAGGTCGAGGACACCCCACTGATCGTCTTGTTGAATCGCTTATCCACCTTGTCCTGGCAGCAGCACCATTTCGACTATGCCTTGTCGATAGCCGATCGAGCGGTATCCATCGCGCGCACGAATTCTCTCGACGATGCCTATCCACTTTTGCTCAACCTGAAGGGCAGGATTTTCATTGAGCAGGGCAGCTATGATGAAGCACACCAGGTGTTAAGCGAAAGCTATACACTTGCGCAGGCCCATCCTGAAATGCTCAACCCTGGAGCTCCGGGAGTGCAATTAGGTGAGGTCGAACTGGCGATTGGAAATTATGCAATGGCACGAACGTTATTGGAAAAGGGATTGAGTCATCTTAACGATGGAGATAGCATTTATTATCCGATGGTGTTGACTGATCTGGCTGAGGTCGCTTTGGCAACTCAAGATTATGAAGAAGCCTTTCGAAATTTAAAGCTGGCCAGCCAGGTTGCCGGGCAGCACATTCGCAGACAGCTGTATTTCCTTTCAACCCTGGCAGGCTACCTCGTGATGAAATCGGAAGAGGATCCCTTAATGCTGAAGCAAGCCGTGGAAAGGTATGCTGCGATAACGTCGCTGCTGCAGTCCTCGGGCGAGGTGCTGGTACCGTTCTATTTTCAATTGAACAATTCCAGGATTGCCCTGGCACGGAAAAAGTTGTCAAAACGAGAGTGGGAAATTGCCTGGGAAAGTGGGCTCGCCTGGAGCAAGCGTGAGACCTATCCTCGCGCCATTTCAGGACTATTCCAATAATTCAATCGGTCCCGCCCTTATCTGATTGAACGAACAAGTTTCTTTTCCAGTTCAACCTGGCTACCTGAAAGAATAATTAGCAAGGGAGAATTTCGTTTGTTCCTGCAACAACTTTCGCTATGCAAAATATGTCGCGATCTAGAAAAACCTTATTCCAAAAGGAATCTGATCATTTCGTTGTAGACCAAATCCTTCTGCTGGATGAAACAATAATGATGTCCGTGAAGGATCTCGACGATCCGAGCTTGAGGTACGTAGTGGCGAAATTGCTGGATCGTTTGCCGCAACCAGATCATGCGGGTCGTTGCGAAGAATTCCAAAATTTCTTTCTGCTGGGTTTCGGTCATGTATTCTCTGGAAATGAAAGCCTCTCCATCCGGGAAAGAGGCAAAATTGAGCACCGGGACCCTGATTTGAGCGTCCTCGGGCTGATAAGCTGTGACTGTATCGTTCAAAGCTTTCTCGATCTCCGGGGTCATCCGGTCGACCACCTTACCGTCCGGCTGGATGGTAATCTCATGCAAACCCTGCGCTTCCAAGCCATGCCACACCGGCACCAGGGAAGGAAACGCTTTTTTCATGGCTTCAAAATACTGCTGAACGGAATAGTAATCCACGTCCAGCCAGGGAACCTGGATATTCTGCAACGGGTTTTTCGCCCGCATTTCTTTGAAAGAAGGCAGATTCCGATAAAAGGCTGCATCCAGATAGATCACCTTCGCAACTCGCTCGGGGTGGATAGCAGCGAAATGGGACATTTCCACCCCGGCGAAAGAATGTCCCGCCAGGATGACCTGCCGGATCCCCAGTTCGTCCAGGAAGAGCGCAATATCCTGTGTGAGCGTATCTATGTCATATCCGCTCCCGGGATGGTCCGATTCACCGTGTCCTCGGCGGGTCAGCGCCAACACGTGGAATCGGTCACTGAAGCGAGTTCCGAAATGCTCGAATATGTGGGCGTTGCACCCATTCCTGCCAAAAAAAGGAGCGCCGGACCATCCCCATCCCAGTCCAGGTAGTGCAAACGAAGACCGTTCACATTTATGAAGTTGCTGTTAAACAGGGGGTTTTCCATCCGATCCTCCATCGACAGAATGTGAACGGGCAGTTTTTAACAATTCCCTGCCCTGCTCCGTAGCTTTGTACGGTGCAGGTCTGCTAAAAAAAAGTGTGCCTTGTTTCAAATAAAATGGCAATTATCCAGTTGCATTAACCACCCGGATTTCGTACATTGAGAATATAGTCAATCAGGTTGTACGCAGGTGCCTGCCATCCGGCAGGCATTATTAATCCCTAAATTGTATCTTTATCTCAGGTTCTTTACCGATAAATCTGGCATACTCTCCAGCCGCTTCTTCGGCCTGGCGCAGTTGTTCTCGACCGGGAACCTCAAAGAATTGCACTTCAATAATGACCAGTCTTTTTTTGATCGTTCTTTTCCAAATCCCCCTGACTTTCCCTTCGATCACAACCACCGGCCAGAAAATGCCGTTGCTCGAGACCGCCCGAGTGAAATCCGTCGCGGGCAATGCGGCGCTTCTGTCTTTATAGCTGATCAGATATTCGTCGAATGCAGGCAACAAATAACACCCTTCACCTGCCGGAGCGGAATGGGGCACAGGCTCTATTTCTGTGAACCAGTAGACCTGAGAATCGATCGTTTCAGAAACCAGTTGCGGTTTTGCCAGTTCCAGGGCTGATCTCGCCTCAGCAACAGAAAGACCAGACCACCAGGTGAAATCCTGCAGGCTGGCCGGGCCGTGGCTGCTGAAATATCGGTACGCCAGCTTCGCCAGGGCTGTCTGCCTGTCAACGCTCTCCGCTTTGGGGACCCATTCGTCAAGCAGCGCATAGGTTTGTTTGCCACCTTTAATTGCACCGCTGCAAATGATCCCATCGATTTCCGCCCGGCCCAGCAGGTGCGAAGCCCGATTCCCATCCAGTGCAAATCCGGCAATCTTTAATTCCCCCAGCAATTCTTCCCTGGTCAACTGCCTGCCCCCCTGAAGCGCCTTTCCCATGCAATTATTGCTATGCGCAATCTTTTCTTCCGTCAGCCCAAGCTGTTTATGGCGGGAGACCATGGAAGCTCTCAGCTTGCCCGCCAATAAATCCAATATCCAACGCAAATCGGCGGCAGCCACGAAATGCCAGGTGTATCTCAACAGGTGCGTCCGGATGATTTCAGCATTATTAATGGCAAAATCGACTGACGGTTGGGTCGCGCCGGGGCAACGCAGGCCAATGGCCCATTTTGCCATGGCGTAATCCTGCGCCTGCATGGCGCCCATCCAGCTGACGACTTCTCTGGGTTGCTTTAGTCCGCTCTCCTCAATTCGCTGACCGCTCAAACGCGCAGCTGGCAATTCGAATGATTCCATAAAGAGTTATTTTGATGAATAAGCTTTTCACAATCAGGAGGAGACGGGGATGAGCGACCCGACCACCTCGCCGTAATCCCAACCGCCGATGTTGGGTGGAACCAACCCCAGTGCACTCAACATGCTTTTGATCTGCTCGCGATGTTCAGTGGCGTGGTTGATCGCCTGGAGCATGATCACCCAGGCATCCACCAGATATCCATCCGCCGTATGCAATTTTTCCTGAGAAAACACACCGGAAGGGTCCTGCGCCAGCGCCAGCAAGCCTGCTCCGCTGTTTTTGGCGTACGTATTTATCTCCGCCAGAGTGATATGAGGATCGGACCTGGTTTCAACCGGCATGGTCAGGAGTTCCAGGTAGTGCTCTTGCGACCCGACCAGGTGGATCAGGGTTCTGCGAATACTGCCTTTTGTTGCGGACTGGGGTACGGCATCCAACTGTTCATCATTTAAGCCGGAACAGGCCTGGATGATCTCCTGGTTGGCCCAGTTGTTGTGTTCGAAAATTCTAACAAGGAAATTGTCTGCCATTAGGAACCTCCGCTAGATTTAAATATATGTCTGACCACGATCGTTTCCTCTTTCCTCCAGGAAAACAACCCGCATACTGGACAAACGATTTCTCCGTTCGTTTCGCCCGAACGGTAATCAATGAAACAATTCCTGGCTGGTAGAGCAGGACGTCAATGCCGTCCAAAAGCCCATTTGACGGCCTGTACCACCAACAGGGCCATCCCGGCAAAGAGAACTCCAACCAGGGGCATGCGTGGTCCCCACACCAGGGAGGAGAGGCCCGCCGATGTCACCAGGCTGACGCCCCACAGGTTACGCACCCCAGCAGCCCAGCGGCGCCAGCGGAAGCAGGTCAGCGCAACCAGCAGGCTCAGAAAGCCGCATCTCGATCTGGGTGACGGTCTCGACCTGCTGGCCGACGGTGCGGGAACGCCGGATTTGTCGGAAGCCTCCCGAGATGGCCAGCCAGGCGAGCCAGCTCAGGAAAAGCAGGCTGCCGGCAAGCAGGCCACTCCGCAGGACTGGAAGATTCCTAACTGAAATCCCCGCAGTTGCAGGAGTCGAGTGAAGATTTCTCGCCAAAACTGTCCGGCTCGTTTTCCGGGAGACCCGATTGTCTCCAGCCCGGCTCAAGTTGCTGGTTACGGATGCGGGTAAATGGAATTCCATTGGGGAGCAGCAGGCAAATACAGGATGCAAACGTGTTCGCCAACATGGAAATTCCCCCCAACCTGGTTTAACGTGGAGACTATCCCGGCATATTCCTGCCCTTCCGCCTGGAAGCTATAGCGGATCACCCATGGGCTGCGCCCGTTGACCTGCACCGAATAATTCTGCCGTGCTTCGGTGATCTTCCCGCTGGTGGCCTGCCCGGAACGCAGGACATTCACCAGCTGTTGGCTTTTCTGGTAGCGCCAGATGATCAGGGCAATCCCGATCCCGAGCAACATCAACCCGAGCAGCAGGAAAGGGATGCCCACGAACG
Organism: uncultured Chloroflexia bacterium; assembly: GCA_963814135.1. Taxonomy (GTDB): domain Bacteria; phylum Chloroflexota; class Anaerolineae; order Anaerolineales; family Villigracilaceae; genus UBA877. The sequence continues at coordinate 12,106 of CAWFBZ010000004.1, read as the reverse complement.
CCGTTATCAGTGCAATCGTGAGACCCACCCCCACCAGGCTGAAAATCCCTCCCAGCAGGCTCAGGATGAATGCGGTGATTGCCCACCCGTCGCTGGTCAACAGCTTCCAGGCATAATTATTCGAGATCGGGCGCGGCGCAGGCGGTGGTACGGGGACGGATTCGGGTGTCGCAGTCGAACTGAGGGTTTGTTCGGAGGCCGGCAAGGGACCCCCGCAATTCGAACAATTGGATTGGAAATTGGTGTAGCTGGTGCCACACCAGGGGCAGACAATCATGGAAGTTCTCCCTTTATGCCTTATTGATCAATGAGTATTTTGATGGATTATATATCCCAATGCCAAATTATCAAGGCAATGCACTCCGGGTAACTGTTTTGCCTAATTATGGATTGATTTTATTTCAACTCCAACAAATCCCATAAATTCCCGTACAGATCCTCGAAGACCGCCACCCATCCGTATTCGGCCTCCTTCGGCTCCCGGACGAACTTAATGCCCCGGGAGAGCATCTCTTGATAATCCCGCCAGAAATCATCCGTGTTCAGGAACAGGAATACCCGACCGCCTGTCTGGTTGCCCACGAAGGGTTCCTGTTCCGGTTTGGAAGCGCGGGCCAGCAGCAGAGTAGTCCCGTTCGATCCGGGCGGAGCAACCACCACCCAGCGTTTGTCCTGCTCCGGCTGGTAGGTATCTTCGACCAGCGTAAAGTGCAGCTTCTCCGTATAAAATGCGATCGCTTCGTCGTAATCCTTTACCACCAGGGCAACGTGTACGATCGATTGATTCATAATTAGAGCCTCTCTTGTGCGGAATCGGTCGCGTTACCTTCAATTCACTGTGATTGATGCAACGATTGCGTCGAAGAAAGCCTGGTTGGCTGCGTCGATCGCCTGGTAAACGCTGCGCCAGTCTGCGCCGGTGGCAACCTCTACGTTATTCGGCGTTCCGAAGACCGTAATACTATTCGCCTGCCCGTCGGACAGGATGACGTTCCTGGTAAAGACATGCTCCGTTTGCGCCGTCTCGGGCAACGTGGAAATGTATTCGAATCCCGTAAACCTGCCCAGCTCGAGTTGGCGGACCCGGGTAACCAGGCTGCGTGGCCCCGAAAGCGACTCACCGTCTTTCATGCCATTCAAGGATTGGTAGGGGTCATTCGAATTCGTATCCGCAACGCCCTTCGTATACTGGATTACAACCAGGTAGGAATTCTTGATGTCGGAAGGCTGTGCGGGCGTCTCCCCGTAGGGATAGACCACGTCCGAACCGACGGAAACCCGCAAGGTTTGATCCGATACGTACTCGTCCGGACCGAACCAGGCCGATGGATATTGAAAGCCGAACCCGAAGGCGCTGTTCGAATATCCCTTTTGATCCGCCGAGGTAATCACATCTGTCGGTGAACCAGGTGGGGTTTCGGTGGCGTGTGTGGGAGTGGGGGCGATTGGCGCTTTAGAGCTGCAGGCGTTCATCGTTAACACGATCATCAATAAGAATAACAATAATTTTGGTTTCATTTCGGTCTCCTTACCGGTAAGGACGAAGAATGGATCGATTATGTTCCGCGGCGGTGTGATTCCGGGTGGATTTGGGTCAATCGCTTAAGCTGTAGTTTTATAACGGAAGAGTTGCCTGATTTTGATTAGGGATTATTTTTCTGTTAACCAACCTATGGCTTCATCAACCTCCTGGAACAACTTGGCAAAGCTTTGACCGCTATTTATACTTACCGTTTCGAAGAACCGAAAATCCTCCGGTTTTCCCGAAGGGAGGATCGCCCGCTTAAGGTGGTAGGGGTTGTACCCGGCCGACTTTGCGATATCCACGAACGTTCTGGGTAATTCATAAATTTCAACGGCAGAAAGACTTATTTGCGCCTGGCGATAGTCGCTCAAGAAGAGAAAAGCCTCCTCTTCTTTAGCATTTTGGATTGCTTCAATATAGATCTGCTTGATTTCGTCCAAAAGTATATTTCCCGTAACCTTTATTCTGATAATTTTCGTTATTGGGTCGTATGTGATTTCGTGTGTCATAGGGCCTCCTGCCTGCGAAATATTCCTGGGTGGAGGGCAATTTCCCGCAACCCGGCTCATTCAAGTTTTTTTCAGGATTTCCATTACCGGTCGCAAGGGTTTATCAATAAAGCTTCCAATGCCACAAATATACATCGCTTCCATCCTGTAGACAAGACGACTTTTGCCCCATGCTTCCGCTCGAAACCCGTAAACAAATGCAAGCAGGCGCCTCAAGAGAACCAGACCGGATGGAGCGCGATGACCTGTGGCAGCGCACTTTCGAAACCCGATTTTATAAACCGCGATAAAATTGCTCCGGCTCTCAGGCTGACCTGCACACGCAGCCCAGCCGTTCTCGAACGCCTACCCGGGGGGAACCCTCTTTGTCCGGGCAGGAACCCTGAATTTCAAGCTGAATTTTGCCAACCATTGGAAACAACCTGGTCATCATCCGGAATGGCATCGAGGCAGGCATGCCCTCTGGGAAATGGTACAGCCTGTTCTATAATTTTGCCGGCCAATATTAGAACCTGATCGGAAATTCGGGATGGAACCGGCGTGTCCTCGATGATCTTTTCAGTGTGTCTTCCGCAGCAGGCAGAACTCGGTCACTGGATTTGTTCCATCACTTTTTCCACCATTCTGATTAAGGAATTTACCCTCAGCACCTCCGGTTCCCCAAATATGATAAACTATTTCCATCTATGACCCCCTTCCTACAGCTCGCCTTCGAACTGGTCGTCATTCTCCTGGCCGCCAAGGCCGCCGGTTATCTCAGCACCCGCCTGGGCCAACCTTCCGTCCTGGGTGAACTGCTGGTGGGTGTGCTCCTGGGTCCTTCTCTCATCAACATCCTGGGCCTGCCGTTCATAAACAGCAGCACGCTGGGTGACACCATCGCCGAATTAAGCGAACTGGGCGTGCTGTTGTTGATGTTCATCGCCGGTCTCGAACTGCACCTGGGCGAACTGACCAGCCACCGCAAGGTCTCGCTGCTTGCCAGCCTGGGTGGCCTGCTGCTGTCGATCGGGTTGGGATGGGGAGCCGGACGCATCTTCGGCCTCAACAATGTGGCAGCCCTGCTGCTCGGTCTGGCTCTGGCTGCCACCAGCGTCAGCATATCGGCCCGCACCCTGATGGAGCTGGGGTTCCTGCGCAGTCGGGTCGGTTTAGCCTGTTGGGCGCGGCAGTCGTCGACGACATCCTTTCCATCGTGGCTTTTTCAGTCTTCCTGGCAGTCTATTCCGGCACCGGCGGCCTGGCCAGCCTGCTGTGGATCTTCGTGCGCATGCTGGTCTATCTTTCCCTGGCATTTGCATTTGGATGGTGGCTGTTACCCCGGCTGGCCCGCTGGGTCGCCCGTCTTTCGATCAGCCAGGGTTCGCTCGTCTTCGCCATCGTCATCCTGCTGGTCTATGGGTTGGCCGCCGAGTTGCTCGGACAGATGGCCGCCATAATCGGTACCTTCCTGGCCGGACTGATGTTCGCCCGCACACCCGAGAAGAAGATCATCGAACCCGGTGTCACCGCCCTGGCTTATGGATTCTTTGTGCCCATCTTCTTCATTAATATCGGCCTTTCGGTCGACCTGAAAGGACTGCAGCCGGCCGCCCTTGTGTTCATCCTGGTAGTTGCGCTGGCTGCCATTATTGGCAAGCTGTTCGGCGCAGCCAGCGGAGCCAGACTGGGTGGCTTACCCTGGCGCGAATCCATTCAATTGGGCACCGGCATGGTGGCGCGCGGCGAAGTCACACTCATCATCGCGGCGGTCGGCAAGGATGCCGGTCTGCTGGATGGCGGCGCGCTGTCTGCCATCGTTGCCGTGGTACTGATCAGCACGCTGGTCACCCCGCCCCTGTTGCGTTACGTTTTCCACCGTTTCAAGCCGAAACCCCCCATTCCGGTACTCCAGGAAGAGAGTGAAGAATGAGCCTGATTTTGTTTATTTTGCACGATCCTGAAAAATTGCGCGCCTTGCTGGACGCCTGGAGGGGGGCCGGAGTCAGCGGCGCCACCGTTTTATTCAGCACCGGCATGGGTCGCATTCGCCAATCCACCCTGCTTGCGCGATGACCTGCCGCCCATCCCTTCCCTGGAAGATTTCCTCCCCAAGGTCGATCGCCTGAGTCGCACGGTCTTTAGCGTGATCGACGACGAAACGCTCGTGGAAAAGATCATTGCCGCCACCCAGAAGGTCGTCGGCGACCTGAACGATCCCGACCGTGGCCTGTTGATCGTGCTGCCAGTGGCGCAGGTCTACGGCCTGCGTAAAGGCACAGAGTCCTGAGGTAAATGCGATTTTTGAAGAAATCTGAGGCACCCAGGTTCCTCAGATTTCTTCGGTTTTGTTGAAAATCTTTTTCATTATTAACCCGCCTTATTCCAACACGCCCTCATTCACGTAACGCATCAACTCGGTCTCACTCATATCCCCAATCCCCAATTTATCCACCGTCCGACCGCGCTTCCAGTAATCCGTGCGGTGTACGATGCACGCCAGCCGGATGATGCTGTCCATCCCGCGCACCGAGACTCCGAAGCGCTCACCCAGCGAGGCGATCGGCACCAGGCTCATCGGCACATCTTCGAAGATGTAGCGGTGATTCAGCGTGCTGGGCGCCTTGATCCCGTAATAGCCTGGCTGATTCTGGATGGCCTCGTGCAGGTCCTCTCCGACCGTGTCGTAAGCCATTTTCAGCCATTCGATCGCAGTCCGGGCACGGATGCCAAGCGAGGACGCCACCGTCACGCGTTCGCGGTCCAGTGCTTCCAGCACGCGCGCCACCGAAGGGCTGACCCCATCGATGTAGAACTGGTAGTCTCCGTGTGTGGCTTCGATCCAACCGGCATTCAACAACGTCAAGGCCGGGTGAAAGATCGCACCCATGTTATTCACCCCGGTGTTCAGCACGTTCACCCCATCGATGAACTGCGGATAGATCGGGTGGATGGCTGCCAGCACCCGCTCGTTCCGGGTGGCCGGCAGGGCTGCCAGTGGGACGGCTTCCTTGATCCGGAAGATGCGCGCCTGGGCTGGCCCATCCGAGCGGCTGGCGTATATGAAGGTTTCTGCTTCGGCAATGGTGACGTCTGCTGTGCAACCCTCGTCCCGCAGCACCTTGGCGAACTCCAGCGCTCCGCAGGTCCGCCCGGGATGCAGCACCACGATCTGCCCGTTTTTAAGGTGCCTGGCGGCCGCCCTGGCGATGTCGGCGTGCGCCGAGGAGGGCACCACCACCATGATCATGTGTGCCTTCCGGATTGCTTCGCCCATGTCCGAGGTCACGGTTGCCAGTTTGCCGAACCCATTCGGGCCACCCCCGGCGCTTTCCAGCTCGATCCCGCCGCGCTTCTTGATCACGCTGATGTGGTCGAAAGTGCGGTTGTAAAGGGTTACCTTCAATCCCAGGATGGCCAGGTGAGCCGCCATGGCCTTGCCACCGTGGCCGGCACCGATAACTGTAAATCGATCCGAGGAATTCATATCAGCTCCTTTCCCAATCGATCCAGACGTTCCGCCTCCCGCACTGGCCGGCCTTGCGGATCCACCGCCACGCACGTGCCGTTCACGATGCGGGTCTGTACGTCTCCACGTGCGAAGGGATTGTTCTTCAACTGCGGCGCGTCCAGGATGCCGAGGCTTACCGCCCGGGCCAGGACACCTGCATCCGCCCAGGGATCCACCACCCCTTCACCCGCCAGGTCCCGGATGGCTTTAATTGTGATTTTTGCTTCAGCCACCAATTCTTCTTTTCGATTTTGCACCTTCGGGTCGGCAGTCATATCCGGTGCCCCGCCCAAGGCGTTGTCGATGACGCGCCTGGCGATCCGGCTGGCCTCGATCACGTCTTCGGCTGTCGCGGCGTGGTCCGCCTCGCTGTGCCCGACGATGTGCAGGATGTCCGGCTTCAACGCCATCTGCAGGTAAACGCTTGCCGCCAGGTGCCCGCGCGCCGCCTGCGGGTCCTGCGGGTAGCTCAACAGCCCGGTACGGGTCTGCTTCCATATTCTGAACTCCCCACCGCGCCCAGGGGCACCCAGGTTTCCATCGCTTGACATCCCCTTCCCCAATGGGGTCTCAAGGGTCCCGATCATTTCCAACACTGCCAACATCTTCGCCAGGTCCATGGCGTCTGATAGTCCCGGCGGGCTGTTGAACATCAATTGGGCAATGTAATCCTGCACACCGAATTTTCGGGCGTTATATGCCGAAAGGAAAGCTGACACCACGAATATCACATCCGGCGCATCCCGCATGCCCCAGTGATGCGGCTCGTTCAATTCCACCGGGATACCGTGTTCACCATACCAGGTCATGACCTGTTGGTGTTGCGCGGATCGAACCTTCCAGGTCCCAGGGCCCGCGCCCATCCATGCGATTGAACCAGAAGAGCGGGATGGCGCACCAGGCCATGTGAATCGTTTCCACGTACATTTCCGCCAGGCGCAGGAAATCGTCCGTCCCCGAATAGGTCCGCAGCAGCGGGAAATTCCCGCGCCGGCTGGCTGCATACAGGTCCCGGTAATCCTGTGCACTGCGTACCGGTACGCCTCCTGCGCCAGTGCGGCGTTTCTCCTGCCGCTCGGGGTGGAAGAAATTTTCCTGGGCGTCCTGGTCGATCCCCAGCGAGATGACGTCCAGGGCTTTCGCATCTGCAATCTGCTCGATCCCTCGCAGGGTTTCCTGCAGACCGGGCAGCCCAAAATGGTGCCGCAGGATCGGGTACGGCCGCTTCCAAAGGATGCGTTCCACCGTGGTCTGCGGATAATCAATAGCCTCTTCTCCCGCGCCGGCCTGTCCCTTTAGATAAGCCAGCACTTCCTCCGGACCTTCACTCCCATCAAACACCCGCTCGAAAAACCCCAGCCGGCGCGCCCGCTCCGCCACCGGCGGCGTCCCTCCAAATGTGAAGCGTACCCCCTGCTCGCGTAACGCCTCGGCTTCTTCGGCAAACTGGCCCAACAGGCGTTCCCCTGTTTCCGGCGTCAAGCGATACGGAACTCCCACCAGGTCGGCCTTTTCCTTTTGGGCCGCCTCCAACACGCCTTGGATGGATACCGCCGGTCCAAGAAATATAGTCCGCCATCCGGCGGCTTCCGCCAATCGCAGGAAATTGGAAACACCCGCCACGTGAACGCATTCCCCCAGTGCGGCTCCGATCACGACTTTTCTCATCACGTTTCTGTTCCTTTCTTAGGGCCATCCAAACAGGAGACGGAAATATAAGGAACTTGCGCAAGGAATTTATATCATAGAAACTACCAAAGGTTGAGTCTACTCTTGCATTGGGAAGGTACCCGGGAGTTCGCAAAAAACCGGTAAATCTGCGGTTTGGGCGTGAACACCAACTTCTTGACAAATTAGAACTTATGTTTTATTATACAATTCGGTATCAAAGGCTGAAATCCCTTTCAATGCAGATGTTGCAATGACCGAAGCCAGAGCCCCATACGCCTGGGCTCCCCAGCCGGAGCGGAAACAGCCGATGACCTTGCGATGAATAACCGCAGTACGCAGAGCTCGCTCGCTGACATTGTTAGTCGCACTAACATCGCTCCTGTGCAAGCAGACAAACAGGCAATCAGCTGTTTGACATACCGTTTGCTCATTCGCTTGGCATTTTTTTGTTGGAGCGGGCGTTTGAGCAGCCAGGTGCAGATCCGCTCAAGGCGTTGCACTTGAGCCTGGAACTCCGGAGGAGACAGAGTATCTCTGTGATTATGCAAATGTACTGTTTGACGGAACAAGGCCTGCATCGCTTTGGGCCAAAAAGCCGTCGGCTCAAGGTCAATCACCGCCTGAAGATTGCGCAGTTGGTGCGCCAGGCAGAGTTGACGTTGCCTGGCGGGCGCTTTGATCTGGGCCGAGTAGACATCGCTCACCCATACCTCCACTTCATGGCTGGACATCACTTCTTTGATCACATCGACACTCCGATCAAAGCGGATCACATGCAAAACCGCCTGGGTGGTGCAGAAGACCCACTGCCACCAGTTCTGACCGTCCACCCGGGCTCTGGTCTCGTCGCAATACACCACCGCACTCTGCTGAACCTCGGCCTGAATGGGTTCAACCTGTTCCAAGGCCGCCTTTCGGCCTCGTTGCATAATCTTGTCGATCCCACACGGGCTGATCTCCAGCCCATACATCTCATCCAGAGTAGCGCGTGTGCGCAGATAGCTCATATGCTGTTGCTGGCGATAATAGACCACCGTAGCTTCCAACCTAGCTTCGAAGGTCCGCTCCATTTCCAGTCCGGCGGGGGGTTCACCGATTTGTTTCTGCCCACAGCACGGACACGTGGTCTCATACTGGCGCACTTCTATCACTTCGGCTTTGACTTCCGGCAACTCGGCGATCTCGTCAACGTCCACTATACGACCGCTTTCTTTCGACAAATCCGCTTGGCAACGCTCGCGCACTTCCGCTTCAGCCTCCACCAGATGATCCGGTTTGGCCACAAACTTGCGCTCATATTTCACGTGCCCGACTGGCTACTCATGTCGACGTCTGGTCGTTTTAACGGCCGGTTGGCTTACTGATCCTGCCAACGTGGTTACGAAGAGTTGCTCGAGGCCTTAGAGCGATATCTTGCGCTTCTCCAGTTTCAATTTCAAAGAATAACGGGGTTCACCAACGAGCTGGCTTCCTCCCGTCCGAACCTTAACATCCGGATGTATTTTCACCCCCTTCCCTGGCACCGCCTGGCTCGCCTTACAAATGCGAATAACGCTTTGCAAATATCGAATCAAGAATTGTTTCGAATTGAATGGGTCTCGGGAATTTTTCCAAGAATTGTTTCGAATTGTTTGGGTCTCGTCTTTTTTTCCGGGGGAATTTCAGGCGGTTTGGGTCCCGGCCTGTTCATCAATACTCTCCCTGCCTGTTGTCTCTCCTCAAAGAAAGCCGTTGATGGGGTTGTCCTGCCGGGTTCATTTGCCATAACTTAGTAAGGATGAAAATCATTTGTCACCCCATGGTTAAAGTGCTAAACTTACAAGGTACTGCGTGAAATTTGGAGCAAAACTAATCGTTTATCCCTGCTTGTGGGGTTACCTGGTCCATAAGCGTGGCAGAGGCAGTATATCAACCTTTTTTTTCAAAATACGTATATTTCAATGATATCCACGGAGGCGGAATGAAACCCACATCTTGGCTTTATATTGGAGCAGTGATCCTTCTTCTTTTGGCTGCCGCGGGCATTTGTCTGGGGGCCTTTATCCTGCTCGGCGCAGCCGGTGGCGCACAGGGCGTGACTGGCATCGGCAGCGTGGGCGTGGTGCTGGGGATTATTGCGCTGGTGGCGGGCATCGTCATGATCGTCATTGCCGCCCGCAAGACCAAACAGGAAACTGCCCAGAATATCACCATGAAAGTGGAACTGCCCGGCGACACCAAGATCGAGGAAATGAAATGCAAGTCCTGTGGTGGGACGCTTACTTCCGATAATATCAAGCTGGTCAACGGCGCACCCATGGTCACCTGTCCCTATTGCAATTCGGTCTATCAATTGACCGAAGAACCCAAGTGGTAATGCGTCTTACAAATTCCCTGCAGCAAATCGGTTTTCCCCGTTCGCTTTTCTGGTAATGAAAGGATGACCCTCATGAAACCACGCCTGATTGCCTTCCTCTCTCTCATCGCCGTGATGATCCTGTTCACCACCAATGTCGCGGCCCAGTCGGACTATTCCTTCAGCCTGGATCGTGAAGTCGTTCAAGTGTTCTGGAACGCAGATGGAACCCTGGCGCTGGATTACCAATTGACCTTTACCAACAGCACCGGCGCGCACCCAATCGATTACGTCGACATGGGCATGCCCAACAGCAACTTCAACATGGGTACGGTCAGTGCGGATGTAAACGGTCAGCAAGTGGGCACCTCCACATCAGATTACCAGGGCAGCGGATCGGGGTTTGCAGTGGTGATGGGGTCCCAGACTATTCAACCCGGTAACACAGCCACTGTTCACGTATCAGTAGGACAGATAACGAACGTACTCTACAAGGATACCACCCAGCCGGATACGGATGCGAGTGCTGATTTCGGGCCGGTGTATTTCGGTTCGCAGTACGTAAAGGGGCTGACCGACCTGACGGTGGTCTTCCATCTTCCACCGGGTGTGCAGGCCCAGGAGCCGCGTTACCACAACCCGCAGGGTAGCTGGCCTTGTTCTGACCAGCCTGCCGCGGCCTTCGATGCACAGAACCGCGTTACCTATACCTGGCAGTGCTCGAATGCGAGTGCCTCCAAGCAATATACGTTCGGGGCTTCCTTCCCGAAGAAATACGTCCCGGCCGGCGCCATCGTCGTTCCGCCTGCCTTTGACCTGGGCAAATTCCTTTCGCAGATAGGTGGCAGCCTGCAGACCATCTGCTGCATCGGGTTTTTCCTGCTGATCTTCGTCGGTTCGCCGATCTGGAGCGCCGTCACAGCCAATCGACGGAAATTGGCCTATCTGCCGCCCAAGATCCAGATCGAGGGGCATGGCATCAAGCGCGGACTGACCGCGGTCGAAGCAGCCATCTTGATGGAGGAACCGCTCGACAAGGTCATGACCATGATCCTGTTCGGGGTGGTCAAGAAGAATGCCGCCACAGTGGTTACGCGTGATCCGCTCAAACTGAATGTGGTCGATCCGTTGCCCGCCGACCTGCATGACTACGAGAAGGATTTCCTGACGGCTTTCGCCAACGACAACCTGGCTGCCCGCCGCAAGGGTTTGCAGGAGATGACCGTCAAGCTGGTCAACAGCATCTCTGAAAAAATGAAAGGCTTTAGCCGCAAAGAAACGGTCGATTTCTACAAGGCCATCATGGAACGCGCCTGGCAGCAAATCGAGACCGCCGGTACACCCGAAGTGAAAAGCCAGATGTACGACGAATCCCTCGAGTGGACCATGCTCGACAAGAACTACGACGATCGCACCCGCCGTGTCTTCAACGGCCCGATCTTCCTGCCCATGTGGTGGGGCAACTACGATCCCGGCTATCATCCAGCCTCAACCGGCTCCATGCGAACCGCTTCCCTTCCATCTTCAGGAGGGGGGAGTTCCCCGGTCAGCATTCCGGGTTCGGCTTTTGCCGCTTCGGTGGTGGGCGGCGTGCAGGGATTCTCCAGCAAGGTTCTGGGTGACGTCAAGTCCTTCACCTCAGGCGTCACCAACCGCACCAACCCGGTGCCGATTGCCAAGACCAGCAGTGGTCGCAGTTTCGGCGGGGGAGGCGGCGGATGTGCCTGTGCGTGCGCCTGCGCCGGTTGTGCCTGCGCCTGCGCTGGTGGAGGCAGGTAGGTTTATCTTCAAGACCCCGAGTTCTTCTCCTTATAGGTGCCGAATGTTGAAAAGGGTATTCAGCCAAAAATCGACCATCGCCATCCCCAAATTCGGGCTTTATCATTACCGCCGTGAAGGAGATGCCGAAAAATCCCGCATCCACTTGCGGATTGACCCGGATGGGCACGGTACATTGATCGTTAATGCCAACCGGATCCTGCACCTCAACCCAACTGCGGCTCTGATGGCCTATTTCCTGCTGGAGCAGGCTTCCGAGAAAGAGGCCGTGACCCAGATCCGAAAAAAATATCACGTCGGTGCTGCCCAGGCACACGCCGACCTGGGGATGATCCGGGAACAACTCGAAGAACTGGTAAGACCGGATGGCGCCTGCCCGATCCACGAAATGGGCCTGGAAACGGTCATGCCATTCTCGGCGCGTCCAACGGCTCCTTATCGGCTCGACCTGGCGCTCACCTATCGCTGCAATAACGACTGTTCGCATTGCTACAACGTCCAGCACCCTTCCCGCTCCGCGCTTCCTGCGGGGGAAAGACCGGCCCTGAATGAACTGACCACATTACAATGGGAGCGCGCCATCGACATCGCCTGGGAATTGGGCATCCCACATATCATCTTCACCGGGGGGAACCGACCCTACGGGACGACCTGCCCGAATTGATCGCCCATGCGGAACGCAACGGCAGATCACCGGTTGAACACCAACGCCCGCCGTCTTTCGGATCCAAAATATGTCGATACGCTGGTGGCAGCCGGGTTGGACCACGTCCAGATTACGCTTGAATCCAGTCAGC
>CAWFBZ010000003.1:0-415893 GCA_963814135.1 uncultured Chloroflexia bacterium | reverse complement strand
GCAGGCCAATGTAGCCGCTTCTCTGGCCAATTTTGGCCTGGATGTGGCCTTTGTGACAGCCCTGCCCACCAATGCCATCGGAGATGCATGCATTGCCTTCTTGCAGAGCCGCTCGATCGACACGTCTTTCATCTTGCGCGGCGGTGAGAGACTGGGAATATATTTTATTGAGGCGGGGGCAAATCAACGCCCATCCGTCGTGGTTTATGACCGAGCTGGTTCGGCCATTGCTGATATCGATCTGAACCAGATGAATTGGGACGAAATTTTCAATGGCGCCGATTGGTTCCATATCACCGGCATTACTCCGGCTCTCAGCCAGGCCGCTGCCGATCTTTCCCTCCTGGCCGCCCAAAAAGCGCAGGAGCATGGCTTAACCGTCTCGCTGTGACTTTAATTATCGTAAGATCTTTGGAAATATGGCAAGCAGGCCCCCGAAGTGATGTCCGAAATCGTAAAATATGTGGATGTGGGCATTGCCAACGAAGAGGACTGCCAGAAGGCCCTGGGGATCGTTTTGGAGGCTGGTGCCTGGGAGCAAGACATTCAGGTCGGCACACTTCAATCCCGAAAAATATCGGGCGCTCTGCGAAAAAGTGCTTGAGAAATTCCCGAACTTGCAAATCCAGGCCATCACCCTGCGGGAGAGCTATAGTGCCGATCATAATGGCTGGTCAGGTTGTCTGCATGACCGTCAGGCTTTCGTAGTCGGTCCGCACTATGATATTCACAATATTGTCGATCGGGTCGGCGCAGGCGATGCTTTTGCGGGTAGCTTGATTTATGCGCTGCTGGCTGAAAAGAGTCATGCGGATGCATTAAATTTTGCAGTGGCAGCGTCCTGCCTCAAGCACTCCATCCCCGGAGATATTAACCGGGTCAATGTTAAGAGGTTAACCAATTACTGACCGGCGACTCCTCCGGTCGTGTTCAGCGGTAAAACGCTTAATTCCAACTTTTCCCCCCATCTTACCGTCTCCCCCGCTTCCACGCAACCCACCCATTTTCTCCGTTAGGGCGACCGGCGCTCGCCCCGGATCTTCCGTGACATTGCCTGCGCCGCCTGTCCTGCCTGCGCATCCCCGTATTGGCCAGGATGGGACAGGGCAGGTACAGTTGCTCACCGTCTTCCCCGCCGACCTGCTCGTTCGGGGCGTCTGGCTGCTGGTCCTCGCCGCCGCCCTCTGGATGGTCTGGAAGCGCTTCCCCTGCCTCCCTCCTCGCCGCGGCTGTCCCTTCCGCCCGCCCTGCCTGCCCGCTCAAAAATCCGCCCTGCCCGTCTAGCCGAAAGGTTTGACCGACTCCCCCCTTCCCTTATAGGGAAGGGGCAGGGGGATAGGTTCTTCCGCTCAATCCTCTCAGCTCCAATAACCTCCGCCCCGCCATCAGCCTCGCATGTACTCATCCACCCTCATTTCAAAATGTCGCCCGGGGTTCTTTGAACGCCAAACCCGGTTCAACTCCGTCTCCACCCCCGTCGGCAGCGCCTCCGCCGCCAGCCGCTCCCGCTCCTCCACCAGCCCCAGGTCGCCTTCCCCCGCGGGAACCCTCCGCGGGACCAGCCCCCGCAAAACGCCTTTTGCATTTATTTAACTTTCACTTGATCTTTAGCTTTGACTTTCCGCTTGAGCCTTTCAGCTTGCCTCTTCCCCCTCGGGAACCCTCCGCCGGACCAGCCTCCGCAAGGCGTGGATTGAATCGCTTGATACTTGACGCTTGAGCCTTTCAGCTTTGAGCCTTTCCGCTTGTGCACGCTTTGTTCCAAAGTCTGTTACACTGGCGCATTGCAAGGAGTCCCGCATGCCCGGGAAATACACCCCGCTCGAAAAATATCTCTCCGCCCTCCCGGCCTCAACTTCCGCAGATCACCCTTACGTTTGACCAGATCGAATAAATTCTGGCCGTCCGGCTGCCGGCCTCCGCCGACGAGGAGCCGCGTCCCTTCAGGGGGACGCCTGGCTTTGCCCTGTAATGGCGACTTCAATCGCGTCTGCTGCGCTAGAGGCAAACAATCATGACTGCTGATTTATCCATCCCCATCACCTCCCCCCGCCTGCGCTTCCACTGCCTGGCCGATAGCCAAATCCAGCTGGGTAGCCTGCACGCCGGCAACACGGAACCCCCTCTTCTGCAAGGAGAGACGGTGCTATTGCAGGTTCCGGGCCGGCCAGTGGGTTTACGCCGAACGCCCGGCGCTGTAAGGGGCAATGATTTTGATGTCTTTCATCGGGTAGTGTTTGGTATTGCGCGTGATGAGCTCGTGCTTGACTTAATGCGGCGGAGGCGGCGATCAACGCGTCACCAAGTTCCAGATGGTGCGAGCGGGCAAATTCGCGCAAGTATTCCCCCGCTTTCCGGCCAGTCGCCTCATCCACTTCCAGGAGTACAAACAGGCCCAGCAGTTTCTCGGTGTACGCTTCTTCTTCGGGGCGCATCCCAGCCATCAACTCGGTCAGGGTAACCACAGAGATTGCCAGGCTCTCTCCGGCTGCCAGCGTCTCGGCAAAGAAATCGTGGGCGGCTTGATGACCGTGAAAATGGTCAATGGCGATGTCTGTGTCGATCAGCTTCATTTACCACGCAATCCCAAGTCATCCAGGCGGCGGCCGCCGCGTAGCTGGTTTACATATTCAACGCCGTCTGCCGGAATATCCGTGCGGTTTGCCCACATGCCAAACGATTCTTTCAAGATGGCCTGCACCTGCTCGATGGGCGTGATGATCAGGCGCCCTTGCTTGTCTTGGCTGACGGCCACTTTTTGCCCTGCCTGCAAGCCGGTGCGAAATTTAATTGGAATTTTGACTGTGTAATCAGGATTTACCCGAACAGTAACCATGGCTCACCTCATGTTTAAATCATTATACCGTAATGCATTCTTTGAATAAGTCGCCAAATTGATTAATACCTCCCTTCCCCCTCCCTTCCTTCCGCCTGCGCTTCGCATCGGTTGAAAACCAGCCGGTCGCCGGCGAGACGAAGCGTCTCCGCAAGGGGACGCCCGGCTCCGCCCAGGAAGGGGCGACTTCAGTCGCACCTGCTGCGCCACCTGTGCCAGTGACCCCTCCCCCATTTCCCCCACACCCGTGTGGATGAACCGCGCCGTGCTGGGAACCGCAAGGCCTGGATTGAATCATTGAATTTCCTTTCAGCTTGAGCCTTTCAGCTTTGAGCTTGTGTCGCTGTGCCAGCTAGAAGGGTTATTTCAATGTTGTTTAATCAGACCTTTAAAGGAGTTGCCTGATGTATGGAAAATACCTGCCTCTTGAAAAATACCTCTCCGCCCTCCCGGCCTCAACCCGCCAGATCACCCTCAGGTTTGACCAGACCGAAGAAATCCTGTCCGTCCGGCTTGCAGCCATAGTTTATATAGAAGGATAAGCAAATGCACCCAAACGCACAGGGAACAGGCTTCGGGAAGTCTTCCGGAGCGAACAGGATTGCCAGCCCAGGAAATCCAATCAACCTGCTAATAATCGGAGCAATGGAAGACGATGAAGACAACCCGGAAGAGCAAGGCGAGCGTGTTCCAAATCCATACTGGCGACCTGCGCTGATATTCTGTGCCGCCGTCATCGGCCTCACGATCCTCTCCTGTATCATATTCATGCTCTTGCCGAAAGGATGACATTAGGTTCTTTCGCCACAAAAAACACCATCCATTACTGTCCGGCTTTCTTATCGATACCAAGCTGATACCTGACTTGCTCATTTTAGTGTCCTGAAAAATCAATATTACTGGTAAAAATCGGGCGAATTTTTATTGAGCGGGAATTTTTGGTGCTATATCTGATCCAATTCTTAACCCCCACCGCCCTACGCCACTGCGTGGTGCAGTCGGGCACCTCCCCCAAATCCGACATATTAATTTCTGGTTGCTAAGCTTATTTCTTCTTGGCGGATTTGGGGGTCTTGCACCCAGATATGGGTGAGGCAGGGTAGGGGTTGGGTGATGAACTATTTGAGTATTAGTGTCCTGATTTCCCGGTTTTTGCGAGTAAAAAACTGGAAAAATGGCAAAAGTGAGCAAGTCAGGCGACTTCCTTGTCGATACCAATCTGATATTGAACTCCGGTATCCCATGCAGGATCATCAATCACGGGCAGACCATTCTCTTACTGGACAAAGGGAACCCCAAGCTGGATTTCCACCCATCCAATGGCAAGTTGGATTTTTCCCCATACCCGTCAAGCTAAACCGTTGCGGCAAACCGTTGCGGCAAACCGTTGCGGCAAACCGTTGCGGCAAACCGTTGCGGCAAACCGTTGCGGCAAACCGTTGCGGCAATTCATGAATTGCCGCAACGGAAACATTTTCAAACTGATCGAAGACGTGAAATATATCCATAAGAAAAGCTAAATGGCTAAAATCCTCTCACCTATCCCGGCTCCACGCCTGGCTCGCAAGTCGACGCTCCCCGGGGCCAGCCCCCGCCGGACAGCCCCGCAAGGCGCTTATTGCGCCTTTGTATTTCCTTTCAGCTTGAGCCTTTCAGCTTTGAGCTTTTCCGCTTGGGCCTTTCAGCTCGCCTCTTCCTCCTCCAGAACATATGTGCTAAAATACCCTGATGCTGCCAGCCCCGCTCTCTTCCGTAATCGGCCCCGCCTGCCCATACCTCCCTTGGTTTCTCAGAATGTTTCCTCTCTCTGGCAGCCGGGCCAATTTAAAAAATCGGCGCGGAATATTCGTTCATCGTTCGATACCGGGAACGAATATTCCTCCCCGGGTACACCTTGCGACTTGCGCATCCCGGATCACGCTTTACGAATTACGAATATCCGTCATGATCCCAATTATTCGTTTTTTTAAGTTGCAAAAAAAAGTGCATTTAATTCCCTCGCTAATCCTGCCAGGCCTCCACTGCGCATATTCGCTCTGCTGCTCGCCCTTTGACCTTCGACTTTCGACATTCGCCTTTCAACCTTCGACATTCCCTGCCCCCATGTACTATAATCATGCTATCGGTTCTTGCACCCTGCGGAGGCTCGGCATGTCCTTCACCCCCAATGTTCTTTCCCAGCGCGATCCCCGCTGGAAGGATGAGCAGCTCGGCTTCAACCCATCCGTCACCCTCGGCACGGATGGGGATGCGCTTACCTGCCTGGCCATGCTGGTCAACGGCTTTGGCTTCAATGAAACCCCCTCCAGTCTGAACGCCAAACTCAAGGCGCTCGGCAACGGGGTTGGTTTCCTGGGCGGCCTGATCGTTTGGCCCGGGCTGGCCAGCGCCTTCCCCGGCCTGCTCTTCCAGCGCATCGTCGTCTGCCGCGATACCCCTGCCCCCATCGCCGATATCGACGCCTCCCTGGACGCCGGTCAGCCGCTCCTGGTGGAAATCGACCGCTCTCCCACGCCCGGCTTGCAGAACCACTGGGTGCTCGTCTATGCCCGCCAGGCAGACGACTACCTCATCCTCGACCCTTTTCCCCAACCTCCCGATAACGCCCCCGCTCGGCTGATTGCACGCTATGGCGCCGATCGCCACCCGGCTGAATTCATCTCCACGGTCGCCTGGTACGATCTCTTTGGCGCCCCCACCCCTGCGCCCGTTCCCGCTTCCACGCCTGAACCTGTCTTCCCCTCCCAACCCGTCACTCCGCCCGAACCCGTCCCCGCCCCCCAACCCGTCACACCGCCTCCCAGCCCGCCTGCTCCCCTGACCCTGAGCGTGCGCGTCCTGGAAAGCATCGGCGCGGTCGGGCTGCGTCTGCGCGATCAACCCGACGCCAATGCCAACACCCTGGCCATCCTTTCCGCCGGTGCCGCCCTGACCGTGCTGGAGCCGCCCGACCAGGTCCGTTTAAAGGTCGGGCAGACCGGCCAGTGGCTCAATGTGGCTACCCTGGCCGGCCTCAGCGGGTACGTACTCGCCTGGTTCGTCGAACCCTGCGCGGCTGTCCCGCCCGCCTCTGCTCCGCAACCCTCGCTCGCCGCCAGTGCCTTGACGGTCGTCGTATCCAGCCAGGCCGCTCCGGGTCTGCGCTTGCGCGACCGCCCTGGCAGCGCTTCCAAAATCCTCATGATCCTGCCCCCCGGCACGCCCCTGAGCCTGGTCGAAGCCCCCGGCGCGGCCCGCGAGAAGATTGGCGTGAAAAACCAGTGGTTGAACGTCAGGGAACCGGGCGGAACGACCGGCTTTGTGGCTGCCTGGTATGTCACCCAATAGGATGCCCCATGCATGAACCGCTCAAGTTGCCCTATCTGAGCAAGGTCGACCAGCGTGGCGATTTCCAGGTCTGGGTCGTGGACGGCGCCTATATCCGCGGCCACCTGGACGAAGAGTTTACCAACTTTGGTCAGCATTACCGCTATGCCTATATTCCCGAAAAGGAATTCTGGATCGACCAGGAAGCGCAGCATGACGAGCGCCAGTTCTTTATCGATCACCTGCTGGTCGAGTATTCTTTGATGGAAAAGGGCCTGTCCTATGCCGATGCCCTTACCAAAGCCGATCAGACCGAACGCAAGGAACGCCGCCGGGCCGGGGACGTCGGGAAAGTCACCCATCATGGCCAATCCCTGCCCGACCCTGCCACCGTCGAAGAACGCTTGTGGAAGAAACTGGAGAATGGCATCCGGGTTTGGATTGTCAACGGCCGGCTGGTCCGCAGTGCTTATGATATTGATTTCACCGCCGGCGGGCACGACCATGTTTACGAATTTGTCCCGGCCGCCTCGGTCTGGATCGACGACGCCATCCAGGAGAACGAACGCGGCTTTGTGCTCCTGCACGAATTACACGAACGCAATAAGATGGAGCAGGGTCTGCCTTACAGCCTGGCCCACGCCGAATTCGAGCCGGTTGGAGTTTCACTGCCGCCACCACCCGGATGAACTGCACGATGCCCTGGCTGCGGAAGGCTGGGCCTGAACATGCCGGATATTTCCCGCCAGTCTGTTCTCCAACTTTTGGACGGAGAGTGGGCCGCCTACGTCGCCCGCTTTCAGGCGCTTTCACCCGCAGCCCGGGCCGCTTTCCTCCATCAGCAGGGCTACCCGCGCCTGGCCGACCTTCTCGCCCATATCGTGGCCTGGTGGCAGGTCGGGTTGGAGTCCATCCAGCGCTACCGGACCGATCCCGCTGCCCGCCAGCCTGAGATCGACATCGATTCCTTCAACGCCCGCGCCGTGGAACAGGTCCGGCACCTGACCGATGAGCAGGAGATGCTCATCTTCGAAGCCACCCGCCGGAAGTTCGTCGATCTGGTCGCCGCACTTTCCGAGCATGATTTCAAGGATGAGCGCATCCTGACCCAGATCCAATGGGAGCTGATCAACCACCTGGAGGAGCACCCGATTCAATAAATCCCCAATCCCAGGTCATCCAGAAGACTTTCTCGAATTCTTTCCTGCCTATGCTCAACCCTGCGGGAGGTTGCAAGGGGCCATTCTGGTTTGCTCCACCCGTGCTGCGCCTGCCGCATTGCCCTCCACGCCCTGGTTGATTGGCAGCGTTTTTTTCAAAAAGGAATGCCATGCTATTTGAAGTGACCCAAGCCTGGAAGTCTGCTTTCCCCGCGGCCCACGCCGGGGTGCTGGTGCTGAAAAACGTGCACAACCCTGCCGCCCAGCCTGAATTGGAGACTCGCAAGCAGGCGCTCATGCAAGCGTTGCGCCAGCGCTATGCCGGTCTGGACCGCCCCGGGTTGCAGGCTCTCCCGGTCTTGCAGGTCTACCAGGCTTACTATAAGCGCTTCAAAAAGACCTATCACGTCCAGCTCCAGCTCGAATCGCTCGTGTTCAAGGGCAAATCCATCCCCGGCGTGGCGGCCCTGGTGGAAGCCATGTTCATGGCCGAGATCAAGAACATGCTCCTGACGGCCGGTCACGACCTGGATGCACTGAGCCTGCCCGCCCGCCTGGATGTGACCAGCGGGCAAGAGACCTACATCCTCATGCGGGGTGATCCCCAGCAGGTCAAACCTGGCGACATGTTCATCTCGGACCGCCTGGGCATTATGTCCGATGTCATCTACGGCCCCGACCGGCGCACCCAGATCACGCCGGACACCCGTAACGTCATGTACACCACCTATGCGCCTGCCGGGATAAGCGGGCCGGCCATTCTCGAGCACCTGCGCGATATGGAAGCCTATGTGCGCCTGTTCGCTCCAGACGCTGTCACTGAATTGCTCCAGGTATTTGGATAGGAGATTTACCATGTACGAACATCGCTTCCAACCCATGCTTCCCCGGGCCGCTTTTCTAAAGCGTCTTTCCAAGCACGCGCTTGTTTCCGCCGCCATCGTCTTTGGCTCGCTGCTTCTTGGCGTCCTGGGCTATCACTTTTTAGGTCGCCTGGCCTGGATCGATGCCCTGGTCAACGCCTCCATGCTTCTGGGTGGGATGGGTCCGGTCGACACCCTCACCACCATCGCCGGGAAGTTGTTTGCTTCATTCTATGCGCTCTACTCCGGCATTATCTTCCTCCTGGCAGCCGGGATCATCTTCGCCCCGGTCTTTCACCGCCTCCTGCACCACTTTCACCTGGAATCCGGGTCGGGCGCTTCCGACGACACCTCGGAGTCCTCCTAGGCAGGTTGGGCCATGCCGGTCTTTATCCACGGTTTGCAACTCTCGCAGGCGTTTTACAACGAAGCTGTCCGCCCCATCCTGGGGAAGAGCTTTCCTGGCTTGCTGCATGCGGCTGGCCTGATTGATTCGGGTTCGGAGGTGTTGGGTTTCGACGATGCAACCTCCGTCGACCACAATTGGGGCCCGCGCCTCATGCTTTTCCTGTCAGATGAAGACCTTACCCTTTATGGGACCGGCCTCCGCAAGACCCTTGCCAACAGCCTGCCTTATGAGTTTTACGGTTTTCCCACCAATTTCAGCAATCCCCGGGAGGGGGATGATATCGCCCAGCTCTTGCAACCCATTCATAAAGGGCCTGTCAATCATCGCATTTCCATCCAAAGCATCCGCGGCTTTTTTATGGATTATCTCGGTTTCGATATCGATAAAACCCTCGAACCGGCTGATTGGTTGACCTTTCCACAGCAGAAGCTGCTCACCATTACCGCCGGCAGTGTCTTCTACGATATCCTCGGTCTGAACGCGGTCCGTGAGCGCTTTGAATATTACCCGCAGGACGTCTGGATATATATGTTGGCTGCCTGCTGGAGCCGCATCGGGCAGGATGAGCATTTGATGGGCCGCGCCGGAACGGTTGGCGACGAAGTCGGGTCGGCGCTGATCGGCGCGCGCCTCGTCCGGGACATTATGCAGTTGTGCTTCCTGATGGAAAAGAAGTACGCCCCTTACGCCAAATGGCTCGGGACGGCCTTCAAGCGCTTGCCCACCGCGCGGCCGCTCTGGCCGGTCCTCCAGGGTGCCATGTGCTCGCAGACCTGGCAGGTTCGCCAGCGCTATCTCATTCAGGCTTATGCATATATCGCCGCCCGTCACAATGCCCTGAAGTTGACCCGGCCTCTGCCCGAAAAACCCTCCGCCTTTCATGGTCGTCCCTTCCTGGGCATCGCCCAGAATGGATTTGCAAAGGCGTTGCTGGATGAGATCCACGACCCGGCCGTAAAACGCATCGCCCATCGCCCGATCATCGGGAACATTGACATGCTCAGCGATAACGTCGACCTGGTCTCAAACCCCTCCTGGCGTGCCCGCCTGCGCCAGTTGTTTGTCTAAATCGGTCATATGTCGTCCCCAGGGTTCCCGTAACACTGCTTATATTCCCACTCAACCCTTCGGGACGTTTCTTCTCCGCAGCGCCCACTCCCGCCTGCCCTTCACTCTTGTGATAAACTTTGCCCCATTATGAACGCACATGCCCCGACCAGCCTGGTGGTCAAACTCGGCACATCCACCCTCACGGCAGGCACCGCCTCGCTCTCCCCGGCCCGTATGCTGGAACTGGTCCGCCAGGTCGTGCAATTACACAACCAGTCTTGCCGGGTGGTGCTGGTTTCCTCGGGCGCCATGGCCGCCGGGCGCGAGCGTCTGGCATTCCCACGCCTCCCCCGCGATATCCCTGCCAAGCAGATGTTGTCTGCGGTTGGGCAGCCCCGCCTGATGGCGCTTTATGAACAGCTGTTTGACATCTATAAGTTGACCGTTGCGCAGGTCCTGCTCACCAAGACCGACCTGGCTGATCGCACCCGCTACCTGAACTCCCGCAACACCCTGTCTGCCTTGCTGCAGCAGCGCGTCATCCCAATCGTCAATGAAAACGACACCGTCGCCACCGAGGAGATTCGCCTGGGTGATAACGATAATCTGTCCGCCCTGGTGGCCAACCTGATCGAAGCGGATTTGCTGGTCATGTTGACCGACACGCCCGGCTTGTTTACGGCTGACCCGCGTACCGACCCCTCCGCCCGGCTGATCGACGATATCACCTCCGCTTCCATCCCGAAATCGGTCTGGGATGCGGTCGGCGGCAGCGCCGGTTCACTCGGCACGGGCGGCATGCTGACCAAGCTCCAGGCTGCTGATCTGGCCCGTCGCTCTGGCACCACCGTCGTGATTGCCGCCGGGGCTGAAGAGAATGTGCTCACCCGCCTGGTCGCCGGTGAAAAGTTGGGCACCCGCTTTTCGCCATTGACCACTCCGCTCGAAGGCCGCAAACGCTATATCCTGGCCGGCGGCAACCATCTCCCTGGTGTCCTGGTGGTGGATGCCGGTGCGGCGCGTGCTCTGCGCAGCGGCAGCAGCCTTTTGCCGGTCGGCGTCAGCCGTGTGAGCGGAGATTTCGCCTGCGGCGACACGGTCAAAGTGGTCGATTATTCCGGCCTCGAGATCGCGCGTGGCCTGGCAAATTACGGCTCCACCGATCTTGCCCGCATCGCCGGCAAACAATCCGGCCAGATCGAAGCCATCCTGGGCAGCGACGATGCAGACGAGGTCATCCACCGCAACAACCTGGTCCTGATCTAAGTTTGCGTTACCTTGAAATCTTAATATCCTTGTAGACAGTAAGGCCAAAAAAAACGTGTTAATGCGCTTTCCTTTGTGCTCCTTTGTGAGCTTTGTGGTGAATATTTTTTATAGGGTGAATCCATGTTGATCGAAATGGGCAAATCAGCCCGCCGGGCTTCCCAAGACCTGGCCCGTGCAGAAACAACCCGAAAGAATGCCGTCCTGACCTCCCTGGCAGACGCGCTTCTGGCGGGGTCTGCTCCGATCCTGTTTGCCAATGCGCAGGATCTTGCAGATAGCCGGACCGCCGGGCTTGCCCCGGCTTTGCTTGACCGCCTCACCCTCAACCCGCAGCGCCTGCAGGAGATCGCCTCCGAACTGCGCCAGACCGTCTCCCTGCCCGACCCGGTCCGGGAAACCTTTGACATGGCCACGCTCCCGAATGGGCTGAAGATCCATAAGCAGCGTGTGCCGCTCGGCGTCATCGGCGTGATCTACGAGTCGCGCCCCAACGTGACCGTGGATGTGGCCGGGCTGGCTTTGAAATCCGGCAATGCGGTCATCTTGCGCGGCGGCAGTGAGACCTTGCGCACCAACCGGGCGCTGGTGGATCTGATCCGTTCCACTCTACAGCAGCATGCCCTTCCCCCGGATGCCGTCCAGTTTATTGACAGCCCCGACCGGGCGCTCGTGCTCGATCTTCTACAGATGCATGAATATGTCGACATCATCATCCCGCGCGGTGGCGCCGGACTGCATAAATTCTGCCGCGAGAACAGCCGCATCCCGGTCATCACCGGCGGCGTGGGCATCTGCCACATTTTCGTGGACGAGACCGCCGACCTGCAGGCTGCCCTGCCGGTCATCCACAATGCCAAGACCCAGCGCCCCTCGGTTTGCAACTCCCTCGACACGCTCCTGGTCCATCGAACCGTTGCCGCCGATATCCTCCCCCGCGTGGTGGCGTTCCTCGGCAAGGACGGCGTCATCTTCCGGGCTGACCCTGCCTCCCTGGAGATCCTTCAGCAGGCCGCACCGGACGGACTGCCTGCTTCCGTTCAACCCGCCGGGCCGGATGATTTCGATACCGAGTGGATGTCGCTCGTACTCGGTCTGAAGGTCGTCGATAGCCTGGATGAAGCCATCCGGCACACCAATGCCCACAGCCTGGGCCATTCCGATTCGATCCTGACCGCCGATTCCGAACATGCCCTCACCTGGGTCAATCAGGTCGACTCGGCTGCCGTTTATGTCAATGCCAGTACCCGCTTCACGGATGGCAACCAGTTTGGCCTGGGCGCTGAAGTGGCCATCTCCACCCAACGCCTGCACGCGCGTGGCCCCATGGCGTTGCGTGAACTGACCACTTACAAGTGGGTGGTGCATGGAGAATATCATGTCAGGAAGTGAGATCGATCTGTGAAAATAACCATCCTTGCTCCAGGTAGTCGTGGTGATGTTCAGCCGTATGTTGCGCTTGGAAAGGGGTTGAAGAAAGCCGGGCACATGGTTGGGATACTGGCTTCCCAGGATTTCCAATCCTTGGTCACGCAGCATGGCTTGGAGTTTTTTGATCTGGGCGGTAGCATGAAGGAGGTCGCACAGGGCATGCAGGACCTCCTGGAACGGGGAAATTTCCTGAAAATCCTTTCCAGCATGGGGGTTGTTGCAAAACGACTGGGCGGTCAAACCGCCGCCTCTGGCTTGATCGCCTGCCAGGGCTCGGATTTGCTTGTGGCGGGCATCGGGGGTCTTTTTGTAGGATTGGCGCTATCGGAAAAATTAAATATCCCGTTGGTGCAGGCGTATTACTATCCAATTACACCTACTGGAGAATTTCCCAATGCAATGGCGCCATTGCCCCCCATGCACATGCCGGGATGGGTCAATCGTTTGACACACGTCATGGTGCAACAGATGATCTGGCAGAATTTTCGTCTTGCAGATAACCAGATCCGTCGTCAGGTCCTGCAGTTGCCGGTTGCCTCTTTTTGGGGACCTTTCGCCTCGCTACAAAAACAGACCCTGCCCGTCTTGTATGGGTATAGTCCTCTTGTGATCCCTCCCCCTTCTGATTGGGGGGATTTCATGCATGTCACCGGATATTGGTTTTTGGATCCTCCCGAGGGTTGGGAACCGCCCGGTGACCTGCTCAAATTTTTGCGTTCCGGTCCTCCACCTGTCTATATCGGATTTGGCAGTATGGTCAACAGCCGCGCCGGAGAGCTGACCGAACTTGTATTGAAGGCTTTGGCTCAATCTGGTCAGAGAGGCATCTTATCTGCCGGGTGGGGTGGGCTGAAGAATGCAGGCTTGCCAGAGACCGTCTTCATGGTCAACTCGCTTCCCTTTAACTGGCTGTTTCCTCAGATGGCCGCGCTGGTGCACCATGGCGGCGCAGGCACGACTTCCATGGGTCTCATGGCTGGAGTTCCATCCATTGTAACGCCCTTCATGGGCGACCAGCCTTTTTGGGGACAGCAGGTGTATCGCCTGGGCGTGGGCCCCAGACCAATTCCCTTCCGGCGTCTGACGGTAAACAACCTTGGAGCCGCGATTTCCAAGGCGGTAACTGATAAAATGATGAAGGAGAAAGCCGCACGCCTGGGAGAAAGTATTCGATCTGAGAACGGTGTCGACCGGGCAGTCGAAATCATACAGCAAATTTGATCGGTTCTACTACAAGGTAGCCAATCGAAATATTTGGATTCTGGATTCGGTCAATCAATAATGTGAGATCTGTTTAGAAAGAGCGGAATTTACAGTTATTGCTTTTTCATCTCATACTGGTCGATCAGTTTCCCCGTCCGGTTATAAAACTCGAATAGCAGGTCCGTCGGACTGGCGTGTACCAGCATGGCCCCATAGTTTGCGTTGTAGCGGTACTGGCTCTCGGGAAGCACGTTTAAGAAATTGTAGAGTCCCCCGCCGCCCGCCCCATTCACAAAATAGGGGATCCCGTCCACCAGCAGGCGTTCGTAAGAGTGGTCGTGACCGCTCAATACTGCCTGTGCGCCCCAGGCGGCAAACGGCCACTGCATCCAGTCGGTAGAGCCGTGCATCCCGGACGAATAGGGTGGGTAGTGGAAATAGACGACGTTCCACGGGCTGGTCGAAGCCGCCAGTGCTTGCTTGAGCCAGTCCGCCTGGACGGAGGCGCGGTTCACGCCGTCCGGCTCGTGCTCGTCGCTATCCAAGGCAAAAAAATGTACCGGCCCCCACACGAAATCGTAATAACGCTCGTTCCCCGGCAGGCTGAAATAATCCAGGTAGGGCCTCGCCCCGTCGGTATACCAGTCGTGGTTGCCGAGCGTTGGGAAGAAACGGTTCTCGGTTGCACCGGTTCCGTACGTGCCGGTGTATGGATGGATGAAATCGGAATAGAACTGGCCGATATGGGCGTCGATCGTGCTGGCCGCCCCCAGCGGATAGTTGTTGTCGCCGACCGTGATGACGAAATCCGGGTTCCAACTGTGTACCAGCCCGGCTACATCCGCCTCCGCCTGTCCGCCCTCCCCGTAGTCTCCGATCACCGCGAATACGTCATTCGGATTTGCGGTCGCAGATGGTTCTGGTGTGGACGACGGCGAAGAGGTCGCGGTCGCACCTGCAGGTTCCAATGTTGCGTTTGGTTGTGAAGGGGTTGTCGCTGTTGGCGGTGGTGTGGCAGCTGCGGTTGCTGTTACGGGTGGGGAAAAAGGCGCGCAGGCTGCCAATAACACCGCCAGGCTCACCACCAGGCCGATGGATAATTTCTGCTTGCCAGTCATGGGATTATTGTATCCCACTTGGGCTGCCTCTCGTTCCCCTGGATTATCATAATGCCTGCTTCAACCCCCACCCGTCCGTCAGGGCGGTGGGGGTTGATTGTCGGTTATGTTCGTAGATCCAGACTTGAGCGCTATTTGCGCTTGTGATGATTGGCAGAAACGCTTCAGGCTGAAACCGATTTCCGTGAATATTTCTTCAAAGCTTGCCAGCTGACCATCATGCGCCTTTCTTCATCATATAAGCGCATCCTCAAGGCTGAGAGGCTGGCGGGAATCGTCATCGGAGACACCTGAAAAATGGGGTTTTCCTTGTAACACTTGGGCAGTTTGTAATTGGGGATTTTTGGGCTCAGGTGATGGATGTGGTGGAACCCGATATTGCCGCTAAACCATTGCAGGATCGCCGGCAGTTTGTAGTACGAACTGCCCTCCAACCCGGCTTTGACGAATTCCCATTTGTTATGCCGTTCCCAGTAGGTTGGGTCGAAGTTGTGCTGCACGTAGAACAACCATACGCCCACCGAAGTGCCCAGGAAGAGCACCGGCAGTTGCACCAGCAGGTAGGTCTTCCAGCCAAATCCCAGGATCAACAGGCCGATCAGTCCCGCCAGCGCCAGGTCGGTCCACCAGACACTCGCCCGCTCACGTTTGCCGTCATCCTTCCCCGGAAAGCGCTGGAATACTGCAAATTTCAGGAATGACCCGAATGAGAACATGATCAGCGGGTTGCGGAAGATCCGGTAGGCTGTCTTCTTCCACCAGGGTGCTTCCAGGTATTCTTTCACTGTCATGGTAATTACATCGCCGACCCCGCGCCGGTCGAGATCGCTGGATGTGGCGTGATGGATGGCGTGTTCGTGCCGCCATTCGAAATACGGGGTGAACGTCAGGATTCCGGTGATGATGCCCACTGTATTATTGGCTTTGGATGTCTTGAAAAACGAGCCGTGCCCGCAGTCATGGAAGATGATGAACGTCCTCACCATGAATCCGGCGGTTGGGATCGATAAAAGTAAGGTCAGCCAGTAGGAAATATGCACGCTGTAAAGCATCAAGTACCAGAGCGCCAGGTAGGGGATCAGCGTGTTGGCCATCTGCCACAGGCTGCGATTTAGTTCGGGTCGGGCGTAGCGGGCCACCACTTCGTGCCAGCGTGACCTGTCGATTTGGTCCGATGTATTGGATACTAATTTCATCATATTTATCCTTTCTATGTATCATTTTACATGCGAAAGGAGCGATGCCCCGCTGTAGATAGGTAATTGATAGGAAAGCAGGCACCAAAGACAAGAAAACCGGCCTGGTTTCTATTTAATCCTCCGGAGAATTACTGGTCCTGGAATCCCGTCCGGTAAAGATCGTAATACATGCCCTGCTTTTTCAGCAATTCGGTGTGCGTACCCTGTTCGATGATTTTGCCGTCGTGGATGACCACGATCCGGTCAGCATTCGTGATGGTGGATAAGCGGTGGGCGATCACGAAAGAAGTCCGTCCCTTCAGCAGCCGGCTCAAAGCTTTTTGGATGATCTGCTCGGTCTGCGTATCCACCGAGGAGGTCGCTTCGTCCAGGATCAGGATGCGCGGGTCTGCCAGCAGCGCGCGTGCAAACGAAAGCAACTGGCGCTGTCCAACGGAAAGCATCACGCCGCCTTCCTCGACCGAGGTCTCGTAGCCCTTGCGCAGGTGGATGATGAAATCGTGCGCACCCACAGCTAGCGCTGCCGCTTCCACCTCGGCGTCCGTTGCCCCCAGCCGTCCGAAGCGGATATTTTCACGGACCGTCCCATTGAACAGGAATGGATCTTGCAAAACCACTCCCATTTGTTGGCGCAAGGAAGCTTGTGTGACCGTGCGCAGGTCGTATCCATCCAATTGGATGCCGCCGCCGGTCGGGTCGTGGAAGCGCGAGAGCAATTTGACCAGGGTGGTCTTTCCGGCGCCGGTCTCACCAACCAGGGCCACCGTCTCGCCCGGGGCGATTTGCAGGTTGATGTCGCTCAGGATTGGGGCTGGATCGTCTGAATAATGAAACGAGACGTGCTCGAAGCGTACCTCACCTTGCAGGGAGGGTAACTGACCGGCTTTCGGGTCGTCCTGCACTTCGACGATGGTATCCAGCAACCCCATGATGCGCTCCCAACCGATCATGGTGGATTGCAAGGCATCATAGCGCCGGCTCAGGTCACGGATCGGGTCGAAGAAGCGGTCGATGTAAAGGATGAAAGCCACCAGCACACCCGCACTGATGGTTGCGCCCAGCACCGCCGTTCCACCCAGCCAGACCACCAGCCCCGTGGCGATGGCGCCCAGGATGTCCACGCTTGGGCTGAAGACTGAAGAGATGCGCGCCGTTACGATGGCGCGTTCCAGGTGGTAGCGGTTGACGTAATCCCGAAATTGCTGGTAGTTTTGTTTCTGGCGTGAAAAAGCCTGGACCACCCGCACGCCGTTGACGTTCTCAGCCAGGACAGAGTTCACCCAGGAGATGGCCGCCCGTACTTTCCGATAGGCTACGCGCGAGGCGCGCCTGAACGCCACAGTCAATACCGCCATGATTGGCAGGACGCTGAAGGTGAGCAAGGCCAGGCGCAGGTCCATCGATAGCATGACCACGATGATCATTATCAGAGTGAAGATGTCCCGGGCGATGGCCAGCAAGGCCCAGGTCAGGAAATCCCGCAGGGTCTCCACATCGTTGATCGCCCGTGTGATTACCCGGCCCACCGAGTAGTGGCTGTAGAAACCCAGCGACAATTCCTGCAGGTGAGCAAAAAGCCGCTTCCGCACGTCGTAGATGATCGCCTGTCCGATCCGCGCCATCAGGTTTACCCGGAAGTAGGTGGTGACCCACTGGATCACCGCAACGGCCAGGAAGGCCAGCAGGACGTGATATAAGAGCACGGCATTCCCGGCGTTCAAGCCGCTGTCGATGGCCACTTTGACGAAATATGGACCGGCCACCGAAGCCGCCGAAGCGATCAGCATTAATACTACCGACAGGATCAATCGTCCGATATATGGGCGGACGAACCCGACCAGGCGCCTGGCATTCTGCGGGTTGACGCCCTTGTCGTAGAGTTCTTCGGACTCGGTTACGTAGGTAGGTGGTGTGATTGTCGTCATGTTATTCTTCGCCCTGAGCAGAGCCGTTCATCCTTTGAACAGTTCAGTCGCGGGGCAAGGTTCACTTTTCTGTCGGGGATAGCTTGCGTGACTCTCGTTTCTCTTTCTCGCGGCGGACCCTTTCCGCCCGGACGATTTCATGGATTCCATTCCAATCCTGGTGAATCAAAGCCTGTTTCTTGGCACGACTCCAGCCTTTGATCTCATGTTCATGGACGAGCGCTTCGTGATAAGATTTCGGTTTGCTCACCCCAGACCAGCTTCACTGGACGGCGCTTATATGTATAAGCGGTCGGGCTGAACCCCTGTTCATGCTCCCATACCCGCCGGGAAATATCATTGGTGCTTCCGGTGTAATAGGAGCCGTCTGAGCATTCCAGGATGTATACAGAGTAAGGCATAAATTCACCTTTCGCCCTGAGCTTCCTTCGCCCTGAACTTCCTTCGCTCTGAGCTTCCTTCGCCCTGAGCGGAGCCGTTCGTACTTTGAACGGCGCAGTCGAAGGGCAGATTACTGGAAGAATGCATCTTTGTAAACTCTGCCCCTTCGATTGCGGGCTTATCACAGAACGGTAAGCCCTCCGCTCAGGGGGTAATAAATAAATGTGATGTACCACTTTACTACGCTTCCTTGTAATTCACTCAGCCCTTTGATTGGGGGCATTCGCCTTGAACTCCCTTCGCCCTGAGCTTCCTTCGCCCTGAGCGGAGTCGTTCGTACTTTGAACGGCGCAGTCGAAGGGCAGATTGTGTAGATAAAATCATGAAATTTCCTCGCCCGATTCTCCGCGCTCTTCGAGAGCTGCCCGCTCCAGTTCGGCAGTAAACCTCGCTTCCGGCCTTTCAGGTTCTTCGATGAAATGGCCCTGCTGGCTCAACTGCAGGTCGTAGATCTCCCGGTAGAGCCCGCCTTGCTGCAATAATTCTACATGCCGGCCTCGTTGGACGATGCGCCCGTCTGCCATGACGACGATCAGGTCTGCCCGGCGTACGGTGGCAAGTCGGTGAGCGATCACGAAAGTGGTCCGGCCTTCCATCAACCGATCCAGCGCCTCCTGGATCAGTTTCTCCGTTTGGGTATCCACGCTTGAAGTTGAATTGTCCAGGATCAGGATGCGCGGGTCCATCAGCAGGGCCCGTGCGATCGCGATCCGTTGCCTTTGTCCGCCCGAAAGGGTTACACCGCGTTCCCCCACCAGCGTGTCGTACCCTTCGGAAAAATTGGTAATAAAATCGTGTGCCTGGGCTGCCTGTGCCGCTGCAAAAATCTCGTCCTCCGTGGCGGTGGAACGGCCATAACGGATGTTCTCGCGGATGCTGTCAGAGAAAAGCAGCGAGGTCTGCAATACGATCCCGATCTGCCTGCGCAGGCTCACCAGGTCGGCCTGTCGCACGTCCATGCCGTCCACCAGCACGGCGCCTTCGTTGACGTCGTAAAAACGTGGGATCAGGTTGACCAGCGAAGTTTTGCCTGATCCGGTCTGCCCGATCAGGGCGATCAACTGGTTCGGTTCCACCTTCAGGTTGATATCAGACAGGGCATGTATCTTCTCGTCCTGGTAGCGCAGGCAAACGTTTCGAAATTCCACCCTGCCGCTCAGGCTGTTGTTGACGATCGCCCCATTCGGTGATTGGATCTCCGGTTCGTGCTCCAGGATTTCCAGCACCCGTTGCGCCCCGGCTTCCGATTCGCCGATGGTGTTGACCAGCCAGGCCAGTTGTTGCACCGGCGCCGAGAGCATCAAAAGGTACGCGTTGAAGGCAACCAGTTCACCTACCGTCATTTTTCCCTGCAGCACCATCGGTCCCCCCACCATCAGGATCAGGATCGTGCCTGTAGTAATCAGTAGCGAGGTGGTGGGCATGACCTTGGCCATTTCGCTGATCACTCTGACGCGTGCCTTGAAATACGACTGGTTGATCTGGTCGAAGCGCTGGATCTCGTGTGGCTCCCGGGCGAAAGCCCGTACCACCTGGGCTCCAGACACGTTTTCCTGCAATTGGGCCGAGAGGTCCCCCAGGGTATTGTCTACCGCATAGAAAAGATGGGTTACTCGCACGCCAAAGTCGCTGGTCATCAGTACCATCGGGAGCAGTGGCAAAAGCGCCACCAGCGCCAGCCAGGGGTTGCGGATGATCAGCAGCGTCACCACTCCTACCGAGAGCACGCCCAGTTGGATCACCTGAACCAGGCTGTCCCCGGCGAAGGATTGCACCGACCGCACGTCTTCGATGCAGCGGTTGATCAACTGGCCGGTGGTGGTGTGGTCGTGATAGGTGAACGGCAGGTATTGGATCCGGTCGTACATGGCGTTGCGCAGGTCGTAACCGATGTGCGCTCCAATCCATTCAGTCAGGTAGCGCTGGCCCAGGTTCAAAACCGCCGTGCCTAAGCCGATGCCGACCAGGATCAATGCCGACCGGACGAGAAAAGCACTTTCTCCGGCTTTTAGACCCTTGTCGATCACGTTCTGGAGGATCTGTGGGACTATCAGGGACAACCCGGTCACGCTTAAAAGCAGGAATATGTTGAGCAGGACCTGACCTAGATAAGGTTTGAGATACAGACGTAGTTTGAGTAGATGTTTCATGGATTTATGAATTTAAGAAAATGCCTTCAACAGGGCGTCCAGACCCTCCGCCATTTTCCGGGAATCTTCTGGCGTGAGTGTAGCAAACCGCTCGGATAACCAGGCTTCCGCCTCGCCGAAGATCAACTCCATAACGCGTTGGCCTTCCTCCGTCAATCCCAGCGGAATGTTACGCCGGTCCAGTGGATCCTGGCTGCGGGTCACCATTCCCCGGCGAACCAGCACTTCCACCGCTTTGCTGACGGCGCCACGGCTGGTCTGGCTGGTCTCTGCCAGCGCGCTGACGGAGGTGCTACCCCGCCGGATGCGCCGAAGCATCTGGAATTGTTTTTCGGTCATCTGGAATTTCTCCAGCGCGATCCGATGGATCTGGCTGCGTGTCTGCCGCCAGGCAGGTGGAACACTTTCCCAAAAGGTTTCCACCAATTGGGATTTGGATGTAGTTATGGACAGGTTAACCTCGAAGTAATTGAAGATATAAACAGTTGAGCTAAGCAACTATTATACCTGCACTGTGTCGCTCGCACAGAATTGATTATATATTCAGTCCACCAATTCAATCAACCATGCTATTTTATTTTGCATTACCAGGGTGATGGCTCCTCTGTACTATTTTGAACCAGTTTGTCGTTTTGGAAATTCTTTCGTGCTATACTTAAATACTGACGTAATAGATAAATTAAGTCCTTATTATTTTTCGTTTACTATGAGGTTGAAGGGTAGTATGGTTGTTAAATCCAAATCTCAGCGCACCGTGAATTCGAAAGAGCTGGGTGAGGTGATTGCGCGCCTGGGAGAATTAGCTCGCACGGGGGAACAAGATCGTGTCATTGATCTGGCTTCGCAAACGCTCACTGAACTATCCTCCCAGGGGAAACGCAATTTACATTCTCATCTCGATCTGCTCGATTTGCGTGCCGAATCCTTTATTGCCCTGGGGAAAATGGATCTGGCCGCAAAAGATGCCACTGAGATGGTCAGGCTTTCCAATAAGACCGATGGAAAATCAACCCAGAAGGATCCAAGCCTGGTTGCAATGGCGCTCAACCGTAAAGCGCTTGTCCAGATGCGCCAAGGAGATTTACCATCTGCGCTTAAAACAGCCACCACGGCAGTAAAAAATGCCCGTCAGGCAGATCCGGATCTGCTAGCAGTCAGTCTATTTCGCCTGAGTGAAGCCCAGTGGCGCAGTGGACAGCCCGAAGTCAGCTTGAGAACTTCGCAAGAAGCACTGCTGCTCTTTCAAGCCGCAGGCGATCTTTCCGGTGGTGGCCGCGTATATTGGTCGATTTGCACTGCGCACGCCAATCTTGGTCATGCTGAAGAAGCCCGTCGTTATGCGCTTTCTGCTTTGGAACTGTGTCAGCAAGCTGGCGATCAGTACGGCATTGGGAATGCACTTAATATGCTTACACTTGTGGGGGTAGATATCGCCGAAAATATCGGTTACTACCAGCAAGCATTGCAGGCTTTTGAACTGGCGGGGTATGCCGAACGTCAGGCTGTCATCCTCCACAATCTGGGAACTTTATACTATGACCTGGGTTTATACCCGCACGCTATCCGATTAACCACTTCCGCGTTGAACATCCATCGGAATAGTGGAGCAAACCTGGGTGTAGCTTATGCTTTGGGAAATTTGGCGGACGCAGCCATCATTATCGGCGACCTCGGCACTGCTCGGAAATTTGCCGGTGAATTGGCTGATATGATCCCCTCGCTGGGCGATCCGTATATGGATTCCGGCATAGCAGCCACATGGGGAGAACTGGCTTTAGCAGATGGTGATCCTGCAACCGCGCTACGATATTTTAAATCTTCGGTGCAGATCATTCATCAGGTTGGGTTGTTTTCAGAAAATGCTTCACTTACTCAGCTTGCTAACGCTTATCTGGTCAAAGGAAATCCTGCTTCTGCCCTCACAGCCTCCAAGAAAGCCACTCACCTGCATGAATTTAAATGGGTTTGCCAAGCCAGGTGGACTTAGTTCGCAGGAGATTTGGTGGCGGCATACCCAGGCATTATTAGCCAATCATCAAACGAAAGCCGCCCGGGCAGCGCTGGAACGCGCCTATGACTTCCTGCTCGAAGGCATCACCAATTTGCGCGATGAGGGCTTGCGCCGTAATTATCTGAACAAGGTCAGAGCCAATCGTGAACTCCTGCAATTCTGGATCAGGGATGGCCGGCACCGCAAGCTGCTCCGTCAGCGCCTTTTCGCTCACCTCGCCATCGAATCCAACCCGCGTGAGCCTTTTAAACGACTGGCCGATACCGGCTTGCGGCTGAATGCCCTGCATGACCTGACCGAGATCCAGGCCTTCCTGGTCGAAGAAGCCACCGAGTTGAGTGGCGGTGAACGTGTGGTGCTGATCCTTGAAAAAGCCGGCCAGCGCGAAGTCGTTGAATCCGCCCTGCCGCCTGGGGAGGATGCTCGCAAATTGCTGAGCTCGATCGATCCACACCTGTTGCAGGTGCGCCTCTCCCGCACAACCCACCTGAGTGTGCCTAAAACCACCGGTCTCAGCCGCATCATTGCCCCGTTGATCGTTCAGAACCAGGTCACTGGGTACCTCTACGTGGATATGCATTCGATCTATGGGGTCTTCAACGAGACCGACCGCGATATGCTCGGTATGCTGGCCAACCAGGCTGCCGTCGCCCTGGATAATGCCCATTGGGCCCAGGGTCTTGAGCAGAAGGTCGAGGAACGCACCCAGGAGCTCAATGACCGGGTTGGCGAGCTGGCCATCCTCAATACGGTCGGCGAAGCCATGGCCAAGACCATGGACGTCAAGACCGTCACCCGCATTGTCGGCGATAAGGTCCGGGATATATTCAATGCAGAAGGCGTCTCAATCATGCTCCTGGACCCCCGCACCAATATGATCCACGTGCTTTATGAATATGATCCCGGTGAAGGCGGATATATCGATTACATCGAACCTTTCCCGCTTGGTGTAGGGCTTACCTCCAGGGTCATCCAGACCCGTAAGTCGTTGCTTTTGGGAACCCAGCAAGAACAGATCGCACAGGGAGCCTATCTACCACCTGAAAGTATCGAAAATAGTAGTGGGATAACTTCAGAATCCATGTTGAATGTCCCTATTATTGTTGGAGATCAGGTCCTGGGTGTTGCCATGGTCAGTAGCTACGAATCACATGCCTTCAGTGAGAGTGATTTGCGGCTATTGCAAACCCTTTCTTCCAACATGGGTGTCTCCATCCAGAATGCCCGCCTTTTCGAGGCCGAACAGCAGCGCAACACCGAATTGCAGATCATCAACAGCATCCAGCAAGGCCTGGCCTCCAAACTGGACTTCCAGGCCATCATTGAACTCCTTGGAAACAAATTACTCGAGATTTTCAAGGCAGACGTAGTAGGAATAAGCCAGTACGATGCCAATACGAAGATGGTTTCTTTTCCTTATGTCATGGATCATGGTCAACGTTTCTATCCGGAAACACAGACACCTGGTGCAGCATTTCTATACCAAATGAGAACCCGTCAACCGGTTCTCATTCAGGATTGGTCTACCAGCGAACTGGTTAAGAAACTGCAGCCCGATAACGTTGGCGGACCGACTCAGGACCAATCTCACATGTTCGTCCCGATCCTTTCAGGGGATCAAATGGTTGGATCGATCGGTATTGGTAAGTTACCCGCCAATGCCTTCAACGAATCTGACCTGCGTTTGCTGGAGACTCTCACAAACTCGATGAGCGTGGCACTCGAGAACGCCCGCCTGTTCGACGAGACACAACGCCTGCTCAAGGAGACTGAACAACGTGCAGTCGAGTTGTCTGTGATCAATACCGTCCAGGCAGCGCTGGCGGCCGAGATGAACATCCAGGAGATATACGACACTGTTGGAGACAAGATCCGTGAAATTTTCAATAATGTTGATCTGAACATTCGCATTTTTGACCTCAACACAAAAATGCAATATGTCCCCTATGGTTACGAAAGCGGCCAACGGTTGCATGTAGAGTTCGCCCAATAGAAGAAAAAGGCTTTAGCGGACATCTCCTGCGCACACGTGAGACGATCGTTATAAATGAAAACATGGATAAGGCGGTCAAGCGGTATGGTTCGTACACGATCCCCGGCACACAGAGTGATAAATCGGCTGTCTATGTGCCGCTGGTGGTTGGCGACCAGGTGCGTGGTTTGATTAACCTGGTGGATATGCAGCATGAGCATGCCTTCAGTGACTCGGATGTTCGCCTCTTACAGACCCTTGCCAGCAGTATGAGCGTTTCGCTCGAGAACGCTCGTTTGTTCAATGAAACCCAGCAGCGCAACTCCGAACTGGCCGTCATCAACAGCATCCAGCAGGGACTGGCCGCAGAGTTGGATTTCCAGGCTATTGTCGACCTGGTCGGGGACAAGTTGCGCCAGGTCTTGCATACCCAGGATATAGGCATTCGCTGGTATGATCCCGAGGACGACCTGATCCACTACCTGTACGAATACGAGCATGACCAGCGCCTGACCATCCCATCCTCCAAACCCGGTCCCGGCTGGAAAAAAACGGTCGAAACCCGTCTCCCGACTGTATTGAACAGTCAGGCCGCCATGGCGGAAGCGGGCGTGACCCTTGTTCCGGGTACCGATCAGAGCCTTTCGCTGATCTCGGTTCCCATTATTGCGTCCGATCAGGTCAAAGGTGCAATCAGCCTGGAAAATTACGAACGCGAGAACGCCTACAGTGAGGCGGATATCCGCCTGCTACAAACGGTTGCTTCCAGCATGGGCGCCGCCCTTGAAAACGCCCGCCTGTTTAACGAGACCCAACGCCTGCTCAAGGAGACCGAGCAGCGCAACAGCGAACTGGCCGTCATCAATAGCATCCAGCAGGGACTGGCCGCCCAGTTGAACATCCAGGCCATCTACGACCTGGTCGGCGATAAGATCCGCGAGATCTTCGATGCCCAGACTGTGGTGTTGGCAACCTATGACCTGGAAAGAAATATCATGGACCGTCGCTATACCATCGAAAAAGGTGAGCGATTTTACTTTAAACCAGGTCCCATTCCTGGAATTTGGAAATATTTCACCCAACAAAACCAGACGCTTCTGATCAATTCCGGAATGGAAAAATTTATCCTTGGGATCGATCCGGATTTCGTTGTACCGGCTGGCGAAATGCCATTATCCTCCTTGACTGTTCCTTTGAAAATCAAACGGGAACTCTTTGGCATGATCAGCCTGCAAAATGTGGACCGTGAGAATGCGTTTTCCGAGGCGGATGTCCGCCTGCTCGAGACGCTGGCCACCAGCACCAGCATCGCCCTCGAAAATGCCCGCCTCTTCGATGAGAACCAGCGCGTGCTCAAGCAGACCGAGCAGCGCGCCGCCGAATTGGTCGTCATCAACAGCGTACAGGCTGGTCTGGCCTCCAAGATGGACATGCAGGCGATTTATGAATTGGTCGGATATAAGATTCGCGATATTTTCGATGCAGACACCGCTTGGATCGCACTATTGAACGAAGGGGAGCATAACTTTGAATTTCCCTTCGGGGTGGACAGAAAGCGGCAATTGCATATTTCTCCAGTTCCGCTGGGCGACGGGCTGTCCTCGCTGATTTTCCAATCCCAGGAGCCACTGCGCGTGGGGACGATGGAAGAACAGCTGAAATTGGGCTCGGTCTTTCCAGCCTATCCGGATATGTCGAAGAACCGCAACCAATCCTTCCTGGGCGTTCCGTTGAGCCACAGCGGTAAAGCCACCGGCGTTGTCGCCATCGAAAGCTATAAAGTCAACGTTTACACTGAAAATGATGTGCGCCTGCTGCAAACGCTGGTCAATGCCATGAGTGTGGCGCTCGATAACGCCCGCCTCTTCGATGAGAACCAGCGCGTGCTCAAGGAAACCGAACAGCGCGCCGCCGAATTGGCCGTCATCAACAGCGTACAGGCTGCCCTGGCCGCCGAGCTCAATATTCAAGGCATCTATGACACGGTCGGAGACAAGATCCGCCAGATTTTCCATAATTCCGACCTGGGTATTCGCATCTACGACCCAAACACCAATTTTATTTCTTACCCGTATGTCTATGAAAATGACCAGAAGATTTCATTGCAGTCCCACGAGATGGAGGATACGGGCTTCGATGTGCATGTCATCCATAATCGCCAGACCTTGGTGGTGAATAAAAATATGGCCCAGGCCATAGAGAAGTACGGCAGCTATGTAATTCCAGGCACCCATATGGAAAAATCGGCTGTCTATGTACCCCTGGTGGTCGGCGACCAAGCGCGTGGCTTAATCAGTCTGAGTAACATGCATAATGAGAATGCCTTCAGTGATGCGGATGTGCGCTTGCTCCAGACGCTTGCCAGCAGTATGAGCGTCGCCCTGGAGAATGCCCGTCTCTTTGATGAGACCCAGCGCCTGCTCAAGGAAACTGAAGAACGCAACTCCCAATTGGCCGTTATTAATGCCGTGCAGGCCTCGCTGGCCGCCGAACTTAATCTTCAGGGCATCTACGATGCGGTTGGCGGTAAGATCCGCCAGATTTTCTCTGAAATGGATGTGGACGTCCGCATCATTGATCAGGAAACGGGATTGGTGAGCATGCCCTATTCCACCCGCCATGGGGAACGGGTTAATTTCGAGCCATTTCCACTTGCAGGCTTTTCCGACCATGTTTTTCGCACCCATGAGACACTTGTTATCAATGAGAACATGGAGCAAGAAGCCGAAAAATATGGCAGCCACATCCTGCCGGGTGGAGAGGATGTAAAATCGAACGTTTTCGTGCCCATGCTGACGGGCGACCAGGTGCGGGGAATTCTCGTCCTTTCTGATTTTAACCATGAGCACGCCTTCAGAGATTCGGATGTGCGCCTTTTACAGACCCTGGCCAACAGCACCAGTGTGGCCCTCGAAAATGCCCGCTTGTTTAACGAAACCCAGCGTTTGCTCAAACAAACCGAGCAGCGCGCCGCCGAGCTGGCCATCATCAACAGCGTGCAGGCTGCCCTGGCCTCCAAGCTCGACCTGCAGGCCATCTATGACCTGGTCGGTGACAAGATCCGGAATATTTTTGTGGACACAGATGCGACCATCCGCATCTATGATCCTGACACGAATTTGGTACATTGGCCTTATATCTATTCGGGCGGCAAGCGCGTTACGATGGAACCCAACCCTCTCACGGAGGACGGCTTTATCCGCCACGTGATCCGCTCTGGCAAAACGCTGATAATTAATAATAATATTGAACAGGCTGCCAGGAAATATAAGAGTGTCCTGTATGCTCCTTTGAAGAGGGAGAAATCCGCCGTTCATGTGCCGCTCCTGGTGGGAAACCAGGTGCGCGGCGTCATTACCGTGGTGGACATGCGGCGGGAAAACGTATTTTCTGAATCAGGTGTCCGCATGCTTGAAACCCTGGCTGGCAGTATGAGCGTGGCGCTTGAGAATGCCCGTCTCTTCGACGAAATCCAGCGCCTGCTCAAGGAGACCGAACAGCATGCCACCGAACTTGCCACGGTTAACACCCTCAGCCAGGCGCTCGCTTCTGCCACCGAACTGGATACATTGATCCAATTGACCGGGGAGCAGATGCGCAGAACCTTCGTAGCCGAGATCGTTTACGTTGCGCTGTTGGACGAGCAAACCGGTACGATCCACTTTCCATATTCATATGGGGAAGAGATGCCTGCCTTACCGTTAGGCCAGGGGCTTACCAGTAAGATCATCCAGGCTGGCGAGCCGCTGCTCATCAATAAAGATATCGCTACCCAGCGGAAAAACCTGGGTGTAAAACTGACCGGACGGGAAGCTCTTTCCTATTTGGGAGTACCCATCCTGGCCGGGGGCCAGCCGATTGGTGTGATTAGCGTCCAGAGTATCCAGCAGGAAGGTCGCTTCGGCGAAGATGACATGCATCTGCTTACGACTCTGGCCTCCAACGTTGGGGTTGCCATTGAAAAAGCCCGCCTCTTGGAGGAGACCCGCCGCCGTGCGCGCGAATCCGCTGCCATCGCCGAAGTCGGCCGCGAGATATCCGCTACCCTCGACCTGCCAACCGTCCT
The DNA here is from genome assembly GCA_963814135.1 of uncultured Chloroflexia bacterium. GTDB lineage: Bacteria > Chloroflexota > Anaerolineae > Anaerolineales > Villigracilaceae > UBA877. Next base: position 387,487 of record CAWFBZ010000003.1, on the reverse strand, counting down.
GGAACGCATCGCCGAACGTGCCTGTGACCTTTTAAATGCCGATACCAGTGCAGTCTATCTCGCCGATGAAACCGGTCGGGAATTCCGTGCTATTACTGTGCTGGGAGCAGATGCCAATGAAATCCGTCAGGACGTCGTTCCCCTGGGTGAGGGCATTATCGGGGATATCGCCAGCCGGGGCGTCCCTGAACTGATCGCCAATGCCCACGCCGACCCGCGCGCCCGGCATGTACCCGGTACCCCGACACCCAAAGTTCCCGAACGCTTGATGGTGGCCCCTTTGCTGGCAGGGGAACAGGTCATTGGTATCATGTCAAATTGGCGTATCGGGGGCGAAGAATTCACCCAGACCGAGCTGGAATTCCTGACCGGGCTTTCTCGTCAGGCTGCCATTGCCATCAAGAACGCCCGCCTGTTCAGCGAAAGTCAGGCCGCCCGTCAGGAAGCCGAAGATGCCAACGCCTCCAAAAGTGCCTTCCTGGCCATGATGAGCCACGAGATCCGCACTCCCATGAATGCCGTCATCGGCATGAGCGGCATCCTGCTGGATACAGAGCTGACCAACGAACAACGCGAGTTTGCCGAGATCATCCGTAACAGTGGCGATGCCTTGCTGGGTATCATTAATGACATCCTCGATTTCAGCAAGATCGAGGCTGGCAAGATGGACCTCGAGAACCAGCCCTTCGATCTGCGTGAAGTGGTGGAGAGTGCTATCGATCTGGTTGCCCCCAAGGCGCTCGATAAAGGTCTGGATATCGCCTACATTTTCGAGGATGACGTCCCGGCTGCCATCCTGGGTGACGTCACCCGCCTGCGTCAGATCCTGATTAACCTGCTCGGCAATGCCGTCAAATTTACCGAGCAAGGTGAAGTGGTCCTCTCGGTCGCGCGTGAGCCTGATGCGTCTTCATCGCGTGATGGTGGCAATGGCGCCCATGTTCCCGGAAAATCCAAAATGAAATCCAGGGGAGTTACCCTGCACTTCACCGTCCGCGATACGGGCATTGGCATCCCCCCCGACCGGATGGACCGTCTCTTCCAATCCTTTAGTCAGGCTGATTCTTCCACCACCCGCAAGTACGGTGGTACCGGGTTGGGGTTGGCTATCAGCAAACGCCTGGTCGGCATCATGGGCGGCAATATGTGGGTGGAAAGCACTGGGAAGGAAGGCGAAGGTTCCAAATTCCACTTCACCCTCTCCTCGGAAATTGTTGAGTTGCCTGACCGTGTCCGCCGAGATTTGCGCGGCATCCAGCCAGACATACAAGGCAAACGCGTCCTGATCGTCGACGATAATGCCACCAACCGGCGCATCCTGACCCTGCAGTTGCACAACTGGGGCGTGCAGACTCGCGATTGCGAGAAACCCGCACAAGCCCTTAAATGGATTGAACAGGGCGATCCCTTTGATCTGGCCATCCTGGACATGCACATGCCTGAGATGGACGGCGTAACCCTCGCAAACAAGATCCGTGCCTTGCGCCCTGCCGCTTCCATGCCATTGGTGTTGTTCTCTTCCCTTGGTCACCGGGAGAATGGCATTGGACAGGATGTTTTTGCAGCTTTCCTCAACAAACCCATCAAGCTTTCGCAGTTGTTCGACACCCTGGCAGGCATCTTCACTGACCAGGCTTATGCCGGGAAAAGGACTGCCCCGCTCAAACTCCAGATGGATCCGCATATGGCCGACAAACATCCCCTGCGTATCTTGTTGGCAGAGGATATCCTTGTCAACCAGAAACTGGCGCTTCGGCTCCTGCAGCAGATGGGCTACCGCGCTGATGTGGCCTCCAATGGCCTCGAAGCGGTTCAGTCGGTGGAACGACAAGCTTATGACGTCGTCTTGATGGATGTGCAGATGCCCGAAATGGACGGGCTCGAAGCCTCCCGCCGCATCTGCACCCGTTGGCCGCGCGGCCAGCGTCCCACCATCATTGCCATGACCGCCAATGCCATGCAAGGCGACCGGGAGATGTGCCTGGAAGCTGGAATGGATGACTACGTAAGTAAACCCATCCGCCCAGATGAGTTGGTTAAGGCGCTATTAAAAGTTTCTCCCATCGCAAAGGTTAATCAATGAGCAATTCAACCATTATCGATCAATCAACATTTGAAGCCCTTAAGGAATCCATGGGTGATGATTTCATCAACGAATTGGTACAGGCCTATTTTGATGAAACTCCCCAACTGCTTTCCAAATTGCATGACGCACTGAATCGGAATGATTTTCAGGCGTTCCGGCAGGCTGCTCATTCAATCAAATCCACCAGCAACAGCTTTGGCGCCCTTCAATTTGGCGAATTGGCGCGGGAATTGGAATTCATGGGGCGCGATTCCAATTTGGATGGTGCTGCCGATAAAGTGCAAAAGCTTGAAAATGATTACGCGCTGGTACGAAAATCTTTGCAGGAGGCCTGTAATGTCTAATGGTGGCGGAGGGCGTTTGCTGGTTGTTGACGATAATAAAGTAAACCGTTTGTTGCTGGGTCGCAGTCTCGAACAGCAGGGCCATGCCGTGACCATGGCGGAGAACGGCCTCCAGGCGTTGGAATTGATGCATACTCAACCCTTCGACCTTGTCCTTCTGGATATCGAGATGCCTGAAATGAATGGCTACCAGGTTCTTGAGAAAGTTACCGCCGACCTGCAGTTGCGCGATATCCCCATCATCATCACCTCGGCTCTCGAGGAACTGGATAGCGTGGTCAAGTGCATAGAAATGGGTGCCGAGGATTACCTGAATAAGCCGGTTAATCCGGTACTGCTCAAGGCTCGTATTGGCGCCAGCCTGGAGAAGAAGCGCCTGCGCGACCAGCAGCGCGAACTGATCAGGAAGTTCGCCACCCCCGAGGTCGCCACTGACATGGAAACATCCGGTTTCGCTTTGGGAGGCAAGTTCGTCGATGCCACCGCCATGTTTTCGGATATCCGCTCTTTCACCACCATTGCCGAATCCCAGACGCCTGAAGAGACCATAGAATTGCTGAACACTTATTACACCCTCATGTTCGAAGCCATCAGCGACCAGGGCGGAGTGGTCAACCAGATGGTAGGGGATGGGTTGATGGCGATTTTTGGCGCACCCCTTGCCCAGCCCGACCATTGCAAGCATGCCGTCAGAGCTGCCTTGGATATGATTGAAATGATCCAGTTGTTGAATGCCGACCGTCTCGCCCAGGGTAAATCCGAGATCCGCATTGGAGTCGGTATCGCCTCCGGTCGCATGATCGCCGGGTATACCGGCACCAGCCAGCGTGCCACCTACACCTGTGTCGGCGATACGGTCAACCTGGCTGCCCGGCTGGAATCGCACACCAAGCTGGTCGGCAAACCCATCCTGATCGATGCATCCACCCAGGCTGGCCTTGAGGGCTCCATAAAGACGGATGCTGAAGGTCCTGTACAATTGAAGGGCAAAACCGTCGAAGTGCAGGTCTTTTCCGTCCCGGTGAATCAGAAAGGCTGATATGACCGGTGCAGATCTCTCCAGTGTTCCCCTCTTCGCATCACTACCGTTGGAAGAGATTCGGCGGTTGGAGACCAGTCTGCGTGTTACCACTTATCCTGCCGGGCAGGTACTTTTCGTCGAAGGACAATCCAACGACCATTGTTTCGTCCTGTTGGAAGGCCAGGTCGAAGTTATCAAGGCACTCGGCAGTCCCGAAGAGCAATTGTTGGGAGTGCGATCGGATGGCAGCTTGTTGGGGGAAATGAGTTTTTTCAGTCAGGATGGTCGTCATACCGCCAGCGTCCGCTCCCTCACCGTTTTACGCTTGTTGAAGCTCTCTCACACCGAATTGGATCAAATGATACAAAGCCGGCCTGGCCTGGCTTACCAATTAATCCGCTTGCTCAGTCAGCGCCTGGACGAAGCTGAGAATGTCACCATCCGCGACCTTAAAGAGAAGAATCAGCGCTTGCAGGAACTCTACCAGGAATTGAAGGACGACCAGGAACAACTCGTTGAGAAGCAACAACTCGAGCGGGAACTCGAACTCTCCGGCCAGATCCAGCAGAGCATTTTGCCTAAAACATTGCCGGTTTTCCTGGGTTATGATTTGAGCGCCCTGATGGTCCCGGCCCGCGCCGTTGGAGGGGATTTTTATACCTGTTTCAAATTGGATCAGGATCGCCTGGGCATAGTCGTTGGCGACGTCTCTGATAAAGGTACACCTGCCGCCCTTTTCATGGCCCTGACGTATAGTGCCATCAGCATTGAGGCGCCTCGCAGCCGTTCCCCGGCACTGGCGTTACGAAAAGTGAACCGCTCCTTGCTGAAAATGAATGCCTCCGGGATGTTCGTTACTCTGGTATATGGCATTCTGGATTGCACCAGTGGAATTTTTCAATTTGCGCGTGCCGCACACCCATCTCCTTATCTTCTCGACCGGAATGGTTTGGTTATCGACGTGCCAGTCTCACCCGGGCAGCCCCTCGGGCTGTTTGACAACTTGCCTGTAGACGAACAAACCATCCAAATCCCTTTTGGCGCCACCTTGCTCCTGTACACCGACGGGGTCAGTGAAGCCCAGGATGTCGACGGTTTTCAATTTGCACCCGAGGGTCTTTACCAGAGCCTTTCAGCCAACCGGTTTCGCCCGGCCTTAGAGATCTGCGAGCAATTGTGGCAGGATGTCCAGGTGCATGGGCAGGGATTACCCCAGCAGGATGATTTTACCGGTCTGGTTGTGAAGCGCTTGCAGGAAGAAGAAGTATGAGATCGCCGGGTTATTCATCCATGGATGCCGCGGCTTTCTTGAAGACATTGCCCTTTGGCGAGGAATTGGGAGATGGACCTTTGCAAGCCTTGGCGAGTGCCGGGAAATTTCTGCAGGTTGAAAAGGGCGGCTTTATTTTCTTCCAATCCGACCCCTCTGATAAAGTCTATATTGTTTGCTCGGGCATGGTTTCCATAGTTCTGGAAAGCCCGGATGGTCGCGAAATGGTCATCAACGAGATGCGTACCGGGGATTTTTTTGGCGAAGTCGGCGTTCTCACCGGACAGCCTCGTTCGACCAGCGCGGTTGCCCGGTCGGACAGCCGCTTGTTTGTTATTCCCCGCGCTCCTTTCCTCAACATCATAGATACAGAACCTCCCATGGCGCGCCGCATTCTTGAGATGACTGCCAATCGCCTGCGCAACAGCAGTGAACGCGAGAGCGCCTTGGCATTCCTGGATGCCCAGGCTCGTCTGGCGCGTTTGTTGTTGCAGTTGGAGGGAAAAGCTGAAGAGAAAGGCTACATTACCATCTCGCAGGAAGAACTTGCCCAACGTACCGGCCAGACCCGCCAGACCGTTGCCAAAGCCCTGGGTCGCTGGCGGCGGTCCGGCTGGATCATAACCGGGCGCGGCCACATAATGCTGCTGAAGCGCGCATCGTTTATCCAACTGGAAAAAGAATGGTTAAATTAACCCGTTATGTCACCCAGGTGACAGACACCCGTTCACCTGCGTGCTATAGTAGGCTCATCAATAAACAAACTAATGATCCATTCGAGAAAAGGAGATAAAAAATGGACGTCAAACAAGATCAGGCTTTCAAAAGGATACTCAAGAAATTGTCCGCACTGCGGGCAACCCTGAACAACACTGAGCGTGAAATCCTGGACGGTATGGTCATTGGACAGGTACCGGAAGACGAAGTTTCCGGACATTCGATGAGGGTTACTCCCATCAGCCCATCCGCCAAACCCGCCATGACCCCCGCTGCTACCGAAGTGGCTGCCCACTCGATGAAACCGGCAGCCACACCCTCGGCCAAGCCTTCCCGCACACCCTCGGCTACAGAGGTTGCCGCCCACTCGATGAAACCGGCAGCCACACCCTCGGCCAAGCCCTCCCGCACTCCCTCGGCTACTGAGGTTGCCGCCCACTCGATGAAACCGGCAGCCACACCCTCGGCCAAGCCCTCCCGGACCCCCTCGGCTACTGAGGTTGCCGCCCACTCGATGAAACCGGCAGCCACACCCTCGGCCAAGCCCTCCCGGACCCCCTCGGCTACTGAGGTTGCAGCCCACTCGATGAAACCGGCAGCCACACCCTCGGCCAAGCCCTCCCGCACCCCTGCCCAGGAAGTGGAAGCCCACTCAATGAGGCCTTCCGCAACACCCAGATCCACACCTGCTGCGACCCCACGGGTAACCCCGCGAGTGACTCCCCGGGTGTACTTCGATCCGGATAAGGAAGAATATTCACGCATCCCGTAACCCACGGTTGAACATCTCGTTGAAGTGGAATCTCTGCAACCATACGGATTGCAGAAATTCCACTTTGTTCGCGCTTGGCGGGCGGGGAGTGATACTTCATGGCAGAAAATTCATCTGAAGAAAAACTATCTGAACAACTCCATCGACTGCTGGCAGCCCTGCAGGCCAGCGGTCGCGCAATTTCGCCCAGGCCGAAAGACGCCTTGCTCCAGTCAATCGTGGATGCAGCTGGACGCATCTTCGGGGCTGCCGCGGCTTCGATCCTCCTGGCGGATGAGCAGGAGAAATCGCTCGAATTTATGGTCGCATACGGTGCTTCCGACCACAACCTGGTGGGAACCAAATTTCCTCTCGACAAAGGCATTGCCGGGTACGTCGTCATGACCGGTCAGCCAATTGCCATTTCCAACGTGCGCCAGGATACCCGTTTCAACCAGGATTTCGCCCAAAGCACCGGCTATGTGCCCACCTCGATCCTGGCAACGCCCTTGCTTGTCAATGGTCGGGTTATCGGTGTCATGGAGGTCCTGGACAAGATCGATTCGGCCTCCTTTGACATGCAGGATATGAACCTGTTGGGCTTGTTCGCCAACCAGGCTGCCTTGGCGATCCAGCAGTCTCAACAAATGGAACAGCTCCGCAACGCTTTGTTGGTGGGTCTCCAAAGGCTGGCTGCTGACGATCCATCCCAGCCTCTGGATGAACTCCTCGAGACCATGAAGGGCGATTGGGGCGATACCCGGGCCGTCACCGAGTTGTTGGCCCTGGCGGAGACATTTAACGAGATAGCGCTCTTGGGCAGCCCGGAGCGGCGCGCCTGTCTGCAGGTCTTGAAGACTTTTGCCGAGTACCGTCGCTCCACGCATAGGCTGCGTGCATGACCTACGACCCCAACCTGCCTGCCTGGTCTGAGCAGTTCACCGGGGAGGCCATTCGCAATTTGACTTCCTCTGGCCCGCTGGCGGACCTTACTCCGCAGTGGGCCTGGGGCGGCAGCACCGGCGCCGGCGTGCATGTCGCCATCGTGGATAGCGGTGTTGAACACGATCACCCCGTCTTGGGCGATTGCGTGCGCGGTGGGGTGGTGGTGGAATACGATGAGACCGCCGAAAACAACGTCCGCATCGACCCCGACGACCAGCCGGCTGATTTCGCCGGTCACGGCACTGCCTGTGCCGGAATCATCCATGCCATTGCCCCTCAGGCCGAGATTTACAGCGTGCGCGTGCTTGGTAAGGACCTGCATGGGCGTGCCATCCAGTTTGCTGCCGGTCTGGATTGGGCCACGGAACATGATATGCAGGTGGTCAACCTGAGCCTGAGCACTTCGTTGGAGGAATATTTCGCCCTTTTCCATGATCTGGCTGACCAGGCTTATTTCAAGAATGTCAACCTGGTCTCGGCCGTCAATAACCTTCCGGAACCAAGTTATCCCTCCCTCTATTCTTCCGTCATCTCTGTGGCTGCCCATGCCGGGCAGGACCCCTTCGAATATTTTTACAACCCTGCCCCTCCGGTCGAATTTGGCGCGCCCGGAATCGATATTGAGGTCGCCTGGAATAACAAGCAGTATGTCATCAGCACCGGCAACAGCTTTGCCGCCCCGCATATCGCCGGCATTGTTGCCCTTATCCGCAGCAAGCACCCGGACCTTACCCCCTTCCAGGTCAAAACGGTCCTGATGGCCTGCGCCGCCAACATGCATCGCTCCGAATGATGAAAAGAGAGACTCATGCCTGAAACTTCTGAACCAACCCATTGGAGTTTGAACGACCTGTTGCCCGAACCGGTTGAAGCCTCGGTGCAGGCCCGCCTGGTCGAGCTGGAGAAGCTCGTGACCGACCTGGAAGGTTGCCGCGATTTGATGACGCCTGATATCTCCTTGCCGGATTTTAAAAAAATCATCCAGTTGCTTGAGGCCATCAACTCCTTGATGCGCCGCCTGCAGGGCTATGCCTTCCTCTGGTTCGCCGAAAATACCCAGAATGAGGCCGCCCTCAACCTGCGCGATCGTCTGGAGCGCTCCCTGGTCGATCTCGGAAACCGTACCATTTTCTTCGAGATCTGGTTCAAGGATCTTCCCGAGTTCGCCGCCGACCGTTTGATCGCTGCCAGTGGCGATGTGCGCTATTCGTTGGAATTTGTCCGCCGTCTTAAACCCTATATGTTGAGCGAAGTGGAGGAAAAACTGCTCAACCTTAAAGACGCCAATGGCATTGATGCCCTGGTCGGCATTTATGAAATGATCACCAATCATTTCACGTTCAGTCTGGAAGTCGATGGACAGGTGAAAACGCTCAACCGTGACCAGTTGACCGGATATTTCTTCAACCCTTCCCAGGCGCTCCGCCATGCCGCTTACCAGGAGCTTTATCGTGTTTTCAGCGAAAACTCCACCATCTTGGCCCAGATATACAGCCACCGCGTCCGCGATTGGCACGCCGAAGGCATGGAACTGCGCGGCTATGCCTCCCCCATTAATGCCCGCAATGTCAGCAATGACTTGCCGGATGGGGTCATCGATACGATGCTCGAGGTCTGTCGCAGAAATGCCGCTCTTTTCCAGCGCTATTTCCGTCTCAAAGCTGGCTGGTTGGGTTACAAAAAACTGCACCGCTATGATATCTACGCCCCCCTGGATGAATCTGACAAGAAATTCGATTATGCCACGGCGAAAGCCATGGTATTCGACAGCTTTCATGATTTCTCTCCCCGGGTTGCGGAATCTCGCCTGGCGTGTTTTCGATGAAAACCATCTCGATTCGCAGATCCGCCCCGGGAAACGCGGCGGCGCTTTCTGCTATGCCCCCATTCCAAAGCTGACCCCCTGGGTGCTGGTTAACTTCGATGGCAAGGCCCACGATGTCGCCACGCTCGCCCATGAACTCGGTCACGCCGTGCATGGGATGTTGTCGGAAGACCATTCCGTCCTGACGTATCAACCTTCTCTTCCGCTCGCTGAGACCGCTTCGGTTTTCTCCGAAATGATCCTCACCCAGCGCCTGCTCAGCCAGGAAAGCGACCCGGCTGTCCGGCGGGACTTGCTTGCGCACGCCATTGACGATGCCTATGTCACCGTCATCCGCCAGTCTTACTTCACCATTTTCGAGCGTGAAGCCCATCGCATGATCGTGGAAGGTCGCTCGTTCGAAGAGCTGGCCGCAGCTTATATGAAAAACCTGGAAGAACAGTTCGGAGATTCCGTCGAGTTGACGGATGAATTCAAATGGGAATGGCTCACCATCTCCCATATTTACAACGATCCGTTTTATACTTATGCTTATAGCTTCGGGCAGCTGCTCGTTCTGGCACTCTACCAGAAATATCGCCTGGAAGGCGCCGGTTTCATCCCGAATTATCTGCGCATCCTCGCGCATGCCGGCTCGGACTTACCAGAAGGTATTCTGCGCGAGGCCGGTCTGGATATCAGCACACCTGCTTTCTGGCAGGCTGGGTTTGATATGCTCGCAGAAATGCTTGAAGAACTCACTGTTCTGGCATAGTTCATTTTTTCATCTGGATGATAGAATGGAGACCCAGCATGACTGACGCACCGGCAGCCTCTGCCTCTCCCTCCACTTTCGCAGTCTTTCGCAATCGCAACTTCTCGCTCATGTGGACCGGCGAATTGATTTCCACCATGGGTTCTGCGCTGACCTCCCTGGCGGCCTCCATCCTGGTCTTCCGCCTGACCAATTCCGCATTGAGCGTCGGGCTGATGTTGATGGCCACCGCCGCCCCCAGCTTGCTGGTGGGGCTTTTCGCCGGCGTACTGGTGGACCGCTTCGATCGTAAATGGATCATGATCTCCGCCGATCTGCTGCGGGGCGCTCTGGTTTTCCTGATCCCCTTCCTGGTTCCCCATAACATCCTCTGGCTGTACGTCATCATTCTGCTTACCAGCGCCATTGGGCAGTTTTTCGACCCGGCTCATGAGAGTGTTCTGCCCGAAGTCGCCTCCGAGCAGGAACTGGCTGCAGCGAACTCCCTCATTGCCATCAGTTCTTTTGGATCGACTGCCCTCGGTTTTGCGGCTTCCGGGCTGATTGCCGGCGCCACCGATATCCGCTGGGCCTTTTACCTGGATGCGGTCACCTTTTTTATATCGGCTGCTTGCATCTTTTTGATCCGGATTAAACCCCTCAAAGTGGAGGATGAAGGTGGCATCTCCATTGTGGTCAGGAATCTTACGCTCCGGCCTGCGACAGCTTTTCGATACCCCCATCCTTCGCTCGCTTTTTTCGGCCCAGGTTCCCACCTTGATTGCTTTCGGGCTCTCGAATGCCTTGCTGTTGCCTTTTGCCGTGCGTGCACTTAAGGCCACCACTTTCGAATATGGACTGCAAGAAGGACTGACCTCGGTCGGATTTGTCCTGGCCAGTCTCGTGTTTGCGGGAATGTTTGATCGCATGCGTGAAGGCGCCTGGATTGCCCTGGGCTACTTTGGCATGGCCCTCGCTGGGATTGTCTATTCTTTCATGCACTCGATCCCGCTGGCGATCCTATTCGTGGCCATCTCGGGCTTCTTCAATGCCCCGGCTTCGATTGCGCGTCGGTTGGTGGTCCAGCGTAACACTCCGCGTGAGCTGCGCGGGCGTGTCAATAGCGCCTTCTTTGTTTCACGCGATGTGCTCTTCCTGGTCGGCATGGCCCTGGCCGGCCTGGCAGATTTCATCGATGTGCGCCTCTTGTATTTGTTCAGTTCCATCCTGTTGTTGGGTGGGGCGTTCCTGGTTCTGGTCCTGCCGGGGTTGCGGCAGAACCGGTCGGAATGGCTGCGTAGCCTCAGCTTGCTCAAGAATGCCAGGGCCGCCATTGGGCTGGGCAGTGGCCAATTGGCCTCACCGGCTGATTGGGATGCTTTGATTGCGTTGCAGCCTACCCTGGCCACACTTTCAAAATCGGATCGGGATGAACTCTCCCAGGATTCTCTACATTATCAGAGCCCAGGCTGGTACGACCATCCTGCGGGCGGGCGAGACCGGCGACCAATCCTACTTCATCCTTTCCGGACGGGCTGTGGCGGGTATTGCCCCCGAGCCTGGCAAGTATCGCTCGCTTTCGACCATGACTGCCGGCGATTTCTTTGGAGAGATTGCTGCCCTCACCGGGACCGCGCGCACGGCCGATGTGGTTGCCGAGGCAGATACCTTGCTGCTCCAACTTTCCGCCAAATCGCTTCGAAAAATAATGGAAAATTCTTCCATGAAAGCCCTCGTCGATGCTAAAATGTCCGAGCGTCTTGGTCGTACAGGCATCAACGAGTTGCCGCGCTTTGTTAGTGTGGATCAGCAGGATGCGCGCGAATTGCGCGCTCCCCAGGTGCAGGAGCAGGCAGGAACTGCCTGAGTTAGGGAGAGTGGAATGCCTAAGGGTGCAGATCAATCCGGACAGATAATTACCATCGAGAGGTTCATCCTCGAGCAGCAGAGTTCCTTCCCCGAAGCCACCGGCACGTTTACGAACCTGCTCTATGACATTGCCCTGGCTGGCAAGATCATCGCCAGTAAGACAAATCGCGCCGGTCTGGCTGAGATCCTTGGGCTGACCGGGGATGTCAACGTTCAGGGGGAGCGGGTCCAGAAGCTCGATCAGTTTGCGGATGCCACCTTCATTCACATGAACGATCATACCGGGCGGGTGGCGGTCATGGGGTCTGAAGAACATGAAGGCATCCTGCCCATCCCGGAAAAATATTCGGCCGGGAAATACGTACTTCTCTTCGATCCGTTGGATGGTTCGTCCAATGTCGACTACAACATTTCTCTCGGCACCATCTTCTCGGTTTTCAACAAGCTTTCCGAAGGGCGCGGGGAATTAAAAGATTGCCTGCAGGTTGGTCGCAAGCTGGTTGCCGCCGGCTATTTGTTGTATGGCACCAGCACAATGCTTGTCTACAGCACCGGCCTTGGCGTCAACGGCTTTACCCTCGACCCGTCGGTCGGCGAATTCCTGCTCTCTCACCCGGATATTCGCATCCCCGAGCCCCCGCAGTATTACAGTGTTAATCAAGGCAACCAGAAATATTGGAGCCAGGGGAGTTGCGATTACACCGCCTGGCTGCAAGGCCATTCTCCCGACTCGCCTGATCTTTCTGCCCGTTACGTCGGTTCCCTGGTGGCCGACTTCCACCGTAACCTGCTGGCTGGTGGTGTCTTCTATTACCCCGCTGATCGCCATGATCCGGAAATTCCCCACGGCAAATTGCGCTTGTTATATGAAGCTGCACCCCTGGCCTTCCTGGCCGAACAGGCCGGCGGCTATGGCTCGGACGGTCGCCAGAACATCCTCGACGTCGTTCCCCACACCTTGCACCAACGCACCCCCTTCTTTGTTGGCAACCGTAGCCTGGTGGCCAAAGCCGAAGAATTTCTTGCCAGGGATGCCTGACTCTCACACCCGGTCCCAGGTCTCCCTACTGCACCAGCGCCAGGCCAAACCCCAGCGGGAATTGAATGCCTTGATGCTGTCCATTCTGGATAAGGCTTTCAAGGGAGAATAATGAATCCACATCTGTTTGCGGAACCTCCCCCAAATCCGACATAAAAAATCCCACTGTAAACCAATAATTAACTGTCGGATTGGGCGGAGGAGGGGGTTGCTGCGGCAAGCCATCTAACAGCGTCGTCACTAAGCAGAAACCCGGCAGAAATTTGATGAAATGATGCGACTTGTTTTTTTATTTGATGGAAAACACCTTTCCCAAATATGCAATAGGTAACAAAAAAAGCCTCCTCCAACCCCCTCCTCTGCAGCCCGTTTGGACTTTATCCTGCCACGCCGGAATTCAGCAGGCGGGAGAGGCCTGCCTCGGCTTGAAAGGTTGAAATGGAAAGGGAAAAGCCCCATTCGTCGAGTAGCACATTCTGCGCACGCTTTAAAAGATACTGTTCACTTTCATTGAATGGCTTGCCCTGGCGGTAAGCAGACAGGTCGCGCACCACCCGGCAAAGCGATTCGGCCCGCCCGTCGCTTAGTTGTTCCAACAGCCGGGTCTTGCGCTGCATGCGATCGGTCGGGAGCAGTTCCCTGGAACCGGCCAGGATGGCGAACAAATGCTCGAAACCGGCGACAGAGGTCGGGGGGCGCAGACGGTTTGTCAGATTTTCATCTTCGGGAACCCATACCGTCAGATCGCGCACCTTGACGGCATAATAAACCGTCTTCTTGCCGGATAGTTCCTGTTCCTCCAGCCCGACCACCTGCCCGAGTCCAAAATTCCAGTGCATCACGGGATCACCGATTTTAAAGTTCATCGCGCCTCCTTGTTCGAAAAACGCTCGATAAAGAACAAAAACGCCAGCCCTGCAAAAAGGACTGGTGCTCGGAACCTGATCATCTCTGTTGTAAAGACAATTATACCATTCTTCCTGCCAGGCCTGGGGCGTTAATGAAATTACCTCCTTGACAAACCAGAACAAAAGTTCTATCATTGACCTATCACAGAGTAGTCTCTCACTTTGTCGTATCGGCGTTTTTCCATATTGAAAGGATATTTTCATGACCTGCTTGCCTCAAAAAAACACCTCCGCGTATCCCCATACCCGCCGCGACCGTCTCGCCGGTGAGCCTCCCACCCTTGAGATGGTAATAAACCACCTGACCTCCTCACATAACAAATTGCTCCTGGCTTCAAAACTCCTGCGCGGCTTTCTGCCGGTCCTGGCTGCTTCCCTTGAGCGCATCGCCTGTAGCCTCGAAGAGGATGCCCAGCTTCTCCAAAGCCTGCCCACCCTCTCGCGCTCTTCTTGATGGATTTCCATGCAGTCTTCGAACAAAAAACCAGCTCCTGTCAGCCCTGCCCCTGCTCGCCGCCGCGGCGGTCAGCCAGCCAACCGCAACGCTTTACGCCATGGCTATTATTCCCGTCACCACCCCCATCCCCTCGTTAAACAGGCTCTCATCATCCGTCGTTATGGGGCGTTCCTATCCTCCGGCTCCCCTCTCGCCCTTGCCAGGTCCATTCCCATCCTGCAAGACCATATTTTTGATTTGGTGCGCACACTCGGACGCGTCGACGAAGGAACGCGATCTGCCCATGTTTGCTGCCATGGACAAGCTCTTTTTCAGGACCATTCACCTTTCGCTCAATTACAAGCTTCACCTGGCTCGTTTCATGCAGTCATTCCGGTACTTGCAATCGATCGCTCCCCACGCCTTTGAGCTCATCACCTATGATTTCACCCAAAATGTCCCCGCCTGCAAAGCCGCTTCGTTTCGAAAAGTATGGCAAAAAAGGTACCTAAATTCAATTCCCGTCTCGCACCCTTCTTATCCTCCCGTTCCTGGGGAGTCCTTCCTCTTTCTCACTCCTCACCAGTGCCGCCTCCTTGAACCCTTGCTCCCAATCTTGGAAGTCCTCCCACCTCAACATCCGGTTTCGTCCCCGCAGGGAAAGTCCCACGAAGTGGGGAAGTCCCACGAAGTGGGGAAGTCCCACGAAGTGGGAAAGTCCCATATTGTGGAACGGCCTGGTCCCGGACGCCCTGCCGCCGACCCGCTGCTCATGCTCGATGCCATTTTCTGGAAGATCGCCCATCACGCCCGCTGGCAGGACCTGCCCCCTGTTTATCCCTCCATGTTCGTTTGCCGCCGCTTCTATCGCCACCTCTTCCACTCTGGCCATTTGCTCATCCTGTATCGCGCCCTTTACCGTGGTCTTCGCGCCCAGTCCGGCTTCGACCTCCCCTCCCTGGTTGAAAAAGGCTGCTTTGAGATCGAACACAATACGGTCGTCCTGGCTCCAGGGATGGAACCAATCTGGCAGACCCGCACTGCCCTGCTTTTCCTGCAGCAGGCTTACTTCCTGTATCGCCGTTTGCTGCGTGAAAAACAACAAGAACGCCGCCGGGCTATCTCGCTCGCTGGAGGGTTATACGTGGATCGCTTGGGCCGGCTGCACGATGACGTTCTCCTCCCGCCCCCATCGCGACCCCAACGACCGCCTCCCTCCGGAACCCGAACCCCACTTCTCTTCTCTCGAGCAATGCTACTTCGATCCGGATTCTCTTCGGACTACAGGCTCCCCTCTCAAATTCAGTCGTCCCCGCAGGGAAAGGATTGGGAGCTCGCGAAGCCTCCCGGAGGAAGAGGCTGGGGGAAGCCCCCAGTATGGGGGAAGCCCCCAGCATGGGGGAAGCCCCCAGTGGGGAAGCCCCAATGAGAGTAAGGTGAGACCGGTCGCCTCCGACCAATGTCACGAAACCTCCCCGTAGATTCTAAAACATGTCTATAATTTGGATAAACGGAGAGCATATGATTTCCTCATTTTGTGTATGGCGCTGATTACAATCCCGAGCAATGGCCTCCCGAAACCTGGCAGGAAGACGCCCGCTTGATGCAAGCCGCGGGTGTCAACCTGGTCACGCTGGCGGTGTTCGCCTGGGCTAAACTGGAACCGGCCTCCGGACAATACGATTTCACCTGGCTCGACCAGGTAATCGAGCTTCTATATGCCCACGACGTCCAGGTCGACCTGGCCACTTCCACTGCTTCTCCGCCGCCCTGGCTGGTGTACCAGCATCCCGAGATCCTGCCTGTTACTGCGCAGGGGGTGACGCTCTGGCATGGCTCACGCCGGCATTATTGCCCGCACAGTAAAGCCTATCGTGAGGCAGCCGTCCTGCTGGTGTCGGCATTGGCGGATCATTACAAGGACCACCCTGCCATCCGCCTCTGGCACGTCGATAACGAATACGCCTGTCACTTCAGCGAGTGCTTCTGTGAGGCCTCCGTGGCTGCCTTTTGCGCCTGGCTGCAGGAGCGTTACACGAACCTCGAAAACCTGAACGCCGCCTGGGGGACGGCCTTTTGGAGCCAGCAGTATTCTGACTGGCAGGAAATCCAGGCTCCCAAACCCACCCCTGCTTTCAGCAACCCGGGCCAGAGGCTGGATTGGGAACGCTTCTGTTCGAACTCGTGGCGAGCTTGTTTCGAAGAACAGAAGGCCATCCTGCGGACGCTCACACGCGTATCCCGATCACGACCAACTTCATGAACTTCTTCAGGCCTCTGGATTACTGGAAATTTGCCGCGACAGAAGATATCGTCTCCCTGGATAGTTATCCGGATACCTCGCAGCCTGACTGGATGATTGAATCCGGGATGGGCTGTGACATGACGCGTTCCCTCGGCAATGGGCGTCCCTGGCTGCTGATGGAGCAGGCGCCTACGCACGTCAACTGGCGTCAGCGTAACACGACCAAGCGTCCCGGCATCATGCGGCTGGGCAGCTATCAAGCCATGGCGCGCGGTGCAGACGGGATCATGTTCTTCCAATGGCGCGCCTCCTCGGCTGGTGCAGAAAAATTCCACAGTGGCATGCTCCCGCACTCCGGCACCGACACGCGCGTCTGGCGCGAAGTTGCTTCGCTTGGGGCGGAATTGAAAGACCTGGATGCCTTGCTCTCCAGTCGTGTCCAGGCCGAAACTGCCATACTATTCGATTGGGAAAACTGGTGGGCCCTGGAACACGATGCCAGGCTGTCCGGGGACCTGCGCCTGTTGCCTCATGTCAAAGCCATTTACGCCGCATTGTTCCACCGCAACGTCACGGTCGATTTTGCCCATCCGGAATCCGATCTCTCCGGTTACCGTCTGGTGCTCGCTCCGCACCTGTACATGCTCAGCGATCAATCCGTGAGAAACCTCGAGCAGTACGTGGCGCAAGGCGGCACGCTGCTGGTGACCTTCTTCAGCGGCATCGTGGATCCGAATGACCGGGTTCGCCCGGGCAAGCTGCCGGCAGCCTTCTCGAACCTGCTGGGATTATGGATCGAGGAATTCGTTGCTTACGCGCAGGGGCAGACGAATGCGGTTGAGCTGCTCGATGGCGGGAACTACCCCTGTGAGCTTTGGAGTGATATTATTCACACCACCGAGGCAGAAGTGCTCGGCCGGTTCCGGGAGGATTATTTCGCCGGCGGTCCTGCCATAACGCGTCATCGCTTTGGAAAAGGTCTCTGCTACTACCTCGGCACCGAGCTGGACCGCTTGGGGCTGGCCTGGTTGCTCGATCAGGTTTGTTCCACTGCCGGGGTTGGGCCTGTCCTGGCTGTACCAGCAGGCGTCGAGCTGACCGCTCGTAGTGACGGAGAGCATACCTGGTTGTTTTTACTGAAATCATAACCAGCAAGCCGTGCAAGTGCAGTTGCCTGCTCCGTTTGATAGTTTGCGGGATGGCAGCCTGGAGCAATCCACGCTGCGGCTTGAGCCGAATGCGGTTGCCATCCTTCAACGACCTGGATAAGCGAGAAAAAGCATGCCGATCATGGATTCCCCGCACCGCCGCTTCAATCCGCTGACGCGTGATTGGGTGCTTGTTTCCCCGCACCGCGCCCGTCGCCCCTGGTTGGGCCAGGTGGAAAAAACCCCGCCCGAATCACTACCGGCTAATGACCCAACCTGTTACCTTTGTCCGGGCAACCAGCGTGCCGGCGGGATCAGGAATCCGGTCTACACCGGCGCCTTTGTTTTTGACAACGATTTTGCTGCCCTCCTGCCGGACGCCTCCACAGATAGCCCTCTCCCTTCCCATCCATTGCTGGTCTCCAGCCCCGAGCGTGGGCTCTGCCGGGTGGTATGTTTCTCGCCCCGTCACGACCTGACCCTGCCCGAGCTGGAGCCTCTGGTGGTCGAGCACGTCCTGGAAACCTGGGCGCGTGAAAGTGCCGACCTGGGCGATCGGGATTTCATCCGTTATACCCAGGTTTTCGAGAACAAAGGCGCCGCCATGGGCTGTTCGAATCCGCACCCGCACAGCCAGATCTGGGCGCAATCCCAGCTCCCCAATGAGATCCTCAAGGAACTCGCCAGTCAGACTGCTCATTTGGAGGAGTTCCGCCGCCCGCTGTTGTCGGATTACCTGGAGGAGGAACACCACCGGGATGAGCGCATCGTCTTCCAAAACGCCGCTTTCACGGCCCTGGTCCCGTTCTGGGCGGTTTGGCCGTTTGAGATTTTGTTGGTCGCCCATCGTCCCGTCGCGCACCTGCCGGATTTGACCCCTGCCGAAATGACCGCCCTGGCCGAAGCGTTGATCCAGGTCACCACCCGCTACGATAACCTTTTCGAAACCTCCTTCCCATACTCGATGGGTTTTCACCAGGCGCCCAGCGATGGTCAGCCGCATCCCGAATGGGTGCTGCATGCCCATTTCTACCCGCCTCTTCTACGCTCGGCCACGGTACGTAAATTCATGGTTGGCTACGAGATGCTGGCCATGCCGCAGCGCGACATCACCGCTGAGAGCGCGGCCGGACGCCTGCAGAGTTTGCCGGCACTGCACTACAAGAAACGAGCAGCCGCATGAACCCACGCAACCTTGCCATCCAGACTTTCCAAAAACGCTTTTCACAGGCGCCGCGTGCCGTGGTGCGCGCCCCGGGCCGCGTAAACCTGTTGGGAGAGCACGTCGATTACAACGATGGCTTTGTGCTCCCGGCGGCGATCGACCGGACCACCTACGTCGCTTTCTCGCCTGCCTCAGACGACCAGACCAGGCTTTTCGCGGCCGATTTGGAAGAGTTGGCCCAGTTCAGCCCAACCACTCTGGAGTTGAAGACGCAGCCGGATGGTTCACCGCTGCCCGAGTGGGCGCTTTATCCCGCCGGGGTGGCCTGGTCCTTGGGTCAGGCTGGTCTTTCCACTCCGGCCATGCAGGCGGCCTTCTCTTCCGATATCCCGCGCGGTTCGGGGCTGAGTTCTTCCGCCTCCATCGAGATGGCTTTCGGGGTGGCGTGGAGCACGCTGGGGAGCTGGAGCCTGCCGGCCATCCAACTGGCTTTGCTGGGCCAGAAGGCGGAGAACAAGTATGTCGGCGTCAACTGCGGCATCATGGACCAGTTCGCCTCGGCCTGCGGGGAGGCCAACCGGTTGATGCTGCTGGACTGCCGCTCGCTGGAGTACCGCCCGCTGCCGCTGCCGGAAAGCACCTCGATCGTGGTGGCGGATACCTCGGTGCGCCGCAAGCTGACCTCGGGCGGATACAACGACCGGCGTGCCGCCTGCGAGCAGGCCGTGCGCCTGCTGAGCCCGGCCCTGCCGGGCATTAAAGCTTTGCGGGACGTCAGCGTGGAGAACTTCAACCGCTTGTGTCAGACACTGCCGCCAATCGTGGAGAAACGGGCGCGTCACGTCGTCGAAGAGATCGAACGCACCCGCCAGGCGATCCCCTTGCTGGAGCAAGGCCGGACGCGTGCCTTCGGACAGTTGATGAACGCCTGCCACGTCAGCCTGCGGGATTTATATGAGGTCTCGGTACCCGAGTTGGACACAATGGTGCAGATCGCTCAATCCCTGCCGGGCTGCCTGGGCGCCCAACTCACTGGGGGCGGTTTCGGTGGCTGCACCGTCAACCTGGTGGAGAGCGACCGGGCGGAAGCCTTTGCCGCCGCGCTCGGCCCGGAATACGAGCGCCAGACCGGCCGCCACCCCGAGATTTACATCTGCCAGGCTTCGAGTGGAGCGGGGCTGCTGTAAAGAAAATTCTATTGACAGATTGTGACCCAAACGGTAGGACTAAAATCATAGGGAGACTACACCATAACAATGTCGCAACATCACTGGGCCTTCGATGCTTTCTTCTATCACATCTACCCACTCGGGTTCTGCGGGGCGCCCGGGCGTAACGATTTTCACTCCCCGGCTGTCGCGCGGCTCGACAAGGTCGCGGAATGGATTCCGCACATGCAATCCCTGGGTGTCAACGCGCTCTACCTCGGGCCGCTGTTCGAGTCCGCCGCGCACGGCTACGATACGGTGGATTACTACCACGTGGACCGGCGACTGGGAAACAACGAAACGCTCAGCCGTCTTTCGGAAGAATTGCACCGCAACGGCCTCCGGCTCATCCTGGACGGGGTCTTCAACCACGTCGGGCGGGATTTCTGGGCTTTTTACGACGTGCGCCAGAACGGCCGCGCCTCGCGCTACTGCGACTGGTTCGAGGGACTGCGCTTCGAAGGGCGCAGCCCGTACGGGGACCCGTTCACGTACGAGGGCTGGAACGGGAATTATGACCTGGTCAAGCTGAACCTGCGAAATCCCGAGGTCAGGCGGCACATCTTCGAAGCGGTGCGCGCCTGGCACCAGACCTTCGGGATCGACGGGCTGCGCCTGGACGTGGCCGAGATCCTGGACATGGACTTCCTGCACGAGCTGCGCCAGTTCACCCAGGGCCTGCGCGCGGATTTCTGGCTGGTGGGGGAGGTGACCCACGGGGATTACAGCAAATGGGTCAACCCGCAGACGCTTGATTCGGTCACGAACTATGAGTGTTACAAGAGCCTGTATTCCAGCCTGGTGGACAAGAATTACTTCGAGATGGCCTGGTCGCTCAATCGCCAGTTCGGGGAAGGGGGCATCTCGCGAGTGGCTCCTCTGTATAATTTCGTCGATAACCACGATGTCAACCGGGTGGCCAGCCAGTTGCACAACCCGGATCAGCTGTTCGCGTTGTACGCGCTGCTGTTCAGCATGCCGGGGGTGCCCTCGGTGTATTACGGCAGCGAGTGGGGCTTGAAGGCCAAACGGAGCGCCCATGACGACACACCTCTGCGGCCAAACCTGGACCTGGCGGGGCTGACGGCCAGTTCGCCGCACCCGGAGCTGCCGGGGGTCATTGCCAGGCTGGCGGCGGTCCGGCGGGCTACGCCTGCGCTGAAATACGGGGACTATCGCCAACTCTACGTCGCCTCCGAGCAATTTGCCTTCGCGCGCTGGCATACGCAGCAGACTTGCGTGGTGGTGCTGAACGCCAGCCCAACCGCTGCACGGGTCGAATTCCCGCTGCCGGACCCGCGCTGCTCCCGGGCGGTGGACCTGCTCGAGCCGGAGGTGGAGTTCCCGGTCTCGGACGGGCACTTGGTGATCGATTCCGTTCCAGGCAACGGGACGCGCATACTAGAATTGCGATAACTGACGTTCACACCGACCATCGATCCCGTCACGGGGGTGGTGACCGGCTCGATCTGGTGGGCGGACAAGCCGTTCGAGGGGGTGCAGGTAGACGTAGGCACGAGCTGGTTGTACACCTGCAACGGTGTCAAATTCTCGGACACGACCAAAGCGGATGGAAGCTTCTCGATCGTGGGGGTAGCACCGGGCGAATACCAGTTGATCACGAAGTACCTGGGCCAGAGAGGCGAGACCGAATACTTTACGGGAGCAAACCTTTTCCCGCTTTCGATCACGGTTGCAGGCGGAGATCAAATCGACGTGGAGCGCATCAGCATCTGCAAGATGGACCTGTATCTGTATGCTCCCATCCTCAACGGAAAATCTGTAACGTTCTCCTGGAAACCTTACCCGGGAGCGACAGATTACGATGTCAATATCTGGTACAACAACGCCTGGCTGAAATCCTGGGGGACAAAGGGCCTGAATACCGGAACAACCCTGGACTCGGGCAGCTACCAGGTGACTGTTTTCGTTTACGGTCCGGCCTGCTCGCAAGGCACGGTGAATTTCACGGTGCCATAATTTTGGGGTCGTGCGCATTAACGGTATAATCGCCTCGCCCTGACCTTCCTTATCCCAACCTCCTTTCGTCTGGATTCCCATGTCATCTTCCCTTCAATCCATCATCCTGCAACTGCAACAATTTTGGGCCGATAAAGGCTGCCTGATCGGGCAACCCTACTATACCCAGGTGGGCGCAGGCACCATGAACCCTTCGACCTTCCTGCGCGTGCTGGGGCCGGAGCCGTGGAACGTGGCTTACGTGGAGCCATCCGTGCGGCCGGACGACGGACGCTATGGCGAGAACCCGAACCGGTTCCAGATGCACTACCAGTTCCAGGTGATCCTGAAGCCGGACCCGGGCAATCCGGTTGAACTATACCTGCAGTCGCTGGAAGCCATCGGGGTGGACCCGCGCCAGCACGACATCCGGCTGGTGGAGGACAACTGGGAGCAACCGGCCATCTCGGCCTGGGGGCTGGGCTGGGAGATCTGGCTGGACGGGCAGGAGATCACCCAGTTCACCTACTTCCAGCAGGTGGGCGGGCAGACGCTGGACCCGGTATCTGTGGAGATCACCTATGGGCTGGATCGCATCCTGATTGCGCTGAACAACGCCGCAGCGATCTGGGACGAACCCTGGAACGAGACGGTCATGTACGGCGAGATCCGGCGGCAGGAAGAGTTCGAGCAGAGCAAGTACTACTTCGAAATCGGCAATGTGGAGCGGCTGCGGCAGATGTACGACCTGTACCGGGCCGAAGCGGAGGCATGCATCGCCGCGGGGCTGGTGCTGCCGGCACACGACTATTTGCTGAAATGCTCGCACACCTTCAACGTACTGGACACGCGCGGGGCGATCGGAGTGACCGAGCGGCAGGTGTTTTACGGGCAGATGCGCGATATGGCCCGCAAGGTGGCGGAACGGTATTTGGAGCAGAGGAAGGAGCTGGAGTACCCGCTCTTGAAAGAGAATGAACACTCGCCAGTCGATCGTCGAATAGAAGGCGAAGGGCAAAAGTCGCAAGTCGATGGTCACGGAGAAGGGCAAGATAAGGCGGCGGGGTTGTTGGTGGAGATCGGGGTGGAGGAGCTGCCGGTGGGGGATTTGGAGGCGGCGCTGGCACAGTTGAAGGTAAACGTGCCGGCGCTGCTGGACGAACTGCACCTGCAGCACGGGGCGGTGCGGGTGGCGGGAACGCCGCGCCGGCTGGCCGTATACGTGCAGGCCCTGGCGGGGCGCCAACCCGACCGGGAAGAGCTGGTCAAGGGTCCGGCAGCGGAGAGAGCCTTTGGGCCGGACGGGGTGCCGACGCCGGCGGCGATCGGCTTTGCCAAAAGCAAGGGGCTGCTGCCGAAGGACCTGGAAGTGCGCGATTTCGAGGGGGGCAGGTACGTGGCGGCGCTGGTTAAGACGGCCGGACGCCCGACCTGGGAAGTGCTGGTGGAAGCGCTGCCGGGGCTGGTAGCGGGCCTCAAATTCGACAAGTCGATGCGCTGGCTGGCGGGCTCGAAAGTAGCCTTTTCGCGGCCGCTGCGCTGGCTGGTGGGACTGCTGGGAGACAGGCTGGTGCCCTTCGAGTATGCCGGTTTGACGGGCGGGCGACACAGCCGGGGGCTGCGCCCGTATAACTCGCCGGAGATGCTGATCCCGGCGGCGGATGCGTATTTCGAGCTGATGCAGAAGAATGGCATCGTGCTGGAAGGGGTGGAGCGCAAGCAGGTCATCGCAGCGGGGGTGAAAAAGCTGGCCGAATTCGGTGGGCGGCGAGGCGATCATGCCGGAAGCGCTGCTGGAGGAAGTGGCCGACCTGGTGGAAATGCCCACGCCTTGCCTGGGCAGCTTCAAGGAAGAATTCCTGGACCTGCCGCAGGAGGTGCTGATCTCGGTGATGCAGAAGCACCAACGCTACTTCCCGATTGCCGGCAAGGGCGTGAGTGGAACACATGCGAAGCTGCTGCCGTACTTCGTGGTGGTCCGGAACGGGGACGAGCAGGGGCTGGAACTGGTGCGGCAGGGCAACGAGCACGTGGTGGGGGCACGCTTTGCGGATGCCAACTTCTTCGTGCGCGAAGACCGCAAGCATAAGCTGGAGGACTTCAGGCCGAGGCTGGCGACACTGATCTTCCAGAAGAAGCTCGGCTCGATGCTGGACAAGAACGAGCGGATCGAGAAACTGACCGGACAACTGGCGCCGATGCTGGGCTTGGATGCGGAGGCGGGTGAGGCGGCGGTGCGGGCGGCACACCTGCTGAAGGCTGACCTGGTGACGCGCATGGTGATCGAGATGACTTCGCTGCAGGGTGTGATGGGCAGGGAATACGCCCTGGCGGCGGGCGAGCCGGCCGGGGTGGCACAGGCGATTGGGGAACAATACAAACCGGTGCCGCAGAGCCAGGCGGGGGTGGCGGTGGCGCTGGCCGACCGGCTGGATTCGCTGACCGGGCTGTTCGCAGCGGGGCTGGCGCCGAGCGGGACCAAGGACCCATTCGGGCTGCGGCGGGCGGCGATCGGGGTGGTGCAGCCGCTGATGGAGCACGCTATCGAGTTGGACCTGCGGGAGGCAGTGGCGGCTTCGGCGGGACAGCAACCGGTGCAGGTGACGGCCGAAGTGCAGGAGCAGGTACTGAGCTTTATCACTGGGCGGCTGGCGGTGGTGCTGAAAGAGGCCGGGTACCGGTACGACGTGGTGGAGGCGGTGCTGGCGGAACAATCGGACCGGCCGGCGAGGGCGCTGAAGGCGGTCAAACAGCTCAACGAGTGGGTCAAGCGGCCGGACTGGTCGACGATCCTGCCGGGGTACGCGCGCTGCGTGCGCATCACCCGGGACCAACAAGAGCAATTCAAGGTGGACCCGCAGGGGTTCGTGGAAGAGGCCGGGAAACAGTTATACGCCGGGGTGGGCAACCAACCGGCGAGCGTCGCGGGCGACGTGGACGGGTTCCTGACATCCATTGTGGCGCTGATCCCGGCTATCAATACCTTCTTTGACCAGGTGCTGGTGATGGCGGAGGACCCCGGGCTGAGGCAAAACCGGCTCGGGCTGTTGCAACGGATCGCGGGACTGGCAAAGGGGACAGCGGACCTGAGCAAGCTGGAAGGGTTCTAGAGCGGGGCGGATTTGGACTGAATGCGTTCGACCCCGGCGAGACGGCCAATTCCAAGCGTGACGGCACGCAGGGCGGTGAGGCGCTGGTTGTAATCCAAAGTTTGGGACGAATCGCTATATTTCGCCCTACCGCACCTACCTGCCCCAACTGGAATTACGCCATCAGACCGCGCTCTGCACCAGGTTGTATCTGAGATCGGTTTTTAAAGTGAAGAGGGTATTTTTACACGGATCCTAAGGATTTTGAATAACAGAACTGTATACTCCATCCCCTGATTCAATGTCCAGTTTTCCAGTCTGAGCGGGATATAATGAGATTGCTGTGAACAATTGACATTACCCACCGCATCCCATTGTATTAATAACCAGTAATGCTTCCAATTGAGCACCCAACCTTTTTCTGAAGGAGTGCAAACGGTTGGGTGTTCATAAATTCCAAGAGGAAACCATGCAAACTGCCAGATTGTTAAAAGCCATCCAAAAGCTCGGGACCAGTTTTATCATCCTGCTGATGGGTTTCAGCCAGTTCGCCGGGGTAGTTTCGCATGCCCGGGCTGATTCAACCACCCCACCGGTCATTACCCAGGGGGCATCTATTACCATGAACGTGGATGAAAACAGCTTTACCAACAGGCTGACACTGGATTCAACCGGCGCTGCTGGTGCAACCTTGACCTGGAGTATCAGCACACCCGCAACCAACGGCACGGCTACGCTGGCGGATCCAGCTACAGGCAGCCTGATGGTGATCGGGTATACACCGGGTACGGATTACTCCGGCTCCGATTTTTTTACGGTACAGGTGAATGACGGCAATGGAGGCATGGCTGGCATAACGAGTTAACGTGACCGTTAATCCCTTGATTCCAAACGACACGCCTGTACCGTCCGCTACTATTACTGAAGAGTCCACCTTGCAATCGCCGACGGTGATGGAGACGCCTGTGCCACAGGTACATGCACAGATTGCCGGCAGTCTACTTTACGTCATTCCCGGCGGGAGCGGCGATTGTTTAAGTTGGGTCAATGCTTGCGAGCTGCAAACCGCGCTGGGTGTTGCCGTAAGTGGCGATGAGATCTGGGTCGCAGCGGGAACATATAAACCCACTTCTGGCACCGATCGTACGATCAGTTTCGTACTCAAGAATGGTGTGGCGATCTATGGTGGTTTTGCCGGAACGGAGACTACCCTGGGTGGACGCGACCCGGCCGCCAATCCCACCATTCTGAGCGGTGATTTGAATGGGGATGACAATGCCAATGTCCAATCTGACGAGCCAACCCGTGCCGACAATTCGTATCACGTGGTATCCAGCAGTGGCATGACCAGCACGGCAATCCTGGATGGCTTTACCATAACTGCCGGCAATGCCAATGGCACGAATCCCTTTGAAGAGGTGGGGGGATGTACAACCTATCAAGCAGTCCCACCATAATGAATGTCACTTTTTCAAATAATTCCGCCTTGCAGCTGGGCGGTGGCATGTTCAACTCTGCCAGCGCTCCCACCTTGACCAACGTCACTTTCTCTAAAAACGCATCTGCAAATCACGGGGGTGGAATTTATAACTATAACGGAAGCAATACCTCCCTAACAGGCGTGACATTTTCTGGAAATTCAGCCCAACTGCGTGGGGGCGGGTTATATAACTATTCAAGCAGCTCAACCTTACTAAATGTCACTTTTGAGGGTAATTCGGCGCAAGAACTGGGGGGCGGGATGGATAGCTACCAGAGCGATTTAACCCTCACGAATGTAACTTTTTCCAACAACACTGCAGCTACCAGTGGTGGAGGAATGTATAGTGCAGGCGGCACCATTGGTTTAGAGGCAGGTCAGCTTTACCGGCAATTCTGCCACGAGCGGCGGCGGGATGTTGAACTCAACGGGGAGCAACGTAACCCTGGTGAACGTCACCTTTACCAATAATTCGGCCCAGGAGCGCGGCGGAGGGATGTATAACTACCAGAGCAACCCAACAGTGACCGATGTCTCATTTACAGGCAATAGCGCATTACGAGCACGGCGGAGGGTTGTTCAACTCTGGAAGCAATCCTTCTCTGAGCAATGTAACCTTTTCCGGCAACACCAGTGATATTTACGGCGGCGGGATGGATAGTAACGGCAGCAGCCCCATTCTGAACAACGTCACTTTTTCCGATAACACCGCCCAGTACGGGGGCGGGATGTACACCTGGGAGTACAGCAGCCCCGAGCTGACGGATGTCACCTTTACCAATAACTCGGCTTCATTCCGCGGCGGCGGGATGTATAACGTTGACTATTGCGACTTCACGCTTACGAACGTCACATTTACAGGCAATACTGCCCAGGAATATGGAGGGGGCATGTTCACCTCCAACAGCAACCCTTCGCTTAACAATGTGACCTTTATCGGTAATTCATCCCCAAACAATGGGGGTGGGATATATAACTCTTACACTCAGATGACACTAACGGACGTCACGTTTTCTGGAAACTCATCGACAAATGGTGGTGGGATGAATAACAACAATAGTAATGCCAACCTGACCAATGTCACCTTTTCCGGGAATTCAGCCCAGGCGCCGCGGTGGCGGATTGTACAACTACCAGAGCGCCCCCACTTTGATTAATGTCACTTTTACGAATAATACCGCCCAAACCTATGGGGGCGCAATTTCCGTCTCCAGCGGCAGCCCGACGCTGACGAATGTGACCATCCTCGGCAACTCGGCTTCCAGTGGCGGCGGGATATGGAACAACTCGGGCAGCAATCCCACGATCCGCAACACGATCTTGTGGGGCAATACTGCCTCGAGCCAGGGAGCACAGATCTATAACGGCAGCAGCACTCCGGTCCTGAGCGACAGCGTGGTGCAGGATGGCTGCCCGGCGGGCAGCACCTGTACGAACATCCTCACAACCGATCCAAATCTTGGAACACTGGGGGATTACGGCGGCTTCACGCAGACCATCCCGCTTTTGGCGGGTTCATCCGCCATTGATACGGGAAACGACTCCGTCTGCCCTGCGACTGACCAACGCGGTCTGGTCCGCCCGCAAGGCGCACATTGCGACATCGGCGCCTATGAAGCCGAAATCAGCTTGCAATGCTTCAGCCTGACTACGAACGTGGACCCGGCAGGATACGGAAGTGTGGAAGTAAATCCGGGAAGCAATTGCGCGGGTGGCAAGTATACTTACGGGACGCAAGTGGATCTGACCGCCAAGTCCTCGGCGCTATACATTTTCGGCGGCTGGAGCGGCGGTGGCTGTTCAGGGACCGGCACCTGCACCCTCACAATGACTTCCGACCAATCCGTGACGGCCGCATTCAAACCCGGGATCGTCATTTATCGACAGGGCGCCTGGTTGAAATACGACTTCGACTCCAGGGACCTGGTGGAAGGCGTCTGGACCGGCATGCCCTACGGGAATTGTATCCCGGCTCCAATGGATTACAACGGAGATGGGGTCAAGGACTTCACGCAACTGTGCAACGGGACCTGGTTCTTCTATGACGATAGTGGTGCCATGATCCACGGAATCTGGGTGGGTGACGTAGCCGGACAGGTGCCGGTGCCGGGGAATTATACAGGAAGTGGAAAAGATGATATCGTCCTGTTCCGAAACGGCGCCTGGCTGTATTACGATTATGCGACGGGGGCATTAACGAAAGGGGTATGGACCGGAGCGCCGGTCTTCAGCGGAACACCTGTCCCTGCGCCCATGGACTACACTGGAGATGGAAAATTGGATTACACGGTCTATTCAGGCGGGCCATGGTTCTTTTTCAATGCTGACGGAAGCATGAACAAGGGCATCTGGACCGGCGGCGTGGCCGGAGATATGGCAGTCCCTGGGAACTACGATGGACTGGGAAAAGACGAAATCGTGATATTCCGAGGCGGAGCCTGGCTGTTCTACGACTTCACCAGCGGCGCCTTGACGAAAGGGATTTGGACCGGGGCTCCCATCTTCAACGGTACGCCGCTTCCTTCCCCACTGGATTTCACCGGGGATGGCCTTTCGGACTTCACGGTTTTCTCGGGCGGACCCTGGTTCTTCTTCAATTCGAATGGCAGCATGAATACGGGCATCTGGACCGGAGGCGTGTCCGGAGATATGCCCATTTCGAATAGATACCTGCCGTAGGCAGTACCAGAAATTGTACTGAAGAGAGAGGCTGCTTTTGCGAAGGCAGCCTCTCTTTTTTCTTCTCCTCGCTTCCACGCGCTGCCCCGCAGGCTGACCAACACGAAAGTATAATATTCCCCATGGAATCTCTTCACGAACTTTACCGGATCGGAAACGGTCCCTCCAGCAGCCACACCATGGGACCGCAGCACGCCGCCGAAATCTTCCTGGGGCGCAACCCCAAGGCTGCCGCCTTCCGGGTGACCTTGTACGGCAGCCTGGCGGCGACCGGACGCGGGCATTTAACGGACAAGGCCATCCAGGCGGTTTTGGGCGAAGAGCGCCTGGAACTGGAATGGAAGCCGGAGCAGCAACTGCCGCTGCACCCGAATGGCATGCGCTTCGAAGCTTATGACGGGACCGGGAAACTCATCGAGAATTGGGAAGTCTACAGCGTGGGCGGCGGAGCGCTGCGCGACAGCTCCAGCTCATCAACTGTCAAGGATGTCTACAAACTGCACACGATGCAGGCGATCTTGGCCTATTGCGAGGAACGCGGCTACGCCCTGTGGGAATACGTGCAGGAATGCGAGGGGCAGGACCTCTGGCCATTCCTGCAGCAAGTATGGAAGACCATGCAGGGGGCCATCCAGCGTGGCCTGCACACCGAAGGCGTGCTGCCGGGCGGGTTGGGCTTGCCACGTAAAGCCTGGAATTTCAAACGCAAGGCCAGCCTGGCCGGACCTTACCTGCAAAACCCGGGATTGCTTTCGGCCTACGCCCTGGCGGTATCGGAGGAAAACGCCTCGGGCGGTGTGATCGTGACGGCGCCCACCTGCGGCTCCAGCGGGATTCTTCCGGCGATCCTGAAATATCTGCAGGACAAACTGGATTGCGCACACGACGACATCCTCCGGGCGATTGCCACCGCCGGCATCTTCGGGAACCTGGCGAAAGCCAACGCCTCCATCTCGGGAGCCGAAGTCGGCTGCCAGGGAGAGGTGGGGGTGGCCTGTGCCATGGCGGCTGCCGCCGCCGCTCAACTGATGGGCGGGACGCCGCGCCAGATCGAGTACGCCGCCGAAACCGCACTGGAACACAACCTCGGGCTGACCTGTGACCCGGTGGCGGGACTGGTGCAGATTCCCTGCATCGAGCGAAACGCCTTTGGGGCCGCCAAAGCGTTGTCGAGCGCGGAATACGCCCTGTTTACGGACGGCGGGCACCGCATTTCCTACGACCAGGTGGTGTCGGTCATGCAGGAAACCGGTCATGCCATCCCCCCGCTCTACCGGGAAACGGCCGGTGGCGGGCTGGCCGCCGCGTATACGAAGAGGAAAGAAGGCGGCCGCGGTTGAGCCAAGAGGCAGGGTTGGAGGATGACTGACCTGGGCATCCTGCTGGAAGTCCACACTGGCACAAAGAACCTGGTTTCTGGAAGAATATCGCCCAGTACGCCAGGGAGAGGTGAGAGCGGGGGGGTAAGTTTAGGAGGGGATTAGAGTTAGTGAATCGGCGGTTGACAACTGAAATTTTATTGTATAATGTCGCGGTTATTGATAAAAGTTGCAATAAGGAGCCGTTCCCTGTCCTGCATTCCAGAACACACCAAAAAGTTACGCGCCCTGGGCTACCGCATGACCCCCCAGCGACTGGCCATCCTGCAAGCTCTACATTCAGGCGGTCATCTCACGCCCGGAAAGATCTACGAAGGCCTGCGCAATACCGGCATGACCGAAACGACCGTTTACCGCACGCTGGAATTCCTGGCCGGGAACGGGATCGTGAATTCGAGCCAGATCGGCGGCGGGCACCTGACTTACGAACTGGCCGGACAAAACCATCACCACCTGGTTTGCCAGGCCTGCGGAGCCCAGGTGGACATTGCGCCCGGTTCGATCAAGGAGATGATCTCTGGACTCGAACGCCAGACCGGATATCAAATAAACGCCGGTCACCTGACATTCTTCGGATTGTGTCCGGATTGCAAACCCAAGCCTTAAGGAGATGAAGCATGTCAAATATCAATACTGCCTTCAAATCCCTCGCAAAGGGAACCCCGCGCAGCCTGGTCCTTTATTACGGCATCCTGGCGGCATGGTTTTTTACGACCGCCATGCACATCCCGGATGGTTATCTCAGCCCGATCACCTCGGTGATCATGTTCGTCCTTGTGTTGCCATTTTGGGCCATCGGCGTCAGAAAACTGCGCGAGAAAATGACGACCAAAAACATCCCGCTGATCGCCTTGATCGCGGCTTTCTCGTTCGTGATCATGATGTTCAATGTCCCGTTGCCGGGCGGCACCACGGCCCACGCCGTGGGAGGTGCGCTGGCAGCCATCATCCTGGGACCCGAAATTGGGACCCTGGCAATCACCATCGCCCTGGTCATCCAGGCCTTCTTCTTTGGGGACGGCGGCATCCTGGCGCTGGGGGCGAATTGTTTCAACATGGCGGTCGTCCTGCCATACGTCAGCTACGCCATCTACCAGGCTATCTCGAAGAACCATCCGGCGAACTCAAAAAGACGCATTGTTGGAGCGGCGCTGGGCGGATGGACAGGCCTGACCGTGGCAGCCTTTTTCGCGGGGGTCGAATTCGGCATCCAGCCGCTATTATTCCATGCGGCGGACGGCACGCCACTGTACGCGCCTTACCCTCTATCCGTCTCGATCCCGGCCATGGTGATCCCTCACGCCTTGATCGCTTCGGTGGTGGAGGGACTGGTAACCGCGCTGGTGGTGGGGTATCTGCAACGGGCCAACCAGCCGGCCCTGCAATTCGTCAAACAGGACGAAATCCCGGCAGAGATGAGCGGCTTCGCAAAGTGGCGCGCCCTGTGGATCGGGCTGGCGGTGATGATCGTGCTGGTACCGATCGGGCTGCTGGCTCCCGGTACCGCCTGGGGGGAATGGGGCACGCACGAGCTTTCCAGCCTGGGACTGGCGTTCATTCCCCAGGGGATGGCGAAACTGTCCGGGTTGTGGTCTGCACCCTTGCCCGGTTACGAGCTTCCGGCGCTTAAGAACGCTGACCTGGGCTACATCCTGTCAGGAATCGTGGGGACGATCGTGATCGGGGTCGTGGCCTGGCTGTTCACCCTGCTGGTCACCGCAAGGAAAACGAAAGCCAGGTAACCATAGCAAACCTGACAACCAAACGCACCAGTCGCAGCAGTTTCGTGGAACGGACGTTGGTGGATATCAACCATACCCTGGAGCAAACCGTGTTCGCCGAGAAGACCACCC
Source organism: uncultured Chloroflexia bacterium (assembly GCA_963814135.1). GTDB lineage: Bacteria > Chloroflexota > Anaerolineae > Anaerolineales > Villigracilaceae > UBA877. Next base: position 355,338 of record CAWFBZ010000003.1, on the reverse strand, counting down.
GGCAGCCGGGTTTGCTGCAGAAACTGGACCCGCGCATGAAGGTGCTCTCGGCACTGCTGGTTCTATTGGCGGTTGGACTTTCCCACAACCTGATCATCATCCTCAGCCTGTATTTCCTGTTGCTGGTGCTGGCACTTTTCTCCAAAATCCCGGTGGCATTTTTCGTCAAGCGGGTCTGGTTGTTCATCCCATTCTTCACCGGCGTGGTGGCCTTACCGGCCCTATTTATCACACCCGGAGCAGCGCTGGTCCATTTGCCACTGGGAGTGGTCATCACCAAGACCGGAATCAACACGGCGGCCTTCCTGCTGCTGCGAGTCGGGACTTCGGTATCGGTGGGAATCCTGCTGGTGCTCACAACGGCCTGGAACAGTGTGCTTAAGGCGCTAGGCGTGTTACGCGTACCGCCGGTGGTCATCCTGATCCTGGGAATGACCTACCGGTACATCCACATGCTGCTGCATCTGACCAACGACATGTTCCTGTCCCGGAAAAGCCGCATCCTGCGCCGGATGAACCGGGCCGAAGAACGGCACCTGATCGCGGCGACCTCGGGAACGTTGCTGAACAAATCCCTGCAGGTGAGCAGCGAGGTGTACATGGCCATGCAGAGCCGCGGGTTCCGCAACTATCCCCGCACGATGGATACGTTCAACATGCAGACGATCGACTGGCTGGCAGGTGCCCTGGTGGTCTTGACGAGCTTCGTCGCCATCTGGTTTGGCAGATAATTGTAGAGGTATTTTTTTATGGAATCCACGCCCGTATTGGCGGTGAACGAACTCTGTTATGAGTATGACAACCAGATCCCCGCGCTGGACCACGTCAATATGACCATCCATGCTGGGGAAAGGGTGGCAATCCTCGGTTCGAACGGTTCGGGGAAAAGCACATTGTTAAAGATCCTGGATGGATTGTATTTTCCCAGCCAGGGGTCAGTGACGGCCTTCGGGAAACCCTTAACCGAGCAGGCGCTCAACGACGACGACTTCAATTTCGATTTCCGGCGACGGGTCAGTCTTGTCTTCCAGGACAGCGACGTACAGTTGTTCATGCCATCCGTGTGGGACGAACTGGCCTTCGCACCGCTGCAGCTGGGAGTGGACCACGAGGAAGTGAAGCGCATGGTCGAGAAGGCGCTGCACGACCTGCAGATTGAGAAGTTGCGCGAGCGCGCACCGCACCAACTCTCGGGCGGCGAAAAGAAGCGCGTGGCACTGGCATCCGTCCTGAGCCTGACCCCGGAAGTATGGTTGTTGGATGAACCCTCCGCCGGACTGGACCCGCGCAGCGTGGCCTGGCTGCTGGATTTCATCAACCAGCAGGCAAAAGCCGGGAAAACTGTCATCACGGCCACGCATGATCTGGGCATTGTGGAAACGATTGCCGAGCGTGTTTACGTTCTGGGAGAGGCGCACCGGGTGGTGGCGGAGGGAGCCCCTGGCAAGATCCTGGCCGATAAAGGGTTGCTGGTAGCCAACAGCTTGATGCGCCCTTGACAGCCGCCCATTTCTGCAGATAATAAATCCCAACAGGCGAGCCTTTCCTAAAAAATTTCCTGGGCAGTGTGCCCGGGATGAAATAAAAAGCAAAGACGGAGGAAAGTAGGTCAGCGAAAGCCGACAGGGAGATATGGGCACAGACTGAGACCCATATCCGGCGGAAACGGACTGAAGTTCCCTCCAGAGCTGTTTCGGTGAACGGCAAGGACAAAACAAGATGCCCTTCCCACTAGTTGAAACCGCATCCCTGCGTTACCGGGGCAGCCGATGACAGTCGGTGATAAGTGGGCCAAATGGCCAAGCTGGGTGGTACCGCGGGAATCCCCTCCCGTCCCTTCGTCGGACGGGAGTTTTATTTAATGAACGAAGAGAGCAGATAAGTAATCGTTAGAATAAATCATAACTAATTTACAATGCTCCAGGCGGCGTCCCGCCGCAGAAATTTACAATGCTCCAGGCGGCGTCCCCGCCGCAGAAATTTACAATGCTCCAGGCGGCGTCCCGCCGCAGAAATTTACAATGCTCCAGGCGGCGTCCCGCCGCAGAAATTTACAATGCTCCAGGCGGCGTCCCCGCCGCCGAGGAAAGTACTCTGATAGGGTTCAACGGCACGAGCAAAGTGTTTACCAAACGAAGAGAGCAGTTAGAAGAGACCAGAGAATAGTATCTTCAGGAATGGGCCTTTGTCCAATCTATGCAACTGGAGGCAAAATGCTGGAACAACTAAATAAAGTAGAAGAAGATGGCCTCAAGGCACTCGATCTGGTTCAGGATGAGGCCGCCCTGGAAGCCTGGCGGGTGGCAAACTTGGGACGCAACTCAGGGCTGATGCAGGTCTTCAGCCGGTTTGGAGAACTCTCGCAGGAAGAAAAACCGGCTATTGGCAAACGCGCCAACGAAGTAAAAAATGCGCTCGAGACTGCATTCGGTGCCAGGTTGGAAGAATTGCGCCAGGCGGCGCTCAAGCGTACGCTTGAACAGGAACAGCTGGATATCAGCCTGCCCGGGCGGAAGATCCCGACCGGGCGGCTGCACCCCGACACGCAAACCCTGCGGGAACTCTACTCCATTTTTGGCGAAATGGGTTTCCAGGTATTCCGCAGCCGTGAGGTTGAAAGCGACGAATACAACTTCCAACTGCTCAACTTCCAGATAGGACATCCGGCCCGGGACATGCAGGATACCTATTTCGTGGAGGCGGGAAACCGTGGGGATAACCCGATCGTGCTGCGCACGCACACCTCGCCGGGGCAGATCCACGCCATGCGCTGGATTACCGCCATGAACCCGGAAGATCCGGCACCAGTGCGGATCGTGCTGCCGGGCATGTGTTATCGCTACGAGCAGGTGACGACCCGGCACGAGACCCAGTTCGACCAATTGGAAGGCCTGGCAGTCGGGCGCGGCATCACTTTCAGCGACCTGAAAGGGACGCTGGCCGATTTTGCCCGGCGCATGTTCGGGCAGAACACGCGCACGCGTTTCCGCGCCCTCCTACTTCCCTTTCACCGAACCCTCAGCGGAATACGACGTGGAATGTTTCCTGTGCGGCGGCGCCGGCTGCGGCGTTTGCAAAGGTTCCGGCTGGCTGGAAATCGGCGGGTGTGGGATGGTCCATCCGGTGGTGCTGCGCAACGGCGGGTACGACCCGGAACGTTACAGTGGCTTTGCCTTTGGCCTGGGTCCGCAGCGCATGGCCATGCTGAAGCACCACATCGAAGACATCCGCTATTTCTGGCAGAATGACCTTCGTTTCCTTGAACAGTTTTAGGAGCCTCCATGAAAGTTCCTCTCTCTTGGCTAAAAGATTACGTTGACATCGATATCCCGATCCCCGACCTGGCGCACCAGATGACGATGGCCGGATTGGAGGTCGAAGAAATTCGTTTCATCGGACTGCCCATCCCCAAGGAAGGCTCGCGGGATGCCAACCTGATCGGGATCGAATGGGACCCTGAGAAGTTGGTGGTGGCGTCCATATCGGAAGTGATGCCGCATCCAAATGCGGACCGGCTGGTGTTGTGCAAGCTGTTCGATGGACAGCAGGAGCACGTGGTGCTGACCGGCGCCCCAAACCTGTTTGATTACAAGGGTAAAGGGCCGCTGGCAAAACCGATAAAAGTGGCATACGCGAAGGAGGGCGCCCAGATCTACGACGGGCACGCCGAGGGACAGGTGCTGGTGACGCTCAAACGCGCCAAGATCCGCGGGATCGAATCCTATTCGATGGTCTGTTCGGAAAAGGAACTGGGCATCTCGGAAGAGCACGAAGGTATCCTCCTTTTGGACGAGGACGCCCCGGTCGGGACGGCGCTGGCCGATTTCATCGGCGATGCGGTGATGGAGGTGTCGATCCTGCCCAGCTTTGCGCGCTGCGCCAACATGCTGGGAATCGCGCGCGAGATTGCGGCCATCACCGGGAAAGCGCTCAAGCTCCCGGATGTGTACGGGAAGACTGTCACGAACGTCAAGGGGGATTTTGCAGAGATAGAGATCACGCAGCCGGAATTAAACCCGCGCTTCGTGCTGGGCTTGATCCGCAATATCGAAATCCGCCCCAGCCCTTACAAGATCCAGTTGCGCTTGAAGATGGCCGGGATGCGCCCAATCAACAACATCGTCGACGCCACCAACTACGCCATGCTGGACATCGGGGAGCCCCTGCACGCTTTCGACTACGACGTGCTGGTCAATCGGGCTGCCGACCGGGGCGGCAAGGTAAAGATCATTACCCGCACCGCCCAACCCGCCGAGAAGCTGACTACGCTGGACGATGTCGAACGAAAGCTGGATGACAGCACGGTGTTGGTGTGCGACAGCGCCGGAGCGCTCTCGATCGCCGGCATCATGGGCGGGGCTGAGTCGGAAGTCAGCGCGAACACCACCAATATTTTGCTGGAAGGAGCAGCCTGGAATTTCATCAACATCCGTAAGACCGCCAGCGCGCAGAGCCTGCCCTCCGAAGCTTCTTACCGCTTCTCGCGCGGCATACACCCGGCCATGGCCATCCGGGGCGTGCGGCGCGGGTTGGAATTGATGCAGGCTTGGGCGGATGGGCAGGTTGACCCGGGTTTGGTGGACGTGTACCCGCTGCCACCGGCGCAACCGGAAATCTTGATCTCCTCAAGTGACGTGAAGCGCTGGCTGGGGATCGAGCTTTCGGCGGAAGACATCGCCGGCTTGCTGGGTCGGCTGGAATTCAAGGTAACGGTAAAGGGTGACAGCGTGACTGCGATTGGACCCGATCACCGCCTGGATATCGGCGAAGGCGTCACCGGGGTGGCGGACGTGATTGAAGAGATTGCCCGCATCTATGGTTACGACCGCATCCCCGAGACCCGCATGGCCGACCGGCTGCCGCCGCAAATCGGCAATGCGCTGCTCGACAAAGAAGAAAGAATACGCGACCTGCTGGTGGACCTGGGGCTGCAGGAAATCATCAATTATCGCTTTACCACGCCCGAACGGGAAGCACGCCGCCTGCCACCGGAAAGCCCGGCGGACGACAAGGAATACGTTCGCCTGGTAAACCCGATCTCAACCGACAAGGCCGTCATGCGCCACAGCGTGCTGGCGAGTGTACTGGAATCCGCCGAACATAACGCCCGCACCCGGGCGCGCCTGGCCCTGTTCGAAATCGGCCCGATCTTCCTGCCATCCGAAGCCGGGGGAACCCCCCCGCGGCACGGAACGGAAGAGGGTCTGCCGGACGAATTCCAGCGTCTTTCGATCCTGCTGGCCGGGCCGCGTAGCCTGCCGGATTGGCAGGGTTCGGATGGCAGCCGGATGGATTTCTACGACTTGAAGGGGTTGGTGGACGGGCTGCTGGAAGGATTGCACCTCCCGCAGGTGCATTACGAACCGGGCACCAACCCGAGCTTCCACCCCGGGAAGCGCGCCCGGGTGCTGAGCGGGGAAAAACAAGTTGGTGTTTTTGGCGAAATCCACCCGCAAGTGCGCGAGCGCTATGACTGGCCGGCTGCCTATGCCGGCGTGCCGGTGCTGGCGGCCGACCTGGACTTGGATGCGATCCTGTCCCTGATCCCGGTCCTGTACGACATTGCGCCCGTGCCGGAATTCCCACCCGTGCTCGAAGACCTGGCCCTGGTGGTGGACGAGAGCCTGCCGGCGGAACGCGTGGCAGACCTGATCCGTCAGACAGCCGGGAAAGTAGTGCGGGACGTGCAGCTGTTCGACGTGTACCGTGGCGAAAAGGTTGGGGCGGGCAGGAAAAGCCTGGCGTACAGCCTGACCTACCAGGCCTCCGACCGGACGCTGAGCGACAAGGACGTAGCCGGCATCCGCACCCACATCCTGCGCCGGTTGGAACAGGTGCTGGGAGCGAAATTGCGCCAGTAATTGCATCTGCAATTGCGCCAGTAATTGCATCTGCAATTGCGTCAGTAAATGCATCTGCAATTGCGTCAGTAATTGCATCTGCAATTGCGTCAGTAATTGCATCTGCAATTGCGTCAGTATTTACGTTAGCAAATGCGCAAGTAATTACACCATTAATTGCTTGCAAAAATAAGCCAGAACTTGTATACTGGCAGAAAGAAATTAACCGAGAGCGAGAGGAGAATTGCCATGGAAATGCCCGTTGAAAAGAAGGCCAACCGGACCTGGGCGATTGTGGGAACCGTCGCGGCCATCCTGCTTTGTGGTTGCCCGGGACTGACAATGTGCGTGTTTGGCGCTTATACTGCCACCGGTAGCGCACCGGATGTAATTAACGGCTACGGAAACATGCCGGGCGGGGTTGGGTTCGGCCTGCTGTGCGTGGCAATTATCTTTATTGCCATCGCGGTGGTGGTACCGATCCTGCTCCTGCGCAAGAAGAAACCTGCAGCCGCGGATGTGGACGTTTTGCCTCCACAGGAACCTCTCCCCCGGCTTCATAACGCGAGACATTTTAGTGGCGCTCATCCAAGAGCGCCACTATTTTTTTATCCAGAGACGATTTTCATTCCGCAATTTTTTTATTGGAACAAACAATTTATACTTCGGCCGGAAAATAGCATAATCCAGCCGTGCCGGGGCCGGTGTGAACCGCCAGCGCAGGCGAGAGTTCACCGATAATAGACTCGACGGCATTCAAGCGTCCTTCGACCAGGGCCTTAATTTTCTCCACTTCGTGTTTCGCCCCGGCATGGACGTAGGCAATCTTTATTTTGGATTTCCCCACGACTGCTTCAACCTTATCCACCATGGCCTGGTAAGCCTGGGAGCGGCTGCGGGCAATCCCGAGCGGCACAATCTCTCCATCTTCCACACCGATCAGGGGCTTGATATTGAGCAGGCTGCCGACCAGGTTCTTGGCCTTGCCGATGCGTCCGCCCATATAAAGGTACTTGAGCGTATCGGCGGTCTGGAGCATGTGGGTGACCGGGATCATCGCCCGCACCCTGGCCGCCACGTCCTCCAGTCGCAGACCCGAAAGGGCTGCACGGGCCGCCTCGATGGCCATCCAACCCTGGCAAAGGGCGGCATTGCGCGTGTCGATCACCGCCACTCGCAGGTCAGGGATCTGCTCTTGAAGCATGGATTGGGCAATGCAGGCTGCCTGGTAAGCCCCGCTGGCTTTCGAGGTCATGTGAATGCTGACAATTTCCTGTGCGCCCAGGTCTGCCAGGTGTTTATATGCCTCGATATAATCCCCCGGACCCGGGCTGGCAGTGGTCGGCAGGAGACAGGCGGTCGCCAGCCAGCGCAAGAATTCCTGGCGCTGAATGGAAACCAGATCACGCAGCACTTCCTGGCCGCGATGAATATAGTAGGCAACGGTATAAATGTTCAATTCTTCAAGCATTTCTTCGGGGATGCTGGCGGTACTATCAGTGAGAACGGCCACCTGTTTGGTCATGGGCTTCTTCCTTGATCCATGGAAAACAGACTTCACAGACAATCGGATGATTCCCATTGTACTCTTTTTCACCCCTGAATATTTATATTGACCTGACTTCTTTTTACTCGTACAATAAAGAATGGGAACCATTCCAGTTCACCAGATTGGCTTCTTCCGCCCGGACCACGACCCGCCGTTCATGGCATAACGGCTTTCCGGTTGCATGTCAACCTGTCTTCACTTCCCATTTTCCCTAAAGAAACCGGAGTAAAAATGAATTTGCCTTTCCCATCCAAACGTGCGCCTGCTTTCGCGGATGTTCCCGATGAAAAGTGGAACGACTGGCGCTGGCAGTTAAAGTCACCGCCTGAACACGGCGGAAGAAATCGAAAAAATCTTGCCGCTGAGCGAATCGGAACGCAAAGCACTCAGCGCCGACCACATCTTCCGGGTGGATATCACCCCTTATTTCATCTCGCTGATCGATCCGACTGACCCGGACGATCCGATCCGCAAACAGGTCATCCCGACCGACTGTGAAATGGTGACGTTTACAGCCGAGATGGAAGACTCGCTGGCCGAAGACAAGCATTCTCCCGTGCCGGGACTGGTGCACCGCTACCCCGACCGGGTGCTGATGCTGGTCACCACGCAGTGCGCCTCTTACTGCCGCTACTGCACGCGTGCCCGCATCGTCGGCGACCCGACCGCCCAATTCTCCCGGCACGAGTTCGACATGCAGATCGAATACCTGAAACGCACCCCACAGGTGCGGGACGTGCTGCTTTCAGGCGGAGATCCCCTGGTGCTGGCTCCCAAGATCCTGGAGGAGATCCTGACACGCCTGCGCGAGATCCCGCACATCGAGATCGTGCGGATCGGTTCGCGCGTGCCGGTCTTCATGCCGCAGCGCATCACCGATGACCTGTGCGAGATGCTGCAGAAATTCCACCCGCTCTGGCTGAACATCCACGTCAACCACTCGAACGAGATCTCGCAGGAATTGGCGGAAGCGTGCGACAAGCTGACGCGCGCCGGAATCCCGCTCGGCAACCAATCCGTCCTGCTGGCGGGCGTCAACGATAACGTGCACATCCAGCGCAAGCTGGTGCAAGACCTGGTACGCATCCGCGTACGCCCGTATTACCTGTACCAATGCGACCTGGTGCACGGCGCCGGGCACTTCCGCACGCCGGTTGCCAAGGGGATCGAGATCATGGAAGGCCTGCGCGGACACACTTCCGGTTATGCGGTGCCGCAATACATCGTGGACGCGCCTGGCGGCGGCGGAAAAATCCCGCTCATGCCCAATTACCTGCTGAGTATGTCGGACCATAAGGTCATTCTGCGCAACTTCGAAGGCTACATCACCACCTACGAAGAGCCGACGGATTACACACCTGACATGGCCGCCAAATACAAAGGCCTGAAGCGCCCCGAACCCGGTCAGGCCGGGCTGACCGCCATGTTGGACGGCGAGCAGATGTTCCTCAAACCGGAAGGCTTTGACGAGACCCACGACCGCCACGGCTCACAACACAGGCTCAAAGATCCGGCCAAATGGCAACCACTGGGGATTGGAGCGGGGGAGGAAGATGGTAAGGAGTAATGCATTACCGTAGACTTGGCCATTCCGGCCTGAAAGTCAGCGAAATATCGCTGGGAGCGTGGGTAACGTTTGGGACGCAGGTAGACCAGCAGCTCGCCAGCGACCTGATCCACGCGGCCTACGAGGCCGGGGTCAATTTCTTCGACAACGCCGACATCTACGAAAACGGCCAAGCCGAAACGCTGATGGGCAAGGCGATTGCTGATCTGCCGCGCCAGGCGCTGGTCATCTCCAGCAAGGTCTTCTGGCCGACCATGCCCGGGCCGAACGGGCGGGGACTTTCGCGCAAGCATATCTTCGAGTTGGTGGAGGGTTCGCTCAAACGACTGGGGACCGATTACCTGGACCTGTATTTCTGCCACCGTTTCGACAGCGACAGCCCGGTGGAGGAGGTGGTTCGGGCGATGAGCGACCTGGTCCAGCAGGGCAAGGTGCTCTACTGGGGCACGTCCGAATGGCGCGCCTGGCAGATCTCGGCGGCATACTTCACGGCCGAAAGCCATCATCTGGTACCACCGTCGATGGAGCAACCGCAATACAACATGTTCCACCGCGAGCGGGTTGAAGCGGAACTGGCACCGCTGTGCCGGGACCTGGGGATCGGCCTGACCACCTGGTCGCCGCTCTACTCGGGCATCCTATCCGGCAAGTACAACGACGGCATCCCGGAAGGCGCACGCGCTGCACTTGCGGATTACGGCTGGATACGCGACCTGATCACGCCGGAAAATATCGGCGCGGTAAAGAAATTAAGTGAAGTCGCGACGAAGCTGGGGCTGACCACTGCCCAACTTGCCATCGCCTGGATCCTGCGGCGCAAGGACGTCAGCTCGGTCATCACGGGCGCCACCAAGCTGCCACAGTTGCAGGAGAACCTGGCGGCCGCCGAAGCGGTGACGGCGCTCTCCGACGGGGTGTTAGAGCAGATCGAACAGATCCTGGATAACCAGCCGGAGGAATGATTCAACAGGTGCACGCTCTTAAATAAGCAGTGCACCTCACCAGACTTTACCTGTATTGAAAGGAGATTCTTATGGTTAAAAGATCCGGTATGCGGCATGGATGTGACCCCCGAAACCGCCGCGGGCAAGTCCGAACACAAGGGACAGACCTATTACTTTTGTTCCCTGGGCTGCAAGAAGTCCTTCGACGAGAACCCCGAGAAATACCTCGCCAAAAAAGACGATCAATCCATGCACAAGGATTAGGGAATCTGTTCAGGAATGGATGGCATGTCCAGGAATGATACATTCCAGGGCATTTTGTTTCCTAACGCTTCCTTTCTGCCCCAGGCTGCCGACTCCATGCCAACCTGTACTACACGGTAGCGTTGCTCCAGCCGTTTCGCAGTACGACTATCCTCTATATCCATCTCTTTGCATCTCTCGCCTCCCCAATACCATCTCACATATTCCGAATTATGAGCATCGATTACCCCTGCCCCCTGTTGGCAAGTTTCTCCGCCTGCAGGAATCCCACTTATCCCCGATAATCATGGCTGGCACAAATGCATATTGATCATCCAGGGGGAAAAAAGGAACAAATGCTATTGTGAATATTCGCACTTGCGGTTTTCAATCGCTTTGCTATAATAATCACGATCGTTTACACAGTCTAAAAATTTTTTTCGTGCCAGAATGGACTGGGAAAAACAAATCCTATCTTGCCACAATTGATGCTTCTTCTCAGGAAGATTTTTTTTGTATCTATCTGGAGGACCCAATAATGAACGTCAACTTCCCAAAATCTTTGTCTGCGCTTCTATTGGGCGTCATCCTGATTACAGGCATGGTCGGGGCACCATTGCAATCCGTCCGGGCTAGTGTTGCGGGTACCTGGACAGTCAACTCCACAACAGACCCGGGTACCGGTGTCTGCTGATTCCACGGAATGTACCTTGCGTGAGGCCATCGCTGCCGCGAATGGAGGTGACAGCATTGATTTCGATGCCTCACTCTCCGGCGGCACCATCGCCCTTGCCACTGCCCCTGACCATTGGTAAAGATCTGAACATTGATGGTTCCAGTCTGGCCGAAGCGGTGACTATCAGCGGTCAGCAAAAAGTGGATATGGTCATAGTAAACAGCAGTACCCAGGTGACCTTCAAGAGTCTGGTCTTCACAGATGACCGTCCTTCCCCATCCGGACCTATTTCCAATCCCGGAGCCGCCATTTCCAATGCCGGGGTTCTATACATCCTTGACAGCATTTTTCATGATACGCGTGGTATTTGCGATGGCGGCGGCATATACAACACGGGCACATTGGAAGTGGATTCCAGCCTGTTTAAAACGAATTTTGACCCCTGTGCGGGTGGTGCCATCTACAACGATGGCGGCACTGTCACGATCTCCCAGAGCACGTTTGACGCCAACTCTGCTGGCGACGGCGGCGCCATCTATTCTCAGAACGGTCCACTGACGATAACAGACAGCACTTTCACCACTAACTCCACCAGTGGACATGGCGGCGCTGTCAGTAATGTCAATGGCACCATGATCATAAAGACCAGCACATTGGAGGATAATTCTTCCCCCCTTGGCGGTGCCATCTATACCGGTGGAGGCTCACTGACTTTGGTCAACAGCACCCTTCAAGGCAATACGGCCAGCGAAGGCGGCGGCGGCATTTATAGCAACGGCGAAGCGGTGATCGATAATAACACCTTCGCGGGTAATACAGCCGCGGAACATGGTGCTGGGTTTTATAACAATAACGGGGCGCTAGATTTTTCCAATAATATTTTTGCAAATGCCCCGGATGAGGATTGTTACAGCCCTTACAACATTGGGGTTAACTCCCATAATTTCATCCAGGATGGCTCGTGCAATTGGTCGGACTCATCCGTGGTTGGTTTTCAGTCAGGCAACCCACTGCTTGCTCCACTTGGGGATTACGGCGGTCCCACCGAAACCATGCCGCTTTTGCCCGGCTCACCCGCCATTGATGCTGGCGATTACAGCACCTGTACCAGCGATCCGGTCAGCAGCCTGGATCAACGCGGGGAAAGCCGCACTTCAGCCGGGTCTACTTGCGACGTCGGCGCCTTTGAAACGCAGGGCTTTAGCTTGGAAAGCCTGACCGGCATACCTCAAAGCGCCCCCCTGAATACTGCCTTTGACACACCGCTCGGCTTGACGGTTACCGCCAATAATTCTGGAGAACCGGTGGAAGGTGGTCTGGTTACATTTGCTGCGCCAATATCCGGTGCAAGCGCAGCCCTGAACGGCAGCCCGGCCAGCATTGATTCAGATGGAAAGGTCAGCGTGATTGCGACTGCCAACGGCATGGAAGGCAGCTATACGGTCACAGCCAGTGCAGGTGGAGCGGACAGCCAGGATTTCGATCTGACCAATTATGCCTGCCAGAGTGCCATCACTGTCACAAGCCGGAGCGACAGCGGCGCCTGGACGCTGCGCCAGGCGATTGCGGACATCTGCTCAGGCGGGACGATCGACTTCGATACGGATGTCTTTAATACGGGAACACCGGGAGACAATACCATCAGCCTGGATTCGCAGTTGGATGTCGATAAAAACATGACCATCGATGCCTCCGGGATAAGTCCAAAAGTGATCCTCGACTCTCAATACCTTGAACTATCGGGTGATACATGTGTACAGCGGCGCCACCGTTGAACTGATCAACCTAAAACTCAACCATGGGAATGTTACAGATAATGGCGGAGGTATTTATAACGAAGGCAGTCTGACGATCACGGACGGAGCCATTTTCGATAGTCACGCCGGTGATTCTGGCGGTGGCATATACAGTACTGGTACTTTGAATGTGACCAAAAGCACCATTGAGTTGAATAGTTCCGGCTTCCAGGGCGGCGGTATTTATGCCAGTGGCGGAAGTCTGACGGTGGAAGAATCCACCCTTATGGACAATTCCAGCGGATACGGAGGCGGTATTTACAGCACCGGCACGTCGACCATATCCGAGAGCACCTTTACAACCAATGCCGCCAATTACGATGGCGGTGGTGTCTATACTATGGCCAGTTTGACATTTACAGATAATACCCTATCGGGGAACCACGCAAGTTACGGTGGTGGTGGTCTGATAAATTCAGGTGGAACGGCGACTGTGTTAACAGCACCTTCTCCCAAAATGCCGTCTGGGCACCCAGTGGGAAAGGCGCCGGCATTTATAACTACGGAAGCATGAATTTGACGAACATACCCTTTCAGAAAACGATGGCGTCCTTCCCGGTGCACAGATCACGAACGCCCTTAGCAGCACTCTTTCGCTGCTTAACACGATCATCGCTGGCACAACTCCCGGGAACAACTGCCTCAATTTGAGCACGATTACAAGCGAAAGCCACAACATCAATTCCGGCGCCTCTTGCAGCTTTAGCGCAGCCAATGGCTCGATGAGTAATACCGACCCACTGCTTGGGAGCCTGGGCGATAACGGCGGAGACACCTGGACAATGGCATTGCAGCCCGGCTCCCCGGCTATCGATGCGGGGGATGAAGTCACCTGCCTGGCTGCCGTTGGGAATCCGGGTTATGGCGCAGGGGGAGTTGACCAGCGGGATGTGACCCGCCCGCAAGGCCCGCTCTGCGATATTGGTGCCTTTGAAGCGCAAGGGTTCAGCCTGACCACCTCGGTCAATCCACCTGGAAGCGGCAGTGTGGAAGCAGACCTGGCTCCGAACTTTGCCGGCGGAAAGTACCTTGAAGGGACTCAAGTCCAGCTGACCGCCAAGTCTTCGGCGCTTAATATTTTCGGCGGCTGGAGCGGCGGTGGCTGTTCGGGAACCGCCACATGTACCCTCACAATGACTTCCAATCAATCGGTAACTGCCTCCTTCAAACCGGGAATCGTCATTTTTCGACAGGGCGCCTGGCTGAAATACGACTTCGACTCCCGGGACCTGGTGGAAGGCGTTTGGACCGGCATGCCCTACGGGAATTGTATCCCGGCCCCAATGGATTACAACGGAGATGGGGTCAAGGACTTCACGCAACTGTGCAACGGTGCCTGGTTCTTCTACAACGATGATGGAACTACCAACAGCGGAATCTGGGTCGGGGATGTAGCCGGACAGGTGCCGGTACCCGGAGATTACGACGGGGACGGGAAGGATGACATCGTCCTGTTCCGTAACGGTGCCTGGCTCTACTATGATTATGCGACCGGCGTGATGACCAAGGGTGTATGGACGGGTGCCCCGGTATTCAGCGGGACGCCTGTTCCGGTGCCCATGGATATTGATGGAGACGGGGCGCTGGATTACACGGTCTATTCAGGCGGTCCTTGGTTCTTCTTTGACTCTGACTGGAGCGATGACAAAAGGCATCTGGACCGGCGGCGTGGCTGGAGATATCGCCGCACCGGGTGATTACAGCGGAATCGGGAAGGACGAGATCGTGATATTCCGCGGCGGCGCCTGGCTGTTCTACGACTATAACACCGGGGACCTGACCAAAGGCGTCTTGACCGACGCTCCCATCTACAACGGAACACCGCTGCCCACACCATTGGATGTCACAGGCGACGGCCTTCCGGACTTCACCGTTTTCTCGGGAGGACCGTGGCTCTTCTTTAAATTCGCTGGCATTTGAACAGTGGCTCTGGGCTTGCGCGTGTACGGAGTATTTGCTTTTTCGGATAGATACCCGCCGTAGGCAGTATCAGAAATTGTACTGAATTTGAGAGGGCTGCTTTTCATTTTAGCAGCCTCTCAAATTTTTTTGCTTTACCGAGTATAGATTTCCAAGAGGACATTCGCACTTCGAAAATAAAATACAAATGATAAAATACGCCTTGAATCATGAAAATGGTAAAATTGCCGATAAATTATGGGATTGAAAATAAAAAGAATTTCCTATCAGGAGGATTATGAATAAGAATTCTCTTTCAAAATCAAAAAACAAGCGAACTTTTGCTTCCATTATTACTGTCTTCCTCATCAATCTCCTTGTCTTTTCTATCTATCCGGTCACTCATTCTTTGGCTGCTGGTTTACCCAATCCAGGTAATCAGGTAAAGGGTCCATCATCAACCTGGACAACCACCGAGCAAAATTATTGGAATATTCCTCTCGCAGACCCCAGCCCTACTCCAACAAAAATTTCGGGTTATCTTTTCGATGCTCAAACCAAGGCTCCAATTCCTGATATTGAAATTGAATTAACCTCAAATAACGCTTCGGTCGTCTCACGCTACGTGACGACAGATGCAACGGGCTATTATGAGTTTGTTTTTTCAAGCGAAGCAGAAGTGTACAGTTCAAACACGGATCTGTACCTGAAGGGGCAGTTGAATATCAGCGATCCGACTTATAAGACAAAATATTCGGTAAGCTACACCGATGCAGGCAATTACCTGGATGCAAACAATCAGGAAGTACATGAACTTGTTTATATTTATACAGATCGAACGAAATGGAATGATTTAAGTCAGCATCAGAATTTCGTGCTGATACCGCCTCTACAGGTGCCTCTACCTGCACAAATTAATCAAGCCGAAACACCGCTTCTGCTTGTCCATGGCCTTGGCGGCGGTGGCAATTACTGGGAAGGGATTCGAAAACTAATATCGACTTCGGGATATTCATCTCAAGTTTGGGAGATCCTTTATCCGAATGATGGAAGCATTATTGAAAGTGCAGATCTTGTCCGGGACGCAGTGGATACGTTATTGGTAAATTATGACAGCGACCATCAACAGGTAGACATGCTCGCACACAGCCTGGGCGGACCAGTCTCGTTGGCTTATATCCAGGGCCTTGCGCGCTATCCATATACTTCCCCACTGGTGAGTTATTCTCCTCGTGTAAGAAAGCTGCTGCAGTTAAGCCCGGCCAATCACGGATCCATCCATGCTTCGAGATTGATCGCGGATGCTATCAATGGAACCACCAGCTGTACGACAAAATTATTCAATTACCTGTACACTGACGATCCTTTAGAACCCGCTTATCAAGATCTTGCTCTTGGCAGCCAATTCATGCAGGAGCTGTTTGACTCGATCGATAATTCGGGACTGGCACTTGATCCTTCAAATGTCCTGGTGATTGCGGGCACCAATTCTTCGATCCTGCCTACGATACAATTATTATTTTCCACGACGGACTGTGCACCCGGACAAGGACAAAACGACGTTTTCGTTTCCGCCAGCAGCGCCAGCCTTTTAAATTACGCAGTTCCATTGGGATTGGTTTACCTGGACCACAGTGAAACGAGAGGCACGAACAAAATCACCATCAACAACCAAACGGATTATCCGGAACCACCCGCGCAAGCGCAGCCGCTGGTCGACATGATCGGCAATTTCTTCGCTGGAAATACGGCAACCGTTCGAAACAAGCTGGACCTCTATATCGATCCATCCAGCGCTCCCCAGGACCCCACGCAATACCAGGTTTATCAAGCCGGTGTCTTGCAAAGCAGCCCGCTGGGCGCAGACCTGTGGAACGACGGGCATTCGGATACATTCTTTAATGCCGGTTCCCTGTGGATATCCGCGCTGGACGCCCAGGGCGATCCCATCCCGGATCCTGTCTGGATCACGGACGGCACTCTGTATTACAAGATGTATCGTTCTGCGGCAGATATCTTTTATATCGACAGCAAGGGAACAGTTAATGCCAGCGGCACACCGGTAACCAGGACTGAAACCCATTATGGAGAGATCGCACCGGCGGGTTCTTATGGAAAAACCTATTCCGCTTTTATCCGCACCTCATCCACTGATATTTCTCTTGGGGATGTGACAATATCTCCGGTACAAACCAATTATCTTAAGGTTAATGTGTTGGATTGTTTTAGCTTGAGCCTGACCGTGGACCCGGCCAGTAGTGGGAATTTGCAAGCCGATCCCGCTCCAAATTGTGCCGGGGGCAAGTACAACTATGGCACCGAAGTCCAGTTAACCGCCGACCCCAATATCGGCTATGACTTCACCGGTTGGAGCGGGGCTGTTAGTGGAACGACGAACCCGATCACTCTCACCATGAACGGCGACAAGAGCGTCACCGCCGGGTTCACCCAGCAATGCTTCAGCCTGACCACAAACGTGGACCCGGCAGGATACGGAAGTGTGGAAGTTAATCCGGGAAGCAACTGCGCGGGTGGCAAGTATACTTACGGGACGCAAGTGGATCTGACCGCCAAGTCCTCGGCGCTATACATTTTCGGTGGCTGGAGCGGCGGTGGCTGTTCAGGGACCGGCACCTGCACCCTCACGATGACTTCCGACCAATCCGTGACGGCCGCATTCAAACCCGGGATCGTCATTTATCGACAGGGCGCCTGGTTGAAATACGACTTCGACTCCAGGGACCTGGTGGAAGGCGTTTGGACCGGCATGCCGTACGGGAATTGTATCCCGGCTCCAATGGATTACAACGGAGATGGGGTCAAGGACTTCACGCAACTGTGCAACGGCGCCTGGTTCTTCTATGACGATAGTGGTGCCATGATCCACGGAATCTGGGTGGGTGACGTAGCCGGACAGGTGCCGGTGCCGGGGAATTATACAGGAAGTGGAAAAGATGATATCGTCCTGTTCCGAAACGGCGCCTGGCTGTATTACGATTATGCGACGGGGGCATTAACGAAAGGGGTATGGACCGGAGCGCCGGTCTTCAGCGGAACACCTGTCCCTGCGCCCATGGACTACACTGGAGATGGAAAATTGGATTACACGGTCTATTCAGGCGGGCCATGGTTCTTTTTCAATGCTGACGGAAGCATGAACAAGGGCATCTGGACCGGCGGCGTGGCCGGAGATATGGCAGTGCCTGGGAACTACGATGGACTGGGAAAAGACGAAATCGTGATATTCCGAGGCGGAGCCTGGCTGTTCTACGACTTCACCAGCGGCGCCTTGACGAAAGGGATTTGGACCGGGGCTCCCATCTTCAACGGTACGCCGCTTCCTTCCCCACTGGATTTCACCGGGGATGGCCATTCGGACTTCACGGTTTTCTCGGGCGGACCCTGGTTCTTCTTCAATTCGAATGGCAGCATGAATACGGGCATCTGGACCGGAGGCGTGTCCGGAGATATGCCCATTTCGAATAGATACCTGCCGTAGGCAGTACCAGAAATTGTACTGAAAAGAGAGGCTGCTTTTGCGAAGGCAGCCTCTCTTTTTACAACCTGTCACGAAAAATCCCCTATTCGACAATCGCACTGGGATAGAGACCGCGCTTGAAGGTTGGCTGATGCGGATCGACAGATTCGGCTCGATGATGAATACAGCGTGGATTGATTTGCTCATCCTGGCAGGCTGCGCCGGTATCTTTCTCTCTCTGGCCAACTCCTCCCCAGGAGCGGTCAACCCGGATTGGGTTGCGCCGCGGAAGGAGCATTGATCAAGCTGTTGAGGGCGCGGGTGATGGGGAAGACGAAAAGATGATGGCTACTTTGCTCCTGAAGACACTTCCCGCATCTGAAGATCACTAAAACCCACTTCTATGGAGGATTTCTTGGTCCCCTCGGCGGCCAAATTAACCTGGCCTTCATCGTATTTATCATCGTGAATGGCCGTAACCAGTACACCATTGATAAAGACCTTAAAATGGTTACCGTCAGCAACAACCCGCAGCCGGTTGGTCTCATTCAAGCCCTTGTGGATGACATTGTTGTCTGACCAGTCCATGATCGTCTTCCACTCCATGACATCTTTCTCGCCCGGCTGGTAATAACCTATCGTGTAAGTCCCGATGGGGGAGAGAAAGAACATGTAGGCACCAATCCCCTGGCGGTAACGAAGAACCAGTCCACCCCTGATTTGATTTAGCGTGCCTTCATAGAACTTGAGACTGACACTGACATCCATATCATCGAATTCCCCGGAACTTTTGAGTACATAATAATCGGTATCTACCGCCTCAAATTTGGCTCTAAGCTCAGGAGGATTCCCAGCCAGGGTACGCACGTTATCCGGGTTTGGAAGGGTCCAACCTGTTATCGGCAGTTGTCGAAAATCCGCGCCGAGGATCAGATCCCCCATGTCTGGTTCAGGCGTAAAAGAACGCGGAACCCGGAACGTAGTCTGGCAATACTGGCAGGTAACGACATCCGCTTTTGCTAGTTCAGAGGGCAAAGCTGCCCCGCAGTTTGGACAGGTTAACTGGTCTAACATATTGGCACCTCTATGAATTAATATAATTGGTGAACAGGTACCTTTTATGCTTGGATCCGCTAAGAAAATCGCCGAAAGTGATTTCACAAATATTTTGCTCAAGCCGCCCTGCCCTTACAGGGTACTTTCCCCGGCGGCGGGGACGCAGCTGGGAGCTATATAAAATAGTAATGATCCTTTCGACCGATTACTTAATGTCCACATAAAAGGTAGGATATATAAAATTATAACCCGTAATTTGCTCCTGATGACAGCATTTACCTGGATCATTACCCCCCCTTATATCAAAACTGTTGCAGGTTGCATAATGTTGCGCATCTGGAAGCATTCAATTTTTGTGAATTTATCATTTATCTGCCGCCCTGCCAGACCACACTTGCGTCAGTTGTATAATGGGAACGAAGTTAATGCGGTCCTTCGAGGTAGACAGGAGTTGAAGCCATGCAATTGAACAATCGGACGGTGTTGATCACGGGGGGGTCAGGGGGGATCGGGCTGGGGCTGGCGAGGGCGTTTCACGCGGCGGGCAGCCGGGTGGTGGTGTGCGGGCGGGATCGAGATAAGCTGCAGGCGGCGGAGCGGGCGCTGCCGGGTCTGACGGCGATGGCATGCGATGTGGGGTCGACCAGCGAGCGGGAGCAGCTGGCACGCGAGGTTCTGGAGGGCTTTCCCGGGCTGGATGTGCTGGTGAATAACGCAGGGGTGCAGCGCACAATCGACCTGAAAGCGGGTTATGCGGATGTGAAAGCCGGGGAAGACGAGATCGAGATCAATTTCACAGCGGTGGTGGAGCTGACGGGTCTGTTGATCGGGGGTTTGTTGGGGCAAGCCTCGGCTGAGATCATCAACGTCAGTTCGGCGCTGGCGCTGATGCCGATCGCCAGCCTGCCGGTGTACTGCGCGACCAAGGCGGCTTTGCATACCTATTCGCTGGCGCTGCGGCAGCAGTTGAAGGATACGGCGGTGAGGGTGGTGGAGGTGCTGCCGCCGGGTGTGGAGACGGACTTAAACCGGGCCGGGCGGGTGGGCAACCCCAACCGGCATCACGGCATCAGCGTGGCGGAGTATATGCCGTCGTTGATCGAGGGGCTGGAGAGCGGGGAGGAGGAGATCTTTTACGGGGATGGGAAAGGATTGATGGGGCAGGCGCGCGGGAGGTGGAAAGGCGGTTGCTAAAGCCGTGGTAGTTGTTAGTCAGAAAGTCGGGAGTTTAATGGGCGAGGAATTGGGTAGGTTGATCTGGTTGGAGAATTGGATGTGGGTAACAGGCTAAGCGCCGGACTGTAAAACGAGGCCACCGAGATCTTCTCTGGCAGCTTCAAGTCAGAGCTTCGGGCCAGACGGGCAGGGCGGATTTTTGAGCGGGCAGCCAGAGAGCCAGGACGAGCAGGGCCTGGAGAATGACCTATACCCCAACGAGGTCCTTACACCCGACCCATCTCTTTCGCCCAGACATGGGCGAAAGAGATGCGTAAGGGGATCAGAAAGCTGTTACCTGTGTGGCCAGCGTACAATCTGCGGCTTGCCCAGAAGGTGGCGAGGCGCTAGGGGGATGGGAGAGGCGCAGGCGCCGAGGCCGAGGCGGAGGCATAGGCGAGGCGGACGCTTGACACACCCTTTATGCGGATTTACAATCCCAATTGTGCGGTGAGGCTGGCCACATTCGGTGAATTCGCCAAAATCTTAACGATAGCCTCTGCCAATGAAGAACTGCACTGGCAAAGGTTTTTTTGTCCCTAAAGCTCCGCTGAAAGAGCAACCCGTAACGGATAGGAGAGATAAACAACCTGGACACGCCGGTCGATGACGAGCCAGGCGATGCGGTTATTGGAGCCTGGCAGCCTGCAGCCGAAATATTTATCCTGAAGGAGATTGGTTTTTGTGTCACCCATGCTCGTAGCGATTATCATCCTGGCCGTCCTGTACGGATTCCTTAATGGGCTTAACGATGGGAGCAATATCGCTGCCACCATGATCGCCTCGCGGGCTTTTTCGCCGCGCCTGGCCCGCCAGATCACCGCCGCAGCAGAATTCCTGGGACCTTTTGTGCTCGGGATTGCAGTTGCAAAAACCATCGGGCATAACATCGTGGATGCGCAGAATATCAGCGTGCAGGTAATCCTGGCAGCTTTTCTCAGCGCCATTTCATGGAATTCGTTGACGTCGTACCTGGGATTCCCGAGCAGCTCTTCGCATGCGCTGGTCGGGAGCATTATCGGCGCAGTGGTCATGGGCGCGGGCTGGCGGGCGATCCACCCATCCGGACTGCTGCAAGTATTGATCCCCCTGTTTATTTCCCCGGTAATTGGCCTGGGAATCGGGTTTGTCGTTCTCAGATTAATCTTAAGGCTGAGCCGGAATGCCACACCGCGCATCAATATATTTTTCAGGCGGATCCAGGTATTGCCAGTGATCCTGCTGGGATTAAGTCACGGCAGCAACGATGCCCCCAAAGCCATGGGGATGATCACCCTGGCGCTGATCACCGAAGGATATCTCAAGGGATTCTCGGTCCCGATCTGGGTGATATTCCTGTCGTCGGCTGCCATTGCCGCAGGCGCGGCGGTGGGCGGCAAGAAACTGGTCCGTACGGTGGGCGGCAAGTTTTATAAGATCGAACCCATCGATGCCCTGGCAGCCCAGATTTCCTCCGCGGTTGTGATCTTAACAGCTTCCCTGACCGGCGGCCCGGTCAGCGCCAGCCAGGTCATCAGTACGTCGGTCATGGGTGTCGGTGCAGGCCGGCGGGTGAACAAGGTCCGCTGGGGTGTCGCCTGGAATATCATCACGACCTGGTTTGTCACCATCCCGGCGACCGCCCTGCTGGCGGCTGCCGTCTATCGGCTGCTCTTGTGGCAGGCCAAATAAACGACTTCCGTGAAGGGTAGCCTTCCAGGCTTCGTGAGCCGTTTATTCCTGCCCGTCTGCCCCGGAAACCAGCCCCACACCAGCCTGTACTGCCGGTCTGCCTGGCGGGGTGGTTTGCGCTAACCCAATCGTTTATGCTAAACTGGTTCCATCTTGGCAGTCACGGGAGTCGACATTGCAAGAATTTTCAAGCGGGCAAGTGCGTATCCACGATCCTTTCTGGTCGACTCGCCTGGAAACCAATGCGCGCCGTGCCATCTTCCATCAGTGGGAGCAACTGGAAGCCAGCGGTTGCATCGACAACTTCCGCATCCTGGCGGGTGAAAAGGACGGTTTTCGCGAGGGCTGGTTTTTCGCCGATTCGGATGCTTATAAGTGGCTGGAGGCGGCAGCCCGGATCCAAGCAATTCATCCGGATGCAAAGCTGGCTGCCCGCATGGAGGGGTTGCTCGCCCTGCTCCTGAAAGCCCGCGCGCAGGATGGTTATCTCTTCACCTACAACCAGATCCATTTCCCCGGCGTGCGCTGGGTCAACCTGCAGATCGAACACGAGTTGTATTGCCACGGGCACCTGATCGAGGCGTGCATCTCGCACCACCTGACCACCGGTCGGGATGAACTCGCTGGCCCTGGGGTGCGGCGCGGCCGACCTGCTGGTACGGGATTTCATGGACAAGGGGCCTGAATACACCCCCGGTCACGAGGAGATCGAAATCGCCCTGCTGCGCCTGTACCAGGTCACCGGACAGGCGCCCTACCTGGACCTGGCGGAACAGTTGCTCGAGCGGCGCGGGCGTACGCCGGGCTTTATCCTTTCGATCCTGCGCCAGAACGCCAGCCATACCAAGCGCGAGAAGTACGTGGGCGAGAAACGGCGCGCTTATCTTTCAACCCACCCCGAACACAGTTCCTTTCGCCTGCCGGCCCGCAATGCTGCCCGGAATTCCTGGCTGGTCAGCCTGCGCTGGATGGTCAGCGTCCTTTCCGGCAAATACTTCCAGCAGCACGTCCCCTTGCGCCTCCAGACCAGTCCGGAGGGTCACTCGGTGCGTTTCGGGTACCTCGAGACCGCCATGGCGCTGCTCCAGCGACTGCGCCCAGATACCGGCCTGGTGCCGGTGCTCGAGCAGACCTGGGAACAGATGGTCACGCGGCGCATGTACGTCACCGGTGGGCTTGGTTCGCTGCCTGTCCTGGAAGGTTTTGGCAACGATTACGAGCTCGACCCCGAATACGCCTATGCCGAGACCTGCGCGGCACTGGGCGGCATGTTCTGGGATTGGCAGATGGCTCTCATGACCGGAAAAGCCAGGTACAGCGACCTTTTCGAATGGCAGATGTACAACGCCGCGGCGGTCGGCATGGGGCTGGACGGGGAAGGTTACCTGTACAATAACCCGCTTGCCAGCCGGGGCGAGGTCACCCGCCAGGCCTGGTTTGACATCCCCTGCTGTCCGTCCAACCTGTCGCGTACGTGGGCAGACCTGGGCAAATATATTTATTCCAGCAACGATCAAAATGTGTGGATCCACCAGTACATCGGCAGCAGTATAAAGCCGGAGTTGGGCGGATTCTCGGAGATCCGGCTGAACTCCGGTCTGCCATCCTCCGGTCGGGTTGTCATCCAGTTGACCCCACGAACCCGGTCCGAGTTAACCCTGCATTTGCGCCTGCCATCCTGGAGCCCGGTCCCACGCGTCACGGTCAATGCCGAGCCTGTCGCTGTCCCGGCTGCCGTTTCGGAAAGTCCGGTCGCCGCCGGGGGCTTCGACCCGCGCCCGGCCCGTTTCCTGCCCATCCGGCGAACCTGGTCAGCCGGCGATGAGGTCGAAATCGATTTCGACCTGACAATTACCCTGCGAGTCGCCAGCCCGAAAGTCAAGGGGCATCTCGGGAAGGTCGCAGTTACCTACGGTCCGCAGGTCTACTGCCTGGAGAGCCTCGATAACCCCGGTGTGGACCTGTTCACCTGCCGGCTGGATCCGGCTTCGCTGCGGGTCGAACCGGCGCCGGAACTGCTGGGTGGCATCCAGGTCCTGCGCGCCAGCAGCCTGGACGGCCATCTGCTGACCTTCATTCCGTACTCCCTGTGGGCCAACCGCGGCTCATCACAGATGACGGTGTGGGTCAGAACCTAGAGATCATCCGAAGCGAAAGGACTCCCCCAATCATGGAAACCAGCTCCAACCCTGCTCGCCCCAAGCTTTCCCGCCGCGTCTGGCTGGCGGTGATCCTGCTCGGTTTTTCCGGGCAACTGGCCTGGGGGGTCGAGAACCAGTACTTCAACACCTTCATGTACGACAATATCACCCCGGACCCGCGACCCATTTCGTACATGGTGGCTGCCAGTGCGATTGTTGCCACCCTGACCAGCCTGCTGATG
Organism: uncultured Chloroflexia bacterium; assembly: GCA_963814135.1. Classification (GTDB taxonomy): domain Bacteria; phylum Chloroflexota; class Anaerolineae; order Anaerolineales; family Villigracilaceae; genus UBA877. The sequence continues at coordinate 331,021 of CAWFBZ010000003.1, read as the reverse complement.
GGAACCCTGTCTGACCGTACGCGCGGCCGGTGGGGGAAGCGCAAACCCTTCATCCTTTTCGGTTACCTGGCCTGGGGAGTTGCGACCGCCGCCTTCCCCTCGGCCGCTTTCCTGCGTCCGGTCGGGCTGGCGGTGGGGATTGCCATCCTGTTCGATTGCGTCATGACCTTCTTCGGCTCCACCGCCAACGACGCGGCGCTGAATGCATACGTCACCGACGTAACCACCACGGAAAACCGCGGCCGGGTGGTGGGTGTGATGGAGATCCTGACCTGGGTGGCGATCCTGATCGTCTACGGCGCCTCCGGGTTGATCATCGACGCCTGGGGCTATTTCACCTTCTTTTACTTGATCGGCGGAATGGTATTCGTACTGGGCTTGATCGGTGGCCTGGCAGTGCATGAGCAGCCCGATCCGACCCGGCCTTCGCACTCCTACTGGGGTCAGATCGGCGACACGTTCAAGACGGCCAACCTGCGCGCCAACCGCTCTTTGTTCCTGCTGCTGTTTGCCCTGACATTGTACGGAATCGCCGAGCAGATCTTCTTCCCCTATTTGATCATTTATCTGAACCACTACCTGGAATTGCCCACTTTGCAGGCTTCCCTGCTCATCTTCGTCAGCATCCTGGTCGGCGGGATTGCCCTGGCCTATCCCTTCGGCGTGCTGGCAGACCGAATCGGGCGAAAATGGCTGGCCTTCGGCGCGATTGAACTCAAGATGATCGGCCTGATCCTGTTCTCTTTGATGAAATCCGTGCTGCCGTTGGCTCTGACCGGAATCCTTTGGCTGGCCGGCATGTCGGCCTGGATGATCAGCACGGGGGCCTGGACAAAGGACCTTTACCCCGAAGACAAGCGCGGCCAGTTCGCCGGATATTTCATCCTGTTTACCGTCGCCCTGGCGATGGTGCCGGGTCCGCTGATCGGCGGGTGGCTGGGGACACACTTCGGCATCCCCACCGTGATCAACGGGCAGGCGGGTTTCATCCCCACCCCGCTGATCTTCCAGGTGGCCGGCGTTGCGACCCTGGTGGCGACCATCCCCTTGTTCTTTGTGAAGGAACGCAAAGCATAGTGACCAACGGGGCGGCGACTTTGCCCCGTGCGAGGGCCCAAAATGACCTGGCAACCTGTACCCGGTAACCTCATGACGCGCTGGGCGAAAGACCTGACGCCTGAAAACGCCTGGCGCGCATATCCGCGCCCGCAACTCGTCCGCGCCGAATGGCAGAACCTGAACGGGCTGTGGGAATACGCCATCAGCCCCAAAGAAAGTCCCAACTTCCCCGGGGTGCAGGGGCAGATCCTGGTGCCCTTCCCGCTCGAATCTTCCCTCTCGGGGGTCAAGCGCACCCTCGGCCCGGATGAGCGACTGTGGTACCGGCGGACGTTCCAGGTCGAGCCGGCCTGGCAGGGCAAACGCCTGCTGCTGCATTTTGGGGCGGTGGACTGGCAAGCCGAGGTGTGCGTAAACGGTCAGCCGGTTGGGTGGCACCGCGGCGGATTCCTGCCCTTCTGGTTCGACATCACCCAGGCGCTGCAAGCGGGGGAAAACCAGCTGCTTGTTGCGGTCGACGATCCGACCGACAGCTCCTGGCAGGCGCGCGGCAAGCAGGTGCGCACGCCTCAATCCATCTGGTACACGGCTGTCTCGGGCATCTGGCAGACCGTCTGGCTGGAACCGGTCCCGGAGTCCTTCATCGCCGGGCTGCGCATCACCCCTGACCTGGAGGCCGGGACGGTCCGGGTGGAGATAAAAACCGGAGGCGCGGCTGATCCGCAGGGGGAGTTGCGCGTGCGGGCATATTCCGGTGGAGAGCAGGTGGCAGAGCAAGAACCCGGATCGACCGGTAAAGATGTCACGCTCTCGATCCCACACGTGAAACCCTGGAGCCCGGCTTCCCCGCATCTGTATGATCTGGTGGTGGAGCGCGGGGATGACCGGGTGACGAGCTATTTCGGAATGCGCAAGTTCAGCCTGGGCAAGGACGCCCAGGGACGGATGCGGCTGTGCCTGAATAACCAGCCGCTTTTCCAGTTCGGTCCGCTCGACCAGGGCTATTGGCCAGATGGGTTGTACACGCCGCCCTCGGAAGCCGCGATGTGCTTCGACCTGGAGGTGCTCCAAAAATTGGGTTGCAACATGCTGCGCAAGCACGTCAAGGTGGAACCGGCGAGGTACTATTACGAATGCGACCGGCGCGGCTTGATCGTCTGGCAGGATATGCCCAATGGGGCCAAGCCGGTCGGAGACGTCCTCTCCCTGCTGGCAATCTTGTTCGGTTCCCGGCGGGGGGATGGGAATTACGCCTTTGCAGGGCGCGCAGACCCGGCCAGCCGGGAGGACTTCCGACGAGAATTGAAGGAGCTGGTCGAGCATCTGGGTAACTTTCCCTGCATCGGAATGTGGGTGCCGTTCAACGAGGGCTGGGGCCAGTTCGACAGCCGTGCCGTTGCAGACTGGCTGAAGACGCTCGACCCGACCCGTCCCGTGGACGCTGCCAGCGGCTGGTTCGACCAGGGCGCTGGCGATTGCAAGAGTCTGCACGTCTACTTCAAGAAGCTTCCCAAAAACAAACCCAAGAAAGAGCGGGCGCTGGTCCTCTCGGAGTTCGGCGGATACAGCTTGAAGCTGCCGGGCCACCTGTGGAACCCGGCAGCCGAGTTCGGTTACCGCAAGTACCGGTCGAGAGGGGAATTGACCGCGGCCTATATCAAGCTGCTGGAAAAGGAATTGGTGCCCTGGAAAGAGGGCGGCCTCTCGGCGGCGATTTACACTCAGACTACGGATGTGGAGATCGAGATCAACGGCTACCTGAGCTATGACCGGGAGGTCGAGAAGATGGATTTCGAACGGGTGAGGGAGATGCACGCGCGCCTGACGCAGGAATGAAGAGGGAGGGTCGAATGGGACACAGAGAAGAGAGCGCGGAGAACGGATAAAAGAAAATTGAGCGCAGAGAACAGGGAAAACGAGCACTGGATGAGGGAAGTGGAGAATTCCTGCAGATAATAAATACGAGAGGCGCGAATTTCCCAAGAGGAACGAATAAAAAAACGAATAGGGGAAAACAGAATATGTGGGGGTTGAAGATGTCCTAACCCCCAGGGCTTCGGTATTTTTGCCGAAAATTTGGGGGATTTTAGGAATTCGTTTGGAAAAACGAATCGGGTTCGAGGCAGGGGACATGGATCGCTGATTTTGGTTTCCAGATAGATGAATGGGCATTGAATGTAGTCGTTGGTCGGCAGGGGTAAGTCAATCTTGTTGCAGGTCTGTCGTTTTTCTTGCGGAGCCGTGCGGGAGGCGAGGACCCGCGGGACAGGCCCCGCGGGAAGCTGAAAGGGGTAAGAGGGCCAAAGACATGAGGGGGAGAGGCAGATGTCGAAGGGCGAGGAGCAGAGAGAAGAGAAAAAAGAGCAGAGAGCAGGGAGAAGGGAACAGGGTCGAACTTCGGGGAGCGGGGGCAGACAACATGCGGAGTCTGTTCGAGGAAAAAGAGGAACAATTCGAGGAATCGGGGTAAAAACCACTAAATGTGGGGGTCGATCCGAGATTTATGCCCATATGTTCCGTTTTTTTGCCGATTAATTGTTCCGTGAAAGTGATCAAAATGCGCATTATTTGGAAAAACAATTCGAGCGGAAAGACAGCATTCATCACACGGTGCCGGCATGGATAATATCCCAGGGGGTCAATCCTCTTAGATGGGAATCTGGCTGAGTTCTTCGAGGGCTTGTTCCAGGCTGGTCTGGTCGTTGAAGTTGAGTTTTTTGGTCGGGCAGAAACCCCTGACGGTATCAAAGGATTGGCTGACGGCGCGCATGGTGCTGAGGCATTGTTCGAGGGAGCGATCGGGCTTACGAGGGGGAGGGTGGTCATGGAAGGTTCTTTTGATTGTTTAAATCGGACACCTTGAAAAACACCTTTCACCCTGACAAAAACCGTCAGTGCAGGAGACAGGCGGATAGAACGGGTGAGGCGGATCTGCGCGGATGCAAATTAGATCAATGCGGGCGAGAAGGATGCCCAAGCTTAAAATAGCACATTAGTTCTGATTCGTCAAGGGATTTTGTGGATTGTTTTCAGCATCGAGCCGAATCTGTTGATCCGCATCAGCCAACCTTTCAAGCGCGGTCTCTATCCCGGTGCGATTGTCGAAACGGAAATCTATAACCTGCATGGGAGAAAAAGAGAGACTGCCTTCGCAAAAGCAGCCTCTCAATTTTAGTACAATTTCTGGTACTGCCTATGGCAGATATCTATTCGAAATGGGCAGGTCGCCAGTAACACCACCTGTCCAAATGCCACTGTTCATACTTCCATTAGAATTAAAGAAGAACCAGGGTCCGTCCTGAGAAAACGGTGAAGTCCGAATGGCCGTCGCCGGTGACATCCAATGGCGAGGGCAGCGGTGTGCCGTTGACGATGGGAGCGCCGGTCCAGACGCCTTTGGTCAGGTCCCCGGTGTTATAGTCGTAGAACAGCCAGGCGCCGCCGCGGAATATCACGATCTCGTCCTTCCCGATTCCGCTGTAATCACCCGGTGCGGCGATATCTCCAGCCACGCCGCCGGTCCAGATGCCTTTTGTCATCGCTCCAGTCGAATAAAAGAAGAACCAAGGACCGCCTGAATAGACCGTGTAATCCAGCGCCCCGTCTCCATCAATGTCCATGGGCAACGGAACAGGCGTCCCGCTGAATACCGGGGCACCCGTCCATACCCCCTTGGTCATCACGCCGGTCGCATAATCATAGTAGAGCCAGGCACCGTTACGGAACAGGACGATATCATCCTTCCCGTCCCCGTCGTAATCTCCGGGTACCGGCACCTGTCCGGCTACATCCCCGACCCAGATTCCGCTGTTGGTAGTTCCATCATCGTTGTAGAAGAACCAAGCGCCGTTGCACAGTTGCGTAAAGTCCTTGACCCCATCTCCGTTGTAATCCATTGGGGACGGGATACAATTACCGTAGGGCATGCCGGTCCAAACGCCTTCCACCAGGTCCCTTGAGTCGAAGTCGTATTTCAGCCAGGCGCCCTGTCGATAAATGACGATCCCGGGTTTGAATGCGGCCGTCACGGATTGGTCGGAAGTCATATCGAGGGTGCATGTGCCGGTTCCCCGAACAGCCACCGCCGCTCCAGCCACCGAAATATTAAGCGCCGAAGACTTGGCGGTCAGCTGGACTTCCGTGCCATGGATGTATTTTCCACCGGCGCAGTTTGGACCTAGATCAGCTTGCACATGCCCACTGGCGGTTGGGTCCACACCCAGAGTCAGAGTATAACATTTAAAGTTACAACCAGTTTCAGCGTCACCGTGGTCGGGTTGCCGGCCAGGTCCTGGATCTGGCCCTGCACGGTGTACGTGCCCAGCGGGAAATCATCCGGGACGGTCATGTCCACATCCGTGAAGATCAGGTCATGTTTGGCTGCATCCACCAGGGTGACCGTGGCGCCATTGATGTATACGAACGGTTTGATCCCATCCGCGGCATCATCCAGGTAGGCCAGGAAATCTGACGGTACGCCCCGGGCCAAATAGTAGGCCTTCAGGTCGGCTGCGGATACGGTCGAATCCACCAGCTTCAACCCGAAGTACTCTGACTTCAGGGTCTCATTGGCCGATGTTCCGGCTGCAAATTGGATCAGGTGATCGATGGCTGGATCATTGGTAGTATCCAGAATATATCCGCTCGCCAGGTCCCCGCTCATGGCCGAACCGTCTGCGGTTGCACCGGTAATATCAAGCAGGGGACCGAAGGTGAAATCTGCCACCTGCGGATCATGGTCGCTCGTCCCACGAGCGCTGTCACCCGGGTAATCCGCCGGGAAATCGCTGTTGACGTGGACGATATGGTAATCCTGCAGCTTGTCATCCATCTCCTGGTTGACGAACATCTGGTCGAGCGTCTGCGCCATGCCCAGGTAGACATAGCTGTAGGCTGATTTGGGGTGGGCGGCATTGATCACTTCCCACAGATTGGTCAGACCAATCGAGGCGTCGTAGAGAGCAGCCAGTTGATCGGCCGCGCCGTAGGAGGTGTTGTCGGGATGCGGGTATACGTTCAGGTCACCGCCAAGGACAATCTGTGCGTGGGGATTGACACCCTGCAGGAACGACACGATGGCGGCATTGTATTTGGCCTGCTCCGTGCGGTGTGCCACACACGAATCCGGACCGCTCTTGAAGTGGTTGTTGACCACGTAGACATCCGTGTAAAAGCCACCAGCCAGGCTGGTTGTGAAAATCCGGAAGAGGCCAACATCCGGGGCACGCGGGAAGACCCACGAAGTCTCGCAGGCGCTGACACCCCCAGGGAGCTCGGCGTTGAGGGTCTTGGGATTCGAGACTTCCGCATTGGCGGGAACGCCGGCACCGGCATACACAATCGCCGGAGTGGTACCCAGCAGCGGATCGCCCACGGGATCCACCAGCTCCACCCGGTCAGCGCGATACATGAAGGCGGGGGCAATCCCGCGCAGATCCGAGCTGTCTCGATCGAAGGCGGCATAGTAAAGCGGGCCGCCGTTGGCAACGATCTTCAGGGCCAGATCCTGGAGCACATCCGGCTGCCCGTCAGCATTATCGGTGCTGCCGCAGACCATTGCCCCGGCATCCACCACGCAGATATCCTGGTTCTCAACCTCCTGAAGCATGAGAATATCCGGGCTGTCCAGGTTATTGATGATCTGCAGGGCAATATCGTTCAAACGGGCCTGGTAGACGGCATTGTCGGCGGGTACATAATCAAATGACGGGGTGATTGGAGAAAGGAAGGGAGTGCCGCTGTTGTCGCAGCCCGTATCGGTGGCGAAATCACAGCCGGAGAATGGGTCATTGCGATAGTCATACAGGTTCTCGAGGTTGTAATCGGCAATCCTGTAAGCCAGGTTTGGATCCGGGAGGGCCGCCGGCGGGTCATTCAGAGCGGGATCAACCCCGTCAGAAAAAGTCGGCTGCCCGGTGATCTCGATGCGGTACTTGCTGTAGGTATAGTTCAAGCCGCCGGCGGGGGCGTTCGTGACCGTCTGGAAGGTATGCGCCGGATTGATCAGAACCTGTGCGTCATCCGCAGCTGCCTTGATCCCCAGGCTGCCCATCAGGATGCGGTAGCCGTTGCCATCCCAGTTGACGGCATCATAATTGTCGTCCAGTGTGGAGGCATCCCGGAAAGCGCGTTGTTCATAAGCATTCCCGCGCCCGGTGATGGCCGTGTAATCAGGACTGACCACCCAGACTTCGGCATCCGCCGGGCTGAAGACATTGCGCCCGCCCAGGACCCGGCTGTTTTGCGGCACCTGGACGCGCATGCCCTGCAGGCGCTCCCAGTAGCGATTGGCATCTGCCAAAGCAGCGGGAGGTTCTGCAACGACCGGAGCAATATCAACTCCGCTGCCGACAAATTCCACCAGGGTGGCGCTGGTCAGCTCGGTCATGTTATAGTATTCGCTGATCGTACCCGAGATAACCACTTCATCCCCAACTATTGGTGTGTAGCCTCCAATCAGATCGGAATAGGTACCCATATATACGAACAGGCCGTCGGATGTATTCGGGTCAGCATCGGCTGTGGCGGCGGTATTCTGGATGAAGAAACCCTTGTAGGTACCCGTAGTGCTGGTCGCCTGGAGGGTCTTTTCATAAATGACGCCCTGGATGTAGACAGTCTGACCGACGTATGGCGAGGCATGTGCGGTTCCGTCATCGCCATTCGCCACAGCGCCGTTAACCGTGCCAATCGGCAGGATAGCGATGAAATTGAGGCTGATGGCGGTCGTCTCGGAGCGTCCAGAAAGGTCGGTAAGTGTACAAGGAAGGCTCTTGTTCCCGGTGCCGGTGGCAGTTGTGGAGAATGAGAAGGTGTTATCCCCACCGGGATCATCGCCGTGGGTGCCGTCGTCATAGAGCGTCTGGGTAGCAGAGCCGCCAATCTCTGTCAGGTCACAGGAAACTGCGATGCCGGTGCTGTCTGGATTGATGCCCGGTGTGACGGCAACCGTCAGAAGGGTGGTAGCACCAGAAACAACTGCGGCTGGAGTGGCCAGCCCAACACCGCCGAAGGGGTAATTGCTGTTGCGCGGCAAAGGCGCCCCAGTCTCAAAGTCAGCGCTGTTGATATCGGTGTCCTGTGCTCCATCCAACTTGCGGAAGTCTGCCGTGGTATTGGTCAAGACAGGAGCAGCACCAGTGCCTTCATAGCAGTTGGCAGTGCTGCCATATCCGACAAAATCGCTGATATTCGTCCCGATCGGACAGCCGGTACCAGTAAGCAAAGTGGTGTTGAAAACCAGCGCCACCTTGCCGTTCGTACCGCTCATCGCGATGGAACCGGTCGCATCCGGGGTGGGTAAATTAACCGAGCCACCTCCACCGGCACCTTCTTGTACGAGATAGTACTTCCCGGCTTCGATGGAGCCGCTCAAATCTGTTTTATTACTCCATGAGCTGCCGGTTGCGGAGCCATACTGCACCGACCAGCCGGTCAGGTCGATCGGGTCCGCCGTGCGGTTGTACAGTTCGATGAAATCGTTCTTGTAGGTGGCGCCCGAGTTGCCGCCGCCGCCGTAGACCTGGCTGATGACGACATCGCCGGGGTCGGGCAGAGGTGCGGTTACGGTGAGTGAAATGGAGGTTTGACCGTTGCTGTGTTCCACGTTATTATCTGAAACAGAGCAGGGCAGGCTCTTGGCGCCGATGGCAGTGTCGCCAGGGACGGTAGCGTAATAGGAGAAGACGTTATCATCTGCGTGCTCATCACCGGCGGTGATGCCATCATCGAAAAATGTCTGGGACTCTGCACCACCGATGGCCGACAGGTCGCAGAACGCCCCCAGGTTGGTGCTGACAGGATTGGTGCCGGGAGTGACCGTCACCGTCAGCAAGGTCGATTCACCCGCCAGGAGCGAATCAGGCGAGGCGGCTCCCGTTCCGGACGGATCCGTCGGGAGCTCGGTCGTACCAAATGTCTGACCGGTATTGGCTGCGCCAAATGTACTCGCCGCATCAGCCGCCCAGGTAAAATCCTCATAAATCGTGCCTGTACCGGTCAATTGGAGCGAGTCACCTGCTGCTCCTGTACCATCTTCAGATACACCTATATCTGTGCTGGTCAAGCCATTCGCAGGACCGCCAGTAGCAGCAAAGGCACCTTCATAGCTCAGGAATTGGATGACCGTATTGCTGTCATCCACCAACGCCATCCCATCCGGGGATCCATTCTGAAGGCCGTTAGATGGATAATTCACCACTACAACGCCATACCCGCTGCCCAGGTCCGTGATGGTCTCACTGAAAGTCGTTGTAGTGCCATATGTTGCGCCACCGGTACCGTTATAGAGCACCAGGCTCCATCCGGTTAAAATCGGTGCCAGCCGGGCCTGCGATTTCCACTGCTTCATTCGCATCCGTACTGAGATTGTCATAGTGGATCTCGTTGATAAACACGCTTGTCCCTACCGAAGCTGAAATTCCCTGGACAGGCAGGAAACTGATCAGCATCGTTATTATCAAAAACGCAGCTAAATATTTAGGAAAAGAACCTTTCATTGCATCCTCCTGATATGATTGGTATGAATTGATAATCAACAAAACTGTTGGGGCCGTATGGTTTGAATTATTCTAGGCTGTCTCCCTCCGGTAAATAAACATAAAACGAGAAATTTAGATGCCTATCATCCTACGAAACGCCAAAGTACCTGAAATTTTTTCATACGAATTGCGGATTCCCTCCGGTATATTTACCCATATTGAGTATACGGCTTTTGTTTCATACCTCAACTAGCAAATGTCACGGCATAGATATTTCTTTTGTTACTTTCATTGGAATATGCCTGAATGGGAAATCGATTCCAATACCCTTCCTGCTATGTTCAAATAGAATTGTTCTTACCCAACCCAATCGATATATTATCGATGACTGGCCCCAGACACAAGAAACAATTAGCCTGTATTAAAATCGCTATTCGCATGATGAAAGGTTCGTACACCCCGCCGGGTGAGTAAAGCATGATTGCAGTGAATGAGAAAGCGTGCGTCGACTAGCCGAGCACGCTTACCTCTTCGATACGACACTCGCCAGTCCTAACGACAGGTATAGGCGGGAGATGGGAAAGTCTCCATCTACGGGACCGATCCAGATGCCACGGTTGTAAATTCCGTTATCGTTGAAGAAATTCCTGTGACCTTCTATAGAAATGGTGAAATTCTGTATAATCTCTCAAGGTTGGCACTTTATCTACTGATACGGATCTTCAGCTCTTTCGTGTCGGATGCAGGAACCGGCCAATCGCCGGAAGTACCCGTCTGCGGATCCCCCCAGGAGGTTGCGGATGAGGCGTATGTCCGTCCCAAAACCCGCATTTTCCGGCGTGTCCCCCAGCCTGGATCGGCAGAAATTGACGTGACATCCCAGAAGGATCGCCGTGTACCACGTCCCTTTTTGCTCCGGAACTACCTTCATGCGCCTCTCACTGCCTCTTTTCCTTCATCAAACATCCTCATCTGGTCCTTTGCGATCTTTTCCAGCTTCCGCGGTGAGAACACCGGCATCCTCGTCGCGATCCCCAAATCCATGCACTGTGCCCGGAAGCCATCCTCCAGTCGCCTGGCGTTGCGCGCGGGCGCCGAATAGCGGTCTCCAAAGGCTTTTTCATAGCGCGGCCGTATTCCGGGGAAGAGCGCTTCCAGCCTGGTGTAATAATATTCCCGTTGCCGGTCCCGCAGGGTCATGCCGAAGGCCGGCAGGATATACTTTGCGCCTGCCTCGCCTGCCAACTCGACGATCCGGCGGATGTTCGCCTCGTCATCTTCGATGAACGGCAGCACCGGCATCAATGTCACGCCTGCCAGCAGCCCGCGCTGGCTCAGGCTCTTGATGGCTGCCAGCCGCCGAGATGAGACCGGCGCACCCGGTTCGATGCGCTTGCTCAGCCGGTCATCCGACGCTGTGATCGTGTAGCTCACCGCGCAGTAGCTCTTCCGTTGGATATCTTCGAACAGATCCATGTCCCGCAGGCTCAGATCCGACTTCGTGATGACATGCACCGGGAAGCCCGCTTCCGAGATGACTTCCAGTGCCCGCCGGGTCAATCGCAGCTCCGCCTCCAGCGGCATGTAGGGGTCGTTCATCGACCCGGTCCCAATGGTGCCGATTACGCGTTTACCTGCCAGTTCCCGTTGCAGCAATTCGATGGCGTTGGCTTTCACCAGCACGTCGTGGTTGAAATCCTCGATCTGGTAGCATTCGGAGCGCGAGTCACAGTAGATGCACTGGTGCTGGCAGCCCCGGTACAGGTTCATGTTGTAATAAAGCCCGAACCAATCGTCGGGTCCCTTGACACGCCCCAGGATGGTTTTCGCCTGGATTTCCTTAATCATGATTGGAATTTACTTGTCTGCCAGTTCCCGGTAAAGGACCCAGTGACCCAGCCGGTCGTCCACGTCTTTGATCGCCCGATCGTAGTATAGGTCGAAAATCTGATCGCTATCCACCTTTACCCGGAAATAAAACCGTCCCACCCCCAGAGAGCCGCGTTCTGCCGCCACGGCCGCATGCGCCGGCTGCATGTTGCGCGCCATCCGCCCGCGCCGGGTGAAATCCTTCCACTCCGAGATCCTCTCGGTCACCCGGTATTCCTGCCCCTCCCAAGCGAATCCGTCCGGGCAGGGCGGTGTTTTCTGTCGGACCGGCGGGCTGTCGAAACGGACCTGGATGACTTGGTCCAGGAAATGGATCGGAGTGAATTCTATTTTTCCACCTTTGTTTCCCCAAAGACGACCACCAGCATTTGCTGGTTCAGGAACTGCGGTGAGGCCTGCTTGTGCGGGACGATCTGCCCGAGGGTGTAGCCTCCGACCAGCGGGATGTCCGGCCCCAGGGCTGCCTGTAAGGCGCTCACGTCCGCCCCCGCCTGGGCTTCGAACAACATTTGCCAGGCCACGTCTGCCAGCACCAGCGCCAACACCGGTCGGGCGCCCTCCAGCGCCGCCAGGGCCTGTTTGGCCGCCGCCGCTGCAGCTTTCCGGCAGGCTGCCAGGCTGCCTACATGCAGAAAGGCTTCTGTCCCCTCGTTGACGACCGCGTTCATACGGAACGATCCGTCTGCCTCAACCCGCAGTGGGGATCGGATCAGCAAGCTTTTATCGGCTTGTTCCACTCCCAGTGGGTACATGTGCACCATCGAATTCAGCGGTGGACTGGCCCATTCGCTGGCCGGGTAACCGAACAGGTGGGCGTAGGCTTCCGCAGCCGGGTGCTCGTCCAGCCTCTGCAGCAATAATCCGTCAGAGCGCGTCACCCGGAAGTGCGCCCCCACCGACTGCCACCCGGTCCCCACCCCCACCCCAATTCGAATATCGCCTTCCAGCCGTGCCAGTGCCAGCCCGCCCGCCCCGGATTGGCTTCCTCCAATCTGGTAGGCGCTGCCTGCGTTCAAGTCGCCGCTCGAGAGCGCCCCGCTTAAATTGGTTCCTGCCGGCAGGTTCGCACACAGTTGCTGCGCATCCGCACTGTATCCGTCCGCAAACAGCAGCGCCGATTGGTGGGGCTTCCTGCGCAGCAGGTCCGCCAGTTGTTGCGAAGCGTCGCGGGTGCCCCGGGTGTAATCTGCCAGCCAGGTGACGTCCACCCGCGTCTCGGTTGAAGCGATCAAGGCCACCACCACCGAATGGGGGTTGAGCCCATCCAAGGTCAATCCCACCGGCGAACTGAACCCGATCATCGGCGTATTTCCAATCAGGCTGCCGATGCCGCTGGTGACTTGTTGTGGGTCGTACAGGTGGGAAGCGACGATGATCCCCAGGACCGGCGGGCTGTTCCCCAGCTTGTTCAACGCCTGATGGGCGGCTTGCAAGCCGGCTTCCCGCCCGTCCAGTGTCCGTGCAGATCCAACTGCTGCGATAACTGCCATGCGCTACCCCTCTGCCACTGGGACGGTGAAATGGAAGGTCGTCCCCTGCCGGAACTCGGACTCGAACCAGATTTGCCCGCCCATCATCTCCACCAGGCTGCGCGTGATGTTTAATCCCAGCCCGGTGCCGGCGCTCTCGCGCGCTTTCGAGTTGTCCGAACGGAAGAATTTTTGAAAGATCTTTTTTTGATCCTGCAGGCTGATCCCGATTCCGTTATCCTGCACCCAGATGTGTACCACTAATTTTGCGCCATCCGGATCCCACTTGTTGGGGCTCTTCTGCGCGCCGATGACGATCACACCGCTCTCGGGTGTGTATTTGTTGGCGTTGCTGACCAGGTTGATCATGATCTGCGCCAGGCGCGTGGAGTTGGCCCAGATCCCCGGCAGTTTGGCGGGAATCTTGAGGCTCACGGACTGTTTCTTTTCCTCCAACTGGCGCCTGGTGGAACGCATTACTTCGTCCACCACGCCTTGCAGTTCGACGGCTTTGAAATCCAGACGCAGGCGCCCGGCTTCTATCTTCGAGTTGTCGGCCAGGTCCGAGACCAGTGTGGACATGCGCTCGACGTTCGAGTGAATCGTGCCCAAGAAATCCAACTGCATATCCGAAATGGATCCCACCGATCCCTGGGCCAGCAATTCGGTATAACCCTTTATGGATGTCATCGGGTTCTTGAGCTCGTGTGCCACAAAGGAAACGAACTCGCTTTTGGCTTCGTTGGCCGCCTGCACTTCCGCATACAGTTGCGCATTTGCGATCGCGATCTGCGGCGTGGTCGCTCAGACGGGTCAGGAAGATCATGGTTTCGTCCGGTTGCACTGCTGCCAGCTTGCTCTCCATCACGATCAACCCGATCACCCCCGCCTCGCGCCGGATCGGCACCACCGTCTGGGTCTGCGAGTTTGCCATCAGGCCCGGCCCGCGCCCGTCCAGTTGGATCCGCTGCGGTTGCCCGGTCTCGACGGCGCTGCGCATGCCTGCCTGGTTCAGCGGCATCAGCATTTCTTTATACTTCTGCTCGATTTCATCATACCCCTCTTGAGCCATCAGGCGGATGCCCTTTTCTTCCAGGATCCCGATCAGCCCGGCGTCGGCGTTGGATTGGTGCATGGCCCAATCCAGGGTCAGCCGCATTGCCAGGGACACATCCAGGCTGGCGTTGAGTTCCCGGTCGATCCTCTGCATGACCGATAGTTCTTCAACGCGCGCGCGTAAGTTCCTGGTCGGTCAAGGTGTACAACCGGGCGTTGTCGATCGCCACCGCGGCCTGCCCGCCGAAAGCCGAAAGCAGGGTCTGGTCGTTCTCGATGAACGGCAGGCCGTCCTTGCGATTGACCACTTCCAGTGCACCGATCACATTTTCCTTTACCTGCATCGGGATGGCCAGGATGGAACGGATGGCAACCTGGCTCGTTTTGTCCGTGGAGGTGTACCAGCTGGAAGCATGCTCGACATGGTTGCTCATAATGGGAGTACGTTCCTGAACTGCCTGCCCCACAATTCCGGTCCCCGGAGCCAGACGCTGCCCTGCCAGGTTTTGCGCCACCGGTCCCGCAGTGGCTTTGAAGACCAATTCCTGGGTGGCTTCATCCACCAGGAAGAGACTGCCCGCTTCACAGTTCAGGATGCTTACGGCGCTGTTGAGGATATTTTGAAGCAGGAGCTCGGTTTCGAGCGTGCCGGCCAATTGCCGGGTAATGTCGTTCAAAATGGATAACTGGTGGGCGTGTCGCTCCGTCTCCTGGAACAGCTGTGCCTTGATAATCGCTCCGGCCGCCTGTTCCGCGATCGATTGCAGCAATTGCTGCTGGCCCGTAGTATATATCAGGCTGGTGTCCCGGCAGCCGACCGAAAGCGCCCCGATCGTTTCCGCACCTGCGTTGAGTGGTACGCCGATCCAGGCGCAAACAGCCTTGGAATATGCTTTCACGCCGCGTGCCTTGCATTCCCGTTCGTAATCTGCGCTTAGGATTTCACGCCGGGAACGGATCACTTCAGGGTTGAGGTCCGTATTCGCTGACAGGGGCAGGTTTTCCTTGACCCCCACCCGGTCGTCTTGCTCGACACAGAAAGCGAAATAGTAATAATTGTTCTCTTTGTTGAACAATGTGATGTGGAAATCGTCCACCGGCATAGCTTGGTCAGTTTGGGCGTAGATGAGTTCCAGGATATCGTCGAAAGCCACCGTCACGTTTACGCCCTGCGCCACCCTGGTCAGGATGTCCATTTCGCGCACACGCCGTTCCAGTTTCCCGATCACCTGGGCGCGTTCGAGCGCCACCGCCGCCACTACCCCGATCTGTTCCAGGAATCCCAGGTCTTGCGGGCTGTAGACTTCCCCTGATCGACGCGCTCCCAGCGCCATCCAGCCGGTGGGGTGTTCTTTGCCTGGCAGGGCTGCGAAGAGTTGCGCCCCCAGTAAAGCCAGCCGGTGCCCTTCCGGCTGGAGCTCGGGCGGCAGGGCCTCTTCCGTAAAGGTCACCGGCAGGCTCGACTCCTGGAGCCGTGTCACCAGCGGGCTGGAGGGATTGAAATGGAGGTCACTGGTGGCCCGTCCGTCTTCGCCTGCCGACAGCCGCATACAGGTCGTTAATCGGGTCGTGGATATATATATGAAGGATTTCTGGAAGAAGACTATCCTGGATGTGCTGGCGCAGCCTGCTCACGATGGTCGCCAGGTCCACGGTGTTGGTCATTTCTCGCCTGAATGACTCCACGCGTTGCTCGTACGCCTGCATTCCCCGGAAGAAAACAGCATCCACGAACTGCCTTAATCGGTTGCGGAGCGGGTTTAAACCCAGGGCCAGGATGAAGACCACGCCGCCGATCAAGAGTGGATTGGTGGCGTGCAAGGCCTGCCCAAAGATCAGCGTCAGGCCGCTTACCAGCAGGGCGTACCCGCCCAATGCCAGCACGCTTAGCAGGGCGTACAGCATGCCCTGGCGGAACATCAGGTCCGTGCGAACCATACGGTGGCGTAATATGCTGGTTCCGGTAAATAGCGGGAAGATCACCGTCGGCAGCAGCAGGATAACCGGGAAATCCCCTGAAAACACCCAGCGCAACCATTGCGGGTCGGCTGGTATGCCTTGCGGGGCGTGCGATTTCGCCAGGAACCAGATTGCCAGTGGTCCAAATGCCACCAGGCTGCCTGCCAGGAGGGCACCGGCTTGCTGGCGTACCACCGGGGACCAGCCCGCCGCCCGCCGGTATATTAGCATGCCCACCAGGAACAGCATCGCCAGCCCGTCCATGCTGGATAGGCTGCGCCAGTTCGAGATGGAGGCCTGTGGGGGCTGGAAGTTGTTCTGGATTAAGGCTGCCCGGATGAACAGGACCAGGCCGATGCCATACCCGCACAAGCGCAAATACGGGGCTCTCCTTACCCAGCCGGCCTCCTGCGGGAACACCAGTGCCAGGTCCACCAGTGCGCCGCCTACCAGAGCCAGCCCCAGCGCCCACAGCAGCCATAGCCGCTGTGTGGTGTACAGGTCGAAAAGGCACACGCAAACCAGCACTGCCGATGTCGAAAACAAGGCAAATGCCCGCCCGGCTGCCTGACTCCGCCGTATCCCGAAGATCCATAGGCCGCTGCCCAGGAAGATCAATCCCACCGCAAATGGGATGATAAAAAAGACCCTCGTTTGCTCGACGGATGCCCCTGAGAGCCCCTTTCCCAGCCATTGGATTGCCAGGAAAAGTGCCGCCACGCAAGTCGCCAAAGCCACGCCCTGGTACGCCAGCACGCTGACTTGCAGGACCCGCTCGATGGATTGACTTCAGGCGCTCGGATTGGAACATGAACAGGTTGGCTCTCTTGGAAGGGCGCAGGGATATGGAATCATTTTACACTACAATCATTTCCCCGGAAAAACGCTTTCATGGCCTTTCATCCTCCGGGTCATCCTCATTTATGAGCAATTTGTCCACGTCTACATCGTATTCTCCCCATTTGCTCCCGCTCGCCGTGGAGAAGATCATCTGGTTGGTGATCTCGGATTGCTCGGCTGCCTTTCTGACGTCCTTGCGCCTCTGGCTGGCTGCCCTGGAGGAAATGTCCCCGGCCTCTGCTTCAACCGTCAGGATGTGCACTTCCACCAGGTCGCCCATTCGGTACGGCAGTCTTTCGCCCGCCTGATGTCCGATTGTAGAGTTCGAGCCATCTGGGTGTCTTCTCCCAACAGCCCGCTTTTCAGGTCGGCCTTCTCCGCTTCCACAATCCTGAATTCTCCTGGCTCACTCTGTCCAGCCTGATCCACCAACTCCACCTGCACGCGGCTGTGCAGCGAAATACGCATACGGGAATTATGGATGTCCATTATTCCAGCGCCTGGTAAGCCAGCTGGGCGAAATCTTCCACCACCGGGATGGTGAAGCAGGGCATGTATTGCAGCATGATCAGGCACTGCAGTTCTTCGGCCGGATCGATCCACCACTCGGTGTTTGCAGCCCCACCCCAGCCGAATTTCCCCGGGGAACCGGGCCGGTGTGAGAGTCCCGGGTGCAGCAGCACCGCCCCACCCAGCCCAAACCCGTTCGCAGGTTCGTCCATCGGATGAATGCCTTCCGGTAGATGGTTTTGCAGCATCCACTCCACCGTCTTGCGGCCCAACAGGCGCACTCCCTCCAGTTCACCGCCGTTCAACAGCATCTGTCCGAACCGGAAGTAATCTCCCGCTGTCGAGACCATCCCGCCTCCGCCGGACGGATTGCGCGTCGGTTGCTTGATGGTCTGGTTCACCGGCAGCCTGAGTGGTTCCAGGTCCCCCTGTTCACACGGTCCATAGATGATTGCCAGGCGTCCCGCCTTTTCGGGCGGCACCCAGAATCCGCTGTCAGACATCCCCAGCGGGGTGAAGATGCGTTCCCGCAGGAACGCCTCGAAGTCCTGTTCCGCCGCTAGTTGGATGATATAGCCCAGCACGTCTATCGAGAGGCTGTATCGGAACCCCGTCCCCGGCTGGAAAGCCAGGGGCAGCCGTCGGCGTGCCCAGTCCTTAGTCCGGGTCTCCAGCACCGCTTCCACATTCTTTTCCTGTTCTTTGAACGCCTGCTGGTACAGCCTGTCCAGCGCTGAATGCTCGTCAGACCCATAACTCAGCCCGCCCGAATGGGTCAGCAGGTCGTGCACGGTCATCTCACGCTGTGCCGGAACCAATTCATAATTGCCGTCCGGCCGGCTCACCATCACCTGCAGGTCCCTGAATTCCGGGAGGTAGCGCGAAACCGGGTCCCACAGCCGCAGCCGGCCTTCTTCGCACAACATCATCGCCGCCGCGCTGGTGATTGGCTTGCTCATCGAATAGATGTAGAAAATGGTGTCGCCGGTCATCGGCTGCTTGTTCTCCCGGTCCCGCCACCCGAACGTTTCCAGCGAAGCCACCTCTCCCTTCCGCGCGATCAACGTCAATATTCCCGCAAACTTACCGTCCTCCACGTATTTCTGCATGACCTTCGTCAACCGCTCCAGCCGCTGCGTGGATAAACCCACGCTCTCAGGTGTTACGACCTTCATCGTTCCCTCCGCTTGTGACAGATGCTCGAATACAAATGGTATTCATTCAAGTATACAACACCCTTCTGGTACCTGGTTCGTCTCTCGTTGGTTGCACTCCATTCCGCTGACCACGCCCTCTCCCTCGTATCGGATCCGTACGTCCACCCCGGATGACCAATCCGGCAATTTCCCTCTTCTCTCCATCTCATTTCATTGAAACATGGTAAAATATTGCACCCCTGATTGGCTGCCCCCCTCAGCCAGTTAGGGGTACTTTTTTTGTCATCTCACCAACCGCCTATTGCTCCCCCAGCGCCAATGATCCACGTGCACAAAGGCAGCAAAAGGATTTAGCGCCGCACTGACGTCTTGCACGCGGGGGTATCCCTGCCGGCTTACCTATCAATTCTCTTCATGATCTCGAGCGTCGAGGCGCGCCTCAGGAATGGTCGGCTCGAATAATTCAATCGGATTGCGGGAAGGGTCCTCGACGATGATTTGCCTGCCTCCCACTCCGTTGACGATATTGTTGCGGAAATGGGCACCCGCCTGACGTAGTCTCTCGACAAGCCCTGCCAGATCGGTGACCTCGATCGCGAACCGGTTCCAGCCGCCCGGTTCTTGCGCCGAACCATCCGGCATTGGCTGTCCTCCCCCGCCAGACGGATTGGGTGCGCTGAGCACAAGCCGCAGATCGCCGCGTGAGAGCATCGCAAAAGGCGGCGCCGGGTGCATCTCGAGTGTGAAGCCCAACTGGGAGGTATAAAATGAAATTGCGGTATCCACGTCGTGGACAATATAACGAACCTGCACAGTAGCCATACCGATATTCTCCTGTTATCGATTTGCCATAACGATATTCACAAGCATATCCTACTATACACCTATAATAGTTTGTACCCCAAACTTTATTTTCTCTGTAAGGGCATCCCCGCATCCTAGAGTATTGAGGTTTTGCTTTACTGTCAATTGGTTTAAAAATATTGGTAAATTATATTTTGTTTCCATTTTTTAAAATATTTACTCCGAATTACCGGATTACCAATTACCTGATCCCAAATTACCAATCCCAAATTACGAATAATCTTAAATCATCATCTGGAAATCCAAAATCCTCAATCCCTAATCCATCCCTCAACTGGACAATAGCATTCCTTTCAGGTATTATTGCTGCGCATTCTCGCTATTTCGCCTTGATCTGTATAAGCATTCGAGAATTTCTGTGTTGGGTAATCAAATGGGCTTGCAGGCATCTGCGTGTCGCTCGCATTCATCCATCTCCTCAATTCCCGAGGAATTCCGAACCGTAATGACATTATGCCGTGGAGGCATATGATAGATGGACTCTACTGAACAACTTCTCAAGGAATTGACCGAAGCCCATGGCGTGCCCGGATATGAATCTCCCATCCGGGCAGTCGTGCGTAAATACATGGATTCGTTAGGTGTGCTTTCGCAGGACAAGGTCGGCAGTGTCATCTGCGAAAAAAAGGGTCAGTCCGCCACCCCGCGCGTGATGCTGGCGGGCCATATGGACGAAATTGGTTTCATGGTGAAGCTGATCACCAAGGAAGGGTTCATTAAATTCCTGCCCCTGGGCGGTTGGTTCGACCAGGTGTTGTTGGGCCAGCGCGTGCTGATCAAGACAAAAAAAGGCGACGTGACCGGTGTAATCGGTGCCAAACCGCCTCACCTGCTGACCGCCGAGGAACGCCAGAAGGTTGTGACTCGCAAGGAAATGTACATCGATATCGGTGCGACCAACGAGCAGGATGTGCAGGCGGCCGGCGTGCAACCCGGCGATCCGATCGTTCCCCAGGCTGGTTTCCAGGTCCTTTCGGGCGGCCAAACCTATCTCTCCAAGGCTTTTGATGACCGGGTAGGTGTGGCTCTGATAATCTCTGCGTTGCAAATCATGCAGGCACGCCTTCATCCGAACAGCCTTTACGCGGCTGCCACTGTGATGGAGGAAATCGGCTTGCGCGGCGCCTCCACCAGCGTGGAAGCCGTCCAGCCGGATGTAGCCATTATCCTGGAAGCCGACATCGCCGGGGATGTGCCCGGCATCAAACCCGAAGAATCCTCCATCAAGTTGGGTGGAGGTCCTTCGCTCGTGATTTATGATGCCCGTATGATCCCGAACCTGAAATTGCGCGATCTGGTATTGGATTGCGGGCAGGCCATTGGGGTGAATGTTCAATTATCCACCCTCGAGGGCGGCGCCACCGATGGCGGCGTGATCCATCTTTTCAAGACCGGTGTCCCCACCGTGGTGTTGAGCGTCCCGGCCCGGCATATCCATTCGCACAGTTCGATCATCCATCGCAAGGATTTTGATGATACGCTCAAGTTACTGGTTGAATTGATCACCCGTCTGGATCAGAAGCAAGTCACAAATTTAACGATTTAGTATTTTGAGAAGAATTCCCGGATAGTCTATCTTTCCCATGGAGACGAAATGGCAGACCTGGTAAAAGACATAACCAACGACCTTCAAAAAAAGATTGCCTCCTTTACACCGAAGGTTGGCATCGCCGATATTGGGGTAGTGTTTGAGGCTGGTGACGGGATCGCCCGTGCCACCGGACTGGCGAACGTCAAATCACAGGAACTGGTGCAGTTCAACAACGGCGTGATGGGCATCGCCTTCAACCTGGAGAAGGATGCCGTCGGCATTATCATCATGGGTGACTACTCCGAAATATCCGAAGGCATGGAAGTCCGTGCCACCGGGCGGATTGCTTCGGTCCCGGTCGGGAACGGCTTGATTGGCCGGGTTGTCAACGCCCTCGGTGAGCCGGTCGACGCCAAGGGGCCGATCAAGTTCACCGATTATCGCCCGATGGAGCGCATCGCCGCGGGTGTGGTCGAGCGCCAGGATGTGGATACCCCGGTGCAGACGGGCATCAAGGCCATCGATTCGATGATCCCCATCGGACGCGGCCAGCGCGAGCTCATTATTGGCGACCGCCAGACCGGTAAGACCGCCATTGCCATTGATACCATCATCAACCAGAAGGGCAAGGACTTGGTCTGCATTTACGTGGCTATCGGTCAGAAGAAAGCAGCCGTCGCCCGCACCGTCGGGATATTGGAACAACACGGTGCCATGGCCCATACCATTGTCGTCATCGCCGCCGCCGATGAATCCGCGGCTTTGCAGTACATTGCCCCTTATGCTGGTTGCGCCATCGGCGAAGAGTTCATGGAGACCGGTCGGGATGCGCTGGTCATTTACGATGACCTTTCCAAGCACGCCTGGGCTTATCGCCAGGTCTCCCTGCTCCTGCGCCGCCCGCCTGGGCGAGAAGCCTATCCCGGAGACATTTTCTATCTGCATTCCCGCCTTTTGGAACGCGCCTCCCGCCTGGCGACCAAATATGTCCTCGTGGGGAAGGATTTCAAAGAAGATCTTGCCCTTGAAAAAGATGCTCTGAACGGTCAGATTTTCGCCGGGCCAATTGCCAAACACGATGCGGAAGCCGCTTGCAAGACTTTACCCGTTCCCGACGACTACAAGGTCATCAAGCTGGCCGGTACGGGGGGTTCCCTGACTGCCCTGCCGATCATCGAAACCCTGCTCGGCGACGTTTCAGCTTATGTCCCCACCAACGTCATTTCCATCACCGATGGTCAGATCTATCTGGTCAATAACCTGTTCAATGCCGGCATCCGTCCGGCAGTGGATGTGGGTATCTCTGTCTCCCGCGTTGGAGGCGATGCGCAGACCAAAGCGATGAAACAGGTCGCTGGCAAGCTGCGCATCGATATGGCCACCTATCGTGAGCTGGCGGCTTTTGCCTTGATGAGTTCCGACCTGGATAAATCAACCCAGGCGCAATTGACCCGCGGTCAATGCATGCAAGAGATCCTGAAGCAACCGCAATATGAACCCATGTCCATCGAGAACCAGGTTATGGTAATTTTTGCCGGCACGAATGGTTTCGCCGATGGGGTTCCGCTGGATCAGGTGAAGAAATGGGAAGGAGAGCTGATCCGGTATCTGTCGACTTCCTACCCCGAGGTCGGCAGGGATATCGCCGAAAAGAAACGCATCTCCCCCGAGACCGAAGAAAAGCTGCGCCTTGCCCTGGCAACCTTCTCGGCCTCGCGTTCGTAAAGGCAGCCTCTTGAAAAGTGTTCCTGCCGGTCTGAATGATTGGGAAAACGGTATAGAGGAAATCAATGGCTTCTGCTCGTGAAATGCGGCTGCGTATCAGCAGCGTTAAGAATATTTCGCAGGTAACGCGCGCCCTGGAAGCAGTCAGTGCCAGCAAAGTCCGCAAGGCGGTCGCCGCGGTCACTGCCACGCGCACCTATTCCGCCAAGGCCTGGCAGGTCCTGACGCACATTGCCAGCCAGCCGGGCCTGGCGGTCCTGCATCCGCTGCTGGTCCGCCGCAAAGAGATCCGTAATGTGCTGGTGGTGGTCATCAGCGGCGACCGCGGTCTGGCAGGTGTTTATAATACCAACGTCATCCGCTTCCTTTCACAGCATTTCGACAGTTCCACAGTGCCGGTGAGTTATATTGCCGTAGGGCGCAAAGGTCGTGACCTGCTCCTGCGCCGTCACAAGCAGGTCATCGGCGAGTTCACCAATCTACCGGCACACCCGTCTTTCGCGGATGTCTCGGCTATCGGGCGCATGGCGGTGGACGAATTCCTTAAGGGGGATGTGGATGAGGTGTTCCTGGTCTACACTGACTTCATCAATATGGTCAGGCAGGAGCCGGTCATAAAACAGTTGCTTCCCCTCGAAGTGGGTGAATCGGCGGATCGGGTGATGGAAACTTCCGGTTCCCATTTAACCGCTTCGTATACGTTTGAGCCCTCCGAGGAAGAACTCCTGGATGAGATCATCCCGCGTTTTACCGCCTTGCAGGTCTACCAGGCCATTCTGGAATCGCTGGCTTCCGAGCATGCCGCCCGTATGGTTGCCATGAGCAATGCCACCGAAAATGCCGTGGAACTGGTTTCTCACCTGCAAATGGAATATAACAAAGCCCGCCAACAGACCATCACCAGCGACCTGCTGGATATCGCTGGTGGTGCCGAAGCGCTGTCAAAATCGATGGTATCCGAATGATTTTTGGAGGTAATTAATGGCGAAAGCAATTGGCCGAGTAATCCAGATCCAGGGGTCCGTGGTGGACGTCGAATTCCCATCCGACGAACTCCCCAATATCTTTGAGGCGCTCGAAATTCCTCGCACGCTCGGGCAGCCGCTGGTGCTGGAAGTGGAAAAGCACCTTGGCAATGACCGTGTGCGCTGCGTCTCGATGGATACCACGGATGGTTTGCAGCGCGGGCTGCCCGCCACGGCGACCGGTGCGCCCATCATGGTGCCGGTGGGACCTGCCACCCTGGGACGCATCTTCAATGTTCTTGGCCTGCCGGTGGACCAGAAAGGTCCGGTCGTTGCCGAACAATGCTATCCCATTCATCGTCCTGCGCCACGCTTCTCCGAGCAATCCACCTTGACGGAGATTTTCGAAACCGGCATTAAGGTGATCGATCTGATTGCGCCTTTTACCAAGGGTGGCAAGACCGGCATCTTCGGTGGGGCTGGCGTTGGCAAGACCATCGTCATCCAGGAGCTCATCCGCTCGGTCGCGACCGTGCACCAGGGCAATTCGGTCTTTGCCGGTGTGGGCGAGCGCAGCCGTGAAGGCACGCAGCTCTATCGCGAAATGCTCGAATCGGGCGTCATGAAGGATACCGTCATGGTTTTCGGCCAGATGAACGAGCCGCCCGGCGTGCGCTTACGCGTCGCGTTGACGGCCCTGTCGATGGCTGAATACTTCCGTGACCAGGGTCGCGATGTTTTGCTCTTCATCGATAATATTTTCCGCTTTACCATGTCCGGATCTGAAGTGTCCGCTTTGCTGGGGCGCATGCCCTCCGCCGTGGGTTATCAGCCTACCCTGGCTACCGAAATGGGCGAGTTACAGGAACGCATCACCTCCACTCGCCACGGTTCCATCACTTCCATGCAGGCCGTCTACGTTCCCGCTGATGACTATTCTGATCCTGCTCCGGTTGCCACCTTTACGCACCTGGATGCCACGATTGCCCTTGAGCGGTCCATTGCCGAAAAAGGTATTTACCCGGCGGTCGATCCCCTGGCCTCCACCAGCCGCATCCTCGATCCGCATATCGTCGGCGAGGAACATTACAATACGGCCCGTGAATGCCAGCGCATCCTTCAGCGCTATAAGGATTTGCAGGACATCATCGCCATCCTGGGCATCGACGAACTGAGCGAGGATGACAAGCAGGTCGTCTCACGCGCCCGCAAGATCGAGCGCTTTTTCTCACAGCCCTTCTTCGTAGCTGAAGTGTTTACCGGCACTGCAGGCAAATACGTGCCCGTCAAGGAAACCGTGCGCGGTTTTCGCGAAATCCTGGATGGGAAATGCGACGACTTGCCCGAACAGGCGTTCATGATGGCCGGAACGATCGATGACGTTCGCGAAAAAGCCGAGAAACTCACCAAAACCGCTTGAGTTTGATGTCTTTCTCAGGCCTACCTCCGGAGAAATCTTATGCCCATCCACTGTGAAATAGTTTCACAAGACCGCATCGTCTTCCAGGGAGACGTGGATATGGTCGTGCTGCCTGGTTCCGATGGTGAGATGGGCATTCTTCCACACCACGCACCGCTCTTGACCACATTGAAATACGGCATTATCAAGATGCGTTCGCAATCCAAGGAAACCATTTTTACCGTAGCCGGTGGATTTGCCGAGATCCAACCTGACTTGATCACAATCCTGGCTGATGCAGCCGAGAATGTTGAAGAAATCGATATCGCCCGTGCTGAAGCCGCCCGTAAGCGTGCTGAAGAAAGCCTTGCCAAAGGTCCACCTGTCGGAACGGATAATTACCTTAGAATAGAATCCGCATTGCGTAAATCTAATTTGCGTTTGGATGCGGTCAGGCGATACCGGCACGGACCTGCCAGACCCCGGAATCCCGACGAATTGAGATAAAATGCCCTCTATGTTTTCCTTTTCCAAAGATTTGGGGATTGACCTCGGCACCATCCAGACCCGTATTGCGGATTCAAATGAAATCCTGGTGGATGAGCCGACCGTGGTGGCGATTGTCATCGATGAGCAGAAAATGGTCGAATTTGGCAAGGCGGCTGGCGATATGGCCGGCCGCGTGCAATCCGAGACCATCGAGGTGGCCCACCCCTTGCAAAATGGCGTGGTTGCGGACTACGAGATTACGGAAGCTTTATTGCGCTACCTTCTTCAACGCGTCAGTGGCCCGCTGCGATTCTTCCGGCCACGCGTCATGATCAGCGTCCCCTACGGCGTCACCAGCGTCGAATCGCGGGCCGTCCACGAAGCCGTCCTCCAGGCCGGCAGCCGGGATGCCTACCTCATCCAGCAACCCCTTGCGGCTGCCATCGGCGTGGATTTACCGATCAGCTCGCCTTCCGGAAATATGGTTATTTGCATGGGGGGTGGGGCTACCCAGGCAGCCGTCATCTCCATGTACGGCATTGTGTCTGCCGAGACGATGCGTTCCGGTGGCTTATTGATGGATGAGGCCATTGTCACTTATGTTCGGAAGAAATACGGGGTTATTATTGGCCCGGCGACGGCTGAACAGTTGAAGATCCGCATCGGGGCGGCGGTCCCGCAGGACAAGGAAGAAAGCCTGGAAGTGCAGGGACAGGATCAGGTCAGCGGGCTGCCGCGCCCGGTTACCCTGACCACTGGCGAGACTGTCGAGGCGCTTCAGGAACCGCTCAAGCGTGTGATCGAAACCTGCCGGCGCGTGCTAGAGAAGACCCCCCCCGAACTGGTCTCGGATATTATTGACCGGGGGGTCGCGCTGTGCGGTGGCGGCGCGCTCCTGCGTGGGACCGATAAGCTGCTTACAAAGGCCCTTGGCATCCCGGCCTACCTGGTTGATAACCCGACCACCTGCGTGGTGGAAGGAGCAGCCAAGGGGCTAGGGATGTACACCATCATTAAGCGCAACTTGCCGCCCGTGTAATTTTAATGGCTGGGCGCGCCAGTCAGCTATTTCCACATCCGCAAGCGCAACCGTGCCGGCAATCAGATTGCCGGCATCTTCTTTCTAATCGCCGGTGCTTTTATCCCCAATATGACATCCTGATACAGATCATCAATCAGGTGGTTGACGTAAAAGTGGGCTAGGGTTCCCGCAGTGGATTACTTACCCAATTCCACCAACACCAACTCAGGTGGGCAGAGTAAACGGACACGCGGGATCAAACCGCCTGCCATGCCGATGCCGCGGCTCACGTAGAGGGTTGCTGGGCCAAGCTGGTACTGCCCCATCTCGTATTTCTTTCCATAATAAGAGGCTGTGAATACCGCTCCATAAAACGGCAAACGAACCTGCCCCCCGTGGGTATGCCCGGAAAGGTACAGGTCCATGCCGGTGTTGGCTGCCGTACTGATCAGGTCTGAGGTGTGGTAGAGCAGCAGGCTGAAGGAGTCCCTCAGGCAGGCTGGCCATCAAGTTGGGCAGCACGCGGTTGTCGAAAGCCGGGCCAACTTTATACGTCATGCCAACCAGGAAGAGAGTTCCCTCCCGGTAGATGGAGGGGAAAAACTTCGTTATTGAGCACGCGTATATTTTGCAACCCGGCGAACAAGTCCCGCATGGTGAAGGGTGAATTAACGTTGCCATTGATGGCGTAGACGCCATAAGGAGCCTTCAATTGAGCCAGCCAGGCTTTCGTCTGCTGGAAAGTCAAGGGGTCTTCCAGGTAGCTGGCGTTGAAATAATCCCCGGTTAGGACGATGATATCTGGCTGAAGATTTTCTACCTGGACCAATACATCTTGCTCGCGCACCGTCAGCCGCTCCACGTGCACGTCGGTAATCTGCAAGATGCGCAAATCCCGGTCGGGCAGAAAAGCCGGTGCAGGGACCGGAAGCCGGGTGACTGTCAAGCGGAAAGGTTCGATGTAGAAAACGTCGTAGACAAGGACAAAGATGCCTGCCTGCAAAAGGGCCGCCAGAATAACTGGGACGGCCCTCCAACGTTCGGATTTTATGAAATGTAGCGCTACCCCCATCCCAATGAGTACCGCCGCGTGGACCGGGAGCAGGAGCAGTACTGGCGGCCAAATCGGTCCATATGAAAGCCCCAGATATGGTAAAGCCGCTACCAACCCCAAATCTATCAGGCTGCAGAGCAATAAAATTAGGGCGAGCCTAAACCAGCCCCGGTGGAAAAGGCGCTTCATCATGGGGAAAAAATAATCCTTTGCCAGAATAGCGTTTCTTTGCGTCAATCCGGAGATACTGGCGTTGGCCATAATTCTTCGCCAGGCCCGGGTTATTTCTTTCGAGAAATGAACATTTTGACGATTTCGGCCACGACCGAAGGGATCAGCAGCAACGGCAGGATGATTTCCCATTGTCCCCAGCCAAGCGGCACAGTGTTAAAGACCCGGTTCAATCCGGGGATGTAGATCACGCCCAGCAATAGAGCCATGGAGGAAATGAAAGCCAAATTCATGTTGCGGTTTGTAAAGGCACATATCTTGAGGAACGGAGCGTTCCGAGCGAGATGCGAAAGCCCGGAAGAGTCCCGAAGCGGATGATATCACGAATGCCATCCTCTCCGCGATATTGCAAGAAAGCAGGAAATACCCCATTCCAACTTGCTGCTGAGAATGAATAAAAATACTGGGAAAAACCAGATACAGCGCACGCTTTATCAATAGTTTATGAATATGCCTGAATTACAAAAAATTGATTTATTGTTCGCGCAAGCGCAAGAAAGCTTTGGTGATTTCTTCTGATATGGCAGGGATGAGAGAAAGTCCCACAACTACAATCCACTCACGTCCAGACATGAAATGGGTATTGAAGATCTGTTGAAGGAATGGCACAGTGCATACAAGTAGTAACAAGACAATGGACGATCCCACTGCATATTGCATCCATTTATTTGAGAAGATGCCGATACGGAAGATTGATACTTTCTCTGACCGGACAGTATAGGCACGGAATAATTCACACAACGAAAGGGTCATGAAGGCCATCGTCTCGGCAGTCCGGACATTTTCTAGATTGATATTATGCCAGTTGAAGTTCAGGAGAAAAACGAACGGATTGGTGCCTTGTGGTAATCCAATCCCCAGTGCTTTAAGCTCCCATAGGAGTCCAAGGGTAAAAGCTGTAAGTACGGCGCTGGTCTGTGTGATGGTTTGGATGATAATGCCTGTTCGCATGGGGGCATTGATGATCGGCTCATTCTTTGGTCGAGGCTTGCGTTTCATGATATCTGGATCACCTTTTTCCATTGCCATTGCAAGTGCAGGAGCGCCATCGGTGATCAGGTTTAGCCAAAGTAACTGGATGACCGTCAGCGGAGATGGCAGTCCAGCCAGGGTTGCCAGGAAAATGGTCATAATTTCGGCTACATTGGAAGAGAGAAGAAAGAAAACAAATTTTCGGATGTTATTGTAGATGATGCGCCCCTGCTCCACTGCTGAGACGATGCTGGCGTAATTATCGTCCGTTAAAACCATGTCGGCGGTTTCTTTGGCAACATCCGTGCCGGTGATTCCCATCGCCACACCGATATTAGCCCGTTTGATGGCAGGAGCGTCGTTGACCCCATCGCCGGTCATGGCAACCACTTCCCCGTTGGCTTGCAGCGCATCCACAATGCGCATTTTATGTTCCGGTGAGACGCGGGCGAATACATCCACCTGCTCGATCTCGTTTTTCAGGCTGTCATCGCTCATCCGGTCCACGTCCGCCCCAGTTAAGACCGCATGACCGGGTCGCAAGAGCCCAATTTCCATTGCAATAGCCCGGGCGGTATTGGGGTAATCCCCGGTGATCATGATCGTGCGGATACCCGCCTGGCTGGCTTTTTCCATGGCTTGCTTGACTTCTTCGCGAGCCGGGTCAATCATTCCGACCAACCCCACAAAAACCAGTTCTTTTTCCAATTCATCCACCGCCACAGCTTCAGCTTTCGGAGCATCCTCCACTACACGGTAGGCCAGGCCAAGCACGCGCAGAGCATCCATGGTCAGAACGTCATTGGCCTCAACGATGCTTTGGCGGACGGCATCGGTCATTTTATGGGTCTTGTCATCGATTGTCTGATAGGAGGTGCACAGATCGAGGACCAGGTCGGGTGCACCCTTGACGGCAATCACATCCCAACCTTGCAGGCTGCCGTTCGTGAATGGGGAGACGTCTTCCGGGTCGGGTTCCTTGATATCGTGAATGGTGACCATGCGTTTACGTTCCGAGTTCGAACGGGACCTCATCTTCGCGTGGATAAGCTTTGTGCAATTCCACGTTGTAGGCATCTGCCTTGGCTGCCGCGATCAGCAACGACCCTTCCGTCGGATCTCCCACGATACGGTAGGACTGATCGTCCCCTTCGACCGCTTCGAGTTTGGAGTCGTTGTTTAGTGCACCTACCCATAATGCGGTCGCCACACCCGGATATTTATCCAACCCCACCGGTTTGCCGCCCAACTGGAACTCGCCTCGCCGTGAATACCCCGAACCCGTCAAGGTGACGAACTGTCCATCCACCCAAATGCGCGTGACGGTCATCTCGTTTTGGGTCAGGGTGCCAGTCTTATCCGAACAGATCACGGTCGCAGAGCCGAGGGTCTCCACGGACGATAGGCGCCGGATCAGGGCATGCCGGTGGATCATCTCGCGCATTCCAAGGGCCAACGTGATGGTTACCACCGCAGGCAGACCCTCCGGCACGGCAGCGATTGCCAGGCCTACGGCCAGCATAAACATATCCACAATTTGCTTCTTGGCTGCGCTCAGGTAAGCCAACAACCCTCCACCAGGCGAGGTTAAAATGCCCAAATCAGTCCCGCGTAAGACAGCCACAACAAAAACCAGACCACATATGGCAAGCGCACCAATGCCAAGGGTTTTGCCTAGCTGATCCAGGCGTTTCTGGAGGGGAGTTTCCTCTTGGTCGACACCTTCAAGCATTCTGGCGATCAGGCCAAGTTGCGAGCGCATGCCCGTACCGATGACCACTGCGTGCCCGCGCCCGCGCGTAACCATTGTTCCCATGAAAGCGGTATTCTTGCGGTCACCCAAAGGGATGTTTTTTTCCAACTGTAAAGCGGCGTTCTTCTGTACCGCTTGCGATTCTCCTGTCAGCGCAGCTTCGTCGACCTGCAAATTTATTGCTTCGAGCAGCCGTACATCTGCCGGAACATGGTTGCCAGCCTCGAGAAAGATAATGTCGCCAGGAACCAGTTCGTGTGAAGAAATCGTAACACGGTGTCCGTCACGCAAGACCCGCGCCTCGGGTGCAGCGAGTTTTTTTAGCGCAGCCAAAGCTTCTTCTGCTCGCCGTTCCTGCACGATGCCAAGGGCTGCATTAAGCAAGACGATGGCGATAATCGCGGAGGCGTCCACCCATTCTCCCAACAGGGCTGACACCACGGAAGCAACGATGAGCAGCATAACGATAAAATTATTGAACTGTTCCCAGAGCAGTTTCAGGAATCCCGGGCGAGCCGCCTCAGTCAACTGGTTTAGGCCGTATTGTGTCTGACGCTCAGCAACTTCGGCAGTGGTCAACCCATTTTCACGGACTTTTAAATGATCAAGCACATCTTCAGCCGATAGGGCATGCCAGCTTTCGTTTTGCGTCAATGTAGGACCTTCATTGGTCTGAGCTGCAGGATTCTTCATATAGTGGGTTTCTCCGAAAGAATGATTTTGTTAAATTTGATCAGGCTGATTTCGAGCTCGATGTGTGTGCCAGGAGGAATGACGGTATCCTTCGGGACCACGACGATGCCATCCTGGACAGTCCAATTTGGGGTATGCAGGTCCGTACCGCGTGGGAATGGGCGGATGACCACATCCGCACCAATGCGAGCGTTCTTGTCAATGATGGCACCCTCAATATGACAGTTCGGGCCGATGCCAATAGGCGGTTGTGCAGGACGAGAGGGCAGAGTAATAGTCTGCGCCCATGAGGATGCTATCTTTGATGGTCGTTCCGCTTGAGACCATACTGCGAACTCCGATAACCGAATGGGTTATTTCGGCTTTCTGAATTCGGCAGCCCTCTGTCAGAAGCACATCTTTCAAAACACTGTCCTCCACGGTGGACCCGGGCAGGAGACGGGCATGCGTGTAAATTGGGTTTTCCATATCATAAAAGTTGAAGGCTGGATTGGAAGTCGTCAGATCCAGGTTGGTTTCATAAAAGGAGCGGATCGTTCCAATATCGCGCCAGTAGCCATCAAAGTCATACCCATAGACCGAAGAATTCTGAATGGCATACGGAATAACATCCCCACCGAAATCGTCAAAACCGGGATTATCAGTCAATATGCTGATCAATGCATCCGTTTTGAAAAGATAGATGCCCATGGAACAGATGAATGGGCGCAACTCATCGGCGCGACTGACAAACCTGGATAATATGTCGGGATCTTTAGGCTTTTCCACGAAATCTGTGATGCGGTCATCGGGACCGCGCTTCAGGATGCCCAGGCCAGGCGTGTCTTCCCGGCGGACCGGTTGAACAGCCACCGTGATATCTGCATCATGCTCCCAGTGGAATTCAGCCATCGGGCCATAATCCATGCGGTAGAGATGATCCCCGCTTAACACGAGCACGTATTTGGAATGAGCGGAGCGCAACTGGAACAATTGCTTGCGGACAGCATCGGCGTTGCCCTGGTACCAGTCGGTGGATTTTGGAGTTCTGTTCAGCGGCCAGGATCTCGACAAAGCCGGTATGAAAGGTATCGAAGTTATAGGTCTGGGTGATGTGTCGGTGCAGGGAATGCGAGTTGAATTGGGTTAGAACGTCGATCCGAAAAAGGCCCGAGTTGATGCAATTACTGATGGGAATATCTATAAGACGGTATTTACCGGCAATTGGAACGGCCGGCTTCGATCGGAGCTTATTTAGCGGATAGAGGCGTGAACCGCGTCCACCCGCGAGGATGATGGTGAGAATATCATTCAAACCAGGCATAGTTTTTCCTCCGATTTAAGCGAGTTGGCTGATAGAGGTTCCACTCTATTTTATCCCATCTGCCTCTGAAATATTCGTCGTTCACAACGATTAGCCCTGGTCAGGGAACCCTGACAATAAAAACGCGAGACCGCCAGAATGGCGGTCTCGCGAACGCTGCAAAGCGCACAGGTTACCGGGAGTGAAACTCCGTCTTGACGGTCAACCTGTCCCGCGGGTGCGGGCGCTACTCCCCGACAAAGGGAATTTTTATTGATATAATGCCGAAGGTGGGAATTGAACCCACAATCCCGTAAGGGAACACGAGTTTGAGTCGTGCGCGTCTGCCAGTTCCGCCACTCCGGCTAACGGCGTGATTTTACCACAAGTAAAAAGGATAATGATGAAATTAGGAATTATCGGCTTTCCGCAATCCGGCAAGACAACCATTTTTAATGCCCTGACGCGTGGCAACGCGCCGACCACAGCTTCGGCAGGGCGCATCGAAATCCATACTGCGGTGGTTGACGTACCCGACCCGCGTGTTGATACACTCTCGGCAATGTTCAAACCAAAAAAGACCATTTATGCCAAAGTTACTTATGCCGATATAGCCGGACTGGATAGTGGTTCGGCAAAGTCCGGATTCGCGGGTCCCTTGCTGAACCAATTGACCCAGATGGAAGGCTTAATTCACGTTGTGCGCTGTTTCAACGATGAGAACGTACCAATGCCTTCGGGCAGCGTAAATCCGGGAAGAGATATCTCATCAATGAATGGCGAACTGCTGCTTAATGACCTGATCGTTGTCGAACGCAAACTGGAGCGGTTGACCGAAGAACGCAAAAAAGGCGGCACCGATAAGGTGTTGAATGAACGCCAAACTGCGCTTTTCTCACGTCTGCATGAAATCTTATCTGAAGAGAAACCCTTGCGTGGCATTGAGATATCTCCGGAGGAAGACCGACTTCTTTCAGGATTCGGGTTGTTGACCCGTAAACCCATCCTGGTTTTGTTGAATCTTGGAGAGGCGCAGGCGGCTCCGAATGTACAGGTCGCAGAGCCGGTTGTAGCTCTCCAGGGGAAACTTGAAATGGAAATCGCCCAACTACCCCCTGAGGACGCGACAGATTTCATGTCTGAATATGGCATCACTGAACTCAGCCTCAACCGCATGATCAGCATCTCGTACGACCTGCTCGACCAGCAATCCTTTTTCACCGTTGGGGAAGACGAGGTGCGCGCCTGGACGACACGCAGGAACGCCACTGCAGTTGAATCGGCTGCCGAAATCCACACAGACCTGGCGCATGGATTTGTGCGGGCCGAGGTGGTGGCATATCAAGATTTGATTGACCTGGGCGGAATGACCGAAGCCAAGGCCAAAGGAAAGCTGCGCCTGGAAGGCAAGGAATATATCGTCAAAGATGGCGATATCGTTCACATCCGATCGAGCCTGTGAACCAACACTCAAAATTTATCGATAAGGAATAATATGACTAACAAATTATCCCCATGGAGCTTGAAGGATCTATTCTCAGGTCCAGACAGTCCGGACCTGGAAGCTGCGTTTACAACCCTGGAAGAACTGGTAGCCAGTTTCGAGAAACTGCGTCCGCAACTCAAGAACGATTTACCGATGAGCACCTTCCTGGAGATCTTGAAAGAGAGCGAAGAGAGCACGCGTATCGCCAGCAAACTTTACGCATATGCTGAACTGGCATTTGCCGCAGACACGCAGAACCAATCGTTCCAGGCATTGCTCGGTCGTATCCGACAATTTATGGCCGAACTTGAGAACCGCACTCTGTTTTTTAACCTTTGGTGGAAAGACCTCGACGAGTCCAATGCAAACCGGCTGATGGAGCAATCCGGTGATTACCGTTACTACCTCGAGGTGATCCGACAATTTCGACCACATACGCTCAGCGAACCGGAAGAGAAAATAATCAACCTCAAGAATGTAACCGGTTCGAGCGCATTGGTGACACTTTATGACGCCATAACCAATCGCTACACTTTCAAAATTGATGTGGATGGAGAAAGCCGGGACCTGACCCGCGGGGAGTTAATGGTTTTTGCTCGCAGCAACGACCCGGAGTTGCGGGCCCGGGCTTATCAGGCCCTTTACCGCGTCTATGGAGAAAATGGCGCCATACTGGGGCAGATGTATCAAACCAGGGTGCGCGATTGGCACAATGAAAACCTGTCCCTGCGCAAGTTCACCAACCCGATTGCGGCACGCAACCTGGGGAACGATATACCCGACGAAGCTGTGGAAGCTTTGCTGAAGGTCTGCAAGCAAAATGCACCGATATTCCAACGGTTTTTCAAACTAAAGGCCAGGGTGCTGGGAGTGGACAAATTAAGACGCTACGACATCTATGCGCCGGTTAGCAAATCTGACAAAACCTACGCCTTCGATCAGGCGACTGGAATGGTGTTCGACTCATTCTCGGCATTCCGGCCCGATTTCGCCGAACTGGCCAAGCGGGTGCTCGATCAAAATCATCTGGATAGCGAAGTCCGCAAGGGCAAACAAGGCGGTGCCTTCTGCGCAAGCATCACACCGGAGCTGACTCCCTGGGTGAAACTCAACTACCAGGGGCATGCCGAGGATGTTGCCACCATGGCGCATGAACTGGGCCACGCCATCCACGCCTTGCTGGCGAACAGCCATACCGCCTTCACCTTCCACTCCTCCCTGCCGCTGGCCGAGACCGCCTCAACGTTCGGTGAAATGATGCTGGTGGAGCGGTTGCTGGCGAGCGAGACCGACGAAGCCGTCCGGCGGGACCTGCTCTTCCGACAGGTGGATGACGCGTACGCAACCATCATGCGCCAGGCGTTTTTCGCCCTGTTTGAGAAACAAGCCCACACGATGGTGATGAATAACGCCTCAGTGGATGAAATTGCATCTGCTTATGTCGAAAACCTGAAAGAACAATTTGGAGATGCGGTGGACCTGAGTGATGAGTTCAAATGGGAATGGGTCTCGATCCCGCACATCTATCACACCCCATTTTACGTGTATGCCTATGCCTTTGGCCAGTTGCTGGTCCTGTCGCTTTACCAGCAGTTCAAAGCCGAAGGAGAGGCTTTCAAGCCGCGTTACGTTCGCATGCTGTCCGCAGGAGGATCGCAAGCTCCGGCACAAATTTGCGCCGAGGCTGGCATAGACATTCGTTCAGAGGCGTTTTGGCAGGGAGGGTTCGACGTCTTGGATCAGATGGTGAGCCAACTGGAACAGATGAAGTAACAACTTTAACAGACAAAACTGGGTGCCGGCAAGTCCGGCACCCAGTTTTTTATACGAGGTGCCTGAAAACTGCAGGAGATTCAGCTGCCAAACCGGCCTCCAGGCGGCGTGTGTTGGGGGACAGATAAACTGCCAATACCGAGGCAGCTTTGACCAGACCGATCATGAAGAAGAGCAATGCCAGACCGCGCCCCGGACCGACGCCGAACCAGACACCCAGGTTGGCTGTCGCGGGACCTCCATCACCCAGCAGCGGTTCCAGCACACGATCGGCCAAACAACCCGCCACCAGATAGGCTATCAGCGTGGCAGCCTTGACAGCAGTCTGCTTAAAAGCAAAGACGCGTCCCTGTACTGCTTTTTCCACCTGGCATTGCCAGATGGCTTCGTTAAGCCCGGCAACAAACGCGAGGGTGAAGTGGGCGATAAAGGCGGCCGCGACTACCAGCCATAGCAAAGGTCGTGACCCAATCAGGCAGAATGCCAGGGCACTGACCAGTTCGAAGGCAAGGACCCCGGTCAGACGGAGCTTTGGACCGCCCCAAGCGGAGAGGACCAGGCTTCCCGACAGGAGTCCTAGTCCGGCCAGGGAGAGAACCAGCCCCAACCCTTGTGGGTCGGAGAATCCCAGGATCATTGGTACCACCAAGACTCCGAACAGGCTCCACAGGAATGAAAACAATGCCTGGTAGCCGAGCAAGTTGAGCAATCCCGGGCGAGCACGCAGGGATAACCAGGCGGCTTGCAGTTCTGGCAGCCAGGCGCGGGACGAAGCGCGGGCTGGGCTGACCGGACCGGGAGCGTCGTCTTGCCCATTGAATCGCGCAACGGAGAGGGATATTACTGCGATGCAAAACGTAGCCAAATCAATGACCAGGATGCCAGGAACCTGGATGGTCAATACCAACACGCCTGCAAGGGTTGGGGCGAGGATCTCAGCGAGACCTTGCCCAAACTGGATCAGTCCATTCACACGGCCCAACTGATTGCGTTCAACGATACAAGCCACCAGGGCGGTATATGCCGGAACCTGGAGAGCATTGCAGGCGGCGCTGCAGGCAGTCAACAGGTAAATGTGCCAGAGTTGGATATGACCCGAAATGAACAGCCCAGCCAGGGCAAGCGTGCAGATCGCTGCTCCGCCGTCGGCAAATGCCATTACCCAGCGCCGGTTGTAGCGATCGACAATCACCCCGGCGAAGGGAGAAACGAGCATCTGCGGTAAAGCCGTACAAAGTGCCACCCATGCAAACTGGCTGGCCGAACCGGTCTTCTGGTAAATCCAGACGCCCAATGCAAACCAGCTCAAGCTGGAACCGAGAATCGAAACCACCTGGCCGGCCCAAACGAGCAAAAAGGGTTTGTACGCTTTCACCGAAGCCTCCTAAAAAAATAGGCGGCCCGTGTGGGCCGCCAATGGTTGTTATGAAACCGGCGCTACCATCTATTACGAAGGAGTCGCGCCGTATAAAAATTTCCCAACCGTCTGTTGGTTGGGAAATTTTTTCGAAAGCGCATTTTATGCGTGGTTTGTGGGATTGTCAAGGTTTTTTAGAAAGGTTGGTGGCAATAACCATACTTCAGGCCTCGTATTCTCCCGGCTCCTCCTCCACGGAAGAAACGGGCTCTTCCTCCGGCTTACGGTCCAACATCTGCATGGACAAGGCCACCACCTTGGTGTAATATTTGGTCCCGCCGCTTTTATCATCAACTTTATCCGTTCTCAAGCGGCCTTCTAGATAGACCAGGCTGCCCTTGTGCAGGAATTGGGAGCAAATTTCCCCGAGGCGCTCCCAGGCTTCGATGTTGACCCACTCGGTGGATTCCCGGGCTTCGCCTTCGCCAGATTTCCAGCGGTTGCTGATTGCCAGGCTGAACGAAGCCACTTTTTTTCCGGTGGTGGTGTGGCGCGTTTCGGGATCCTTGCCGAGACGGCCGATCAATTGCACACGATTTAGTGATGGCATTATGAATCTCCTTTTTCTGAATGAATGATGTACAGAGCGGACAAAAAGGTTCCAATTAACAGGATGAATATTTTCGAAGCTGAGAGTATTGCAGCCGTAAAACAAAAAGAAACGAATATGGCCGATAGAGAAAATATTAAGGGTACTGCTTTCCCACCGATAAGAAGATCAAACTTTCCAAAACAGTCACCTGCATGAATAAGTGACTGATAAAGATTATAGCACATGCGTTCTTATTTTTCAAGAGGAAAAAAGAAATTCATACGAAGTAGAAAATATATTAACTTATGGTGATATTTTTGGGTAGATCAGCAAGGTGTAATCGAGGAGGTTTCGATGCAGACTGTAACAACCATCAACGAATTACGAACAACCCGCGCAGCACTACCCGGACCCGTTGGTTTTGTACCCACCATGGGGTATCTGCACAGTGGGCACATTTCCCTGGTCGAACGCGCCCGCGCAGAGTGTGCGAGCGTGGTAGCCAGTATTTTCGTAAACCCGACCCAATTTAGCCCGACCGAGGACCTGGCGAGCTATCCGCGCGATCTGCCGCACGACCTGGCTCTGCTGGAAGCTGCCGGGGTGGACCTGGTCTGGACGCCTACTCCGGAGGTGATGTATCCGCCCGGATTCCAGAGTTGGGTAAACGTGGAAAAGCTAACAAAGCGGTTGGAAGGCAGCGTCCGACCGGAACATTTCCGGGGTGTGACGACGGTCGTGGCAAAATTATTCAATGGAGTGGGGCCGGATAAAGCCTATTTCGGGCAAAAGGATGCCCAGCAGGCGGCTGTCATCCGGCGGATGGTGACCGACCTGAACTTCCCGGTCGATATCGTGGTATGCCCAATCGTGCGGGAACCGGACGGTCTGGCCATGTCGAGCCGGAACGTCTACCTCAACCCCGAGGAACGCCAGGCGGCAACAGTGCTTTCGCGGTCTCTGAAAGAGGCACAAGCCGCGTACGACGCCGGGGAGCGCCAGGCTGAAAAACTGCGCCAGCTTGTCGGCCAAAAGGTGGCAGCCGAGCCGCTGGCACGCCTGCATTATGTCTCGTGTGCGGATTACGAGACGCTGGAGGAATTGGAAAAGATCGAGGGAAAGGCACTACTTTCCATGGCAGTCTATTTTGGAAAGACGCGCCTGATCGATAATTTGGTGCTGGGCTAATGGAATAAGTGCGTCCAGAAGAGCGCCTGGTTGCGCAGTTACTCTGTGCGCCTCACGTTGAGATTGTTGAAAGTTCCAGATGTATACGCGTCGAAGAAGATGCCAATCTTTCCTTCGGGATAGAGAGCATCCTGCACCCGGCCCAGTTCTGACCCGTTTGCACTGAAAATCAGTTCATCAGCCTGGCAACTGACCGAAACCTGGTTGGCGCCCGGTTGAATCGCACTGGAAGTGCCGTGGGCGAGTACGCTGATCCCTGCACTACTGGGTGCGAACCATTCCGATCTGTTACGGCGGATAATCCAAGTCCCATCCGGCTGGATCAGGAATTCGTAACGGCCCAGCTG
Source organism: uncultured Chloroflexia bacterium (assembly GCA_963814135.1). GTDB lineage: Bacteria > Chloroflexota > Anaerolineae > Anaerolineales > Villigracilaceae > UBA877. The sequence continues at coordinate 291,879 of CAWFBZ010000003.1, read as the reverse complement.
CGTATAACGGCACATCAGTCCAATCGCGCCAGATTTACCGGAAAAGGTAACATCAGCGGTTAATTCCAGGGGAAGGTCATACAGGTCTGACTGGTAGTTCCAATAGGTCAAGCCTTTCTGACCAGGGACAATCACGCTCCCATTTTCTTCGCTTCCCGGTTGACTACCAGCGTACCAGCTATACCATAAAGTGCGAGACCGGTCCACAAAATTTGTACTGTTCCAGGCATAAATTGCCTTGCCCGGCGGATAGACCGGCGTGAAAACCTGGTTGAGCAAAGGAGACGTGGGAGGGAGAGAAGCGCTTTGCATTAACTTAAGCGTCAGGCTGTTGACCTTGACCTGTGAACTGCCATCGAAAACATCGAAGCCCACCTTCCCGATAGACGGACCATAAGATGGCTGCTCAACGGTTGCCAGGGTGTCGCCATTGGCAATCAAGGTTAACCGGTTATCCACGCACTTTATCGTAAACTGATTATTTCCGGAATGGATGCTGGCGCTATTCCCATTGGCGAGCACTTGCTCAAAGTTGAGAACGATGCCCCAGTCGCCGTTGCTATGGATGTCAAATCCGATGCTGGCGGCGCTATCCACACGGCAGTGCAAAACAAGATCGCTTTTAGCCAGGAACTCCAGATCAACGCCGAATTCAATATTTTCAGCGCTTATATCATTCCCGGGATGAAGGACATTATCGCCCGGAACCAATACGAGAGAATTATCCTGGATGGTTATACGCGGGTCAACACCGCTCATGTCCAAATTCCAATTGGAGGTAATTTTTTCGGGCGTATCGAACACTTCGCTATAAATAACATCTCCCGGCTGGGGCGTTTGCGCGGGGCGGACCATAAAACTGCCAAAAAGAGCCTTCGGGCTGATAGGCGTATTGCTGACAAACGAAAAACCATACCGCCCGGTTCGCCAGAGGTTATCCTCATATGAAAGATACAGTTCGCCATCAACCGACACCTCGAGCTGGTTCCCCGCACAGGTCAGGGTCAATTTAGGTGTGGAGGCGTCATCAAAGGCTTGCGACGCAAGCCAGGTTGTCACCAATTCCCCGTTGGCGTTGTGTTCGAGGCGCGCCAGTCCAATGTAAATGCCGCTGGGAGAGTTCCCGTATCCCGCTTCGTACCAGCCGTCCGAAGAATAGCGGCAAATCAGGCTGCGGGTCCCTGAACCTGCTGTGAGATCAGCGCTGATCTCGACATCGGTGCCGGGATCGAAGTCATTGATGTAGTAGTTGGTTTTACGCTCGGCCCCGGGTCCAAGAATTTCGGTCCTTAGAAAAGTGTACCAGTACTGAGACAGGGCATCCAGATTCCCAAAATCGGTGGTGTAGATCGTCCCATCCGCACCGGGAGTGGGGGCAGGCCCAGGGGCGGCGGACTCACTCCATTGGACGCGCTGCAGGCTGAATTTATCGATATATCCCACCTGACCGGCTTGATCGAAACTCCAACTCAATACGCCAACCTGGCCGCGCGGGTAGGTATTATCGTGCAAAAAAGCCAGATTTTCTCCATTGAGATAGAAGCTTAGCGTGTCACCTTTACACTCGGCGCGTAAATCCACATTCAGGCCCAGCCAGCGAATCCCGGAAGAGATTTTGCGAAAACGGAGGTGCCCGGTCTCATCGTAACCGACCAGGCGAACGCTCCAAACGCCATTCGGTTCGACCATGAACTGGTACCAACCTTTTTCGGTATAGCGGCAGACCAGCCCGACGCTTCCGCCATAATTGGTCGAGGTGGCATGCAGGGAAATATCCACATCTGAGCTGCCCGGGTCCCCTTCGTAAATGGAAAAGATCCGCTGGTTGGTCTCGGTGGCGTTGAAGCGGTAGAAACTGGTATTCGTAGAGACTGTGTAGCCTTCCGTTCCCAGGGTAGGGGAGGCGAAGGAATAGGCGAAGGTGCGCCAATTCGAGAGGCTGGCGTCGTTGTTCTCGAAGTCAGTCTGGTACAGGACGAGTTCATCTGCGGGAATGGGCGTGGGGCGCAGCGTGGGCGCCGGGGTGGGATCGGCAGTAGCTATCGCGACAGGACCAATTGTGGGAGTGGTTGTCGCAGTAGCATCGGGCGTTGCATTCGAGGGGTCGTCCAAATTTTCTGAAAATACAGGCTGGTCGCCTGTCTGCGGAGCAGAAGTGGATTGCGCATTCCCCCAACCTTCGACCAGGATGTTATCAAACGTCCCGGCCCCGGCTTTTTCGGCATTGTATCCCAGGCCGATACTGCCCACGGTCATGTCGGCGTCTTCAGCAAGACCAATTTCCACCCCGTCGACCAGCAAGGTCAGTTGCGTGCCAACGCAACGCCCGGCAAGGTGGTTTTTATCGGGCTTGATCTCAGCTGACCAACCCTGCGCAAGCGTGGTTCCTTGAGACAGATAGGATTTGGTGATCGACCACTGTCCGGTATTGCTGATCTGGAATCCGTACCCTTCGCCTTGATGAAGGCGGCAGGAGATCGAAGCATCCATGCGGGTATCGTCCAGGAATTCGACATCCGCCGAAACCTGTATATCCGAAAACTGAAGGTCCTCGGTTTCCAGAAAGCCGGATGGAAATTCGAAGTAGTATTTACCGTCCCGGGTATTCTCCAGCCATAATAACTCCGTGCCCGGACCACCAACGTGCCAGCCAAAGAAGGCGGCTTTGTTCTCGAAATCGAGTGCGAAGACAACCGGATGGGCTGGTGTGCGGTTTGCACGGATTTTTCCCAGCAGAAAATAACCGCCCACAACCAAGACCAAGACCCCCGCCAGGATTCCAATTGGGAGTAGGAGCTTTTTTAATTCCGGTACGGGGGTGTGTGCCTTTCGATGTGGCTCGTGCCCTGGCCCAGGTAATTCCCTGCCGCAATAACGGCACAGGACAGCCTCATCCCAAATCTTCTCCGCGCAAAATGGGCATTTCTTCATAGGAATCCCTCCGAAATTTCAGCGTTGGTCCCATCCAGGCTCCCTAAAATAGGATAAACAAATTATACAAACGTTTTGTGTTGTTTATCACAAATGATATGAAACAATAATCCATTTCCTGTACAGGAGGCGGATTATTTCCTCGCACAACAAAGTGAATTTTTTTTAGCCGAGAAGGGCGGACAAGAGGACGGCCGGTAGATAGCGGAGGCGCGGATCGAGGGTGATCCTGGCGACACCCCGCGTGGTGGTGCGGGCGGTCTTATTGGTTAGGAACCAGGGCGGTTTGGGCAGGAAGGCCGGGTCCCCATGCAGCCAGGAACGGGGAAAGGGGTAGAAAGATCCGCGTACCACCGTACGCTCGGGTTTCTCAAACAGGAAAGAATTACCGACGAAGCCGATGCCGCTTTGTATATCGCCGGAAGTATGACCCGGGAAGGCACCCCAGGTAGCCTGAACCAGCAGGAAGGCGGCAGCGTTCCAGATATTGACGCCAATCGAGCCGTAGTGTAAATCTGTCAGGGCGGACTCAAATGCCTGTCCGAGATGTTTAATTGTCCTGGGGTGGATGAGAATGGTCGCACCGAGCGTGCCATAGAGCTTCTCGTTGCAGAATTGGATGGCGTTGTGCAGGTATTCGGCGGCATCCCTTCCGGGAAGGCTGGTCTGAGCGAATACCGGGCAGAAGAATTCCTTCTGGAAGCAACTCTCATTTTCAGCGTTGGGATCCAGGTTCGTGATGAGAGTGCGGGGAACCTCTCCGCCCAATAACTCCGCCTCGGGGTGGGATGAAACGGCTTCCTTCTGGCGTTCGGAGGCACCCGGATAATAAGATTTGCGGGCGGGCAGTTCGCGCATCAGCTTACGGACAGCCTGAAGGAATTCGTCGCGCTGTTCCCAATTTTCCGACAACACCAGCACCTGGGTAGCCACGCAGTTATGCCCGGCGTTCTGCAGCTTCATTGTCACCACGTTCTCCGCCTGATATTGAATGTCAGCCCGGGACCATTTTCCTGGCACGATGATGGTGGGGGAGACGCCGCCCAGCTCACCGGTGAAGGGTTTTTCGAGAAGAGGCCGGTCCTGGCGGCGGCGTTGTTCGCCTTCCGGACCAGAGCCGAACAGGATGGACTGGTAGGTGCGGACACTGCCGGTCATGTGGACCTCTTCCACCCCGGCATGGTGGACCAGATAATTCCCCACATCCGCAGCGCCGTAGGCAAAGCGCAGAAAGCCGGCCTGGATGAAGGGCGCAAAAATATACTCGAAGACGGGTCCGAGATAATCATTCACCGGGCTCATTTTCAAGAGGACCACATGGCCCAGGCCATACAGGCGATAGAGCACATCACGCGGCGGGATGCCGGCGACGTTGCCGGCACCGAGCACCAGGGCTACTTTGCCTTGCGGGTCTTTTTGCCGGTAGAAGGCGGCCATTTTATCCCCCAGGTTGGCTTCGGTGACACCGGGTTGCATCCAGACTTCGGCGGTGATGCCACTCAGCAATATTTTATCGAAGACGGTGTTGGGGAAAACCCGGGCAGCTACCTGACCATTCGAGCGGGTGTGGATAATCTCAGGCTTGAGGATCCGGCCGGCAGCCAGGGCGCGCAAGGTATCCACGTAGCCATTGATCCCCTCGGCGAGCGTCCAGGGACCGCCAGTCCATTCCTCACCCTCTTCCGGTGAGTGCAGCTTCATTTGCTTTCCCAGAACCGAAGCTTCCACCCAGGCCTGGCTTTTTTCTGACAGCCTTTGGCGGAGGGACTCCAGAAGGGCCAGCTTGTCCGGGATCGGCAAGCCAGCCCATTCATTCTTGTGATCTTGAAGTTCCTGGATGGAACGCCCGAGGCTGACAGTATCCATGATTCTTTCCTCTCTGTAATGCGTCAAATACTGCTTCGAAGAGTGCAATTATGGCGTAATGCAAACTCAATTTGTATTTCCCTGGCCCAGCTTCACCTGCGCAAAAAAACAAGGTATGGGTGAGCAATTATGTCAACTCTTTTAAAAACACCATAAAATTGGCGATGTTACGTATAGTAGCGGGGAAAAGGCCAGACTGCTTGAATATCAGACCAATCACACAGTGTTACACGGGAGGGCAGGCGGAATATTTATTAGCTAATAGACCTGCCAGTGCAGTACGCTTTCCAACGGGCGCTTCTCGATAGACGGCCATTCCTCAGGCACCCCGACCGGCATCAGTGCCAGGAGACGTTTTCCTTTTGGAATGAACATGAGGGTTTTAAGTTCATCTTCCATTGGCAGGGCGTCTCCCTCCACCCAGCAGGAACCATAGCCGAGGGCAGTACTGGCAATCAGCATATTTTGTATGGCTGCAGAGCCGTCCTCCACGTGCCAGCGTGAGAATGGATCGACCACAACGGCGACAATCGCGCCGGCCTTTTTCATCCATTTTCCCACCTTGGCAAGCTTTTCAATCGTTTCCTGGTTGGTGACCACGACAAAGTCGCGGGGTTGGCGGTTGCTGCCCGTGGCAGCCAGGCGACCGGCATCCACGATCGTCTCCAGGTCAGCGCGTGGAATGGGGTCGCCGGTGAATTTACGGATGCTGCGACGCTTGCGAATGGCTTCCAATGTTTCCATATACTCCTCCAAGTAGGTCAGTCGACGAACAAATGGAAAGATAAGGTGTTATCGCTGAAAGAGGATTGCGGATTGAAAAATAAAAGACAAGAGAATTGGTCTCGACAAATAAAAGGAGCAACAAATTAGGTGAGACATTTTAAATCTGCAATCCAGCCTCCAACATCCGGGATTTGAAAAAGGGACATAGGGGAATAAAATGCACTTTTTTTTTGAAGCGAAAAAAACGAATAAGCTGGCGTTCGGAATTCGAGATGCGGGACAGGCTCCGCGAGTGAAGGCCCTGGGACTGTGGCGAAGAGGAAGGAGGTTGATGGAAGGATGAAAGAAAACTTGTGAGCATGGATCAAAAATAGCACATGCGTTCTGGTTTGTCAAGGATCACCCATTCTCGCGGTGATATTTTCTATCATACCAGCAAAGATCACCAGAAGAAACAAAGTGGTATTCGTTCAGGACTTAAGGGTGACCGAACAGCGCCAGAGGATGGTGTCGACTCGTGCAAACCTTAATGCCTTAACCGCTGCAGGGAAAATCACGAAATGTGTGGTCAAACGGATGAAGGATCGAACCGGATCACCAAAGCCAGGGAATCAGCCGCCGGGTCTGTTTTTGATAGGCAACATATTCCTGAACCAGCAGGGCGATCTCAAAGGCAATCCAGAAGGCTGGTATTGCAATCAAAAGAATAATGTAGAGGGTCATGACGACAAGTTCAGCGATCGGCGGGGATGTAGGGGATCAATTTTTTCTGGTAGGCGAGTTCTTGTAGATGACGCGGTAACGAACGGGCATCCATAATATACCCATCCACTTCAATCAACCAGGCAATGGAACTTTCTTCTATACGACTTGGCAAGAACCAAGTCGCATCAAATTGGGACAGGTGTAACATATCGCGGATCTGTTTGGATTTGTTTGCGCCGCTGCTCCTACTTATACCAAAGGCGGTGCATAACTCTTCGGCGCTCATCGAGGGCGTTTGGGATCGGTCAAAAAGGAAATTTACGCTGCCAAGCGCATAGACGATAGCGCAAGCCCAGGCATCCAATTGTCCGCGCAGCAACGGGGAGGACCGTTTGCGAGCCAGCGCAGCGGCCAACGAGCGGCACAAGGCGGCATACTCTTCATTCAACGATTGCTGGCAGAAGATGTCGGTCAGCTTGATTATGCTGGCATAGGGTTCCTGCATGGCCTTTGGGACCGATTCGGAATGCTGTTTGATCACAGTGTTATTATAAAAATAACGACCACTCAGATCTGTTCGTAGCGGTCGACCGGGACGACGAAGATGGTGGCGCGCTTCTCGCCTTCGGCGGCAGGGGTGCAGGTTTCGTGCAAAACACGGATGGCAGCATCCACCTGGTCGGCATCCAGGCCGATCAAAAGGGTGGTCAGGCCACGACGTAAAAGGCCGCCAGTGGAGGCGACGCGAGTAACACGAAAATCGGCGCTGGTGAGCCCCTGGGTGACGGAATCGGAGTCGGAATCGCGGACAATGGCAAAGATGAGTTTCATGGCTAGATCTCCTCGAATCGTTCGACCGGCAGGGCAAAAATCTTGGCTCCGCCAACGGTCACCGGAACCGGCGATGGTAGAGGCATGGGGGCACCTTCCAACGGGATGGCCAGATATTCCACACGCTGGCGGCAGGATTTTTGCAGGGCTGCAATGGCCTGTTCCTCCATCCCCTCAGGCAGGCCAATGAACAACGTGGCATTATGCCGGCCCAGGAAACCGCCTGTGCTGGCCAGGTGAATGACCGGCACCCCCAGCAAAGCAAGCGAACGCTCGGCCACGTCCACGTCCTGTTCCTGGACGATGGCTGTCATCAAAAATCGGATTGGGGGATATGCCATGCTGCCTCCGTTTGGCGAAATAATTGGGGTTGTTCCTGGCAGGCGGATACTCAGGTGCTCCAACCTGTCCATCGACCAATCAACCAGCAGAGACGATCGCGTCGGTGGGATCGTACAACGTGAGCGTCTGCCCGTTCGGGAAGACGACAAGCGTCTGATCCGCCTGGCGAGTAACCGTCAGACCTCTATATTTTACCGTAACTGGCCAGGGAAATGGGTTCTTTCCACTCAAGGTGACCTGACGGGCGGATTGAATCTGTACACCAAGGGTCTGGAGGAATAATCCGAGAGGAGCGAAACCATGCAGAGTATTGCGCTCGCCGAGACCGGCTGCGGTGCCGGCGTGGTAGGAGCGGTAAAAGGCGCGCTGTTTTTTGAGGTTTTGGATGACGGCGGACATCAGGCGAGTTGTTAATTGCGCGGCTTGATCCCGCAGACCATAAGCCAGCAAGCCTTCACCTATCAGGGAATTCCAGGGAATATGGACGGATTGGCAAGTTAACTCCATGGCCGGATCAGGCTCTTTTGACCCGACGGCGAAGGGGCCGGACGGACAGGTTGGAATGCCAAATGAAGCCTCAAAACGACCGGGGGCAAAAAGGGTCCGGTGAACGAGTTGATCGACACGGGTAGGGTCGGGGATGGCGGCCCAAAGCGGCATGAAAAGACTGATGTCTTCGCCAGAGAAATCCATGACCTGAATGGACACCCGGTCCCGGCTTTCGAGTCCCAGGAGCTCGACTTCGTCGATGCGAGTATAGAGAAGGCGGCTGGAGGCAACCGCCAAACCGGCGCCCCATTGAAAGTCCATGCGCTCCAAAGATTCGGAGCGGGGATTCTCGCCGTCCCGGCCATGCAGGCGAATTTCGGGGCGACGGGTGGATTCTCCATGCAAGCTGATCCGGACGAGCAGGCGGACGGGCTGCCGGAAAGATTGCCCCAGCAGGTGTTTCCCAGGGCCGCGTTGCTTGCCGAGAACCTTCCCGGAAGGTGCCAGATGAGAGTCCCGGTCACGATTGTGATATAGAAGCGCAGAAGCATCCCAGCAAGTTTCGGTCAACAGACGCAGCTCTTCGACTTTTGATTCGAAGAGTTGGCGAGATTGGCCCAGCACGCCAGCGATATCTGCTAGAGAGAGGAATTCACGACAGGCCATGGCCGAAAGCGCCGGGCTTTCCACACAAGAGATAGCCTGTCCCTGTCCAGCAGGCTGCCAGAGGGTAAAGGTGGGGTTATCTTCCAAGCCAGTTTGCATTGGATGGTCCCATTCCGGGAATCCATCCAGGTCGTGGTCGTGTTGTTCATTGAACCAACACTGGATAAACATCTGCAACCCAGGCTGGACCTCCCGAAGGAAATCGAGGTCAAGCGTGCGAAGATAGGTTTTCCAGGCTAAAGTAGCGAGCAGAGGAGCAGCCAGCCGGCGACCCCGCTGACCAGCCAGACCGGGTTTCCAATCCACGACGCCATCGGCGGACTGCGTAGACAGGAAATTACGGAGCAATCCGGCGGCCAGTTCCGGGGCGCCAGGCAGCAGACCGGCGAGGAAGTATGATTCGAGGGGAGTTTGCCCATTCCAGAGAGGCGGGTAATCACGGCCATCCCCGCGCAGCGAATAACCCTGGTCCGGTTGGCGGGAAAGGACGAAGCTGGGGGAGGGGAGAAATTGATTGGGAGCAAAAAACAGGCTGAAAGCGGCTTTCTGGCTAAGAGCAAAGGCGGCATCCCAGTCGGGCTCACCGGTGGTGATTTCGACCATCTGGGACATGTTGATCCGTTGAACGCGGGCCATTTCCGCCTCCCATGGACGGGCACACGTGCGACGAGCCAGGATGAAAGACTCGGATGGATCGGCAAGAGCGGCCTGCACCCAGGTGAGACTGCGCGAAGCAGAAGGGTCCAGTGCGAGGTCGACCGCCAGAGATGGATACGGCCCAGGCTGAGGACCGCCGGTCAGGAAGAGCACCGGAGCGAGGTCTGAGGTATGCCCAACCAGGACATTCACCGATTGCATGGAGAGGTGTGCCAGACCCTGCCCTTCCAATGGAATAAGTTGTCCACACAGTTCCAGAAGCAACTTGAGCGGACCAGAGCGGCGATTTGTGACCGTGATGCGCCCGGCGGAGGTGTGTGAATCAGGGATCCAGTATTCAGCGATGACTTCCACACCCGGGAACGGTGAGAAATCGAACAGGAGAAAATTGGGATAAAAAGAGCGCAGGCGAGGCGGGACGGAGAATTTGGACGGATCTGTGACCAGGCGATCTTCGAGGGTAAAGCGAGGAAAGATACGCATGAGTCGGGCACGCAATCCGTAGGTGGTGCGCAGGGAAAAGGCAGGCGGATCGCCACCCGTTTCGATTTCCCAGATCTGGTCGTTGGTGTAATCGGGGGTACACAACCGGAAATCCGCTGCCAGGGTGAGGGCAAGCGGGTCGCCAGGAGCGAGAGTCCAAGCAGGCATGCGAATAGTATACGGGGGTTTGAGCCGAAGGTCAAAGGTTTTGTGCTAAAATCCTTATTTGGCCTATATAGTAGGTTTTTTGTTACGAGAGGCGCACAATATTTTCGAAAAACACGTGATCAAATCGTGACTTATCCCACCTGAATGGTACAAGGAAAGACGTTGTATGAGGAATTATGCCCGCTCCCGAAGACCCACGCAATAAGTTCCGACGGTTGCTAGACTCAGAAGCTGATACGCAGATCGAGCGCCCGGATGAAGAGGTCTCGCCAGACAGCACCACGCCGGTAGCACGTCATCCGGCAGTCGACCAAAATGGTATGCCCCTGCCAAAGCGGGTGGAAGAAATCGATATGAGCGCCACGCACGTCAGTACCACGGCGTACAAGCATGCAACAACGAGTTCGCGTGTCACCAAACCATTGAGGCAGCAGTCCGCTCCGCCGGTCCGGCGCCAACCATTCAACTGGTCGAAAGCCGGCAGTTGTTTCGTGCGAGTCCTGATCGTGTCGGTGTTCCTGGTTGTAGCCTTAGGTTTGATCCTGGCAGCGATCGGCGTCTACGAGTATTACTCGATAGCAGCGGGACTGCCCAGCGTGAGCGACCTGCAACAGCGGGCTTCGCAGTTCGAGACAACCCGCATCCTGGACCGCAACGGGGACCTGCTATATGAAATCGTCGACCCGCAAGCCGGGAGGCGGACTTACGTGCCCCTGAACGAAATCTCGCCGAACCTGGTAGCAACCACGATCGCCATCGAAGACAAGGATTTTTATTCGCACGGAGGGTTCGATCCGTTGGCGATCGTACGGGCATTCTGGGAAAATATAACCAGCGGGCACACTGTCTCGGGAGCGTCAACCATCACCCAACAACTGGCACGAGCCTTGCTATTGTCGCCGGAAGAACGCGGACAAGAGACTTACCTGCGCAAGGTGCGTGAAGCCTTGCTGGCGGTCGAAATAGAACGCCGCTACAGCAAGGATGAAGTACTGGAACTTTATTTAAATGAAATATATTACGGCAACCTGTCCTATGGGGTGGAAGCGGCCGCCGAGACATATTTTAATAAAAGCGCCGGCCAATTAACCCTGGGCGAAGCGGCTTTCCTGGCAGGGCTACCCCAGGCGCCGTCCGTGTATGACATCTACACCAACCGGAATGCGACGCTGGTGCGGTTCCAGAGTGTGTTGATGGCGACGTTGACCTTAAGCAGCGAGCGCCATTGCATCCAGGTGAGCAATTCTCCCACGCCCGTCTGCGTGGATGGCAGCACGGCGGCTAATGCCATCCAGGAGATCGAGAACCGGTCTTTCAGCGAGCCGATCGTGAATATGCGTTACCCGCACTGGGTGGAGTATATCCGCAGTCTGCTGGAATCCCGTTACGACCCACAGACGATCTACCGCTCGGGTTTCACCGTCTATACCACGCTGGACCCGGTGCTGCAGGATGCAGCCCAGCAAGACGTCACCAGCCAGGTGAGTGCACTGGTGGACAAACACGTCACCGACGGGGCACTGGTAGCGATCAAACCATCAACGGGAGAGATCCTGGCGATGGTGGGTTCGCCAGACTTCAACAGCGTTGCCAATGCCGGGCAGATCAACATGGCGACCAGTCCCACGCGCCAACCGGGAAGTTCCATCAAACCTTTCACATACCTGGCGGCATTCGAGAAAGGTTGGACCCCAGCCACGCTAATCTGGGACGTACCGTCGGAATTTACGCCTTCCGGCCTTCCGGATGACCCTAACCCCAAGTACGTACCGACCAATTTCGATCTCAAGTATCACGGCCCGGTAACCGTACGAACGGCCCTGGCAAATTCGTACAACATCCCGGCGGTTAAAACGCTGCAGTTTATTGGAGTATTTGGCGATAGCGGGTTAATCAGCATGGCCAAGCGCATGGGCATTACGAGCCTGACGCGGAATGACTACGGCCTCTCCCTGACCCTGGGAGGCGGCGATGTAAGCCTGCTGGAAATGACGGGGGGATATGCGGTGATCGCCAACGGCGGGGTAAAGGTGCCGCCTGTCGCGATCCTGAAGATCCTGGATTACAAGGGGAACGTGGTCTTCGATTACCAACCGCCGGCAGGTGAAAAAGTGCTGCGTCCCGAACATGCCTTCCTGATGTCTTCGATCCTTTCGGATACCATGGCGCGCGTGCCAACGTACGGGACAAACTCGGTACTAAACCTCCCCTTCCAAGCGGCAGCCAAGACCGGGACGTCGAACGACTCGCGGGATAACTGGACACTCGGTTTCACTCCAGACCTGGCGGTAGGCGTATGGGTCGGGAACGCTGACTATTCACCCATGGTAAACACGACCGGGGTAACAGGTGCAGGTCCGATCTGGGCAAATTTCATGACCTTCGCGGTACCGCGATTGACGGGTGGAAACCCCACGCCTTTCACCATTCCAAGCGGAATCGAACAACATACCATTTGCACGGTTTCCGGCACGCAGCCATCCCAATGGTGTCCCAGTCAGCGTGAAGAATATTTTGCGTCCGATCAGCCACCTCTGCCCCCGGAAGATGACCTATGGGCACAGGTCAAATTCGATACCTGGACAGGTTTGCTGGCATCCCAGGAATGCAGCAACGATTACATTGACGAACGCCTGGAGATAAATGTCACCGAAGAGTGGGCGCGCAAATGGATCATGCAGGACGCAGGCGGACAACAATGGGCGCGGGATATGGGATTCAATCCAATCACGTTAATCCCGGAAAGGAAATGCACGGCGAGCGATCCACGCCCACAAATCCAGTTTGTGGGGCTTCAGAACGGGCAGACCATTACACAGAGTCCCCTGGACATCAGCATTGTAGCGAATGCCACGGCGGGATTCCATTCCTGGCAACTGCAGTGGGCTCCGGCGGACGGAACGTCAGGCACTGTGCCACTGACGGACAATATCACCACAGCCATCACTGCGCCCACGAAAGTGTACACATGGGACCTGAGCGGGATTCCGAACGGCAAAATCACGCTGCGCATTTATATGCAAAGCGACAACGGCGGATACGCGGACAAGAACATCCAATTAAACTTTGACGTGCCGACTCCAACACCAACGGCGACGCCCACCGAGACGCCCACCGAAACGCCGACCGAGACGCCGACCGAGACTCCCACCAAAACAGCGACGATGACGCCGACGCAAACATTCACGAATACCCCCATTCCGACGGATACGCCAACTCCTTAGCGTTATTAGTTATAAATCGATACAGCGCCTGCCAACCCAATCGCGGGGATCATGGCGCGCCAGCCGGACGCCAAACCGGATCGAATTCTTCTGCCCCGGAAAAGGCGCCGGGCAGTTGCAGGGGACCGTTCCCAGTTGCATTCTTGAGGATAAATATTTGAAAATTGGTGCTTTCCGCAGAATTGGTGTTTACACTTTCGTAGGCCAGCCAGGTTCCATCCGGTGAGTAACTGGCATCGCTGCCGTATGAACCACTGCGCAAATGAACGACTGTGGCAGTTTGGAGGTGGGCATAGTCAAAGACCATCAGCCATCCAAGGGCCTGCGCGCCACTGGTTTCACTAAATATGATGGTCTGACCATCCGGAGACCAACTGGGCAGGAAGTCCCAATAGGAGGTGCCCCGGTTCACCAGTCTGGTCTGGTCCTGTCCCATCTGCTCCATGACCCAGATTTGGGGTGTATCTGTCTGGAGGCTGTGCCCGGTATAGGCGATGAGTTTCCCATCCGGCGACCAGGCCGGCTGCCGGGACCAATCCGGCAGGTTGACATCGCCAGTATTTTGCGTAAGGGGAGTGATCACATAATCTTTCAAATTGATCGAATAAATTTGTGAGAAGCCGCCCTGGGAGGAAGCAAAGGCGATGCGAGTCCCGTCGGGGGACCAGGCCGGATCGAATCCGCCATTCTCCGTGAGCGGCAGTGGAGAGAGCCCGGTACCATCAATATTTATAATAAACAACTTTGCATCCGGATAATCATTCAGCCGGTCGGTACAAGGCGATATGAAAACGAGATGCAAACCATCCGGAGACCAATCCGGCTGGCAGGCTCCATCGGGCATGTGGGTCAATTGTTGTACATCCTGCCCAGCTGAGTCCACCACATAGACTTGGGGTAAGCCAGAGCGGGTGGAAGCGAAGGCGATCTGGCTGTACCCGCCACCAAGCAATGTGGCAGTGGGGGCAACGGTCTGGGTGAAGGTGGGAGTGATCGACGGCACCGAAAGGGTCGGCACGGAGGTTTTCGTCGGAGTCGAAGTATCAGAGGGGAGAGGGGTAGCCGTAGTTGTCCAAGTGGGCAAGGGCGTATTCGTCTCCAAATTCATCGCCATAACCAGCGTGGCTGGATCCAGGGAAGGCGTGGAAATCAAGGCGAGAAAGCCTTTCGAAATGGGTAACTTGTTGGTGACTAACGCGAGCACGAAAGCCAAAACTGCCAACAGGAAGAAGGAAAATAATATCCACAGGCCGACACCCCGGCGAGGTTTCCCCAGGGGCTGGGAAGGCAAAGGTTTGGAGGGGGGAAGCGGCGGACCCTGATCGGGTGGCACTTCGCGAGCCAGGTGGTCGTTCGTGTCGTCCGCGTCAACCTGTGGAGGCGGTTCAACGACGATCTCTCCCTGGAGGCGCTGTGTTTTGATGTTGGAGGTTGCCAGAGCCCGCTTGAAATCCTCGGCGGACTGAAAACGATCATCAGGCCGGACAGCCATGGCTTTCTCGATGGCGTTGGCTAATTTCCGTGAAATCTTTGGATTGTGCTTACGGATGGGGGTCAGCTCGACATTATCCATGGCACGCGCCAGGCCATCTTCGGGGATAATGCCGGTCAAGGCGGCGTAGAGGGTGGCGCCGAGAGAATAAATATCTGTGCGCGGGTCAGTTCGGGCCGTGCCATATTGTTCGGGAGGAGAATAACCGGGAGTCATGGCGCGGGCGCCGGTGGTGGTAGCCTGGCTGCCTTTTACCAATTTTGCCAGGCCAAAATCCACCAGATAAATATGACCATCTGGAGTAATTCGAACGTTGCCGGGTTTTACGTCTCGGTGAATGACAGCCGGTTTGCGCGTGTGGAGATATTGCAGGGCATCACACATGGCGACACCGATGAGGACGGCTTCCTCCTCGGAGACAAAACTGGTGCGTTCCATGCGCAGGCGCAGGTCTTCCCCCTCGATGTAATCCATGATGAGATATTGACCCTGGTCGCCTATGACGAAGTGATCGGTAACGCGCGGCAGGTTTGGATGGCGCAGATTGGCCAGTATGACGGCTTCCAACCGGAACTGGCGAGTATATTCGTCGCTGGTAAAGAGGTTCTCTTTGACCGCCACATCCATGCCCAGGGCTTCATCCACGGCACGATAGACCGAGCCCATGCCACCCTGACCAAGGATTTCGACAATCCGGTAGCGTTTGTGTAATAAAGCACCACGATCAAGGGGCGTACTCATGCTTTTTGCATTATATCAGAGGCAAAATAGAATAACGCGTTTCGTAAAGAAGCCGCAATTAAGGATTACAGGTAACAGCTCAATAAAAAGGGGAACGGGGAGGTGTGCTGGCGGCGGAGCCGCCAGCACACCTCCTGTCTTTCCCAAATTATCGAGCAGAACCCTTTATTGCGGCTTCTCAGACAGTTTCAGGCGAATGAACAGCCAGGGTGCGGCACCAGTCACCCACACGCCAATCAGCAGGTAACGAAAATATCGCAAAAAATAAGCCAGGAAGGTTTCGCCTTCCGGAAATATGAATTTAAGGGCGTACCTGATAATCAAAAGTCCGCCGACGCCCAAAAAATAGCGCAGGACTAGTTTCCACCAGAGCCCCCTGGTCTGAAACCCGCCCTGGCGCGCAAGCCAGACCAGACCGAGCAGCAATCCAAAGATCGTGCCAGCCGCGGTGACGGAATTTTGCAATGAAACCGCTTGGGATGCAAAAGAAGCCCATTCCTGAGGCGGACCCCAGTTGGTGACTTTCAACCAGATATATGGCAGGACGGGCAGCAGGAGCGCAGCCAGAGAACCCAGAAAGGCGGCGAGAACCTGCCGGACAACTCCCTGCTGTTTTACCCAGGCCACCAGCGGGTCCCAGAAACGCAACACGATCCACAAGAGTATCGCGCCGGTCAGCCAACCGAAAAGGACATCATGTGGAAAGTGGACGCCCAGGAAAAGACGCGAAAGCCCGATCAATACAATCAGCAAGAGGGCAAGCATCCACGCCCACCATTTTCTCAGGTAAGCCGCCAAGAGACCCCAAACCACCACGGCGGTCTGCGCATGATTGGAGGGAAAGCCAAAGGTGACTTCAGATCCCAGACCATGGACACTGGTACTGTACCAGTATGGACGGGGGCCATGAAAGGCCATTTTAAGAGCTTCGTTGACGTTCATGCTGAGCAGCAGTATGAGGACCAGGCGCAAGCCAAGCATACTATCCAAACACCAGTAGAGGATCGGTAATGCCACGATGAAAAAATCTTCCGTCCCCAAAAATGAGAGCAGGTTGGCAGGTAAAGTTGACCATGTCCCCAACCCCTGGAAGGCTACAATCAACCGGATTCCGAAATCTAGAATGGCATGCATGGGTGCTCCTCAGGAATTGACGATTTGGATGAGTCTATTGTACACTCGATGGATGAACCGCAAGCCTGCCCGCCTATGGGATTTCCCATCTGCGGCATTGGTACTGCTAGTTATATTGACGGTCGACCAGCGCCTGATGAGCACACATTGGGCTGCAGGCCTGGGAAGCGCGGTCGTCCTGTCCCTGATTGGGGTAATCCTGGGACTGGCGATCGGTTTCAGCCAATTCCAGCGGGGAACGGTTTTCTGGTTTAGCTTTGGTTACAGCATTGCGATTGTGATCCTGGTTTTGGGCTGGATCTTATACCCAGGGGTTGCATGGGGGGATCGCGTGGCAAACCTGGGTTATCGCCTGACCCAATCGCTGGGGTTGTTCCTGACTGGCAAGCCGGTAAAAGATACATTGATGTTCGTTATTTTTATAGCGCTGGTATTTTGGAGCACCGGATTACTGGCGGGTTATGCGTTGACGCGCTTCGGAAGTTTTAGCGGTGCGGCGATACCCGCTGGCGTGGTTTTGGTGATCATCCAGTTATATGTGGAGGGAAAGACTGGAAACGAGACGCTCCTGGCCGTATACGTGTTGTTGAGCCTGTTTCTGCTGGGACGTTTGAATTACGTTCAAAGGCGGACGTTCTGGAAAGAACAAAGAATAAACCTGTTGTACGAATCGCGATCGGACCTGCATCTCACACTGGTGGGAGTTGCCATTGCCATCGTGATACTGGTCTGGTCGATCCCAACCTCGGCCAAATCTTTCGCAAAAATAAAAAGCAGCTGGGAGCAATTCACCAGACCAATGCGGACCGTACAGGAAAACCTGGGCAATGCGGTTTCCGGACTTCAATCAAACCAGCCGGCAGTCCCGGGCGAATACTATGGCAATGCCCTGGGATTGGGCAACCAGGCAGCAACTGGAGACAGCGTATTTTTCCGCATTCAAACACCACCCAGCGACAGTACGGGACGTTATTACTGGCGGGTACGGTCCTATAACATTTTCCTGAACGATCAATGGTATTCCGAGAATGTGTCTGCCGTCCCCTTCATACCGGGCCAGGAAGCGACCATCCCCGTGGCAGACCCGGAAGGAGCGACAGGCGATTTTGCTATCACAGTTGTATCGGCAGACCCGGGCGCATTGATCACACCGGCACGGCCGGTGTGGATCAGCACCCCGTCGCAACTGGTTTTCCAGAAAGTACCCGGTGGAAAGGTGGACCCAATCCAGTTCCGGTCGAACACGCCCATCCAGCCTAACGAACAGTACCTTGTACACGCGAAGCTTTACGAGCCGACGATTGCGCAGCTCCGAGCGGCGGGTGATGTCTACCCGGAATGGGTCACCAGTAATTACCTGCAACTACCCGATAACATTTCCCCGGATATCCTGACCCTGGCAAACAGGATCACGGGACGATACACCAATGCGTACGACAGGGCGAACGCCATCACCCAGTACCTGCGGAGTAGCATTACATATACGACCAGCGTAGAGAGTCCTCCAGCCGGACAGGACCCGGTGGATTGGTTCCTGTTCGAGTCAAAACAGGGATTTTGCAACTACTATGCTACGGCCGAAGTGCTTTTGCTGCGGGATGCGGGCATCCCAGCGCGGATGGTGGTCGGGTTTGCTGAAGGAGAGCTGGTTGCACCGGATACATACACGGTGCTCAGCCGGGATTCACACGCCTGGCCGGAAGTATATTTCCCGGGGGTGGGGTGGGTGGAATTCGAACCGACCTCCAGCCAGGCAGCATTGGTGAGACCGCCCGGCGAAAGTGCAAATACACCCGAGCCGGGTGGAACGGCAACCCCGGGAGGCGTTAGCGGATCAATCGTGCCAGAACAGGAAACTCCAACCCCGGTCGTGCAAAATCCGGCAAGCTCCGGAACAGAAACGAGCGTGGATTGGTTAATGCGCCTGCTGTTGATCTGTGCGCTGATCGTTGCCATTTTGCGACTAACCCCACTGGGAGCATTCCTCGAAAGCCTGGAACCCGATCCGGGAACGGGGCGAAGAGCGCTGCCGGTGGCCTTGAAGCAGGTGCTGCATGACAGGGGGATGACTCCACCAGGCTGGCTGCTGCGCTGGGCATCCCTGGCCGAACTCGATCCGATCGAACGGGCATTTGCGAACGTGTACCGGAGCCTGCACTGGCTGGGAGAAAAACCCGTCATTGCACAGACGCCGGCTGAGGCTGCAACCATTTTGAGCGAATACCTACCGGAAGTTTCCAAAGAAATCCAGGATCTGTTGGATGAATACCAACGGCACCTTTACAGCCCAAGACACGGATATTTGCCGTTAGTCCGACGGGCGATAAAGGCCATCCGTAAAGAGGCACGACGTGTGATTATCCAGAGGCGTTGGAGCGCGTTTAGTGTTATATTCAGGCCTGGCCCGAAATAACTTGTCGTATTGGTAGCTTTAAAACCCAAGCATCACTTTATTGCTTCAGGAAACAGGAATGACAAACGACCCTCCCATTCATTTGAACGAACAAATTCTGGCGATCAGTAAATTGACCGGACAGATGCGCAGTTCTTTGCAAACGGTGCGTGCCAGCCTCCCGCCCGATACCCTGGAAGGATTATCCAACCTGGAGAGAATGCTCTTCCAAGTGAGCAAGCAGGTAAGTGCGGTGGAAGATGAGCGGAGCAAGTTACTGGCACTCGCCAATACCACCGAGGCGGTCAACTCTTCGCTCGAACTCGATGAGGTACTGCAACTGGTGATGGACACCATCATCCGCCTGACGGAGGCAGAACGCGGCTTCCTGATGTTGCGAGACGCTCAGGGAGAAATGGTCACGCGGGTGGCACGCAACTGGGAACAGGAATCGATCAACCTGGATGAGTTATCCATCAGCCGGACGATCATCAAGCGGCTGATCGACACCGGGGAAGCGGTACTGACCACCAATGCCCAGGAGGACCCGCGCTTTGACGGCCAGGCAAGCATCGTGGCGCATAACCTGCGCTCGATCCTATGCGTGCCCTTGAAGGCCAAGACCGAATTAATCGGGGTCATCTACGCGGATAACCGCATCCGAACAGGTATTTTCCAGGAAGCCGACCGCGATCTTTTGACTGTGTTTGCCAACCAGGCGGCCATCGCCATCGAGAATGCGCGCTTATTTGCATCGGTTCGGCGCACCCTGGCCGAGGTGACCGAGCTCAAGAACCTGATGGACAACATTTTCGCTTCGATCGCCAGCGGCGTGTTGACCACGGACGTGCAAGACCAGATCATCCTATGCAACCGGGCGGCTGAAGCGATCCTCGGGCAGAGCGTTTCCGAACTGATCGGACAACGGCTAGAGGAGGCCCTGCCGAGGGAGATCCAGGCACAACTGTTGTCAGTCAGGCAGACCGACACACCGGTGGTGGGACTAGAAATCACGCATGTCCACCCGGAGCGAGGTGCGCAGGATTGGCGGTTCAACCTGTCCCCGCTCAAAGACGCGGACCACACCACGCACGGGGTGGCGATCGTGCTGGACGACATGACCGAACATAACAAACTGGAAGCGCAGCACCGGTTGCTGGAACGGATGGTTTCACCGGCGGTGCTGGACCAGATCAACCTGGACAGCCTGAAAATCGGCGGGCAATTGAGGGACATCACGGTGCTGTTCGCAGACATCCGCGGGTTCACCAGTTACAGCGAGGCACAATCCCCGGCGGACCTGGTGGCGGTGCTGAACCGATACCTGGCGGCGGGTGCGGAGGCCGTGCTGGCCCAGGAAGGGACGGTAGACAAATTCCTGGGGGACGCGGTGATGGCCTGGTTCAACGCTCCTTTGCCCCAACCGGACCACAGCCTGCGAGCGGTAAAGGCAGCCCTGGCGATAAAATCCGCAGTGGAGAAACTGCACAGTGAACTCCCGCCCGAGGCACAACTGTCGTTTGGCGTGGGGATCCACTATGGGGAAGCGGTGCTGGGCTGGATCGGTACCGAGAAGCGACTGGAATACACGGCAATCGGCGACAGCATCAATACTGCCAAACGCATCCAGGAGAACGCCGGCAAAGGCCAGATCCTGATCACGAAAGAAGTATACGAGCGTGTCAAGGACCAGGTGGATGCCAAGCTGTTCACACCGTTACAAGTCAAGGGGAAAAGCGCACCAGTGGAAGTATATGAAGTTTACGGGGTGAAATAATCCCCTGCGTAACATCTTCGCAGGAAATTCTACCGTCCGAGGATAAGATGGCGGAAAAAGAGAATCCCTTAATCATGGAACGCCAAGAACGGACGCGCTGGTTCCGGTCGGAGCGGTTTGGCATGTTCATCCACTGGGGGTTGTATGCGATTCCTGCCCGGGGCGAATGGGTGCGCAGCGTGGAGCGCATCAGTAATGAAGATTATCAACCGTTTTTCGAAGCTTTCAATCCAGACCATTACGAGCCAAAAGCCTGGGCAAGTTTGGCCAGGAAAGCCGGGATGAAATACGCCGTGCTGACGGCCAAACACCATGATGGGTTCTGCCTGTTCGACAGCCAGTTGACCGACTACAAATCCACGAATACCCTGTGCAAGCGTGACCTGGTGCGAGAATACGTGGAGGCCTTTCGGGCAGAGGGATTGAAGGTGGGCTTATATTATTCCCTGCTGGATTGGCATCACCCGGATTACCCGGCGTACGGCGACCGGCAGCATCCCATGCGGGAGAATGAGGCATATCGGGAGCGGGTGCAGGATTTCTCCAGGTACCTTGCCTACATGCACGGGCAGGTGCGGGAGTTACTGACTAATTATGGCCAGATCGACATCATCTGGTTCGATTTCTCCTATGACAAGATGGCGGGGGAGACCTGGAAAGCTTCCGAATTGGTGGCGATGGCGCGCAGCCTCCAACCGCACATTCTGATCGATAACCGGCTGGGCGGGTCGGGGGAAAGCAACCAGGCCTTTGGGACCAAAAACCCGGCGATCTACGCCGGAGATTTCGCCTGCCCGGAGCAGATCATCCCACCGGAGGGGCTGACGGACGAGGATGGGCGAACGGTGCCATGGGAAGCCTGCATGACCCTGAACAACAACTGGGGATACGCGGCGGCGGATAAGGATTTCAAAAAGCCCGAGCAGGTGGTGCGGGCACTGGTGGAATGTGTCAGCAAGAACGGGAATATGCTGCTCAACGTGGGACCGAATGCCAGGGGCGAGATCCCGGCCGAATGCGTGGAAATCCTGGGCGAAGTGGGGCAGTGGATGCAGCGCAATGAGGCAAGCATCCGGGGTTGCGGGCAGGCTGAATTCCCGAAGCCGGAATGGGGACGCTACACCCAACGAGGAAAATGGTTGTACGCGCACATTTACGAGCGTGGGATTGGACCGATCAACCTGCGTGGACTGGCAGGCAGGATCAAGAAGGCCCGGTTGCTGGCGGACGGCTCCGAGATCAAGCTGGAGCGGCCATGGATGACAACCGAATACCCGAAAGACGCGTTCATCAATTTTCCAACGGCGCGCCTGCCGGACGAACTGGATACGGTGATCGAACTGGAAATCATACCGGCGAGCACGGCTATGGGGAATCAAGACGAGTGACATAAAAACGCCACTCGTCTTTTTTTCACTTAATGTGTCTTTGCCTGGCTTCCTTAGGGAGGCGTAGCTTAAGATTGTCGTGCCGGGACCAGCCTCCAGAACAAAATACCGGCAAGCAGGGCCAGAGCGGCACCAAAAAGGAAGGGAGCCGGGGCACCCAAGCCAGGCCAACCGAAGGCACCCTGCCAGAGCAAGCCGGCGATGGCCGAAGCGGGCAGGGCCATGAGCCCAATGGCGGCGTTATAGAGACCATAGGCTGTGCCGCGCCTTTCAGCAGGGACCAGGTCGGCGATGAAGGCTTTGGCAGAGCCTTCGCTGGCAGCGTAATAGATGCCATATAAGCCATACAGGGCCCAAATCTGCCAGCCGCTGCGAGAGAGCGCAAAACCAAGATAGACCAGGCCGTAGGCGATCCAGCCGCCGATGATGAGGCGGCGCCGGCCGACCTTGTCGGAGAGGGCACCCAGGGGACCGGCCAGGACGGAATAAATCAGATTGAAGGTAAGCAGCATGAGCAGGATCTGGAAAACATCCAGACCACGGTCCTGACCGAGCAAGATGATGAAAGCATCAGAAGAATTGCCCAAGGTGAACAAGACCAGAACCAGCATGAATAATTTGAAGCGGGAGTCCATGCCCTTGAGGCTGAGGACGGGGACCTTCGATTGGCTGCGGACGCCAGTCTCGCGAGCGCCGATGGCAAGGACCAGAACCGCCAGGACGGCCGGGACGATGCTTACCAGCACCAGGATTTGAAAGGTGTGGCGGGTGAGGTCGACCGCATTGCGCTCGGTCATCCAGACGACCAGGGCAGCAATCAGGACACCCAGGAAGGCACCGGCGGTATCACCAGCACGGTGCATGCCAAATGCCAGGCCACGCTGCCTTTCATCGATGCTGTCAGCCACGAGAGCATCGCGCGGGGCGGTGCGGACGCCTTTGCCGAAGCGGTCGGCGACGCGAACCCCGAGGACCCAACCCCAGGTGCTGGAAATGTAGAGAAACGGCTTGGAAATCGTGGAGATGGTATATCCAAGCACGGTCAACCATTTACGCTGGCCAAGCCGGTCCGAAAGACCGCCGGCGTACATCTTCATTAAGCTGGCGGTGGTCTCGGCCAACCCGTCAATAAGACCGATCACAGCCGTACCGGCATTGAGCACATTGGCCAGGAATAACGGCACCAGGTTGAAGATCATCTCGGAGGAGATGTCAGTGAGGAAGGAAGTGGCCGTGACCACCCAAACATTGACGGGCAGGCTACGCAGGCCGGTTTTCGGTTTGTCCATCAGGGCTCCTGGAAGAAATGGAATAAAAAAGCTCAAAAGGTACTATGTACGAGGAAACAACCGGAAGGAAGGATGATTTCTCCCTATGCGGCCGGGGACCCGTTGTTCCCGGCGTAGTTTTCAATATTATCACGGAAATAATCTCCTGGCCCTGACCTCGGCAACGGCGTCGGCGCGGTAGCGATAGAGACGAGCGGGGCGGCCATCGCCGGTGCGAAAACGGGGAGTGATCTCGATGATGCCAGATTGGAGCATGCGGCGCCGGAAATTGCGCTTGTCGAGTTGTTCGCCCAGGATGATCTCGTAGGTATGCTGGAGCTCGGTCAGGCTGAATTCGGCCGAAAGGAGATGGAAGCCGACGGCGCTATATTCCAGTTTATAGCGCAGGCGGCGCAGGGCATAGGCGAGGATATCGGGATGGTCGCCGGCCAGGTCGGGGAGGGCAGACACCGGGAACCATGCAGGCTTGCGTTCGGGAAGTAGGTGGGCTTCGGCGGAGACCAACGCAAAATAGACCACGCTGACTCCCTGACGTTGGGGACCCCCGTAGGTGTACAACTGGTCCAGATAGGTTTCATGCGTGTCAACCAGGACGCCCAGGAGACGGGCGGCGGCCTGTTCGAGCAATTCACCGGGGGCGACCGACTCACCGGGGAATTCCCAGGAGGGAGGGTGCGAGGCAAGCAGGACCTGGAGACGGTCATCGCGCAAGCCGAAGGGGACGAGATTGACAAGTACGGGACAATCGCTCATGGAGACTACTTTCGTCCGGGGAACCTGGCTATTCCGAACCAAAGGGCGCCCAGCATAGGCAGGATGCCCAAGAAGCGCGAGGGGGTTTCGCCGGTTTCCAGCCCGGACAAGAGCATGAGCAACCCAAAGCCGGCCAATATGGGCAGGACGAACAGGTAGTTGATCCATGGGTAAATTGGCAAGTTCTCCCCGGTAGGGCCAAGCGTGCCGCGGAAGAACGACCAGGCACCAGCGAAGAAAAACATCAAGCCAGAGACGACTGGGATGGGGCCACGCATTTCGCCGAGGCCGATCTCGATCAAGCCGAGGCCGACCAGAGAACTGGCTGCGCCGATCAGGCCGAAAAACAAGCCAAGCAGAATGTATTGGATACGCTCGCCCATGTTATTTAAACCTGGGAACCCAGCGCGGAATTTTGCGAAAGTATGCCTCATATTCCGCTCCGAAAGTCTTGAGCAGATAGGGCTCTTCATTCGCCCGAATAAACAGGTTAAAGCCGATAAAGAGGAAGAACAGGTAAACCAATTGGGCCAGGGTGCCATACCAAAATATGGTGCCAACCTGGATGACCAGGACGCCAACATACATTGGATTGCGTACCAGACGATAGGGCCCACTGATGACGAGCTGCCTGGGAGGTCCAGTGGAACGGGAGTACCGTGACCCTTGCTGACAAAGTCGAACGCGCACCAAGTGACCACAGTAATCCCACCCAGCCAGAAGGGGATTCCCAACCAGTTCCAGGTTCCCGGCGGGAGAGCCAGGCCGGGGATCCCGGGAATAACGAAAACCGGCACGATTCCCAGGAGGAAACCCGGGACTAGCAGGACAAAGAAAATTGTTTTCAGTGTCGTCAGCATGCAAGTCTCCTTTGTGGGGCAGGTCAGCCGCGCTGGCGGATCCAGGCCAGTAATTTGTCGACCGGCCAGGCGTTGATGACATCATCCGGGGTCAGCCAGGCACGCCGGGCGATGGAAACGCCAAAATGGAGCTGGTCCAGTTCAAGCTCGGTGTGGGCGTCGGTATTGATGCTGAGTGGGATGCCCAACTCCATGGCGCGATGGGCGTTCACATCGTCCAGATCGAGACGACCCGGATAAGAGTTAATCTCCAGGGCCACGCCACTTTCAGCGGCGGCAGCCAGGACGGCATCCATGTCGAGATCGGCCCCCTCCTGCTCGGGGAAAAGGTGGCGCCCGGTGGGGTGACCGATGATATCGACATGCGGGTTGCGGATGGCCCGGATAAGGCGGGCAGTAACCTGCTCACGGGGCTGGCGCAGGCTGGAATGCAGGGAAGCCACCACCAGGTCGAGGCCGGCGAGGAAATCGTCCGGGTAATCCAGCGTGCCATCGGCCTTGATCTCCACCTCGCTGGCGTGCAGGATCCGGATGTCGTTCCCAAGCTCACGGCGGGCACTTTCGATCTCGATCTGCTGCTGCGCATGCCTTTCCAGGCTCAAGCCGTTGGCAACCCCCAGCCCAACGGAATGATCGGCGAAAGCGATGACTTTAATGCCACGCCGGAGGGCAGCACGCGCCATCTCGAGTAGAGAGAGCTTACCGTCGCTCCAGGTGGTATGGACGTGCAGATCCGCATGGATGTCGGCGACTTCGATCAGATGCGGCAAACGACCCGCCAGGGCAGCCTGGACCTCGCCGCGGTCCTCGCGCAGCTCGGGAGGAATCCAGGGCAGGCCAAGGGCGGCGTAGACTTCCGGTTCGGTGGCGCAGGTGATCTCACCGGAGCCGTCTGTTTTGATGAGGGCATGTTCAGAGAGGGAGAGACCTTGATCCAGCGCCAGCTCGCGCAGGCGGACGTTGTGATCCTTCGAACCGGTGGCGTATTGCAGGGCGGTGCCGAAGCGATCGGGTGGGTGGACCCAAAGCTGGGCGCGCACGCCGTCGCTGAACTCGATGGAAGACTTGGTCTCGCCACGGCCCAAGACACGCAAGACGCCCGGGAGGGAGGTAAAAGCCTGCATGACGGGACCCGAAATCGACTGCGGCTACCAGGATATCCAGGTCGCCGACGGTCGGACGCATGCGGCGCAACGAACCAGCCGGGGAAGCCTCCACCACCCCAGGGATCCGCTTGAGCGCAGCGATAATCTCCTGAACCAGCGGGTAAGCCTTGCCGAGGGGGAGACGACCGGTACGGCGGCTGAGCGATTCGATCCCAGCCAGGATCTGGTTCTCGGATTTCTCGCCCATGCCGGGCAGGGTGCGGATTTTGCCGGCGCGGGCGGCAGCTTCAAGCTCGGGCAGCGTGGCAATCCCGAGTTCTTTCCAGATCAGAGCGACCTTTTTGGGACCCATCCCGGGCACCTGCAACCAGTCGGCGAGGCTGGCCGGAACCTGGCTCTTCAGCTTTTCCAGGAATTCGAGCTGCCCGGTGCGCAACAGCTCGTCGATCTTCTCGGAGATAGCCTTGCCGACGCCCGGGATTTCGGCGAGTTTGCCTTCCTTCCAGATCTCGTTGACATCCCGGCCCAGATTTAACAGGCTCTCGGCGGCTTTGCGATAGGCAAGAGTCTTGTAAATGATCTCGCCCTTGATCTCGGAGAGGTTGGCGATGAGCGTGAAAACATCAGAAAGTTGACGATTATCCATGATTTACACCTGTAAAGTATACATTATAGCGAATTCCGGGTTTTGGAGACACTCATATTTAGGAAAATGGAACGCGGATGACAGAGATGAGTTGGATCGGCACGGTTGAAAGGAAAGATGTTCGCCAAAAATAAACCAAAAGTTCCAGAGACACAAGATAGGACGTATGTACCAAAAGCACCGGAGAAATCAGGACACTAATGCTCGAATAGTTCATCATCCAACCCCTACCCTGCCTCACCCATATCTGGGTGCAAGACCCCCAAATCCGACAAGAAGAAATAAGCTTAGCAACCAAATATTAAATATGTCGGATTTGGGGGAGGTGCCCGATAGGGCGGTAGGGGTTAAGAATTGGATCAGATTTAGCACCAAAGATTCTCGCTCAATAAAAATTCTCCCGATTTTTACCAGTAATATTGATTTTTCAGGACACTAAAATGAGCAAGTCAGGTAGCATAAATTTCAGTGACACAAGATGGACTTATGTACCAAAAGCACCGGAGAAATCCGCGCAAGCCATCCAACCACCCATTCCCGCCATCTGATTGTGTGCAGGCGAGGACAGAAAGTGATACCATGGGGGCCAGCATGGAACATCGCGATCACGTAGCCCTGTTACGACCAGCGGAACTGAAGCCCGGGGGCATATGGGCCGACCTGGGTGCAGGCGCGGGGGCCTTCACACTGGCATTGCGGGAACTGGTCGGCGCGGAAGCCGAGATTTACGCGGTCGAGCGGGAACGGGGCCGGCTGGAGGAACTGGAGCGTGCCTGGCGCAGGCGCTTCGGTACGGAGGATACCCTGCACCTGCTGAAAGGGGATTTCACTGGACCGCTGGACCTGCCGGCGCTGGATGGGATTATCATGGCGAATTCGCTGCATTTTTACCGGGAGAAGGTCAGCCTGCTGCGGCAGGTGAGGAGGTGGCTGAAACCAGGCGGCCGGCTGCTGCTGGTGGAATATGACACGGATAAGGGCAACGTGTGGGTGCCGTATCCTTTTCCATTCGAGGAATTCAAGAAGATGGCGGAAGAGGCCGGGTTTGGGGAAGCGCGACTGCTGGCGAGGCATCCATCGAGCTTTTTGAAGGGTTTTTATTCGGCGATGGGTAGTCGGATAGGCGATAGTCGGAGAGTTTGATAGGCGGATGGAGTCAGAGGCGGCGTGGGTAGGTTGCGGGGCAGGGTTTAATGATGGAGACCCATTCAATCCGAAACAATCGGTTGGGTTGGAGAGCCGTGGCACCTCGGAAACGCAGCAGGAACGGCCCGGGTGCTGCCAGGCAACGGAAGGCGAGGCCATGCGCAGAGGCGAGATCAGGAAAATGGAACGAGCGCTTGTCATGCCTTGTTATTAGCACATTTGTTCTGAAATGTCAAGGGGAGCGCTCAATTTAGTTTAAAAATGAGGAGTTGCTAAGATGAATAAGTTGATCGGTCAGACCATTATTACATTTCTTCTGGGCCTGTTCGTGTTAGGCCTGCTGTTATTCCTGCCTGCCTGGTCGCTCAACTACTGGCAGGCCTGGGTCTTTAATATCGTCTTTATGATCTGCGTGTGCGGGATTGGACTGTACCTTGCGCTCAAAGACCCGGCGCTGCTCGAGCGCCGCAAAAAGGTCGGCCCCACCAAGGAGCAGTCGCCACTCCAAAAGATCGCCATTTCGGTTGGCTTCCTGGTGTTGCTGGGCGTGTTCGTATTTTCCGCCTTTTCGCACCGCTTTGGCTGGTCGCCTGTGACGGTTTATCTTTCCCTGGCTGGCGACCTGCTGGTGGCGCTGGGCCTCTTGATCAACCTGCTTGTTTTCAAAGAAAACACCTACGGCGGGGCTACCGTTGAGACGGTGGCGGACCAGAAAGTCATCTCCAGTGGGCTGTACGCCCGCATCCGGCATCCCATGTACGCAGGCGTATTGGTCATGCTGATCGGTATCCCACTTGCGCTGGATGCCTGGTGGAGTCTGCTCATCATCGTCGTGTCAGTGCCGGTCTTGATGTTGCGGATCGTTGATGAGGAGAAGCTCCTGAAAAAAGAGCTGCCGGGGTATGCGGAATATTTGCAGAAGGTGCGCTACCGGCTGGTGCCCTACCTCTGGTAGGAGGTTTCTACAGTATGCGACATAACCGTGAGGAAGTAATTGACCGCGTTATCCGGGAGTTTGAACTCCTGGATGGTCTGGTTGCCGACCTGACCGGCGAAGAATGGGATCGTTTGGTGCGCCGTCCCGAATCCAAAGATCCCTGGACCGTCAAAGATGCGCTGGCGCATATTACCCATTGGAAGGCCGACTTGGCCCGTTCCGCCAGGCGACAGCCTGTACCGGTGGAAGAACGCGGGCTCAATATCACCCAGGGCAACCACCTGGTTTACGAACGCTGGCATGATCGCTCTCCACAGGATGTTTTAGCCTGGCACAGGCAGGTGCAGCAGGATGTTCTGGCTGCGCTGCGGGAGGCGCCGGAAGAATGGTTCAGCGCGAAAGAGCGCGGCCCGGATTGGCCGGGGGATCTGGACGGTCATTCGGCCTATCATCGCCTGAAAGATATTGAATGGGCGTTGAAGCAGACCGCCTGAGCTGGTTGCCAGGCTTAGCCATTGGCCGCTTGAAAGGATGGTTTTCCATTCCATTGCGGATATAATAAAGACATGCCCGAGAAAACAAGAAATATTCAACCGGTTGTGAAAATCGCCCGATTAAGGGATCAGAAAAGCGATTTTCTCTATTGGCAATCTCAATCCTTTGAAAGCCGGCTTTCCACGCTGGAAGAAATTCGGGCTGAATACCATCGCTGGAGAGGGGATGCTGAACCAGGACTTCAAAGAGTTTATTCAATTATTAAACGATAACCAGGTTCGTTACCTGGTTGTCGGGGGATATGCTGTCGCGCTGCACGGGCATCCGAGATATACCAAAGATATTGACGTCTGGATTGAATTGGCGCAGGAAAATGCATCCCATATTATAAAAGCGCTGGAGCAATTTGGTTTCGCATCATTAGGGCTAAAGGAAAACGACTTTTTAGTGGAAGATCAGATCATTCAATTGGGTTATCTGCCCAACCGGATTGACATCATTACCAGCTCTGCCTGGGGTCACATTCGGCGGGTGCTACGACAAACGCCTATCTGTAGAGATCGATGGCGTAACCGTAAACTTCATCGACCTGGACAACCTGCGGAAGAACAAAAAAGCCGCCGGAAGATTGCAGGATCTGGCTGATCTGGAAAATTTGGAATAGCACCGGATCAAAAAGTGGTCCGGAATGGCCCCTACCGGCTGATCCGCCACCTGCCCTACAGTGGGCTGGCTGCTGATCTGCTCCGAATAGCGGCTGGCTGTGCAGAACTGGTAATTGCTGCTGGACGGATCGTCGATAAACAGTTATCCCTTTCAGGGACTTTCCCTTTCAGGGACTTTCCCTTTCAGGGACTTTCCCTTTCAGGGACATTGCAACCCGCTAATGCGCGAGTTAGGCTGACTTTAGCCGGGTGGATCAGTCAACTTGTTCCAGTGATACAATCCCCATAGCACAAGGAAAGAGGCACAAATGCAAAAATGGGAATATACATCAATAACCTGGATGGATGGAAAAATCTATGTTGGCCATGATTTGGTGGCTGACACTGAAGATGCAATTCCAATGCCATACATGCAGCAACTTGGGCAACAGGGTTGGGAGATGGTAACCGCTGTGTCGGAGTCAGGTTCCACGTCTGGCAGCATCAGATGGTATTTCAAACGCCCAATTGAATAGCCAGTCTTTAGTTGCCTTAAGCCGTGCCGTTCCTCCAGCGGCGATTCAATTTACATTAATTCGAGCCCCAAGTGGTCGCAAAGGCGTCTGCATGGTTTCGAGAAACGCAAATATACCGTTGCGTTGTTTTTATGCTTAGATGACCAAGTGGCAACTGAATTTGGTAAAGTCCGGCATCGCCTTAGTAGGCGTTCTGCGTAGATCCTGTGCGGCAATTTCAGAATTTTCAACCAGGACATTCTCTTTATACAGAAGAAATGCAATGGAAAAGAGCTTGTTTTTCAGCAAGCCAGCCTAATAAAGCGTACACCGGAGCCTGGGGTTTGCTGCTTTTCAAGTATTTCTCCCAGTGAGAGCACCAGGACAGACGGCTTCTGGTTTTTTCTGCACAGGCGCGATTTTCCAGAATATGCAATAATTGAGAACAAGTCTCGCCTTTCCGGACGAACTGCGCCACGAAGTGGTGAGCCGCTGAGTCATTCCGCCAGGCGACCGGGTTCGTGATCCAGGAGGTTAACTTGTTTGATTGGCAGCTCTTGTTTAGCCTTGGGATAATTTATGGTCTTGTATTGTCCCTGGCTCTTACCCTCCTGATGGTCGTCAGCGGGATCATCGCTCTCGACATGTCCGTCGGCGACTATCCTCCTGACATCCAGCAGAAATACGGACCCATGTCGGCGCGAGCCGCCCGCTTGCGCCCCTACTTTGCAACCTTGCTATTCGGAATATTCCTGGCTGTCCCGATCATCGGTCTTATCGCTTTGCGAGCCCGGATCGATTATGTTCCCTTTTTCCCGCGTTTGCATTCTCTGCTATTGCCCTGTTGGTGTTCAACGTATTCGACCTGATTATCCTTGACTGGCTATTCTTCTGCACAATCCAGCCCCGTTCAATGGTCCTGCCCGGCACCGAAGGGATGGCAGGCTATCACGACTACCGCTTTCACTTGATCGGGTTTCTAAAGGGCCTGGGATTCAGTGCAGCCGGCGGTCTGCTTATCGCGGCTCTCTGGATGTTGGCACAGTGGTTGACACCCTTGCTACCGGCAGGCGCCTGACATCGGCTCCAGGCGACAGCCTTCCCTCCGATGTATTTCGGAATGCTGCGCGACCGGCGTGATTTTGCGGCGTCTATTTGGTAGAAAAGGTGATTGTATACAAGCTCGTCTCGATTCAATCGACGGCAGGAGTCAATCCGTTGGGACTGGCTAGATATTCATTCTTTGGAATAGAAAAAAAGCGAGAAATAGGATGACCGGGCAGAAAATAAGCCAATATCCACCTAAAGGTCTTCTTCGTGTTCTTTTCCTTCGTGTCCGTTGTGTCCGTCGTGGTGAGATGTATTCCATCCTGATTGAAACACAACATTGTCAAAGTAGATACCTTCTAATCAATCCACTTATCCATCCGTTTGGATCTTCCTGCGTTCCTGCTGCCATAGTTCTGTGAACCGTTCAAAGACCTCCGCAATTATTTCCAGGTCGCTTTCCGGGTAACCGGAGATCAATTCAGCCTGAGCAGTTCTGGCCAATTCAAACCAGGAGGCCGCTTTTTCGGCGCCAGCTTTGACGGGGACGATCAGGGTCCCGCGCCGATCGTCCGGATTGGGCCGGCGTTCAATGAAACCGGCTTTTTCGAGCCGGTCCAGCATGGCGGTTGCCGCACCGGAAGTGAGACCGGTATGCCGGGCAAGTTCAGAGGGGGTGGTAACACTTTTGAGGAATACATGCCTGAGGCATTCCATGTCGGTCGTGTTGAGTCCGGCCCATTCACTCATGGCGTTCCGGAAGAGGGTTAATTGAACGCCGTAATCCCGCACCGCCAGCAGGGCGCGTTTCTGCAAGTCTGCCTTTGTGGATTTCATCATAAAATTATACCCTTGACATTATCTTTATTATGAAGTATCTTTATTATATAACTAATTTGATCCCGATGCAAGGGTTCAAAACAAACCCAATTCAATTAAGGAGATTTCCATGAGTCCCATTACTGGTACCAAAAAAAACACGGGCAAGCCTGCTGAAGGCTTTACCGCCGAAGAAAAAGCCGCTATGCGGGCGCGCGCCAAAGAACTAAAGGCGGAAGCGAACCAGGCTGAAGCAGAAAAAACCGCCCTGGACGCGATCGCTGCAATGAAGGAACCGGATCGTTCCATGGCAACACGCATCCATGCGATCATCAAGGCCAACGCACCCGGCCTGATGCCGAAAACCTGGTATGGCATGCCCGCTTACGCCAACCAGGATGGCAAGATCGTCTGCTTTTTCCAAACCGGACAGAAGTTCAACACCAGGTACTCGACCTTCGGCTTCAACGACTCGGCCAAGTTGGATGAAGGCGGCATGTGGGCGACCGCCTTCGCGTTGACGAAGCTAACCTCTGTGGAAGAGGCCCGCATCGTTGCGCTTGTGAAAAAAGCAGTCAGCTAGGAACCTACCAGAAGAAAAAGAGACCAGACCTTTGCCCGCCCAACCAGGCGGGCTGTGTCCTGATAGATCATCGACTGCTGACTGGTGACACCTGCACTGCACGGCAAGCAGTGCGGTGCAGGCGGAGCCCGGTCCGGGTATCCCGCCCTAAACGAGCGGGACTGGCCCCGCAAAGGCTGCGGGACTGGCTCCGCAAAGACCGCGGGACTGGCCCCGCAAAGACCGCGGGACTGGCCCCGCAAAGGCTGCGGGACAGGCCCCCGAAAAGACCATGGGGCAGGGGCGGACGAGAAAAGCGAAGCGAATTTGCGCGTTTTGTGGAATAATCAGGGTGGCAAACTGTAAAACCACTTCGGGGTGATTGCCCCGAAACAAGGTCCGTCTTCATTTATCGAGGTGAGCCTGGTGGTCAGGCGCAAAAAAAATGAATGAAAAAGAGTTCATTTCAGAAGAACTGATCGCACCATGCGGGATGAACTGCGCCATCTGCAGCCGGTATCTCGCTTATCGCCATCATCTGGATCGAAGCCAATGCACCGGCTGCCGGCCGCGCAACGTGCCCTGCAATTATTTGTTCGGGAAATGTACGGGCATCAATCACGCTTCCAATGGCAAGGTGGTCTTTTGCTTTGCATGCGACCAGTATCCCTGCCAACAGATCAACCGGATGGACAGCCGTTACCGGAAGGAATACGGAATGAGCCTCAAGCAGAACCTGGAAACGATCCGCACGTCAGGTATCGAAAACTTCCTCGAAGAACAATACAGGCAGCACCATTGTGCAAAGTGTGGCGGTCTCATCTCCATCCATAACAGGAAGTGCTTTAATTGTGACACCGTGACAAGATTGATCGAAAAAGAAGATAAGAAATACCAGAGTACGAGTTAACGGCCAATAGCAGCCTGCCCGGGTGTTCGC
This sequence comes from uncultured Chloroflexia bacterium, assembly GCA_963814135.1. Taxonomy (GTDB): domain Bacteria; phylum Chloroflexota; class Anaerolineae; order Anaerolineales; family Villigracilaceae; genus UBA877. The sequence goes on along the minus strand of CAWFBZ010000003.1, from coordinate 258,108 downwards.
TGCGGGAGGCTGGTCGATCAGCCCGATTGCCCAGCAATTCTTTTCAAGGAGAGGTCAAGCATGTCCCAAAATCCATTCCGAAAACTCTCTGCATGGGCGGACATCCTCGCCCCGGTGCTGTTTGCCGGAATCATCGCTATGACAGGAATTCTGAAGTTGATCATCCAAGGCAAGGAGTAAATTGGCATTCCACGGCAGTCTTTCCCGTAAGAGCACAGGTTGAGGCTTATAAGGAGTATGGTTCATCCCGGGGAAACACACCGGCGAGGCGTTCTCTGAGAAGCGGGTTATAGAGAACATGTTGGCTCAGCAAGCCGTCCACGACAAAAAATTCTTGTTGGAAGAGGAAACAATTCATGCAGACGAAGATCATCGACCAATGGGTAGAAGCTGTAAATACTGGTAACTTGGAACAAGTGCTGGATTTTTATGCTGAGAATTCCGTATTAATTCCCACTTTTTCCGACCGGTTGTCAGATACAAAAGAGAAGATCAGGGCATACTTCGAAGCGCTGGTTGCAAAAAAGAACCTGTCCGTGGAAATCCATGCAAGGACAGTAAAAGAACAGGCCCTGACAAATGGGCTGATCGTCTACAGTGGCATCTACTGCTGGAAATTCGAAGTGGATGGAGAGCTTATTTCCAATGAAGCCAGGTTCAGTTTTGTGATCGAAACAATTCCTGGCACATCCGATCCTGCATCACCATTCCTCGCAAATCCCGCGCATGCTCTAACAAATGAAGTTGGGGGCAGGAGTATTTATGTGCGGCTGCGGAGCACGCTCAAACCAGGCGGTCTTCAATCTCCCAGGCGTGGTCGAGGGCGTGCCAGACCAGCCGGCGGACGAAGTAGCGCGGCATCCAGCGCAGGCCGCCGCGCGGACCGCGCGCCGGGATCTCGCCGCGGACGGCAGAATCAAGCGTCGAGAGGATAGTCTGGCGCAGGCCCGCCCAGGCAAGCTCGGGGGTGGCAATGAGGCTCCGGTTTCCATTTCCCGCCCAGGGACGAGAGGTAGGCGGAACTCGGCGCCCAGGACATGTTCCTGGATGGCCCCAAGGTCGCGGCCGCCGCCGCGCGAGCCTTTGCGGAGTTCGTGACCAGCGGCAACCTGTGTGGCTGCATCAAAGGCAGCCCAAGAGGCCTGGAGGAAGGTTTGTAACTGCTGCAATTCTGTGGGTTTAACAGGGGCGGCATCACGGGCAAGTTGCAAGGCGGGCACACCGTAGTCAGTGGTGCCATTGCCGGTGATGACGCTCGACGACGACCAGATCAGAGATGACCTTCGAGAGAACGAAGGAAAGCCGGGAAATCTGGAGAGCGCGGGCGTAACGCGGGGCGTAATCGAAGAGGGATTGGATGGCGCTCTCTTCGGTGAAGGCGGAGCGGCACCAACCTGGCCAGTCTATTGCAACGGCGATAGTGCGTTTTTTACCGATTTCGAGGTAGATGTCCATTGGATGCGATTCCTTTGGAGGTTATTTTACTTGGTGGGGGGAAGATGCACTGGTGCGATGTGGAGGAATGCGTGCAGACGAGTTGCTCTCAGTCAGTCTTTCCGGAATATTTAACGCCTTCAATGCCTTTGAAATGGACCTCCTGAAGTCCAGAGGGTGGCGTCATATTCCCGTGTGGTGGCAAGAATGATGCTATCCGCCATGGGGATCTTCAGGTCAATCGAAATTTGTGCGGCGCTCAGGGCCAGAGAGTCGTTCAAATCGACGACATGTCCCGCAAGCATGTCGGCAATGGAATCCTGAGCCGCGCCAGTGCCAACCTGTTGAACCAGGCGTTTGAACACTTCATATAGAATGATGGTCGGAACGAGCAATTGTTCCGTGTTTTCAACGGCGGGGGCAAAAAATTCCGAGTTGACACTGCCGGCGAAATACTCCAACCATCCGGAAGAATCCACCACGTTCATAAACGGTCCTCTTGCTCCCGGCGGACATCGGTATCGATCCCTTTTAAGGAACCACGAGCTGATTTCATTGGGCGGACAGGTATGAGAACAACTTTATTATCATAAGCAAGGACGCGCATTTTTTGCCCGGCCTTCACCCCCAGTAAATTGCGAACCTTTTTTGGGATGACAATTTGAAATTTTGGGGATACGGTCACAGATTCCATACTAATCTCCTATCGATCGATAAATCGTAATACGAGATCATTATACTGCGGAAATCCGGTGTGAACGATTTACCCTTACAGGGTGCTTCATAAAGTCGCAAATAAGGGGACAGGCAGATGGGCAATAGTATCGTCAATAGCCGAGTTCTTTGAGGAGCTGGGATTCGGTTTTCTTGCCGGCCGCACCGAAGAGGGATTTCCAGAACTCGTCGTCGTAGCGGCGCGAGCGGACCGGCAGGGGCATGGGGACGCCCCAGCCGAGCAGGAGCACTTCCTCCTTGGGCTGGAGGCGGGCCAGCATGCCGCGCAGGGATTCGCGCCCGGAGAGGCCGGAGAGCACGGCATGGATATCATCCTCATCCCCCAGCCAGCCTGAGATGCGCGTGCCAAGTTGCGAGAGGACTTCGTCGTAGATCTGGGAGGGGCGCTGATCGATGATCAGCAGGGTGACGTAGTATTTACGCATCTCACGGGCGATGCTGGCGAAGGTGGTCTGGTTGGCCATCTCCCGGTTGAGCAGTTTGTGGGCTTCCTCGACCACGATGACCAACGGGCGGGGTTCATTTCCTTGTTGGTGGAGCGGAAAGTGTTGGTCTTGTTCTCCCAGACATGCTTGATCTTGCGGGTGAGCAGGTTGGAGACCAGCAGGTAGTCCAGGTCGGTCTCGTAGTCCTGGCCGAAGGAAAGGATGACGTGACGGCCGGCCTCCAGCGACTTGATCATCTCGGCGATGTTATCGGCGGCAGGTTGCTCGACGATGTAGGCTTTGTCGAAAAGGCGGCGCAGCTTGTCGTGCAGGGCCTCGGCGGCCATGACGTTGACGCCGGCATCGTCGGCCCAGGCGGCGACGCTTTCGGGATGGGGAACCTTTTTGACCTTGCCAGTGCGTTCGTCCTCTACTTCGACCTCTTCCCGGTTCATGGCCTTGAAGCGGCGGAACCAATCCCGGCCGAAGGAGCTGGTGAGCGCGTGCAGCGTGGTGGGGGTGGTCTCCTTGAGATTCAGTTCGCGGGTGAGCAGTTCGATGTCAACGGGGGTGAGGTCGGACATGGCAATCTCGAGGTTGAAGTCGGGGGTGGCGCCGCGGATGGTGGACCCGGCGCCCAGCCCGACCACCCGGACCCGGCTGGCGAACTTGCTCTTCAAGCCGGTGACGCGCAAGCCGGTATCGGAAGCGGTATCGTCATAGCCGTATTCGTTGTGCATGTCGAAGACCAGGACCGAGGCACGATTGTGGTACATCAGACCAGCCAGGACGATGCGGGTGAGGAAGGATTTGCCGGTGCCGGTGGCGCCGAAGACGCCAGCCGAACGCTGGACGAAGCGCTCCAGGTTGATACAAACGGGATGGCCCTGCTCACGCGTATAGCCGATCACGAAATTGCCTTTTTCATCCGGATCCCCGAAGATCTCGGCGATATCGCCGGCGGAAGCGAGTTGGACGGGCGCGTGGTGAGGCGGGACGGTCTTGACAGGCAGGGGGCGGGAGGGCTTACCGGCATGCTCCGCCGCCCAGGCGGCGTATTCCGGGGAGGGCAGGATCGGGTCCGCGCTCGAGCATCAGGGCCGGCAGGATCTCGAGGTTGGTGTAGAGGGTCTGGCCGTGCAGTGCCTGGGCCAGTGCGGGCGGCAGGCGCGTCTCGGTCTGCTCGTCGGCGAAGCGCGGGTCGGTGGCGCCAAGCTGCAGGTCGGTGACCAGGCCGTAGAACTGCCAGTCGCCGCTGGGGATGACGACGAAGGCGCCTTCCTGGACGGTCTGGGAGGGGACGGTGAGGCGGGCGCGCAGGGATTCTTTCAGGCCGCCGCCGATGATGTATCCGATTGAGGATTGAGGATTGCTGATTGAGGATTGGGGCATTTGAACCTCATTGATTTCGGGCTATGTTTGAAGATTGATGACTGTGGATTGGGAATTGGATTCCCGGATTATGTTGACTTTGATTTATGAGCTTGAGACAGGCGATTAAGGTTTTCACGGGCGGTTTTGGCGGAGGCGGTCAGGATGGCGACAAGTTCGCCTGCCTCTTTTATGTGTGGTTCAAGTCTTTCCTGCGAGACAAGACCAGCCTCGGCGAGCATCTCCAACCAATATTGCGATTCATCGGCTTCTTCGATTGTAATGCCAATCTTGGAGATAAAATCGGGTTTCGAACGTCCCCGGCAGGCGGCGCGGTAGTTTGCCCCGATCGACAGGGCAGAACGCAGCAACTGGTTCCCGATCACTTTACCCGTTTGTGTGCTGGGCAGAGATTCAACCAACTTTATCACATCCAACCCAAATTTCTTTGTTCTTCTCTTTAATTCATCAGCATCCATAAGAAGACTCCACCGGTCGAGTGCCAATCTCAAATCTTAAATCAATAATTACCAATTCAATATTGGGAACAAACGAACAGGCTGGCTTGCCTGGTGATATGGATAACGCCATTTTGCGAGCGCATCTGGCGGGCGACAAACTGCCTGAAGCGGATGGGTTTTTCCCCAAGGATACCTGCGGCCGACCCGGAGAGGACGTATTCCACCAGCGGGTCCACTTCGGTTACATCCAGAGCGTCCTGGTAGCGGTAGAGGGTGACCCGGGGAAACCATTCTGAAAGCTGTGGCGTGCCGTTCTCAAGGGTAAATGAAGCGGATACCCCACCCCAGGTGGTCAATTGGGAGTCAAATTTGCCGATCAGGTCGCTTAACTCCTTCAAGTGGGACTCCCCATTAGTGGAAGCAAAGAAAATCCCGGAGGGTTTCAGAACACGGCGGACCTCCGAGAAAGCCTGGCGCTTATCGGGAACATGATAGAGCATGTGATTGGCGATGACGGCGTCGAATTGACCGGCATCCAGGGGAATGGACTGGGCGTCGATGACTCTAAATTCAAAGGGACCTTTGCCGGCAAGATTTTGACGAGTTTGTGCGAGCATGCCGGCGGAGGAATTGGAAAGGGTGATCTGCCAGCCGGTGGGGATGCGGGCGAGGTTCTCCACCCACAACGCGCCGGGGCCGCACCCGAGTTCCAGGATGCGGGCGTGCCGCGGCAGGTCAAAGTGGTCGAAGACCCAGGATTGCCAACGGTATGGATTGACGCTGAAGCGTTGGTGCAGGCGGAGGCGGGTGTCAAGAATTCGAGGCATCCCGGTATTGCTTTTCGAGGAACTGACGGTCATTCAATTCCGGAAGCGGCATGCGGATGCTCCTGTATGCGGCGGGTGGCCAGTTCGACGTAGTTTTGATCGATCTCGTAGCCGACGTAGTGGCGCCCAGACATGCGGGCGGCAATGGCGGTCTGGCCGCTGCCCATGAAGGGGTCCAGGACGGTCTCGCCTTCAAAGGTGTAAAGCTGGATCAAACGGCGGGGCAGTTCGACCGGGAAGGGAGCGGGGTGCCCAATCTTGCGGGCAGGCTCGGCCTGGATGGACCAGACGGATTTGTTGTATTCGAGGAATTCGTCGCGCGTGATCGTGCTGGGCCGTTTGGATGGGTTCTGGCGTTTGAAGGTTTCCTTGCAGAAGACCAGGACGTATTCATGCACGTCCCGCAAGATGGGGTTGCTGGCGGATTTCCAGGAGCCCCAGGCGGTGGAGGGGGAGGCGCTGGCGGCCTTGTTCCAGATGATCTCGCCGCGCATCAAGAAGCCAAGTTCGAGAGCCTGTTGTGTGATGAAGGCGTGCAAGGGGATGTAGGGTTTGCGTCCAAGATTGGCGACGTTGATGCACATCCGGCCGCCCGGGACGAGCACCCGGCGGGTCTCCTGCCAGACGCGCCCGAGCAAGGCCAGGTAATCTGGCATGGAAAGGTCCTGGTCGTATTCCTTGCCGACGTTATACGGAGGCGAGGTAACCATGAGATGAACGGAGTTATCGGGCAAGTCGTCCATGGCCTCGGCGGAGCGGTTGAAGATGCGATCGAGCGAAGCCTCGGGGAGGATGGATTCTGATATAGGCGCCTTCCATAGCCTGGACCTGGTCATCGTAGAGTTTGCCGGCGTAGAAGGCGGATGAGTCGTGGCCGGCGCGACCGGGGGAGCCGAAGGTAGAAGTTTTGGTGTTTTTACGATTTTTCATTTTTTAACACAAAGGGTACGAAGGATGCACCAAGGTTCACAAAGACAAGCAGGGGTTTTTAAGAAGGAGATAACAAGAGGTCTCCAAGATTTTTATATAACCATGCGCTTAATGCCGTTTTTGAGGTGAGGAACGGTAAAGTTGATCAAGAAACCAAGACGAATACCAGTCAAGCGAAGGTATGTGAGAAGCTGGGCCTCGAAAATGGGATTCATGGCTTCGACCGCCTTTATTTCTACTATAACAGACTTCTCTACCAGCATGTCAAGGCGAAGCCCGCCTTCCATTGTTATACTTTTGTACTTGACTGGTACAGCCACCTGGGTCTCCACTCGGAGTCCGCTTTCCCTAATTTCATAGGCTAGACAAGCTTCATAGACCGATTCCAGCAAACCGGGGCCAAGGGTGGTGTGGACTCGAAATGCAGAATCCAAAACGACTTTTTCCAATCCGTTCGACTTCAGATGGTACCGGTGTAAATACTCTTTCTTTTTGTGTTCTTGATATTCATAGTGTCCCTTAGTGGCCTTAGTGTTTAATATGCCTCACTCAATGAGCCCAGGACGGACATGAGGGTGGGGTAGTCGTCACGCAGGAGGGTGATCAGTTCCCGGGTGGCGGCCGCGACCCAGCGGTCGTTTTGGGTGCTTTGTTTCACCTGCAAAATATGGGCCGCCAGCAATTCCCCAACCGGTACGTCTTTCGCCTGCAGGATATGGCGGAAGTAGCCGAAATGACCGGCGCCGGTAAAGCGGGCGATTTCGTCGGCCGAGCAGAGATCGATGACGTCCAGGCTAAGCGGCGGGCGGGGCGGCAGGAGATGGGAAACCTGAAAGCCCCGGTCATCCCCGCCGGGTCGGGACAGGTATCCGACGGTCAGGACGGACATCTCGACCGGGACGATGCGGCGCTCGCGGTTATCGCGCATGACCTCCGGGCTGACATCCCCGGCGGTGACGAGCTGGCGCACCAGCCCATCGTCGTCGATGTGAATATCGTAGATCAAACCGTAGACGTGGTAATCCGGGTTGATGGGGGCCAACACGAGGGCGCCGAAGGCGGGCAATTGGGACTGTGAAACGGAACAGCCGGCGACAAATTGCGAAGTGCTTGAGTGGAGCAGATGACCTATCTGGATGGGGTTCATATTTCATTTCCTTAATAAGGACCGGAGGGGCCTGTCGGGTGGGCTACTTGCCCGAACGACCTTTAAGGTTTTTGGCAGACTGCTTGTTGGATTCGGAATCGATTTCGCCGCCCGCCCGGCGCAGTTCCAATTCAAGCATTTGCTCGACCTGTCTTTTTTCATCGAATTTGACGACGGCGATCTCATGGGCACGCTGCAGGATGTACGGATAGGGCCTGACACCCATGATCCGGCACTGGGCGAGCAGCGCGGCATGCAGCAGGTCAAGCTTCCCTGCATCGGCAACCACCCAGGCGGGTATTTCCACCCGCACCAGCCAGGGGTGGAGGGCATCGCCGACATTCAGGTAGAAGAAATGCAGGGCCAGGTCGCCGGTGTACTGGCTGCGGGAACCGGACTGCAGGCCGAAAATGGCCGAACGGTGACCGGCGGGCAGGAAGCCATACAGCCAGCGGTCCGTGACACCTCGCAGGGCATGCCGGGTGCGGATTTCATTGAATTCCTGCGGTGTGGATAGGCATGGCGATTTCGAGGCTGCGGACGACCAGGTCGGCGCCGGGTTTATCGACATACCCGGCCACCGTAACACCCCCAGCCTGTAACTGCGAGAGAACCGATTTGTGGATCTCCAGATTGCGGCGATACTCCTGCTCACCGGCGCCCTGGGCTCCCCAAAGCTCCACCGGACCATCGGTCAGGGCAAGGACAGGCGCGGGATAATTGGGGGCCAGGTCGAGCAGCATGCGGCGCTCGGCGATATCGCGCTGCTGTTCGATGGCCTCGTCTGCCATGCGGCCGGTATCGGTGTAGAGTTCGTCGGCGAAGAGCAGGGAGCTATCCGTAAAGATTTCAGGCGCGAGGTCCGAGCCGGGCTGGATGGCAATCGCGCCGACGTTGACCAACGAATATTGCAGGGCGGCATGCCGGTCGGGCAAAACCTGGGAGCCATCTGCGGCCAGTAATGTGACGGAAGGAGGCAGGCCGGGGGGCGGGAAGGAAGCCTGCAGAGGCTCCTCCAGGGGAATGGCGCAGCGCAGGGAGGGATCGACCTGGCGGGCACGCTCCAGCTTGTCACGCAATTCGGAGGCCCTGCCGGCCCAGTCAGCGAGCAGGGAACGGGCACGGCTGCGCGAGTCATCCAGGGTTGCCTGGCGGGCGTGGGCGCCCAGGCCGATCTGGTGGATCTTATCGAAGAGTTGTGGCAGGTTCAGAGGCATTGAATGATTATAGAACGCGGATCATGCGGTTGAGGCGGATATGCACGGATAAGATGTGAAAGAAATATATGACCAGGCGGTATCTACCTCGACACTGTTGGATTATCTTTTTTTTACTCGTGGTAAAACGAAAAAGGCACAACAATAATGTATATTCTTCATTCTCCTCTTCCGTCGTGTACTTCGTGTCCAGCCTGTCCCGCGGTGCTCTCCCCGGGATCGTGGTGAGTTCTTGGTACTCTCTGGTTGAAATGGTGAATTGTCGAGGTAAATACACCAGACCCGCGTAGAACATTTGTATCAATTCTACATGGTAAATGGTGAAAAGACAAGTTGCAGGCGGGTATTTCCCCGCCGAAACAGGAAACGCAAATCGATTTCCTGCAGAGTTCCAATCCGGGCGGGAACATTGTACAATGGTTAGAGCGTCTTCAATTTATATAACCAATTATCTCACAAGGAGTTTGACATGCGTAAAAAACTATCCCTATTTGCTTTTGTCCTGATCGCGGCCGTGGCGCTGAGCGCCTGCGGGGGCGCCACCCCACAAGCGCGTACACTGGAAGTCAGCGGGAACGGAACGGTCTCCCTGACCCCGGACATCGCCTATATCTACATCGGTGTGCATACCGACGACCCCGACCTGGGAAAGGCGGTTACCGACAACAACAACCAGGCACAGGCCCTGGTGGAGGCACTGAAAAACGCCGGGATTGACGGAAAGGATATCCAGACCAGCAATTTCAGCGTTTACACCAACAACTCTGGCTATAATAATGCGCCCGGCCAACCGGCCAACAATGGCACATATTATTCAGTCGACAACTCGGTCTACGTGACCGTGCGTGACCTGAGCAACCTGGGCAAGATCCTCAACACGGCGGTCAGCTCGGGTGCGAACAGCATCAACAGCATCAGCTTCGACGTGGCCGACAAGACGGCTGCGATGGCAGAAGCCCGCCAGAAGGCCATGGCGAACGCCAGCAGCCTGGCAACCGAACTGGCCCAAACCGGCGGACTGAAGCTGGGAGAGATCCTGAATATCAGCTACAGCGATAACTCCCCGATGCCCTATTACGGGATGGGCGGAGGCGGGGCGGCGGCAGCACCGAACGCCTCGGTACCGATCCAGCCCGGGCAGACCCAGATCTCCGTGACGGTAAGCGTAACGTACGCGATCCAATAGTGCCTGTTCCAGGGTGCCGGGTTTGAAGGCTACAGAAGTTCATGCCCGGCGCAAATAACAAAATATCTTCATAAAGAAGGAGCAAACCATGAAAAACAAATATTTCCTCGTAATATCCCTGCTGATCGTGGGCAGTTTATTGGCAGCCTGTGGTCCGGCCAGCATTGCCGTGCAGACCCAGCCACCCCAACGGACCATCACCGTGACCGGAGCGGGTAAAGTAACCCTGACGCCTGATATCGCCTATGTCTCGATCGGCGTTCAAACCCAGGACGCCAGCGCCAAGACAGCCGTATCGGAGAACAACACCCAGGCCCAGGCGGTCATCAGCACCATCAAGGGCTTTGGAGTGGCCGACAAGGATATCCAGACCACCAATTTCAGCATCTACCCGCAACAGCAATACGACAACAATGGCAAAGTGACCGGCACCACCTACATGGTGAACAACACCGTTTACGTGACCGTACGGGACCTGAGCAAATTAGGCGATCTGCTGGACTCCACGGTGAGCTCGGGTGCGAACAGCATCAACAGCATCCAATTCGACGTGGCGGACAAGACCGATGCACTCTCACAGGCCCGCCAGGCCGCGGTGAGCGATGCCCGCAAACAGGCGGATGAGCTGACCAAAGCCACGGGTGTCACGCTGGGTACGGTACAAACGATCACCTATTCGGACAGCACGGCACCGGTCGAGACCCCCCTGCGGGCTGCGACGGCCATGGCTGCAGGTGCGAGTGTGCCGGTACAGGCCGGATCCATGCAGATCGTGACCAACGTGACGATCGTGTATGAATTGAAGTAAGCCTGAACGACTGAAGAATGGTTTGAAAGAAAACAGAGACCGCCACCCCTGGCGGTCTCTGTTTTTATTATTTCCCTAACCCGGACAAGCCGGAAAAGAAAAAAGCTTTACGCCTTTCAAATAACGTAGGTTGACAGTGATGGGGCAAGAATTTCTTATTTTCCGCCGCACCGTGTCCTGTAGCTTCTTTGCAGGATCGTGGTAAAGAATCCTTGTACAAAGACGAAGAATTTTCTAAATATAAATGGCGAGCAAATTTGCGAAAGCTACGTCAAATTTATTTGCCTTGATCAAGTCTTGCGTATGTTATCGCGATGTGATATTATCGTGTCGTGATCGAAGTCTTTCACTTCGGACGAAACCAGGAAAATCTTCCTCGGGATTGTCTCAACAAAGCTTCCCAAGGATATGCAACGGACTGCCCGCCGGAAGTTGATCTATCTGGACGATGCCGAGGATCTACAAGACTTGCTTGCTCCACCAGGCAACCACCTGGAGAAGCTCAAAGGCAACAAGTCCGGGCAGTATAGTATTCGCATCAACGATCAGTGGCGCATTTGCTTTGAATGGGTAAAAGGCAAAGCCAGGAATGTTGAGATCGTTGATTATCATTCGTAAAGGTAGGTAAGCCATGGACATTACACTTTCCCCAATTCACCCCGGTGAAGTTTTGCTGGAAGATTTCATGAAGCCGCTCGGCCTGACTCAATATCGCCTGGCGCATGATATTGGCGTTACGCCCATTCGCATCAGTCAGATCGTGCATGGACAGCGTGCGATTTCGGTCGATACCGCCATGCGCCTGGCGCGCTATTTTGGGTCCAGTGCCGCAGTATGGTTGCGTTTGCAGGTTCGTTATGATCTTGAAGTCGCACAGGGTACCCTGAGTGACCGCATCAATCGAGAAGTCAAGGTTTTACAACCACCGGCCGGTCGGGTTTAGTCAAGGAAATTGAAAATGACTGAACGTGATATTGGTCTGGAAATACTCGCAGGTATGCATGACATCCATGCCCATAAAGCCGGAAAGATTACTTTGCGCACCCATACCTTGAAAGAACCTGGCCCGCCCCAAGCCATCCGTGCCAAACTTAAACTCTCTCAGGCTGCCTTTGCAGGTTTGATGGGAGTCAGCCTGCGGACTGTTCAGGATTGGGAACAGGGACGTCGCAAACCAGGCGGCCCTGCCGAAGCCTTGTTACGGATCGCAGAACAGAAGCCCGAAGTGTTTACGCAGATTGTGTGATCTGAAAAAGGGAAATCCTTGAAAGTTGGGTTTTCTGCCGGACGCCGGTTTCCCGAAATACCGGAACATTGATGGCGTCGGCAGCAGCCACCTGCAGGTGGGTGCGCACATACATGCCGCGCACGACCTCCACCGTCAGGCTCGCCAGGGGCATCCCGATGAACAGGATTGCGACGGAGATGAATGCCCAGACCTCTCCCCGGCGGTCCTGCCGGAAGGTAGCGGACGATGTGCCGCCCAGGTCACCCATCGAACCACCGAAGAAAGTTGCGAGTGGAGCGATGTAATTCGTCACGCTCAATGGTTTGCGTTCGCGGAGCTTGGTGCTGGCATAAGCAGCAGAACGCCGCCTGACGGAAAAAGGCTGAGGCGTAGAAAACTGTTTGAGATTGGCACAGTGGCCCTAACGTCCAGTGCACATTTTGTTGGGCGTGTGCTTGCCTTGACTAAGGTCTGGCACAGGCGTACTTAGAATTGAATAGCTGCTTGATAAATTCAACTCTGAAAAAACTGCATTAGAGATCGAGTGCCTTTACATGGTGCGCGCCAAGTGTGAGAGATATTTCACCGCTATGGTGTAGATCATGTTTGATTGTGCTCCAGATGATCGATTGACGCGTGATGCGAGGCGCTTCCTGGCCGTCTCCATCCACGAACACATCCTCCAAGTCCGCTGGTGTCCAGCGAACGAGAGCCGTCTGAATCATCTGCCAGGTGGACTCGAGCCCACTTACCAACTCAGCCGCGCTTCGTGGAGGAGCGCCGTCTACGTCCCATTTTTCCATTGGAGCTATCTCAGCCTCTGCTTCGCCCATGACTAGGAAATTGCTGACACGACCGCTAATGATATGAGCAACATTTTCACCTACAGAACGCAGATGTGGAGCAACTCGCAGGACGAGTTGATCAGATGAGAGTGGCGCAATTGCTTTAATCAAGAGAGCTTGATAGGCATCCCACCCTTTGTAGAGCGATAGAAGATTGTTTTTTTGTTCGGCCATAGAAGGGAACCTTTCCTATGCACGTGTTCGCAACGAAGTATTCTTTTCTTCCGAGTATCTCACGAAATGCACAATAGTCAATCGTCATGATTTCCTAATTCGTTTTGGTTATCTGGAGACAAACGCCTAACGGCTGGCGGCCTGTCCTGTGTGTTCTTCATAGGATACCGGCAAGGGCGGGAATTGGCGGATAAAACCACCAGACGCCAAATCCGCCGTTTAGGGTCGCAGGCCCGAAAGTGAGGGCAAAACCTTGTACTCGTCCGGTGTATGTGCGTTAACCGCGTTTGTGTTATTAAGCTACCCGATGGTTGCCTCTCGAAACTTATTAATATAATCCAAGCCTTCTTGTACAGCCCCCTGAACTAGATTAGCAACTCTTGGCATAGTCTCACTGGCTAATTCCTTTTTGAGTTTACCATCTTGAATTTGATAAGGGCGCCTCAAGATTGAATATTTACTTGCAATGCGAAGACTATCGAACTGCATTGATTCAAAGTGTGTTGCTTTATGACGGGCCAAGAGAGTTTCACTTGGCTTCTTAGGCTTGGTTCGTAAAATATCAAAAGTTTTTTCTTTGTCAGCGAATTCCTGAATTTTTCCCCAGGCGTTTGATAGTTGGTAACACAAATCCAGAAGGTTTGATGCAAAAAACTCCTCGATGTCAATTTGCCAAAACTCCTATCCAAGGGAGCTTATACGTGCTGGATTTTCCAATTGTTCGAGTGCTAATTTGGCAAGATGAACGTTAATCTCGAAGCGGGTTAACAATGTTTCAAGTAAATCTAGTGTATGAACAAAGTCTCGGGTCAGTACTAAATCTTGAATATCAGCATATTTTTCAGGGTGACTCTTTGTGCCAATCCATTCACAAATAGCCTTTGCTAACAAGGCAACATCATCCAACTGCGACAAATCAAGATTTGATTTCATGCTCTTATAATCTCTTGATGAAGCGGCTAATCCGCGTGTGGAGCGGTTCGTATATCGGCTTATGGCTACTCCGTAATGTCACCGTATGGGGATACTGTCCTAAACGTTTAGGCATTTATACGGCACAATATTAAAATCAGAAGACTAAATTCGGGGTAAGCCGTTACCTGTGGGCAAAGTGCCCCCCACATACCACCAATGTTATTCTCTAAATACTATATAACAAAATAAAATTGTAGTCAACAAACCCCCGCGACAAACTGCCGCGACGAAATTTCATAAATCGTGGTTTGGGTTACCTAAAAAGAAATGCTCAACTGCTTAAAGTCACGGCCAGTTCAAGTAACAAAAATGCCCCCGGCCATAACCACCGGGTATGCTTTTTCCAAACGATGAGAACCGATAACTTGGATTGCTGTTCCGGGTTTGAGGGAATTTCACTATAGTACCTGACTTGATCTTTTTGACATTTTCCGCTCCTTCCAAAGGAAAAAAAACGGATTTTCAGGACACTAAAATGAGCAAGTCAGGTAAAGCTTCAACCCCTACCCGGCCCTCCCCCAAATCCGACCACAAAACACAAAGTTAACATGTAAATACACCTTGTCGGATTTGGGGGAGGTGCCCGCCTGCACCACACAGTGGTGTAGGGCGGAGGGGGTTGATGCCCGGTTTGGATCGTAGATCCTGACTTGCTCTTTTTGACATTTTTCGCTCTTTCCAAAGGGAAAAACCGAATTTTCAGGACACTAAAATAACCACGTCAGGTAACTTGGATTGCTATTCCTGGTTTGAGAGAATTTCACTATAACATCATTTCAGATGGATCCGCGCAACCTGAATAATTCAACCAACAACTAAATCGTCACCCTAACTGCCACTGGAACCAGGTCCGGGATGCGTTCCTCCCCGCGCTTGCGTAGAACCAGCACCAGTCCCCACATTCCCGTGCAGACCATCCCATGGCAGACTGACCATCCATTTGCAACCTACTGGTCATTTGCTTTGGCGAAAAGGTGCCTTCTTAATTTCCAACCCGTTTACACACACTACTTGACACTACCCTTTTCAACCCTCGCCCCCCTCTCGTTTTCGCCAAAAAACACCCAAAAACTGCCCAAAAATCCGCCTTTTTACCCCTATTTCCCGAGGAACAATTCTGCCCCCGGCCTCCCAAAATCCTGCTCCCCCTGCACGAAATGGCTTAAAATCAGCCAAAAACTTGCACGAAACTGCCTTTTTCTGCTCTCTGCCCGGAATTGTTCCTCGTCGTTTTGTAAAAATGATCCCTCCCACCCCGTAAAAAGCCCTTTTCCCCATTCCCGGCCGAGCCGCTCCCCCATCTGCATCCCCGCTGGAGTCTTGCCATCTCACATGCAATCGGCATCACAGACGCCGGAGACCGTGGAGAGGGAAGAGATAAATCTCGCAGGAATGGGTTATTTTCGGAGGGTTATAATCTCCCCATGCCGCCATCCATCCATTCGGCGAAAACTGCCGGAGTGCTGGAAGGGGTTCTGCAATAAGCCCCGGGGTTGCTGCGTGAGGTATGGCAGGAGAAAGCATAATTAATCGATTTCCATACCTGGAGGATAGAAACATGTTACGAGTAGGGTACATTGGCCTGGGCCTGATGGGTAAGTCGATTGCCCGCAACATATTAAAAGCCGGATTCCCGCTGGTGGTTTTCAACCGCTCGCAGGCGGCAGTGGACGAGCTGGTGGCTGAGGGAGCCAGCCCGGCCGAATTCGCCCGCCGAGGTGGCCGCGCAGGTGGAGGTGATCTTCACAAACCTGCCGGACAGCCCGGACGTGGAGAAAGTGGTGCTGGGCGAAAAAGGCATCCTGGAAGGGGCGCGGGCGGGTCTGGTCTTTGTCGACAATTCGACCATCCAGCCGGCGCTGGCGCGCAGCCTGGCAGCCAGGCTGGCGCGAGAAGGGCGTCGCGAGCCTGGATGCACCGGTCTCGGGTGGGGACATCGGGGCGCGCAACGGGACGCTGGCCATCATGGTGGGCGGGCCGGCAGAAGCCCTGGAAAAGGTCCAGCCGATCTTCCAGGTGATGGGCAAGACGATCACGCACGTGGGCGAAGCGGGGGCCGGCCAGGTGGCCAAGGCGGCCAACCAGATCATGGTGGCGGCGCAGATGGTGGCGATGGGGGAACTGCTGATCTTTGCCCAGAAGGCCGGAGTGGATCGCACAAAAAGTGGTGCAGGCCATTCGGGGCGGGGCGGCGCAATGCTGGACGCTGGATGTCAAGCCGGCGCGCCTGTTTGCAGGCAACCGCAGCCCGGGCTTCAAAGCGCACATGCAAGCCAAAGACCTGAACATTATCCTGGAGACGGCACGCGCATATGGCATCCCTTTGCCATCCACGGCGGTAAACGCGCAACTCTACAATGCCATGCTGCAGAACGGCATGGGAGAACTGGATAATTCGGCGGTGATCGGGATGATCGAAGCGCTGGCGGGGGAAGAGCTAAAGAATTAACCACCAAGGACTTAAAGGACACGAAGTTTTTTTGGTCTTGCAGGTCGGGATCGCATCTCGATCGAGAAAGAGCGCATCCAAGGAAAAGGGTGATGGGATGACTGGCAAAGTTACCATATCGTGGGCGGGCGTACGCGATTACGTCTTTGTACTGGCCGGAGCGTTGCTGGAGGCGATCGCGCTGCGGGTGTTCCTGGTCCCGGCCAACCTGGCTTCGGGAGGCATCACCGGGATATCGCAGTTGATCAACCACTTCACCGGCTGGCCGATCGGCGTGATGATCTTCATCGGCAACCTGCCGTTATTCCTGATCGGCTGGCGGACCCTGGGCGGGCGGAAATTTCTGAGCCGCACGGCAGTCGCAGTGGCGGCCTACTCCCTATTTGCGGACCTGCTGGTGCTGCTGCCTTTCTTTCCGAAACAGGGCCTGACCGACGACCTGGTGCTGAACTCGATATACGGAGCGGTCGCCGTCGGGATCGGCTACGGGCTGGTGTACCGGGGCAACGGCACCAGCGGAGGCACGGACATCCTGGCACGCATGTTGAACCGCTGGCGGGGCATCCCGATGACGCAAAGTTACATGTTGACCGACACGCTGGTCATCCTGGCAGCCGGGTTCGTCTTTGGATGGAAGCCGGCGCTGTACGCAATCATTGTGCTGTACGTGAGCGGACTGGTGGTGGACAGCACCCTTGAAGGGGCTGGCACCGTCCGCACGGCCCTGATCGTGACCAGGGAATCCGAGCAGGTGGCAAAGCGAATCATGGCGGAGATGGAGCGGGGGGTGACGATCCTGAATGGAACCGGAGCGTACACCGATACGGTGAGACCGGTGCTTTACTGCGTGGTGAGCCGCTCGGAGGTGCAGCAGTTGAAGACGATCATCCACGATTTGGACCCGATGGCATTCATGGTGATCGGACAGGCGCATGAGGCGCTGGGGAAGGGGTTCCAGACGTTCAAGAATATGTGAGATAGAAGTGCCAGAGGCGCCAAAGGTGTTTGTTTTCTACCGGTAGGATGAAAATAGCCGGGGAATTCGTGAAGATTGGAATTACGGGGAGAATCATTTGCCGAATTGTAGCAGGATGCCCAGCACCAATCCGACCTGACCAAGGTGATAGAGAATCATGTTGCCAAGGCGACCATTCCTGATCGGATTTATGAACTTGTTCCAGGCCAGGAGGACATCCGAGAAATAAAAAAGGATGGCGCCGCCGGCAACCAGGACGGCAGCGGTCGTATTCCAAGCCGGGTTGTCGAGGGTCAGGAGGGCAGAAAGCAACATCAGGGTGATGACGATGCCATACAGGCCCACCGGGCGCTCCAGGCGCCGCAGACCTTTCTGGCGAATGGCCGAAAGGACACGACGGAGAATACGCCCGGCGGTCAACGCCAGGACCACTGCAATTATCAACGACCAGACGACGGAAAGGACCGGGAGGGGTGTATTAAGACCGACGATGTAGGAGAGGTGGGCGAGCAGGAAAGCGCCCAGCGCCACCAAAAACCAACGGTCGGAAAAACGAGCATAAGAAACCATCAGGAATACATCACCGGCCAACGAGAAGAAGATTCCCAAGGCGAAGAAGAGCGGAGGCAGGTCGTGGAACCCAGTGACCAACCACAAAAGCCCAAGCAGGACAAGCATGGCGGCCGGCTTGGCGGCGTACTCGATCTTCTTCCAATTCCTGGCAACCGCCAGCCAATCCAACCCGGCGACCAGGAAAAACAAAACCAGCCCGAGAATCATTTCTTCCCTTTGATCTTATATCCCAAACGGCGCAAGGCGTTTTCGTCATCGCGCCAGTCTTTGTCCACCTTGACACGCAAGTCGAGATAGACTTTCCTGCCGCTCATGGATTCGATCTCCATACGGGCCGCCGAACCGATCTTTTTCAACATGGCGGCTTTTTCACCAATCACGATGCCTTTCTGCGATTCGTGCTCGACCAGCAAGGTGGCGGAAATGAAGGCGTTGCCGTTGTCGCGTTCGCTGAACTCGTCCATGCGGACGGCCAGGGCGTGCGGGACCTCATCGCGCAGGAAGACCAGGGCGGCCTCGCGGATCAATTCGGCGGCAATCTCCTTTTCGTATAAATCGGTGATCTGTTCTTCGGGGTACTCGGCTGGGCGTTCTGGCAGGCGCGAAACGAGGGCTTCCTGAAGTTCTTTCAAACCCTGGCGGGAGGCTGCCGAAAATGCCAGCGCAGGCGCATCCGGCACGAGGGCCTGGTAATCAGCCTGGACAAGTTCCAATGCCTTTGCGGGAACCTTGTCGATCTTGTTGAGACCCAGGAACAGGTGCGGCCGGTTACGCAGGCTCCAGAGCAAACCGGCAGCCTGGCGGTCCTCGTCATCCGGTGGGAGGCTGGCGTCCACCAGGAAAAGCACCACATCGACCCCATCGAGGGCTTCTGCGGCTTCCTGGTTGAAGTACTGGCCGAGTTTATGTTTGGGCGCATGGACGCCGGGCGTATCGACGAAAACGAGCTGAGCATCCGGCAGGGTCAGGATACCCAGTTGACGACGGCGGGTGGTCTGGGGGCGGGGAGAGACGGCGGCAATCTTCTGGCCGAGAAAGGCATTGACCAGCGTGGATTTGCCGACGTTGGGTTTTCCGAGAATGGCAATGAAACCGGAGCGGAATTCAGTCATGGTCAATCACCACTGACGCAAGAGAAAAAGAAGTTTCGGGAAAGGTTAATGTCATGAGGAAAGTCTATCATGAAATCCGAGGGTTAACTTAGGATGATGTCATATCCCCCAACGGGGAGATGGCGTGAAAGCTCGTCGCCGGGGAAGGCGGTGAGGCCAAAATAAGTCGCCGGGTATCATTGCATGCGATGGGAGGGCGGTTGGAGTAAAGGGTGGGAAACGATGAAGTTGTCATTTCGGGGAGACGGACGCCGTGGAAGCAAAGGTTGCTCAGGTTATGAAGGCGCCTTCCATTTTCAACAACCATTCCTTGGTCCTGACCCCTTGCGCCAGGCCGTAGCCGTGCAATTTCCGATCCATGCCGATGACGCGATGACAGGGCAAAACCAGCGGCATGGGATTGGTCGCCTCGGCGCGGCCGACGGCACGGGCGGCGCTCGGCCGGCCGATCTGTTCGGCTATTTCCTTGTAGGAACGGGTTTCTCCATAGGGGATTTCGGCGGTGGCTTTCAGTACGGATTGCTGGAAGGGGCGCAGCACGGTCCAATCGACCACCAGAGTAAAGTGGCGCTGCCGACCACGCGAGATATTTGCCCAATTGCGAGGCGGCTTCCCGGATATGTTCGGGGGAGTACTCCACGGAGCGTTTGAAACGCTTGACCAGGTAGGCTTCGAATTGCTCCCGGGTAAGGCCCCATTCGATCGCCACCAGCCCCAGGTCCGAAACCGCCAGCCAGAATCTGCCGATGGGAGTTTCGGAAGTCTCACCAATATACAGTGCGGATTTTGCTTGCATAACCGCCTCTTTCAGAAAACGAAATCGAAAATGATCTATTTTTTATGAAACATTACAGAATTGTCAGACATGCGTAGGGTTAGCGTAGGGTAGGCGTCAAGCACAAAATAGACCAAGATGATAATATATATTTGTAAGGCGATTTCTCTTCTCCTCCTTTTCAAGAGAGCCGGGGTCGGCGTCCCCGGCTCTCACGATTCTATCACAATGTTATAATCCCCCTGCCCGGGGCGCGGCGCTCAAACCACCGATTTTGGAAGAGCCCGCCACCGGAATAATGCCGAAATGATCTCCCGCCTAACCTACCGCTCCCGTCAATTCTGGAATGTCCTGATCAGCCCGCGCAAGCGGGTCAGGAGCGAGGCCTTGATGGGTTGCCTTTCCCCAAGCCAACTTATGCTATTCCGACGGATGCAGCCTTCTGAACAGATCCACGCGTACCAGGTATATAAACGCCTGGGGGCAGCCGGGCAGACCGATCCGGACCTATTGCGGGCAGCGCTGCTGCATGACGTGGGAAAAATCCTTTACCCCCTGTCGATCTTCGAGCGGGTCATGATCGTGGTGGGGAAAAGGTTTTTCCGAAAGAGGACAAAGGAATGGGCGGAAGGACCGCTGGATGGGCTGCGTCGTCCATTCGTGGTGGCTGAACGTCACGCCGAATGGGGGGCAGACCTGGCCAGCCAGGCGGGCGCACCGGCACGAACGGTGGAATTGATCCGGCGCCACCAGGATGCACCATTGGCAGATACCGGACCGGAGATCGAGCACCTATTGGCGGCTCTGCAAGCGGCCGATAATGCGAGTTAGTTCCCATGAGCAAATTTAAGAATTGAGGAAACCATGACTGTCAAAATTGCCATTATTGGGTTGGGGCAGATCGGGGCTTCGATCGGGCTGGCGCTGGCGAATCACAAGGACCAGGTCAGCACGATCGGCTACGATATTTCACACGAGGTGGTACGCAGCGCCCAAAAGATGGAGGCGGTCGAGAGCGTGGGACACAACCTTCCCGGCACGATCAAGGAAGCCGACGTGATCGTACTGGCATTGCCATTGCACCAGATGCAAGAAACCTTACAAGCGATCGCTCCGTTTGTTCGAGAAGAGATTGTATTGATCGAGACTGCGCCGGCAAAGCTGGCAGTAGAGGCCTGGGTGGAGGAATATTTGTTGGGCAAATGCCAATACATTGGCCTGACACCGGCGATCAAATTCGAGGCGTTGGGTGAAAGCGGCAGGGGAATCGCAACGGCACGGGCGGACCTTTTTCAAAACGGATTGATCGCCGTCACGCCCTCCCACAGAACCGATGAAAGTGCGATCAAGCTTGCCACCAGCTTCGTCACCCTGCTGGGGGCGCGACCTTATTTTGCCGACCTGGCCGAGGTGGACGGCATCATGGCAACCATCCACACGCTGCCAGCCCTGGCGGCAGCCGCCCTGACGGAGACGGTCTTCGGACAGCCGGGGTGGGCGGACATCCGTAAATTGGCCGGGAGACCGTTTGCCGCCACAATGCGATCGCTGGAAGGTGAAGATTCGGCTGCCCTGGCAGAAGCAGCAAAACAGAACCGCGCCAATACCGTGCGCGTGCTGGATGACCTGATCAAAACGCTGAAATCCCTGCGCGACGAAATCGACGGGAGCGAAAAAGAACACCTGCAGAATCGATTTGAGGACAACCAGGCGAAAAGGGAACAATGGCAGCGCGTGCGCACCGACGGCAACTGGCAGTCGATCGAATCGGTCGAACAGGAAATCCCTTCGTTCAGCGACCTGTGGATGCAACAGCTTGGATTGGGCAAGCTGCTGGGCCTGGGGAATAAAAAACCCAAGAAAGAATAACGACCACCAACCGCGAACATCCCGATTAATTTATCGACGCATGGGCTACTATTGTTACATTCTCGAGTGTTCGGATGGCAGCTATTACACGGGCTGGAGCACGGACCCGGAACGGCGCCTGGGCCAACATAACCGCGGATCGGGAGGTCGCTATACGCGCAGCCGGCGTCCGCTGCGGTTGGTTTACGTGGAAGAGTTACCTGACAAAGTTGCGGCTTTAAAGCGAGAAAGAGCCATCAAGGCTCTCCCACGTCTAAAAAAACAAAAATTAATTAGTAAAGAGGGGTAAATGCCCGAGGGAAATAATCTTTTCCCATTTGGCGCGTTCGCCCTCCGTCAGGATGGCGGCTTCTGCGGAAATTATTGCCCCGGCTTTTTCCATGATCATGCGCATTCCCTGCAGAGTAGAACCGGTGCTGATGACATCGTCCACGATCACGGCAAATTTGCCTTTGACGTCTGCCTGATCTTTCTCGTCCATAATCAGGGTTTGCGGATCACCGGTAGTGATGGAAAGAGTCTCGGCAATGAGTGCGGCGCCCATATAAGGTTTGTAGGACTTACGAAGGATGATATAGGGTTTTTTTGATTCGACCGAAAGCGCGTAAGCCAGTGGGATGGACTTGGCTTCGGCAGATACGATTATGTCGAAATTAATATCCTTGAGTTTTTCATTCAGGGCTTTGGCACAAGCCTGGACCAATTCGGTATCCCCCAGGATGTTAAGAATCGCAATTTTCAAACCAGGCTTGATCTCAAACAGACGCAGGCTGCGATGGAGGCCGGCAATTTCGATATCGAAGGTTTCTTTATTGGGCATGGTATCCTCCAGAACGGGCTTCGGCGATAGTTTATCACAAATTTAAGTTAGCGTACTTTACGGTATAATTTCTTTTCCAAGGTCACCCGTCTAATTAATTTCCAATTTTCCCTATGCTTCCAGATTTGCAACTTAACGATCGCGTGCGTCTGCGCAAGCCACACCCGTGCGGTTCTTTCGAATGGACTGTCGTCCGCCTGGGGGCAGACATCGGGTTGGAGTGCAAGGGCTGCGGGCGACGTGTGATGTTGACGCGGCGTGAGCTGGCTCGCCGCGTGAAGGTGGTTCTTAAGGAGGAATCCAATGGCTGAACAGGCAGCTGTCAAACCGCACGTGACATTCCTTTTTTCGGATACTGGCGGCGGACACCGGGCAGCCTGTGAGGCGATCATCGAAGCGGTTCATTGTGCATACGGGGATGCCATAGAAATGCAAATGGTGGATTTCCTCAAAGATTACGCCCCACCACCCTTTAACCGGCTGCCGGAAGTATATCCAGACCTGGTTAAAGCGCCTGAGCTTTGGGGCGCCTTATTCGACATCAGTGATGGGCGACCCCAGGCGCGCATTGTGACATCGACATTCTGGCCCTATGTGAGGCGTGCGGCCCTGCGGTTGCTGCGGGAAAACAGAAGCGATTTGCTGGTGTGCGCCCACCCGGTGGCCAACTCTTTTATCTTGAAAGCGCTTGGCAAGAACCACCCGCCATTTATTACGGTGGTAACGGACATGGTCAGCACACATGCCCTGTGGTTCGACCAGCGAGCGGATCTGATCCTCGTCCCAACCGAGATGGCCAAAGATGTTGGTATTCAGTACGACATGCTGCCGGAAAAGATCCGCGTGGTGGGGCAGCCGGTCTCCCAGCGTTGCAGCGCCCCGATCGGTAATAAAAAGGAATTGCGGGAGCGTATGGGTTGGCCCCAGGACAAAGCTATCGTCCTGCTGGTGGGTGGGGGGGAAGGAATGGGACCGCTGGAGGATACTGCCATCGCGATCGACCAATCCGGATTGGACCTGTGCCTGATCATCGTGGCCGGGCGGAACAACAAACTGGAAGCGGAGCTTAAAGAACGCAGGTGGGAAAATCCAGCATTTATCTACGGGTTTACACATGACATGCCCGACTTCATGCGGGCTGCGGATGTGATTGTCACCAAAGCCGGGCCGGGGACAATTGCCGAGGCGCTGATAGCCGACCTTCCTATCGTCCTGTACGCCAAACTGCCGGGCCAGGAAGACGGCAACGTGGATTTTGTGGTTTCCGAAGGGGTGGGTGTCTGGGCGCCAGAACCCCTCATGGTGGTACGCGCATTGACACGCTGGATCTGCCGCACGGATGAGCGGCAGACGGTAGTGAAAAATTGCCGACGGGTGGCACGACCGGAGGCCTCGCACGAGATTGCGCTTATCCTGGGAGCGGAGTTGGGCCTCAAGAGAGACTTGCGGGAGGTGACAGGAAAATAATCCCCAGAGGGGTGCGAGAGCCAGCGAGGGAAAGCGAGACGGAGGCTTCAAGTGGGGGGATGTGACCGCCTGTGGTTGGATCAGGGCGTGTAAAAGACGGGTAACTCTACCAAGGCCGTGTAGTATAATCCCCTCGGCATGCCCATCCTGGACGCACGTACATTCGAGTTTTTCAGCCGCTCCCCGGAACAGACCCGTCGCCTGGGAATGCGCCTGGGAGCGTTGCTACAGCCCGGCGATCTGGTATGTCTCCAGGGCGACCTGGGAGCCGGAAAGACCACGCTGGTTCAGGGCGTGGCACAGGGCTGGGGGGCAATGGATGCGGTTTCCAGTCCCACCTTTGTGCTGGTGAATGTATACCGGCGACCGGATGCCAAGCATCTCTTTCATTTCGATGCCTACCGGGTCGAATCACTAGGCGAGGCTGAAGAACTGGATATGGAAAGCCTGCTTTCGGATGGCCCGCTGGTGATCGAATGGCCGGAACGGGTCGAGCCGATCCTGCCGCCTGAACGGCTGTGGGCATGGCTGGAATACGAATCCGATGAACACCGGGGCATGCGTTTTGTGGCCAACGGAAAACATTATGAAACCCTGCTCGACCACCTGCGCCAGACAGTTTATGGAGTGGAGTGATGCTGCTGGCGATTGACACTTCGACTGCCCAAATTGGTCTGGCGCTGTACGACGGGGAGAGCGTGCCGGGCGAATTTGTCTGGCACAGCGGATTGCACCACACCCAGGAGCTGGCGCCGGCGCTACAGGAACTGCTGCGACGCGTAGATATCAAAATAACCAACATAACTGCCCTGGGCGTGGCGTTGGGACCAGGCTCTTTTACCAGCCTGCGGGTAGGGCTGGCATTTGTAAAGGGACTGGTGCTGGCACGGCACATCCCTGTCATCGGCGTCCCAACGCTGGACGTAGTCGCAGGTGCATACCCATTTCCGGATTCCTCGGCGAAATCTCCACGCAAGCTGGCGGCAGTGGTGGAGGCCGGACGGAGGCGACTGGCAGTCGGCTGGTACAGCGCCGGAGATAGCGAATGGCAGGCGGATGGACCGGTGAGCGTGATGACTGCGGATGAACTGGCGGAAAGCATCCACAGCCGCGTGATCGTTTGTGGTGATATGCCAGCGGAGGCTCGCCAGAGGCTGCGGCGCAAGTTCAAGAATGTGACCCTGGCTTCCCCGGCACAGTGCGTCCGAAGGCCGGGCATCCTGGCGGAACTGGCCTGGCAAAAATGGCAGGCTGGAGAGAGCGTTCCGGCAGCGACGCTCGCACCGATCTATTTACATATAAGCGGAGGCCTGCCGGCGTGACCGCTATCGTCCGCCGGATGAGGTTGGATGACGTCGCGGCAGTCCATGCGATCGATATGCTTTCATTCAATTTGCCCTGGTCAGAGCGTTCGTATCGCTACGAATTGACGGAAAATCCGGTCTCGCGAGGGTGGGTGGCGGAAATGGAAGGGCAAATCGTTGCGATGCTGGTGCTGTGGTTCATCATAGATGAAGCCCACATTGCCACCATTGCCGTTCATCCGGACTTTCGCCGGAGAGGGATCGGCGAGCAAATCCTGTTGCAGGCATTAGGGTCCGCCCAAAACGAAGGGGCACGGCGGGCCTTCCTGGAAGTGCGAGCAGGGAACGTCGCAGCTCAAGCAATGTACAAAAAATATGGCTTTGAAGTTGCAGGAGTCCGCCCGGGATATTACAAAGATAACGATGAGGATGCCTTGCTAATGAACCTTGAAGATTTTAATCGTCTGGAGGATGCATGAGCGCCGAAGAAGTACTGGCACAGGTCGCAAAGGAAGTGTCTGGTTGCCAAAAGTGCGCACTGTACCACTCACGCAAGTTGTCCGTTCCAGGCGAGGGGCCGGCAAATGCGGAAATCATGTTCATCGGCGAGGGACCGGGATTCCATGAAAACGAGCAGGGACGGCCCTTTGTGGGCGCAGCAGGCAATTTCCTGAACGAACTTCTGGCAGCGGCAGGCTTGAAACGATCGGAAGTGTGGATCGGTAACGTGGTAAAATGCCGTCCACCCGGGAATCGTGACCCTCTGCCGGAAGAACTGGCTGCCTGTGACGAATACCAGGAGCGGCAGATCGCGGCCATCAACCCGAAGATCATCATTACGCTTGGGCGTTTTTCGATGGGCAAATTCATGCCCGGAGTAAAGATCAGCGCCGTGCATGGCCAGATGCGCAGGATCGGGGACCGGTTCGTGATTGCCATGTTCCATCCGGCAGCGGCCCTACACCAGGCGGCGCTCAAACCGGCCATCCTGAAGGACTTTGGCCAGTTACCGAAACTGCTTGAACAAGCGCGGGCGGCATTGAAGCATCTGGCTCCGGCTCAAGCCACGGAAGAACCCAAGGAAGATCCGAAGCAATTAAGTCTCTTTTGAGCATTAAGCTGAACCATTCACGGTCATACAGGTCGGAAATTCAATTCAAAATGACTGAAAGGTATTATGAACACAAAAGAAACTCTCATCAGTAAAATGAACGATAAGACTGCCCGGATCGCCGTCATGGGAT
This sequence comes from uncultured Chloroflexia bacterium, assembly GCA_963814135.1. GTDB lineage: Bacteria > Chloroflexota > Anaerolineae > Anaerolineales > Villigracilaceae > UBA877. The sequence goes on along the minus strand of CAWFBZ010000003.1, from coordinate 231,756 downwards.
TGGGCTATGTGGGTCTGCCGCTGGCAGTGGTATTTGCCGAGGCAGGCTTTACCGTTACGGGGATCGACCCGGATGGGCGCAAGCCCGATTCTGTGAACCAGGGCATCAGTTACATTCCGGATATCCCCACGGAACGACTTGCCCCGCTGGTGAAATCCGGACGACTGAAAGCGACCACAGATTTCTCGGTGCTGAAGGAAATGGACGCAGCCAGTATCTGCGTCCCGACCCCACTGCGCAAAACGGGCGATCCGGATATGTCGTTCATCCTGTCTGCAACCGAACAACTGGCGAAATCCATGCACAAGGGTATGGTGGTTGTGTTGGAGTCCAGCACCTATCCGGGCACCACGCGCGAGATCCTGCTGCCCATGTTGGGGGAGGCTAACAACCTGAACGTTGGCGAGGACTGGTTCCTGGCCTTCTCACCCGAGCGAGTGGACCCGGGACGGGAGGATTTCACCACGCTCAATACGCCCAAAGTGGTGGGCGGCATCACGAGCGCCTGCGTGGAAGTCGCGGCAGCCTGGTACGGCGGCGCGATCCAGCACATCCATATGGTGTCGTCGGCGGAAGCGGCAGAGATGGCAAAACTGCTGGAGAATACATTCCGGATGATCAACATCGGCATGGTGAATGAGCTGGCGATCATGTGCGAGCGCATGGGGGTGGACGTTTGGGAAGTGATCGATGCTGCAGCCACCAAGCCTTTTGGCTTTATGAAATTCACGCCCGGGCCGGGATTGGGCGGACACTGCATCCCAATCGACCCACTGTACCTTTCCTGGAAGATGAAGGCCTACCAGTACACGGCGCGTTTCATCGAACTGGCCTCAGACATAAATACCAACATGCCGCGTTACGTTGTGACCCGTATCATGGACGCGCTGAACGAGCGTGGCCAAGTCCTGAAAGGCTCGCGCTGCCTGGTGATGGGAGCGGCGTACAAGCCGGATATCGACGACATTCGCGAGTCGCCTGCATTGGACGTGATTGGTCTACTGCAAAAGAAAGGGGCCATCGTTGAATATCACGATCCCTTCATTCCGACCTTGAAGACGCATGAGGGTACGGAGATGCACTCCGTAGCGGACCTGATGACGGCTGTGCGTGCGGCGGATTGCGTGGTTATCACAACGGACCATACGTCGTATGATTACCAACCCATCCTGGAGGCGGCGAAATTTATTTTCGACAGTCGCAATGCGCTCGGTAAAATGGGCAAGAACAATCCGAAAGTAGTCAGGCTTTAATCTTTAAAGCCAGTATAAAAACATATCAAATGGCACAATACCACATCATGGGTGCGGAGATCTGCGCGGCAGGACAAGCCAGGGCACGCAAGAAAGTGGAGGCGTGACCATTTACCAGAAGCTCTCTGCGATCTGGCGAGAAGATAATTTACTAAGGCGGGTGGTTAAGAATAGCAGTTATCTGTTCAGCAGCAACGTTATTTCGGCGGTGCTTAGTTTCGTTCAGACGATCATTGCCGTCCGGCTGATCGGTGTGGCCAATTGGGGATTGGTGGCGGCGGTCCAGGTCTTTGCTTCCAACATCAATCGTTTTCTTTCCTTTCGCATGAGCGAGGTTGTGCTCAAGACCCTGAGCCCAGCGCTTGCAGATGACAAAAAGGAAGAAGCTGCGGTCATGGTAAAAGCTGCAGGCCTGGTGGAAGCAACCACATCGATCGTGGCATTCCTGATCCTGTTGCTTCTGGCCCCCTGGGCTGCGAATGTATTTGCAAAGGATGTCAGGACGGCACCCCTGTTTGCGTTTTATGGCGTTATCCTGCTCAGCAACCTGGTTTTCGAGACGTCCACAGGAATCTTGCAGGCAACACAACGTTTCGACCATCTCGGTCGTGCCAACCTGATCCAAAGTATCATCACCTTCGGCATGATCGGTGGGACTTACGTGCTGTTCCGCTGGGGTAAGCTTATACCGCTGAGCGGTTTATTATCAGCCGTGCTCCTGGCTTATGTGCTCGGGAAAACGTATTATGCAGTTTCTTATGCAATTGTAGCGGTGCGAGAATTAAACAAAAGGCTGGATGCAGGCTGGTGGCGGGTTTCACTGTATAAATTACAAAACAAACGTGCGTTGATCAGCTTCGCCATCAATACCAACTTGAACGGCACGGTAAACCTGATCTTCAGGGATAACATACAACTTTACCTGGCGGCTTTACTCTCCCTGACCGACGTCGGTTATTTTAAAATTGCCATGACCTTCATCCTGCCCCTGACGATGATCCTGGATCCTTTCATTGCCCCGACCTACGCAGAAATCTCCAGAACGATTGCCAAATTCGAATGGAAGACAACCCTGCGCCTGCTCAAACGCATCACAGCGATTGCAAGCACGGTTGTACTGGCGTATTGGGCGATCTGGGCAGCGATCGGGTGGTGGGTCATTCCCTTGCTATATAAAGCACAGGCCAAGCCGGTCTATCCGGTGTTGTTGATATTGATCGGCGGTTTTGGTTTTGCTAGCATCTTTCAATGGAACCGGTCGCTGTTCCTTTCCTTTGGCAAGCCGGGTTACCCCATCCTGATCTCGACGTTGATCGGTGTGATCGAACTGGCACTCATGAGCATCCTGGTACCCGTGTATGGAAACCTGATGATGGCATTCATTCTGTCAGGATACTTCATCGTTTCGGTCGGGTTGATCAGCCTGCGCGGCTTGTGGGCAATCCATCAACGACAGATGGCGGTTGGATGAAAACCATGAAACGTGTGAACCGCTGGGATTGGTTGTTCGTCCTGATCTTCCTGGCTTTCGCAGTAGTTTATTTCCTGGGGAAACTGCAGGGAAACTATCCGGTGGTCATCCTGACCGGGGACGGGGGAAACATTGCCAGTTATGCGGCAGCCATGGACCATCCAGACTGGTTCCAGTCCGATCCGGCCCTGGGAAACGCGAACAACATCGGCATTTACGACACCATCCAGATCCCCCTGATCCGGGCAATCAACCATCTGACGGGAGACTACGGCCTGGCGTACGCCTGGCTGGTGCTGCCAGTGACCTTCCTGCAATTGTTGGGATTTTACATCCTCGGACGGGTGCTATTTGCCGATACCACAAGCGTTAACCCTAGCCAGAACCGGTTTTGGGCGTTCCTGCTGGCGTTCCTGACCGGCATGACGGTGATAAATATCGGCCTGGGCGAGATCTGGGGTGTATGGCAGGAGGCCTTGCCGAGGGTCACTTTCCAGGCACTGCTTCCGTTCCTGCTGGCGCTGACGCTGGTGTGGAAGGACCACCCCGGAAGGTGGCCATGGCTGATGGTATTGGCTGGATTATTGGTGTACGTCCATTCGGTCAGCGCGCCGGCCTGGGGTCTGGCCATCTGGCTCAGCCTGTGGTTGCTGCAGCCCAAGGGCTGGAGCTGGAAACGACGCAGCCTGGTCATGCTGGGATTGGGGATTCTGTTCCTGCTGGTGCTAACACCCTATGCGCTTAATTATCTTTCCTATCGCGGGCGTGACCAGGCTGCGGATTACAGTACTGTGATGGCGATATTGCAGACCTATTCACCGCCCAACCTGCTGAACGTCCCGGCTGCATTGGGAAGTTTTCTCCTGAATATGACCCGCAGTCTGCTCCTGCCGGTGGCGATGATTGGATTCGTCTTCACCTGGAGGCTTAAGAAAAACGACCGCACACAAGTCATCGTGGTGTTGCTGTGGATGGCGGGGATTTTCATCGCCAGCGTGCTGATCCCCCTGGTTGAACAATTTGTCGAACAAAGACTGCATATCCTGCCAATCGAGACAGAATTGGTGCGCTGTATGCGCTATTTTGTACCCTTGCTGCTGTTATTCTGGCTCTGGCCGCTGGTAGAATGGCTGCCGAAGCTGATCAATCCAAATGCGCGCCGGGCGGTGATTGCCCTGGGAGTGGTGCTTTTTGGTTTCTGGGGCGCCACCAACCGCCCGGCTGTCCGGGATATGTTGCAGACGTTCGCCTGTATACCCAAGGCACGGCTGGTGTGTAGTACGCCAAGTCCGCTGGACGAATTAATTACCACATTGCGCACGCAGACCCAGCCCGGTGAAGGGGTGCTGGTATTCAACGAAGATACTGCCTTTACCTCACAATCGCTGAGCGTGCGCTATGAAGCCTTGCGACCACTGGTATATTCTCTGCGAGACAGCGGCTTGCTTGGATACAGCGATCGTTCCGCATTAGCAGGCTGGCTGGACACCACCCAAAAAATGGAAGCCTTGCGGGCCATGTCCGATCCGGTGGAACGCCTGAAGGACCTGGTACCCCTGGCGGATCGTCTCAATGCGAGTTACCTGGTGGTCGATTTCAAGGTGCCACAATCTGCCCTGGATGTCATCCCAGTCAAGGTGGTAATGCAAAATGACGGCTATCTTCTGCTAAAATTGCATTAGCTGAATTTATGAATTGAATTTCCCATGCGAAACGAGAAAAAGGCCTCCGTGGAATCCTCCCAACTTTCAATCGTGGTTCCAATTTATAATGAAGCGTCCAGCCTATCTAATTTGCTTGGAGAACTGGTCCCATATTGCAACGCACGAAATTGGAAAGTAATCCTGGTCGATGACGGATCGAATGACCGTACCCCGGAAATCCTGAAAGAATACGAAGAAGAACCCTGGCGTAAAAATCCTGCACCATAAGGTCAATCGCGGCTATGGCGGGGCGTTGAAATCAGGCTTACTAAAAGCCGATACAACCTACACGTTAACGATGGATGCCGACGGCCAGCACGAGCTGAGCGACATCCAGGCCCTATTCGATCTCAGCCTCGATAAAGATGCGGATATGGTGGTGGGAAAACGTGCCAAAAGCGCGCACACCGGGCTTTACCGCAATATCGGCAAGTGGTTGATCCGCAGGTTCGCGGGTTTGTTGATGCCGATCCATATCTCGGATCTGAACTCGGGTTTTAAACTCTACCGAACCTATCTGGTGCAGAGATATCTATCCATCTGCCCTGATTTAATGGCCTTCAGCGATGTGATCACCTTGATCTTCATCAAGAAACGGCACCTGGTACTGGAACACGCGATCACAATCAATAAAAGATCATCAGGGAAGAGCACCATCACCACTTTTACAGCCATCCAGACAGTCATGGAAATCATCAACATTGCCATGCTTTTCAACCCCTTGCGGATCTTCCTGCCGCTTTCAGTATTTTGCATAGGGTTTGGACTTGTCTGGGGAATTCCGATCATGCTGCGGGCGCGGGGTGTCAGCGTGGGGGCAATGCTGGCAATCGTAACCGGTCTGTTATGTTTCTTCTTTGGGCTGATCGCCGAGCAGCTCTCCGCAATGCGCATGGGCCTGCTGGACATGGATAACGAGCGCGACCAATAATGAGAATAGTGTGTATCTCGACGGCGCAAATTCCATCAGATACGGCCAATAGCATCCAGGTGATGAAGGTCTGCCAGGCCTTCATACAATTGGGGCTGGAGGTTAACCTTCTGGTGCCAGGAAATCAGAGCTCCACAATCGATGACCAATTGTTGCTAAAGCACTATGGATTGGAGCAGCTCTTTCCGATCGAATGGCTGCCGGTACGAAACCGGCGTTTTTTCGCATGGAAAGCTGTCCGTCGAGCCAAGCGCCTGGGTGCGGACTTGCTATATGTCTGGCCGCTCCAGTCGGCTGCGCTTGGGTTGTTAATCGGCATGCCTTCCTTTTTGGAACTGCACGACTTCCCGTCAGGACGATTTGGTCCCGTGTGGTTACAACTCTTCTTACGGCTGGCCCGGCCGGAAACGTTTGCTGCCGATCACCAAGGCTCTGCGAAACGCCCTACGATTGCCGCAGGCTTATACGGTCGTTGCACCGGATGGAGTGGATATCGAACGCTACCGCAACCTGCCAGAGGCTGAAAATGCAAGGCGGTTGCTCAAGCTTCCCGAGGTGACGACCGTGTTATGCTCCGGGCACCTTTATGCAGGCCGTGGTGTGGAACTTTTCTTGGGCCTGGCTGAAAAATTTCCGCAAGCCAGTTTCGTATGGGTGGGAGGTCGCCCGGAAGAAGTGGCATCCTGGAAAATTAAAGCAGCCAACCTGGCTAACGTGATCTTTACCGGATTCGTACCCAACGAAAGCATCCCACTTTACCAGTCAGCTGCGGATGTGTTATTAATGCCGTACGGGAGAATGGTGAGCACTTCCAGCGGTGGGAACACCGCCGAAATATGCAGTCCGATGAAAATGTTCGAGTACATGGCAGCAGGACGTGCGATCCTGTCGAGCGACCTGGCGGTATTGCACGAAGTGCTAGACGACAGCAGCGCAATATTCTGTCCACTGGAAGATGTCCAGGCATGGGCAACAGCGCTGGGTGGGCTGCTCGCCGATCCAAAGAAGCGCCAGGCTCTCGGTCAAGGCGGCCGGGCGGCTGTGGAGCATTACTCCTGGATTGCGCGTGCAAAGCGAAGCCTGAAAGGTTTTTATGAAATCTCTGCGTGACCTGCTCTGGATCTCTCCAGCCAGCATCGTAGTGGGGCTTGTGCTCGGACTATTCAGCCCGGGGATATGGTGGATCGGATGGCTGGGATATTCCGTCCTCTTAATCCTGGGGCTGCTGGGGATTTCGGCGTTGTGGCGTTCCGCCGGCGCTCCGAGTGCGTTAGGTTGGATGCTGGGAGTATCCCTGGTCTTGCGTATTGGGATAGGAGTGTTCTTTTCGGCGGTTTTGCCCCTTTATGGGAATGATAATGAGGTCCATCAGGGCGGCTACATATACCGGGATGCATACACTTATGATAACCAGGCGTGGACTCTGGCCGCCTCGGGCGATCCACTTTGGAAAGCCTTCGATCGTTCCTATGGGATCGAGGAGCAATATGGCGGGTTGACCTTCACACTCAGCCTGACCTACCGTCTGCTCAGTCCGGATGCACATCGCTCCTGGCTGACAATCATCCTATCTGCCCTGATAGGAGCAATGGGAGTGGCGGTGGCGTGGAAGGGAGGATACCAGGCCTGGGGGGATGGTGTGGCCTTGATCCTGGGCTGGATCATGGCGCTGTATCCGGAATCACTGCTCTCAGGGATTTCCCAGATTCGCGAACCATTCCTGCTGTTATTCATCGCGATGCTCTTGTGGGCAGTGGTCATCTGGCAGAGAAAACGGGAACGTACCTCCTGGATCTGGCTGGCTGGCGGAACCGTGGGATTATTGCTGTTTTCGCCGGGAGTGGCCGTTGCGGCACTGATCGTGTTGGGCGTATGGGTCTGGCTAGCGCGCAGGGAGGTTCACATCCGTTGGTGGTGGGTAGCCGGGACGGCGGCAGTGATCGTGCTGGCAGGATGGGTGTTCAGCGGTATCGTGGCGGGCAGTCTGAAAGTGCAGGGGGGACCGCTGGCAAACCTGTTCAACTGGCTGAAATATTCCATGAATTTTGGGGCGTACGTCACCACGACAAATTCGGGCTGGCTGCAAACCATCTTCGAGTCGCTGCCGAAATCATTGCACCTGCCCTTCGTGGTTGCCTATGGAATTGCGCAACCGGTCCTTCCAGCTGCGATTGCTGACCCGGGAGTATGGCCGGTGCGCCTGATCGGCATCCTGCGAGGCCTGGGTTGGTACGCATTAATCCCCTTGCTGATCTACAGCATTTGGCCGATCTGGAAAACGGAGGATAGGCGCGAGCGAATGGCGTGGTTGTGGCTCTGGCTGGCCGTCTGGTTTTGGATTGTCCTGGCCTCGGCACGAGCCGGAGGCGACCAATGGGATAACCCGCGTTACCGGGTGATCATGCTGCTTTTCCAGGCGGCGCTGGCTGCCAAAGCCCTGACCTGGCAGCGACTCACGCATGACCGCTGGCTTGGTCGCGTCCTGGCAGTGGAAGGGGTATTCCTGGCGTTGTTCGGTTACTGGTATTTCAGCCGCAATACCAGCCTGTCATTAATGATATCTTAATATATTTTATGTCTTCGCGGCCATCGTGATCATCAGCGCGGCCATCCTGATCGGAGGCTGGGTACGCGACCGGCGGGAGGCCAGGCGGAGATAACGATGTTTCCCACTCCAAGGGTGCTGAAAAGACTGAAAACCAAATGGAGGCTCAAGGCCGGCATTGCATTTGCATTGGCGTTGATGGGAGCCGCGATAACCCTGACCGCTTCCATCAATTTTGCGAGGACACAGCGTGCCACCATCGACGAAGGCCTGTATCTCTACAAGGGGTACCTTTTTGCCAAAGATGTCTACCATCCATACCAGGATTTTGGTCCTCGAACAGAATACAGCCCACTGTCCTATTTAATACCGGGCTACATCCAGTTATGGTTTGGGCCGGGCCTGCGGACAGGCCGGATATTCGCAATTATGCTCGGAATGGGGGCATTAATCGGGCTTTGGGCCACTGCCAGGGAGCTTGCAGGAGCGTGGTGGGCGGCAGTGGCAGTCTGGGCGGTTACGCTCAATCCTGCCATCATTCAATTTTACAGTTTTGGCATATCGCAGGGGTTGGTGACCTGCCTGTTGATGTGGATGTTGTTCTTCGCAATGGGCAAAAACGGATCGACATGGCAGGCACCATTAAGTGCGGTTCTCGCAGCGTTGATCCTGTTATCCCGACAGAACATGGCTCCAGTGCTGCCCATCCTGCTGGTTTACATCTTCTGGCAGTTCGGCCGCAAGACGGGCCTTTTTTCAGTGCTGGCGAGCCTGGCGGTCGTTTTGGCCGGCCAGGTGGGTTTCTGGCCAGGGATTTTGGTGGTGTGGGCACCCTGGTTGCCAGCCAGCCTGACGCCATTCCTAAACGCCTGGCGACTGCCGGAGGGGATCACTCCCGTGTTAGATTTTCAACCCGGTTGGGTAACACGATTGTACAGCGTGTTGGAAGGCTTGCGCTACCATTTCATTGCCGTGGCCGGTTCCATCATCAGTCTGGTCTTATGGCCGGCACGCAAGGACTGGAAAAACGAGAAACTTTTTCGATTCAGCGTTTTCCTGGGAGTGCTTTTCTTTATTTTGTTGGGGTTGCATGTTTGGGCCGGATTGGGTCTGAATGGGATCAATTTTGGCAACGCGTATACTGTAAATCCATACCTGGCCTTCTTCTCTTACCTGGGCCTGATACTGACAGTGGCCGTGTTTTCGAATTTCCAAAGTCACCTGTCGGCGGCCAGACAGGCGATCTTGAGCGTTTTGGTGCTCGTAATCTCGGGCAGCGTTGGCTATGGCAGTTTCCTAAGCACCAGCGATTTCCTGATCCACCTGCGAATTCCACGCATTTCGAGTTTTATTCGGACCGGGAAAATCCTGCCGGGTGTGCCAATCTGGGACTATCTGGCAACTCAACGCGGCATTCCCTACAACACATCACGCTGGCTGATCCCATTGGCAAGCGGTTTATTGTGCGGGATGCTGATCCTGTTGATCGGCTGGATGCTTCGAGCATTCTTAAAACGCAAGCGGGTCCTGCGGTCCACCTCCTTCGGCGCGATTGTCGCAGTGGTATTTATGCTGGCCGGGTTGTTACTTTCTCCTTCGGCTGCCCTGGGTGGAGGATTTACACAATGGGAATGTTCCATGAACGTCATTCAGACGTATGAGCAGACCGGACAATATCTGGCAAACACGCTCTCACCGGGTGAGCGTGTTTATTGGGATGGAGGGAACGCAGTCGCAATCCTCTTATATATTCCCGATATTTCCATTTTTCCCCAACAATTGGATGACCAATGGAATTATTTTCAGGGGGGTGATAATGAAAGCCTGGCCCGCCTGGGCTTATGGAACGAGGCGCTTGCCCGGCAATGGCGGGATGAAGCGAATGTGTTCATGATCCAACAAGCCGATTTTCCATCCTGGCAGACATATTTGGACGGGCCTGGATTTACTGAACTTCCGGCTCCGAAGGCAGCGCTTAATTGCGAACCAGATACCTATTTAAGAGTTTTTATCAGACAAACCAGCGCTGCACTTAGTTTTCAAATTCCCAATCCTTAAATCCATAAGAAACGCACCCATGGATAATCCACAAGTTCCCGCGACACAGCACCAGATTCAGGCGAATTCCTGGCCTGAAAAAATCAAAACGATAATTGAGAGACTGGTACGGCCGGTAATATCCATTTGGAAAAAACCCATTATTGTCCCGATATTATTTTTCTCCATTTTTGCGGTGGGGATTTTTGCCCGAATTTGGGAGTTTAACAAAGCTCCACCCGGAATAAATGTGGATGAGGCCTCGATAGGTTTAGAGGCTTACGATCTATACCACTTTGGGGTTGATCGGAACGGTGATTCCTTTCCAGTGTATTTCAAATCATGGGGCAGCGGGATGGATGCTCTTGAAGCTTACATATTGATCCCTTTCATGACTTTCGGGCTGACAGCATTTACGGTCAGGTTACCAATCTTGTTATCAGGGATACTAACTCTGCCCCTGGTTTTCTTTATTAGCAGAAAAATCCTGGGCGATAAATTTGCACTTGCTTCCATGTTCTTGATCGCAATCAGTCCCTGGTATGTTATTCTTTCGCGCTGGGGTCATTATGAAAACATTGTGCCATTCATCTTTGTACTTGGATTTTTCTGTTTATTGTTATCAACAAAGAAAAACATCTGGTTTATTGTATCCATGCTGTTCTTTGGATTGAGTTTGTATGCTTATGCGGCAGAATATGTAGCAGTGCCTGTGTTCATTGCCTGTGCCGTTCCTGTTTTGCTAATATCCGGGCGAGTAAAGGCTCGAGAGGTATTGATCGGTTTTAGCTTTCTTATTTTATCGATGCGCAGGACGGCAGAATGAGCACGCTGGAATGGAACACGCTCGCGCCCGGGGCCCTGGTATTGGACAGGATCCCATATCGGGCGGTAACGTTGTTCGGGCGGTCCACCCGTTCCAGCCCAACCTCCGGCCCGGTCGATTTCAGCACCTATCCAGAATGGAATGCCCTGATCACAGACCCAAACCCGGGTAAGGTCGCGTTGGCCGGATCCCGGTATATCTATTTGGATAATACGTGGTGGGACCAGCTTAATTCCGGGCAAAAGGACAACTCTCACCCAGGGCTGCGTACAAACCGTTCAAGAGATTGGCGATATGGCATCCACAAATTGGCGAAGTTTGTTGGATGTCTCAGAGTGCAAGTAATCAGGTAAATTAATGTTTAGGGTGAGGCTGTTTGAATGAAAACCAAGTTGATGGCAACCATCGGGAGATCCATCCCATTCCTTGCCCTGGGATTGTTGGTGTTACTGATATTGGACAGGGCCAATCCCATTACGACCCTGCCAACACGGGACAGCGGCTGCTATTTATATTTCGGTCGTTTGATTTTACGAGGCGATTTACCTTATATCAATGCGTGGGACAGCAAGCCGCCGGGCATATTTTATATAAATGCCCTGGGTCTCTGGCTGGGACGGGATACACGCTGGGGAGTCTGGCTGTTGGAATTCCTGTTCGTGTATTCGGCAACGGTTATTGGGTTCCGGCTGCTGCGCAAAGTCTGGAATCCGGGGGCAGCAGTATTTGGAATGATCATCTGGATCTGGGGACTCGATAACGTGTTTTGGAAAGGTGACCTGGTCGAAGAGTTCCCGTTGTTATTCAATATGGCAGCCCTGTCCTTTTTTGTGCTTGGGACCAGGAACCCCAAAAACAGACTGTATGATTTTTTGATCGGAACCATGGCCGTCTTAAGCTTCCTTTTCAGGGCGAACAATATTGGAATGGAGGTGGCGATAGCCTGCGCCTGGATCATCCTGGGGTTCGTACAGCGCAATTATTTACTGACTCTCAAACGGCTGGGAATGATGTCGGCCGGGGGAGGGCTGGCATTATTAATTACTGCAATCTTTTTGTGGAGTCGAGGAATCCTGGTTGCAGCCTGGGATGCGGCTATCCTGTATAATTTTGCGTATATGGGGAATCACGCCAGTATCCTTTCAAGTATCCTGCCGGGATTTCAATATCTCGGCGTGGTGGCATGGATCACTTTATTGGGGTATGGGGCGGCGATCTTCATGGGGTTCCAGATGGTTCGAACGAAAAAATTCAATGCCCTGATCGTTTTAATGATTGTTTTATGGCCGATTGAAATCCTGTTAAGTTCTCTTTCGGGGCGGGGCTACATGCACTATTTCGTCAATTGGCTTCCGGCGGTGGCGCTCCTGTGCGGCGGCCTGTATCAAATTAGCGCTTCCATGCTGTTCTCCCCCAAATTTATCGCCTTCCTGAATACGGAAAAAATTCCCCTGACCCTGGCAGCATTATTTGCGATGGCACTGGGCTTCAGCAGGGTCATGGATTATTCACGCGCGTTTACTACAGTACTCTTCGACAGAAAGTACGGCGTGGAAGAGATCAACCTGGTGTCGTTGTATATCCGACGAAACACGAATCCCAACGATACCGTGCTCGATTGGGTGCAATCCGGGGTGAATTACATGGCAGAGCGGGATGCGCCCAGCCCGTTCCTGTGGTATCCAGAGTACCTGGCGTCCCCGATCACGCCGCAACTGGTGGATGGTTTTTATAACGATCTGACGAGCAACCCACCAGAGATCATTGTGGACGCGTACCAGGTAGCTCCGGATGATATCCTTTCGATTGACCCGACAATTCGTCAGAACCAACTCAATGCGGGAAAAGGACTGTTTGCGGGCCGGGCGGTTAACCTGGATAAAACGCTCGAGTTTATCCAAACACATTATGAGATCGAGACAGTCATCGAGGGGGAAGTCGTTTATCGACTGGTCAATCCCTTATCGAAGTGAGCGACTTCCAAAGCTTATTTATCCACGATCATCAAACAAGATGAATAAAGACGATTGGTATTCGCCACTTGACGGGTAACCAATTGAGCTTATAATTCAGAAATTGAATTTTGAATAAGGAGAGAGGAAAATGCCTACCGCATTAATTACCGGCATCACAGGTCAAGATGGGTCATATCTGGCAGAGTTCCTACTGTCAAAAGGGTATAGTGTGGTCGGCATGGTTCGTCGATCCAGCACTGTAACCTTCGAGCGTATAGAGCACATCCAAAACGACATCGATATAGCACAAGGCGACCTGCACGACCAGAGCTCGCTGGTGGCAGCCCTTGAACAGTACAAACCCGATGAGATCTATAACCTGGCAGCGCAGTCATTTGTGGCGACATCCTGGAGCCAGGCTGTATTGACGGGTGAGGTGACCGCCCTAGGGGTCACGCGGTTGTTGGAAGCCATCCGTTCGGTCAACCCCAAGGCACGTTTCTACCAGGCTTCCTCCAGCGAAATGTTTGGAAAGGTGACGGAAACACCACAACATGAGACAACCTCCTTCTATCCACGCAGCCCATACGGTGTGGCAAAAGTTTATGGGCATTGGATAACGGTCAATTATCGTGAATCTTATGGTTTGTATACCGTCTCAGGCATTCTCTTTAATCATGAAAGTCCCCGGCGCGGTTTGGAATTTGTCACCCGAAAAATTTCCAATGGCGTGGCAAGCATTAAATTGGGGCGGAGCAAAGAGCTCCACCTGGGCAACCTGGAAGCCCGCCGGGATTGGGGCTTTGCCGGAGAATATGTGCAGGCCATGTGGAAAATGCTACAACAGGAAACGCCAGAGGATTTTGTAATCGGCACCGGTGAAACACATTCGGTACGCGATTTCGTCGAAATGGCATTTAAATGCGTCGGATTAAATTACCAGGATTACGTTGTACAGGACCCGCGTTTCCTGCGACCTTCAGAGGTGGATGTGCTCATCTCCAACCCATCGAAAGCGCGTGAGAAGCTAGGCTGGGAACCGAAAATAAAATTCGAGGGGCTGGTGGAGATGATGGTAGAGGCTGACCTGAAGCGGTTGAAGGACGCACATTAGGATTCCATGGCCAATTCTACAGAAACGGCGCGCGAGCTGGCACTGCTTGAACATATCGAGAGCGACCCCGATGTTAACCAGGCTACGCTTGCCACCCAACTTGGCGTGGCAGTCGGTACGGTCAACTGGCACATCAAACGATTGATCGAAAAGGGGTATGTCAAGATCAAGCGCGCCGAACGGAAGAAACTGCGTTACATCATCACACCTGAAGGAATTGCATTACGCGCCCTGCTCACGATGGACTATATCGAGCAGCAATTTCTGCTTTACCGAAACACCCGCCAGAGCGTACGCAAACAATTGGAAGAAATAAAGAGAGCCGGTCACAAAAAAGTATCCATTCGTGGCGAAGGCGACGTGGCCGATATTTGCCGTTTGTCGTGCCTGGAGCAGGACATCGCCGTCACCAATGACGTGGATGCGCCAGTCCTTGAAGTGATCGGCTTAAAAGTGATTTACCATATGGATGGGAAGCATGATTGAGAAAAAACATTATTTGATCACCGGAGGCGCAGGTTACATCGGTTCGCTACTTGCCTCGGAGCTATTGCGGGCCGGGAATTATGTGACGGTGGTGGACAATTTGCTATATGGGGGCGATGCGATGCTGGGTTTCCTGGCCCACCCCGATTTTCGTTTCACCAAAGCAGATGTAACCGAACCGGGATCCGTCCGCCCGGCTCTGAACCGGAATTGGCCAAAACCGGATGCCGTTATCCACCTGGCAGGGATCGTTGGTTTCCCGGCCTGCCAGGCAGTTGGAAAACAGGCGGCCTGGAAACATAACGTGGAGGCGGTAAAGCGTGTCTATGATCAGGTCTCGGAACTGGGGACGGCCAGATTCGTGTTCGCTTCCACATACAGCAACTATGCCCGCTCTGCGGATGGGAAACCAGTGACCGAGGAATCCGCGCTCACCCCCCAGTCTCTTTATGCCGAGACCAAGATCGCGGCAGAGGAATTCCTGCTTGGGGTGGAAGGTTCCTCCCCTGCAGCTCTGATTTTCCGCCTGGCGACGCTATATGGGATTTCCCCCCGTCCACGCTTTGACCTGATCGTCAATCAATTCGTACTGGACGCGTTTACCAAGCGCGAACTCATTATTTACCAACGTGGTTACAAGCGCTCATTCATCCACGTACTGGACGTGGTGCAAGGCATTATTTCGGGCTTGAACGCGTCAGAGACAACCATCCGAGGACAGGTGTTCAACCTGGGCACGGAGAATGGCAATTACACAAAAGACGAAATAGTAGGTCTGGTAATCAAGCGATTACCGGAAACTGTGGTCACCTACAAGGACCTGACATTCGGCGGCGACATTCGCGATATCAGCATTTCCTTCGACAAAATCCAGCGAACTCTGGATTTTAAAGCGAATATGAATGTAGATGATGGGGTGCGCGAAGTTGTCCATACCCTGAGGAACGGCATTATTCGCAACCCGCAGGATGAGAAATATACCAATGCACGGTTCATAATCCAATAGCCTATGACAAAAAACTTCTGGAATGATAAACGAGTCGTTGTTACCGGAGGGGCCGGATTCCTTGGGTCGTTCCTGGTAGAGAAACTTACCCAAAGCGGTGTGGCAGACCTGCTGGTGCCACAAATCGAGCATTACAACCTGGTGGAGCGTGAGGATATCCGCCGCCTGCTGTCTGACGCGATGCTGAAAGCGGAAGAACGGCCGGCGCATCTGCTCCCCACGGGGTTCAAACCCTCGGCGCTTCCGAAGTTCACACCGGCTGACCTGGTGATCATCCACCTGGCGGCGCGCGTTGGGGGAATCGGTGCGAACCGCGAGCACCCAGCGGAGTTTTTCTACGATAACCTGATGATGGGCGTTGAATTGATCCACCAGGCCTGGCAGCGCGAGGTGGGCAAATTCGTTGCGTTGGGAACGGTGTGCGCTTATCCCAAGTTCACTCCTGTCCCTTTCCGGGAAGAGGAACTATGGAACGGCTATCCTGAAGAAACCAATGCGCCTTATGGGCTAGCCAAAAAGATGTTGCTGGTCCAGGCGCAGGCGTACCGCCAGCAGTACGGCTACAATGCCATTTTCTTGTTGCCAGTCAACCTTTATGGTCCGCGCGACAACTTCAACCTGGCATCCTCCCACGTCATTCCGGCTTTGATCCGCAAGTGTCTCGAAGCCAAGCAAAACGGCCAGACAGAAATCGTCGTCTGGGGAGATGGTTCGCCGACGCGCGAGTTCCTGTACGTCGAGGATGCGGTTGAAGGGATCCTGCTCGCGTCTGAAAAATACAATGATTCCGAGCCGGTCAACCTGGGATCGGGGAATGAAATCTCCATAAAAGACCTGGCTGAGACGATCGCCCGCCTGACCGGTTTTGAAGGCAAGCTGGTCTGGGACACAAGCAAACCCAACGGCCAACCCCGGCGAGGGCTGGACGTCAGCCGGGCGGAGAACTTATTCGGTTTTCACGCCAAAACATCTTTCGAGGAAGGCCTGCGCAGGACGATCGCCTGGTACATGGAGCAGCACAAATAATATGGTGAAGCCATTGATGGCTTACCCTGACATGGAACAGACCGATCCAGATGACTGGGACATGATCATCGGTCCCCGGCGCAACCTATTGGACCTGCGCCTGCGTGAACTCTGGCATTCTCGGGACTTGATCATGCTGTTTGTGCGGCGGGATTTCGTTTCCGTTTATAAGCAGACCATCCTGGGTCCGCTCTGGTACCTGATCCAGCCCCTCTTAACCACGATCGTATTCCAAATCATATTCGGTAACATAGCCAAGCTGCCGACGGATGGTTTGCCATCTTTCCTGTTCTATATGTCGGGCACGGTGATCTTCGCGTATTTTGGTTCCTGCCTGACCAAAACGTCCGAAACGTTCGTATCCAACGCCAACCTATTCGGCAAGGTTTATTTTCCGCGCCTTTCTGTGCCGGTTTCCATCCTGATTTCCAACTTGATCGCCTTCGCGATCCAGTTTGTTTTTTTGCTGTTTTTCATGGGATATTTTGCCGTAAAGGGGACCGCGTTGCATCCGAACTGGTGGATCCTGCTTACGCCGGTGCTGCTCCTGATGATGGCCGGTATGGGCCTGGGATTCGGGATCATTGTCTCATCGCTGACGACCAAATACCGGGACCTGCGCTTCCTGGTGCAGTTTGGGGTGGCGCTTTTGCAATATCTCTCGCCTGTGATCTACCCATTGTCTTCCATGTCCCCAAAGTACCAGGCATTGATCCGCTTGAACCCCATTACTTCCATCATCGAAGCCTTCCGCTATGCTTATCTTGGTTCCGGCTCAATCAGCCTGCTTCAATTGGGCTATAGCTTCTTGATCATGGTGGTCGCGATCGTCATCGGCGCGCTGCTCTTCAACCAGGTGGAAACCACCTTTATGGATACCGTATGAGCAGAAACGTTATCCGTGTAGAGGATGTCTCCAAGGCATACCGGTTGGGGCAGATCAGTTCGGGCACACTCACAGACGATGTCAAAGTCTGGTGGGCAAAAGCGCGCGGTAAGCCCAATCCGTTGCTCAAAATCGGGCAGGAGAATGAAGGCAACCGCGAAGGTGAATACCTGTGGGCGCTCCACAATGTAAGTTTCAACGTGGAGCAGGGTAACGTGTTGGGAATTATCGGCCGGAACGGCGCCGGGAAAAGCACGATCTTGAAAATCCTGTCACGCGTAACCGCTCCAACCAGCGGTTACGTGAAAGTGAAAGGGCGGATTGCAAGCCTGCTGGAAGTGGGCACGGGATTCCACCCGGAGCTAACCGGACGCGAAAACACATACCTGAACGGTGCGATCCTTGGCATGAAGCGCTCCGAAATCGACCGTAAATTTGACGAAATCGTGGAGTTTTCAGAGGTCGGGCAGTTTATCGACACCCCTGTGAAGCGTTATTCATCGGGCATGTATGTGCGCCTGGCGTTTGCCGTGGCTGCCCATCTTGAACCGGAAATCCTGGTGGTAGACGAGGTGCTGGCCGTCGGAGATGCCGAATTCCAGAGAAAGAGCCTCGGAAAAATGGGGGATGTAGCCCAACAGGGACGCACGGTCCTGTTTGTCAGCCACAATATGTCTTCCATATTACGCTTAACGAAAGAAGCGCTCGTACTCGAAAAAGGGCGCGTGGTGATGCGGGCGCCATCTCCTGAGGCAGTGGACTATTACCTCTCGGCTGGCAATGCCAGGGCAGGGGAACGGATCTGGGAAATGGATGAAGTGGCTCCGGATGCGGCGCCTTTCCGGCCGCTGGGCTTGCGCCTGCTGAATAGCAAGGGCCAGGTAGTGGAGACGATCCGCTCGGTGGAACCTTTCACAGTCGAAATGGAATATATGCTGGAGGCACCTTTGACCGGTTTGAGGATCGGAATTTACCTTAACTCGGCGCGTGGGGATCAGATTATGACCACCTTCGATACCGATGAAAGCAGCCGATTCGAAAAATACAGCTCCCGCCCAGCCGGACATTACGTGAGCAGGTGTGAGTTCCCGCAAGACCTGCTCAACGATGGACGGTATATCCTGGGTGTCAATGCCAGTTCGTACCGCGTCCGCCGGTATTTCATGGACGAGCAGGCACTGGCGTTTAATGTGGATACTTCAGGAGCGCCAGGCATGCAATGGTCCGAACAGAGACCGGGCGCCTTACGGCCGCGGCTGGAATGGAAGATCGAGACAAGATGAAGCCCACCAAAATGGTCAAGGACCTCCTGGGCGGTCTGCCGTTCACGGTCGAATTGGATTGGTACCTGCGCCTTCGCCGGAAAGGGTTGAACAGCCGGTTTAAGTTAACCACCCTGGAAGAGCATTTGAAGACGATTGTGGGGGAAGTTCTCCCCCATAGCCAGGCCGTCACACAGGGCAAGAAAGTATTCCTGTTTGCATCCTGGCATTTCTGGATCATTCACACCACGTTGGTGGGCCTGGTCTTACGCGGCATGGGGTACGAGGTCAGTCTTGGTTATCTGCCCTACGGCGATTACCATAAACCGGTCGATCGATTCGACCTGCGCCGACAAGACTTGTACGCAAGGGATGTCCTAAAAAACGCCGAGCCGCTGTTGAAGGTAATCCCTTTCATGGACGTTGAACCTGCGCCCAAGCTGCCAGCGTCATTGATGGAAGCAGTGGAACAAGTAACATTATTCGACGCACAATATACGCTCCAGCGAGAAGACGTAAAGGGTGACGAGCCAATCTACCTGCTGCGGCACGCGCGTAACCTGGAAGCCGCCCGAAAAGCATACGCCTACCTCCAGGAAAACCGACCGGACGTAGTGATCGTTCCGAATGGAATGATCCAGGAATATGGCGTCGTGTATGCAGCGGCGCGCGCTTTGGACATTCCAGCGGTGACTTATGAATTTGGTGAACAGGATCGGCGCATCTGGTTGGACAAGAACGAGTTGGTGATGTTCCATCGAACCGACCGGGCCTGGGAAAAATGCCGGAAGCGGAAGCTTAACCAGGAACAGCGCGCCTGGCTGGAGGGCTTTCTGGAAGCCCGGCAAGGGGTCCAGGCCGGGACGACGTTCGCCCACCTGTATCAAAAAACGGCGCGATCCGAACAGGCATCAATCAAAGCTGCACTCGGATTGGACGACCGGCCGGTCGTGCTTCTTCCAACGAACGTGTTAGGAGATTCTGCCACGCTGGGCAGGACCCTTTTCAGCCAGAGCATGGCAGAGTGGATCGAACGGCTCGTGCCCTATTTTAAACGCCACAGCGAGGTCCAATGGGTGGTGCGCATTCACCCGGCTGAAACCTGGACGGTGGGTCCCTCGGTAGCAGAGATCATTCGCAGTGTCATGCCCGAATTGCCGGCCCACGTGCATTTGATTGGATCAACCGAGAAGATCAATACCTACGACCTGATGGATATCACCGACCTGGCGCTGGTTTACACGACCACAGCCGGAATGGAACTAGCCTTACGTGGCATCCCGGTGCTGGTCAGCGGGGACGCACATTTCCGGAAGAAAGGGTTCACCCTGGATGCGGACACGTGGGAAGAATATTTCGGTTTGCTGGATGAGGCGCTGGCCGACCTGCCCGGGCACCGGCTGACCAAGGAGCAGATTGAAGCAGCCCAGAATTACGCGTTTTACTATTTTTATGAGTATCCCTATTTCTTTCCCTGGCATATTGAGAAGATCGGAAGAGACCTCAAGCGGGATCCTGTGGCTTACGTTCTCAGCCCAGAAGGGCAGGCGGAGTTTGGGCAAACCTTCCAGTTGTTGGCTGGGGCAAAAGCAGAGTGATTTTCTGAATAGAAATTTTGACGATAACAAACATGGTTAACCAGGCGTGACCAAAATCGCGCCACCAGACTAAAAAGAATTTTCAATTCAATAAGGAGAAAATATTATGACACAAACCAAAGTCCTTGTTACCGGTGCAGGCGGTTTTATTGGACACCATCTGGTCACATTCCTGCGCGAAAAGGGGTATTGGGTGCGCGGGTAGATCTCAAGTATCCAGATTTTACGGAAACCGATGCAGACGAATTCGAGCTGCTCGACCTGCGCCGCTGGGATAACTGCCTGCAGGCTACCCGAGGCATCGATGAAGTCTACGGCCTGGCGGCCGACATGGGAGGGATGGGATTTCATCTCTGCCCATCATGCCGAGATTTTGCGCAACAACTCGTTGATCAACACGCACACTCTGGAAGCCTCACGCATGAACGGCGTCCAACGCTACTTCTATACTTCTTCAGCCTGTGTGTATCCCGAATTCAAACAGACGGAGGCCAACGTCGTTCCCTTGAAAGAAGAGGACGTATATCCGGCCATGCCCCAGGATGCTTACGGTTGGGAAAAACTGGTGATGGAGCGCCTGTGCACCCATTATCGTGAAGATTTTGGCATCCAGACCCGGATCGTGCGGTTCCATAATATTTTTGGTGACCTGGGCACCTGGGAAGGCGGCCGTGAAAAAGCACCGGCAGCCATGTGTCGCAAGGTGGCGATGGCCAAATTAACCGGAAATCATGAGATCGAAATGTGGGGCGATGGCGAGCAGACCCGATCCTTCTGCTACATCGACGACACATTGGAAGGCATTTACCGATTGATGCGGTCGGATTATGCCTTCCCGCTCAACATGGGTTCAGACCGCATGGTGACGATTAATCAATTAGCCGAGATCGTGGCGGATATTGCCGGGATCAAGATCACCATCAAGCACATTTCCGGGCCATTAGGCGTGCGCGGTCGGAACTCGGATAATACCCGCCTGCGTGAAGTACTCAAATGGGAACCTCAGCTCACACTGGAAGAGGGCTTGAAGCGGACATACACCTGGATTGAGAAGCAAGTGGCCCAGAAAATAGCGACAGAACAAAAGTAATTATGGCTTTCCTGACGATTTTCACGGCGCCCAAGCCATTCACCAATCCTCACATCAACATCATCCAGCGCAACGCTGTCCAGTCCTGGAAGCACCTGGAGGATGTTGACGTCATTCTGATCGGTGACGAGCCTGGGATTCCTGAAACTGCACAAGAATTTGGGGTGAAAAACATCCCCCAGGTGAAGCGGGATGACCAGGGCGTCCCACTCGTCAGCGCCCTCATGGAAATCGGGCATGCAAACAGCACCAGCCCGATGCTTTGTTATGCCAATGCCGATATGATGCTAATGTCCGACCTGGTTGGAGCAGCCCGGACGGCTGCCGACCTGGAGAAGGATTTCCTGATGATCGGCCAACGCTGGAACCTGGATCTCAAGGAACCGTTTGATTTCAGCGGCGATTGGGAGAGGCGCCTGCGGGGTGAGGTGGCTCGAAACGGTGTGCTTTTCTCTCCGTGGGGTATCGACTATTTTGTCTTCCCACGCCGGCTGTATACCGAGGTGCCCGATTTTACAATCGGCCGGGTAGCCTGGGATAACTGGATGGTCTACCAGGCACGCACAGTTTATGGATTGGCCATCGATGCGACGCGGGACGTGCTGGCTGTTCACCAGAACCACGATTACAGCCACCTGCCTGGTAAACAGCTATATGGCACGGATATTGCCAAGGCAAACCTGACCAAAGCGGGCGGGCGAAAATGCATCTACAACACGCTCGATACCAACCGCGAACTTGTAATGGGGCGCGTGCGCAGGCCACAACTCCGTTTGGTGCGGATCTTAAGACAGCTGGAACGATTGTTCATTAATGATGATGGAAAGGGTTGGGGTTGGGAAATATCGCTACGACTCCAACGTTTACAACGACCGCTGGCAAGCAAACCAAGGAGATAAGACCATGCGTGTAGGACACAACCCCGCCCGCTTTGTCGAGAAGGTGAACCAGCCCGCTAATATCACGGTCACCGTGGTGAACTGTATCCCTTTCCTAAGCGGCTACTATGAGCAGAGCCTGGACGTTCTCAGGGTAGTAATCGACAGTCTGAATGCCACGCGTGAAAAAGCACATCCATATGATGTAATGGTCTTCGACAATCATTCCTGTAAAGAAGTGCGAGAATATCTGAAGGATGCCAGCGACCAGGGCAAAGTACAATACCTGGTGCTCTCGGATACCAATATCGGCAAGATTGGAGCATGGAATTATATGTTTGGGGCGGCGCAAGGCGAGTACGTGGTATTTTCGGATGGAGATGTTGGATTCCGCCCCGGTTGGTT
The DNA here is from genome assembly GCA_963814135.1 of uncultured Chloroflexia bacterium. Classification (GTDB taxonomy): domain Bacteria; phylum Chloroflexota; class Anaerolineae; order Anaerolineales; family Villigracilaceae; genus UBA877. The sequence goes on along the minus strand of CAWFBZ010000003.1, from coordinate 209,284 downwards.
GGATGCCTCCCTGGAACTCTTCGATGTATTTCCCAATGTTGGAATGGTCACGGCTCGCCCTCTACCAACGCCTGAGAAGTATTCCATGGCAACTTTTGATTGGGGAAAGCGGGAAAAGGTGCTCGAAAAAGGTCCTTTTCTCAGCTATGCAGTTGCAAAGGAACATGCGGATAGTTTGAGCAGGAAAGGGCCTTCGACGCCGGCGGGCCAACCTGTCACCCTGTCACGGGTTACATTTTCCGGTAAATCTGCGTACGTAGGGGCGGCACATTTTCAGTTCATGGCGCGCCGTGAAATATTGCAGAAAATCATTCCATTGGAGTCAAACCAACCGATGCGTGGAGAACGTGAACTCGATATTGCTATCGACCAACTAGGCATGTTGCGATTGTTAACGGAACAGGCGTTGGTCTGGCATATTGGCAACCGGCTGCCTGCAAACACTCAAAACCAAAAAGTTTCCATAAAGAAGAACTTGCTAAAAAAGATCCTGTGGCTGCCGGGAGTGCGGCATGTTTTATTGTGGCTGCACAATCAACTTTTTCGATTGTATTTTTTTAATGTTGAGTGAAAACAGAAAGATGGAAATAGGAAAGAAAGTGCTATTTGTTGCTTATCACGATCCGACCGTGATGGACCTGGCGAGCGGATCGGATTATTTCCATTACAAGGCAATCTGCGATTTTGGGTTTGATGTGAAGGTGATAGGTCCATTTAATGAGCGACCAGTCCTGGTCGAGCGCCTGGCGGTGAGACTTTATCAGCGGACCGGTAAGCGGTATCCAAAGTTCAAGATGACGACAGCCTGGGTGGCTTCCAGGGAAACCAACCGGGCTGTCAGGGAATGGAAACCGGATGCCGTATTTACAATCGTTCCTTTTCCCCTGATATTCTATACGGGGAATAGCCCCAGCATCTATCGATTGGACACCACATTTTATGGCGTGGAGGAAAATTGGCCAACATTCGGAAAGTTGGGCCTCTGGGTAAGCATGTGGCAGGAAAAGCGTGCTTATCAGCATTGCGCAAGAGTGATTACGACCAGCGAATGGTCCAGAAACATCCTGATCGGAAATTATGGCTTGCCAGCCGATCAGGTGCGGGTTTATCCAATGCCAAGCGCACTGCCCCTGGAAAGTATTCCAGAAAAAATAGATATACCTACCTGGAAGGCGCTGGCAGGGACTTTGCGTTTACTGTTAGTCGGCCGGGATTACCGCCGAAAAGGAATAGATATAGCGATGGAAGTGACCCGCAACTTGAACGAAGCAGGAGTCCCAACCGAGTTAACGGTTTGCGGCGCGCAAGGCGAGTCAAACCAGATGATCAAGTTTGTAGGTCCTTTCAAAAAGAATGACCCAGACGAGTTGGAAAAATATATATCCCTTTACAGGCGGGCGCATCTACTGATCCATCCAGCGTATTTCGAGGCAGCCGGAATAGTTCCCGGTGAGGCGGCTGCATTTGGAACTCCCACCATTACCAACGATACAGGTGGTCTGGCTACCACTGTGAAGGATGGCGTTTCGGGTTATGTTCTGCCCCATGCGAGCCCGGCGGAAGTGTACGTTGAGAAAATCAAGGAAATCGTCGCTGACCCACAGACGTATTACCATGTTTGCCGGACATCCAGGGAAAGGTACGACCAGGAATTGAACTGGAAGGTGCGAGGCGAGTGGTTGGGAAATCTCCTGCGGGAAGTAATTGAAGAAAAGGTGTCAAAGGATAACCATGCGTAAAGCAGTTCCATTTTGCCCGCTCTGCCAGAGCGGCAGGTCCAAGTTATTCGACCGCCGCGAATTCAAAGGCCAGGAAGTGGTCAACCGCTTATGCCTGGATTGTGGCATGGTGTATCAATCCCCACGCATGGATGAGGAAGAAACAGCGACCTTTTATGCCAGCGAGTACCGACTGCTCAATGAGGGTAGTACAGCCCCAACTTCTCGCAACAGCGCGGTACAGCAAGCGCGCGCCGAACATTTAGCCAGCTTTGTCCGGCCGAAAATCAACACCCTTAATCGGCACCTGGATATCGGTTGTTCCATGGGGATGCTCCTGAAACAATTCGTACAAGAATATCATTGCCAGCCTTTTGGGATTGAACCTGGAGACGCACATCGCAAGCAAGCTCAAGAACATGGGTTGATTGTCTTCGCATCCATCGAAGAACTTGAAAAAGACTCTGAGGCATCTTTCGATCTGATCTCCATGTCACACGTGTTGGAACATCTTTCAGATCCAATTGGAACCCTGACCCATCTACGGGAATCGCTCATGTCACCAGATGGCTGGCTTTTAGTGGAAGTCCCGAATTTATATGTCCACGATTCTTTCGAAGTGGCGCACACATTGGCATTCAGCGAACATACACTGAAAGAAACTTTTCGCCAGAGCGGGTTTGAAGTGGTCCAATTCAAAAAACACGGAATTCCTAATTCAGCATTACTGGAGCTTTTCATGACGGCACTTTGCCGTGCTGCGGAATCACCCGACCTAGCGCCCATACGACCGGAGCATAGAGTGACCGTAAAGCGCAAAGCTGGCATGGTGTGGAGACATGTGCTCGAAAGAATTAACCCTCAACAGGCGTGGTTAAAATGAGGCGGCAAAGTTTATTAGCAAAAATCAGTCATCCATCTTGTCTTCTTTGCAGGCTGATACTTAGAAGGAGATAGTTGAATGAACCTGACAACTATTTGGACTCAAAATAAATATTTTTATAAAGCTTACCATGAAGGAACCTCTTTGGTGGGAAACATAACGCATAAACCCATGATAAAAACCACGTGGGCAATCAAGGTTCTGAATGCCGGCGACCTTGTGGCTCCCCTGCTGTTGAGACGCTATGGGTTTACACCAGCCTATAGTTATCGTAATGAAGCTCAACTCTTTTCAGCGGGAAGTCTACTAGACAGGGTTCCGGAAAGTTTTTCGGGTTTCATTTTGGGAACCGGGTTCATGCATGGAAACGTAATCCGATCCCTACCAAAAGCGAGAATATTAGCCGTCAGAGGTGAACTCACCAGGAAAAATGTAAACGCTCCGAAAGACACCATCCTTGGAGATCCCGGTCTCATTGTTGCCAGCTCCATGCAAAGAAGACAAGAGAAGCGTTATGAACTTGGAATCGTGCCCCATTTTTCGGATAAACATGACCCGCGTTTGCAAAAATTGATCAAAAAATATATGAAAGAAATTCTTATCATCAATATCCAGGCCAGTCCAATAAGAGTCCTGAACCAGATGGATCAATGCAGCCATATCATTTCTTCATCCTTGCATGGTGTTATTTTTGCCAATTCCTTGGGTATCCCCAATATGTGGACAATATTATCGGGCAAGGTGCAGGGAGAAGGTTTCAAGTTCCACGATTACAGGTCCGGACTAAATTGGCAGCAGGATCCTGTGTCCATTTCTGGAGATGAACGTCTAGGCGACCTTATCAAGCAAACCGGTCTGCCTCCCCAAGAAGAGGTCGAGCTGGCAAAAAAGAATTTGCAGCGTGCATATGAGTTATTCAAGCAGGAAATGAGCTCGCTGCAACAAACCGAAACTGGAACTTAGGCGTTCTGCAAAAAGGAATTTCAGCATGCGTCAAGGACAGAATCCAGCCAAGATGGGATTAAAAGCATACCAACCGAAACAGTTGGGGATTGCCTTGTTGTCTTATATTCCCAACCAGGAAGGTTTTTTCAAGAACTCGCTGGAGGTTTTGAAATACCAGATCGCCAGCGTGCACGCAGCCACAACGGATTTTGACTTACTCGTCTTCGATAACGGATCCTGCCCGGAGGTAAGGGAAGAATTACGCAGGTTGCAGGAAAAAGGCTTGATCGGAATACTTGTTCTCTCGCAGTTCAACATGGGCAAGGTCGGTGCGATCAACTGGCTGCTGGCTGCAATGCCGAATGAGTGGATCTGTTATTCGGATGGCGATATGTTTTTCCGGCCCGGGTGGTTTGAGAGCAGCCTTGCAATCCATAAAGCGTTCCCTTCAGCCGGGTTGGTCTTTGCGCAGCCGACCTTGTTCGACACCTTGCGAGGCACCGGACAGGCATATCACCAGCTTGAAACGGACGCAAGGTACCAGCTATCCAGGATGATCATCCCGGCGGAAACGGTGAGGGAATACGCCTTGGGTTTTGGCGTCAGTGCGGAAATCGAAAAGGGGTTATTGGAAACCCCCGTTCCAATCGCTGAAGATAAGGCCAGTGGAGTACGTGCGGTAATCAGCGGCGCACACAACCAGTTTCTCGTTCGGGGTGAGGTTGCCCGAAGGATCATCCCCCTACCGGCGAAATTAGCATTGAGCCCGATCGAGGACAGCGCTTTCAACCGCCGGGTGGATGAGCTTGGATACTTGCAATTATCCACAATCGTGCCATTTACATTTCACGTCGGCAACCGGCTGGATGAATGGACGTTCGGTGAGATCGAGCGGCTTAGCCTGGATAGGGCGCTCGAATCTTTTGGAGAACGACCGGGACGTTCACTTCCGGCCAGCTTCACCCGATCGAAACGAGCCGGTCTGTCTGTGCTAAAGGTGCTATCCCGCCTTGGATTCCTCGATAAACTTTTGCGTCGTTTTTACAACCTATTATTCGAATTTTATGCAAAATAAATCGATGCCCAAACGTATTTTTATTGCCTCCGACCATGGCTTGGCCCTGATCTACTTCCTTCAATCAGAGGTTGTTTCAACGCTTCTCAACGCAGGCGTGGAAGTCATCATGCTGGTGGATGACCAGGCTCTGCCAGCCATACGGGAACGTTTCCAAAAACCCGGCCTGATCTTCGAAGGCATGCGATTGGATCAATGCCAGGAGTATTACCGCTCAGTCAGCCCGGTGCTGCAACGCTGGTTGGACCTTTTGCGCTGGACCGGCGCTTCTAAACGCATCAATACGACCGCCATGGACGGGAATTACTACCATATCACGTCAGGGTATACCGGTTACAGCCGGCTGGCATTGCCCTTCATCCGTGGATTGGTTTTGTTTATGCGGCGGGCACGCTTCCTGCGAAAGAGCATTGTTCGCTTTCAATACCGGTTCACTGCCAACATCTATGCAGATTTATTCGAGAAATATCAACCCTGCCTGGTCGTATCCCGCACGCCTGGCTGGAGGCTGGACCGATACGTGCTACGTGAGGCAGCGCGGCGTGGCATCCAAACGGCAGCAGTGATCGTCGGCTGGGATAACCCATCCTCCTACACTCAGAACGGCGCTCCGGTGGAAAATATTACCTGCTGGTCAGAAATCCAGAAAGAAGAACTGGTGCTGGGTTCGGACTGGGATCCAAAGAAGGTGAACATCGCCGGGGTGCCGGCATACGATGGCTACTTCCTGCGATCCTGGTTGATCCCGCGTGAGGAATATTTCCGGCAACATAAACTGGATCCGCAGCGCAAGTTGCTTTCCTATGCCTGCAGCTTCGAGACCCTGCACCCCAATTTTCCGAATATGCAAGCGATAATCGACCTGGTCAATCATGATGAATTGGCCGAACCCTGCCAGTTGCTGATCCGTTTCCACCCGAATCACTTCATCCCCAATTCGCGCTTTGAAGAAGAAAGGCTGAAAACGGCCGAATATGTGAAGGACATGCCGCACGTCCATATTGTCGAACCAGTTTCGTTGGGCGGCGGAATGGGGCATTATTCCGGGGAAGATATGCCGGAGAAGGCTTCGATGATGGCCTGGTCGGATGTTTTCCTGACGGTTTATTCCACCATGGTGGTCGAGACAGCCATCCATGACCGGCCGATCATCAGTGTCACCATCGATACACCAGGTGGTTGGAATATGAAGGATGTCTACTCCCTGGCTTTGACTTCCATTAGCGACTGGCCAACTCACCAACGTTTTGTCCAGTCGGGCGCAGGGCGGGTGGCTGAAAGCAAGGAGCAGGTGTGCGAATTGGCCAATTTTTATCTAGAAAACCCGCAGGCCGACAGTGAGAAACGCCTAAAGTTCATCCGGGAAGAATGCACCTATACAGATGGCAGCGCCGGCAGGCGGACCGGAGAATACCTGCTTAAGCTCGTTGAGGAATCCAGAGCATGACAATTCCAAAGGTTCTTGCATTGATCCCAGCGCGGGGGGGTCGAAGGGTATCCCGCGTAAGAATATTCGACATTTTGCAGGCCATCCCCTGATCGCCTACAGCATCGCAGCAGCTTTGCAGGCGAAAACGGTGACACGTGTGATCGTCTCCACGGACGACCAGGAGATTGCGGATGTGGCGCGCGCTTATAGGGCCGAAGCTCCATTCCTGCGACCGGCAGAACTGGCCGCGGATCGTACACCTGACCTGCCGGTCTTCCAGCATGCCCTTAACTGGCTGGCAACGCACGAGGATTACCATCCGGATGTGATCCTGCACTTGCACCCCACCAGTCCGGCCCGACCAGTGGGCTGCCTGGACCAGGCAGTTCGTCTCCTATTGGATCATCCGGAGGCCAATGCAGTGCGTGGGGTGGTGCCGCCATTGCAAACCCCTTATAAGATGTGGGGGATCGACGAGAAGACGGGCCAAATGGTGCCGCTATTGAAGGTTCCAGGAGTTGCCGAAGCCTATAATGCCCCCAGACAGTCCCTGCCCCGAACTTATTTACAGACGGGTCACGTCAACGCGATTCGCCCGGCCACCATCCTGGCCGGATCCATGACCGGCTCGGTGATCCTGCCATTGATCATCGACGCCCGCTATGAATTGGATATGGATAGCCTGGCGGATTGGGAGTACGGGGAATGGGTGGTCGGAAAAGGCAGCCTGGAAATGGTCTGGCCGGAGGTACGGAAATGAACAAACCTGAGGTTTTGGCCCTGATTCCGGCACGCGGCGGGTCGAAGGGAATACCGCGCAAAAATATTCGGCCCTTTGCCGGTTATCCGTTGATCGCTTTCAGTATTGCAGCGGGATTACAGGCAGAATCTGTGACACGCGTGGTGGTGACGACGGACGACGAAGAGATCGCGGAAGTGGCGCGCGAGTACGGTGCCGAGGTCCCGTTCCTGCGACCGGCTGAACTGGCCCAGGATCGCACGACCGACTTGCCAGTCTTCCAGCACGCCTTGAATTGGCTATCAGAGCACGAGGATTATCATCCGCAGGTGGTCGTTCACCTGCGGCCTACCACACCGATCCGACCACCGGACCTGGTGGACCGTTCGGTGGGGTTGCTGCTGGCCCACCCAGAGGCGGAACTCCGTGCGAGGATTAACACCCGCCCATCAAAATCCGTACAAGATGTGGCTGCTGGATGGCGAGGATAAGCCGATCCGCTCATTGACCAGCGTGCCGGGGATCGACGAGCCGTATAATTCGCCGCGTCAGATTCTGCCAACTGCGTATGCCCATACCGGCTTGATCGACACAATTCGTCCGGTCACATTGCTGGAATTGAATTCGATGAGCGGCAGGACCATCCTGCCAATCCTGTTCGATCCGCATTACGAGGCTGACCTGGATACCCAGCAGGATTGGAAACGCGCGGAACAAGCCCTTCTGCACGAACGGCCAACCATGGTCTGGCCGGGAGAACCGCCCCGGGGCATGCCAGAAACCATTCGCCTATTGGTGCTTGACTTTGATGGTGTCCTGACCGATAACCGCGTCTGGGTGGACCAGGAGGGGCGGGAAATGGTGGCTGCCAATCGCAGCGACAGCATGGGAATCAACCTATTGCGCCAGGCCGGGGTTGAGACGATGGTCATCTCGACGGAAACCAATCCGGTAGTTGCCGCCCGCTGTCGCAAAATGAAAATATCCTGGATCCAGGGAGAGAACGATAAGGTGACCGCATTAAGGAAATTGCTCCTGGATCGGAAAATCGACGCCAGTGAAGTCGTCTTCCTCGGAAACGATGTCAATGACCTGCCATGTTTCCCACTGGTAGGTTGGGCAGTGGCGGTGGCGGATGCCATGCCCGAAGTGGCTCACAAGGCAGACCACATATTGTCACGCCCCGGCGGTCATGCAGCGGTAAGGGAGCTATGCGACCTGATCGTTGAGCGGCAGATAAATGACCTACCACCCGCAACACGGTGATTGACTTCTGAATTACAATAGCGCGCTTCCCTGGAGGAAGGAGATATCTTCCCCCAGATCATAGGAAAGAAATCTTCTCACGGAGAAATGAAATGGCAGAAATTAAAATAGGAAATCAGATGGTTGGTGATGGTCATGCTTGTTACGTTGTTGCAGAGATCGGGATCAACCACAATGGAGATATCGATATCGCAAAGAGGCTGATTGATGTGGCTGCTGCCGCCAAATGCAATGCGGTGAAATTCCAGAAGCGGACGATTGAGGTGGTTTATTCCGCTGAAGAACTGGCACGCCCACGCGAAAGCCCTTTTGGCACCACCAATGGTGATTTGAAGTACGGCCTGGAATTTGGGCAGGAAGAATATACGGAAATCGATCGCTACTGCAAGGAAAAGAATATCGCCTGGTTTGCCTCCTGTTGGGATGAACAGTCGGTAGATTTCATCGACCAGTTCGATGTGCCCTGTTACAAGATTGCCTCCGCCTCCCTGACAGACGATAATCTTCTGCGCTACACTCGATCCAAGGGGAAGCCAATCATGGCCTCCACCGGGATGAGCACATTGGAACAAATCGATCATGCAGTGGAAGTGCTCGGGAAAGAGGACCTGGTGATCATGCATACCACCAGTACCTATCCTGCATATTACGAGGAGCTTAATTTACGGGTCATCCCACTGCTGCGCCAGCGCTATAGTGTGCCGGTGGGATATTCCGGCCATGAAACCGGTCTTTCCACCTCGATCGCAGCCATGTCGATCGGCGCATGTGCGGTGGAACGGCATATCACGTTGGACCGTGCCATGTGGGGTTCGGATCAGGCAGCCTCGGTTGAACCGCAAGGTTTCACGCATCTGGTTCGGGACATCCGCCTGGTCGAGACCGCCATGGGAGATGGCGTGAAACGCGTGATCGAGCGCGAAGTGCCGATTATGAAGAAACTACGCCGTGTGGACACCAAGAACGGCAGCCTGTAAAAGGTCTTTTAAGGATAATATTTCACCGCATAGTAGCGCGCTTTTTATTGAAATAATGGAGTTCCAATGACAAGAATCGGTATGATGCAGGGGCGCCTGGTGCCACCCGTTGACAACACAATTTACCATTTTCCGCGAGAGACCTGGGACAAGGAGTTTGCCCTGGCAGCCCAGGCCGGCATTAACTGCATTGAATGGATCTATGATGTTTTTGGAGAAGATGTAAACCCACTTGCAACCGATGAAGGAATTGAGAGGATCAATTCCCTGGCCCGGAATAATCATGTTCAGATCCTCTCGTTGTGCGCCAACTACTTCATGGAAAAACTGTTGATCCGGGTAAGCCCAACCGACCTGGAGAAACATGTCAATGCCTTTTACTGGCTGTTGCGGCAGAGTAAAAAGATCGGGGTGAAACGAATTATCCTGCCATTCCTGGACGCTTCGCGCATCGAAACCGAGCAAGAGTTCAAGGAGGTTGCCAGCCTGTTGAAACGTGTCGTACCGGTGGCAGAAGAAACGGGCATTGCCATCCTGCTGGAGAGTTCCCTGGAACCGCAAAGACTGGCAGAGCTGCTCTCCGGGTTACCCACGGAAACCTTTCAAGTCAATTACGACACCGGCAACAGCACTTCGCTCGGATATGACCCGCGGGTGGAATTCAAGGCTTATGGGGCGCGGGTGGGCAGCATCCATATAAAGGACCGCCTGCTCGGTAATGGGACCGTCCCGCTGGGAACCGGCAATACGGATTTCAAAGTCATCTCGGGACAGCTTAAAGAAATCGGCTATTCCGGCGATTTTGTGCTGGAGGCTGCACGAGGAACCAGCGGAGATGAATTAGCCTGGGCTGAAAAGAATCGCGCTTTCATAATCAAGAATTTTTTGGATGATTGATCATTAAAAATGGGCAAGGAAAACATAAGATGAAAATTCTAATTGCAGGCCTGGGCGCGATCGGTCAACGCCACCTCCGGAATATCCGCTCCTTGCTAGGAGACGAGGTTGAAATCCTGGCATACCGCGTACGTGGCAATCTTGAAGCCCTGACGGACGCCATGAAGATCGAAGAGGGCAGCAACCTGGAGACGAAATACAACCTACAGGTTTTCCATGACCTGGATCAGGCGCTTGATCAGAAACCACAGGCTGTGTTCGTGTGCAACCCAAGTAGTTTGCACATTCCGATCGCGCTAAAGGCTGCCCGGGCGGGTTGTGCACTGTTTATCGAAAAACCATTGTCCCATAGTTATGAGGATATCGAGGAATTGATGGCGGTCGCAGAGGCCAATCATATAGAAGCTGTGGTCGGCTACCAGATGCGATACCATCCATGCCTGTTGCGACTTCGCAGTCTTCTGCAAGAGCAGGCGATCGGGCGCATTCTTTCCGTGCGAGCGGAAGTGGGTGAATATTTGCCGGGTTGGCACACCTACGAGGATTATCGCGGCACCTACGGCTCCCGGCAGGACCTGGGGGGAGGGGCGCTGCTCTCCCAGATCCACGAACTGGATTACCTTTTATGGCTGTTCGGACTACCACGGCGCGTTTTTGCGCTTGGAGGTCATTTGAGCAGCCTGGAAATAGATGTCGAGGACACAGTTGAAATCCTGATGGATACTTCCAAGGACGGCCAACCCATGCCCGTAAGCCTGCACCTGGACTATCTCCAACGACCGTCCACCCGAACCTGCCAGGTGATAGGTGATAGCGGGAAAATCCTGGTGGATTTACGCCTTTTGAGCGTCTCCGTCTTCGACAGTCATGGGGAGCAGATCGAATCAACCTCCTACGAAGGCTTCGAAAGAAACCAGCTCTTTCTGGGCGAATTAAAAGATTTTCTGGCGGGCATGCGGGGAAGTGCAACACAGCTGGTCAACTTGCGTGAGGGCGCCAAAAGTCTGCGCATGGCACTGGCGGCCAAAGAGTCGCTAGCAAGCGGGAACGTTGTTGAAATAGAAAGGTAACTTGAATGGAGAATGTAAAGAATTTATTCGACCTGTCCAACCGGGTGGCAGTCATAACAGGGGGGGCTGGGCTGCTGGGTCAACAACATGCCGAAGCGGTTGCCCGAGCGGGTGGAATTCCCGTTCTGGCGGATATCCGTGTCAACGCGATCGATCCGCAAAGCCAGGCGTGGAAGGAACGTTTTGGCGAGGAAGCCTGTGCCATCCAGGTGGATATCACCGATCCGGAGAGTGTTAAAAAGTTGTTGGAGAGCGTATTGGAAAAGTTTGGGCGGATCGATATTCTGATCAACAACGCTGCCAATAATCCCAAAATGGAAGACAAAGCCGGGGTGGAGTTCTCCCGCCTGGAATACTTTCCACTCGAACAATGGGATGCCGATCTGAACGTCGGGTTGAAAGGGGCGTTCCTGTGCTCCCAGGTGATTGGGAGTGAAATGGCGCGGCGGAAACAAGGCGTGATCGTCAACGTGGCTTCGGACCTGGCAGTCATTGCGCCAGACCAGCGTCTTTACCGCAAACCAGGCCTGTCAGAGGACCAGCAGCCGGTAAAGCCGGTGACTTACTCGGTGGTGAAAACCGGCTTGATCGGTCTGACCCGTTACCTGGCCACTTATTGGGCAAACAGCGGCGTCCGCGTCAATGCAATATCACCGGGTGGCGTGTATAACGGCCAGGCAGAGGATTTCGTCGCACGGCTGGCAAATTTAATCCCGCTGGGACGCATGGCGAACGCCAACGAATACCAGGCGGCCATCCTTTTCCTGTGTTCAGACGCTTCCTCCTATATGACCGGAACCAACCTGGTAATCGACGGTGGCAGAAGTTGCTGGTAACCCGATATACCAAAGAAAGCAGATTGAGATGAGCCCTATCCAATTGGAAGAAGAGCTTGGAATTCACAATCGCATCATGGCGCAGACCGTAAAAGAATGCGCTGCGGACGTAGATGAAATCATCGCTTGCCTGGTGGAATGCTTTCGCCGAGGAAACAAGCTGCTACTCTGCGGCAACGGTGGAAGCGCAGCCAATTCACAGCACATGGTGGCTGAATTCGTGAACCGGTTCAGGATGGACCGGGCAGCCCTGCCCGCCATCGCGTTGACTGTGGACAGCTCCATTCTCACAGCTATTGGCAATGATGCCTCGTTCGAGCATGTATTTTCACGCCAGGTGGAAGCCCTGGGCAAGCCTGGCGACGTCCTGGCTGCGATCAGCACCAGCGGCGGTTCTCCAAACGTGCTCAAGGCACTCGAAGTGGCGCGGGCAACCGGTCTCAAGACGATCGGATTTACCGGCGAAAAAGGCAGTCAGGGTATGGCGCCCAAGTGCGATCTCTGCCTGATCGTGCCTTCGACGGACACGCCGCGCATCCAGGAAGTGCACGAGTTCATCTGGCATGTCATTTGTGGACAGGTGGAAGCGGCGTTGTTTGTTGCGTAGGCATGCATGGAATCCTCCTCTAAGAAACTTCTAAAATTCATTCGCCAGCCTTCATTTTTGGCGCTGGTTTACTTTATCGTCCTGAGCATCATCATGACTTACCCATTGATCCTGAAGATGGGCACGGCTGCGTTGGGAGGCGGAGGCGGAGATGGAACCTACTTTATCTGGTTGGTAGGGTGGTACCAAAAAGCGATTTTCCAATTGAAGATCTACCCGCTGTTTGCCCCGCAACTTAATTTTCCGCAAGGTTGGAACCTGGCAACCACCGATACCACACCAGCCATGGTGGCCCTGTCACTGCCCGGAAGCCTGCTCTTCGGCCCTACCTGGGGTTACAACTTTGGCATGCTGCTCAGTTTCATCCTTTCCGGCTGGGGAATGTATTTATGGGTGAAGCATCTTACGGATGACCCATGGGCGGGTCTGGTCGCCGGTACTGTCTTTGCTTTCATACCTTACCGGATGGTGCATTTCGTCATCGGGCACCTGAGCCTGGCGGGCACGCAATGGTTCCCATTCTACTTCTGGGGTCTGTTCGACCTGCTCAAACAGGAGAAATTCTCCTGGAAGCCGATCCTGATGGCTGGCATTTCAGCAGGTTTGATCGGCTTTACCAGTCCATACTACGTTTATATGACCATCCTGATCTCAGGTGTCTTTGTGTTGGGTTTCCTGCTCTTCAAGGGTTACAAACGCCTGAAGTATGCGGTTTTCTGGAAAAGCGTGCTGGCCTTTGGATTGGTGGCAGTTGTCCTGGTAGGGCTTTCCATGGTGCCGTACCTGCAATTGAATTCGGAAGCCGGCCTGGCTTCGCGCTCGGCAGATTACCTGAATCGTTACTCGGCCAGCCCGACCGACTTCGTCATACCATCCATCAAGCAGTTCCTGTGGGGTGGATGGATTGACAATACTTTCAGCCCGGAGATCTTCCAGGAATCGACCCTATACATCGGAGCCGTGGCGTTTGTGTTGGCGATGATTGCCTGGATCAAACGCCGTCAATTTCGATACCCGGAGCTTCTGGGCATTGGCACACTGGTGGCGTTTACCGGGTTCGTACTGGCCCTGGGGATACAACTGCATTGGTTGGGACACCAGGTGGTTTCATTGCCCAGATTCTTGCAACCTATCTTCCATCGTACGGATATGCCCACAATTTATCTGCCCGCATATTACCTCTTCCGTTACCTGCCATTCTTTTCAAAAATGCGGGTGATGATGCGCTTTGGGTTGTTTACGCTGATCTTTACCAGCCTGATGGCTGGCCTGGGAGCCTATGTGCTGACAAAACGATCATCGCTGAAGATCAGGCGCTGGGTTGGGATTGGCCTGCTGTTGCTGGTGTTCATCGATTTCTATCCGGGTGTGTTGACCGGGTTCCGGCCGACGCAGGCCCGTCCAGTGGATACCTGGCTGGCAGCCCAACCATATGGGGCACTTGCACAATTCCCATTCGATGAAGAGTCCGGCCAAAGCCAGGTTTATTACACGCTGGTCAACCAAAAAGCATTCCTGGGAGGCTATTTCAATGCCAACCAGCCAGAGCAATATACCCGTATCCAGCCGGTCATGGACACCTTCCCATCCCAAGAGAGTGTCGACCTACTCAGGAAGTTGGGCGTCACCTACGTGGTGGTCGACTCTCCGCGTTATTCTGATTATCCAGGCGTGGACCAATCGATTCAGGCTCTTGGCCTGAAGCTGCTGCAGGTAAGCGATACAGAGTATGTTTATTCACTACCCTGAAACAACAACAGCGAAGCTCCTGCAAATATGCAAGATGGACACCAGGAAAGGAAAATGACAATGAACCGAGAAATAAAAATAGGCGAACGAATGGTCGGGGACGGTCATCCCGTCTATATCATTGCCGAGATCGGTATCAATCATAACGGCAATCTCGAGATCGCAAAGCAAATGATCGACGCGGCGATCCACGCAGGCGCGAACGCAGTGAAGTTCCAAAAACGCACTCCAGAGATATCCACTCCACCCGAGCAGCAGAAACAAATGCGAGACACACCCTGGGGCTACATCACTTACCTGGAGTATCGCTACAAAGTTGAATTTGGCGAATCTGAGTATCGAGAAATTGATCGATATTGCAAAGAAAAAGGCATCGACTGGTTCGCATCTGTGTGGGATGAAGCTTCAGTGGACTTCATGGAAGAATTCCATCCCCTGGTTTATAAGATACCGTCGGCATCTCTGACAGACCATAACTTGCTGCGTTACGTTCGCAAAAGCGGCAGAGCGATGGTGGTCTCCACAGGCATGTCAACGATGGACGAGATCCGTGCGGCAGTGAAGGTGGTCGGGACCGATGACCTGGTGATCACTCATTGCACCAGCACCTACCCGTGCGAACCGGATGAATTAAACCTGCGGATGATCCAGACCTTGCGGGAAGAATTCCCTTGTCCGATCGGTTACTCGGGGCATGAGGTCGGGCTAATTCCTCCACCTGTGGCAGTAGCCCTGGGAGCGTGCATGGTGGAACGCCACCTGACACTCGACCGTGCCATGTGGGGGTCCGATCAGGCTGCTTCCGTCGAGCCGGGTGGATTCCAGCGATTGGTCATGTATACCCGCGTAGCTGAAGCTTCCCTTGGCGATGGAGTCAAACGTGTCTACCCGAGTGAACAAAATTCGCTAAAGAAACTGCGCAGGTACGTCTCGTCTGAATAGCTGCCCCAAAAACAGGAGATCCTATGGCTGAAATCCAAATTGGCGATCGTCTCATTGGGGAGGGCCATCCCACGTACATCATCGCCGAGATCGGCGTTAACCATAATGGTATCCCGCAACTGGCTTTCGAGTTGATCGATATTGCCGTGGACGCCGGCGCGGACGCCGTTAAATTTCAGAAGCGCAACTTGAATACGCTTTACCCCAAAAAATACCTGGAGAATGTCAACGCCGGAGAAAAAAGCCTGCGTTATCTACTGCCCATCCTGCAACAGGTGGAACTGCCGGAAAGCACATACCACGAGATCGCAGCTTACTGCAAGGAAAAGGGCATCACCTTTTTGTGTTCTCCATTCGATCGGGAAAGCGCCGATTTTTTGGAGACCCTGGAAGTCCCGGCATACAAGGTTGCCTCGGCAGATTTAACCAACCTGCCGTTGCTCGATCATCTCGTCAAAAAAAACAAGCCTCTGATCCTTTCGACAGGGATGTCGCGTCCCGATGAAGTGGATTTCACGGTCAAGTACCTCAAGCAACGCGGGACACAATTTGCCTTGCTGCATTGCAACAGTACTTATCCAGCAGCATTCGAAGATATCAATTTGCTTTACATGGAGCAGTTGCGGAAATATGACGTGCCGGTAGGTTATTCGGGCCACGAACGTGGCATCGCTGTCTCCACCGTGGCGGCTGCCCTGGGGGCGAACATTCTGGAACGGCACATCACGCTCGACCGAGCCATGGATGGGCCTGACCACGCGGCGAGCCTGGAGCCGCAAGGATTTAAGAAAATGGTCCGGGATATCCACCTGGTATCCCTGGCCCTGGGTACCGGGGAGGAAAAATTCTTCTCAAGAGGCGAGATCCTGAATCGCGAAACCCTGGCAAAGAGCCTGGTGGCTGCCAGGCAGATCGAACCCGGCGAGACCATCACTGACGAGATGGTGACGGTCAAAGGACCGGGACTGGGTCTTTCCCCGCAGCTTTATCCGGAATTAGTTGGCAGGCGCGCCGAACGAGCGATCGAATTCGACGAACCATTCGTCGAAAGCGACCTGGGTAATCAACCTGAATTGGACCTGGAACATACACTGCCCATGCAGTGGGGCTTTACCGTACGTTTTCGTGATTATGAGGCTTTGCTGGTGCACAAGCCCCGCTTTCTCGAGTTCCACTTCACGGATGCAGACCTAAACGAAAAATATCCGGGGATTGATTACCGATATGCCGCTGGTGGTACACGCCCCCGAGTTCTGGGAACGCACGCTGGTAAACCTGTGCGCACAGGATGAAAAGCAGCGGGTCGATTCCGTTGCCCTGATCCAGAAATCCATCGAAATGGCACGCGCCATGGCCACGCACTTCTCCGGGACTCCCAAAGTGATCGTTCATACGGGTGGAATGACGCTGGACCAGCCTATCCATGATAATCGCCCGCTCTATGACATCCTTGGCCGCTCAGTGGAGCAGATCGATTGTGAAGGCGTGGAGATGTTGCTCGAAAACCTGCCTCCGCATCCCTGGTATTTTGGAGGCCAGTGGATCACGAATGCGTTCATGGATGCGAATGAGATTCGCGATTTCATTTTGCCGCGGAAGTTGAATATCTGTTTCGACACATCCCATTCGAAATTGTATTGCAATTGGGCGCACGTCGATTTTTATGAGCAGATGCAAACGCTCCTGCCATATACTCACCATTTACACATCTCGGATGGTTCCGGTCTGGATGGGGAAGGCCTGCAAATTGGGGAAGGCAGCATCGATTGGGTCCATTTCTTCCGAGTTACGAAAGATTACCACGGCACCATGATCCCCGAAATCTGGCGTGGACACCAGCACAATGGCCAGGGCTTTATCCTGGCAATCCGGCGCCTTTCGGAAGCGTATTCCAAGGCTCGGGAAGAGATTGTATGAAGAATTCGATTCAAAAGTGAGCATATCCAGCATGTTGGAACAAACCATTCGCCGACTTCAAACTGGTGTAAAAAGCCTGCAAATTGATTGGGAGACAGCCAATATCGCGCGTAAGGTGGCGAGCCATGCAAAGGTCGACCAAGGCCGGCTGCCGGTCATCTTTTTTAACGCCTCCACACGAATACGCGGGCAAAGCCAGAATGCAGCCTTCTCCCTGCTGGCATCCTGGGCGGTGCGGCTGGCGGGGGTGCGGGTGATCCATTTCATTTGCTGGGAGGGAATGAGCCGCTGCGTCCTCGGCACGGACCCGGATAACCCGGAAAAAGGTATGCCGTGCAAGTTGTGCCTGCGCCAATCAAAAGCAAATAAAACTGCCGCGGATACGCGCATTTTCTCTTATCAAAGGGACGACGAATTGGCGGCCACCTTGCAACCCTTGAGCCTGGATGAGCTTCTGCATTTCGAGCAACCACTCCCGAATTATGGCGGATCCCTGCCACTGGGGAAATTGGTCCTGCTTTCTTTGCGCTGGAGGTTGCGACTGCAGACCCTGACTGATGATGAAGCCACCCGGTTCATTTGCAGGGAGTTCATGCTTTCCGCCTGGAATATCGCCCGGAAATTCAGCATCCTTTTGGAAAATACCAAACCTCAAGCAGCCGTCCTTTTCAACGGGATGCACTTCCCCGAAGCGACCGCAGACTGGTTGTGCCGCCAGCGTGGGGTACGAGTCATTACACACGAAGTCAGCATGTATCCACTAAGTGGTTTCTTTACGGCCGGCCAGGCAACCGCGTTACCGATGGCGATCCCGGATGAGTTCGAACTAAGCCCTGACCAAAATGCCCGCCTGGATGATCTGATGCAAAAACGTTTCCAGGGTAAATTCAGCATGGCCGGCATCCGCTTCTTCCCTGAAATGAAGGAATTGGAGGGCACTTTTCTGGAGAGGGCGGCCGGATTCAAACAGATCGTACCGGTCTTTACCAACGTAATATTTGACACGACCCAGGAACATTCGAATACCCTGTTTCCCGATATGTTCACCTGGTTGGACCGGGTCCTGGAGTGGATCAAAAAGCATCCGGAAACCCTGTTTGTCGTGCGCGCCCATCCCGACGAGACGCGGCAAGGCAAGGTCAGCCGTGAGAGCGTGGCCATGTGGGTTGAAAAATCAGGGGCGAACAGCCTAAAAAACTTCATTTTTATCGCTCCGGATGAATACATCAGCTCCTACGAGTTGATCCGGAAGTCGAAATTCATCATGATATACAATTCGACCATCGGCCTGGAATCTTCCATCATGGGGGTGCCGGTTCTATGTGCGGGGAGCGCCCGTTTCACCAATTTCGGAACTGTATTTTTCCCGAATTCGTTGGAGGCATATTTCAACGAGTTGGAGGAATTCCTCACTGCAAGTGAAGTCAAAATCCTGCCGGAGCATATCCGCAACTCCCGGCGTTTCTTTTATTTCCATTATTTCATTGCTTCCCTGCGCTTCGGTGATTTCCTGGAGCCGCTGGCGCAGCGCGGTTTTGTGAAGTGGAAAAAGTTCCCCCTAAAACTTCTATCAGATCCCGGTTCAGCTTCCATCCAGGCCCTGGTGGACGGGATTTTACGGAACGGGGACTTTCTTCTGAAAGAGTGACGGATGGGTTGTTCACTGGTCGTCCACGCTTACAACGAGGCGGCACACATCGGACGATTGTTCGAAGGGCTATCCCACCAGACCATCCAGGATGTCGAGGTAATTTTAGTGGACTCAGGTTCGACCGATGCGACTGTCCGAATGGCGGAATCGGCCGGAGCAAAAGTGGTGCACATTCCACCGGCGGAATTCACTTTTGGGCGTTCGCTAAACCTGGGTATGAGCGCGGCAAATGGCGAGCTGGTGGTGATTGCGAGCGCGCATGTATACCCGGTCTATCCGGACTGGCTGGAACGTCTTCTGGAACCATTCTCGGATGCATCAGTTGTACTGACTTACGGCAAGCAAAGGGCGCCTTCCTCAGCTCATTTCTCGGAACAGCAGATCTTTCAACGTTGGTATCCGGAGTTCTCTGCCGCTCCTCAGGCGCATCCGTTTTGTAACAATGCCAACGCGGCGGTGCGGCTGTCGGCCTGGATGGCACATCCTTATGATGAGAGCCTGACCGGTCTGGAAGACCTGGCCTGGGCCAAGTGGGCGCAAGGCGCGGGATATGGGATTGTCTACGTGGCCGAGGCGGGAATCATCCACGAGCACAACGAAACCCGTCGAGGCGTCTACAACCGTTACCAGCGCGAAGCCCTGGCATTCAAACGGATCTACCCGGAGGCGCATTTCAGCCTGTATGACTTCATCCGCATGACTTTTGCCAATATCACCAGCGATTTATGGCATGCCCTCCGCTCCCACAAATTGTGGAAAAACCTGCCAAGCATTGGTTGGTTCCGGTTGGCGCAATTTTGGGGCACCTATCAGGGCTATCGCCGGTCGATGGAATGGAATTGGAATCTGCGCCAGACTTTCTATTATCCGCACGGAATGGAAATGCCCGAAAAGCCTGAATCAAGGCAAATCGCCCCGATTCGATACAAGGAGTGAAACCATGCAGGAAAGAAAAATACTGATTACCGGTGCAAACCGCGGGCTTGGCCTGGCGTTGACGGAAAAATACCTGGAGGCAGGTGATTTTGTTTTTGCAATCAATCGCCGGGAAAGCCGTGAATTATTGCAGTTCCAGGAGAGATATCCCGGAAAGCTGTATTTGTATCCAGGCGATGTGAGCGACGAAAATTCCATTCGTAAGGCTATGGAAAAAATCAGCCTTCAATCAGGCGAGCTTGACCTGCTGTTGAACAACGCAGGAGTCGGGCTGGAACAAGACTTGCCATTGTTGGAACAGCTCGATTTCTCGACTTATTTGCCCATGTTCCAGATAAACGCAGTAGGTCCGCTGATGGTTGCCAAATATGCAATGCCTTTATTACGCCGGGGGACCGGTAAGCTGATCGTCAATATCTCTTCGGAAGCAGGTTCGATTGGAGAAAGCAAACGAACAAACGATTACGGCTATTGCATGTCGAAAGCTGCGCTCAACATGGCCGGAAAGATAATGCAGAACGATTTGAGGAAAGATGGGATCAAGGTATTGTCGTTACAACCGGGTTGGTTCAGTTCGGATATGGGTGGACCGGATGCGCCGATCACTCCGGCTGAGGCGGCTGAGAAGATCGTGAAGTTGCTCTTAAATCCACCTGGCCTGGATGGACCCAGCTTCGTGGATTCGAGCGGGGTTGCATTGGAGTGGTAGTTCTTGTATATCAATTCCATGGATTGCCCTGAGACTGGATCGGAATGGACGCTGAAACGGAATCAATCATGCCCGTAGATTGGATGGATGTAACCCCGCTTTCATTCAACAGCCTTCAGCTCCTGAAACCAGTCCACCCCAGTTGGTTTCCAGGTTGGTTGCCGAAAATGGATCTGGTGATCGCCTTAATGGCCAATCCGGTCGTGGAATGGTTTTCCCGCCATAAATGTCCCACGCTGAACCCATGGCTGGATAAAGCCCTTACCGGTGCAATCCTTTCTTCATCTTTGCGGAAAGCCGGCAGACAAAAATCTCCGACTACACCGGTCCGAGGAATAGCCAGGACGTTATAATGGGTGACTTATGGCAAATATCGTAGCACTAGTCCCGATGCGTCACCACTCCCAGCGCGTGGTGGGTAAGAACTACCGGCCATTGGCGGGCAAACCCCTTTACCAGCATATCATCGAGACGCTGCTTTCCGTCCCCGAGATTTCCAGCGTAGTCGTAGATACTGATTCCGAACCTGTGATGGAAGGATTGCGACGGGATTTTCCGCAGGTGATCCTTTTAGTGCGCCCCGAGATGTTGCGTGCCGATACCGTTTCAATGAATGAGATCCTGCTTTACGATACATTCCAGGTGGGGGCGGATTTTTATTTGCAGACTCACAGCACTAATCCTCTGCTCCAGGCTGGAACGATCTCGAATGCGATCCAGACTTTCCTGACTGATTATCCAACGCACAACTCACTCTTCTCGGTAACGCGCCTGCAGACTCGCTTGTATGACCACGAAGGAAGGCCACTGAACCACAATCCGGATATTCTGATCCAGACACAGGACCTTCCACCGGTTTTTGAAGAGAACTCCTGCATGTATATATTTACACGCGATAATCTGGAAAGACGCAGCAATCGCCTGGGTCAAAGACCGCTCATGTATGAAATTGCAGCAAATGAAGCCTGGGACATCGACGAGGAATTGGACTTTGCCATCACCGATTTCCTCATGCAACACCGTATGAAATAGCAGGTATTTCTTCCTGGTAAGATAATAATTTAACAAGCCTGGACCACCGGTATGAAAAAGAGATTATTAACCATCATTAATGCCCCCTGGTATTTTGTATTATTCGCTGCATATCCGGTGTTGGCGATACTTGCGTACAACATGTCACAAGTACGTTACAGCGCTGGTATCCGCCCACTGATTGTTTCCGTAGGCGCAGCAACGCTGCTTTTCCTGATCTTCCGGCTGCTTTACCGGGACTGGCACCGGGCAGCATTCGCAACAGCTGCGCTCACGGTTCTTTTTTATACCTACGGTCACGTAGTAGACCTGATCCAACCAAAGTGGAAGGCTTCACCTGCCTGGCTGGGAGGAGCTTGGATCATCCTGATGGTCCTGATTCTCGTCTGGGCCGGTTGGCGCAAGGCTCATTTTAGGGGAGCCGCACTGACCTTGAATATCGTCTCTCTGGGTCTGACCGTGTTCGCTGCCAACCAGGTAATTTCTGCCATCCCCAGCATCGTGCCGTCCGATACCCCGAGTCGACCCGCATGCACAGATACAGGCTCTGCAAGTCCCGGATGGGCAAACCCCGCCGGATATCTACTATATCATCCTGGATTCTTTCGGTCGATCAGATTTGTTAAGTTTAAATCTGCAATACGATGACAGCGCTTTCATCTCAGGTTTGGAAAAGGCGGGTTTCTATGTCGCCAATTGCAGCCAAAGCAACTATCCCCGTACGGATGTTTCCCTGGGGTCTTCGCTTAACCTGGATTATCTTCAGAACCTCAACGACAAGTTCACTCCCAAAAACGAAGACCGCACTCAGCTGTGGGAATCCATCCTGCATAGCACAGTCCGCTATGAGCTGCAGAATGCAGGTTACAAGACTGTGGCTTTCGCATCCGGTTTCGCTTTTACGGAAATAACGACCGCGGATATCTACCTTTCCCCTTCGGCGGTCCGGGCTCCTTTAACCGAATTCGAAATATTGCTCATGCGAACCACCCCGCTACGACACCTGGAAGATCTGGGTTGGGTGAATCTTGAGCAGATCGATGGGCAGCGTTATCGTGACCGCACCTTGCTGGTGCTGAACAGCATGGAAAAGCTGGCCAAAATGCCGGGCCCTAAATTCGTGTTCATCCATCTTGTCATTCCTCACCCGCTTTTTGTTTTTGCACCGGATGGTTCTTTCACCGATCCATCCGCCTTCATGAATGAGAACGGCATATATTCACAAGATAATTATTACCAGGGATATCGCAACCAGGCTGCTTTCATTTCCGACCAGATGGAACAAGCCGTCAATACCCTATTGAGCGATTCGTCCAATCCGCCGGTAATTGTCATCCAGGGCGACCATGGCCCCTGGTTGCAAACCGGCAGTGACCAGTTCAAAATCTTGAATGCATATTATCTGCCCGGGCATAATGACCTGCTCTATCCGACCATCTCTCCGGTCAATACTTTCCGCCTGATTTTTAATATCTATCTAGGAGGCGATTATCCTCTGCTGGATGACGTCAGCTATGCGTCACCCATCCCATTTGTTTTCGACTTTTCGGTGGTTCCCAACCCCTGTTCGGGTCATTGACTTGCCTGAACAGGCTTGCATTTTATTTGTAAAATCCGATACCGGTATCTTGTAGAGACTGAAGTTATATATGCAAATAAAAATATTTAACAAAACTGTCTGGTTGAAAAAGCCTCATTTCCGTGAATTCTGGCCGTGGGTTCGCAGCTTTCCATGGTTCCCTGTGCTCCTGCCCATCTATACCATCCTTTTTTTTCTGGAGCATAATATTGCGCAGGTGGACTATCACGCCGCCGATCGACTTTTATGGGCATTTTCCATATGTACATTGCTTCTAATGCTTGTTTTGAAGTTCGTGTTTCGGGACATCCAACGGGCGGCCTGGGTGGTTTTTGTTTTTGGTTTGATATTTTTTACATATCCCCACATTAAATTTGTACTGCAAGAGAAAATCCCATTTTTGGTCAAGTTCAATATCCTGCTGCCGGGCAGTCTGATTTTCTGGCCGGCAGTGTGTTTGCCGCGCTCAAAATCCCACGGAAAAACCTGATGGTTTTTTCGATGTATATGAATGGAATCATCCTGGCTTTGGTGCTTGTTCAGGTGACGCAGATATCGGCATATGAAATCGAAATGGCGGCATATTGGCATAATGCCGAAGCGCAGGTGCCGTCAACCGCGGCCCGGGCAGCCCTTCCAGTCAAGGGTGCATTCCCGGATGTATATTTTATTGTCCTGGATGGTTATGCGCGGGCAGATGTGCTGCAGAGTGAATTGAACCTGGATAACACCCCATTCCTGAATGCTCTGCGTTCGCGGCAATTTTACGTCGCGGATTGCAGCGTAAGCAATTACGCACAGACGGAAGAATTGTTTGCGTCCACCTTGAACATGACTTACCTGGACGATATCCTGAGCCGGATCAAAGCGCCACAGTTGAGAGAGGATTACTTTGCTCCTTACATCAAGAATAACCAGGTGCGCCAATACTTAGAATTTCTGGGTTATCAGACGGTTGCATTTTATACCGGCTATGAATGGGCAGAATGGACCGACGCCACATATTTCTTAGGAGATCCGCGTTCAACGCAAGCGACAGTGAAGAGCCTGATCCCTTTTGAAAGCAGTTTTCTTTCGCGGACAATATTCAACTCCCTGGTGGACGATCTCAAGTATTTGGGACTTGGCCAGACCGCACAGATCACCCGGCTGACCGGTAACGAAGTCGACCGGGATATTGTCTTGAATACTTTGAATGAATTGCCGGTTGTTGCTCAGCTACGGGGCCCGAAGCTCGTTTTTGCCCATATTCTCTTGCCACACCCTCCCTATGTTTTTGGCCCAAATGGGGAATCGCAGAACCTGTATAATAATGTGAAGGATTTCGCTGTGCTCAACCAAGGTTACCGGGACCAGGTGGTGTATGCCAATAAGCGCATCCTGCCGATCATTGATGCGATCCTGGCAGCCTCCAAGGGAAATGCGATCATTGTCCTGGAGGGGGACCATGGAATAATCCAGTATACTGACGGAGCCGAACATATGAAGAATCTGGAAGCTTATTATTTCCCCAATCATGATTATTCTGACCTCTATCCTTCAATCACCCCGGTTAATTCCTTCCGAGTGATCCTGTCAGATTATTTTGGACAGAATTATCCTCTCCTGAGGGATCTTTCCTATTTTACGGACACCAGCGCAGGACAGGAATTTCACGCTGATCCCAAATACATGTCTCAGTAAGTGAAAAACTCATGCCAACCATTCTTCTCTCTGCCCCTTATATGCTCTCATTCCTCAATCGTTTCCAGCCCGTACTTAACCGGTATGGGTTGGAGCTGATAGCACCGGAAGTGCACGAACGCCTGGAGGAATCAGACCTTCTCCAATATGCGGGTCAATTCGACGGTGCTATATGCGGTGACGATCGATATAGCGCGCGTGTTCTCGAAGCCTGCACCCCACGCCTGAAGGTTATCTCCAAGTGGGGAACGGGCATTGATTCCATCGATGCAACAGCCTGCGATCGCCTGGGGATTAAGCTGTGCCGAACGACGAATGCTTTCACCCTGCCGGTCGCTGATACGGTAATGGGATACCTATTGGCATTTGCCCGTCGCACACCCTGGATGGATAAAGCGATAAAAGCCGGGGTGTGGGAAAAGATCCCCGGTCGGGCTCTGCATGAGTGTACGTTGGGCATCATCGGAGTCGGCAACATTGGCAAAGCGCTTACCCGCCGGGCAGGTGCATTTGGGATGAAAGTGCTTGGGAACGATATTATCCAGATCGATCATGTATTCATCACTGAGACAGGCATCGAGATGGTTCCGCTCGACAGGCTGCTCTCCACAGCTGATTTCGTTTCCGTAAATTGCGACCTGAATCCTTCCAGCCGCCACCTGATGGATGCGCGCACGCTGGGGTTGATGCGCAAAGACGCCATCCTTATCAATACCGCCCGCGGCCCGATTGTCGACGAGCCAGCCCTGGTGGCAGCTTTGCAGGCAGGTGCGCTGGGCGGGGCAGCCCTGGACGTCTTCGAAGTTGAGCCGCTTCCTGGTGATAGCCCACTCAAAGAGATGGATAATGTACTGCTCGCCCCGCATAACTCCAACTCCAGTCCAGCCGCATGGGAGCGAGTGCATTGGAATACCATAAAGAATTTGGTCGAAGGGCTGGGTATCCATTTTGAAGGACCCGAATAATGCCTCCCCACCGATTTGTAGTGAATGTTTACGGTTGATCTGACCCTTTTATTTATCGTTATGCCTTTTGGGAGCACCGGATGAGAAATGCGCTTAAAAAGATACCCTGGTTCTATATATTATTTACCTTCTATCCCTTATTGTTTTTATGGTCCGCCAACGTTACTGAAATTTACACTTCGGAGGTGGTCCGGCCTTTCCTGTTCACCCTGATTGGATCAGGAGTGCTTTTTGCAATTCTGAGCCTTATTATTCGAAGGGTACAAAAAACAGCCCTGGTAGGAACCCTGCTCCTGCTGGCCTTTTTTTCCTACGGCCATGTCTATTATGAAGTGCGCGCCTTCCCGGCTTTACAAATTCTGAGCCACCATACCACCTTGATCCCAATATATGTCGTCATTTTTGGTTTTGCGATCTGGTGGGTATTATTTCGGGTCAAGAATTTTACGAATTTGAAAAGGTCCTTCAATATTCTGGGTATGCTCTTATTTGGGATTTCCTTCGTCCAACTGGGTCTTTACAAAATAAATACTGCCAATGACACCCACAAGGACCTGACTGTACAATCGGCAATGAATGTATCCGCCCCTCGGAATACTTTACCGGATGTCTATTACATCATTCTGGATGGGTACACACGCGCGGATGCCCTTAAGCAGGACCTGGGCTTTGATAATGGCGCCTTCGTGAATAAACTTACCGATATGGGATTTTATGTGGCGCCTTGCAGCCGCCCGAATTATGATTTCACACGCGCCTCGATTGCTTCAGCACTGAATATGAAATATATTCCCAACATGCCGGATGTGGACACTGTTGCCGATAGTAGTTTTTACACCATCATCAAAAACAATGAAGTCCGGCGCCAATTCGAAAGTATCGGCTATAAGACGGTCGCTTTCCAAACCGATTACCCGTGGCTGAACTGGGAAAATGCCGATGTTTATTTGGGTATTAATCATGCGACCATCGATTTCCAGAACATTTATCCTTTCGAAGCCATGTATTGGAACACCACCGGTTCGGTCGCAATCGATGCCTTGTTATTCAAGATAGGGCTCGATCGATACTTTGTTACGAAACCTGCACAGCCCATGCAATCTACGGCTCAGCCCTCAGGGCAGGCGGTTTTTACCGGTGTCCCACCCCTGGATCAAATATATCTACAAAATCACATCAATACCCAGTTGTTCATACTCGATAATTTTCCGCAGGTCCCTGCGATTGGCGGGCCGAAATTTGTTTACGCCCACATCATGATCCCGCATTATCCGCATGTCTTCAGTCCGGATGGTACGATCCTGACCGACCCAGGTTTTTATGGCGATGGTGGAAAAGCGGTTGATGACAATTACAACCAGCAGGGTTATCTGGATGCCATTCAATTCATTAACAGCCGGATCGTTCCCATACTTCAATCGATCCTGGATCAATCGAAAAACCCGCCAATCATTATTGTGCAGGGCGATCACGGTCAATCCGGCCCGGATCGCTACACCAATTTGAATGCATATTACCTGCCGGATGGTTATAAAGACCTATATGCCTCCATCACGCCGGTTAATTCCTTCAGGTTGATTTTTGACGATTATTTCGGGGCTAACTATCCGCTTTTACCGGATATTTCCCATGCGAGTGATACTATCACCGTGGATAAATCATATTCGGATTGTATGCCATAAAAAAGGATGCTGATATGCCTGACTTGAGAACTGTTCTTATTACAGGTGCGGCCGGCGGCATTGGACGGGCCACCGTTGCCCTGTTTGCCGAAAAAGGTTGGCGTGTTATCGGTTTGGATCGCGCTCCTTTTGGTGAAGCGTTCCCGGAAGATGGCCTGTTCATCCAGACAGAGATTTCCGATCCCGCCTCGATGGACGGGATTTTGCAGCAGGTGCAGGCGTTCACAGAAAGCTTGAATGCATTGATCAACAACGCCGCACTCCAGGTGGCCAAGCCGCTTATCGAAACCAGCGTCGAGGAGTGGGATATGGTGATTGCAAATAATCTCCGCCCGGCATTCCTACTCTCCAAGCTGGCATACCCGTTTTTTAGGGCGGCCGGAGGCGGAGCGATCGTCAATGTTTCGTCCGTGCATGCGGTCCAGACATCGACGAATATCGCCGCGTATGCCACCAGCAAGGGCGGCCTGCTGGCGTTAACCCGTGCGGTCGCCATCGAATTTGCAAAAGACAACATCCGCGTCAATGCCATCCTGCCTGGGGCAGTGGACACTCCCATGCTGCGGGCCGGCTTGAACCGAGGCCATCTGGCAGGGGAGGACATCCATGCCCGGCTGGATAACCTGGCAGCCAGGACCGTAAATGGGCGCGTCGGCCGGCCCGAAGAAATTGCCCATGCCATTTATTTCCTGGCGGACGACGATCAGTCTTCGTTCATGACCGGGCAGGCCATGATCGTGGATGGCGGTGCGACGGCAAGGTTGAGTACCGAATGAAACAAACCCTAAAACGCATTACTCCGGAACCTGTCTGGAACGCAGCCCGCTCCACCTACGATGCCATCGTGCGCATCCCGGACCTTCCGGCAGCCGCCTGGCACCCCTGGAGGCGAGAAAGCCGCAAACGCCTGTCCGCCCTGAAGGACATTCACAGAGGGGAACGCTGCTTTATTATCGGAAACGGTCCTTCGCTTAATAAGACGGACCTGCGAAAACTGCGCGGCGAATCCACCTTCGGCTTGAACCGAATTTACCTTTTGTTCCCTGAGTTGGGTTTTACCACGACTTATTACCTTTCCATGAACGACCTGGTCATCGAACAATGTGCGGCTGAGATCCTGGCCCTGCCCATCCCCAAGTTCCTGACCTGGCGGTCCCGCCGTTTCATCAATCCTACCGAAGACACCCATTTTCTCTACACCACTTACACCGGTCCAAAGTTTGCGAGGAACGTATCTGGACGCCTTTGGGAAGGCGCGACGGTCACATTTGTAGCCTTGCAATTGGCTTACCATATGGGCTACGAAAAAGTCATCCTGATCGGCGTGGATCATAACTTTGTCACCCAGGGTGATGCCAATAAAGTCGTCACTTCCCAGGGGGATGACCCCAATCATTTTGCCCCCAATTATTTCGGAAAAGGTTTCAAGTGGCAATTACCCGATCTGGAGACCTCCGAACGTGCTTACCGTATGGCCAAAATCGCATACGAAAGCGACGGTCGCCAGATCTTGGACGCCACCGTCGGAGGGAAATTGAGTGTATTTCCTAAAGTGGATTACACAGGACTCTTCCCAGCATGAGCGAATTCCCCCTGGTGACGATCGTTACCCCATCCTTCCAGCAGGCACGTTTCCTGGAAGCGACATTGCGTTCGGTCCTGGAGCAGGATTACCCGGAGATCGAATACCTGGTGGTTGACGGTGCCTCCACGGATGGGAGCGTCGAGATCATTAAGCGTTATGCAGAACAGCTGGACTGGTGGGTCTCAGAAAAAGATTCGGGCCAGTCTGAAGCGATCAACAAAGGCTTGCGCCGGGCGCGCGGCGAATACGTTGGGTGGCTGAACTCCGATGATGTTTACCTTCCCGGTGCAGTTTCCGCAGCCGTGAAAGCCTTTCAGTCTCACCCGAACGCCGGCTTGATCTATGCGGACGCGCTTGCTATCGACAAGGATGGCCGATCGTTCAATCTGATGCGCGCCCGACAGTATACGCTTCCGGATCTGCTGGCGTTCAATATCATCTGCCAGCCAGCAGCCTTCATGCGCCGATCGGTTCTGGAGGCAGTGAACTATCTTAACCCGGCGTATCAGTTGCTAATGGATAACCTGCTTTGGATGAATATGGCGAATAGGGCTCCCATCGTGTACGTTCCTCAGACATGGGCGGCGGCGCGGTACCACGAGCAGGCGAAAAACCGCACGCGCGGGGCCGCCTATGGACGTGAAGCCAGGCTGTTGATCAAGGATCTACAGTCCCGGTCGGAGTTCGCCGGTATCCTGGCCGCGAATGAAAGGCGTATTATGGCAGGCGTTAACCGCTTTGATGCTTTCTATTTGACCGATGCCAACCAACCAGGCCCCGCTTTGCGTACCTATGCACAATCCTTTCGGTACCACCCGAGGACTGCCCTGAGTGACTGGAGACACATACTTTTAGCTGTCTTCTCTTTATTGGGATTACACAAAATCCGATCAATCTATGATCGCTTGCGCACTCGAGTCACGGAGATGAAGATGTAGATGCCCAAGCGTAATTTTCTTACTTCTTGGCTTTTCGCGACAATACCCGCCATACTGGGATTGATATTCATTGGTATGTCGTTGTTGTCTTATGACAAATTGAAGGTTTTTATTGCTCTCCCCTTACCAGATCATAATTTTAATTCCCTCAAACCCTGGAATGCAGAAATCTTAAAATTGATCTTCTTGGCAATAGGAGCGTTTTTTTGGGGGTTTGCGGCTTTAATTGGCTTTCAGCGTCTGGATATAATTGGAGCATTTCTAAAACGATTATTTTCCGATTCCAATAGGTTTTTTGCCAGTCTGGCTCCTAGGAAAAAAGAATACGGCTATCTTCTGGTATTGGTGTTCATCATGGTTTTAGGGATCATCTATCGGTTCGAACACCTTTATTCGCCAATGCACCATGATGAAGCTTATACCTTTGTAGCTTTTTCACGGTCCTTCTTTACTGCGATAAGCGATTATCACTTGCCCAATAATCATGTATTTCATTCTGTTTTGGTTTTTTTATCAACACGATTATTCGGCATCCAGCCCTGGGCAGTTCGCCTGCCAGCCTTTGTCTCAGGAGTTCTATGCATCCCAGCAGGCTACTGGCTGGCAAAACGTCTCTACAGTCAGTGGGTTGCGCTCGCTGCAGCTTTTTTTATCGCTTGGTTCCCGCCATTTATTGCTTATGCCAACAACGCACGCGGATATACCCTTGTGGCTTTTTTTTCTCTCCTCGTTTAATATTAGGAGATATTGTTCGGAATCATAAAAACAGTTTCGTTTGGTGTCTGATCAGCCTTTTGTCTGCATTAGGCATGTATACAGTCCCTGTAATGTTGTTTCCCATCGGTATGTTGTATGTCTGGCTTTTTCTTGAGAACATTATTGGAGGACATGAACCGTATCGATCAAAAAAACAATTTTTATGGTACTGGTTGGCAAGCGGTCTGGGTACGGCATGTTTGACGATATTATTTTATTTGCCCGTCTTCATTTACAGCGGTCCTGCCAGTTTTTTTTCTAATGAATTTGTTGCTCAACTTGCCTGGAAAGAACTTGTGGAGACCCTTTTGAAACGCTTTATGGAAACCTGGGTCGAATGGACATTTAGAGTCCCGACACTCTTTATCACTGTTTTTGTAACAGGTTGGTTTCTAAGCCTGATCTTTCATCGGCAGCTGTCGAAAATCCGAGTACCCCTTCAGTTGGCAGCCTTATTATGGATAGCTGCTCTGCTTTTAATCGAGAGACCGAATGCGTTTTCAAAGGTGTGGGTATTTCTCCAACCGCTCATTCTGATTTGGGCGGCTGCAGGAATTTTTGGCCTGCTTGAAAAAATTCCCATGAAAGTGCTGAAAAGATTGCCACTTGTTTCTATAATTTTGGGATTCTTTTTGTTAGCTGGAATGAATCAGGCAGTTCAAATTGCCCCGAATTTACTAAAATTATGGTCTATTAAAGGGAGCGAAGAGCGCACAATCCTTTTCGTTAAAAGCCAGTTACGTGAAAATGACGTAGTGGTAGTAGCTCCTCCGGACGATGCCGCGGTATGGTACTATTCTGAATTACATAAGGTTCCCGATAGTTATTTTGATATGACTATCACTTCTTTCGATCGTGCTCTGGTCTTGGTTGATACAGGAGAAAATCAGACTCCGGAAAAAGTGATTGATGAACGCGGTCCGGAATCAGTGTCGTTGGATGCTGAATCTGCATACTTGTTGGGAACTTTTGGAAAGATCCAGGTGTTCACGGTACAGCGGTAGATGGAGTCCCTATGAGGAATTTCTTGGCTCGAAAATTGTTTCAACAACAACCCTGGTTATGGAAAGTGATCTTAGCGGTCGCCATGCTGGCGGCCTTTGGGATGAGGATGATAAATCTCAAAAACCCTCCTCTGGACTTTGCAGGCACGCGCCAGTTGTTTTCTGCGTTGAAAGCGCGAGGCATCTATTACCAGTACGCCACCAATGTGCCGGAAGCCACGCGCGAACTGGCAATATCCCTTGGAGATGTCGGCATTGTCGAGCCGCCGGTTCTGGAGACCATCGTCGGACAGACCTACCGTTTGACCGGCGAACACCTGTGGATTGGACGCATCTACTCTGCTTTTTTCTGGGTGATCGGCGGACTGGCGCTTTTCCTGCTGATAAAGGAATTCGCTTCCACCAGTGCAGCCATGATTGGTACGCTCTACTACTTGTTTGTCCCATTCGGGGTGTTGGCAAGCCGTGCCTTTATGCCGGATCCCCTGATGATCTGCCTGATCATTTTCAGCTTGTGGGCCCTTTTCCGCTGGCAGAACAGTTCCAGTTGGAAATGGGCAATACTCTTCGGTTTTTTTGCCGGAGGGTCATTGTTTGTGAAAAATCTGTCGATTTTCGTCATTGGGGGTGGCTTTGTCGGTGTCATTCTGGGTGCAAGAGGTCTGAATCGCTCCATCCGCGATCTGCAGTTTTGGACCATGGGAGTGCTGATGGCGCTTCCAGTTGGGATCTATTCGGTATACGGAATGTTGAAATTGAACATGGGCAGCCAGTTTGCATTGAAATTCTTCCCCAATATGTGGGTCGATCCGGCTTTTTATTTCCGCTGGGCGTTTACGGTCAATGCGGATGTCGGATGGGCGGCCGCCCTTCTGGGCGCGGTGAGCATATTCCTGGCTGACCGGAAGCGAGAACGACCGCTCTTGATTGGGATGTGGATTGGATACTTGCTCTTTGGGATGACCTTTTCATATCACTTTTTTACGCACGACTACTACCAGTTATCACTTATTCCTGTCGTAGCTATTTCGATGGCCCCGGCTTTCAGGATCTTCTTCGAGCGTTTCTATGCCCAAAGTCCGGGTTTGTTCGCCCGTCTTGTGCTGGTTGGGATTGTCCTGATTGGGTTGGCTATCCCGGCCTGGTATACGCGCGATCTTATTGTCAACGCAAATTATTCCAACGAGCCAGAATTTTGGGCTGAGATCGGCGACGTTCTTGGTCATACCACCGGGGGGGTGGTCGGTCTAACCCAGGACTATGGATATCGCCTGGCCTATTGGGGCTGGCAGGGCTCTACAGCCTGGTTTACCAGCGCTGATATAGGTGTTCGTTACTTGGCAGGGCAGAATGTGGACCTTTTAAAAAATTTCAAACAGGATACTGCCGGCAAGAAGTATTTCCTGGTAACCATGTTCGGGGAGTTGAATAACGAGCCGACCATCAAGGATCTTCTTTACAATAACTATCCCATATATAACCAGACGGATGAGTACGTGATATTCGATCTGCAACATCCCCTGGATACGCAGCCGTAAGGAACCTTGTGACCATGGAAAGCGATACAAATCTGAAATTGTTTGCCAAACCCTGGCTGATGACGGTATTGGTGGCGGTGCTCTTCGTTGCCGCACTCGGCATCCGACTCTACGATTTGACCGATCTGCCGAATGATTTCTACATGACGCGCCAGTATCATTCCCTTTTGATCGCGCGCGGGATGTATTACGACCATCTGACCAATGTGCCAGATTGGCAGCGAAATATTGCTGTTTCCATGTGGAAGGCGGAAGACCTGATCGAACCTCCCATTATGGAGGGGATCGTGGCGTTGACATACAACCTGACCGGGATGCAAGTCTGGATGGGCCGGTTGTACGCCTCCTTATTCTGGTTGATCGGTGGGATTGCAATCTGGTTACTGGCAAACGAAATGTCCATGCGGTACGGTGGCTTAATTGCGCTGGCGTATTTTTTGTTTGTTCCGTTTGCCGTAACGGTCAGCCGGGCTTTCATCCCCGACCCATTGATGGTTGCCATGGTCGCCTGGTCAGTCTGGGCGCTTTACCGCTGGGAGATGCGTCCAACCTGGAAACGGGCCATTTTGGCTGGCGTATTAATGGGGCTGTCTATTTTTGTCAAATCCGTGGCGGTTTTCCCACTGTTAGGCGCGGCTGCCGGGTTGGTGATCAGCCGGGGTTCCTGGAAACGGATCTTCGCCGATAAAAAGACCTGGGCGGTGGTGGGGCTTACGATCATCCCGAGCTTGATCTACTACATTTATGGGAGTATCACCAGCAACCTGCAGAGCCAGTTCTCGCTGCGTTTCTTCCCTTCCTATTGGACAGACCCATCTTTCTATGGGCGCTGGATCTTCATGGCGGCCGGTTTCTCCGGTTTTGCAGCCATGTTCGCTGCCCTGGTCGGCATCCTGCTTTACCCAACAAACCGGCAACGTTTCATTGCCATCGGTCTGTGGGTGGGGTACATCGCCTATGGGTTTACTTTCCCATATCATTTCATCACCCATGACTATTATCATCTCCCGATCATCCTGGTAGTAGCCTTTGGCTTGATCCCGGCGGCAGATACCCTGGTGAGGCGCGTGCTTGAAAAAAATGGTTGGTTGTGGCGGGCTGCTTTCGTAGGGATTCTGCTGTTTGGAGTAGCGATGCAAATGTGGGCTTCCCGCAATACCATGGCGGTGGCTAATTACCGGGCTGATATTGCTTACTATCAAAACCTCGGCAAGCTGATTGGACAAGACAAGAAAATCATCGAAGTATCCGGCGATTATGGTTACAGGCTGGGTTATTGGGGCTGGGTGGAGGGAGCATATTGGCCAAGCACCATGGACACCGACTTACGTACCCTGGCCGGCCAAGCAACCCCGGATTTCTCAACCGAATTTGCCAAACGGACCGCCGGGATGGACGAATTCGTGATCACGAGCCTGGCAGAACTTGACCGACAGCCGCAGCTGCGTGATTACCTGGCAGCCAATTATCCTGTGATCGCCAAAGGAGAGGGCTACTTGATCTATAATCTCAAGCCCTGATCATGTCTGACTCGAACAACCCGCTTGTTTCCATCGTTACGCCTTCTTTTAACCAGGCGCGATTTTTGGAGAGCACCATCCTATCGGTTGTCAACCAGGATTATCCCAACCTCGAATATATCGTCGTGGATGGGGGCTCCAACGATGGCAGCGTGGAAATTATTCGCCATTACTCAAACCGGTTGGCCTGGTGGGTCTCGGAAAAAGATCGAGGCCAGACCGAGGCGATTAATAAGGGCTTTTCTCATGCGAAGGGCGATATCCTGGCATGGCTTAATTCCGATGATGTGTTTGAACCTCACGCCATTCGCGAAGCGGTTGAGTTTTTACAAAAACGGCCAGAGATTGGGATGGTATATGGCGACGCCAATTTCATCGATGAGGCAGGAAAGGTTATCGGACGCTTCCCGGCGGCTCAAACAGATTTAAAGCGGTTGCGGCGCGGTTATGTGCATATTCCCCAGCAAAGTTCGTTCTGGCGAGCAGACCTTTGGCGCAAGGTTGGTCCACTAGACCCAAAATTTTATTTTGCCATGGATTATGACCTGTGGGTACGCCTGGCCGCCCTGGCCCCCTTAGCGTATACACGGCGTGTCTGGGCGGGTTTCCGGTTGCATTCACAAGGGAAAACCATCCTTGCGGATGATCGATGCTGGCCAGAAATGCTGAAAGTTCATTTCCGGGATGGCGGCTCGTGGTGGGGGATTTTGCCTGCAAAATATGTCCTGAGGAAGTTGGTCGGACCGTTGATCAGCGCGCGACGCAAGTCCCGATTACACTCCCATTAAGGTTTAATCATTATTAGGATCTTTCCTCTGGCGCGGTAGGAAGATATGCGCCAACCAGCCAACAGACTTGATGGGCATTACATCAATGCCAATCGTAATGCAGTTTGCCAGTCCGGCAATTGCAGCCCGAATGAAGCGCCGAAATGGTCACAGTTCAAAGCCGAAAATAGCGGGCGTTTTGCCGGAGTGGGGAAATCTGAAGTCAATGACGGTAGCACATCTTTGACGATTTGCCCGCTTTTTTCCGGATCCAACTCCAGGATCAATTTCGCCCAATCGAAACGGCTGGTGAAACCGCTCCCAGCCAGGTGATATAAACCACATCGATCACGAATGTTATTCATTCCTTGCGCAAGGATTTGGGCGGTGATCTCAGCCAGCATCCGGCTCCAGGTAGGGTTTCCGATCTGGTCAGTCACCATGTGCAACGTTTCATTATGACGCGACCATCCCAACACTTTGTTGACAAAGCCGCCGGGTTGTAATTTGCCTGCGCTGAAACGGGAAGCATATACCCAACTTGTTCGAAGGATCAAATAATCACCGCCGGCTTGTTGAACCGCCTGTTCGCCATGTAGTTTTGAACTTCCGTATACATTCAGTGGGTTGGGAAGATCGTCTTCACCGTAAGGCAAACCTTTCGTGCCATCGAATACGTAATCGGTTGAATAATGGATCAGGATGGCATTCAGCTTGCGCGCTTCTTCTGCCAGCAAGCCTGGTCCGCTTCCATTGATCGCTTCGGCCAGCCCCGGTTCGCTCTCGGCTTTATCCACGTCGGTATAGGCAGTAGCATTGAGGATGATTTCTGGACGACACCCTCGGATTATTTCCCGGAGGTTGGTGGCTTCCGCCATATTTAGCTGAGGGTAATCGTAGGCACGCACATCCCCAAGCGGTTGCAAGGTGCGTTCCAATTCCCAGCCAAGTTGGCCCGTTCTGCCCAAAAGTAGAATATTCAAAGAATTTCTGCCTCGGTCAATTGCAGCAGGTATTCGCCATAGCCGTTGTTCTTGTATGAGCGAGCCAGATCCATTAATGCATCTTTCGAAATAAAGCCTCTTCGATACGCAATCTCTTCCGGGCAGGAGATCATGATGCCCTGGCGTTCCTGCACCGCCTGGATGAAATTGGCTGCCTGCAAGAGCGATTCGTGGGTGCCGGCATCCAGCCAGGCAATTCCACGTCCCAACTGCTGGACTTGCAATTGGCCCATCTCAAGATACACCTTGTTCAGATCTGTGATCTCGATCTCCCCGCGGGAAGATGGTTTGAGGGCCCTGGCAAAAGATGACACACGCCCATCATAAAAATACAACCCTGGGACAGCGAAATTCGAACGTGGCCGGGCAGGCTTTTCTTCAAGGCTAATGGCGGTTCCGCGATGGTCAAATTCGACCACTCCATAGCGCTGAGGATCGCGCACCGGATAGGCGAAAACGACCCCACCTTCTTGCAAATTGGCAGCCTGCTGCAATTGATTGGAGAGACCCTGACCGAAGAATATGTTATCCCCCAGGATCAGACAAACCGGGCTGCCTGTGATGAATTCTTCCCCAACGATAAATGCATCGGCCAAACCGCGCGGTTCGGCCTGCATGGCATAGCTAAATTGGAGGCCCCATTGCTGACCAGTGCCAAGCAAACGCCGGAAAAGAGGTAAATCCTCGGGCGTACTGATGATCAGGATCTCGCGAATGCCTGCCAGCATCAGCATCGAAAGCGGATAATAGACCATAGGCTTGTCGTATACTGGAAGCAATTGTTTGCTGACTGCCAACGTAATCGGGTGCAAGCGAGTGCCCTTACCTCCTGCCAGGATAATCCCTTTCATTTGTCCGCCTCCCTGCGTTTGGAATAGTTTTTGTCCAACCAAGCCTGGTATTCTTCCTGCTTGCGGATTGTTTCGATCCACTCCCCGTGATCCAGATACCAGCCCACCGTTTTCAAGAGACCTTCATGGAGATCGTGCCTGGGTGTCCAGTCCAGTTCACGACGGATTTTTTCGGTGTTCATGGCGTAGCGCCTGTCATGGCCTGGACGGTCGGCCACATATTTTTTCAACCTGGTATGTGGCCGGAATGGTGAATCAGGTTTTATCTCATCCAGGATATCGCACAGGGTATCAACAATCTCAAGGTTGGGAGGCTGGCAGTTCCCGCCGATGTTGTAACTTTCACCGGTCCGTCCATGCTGAAGCACCTGCCAGATGGCCTCGCAATGATCTTCCACATACAGCCAGTCGCGTACCTGTTGCCCGTCACCATAAATGGGTAGCGGTTTTCCTTCCATTGCATGCAAGATCATCAATGGAACGAGTTTTTCAGGGAACTGGTAAGGACCATAATTATTCGAGCAATTCGTGATTGTAAATGGAAGGCCGTAGGTGTGTCCATAGGCCCGAACCAGGTGATCGCTAGCGGCTTTGGAGGCAGCATAGGGAGAGTTTGGAGCATATGGGACTGACTCATCCCAGGCGGGTTCATCCGGTGCGAGCGAGCCGAAGACTTCGTCCGTTGAAACGTGATGAAAACGGATTTTCTGCGGATCAATTTTAGGATCTTCAAGCCAGTACTTTCGGGCAGCCTCCAGAAGCGTGAAGGTCCCCAATACGTTTGTTTGAACGAAAAGCCCGGGATCCAGAATGGACCGATCAACGTGGGTTTCGGCGGCAAAATGAACGATGGTGTCGATTTCGTATTCCCGTAACAAACGCGCCACCAACTCCGCATCACATATACTGCCCTCCACAAATATATGAGATGCGGGTTCAGGCAAGTCCTTGAGGTTCTCAAGGCTGCCCGAGTACGAGAGCGCATCCAAATTGACCACCCGCGACTGTCTATTTAAGCGAAGCAGGTACCTCACAAAGTTGGACCCGATGAAGCCGGCCCCGCCTGTAACCAGCACATTTTTTAGGTCAGGCATCCTGGTTAAGAACCTCCGCTTCTTGCAAGAGCGTGCCGCGAAAATCCTTGTCCGAAAGAATTGGTGGCTGACCATTGATAAGCGGCCATTTAATTCCCAGAGCAGGATCATTCCACATCAGGCAGCGTTCCCACTCCGGGGCATAATAATCCGTGCTTTTATAAACCACTTCGGTCCATTCACTCAGGACATAAAAGCCATGGGCAAGCCCAGGTGGGATCCAAATCTGTTTTTTGTTTTTTGCAGAAAGATTCATTCCCATGCAACGACCGAACGTAGCCGAATTGCGCCTAAGGTCGACGGCCACATCGAAGATTTCTCCGGATATCACACGCACAAGCTTGCCCTGTGCATGACGGATCTGATAGTGCAGACCGCGCAAAATCCCCTGCTGGGACCCGGAATGATTATCCTGAACAAATTGCGCAGTGAGGCCAGCCTCGGCAAGCAGATCCGCACGATATGTCTCCATAAAAAAGCCGCGGTCGTCCCCGATGACATCTGGTATCAGGATCATCAGCCCCGGAATGTCTGTCAGTTCAAATTCCATGCTCCTCCATCCCTCTTGCGCGATAGGCCTGGATGACCTGGTCCGGCGCTCCGATGGCCTTCAGTTCACCATGATGGAGCCATACCGCCCGCTGGCACATTTCCAGGATTTTTTCCATGTAATGAGAGACTAAGATAATTGCCGCTCCGCGTTGTCGGAAAGCCTCGATGCGCGCCTCACATTTCTTTTGGAAACTCTCGTCTCCAACACTCAAAATCTCATCCACCAACAAGATATCCGGATCGCAGGCAGTGGCGACCGCAAAACCCAGGCGTGCGAACATGCCGGTTGAGTATGTCCGAATTGGAGCGTTGATAAATTGGCCCAATTCAGAAAAGTCAACAATCTCGTCATATTTTTCCACTGTTTCACGATGACTAAAGCCCAACATGGCAGTATTGAGAAAAATATTCTCTTTCCCGGTCAATTCAAGGTGAAACCCGGCGCCCAATTCCAATAGAGGCGCAACCCTACCCTTGACGATCACCCTTCCCTTGGTCGGACGCAAGACACGGGCGATTACTTTCAACAGCGTACTTTTTCCTGCCCCATTGTTCCCCACAATCCCAAACACTTCACCTCGATTGACATCCATGCTGACGCCTCTCAATGCCAAGAAGGACCGCATTTGGACCTGACGCTTTACAAGGCGAATAATATATTCTTTAAAGGTGCCTATTCGCTCAGTAGGAACGCGGTAAGACACCGAAACGTCTTCAATGTGGAGGACTGATCCGGAGAGGATGCTTTGATCTTGCCCAATCATGTTGACTGGTAAAGGCACGGCTGGAGAATTCATCGGAAAATGCGTCTAAATAACCGCCCCTGCGGCATATGGATTGCTGCTACCGCATCCGACCGATAGCCACTACTGACAGGCCAGTGATTAATAGAAAAATCCGAGAGTTTGATGAGTTCGTTCATTGGTACCGGTTGCATGATGTGTCGAAATGCGGAAGGGAAGGTAATTTCAAGGATTCTACCACGAACGTAAACGGGGAGATTGACAGGTGAATCCATAGACAGGAGATCATGAAATTGTTAGATCATAATCAAGGGAGTGGCTGCCTGCAGCTCGAAGGGGTAAAATTTCCATCTCCTGGACCATTCCACCTTCAAAGTTGATATAATACATTCCAACTGCATGAGTTAGTATTCCGATGGCCTTCGGTTACGCTGCTTATACCAAAAACGTCCGTATCAGACCGGAGGAAATACGCCAGAAGCGTGTGAGCGCCCCATCAGAACAGGGGAAGCGAATCTGAATATCCCCGTATGTCTGGTTTTGGCTTATCCCAAGATCAAAAAGTATTGTGTCAGGAAATCTGGAATGTCTGGAATGGATATTGCCAACATGTTTCTTGGTATATGCAAAACAATTGGACACTCCTGTGTATAATGAACATCCTTGGCTGATTCTCGCAATGATTGGTTTTGATATCGTAATTGTCAACTGGAATACAGGATTGCATCTGCGTGAGTGTTTACACTCGATTTCATCCTCCATCCTTCCAGAAATTTTTCATTTAGAGCGATGTGTTATCGTAGATAATTCCTCTTTGGATGGATCCATGGACGATCTGGATTTTCCGCACTTGCCTGTGAAGCTAATAGAGAACCGTGAGAATAAGGGTTTTGCTTACGCCTGTAATCAGGGGGTAGAAGGAGGAAGTGGAGAATATATCCTCTTCCTAAATCCGGATACCAGGCTTTTCCCGGACACCCTGGCGCAGGCGCTCTTCTTTTTGGAAGAGAAACAGAATGATCAAGTCGGGATTCTGGGCGTTCAACTTGTGGATGCGAACGGGACAGTGCAGCGAAATGCAGCCCGTTTTCCAACGCTGATGACTTTATTCAGTCAAATGCTTGGGCTCGATCGATTGTGGCCCGATCGATTTCCTCCACATTTTATGAGAGAGTGGGATCATCAAGAGAACAGGGAAGTGAACCAAGTCGAGGGAGCATTTTATTTCGTGCGCAGGAGAGTGTTTCAAGAATTGAAGGGGTTCGATGAGAGGTTCTTCATGTATTTTGAAGACCTCGATTTTGCCTACCGAGCAAAAAAAGCAGGCTGGAGAAGCTATTACCTGGCTGATACAAAAGCCATTCACTACGGAGGCATGGCCTCTTCCCAAATCAAGGCAAAAAGATTATCTTATGTGTTGAATAGTCGGGTACTATATGTGGCCAAGCATTTTAGCACTCAGGCCGCAATCTGTATTCTGGTTGCCTCCGTGGGAGTCGAATTCTGGTTCCGTTTGGGATGGTGTGTTATTAATTTATCATGGCATAATTTGCTTGATACCATTTATGGATATGGGATGTTCTTAAAAACCACACCAAATCTGATGGGAAAGTTAGGAAGCGTCTAGAAATGCGCGTCCTCCTATTGACTAGATACGGTTCCCTTGGTCCCAGCAGCCGGATCAGGTTCTACCAATACATTCCTTTTCTGGCGTCCCACGGGATCGATTTTCGGATCTTACCTTTGCTGGGAAATGCTTATGTGCGCGGTTTATACAATATGGAAAAACTGCCGGTCATTCCGGTAGTCCAGGCGTATCTTAATCGAATCCGACAATGCACAGGGGCAAAATCATATGATCTCATATGGTTGGAAAAAGAGCTATTACCCTGGCTTCCGGCCTGGATGGAGGGCTTTTTAATCCATACCGGAATTCCATATGTTGTAGATTATGATGACGCCATTTTTCATCGCTATGACCAAAGCCATAACCCGCTTGTGCGGGTATTAATGGGGAAAAGTATCGGCTCTATCATGAAGCGGGCGGCCACAGTGGTAGTTGGCAATGAATATCTGGCAAACTATGCCCGCGATTTCGATGTGCGCAGGCTTGAGTATCTACCCAGCGTAGTGGACCTAAACAGGTATTCAATCGCGGAGAAGAAGAGCACGGCATTCCGAATCGGTTGGATTGGCTCTCCAATTACTGCCCCTTATTTGGATT
Source organism: uncultured Chloroflexia bacterium (assembly GCA_963814135.1). Lineage (GTDB taxonomy): Bacteria > Chloroflexota > Anaerolineae > Anaerolineales > Villigracilaceae > UBA877. Next base: position 167,421 of record CAWFBZ010000003.1, on the reverse strand, counting down.
TGATCAAGGATGCCTTGAACGAGGTTCGGGAACAAACCGGGGCCAGCATCGTTTTGATCGGGGCAGGGGAGCGCAATTCGCTCCCGGTTGAGGGTCTGGAAATCCTACCCTGGAGTGAGGAAAGCGAAGTGGCAGACCTGCAATCTTTGGATGTCGGGATCATGCCGCTGCCGGATCAACCATTCGAGCGCGGAAAATGCGGGTACAAATTGGTACAATATATGGCCTGCGGGTTACCGACGGTCGCATCTCCGGTGGGCGCGAACTCGAGCATCGTCGACCCGGGAAAGACGGGTTACCTGGCGAGCAGCCATGAAGAATGGGTGCAAGATCTGACTGCCCTGTATAAGGACGACGAATTGCGAAAGAATATGGGAATGGCGGGCCGCCTGAAAGTGGAACAGGGATACAGCCTTCAGATCACGGCTCCGAAGATGTTGGATATTCTGGTCGAAGCAGCCTCCAGGCAGGGAACTAATTAAATGATTTCATAATGTGGAGCTTGAGGGTTGCGCGGAACAGCTCCTGTTCACCACCGGCACATTATTTCTGTGCCAATTTTTTATCGAGGAAATATCATGTCCAATGATGAAATAGAAGAGATCACCTATCAAGGCAAGCCTCTTACGATCATTATCCGTTCTTCCTTCCTGCCGGCCCGGACCACTTTCCTGACACCGCCGGAATTCAAACAACAAGTCGGATTTGTGGTTTACCCGAAAGGCGGGAATATTCCCCGGCATATCCACCGACCATTGGAACGCAGCCTGGTCGGTACGTCCGAGGTGATCCTGGTCAAAAAAGGGCAGTGTTTGCTGGATATCTTCAACGACGAACACGAACTGGTTGCCACGCGGGAGCTAGGTCCCGGAGACTTGATGCTGATGGTGGGTGGGGGGCACGGTTTTCGAATTATGGAAGATACGGTCCTGGTTGAGGTCAAGCAAGGTCCATATACCGGAGTGGAAGAGAAGGAGCTTTTCTAATATGATCCCGGTCAACGAACCGCTGATTGGCGAGAATGAGCGCAAGTATGTGTTGGAATGCCTGGAGACCGGTTGGGTTTCTTCCGAAGGACGCTTCATCCACGAATTCGAAGAGCAGTGGGCGGCATATTGTGGAATGTCGCAGGGCGTGGCGGTCAGCAATGGGACGGTAGCGCTCGAGATTGCCGTTGCGTGCCTGGGGTTGGATGCGGGCGACGAAATAATCCTGCCGAGTTTTACGATCATTTCCTGTGCACAAGCCGTGACAATGAACGGTCTTAAACCCGTTCTGGTGGATTCAGACCCACGCACGTGGTGCATGGATGTGGCCCAGGTGGAAGCCAGGATCACCCCGCGCACGCGGGCGATCATGCCGGTGCACATCTATGGACATCCGGTGGATATGGATCCTCTGCAGGACCTGGCTCGAAAATACGATCTGACCATCATCGAAGATGCCGCCGAAGCGCATGGAGCCGAATACAAAGACCGAAAATGTGGTGGGTTGGGCAATTTGAGCTGTTTCAGTTTTTATGCCAATAAGATCATCACCACGGGTGAGGGCGGTATGGTCCTGGTGCGGGATGCCAAGCATGCCGAAAGGTTGCGTTCGCTGCGAAACCTGTGCTTTAAAAAGGAACGCCGGTTTTATCACACCGAACTTGGGCATAATTACCGGTTCACCAACCTGCAGGCTGCCATCGGCCTGGCCCAATTGGAGCGGGTCGAGGATTCGGTCCAGAAAAAGCGCTGGATGGGCGCGGCTTATACGGAACGGCTGCAGGACCTGGAGCGTATACAACTTCCCGTTGAGGAGGCTTGGGCGAAGAATGTTTATTGGATGTATGGCCTGGTACTGGACGAAAGCGCCGGGATGGATGCGGTCGAGCTGGCCCAGCAATTGGCCGAGAAGGGTGTAATGACACGGCCATTTTTCCTGGGCATGCACGAACAGCCAGTTTTTCAAAATATGGGCTTGTTCCAGGGTGAGCGTTATCCGGTGGCCGAGCGGATTGCCCGACAGGGACTTTATCTGCCGTCTGGGATGACGCTGACCGAAGGGCAGATCGACCAGGTATGCCAGGCGGTACATGAAGTGCTGGCCTGATCGATCCTCGATCGAGGATCCAGCAGACATTCGCTAAATTGTTTTCCATCTGTCCTGCCCGAGCATGCGGTTCGACCGCTCAAGCGCCCGGGCAGGTTTTTTAAAGTTCAGATCCCCTCCAACTCGTGGCCGGCACTCTTCATCAACCAGACGTAGCCATCTTCCAGGCCTGGTTGCGAGGCAAATGCATGCGGGTAAGCGGAGGCGTTTTCACCCACCAGGCGGTACTGGATCCCATCGGTCAGATGCGGCATCGAAACCACGGTCAACTCATGATCGGGCTTTTCGGCATCAGAGGTTGTCAGGATCCAGACGTGTCCGTTGGCAGATATGCTCAAATCCATTTCTCCGGCAGCCAAACGGCGCATGATGGACAAGTCCCCCTGGTCAGCGGGTTGCGTTGAAACGGTAAGCCGCACGGAGCGATCCTGTTTCAGGTGGGTCTTCACGAATATATCTCTCAGCATATTGCACTCTCCCAAGTATGTACCCGGAGAGACCCAAAAGGTTCAAAATCAGGTCCGGGAGCGAGCGCGAGACCCAAACAATGAGGAACAATTCCTTCCCGGGGCACAGGAGTGGGGGTAAAATGAGCAAAATACCGGGAATTAACCCCATATATGGGGGGGTGTTAAATAATTGTTTCGCGGAAAAAGAAACGTTATGCATGATTTTTTTTGATCACAGTCAACCGGATGGCGTCTTCGGGACACTGGAGCACACAGGCTCCACAGGCGATGCATAAATCGGGGTCGTGGAATTTCACGATGCGGGTCTTCAGGTTGGGGGTCCAGCAACCGATCGGGCAGACCTGATAACACTGCCAGGTGCCTTTACACTTATTTTCATCCAGTTGGATGGTCAGATAACGCAGCGTGCGTACTTTTTCCAATTCAGCCAGCATTGATTTCTTTGCGTCCATGACATCACACTCCCGGGATGAAGCGGAGAAGCGCGTAGACGAGCAGCGTGCCCAATCCAACCAGGCCTTCGAGGGTCCAGTTAGCCTGCTCGCCGCGCATGAGCGGGCTCATGCCTTGAAATTCGGACCCGATAAAGAAGGCCAAGAAACCCAGCCCCAAGGACCAGTTCAGCAGGGGTCCCAGGGCCAGGTGTCCCCAGCCGAATGACCAAACAAGCAACCCGACCAGCGTTATCGCGGACAGGACGAGCCCTTTGGCTGGGCCATCCCGACCAGGTATCCACGGAAGGAAGGCACCGTAGAAGTAGCTGATCAAAACCATCAGACCAAGCAGGAGCAGGAGGTAGGGGCGCCAGAAGATGAGCGCCAAAAGCGCAAATACGATCCCATAAAAGGTGACCATGACCGTAGTCATCTCCAGACGGCTTTTAAGCTTGAACTGGACATGGCGCATTTCAGCGGTTTTTTTGCGCCCGGCGGCCAGATAAGCGGGAATATCCTCCGCCCGGATAGGCCCCCAGTGGACGCCCCAGTGGGTTTCATGGCGGATCTTCCAGCCGTCGATGCCATTGGCGCACAACTGCGGCAGGACCAGGGCGTGGTGGTCGACCACGTCCATGACGCCACTGGTTTTCAAGGCGGCGATAACGTCCTCGGCGGTGAAGTAACCACCGCCGGCGGCGCACCAGACGTTGATACCGCGGCTGTTGGCGACCACCAGCCAGCAATCCACCCTTCCATCCAGGCTGCGAACCAGGCGGCGTACGGTCAGCTCATAGTTGCCAGTAACCAGCACGGGAGAATTACGATGCGGGTTGCCGACACGGTACAGGCCAGTGGTGAATTTGGGATAGGGTGGAATGAAACGGTTCAGAACGAGGCTCCAGGCATCCATCCAGATGGTCTTGAATGAGACGTGATGGCGGAGGCGGGAATAGGATTGTAGAAGCGCCTGCGCATGTTCGGTTGCATCGAGCGGGTGCGCCTCGAAAACCATCAGACTGCCGCCCAGATGTGATTCGGCCAGTGTGGCGGAATAACCGGCCTGCAGGAGGGTTTTCGAAAACCCTCGCAGAGGCGTGGTGGTGGCACGAGTTAGGAGCCAGGTCAAAATGACCAGCGGCAGGCGAACGGTTCGAAAGACCAAACGAGACCAGGCTCCTTCCGGGACGACTTCGTCGGCGATCAAGAGCTGTCCGCCAGGGACCAGCAATTCGGCAGCCCCTTTCAAGGCATACTGCACGACCTCGGGAGGAAACTCGCTGAAGGCGAGGGTGCTGACGACCAGGTCGAAGCTGTGCGGTTCGAAATGATCGCCCAACTGGGTGACATCCAACTGCTGGAAATTTATAGGGTTGGGCGAAGCGGCGGAAACAGCGGGACCGATCAGACCGGCCAACTCCGCCTTCTGGCGGGCGGCGGCCAGCATACCGGGAGAAGCGTCCACGGCGGTCACCCGGGCGCCCTGTTGGGCCATCAGGATGGAGAGGGTGCCGGTGCCGCAGCCGATCTCGAGGACGCGGCTGCCGGGGCGGACATAACGGGAGGCGAGGCGTTTTTTGAGAGGGGTGAGGCGTCCGAGGGTCAAGAGCTGGATGCCGCGGTCGTAGGTGCCGGGAGTGGTTTCGAGCCATTTCATGAATACGGCGGCCATGGGGAACTCCTTTAATCGAAAAAGGGCGACCATCGCATTATATCGCGGTGGATGAGAAGGAAAAGACTTTTAACACGGCGGACACGATCCTGTGAGAGCACCCCTCCTTTAAAAAACATCAAGGACAGGCAGGATAAGCGGACACGTAGGGAGGGCAGCTCTTTTTATAGACTGAAACCTAACCGAGGAACGAACAAAGAAACGAATCGAATAGGAACCGAAAAACCACTATATATGGGGGTTTTATAAGTAATGTACCCTACATGTTCCGGTTTTTTGGGAGAAATTAATGAAAAATAGGTGTTTCGTTTGGCAAAACGAATCGGAGAAAACAAGGTATTGGAAAGCCTGGGACTGTATGTTCTGGGAGACGAGGTATTCGAATTCAAAAATTAATTCGAATGAGGGTCGAATAAGAGGAAATAAGAAGGGGACATTGAAGTAGCGATCGGTTGTTAATGAGCAGAAAGAAAGGCGGCAAGGATCCCCTCAGGGGAACGGATTGCCACTGAGTTATTATAGAACTTATGTTCTGGATTGTCAAGTCATTGCGATTTTTGAGTAGGGAGTGAATAGATACAAGTTGGTGTTAGAATTAACGACTAAAATGTCAAGGGGAATTGAGAATAATATTTCTTACATGATCATCAATTAACTAAATAGTATTTCTATTCTTAACAAAAACCCAGACACGAAAGCCATCATCCCAAAGCCCATTGCCAGATAGCCTGTAAAGACATGTCGTGGGTAATCCTGCCAGGAAACATAAAAGAGAAAGATAAATAAAAAGGCACAGGGCAAGCCAATAAGCAATAATTTCGTGATCCAATCACTGCGCCTCCAACGGTATTAATGCGTAAAGGCAGGTAACCAACCACAAAACCTGTACCATGCGGATTGATCCTTTCAATCCGGAACTAATCGGATGTCTTTTTACCAACCCGGCCAATTCTTCCAGCTGGGTAATCAGGGTGTTGCGAGTATCTGCACTTCCCAGTGTTTTGAGGGCGGTCAACGGGGCGATGATCACATTTGGGGATGTTTTTGCTGGTGGGAAATATTTCAAACTGGCCGCCGAAATAGATTTGAAATGCCGGTAACAGGCATATGAAGATCAAAACCAGGAAAGATCCAAAAAACATGGGCTGAGCGTGCCTTATTTTGTACAGGAAAAGCAAGTAGATCAATCCAAATCCCAGGACCTGCTCTGTCCGTGTGATCACCCCAAGTCCGACCAATATTGTGATGATGAGCCAATGCCTGGCCGGTTTGGGGCCAATGATATAGCCCAGAGCAAAAGCCAAAAAGACCCAGGTGGGGAATTCGGAGCCCATTTCGACGAGTGCAACCAGAACCTGATTAGCGTTGACAAGGAATAAAATCAGGAAGAATACTCCCAGGATCATGAACCGACGGAGTAAGGAATTTGCCTGCCGGAAAAATTGACAAGTTGCGAAGAAAATGCCGCCATTCACGGCTGCGACTGAAAGCGCACTAATCAACACGTCGCCATCGCCGAGTAAAAGGTGTTGGAGAAAAACCATATAGCGGTAGGCTGGTTGATAATAAAAGATTGATTCGCCGCCTCGAGCGTACCATATTCCAGAATTTGTCTCGCAAAGGATTGATAGGTGAGGAAGTCGTCTCATCCAACGCGTAAAAGAATTAACCCCAAGCCATGATAATCCATCAAGACCCTGAAGAATCCATAAAATAACAAGCACAGAAAAACCACCAGAGAGGCATGTTTCAGGCGCTTTTGGAAAAGAATGAATACAAACAGGGCTCCGCAGAGAATTAAAGGACACGTGCATGTGTAAAGAAGGGAATAGTTGGCGTATACAGGCTACCCCAAGAAAATAAGAAGAAGAATAAAACAATAAGTTTTTCCAACTTGGAAAAGATCACGACATATGTCCATAAAATGACTCAGCCATAATAATGCCGTGAAAATGTCTATGAGGATGCCCCAAAAATGACCCAGGCAACACCGGGGAGAGATCGGAGCCAGGGGAAGCGGGGCGGAAGAAGTGGAGGTAATTTTTGCCAGATTAAACCTGGCATAATCCCCTGGAGGCGGATCGCCGACGAGATACCCATCATCAAAAAGGTAATGGATCTCGACTGATTAAATCCCCACATCAGGATTAAGGGTTATCTGGCCAACTTTTTTATAAGAAGCCGGAAGGTTGGTGATAAGTTTCCCTATCTTAATGGACCCTGCGCCAATGTATGAGACGAGTACCTGTTCGTTTTTATCCACTGAGACCATTCCGGTCCATGTTACAGCAATTGGAATATGATTTCGATCGATCACCCCATCTACCCAGGCATAGTAATTGAACCGATTTGAGTTGAAGAATCCCAGGTCCCAATTATTTTGATCGAACACAAGTTTGGTATCGATACGGGTTACGTCAAAACGGTAAAAAGGATTTTCATAAGAGGGTTCGCAATCCGCGGCGGCTGGCGGATGGGCCGGGAAGGTATAACAGGCTAGAAAACCTTGATATTTTTGAGATATAAACAGACCCACCTTTATCAGACCAATCATGGCGGACAAAACCACAAAGATAAGGGGAAGCTTTCGGGATATCCGGCCAAGCAATGTAAAATGCAGGCGGGCGAACTTCTTAAAAATAAGAATGGCAATAACGTAACCAAAAAACCAAATTCCGCCAGGTTACTGAAGGGAAATCCGTTAAAAATATTAAGAATTGGACGAAGGGATCAGGAGCACAACGAGCATGATCCATGGTAAAGACCACAGGAGCAAATTCTTACGGAAAAAAATATGTTTCTTCAAAAGCCCTCTCCAGTTTATGTAATAAAGATTAATTTTGTTTTGTTCATAGAGAAGCCGTCGATGAGGTCAAAATAAAGTTACCAAATTAATTCCCGCGTGAAAAATAGATTATACAACACATAAGGGTACGGCGATGAAACTACCGTGCCCCTACGATTATTTCTGACAATTCAACACAATCACATCGAATTCCGAGCATTCGTGCGTCTCCTAAGGGGAGAATTTCGCGAACGCCGCCCGGCTTCAAGCACGAAGGGTGAAATTGGCGAACGCAGCGTTCCCGACGACTTTTCACTCGTGGCATATTACCACTGCGTGGCATATTACCACTGCGTGGCATATTACCACTGCGTGGCACATTACCACTTCACATTCACGGCACTCGTTTCTTCAAGATTAGCCGGTACGGCTTCGACGACCAATGTCATCTACCGGACGATGCCCTTACGGGTACTTTGCCGGCTTGCCTGCGCAAGTACCGCAGGTACAAGGGAGGCTGGCTCGGCCAGTCTGACCTATCCCCTACCCCTTCCCTGTGTATATGTATAGACCGGGGACAAGGTACACTTCTTCGGGGACATCCTTTACAGATCCATTCTTTAAGAATTATGCTCTCGAAGGTTGATTTAGGCAACTCTGAAAGAACAATAATAAACATAGAAGATACCATCGATTTCGCTTGGGCGAAGAGCCACCGGGAAATATCGCAATGCCTTCATGTTCGTGGTGACTGGTCCCTTCAAGAGCAATGCCGAGCGGGATGCCCGACAGAATGAATTGATCGCCAATCCCCCTCCGCCTGGATCGATGTTGGTCGTCAATGAGACCGAGAAATGGAGTGTCCTCGCCCCGGAGCTCTCCAGCTTCGAGGCCGGCGAGGACGGCCTCAGCCTCAAGAAGATGATCGCCATCGGCGCTGGTGTCCCCACCCATTACCTGGCCGAGCCCGAATCCAGTACCCGCACCACCGCCGAGGCCGCCGGCACCCCCACCTTCCGCGGCCTGGAGCAGACCCAGACCTCCTTCATGCGCTTCCTCACCCGCCTGGTCAAGATCGCCGTCCGCATCCGCCGCGCCGCCGCCCCGCACGAACACCTCAACCCTGACAGTGTCGAAGTCATCGGCCCCGATATCACCGAGCGCGACAACGCCGTCCTCGCCCTGGCCGTCGCCCGCATCTACCCCACCCTCACCGACCTCTTCGACCGCGATGGCATCGACGAAGCCGAGCTGCTCCGCCTGGTCTACCGCATGGCCGGCGAAGCCTACGATGAAGACGCCACTGTTCCCAAAGATGAAGAAAAAGCCGCTATTGTCCCCCGCGCCGCCCCCTCCTCCCAGCCCGCCAAACCCTCCTCCCCCGCCTCCCCGGGCGACAAGCCCCCTTCCGATCCCGCCAGCCGCCCCGCTCCTACCCCCCGACGAGCAGGGGATAAATAAAAACAAAAATGCTTCCGAATTAAAAATGGAAGCTTTTTCTTCTTCGATATTTCTTTCATAGAAATAATACTTTAACAGGGACCCCTAAACCACGATAACGTGCCATAAAAATTTACGAAAATACTCACAATAATGAGCGACTTTAACCCGGCAGATACCTTCTCTCCTGCGTTACTTGCAATCAGCATGATGATTGGGATGGTGAAATCCATCATGTATCTGAAACCATACTGCTGCCAACCCATATTAGAATACATTGATAATAAGAATATCGAGAGTAGGATCGAAATCCAGCTACCCAGTGTCCACCACGAGAATTTGAACCTGCGGAAAACATAAATAATCGCCGGCATGGTAAAAAATATACTCATCCCATAACCCCGTGTAAGAAAATAACCGCATTCAGAGTTTAAAGGGGGAAGGCCAAAGAGCATAATGTTTAGATTGAAGGCTATGAAGTGCGGGCTGAAAAGCCCATAATTTTGCACGTTCTGAATGATCCAATCTGATCCATTAATATTGCCATACTCAAAATCCGAAATGCTACCATAACGGAAATAGTTATAGGCAAGTAGCAGTCCAACGCCGATGACTACCGGGACGGCGGACTTAATTGCCCATCTGGCTACCTCTTTCCAGTTTGCTTTTTTAATCGCACCCTGGTTGATCCGGATCGTAATCGCTAACAAAGCCGGCCATAAAACAAAGACATTAGGCCGGCTCATAACCGCTCCTGCCAGGAAAAAGCCCGTCCACCAGGGAGACCATTTCTTCAACACTGACAGAAAAGCCAATGCACTGAAAAGGACTGTGACCACCTGGCTCATGTACCATAACCGGCTATCCATGGATAAAAACCAGTACATGCTTCCAAATGAGAAGAGGGCGGTCAACCAGATGGCTCCGGAATTGGATAATTTGATCCAGCCCGATTTAATCAGCCGGTGCTGGATCAGATATACGATCACTGCGGTAGTGGCTGCCAGCGCTACGGAAAATATGGTGGTATTAAAGGTTTGTAGACCAAGGACTTCTACAAACGGTAGCATCAGGATTGCCGGGAAAGGCGGTCCAGGAACATACCAATGACCATCGAAGAGTGTCAGGGCGCCTTCTGTAACTGGATTGATAATATACAATTTCCCATGCAGAAATGAGTAGGCCAGATAATTAAAATGGGCACGCGTTGGCGAGCTCCACTTCCCAAACCACTGCGCAAATTGCATGGTCACGATGAAAACGCTCAACCAGATGCTGATACACACAAATATTTGAAAAATACGTTCTGATTGTGGTTTGTTCCGGTTCAAATATGCCCAAAGTGAGAACCAGACCGAAAAGATAAGGATCTTGACTGCCGCACGCGTGAGTATTTCCAGCGCCCAATTATGCTCGATCAGACTCCACAAGAAAAATGCCAGAATGGTGAAACATTCAATTATCAGAGAAATGATCGTCAGGCGTAGAGGAATTGGAAGCGACTGCTAAGGTTGCCGCTTGAAAGGATATCCAGAATCAAGGCTTTCATACTTATCAGGAATAACCAACCGATCGAATATTTTCTCTAGTGCTTCAAAATCTGAAAACAGATAAGAATAAGGGAAGAAAAAAGCTAGCCTTTGAAATTCGGGGAGAAAGCAGAACACCAAAGATAACAAGCTGGATACGCTGGTGATTATGAGAGAAATTCTGATAATGAAGTGCACTGTATCATTCTTGATAATGCCTTGCAGCCTGGCTGTGAGGATTTTCAGAAACTTACAGGATTTGAAAGAATCATAGAAGAGGAAAATATATAATCCAATTCCAAGAAGGATTGCAGATCCCGCCGACAAATGTTTCAGGGAATAACCAATAAGAAAAGCCCGTTCGGTCTTGGTGGGAAGGCTCAACAGATACCAGCATATCAGGGAATTTTCGATAACCCCCATACCAAGAAATAAGCGGTAAAGATTAGTCAGGGAAAATACTTTGCGTTGTGAGTTCGCTGTCATATATTTCTCCCGTCGAGCTTCATTAAGTTCGCATGATTATACTTCGGATGATACATCAGGCAGGAATATGAGATAGCTCGACAAAGCCGAGCTGCTCCGCCTGGTCTACCGCATGGCCGGCGAACTTTACGGTAAATATGGTTCTTTTTTCCCCCTGTATGGTAAGAGGCGACCCGTTGGGTCGCCCTATTTGATAATCTCCCGCACCGCCCCCCGCCATCCAGCCCTCCAAACCCTCCTCCCCCGCCTCCCCGGGCAACCAGCCCCCCTCCGACCCGCCTCCCGCCCCGCTCCCAGCCCCGACGAACCGGCTACTGCAGCTCCAGTTTCTCCATGAAGGTTTGAAAAGCATGGTCCCGAAATTGAGACCGGCATTTGAATGAACCCAAATCGTGAAGAAACCCGGTATTATCGTTTATTCTTGCCAAATATGGAAGTCTAAAATGTGCGGTAGGTGATCTCGGCGACCCAGTGACCCAGCCTGCGGGAATAGAAGACCCGGCGAGCGCCGGCACCGAACCAGTTGACATCGCTATTGAAGCGTTTGAGGACATAACCGACCAGGGAACACAAAACCATCGGGATGGGGAAGGGTCGGGGGTATTTTTTCAAGATGGAATCCGCCACCTGGATGTAATAATCCATGTCGGAGGTTTTTTGACCGGGATGTAAGCGGAACAGCCCCAAAGGAACATTGACAGTGTAGAGGTCGGTCTTTTGCCAGTAGCGCGCCCAGAGTTCCAAATCTCCGGCGTGAACTCAAGGCGATGTCCAAACGCGCACCGGCCTCCTCCCAGAGATCCTTGCGCCAAAAACTGCCTTCCTGCTGGATAAAGGAAAAATCCCTGTCAAACTTCTTGGAAAAGAAGGCGCGCCGGGAATATCCGGGAACCTGCCTAAAATCCAACAGACCATCTTCGGTCACTATATGGCAAGGCAAGGCGGTGGACAGCCAACGGACGAACTCCAAGTCGGAGAACACACCTGCCACCGTTCGAAATGTCCACGGGAAAAGCATATCGTCCGAATTCAACCAGGCCAAGACCTGCCCGGAAGAGGTTTGGAACCCCTTTTGTATGGCGGCCATATGACCGCCATCCGGATTGGATTCCCAATGAGTTAGCCAGGGTGCGTATTTGTAGATGATCTCAAGGCTGCCATCGGTGGACCCACCGTCCGCCAGGATATATTCCAGATTAGGATAGCCCTGCAATAGAATGGAGCGGATGGTCGCTTCGAGATAATCCGCCTGGTTGAAGGAGGGGGTCACCACAGAAATAAACGGCCAAGGTTTGCCGTCCGGCATGAGGTCGGGCAATTGTTCCCCTTCGGCCGTCCAGGGCCAACCGGTCTTCCCCTGGGGCGGATCAGGCAGTTCTGAAATTCTTGGGCAGCGCATGTCAATTCATCCTTTGCACAGGAAATGTACAGATTGGCGTGGTGTTATCCATATTTTCCATAAAGCGGTTTGATCATTCGATTGTTTCATCCCCCGGCAATGGGGACAGGTAATCTTCATCCGTTGAAGCGGTCACCCAATCAATGAATGACCTGATATCCGGGGCGGTAAACCAATCTTCCTTTTTTTGTATGTTGAAGAGACAGTCACCCCGGTAGGTTTTGGGGTTATTGAATTCCAAAGAAATCGTTTTCATCGAGAAAGGCCGCAGTATAAAAACGCCGTAGGCAAACCGTTCGGCTGTTTCCTGCTGGGCAGAAGAAAGCCGTGGGATGTCTTGAATGCGGGCCAATTTCTCAAGAAACTCGACCGCGGATTCCGAAATCGACGGTAAAGCCGCGATGGTCATAGCGCCCGGTACCAGCAGTGATGACCGGAATGCCCAATCGGGCGGCTTCCATTCCTATCGTGCCACGCACGGTCAGGCAGTAATCCATCACCGGAAAGAGGGAATACGTACTTATGGGACTGTCGGCCGGAATGAAAAAGACATGCGAGGGCAACTGCCCGATTTCCTGATGCAGCACGGTCACCTCGGCCGGTTCGCCTTGAAATCCGTCCTGGGCAGCTTTGCCAACATGGGCAGGATGGATCTTGATGACCCAGTTGACCTGTTGATTGAGACAGGCGGCGCGGACGGTCTGGACGAACCAGTCCTGATAGTCCCGAAATAAATCCTCCCCCTTGGACAAGGAGGCATCCCACATGATGTGGGGGAAGATGAAGGCGGTCTTTTTGTTCGGGTCCAGGCCGATATCACCGGTCACCTGTGCCGGTTCCAGCAACTGCTTATGGAATTGTGTACCGGCGTCGGCGTACCAGGCGCCGGTGGCGTAGGAACTGTAGAGCTCGCGGTCAAGCTGCCGGCTCTGCCGGTCTGACCAGGGCATATTTTGCAGGAATTCCCAGGTTTTTTTCGACAGGGACGAGCGGTCCGCACTTTTATTATCGGTCGAATACCTTTTCAGGATCAGCGCGTTGTTTTTGTGGGCGGGATGCCAGCAAACGGCGCTGACACCATTTTCGACACACACATCAACCAGCTCGGCCTCGGGCGTATAAACGCCGTCCAGGAACAGCAGTATATCGGGGTGGATTTCCTGAATCATTTTCAGGGCGGCCCTGGTATAGCGGATGGAGGAGGCCAGCCGCCTGACCAGCAGCTTTTGTTGATCGGGAGAATTCCAATCCAACGAACCGATCCGCAGATCACGCAAGGTTGTGGAGATGGCGAAAAGACCAACGCGGGCACCTGCGTAATTAAATCCGGCAAGCGCGCGCATGGAGTGATAGCGTTCCAAGATGGTCTGTGCGGCGTTGAGGTCCGGCTCTTCGAGCAACTCTTCCCAAAACAGAAATCGTTTGACTGCAAGCCGGTAACATTCCAAGGTGAGGGAACTTTCCCGGTGCATTAACACCACGGGAACATAATTAGCGGTTTCGAGGGCCTTGATGAGCCCAAGTTCGGGTTCCATCACCGGATAGTCCTTGCCAAAAACCAAACATGTTTTTGGGGACCCGGCATTACCACCCTCCAGTTGAATGCGGAGGGCTCTGCCATTTTGTCGCTTATAGCGCAGGAATCGCTGATACAACGCCCCTTCTTGCGGGTCGATGGGCAGGTTGAAAATCCGACGCACAGCGGACAGAAGACCCATGCTATGAAGGATGCGCTTAAGATCATTCTTCAGCATGAGGCCATGATCACTCATAAACCACCCCCTGAAACAGAGCCGCACGGGGGATTCCTTTCCCCTGGAAATGTTCGGGAATTTGAGCAATCACTGAACGCGTTCCTTTTCCTTCAACTTACGGCTGTTACGATTGCGGAGCAATTCCACGCAAAATTTGAAAAATATCCCAGGCCAAGCAATGACAGAGCTCCCATTAAGGGAAGTTCGAAGGGCGCGCAAGCGCGGCACCCATATCCAGCCCAGCCTGGTCTTCTGCCTGCGGAAAAACAGCAGAACATGATCATAGCCAATTTGCAAGCCGGCCGTGAAGAGCAAGACAAACAAGGATGGCCAAGGCAACTCCGGACGGAGATTGGGGCTGTGACCAGCTCTTGCAGCGTTTTCCGGATATGGCAAGCGGTCAAAATCATATTGGGGAAGACCCCATCCCGGACCATTCGGGTTAATCACTTTTGGATCATCAAACAAGTCGTGGGAATTCACCTTGCGATGTTCCCAAGCCAGACGGGGCGCCAAAGGATGGTAATGTTCGAGGTGGTAAAAATCGTAATCCACCAATTTGCCCAGATCCACCATGGAATATTCCAATAACAAGCGGTCGATCATATTGGTTTCCATGTCATTCATGTAAATCATGCGCTCGTCATAGCCCCCACATTCATTCCAAAGCGCCCGGGGAACCAACCAGATACCAACCCGCTGCTTGTAAAAAAGCCTGTGGGGGAAGCATTCCACCGGCATGGCTTTCCCAAACCAATCGATGCATTTTTCCACCTCCCACAAAGATGGGTCGCGGACGATGATCCGATAGGGGAATTCCCGCAGGTTCGCAAAGAACAGGCTGGTACTGGGTTGAAAATCAACCTCAAGCCGGCTTTCAACCATATCGAAAAAGTATTCCAGGAAATGTCTTCCCACGAGCGTATCCTGGTCTATGCGACCAATGTATTCCCCTTTGGCATGCCTGGCAGCGATATTCAACGCCAATACCTCGGCAAACGGGCTATCCTTCTGCAAAGTGCGGGCGTCAGCCAGGGGTACTTGAATGAACGAAACCATGCGGGCTGCCAAAGGGCTCAACAATAAAACGTCCCGCAGCGGGGTTTCACTGCCCCAATCGGTGAGCAGAACCTCCACGGAGCCTTCCCGGGATAATTCCTGCAGCATTTGACCAATATGGTTCAGGGTGGTCTGCAGGCGGCCGCGCGAATTTCCCATGTATTGATCATTGCGAGAACAGAGGATGAGGGAAAGTGCGGGGGCTTTTGGCCTGTCCATATGAGGGGTATCCATCATCCCTTTTTACTCATGATCACTCATCATCCGCTTGCGCTTTTCGTCATGGTGGAATTGCTGCCGGGCGGTCCACATGTCCACAAGGAGACGCGGCCAGGCGCCAACGGGACGCCCATCCAGGCTATCCCGGATAATCTGCAGGCGTTGTTTCCAAATGCGAAGCGACCATTTAATGCGCCAGCCGATCAGCTTGTAAATAAATAACTGGACGGCATCCAAGCCCCTATGAAGATTGGTGAAAACAAGGGTGAGGTTAAAAGAAAGGCGAAACATGGCTGCCTGGGAATGCGCAGCAACCTGGGCTGGATCGCCTGCATGCGGATAAGGCAGGATCTCGAAATCATAATCGACGAGCCCCCAATCGGGAGGATTTGGCTTGATGGTCTCGGGGTCACCATTCACATCCATGTCGGGGTTACGCATGTCGTGCGGGCGGGTGGCCTTGTAACGATCAGGACTGTAATGTTCCAGGTGATAGAAATCGTAAGCGGTTTTCTCGCCCAGGTCGATGACAGGATGGTATTGTTTGAGCCGCAAAATCATATCGGTTTCCATCCAGTTATAGTAAATCAAGCGTTCATCATAGCCCGAACAGGCGTCCCACAAGTCCCGATGGAGCAACCAGATGCCAACATAACTGGACCAGAAAAGGTTCTGGGTAAGGTTATTCTGATTCCAGACAGGCATTTTGTGAGCGTATAAACGAACATACCGGTCAATATATTCCAACGGCAGACAGCGGGCAGCAAAGCGATAGGGAATGCTCCGGCGGTTGGCAAACAAGAGGGCTTTCTCCAAAGGCACATCCAGTTGTCGACGACCCGCATGAATATCAAAGAAGTACTTGAAAAATCTTTCCCCAACCAGGGTGTCCTGGTCTATCCGGCCGATATACTGGCCGCGGGAGCGCCTTACGGCCGTATTCAGGGCCAGCACCTCGGCAAAGGGGCTGTCCTTTTGTAATACACGGGCAGTCTCCACGGGAACCTGGATGAAGGATACCAGACTGGCGGCAGCCGGGCTCAAGGTGATGGCATCCTTGAGAGGAACCTGGCTGCCCCAATCTGAGACCAGGATTTCGACATCATTTTGCCGCCCCAGTTCGAAAATTACCTGGGCAGTATAGTTCAGGGTCGTCTGCAGGCGCCAACGTGGGTTACCCATGTAGTTATCGTTGCGCGAGCAGAGGATCAAGGATAATGTTGGTTTTTTAGATATAAGCAATGAATTCTGATTTGACCTGGTTTCCTTCATCTATTGGTTCGCCTTTTCTCCTGATTGGTTACGTTCCCATCCTAGCGCCCGAAAAAGCTTTCCAGCGAGCCGACGCAGTTTTCGATATACACGGCTTGCAAACGAAGGCGACCGAATGACCGAGAGATGTTGGAAATAGCGGGAAGCATCGTTTCCCAACTCATCCAAAATGAACTTTCGCCAGGAATTTATAAAGTGGATTTTATCCCTGGAGGGTTGAACATTCTCATTCCAGGGCTTGCTCCAGATGAAATGCACAATATATATGTCTTTAAACCGGCCTCTTTTGACCTTTTTCCTCAATTTCTCATCGACGCCGGATAAAAATCTTCAAAAAAATTATAATTGTAAGCATCACTTAATCGCAAGAAAGGGATTTTGTACGCAGCGGTTGTGAATGTGAAAAGATCCTGTCCTCCCAGGAAACAACCATAACATTTTTGAAAAACAGTCGCGACCTTATCAAACATGCCTAATTTCGCCATATAGTCATTGTTCCAGAATAAAACTCCCCCGTTCACCTCATAATGTGAACCAATCAAAGCCTCTTCAATTCCAAGCGTATCATGAAGGGACTGCAAGGAAAAATCAAACTCGGGGTTCTTTTCCTTCTGTTTATAGTCTATCGTCCTGGAAAAGGGTCCCACCACACGGCCGGCATAGCCCTGGATATTTCCCAGAATATCCTCAAGCTGCATCGGAGCAGCACAATAAACATCGCCGTCGATCACCAGGCTGTATGGATAGCCACGTCCGGCAAGAATTTCCGGTCCGTATAGTTTGACCACGGTTTCCAGGGGATATTTGTATTTATATTTATTCAGTTTCGCAAACCGGTGAGTTTGATCCACATCAATGAGTTCGATGTTGAATTTCTTAATGAATTGGAGCGAATCCTCACTCAGTTTATTCTCCGTCGCAAGCAGAAAATAAGCAAATTCGGCGTGCCAGCGTTGAAACGAGCGCAGAGCCATGACGGCTTTAGGAACGTAAGCATCGTCAGCTGCAGCATAAATTGCAAGTTTTTTAGGTTGATTTAGTGTCATACTCATATATGCCGAATTGCCAACGATGTCGAAGCATCAATATGTTATCTCCCAAGCGCCTGATTTTAAAATCCGACCTCTTTCAATATCAAGATGTCGATATTGGTCCAGGTTGTTGTGGATGGTGAAAGTGAAGCAGCGTTCGATTTTATCAATTCTCTCGGTGTGCAATCCAGTCCAAAGATTTACATAATATTGATCAGGGAGCAAGAAAAGCGGCGGGATGACCACCTGAACAGTCGGGCGGCTTTTGGGGGCCAAATCATTCATTTTGACGGTAGGATCATATTCGCTCTGAAAATGGAATAAAGGATAATCATTTTGATCCAAAACTTCGATTGCATAATTCAGATTTAATTCAAAAGGATTATTCACGCCGAAATCGATGAAAATGCTTTCGTCCATATTAAAGTCAAGAGATGGGTTGCCTTTTTCATTGCCTATTTTGGCGAAAATAATTTTCGCCTCCCCACTTCCCGAATGATTCATGGTATCACAATTTGGGATGTGTGCCTTTCCAACAGTTTCAGAGGGATTAAATAAATTCAAATACTGATTAATCGATCATGGCCAATTCGCCCAATCCCTGGTTGTGACCATTCATCAGCAACAGAGATTGGGGACACAAGATCCGAACGGCGCCCATATTGTGGCTGACGAACAGAACAGTCCGTCCGCCTTTTGCAACGTCACCCATCTTGCCGAGACATTTTTTCTGGAATTCGGCGTCCCCAACCGCCAACACCTCGTCCACCAACAGGATCTCGGGTTCAAGGTGGGCAGCCACGGCGAAAGCCAGGCGGACGTACATGCCGCTGGAATAGCGTTTGACGGGGGTGTCGATGAACTTCTCGATCCCAGAGAAGTCAACGATCTCATCAAACTTGCGGCGGACCTCCTGGCGGGTCATGCCGAGGATGGCGCCGTTGAGGTAGGTATTCTCCCGACCGGTCAGTTCGGGGTGGAAGCCGGTGCCGACTTCCAGCAGGCTGGACATGCGGCCTTTAATCTTCACTTCTCCCGAAGTAGGCGCGGTGACTTCGGACAATATTTTGAGCAAGGTGCTCTTGCCGGCGCCGTTGCGGCCGATGATGCCGAGGACCTCGCCCTGCTGGACCTGGAAATTGATATCCTGTAAAGCCCAAATGGTTTCACCCTGGCGGTTGCCGTGGTCGACCGCGCCGATGATGAGATAGGGATCGGGCTGGCCGCGCTGTTTGGCCCACCAGCGCTTGAGGTCGTGGGTGAGGGTGCCGGTGCTGATCTGACCGAGGCGATAGGCTTTGGAGAGATTATCGACCGAAATGACGGTGTCGCTCATACGGTATCCATGAAGGTGGCTTCGACCCGGTTGAAGATGAGAATGCCGACGAAGAGTACCACGAGCATAAAACCGACAGTGTAAGCCAGGTTGGGCAGGTTGACGGAGCCAGCGCCCAGGAAGCCATAGCGGAAGATTTCCACAATGGGGGTCATGGGATTGGCCAGGATGACCCATTGGAAACGGGCGGGGATGGAGGAGATGGGCAGGATGACTGGGGTGGCATACATCAATAACTGGACGCCGAACTGGACGAGATAGCGGAGGTCGCGGTATTTGGTGGTGAGGGAGGAAATGATGATGCCCATGCCCAAACCCAGGCCGGCCATGATGAGCAGCAAGACCGGCATCATCAAGATCCAGGCATTCGGATGGATGGCGGTACCGGTGAGCATGAAATAAGCCATGAAGGCCAGGAAGAAAACGAACTGGATGGCGAACATGATCAGGTTGGAGAAGAGAATGGAAACAGGCACGGCCAGGCGGGGGAAATAGACCTTGCCGAACAAATTGGCATTGTTGATGAAAGTGCCGGAGGTTTTTGTGATGCAGGAGTCGAAATAGGACCAGATGACGGTGCCGGACATGTAAAACAGGAAGGAAGGCAGGCCGTCGCTGGGCAACCTGGCGAAGTTGCCGAAGATGATCGTGAAGACGATGGTGGTTAAAAGCGGCTGGATGAGGTACCAGAGCGGGCCGAGGATGGTCTGCTTGTAGACGGAGACGAAATCCCGCCAGACGAAGAGCGAGATGAGGTCA
This sequence comes from uncultured Chloroflexia bacterium, assembly GCA_963814135.1. Taxonomy (GTDB): domain Bacteria; phylum Chloroflexota; class Anaerolineae; order Anaerolineales; family Villigracilaceae; genus UBA877. Next base: position 147,682 of record CAWFBZ010000003.1, on the reverse strand, counting down.
CGGGCGCGCCAAAGGTCGTGCAGGCGCAAATCGAAAACGCCGCGTTTCGGGCGGATGATCTTGGTCCAGGTGTCTTTCGTGTCGAAAATGTCTTGGGTAGCCATGAAAAGAGTCAGGTTGCCGGCAAACAGGTAGAGTTATACAAGTGGAAATTTTTACAAAAAGCTATAAATGCACAGGGAAAAAGAATTCTCCCATACAAGTAGATAAGCGTCAAGTTATTGGATTTTGAAGGCGTAGCTGAAAATGGCTCTCACAAATCGGGATGGATGCAAGGCCCGTTTCGGGAAAATCGCTAAGGCTGATGCTCCATCCGAGAAGCGTTTGTAGTCGCGTTCCAATCTATAATGGTCGCGTTTTAGCAGGGATTCTGCCATGCGACGAAAATACGGGATTTTTTTCGAATCCCGGATCCGCATGAGGATATGTCGACCAATCTTAATGAAAGCGAGCTTCCTGCCAAACACCTGGTGGTGATATGAATAGGCCTTGCGGAACTGATCGCGGTACAGGAAATAATCCCCAACTTCTATGTAATACATCCCCAACACCTGATCCACGGCAGGTGTGTATTTCGGGTCGAGCGCCTGCCTTAATCCTTCATACATCATAATGCGGTTTTCCAGGAACTTGATGCCCCCATGGGTGGCGGAAATCCCGCCCGCATGGACACGGTGGACACTCATGACTTCATTTATAAATTTCGCTTTGCCATACTGGGCGAGCAGGATCTGTAAAGGTATATCGCCACTCATCGATTTTGAAATTCCGGCAGGAACTTTCTTGAGCATGCCATTTTTGAAAACCAAGGAAGAGGTGTGGCCCGCCGTAACCACCGGAGAATAATCGTTAAAATTGACGATCAGCTCCTCAAGAGAACACGTGTCCCACGGCTGTAAATGGCGAAGAAGAGACGGTCTGCCATCTTCATATGTCAGTAATGTATTATGAAAGCACATCACGAAATCCGGGTGCGCCTCCAGGAAATCCACCTGTTTTTGCAGCTTGTCGGGGTCGGTCCAATAATCATCGCCTTCGCACATGGCAATGTATTTCCCGCGACAGGCACGCGAAGTACGGGTGGCGTTTTCTGCCACGCCTACATTCGTGTCTGAGGTTATCACCTTGATGATTTCCGGGTATTTTTGGGCATATTCCATTACTATTTCACGGGTGCCATCTGTGCTACAATCTTCCCCAATAATCATTTCATATGGGAATGAAGTTTTTTGCATCAAGACGCCCTGAATACAATCACGAATGAAAGGGGCATGGTTATATGTAATTGTCATTATGGAAACAACTGAATTCATTCGGATGGATCCTTTTCGGATAGAATACCTTATAATTTGCTACAAGGTTTTTCGTGCGGGAAAATAGCAGAGGTCAAAAGACCCCCACAATACAAGGTTTAAATAGTTTAAATAATACCACGATTGGAAAAAACGTTTTCAGGAAGATCGAAATAATGCGGGTCCGGCATTCAGCAAGCCCATGCGAACCGGCATGGAGGAGGGTGTTGTCACCTATACGGCGGATAGATCACATGTTTGGATCAGCCACAATCTTGATACAATCACAGCGTGATTAAAAAAATTCATCTGGAGAATAGAAATGGAACCTAAAAATAGTCAGCCTAATATGGATATGATAAAGTCCCTGGTGGATCCCTGGTATCAATCCCTTAGCGATCCAGCCAATGCCCAAGAAAAGGTTCTTCAGGGTTTGTTGAAGGGTTATAGCCAGACAGATTATGGGAAACAACACAAGAGCGAACGAGTTGGATCTTATGCTGATTATAAAAAAGCCTTTCCTGTACAGACCTACGGTGACTTCAAACCATTTATAGATGAGGTCATGGCTGGTAATACGCATGCTTTTCTAAGCGAAGCTCCTCTTTTATAGGTCTAACAAAAGGAACCACCGGGCAACCCAAAATGTTCCCGATAACGCCTACTCATGCAAATAGCTTAAAATTGGTAGCGCCCCGGATATTGTTTAATTACTCATTATTTAAGCATAATTTTGAGTGGCTGTCTGGGTACAGATTGAATTTGACTTCCAGTGGAAGTATTGGGACAATAAAGGTGGGCGAAAGAGAATTGAAGTACGGATATTCCGTGGCTGTCGGCCTCGAAAATTACCGAAAAATCTGGCGAAGGAGCGCTTAAGGTGATACCGACCGGGGATGAGTTGGATACATTACCCAAAGAGCCATCCAAACAAAACTGGGAAGCCAGATATGAGTTCGCTTTCGAGAAAGCCCGCGAGCATAATGTAACTTATATTATGACAACTCCGGATGTAGTGGTGGGGTTTGGGCGTTATCTCTTGCGGAAGCATTCAATAAGCCCCAAAGACGTATGGCAGATAACCTACATTATGTCTGGTGGCTTTGCAAACACGCATACACGTTTCGCTCCTGCCATTCATGCTTTATATGGAAAATCAGCAGATATACGTGAAACATATGTTTCAACCGAAGGCGCATTTGGTGCACAGATCGATGATAAAAAAGCATGGTCACCTTTTTATGATCTCATGTTTTATGAAGTCCAAACGACCAGCGGAATAAAACCAATGCATGAAATGAATCCTGGAGAGATCGGCAGTTTGATCGTATCAACACCATCCCTACCGCGCTATCGCATCGGCGATCTAATTATCGCTTTCGAAGAATCATACTTCCGCTGCATAGGTCGGGAGAACACAATATTGCATCCCTATCAATATGGAAAACTGACCGGAAAGAGCTACTTCAGCCACTCAAAATCCAAAGACTTGAACACCTGGCGATAATGAGTATTTGTCCCGGAGTTTTATAAATTTATCTGTTAAGAGCGGCTTTAATTTTCCCCGACTTGATTCGCCCTCAGGTAAATATTTTTACAGCCAGATAAAGGTAGGGCTGCGTCATGACCAATGGCGCAGCCCTAAAAATGGTTATTTAAAAAATGGGGGGGTATTTGAAAATAAAAAATCTAGTGAATTTCAATGGGGCCGAATGGTCCTCCAATGACATTTGTAAATTGTCCTGTGGTCGGATCTGTCCGCGTACAGACGAAATAAACAGGTTGTCCCAGGTAATTCGGATCAGTGATCAATGTCTTCGTATTGTAAGTCTTGGTATATATGCCCGCAAAATCTTCTTGATCAGAATCAATCAACAGGATCCAAGATGGTACGGCCTGACCTTGAGTTGCAGTGAGATCTGCCAGAGTTTTTCCCTTCTCCAGGGAAAAAAGGAAATATGCAGATGGAGTCGCAGATTGCTCAGTGAGGGCCATCGTAACTGAAAATTCACCACTCGGGATAGATGTTGGACCGTCAAAAATGCAGGTGGTCGCGTTGAAAGCCATGGAGAATGCAGCTGGTGGGGCCTGAGTGGGAATGGGAGATGAGGTGGGAGTCAAACTTGGAGTTGAGACCTGGGGAGTAGAAGTAGAAGTGGGTTCTAGCGTGAGGGTTGGAGTAAGGGTTGAATTCGCGCGCGCACATCCAACGATCAAAAGTAATGAAAGCAGTGCCGCCGGGATTCGGATCAGTTTATTTTTAGTCATTCGTTTCTCCTGGAATCTATTCCGTTACCAAACAGATGGCTTATATCAAAGGCGATTATTTTTTGATGTCCAAAAGCTTCCAAACCAGATTCGAATTTCCCAAAGCGAACATCGATAATTGCCCTTCTTGGGAAATCTTAGAAAGCTTTTTCATCACTGGTATTAGACCAACGCCCATTAAAACAAGTTGAGGAAGGATTATACACACACAAGGTTAAATCACGCAAGCGAAGCAGATTGTTGTTCAGTCTCCATTTTATTGGACCTGGAATTAAATTCAGACTTTGGAGGGCAGTGTAAAAAAAGCTATCGCTGGCCGAGGATTTTCTAAATCAATCGTCTGATATAATCTATCAGCCCCTAAAATTAGTAAACAAAATAGATTGATTTATTCATATTCATCCATCAATTCAGGAGGACAGCCATGGAAAAAAAGCAAAACGAAGAAATCAAAGCGATACGAGCGGTGGTCGATCCGTGGTATCAATCCCTTGTCAGTCCAGTAAAGGCCCAAGAAGATACGCTACAAAAATTACTAAAACGTTATAACCAGACGGACTACGGGAAAAACCATCATGGTGAAAATGTGGGGTCATACAAGGATTTTAAGAAAGCGTTCCCGGTTCAAACTTTTGACGACTTCAAACCATACTTTGACCAGGTACTTGCCGGTAATACACATGCCATTTTAAGTGAAGATCCAGTTGCGTTTGCGTACACCAAGGGTACCACCGGGAAATCCAAGATGTTCCCCGTTACGCAAACTCGTTTCGATTATTTTGTTGAGGAAATACTTAGAGAAAGATATAGCTATAGCATTTATAAAAATGATTTTGATTCCCTAAATGGGACTGTATTGTTATTTATGGCCAGTTCCAAACTGGGCAAAATAAAGGTGGGAGAAAAAGAATATATTTATGGCTATACAGCCGGGGTTTTCCCAGTTGCACTGTATAAGGATGAAAGAACCAGAAGTAATAAGGTGGTACCAAGTATCGAAGAATTGAGTTCGTTATCACAAGGGCTTTCAACAAAGGAAATCATGGGAGGAAAGGTACGAGCTGGCTTACCAGAAGGGTTTAGGAAAAAATATTACCCATATTGGAGGCATGCCTTCCAATGCATTAGGATTCGGTCATTATGTTTACCGCAAGTATCATGTGTACCCCAAAGATTTATGGCATATAAAACGGATGGGTACGGGAGGCTACCCCGGGGTACATACGTACCTGCTTCCCAAGCTCCGTTTACTCTACGGCAAGGCATTTGAAATCCGGGATAATTATGGATCGACAGAGGGCGTTTTTGGTACGCAAATGGATGACAAAAAAGCCTGGTCGCCATTTTATGATCATCTTTTCTTCGAAGTCCAGACGATCGATGGGATCAAGCCGTTATATGAGATGAACCCTGGTGAAGTCGGCAGCCTGGTGGTCTCCACGCTCGAAATGCCGCGTTATCGCATAGGTGATCTCATCATGGCTTTCGAAGCGCCATACTTCCGCTGTATTGGCCGTGAGAAGACACAACTGCACCCGTATAGTTTTGGAAAATTGTCCGGGAAGAGCCTGCTTTCCATGCCAGAATCAGAAAGCCTGGATCAATGGCGTTAAATAATTAGGGTGTGCCCCGGTTTGAGGCGAGGAAAACGCAAAAAAGCATGATTATTTGAGCGGAATTTTCCATAAGCATGCTTTTTTATCTGCGATCCGATCCGGGATCGGGATAGCTTATGATCGACTTTTCCTGAATTTGATCAGGGATAAAATATTTTTTTTGATCTCCAGCCAACCCCGAGAATCAGGGGGGATGCAGTCATTCTAGGTTAGCCGGTAATTATTCAGGAACTCCCGGATAGTCTCCGATGAATTAAACATCATTACATCGATAATCGATAAATTAGGAACAAATGGGGCATTTCCAAATTGAGCATACTCGATGGGGTTCAGATTCGAGGAAAAAGAGTTTTGCGCCTTTTTCCTCGAAAGAATCCTTGCTATACAAGTCTTTGCCGCCAATTGGGTTGACATATTCATTTGCTCCCAGATTTTTGCAAATATCAATTAACCTATCGGCGCCTTTTTTCCCAGCTTTGTTGGAGGCTTCACTCGAAACGATCAATTTGGTATCGATCATCAAGTAAGAACAAATTCCATAAATGGTTGCGGATATAAAACGAGACAGGTTTTTTTCTTTATTTAACAACAGATCCGAAAACAAATTAATAACATGATCAAAATAAGGGGCTTTCCTATAGTTTTGATAAAGTGTTTTTATAAGTTTTTCGGCATTTTCCCCCACCTCGACCTGGTTAATTAATCTATTCTGGCTGGCTCCGCGAGTTTCGAGGGTGAATAATTTCCGGCGACCATGTTCAAGAATATTATTTCTTGTTATCCAGCCCCTGACGATGTAGTTGACATCATCAAAAATCACAAAAACGTCGACTGCGTTGATCAACTGCCAATACCCAATATACGGAAACAGGTACGGCTGCATGATGGCAACTTTCATTGAATCGATCCTAAAACTATTCCAGAAATCCTTTTGATATCCTCCTGCTCCAATTCGTGATAGAGGGGCAAACACAAAACCCGCAGCGCCATGCTTTCTGAGACCGGGCAGGCTTTATACCCGGCTTGTTGCAGATAAGGTAGCGTATTCAGGGATGGGTAGAAATAACGTCTCGGGAAGATATCCTGTTCCTGTAAAGCCTTCCGGGCTTTTAGCATATCTTCGGTCCCGGGAAATATGACAGGATAATAACTATAATTGTATTCCACCCCTGGAGGCACTTCGGGGTGTCGCAATTTGCTGTCACCAATCAATGTGTCATACCAGGCGGTAATTTGCCTGCGCTTGTCGATGAGCTGGTCAACCATGGGTAGGATGCACAGCCCCATGGCGGCATGCAATTCTGACATTTTGGCGTTAATTCCGATTTCCTGGTAATAATCTTCGCCAAGATGACCAAATTTTTTAAGTACATAAATCCGTTTCGAAACGTTTTCATCCCGGCAGGCCAGCGCGCCTCCCTCAGCGGTATGAAAGAGCTTGGTGGCGTGCAAGCTGAGTGTGGAAATATCTCCGCGGGCCAGGAGCGATTGTCCATTCAGTTTAACCCCAAAACAATGGGCGGCATCATAGATCAGCTTAAGGTTATGGTTTTTGGCGATTGCAGCTATTTCATCGACAGCACAAGGATACCCATAGACATGGGTAGCCATGATCGCGCTGGTCTTATCGGTTATCGCGGCTTCGATAAGGCCCGGATCGATGGTTAATGTATTTTCATCAATATCAACAAAGACCGGAACACAACCTTCCCAAACAATGGCGGTTGCCGTGGCAACATATGAAAAAGGAGTAGTAATAATCTCCCCTTTCAAATCCAAGGCTTTTATTGCCAGTTGCAGTGCCAGCGTCCCATTTGCCACCAGTTCGAGGTGAGAAATACCCAGATATTGCCCCAATTCCATGGCAAGCTCATTTTCTAGTTGGCCCCCATTCGTCAACCATCCGCTTTTCCAAATCCTTTCAAGCAAGGCCTGGTAATTTTCAAGCGGCGGGAGAAACGTTTTTGTTACCGGAATCATCGAATTCCATCTCCAATAGGACTTCAAGAACCTGCCAGGATAGACTTACCCCCATCTGCCTCTCCCAGTTAGTTACCTAAAAACGCACGAGAGGCGACCAACTCGCCTTTGCCCAAATATTCCGTCTCCCAGGGGAAATGCGGGGTCAGAACTCCGGGTTCCTTTCCATACCAGCCACCCCTGCGATCGTTAGTGTCTATGACATCAAATCCAAAGGCATCATTCATCTTAAAAGTGGCGGATGTAGAGAATCTCACCAATAGCAGGCTGACACGGTAAGATCCACTGTTCAAAAGGTTGCCCGGGATATGACAGACTGCCCGAAATAGACCGGCCTGGGGTTTAAATAAAATCGTGGGATCTGCGAGTTCCATGGGGCTGGTCGTAAAAGCAAGGATGTTCTGTTCGTTGAAAAAATGCAAGGTCACATGAAGGTGAAGATCCGGCAATAAGTTCCAGTACTCCACCTCAATGCGCAGCGGTGTTTGCATGGTGACCATATCCCCGGGTTTGCCATCCTCTGGACGAACAGTTATGCGGTGCAGACGGACGGTTTCATTCCCGGGAGCTTCTGCCAAATCGGACCAGATGCGCTCGCCGGCTTTTTCTTTCTCCAACCCTGATTGGAGATACCTGGTGACGATCTGACTCACATCACCCTGATCCTGGATCCGTCCAGTTTCCAACCAGATTGCCCGCTGACAAAGCGATTGTATTGCGATCAGATTGTGGCTGACGAACAGGACAGTCCGTCCGCCCTTTGCAACGTCGCCCATCTTGCCGAGGCATTTTTTCTGGAACTCGGCATCGCCGACGGCCAGGACTTCGTCGACAACCATGATCTCGGGTTCGAGGTGGGCAGCCACGGCGAAAGCCAGGCGGACGTACATGCCGCTGGAATAGCGTTTGACGGGGGTGTCGATGAACTTCTCGACACCGGAAAAGTCAACGATCTCATCGAACTTGCGGCGGACCTCCTGGCGGGTCATGCCGAGGATGGCGCCGTTGAGGTAGGTATTCTCCCGACCGGTCAGTTCGGGATGGAAACCGGTGCCGACTTCCAGCAGGCTGGAAATGCGGCCCTTGAGCTTGACTTCTCCCGAAGTGGGCGCGGTGACTTCGGACAATATTTTGAGCAAGGTGCTCTTTCCGGCGCCGTTGCGGCCGATGATGCCGAGGACCTCGCCCTGCTGGACCTGGAAATTGATATCCTGTAAAGCCCAAATGGTTTCACCCTGGCGGTTGCCGTGGTCGACCGCGCCGATGATGAGATAGGGATCGGGTTGGCCGCGCTGTTTGGCCCACCAGCGCTTGAGGTCGTGGGTGAGGGTGCCGGTGCTGATCTGACCGAGGCGATAGGCTTTGGAGAGATTATCGACCGAAATGACGGTGTCGCTCATACGGTATCCATGAAGGTGGCTTCGACCCGGTTGAAGATGAGAATGCCGACGAAGAGTACCACGAGCATAAAACCGACAGTGTAAGCCAGGTTGGGCAGGTTGACGGAGCCAGCGCCCAGGAAGCCATAGCGGAAGATTTCCACAATGGGGGTCATGGGGTTGGCCAGGATGACCCATTGGAAACGGGCGGGGATGGAGGAGATGGGCAGGATGACTGGGGTGGCATACATGAGCAACTGGACGCCGAACTGGACGAGATAGCGGAGGTCGCGGTATTTGGTGGTGAGGGAGGAAATGATGATGCCCATGCCCAAACCCAGGCCGGCCATGATGAGCAGCAAGACCGGCATCATCAAGATCCAGGCATTCGGATGGATGGCAGTACCGGTGAGCATGAAATAAGCCATGAAGGCCAGGAAGAAAACGAACTGGATGGCGAACATGATCAGGTTGGAGAAGAGAATAGAAACAGGCACGGCCAGGCGGGGGAAATAGACCTTGCCGAACAGATTGGCATTGTTGATGAAAGTGCCGGAGGTTTTGGTGATGCAGGAGTCGAAATAGGACCAGATGACGGTGCCGGACATGTAAAAGAGGAAGGAAGGCAGGCCGTCGCTGGGCAACTTGGCGAAGTTGCCGAAGATGATCGTGAAGACGATGGTGGTTAAAGGGGCTGGATGAGGTACCAGAGCGGGCCGAGGATGGTCTGCTTGTAGACGGAGACGAAATCCCGCCAGACGAAGAGCGAGATGAGGTCGCGGGCACGCCAAAGGTCGTGCAGGCGTAAATCGAAAACGCCGCGTTTCGGGCGGATGATCTTGGTCCAGGTGTCTTTCGTGTCGAAAATATCAGGCGAAGTCATGGGTTAATTCTTTAATATCCGGGACAATTCCAGGAAGAAGTATTTTAGGTCTCAAGTATACCAGCGTCAAGCTGCCGGAATCCAAAATTCACGGGCAACAATTGAATGCTGGCTGGGGAGGCCTGCCAGCCAGCATCCAAAGCGGACTTATAGCGGGTAAATTGGGGTGGAAGAAGCTCACCAACGACAAGGATTTATTAACCACCCGTTGTCAATATGGAATAAATCCAGCTCCTACCCAGAGAAATTGATCACATTCCAACTCAGGGCAGGTAGTTGAATTTTAAAATCCCCTCTTCCGATTCACAATCCTGGCGAAGCGAGGGGACAACCGTGTTGGGCCTGGCCTCGGTATTGACGGCTTTCACATCATCGTGATGCAGAAGGATATGTTGGGTAAACTTCAAACCTTGAAATCCGCGCAAGTCACACGTCAGCCCAAGATCGTCGTGGAGACTGCGATTGACGGCAAAAACGGTCAAGGAACCATCGTCGGCAAGGACTGCAGTCGCATCCAGGAGCGGCACACCTTCAAAATCGGCGCAGTCATAGAGGGGGGAATGGATGACGGGTTGGAGCGCAAGCCCGCGCCCGAATTGAGAGGCGTGCATGAAAGGCCAGAAGATGGTTTGCGCCCAGCAACCATGCTCGCTGGTCATGATGGGCGCGATCGCGTTCACGAGCTGGGCAAGGCAGGCAATTTTGACCCGATCCGAATTACGCAGGAGCGTGATCAACAGGCTGCCGACCAGGAGGGCGTCTTCGAAATTATCAGATTCCTCGAGCAGGTGCATGGACTGCCCCCAGCGGTTCTGCTGCGTTATCTGCCGATCCTGCTCAATAGAATGATACCAGACGTTCCACTCGTCAAAAGAGAGGTCCAATTTCTTGCGGGTGTGTTTCTTTCCGCCGACGGCATCGCAGAGAGAGACGACCGTTTTGATAAAGGCGTCCATGTCGAGACTCTTCGCCAGGAAGTTCGGGGTGTCGTTGGCGGCGTTGGAATAATAGCGGTGCAGCGAAACGTACTCCACGTTGTCGTAGCATTGATCCAGCATTTCCAGTTCCCAAGCCCCGAAGGTGGGCATGTCGTAGGCGGAAGACCCACAGGCGACCAACTGGATGGACGGATCGACCAGCTTCATCGCTTTGGCGGTTTCATTTGCAAGCCGGCCGTATTCATAGGCGGTCTTCTGACCAATCTGCCAGGGTCCATCCATCTCATTTCCCAGGCACCAGAGTTTGATCCCTAAAGGTTTTTCGGAGCCGTTTTTCCGGCGCTGGTCGCTCCAATAGCTCCCGCCGGCGTGGTTGGCGTATTCGACGAGGTTGCGGGCGGCATCGACGCCGCGGGTACCCAGGTTGACGGCATACATGACCTGGCTGCCGACCTGCCCGGCCCAGTTGCAGAATTCGTGCAAGCCGAACTGGTTGGTTTCGGTGGCAGACCAGGCCAGGTCAAGGCGCGCCGGACGTGCTGCGCGCGGACCAATGGAATCCTCCCAATTGAACCCGGAAACGAAATTGCCACCCGGGTAGCGCACGACCGGCACATTTAATTTCCGGACCAGCTCGATGACATCCCGGCGGAAGCCTTTTTCGTCCGATAAAGGATTTCCAGGATCATAGATGCCACCATAGACGGCGCGACCCAGGTGCTCGATAAAGGAGCCAAACAAGCGCTCGTCCACCCGGGCGATCGAAAAATCCTTGTCCAAAATCAATGTAGCCTGTTTCCCTTCGTTTGCCATGTTCCTATCCTTTGATGGTCCCGGTCTCAACGTATTCGTCTCAATGTTCAATATTCATTATATCTTGCAAGGTGTTTGCCCGGGTTGTCGAAGAAGAGTTTTTGCGACCGATGTACCAATTAATAAATCCGGCTCGACAAAAACTCTGGAAATTCTTTACCTGTCCCGTTTGGGTCCATTTACGTCAGTAAATTGCTACCTTTTCAATATCCCAGGGAGATATAATAACTACCCATCTGTGTCGTTTCCTGTTGGGTTGAGAGTATCAGTTGTAATTGATTTCGAAAACTCCTTGCGACCTGGTTGGAAAATTACAGGTAAACAAAAATTCGATGTGATAGATTCCCAAGCCCGGTTGAACCGGGAACGACGGACGATCCGGTTGATGATCGGGATTTACTGCCAGGAACACCACGGAACACACGATGGGTTATGTGAGACCTGCCAGGATTTGCATACCTATGCGATGCAGCGGATCGATAAATGTCCATTTGGAGTGGACAAACCCACCTGTGCAAAATGCCCGATCCATTGCTATAAGCCGGAGATGCGTGAGCGGGTTCGCCAGGTGATGCGCTATGCCGGACCACGCATGCTGCTACGGCATCCGATCTTAACGGTCGGGCATTACTGGGATGAGATGACAATATCGCAGGAAAAGAAGCGGGGGAGAGGGTAAGGTTCAGTCCGAGCGGGCGCACACAGCCCGCTCTCAAACATTTGCTTCGAAACTAGTTCAATCCAATTACGGATTGGCCTGCTGCCAGCGTCCGCCGCGCTGCATTCCAGTCCCGATGGGGGTACCGGTGCCATCGCAGGGACCAACGCCAGTGCCGTTGGCAAAGCCACCCAGCATTCCGTAGCCACGACTCGCTCCCATGCCAGCTCCCATTCCAGCGCCCATACCGCGAGCGGAAGCCTGGAGCATCCAATCGGCCTGAGTTTGGGTGATGACACCATCAGCCAGGGCCGCGCTGATCGCATTGGAACGGACTTCCAGCATAAAGGTGTTGAGGTCTGCCTGGGCGACCTGGTTATCCAAGCGCGATCTGGTACAGGGTGGCTCCGGCATCGAACTGGGCTTCAACGTCTGCCACGGAAATACCCAATTTCTCGGCCAAAGCTTTTTCCATGTAATCATGGAGGGTGCCTTGCACAGGATGTGTCGTCTGGGCTGCGGCAACACCGGTGAAGGCGAGAGCAGCGACTACTACTAATGCAAATACAAACATTATTTTCTTCATTATTTACTCCTTTTAGTTTTTTAAGGCCACTGATATGACCTTACTATGCCCCAATGATATCCGTGGAGTGTAAAGGTTTGGTAAAGGAAACTAAAAGGTTGGGTAAATCTTGTGGCTCCGACAAATGGGCTGTTCTTCCGTTACCCCCTATGTTCAGAACTCTCTTTTTGGCACTTATACCGTATTCAACCTCGGCCGGTATTGGAGCGCTTCAGCTAAATGACTAGTGCCGATGCTCTCGCTGCCGGCCAGGTCGGCGATGGTGCGGTCGAGCTTGCCTGCGCCAGTGCCGCAGGCACAGGTGAGGACGCGGTGGTAGGCGCGGGTGGAGCGCTGGAGCTGGCTCATGGCGGAGTGAGTCGGGGTATTGCTAGTTTCATTTATTAAATTGAGGTAGAAAACTGTTCTCGTCCTGCAAGGCACGGTCGAGGAAAGATTTAGCCTTTGGATAGGAAGCGATCAGAGGATTGGCCATAAGGGCTTCGATAGCGATTTGACGACTGCCTGAAATCGCCGCTTCAATGGTTAACTCCTCATATGCCTTCACAGACTGCACCAACCCGCGCACACTGAGGGGCAAGGTGCCAATGGGAATTGGTTCCGTGCGATCTTTGAAGAATCGAACAGGTACTTCCACGGCTACTTCAGAAGGAAGATCGGTCAAAGTTTTCCCGTTTCGCACGTCGGCAATGATCCGGTCGCCTCGATCCCCAAGTTGCGACTCTATTACCTGAAGGACTGGCAGGTAATATCGTGAACCACCCTTTGAATTTAGGATTTCTTTTGCCTCTTCTGTGTATCCTTGTGATGTGAAAATCTCCAATATTTTGCGGTCCGCAAGAATATCACGCTCACCTCCTAAATGCTGCGCACGACTTTCTATGCGCAATATTTTTTCCGGCCGATAGAAATACCGCAGGTACCAACCAGGGACCATGCCTAACATGCGCATGAATTCAGGTTCGACCATGTCATCCAGGGGATTTTCATGACCATAAATGCTTGAACGACGGGTTTTTGTTTCAGCCAAAATACCAGCCAGTTTTGGCTCTCCATCCAGATATACTTCCCGCACCCAGCTTAAATGGTTCAATCCAAACGAGATCGATCTCAATCCGGTCGGCAGTAACACCAAGAATCTCTGCAAACGCATATTGCGTGTTGATCGGAATATTGCAATACCCCAGAACGTTTATAGCGCTATGTTTGAGCACGGCTTCGGTAAGGATTCCACCCGGGTTTGCCAAGTTCATCAACCATGCCTGTGGAGCTACCTTTTCCATGTCTGCCGCGATTTCCAGCACCACCGGAATGGTTCGTAAGGCGCTGATAAAGCCGCCCGCTCCGGTGGTTTCATTTCCGATCAGGTGAAACTTCATGGGAGTTTGTTCATCGCGAATTCGGGCTGCTGATCCTCCAACCCTGATCTGCAATATGACGTAGTCTGAACCGGAAAGCGCTTTTACCCGATCTTTTGCGGTAGTTACCTTTATTTTCATCCCAGCTGACTTGAGGACCTTCCGACTGACATCCGCGATCAGGTTAACCCGATCCATATTGAGATCGACCAGTGTTACTTCGTCGACATCGATCCGGTCACGATATTCTACGAGATTTGTGAACAATTCAGGGGTATAGCTTCCTCCCGCCCCAATAACGCAGATTTTAAGACCCATATAATTACTCCTTTTTCTGTATAGTTAGGTCTATACCTGACAAACCGGTCATCCTCCCCAGCCGCTTAAGACGCCGCGAATGTGGCGGTTCAAAATAATCGCAACGATGGCAGGGGGGATCAAAGCGAGCATCCCTGCGGCGGAGATCATGGGGACGTTCCTGGCATATTTACCAACAAATTCGGTAATAAGTACGGTAATAGGCTTAGTGTTCAAGGTAGGTGCAAAAAGAAGTGGGACGATAAATTCACCCCAAACTGAAAGCATCAGAATAGCAGTCAAGGCTGCGATTGCAGAACGCATTTGAGGCAGGACGATTTTGAAAAAAGTTTGAACGTGATTGCACCCGTCAAGTAAAGCGGCTTCCTCCGGTTCACTCGGGATCTCACGGACGAAATTATAGAAGAGCCAGAGTGCCAATGGAGCCAACGCGCTCAAATAAACGGTAACCAGACCGGCTTGCGTATCCATCCAGCCTACGTTAGCAATTAATTTGAATAATGGTACAACTAAAACAAAGAGAGGCAAGATTAGCGTGCCAATGGTGGAATAGTAAAAAGCCAGTCGTCCCGGGAAACGGAGCCGGGCAAAGGCATATGCAGCTAAAATGGTGGTCACGAGGATAACAGCTACCGACTCGATATTTACGATAATCGTGTTTAGCATTGATTTTCCGAAAGATTTATATTCGGATTCGATATTCATCCCTGCCAGAACCTGGGTTTTATTAAAGAGAAGCGCTTGGTAACTACCCAAGGTTGGGTGTTTTGGCCACCAATTTGCGGGGACGGAAGATATTTCAGCTTGGGTGGATATGCTTGTTGTGAACCCTACCATGATCGGGGCCAGGGACCAGATGATGATAAACGCTAACCCCAATATCCAAAAAACGCGCAGAATGGGATGCCTTTTCATACGGTTGCTTTCTGAAAACCCCTGATATATCCAAATGAGAACAGAATAGTGAGTAAGGTTAGTAAGAATGCCATAGCTGTCCCGACGCCGAAATTTATATCTTTAAAAGTCGTCAGGTAGATTTGCATCTGGATCGAGCGAGTACTGAGGGCAGTTCCGTTGAGCACATAGATTTGATCGAAAATACTCAGGGCTGAAACAGTCCCGATGGTCAAGACTACAGCAATGGAAGGTCGTAATAATGGCAATGTGATATAACGAAATTGCTGGAACATGCTGGCTCCATCTACTTGAGCAGCGTTGTAAAGTTCATCCGAGATCGTTTGTAAACCAGCAATAAATATCAAGGTCGTAAGAGGTATGACGCTCCAGGCATGCACAATTCCGATAAGGGAGATGGATGAATAGCTGTTGGAAAACCATAGTTGATATTTTGGAATAATGTGAAGCTGGAAAAGCAGACTGTTGAGCATCCCGTTATCAGGATTGAAAATCCGCGACCAAAGCAAGCCGCTTACCACCCCAGGAAGTGCCCAAGGTAAAGTCATGATTGCCATGACAACGCCTCGTCCAACGAAGACCTGATTGAGTACGAGCGCCATGATAATTCCCAGCAAGACTTCTAAAACGACTGCGACGATCATATACCCGAAAGTGTGCCAGACGGAATTAATCAGGGAAGAATTTTGAAGAGCCTGGACATAATTTTGCAATCCTACAAAGGCTCCCGATGCGTCTTTGGCATAATTTAGGGAGCTCAAACTCATGAAGAAACCACGTATAAGGGGGAAGTAAACTACAATGAGCATAACAAGTAGAACCGGTAGTGTGAAAAGGAACCCAACCAGGCCTTCTTCCTGGCGAATACTGATCCCTTTTTTCTTTTTTCTAAGCACAGTCGACACTGCTTTTCCACTTGTTTGCATGAAATTTCCTTTTTATAAACCGGGTTGCCATGAATTTGAGCTCCCTTTACATCAAATCACCTGAGAGTTGTTTTTGTATGTCTCCTATTTCATCGCTTCTACTTTGGTCGCCAGGGTTTGCGCTGCTTCAGAAACGGTCATATCTCCTTGGACCATGGAGTTGATCTCGTTCGACGCCTCGATGCTAAACTGCGAATACCAGGATGGAACGCCTCCAGGGAACAGCGAAACCAGCAGTTTAGCCTCATCCAAAACGACCTGACCTCCATCGATCTTATTCTCCGAAATCAATGTGCTCATGACAGAAGACCGGCAAGTTAGCAGCCCTAATTGATCAAAGATCTTGATCTGGTTGTCAGGCTGCATCCACCAATTAATGAATTTAACGGAAGCAGCTTTGTTTTTGGTTGTCGACATAATGCCCAGTCCTTCAGGCAGGCCAATCGTTTTGCCACCAGGAATTAATGCAAAAGCTACATTGCCAACCACTTGCGATTGCTGGGGGTCGTTATCGATTGCCAATTCTCCGGCACCGCTATTGTACATGTAGGCGTTCTCGCCCGCGTGGAAGCGGTCTTCTGGAGGCGGTTGTGCTGCCAAAGACCCAGGAGAAGCCAGTCCCGCCTGGTATGCATCATAAAGCCATTGTAAAGCCTTATAACCGCCAGAATTTGGATCGGTCCATTGAGGCACGAAATTGTTATCAAAGAGTTGACCGCCCATACCCGCTACTACGACATACCATGCCTGGGTTGTCGATTTAGTCGGCGATAGGTCCATCACCAGGGGATATTCAACGACCCCCTTGCTCTTAATCGTCTGCAAATCCGTGAACAACTCATCGAAAGTTGTCGGGGGAGTTGCAATCCCTGCATCTTGGAACATTTTCGTATTGTAGGTAGCAATTCGGAAATCGTTACTATATGGGATTGCGTACAGATGTCCATCCGCGGTGAAGGCTGGCTTTGTCACCAGGTCGTCAAGCAAGGTCTTGTCGAACTCGGTTTCCAGCGGGAGGAACCAGCCAGCTTTCGTGTACTGGCCTGTCCAGGTCCAGTCGAATTCTGCGACGTCTGCGAGATAAGTCTTGGCTGCTCCGGCTACGGCAATTTTGTCGCGGATGGAATCCCAGTCGGCAATCGTGAGATTAACAGTAATGCCTGTTTCTGCAGTGAAGCTATCCAACATGTCTTTTGGGATCTGGGCCCACGGGGGAAGCAGGACGGTTATGCTCTGCGATTTCGGAGCTTGCGAACCGCAGGCAGAAAGTGTAAAACTAAAAATTAACACCAAGGTCAGGATTTTCCATATCCAATGCTTTTTCATATTCTCTCCTTTTGATCATCGTAAAGGGAATAAAAAAGTGGCAATGACATATTGTTTATTCGATAAACACCTCCTTTACGTATCAAAATTCATGAATCGCGGTTTACCATGCTTGGAAAACATGATTTACCCTGAAAGGGATGACGACGTTTGATAAAAAAACGCCATTGATCCTCGAGGAGTGGAAAACGTTTTCCATATTATATATATTAAACGGAATTTTGCAAGTGTAAATGGAGAAGATATCATGATATTTCGGCGATCTGCGGGGCAATAAATCCCAACAGAGGAGTTTTGGGGGCATTAATCCGAGACTACTGGTCTACTTCAGTGCTCTCCGCGTCTCAACCGATTGACAAAGTGAGGGTGTTTTGTTATGATGGGGAAAACGTTTTCCATAAAAATAGCCCGCTATCGCTTTCTATAGACCACCCAGGGGTCGAATGTTTCTCGCTGCAGAAACAGATAGGATTTAGGGATTAATAGAAAATGTTAGCAAAGTTCTATTATTTATATGATGGAGCAGATTAACATGGGAATAAAACTGGTCATCATCGGTGGGGCAAGCAGTTATACGCCTGAACTATTTGCAAATTTAGCGAAAGGTCATGACAACCTGGAGGTTGAGCAAGTCACCCTGGTTGATCTCAACCTTGAAAAGCTTGAATTCATGGCGGGGGTTTGTCGAAAGTTGATAGAAATTAATGGATTAAAGATCAATCTATTTTCCACAACAAACCTCGACGATGGTCTGAGAAATGCGGACTTTGTCCTTCCCCAGATACGTGTGGGTGGATTAGAAGCCAGGGTGCGCGATGAAACATTACCCATGGAACTTGGCATGGTGGGAAATGAAACGACCGGGGCGGGTGGTTTCGTTTGTGCCATGCGGGTACTCCCGGTGATGCTGGAAATTGCGCGCAAAGTCGAAAACATCTCTCCTGAAGCCTGGATACTCAATCTGACCAATCCGGCTGGCATCGTAACAGAAGCAATCAATAAACATTCCAAGGTAAAAACCCTTGGATTTTGCAATATTCCCACCAATACTACTTACGCCCTGGCAAATGTGCTAGGCGTGGACCCATCTTCACTGCAACTGGAATCCTTCGGATTGAACCACTTAAGCTGGTCCCGGCGGGCGATAGTCGACGGCAAGGACAGGTTGCAGGAGTTGCTGGACCAGGCCACGCAGCGAAATTCCGCCCTTTATGAACGTGGAATTGTTGAACAATACCTAGATCCGAAATATCTCCAAACCATCCGCATGGTTCCAAGTTGGTATGTACGTTTCTTCTATTATCCGGAGTTAATCCTTCAGGAAGACTTGAAAAGCCAGAGCACCAAAGGGATGCGGGACATGAAAGCCGAGGATGAATTACGGACGATATTTACGGATGACGGGTACGACGAACGAGCCCGGGAGATCTTGTCGAACAAGGGAGGTGCACAATATTACCTACCGGTGTTGGACGCGATTGACTTCGATCGTTCATGATCGGGGTGATGTCATCACCGTGGATACCTTGAATCAAACTGCTATCCCTGATCTCCCGGCGAATGTCTGTGTGGAAATTCCAGCGCGTATTTACAGGGATCGAGTTATTCCCTTGGATGTCGGACCGATGCCCTTATCGGTGCGGGGCCTGGTGCAAACCGTCAAAGTCTTCGAGGAATTGACGATCGAAGCCGCAGTTACCAGCAGTCAAAAATCTGCCATCGCAGCCTTGATGGCTAATCCATTGGTGGGCACTTATCCTAAGGCTCGAGCATTTCTTGATCGAGTGATCGAAAATGAAGGGAATTATATAAAGTTGTCTCAGTAAAACCCCTGTCGTATAATGGAAATAAGGGAGTTTTGATCAAGTTGTTTCGATTTGACCAGGAGAAAAATAGATGACCAATTCTACGAAATACCCCCTCTGGATAAATGGCGTGGAAGAAGAGCCCGAAGCTGGTGAATATTTTTCTGTTCTGGATCCAAGCCAGGGTAAAGAGATTGCCCTTGCTGCGCGAGGAGGTCGCAAGATGTAGATCGGGCAGTAAAGGCAGCCAGTAAGGCTTTCCACTCTTCTGAATGGCAGTCATTGAAACCTTACGAGCGTGGACGGCTTATGTGGAGATTGGCTGAAAAGGTCAATGCCGAACGTGATAGGTTAGCTAAGCTGATCTCGCTGGAAAATGGAAAGCCCCTAAACCAATCTTACGACGAAGTGGAAACCGTCGTAAGAAATTTCGAGTACTTCGGTGGCTGGGCAGATAAAGTGCACGGGCGGGTCGTCCCGGTATCGAACAAGGTGTTGGACTATATTCGCCTGGAGCCACTCGGAGTGGTCGGTCATATTATTCCCTGGAACTATCCCATTGACATATTTTCGAGAGGTGTTGCACCTTGCCTGGCTGTAGGCGACACAGTGGTGGCGAAACCTGCTGAAGATACGCCTCTTTCCACTATTGAGCTTGCACGATTAGCCGGGGAGGTTGGCTTCCCTGAAGGTGTTATCAATGTGGTCACAGGTTATGGAAATGAAGCAGGCGCAGCATTGGCTGCACATCCCGGAATACAAGGATTGGCGTTTTGCGGTTCGGTTGAAACCGGTAAAAAAGTCCTTAAAGCTGCTGCGGAAAATATCACGCCGGTCGTGTCTCTCGAAATGGGAGGAAAGTCGCCTTTAATCATCTTCCCCAGCGCCGATATTGAAAAAGCAGCCCTGGCTGGTGCGGAAAGTATCCTCGAAAATTCCGGGCAATCCTGCGGTTGTCTTTCACGTCTGTTCGTTCATAAGGATCATTATGACCAGGTGGTTGGATTGATAAAAACCAGGTTGTCGAAGGTACAGACTGGAGCCTGGAATGAAGATGTTGAGCTCGGTCCGCTAGTTTCTCGTAAACAACTTGACCGGGTGATGAGTTATGTGAAGTTGGGAGTGGATGAAGGTGCGGTTCTTGCCTATGGCGGCAAGCAAATGACCCAAGGAAAGTATGCTAACGGGTTTTTCATTGAACCGACTGTATTCACGGGTGTCCACCCCGGAATGCGCATAGTTGACGAAGAGGTATTTGGGCCGGTGCTTGGGATAATGACTTTCGAATCGGAAGCCGAGGCTATCGAGCTGGCGAATGAATCCAGTTTCGGGTTATCTGCTCAGGTTTGGACGCGGGATCTCTCGCAGGCCCATCGGGTGACCGGGCAATTGGATGTAAGTCACGTGACCGTGAACGGCGGAGGCGGTTTTGGAATTGAAGCACCATTTGGAGGTGTGAAGGAGAGCGGTTATGGTCGGGAGGGAGGCCTGAGAACCCATTTTGCAGTATTCACGGGTGAAGAATGTGTGGATCAATCTATAAACCCATACTGGTATGTTAGGGTTCAATAAATCAAAGTCCACCAGTCTTTTCGAGGAGAATAGATCATCATGGCTTCTCTGGTAGAGGTCGCAAAATTTGCCAATGTGTCCATTACGACGGCCTCGCGCGTACTGAGCGGTAGCTCGCATCCGGTAAGTGAGGAAAAGCGCACCAGGGTTTTGATGGCTGCTCAACAATTAAAATATTCTCCAAGTGGACTGGCACAGGCTATGGTGACTGGATTCACCCATATCGTTGGCGTTATTGTTGGGGATGCGACCGACCCTTACTTCGCCTGGATTGTTCGAGGCGTGGAAGATACTGCTCGGTTGCATGGTTATATGGTAATAGTCTGTAATTCCGATCGTGTTCCGGAAGTCGAACTGAACTATCTTAAAACACTAAACGACTATCGGGTGGATGGGGTAATATTTGCGGGGGGTGGCTTGAGCGATCGCGAATACCTGGCGAGGATGGGCCATATGTTTGATGTGTTCAGAGAGCGCAAAGTGGCCTTGGTTTCACTTGGAAAGCACCTCTTCCCCTCTTTTCCTGTGATGGTGGACAATAAACTCATTGCTCATTCAGCAATCGATTACCTGGTTGGGTTAGGCCATCGTCTCATAGGTTATATTTCAGGTCCCAACCTATTGGTGACAACTGAACAGCGCCTCACCGGATATAAGGAGGCCTTAAAAAATCATGGAATTAAAATAGACCAAAGTTTGATCATAAGCGGGAGTTATACATATACTTCTGGGGTTCAAGCTGCAAATGCAATCGATTCGATGCCCGTGAAACCAACCGCAATACTTGCTTCAAATGACATCATGGCGATTGGTTGCATGACCCAGTTAAAGCAGTTCGGTTATCGGATCCCTGAAGATATAAGTGTGATGGGCATAGACGATATTCCATTTGCGAAATTTGTAGATCCTGCCCTTACCACAGTAGCTCTTCCGTTATATGACCTCGGCAAAGTAGGTATGGAAAGCTTGCTGAAACTCCATTATGGCGAAGATCCTGGGATGGAGGAAATTATTCTGCCTCATTCCCTCGTGATCCGGAAATCCACTGCTCCGCCACATGCCTGAACCTTCCAGCTTGTTTGCATGTCGCCTATTTATTAATATCACATTATTGGAGGTTGAGTGATGAAGTTCGGTTTCATTCCCGTCGAAGGAGGAAATTATTATAAGGAATTTATTGAGGAAGCTCTTCTCGGGGAAGAGCTTGGCTTTGATTCTCTTTGGTTGGAAGAACATCATAGTGTAAAAAACCATTATTGGCCTTCACCTTTGATGGGTCTGGCTGGAGTGGCAACCCGAACCGAACGCCTTCTTCTCGGGACGGATATCATGGTTCTACCTTTTTATCACCCGGTGCGGGTGGCGGAAGATGGGGCTATGCTCGACATTCTTTCCTCCGGCAGGTTTATTTTTGGCGCCGCAATTGGTTACAAGCCGGATGAATTCGCTTTATATCAGGTGCCTTTGGAAAAGCGCGGGGAACGTTTTGAAGAAGCGATTTCATTGATAAAACAATTATGGACCCAGGAAGAAGTGAACTTCTCTGGGAAATATTATCAATTGCAGGGATTGAAGATTGAGCCACGTCCTGTGACCAAACCGCATCCGCCCATCTGGTTGGGAGGCTGGGGTAACCTTTCGCTCACCCGCGCTGCCCAACTTGGAGACGCCTGGGTGCCTGGCCCCACTGCAAGTCTGGAAAAACTATTGGATGCACAGAAGTATTACGAAGGTCGCCTTAAGGAAAGTGGGATTGATCCCGATCATCTAGCCAGGCCGCTCACACGAGAAGTCGTTATCGCTGACACGGACGAACGCGCTTACGAAATGGCCGAAAAACATCTATTGATTAATTACAGAGACGAATATGGCGGTGGGAAGTGGCAGCATCCGCTGATAGGTAATGAAGACCCTTCTTCGGTGACACAACTGGAATCGATCAACCAGGGCCGCTTTCTGATTGGCAGCCCGGATACGGTTATCCAGGGCATCCAAAATTTTGTGGATACCTTCCGTGTGGATCACTTGATTTGCCGCCTGTATTTTGCTGGAATGCCACATGCTTTTATTATGCAGGAACTTAAATTGCTGGCAAAAGAGGTTATTCCAGCCTTTCGGAGGGACTGAAGTCGGCACATATTATGAAGATCAGCCTTCTTACAGATGAGATCAGCGCAGACCCTGAAACTGCCATTGAATTGGGAACGCAGTGGGGCGTCCATGATTTTGAATTGAGAGGCTACTATACTGACCGCGTACCGCAAATATCGGCTTATCAGAAACTGCGGATGAAGGAAGTTCTGGAACGTTACGATGCGCGCGTGGTTGCAATTGGGCCGGGGTTATTCAAGCTTCCTTTCCCGTCCGATAAACCTGACCAATTTCCCTTACCATGGATGGATCAGGGAATGTACTTATCCTGGTCGCATGCAATGGATCAGGTATCGGATCATTTGAACGAATTGTTGCCCGCTTCACTGGATTTTGCCAATGAAGTCGGCGCCCGGTATGTGTTAATCTTTGCCTTTGATCGTGCCGGCTCGGCGCCGGGTTCCCCACCCGACGAGTTATTGAACATGCTATTCAAATCTGCTGAGCGTGCAAAAAGTGCCGGGTTGAAATTGGCGATTGAGAATGAAGCCGGCTTTTGGGCCGATACGGGGGAAAGAACTGCAGAAATTGTCCGGAAAATAAATCATTCCAGTCTGGGTGTGAACTGGGACCCGGCCAATGCATTCTGTGAAGGTGATACGCCTTACCCGGATGGCTATTCTTACATAAAAGATCACGTTCTGCACCTTCATTTCAAGGATGCTCAACGGACGGGATCCGTTGGATATGAATTTTGTGCAAAAGGTCAGGTGGATTGGCCCGGGCAAATCAAATCCCTGGTCGCCGATGGATATTCCGGGTATATCTCGGTCGAGACTCACTTACGCCCCAAGGTGGCTGAGGCGAGATCCGCACTGGATCGCTTACGGAACTTAATCGCTGAGAGCGCAAAATTCCCTAATTAGATTAGCAAAGTAACTTAATTGGAAAAGGACTGGTGGAAATATGGATCATTCCGATTTGCAGGGCATTATTCCGGCAACCATTGTGCCGATGCGTGAGGATTATTCGATCGATTTTGGAGCGTTGGAACGTTATCTGGAATGGGTTGTCGGTCAGGGTCCCGTTGGATTGGCGGTCAATGTGGACACCGGGGAAGGGCCTTATCTGAGTTCGGACGAACGCGTCGATGTGATTCGTACAGCACGCCGGATTGCGGAAGGGCGATGTTTTATCGTGGCTGGTGTCGGGGGTCCATCAACCACGACCGCGATTACCAATGCTCGAGCCGCACGTGCTGCGGGCGCCGATGCCTTGCTGGTTTTTCCTACGGCAGCCTTCCTGAACGATCCGTTGGATGTTGATATTCCATACCAGTATCACAAAGCCATTGCAGAGGCGTCTGGTCTGCCAATCGTTGTATTTCAACTTGGTCCGATTTTCGGTGGAATAAACTATCCTTCTGATGCGCTGGTGCGCGTTCTGGAATTGCCGCAAGTGATCGGATTGAAGGACGCTTCATTTGATGCACAGCGTTTCCTGGCCACATGCAATATCGTCAGGCAGGCAAACCATCCCGTTACCATGCTTTCCGGGAATGACAATTTCCTGCTTGAAAGTTTCCTGATGGGAGCCCAAGGCGGGCTTTTGGGTTACGGTGCGGTCGGAGTGGGTTTGCTGGTTGAAATGCTCAAAAATGTACAGAACAAGGCTTTTGATCGGGCTGCCGCCATCCAGCCCCGAGTACAGGGTTTTTGTGATTACATATACAGCCGACCGATCGGCGACTATCGTGGTCGCTGTAAAGTCGCCCTGGTCCCAATGGGCCTGCTTACCCCGGAGCAAACTTTTGTACGCCCGCCCTTCCAATCGCTTTGGGACCTGGAAAAAGATTCTGCGAATCATGCAGTGGAAAAAGCCGGGTTGTTGGCGGTATCGACACCATGATATTTTGTTGAGCATTTCCTTTCGTAATTGCACTAGGAGGAATAAATGGGTGTGGCGAGAGTTGTTACCTTTGGCGAGATTATGCTTCGTTTATCGCCGACGCTTGGTAGACGCCTCATCGACGTGAATAGTTTTGAAGCGGTTTTTGGTGGGGGAGAGGCTAATGTAGCCGTTTCACTGGCGAACTTCGGATTGGAAGCCCAGTTGATCAGCCGCTTGCCCGATAACGAATTGGGTCAGGCGTGCTTGCGTGATCTCCGCAAGAACAATGTTGGGACTGAGCACGTGATCTTGGGGGGAGATCGGATTGGAATATATTTCTATGAGTTTGGGGCAGCTCAGCGCGCCAGTAAAGTCGTGTACGATCGTGCAAATTCGGCTTTTGCAACCATTCGTCCGGAGATGATCGATTGGCCGTCGATATTCTCCGGTGTTGGATGGTTTCATTTTACTGGGATCACCCCGGCTATCTCGGAAAGCGCTTCAGAAACCTGTCTGGCTGGGGTGAAAGCCGCTAAAAAACGGGGGATTCAAGTCTCGTGCGATCTTAATTACCGCAGCAAACTTTGGAATTGGGGGGGAAAACCATCTGATGTAATGGGTGAGCTGCTAAAATACGTGGATGTGGTAATTGGGAATGAAGAAGATGCCGACAAGGTCTTCGGAATTTCCGCCCCTCATACAGTTGTGAAATCCGGGATCATTGATGCAGATCATTACCACTACGTGGGTGAGAAGTTGTTGGAACGGTTCCCAAACTTGCAAAAAATTGCCCTGACACTACGAGGTTCTCATTCGGCCGATCACAATACCTGGTCGGGTGTATTGTGTGACAGGGAGGAATTTTTTGTCGGGCCCAGTTTTGAGATTACCCCGATCGTGGATCGCGTCGGCACCGGTGACGCGTTTGCCGCTGGTTTGATATTTGGATTGAACAAATATGACGACCCTCAACAAAGCTTGGATTTTGCCGTTTGTGCTTCATGCCTGAAACATGGTATTTATGGTGATGTGAATATGGTGTCCCGGGGAGAGGTGGAGAATTTCATGCAGGGAAACCAATCTGGCAGAGTGGTGCGTTAAGAACTGGTCTGGAGGATACGATGGGAAGATATCGTCGACTGGATGTCTACAATTCTATAATCGATAATGGTGTTGTTCCACTGTTCTATGACGATGATGCCGAGCTGGTCATTGAGGTCGTCAAGGCTCTAACTGATGGTGGTGCACGGGTGGTGGAGATTACCAATCGAGGCGACCGGGCGATGCAGGTATTCCAATCTGCCATGGATTATGTAAGGGAGAATCATCTCCCGATCATTCTTGGAGTGGGTTCGGTGGTCGATCCAGGTACTGCCTCGGTTTTTATGAATATGGGCGCCAATTTCGTTGTCAGCCCGGTCAATAATCCGGAAGTGGCACGCACCTGTAATCGCCGTAAAACAGCTTACATCCCGGGCTGTGGTTCCGTTGATGAGATATCCTTTGCAGAGGAATTGGGGGCGGAAATCGTCAAGGTTTTCCCTGGTCCATCCGTCGGAGGACCGCAGTTCGTAAAGGATCTCCTTGGACCACTTCCCTGGACTAACGTCATGCCGACGGGTGGAGTGGATGTGACTGTAGAGAGCATAACTGCCTGGTTCAAGGCGGGAGTTTGCGCAATAGGGATGGGGAGCCGCTTGATCACCAAAGATCTGCTGACTCAACGTGATTTTGCAAAGATCAGCCAACAAGTGGAGTTCAGCCTGCGCACCATCCGCGCAGTACGTGGGACTTGATTGAAGCCAATAGGTCAAATTTATGAAAGATTATTACGATAAACTTGGGGTTCCCAAAGTGGTCAATGCCGCTGGCACGTTGACATTGTTTGGAGGCTGCCGGGTCTGGCCCGAGGCAGCCGAAGCAATGGGTCAGGCTGCACAGTCTTTTGTAGATCTCGATCTACTACATAGAAAGGCTGGTGAATATATCGCCGGGCTTTTGCAAGTTGACGCGGCTTTGGTGACTTCCGGCGCCTCCCCGGCACTCGTGCAATCTACGGCAGCATGCATTGCTGGAATGGATCCCTATTTACGCAACCGCTTGCCTGGAAACCCTCCGGAACGCAGCGAAGTCATCATCCAACGGATTCATCGTAATCCCTATGACAATGCCATTCCAACTGCCGGAGCGAAATTTGTGGAGATTGGCGATGCTATTCGGACGCATTCATGGGATCTCGAGAACTCTATCTCTGAACACACCGCCGCGGTAATGTACTCTCTGAATGCCGAGATGATGGATGCCTCATTATCCCTGGAAACCACTTTAGAAATTGCCCATATGCACAATGTCCCGGTAATCGTGGATGCAGCTGCCGAGCTGCCTCCCAAAAGCAATTTATGGAACCTGGCACAGCGTGGCGTGGATTTGGTTGTTTTCAGTGGCGGCAAAGACATTCGCGGACCACAGGCTTCCGGTCTGCTTTTGGGACGAAAAGACCTGGTTGAAGCTGCCCATTTTAATGGTGCGCCTCATTATGGTGTGGGTAGGCCCATGAAGGCCAGCAAGGAGCTGGTGGTGGGCTTTGTCGCTGCGTTAGAATGTTATCTGGCAGAAGATGAGACTGCACGTTTTGCCCAATGGCGAGAAATGCAGGATTACTTGTTGTCGGAGTTAAACGCCATACCTAGCCTTGCTGCAGAAACTCATATCCCCACACAGATGGGCATTCACCCCATCCATACGCCCAAGATCAAGGTCGATTTTAAATCGTCTTCTCCCGTTACGATGGATGTCTTGGCGGCCGCGCTGCTAGCTGGTCTTCCATCCGTCATCGTTACCCGTTGGAGGGATTCCATCATCCTCAACATGCAAACATTGGTTCCTGGCGAACCCGAATTGGTTGCCGGGCGATTTAAAGACATCCTGTCGGGATGAGATCAGTGGAGAAATTATGAAAAGACTGGCTTTTACTTTTGAAGGGGCGCCCCCAAAAGCAGGTCCATATTCCCATGCGGTGACGATGAACGGCTTTGTCTTCGTTAGTGGACAAGGGCCGATTGATTCCTCAACGAATCAGGTAGTTGGAAGGACCATCCAGGAGCAGACCCGCCAGGTTTTGGAAAATATCAAGTTCATTCTCGAGCGTGCTGGTACCGACCTGGAGCATGTTGTCAAAGTCAACGTCTACCTGCAAAATCTGTCTGATTTTGGATTGTTCAACCAGGAGTATGAAAAATATTTTCCGGTTGATCAACCAGTCCGCACGACTGTCGGGGCGGATTTGCTGAATATCCTTGTCGAAATCGATTGCATTGCTGGCTTGATTTGAAAGAAGGTGGAGATGACAATGGAGCACATCTTTCCCATCCATAAAGCCTATCTTGTCGCAAGTGGCGATCTACGCCTTTTGGCCAACCAGGTGTGCTGGCCAGCCCAGGAATCAATGGAAAAAAAAGTCGTTGCATGTTTTGATCGGGAAGGCGTGCAAGTAACGCGGGCGCATGCTTATGATCCGGTGCAAAAACATGGTTTTATCTCTTCTCAGCGCATGGGTATGGATATTTTCCAGAATATTCCATTTGACGCGCCGATTATCGTGGCCGAAGCAGTTTGGCAATACAGCCATCATGTCTTAGCCGGATTGCGAGATCATCAAGGGCCTATCCTAACGGTTGCAAATTGGTCAGGAGAATGGCCTGGATTGGTTGGTCTGCTCAATTTGAATGCCTGCCTGACCAAAATGGATGTAAGATACAGTACCATTTGGAGCGAGAATTTCGATGATGCTTTCTTCTTGGATGGTATCCGGCAATGGATAAACATTGGAACGATAGACCATGATATGAGCCATGTACGGGATTTGGTTCCTGCCTTATTACCCATATCTGAACGCGAATTGGGTGAGAAGTTGGCACACCAGCTAAAGGAAAAGAAAGCGATCTTGGGTGTTTTTGACGAAGGCTGCATGGGCATGTACAACGGCATCATTGAAGATGAGCTTCTCAATGCTATGGGGATATACAAGGAACGCCTATCGCAATCTGCTTTGGTAGCCGCTATGCGTTCTGTCAATGAAGAAGAAGCGCAGAAGGTTCGCGATTGGCTTGACACGCGAGGCTTGCGCTTTATTACAGGGAATAACCCGACAACGGACCTTACTAACGGTCAGATTCTTGACCAATTGAAAATGTATATCGCTGCTTTCCGAATCGCAAATTCATTTGGGTGCGATGCAATCGGAATCCAATACCAGCAAGGCTTGAAAGATATGGTCCCTGCCTCTGATCTGGCGGAAGGACTTTTCAACAATGTCGATCGTCCTCCAGTTTTTGATTCTTCCAGTGGAGAGGAGTTGTATCCCAACCAGGCTCTCCCGCACTTTTAATGAAGTTGACGAAGGCGCTGGAGTAGATGCGTTGGTTACAAACCGGGTTTGGCGTGCGCTCGGTCTCGATCCAGCCACCACCCTGCATGACATCCGTTGGGGTCGACGATATCGAAATGATGCGATCGACGAATTTGTCTGGCTGTTCGAAATTTCAGGGGCTGCACCGGCCTCCCACTTCATAAACGGCTATTCTAGTGCAGTCAGCGAGCGCCAACCGGTTATGTATTTCCCATCTGGAGGGGGGACGTTGAAGGGAGAATGCAAACCAGGTGAAATCGTCTGGAGTCGGGTATTTATCATGGACAGAAGGGTGCACGCCGATCTTGGGCTTGGGACTGTGGTTTCCTTGCCGCAGGAAGAAGTCTTGGAGCGATGGAAATCCACCACCGAACAGTGGCCGATTATGAACGTAGTTTTGCACGGTGTGAACCGCGACCAGATGATGGCGCGCCACAAGGCTAATCATATCCAGGTGGCATATGCTCCCGATTCCGAAACTGCCGAAAAGGCACTTGCGGTTAAGGCTGCCTTGTTCAATGAGCTGGGGATATCGGTTCACCTTTGTGGTGGAATCAAAACCAACAGTATTTTCTAAGATAGTTATATCAAAGATATATAAAAATATATAAGAACTGTTGAACAAATTTCGTAAATTTGCATCAATATCCATCTTCACCATCGCCCTTTCCTCCTTGTAATGCGAGCAAGGTGGTTCGTTGGTGTGTATCCCTAAGGACAATAATTCATGGCAGCTACAAAATGTAGGGAGACCGAGAAAATCAGGCAGCCCTAAGCCCCGCTGATCCTGGTGACCTTTAGAAAAAAAGCAGCACTTCGAGTACGCGCAAAACGCTTCGCGCGGTTCATCCAAGAAGGGCACACCATAGTTCGCCAGTGAGATCTCAACCAGATGAGTCATGTTGCCGTCACCCACCAGACCGGTGTGACTGATGCTGTGATGATGTGAGCGGAAATGGCTTACGCAGCGAGGGTTTATCGGGCGAGGCGACCGTCAACAAATTCTAGGCGAAATAGTGCTCCATTCCATGCGGATGTGGTTAGGACTAAAAAAAAACCTTAACCAGCCTCCATTTAATTTGAAAACCGAGGGCTGGCGTTTACAACCGGCCCTCGGTTCGTCATCTCGGAACAAGTTCAATCCAATTACGGATTGGCCTGCTGCCAGCGCCCGCCACGTTGCATTCCGGTTCCGATGGGGGTACCGGTGCCATCGCAGGGACCAACGCCGGTGCCGTTGGCAAAGCCACCCATCATTCCGTAGCCACGACTCGCTCCCATGCCAGCTCCCATTCCAACGCCCATACCTCGAGCGGAAGCCTGGAGCATCCAATCGGCCTGAGTTTGGGTGATGACACCATCAGCCAGGGCCGCGCTGATCGCATTGGAACGGACTTCCAACATAAAGGTGTTGAGGTCTGCCTGGGCGACCTGGTTATTCAAGGCGATCTGGTAGAGGGACAGGCCGGCATCGAACTGGGCTTCGACGTCTGACAGGGAGATGCCCAATTTCTCGGCCAGGGCTTTTTCCATGTAATCGTGGAGGGTGCCTTGCACAGGTTGTGTCGTCTGGGCTGCGGCAACACCGGTGAAGGCGAGCGCAGCGACTACTACTAATACAAATACAAACATTGTTTTCTTCATTATTTACTCCTTTTAGGTTTTTAAGGCCACTGATATGACCTTACTATGCCCCAATGATATCCGTGGAGTGTAAAGGTTTGGTAAAGGAAACTAAAAGGTTGGGTAAATCTTGGGATTCGACAAATCATCTGTTCTTCCGCTACCCCCTATGTTCAGAGCTCTCTTTTTGGCGCTTATATCGTATTCAGCCTCGGCCGGTATTGGAGCGCCTCTGCTAAATGACTTGTGCCGATGCTCTCGCTGCCAGCCAGGTCGGCGATGGTGCGGGCGAGCTTGAGGACGCGGTGGTAGGCGCGGGCGGAGAGCTGGAGCTGGCTCATGGCAGACTGCATCAGGTTTTTGCCGGTCTCGTCCAGGGTGCAGTACTTGCGCACCTCGGCCGGACGCATATCGGCGTTGCAAGAAACGTTATTCGAGGATTCGTTATTTGTGAATCGGGCGCGCTGGCGCTGGCGAGCGGCTTCCACGCGAGCGCGCACGATGGCAGAGGATTCCCCCAAGCGGTCTGAAGAAAGCTTGTCATATTCGACGCGCGGCACTTCCACGTGGATGTCGATGCGGTCGAGCAGGGGACCGGAGATGCGTTTCTGGTATTTCGTTACGGTGGAATTGGAACAGGTACACGGTTTTACCGGGTCGCCATAATAACCGCAAGGGCAGGGATTCATGGCAGCCACGAGTTGGAAATTGGCCGGGAAGGTCAGCGAGCCCTGCGCCCGGCTAATGGTAACGACCTTGTCTTCGAGCGGCTGGCGCAGTACCTCCAGCACGCGCATACCGAACTCGGGCAGTTCGTCCAGGAAGAGCACACCGTGGTGGGCAAGGGAGATCTCGCCGGGATGGGGCAGGTTACCGCCGCCCACCAGACCGGCATGGCTGATGGTGTGGTGCGGGGAGCGGAATGGGCGGTTGCGCAGCAACGGGGTTTCAGATGGCAACTGGTCTGCCACCGAATAGATACGGGTTACATCCAACGATTTATCGAAGGACATCCCGGGCAGGATGCCCGGCAGGGCACGCGCCAACAGGGTCTTGCCTGCGCCCGGCGGGCCGACCATCAACACGTTATGCCCACCGGAGGCGGCGACTTCCAGGGCGCGTTTGACGTGCTCCTGCCCCTTGACTTCGCCGAAATCGGTGGGGGGGAAAAGGGGGGCATCTTCGACGGCTTTACCGGTATATGCCGGGATGGGCGTTCGCCCCGAAAGGTGATTAAATAATGCTGCCAGTGAGCCGACCGGGATGACCTCCAGGCCGGGGATCAGGGCGGCTTCGGCTGCATCCACTTCCGGCACGACGATGCGTTTGAAACCAGCCTGGCGAGCCGTGGCAGCCATCGGCAGGATCCCGCGGGCGTGGCGGACGGTTCCGTCCAGGGAAAGCTCACCCACCACCAGCATGCCTTCGGCGACGCCGGCCGGCAGCATGCCGGTGTAGATCAGCACGCCCAGGGCAATCGGAAGGTCGTAGGCCGGACCTTCCTTGCGGACCGAAGCTGGGGCCAGGTTGACCACCAACCGTTTGCGGGGATAGGTCACTCCGGCGTTGCGTACGGCGGCCTGGACACGTTCGCGGCTCTCCTGGATGGCAGCATCCGGCAGCCCGACAATGGTCATGCCCGGAAAGCCAGCGGTGTAGTCGACTTCGACTTCGACCACCACCCCGTCCAGACCGATG
This sequence comes from uncultured Chloroflexia bacterium, assembly GCA_963814135.1. Taxonomy (GTDB): domain Bacteria; phylum Chloroflexota; class Anaerolineae; order Anaerolineales; family Villigracilaceae; genus UBA877. Next base: position 115,339 of record CAWFBZ010000003.1, on the reverse strand, counting down.
ACAGCACAGGAATAAACTCGAGAAAGCATGGGTAAAGTATAGATAAGAATGAGGGTAAAGTCAATTGGAAAAGTTCAGTCTCATGACAGATTTTGACTATCTTATGGCGTATGCCACGAAAATAATCTTGATATGTAATCTGCGATAGTACGAAATAATAGGGGACGGCTCTGAGATAAAACATATTTGCATAATATCTACACATGGCGGGAGGTTCCACATTTCCCACCGGTCAAGCTGCCTCACAAACAGACCTGAACGAAACCGTGGCTGACACATTCAGTGTCCCTACACCTGAAAACGCCGCAAAACCACAACCTGATCCGCCGGTAGCAGCTCTGATTGTGACCGTACGACCGCCCATGATCCCGGTTAACCCAGTGGGCGGGGTAAATGTCACGCAAGCGGCGGGAGATTGGCAGACTTTTACCGAAGCGGAAACAGTCGTCGCGGTGGATTATCCAACTGATTGGAGCGTGTCCGAGGATAGCGTTGGGGTAAAGTTTACTTTACCCGAAAGCAGTGTGATCGAATTGCAATTCATGGTGGTGGATAATAATAAGGATGGCGAATGTACCTCCCTGATCAATTCCGAGGGATTGAGCCTTGAACTTTGCGGAGACCTTGCGTCCAATCATTACAGCGCGAATTTCATTTTGGAATTGAACGGAGAGATGAGGAGAGTTAGCCTGTGTACATTCGACAAAACGGCGTTGGAGGTCTACCACTCGATGCTGAACACGCTGCGGTTAACCAGTAGGTTTCCACCCAAAAAATGCAGGTGTCTCAAGATGAAAGGCGCTTTTTTATAGCCAAAGCAAAGTGAAAATGGATTGATAAGATTGGATGACCAGTTCTGTTCTGGGCGCAAACGGAATCACGCCGGAGTTGTATCATCGGTTTGTGGGCTCGTGGACGGACGTGCCCACAAAATCCCTAATAAAACGATACCACCTACCGGAGCCAGCAGGAACAATTGCCACCATACGCTCGTGCCGCTATCATGAAGTCGACGCGTTCCTGCCGCCAATACGGGTAGTAGTATGGAAATCAGGAAGATGCTAACTAAAGTGTGGCTCACGAAAGCTAACGCCGAGCCAACCAATGTAATGAAAAGCGTAAACCACCAGAACTCTGACCGCGACGCTCGTCCCTGGAATTCTGCGTACTTTTTGAAAAATACGAGAATCGATTTATAGAATGTCATAGGGTTTGCTCCGTTGGGGGTAGTTGAATTTAAAACATTTTCCATTTTTAACTCCTTGCCGATTTTGGAGACGACTTTTCTAAAAGCGGTAGACCAATTCGATAAATTTAATTCGTCTACATTTTCGGGCTTTTCTCCCTTGCCTGCAACTACGGAATTCCCTAGTTTTATAATCAATTCCGTTCTGGAGCTAACCTGGTACTTGGAATATATGTTTTTCAAATGGAATTCAACTGTATTATCAGTAATATGAAGGGATAAAGCAATTTGCTTATTGCTTTTACCTTCCAGTAGAAGATTTACCACTTCCTGTTCACGGTTGCTCAATCCTTTAAATTGATCCATATTATGGCTAAAGTCCTTCGTTTCAAATGGAGAGTTTTCTCATATCTACTATGTTAATAATCAATGTTGCAAATATTTCAAGGATAAAGGTCTTTCGTTAAATTTAACATCAAACAGCAGTAACCACTCACATATTCGTTATACCGGGATTCCACGTCGAATAAATTCGACCAACATTTACACCAAAAAGGTAATGATTTTGACAATCAAGATTTTATATGCTGGCTGGAGGGGCAGTCACTTCATTCACCCAAAAGGTGAATACATGCGTCTGATAATAAATTCCAACGATTGGCGCAGCACCTCCAGAAGGCGCACAAATACCCCGGTACCATCACGGGATCCCAAATTTGGTCAGTTCGTCCAGGAAGAGCTGCCAGGGAAATGGGAGAGCCGTCAACTTGGTGACGTCATTCCAAAATATCCACCCAACCCGGGCGATCATTTACGAACGCATCCAGCCACGACCAAAGGATAACTCCATTCTCTGCTTCGCTCATCCCAACCACCACGCCGTCCAGTCCGATGACCGCCCAGGATTTGCCCGGTGTAAAGGAATCTTTAAAATACCCGGTTTGCCATCCGTGTCATGAATTCGTTCGGGTTACCAGGCGAAGAAAATCGCACTCCCGGAAATAGTGCAAAATCCAGGGTTATAAAGGAATAATGTGCAACCGAATGATACTTAAGGAGCCATGCCCTCATCCATCCATTGTTTAAATTTAGCAATGTTTTCGGGTGACCAGGCGAGGTCACACGGCATAGTCATCTCGGCCAGGCGCGCGTAGATGTCAGCTGAATGGGCACGAACATCTGCGTATTTCGAAAGGTCGAAGCTGCCGTTCTGCTTCATTTCTTCAATGTCATAATCTCGAAACAGTGGCCGGATGGCCTGAGCAAAACTTAAGGGTGCCATAAGCGATAATCCTTTCCCTAGGAGAGGCACAATCGTATGAACCAGAAGTATTGGTTGTGCCGATTCCCAGTCGATTAAAGGTTTAAGTAAATGATCGACCGAGCAGATCGTAATCAGTAAATATATTTACGGTGAGAAAAGAGCCGCATTTCAACGAATTGGTCCACGCCAATTCGTAGTGCGTTATAGCGGAAGCAAGGTTGATCATTTACCAAATTATTATCGCACAATTCGCAGATTTATTTGACATCCATATTTCCCCCCTTTATGAAGGGGAGTTGCTTGGGCAGGAAGGATCTTTTTTTCCGGTCGCGGACCGATTTTTATTGTCCGGGGGTGAATTCGACCAGTTCAAGCTGGCTCTGGATGGGGATTGTCTGGCCTTGCAAGGTAGCGGAGGTGATCTCGGCGTGCAGGAGGCCCGTATAGGGCAGGACCCATTGGGTCGAATTGACCTTCAAAACGGCACCGGAGCCTGAGCCACTGCCCGGCATGGTGACCGTGACCGGGATGGTGAAGAGTAGGTCCATTCTCAGGGCCCTGGGGAAGTCCCCGGCAGGAACGCTGACCGGCTCCCAGAGGCGGTTCAGGGAGAAAGCCAGATCCATGTGGGTATTGATGGGGATGCGCAGGTCGAATTCGCCGGAGGGATTGCGGAGATAGGCGCCGTTTTCGGTCAGATAGCCAGACTGCCACTGCATGCCCCAATTTTCCTGGAGAAGAGATGCGTAGGCGGGAGAGTAATCCCCCGATTCGTGATAGACGTCGATGTATTCATCCAGGTAATTGAAGAAAAGCATGTTCAAAATGAAGAGCGGATAGTTCACAACGGCCCCAGACTGGCAGATGACCAGGTCCGTGACCGATTGACCGGTGGCCAGGTTGGAGAAGGCAACCTGTGCGACAACGTTGGCCTGTTCCTGAATGCCAAGCGAGGCGAGACTGAAACGGGCGGATTTATCGGCGGAGGTGGCCTGATAAGTCCATTGGTTTCCTGCACCCAGTGGGGTGAGCGGGTTGTCGCAGGGTCCAGCGGGGACAGGGGTCGGGGTGGAAGTCAGGGTTTGTGTGGGTGTGAGCGTAAGGGTGGGTGTTAAGGTGATGGTCGGGGTTAACGTGTTGGTGGGGGTCAGGGTCAAGGTTGGCCCAAAGAACTGGCCAGGACCGCAGGCGCTGATTGACAAGCACAATCCCAAGCAAACGAGGAGGGTGATTTTCTTCAAGTCTCTGCTCCTTTGCGAATAGCGGCTTGAACAGGAAGGCGATAACCGAAAACCTGCCATGGATTGCAGATATGACCCCTAGAGGTTGGGTTTTGGGGCGGTTGGAAGGTACTAACTGCCCAATGCCGGCAGTCCGCCAGCCGGCCGGGCGGCCCGGACGCCCCGCAGGACCGCCTGCGCCATTGCTTCGGCGGCGAATGCACCGATGATGCTCACATCGGCCCTTTTTTGCCCGGTCGCCAGCGTAAAGATGGTGTCACCGTCGAACATGCTGTGGGCCGGGCGGATGGTACGCGCCAGCCCGTCCTGAGCCATTTGGGCCACCTTGGTCGCCTGGGCTTTGTCGAGCCTGGCATTGGTGGCCACCACTCCGATACAGGTATTGCTGCCGGAGGCCAGGCGCAAGATAGCCCGACCGGCGGCTGTACGCATGACATCCAGCGAATTCGGCAAACTCTCCACCCCCACCCAGTGTGACCGGACCGAATTTCGTCGGGCGGGCACCAGCCAGGATCTGGCCAGTGGAGGGGTCCACAACATCCCCAAAGGCGTTGACTGCCACGATGGCACCGACGATGATCCCACCACCGACATGAATGCTGGCGGTGCCCAGGCCGGATTTCATGGCGCCGGCCAGGCCGAAGATTTTGCCGACGGTTGCCCCCATGCCAGCACCCACGTTGCCTTCTTCCACCGGACCGGAGGAGGCGGCAGAGACGGCGGCATAGCCCAGGTCTGAGTCCGGATAGCGCCCGGTCTTGTTCAATCCAAGGTCGTACAGGATCGCCGCAGGTACGATGGGGACGCGCTGCCCCCGAATCCATAGCCAATCCTCTTCGCAGCCAGGTATTTCATCACGCCGGAGGCTGCATCCAACCCGAAAGCCGAACCTCCCGCCAGCACCACAGCGTGGACTTTATGAACCAGGTTGACCGGGTCCAGCAGGTCGGTCTCGCGGGTGCCCGGGGCGCTGCCGCGCACATCCACCCCGCCGACGGCAGCTTTGCGGCAGAGGATGACGGTGCAGCCGGTCAGAATGTCTTTATATTGAGCCTGACCGACTTCGATCCCGGGGACGTCGGTTATGGCATGGTTGGATTTCATACAGAACCTATTTGAGCATTTTCACCAATGCCAGAAATTCATCCCACTCTTCCTGGAAGAAGTGCATGGTGACGTTATTGAGTTCCAGATGATAGGTGGTTTCGCCATCGGGTTCAACGGCTTTCCAGGCTATGTAAGTCTCCGTTTCGGCCAGGGTGTCGGTCTTGGGTTCGAGTTCGGTCTTAGGCATGCTTGATCTCCTTGTCATTACAGATAAATTCATTATATGCGGATTGATCGCTCCGGTGTGCGGCGGAATTGCGGAATTTCCGGGATCAGGCAGCGGAGGAGGGCGGGTCGGGCGGTCCGCCTGGCTGCGAATTGGCCGGCTTGCCCCGGCGTTTTTGCCACCAGGTGCGCAACTTCTCGAGCCATTTCGGCGTGGATGGAGTCGGCTGAAGGTCTTCTTCGGGCGGCCAAGGATTTTGGTCCAGTAATTTGCGGACGGTGTAGCGGCCGAAAAGCTGCAAGGTGGCCAGCAGAGGCGCGGCAATGATGATGCCCATGATCCCAAACAGGTTGGCAGCGATAATGGCGGCGATCAGCACGAAAGCCGGGTGGACTTTCAACGTCTGTGCCATGATGCGGGGCGATACCAGGTTGTCGAAGGTCTGGTCGATCAGCAAGGCTACCACGATGGCGACGATCGTAAAGGTAAATGGCGCCAGCCCGAACGGATTGACGCCCTGGAAGTAGCTGACCAGACCCAGGACCAGCCAATTGATGGCCGGACCAATATAGGGCAGGAAGCCGGCAAACCCGGCGATGAGGGCAACACCGAAGGCATAATGCACGCCCAGGATGCTCATCAAAATGGTGTATGCAGCCACCTTCGAAAAGAAGATGATGATCTGCCCGCGCAGGAAGGCATTCCAGATCTTGCCTAATTTCCGGCTCAAACGGCGCACATCTTCGGCATAAACCGGGATATCGATCTGGATGAGGCGCGTCCGCAGCCCGCCACTCTCATGCAGGAGGAAATAGGAAATGATCACGACGAAGGCAGTCCAGGCCAGCGTGGAGGCCGCGCCCCCTGCCAGGGTCCCGACCAATCCGCCCAATTTCCCGAGGGCTGGCTCGACGTACGAAATGATATCCTTGCTGATGGTCTGCCAGTCGACGTTCGAAAAAGCCAGGTGGAAGGGTCCGATCGAATAGGAATTGTGGGAAAGATTGTCGATTAATACCGGAAGCTGGTTGGTGTAGTTCTGGATGGCGGTGATCAGGTTTTGGATCTGTGCAACCAGGTTCACGCCGCCCCAGGTGAGCAGCGCCCCTAAGATAATGATGAATACCAGGTAGATGATATTGACTGCCATCGACCAGGAGATGGGTTTTCTCCGGCTCATCAGACTGGCCAGCGGGAACAAGAGATAAGACAGGATGAAGGCCATCAGGACCGGGGCGATGACAAATTTAAAGCGGATCACCAGCGCGCCCAGGATGACCACCAGCGTCATGGTCACAACCAGTTTGGCCATCGACCCCCAGTTAGGCGAGCCAGGCGGCTGAGGATAATCCATATTCAACTCCTTCCACAACCGGCCTGCTGCAGCGCCGCCGGTTGCGGGCGAAACCTGCCTGTCCAAAATCTGAATGACTGATTATATTCCATCAGCAGGTGATTGAATATACAACCGGTCATCGGGTTTACTCAAATCTCATCGCCGCCGAGGACGGCGGCTGGTGCACAGAGCCTATATCTCATCGCCGCCGAGGACGGCGGCTGGAGCACAGGCCTATATCTCATCGCCGCCGTGGACGGCGGCTGGAGCACAGAGCTATATCTCATCGCCGCCGTGGACGGCGGCTGGAGCACAGACCTATATCTCATCGCCGCCGAGGACGGCGGCTGGAGCACAGAGCCTGATATTCTCATCGCCGCCGAGGACGGCGGCTGGAGCACAGGAATATATATTGTCGTCCGGTTACCATTCCATGGCACAGGGACGGCGACTAGAGCGATTTTTGTGGCTGGAGCATGGTGCATGCATAAATTTTTCAATTTGCGCTGATCTTGACCAGCGCGTCCTTCAAGCGTTGCACTTCTTCGAGGGTATTGTAATGGACCGCTCCGACGCGGACCATCCCGCCGGTGGTTTCCACGCCAAGGCGCTCGCTGACGTTGAGGGCGTAATAATTGCCGTCCCAGACGAAAATGCCAGCCTGGGCCAACTTTTTGGCGACTTCCTGGGGAGAAAGGTCTTTCAGGCGGAAGGAGAAGGTGGGGACGCGTTCGTCCAGGCGCAGGGGATCCGTGGGGCCATAGAGCCTCAACCCGGGTACCGACTGTAAGGCTTGCAGCAAGGCCCGGCTGAGTTCAAATTCGTGGGCACGGATGGCGGTCATGGCCTGCTTGAGCAGCATGCCCCGGCCCGTGTATCCGGAATCCGCCAGGCCCTCGAGTTGCTCACCAGCAAATTCACGGCCAACCCATTCGAAGTATTGCATGGCTCCCAGCACACCGGCGATGCCTTCGTGGTTCTGCGTGCCGGTCTCGAACTTGCCCGGCAGAGAATCCGCAGCCGGACGAACTTTGTAGGCAAACATTTGCTGCAACAGGTCCCGTTTGCCATAAAGGATGCCGGCATGAGGGCCAAAAAATTTGTAGGCTGAAGCCACCAGGAAATCACAATCCAGTTTTTGAACGTCGATGGGGCCATGCGGGGCAAATTGGACCGCGTCAACGTAGACCAGCGCCCCGGCAGCGTGGGCCATTTTAATGATCTTCGCAACCGGGTTGATGGTTCCCAACGAATTGGAAGCATATCCCACCGCCAGCAGGCGCGGCTTGCGGTCGAGGGCTTTCTGCAGCTGATCCAAAAGCAGGGTGCCATCTTCCACGTCGAAGTCGACCCAATTAACCTGGCAACCGCGGTCCCGGGCAGCCAAAACCCAGGGCGTCACATTGGCGTCGTGGTCGAGGCGGGTGACCACGATCTCGTCGCCAGCCTGCCAGTCACGGGAGATGGAGCGGCTGATGTGCAGGGTGAGCGTGGTCATGTTGTTGCCGAAGATGATCTCGTCTGGACTGGCGGCGTGGTAGAAATCCGCCATGGCGCGATGGGCATCTTCCAGGACCGCATCGGAGGCGAGGCTGGTGGCGAAGAGGCCCTCGTGATTGGCGTTGGTCTCCAGCAGGTATTGATTGATGCGCGCAAGCGAGGGTCCGGCGATCTGAGTGCCACCGGGGTTATCGAAGAATACCTCCGGACGGTTGATGGAAGGGAACTGATTGCGGATGGCTTGCACGTCAAGGGTCATGAGACGGCCTCCAGGGGATTGTATGCGGAATGGAATAGATTATAGCCGATCGATCCACCATTTTCTTTCAACCCTCGTTTGGTCGCCAACATAAGTGTATATTAGCACTTATGTTCTGGATTGTAAAGGGAGGAAGATATTTTTTAACACCAAGGTCACAAAGTGCGCACAAAGGTCCCAATGAAAAGATGTTTTGGGGAAAATTTAAGGCGGATGAGGCGGATAGCGCGGATTGGCGCAGAAAAGAACTTTTTTGTTGCAGGGCAGGAGGGGTAATTAAGCACGAACGGCTGGATGAGGGGGGCATCCAACCGTTCGTGAGCATATAATACATTATATTCAACAATTGTGCAAGTCTTTAACATAATAATATCATGATAAATTGATTTGGATTTTGTGTAGGGAGGGAGGTGCTCCGAATGGCACGTTTGAGCCGTAAGGTCCATTCAAAAGCGGCGCGGTTTTGTTCGGCATCGGCAACATACAGGTGTACACCCAAGCTGTCCAGTTTCTCCAAAGCCTGACGGGCCTCATTTTTAGTAATTTGTCCGAAATGGAGCGATTTGGCGATGGCAGAAGTGGTCTGGTGAGCCCAGAGTGCAGGTGCAGCCGGTTGTGTTGCAATAAAGGTCTGCACCGGAGCCAGGCAATGTTCCTGAGCGGATTGGGTAAAACGGCTTTCAGTGCCACGCTGGCGTCAATCACCAGCATGTCATCGGTCATCGTATTTCCAAGTCACTGCGGGAGGCTTTCAGAATGGCATCCACGTCCACCGGCTTGCCGCGGCGCTTTTCGATCCCGCCAGAAAGCGCACGTGTACCTTCCAACCATTTCCGGATATCGGCGACGCGACCTTCGTTCTTGATTAGCCGTTCGTAATCCTGCATGCTAACCAGAGCCGCCTTGTGCTTGCCGCGGGAAGTGAGGATGATGCGTTTACCGGCGCAGGTGACACGGTTGACCATTTTATATTAGATGATCAATTCATAGTCACGAAGAATTCCACTTTTTCCAAAATTTGTAGTTGCTTCGTTGCTCTGCAACCCGGCGTTACACATGACAGACGGCACGCCCCATTGGGAACTTACTCCGCCGCCGACACGTGAGGCGGACGGTTTCTTCTGGGCCTCTCCGGCTGTTTTTCTTAAATACACTGTCTGGTTAAAATTCTCGACTGTTTGCCCAGCAATTGGCCGAAAAGCGTCATCTGGAGAGGACGAAATTTATCCAAAGAAGGTAGATTATCCAGCAGACCTGGATGGTCGTTTTTGATGCCGATGATGAAAGTCAACTATTATTAATACGTATGTTATAGTATAATGAATTCATGAAAATAGATAGGTTATTGCTACCTAAAATTAGAGATTCACTCATGCCCGGAAAAGTGTTGGTTTTGTACGGACCGCGCCAGGTGGGCAAGACCACGCTGGCGAACGACCTGCTTGCAGCCGTTTCCGTACGCAGCCGCCTTGTGAATGCGGATGAATTGATCTATCGCGAGCCATTATCCAGCCAGAACCGCCAAAGGATGGGTGAAGTTTTAGGGGATGCAGAACTGCTGATCATCGACGAAGCGCAACGTGTACCGGATATCGGGATCAACCTAAAAATCCTAGTGGATAATTTTCCCAAGGCAATTGTCGTTGCGACCGGTTCGGCCTCCTTCGACCTGGCCAATAAAATCAGCGAACCGCTGACAGGGCGAACCCTGACGTTTCATCTATATCCGATCAGCTACCCTGAAATCCGGCAAGCATTTGGTCAGATCGAAGCGCGCAGTCAACTGGAACGCTGGCTGGTGTGGGGCGGCTACCCGGCCATGGTCACGCAGGAAAATCCTGCGCTGCGCGAAAAATTATTGGGTGAACTGGTCGGCGCGTACCTGTACAGAGATATCCTCGAATTGGAAGGGGTGCGCCGGTCGGAGAAAATCGTCGATCTGCTGCGGTTGTTGGCTTTCCAGATCGGGCAGGAAGTCTCCATTGCCGAACTGGCAAGCAGCCTAGCACTAAATCGTCAAACCGTCGAGCGCTATCTCGACCTGCTCGAAAAAGTGTTTGTCATATTCAAGGTAAGGGGATTCTCCCGCAACCTGCGCAAGGAAGTGACCAAGAATGCCCGCTATTACTTTTTCGATAACGGTGTCAGAAACAGCCTGATCCAGAACTTCAATCCTCTGTCTTTACGCGAGGATGCCGGACAATTGTGGGAGAACTACCTGATGATTGAGAGGCGAAAGGCGAATCAATTGGCCGGGCGATCGGTGAATGCTTACTTCTGGCGCACGTATGATCAGAAGGAAATCGACTGCGTCGAAGAGTACGGCGGAAAACTGCACGGCTATGAATTCAAATGGGGACAGAAGGAAATCCGGCGGGCGACTCGCATGGAATTTTCCGAGGCTTACCCGGAATCCAATTTGCAAACGATCGGCCGGGAGAACTTCGAAGAATTCCTGGCGGGAATGGGGTGACGGAGGTTGGTATCTCTTTTTGCGCTGACTGCAACACAGCGCGATGTATGGCTTTCGCCCCGCTGTACGGGTCCCAGCCTGGTTAACACGTTGGCAGTCGGCGTGCCCCGTTGGGGTACATTTTTCCGCGCCGACACGTGCGGTGGCCGGCTTCTCCTGGAACTCTCCGGCGGCCTCAAAACCAATCAGGAAGCGCCTTCTCATCCGCTACGTTTCACTCTGATCCGATAGTCCGCTAGGAGCATGAGACGGGCAGGAGTGGAGGCTCCCCAGGCGGGTATCTGTCCCTAACCACAGCTTACAACCATCTGCAAGGCAATGGACCTTCAGTATGCGCATTTGACCAATTTTCCAGACCCGTTTCTATGTATTGAACGAATACAGCCAGTTGACAAGGTTCTCTTCGGGGGATACAATGAAAGTGCTTTCATGCCCCTTACATTCAAGGACCTTATGCCACCCAAAAAAGCATCCACCATATACGATGTTGCCAAACAAGCCGGAGTAAGTATCGCCACGGTCTCGCGGATGCTCAATGTCCCCGATAAGGTCAATGGTGAAACACGCGAACGCATCCTGGCGGCCATCGATGCGCTTGGTTTCGTGCCAAAGGCCGAGGGCGCGTGCCCGTGCGATGAAAGGGACCGGACGGATTGGGGTCATCTCGCCATTTTTTACTGCGCCATCTTTTGTGCAACGTATGCGAGGAATCGCCGAGGCATTATCCACCAAGAAATTTGAACTGGTCATATACAGCGTAGATTCGGCTGATCATTTAAAAGGTTTTCTCTCCTCCGTACCACTAACCGGCAACCTGGACGGTCTGATCATCCTTTCTCTGCCGATTGATGACACGGATGTCCGGCGACTGGTGGACCATGGCCTTCCAACAGTATTGGTTGAGTTTCCACACCCCAACCTTAGCAGCGTGGAAATCGACGATGTGCTGGGGGGGCGCATGGCGGCAGAATATTTGCTCGGAAAAGGCCACCGGTGCCTGGCGTTTTTAGGCGACACCGATCTTCCTGAATATTCGCTCCACCCCGTCAGCCGTCGGCTGGTCGGATTCCGCCAGGGACTACGGGAGGCAGGAGTTGACCTGCCGGAAACTTTGATCCGGTTGGCGCCTTATTCTTATGAGCAGACTCGCAATGTGGCGGCAGAATTACTGAGCCTGCCCGAGCGACCGACCGCCATATTTTCTGCAACAGATTTGCAAGCCCTGGGTGTACTGAAGGCTGCCCACCAGTTGAAAATCCAGGTTCCCGAGCAACTCGCAGTAGTGGGTTTTGATGACCTGGATCTGGCAGAATATGCCGACCTGACCACCATCCATCAATACCTGGATGAGTCGGGCAGGTTGGCGGTGGAAATATTGCTTGCACAGATAAAATCCCCTATCCAGGCCTCCCAGGCACGTCAAGCTGCCGCTTACTTTAATTGAACGTCAAACGGCATAATAATCTGGACATTGACTCTGATATTGAAAAGTTGTATACTCAAGATGTAAGTGCTTTCATAGTAACACTTTCAACAATAAAATTGGAGTCGCGTTATTTGATGGAGGTGCTTCGATAAAAAAAGATATAGAATCTGGAACAACCCTGTCCAAATTCAAGTTCATCCACCCCAAGTTCAAAAAAAAAGAGGAGAAGAATATGAAGAAAAGTATTTGGCAATTGATGGTGTTAGTGATGGCCTTTAGCATGGTGTTGTCAGCTTGCGGTAATGCGGCAACAGCCACCTCCGCCCCCGCTGCGACGAATCCCACCACAGGTTCTGCGGCAACTGAAGCGCCGACTGCAGCTCCCATTGCCGAGCCTCCGGCCCAAATCGATTTTGCATATCTCAGCTTCAACAAGAAATTCCTGAGAACGATGCACTGGCAACAGTAGAAGAAGCCATTAATGCGATCACCGTTCCAAAGATCAATGCGACTGTAAAATTACATCCTTACGGGATACCGGATTATTTCCAGCAGGTAACACTGACCATGCAGAGTGGTGAAGGCCTGGATGTCTTTTCCAGTCTGGGCGATCTGCCCCAGCGTGTCTCAGAGAACCAGTTCATCGACATATCCTCGATGATCGACCAGGATGCCCCCGAGGCCAAGGCAGTGGTGGGCGATGCTTTCCTGAAAACCACCACGCTGAACGGCAAACTCTACGGCATTCCAGCCTATAAAGGGGTGGCGCTGGCGCCAGACCTGGTCTATCGTGCCGATATCCTGCAGGCAATTGGCGTCGACCCGACCTCGATCAAGTCTGTAAATGATCTAACGGATGTCTTTGCCAAGGTGAAAGCCATGTACCCGGATATGGTTCCCCTGGTGCCCGTGCAGACCGGATCCGTTGGTTTGATCACGACCCTTTTCGGGATCGATTTCCTGGGCGACAGCTACTTGACCCCTGTGGCAGTGCTGGATGGTAACAACACGAACGTTGTAGACTTTTATGAAACCCAAACGTTCAAGGATATGGTAAACCTGGTGCATGATTGGTTCACCAAGGATTATGTCCTAAAAGATGCAGCCACCACAACCAGCAGTCCGATCGAGTTGATTAGTTCAGGCAAGGGCTTTGCTTACATCGCGGCGTACAGCGGCAACCAGGCATATACACAAATTTCAGCGCAAACCGGGCAGGATATCAAGATGGTTCGTCTGGGTCAGCCGTACCTGAGCACATCCAGCGTTAACGCCCTGACCTGGGGAGTCACCAGCATCAGCAAGCATCCAGATGCCGCATTAAAATTCATCAACCTGCTCTTCTCAGACAAGGATGTGATCAACCTGGTGATCTTCGGCATCGAAGGAACAGACTACGTGAAGGTGGATACAGACCACGTCAAGTATCCGGACACCAGGATGCCAGCACCGTACCCTATACAGCCCAATTGAGTTGCGGGGTTGTTGGCAACCAGTTCATCCAATACCAGATGGATGGTACGGATATGGCTGACCTGAAACTCTGGGATACTGAGAACAAGACTTCCGCCATGTCTCCCGCAATGGGATTTACTTTTGACAGCAGTGGCGTGGCTGATGAATACTCTGCAGTTACCAATGTAATCGGTCAGTACTTGCCTGGGCTGATTACCGGCAGCATGGATCCTGCCGAAATTCCCAATTTCATCGATAAGCTGAAGGCTGCAGGCATGGACAAGATCGTGGAAGCCAAGCAGCAGCAATTGGATCAATGGCTCAGCACCCAGAATTAGTCCCACCAAAATATTCCTGACTGAGCAAAAGTGGAGTGAAGCTGAGCCTTTGCCAGCTTCACTCCACATATAATATGGAGAAACGTATGCAGCATAAACGCTCCTTCCGTAAATCAATCCTATATTCCGTACCCTTGCTATTGCTGGCATTGCCTGGAATGACCTATTTGATCATTAACAACTACATCCCCATGTTCGGGATCATCATTGCATTCAAGAAGATGGATTACACGAAGGGAATCCTGGCGAGCAAGTGGATCGGTCTGAGCAATTTCAAGTTCTTGTTCTCGACCCCGGATGCCTGGGTGATGACCAGGAACACACTGCTGTACAACCTGGCCTTTATTGTCATCGGTACGGCTCTTGCAATCGGACTAGCGATCATGATGTTCGAAATCACCGGTTATTTTTATGCGAAATATTTCCAGGGTATGTACCTTCTGCCCAACCTGATATCGATGGTGGTGGTATCGTACCTGGTTTTTGCTTTGCCTGAATGCCGATACCGGACTGCTGCCCAAGTCGGTTTTTCCGGCCTTAAAGATGCAGGATGTTAATTTCTACACTTCGGCTGGCTATTGGCCCATTATCCTGTTAATTGTATTCATTTGGAAGAACACCGGTTATGCTTCTATCATTTACCTTGCCAGCATCGCCGGAATTGACAGCACTATTTATGAAGCGGCAAAGATCGATGGGGCTGGAAAGTGGGATCAGATCCGTTATATCACCCTGCCATTATTGAAACCGACCATCATTATTCTCTTTCTATTCTCAGTGGGGAGGATGATGTATTCGGATTTCGGCCTGTTCTATCAGGTGACGATGAACTCTGGCGCGCTATATTCCACCACCCAGACTATCGACACCTACGTTTACAGGGGATTGATGCAACTCGGAAATATCGGGATGGCTTCGGCTGCCGAAGTCTACCAATCCGTGATTGGCTTTGCCCTGGTCCTAGGTGCGAATTTCCTGGTCAAAAAGATCAATCCCGAAAATGCTTTGTTCTGAGGCGGTAAACGATGAAGTCGATCCTTTTTCCAAAGATGAAAGATTATTTGTCCGGGCTTCGTCTATACTTCTGGCCATTTTTGCCGCGATATCGTTCACGCCTTTCCTGCTGATCGCGATTTCATCAATCTCATCAACGCAGTCACTGGTAAACCAGGGGTATTCGTTTTTTCCAAAATCCTGGAGTCTGAATTCATACATATACATGCTGGCACAGGGAAAGATGATCCTGCGATCATACGGCGTTTCCCTTTTTGTTACAACCGTAGGGACGATCACCAGTTTAATCGTCACTCCCATGCTGGCATACCCGCTTTCCCGAAAGGATTTTAAGTCCAAGGACCTTTTTCACATTTCTGGTTTTCTTTTCACTACTATTCAACGGCGGAGTTGTGCCCTCCTACATCATGTGGACCAGGGTCTTTTCTCTGAAGAACACCATTTGGGCGTTGATCATCCCGACTTATCTAATGAATGGTTTTAATGTGCTCCTGGTGAAGAACTACTTCGAAAGGAATGTACCGAAGGACCTGATCGAGGCGGCCCAGATAGATGGGGCCAATGAATTTACTATTTTTTCAAAGGTAATGATCCCCTTGTCCACGCCGGTGATCGCAACGATCGGGATGTTCACCGGTCTGGCATATTGGAACGATTGGATCAACAGCCTCTCTTCTGTTAATAATCCCGCCTTGTACGGGGTACAGCAACTGCTGATCAGAATACTGAGCAACATCGCCTTCCTGAGGTCCGGGGCGGCTGCATCAATCGTAGGTAATATTGTTATCAGCTTACCTGGGGATTCCATCCGGATGGCGCTGGGGGTGATCGGGATCCTGCCGATTCTGATCGTTTTTCCTTTGCTTCAGAAATACTTTATTCGCGGAATTGTGATTGGAGCTATTAAAGGTTAGCCTGCTTCCAGGAGAAAAATATGAATATTCAAGAAGTCGTCGATGCCATAATCAAAGATCTCAAAGCGCCTGATTTGGAAAAAACATGCGATTTGTTGATGGCAGGAGATTGGAAAAACGAAGTTACTGAAATCGTCACAACGTTCATGGCGACCGTCGATGTGATCAAAGCAGCCGTATCCAAGGATGCAAATCTCATTATCACGCATGAGCCGACATACTTTACCGGCTGGGATACTACCGAATGGCTGGCCGGAGACCCGGTTTACAGGAGAAACTCAGAATAATCGGAAAACCAAGGTAAAATCTGGCCTTCCATCACCATATGCACGTCGCTCAGGCAGACCTGATCGTGGGACTTTTAAAGGAATTGGGCTGGGAGAAGTATCGCGACCTGGCTGACAGGCACTGCTTTATTCTGCCGCGGACAAGTGTAAAGGACCTGTCTACGTTCCTGAAGGAAAAACTGCAGGTGAATGCATCCCGGATCGTCGGCAATGTCGATGGGAGCGTGGAGCGGGTGGCCGTGTTGGTCGGTGGGGGCAGCCTGGGTCTGGGCCGGGAAGAGATGCCGATGGAATTGATGCGCAGATCGAACTTGGATGTCATCGTATGCGGTGAAATTCTGGAATGGACGCTGCCAGCATATGTCCGCGATGCGGCTCAACTTGGCATGAACAAATCCTTGATCATCCTGGGTCACAACCGGACCGAAGAGGTGGGGATGAAATACCTGCCGGATTGGCTGCAGAAAATCTTCCCAACACTGCCAATATATTTCATAAAATCTGGCGAACCGTTTGAATCTTTTTAGAGTCGATTAATCAACGTCTCAAGCAGATGAGATCATGCGGCTTCAGGTTTTGGTTGGGGAATCTCAGATTGTTGGAGCAACAGGGGCCGGTAGGCTTCAGATTATTCCCATCATTGGGGGAACAATTACCGGTGAAACAATAAACGGCAGGGTAGTGCCGGGAGGTGCAGATTGGAATATGACCCAGCAAGATGGTATTTCACATGTATTTGCGAAGTATTACCTCGAAACTGAAGATGGCGAATTCATCGCCATTGAGAATGAGGGATTGATCGATCCTACTTCAGAATCAGTTATCAAAACAAAGCTAACTTTCAACGCAAATAACGCTGGGAAATATCGCGAGTTCAATCATGGTGTCTATGTGGGAGCGCTTTCAAGCAATCCGGATGTAAAGGACAGTATTGATATTGTCGTTTACAAATTAAACTTAAAACAACTTTATTTCTCAAAGCGAAACAGGAGCCTAAAATGCCGCTGACGTTTGATCTGCCAATCGAACAGTTGAAATCATACCAGGGAAAAAATCCTTGCCCAAAAGATTTTGATTCATTTTGGGACAAGAGCCTGGCCGAAATGCGATGGATCGATCTCACAAGTTGAATTAATCCCGGCTGAATTTCAGGCATCAAATGTTGCAGTGCTTCCACATGTTTTTTACGGGTGTCGGAGGTGCACGAATCCATGCAAAGCTGCTGCGTCCTACGAACGCCCATCTCTCCATCCCGCTGTATTGTTATTCCACGGATACACAGGTGATTCTGGGGATTGGTATGACAAGCTTGGGCTATGTTGCCGACGGGTTTCACTGTCGCTGCATTGGACTGCCGTGGGCAGGGAGGATTATCAGATGATGATGGCAATGTCACCGGCAATACGCTGCATGGGCATATCATTCGGGGATTGGAGGATGCCCTGAAGGGATCGCCGGAGAAAATGCTCTTCCGGCAGGTATTTCTTGACACTGCCCAACTTGCCAGGATCGTGATGGGAATGCCAGATGTAGATGGAGATCGGGTTGGCGTAACAGGTGGCAGCCAGGGAGGCGCTTTGACGATTGCCTGCGCTGCCCTGGAACCGCGGATTAAACGTGCGGCTCCAGCCTTTCCATTCCTGAGTGATTACTTGCGAGTATGGGAAATGGACCAGGCAAAAGACGCTTATAAAGAACTGCAGGAATTTTTCCGTCACGCAGACCCCACGCATAAACACGAAGAAAGCGTCTTTGAAAAGTTGGGCTACATCGATATTCAATTCCTGGCTGCCCGCATCCAGGGCAGAAGTGCTGTGGGCGATTGGCTTAATGGATACCATTTGTCCACCTTCCACCCAATTTGCCGTATATAACAAAATCGTGTCGTCCAAAAGCATGACGATATATCCTGATTTCGGGCATGAAACATTGCCGGGTTTCAATGACCAGGTTTTTCAATTCATGCGAGGCTTGTAGCTGGATCCTTGCCCAGGCATGGGAGCGAATGAAGGCGAAACTTATTAATGGAACACTCGATCAACCCGATCTACGAAGAAAGCACGGGAGACAAATCCCGGGATTACAGGTAGTTAATTATCCTCCGAGCTATGGACCGGGCGGATCGGGACCTGATATAGGAAAACCAGGTCGAGTAAATCATAAGGCGACCCTGACTGGCTGCCGAAATCCGTGATCGCAGAGATAGATTGAATGAAAAACAGCGTTCAACTCATCACTTATGCAAACCGCCTTGGAGGGAGGGATCTAAAGGCGTTAAACCGATACCTTAAAGGTCCTCTGGCTGGGTTGTTCGGCGGCGTTCATATTCTGCCCTTTTATTATCCATGTAATGGAATTGATGCCGGATTTGATCCCATCGATCATACCCGGATCGATCCGAGCCTGGGAAGCTGGGCAGATATCAAAGAACTGGGTCAGGAGGTCGACCTGATGGCGGACCTGATCGTTAACCATGTCTCAACCTCCTCGCCACAGTTCCTGGATTATTCCGAAAAAGGGGATGCCTCCATTTACAGGGACATGTTCCTTACCATGGCAAGCGTCTTCCCAAAGGGGGCCACCGAAGCCGACCTGCTGACCATCTATCGTCCACGACCCGGCCTGCCCTTTTCCTACGCCACGCTGAAGAACAACCAGAAGCGTTTGCTTTGGACAACTTTCTCCAAACAGCAGATCGACATCAATGTGAAGATTCGCAGGGGAAGGCTTACCTGCAATCGGTGTTACAAACTCTGCACGACAACGGCATTCGCATGGTGCGGCTGGATGCAGTCGGGTATGCGATCAAAAAACCCGGCAGCACCTGTTTCATGATCCCCGAAACGTTCGATTTTATCGAATACCTGACCCGGCAGGCGGCAGCCCTGGATATGGAAGTGCTGGTCGAAATCCATTCCCATTTCCTCAGGCAGATAGAAATTGCCCGCCGGGTGGACAGGGTGTATGATTTTGCACTGCCTCCCCTGGTTTTGCACGCCATCTTCAACCATACCGGTCGTTATTTGAAGCAATGGCTGGAAATAAGCCCGCGCAACGCCGTCACCGTGCTGGACACGCATGACGGAATTGGGGTGATCGATATCGGGGCGGACGGTTCCGATCATCAAGCCCGCCCGGGGATTCTTCCCTGCAGAAGAACTGGATGCCCTGGTGGAAAAAATCCACTCCAACAGCAATGGACAGAGCCGTTTAGCCAGTGGGGCGGCGGCATCAAATCTCGACCTTTACCAGGTCAATTGCACTTTTTATGACGCGCTTGGACGCAATGATCATGATTATTTATTGGCGCGGGCAATCCAGTTTTTCGCGCCGGGCATACCGCAAGTGTATTACGTTGGTTTACTGGCGGGGGAAAACGACATGGAACTGCTGGGGAAAACCGGGGTTGGGCGTGATATCAACCGCCACACCTTTGATGCCGAAGAGATTGAGTACGCCATCCAGCGCCCGGTGGTTCAATCCCTGTTCGAATTAATCCAATTCCGGAACCAGCATCCGGCATTTAATGGATCCTTTCGCATCGTTGAGACCAACGACAACGAACTTGCCCTACGCTGGGAAAATGGAGCTGACTGGGCGATGTTGGAAGTGGATTTCACCTCCGGCACTGCTCACATATCGAGCAGTTCCATTGATGCTCGGATTCCCAAAATATTTACCGATTGAGATCTATCCTTGTATATTCCACTGTAGCGACCGAACGGTGTAAGCACAATCCTGATTTTGTGAAGCTCCTCCGCTATTAATGGAGGAAAAGGGTGGTAATTAGAGGTAACGACTGAAGTCGTTACTACTTGCTTCAACGATGGAGGAGGTAATTAAAAAACGCCGCGGGGGGCGGCGTTTGTAAAAAAAACTGATGCAGATCAGGGGGTGGGGGTGCGTGTTGGCGTGCTAATGGGTGTCCAGGTGGAGAAGGGGGTGAGTGTAGGTAATGGTGTTGTGGTAGGCAGGAGTGGTTGTGATTGTAGGCCAAACTGGGGGCAGGTGGGCTCCTGGTCTGAAACTCCGTATTGCGTGCGTTCTTCCGGTGTAAGATCAACTCCAACCAGCGTACAGGCATAAACCAGCAAATCGTTGTAGTCGGTGATCCAGGTGCGGATGGTTTTGTCGAGACTGGTGGTGATAATTGTCCTGCCGTCAGGTGAGAAGGCGACACTCGTAACTGAAGCGCCATGACCGGTGAAAACACGCAGCAAGCGTGCACTGGAAAGCTCCCACAACATGGCGGTTTTGTCGGCACTGCCGGTTAATACCATTTTGTTATCCGGAGAAAATGCCAGACTGCGAATCTGATCGGAATGACCCGAATAATTCTGGACCAGTTGTTGGGTGGCGACTTTCCAAACCGAAAAGGTATACCCATGTATTATCGCGGCCAGACTCCCATCGGGTGAGAAGATGATTTTATTTCCACTCATCGCCTCGGGAAAATTGACCCTGGCACCGGTGGAAATGTTCCACCAGGTTCTGCCTCCATCGAATACGATCATTTGACCATCCGGTGAAAGGGTCGCATCACCGCTCCCATTTGCGGAATCACTGCCGTAGATGAGACGAAGTAGTTGACCACTGGAAACGTCCCATAAGCGAGCCGTATTGTCGAAATAGCCTGCCAGCAGCATCTTGCCATCGGATGAAAAAGAGAGCGAACCGATATAAGGTTGAAGGGTGGGAGCACCGGTGAATGTCTTCAAAATTTCTCCGGTTGCGGCGTCGACCAGGATCACATCGACGCTTTCATTTCCATGGCGGATGGATAACGCCACCATTTTGCCATCCGGCGAGATTGCGAGGGATTTAACATCATGAATGTCTTTTTGAAAATTGCGCAACAACTTTCCGGTATTAAGATCCCATAAACCCGCATTGCCACTTTCATCGCCAACGACAATCGATTTTCCGTCCGGGGCAAGCGCAGAGACCGTGATCTCGGATAGGGCAGATATGATCAACTGCCGGTTGTCACCAGTGATGTTCCACAGCCGGGCGGTGTTGCTGCCGGTGAGAACTCTGGTCCCATCCGGAGAAAATGCAACCGAATCCACCTGGGCTGAATTCCCGGAAAGGAGCAGGACCTGTTTCCCGCTGGCGACCTCCCAGACCCGGGCCGTGTTGTCACTACTCCCGGTAACCAGCCATTTTCCATCACCGGAGAAAGCCGCGCTCCTGACTATATCTGAATGACCGGAAAGGGACCGGATCAATTGTCCGGTATTGGCACTGCGCAGTTCAGCCGTGGTTCTACTGCCGGACACAAAGGTTTTGCCATCCGGTGAAAGGGCCAGTGTCCCGCCGCCGATGCCCGAATTCTGGAAGGGAGTCCCGTCGGAGGTGTTATAGAGATTATCATCGGCATAAAAGGTCTGCCCATCCGGAAGAAAGAACAGGGAAGTTAATCCAACGCCGGCAGGAACGGAGAAAATTTGGCGGCCGGTTTCGAGCTCCCAGAGACGCACCGTGCGGGCTGAGCCGCCTCCCAAGGTCAGCAAGGTCTTGCCGTCGGGCGAGAAGACAGCCCGTTCTACAATATCCCGATGACCGCTAATGACCCGGATCGAACTGCCAGTGAGCGCGTCCAAAATCCTGGCTGTTTGATCTCCGGCGGCGGCGACCACCAACTTCCCATCCGGAGAATAGGCGACCCCGTTAATCCCGGAAGACTTGATGTTAACCTTCCAGATCAGATTTCCACTGGCCGTGTCCCTTAATTCCAGGTCGCCAGAATCTGAATCTCCCGATATTCCGATCAGGAAGGTCGTCCCATCCGGAGAAAAAGCGGTACTCGAGACCATGCCGCGATAAGTGAATACCTGGGAGACGGCCTTCAAGCGATGGGAGGCGTCCACCAGGGCAGCATCTGCGCTGGAAAGATAGAGCTTGCTCAGCACCCGGATGCTCAAAAGGGCGGCGGTTTCGGCGTTGCCTGCCCCGGTCCTTAAGATGGAATTGGCTTCGGCCGAGAGATTTAGCGATTCGATCATGAAGCTTCCGGCCACGATGGTCTGTTTGACGGCGGTCAACTGGGGTGGAATGGGGGTCAGGGTTAGTCCAATGACCGCCACCTGGGTATTCCCGGACGAGACACGCGTGTTTCCGGCTGCCACCTGGGCGTTGGCCGAGTTGACCGCCTGGTTGGTGATATTGATGGTCAGGATGGTGGCGATAATTGCCAATATGAAGAACGCTCCCAGAACGACCGAGGCGATCCTGAAACGACGAACCAAACGCTCGCGCTGGAGCCTTTTGCGCTCGAGCTCGTCCTGAACCCGGTGGCTTTCGAGAATATAGGCCTGCTGGTCTTCGGTTGGAAAAGGAGGGGTGGCTTTTTGATGAGAACTCGGTCAGCCACTGCTCGTATTGCGCCAACTCATCCCCACGCAACAGCCCGCTTGGATTGCGACCACTGCCCTCCCAGTCACGCAAACGCAGCAGCAGACGGGTATGTAATTTCACCCGTTCGGGGTCGGTATCGACCGTCTTCAGGAGCGCATCGAGTGCCTGGTTGACATCCTGGAGGGTGGTGATATCTATCCATTGGATGGACTGGATACTCTCCCAATTGGCGTGGGCGAGTTGTTCATAATTCTTTAAATCCGGATGGTTCTGCCAGGCTTGAAACATGCTCTTTTCATCGATCGGCGCGATCGAGAATGGGATGATACGTTTTTTGTGTTCGAGGGCATACTGGATTTCACGGTGGCAGAACCAAGATTTTAGCGAATTGGGGCTGACAAAGAAGACAAAATTATCTGCCCCATCGATGCCGCTGCAGATTTCATCCCACCATTTGGCGGAATAATCGATGGCATGCAAATCGATCCAGGCTTCGCGCTTGCGTGCGTTGAGCAAATCGAAGATTTCGCGAACCAATTGGATATCTTTGCGCGAGTAGGAAAGGAATACATCACTCATTTATAACCTCTTCCAGTAGAAGGATGAAAAATATTGATCCTGGCTCGGCGGTGACCCTGCCGCCGAGGAAAGTACCCTGAAAGGGCACGGTGGCTTGAGCAAAGTATTTGGTAAAGGTACACAGCGCTTATTTATTACTACTCCTACCAGAAAGATAAAAAATATTGATCCATGCGAGGCTTGAGAACTGGCAGCGGACCGATTTAGGCTTTAAAAAACAACCAGCCCACTTGCCCAGGCGCGAATTAGGGGTTGCCCAAGACCCGTTGTGCAGCGAATTAGAAATACAGGAGACGCAGCTGATTGAGTTACAAAAATCTTGATTTTTTATGTTGCAAGAATCGAAAATTCCTTTGCATTTGTGCCGTGATGTTGTAACTCCCTACCAATATATTTATAGCCCCTCTTTTGCGATCCCAAATCATTGAAATGTGAATGATCTTATGGAAGAATCACTATTCAATGAACCTGTTCTGATTATATCAGAGGACACTCGTCGCGCCTCCATGACAGCTTTACCAGAGGCACGTCAAGCCGGTAAAACCACCCAAGCACATCAATTGGTCGAGAATCAACCGGCAACTTAATTTCAGTCCATAAGAACCTATTTCTGGGGTATCCACGGAGGTGCCAATCTGGTTTGTTCCTTCTAAGGGTAGTTTATCCCGGGGAAAATACCTCGACAATGTTAGATAAGGATTTTTCACCACGACGGGCACAACGGACACAACGGAAAAACGGTTTTTGTTGCCCCTAGTTGTTCTTAGAGGACATTGAATGGGGATTTACCTTTATCCCTATTGGAAAGTAACATTGTCGAGATACTTACCAGGGTGAAAATCACACCTCCGTTTTGGCTCTGCAAAAAATCAATGGGTAGATCCACCTACTCAAAAAGGAATCCTGCTAATTCATTGTGGGAAAAATGCCCAATAATCCGTCCAAATTGTCAATGTAGTCGTCAGGAACCAGGTCGGGGGAGGCGGGAGGCGGGGAAGTATAGCGCTGGTTGCGCAGGATGACCGTTCGTCCAAAGCCGGCCTCCCGGGCGGCAACCACGTCCCATTCGGGACGGTCGCCAATGTAGGCGCACTTTGACGGTTGGATATTCATGCGGCTGGCAGCTTCAAGGAGGATGCCCGGATGAGGTTTGCGCTTCCCGATCACACAGGAAAGGACAATCACTTCAAAACAATCCGCAATGCCAGCCTGTGCGAGGGCGTGCGGCGCATCGAGGCTGCTGGTAGTATTGCTTACCAGACCAAGCCGATAGCCCAACTGATGGAGTGCACAAATTGTCGGTGCGGTATGCCGAAAGAATATTCTTTCGCAGATTGCGTTCCGCCAAATGGCATTCAAATCCATGGCATGCCTGGAAACGGTTTCATTCGGCCAATCGGGGAGCATCCATTCCGTCCAAAATCTTTCTTCATTCAATTCGGTCAGATTTTTCGTTGCCCAATCCTCATAGGAATTTTCGCGATCGGCGAGAAGTTGAGAAAATTCTGAGGCTGGCTCGTTCGATCCGAGGAGTTCCGGGATCTGTCCTATAATAGCGATCCTGGCAGCCTGGTTACGCGGGATGTTTACTCGGAGCGTTCCGCCCATATCAAAGAGGATCGCTTCGATTTGCTTCGATGAGGATGATTCGTTCATGATAAATTCCCGATATTATTCCATTGGAGTTGAAAATATTTTTCCCGGATACGAGAAGGGATTGCATAAAAAAAGTATGTCCTTTGGGCACGGAAAACGGATTCCCGTGCCCAAAGGACTGAACAGCCTGCCCTGATTTTGTTTACGGAGCCAGCAAGCTTATTGCGTAGAAATCGTGGTATGCGGTGATGTTCTTGTACACGAAGGCGTTATCGAACTGGTAGACCGGCAGATCCATGTACGGTACTGCAGCATCGACCGGTTGAATCTCGGGATTGCCGGAAATTTGTCCGACCTGGTTCCAGGGCTTGAAGCCGTCTGCGCTCAGGGCAAATTTAATGAATAGTTTGGCGGCATTGGGGTGCGGAGCCTGATTGATGACGGCAACATAGTTGTGCTTTTGTGCGCCAACCACCGGGCTTAATCCAATGCAGGGTTCAAAGACAGCTTTTCCTGAGGTGACATTGCGATACTTGGAAAGAGGGGCCCACCCGAGCATATTTTCGGTCAATCCGGGGATGGCCATTGCGCCCCAAACGTCATCGCTACCGCTTACACCGACGGGTTGGTTTTGGGCCAACTTCTTGATCCACAGCCAGCCTGCATCCGTTACGTCAGAAGTAACAGCAGCATCCGTGTCCCAAGTGGTGCCGTAGAGGGCCTGATAGGCAGCAGCCAGATCGTCGGCATGCGCTGCGATGCTCATAAACATACCCAAGTCTTCGGCGCTATTGATCGGATCCTTGATGAAGATCTTTCCCTTCCATTTTGCGTCGGTCAGTTCCCATATGTTGCTGATCGGGCAGGAGGTATTCAGTTCCGAGTTGTAGATGAAACCGAAGACTTCCGTGCTATGAGTGGCAACAGGATCTTGATTGACCTCGGGCATGACGGATTTCAGATCGTTGGGCAAGAACTTCCAGAGATACTCGTTGGGAATGAATTCCCCTTCCATATCAGGACCCTGGGCATTGAACCAGACATCTCCGGTATAGGCGCCGGCTTTTTGCTCTTCGCGTACTTTGGTGACTTCTTCCCCACCACCAATATCATAGGCTTCAATAGGAATGTCAGGGTAAAGGGTGGCCCAGGTTGCGGCAGCATCCTGAATCCGGGACGAGTTCGAGTAAACAACCAAAGTGCCCTCGGTTTTTGCAGCGGCTTCAATGGCAGCCCAATCATCGACCTCGGGTTGATAAGGTCCCACCCCATTATCCTTGGCCCATTGCTCGGCAACAGTGAGAGGAGCTTCTGTGGCTACAGCTACCGGTGCTTCAGTTGCAACAGGAGCATCAGTCACTGCAACGGGTACATCAACCGGTGCCTGTGTCGCTTGCGGTACCGGGGTCGAGCTGGCACATCCAACCAGGAAGCTGATCAAAAGTACCAGAGCAGCCAATTTCTGAAACGTTTTCATTTACCTTCCTCCTTGATAATTATCAACAGATTTTTGTCGATCGAACGACGATATTTCCATATTCCTTTACGAGTTTGTTTGTTGTGTTTTCTGGATACTGCCTCCTTTTTTTTCGATGATCAATATTGTTTGGATAAGAACAAGCCAAATGGATTAACTGGTGATCAAATTTCCAGAGGTTTTGTCATATAAATTGATGGTTTCTTCGTTGAAGCGGAGCCAGATCTTTTGGTCCATCTGGATCTTGCTAACGCCCATTTCCTTTACGGTAAGCTCGGTTTCACCGTTGCGGGCGACGATGGTGGTATCAGCTCCAGCCGGCAGGACAGAATAAGCCTGGAATTCGGTGGCACCTGAGGCAGCGTTCGTGGATACCAGAATATCCTCTGGGCGGATACCCGCCACGACTGCGCCGGTTTTATCGAAGGTCTTGACAGGTATCGAAAACTTCCCTACGTCGACAAGATTTTTGCCCGCAACCCGCCCTTCCAACAAATTCACCTTCGGGTTGCCGATAAAATCTGCAGCGAACAGGTTGGCGGGATAGTGATAGACCATATCGGGGTTGTCCACTTGTTGGATCCTGCCATCTTTCATGACGGCGATGTTGGAAGACATGGTCATGGCTTCGACCTGGTCATGCGTGACGTAGACCGTGGTGGCATTGGAAATATGGTGCAAGCGTTTAAGTTCCGTACGCATATCCATGCGCAGACGGGCATCCAGGTTGGAGAGCGGTTCGTCCATCAGGAAAACGGCGGGACGGTATGCCAACATGCGCGCCAGGGCAATGCGCTGCTGCTGACCGCCGCTCATCTCGCGCGGATAACGATCCTTGTAGCCTTCCATCTGCACTTCAGCCAGGGCTTCATCGACCCGTTCGTTGATTTCTTTTCTCGGGAGTTTCAGGATCTCCAAGGCAAAAGTAATGTTCTTATAAACGGTCATATGCGGCCAAAGCGCATAATTCTGAAAGACCAATCCAAGGTTTCGTTTCCCGGGGGTTACAGAAACCCCTTTTGAACTTGAATAAACCAGGTTGTCACCGATGAATATTTCACCAGAATCGGGATCTTCCAGGCCGGCAATACAGCGCAGCAAAGTGGTCTTCCCACAGCCTGAGGGACCGAGCAAGGTTAAAAATGTCCTCGGTTCGATCTCAAGGCTGATGTCATTCACGGCAACTACATCGCCGAACCTTTTCGTCAAATTTTTAATGGTTATGGTGGTTTCCATTTTGCTCTCCTTAAAGCCCCAGCCCTTTTTCTAGGCTTCCGTTCCGGAAGCGGCTGATGATCCAGTTGCCACCCAGGATCAGCAGGATCAGAATAATAATGACCGCATCGGCTTTCTGCTCGCTGCCATTCTCGGTATAACGCATGGTCATGCTGGATAGGACTTGGGTCGTTGGAGTTACCAGCAGAATGATGAGGGATAATTCGCGCATGGTCGTGATGAAAGTTAATAAGAAACCAGAGAAAAAACCGCTGCGAGTCAGAGGAAACAGGATCCGTTTAAATCGCGTCCATGCATTTGCACCTGCCACTGAGGCAGCTTCTTCCAATTCCTTCCCCACTTGCATCATGGCCGAAACGCCGGTGCGGCTGGAAAACGGCAGATTCTTGGATACGGAGACCACCACCAACAAGGCGAAGGTCCCGTAGAGGGCCGGAATTGGCCCGACCGATTTTGCAAACATGGAGATATAAACTGCTCCAAAGGCAATGCCGGGGATCACATAAGGCACAAAAGCCAGTTGCTCAACCAATTTGGATAATTTGGTCCCACGCCCTTTATGGATTGCATAGCCCAGGATCACCCCGAGAATGCCCGAGAAGAAAGCAGCCGAGAACGAAAGTTTGATCGAGTTCCAGGCGCCGTGAAAAATGGCGGGGTTTCGAAAAACCCCCGGTAACCCGTCATCCACCAGAGGATCGCTGGCCCCGATCCAATGTACCAGGGATAAATTGGATAGGCTGTAATCTCCGGAGTTTTTCATAAACGTGTTCCAGAGCAGCAGACAGGCTGGAAGAACCGCTATGATGAATTCGATCAGCATGATTGCCCCGGTAAATAGCGGCTTCCATTTTTTTAATTTCACTTTTTTGATAACGAGACCACGGCCCCCAATGGTTTCATAGCTTTTTTTGGTTCCCAATAATTTTTGGTTGATAAACACCGTGATCATTGCCAGGGAGATCAGCATGATGGCCAATACAAAACCATCCGCATTATCTCCTATCCGCATGTCTGCCCGGATCATGGTGGAAAGGGTGTAATAACGAACCGGCACCCCTAAAATATTTGGGCCACCGAAGGTTCCCATCACCCTTGAGAAGGTCATAATAAAGCCCGATAGATAGCGCGGGCATGATGAGTGGAAAGGTGATCGTACGCAGGATGCGCCAGCGACTGGCGCCAGCCAATTCCCCGGCTTCTTCCAGGTTGGAATCGATGGAAATCAAGGCTGCCGATACGAAAAGGAAGAAGAAGGTGTAATAGTGCAGGCCACTGGCAACCATGATGGGAACGGGTCCATAAGAAAACCAGTTCGGGGGACCTTTTCCCAGCAAGAATTCAATCAGACCGGGTGCCCCACCGATGGTCCGGTTCTTAAATAGGACCGTCCAGGCCATTGCGATGGTCCAGGAGGGCATCATGTATGGAACAATGGCAAGGATATTGATCAGTTTCCTGCCTGGCATATCGGTACGGACCACAAACCAGGCCATCATGCACCCGAGCGCCATGGCGATGGCTGTGGCGCCCGAGGCGATCACCAATGAATGTCCCAGGGGGGCGTAGGCCATGATGGTGCCGATTTTGGAGGCCAGCATTCTGCCCCAGTGATATAGCGTAAATTGACCAACAACCGCACCAGCCTGTGAGACGACGTCTTTTTCTTGAAATGTAAAAGTGGTGAAAAGCATGCGGTAGAGCGGGATGATGATCAGATACACCATTAATAAAAGCATGAGGATGGATAGCGCCACATAGGGGCTTGTAATCCATCGGATAAATCTCCTTGAATTGGCTGTAAATTTTTGGAGAAAGGGTTGTTTAGGCAGCGATGAAACGGCCATGAAAATCCTCCTAAATTTTCCTGCCGGGTTGAAGTGGATTGTTCATTTGTTGGACGTTGTTCAGGAGTTGATCCAATTTATCCAGGTTGTTCATGATCTTTTCCTGGTCAACCGAGCTCAAGGCGAGTAGCAAAGAATTTATGATCGTCATTGGGACTGTAACCGAATGGAAGGCCATGACAGGTCCGCGGCGGGCAGCCAGGGTGGCGGTGGCGTAATTCCCAATCAAGTCACCCAGGGTATCGGTGATCAGGATCACCGGGGTCTTGTTTTGATTGGCTTGTTCCAAAACCAATTTTAAGTATGGGTTGACGCTGTGGAATGCGATAGCAATCAACAGGTCGTTCTTGTTCATCAAGACCAGAGGCTCCAGCAGTTCCCTTCCAAAGACCCGGAGAGGAATGACGTGCCGGGCAGAGCGGGTCAGGCGTATTTCGAGCAAGTCGACCAGTGAGATGGAGGGTCCCACGCCAAATACGAAAATTCTCTGGTGCGTTCGCAGCAACTCAACCGCGGTCGAAAAGGCCTGACGGTCGAGTGTGTGAATGGATTCGGTTAGAAAATCAATTTCAGAGGTAGCCAAGCGTTCGTAAATATCCCCGGTTTCGTGCAAATCTTCCAGGCGACGGCGTATCCGTTCGGAATGCTTGGCAAGATTGCGCGCCTTGGCTTGTAAAGCAATGCGCATGGCTGGGTAACTATCGAAACCAAGAGTCCGGGCAAAGCGGACCATGGTGGGTTCACTGATATGTAATTCTTCAGCAATTTCAGCCGCAAACATGAACGCCGCTTGATCCTGATTTTCCTGGATATATTCCGCGATTTTCCTGCCGCTCTTGGTCAGCTCGTTGAAATGTTCTGCGATCAATTTAGTGAACTCAACTTGTCCATCACCGGAATCGTCCACAACGGCCTCCGTAAAGTTGACTTACAAGATATAAAATTATGAAAGTACGCTATCATTATACAACAATAAAAAACTTTTACAAGATGATTATGCAATTAGCGTGTCGATTAACTGCATTTGGTCAGTGGAGAGCGGTCCGAAATCCACGGCGGCAATATTTTCTTCAACTTGTTGCATGTTTTTAAATCCGGGGATCGGGATTGTTTTTGAACTGCGAGCCCACAGCCATCCCAATGCCGCTTGAGCAAGCGAGCGGCCATCCCCGGTCAGGATGCGCTTTATGCGCTCAAGCTTTTCAAGCTCTCTGGCGCGGTTTTCTTTGAAAGACGGCCTGCGGATGCGGACATCATCTGGCGGGATTTGAGAATCAATCGAAAATTTGCCCGTAAGGAGACCCATCCCGAGCGGACTCCGATTAATGCTCGCCAGGTTTAATTGTTCGCAGATTTCCAGGGTTCGGATCTCGCCTTCGAATATATTCAAGCGTTGTTGAACGGCTGTGCAATGTTCCCCACCGGCAAACAGGCGGGCCCGGTCGGCATCATCCGTGCTCCAGCCGTAGAAACGGATCTTGCCAGCGTCGACCAGACCTTCAAGAGTTTCCCGTATCACAATCGCTTGATCAAAGTCGACATCTTTGACATGCAACTGGTAGAGGTCGATATAGTCCGTGTTGAGGCGTTTGAGACTGGCTTCACATTCCCTGACGATCGAAGCGGGTTTGGTATCGTAGCCGGTTACCTGGCGGGTCTCTTCAATAAACGCCTGACCGAATTTGGTGGCGATCACTACCTGGCTGCGGTGTCCCGCGAGAGCCTGCCCCAATACCCGTTCACTGTGCCCGCAGCCGTAAACCGCGGCGGTGTCGAAAAAGGTGATCCCAAGGTCCAGGGCGCGCTGAATGGCCATAATGGAATTCAGCATCATTTACCTGTCCCCAGCCCACCGGTTCGCCATTCCTCCAAAAAGGACCACCGATTGCCCAACAACCCAACCCCATAGTGCTAACCGATACACCGGATCGTCCCAACGTTCGAAAAATCATTATTCCTCTTTATAAGGGCCAGATTGACGAGTTGGTTAATATATCATTGGGTTACTTTTTGCAGGATGGGTAGAGTTAACAGTTCTGTTATCGATTGACAGTAATAATCTGCCCTGGCATCCGGATCGTAATAAACCGCCACCGTTATCATACCGGCGGTGTGTGCGCCATCCAATTCGATGCCCAGGTGACCAACAAAAATGGACTCGCCCTTTTCTAGCCCGGCTTGTTTTAGCGCATAAGAATAGATGGCCGGATCGGGTTTGTGCACGCCCAGTTCCGTTGAACAAGCCACAATGTCAATGAATTCGTCAACCCCGGCGTTCTTAAGGCGGGCCATTTTCCACTCTCTCGGGTACATGGTGTCGGTAATGATCCCCAAAAGAAACCCTTTTTCCTTCAGCTCTGCCAGGGTCTGGCGTGCACCTGGAGTAGGTTGGATATTATTGGAAAAACTGATGATTTCGCTGGAAAAATCACTGCGTTGTTGCGAATCTTGAATCCCACGGATCTGTAAAAAATAATCCCAAAAATCCAGGTGGGTGATATTGCCCTGGTTGGCCCGGGTGCGCAACTCCGCTTGATGGGTCATTTGGTCCGAACTCGGTTCGACCGAGAAGCCACGTTCTTGAAGCATGCTCAACGCAAAATCTTCCGTGGGTCCGGAGCGAGTGTACAGTATCCCTGCCGCGTCAAAAAATATTGCTTTAATCATTATGATTGGGTCCTTCCCTCAGTATGTAGAAGATGGTAAACCTAGAACCTATCTGCATGCTTTACCCGTACACCTAAATTATATATACTTTCAGAAAATATTATAATGAAAGTGTAATTACAATTATAAACGTGTTTTGGATTTTTGGGGGAAGATTCGGGGTGTAATAAATGGCAGAAAAATCCATTAAGGAAATTCCCCCTTTGATTAAAATGTAAACCAGCCAGGATTTTCCGGCTGGTTTTTTGAAAGGTGTGTCCCTAACGGGATCTGTTCCGAACCACACCCTTCCCTGATATCAAGGGGAAATACGGTACTAAGCTGCCATTTCTTCGATCCAATGTACCCAGCCTACCTGGGCATCCTTGAGAGCATTGAACAGATGCTTGTCGGCCGTCCAAAACTCACACTCCAGCGCCTGGGCCAGTACAAGGTAATAACTGTCATAAGCCGAAGCGCGTTTGAGCCGCAGAGTCCATTCAAAGGCAGCCAGGTTTTGTTCGGCATCTGAGACAAACAGGCGAACACCCAAGCTATCCAATTTCTCCAGAGCTTGGCGGGCTTCTTTTTCATTGATTTCACCGAAATGAACCGCCTTGGCAATGACAGAAGTGGTCTCATACGCCCACAGTGCTGGTGCGGCTGGTTGCGTCTCTACAAAACTCTGCACCAGCGCCAGGCAGTGGGCCTGGAGTTGGTTGGGCAGAACCGCTTTCACTGCCACGCTGGCATCGATGACTACCAGATCCCCGGTCACCGTGACTCCAGATCCTTGCGGGTGGCCTGCAGGATGGCATCCACATCCACCGGCTTACCGCGCCGTTTCTCGATCCTACCGGATAGCGTTTTGGTTTCTGCCAGCCATTTCTGGATATCGGCGGCGCGGCCTTCGCTTCTGAGCAGTTGCTCGTAATCCTGCATGCTGACCAGGGCGGCCTTGGGCTTGCCGCGGGAGGTGAGGATGATCCGTTCGCCGGCATAGGCGACACGGTTGACCAGTTCAGATATGTCGCGCTTTATCTGACCAATACTAACCTGGGTGTTGTTCATAAGGTTTCTCCATTATTGCAATATCAGGATATTGCAATTATATCTTCAATGATTTGGATAATCAATCGGTAGTTCATCCAATCTTCCCCCTGCTCAAAACGCAAACCAGCCAGAAATTCCTGGCTGGTATTAACTGAATTCTGTGCCCCAGGCCGGAATTGAACCGACAACCTTAGCCTTAGGAGTGCTCTGCTCTGTCCATTTGAGCTACTGGGGCGGCGACGAGATTATACCAAATTCTTGCTTTTCCCCTTCACAATTGCTATACTACGGGGGTATTGCGGTATCATCGGTACGAATTGGAGAATTTGGGGACGGGGCATGAACATCCTTTACGGCTCCACTCCGGTACGATGATATGGTTTATTTTTCAGGTAGGCCAAGCCCCTGTCCAGGATAGAAAACATCCAAAACGGGCGAGGATATGGATGTGTGCAAGGAGCGATCAAGCGCAT
Organism: uncultured Chloroflexia bacterium; assembly: GCA_963814135.1. GTDB lineage: Bacteria > Chloroflexota > Anaerolineae > Anaerolineales > Villigracilaceae > UBA877. Next base: position 82,109 of record CAWFBZ010000003.1, on the reverse strand, counting down.
GGAGTCACAAAAGTTCGGACGTTATGAGATAAGAGAAGAGCTTGGGCGGGGGGGGATGGCTACCGTGTATCATGCCTACGATCCGCGCTTCGAGCGAGACGTGGCGCTGAAGGTACTGCCGCGCGAGATGCTGCACGAATTGTCATTCCGCACCCGTTTCGAGCGCGAGGCCAAGACCATCGCCATGCTCGAGCACCCGTCGATCGTCCCGGTCTACGACTTTGGGGAAGAAGAAGGGCAGCCATACTTCGTCATGCGCTATATGACGGGCGGCTCGCTGGCAGACCGGATGAAAAAAGGTCCGATCAGCCTGCAGGATATGGCGCACATCATGTCCCTGATCGCGCCGGCGTTGGACGATGCGCATAAAAAGGGTATTATCCACCGCGACCTGAAACCCGGCAACATCCTCTTCGATCAATTCAATGAACCCTACATCGCCGATTTTGGGATCGCCAAGCTGACCGACTCCCAGTCGAATGTGACCGGTAGCGCCATCGTCGGTACGCCGGCTTACATGAGCCCGGAACAAGCCCAGGGAGAGGGAATCGATGGGCGCAGTGACATCTATGGGCTGGGGGTCATTCTGTTCGAGACGCTCACCGGACAGCAACCCTATCATGGCGATACCCCCATGAGCGTGGTCGTCAAGCACATCACCGACCCGGTCCCACACATCCTGGACGTCAAACCGGACCTGCCTGCCGATCTCGAAGGTGTGATTGAGAAGGCCATGGCAAAGGATCGGAACGAGCGTTACCAGGACGTCAAGTCCCTGGCGGAGGCCCTGAATTCGGTCGCACGTGGAGAAAGCCTTGTCCAGGGCGGCGGCGATGCAACGGCAGTTGCGACCTCCAAGGCGACCGTTGCAACCAAGCGCCCGATACAGTCGCTCGAGGGAACGGTGGTTTCCAAACCTGTCTCGCAGGGCGCGGTGGCGCAACCCGTACAACCGGTAACGCCGGTCCCGCAGGCGGGGGCGCCTCGCAGCCGGACGGGTTTATGGATCGGCCTGGGAGTGGTGGTGCTGTTCGTGTTGATCGCGATTATTGGGGGGCTGCTGGTCTTTAAGGACCGGATCCCGTTCCTGGCGGCACCAGTCCCCACCCAGACGCAAGCCCCAGCCCGACCTTCCCCCACGGCGCAAACTTTGCCGCCTACCGCCACGACTGCACCCGTGGTTATACCGGTTGCCACCGACACGCCGGCTGTCACCGATACGCCCGCTCCGAGCCCAACCGCCACCGTTGCCAGCCTGCCCACTTTGGGCGGCGCGGACAAGATCGCGTTCCTGAGCAACCGAGATATCTGGATGATGAATGTGGATGGAAGCGATCTGACCCAGTTGACCAAGGACACCGCCGAAAAACACGGTCTTCAATGGGCACCGGATGGGCAGAGTATTTTCTACATCAGCGGCAAATGCATCCAGAACGTTACAATCCAGAATCCGGCCGTCAGCACGGTGACTTGCTTCAATGCGGCGGATTATTTCGACGCGTTCGAGATTTCACCGGACGGCAGCATGGTGGCGATCAGTCTGAACCATTACCTCTACATCGTACCTTTCGATCTGAATGCGATCAGTGCCGTCACTTCCTGGGGGCAGCTCATCGATATGAAAGGTGTCATATTTACTTATAACCCAAAACTGGGTGGACAGGTAGCGCTCAAAGGCGTGCGCTGGTCTGCGGATGGCAAGATGATCGCGGCTGACGTGCTCACCCCCAGTTCCGGTCAATTTCTGGACGTGATCGTCCTTTACAATATATCCAGTTGTAATACGGATTCGCCATGCAACAGCACGATCTTCCCCAGCGACAACTTCCCGGCCAGCCGCTTCGATATGCAGGGGTATGGGATCGGAAGCGGAAAGAGCTCGATCATCCCATCCTTCAGCTGGGATGGAACGTCGTTGTTCCTGCTGAACAGCATCATCCGCAATGGCAATTACGGGTACCTATATTCCTATAATACCTCCAACAAGAAAGGCGAAAAGCTCGACCCGATCGGCACCACCTGCTGCTATACAGATGCCATCTGGAGCCCGGACGGGGCTTACTTCCTGTTCGCCTACCAGAACATCACTCTTGGGAGCACTTCCAGAAACCAGCTTTACTTCATATCCTACGGAAGCCTGGGAACTGGCGCCAAATATACCCCCATTCCCCTGCCGGATAATATTTTCACCAACATCGGTGAGCATCCGGATCCGATATTGCGTTCGGCCAAGTAACCCAATCCATATCAATAAAAATCCGGGCAGCTAAACTGCCCGGATTATTTTTTGCACCAGACCCGGCCCGGCATAGACCAGCCCGGTATAGACCTGCACCAGCGCCGCCCCCATATCCAGACGGCGTTTGGCATCCTGTGGGGACAGGATGCCTCCGGCACTGACGACCGGCAGGCGACCGTCCAAACTTTTGACAACTCTGCCAAGGATCGTTTCGCTGCGCTGCCGCAGCGGTTCTCCGCTCAACCCGCCGGCTTCCGATTGATAGCGTGAGTGCAGCCCATCCCGTCCGAGGCTGGTGTTGGTGGCGATGATGCCGTCCATGCCGGTCCGCAGGATAACCTCCAGGGCATCCTGCAATTCATCCTGCGAGAGATCGGGAGCCAGTTTGACCAGGATGGGTGTGCGGATGCCCTGGTCGGAAGCGATGAGTTGGCGCGCCTGCGCAATGGCCCCAAGCAGATTTTCCAGCATGTCCCGGCCCTGCAGGCGACGCAGGCCGACCGTATTGGGGGAGGAGACGTTAATGGCAAGGTAATCGGCAAGGAGAGAAAAGGTGTTTACCAGGGCTACATAATCGCCGGCAGCCTCTTCGAGCGGGGTATCCTTGTTCTTTCCCAGATTGACGCCGATGATCGGGGTGGCCGGTCGTCTTCCAACCGCAGCGATCCGGCGCTTCACTTTCAAGGCTCCCTGACCTGGAAAACCCATCCGGTTGATCACGGCGCGATCCTCGACCAGCCGGAAAATGCGCGGGCGCGGGTTGCCCGCCTGGGGGCGCGGCGTGACGGTGCCGAGCTCAAGATGACCAAATCCCAACGCTGCCAGCCCGCGCATGGCCAGGGCGTCCTTGTCATAGCCGGCAGCCAGGCCGACCGGATTTTTGAATTCCAACCCGAAGGCCTGGACGGGTTTTTCAGGCGCCTGGAACATGGCTTGCAAAACCCACCGGGAGGGCGGAAGAAGGCCGGCCAGCCGGACCAGTTGCAGCGTCAGACGGTGGGCGTTTTCAGCGTCCAGCTTGAACAGGATTGGACGGAAGAGCGGGTACATGTGCAGGTCAGGATTTATGGATTGAAAGATAGTGCTGGCATTCCAGGTCGTATTTTTGGGCGCGGGCTTGCAATTTCGGCAAAATCGTGAAATCCCCTTTCAGAAGGTCGGCGGCATGGTCCAAAAGCTGCTGGCCCATTTTTTGAAGGACAGGTTCCAGCACGCCTTCGTTCAAGGTGGTTGGGCGAAAGGCCTGTTCAGGCGTGGGGGGACTTTCCAGACCCAGCTCGACCAACAACCAGCCAAGCGTGGATTTGTTGCGTAGATTACTCGCCTCTGCAATCTCCACCCAGGGGGCATTCCCGAGTTCGTAGTTCAAGACGATCACGGTGGTCGGATTTGTAAATTGGACGGTGCAGGATCGTTTTACGAAACTGGTTTCGGTTTTCTTGAAGCCAAACCTGGCTTCAAGTCCCCAAAAGGCTTTGTCCACCATTGTTTCAAAGGCGGTCTTCTTCATTATCGCTTGCTCCTTGGACGGGAAAATCTTTCACTTTGGTTGTACCACAATATCTCCCGATTGTTCCAATGCATAATGGAGCAATGTCACCAAAAGTGGCTTGCAGATGTGGGAACATCCGCCGGCCGGGATTGTGGAAGAGACAGGCGATCGAAACTGGCCAGGCGGGCCTGCCGGGTGAGCGGATCAGCGATTCGCCTTCAGGAAGGCGCGTGTGGCGGCGATCATTTCGGGTTCCACCTTCCCGGCTAGATCCCAATACTGCAACAATTCGGTTATTGTCAATACTGCGTGTAGGCGAAATCCTTGCTCTGCCAGGGCAGCCTGCGCACCGGATTGGCGGTCGATCAACACAACCACGTCCTTCACTTTTAACCCGGCGCCGGTCAGCTTTTGGATGCCTTCGAATTTGCTACCGCCGGTGGTGGTCAGGTCGTCCACCACCACGACAGTTTCACCGGCCTGGTACGCCCCTTCGATCTCAGCCTTCGTGCCGTAGTCTTTGACCTCCTTGCGGGGATAAATCACCGGATAGCCTGCCTGCAGCGCGATGGCGGTCACGATGGGAATGGCGGCGTAAGGCAGGCCTGCCAGTCGATCGAACTGCAGATTCTCCAGCACGGGCAGGTAGGCTGCGGCAACCTGCTCCAGGAGTTTGGGATAGCTGACCAGGCGGCGCAGGTCGATGTAAATGGGTGATTTCAGCCCAGATTTGAGCGTGAAATCCCCGAATTTAATGCAGCCGGCCTCCAACAGCCCGTCTGCGAGCCCGGCGAACCCCGGATCGACGACCGGCATGGAGGTTTTGTCGACACCCACTGGCTGGAAAAACAGTTTTCGCGCCGCCTTCCGGGATTTCTTTCTCGAGACGGTATTTAATATTGATCATCTCGTCCCGTAGTTCGGCAGCGGCCAAGGCGGGATTTTCGGCGCGTGCCAGGCTGCGCGAGACATTGATCAACATGCCTTTCCCATCCCGGCGCATCCCAGCCTGCAGGGCGGATTCCAGGTCGCCACCCTGGGCGCCTACACCCGGGACCAGGAACCATAGGTCTGGCGCGGCCGCCCGCACGCTCCGCAAAGCTTCCAGTTGAGTCGCACCGACCACCAGCCCGATGTTGTTCCCGCTATTCCATTGTTGCGCCAACCGGGCGACGTGCTCGTAAAGGGGCGACCCGGTCTGTCCGGACTCCCCCATAATGGACAGGTCCTGCAAATCCGCTGCGCCGGGGTTGGAGGTCTTGCAGAGCAAAAACACGCCTTTCTCCTTGTAAGCCAGGAACGGATCGATGGAGTCTTTGCCGAGATAAGGGCTGAGCGTGATGGCATGCGCGCCCAGGGATGCGAAAGCCGAGCTGGCATACGCTTCGGCGGTGGAGGCGATATCGCCACGCTTGGCGTCCAGGATAACCGGGATCAGCGAGCCCATCCGGTCGGATTCGGCCTGGACTGCCTGGATGACGTCCTTCAAGGCCTGCCAGCCGGCCGGTCCGTAAGATTCGAAGAAAGCCGCGTTCGGCTTGAAGGCAGCTGCATAGCGTGATGTTGCCTTGATCAGGCGCAGGCAGAATTCGCGGGCGGCTTCGGCAGTTGCGGCGGGCAGGTCGGATGGGTGCGGGTCGAGCCCCACGCACAACAGCGAGGAGCAGTCATCGATCCGTTTGGCGAGAAAAGAGAAGAAGGTTTCCATCTATGCCTTACCCAGCACCATGGCGAGCAGGGCCATACGGACATACAGCCCGTACTCCATCTGCCGGAAATAGGCGGCGCGCGGGTCATCATCCACGTCCATCGAGATTTCTCCGACGTGCGGCAGCGGGTGCATCACGATCATGCGTTCCTTGGCAGCTTTCATCACATTGGTGTCGATCACGTAAGCGCCCTTGACCGATTCGTACTCGGCCGTATCTGTGAAGCGTTCTTTCTGGACGCGCGTCACGTACAGCACGTCCGTCCCGGATAGGCAATCGTCCAGGGTGGTGTATTCAGCCTGTTCGATCTTTTTGGCGTTGAGTTCTTCCATCAATTCGCCCGGCATACGCAGGATGTCTGGAGCCACGTAGTTGAGCTTGACCTTATAGAGCGAAAGCAGGCGCGCCAGCGAGTGAACGGTGCGCCCATGCTTCAGGTCGCCCAACAAGGTCACGGTCAGACCGTCCAGGTGCCCCAGTTCCTCCCGGATGGTGAAGGCATCCAGCAGCGCCTGGGTGGGGTGCTCGCCAACCCCATCGCCGGCGTTGATGACCGGCTTGCGGGCTGCCTTGGCGGCGATGGCGGCCGAACCGACCTCCGGATGGCGGATTACGATCACGTCGGCGTAGCATTCCAGCGTGCGGACAGTATCCGCCAGGTTCTCGCCTTTCGCCACAGATGAATATTTCACGTCGTTGATTGGGATGACCGAGCCCCCCAACCGTTCCATTGAAGCGGTAAAGGAAGATGAGGTACGCGTGGAAGGCTCGTAGAACAGGTTGGCCAGGATCTTGCCCTTGAGCAGGTCGAAGGTGCCGATGTGATCGACCATGTCGTGCATCTCGTGGGACACGGCGAAGATGTATTCCAGATCTTCCCGTCCGAACTGTTGGACTGTGAGGATATCCTTGCCGTACCAGGGGGCGTTCTTGTGGTCGCCGAAGGGCAGGTGGGACATATTGTGTTTGGTCTGCATATTTAGTCTCCTATGTTTATGGTTTTATCGTCAAGTAGTTTCATAATCGCAAAGTTGATGATTGTAAAATTTAGGATTTTTCAATATTTGGATATATTTTTCAACCATTTCCGTCACATCAATAAATCAGGTCGCAGGTTGGGTAGCCGCTATTTCAGCCTTTCATGGTAACCATCGGGGATGAATCCTGCCTAAGTTTATAAAAGTCGGCTGAAGCTGGTTCATGTCCGCAAGCCCGAAGGGCTTTCACGTACTGAGCAGGGACTTTAGTCCCGGTGATATGGTGATCTGGCAATCCGGCGAGTTTGCTCCTCTATGTTTCATTCTTCCTCAATTCTCTCATATATCGGAATTGCGGTGTTCTTTTTATGTTGCTCTTTCTGTCTTGTTGCATAGTCAATAACCGTTTCCAGCGACCTCTCGCCAAGAGTCAACGCCCCATAACCTTCCTGCCATTGGAATTGCCCGTCACTGCCATCCATGCGGTTGATGGCAAAAGCGCTTGCGCCTTTGATATTCCTAACGCAATCCGCCACAGCAAGCTTAGGTGGGATGGAGACAACAATGTGCACGTGGTCATCCGTATTACCGGCAGCGTGGACCTTCAAATCCAATTCTTTGGCTTTCTGGTACAACACACCGTAAAACATTTTCTCACGTTCAAGGTTAATGCTCGTCTGACGTTCGAAGGTTGCCCAGATCAGGTGGTAATGGAGTCGCCAGTATGTCATGAAGAGGGTCCTTTCTTGATAAATAGAGAGCTTTTTTGCATCTTGATCCGTCGGGGATAAATCCCCGCCTCAGTTCATAAAAGTCGGCTAAAGCCGAACTCGTTCCTCCAGGCCTGGACGGTTTTCATGTTTTGCCTGCACCTTGACCCACATCGCCCCGATTTCCTTCGGGAGGGTCAGGTTGGGAGGAACTTTATTCTCGCACGTTCTTCCCATATCCCGGCTCCACCAGCACCCGCCCGTCCTCGAAGACCTTCCTGCCGCGCAACACCACGCGCTGCAAGCGCCCCTTTACCGGCATGCCCTCGAAGGGCGTCCAGCCGCAGCGCGAGTGCATGTCGGATGCGCGCAGTTCGTATGAGGCATCTTCATCCACCTCCAGCCAGGTCTCGGGCTGTTCGGGCAGGGAAAAGATGCGGCGCGGATTGGTGACCGAACGCAACAAGAACTCCTCAATCGTCAAGCGTCCCTGGCTGACAGCCGTCAGTAAAAGCGGCAGGAGCGTTTCCAACCCGGGAAAACCCGGTGGCGGATTCTCACCGTCCTTCTCGGACAGTGTATGCGGGGCGTGGTCGGTCGCAAAGCAGTCGATCACCTCCAGGTTGTCCCACAAAGCCTGAACGTCTTCCCTGGTCGCCAGCCTGGGCCGAACCTCACCGCGCCCGGGGTGCCCGTGGCTGATGGCCGGGATGTCTTCTTTCGACAAGAATAAGTGCTGCGGGCAGACCTCGCAGGTAACTTTGATACCGCGCTGCCTGGCTGCCTTGATCAGCAGGACCTCCTCTTTCAGCGAGATATGCGCAATATGAACCGGCCGGTCGTAGATGTCTGCGAATAGCAGCGCGGCAGCCATGCTGCGGCTCTCGGCATGCACCACGAGCGGGTATTTTTTAGGAAAGGTCGCAAAATGCGGCATCCACAGGCGCATGTCATCCAGGCGCAACTCGCCGAACGTGCTATCCAGGTACATTTTTAATCCGGCTGCTTTAGCAGGCAGGTCGGGATGGTTATCCCAATCGCCGTTGGCTGGTCCCGCCCCCAGGAACTGTGCGTAGTCACAATGCGCTTTCGAACGCGCTGCCTGAAGCGCAAGGTCGAGCGTCGCCGCGTCGAAGATGGGCGGTTTGGTGTTGGGCATGGCCAGCAGCAGGGTCACACCGCCTGCCAGTGCCGCGCAGGTGCCGCTGTCCCAGTCTTCCTTGTGGGTGGCGCCAGGTTCGCGCAGGTGTACGTGTGGATCGATCAATCCGGGCAATCTGAGCATGCTTTTCAGCCTACCTTAGCCGGCGCCATTCTCGTGATGCAAATAGACGCCCGGCCATGAGATAAAAAAAGAGAGCCTGGAAAGGCTCTCTAATGTCAAAAAGAAAATGGATCGTTTCTGGGTGTGCACAAGCGAACCCTGAACAAAGTTAACTCTGTCATATCGGGCGGAATTATAGGCAAGCAAGGAAATTTGTCAAGGGTTCAACCTGATTTTTCCTCAAGACTTCCAAGGAGCGTAAAATCCCACCCTTTCGTAAGCAGTTATAATCAACCGGATGATCCTGCTTACCGGAGGCACCGGCTTTATCGGACGGTCCCTCACCCGCCAACTGGTCGAATCCGGCCACCAGGTCCGCATCTTATTGCGGCCTTCGCCGCGCAACCCGCGCCTGCCGATCGGGGTCCCGGTGGAAGTGGCGGTCTCCAGCCTGAACGATGCGCGCGGCCTGCGGGCGGCCATGAAGGATATTGAAGCGGTCTATCATTTGGCTGGCGGAGAAGGCGAGGGCGGGCGCGCCAACCTGCAGGCTGTGGATATCGACGGGACGCGCGCCCTGTCAGAGGCGGCTGCAGACGCGCGGGTTGGGCGCCTGTTTTATTTGAGCCACCTGGATGCGGACCGCGCTTCCGGCTTTCCAGTGCTAAAGGCCAAGGGGATTGCGGAAGAATTCATCCGCAAGTCCGGCGTGCCTTACACCATCCTGCGTGGGTCCATTCTTTTTGGGCCGGGAGATGAATTCACCTCCGGCTTGGCCAAGTTGATGTCCGTTGCGCCCGGCTTCCTGCCTCTGCCGGCCAAAGGCGAAACGCTGATCCAGCCATTATGGGTCGAGGACGCCGTCACCTGTCTGGTCTGGGCGCTCGACAACCCCGAGACGATCAACCGCACCTTCGAAATCGGTGGGAGCGAATGTTTCACCTTGCGACAGGTGGTTCGTCTGGTGATGGACGTGACCAACCAGCCGCGCTTACTGGTAAACTGGCCCACCCAATCCATGCGGGCGCTGACCGTGTTGATGGAATTCATCTACCCACACTTTCCAACCTCGATTTTTTGGATGGATTACCTGGCCGTCAACCGCACCTGTCCGGTAGACACCATCCCGCGCATATTCGGCCTGATGCCGGCCCGCTTTGCCACCCGGCTGGACTATTTGCGCGGGGGTCACTGGACGCGTGAATTATTGCGTACCCTGGTTTCCCGCCATGCCTGAATGGGTCATCCGCGTTCTTGAGCAGCCTGAGGAAATGGCAGCCGTTGAAGAGTTGCAGCAATTGGTCTGGCCGGGGCCAGACCTCGAAGTGGTCCCGAAAGATTTGCTGCTGGCGGTTGTACACAATGGCGGCCTGGCGATCGGGGCTTTTGTGGAAGAATCCCTGGTGGGAGTGGCTTTCGGCTTCCCGGGTTTCTACACCACGCCGGATGGCCCGCGCCTGAAACACCATTCGCATCTTCTGGCTGTCCATCCCGATTGGCGCTCCAGGGGCGTTGGGTTTGCTCTCAAGCGAGCCCAGTGGCAGATGGTGCGCAAACAAGCCATCGACCGCATCACCTGGACCTACGATCCCCTGCTGAGTCGGAACGCGCACCTCAATATTGCCCGCCTGGGAGCGGTCTGCAGCACCTACCTGCGGGCTGAATACGGCGAAATGCGGGATGCCCTGAACGCCGGACTGCCATCCGACCGTTTCCAGGTCGATTGGTGGCTGAATTCAATCCGGGTGGAGCGACGTCTCGGTCGGCGTTCCCGCCCAATCTTGAGTCTGGCCAGTTATCGTCTGGCCGAGGCGGATTTGCTGGAAGCAACAGTGGGTTCAGGCAACCTGCCGCGTCCGGTCGAGGATGTTCCCGCATTGGCAGGCAGCCTCCTGCTGGTGGAGATTCCCTTCGACTTCCAGGCTCTCCGGATTACCGACCTGGCGCTGGCGCGCGACTGGCGTTTTTATACCCGGGAAGTTTTCGAGAAAGCCTTCAAGGCCGGTTACCTGGTCACCGATTTCGTTCACGAGCATGACCGCAGCTTTTATGTACTGGCGCACGGAGAAACTATCTTGTAAGGAGACTCTCCTGTAAGGAATTTTGCCATGCAAAACCCACCCACAATCAGCTCACTTGCCAAGATGATCGACCATTCATTGCTGCATCCAAGCATGTCAGACCAGAGCATCACCTCCGGTTGTGAACTGGCTCGTGATTACCAGGTTGCAACCGCCTGTGTCAAACCTTATGCCACCCGGCTGGCTAAAAGCGTTTTGACCGGCTCGGGAGTGGCGGTTTGTGCCGTGATGGCCTTCCCGCACGGCAACAGCACCACCGCCATCAAGCGCCTGGAAGCCCTGGAAGCGGTCGAGGCCGGAGCCATCCTAAAAGTCATCTTCGAGAACGACTACTTGCAGGATGCGCATATCATCCGGCTGTGTGAAATTTGTTCAGAAAAGAAAGCGGATATTCTCTCTATTTCCAGCTATTGCCCCTCAAAACAGAAAGTAGTATAGTACCAGGAATTTCCGGTTGACTAGACGAGAATCGTAGCATGCCACTAACGCCGCCTGAATCCTCTAAAATTTCGGATATCTACCTGCTGATCGCGCAATATCCCATGCTGGCCTCGCGCATCCGGCGACAGATGCGCCAGGAGCTCTTCCGGCGCGGCATCATCACACAGGACCGTTTCGAACAGGAGGTGCGCGAGAAGGCGGTCCTGTCCCAGCAGCGTGAGGGGATATTCGCCCCCTTGGAGGATGAAGACGCAGCGCAGTGGGACCTGCGTTTCCACCGGGTGCAGCGGACGCTGACCGATTTTTACTTCGCCTATAACCTGCCGTTGGAACTGCTCACCCAGATCATCGACGGCCTTCTGGCAGAGCGTCACAACGGCGACCTGCCGGAATTGCGCCTGCGATTCAACCCCGAGCTTGCGCCGTTGGAAATGGTGCTGAAACAGGCCGGAAAATACGAAGCACTGGCCAACGACCGGCGGAAAACCGTGGATCACCAGTTGCAGGAACTGCGGGTGGTACTGCTAAAAAGTTTGATCAGCGATCAGCTGGCCTTCATCCGGATCGCAAAGCAGTGGTTCACGAACACGGACTTCAGCTACGTGTTGGAGCACCGCATCGGCACGGGCAAGATCGGCGGGAAAGCCGCCGGAATGCTGCTGGCCTACAAGATCCTGCAGAATACCGCCCCCGAGATATTCAAACAGATCGTCCTGCCGCGCTCCTATTTCGTTGGGGCGAACGTATTCTACGATTTCATGTCGATCAATAACGTTGAATTCGTGGCCCAGAAATATAAGTCTGCCGAACAGATCCGGTCCGAGTTCCCGGATATCCAGGCCAAGTATGCCGCGTTCACGCTTCCCCGAGGAAATCGCCGACCAGTTGCGTACCATCCTGCGGGAAGTTGGCAAAAAACCCCTGATCGTGCGTTCTTCCAGCCTGTTGGAGGATAATTTTGGGACCTCATTTGCCGGGAAATATGCCAGCTTCTTCTGTCCCAACCAGGGCAGTCCCAAGGAAAACCTGCGCGACCTGACCCTGGCCATCCGCCGCATTTATGCCAGCGTTTACAGCCCGGATGCGTTGATGTACCGCCGTCACATGGGACTACTGGATTATGACGAACGCATGGCGATCCTGCTGCAGGAAGTGCAGGGGCAGCGCCATCACCAATATTACTTCCCATCCATGGCCGGGGTGGCATACAGCGTCAGTCCGTTGGTCTGGAACCCGCGCCTGCGCCGTGAGGAAGGTTTCATGCGCCTGGTCATGGGCCTGGGTACCCGGGCAGTCGACCGCATGGGCAGCGATTATCCGCGGCATGGTCAACCTCAGCCATCCACAACTGCGTCCCGAAAAAACCAAGCAGACCATCCGCTACTATTCGCAGCACGTCGTAGACCTGCTTGACCTGAAGAAAAATGAACTGGTCAGCCTGCCGGCAGAAACCGTCCTCGATTTCGGAATTTTCCCCCTTGCGTTGGATGGTATCTGTGGACGACGGGGATAACATGCGTGCGCCGCATTCCGTTGGCCTGGACCTTGATCCCAGGAAATTGATCCTGACTTTCGATGGTTTGCTCAAGAGCAGTGATTTTGTGCCCCTGCTGAAAACGATATTGACCCGCCTGGCCGGGCAATATCAACTCCCGGTGGACGTCGAGTTTGCCCTTACATTGACGCCAGTCGCAAACGGCAAACCGGAGTTACTCTTCCATCTTTTGCAGTGCCGTCCGCAAAACCGGGGCACTTCCGATGGGCGCAAGGTCCAGCCCGTTCCCACCGACTTGCCCGAAGAGGACAAGCTCTTCCTGTGCACCCGCATGGTGCCGGAGGGGCAGGTGGAACAGGTCGAGTATGTGGTGTACGTCGACCCCGAAATCCTACCATCGCCTGGACAGCCCGCACGATTACGTCGACGTGGCGCGCTGGATCGGCCAGATCAACAAGGAATTGGAAGGCCACAATTTCATCCTGATCGGACCCGGGCGTTGGGGCTCTTCGGATGCCATGCAGGGAGTACCGGTCACATACGCGGATATATTCAACACGCGTGCCCTGGTGGAACTGGCCAGCCGGAAGGGCGGCTATTCCTCCGAACCCTCCTATGGCACCCACTTCTTCCAGGACCTGGTCGAGACGCGCATTTACCCGCTGGCGATCTCAGAGGAGCAACCCGGTGACAGCTTGAACCTGGATTTCATACGGGGGGCCACCGACCAGATGCCGGCGTTATTCCCGGAACTGAGCAAGGCCACCTGCTGTATTAAAGTGCTGAGCATTCCCGTCGAACGCCCGGGCTGCCGGCTGGATATTATTATGGATGGGAAACAGGCGCTCGGTTACCTGGTACCCGTCGTAATGAAATAGTCCCGGTCGAGAGCAAACATCACAACCCTGCTCCAGCGGATGGGTGGAGGCGCGGCTGGGGTAAGAGCAAAGGCTGGCGGAGTGGATGGAACCTATATTATCTGGGTTTTGCGGCGCTGGCCAGTTGAGCGCAACGCTCCCACATCTGCACGTAATCGTTTGCCGAGTGGAAGAGCGGGGCGAGGTCATCTGCGGTCAACCCGACATTTCTAATTTCCTGCAGGAAATCGGGCAGCATGCCATAGTGGGCCATGCCGTCCAGGTTGATGTCGAAGTCACGGCGCTGCCCGGCGGTCGAGCGCTCCAGCGGTCGATTGTCACCCTTCATTTGCTGCCACTTTGCCGCGATGGCTTTTATTTTGGCGATCAGGTCGTAGATGCGATCATCCATGCCCAGCGCGGCTGCTTGTGGAGGCATATTTTCGGTTCGGGCAACTCTTGATAAGTTACGGATTCAAGCTGCGCCGTTATCGGCTCAAAGCCTATATGGGGGGATGCAGTCTGAGAGTAGCCCAAGTAAAGCCCCCGGCCATGTGGCTGAGGACGGATTGACTGGGCATCTGGCAATATCTATTGCCCATCTTTCGGAGGTTCGACTGGTTTGTCCTCTTCTGTTTCCTCATCTTTTCCAGACAAACCATCTTTGAAAGAGCGGATCCCTTTGCCAAGTTCGCCAGCGATCTTTCCAATGCGACCAGGGCCAAACAGAAGCACGATCACTACCAGGATGATTAGCAGCTCAGGCACGCCAATATCCATTTCTAACTCCTAACCAATAAATTTACCGATATTTACTTCTTGGCGGGAGTGATTGTAGCACCATGATAAGACCGCTAAAAGAGGTTTTCCGCAACATTCATGCTATTCTTAAAAATGCTTTTGACGAAAAAAATGGTTCAGGTTTCATAATAAAAACCATCCGTTTGACTCTCCTTCAGTATTCCATCGCTCTCATTCCTAAAATTTGCCCTATTTGTTCCTCTTTTCGTTACCCGGGATCAATTCCCTTATTCCTTTGGACCACTAATTACCAATTCCGGATCACCCAATACCCCCCTCAATCCGCGCGGATAAACCTCTCTTGACAGGACTGGTATAATTCTAAATTACGCTTGTGCTCTAATAAAGAAACATTTGTGCTATAATTGTCCTGTCTCATATTGAGGGAACCATGTCACCTAATGTAATCCGCGTGGTTGGGGCACGCGAACACAACCTGAAGAATATCACCGTCGAGATCCCGCGTGACAAGCTGGTGGTCATCACGGGACTTTCCGGCTCCGGGAAATCCTCGCTGGCTTTCGATACCATCTTTGCCGAAGGGCAGCGCCGATACGTCGAGTCACTCTCGGCTTACGCCGCGCCAGTTCCTCGGGCAGATGCAGAAGCCAGACGTGGATTATATTGAAGGGCTTTCTCCGGCTGTCTCCATCGACCAAAAGGGCACCTCCCACAACCCGCGTTCGACCGTCGGCACCGTCACCGAGATTTACGACTATCTACGCCTGCTCTTCGCCCGCATCGGCATCCCGCATTGCCCCATTTGCGGCAGGGAGGTGGTCAAGCAGTCCGCCCAGGAGATCGTGGATACCATCCAGACACTTCCGGAGAGCACCCGCATTCTGGTGCTGGCCCCGGTGGTGCGCGGCCGCAAGGGCACCTACCAGGCGGTCTTCGAGGAAATCCGCAAGGCCGGCTTTGCCCGCGCCCGGGTGGATGGGACCGTCTTCAACCTGGACGAAGAGATCAGCCTGGACCGTTACAAGATCCATACCATTGAATCGGTGGTGGACCGGCTGGTAATCTCGAGAGACGGATCCGAAGAGGACCGGAAAGCCAACCAGACCCGCCTGACCAATTCGGTCGAAACCGCACTGAAATTCGGAGATGGTTACCTGACCGTCGCGATCGTTCCGAGCCAGGACTCCCGAGGCGATCGGAAGGAGGATTCCGCTCCTGACGACTATCCTGCTCCCGATGATCAGCCGGGTGACCTGCACTTTTCCGAACACCTGGCCTGCCCCGAGCACAGCATCAGCATCCCCGAGATCGAGCCGCGCACCTTTTCCTTCAACACCCCGCACGGCGCCTGCCCGGATTGCCAGGGCCTGGGCAACAAGCTCGAGATCGATCCCGACCGCGTCATCGACCCGGAGAAATCCCTGTGTGACGGTGCCTTGATCGCAATGGAATGGAATAACGTGCGCGAGGACGGCAACCCGGGTTATTACTGGCAAATGCTGGAAGCCATGGCGCAGCATTACCATATTGACATGGACACTCCCTTCAAGGACCTGTCTACTGAGCACCAGGAACTGATCCTGCACGGCACCGGGGGTGAAAAGGTGCGCCTGCACTACCATAACCGGGATGGGCGCCAGGCCACCTTCGATACCGCTTTCGAAGGCGTGATCGGCAACCTGGAGCGGCGTTACCGCGAGACCAACTCCGAATATATCCGCGAGAAGATCTCGGAGTATATGAGCGACCGTCCCTGCCCGACCTGCCATGGAAAACGGCTGCGTCCCGAGGCGCTGGCGGTCACGATCAATGACACCAATATCCTGCAGGTGACCGAATGGCCGGTGCTGCGTTCGCTCGAGTGGGTCAGCCAACTGGCCGATTCCAAAACTCCGCTGACCGCCCGCCAGCAGGCCATCTCTGACCGCATCCTCAAGGAGATCGTCTCACGCCTGGGCTTCCTGGTGAACGTTGGGCTCGATTATCTGACCCTGGCACGCTCGGCCGGCTCGCTCTCGGGTGGGGAAGCCCAGCGCATCCGCCTGGCTACCCAGGTGGGGTCCCGCCTGGTAGGAGTGCTGTACGTACTGGACGAGCCGTCGATCGGTTTGCACCCGCGCGACAATGACCGCTTGCTGGCCACGCTTAAAGGTCTGCGTGACATTGGCAACACGGTTCTGGTGGTGGAGCACGATGACGATACGATCCGCACTGCTGACTGGGTCGTTGACCTCGGTCCGGGCGCCGGAGAGCACGGTGGCAGGATCATTGCGGAAGGCACGCCTGCGCAGATCATCGCCCATCCCAAATCCCTGACCGGCGCCTACCTTTCCGGCCGCAAGCACATCCCCGTGCCAAAGAAACGCCGCCAGGGCAATGGCAAGACTCTCACCGTGGTAGGCGCGCGCGCCAATAATCTGAAGGACATCACCGTCAACATTCCTCTGGGGATGTTCGTCTGCATCACCGGGGTCTCCGGATCGGGGAAATCCTCCCTGATGAGCGATGTGCTCTACAATGCCCTGGCGGCCCGATTGAATGGGGCGCACACCCTACCCGGCGAGCACGAGCGCATCGAAGGACTCGAGCACCTGGATAAGATCGTCAACATCGACCAGTCACCGATTGGACGCACGCCGCGATCCAATCCCGGTACCTACACCAGCCTGTTCGAAGAGATCCGCAAGCTGTTTGCCGAACTGCCTGAGAGCAAGGTACGCGGTTACAAACCCGGGCGTTTCTCATTCAACGTGCACGGCGGGCGCTGTGAAGCCTGCCAGGGCCAGGGCGAACTGCGTATCGAAATGCAGTTCCTGCCGGACATTTACGTGCCTTGCGACGTGTGCCACGGCACCCGTTTCAATCGTGAGACCCTGCAGGTTCAATTTAAAGGCCACAGCATTGCCGACGTGCTCGACATGACCGTCGACCAGGCCCTGGAGAAATTCTCTGCCTTCCCGCACATGCTGAACAAACTCAAGCTCCTCCAGGAGGTCGGCCTGGGGTATATCAAAATTGGCCAGCCCGGCAATACTCTTTCGGGTGGTGAAGCACAGCGCGTCAAGCTCGCCAAGGAGCTTTCCCGGCGTGCTACCGGTCGCACCCTCTACGTCCTGGATGAACCCTCGGTCGGCTTGCATGCCGCCGACGTGCATAAATTGATCGAGGTTTTGCAGCGCCTGGTGGATGCCGGCAACTCGGTCCTGATCATCGAACACAACCTGGAGATCATAAAAGTATCCGACTGGATCATCGATCTGGGTCCGGAGGGTGGTGACCGGGGCGGGCAGCTCATCGCCGAAGGCACCCCGGAGCAGATCGTGGCTTCCCCGAATTCTTATACAGGTGCATTCCTGACTAGCCACCTCAAGCGATAGCCGGATTCCCCTTAAACTATACGCAGGTTGTCGCACTCGCCGAATCCCCCAAGTTCAGGTAGAATACGTTTACTCACCAAGGCCCGGGTTAGTTTCCGGATCGCCAGTGATAGAAACGGAAGGGTTCACCTATGACTATCAATGATACGATCTCGTCTTACCGAAAGCGTCGCAACCAGTTCACCCCCCTTATTCTAGGCGTTGTGGCTATCTTGTTGGTTATCATTGGGGTCATTATTGTGGTCACCTCCATGCGGGGGGGCGGCCTGTCCAGCATGTTCGCCACCGACACACCCACACCTACCATTACTCCTTCGCCGACGGCGACCAACACTCCGACTGAAACCCCCACGATTACATCCACTCCTACGGAAACGTCCACCGGCACCCCCTCTGCTCCGTATACTTACGTTATCCAGGAGGGCGATACGCTTACTTCGATCGTGGCTGCCAAGAATCTCGGCGATAATGGGCTGCTTCTGATTTATATCCTAAACCCAACCCTTGACCCGCTTACCGGCAACATTTCTGTCGGACAAACCATCATCCTCCCCAACCCCGGTATGCCGCTGCCGACCGCCACGGCTCTCCCGACCGGCCTGGCCGCCGGGACGCGCATTTCGTACACAGTGGTGCCTGGCGACAGCCTGGGCAGCATCGCCATTAAGTTCCTCAGCACGGAAGATCAGATCGTGCTCGCCAATAAGACCCTGTTGAAGGATGGCACGAGCACCATCATCCAGCCGGGTTGGGTGCTGATTGTGCCGATCAACCTGGTCACTGCAGTTCCGACCAAGGCTGCCAGCTCCACGCCGACATTTACCGCTACTCCCTGACCCTGATCTGGAATCCCCGAAGTCCGGGCTCAATCAAGTGAGCCCGGACTTTTTTTTCCCACTTCGGAGAGACAGCCCGCGGGAATTGAGGGGCTTTCGGACTTGTCATAACCGTGAAAGCCTCAAGGCCCATGAAGACCTGTGGCGGCGATGCCACCCTGGAACTCCCCGAAATTTCCCATGCATAGAGACACCTTCCGGAGATTGAAGAGCCTTCAGACTTTGCAACAACCCAGCAACCCGGGTTTCATGGTTTACAGATTCACAAAATAGGCAGTAAAATGAATATGAAGAGGATTCAAGGAACCTAAGGAGATTCCGTGAGTAATTGGCCAGAGAAATACGTTATCGGGCTTACCGGCAACATCGCCACGGGCAAGAGCGTCGTTCGCAAGATGCTCGAACATTTGGGAGCCTATAGTATCGACGCGGATGCGGTCTCACACCGCGCCATTGCCAAAGGCGCGCCTGGCTACCAAAAAGTGATCGATACCTTCGGCAGCTGGGTTCTGGACGATAATGGCGAAATCGACCGCGCCAGGCTTGGACGACTGGTCTTCAACGATGCGGAAGCCATCCTGCGCCTTGAAAAGATTGTCCATCCGCTGGTGGAAAAAGCCCTCGATATCATGGTCCGGCGTGCCACCCAGCGCGTCGTCGTGATCGAAGCGATTAAGTTGTTGGAAAGCAACCTGGCCGGTTCCTGCGATTCGATCTGGACCACGTATGCCCCGGAAGCCATCCAGATGGCGCGCTTGATGAGGAAGCGCAATATGAGCGAGCAGGACGCGCTCCTGCGAATTCGTGCCCAATCCTCCCAGGATTTGAAAATAGCTGCCGCAAAGGTGGTCATCTTAAATACCGGGTCATTCGAGGATACCTGGAAACAGGTGGTTACGGCCTGGAAAAACCTCTCTCCGGTGACAGATACCGCGCCGGTTGTCATCCGGGCAGCCAGCGATGGGGAATGGACGGTCCAGCGGGGCCGGCCGCGCGACTCGGCTAATATTGCCACCTTCATCAACCACCTCAGTCATGGCACCTATCCGCAGTCCCAGGATGACATCATGGCCGCATTTGGTGAGAAGGCCTTCCTTTTACTTGTGGTCGGACAGCAATTGGTAGGGTTGGTCGGATGGCAGGTGGAGAACCTGGTCGCCCGCACCACCGACCTGTACATCGAACCTTCAATCTCCAAGGAAAAGGCATTGAAGATCCTGGTGAATGAAGTGGAACGCGCCTCCCAAGATCTGCAGTGTGAGGCTTCCCTGTTTTTCCTGTCCCCGATGGGTGCAGGTCAGGAGGCAGTGTGGCAGTCGTTGGGTTATTCGCGCCAAACACCGTACACTCTCGGCGTTCAGGCGTGGCGGGATGCCGCGGTGGAATCCCAGCCGCCCAATACCATCCTGCTTTTCAAGCAATTACGCGAGGATCGCGTGTTGCGTCCAATATAACCAGGCAACCGGGCATAAGGGTCCGGAGAGATTTAGAGCCCTGGTACCCTGATAGATAGTATCTTTGCCGTGACAGAATTCGTAAATAACGCACTATTCATCTTTCAACGCCTTAACTGGCTGGGTATTGTTGATATCCTGCTGGTCGCCTTGATATTCTTCAGCGTACTCTATCTCGTTCGCGATACCCAGGCCATGATTTTGCTGCGTGGCATCATCGTGATCCTGGTCCTTTTTGCCGTCTTGACCAGCTTTGTAAACCTGCCGGCGCTCTCCTGGTTGATCGGGACGATCCTTCCAGCCATGGTGTTTGCCATCCCGGTTATCTTTGCGCCCGAGCTCCGACGTGCCCCTCGAGCGGATCGGCCGGGCGGGCACTTTTTTCCGTGGTTCCAGTAAGAACGCCAGCCAGGAGATGCAGCAGACCATCCAGGCTATTGTGGCCGCATCTGCCCGCCTATCAGCCCGCCAGCATGGGGCCCTCATCATCCTGGAACGCTTCGATCACCTGGATGAATATATTCGCACCGGTGTTACGATCCAGGCGGATGTCACCCCGGAATTGTTGATGCAGATCTTCTACCCCAATACGCCGCTTCATGACGGGGCTGTAATTATCTTTGGAAAGAAAATTATCGCCGCGGCCTGTGTCATGCCGTTGTCTTCTAGCGGCATCCTGGCGCGTTCTCCCGAGCGGAAGATGGGGCTTCGCCACCGTGCTGCCGTTGGGATTTCCGAAGTCACCGATTCTATTGCAGTGGTTGTCTCCGAAGAGACCGGCGCCATCTCCATTGCGCATGCCGGCCGGATCATCCGCCGCCTGGATGCGGAACGCCTGGAAAACATCCTGATGGCCTTCTACAATCCGGATAAACCCCAGAGCGAGAATTTCTTCCAGCGGCATTTCCCCTACCTGTTTACTCATAAGGACGAATGATCTATGTTTCACTGGTTGGCTACCAATATCCGCACTTTCTTACTGGCATTGGCCCTGGCGCTGGTGGTCTGGGTTGTTGCAGTGACTGCGGCCAATCCGGATGAAACCCAGACTTTCCCTTCTCCCATCACCATCGATTACATCGGCCAGGACCCTGGACTGGTGATGACCGGTACGGTGACCAGGCAGGTGCAGGTAACCCTGCGCGCCCCGCACTCGATCTGGACCACGCTGCTTTCCGGCGAAGTACCGATTAAAGCGATTGTCGACCTGACCGGTGTGACGGCCGGAACCAATACAGTGCAGGTGCAGGTTCAGATTCCCACCCAGCCCATCCGCATTATCTCGGTTACTCCACAGAAGTTCAACCTGAGTTCTTGAGAAACTGGTTACGACCTCCTTTCCGATCCAATTGACCCTCAAGGGTGAACCGGCCATCGGTTTTAAGGCTGGTGACGTGGTGCTGGACCCGACTGAAGTGGTCGTTTCTGGCCCGGAATCCTTTGTGGCCCAGGTCAAGGACGTTACCGCCAGCCTGGACCTGAGCAACGCCCGCCAGGGCATCGATACCAGTCTGCCCATCCGCGTTCAAACCGCCAGTGGTTCCACCGTGGAAGGGATCTCCGTGCATCCCGAAAGTGTCAAGGTCAGTGTGCCGATCGTCCAACAGGGTGGATACCGCGATCTGGCTGTCAAAGTCATGATCAGTGGCACCCTTGCCAGCGGCTACCGTATCACCAACATCAGCGCCAATCCACTTACCGTGACGGTCTACTCGGAAGATATTCCGTTGATCGAGAGTCTGCCGGGTTATGTGGAAACCGCCTCGCTTGATCTTACCGGTGCCTCCAAGAGTATTGTGACCAACCTGTCGCTTAATCTGCCGGGTGGTGTCCTGTTGATCGGGAACCAGACGGTTTCTGTCACGATCGATATTGCACCGATCGAAGACAGCCGCCAGGTCTCCTACCGCACGGTGGAAGCGATTGGCTTGACGCGCGGCCTGAACGCCCAGCTTTCTCCAACCACCGTGGATGTGATCCTGGCCGGGCCTTTGCCAGTGCTAAATGCCCTTCTGCCTTCCGATGTGCATGTTCAGGTGGACCTGACTGGTTTAACCGTCGGGACCTACCAATTGACGCCCGTGGTCCTGGTTGCGGAAGGTGTCACTGTCCAGTCCATTCTGCCCGGGACGGTGGAAGTGACCATTGGGAACGGCACTCCTACACCTACGCCCATCACTACACCGTCTGTAACACCTACCCCTTGAAATCATCCAATCCGGGAGACCCTTCCGGATTGGAGCGTTGGAATTGGATAATTATGTCTAAACCTGTTGTCGCCTTGGTCGGACGCCCCAATGTGGGAAAAAGTACGCTTTTCAACCGGCTGGCCGGGGAACGTCTTGCCATTGTAGACGATGTCCCGGGTACCACGCGGGACAGGCTGGTGGCCGAGACCGACTGGAATGACGTCGTCTTCAATATTATCGACACGGGAGGCATCGACCCCACCCATGGCGGCAAGACGCCGCTGTCGGTCGGTTCAGCGGATTTCATCCAGGATATCCGCGCCCAGGCCTTGATGGCGGTTAATGATGCTGATGCAGTCCTTTTCATCACGGACGGCAGGGATGGGGTAACACCACCCGACCGGGAAGTGGCCGGGATCCTGCGCAGGTATCAAAAAACGGTGGACGGCCGGCTGAGGCCGCCCATTTTTGTCGTGGTCAATAAATGCGAAAACGAAAAGATGCGCGCCGCGGCGGCCGAATTTTACGAGTTGGGGCTCGGCGAACCTTACCCTCTCTCTGCCATTCACGGCCTCGGCACGGGGGATTTGCTGGATGCCCTGGTGGCTTCTTTCGGGGAGAGCGTGGAACCCGTCGAAGACGATTCGGTCAAGATCGCCATCGTTGGCAAACCGAACGCGGGCAAGTCTTCCCTGCTCAACAAACTGGTCGGGCAGGAACGCGCCATCGTCAGCGCCATCCCGGGCACGACCCGCGATGCGGTGGATACCAGCCTGGATGTGGATGGACTACCTGTCACGCTGATCGACACCGCCGGGATCCGGCGGCGGGGTAAGATTGAGCAAGGCGTGGAGAAATTCAGCGTTTTGCGTTCCTTCAAAGCCATCGAACGCGCAGACGTGGCCTTGCTGATCGTGGATGCGGAGGACGGGATCACCGCCCAGGATGCGCACATTGCCGGCTTCATCCTGGAAGCCTGGAAGAGCACCGTGGTACTGGTCAATAAATGGGATGTCATTCAAAAAGACTCCGAAACCATGGAAGCATATACCCGCCACGTCCGTAAGGAACTCAATTTCATGGATTACGTCCCGCTCCTGTTCATCTCGGCCAAAACCGGTCAGCGCGTCGACCAGGTGCTGCCCATGGCCCTGCGCGTCCAGGAAGAACGCCTGGCCCGTATCACCACGTCCATGTTGAACCGGGTTTTGCGAGATGCGCAGGATGCCCACCCGGCACCCTCGCACGCCGGACGACAGCTCAAGATCTACTATGGTTCCCAGGTCAGGGTGGATCCACCGACCTTTGTGCTGCACGTTAACGACACGAAACTGTTCCATTTTTCATATAAACGTTACCTGGAAAATCAATTCCGTGAGGCCTATGGATTCCTGGGTACACCCATCAAGATCATCGCTCACGGGCATGGAGATGAAGAATAGACAGGAAGCCGGCTTCATTTGGAGTGCCTTGCTTGAGAGAATGAAATAAAACAAACCGGACTGCTCGAATGGGCAGTCCGGTTTGTTGTTATGTACGCCGTTGCGACGTTGGTTGAGTTGTTTTTACGGCACAAAAGTGTCGATATCAGAGGCGGAGTTATTCACCAAATTGGGATCCGGGAAGGCCGGCAATGGTGCGGTAACGGTGGCGGTATTGGTCAATGTTCCAGAAGCCGAGCCCTTGATAACCACGGTGACCGTGTAGACGATCTTCTTGCCGGCCGGGATGTCGACCACGTCGTTGAATGTGGCGCCTCCGTTGACAGGACCGGTAGTGCAGGTTGCTCCGAGATCGGGTGCACAGCTCCATTGCCAGGTATTGACGAACTGGGGAGGGCGGGTATCCGATACGACTGCACCAATGACATCCGAAGGACCGGCATTGCTGACCGTAACAGTGTAGATCAAATTGCCGCCAGCTGTGTAGGTAAGTACGGAGTCATCCTTGGTGATCGAAAGGTCGGCGGATGGATGTGCATCGGTGTCGCTGGCACTGTTATTACCGGGAATTGGGTCGGGCACGATGACTGGAGCCGTAGACGTTGACGGTATTGGTCATATCAAGGGTGGCTGCCAGGTTGATGGTGGCGACTACGGTGTAAGTCACTTTCTTGCCGGCTGGAATATCGACCGAGTCAGTGAAGTTGACCGGGCTGACCGGGCCGGGCGTGCAGGAGGCGCCGCTATCGGCCACACAGGTCCAAATCCAACTGGATACCTGGCCGGGGCGGGTGTCTGATACGCCTGCTCCGGTTACGCCGGCAGGACCATTATTCGTGATGACAATATGATAGGTGACCGTGTTTCCGGGCGGATAGATGGATACGCCGTCCGTCTTGGTGACTGCCAGGTCGGCAGTTGGAGCGGCATCCGTATCCGTGGCGGTGTTGTTGCCAGGCACCGGGTCGGGAATGGCACCGGGTGCGGTGACAGAAGCGGTGTTGACCAGGTTGCCGGTGGCTGCGCCGTTGACCAGGGCAGAGACCGTGTAGGTAACACCCTGTCCGGCTGCCAGGTTGATGGTATCGGTGTAGTTTCCAGCCAGGACGACCGGACCGGCGGTGCAGGTCGAGCTGAAGTCAGGCACGCAGGTCCAACTCCACATAGCGATCTGGGCCGGGAGGTCATCTTCAAAGGCTGCTCCGATGACTGTCTGTGGACCATTATTGGTCACCCGGATGGTATAGGTCAAGGTATCGCCGGGGGTGTAGAAGGTTACGCCGTCGTTCTTGGTGACTGCCAGGTCGGCAGTCGGACCGGTGTCGGTGTCGGTGGCGCTGTTGTTGCCCATGATCGGATCGGGCATGCCAACCGGCGGTGTGATGGTGGCAGTGTTGACCAGGTTGCCCGGGATGGTGGTGCCGAGTGAGGCCGTGATGGTGTAGATGACCTTCTTGGTGGCAGGAATGTTGACCGTATCGGAGATATTGCCGCTCCCAGACCCGGAGGCCGTGCAGGAAGCGCCTGAATCTGCTGCGCAGGTCCAGCTCCAGCTGGTCACCTGGACCGGTTTGTTATCCTGGAAGGTCGCTCCGATCACATTGAGTGGGCCGTTATTCTGAACCACCACGGTGTAGGTGGTGGTACCACCCGGATTCCACAGGGTGATCCCATCCGTCTTGGTGATGGCCAGATCGGCGCTGGGCGGGGCAATGGTGTTGGTGACCGAGTTATTGACCAGGTTGGGATCTGGTACAGCCACCGGGTTGGTGATGGTGGCGGTGTTTACCAGGTTGCCAACTGCCGAGGCACTGATGTTGGCGACCACGGTATAGGTCACACCGCTTCCGGCCGGGATGTTCACAAAATCCGAGATATTGACCGGGTTAACTGGTCCGGCGGTGCAGGTGGATCCGGCGGCAGGTACGCAGGTAACCGTCCAGCTGGTCACTTGGACAGGCTTGTTATCGCTGAATGTTGCTGCAGTTACATCCTGCGGGCCGTTGTTCCTTACTTCGATGGTATAGGTTACCGTACCACCCGGAACGTAATTCACCAGGCCCCCGTTCGATTTTGTTACAGCCAGATCTGCCTGCGGTCCGGGGATGATGGTCGATAGGGTATTCGTATCGGTGGCGGTATTGTTGCCCATGTTGGGATCCGGGGTGGCTACAGGAGGCGTAATCGTCGCAGAGTTCACGATGTTGCCGGTGGCACCTGCGTTAATGTGTGCCACTGCCGAATATACGACCTTCTTGCCTGCCGGGATATTTACCGTGTCGGAGAAGTTGTTGCTGGTGGAATAAGGTCCGACCATGCAGCTTGCTCCAGCGTCTGCCGAGCAGGTCCAGGTCCAGCTATCCACCTGGGAGGGCTTGTTGTCGGTGAAGTTGGCCCCGGTTACGTCGTGCGGTCCGTTATTGTCGACCTCGATGAAGTAGGTCGTTATGCCGCCCTGTACGTAAGTGCTTACACCGTCAGTCATGCTCACGACCAATTCCGCGTTGCTCGATGGGATGGCCGAATTCACTGTGTGGCTTTCGGTGTCAGAGCTGCTGGCATAAGTTGCATCGCCGTTGTATAAGGCTGTGATGGTCTTGCCGCCGGCGCTGTTGAAGAGCACGTTGCAGTTGCCGCTGCCGCTTGTGAGCGTGATGGTGCAGTTGCTATCCGAACCGGTGATGCTGACGCTTCCGGTCGGGGTGCCGCTTGAACCGGTCACACTGACGCTCACTGCAACCGTCTGGCCGATATTGGACGGATCGGGGTTATCTGCAGTGATGGTCGTCGTGCTGGCAGCGAGTCCTGCGCCGCTCACGGTATGGCTTTCGGTGTCAGAACTGCTTGCATAGGTTGCGTTGCCGCTGTAAATGGCGGTCAGGGTCTTGCTGCCGCTTGTGCTGAAGATCACGTTACAGGTCCCGCTGCCGCCCGAAAGCGTGAGGGTGCAGTTGGTGTCGGCACCGGTGATGGAAACCGTGCCGGTTGGGGTAAAGCTGCTTCCGGATACCGTCACGCTGACCGGTACGGCTTGTCCGGTGGTCGAGGGATCCGGGGCATCTGCCGTGATGGTCGTTGTGGAAGGAGTGGAGCCCACACTGTTCGACACGTAGATGTCCGCGAAGAAGGTGATGTAACCGCTACCCACGCCGAATTGCGTGCCCGAAGCATTCTTGAAACGCCAATAGCTGCGGTAGTGTCCCGGGGTGGTCGGAGCGACCATATCCACCGAGAAGTCGGCTGTAGCGCCCGGAACGACCGGTGCCACGCTACTGGACAGATTGAAAGCAGAGGAAGAGCTCATCAATGTGCCGAAGGCGTAGACCAACTGGTAGCTGGTTGTCCAGGTGCAGGAGCCTACGTTCCTGATACGCCAGGTCTTGGTAAAGGCGGTGCCGGGAGCCATTACGGTCCCATCCGGGATCGTCACATCCGAAACGAAGGCGCCCTTGTCACATACGCTGGAAGGCGGGATCGGAGGCACATAACCGCCGGAGGAGTAACCGACGATCCTTGGGCCAACCCACATGGCTCGATCGGCGCTGGGGGTGCCATAGCCGCTAACATCCGCCATGTACAAAATGAAATTCACGTTCTGTCCGGCCAGGCTGCTCAAATCCAGGTTGACCGGATAGTAAAGGCCGTCATAGCGTTCGTTGAATGACCAGAGGGAATGAATTGTGCCGCCCCCGATCTGGTATTGCAGTTGGAAGTTGACGTAACAACCTGAGGCTCCGTAGGTGCAGTTCACGATGCTTTGGAAATGATCGCCTGCCTGCACTGTGTAAGCCGGGTAGAACGCCTTGATGTATCCTCCCGCCACTTGCTGTGGGCTCACCAGCAGCCCGGGATTGGGAGAAACGCTTCCGGTCTCCAGTTGTGGAGAATCCACCTTAAGGACATATCCACTGGTATTCCCATCCGTACCGGGGCAGCCCAAACCGCCCGCCCCGCTGGCCCATAACGCCGAACAATAATTGGCGACAAAGTCATAGGTCGTGCCGGATGTGTAGGTGGTATTGACATTAATATCCACCCAGAATAGATAATTGGCCGCGCCTCCCACCCCAAACAGGTATCCCGAAGCGTTGCGTAGCTTCCAATTGCCGCGGTAATGTCCGGGTGCCACGGGTGCGGTCATGTTGACTGAGACGTCCACCGATGCGCCGGGTGCCACGCTATAGGGCAAATTGACGACTGCCGGGGCACTCATTTGGTCGCCGCCCGTGAAAACGACCGAATAGGCGGTCGTCCAGGTGCAGGTGCCAATATTTTGCAACCTCCACGTTTTGACAAAGGTTGCCCCCGGGCCCATTACGGTCCCGTCCGGTATGGTCACGTCTGCGATGAATTGCGCTGAATCACAGTATGCCGCCGCTGCCGGTTGGGGAGCAAAAACCGTCCCTGGCAGGAATTGGAGCAGCATTACAATGATCAATGCAGCCGGAATGGAAATTCGTCGAAAAGACATCTCAGCCTCCTTCATTTAGTCGGACGGCACAGACCGGCGCGCTCTAAGGCGCGGCCTATGCCTACAAATATGAGACGAATAATAGCCGGGAATGGTTCCCTACCGTAATGATAGCGCAATTGTTCAAAAATTACATACCCTATTTCTATGGTAAACCCAATCGTATTTTTACGTGTAAATGGGGTTCCCCTCCTATTTTTGAAGGGTATTTTTAGGGTAGGGCAGGTTTTATCGCTCCTGCCTGTCTAATAACCCCATCTCCAAGATTATACCTATTCTTCTCAATTCTACTTGAGATTCTCCAACCAGGGTTGTACAATATATGTATATTTTATCCGAATAATTGTACATGCGAAGATACATTCTGCTCGTCGGATCGGCCCTGTTTTTTTTGTTGCTGGCCTCACCCGTCCCATTGCGCGCCTTGGTTTTGGCGCCTCCCGGTTTTTCCACGGCCTCCATTCCGGGCGGCTTGCTCCCAATCAACCCGCGCACCCGGGCAGATTTAGACCGGGATGGTTTGGAGGAAGACCTGATCCTTACCGCGGGGCGCTTGACGATCGCCTCCGCCGGTCGCACGGTCTGGCAGAGCCCGTCCAGCTGGCAGGTTGCCCAGGCCGCCATTACGGATCTGAACCAAGATGGCATCCCGGAAGCGACTTTGCTGGTCTGGAGGCCTTTCCAGCCGTGGCCGGTGGACCGCTGGCTGCCGCATGGCGGACGTATTGACGGTTTTCATGATGAAGCCGGGGATTCCTGCCACATCATCCTGGTGGGCTGGCTCGGGGAGCGCTGGGGTGAGATCTGGGCCGGTTCGGCGCTGGCGGAACCGGTGCGGGCCTTCGCAGTCGCCGACCTGGAAGGGGATGGGGTCCAGGACCTGCTGACACTCGAAGGCAGCTATACGGATCCGCGGCCCTCACTGGCGGCGCTTTCAGACCAGGTAGCCGGGCGTAAGATCAAAGCCTGGGATTGGAACGGATTTGGCTTCTCCGTCGTCTCTATGATTGCAGGGGATTTCCATAAATTGGCCCTTGTCCGCACAGGATCCGGTCAAATCCTGATCCTGGTTCCTTGATTCATGTCTTTGGAGGAGACACCATGAAGAATATTTTCCGCAAGATCGTTTGGGTTTTCCTGGCCCTGGTGATTGCCCAGGCTGCCTGCAGCTTCGGATTGCCTGGTTCCGCCGGCACTGCCTCGCCCACGGCGCTCGCCCCGGCTACTTCTGTTCCCGTCATCAACCCGGTCGACACTCCCACCCCGCTGCTTCCGCCGCCGCCCGGGATTTATCCGCCGGCGTTTGCCAAATATAATGAAGCGGCAGTCAGCCTCCCCGGCACGTTCAACGGGGGCGGATATTCCCTGCCGCTGGACCTGTCCCAGGTGCAGGGTCTCGATCAGGTCACCCTGAGCGACTCCCAGCAGGCCCAACTGGCGCAGAATGGCTTCACGGTGGCCACACCCGATCCCGGAAAGTTCCGGGAGTTCTATCAGATCTACGAGCAGAACCGCTACATGGAGACGCCGGTCTTCATCACCACCGATTCGATCTTCCATGTCTACCACCTGATCTTCGACAAGATGCTGCGTGACCTGGAAACCGGATATTTCATAACTGATATCAAGTCGCTTTCCGCTACCATGCTGGCTGCATCGACCTCCCAGTACCAGAGTCTGCAGGGCAGTGCGCTCGAGGATCCGGCTTTACGCAACGCCGCCTATTTCGGCGTGACTGACCGCCTGTTGGGTCTTTCGGACCCCATCCCGCCGGCAGCACAATCGCTGGTGGACGCCGAACTGGCGCTGATCAACGCGGCCTCCGGGGCGGCTGTCTCGCCCATCTGGGATCGCTCTGATCTGGCGGAGGATGAGAAACTGATCGAAGATTATTCCCAATACGTCCCGCGCGGTCACTATACCCGCAGCGAGGACCTGAAGATGTATTTCAAGGCCATGATGTGGTATGGCCGCCTGACCTTCCGCTTGAAAGATAGCTTCGAGACCCAACGGGCTTTATTGCTGGTCCAGGCGGCTCGCTCCGCCACAGCTGCCGACGGCACGCCCGCCCTGGATCTCTGGCACAACGTCTACGATCCGACTGTCTTCATCGTTGGCAAGGCGGATGACCTGGGCATTAGCGAATACGGCGCTCTTTCGGATGAGATTTTCGGCCAGGACCCCGACCCGTCTAAATTCGCGGATGCCACGCTCTTTGCCAGCTTCATGCAAGCCAGTGAGACGCTGCCGCCTCCCCAGGTCAATTCGATGTGGGTTTGGATTTGGCAGGATCCAGAGCAGGTCACTAAGGGTTTCCGCTTCATGGGCCAGCGCTTCACCCTGGACGCCTACGTCTTCGGGCAGGTCATCTGGCGCAAGGTCGGCACGCCCGATCTGGTGCGCGGCTTGCCGAAGGGCCTGGATTTCTTCGCTGCCATGGGTTCAGAGGAAGCTGCCAATATCCTGAATGAGATGGGCGAAAACAAATATGCCAACTTTGACACCCAGTCTGCCAAAGTCCGCTCGCAGGTAGCCGCCCTGGGGTTGGATTCCTGGACGCAGAACCTGTACTGGTCCTGGCTGTACGCCTTCCAACCGCTCATTTCGCCCAAGGACGCTTCCTTTCCGCCCTTTATGCAGACCCAGGCCTGGACCCGCAAGGACCTGCAGACCGCCCTGGGGTCATGGACGGAGTTGAAGCACGACACCATCCTGTACGCCAAGCAGGTCATGGCCGAGATGGGTGGCGGCGCCCCGGAACAGGAGCCCCCACATGGTTACGTCGAGCCGAATCCAGAAGCCTATGCACGCCTGCTGGCACTGGCGCAAATGACCTACGACGGCTTGCAGTCCCGCAACCTGCTGAGCGACCTGACGCGTGGCAACCTTGAGAACCTGATCTCGACGTTGGAATTCCTGCAGGACATCTCGCAGCGCGAGCTCTCCGGCGAACCCATCACCAGCGAGGAATACTGGCAGATGACTTACTGGGGCGGCACACTCGAGCAGTTCACCCTCAAGGCTGCCGATACCACCGGAGACGATTCGCGTGACCTGTCCGACCAGAAGGCCGCCCTTGTGGCGGACGTCGCCACGGGCACCTACGACCTGGGTTCGCTGGTGGCATTAGAGGAGGGCGTCGGCGAACCCACCCCCATTTACGTGGTCCTGCCCGATTCGCCCTGGCGGGTTGCCGTGGGCGCGGTCTACACGTATTACGAGTTCACCGTCCCGGTTTCCGAGCGCATGACCGACGAGGCCTGGCAGGCCCAGGTCCAGGCTGGCACCAATCCTGCCCAGCCCGATTGGACGCAGATGTTCATCGCGCCCTGATCCGCCGGCTATTGCGAATGTTTCATTAACCATTGGAATCCGAAGTCTCAGACTTCGGATTCCTTCCCTGGTTCGAATAAGCTTTTTTTGGGAAAACATGTTACCAGGGCTCCCAGAGGGGATCCCGCGTTGCGTGGGGCCAGCACAGGTCCTCGCCTGTGAGTGGCAAATGCGCCCGGATGCAATTCGCCGGAATTCGTGCGATAATTGGGGGACTGTCGCTCCCGCAGCCTAAAAAGCTGACTTGCATGCGACTGCTTGACGAAACTATGTCCCGAAAATGATAAGCCTGGCTCACGATTAATAAAAGGAGATCATGCATGGATCAAACTACATCAGACATCCTTCCCTGGCCACCTGGCATATTCGCCATCACGCTTTTCGTGGAAGATTTACCGGCTGCGAAGCAGTTCTACCAACAAGTGTTTGGGTTGCCGGTTGATTATGAAGACGACGCTTCGGCTGTGTTCAAATTCGGGGATATGCTCATCAACCTGTTGAAGACCACCGCCGCTCCAGTACTCATCCAGCCTGCAACGGTGGCAAAGCCTGGACTGGATCCCGCTTTGTTATCACCCTTCACGTGGAGGATGTGGATGCGATGTGTGCGGAATTAGCGCGGCGCGGCGTGAAGCTCCTCAACGGCCCCATGGATCGCCCCTGGGGGATAAGAACCGCCAGCTTCATGGATCCGGGTGGGTACATCTGGGAAATTGCAAAATAACCGGGATTGAACGAAGGCCTTCGACCCGCCCTGTTGCGCTGGATAAGTGCAGCCGGCAATCCACCCCGGTATATTTCCTGTTAGTTGGAAATCGCGCATGAAAACTGGACAGGAAGCCTACACCGAATTATCTTATTACACGCTCTCCCATAGAAATCCGGCTTTCATCCACCAGCACGTGGTGGATGCCTTTGCAGCCCAGACTGCCAGGGAAAATGACAAACCGATCAAGCTGACCTTTGCCTTGGTTGGCCTTTACCTGTACGTCGAGAAAGACTTTACCGGCAGGCAGGTCCAGTCGGCGCACATGCAACTTGCCCGGGTGAAGCAACGCTGGCCGATCTTTTCGATACCGGAAGCGCCAGGTGCGATAACGGTCGCCAGTGTTTTGGAAGCCGCTCCTGGATCCGGACGGGACGAGATGATCCAACGCTGGTGCGCTTCCGTCTGGGAGGCATATTCCGGGAGCCGGGAAATCGTCGTGCGCCTGCTTAGCCAAAACCAGATCATATAAAAATGTTGAATATTTTATAAATACGTATGCGCAAATTATTCTTCCTGCTGACCCTCCTGCTATTCCTTCCCGGCTGCCTGCCTGCCTCCCGTACAGCTACTCTGGCCCTGCTGGGTGACCTGATGCTCGGCCGCGGTCTCACTCCGGATTCCTCTTCCCTGGCTTATCTCGCTCCCCAGCTCAACTCTGCCGACCTGGCCCTGGCCAACCTGGAAAGCCCTTTCTCTTCAATCCTGCCGGGTTCGTCCTCCGGTTACAACCTGTGTGCTCCAGCCGAGCGCGCCGCACTCCTGGCTGGCTGGGGCCTCGACTTGTTATCCCTCTCCAACAACCATCAATTCGACTGCGCCTCAGACGGCCCGGCGCTTACCCGTCTGGCGCTCGAATCTGCCGCTCTCACTCCCATCGGCTCAGACTCGCAGCCGGTTTATCGCCCGGTGCATGGCCTGCGTCTGGCCTTCCTCGCCTTTGACGACGTCAGCGCGCTATCTGGACGCGGAGGTGGCTGCCCGGGCAATTCGCGCAGCCCAATCGTCCGGTTCCCTTGTAATTGTCTACGTCCACTGGGGTCTGGAATACCAGTCTGGTCCCACCGCCCGCCAGCAAGCCCTGGCGGAGCAGTTCGCTGCCGCCGGCGCTTCCCTCATCGTCGGCAGTCACCCGCACGTGCTCCAGCCGGCTGCCTGGATTCCCAACTCCACCGGAAAGACCCTCGTCCTTTACAGCCTCGGCAACGCCCTCTTCGACCAGCCCGGCTTGCCCGACACGCGCCAATCTGCCCTGGTGCTGGTCACGCTCAATTCCCAGGGCGTCCGATCTGCCTGGGCCATCCCTTTCCTCATCGACATCTCCGCCTCCCGCCTCGTCGCCTCCGACTCCGCCACCGCCGCACGGATCCGTTCCTCCCTGGGTCTTCCTTAATTAAACCCTCCCTTTACCCATCTGGTCCACTACAGGTTTCCCCCCGCTCTCTTTTCTCTGCTCTCTATTTCCCTTCACTCCCTCCAATCCAATTGCGCCTCCGGAATGCCCAGGGAACGGCCGTATTCTCTGGCATTTTCTCTCTGGTGTTGGTCGCCCTGGATGTATTTGAATATCCGCTCGGGAAAGATCACGGAAACGTGCAGGGCCGTGGAGGGGTTGATATACCAGCCCGGTTTAAGCGCCAGCCTTAAAGCCTCAGAAACAGCCTGCGCCTGCTCGTCAGCAACGGTAAAGGACTGGGCCGTCCACGCAACCGGCTGGTAAGGCGCAGCATTGCTCGACTGCCAGAATTCCGTTTTGGTGACCTGCACATGCTTCAGGGCCTGCGGGTCGGCCAGGCTTTGCTCGATGATAAGACCGTTCATACGGACTGTTCCTCAATCAGGAACCTTTCCATATCCTCTGATAAACGCGTTCGTCGCCTCTTCGATCTTGCCCGTCAGATCCTCCAGATCGCTGAAATCGCAATCTCTGGCCAGGTCGCATTCGACGATGGCGTCAACCCCTCCCGCCGGCGCGACTAGCCGGTATTCGTCCCATTGGCTGTCTTTGAAAAGCTCCCAGGTTTGCCGCTGGACCTTGCGGTTGCGGGCTGCCAGCCACGCTTCGAACCGGAAGGATTCGTAATTGAAGACGATGGCGATCTTCAGGTCGTGAGGCTTGAGCGAGGCGGGAAAGAGCGCAAAATACGTCATGTCCATGTACCCTTGATACAGCCCCGAGACCGCCGCCTGCCCGTACTGGTTTGAGAAGTGCGTCCGCAGCCCCATCATGAAAGCGATCAGCGCCCGGTAGGCTTTCTGGATCGAACCCTTCCCGAGTTGCTCCCGCAAGACTTGCATGTCTGCTTGTAGCGAGTCCATTCTCGTCTCCTTATCTTTTATCTATGAGCAGGACTAAGGATGATCTGATTCACCCCAAAGGGGATACCGGCATTGCTGACCTGGCAGAGTCCAAACGATTAATATTCCACGAAAACCATAATGCACACTGCAGATTCTCGCAATCCTCCCCGCCCCCGCATTTTATACGTGGTCCGCCGCTGGTTTTTTGCGGAGTCCGTCACTTGTTATTTGCGGGGCTTGTCCGGGGTTTTTTGCGGGGCCTGTCCCGTGTTATTTGCGGAGTACGCTACTTGTTTTTTGCGGGGCCTGTCCCGCGTTTTTTTGCGGGAAAAGTCTTCGCCCGGCACACATCCTGTTATTCTGGAAAATTTAGCTTCCAAAGCGCCAGGAATGCCAGAATCGAAGACAGCCCGTTTCCGACCAACCGGATCCACATGCCAAAAGCCAGCCCAGAGCTGGCCTGCGCCCTGGATATGAGCGTGCCAAAAAAGACGGGTGTAAAAAGCTCAATGACAATAACGATGAGGCTGACGATCAACAGGTTCCGGGCGGCGGCGCGTGGCCACGTAAGGCCAACTGCAGCCAACCCGGCGAGCAAAGAAATGGCGCTCAGCAGGAGTAGGAAATCCGCGCCATTTGAGAAAATGACTGTCACATCAGACGGATTGAAGTTTCTGGATGCGGCGCGTGCATACAAGATATCCAGCAGAACCGCCCCGAACGAAATGGAGACAATCCAGGTATACAGACTGGCAGGAAGGTGTTGCCGTATTTTTGTACCTGTGTTCATCTTCGAAATTCCTCCATTGAGAGTTTATTCTGATCGGATGGTCCCATATTATTGTCTTTATATTATGCCCAAATTTTAATCAGACATGTTGGTCGTGACACCGGGATCTTGCCAAGGTATCAAGCATCCACAAACTGCAGGCAATCATCAATCTGGCGCGCCAGATCCTGCACGTATGGTTCAAAGAGGATATCTGTATGCGTCCCTGAGATCTGCCGAACCTCGAGTTTCCCGCGGATATATTTCTGCCAATTCTCCATCGGATCCCAGCGGATATACCAGGGTCGATCCTTCACCTCAAAAAGGAATCCATCTCCCTGGTATGGCTCAGGGTTGTAGTTATGACTGGCGATACTTGCTCCACCCATGCCATCTATTGGTGCCAGCTTGATCCACTTTACGTTCGATTGAATAAATGGGATACGACTTGCTCGATAAAGAAGGATATATAACCGTTCACGGATATATTTGAATGACTGACGGGCATTCAGACCACGCATGTTAGTCATTTGGATCTTTATGCGATCCAATGGGGTCGCTTTGCGGGCATGACCGGGAGGGTGAGTATCCAGGAGTCCCAGAAAAGCTACTTTCCGTCCCTGCTCCTGGAGCAGGCGTGCAATTTCCATCGCAACGTATCCACCAAAAGAATGGCCTGCCAGGAGGTAAGGACCTTCCGGTTGTAATTGTAAGATCTCGGTCAAATAATGGGCGGCGAAATCTTCAACTTTCAAACTGGAAATTTGTGATTTCTCTACCAGGCTCCTTTGCAATCCGTAAAGAGGTCGATCTGGTTTAAGATGTTTTTCCAGGTTACGAAAATATAGAACATCCCCATCCCCTCCTGGAAGCAGATAGATTGGTTTTTTCCTGCCTTCTGAGCGAATTGTCACCAGTGATTTGTTTTTTTGGCTGGAGTTTGCGGTGATCAGTTGGGCCAGCTTGTTAATTGTATTAAATTCCAAAAGGATGGATAGGGGCAGGGATTGACCGAATTGCCTTTGGATGCGGGCAAGTAATTGTGCCGCTAATAAAGAATGCCCGCCTAGCGCGAAGAAATCGGCCGATGGATCGATATTTTCCAGTCCCAGGATTTCATTCCATATTTTTGTGAGGCTCTCCACAGTGGATGTTTCAATTCCGGATGGATGGTTTTGCGTCCCGGTTGACCGTCCCTCTGGTAAGCCCCGTTCGACCTCTGGTAAGGCGCGTCGATTGATCTTCCCGCTTACAGTTTTAGGAAGTTGATCGTAAAACCGAAATGTGGTGGGTATCATGGCTTCCGGCAAAAAATCCCGTAATCCCCGCAGCAATTCGACTTCAGGGGCCGCCAGCCTGTTTTTGAGTTGAACGTGAGCCACCAGAAATGCCTCACCATTTTCTTCAGCCTGGAAGGTTACCGCAGCCTCTGCGACATTGCCTACACCTATCAGGGCAATGTTCTATCTCGAGCAGATTAATCCGCTGGCCCCGCAGCTTGATCTGCGAATCACGCCGCCCCACCAGCACGATCTCGTTATCAGACTTGCGATAACCCAGGTCGCCGGTATGTATGCTTCTTTCAGTGTCAGGTCCGCTGTTTATGGCTGATTTGGGCAGAGGAAAATATCCCGGACCGACAAAAGAACTGTCCACGACCATCTCGCCCACCTGACCATCCTGGATGGGAGCGCCATATTCGTCCAGAAAATTAATTTTCTTGTCCTCGACGGGCTCGCCGACTGGAACAACTTGCTCTGTTATGCGAGTGCGGGAATTAAGGAATAACTGGCAGGTAGTGCCTGTCTCTGTAGAAGCCAGACCATTTGCAAGAATGCATCCTGGACCAAAATGACGTTGAAACCCGATTACATCCCGAGCGAGCACGGCTTCTCCCCCCAGGCGGACCAAGCGAAGTTTTTCGAAGCGCTCAACCTGGAGAATATCCAAAAACGCCCGAAAGAGACTGGGGACCATATAGACGACACTGACGTCTTCCCTTTCCAGCCAGGCAGGCAAATTTTGCAGCCCGCTGCGTTTAATCGAATAGATTTTGAGGCACGCTCCATTCACCAAAGCCCCAAATATATCCCGGATGGATGCGTTGAAAAGGTAGGATTGCAGAAGGGCCAAATTATCACCTGGTCCGATTGCATAGTCATTGGTGTACAAATACACTCTGTGGAGAATTGCCCGATGATCCAGCACAACCCCTTTGGGCGTTCCGGTAGAGCCGGAGGTATACAGGATGCAGGCGGGAGATTCAGGAGATCCCGGAACCCCCAGGTTGGGGCTGAGAGCGCTTTCCTCCAGCTCATCCACTTTAATGATTTTATCTTCGGAAAATCCCAGCAACCCTGCTGACGAGATACTCTCTTTATCTGTGAGAAGAATGCCGGCATGCGTTTCACGAAGAATAATCTGGTTGCGAATTTCGGGATGAGAGGGGTCCAATGGAACATACCAGCCACCAGATTTCAAAACCCCGAGCATTGCAACAATCATGCTGGCGCCATGCGAAAATAGCAACGCGACCGGATGAGCCGGATCCATGGTTCTTTCTCTAAGCAATCCGGCGACCTGGTTGGCCCGTTGATTTAGTTCTTCATAAGTCAAGGATGTGGATGCATCGTTAACTGCAATTGCAGCCGGCTTTCTCACGGCTTGTTCTTCAAAGACAGAAACGATGGTTCTTTCCAGCAGCTCCCGTCCCTGGGGTATGAATCCCTCACCAGGTCGTAACTTCAACTCAGGTTCAATCTTTTTATCTGTGTCAAAGACGTTCGTTTGCAGTACTAATTGTGGGTCGTCAGGGTGGCGAACGAGACTGAATTTTGATCCAACCCGGTTGTTCCAGATGTGGTCAACACGCCGGAAATTGATCTGCGTCAGCGGACTGCCCCAGTTTTTAAGGATTGTATCGAGCTTGGAACTTAGAAGCGCATCCAAATCTTGAGAAGCGCAATATTGGACTTCTACACGATCCGGACTATGGCTGATAAACTGGATTACATCCACGTCAGGGATATCAAGAGTCGCCAGTTCGTAAGATGGAATTTCACCAATGGATCCATCTGAAAGGCGGGTGGGCAAGTTTTCAAAGCTCCTTCCGACAAAGCCATCCAGGGTTGAATAGCCCGGTCGCCTTTCACCGCAGATAACATAATCCGTCATGTCATAACGAATTAGAGGTAGGACCGAGGTGACCCAATTGGTCAATACCGCCCGACCAATTTGCCCTTTCTGCACCTGGTTGTCATTTGAATCCAGAACCTCGATGGCTAGAAATTCATCGAAGACTTTCCATGACGACCTTCCGGGTTCTTTGAGGGCAATAAATGGGGATTTGTCTGCTGCGTAAAGATCATATATCCGGGAATCCCAGGCCTGGCGTATCTTCGCTTCAATGGCAGGGGTCATTCGATCGCCGCTTACCACCACATCCCGAGGAAAAATTTCCAAATGTCCCCGCAATGCAATTTCTGCCAACCAGCCCACGCTGCTTGCGTAGCCTGTCACTCGATCTGGTTTGTATGCATTAAGTCGGCTGATTGTCTCTTCGATGGGGTCTCTCATCGATAAAACCAGGCTGTTAAAAGTCGCCTCAGAAGCATTCAGTGCAGTAGTTGCACTGGCAAAATGACCAACGCTGCCGATAAAAAATGCGTTGCGGTACTTGATCCCGCTGTAGATCTTTTCCGGATGCAGGTAAACCGCTGCTGCAGCTGACATTTTATTCCAGGCGGTTTCGTCAAAAATCATTTTGAATTCCACCCCGGATGTTTTCGAACTGAATACCCCCAAATATTTATTCAAGAAGCGATTGCGCGGATCTTTATCCTGTTCCAGCCATTTTTGAAGTTCAGCATCACGAACAGCTGGATCTGTGACGACTTCATCGAAAGATTCGATCACCATTTGTTTTGTGATGATCGGCAAATCCTGCAACCGGAGGGCATCGAGATCATCGAAATGGATCCCGTGCTGCATGTACAGATTTCGATAAAAGGAAGAGCCCGACCAGGTTGATCTGAGGAAATTACGAAATTCCGAATTGGAATTTATCATTAATTATGGAGTCTCCGTGATCACTAAAATTAAAGCAGGATCCAATGAGAAGGTGAAAGATTAAAATTTATATAACCGGATGGGGTCAAACGAAATCTCAGGTACCACTAAGAAACAAATTTCAATTACCGAAATTCCACGTCGAAATATTTTTCGATCATTTTCGCCAAAGCGGGTGAAAATCCTGATGGAATTCTCCTAAGTTTAGCATAATTTGTTTCTTTCTGCCCAAATTTTCAAAATTTATTTCTCAAAACAGAATCTTCTGAATTGATTTCATCCTGGCAATAATATAAAAAACTGTTCTGGTTATTTCCGAAGGATAAAACCTTTGTGGTTGCAGGGTGTGAGATTATATGATGTTTATATTAAACCAGTATGACAATATTGGTTGAGCAGGAAGTCCACCCTGTCGGTTGCTTACAAAGAAAAGTTAGGGATTAT
Organism: uncultured Chloroflexia bacterium; assembly: GCA_963814135.1. Classification (GTDB taxonomy): domain Bacteria; phylum Chloroflexota; class Anaerolineae; order Anaerolineales; family Villigracilaceae; genus UBA877. Next base: position 42,632 of record CAWFBZ010000003.1, on the reverse strand, counting down.
TCTAAGTAATGCCTGCCATCCCGTCCTAAGAGAAAACCCGGATGTTGGCTGTCAGGTGGCAAACGCCTCCTTTATCCTGGCTACCAGACGAACAACGCTGATGTTTCGCCTCTCGTCTGCCGGTAAGAGCTTGTCCCGCTTTCGATGGTTTGCCCAAGCCAATATCATCTGGTAGCCTTCCCGGTTGTTAAAATTGTCTGCCGTTTCTATATCTGCCAACCCAGACCCCCGCCTCCCTTGACAAAACAGAACATAAATTCTATAATCCATTTCAGACACGGCCGGGACATTTCCTCTGACCGTGTATTGTAAATGTCCTCTCCACCCGCCGACGCTCCTTCCCTGGTATTCCGATCATTAACGTTTGCTTTTCCGAAACCTGATTCGTTTTGCAAATCGAATCCCGTAAAAAAACCAATAATTCCACCTGAAACCGGAATATCTGGCGGTCTTACTGGGAGTGCCCCTCATATACATGGGTTTAAACCCACCGTATTGATTCGTTCCTCTTTTCGTTCCTCTTGCCTGCCCTGCGTTCTTCAGCGGGGTCGATCCTCCAGGAAAAATAGCACACTCCCACCCCGGGTATTCCTTCCTCCCACCTGTCCTGCGGTGCTTTCCTGCAGGGCCTGCCTCAAATTCTGCGAAAAGGAGCTCAGAATTGTTTCGTTGGCCGCCCCCAAAAATTCTTGGAATAAGGGGCTCAGAATTGTTTCGATTGTTTGGGTCTCGGTGTTTTTTATTGTCAGAATCAGGGATTTTTGGGGTTTGGGTCTCGAGGTTTTCAATATTATTTGATCCCGATGGTTAATGCCTGATCCTTGATCCCCGATCTCTGTCCCCCAATTACCCATGACCACCTCCACCCGCCAATCCCGCTTCCCCAAGCCCCCTCACTTCGCCACCCGCCGGGTATATAATTTAAACATGCCTCGCACCATCCTGCACCTCGACCTGGATGCCTTCTTTTGTGCCGTGGAGGAGCTGCACGACCCGTCCCTGCGTGGCAAACCCTTTGCAGTCGGGGGTCAACCCGGGCAGCGCGGTGTGGTCGCCTCCTGCTCTTATGCCGCCCGCCGATTCGGCGTTCGTTCGGCCATGCCCACGAGCCGCGCCCTGCGCCTATGCCCAGACCTGCTGGTCATCTCGCACCACTTCGGCAATTACGGCGAGATGTCTCACAAGGTCATGCAGCGCCTGAATGACCTCTCCCCGCTCGTCGAACAGATCTCCATCGATGAAGCCTTCGTCGATATCAGCGATTTGCACGAAGATCCCGCCTTGATCGCTCGCCGCCTGCAGGCGCGTGTCAACGATGAGCTCGGCCTGCCCTGCTCGGTCGGAGTCGCCGGCAGCAAGCTGGTTGCCAAGGTCGCCACCGAGGTCGGGAAAAAGACCGCCCAGAAGGATTTGCCCCCCAACGCCATCACCATTGTCCCGCCCGGCACCGAGGCTGCCTTCCTGGAGCCTCTGCCGGCTACCATGATCTGGGGTGTTGGTCCCAAGACTGCCGCCCGCCTGGATGGCGTCGGCATAAAGACCGTTGGTGACATTGCCCGCCATCCGCCCGCCGACCTGATTCGCTGGTTTGGCGAGAACGGCGCCGACCTGGCCAGGCGTGCCCGCGGCATCGACGAAAGCCCGGTCATAACCGAGCACGCCGTCAAGTCCATCAGCCAGGAAATCACTTTCGCCCGCGACGTCCGCGACGACCGGGAGCTTTACCGTTCCCTGCGCGAGATGTCGGCCCAGGTCGGTCAGCGCCTGCGCAAGGCCAGCCTGGCCGGTACCACCGTCAAGCTCAAGTTGCGTTGGCCTGATTTCACAACTCTCACCCGCCAGCTTACCCTACCCCAGCCCACCGACCAGGACGATCAGATCTATACCACTGCACTCGTGCTGATGGGCCAGGTTCGCTCATCCGGCAAGGCCGTTCGCCTGTTGGGTGTCGGTGTCAGCGGGTTGGGTTCGCCCATGCGACAATTGGAGCTTTGGGGTGCCCAGTCCGAAAAATCCCGCCGCCTGCAGGCCGCTTTGGACGCCGTCCATGCCAAGTACGGCGAGCGCTCCCTCCGCCGCGGTAAGAGTCGCCAGTAATCTTAACCCCATGAAAACCAAACTCTCCTTCCCAAATGCCTGCTCCAGCGAGACTTCCTCGCCCCAAGGGTTTCTCCCAAAAACCATTGTGACCGCCCGTCCCGCAGCGTTATTCACCGGGATTGTGGAAATTCTTTTCCCTTTGAGCCGGTTGTGTTAATTAGTTGTCTAATAAAGGAGCCTCCCAATGCCAGTAGTCACTGCCAGTCTCTCCCTCTCCACCCATGCCGACACCGACGTCCACGACATCACACGTGACCTCTTCCGCCTGGTCGAGCAATCTTCCCTCAAATCCGGCACCCTGACGGTCTTCTGCCCCTCCTCCACCAGCGGCCTGACCACTATCGAGTACGAACCCGGTGCTGTCTCGGATCTCAAGCGCTTGTTCGAGGAACTGGTCCCCTCCGGCCGCGACTATGCCCACAACGCCACCTGGGGCGATGGCAACGGCCATTCCCACATGCGCGCCTCCCTGCTCGGCCCTTCGTTGACCATTCCCTTCATTGATAAGACTTTGACGCTCGGCACCTGGCAGCAGGTCATCTACGTCGATTTCGATATCCGTCCCCGCAAGCGCGAGTTGATCGTTCAGATGATTGGAGAATGAACATGCTACGAGTTGCCCTCCTGCAATTGCTCTCCGCCGGTTACGATCAGGCCGCCAACCAGGCCAAGGGTGAACGCTACTGCCGCCAGGCTCGCCAGTTGGGCGCCGACCTCGCCCTCTTCCCCGAGATGTGGAACGTTGGCTACCGGTTACCCGACCCGGCCCAGCCCGACCAGCACGCCCTCTGGCTGAGCCATGCCATCGATCGCCAGGATGAGTTTATCGAATTTTTCCGCCGGCTCGCCCGGGAACTCGATATGGCCATCGGCTTGACCTACCTGGAAAAATGGCAGCCCGCCCCGCGGAACACCATTTCCGTCATCGACCGGCACGGCCAGCTCTGCCTGACCTATGCCAAGGTCCATACCTGCGATTGGGACCGTGAGGCTGCCCTGACTCCCGGCGAGGATTTCTACGTCTGTGACCTCGATACGGCGGCCGGAACCGTTAAGCTGGGCGCCATGATCTGTTTCGATCGCGAGTTCCCCGAGAGCGCCCGCATCCTGATGCTCAAGGGCGCCGAGCTGATCCTGACCCCCAATGCCTGTGAGCTGGACGCCAACCGCATCGGCCAATACCAGGCGCCGCGCCTACGAGAACATGCTCGCCCTCGCCATGGCCAACTACGCCATCCCCCAGGAGAACGGCCATTCCGTCGCGTTCGACGGCATCGCCTATACCGAAACCGGCTCGCGTGACACCTGCGTCGTCCAGGCGAACGGTCACGAAGGGATCTTCCTGGCGGAGTTCGACCTCGAACGTCTGCGCCTCTACCGCCTCTCCGAAGTCTGGGGGAACGCCTACCGCAAGCCGGGGCGTTACGCTGCCTTGACCGATCCTGCGGTTGCGACACCCTTCCTCCGCCCCGACTCGCGTAGGGAATAATGGGCTACCCCATCCGTTTAATACTTTCCTTGACACCTTTTCTCAACAATGATATTCTTTCGCCCGCACGCTCGATTGCGCAATTGCATGGCAGGGGTAGTGCAAAAATCTTTTGCAGGAGAAGGCAAGATGTCAGAAGAACGTTTCGTCGGTACCGTCAAATGGTTTAATGCCACCAAAGGTTTTGGCTTCATCGGCCGCGAAGGTGGCGAGGACGTGTTCGTCCATTTTTCCGCCATCGAGATGGAAGGCTATAAGCGTCTCGAGGAGAATCAGAGAGTGGAGTTCTCGGTCGAGCAGGGTCCCAAGGGGCTGCAGGCCACCAACGTCAAACTCATCTAATTATCCAATTATCTCCACCACTACCGGGTTCCTTGCAGGGCCCGGTTTTTATTTCTGGACATCTTCTTTGCTCCCTTGTGTGGTGGGGGCGATAGATGGAAATTGTCGGGCTTTCCCGCCTGGAGAAAGCCCCGATAATTCAAAGGAATTCCTAATCCATCTACCGCACAGTTTGTTATAATTCTGACCGAATTACTCCAAAGGAGACAGACATGACATATACGCAAGTGAAAGTTCCCGCTGACGGAAAGAAAATTACCATTGAGGCAGGCAAACTCCAGGTCCCGGATGAACCCATCATCCCCTTCGTGGAAGGCGATGGCACCGGTCGTGACATCTGGCGTGCTTCGGTGCGCGTTTTTGACGCCGCCGTGAAAAAGGCGTATGGCGGCAAACGCAAGATCCATTGGATGGAGGTTTATGCCGGCGAGAAATCCTTCAAGCAGTTCCAGAGCTGGCTGCCGGATGAGACCGTGCTGGCCTTCAAGGAATTCCTGGTCGGCATCAAGGGTCCGCTGACCACCCCAATCGGTGGAGGCATCCGATCGCTCAACGTTGCCCTGCGCAAAGCGCTTGATCTGTACGTCTGCCAGCGCCCGGTGCGTTATTTCTCCGGAGTCCCATCCCCGGTAAAACACCCCGAATACGTGGACATGGTCATCTTTCGTGAGAACACCGAGGATATTTACACCGGAATCGAGTTTGCCAATGGAACCCCGGATAATAACAAGTTCAAGCAATTATTCAAGGACAACTTCCCCCTGGAATATGCCAAGATGCGCTTCCCCGACACCTCCGGCATCGGCATCAAGCCCGTTTCCATCCAGGGCACCGAGCGGCTCGTCCGCGCCGCCATCCGTTGGTCTCTGACCAACCATCGCAAAAGCGTGAATTTTGTCCACAAGGGCAATATCATGAAGTACACCGAGGGCGCTTTCAAGGATTGGGGCTATGCTCTGGCGAAGCGGGAATTTCGCAACGAGATCGTTACAGAGCGCGAAACCTGGATCCTGGGCAACAGGGAAAAAATCCCAATCTCAGCGTGGAAGACAATGCCCGCAGCATTGATCCCGGCTTTGGCATGATGTCACCCGATAAACAGGATGAAATTAAGGAAGAGGTGGAAGCGGCGTTGAAGTTATGGGATACCCACGGCGACGGCAAATGGAAGACCAAGCTGTTGATCAAGGACTCGATCGCCGATGTCAGCCTGCAGTTTACCATCATCCGCCCACGCGATTACGATGTGATCGCCACCCTGAATTTGAACGGGGATTACCTTTCGGACGCCCTGGCTGCCCAGGTGGGTGGTATTGGCATTGCCCCGGGTGCCAATATCAATTACGAAACCGGCCACGCCATTTTCGAGGCCACCCACGGCACCGCTCCCAAGTATGCCGACCTGGATAAGGTCAACCCCGGTTCGCTGATCCTTTCAGGCGAAATGATGTTCCGCTACATGGGCTGGAACGAAGCCGCCGACCTGATCATCAAGGGCATGGGCGGCGCCGTCAACGACAAAATTGTCACCTACGATTTCGCCCGCCTGATGGATAACGCCAAAGAAGTAAAATGTTCGGAATTTGGTGACGCCATCATTCAACACATGTAAGCATTCCCCCGTATTTTAATCCCAGACTTTGCTTACCAGCCTGACCAGTTGCTCCATTCCCTTTTCGAGTGGAGCAACGTTTATATATTCGTGGATCGTGTGGCCGCCTCCGCCGGTTGTCAGCCCGATTGTGATGGCTGGCAGCCCAAGGCTGAGTGGCAGGTTTGCGTCGGTTGAGCCGATGTTAAGGTGTGGGTCGCTGCCTACGCTGCGCAGGCACTCTTGCGCCAATTTCACCAGCTTGTGGGTTGCCGGCAGCTCTCCCGAAGGCCGCTGCCCGATCGATTCCAGTGTGATTTTCACGCCGGGTTTCTCCGCCGCATGAACGATATGCTCCACCTGCCTGACCAGGTCCTTCAACGCCGCTGCGCTTTCCGAACGCAGGTCCAGTTCCAGCATGGCTTCGGCCGCGATGGTGTTGATCGATGAACCGCCCGAGATGACCCCCAAGTTCAGGCTGGTGCGCGGTCGGTGCGGCAGTTCCAGTGCCGTCATCTTCGCTGAAAGTGTGGTCAACTCGTGGATGGCGGAAGGTTGCCCATAGTCGTGCCAGCTATGTCCTCCGGCGGTTTGTACCTGCAGACGGAAGCGCTGCACTCCCAGTCCGCGTTGGTAGACCTGCCCAAACGCCGCACCCTCGACCACGATGTATGCCAACGGATCCGTCCCGAAGCGCTCGATCACTGCCTGCATGCCGCGGAGGTTCCCCAGGCCTTCCTCGCCAACGTTCCCAACCAGCCAGACCTCGCCCGGCAGGGCAATGCCGCGCTGCTCCAGTGCCCAGGCCAGCCCAAACAATCCAGCCACGCCCAGTGAGTTGTCCCCGATGCCTGCCCCCAGGATGCGTCCTGGCTGGCGGGTTATCTTTAGATCGACCTCCAGGGGAAAAACCGTGTCGATGTGTGCCGAAACAACCACTGGCCTGGGATTAACAGCAGAGCCGCCTTCCTGGGAGGTCCCGGTTGGTTGAGGCTTGCGTCTGATCCGGGCATACACGTTCCCGGTCGAATTGATTTCCACCTGTTCCAGATTGTTATCCGTAAACCGGTCGCGCACGAACTCCGCCCGTTGCGCTTCGTGGAAGGTCGGCGCGGGGATTTGCTGGATGGCGATTGCCAGGTCGAGCAGGCGGGAGGTGAATGTAGCCTGGGTCATCTGTTATGCCTGTCTCACGTTGCCGCTGAGCGAGTCCAGTCGCGCTTGCGCCAGCCCGGGCAGCGCTTCCAGCGTATGGAACGGAGTGCTGCCTTCGATGGTCAGCGAAGCCGATACGCTCCCGTACAACACTGCCCGGACGGGATCGAAGGTTTTCTGGTATCCGGCTGAAAACCCTCCGCAGAAAGAATTGCCTGCCCCGGTTAAGTCCTCCGGTCTTGCCGGGTAGGCGGGCACTTCCCAGCGTTTTTTTGAGACCGAGTTGTACAGCATTTGGCCGTGCGCCCCGTGTTTCACCACGACGAATTCGCATCCAAAACTCCCCAACGTTTCCGCCATTTCCCACAGGTCGTCTGTGCGGCCCCAGAAAATGGCGCGCAGTTCCTCTTCCGATGGCAGGAAGGCTGTCAGTCCGTGCAGCAGGCTGCGCATGTCGTCCAAAGCTGTGCTTGTCAGGTAAGCAGAAGATGGATCCAGGGTCAGGGAGGTGACGTTGGCTTGCCGGAATGTGGAGAGCAACCGGCCCGTTGTAATGTAGTCCATCGCGCACAGGTGGGCGGCATGGGCGTTCAGGTATTCGGCCGGGATATCGGTCGGGCGCGGCGAGCAGGGTCGGGTGGTTTTACGGTCGTCGGAATTGGATGGGGGTTGGTATCCCAGCAAGGACTTGGGATACGGCAGGTTCAGCCGCGGCGAAGTGCGTAACCGGGTTGGAATATTGGAAAGTCTGGTAGTCTATTCGAGCCTGGAAGTGGCGTAAATCCAGGGCGTCTGCCAGGATGTGGACCCCATGAGTATCCCAGCCGCGTTTTTCGAAGGAGCGTAACCATTCCTGTGGGTAATCCTCGCCGACGCGCGCCAACAATCCGATTTTATTTTCCCAAATCCCAACACCTGCTGCGCAATAAAGCAGACTGCCCCCCGGCACGTCCAGTAATGGGCGACCAGTTGGGGGCAGTAGATAATCCCGCTGTAAGCGGCCGGCGATGATGAAGGTCGGTTCCATCTTTTCAGGAGACAACCGTGCTCGTGGTCGTATCCACCTGGTTGGGCGTAACGGGTAGCAGCAAGGTGAAGTTGCTTCCCTCCCCCTCCACGCTTTCTGCCCAGATGCGGCCTCCGTGCAATTCGGTCATGACTTTAGCTACCGACAAGCCCAGTCCCATTCCGCCGTGTTTACGGGTCAGGTGCGACTCGGCTTGATAGAAGCGTTCGAAAATGTGCGGCAGGTCCTTGCCTGGAATCCCAACCCCATCGTCGATTACGGACACTTTGACATATCCGGGAATTTGCTCTGCCACGATAAATATATGACCGCCCGGGTTGGTGAAGTCCAGTGCGTTTTTGACCACGTTGTTGAGCGCAATGGAAATTTTCGATACGTCCCCTTCCACCAGTAACTCGCCCTTCCCGGTGTCGGAACGCATCGTGATCTGTTTGCTTAGCGCTTCCTGATGGTACGTGTTCACCACTTCTTCGATCACGCTTTTGATGGAGGTCAGGTTGGCTCGCAGGCTGGCCATTCCGCGCTGGGCGTTGTCGATGTTGGCAATGCTATCGATGATATCCTTGAGCCGCATGGCATTCCGGACGATGATATCAAGCTGGGGAGTGATCTCACTCTGGACGGTATCCCGCAAGTAGGTGGCATGCCCCAGGATCAGGCCGAGCGGAGTGCGCAGCTCGTGTGAGGCGATTGCAATGAAGTCGCTCTTCATGTCATCGAGCTGGCTGGTTTGTTCCTGTGAGGTCTTCACCAGGTTCATGAGACGGGTATTTTTAATCGCAATTGCTGCCTGCGCAGAAAGAGTCTCTAGAATTGTCAGGTCCTCTTCGGTATAATTGGGTTCGCCAATCTTGTTGACAACTTCCAGCACGCCCAGTTTTTCACTTTGAAATGTGATGGGAACTGCCATCAAAGAGCGGGTGACGAAATCCGCAATCTGGTCGGTCCCTTTGTAGTGGCGCGGCTCTGCAGTAACGTCCGGGACAACAGCCGGTTGTTCATTTTCGAAAACCCACCCCGCCACGCTTTCCTGAACCGGGATCTTGAGCGTTTGCAATGTTTCGTGATGGGACCTTGGCGAGGCGAGGAAGTGGAATTGGTCGCCACCCGGCTCGATTTCAAGGACCGAGGCTGCTTCACAGCCGGTCAATTCGCTGGCCGCCGCGATGATGGATTGCAGGAATGTTTCGAGTTCCAGCGAGGCGCTCAGAGACCGGCTGATCTCGAGAAGCCGTTCCATGTGGCGGTTACGTTCGCCTGAGGAAAGAGTAGATTTTCGAGTCCATGGTTCGACTCGATTATACTGCAACAGGTGTAGTACACTTGTGGACTGTCCGGAATTTGTAAACAACCTTTCGTACCGCAGGGCACTCTGGCAAAAACCAACTGATACAGGTATCATGTCAATCTTATAGAATTTTTTTCAAGAACCAAGGAGAAGAAATGAGTGAAAAGAAAGTTCGTGTGGCGGTTATTGGTGTAGGGAACTGTGCATCATCGCTCATCCAGGGCGTCGAATATTACAAGGATGCCGCAGAGGATGCCAGTATTCCCGGCATAATGCATGTCAGTCTAGGTGGGTATCATATTCGGGACATTGAGTTCACGATGGGCATCGACATCAATGTCACCAAAGTCGGCAAGGACCTGGCCGAGGCTATTTATGCGGAACCGAATAATACATATAAATTCTGCGATGTGCCGAAGTTGAATGTCCCGGTGGTACGCGGAATGACCCACGATGGTTTGGGGAAATACCTGTCCCAGGTGATAACCAAGGCTCCTGGCCCGACTGCCGATATCGTCAAGTTACTGAAGGATACAAAAACGGACGTGGTGGTTTCATATTTACCGGTCGGTTCTGAGATGGCCACCAAATGGTACGTTGAGCAGATCCTTGAAGCGGGTTGCGCTTTTGTCAACTGTATCCCGGTCTTTATTGCTTCATCAGAGTATTGGGGGAAGCGTTTCACGGATGCGGGCCTGCCAATCCTTGGTGATGATATCAAATCCCAGGTCGGGGCAACCATTTTACACCGCACACTGGCCAGCCTTTTTGTGGATCGAGGCGTGCGGATTGACCGCACCTACCAACTCAATTTCGGCGGAAATACCGATTTCCTGAACATGCTCGAGCGCGAGCGGCTGGAATCCAAGAAGATCTCCAAGACCGGTGCAGTTACCAGCATGATCCCTTACAAACTCGATCCGGGCAATATCCACGTTGGTCCTTCGGACCATGTGCCGTGGTTGACCGACCGAAAGTGGTGCTACATCCGTCAGGAAGGCACCACATTCGGGGACGTACCGCTGAACGTCGAGATCAAGCTGGAAGTGTGGGACAGCCCTAACTCTGCTGGTGTGGTGATCGATGCCATTCGTTGCGCCAAGTTGGCGCTCGACCGGGGTCTTTCCGGTCCGATCATTGGACCGTCTTCCTATTTCTTCAAGACGCCTCCCCAACAATTCCGGGATGACATTTGCCGTGATAAGACCGAGGCCTACATCAAAGGCGAGGAATAATCTTCGGTTTGGATTACACTTTCACTCGCCTCGCGTCGTTCCCCATAGATCATCGTGGCGAGTCGATTAAATCGGGAGTATTGGTTGGGTCGCTTTCATGCTGTTGCATCTCGCGGAGATGCCCAATGCATGCCAACCCATACAATACTCCTGGCTCTTTCCGTAAGAGATCGCAATTTCTTTTGTATCCACTTGGGGTGTTGATGGATGCATGGCAGTGTGTTTCCCGTATTACCCCTGGAGCAAGCTGAATGGCATTCCGCCGTATCATCAAGCGTAAATGGTTTATAGGCCTGGTAAGTTTCCTGGGATGGTCGCTCGTTTTTGGGATAATATATTCGCAGTCCCCTCTCTACTCAAATAACCAGAATACATACTTCTTGCATGGGCTGGCTAAGGCAGGATTCGGATATCTGAGCAAAGATTGGCTGGCCACACGCATGGAAGCCATGCCGGTTTTTACGTGGCTGGTTTATGCTACCTATCTGGTCTTTCACAGCAAGGTACCTTTTTATTTTTATTATGCCTTATTGATGGGCGTGTATTTATTTAGCATGTTCGGCATTATGGACCTGTTCTTCGATCTGCGCAGGTCAAAAGCTCGTACGTTGGTTTTTCTGGCACTCTTTTTCGGAGCGCAATCGGCAGCGTTGCGCTTCTTGCTCTCCCGGCTAGTTTCAACGGATTCGTCCTTCATGTTCGAGGGTGGGGTGGCCGGTCAACGCATCCTTGGGCAGGTCTTCCAGCCGAGCGTTTTTGGCGTGCTGCTGGTTCTTTCCATATATATTTTTCTGCGCAAACATCCATTTTGGTCACTGTTGCCGATCGCGCTGGCAATATCCCTACACCCGGTCTATCTTCTGGCTGGGGCATTGCTGACTTTGGCTTACATGTGGGTCATCTTCCGGCAGGAGCGCTCCATCAAGCGGCCGCTCATGCTGGGGATTACCTCGCTCATGCTCGTTTCGCCAATGCTGGGCTACACCATCTACATGTTCTATGATCCCTACCCGGAATTGGCCCGGGAGGTGCTGACCATCCTGGTGAACTTCCGTAACCCACAGCATGCCCTGATTAGCTCCTGGCTGAACTGGACGGTCCTGGTTCAATCGCTGCTATTCGTCGGTGGATTGATCATTCTTCGTAAGACTAAGTTATTTACCATTCTGGTTCTGGTCACAACAGGTGTTTTAATTTTGACGTTGATCCAGGTAATTACAGGAAGCAAGTGGCTGGCGCTTATTTTCCCATGGCGTGTGTCGGTTTTGCTGGTGCCAATGGGCACGACCATTATCATTGCTTTTTGTGTTACGAAATTCATGGATTGGATAAAAAATCCGGATGCGTTTGAACCATGGCTGCGGTCAGCCAGTCTGCTCATCATCATTGGGCTGATGATCGCCGGAGTCATACGCTTCCAATTGGAGAGTATTCCAGCAACAGAGCGATCCGGCTCTGCCAATGATGAAATTCGTCGCAGCCAATAAAGCTCCCGGAGAGGTGTACATGATCCCTTCCAAAATGCAAGATTTTCGGCTGATCACGGGAGCGCCGGTTTTGGTCGATTTCAAGTCGGCGCCCGATCGTGACCCGGACGTGGTTGACTGGTATTACCGGCTTCAGGAGATCAGTTGGTTCTATAATGGGTCTGACGACCCCTGCGGCCTTCTGCAAAGTATCGCCGATAAATATGGCGTGACCGATGTGGTGGTGCAGCGGCATGTGGGTGTGTCGGTTTGCGATTCCTTACCGGTTGTATACAAGGATCCCAGCTATCTCATATATAAGATTTCTCCCAATCCCTGAGAGGACCAAATGCGTCGTATTTCCCTAATGCTTTTCTTACTGGTTTTCCTGGCAGGCTGTGCCGGAACAGCTACTTCTTCTCTCCTGCCGAGCGCAACGCCAAGCATGGTTCCCTCGGCGACTTTTACATTCATACCAAGCGATACACCCACTCCTACGCTCACTCCCACAGCGACGGCAATCCGCACCCCGCCAGCTCTCCCGGCTCTTTTCGAGAGCTCGCTGCAAAACCCGGTCGATCCTCCGCATACCTACATGGCGGATACTTGCCAGTATTTACAGGACAAATGGTCGTCAAAAAACAGCGCGCCCGGTACCATCGTGATCCCGATCATGTTCCATTCCATAATGAAACCGGGAGACACAGTCGGGCCCAATCAAATTTCGCAATCGCAGTTCACCGACCTGATGGCGGGCCTGGAGAAGCGCGGCTTTGAGGCAATCGACACCGCCCAACTGGCAGGCTTCCTGGAACACAACGCCAGTATCCCGCCGAAGTCGGTTATCCTGATCGTAGACGACCGGCATCATGCCGATTATTTCAACACTTTTTTCAAGCCGTTTTGGGATGCCGATCAATGGCCGGTGGTGAATGCCTGGATCAGCGCCGAGCGCGACAACCTGGACGCGGCTCTCTGGCTGGAGCAGGAACAACTTAATTCCGAAGGCTGGGTGGATTACGAAGCGCATGGTGTCGTCCATAATATTGCCATGTGGCCGGGCGTTTCGGACGATTACATCATGGGTGAATTGAAAGGCTCGATTGATGCATTCAAGGCGCATTTTAATAAAGTACCCATAGCGATTATCTGGCCAGGAGGGGGTTCTCTGTCCCGATCGGTCGAGATCGCCCGCCAGTTGGGTTACCAGTTGGGGTTCACCACGAGCGCACGTGGACCATTGATGTTCAACTGGATTCCATTGGGAGATACCATTACGCCGGTGCATGGATCTTCCTGGCAGCCGGAAGGGCCCATCAATGATCCGCTGATGGTTTTACCTCGCTACTGGGACTCGGATGCTCTCAGCCACCTCGATAATATCGTCAGTATTTCCCAGGCTGCCGCCGCTTACGCTGAACAAAATAAATCAACTGAATTGGAATACTACGATATCGTCTGTGCGCCGTCGCTCGGACCACTCCCCTGATGCCCGGGTCTGACCATCCCTCGACTGGGTGGAACGTGTCCCACCATAGTTTTTTCCGGTTTCTGCTCTTCCTGATTTTTGTATTATCTGCCTGTTCAGCTCCTGCTCCCACCACCGGGACATTGCCGATCGCATCCCCCACTGCAAGCCGGTCTGTTGGCTCTGTGGCGGTGACTGCCTCGGCCATCCCCTCGACAGCCTGGCTGGTTTCCACTGCTTCTCCGACAACCCCGCTGCCGGCTCTCCCGGCCCCTTTCCAGACTTCCCTTCTGAATCCGCTCGATACCCCGCACACTTATATCCAGGACCAGTGCACCTACCTGCACGACAAATGGTCTTCTGTAAATAGCGTACCGGGTACACTGGTCATGGTGATCATGTTCCACAAGATTACCAATGCTACCTTGACCAGTAACGACGAGATATCCGAATTTAATTTCCGCAGGTTGATGAAAAGCCTTCATGAAGATGACTTTCAGGCCATAACAACCCTGCAATTGGATGGTTTCCTGGAACATAATGCCAGGATCCCACCCCGCTCAGTCCTGCTGGTTGTGGATGACCGCAAGACCCGCCAGTATTTCGACCGTTATTTTTATCAGTACTGGATCGAATATGGCTGGCCGGTCGTGAACGCCTGGATCAGCACGGATCTGACCACCTCCGATCTATGGCATCAGCAGGAAGCGCTGAACGCAGAGGGGCGGGTGGATTACCAGGCGCATGGCTATGTCCACGACATCCCGATTTCCTCGAATTCGTCCACGACGTACATTATGGGGGAACTGCAAAAACCGCTGGAAGTCTTCCAGCAACATTTCCAAAAACTGCCGATCGCAGTGATCTGGCCGGGAGGCGGGTTTACCCCAAAAGCGGCGTCCCTGGCGCGCACACTGGGTTACAGGCTGGGGTTCACCATCAATCCGCGCGGTCCGATACTTTTTAACTGGGTGCCGCTGGCCGACCAGTTTGATCCGCAGCGTCCCACCTGGATTGAAGAAGGTCCGGTGAAAGACCCGCTCATGGTTCTACCGCGTTATTGGGATACGGATGCCGTCCTCCACCTGGATGATGTGCTGAAAATTGGGCAGGCGGCGGCCGCTTACGCTGAGGCGAATAAACCGGCCGAAATGGATTATTATATAAATGTTTGTTCTTCGGCATTTGGGGTTATCCCTTGAACGTCGAAGTATCCTCCCAACCAGAGATAGTTGAGAAATTCCCATGTCCTGTGTATTTTGTAAAATCCTCTCCGGCGAAAGCCCAGCGAACATCATCTATAAGGATGATCGTGTGACAGCCTTTCGGGATATCCATCCGATCGCGCACACACACATCCTGATCATTCCCAATCAGCACATCTCTTCGGTGAATGATCTTGAGGCCGGAGATGAGTCATTGGTTGGACACATGGTTCTTACGGCGCGGCAACTTGCATTCCAGGAAGGTGTGGCTGAAAACGGCTACCGGCTGATGATCAACACCGGGGTGCATGGCGGACAAACGGTCCCTCATATTCACTTGCATTTGATTGCCGGGAAGCTAGCCCGCTTCCTGGTGGGATGATGCGCCACACGAAACCGGCCTCACTTTTTGAATGAGGTACAATTGCCGCAATGTATGAAATCATTTTCCTCGGCACGTCCGCTTCTGCTCCATCCGCAAAACGCGGCTTATCTGCACAAGTTGTCAAACATGACGAATTCCGTTTCCTGATCGATTGCGGCGAGGGTACCCAGCGCCAAATCCTGCAATCCGGGATTGGCTTTAAGAACCTTAACCATATCCTCATCACTCACGGACACCTGGATCATATCCTTGGGTTGGCGGGATTGCTATCCACGTTCATGCGTTGGGAGACGATCGAGGAGATGAACATTTATAGCGGCAAGTGGGCCCTCGACCGTATCCACGACCTGCTCTATGATGTTGTCCTGCGCGGTGGGCAGGCACCCATGACCCTAAACCTGCACGAAGTTAAACCGGGTGTTTTTTTCGAAGCGGATGATTTTAATATCACAGCTTTCCCGGTTTTCCACCGCGGTTCAGACAGTCTCGGGTTTCGATTTGAGGAACGTTCGCACCGGCCCTTCCTACCCGAAAAAGCCGAGGCGTTAGGGGTTCCTGTCGGTCCCATCCGGCGAGACCTGGTGGAAGGCAAGACCATCACACTGGCGGATGGGCGAAAGATTGGTCCCGAAGATGTGCTTGGTCCGCTCAAGCCGGGGGTCCGCATGGTGCATATTGGTGATACGGGTCGGATTGATGAACTGGTCGACCCGTGCCAGGGTGTAGATGCCCTGGTCATCGAATCCACCTACCTGGAAGAAGAAGCCGATATGGCCAAAAAATATTCGCACCTGACTGCGAAAATGGCCGCACAACTGGCGGTCAGGGCAGGCGTAGGAAGGTTGATCCTGACCCACCTATCCCGGCGGTATCGTGAAAGGGACGTTCTCGCCGAAGCCCAGAAGTTCTTTCCCAACGTGCGCGTTGCGCGTGATTTCGACGTATTCTCGATTAAACAAGAAGGATAATCATGCCTCGTACTGAACTAGACCTCAATCCCGTTCAACACATTACCGCGGATGCCATCGGCCAACCTGGTAAACGAGTGTTTTATCTCCAGGGCTGGCGCGAATCTGATATCCATCCGGTCACCATTATTATCGAAAAGATTCAGCTTCAAACCCTGGCGACCGGCCTGGAGCAAATACTTACCGAGATGGGCAACCAGCACCCTGATTCGAATGAACCCGAAGAGGAATATGATGAAGACAAAATGCATATTGTCCCGCCGGTGGACCCCCTCTTTCGTGCCGGAGAGATGGGCCTTGGGTACGATGCCGACCAAAACCTGATTGTCATCCTCGTGCGGGAGATTGTCATGGAAGACGGCGATCCGGAAGACGCCTCGGTAGTCCGCTTCTGGTGCAATCCTACGCAGGCGCGCTGGTTGGCGACCTGGAGCACCGAAGTGGTCAATCGTGGCCGCCCCATCTGCCCGCAATGTGGCCAACCGATGGAACCCGAAGGCCATTTCTGCCCTAAAAAGAACGGCCATAAACACTAATCAAGTTGCGCCTGTGACTGACCGGCTCGCTTCTCCCCAGGCTGTCCTTGAAAATGGCGAGATAGAAATTAAAGGGCAGTTTACGCGTGGCAGTAACTATACCTTCCTGGTAAATGTCCGTTATTCAGGCAGCGAGGTCTTAGGCGTATATAAACCTGAACGCGGGGAACAGACGCTGTGGGATTTTCCTGAAAATACATTGGCCGGGCGGGAGGTCTGTGCATATCTGGTCAGCCAGGCGATGGGCTTTGGGATGGTACCTTTCACGATCCTGCGAGAAGGGCCGCTGGGTCCTGGCTCACTCCAGCTGTATATCGATCACAATCCCAATTACCATTATTTCACCTTCAAACAGGAAGACCTTGACCGCCTGCGTCCGGTCGTGCTATTCGACCTGGTGATCAATAATGCCGATCGCAAGGGCAGTCATATCCTGGTCCAGAAGCGCACCCGCAAACTTTATCTGATCGACCATGGCGTGTGCTTCCACGCCGAGGATAAATTGCGCACGGTGATCTGGGATTTTGCCGGGGAACCCATCCCGGCTGACCTGTTTTCGATCCTTTCCATTTTCCACTCTCAACTTGTCGAGAATGGGGATCTCAATGCAGCACTTGGGCACCATCTCAGTCGCGAGGAAGTGGAGGCTCTTGGCCAGCGTACCGGGGCGCTGCTTTCATCTGGGCGCTTTCCGTTTCCCCCGGAAGATCGACGGGTCTTCCCTTACCCGCCGATTTGACGAAATTCAATTTCCCGGACAGGAGAACCCATGACCCATTACAACCTTGCACTCCTTGGATTTGGCAATGTCGGTCGCGCCCTGGCGAGATTGCTCAAGCGCAAACAAGCCGAACTCGATTCCCGTTATGGCATCACCTTCCGCGTGACCGGAATTTCCACCGGGCACCACGGGGCGGCCATCAACCTGGATGGCCTGGATTTTATCCGGGCGATCGAATTGGTCGAGGCAGGTGAGTCGCTCTCGACCCTTTCGAAAAAGACTGTCCTGGATAATTCCGACTTTCTGCACACCTGTGGCGCAGATGTATTGTTCGAGAATACCCCGGTTGACCATGCTACCGGTCAACCTGCCATTGACCACCTGCATCTCGCTTTGGAACTTGGCATGCACGCCATTACCGCCAACAAAGGTCCGGTGGTACATGCTTACCGTGAATTGACCGAATTCGCCCAAACCAGGAATAAAAAATTTCTCTTCGAATCCACTGTAATGGATGGGGCACCCATCTTTTCGCTCTTTCGCTCTGCTTTGCCGGGTGCGCAACTTCTTGGGTTCCAGGGGATCTTGAACTCTACCACCAATCTAATCCTGGGTCGTATGGAGAACGGTAAATCCCTTGACCAGGCAATTGGCTACGCCCAGTCGGTTGGTCTGGCTGAAACCGATCCCGCTGCCGATGTGGACGGGTGGGACGCTGCGATAAAAGTGGCAGCCCTCATCAATATACTGATGGATATCCCATTCACCCCGCAACAGGTGCAACGAAGTGGCATTCGCCAGATCACTCCTCAGAAGATCGCAGAAGCGAAACTGCAAGGGAAACGGTGGAAGCTGGTCTGCTCGGCGAAACGCCAGGGTGTCTCGGCATCGGGGAGTGTTGCCCCGGAAATGATCCCCCCAGATTCCCCCTTGTATAACGTGGAGGGTTCCTCATCGATCGTCGAATTCAATACCGATACTTTATCGAGCTTGAGTATTATCGAAGGGTACCCTGGCCCGGAAACGACCGCCTATGGTTTATTGGCGGATTTCATTAACGCCGTCAGGTGAGACGAATTGGGGTCATTTATTCTGGCTCTCGCAGGCTGTGTCTTTTCATGTATGTTGTATAATCGTGCTCGTGAACATTCTATCAGGGAGAACCTTACCGCCTTTGCTACGATCCGCCCTTAGATTTTTCGATTTTCTGGTTGTCCTGGCATTGCTTTCTGCGTGTGGCGCTGCAACCCCTTCCACCACTGTTGCCCCAGCGACACCCACCCCCCTTCCTCCTACACCGACTGCCGTCCCGCCGAGCGACCTGACTGTTTGCCTGGGCCAGGAACCTGCCAGCCTGTTCCCGTTGAACAATTTGTCTTCTTCGGCAGGCGCGGTCCTGGCAGCTATTTATGAAGGACCGATCGAGACGAATTCCTACGGATACCAGCCGGTTATTCTGCAGGACTTACCCAGCCTTGCAAATGGGGATGCACAGATCTTCCAGAAATCCATGTACGTTGGGGATGAGGTGGTGGATGCAAGCAATACGCCGGTCACGCTGCAGGTTGGGACCCGGGTTCGTCCGGCTGGATGCCGCAGCGATGCCTGCACAGTGGAGTACGACGGTAAAGGTGAAATCCAAATGGACCAGATGCAAGTCACCTTTCGCCTGCTTCCCGGGCTCACCTGGTCGGATGGGCAGCCACTAACCGCAGCCGATTCTGTGTATGCCTATAATCTTGCAGCCGATCCGTCTATGGCCGGATCCAGGTATCTGGTGGACCGCACCATGTCCTATGAGGCAGCCGATGATGTAACCGTGCAATGGTGGGGTAAACCCGGCTTCATTGACACAACTTATCTGATGAACTTCTGGATGCCGCTTCCCAAGCACTTATGGGACCAGATTCCGGCGGAGCAACTCCCTGACGAGAATATATCCTCCCGCGCTCCGGTCGGCTGGGGGCCGTATGTCATTCAGGATTGGGTGGCTGGCGACCATATCTCTTTGTCGAAGAATCCCAATTACTTCCGGCATGATGAGGGCTTGCCTAATTTTGACACGCTCACATTCCGTTTCGTCCCTGACCCTGCCACTGCTGTCAGCGATTTGCTCGCCGGTAGTTGCGATATCCTGGACCCAAGTATCGACTTGAGCAGCCAGGTTGATTTGTTGAGCTCGATGGCCGGGCAGAATCAACTCAAGCTGCAATATTCCACACCACCGGTCATGGAACAATTAGCCTTCGGCATCCGTCCGGCTGCATATGATAATGGCTATAATGCCGGGGTTGACCGTCCGGATTATCTGGGCGATGCACGTGTCCGCCAGGCGGTGGCCATGTGCATCGATCGCCAGAAGGTGCTTGATACGGTGCTACACGGGCTGTCGGCGATTCCGGCTTCCTTTGTCCCGTCTGACGACCCACTGTTCAACTCTAATGTGACGACGTATGCCTTCGATGTAAGCAATGCCAATGCATTGCTCGAACAGGTGGGCTGGCGTGATGCGGATAACAACCCATCCACGCCGCGCCTTGCTCATGGAATTCAGAATGTCCCGGATGGGACCCCATTGGAATTGAATTATGTTACCACCGGCGCAGCCCAACGCATGCAAGTCAGTTCGATCGTGACGGATTCTCTTGCGCAATGCGGAATCCAGGTGAATGTCAAATACCTGGATCAGACAGCCTTATATGCCCCTGGTCCGGATGGGCCTCTTTTTGGCCGCAATTTCGATTTGGCCGAATTCGCGATGGGGAGTGTGGGCTCTGAACCGCCCTGTGATTGGTTCACCACTTCCGAGGTCCCGGATGCCGACAACGACTGGGTGGGGACAAATGTCAGCGGGTATAGCAGCCCAGCCTTCGACGCAGCTTGCCAGACAGTCCAGCAATCTTTGATCGATGAGGCCGCGCATGTTGATGCGTATCGCCAGGCCCAATCCATTTTTTCCCGGGATCTCCCGGTGCTGCCTCTGTATTGGCGTGTCCAAATCGCGGCAACCCGTCCGGATGTGTGTCACTTTTCTCTGGATCCCACTTCTTTGAGCGCCTTGTGGAATATCGCTAAAATGAATGCCGGGGTCACTTGCGGAGAATAAATTTATTGTGTTATGATTAACTAAATGGAAATTTTGCCGAAGATGGTTAATAAGGGATTTGGGTGGGCGATGCCTGCCCCAATCCCGTTTATCTTTAAAGAGTAGACGAGCACCATTAATAATCCAAATATTCTTTATTAAAAAAGGGAAAATTGTCCTATTGATAAAATGACAATATTACGATTAGCAGTGCTCAAAATCGTGTATAATCCTCTAGCCTTGACCTGGATTGCTAGTTAATTAACACTTAGGTTCAGGTCTTTGAATTTAATGTAACGAAGGATGACGTTTATGCCGGCTCCCTTACTTGATGTGAACGGCCTAGAAACACAATTTAAAACCCCAGAAGGAATAATCCATGCCGTCAATGGGGTGTCTTTTTCTCTGGAAGAAGGGGAGACTTTGGGGTTGGTGGGGGAAAGTGGTTGTGGTAAAAGTGTCACAATGATGTCCGTACTAAGACTGATTCCCATGCCACCTGGAAAAATCGTTGCCGGAGAGGCTTTTTTCGCGGGAATGATTTGTTGAAAATGTCGGAGGAAGAAATCCGGCATGTGCGCGGCGCCCAGATCGCCATGGTTTTTCAGGACCCCATGACATCCCTGAATCCGGTTCTTACGATCGGTGTTCAAATGGAAGAACCATTAATGCTCCATTTGGGCATGAACAAGAAGCAGGCCCGAGCGCGCTCTGCCGAATTACTTTCCACGGTGGGGATTCCAAATGCCAAGGATCGCCTGTCGGACTACCCTCACCAATTTTCAGGGGGTATGCGCCAGCGTGTAATGATTGCAATGGCTTTGTCCTGCGATCCGCAGATCCTGATTGCAGATGAACCGACCACTGCATTAGACGTGACCATCCAGGCGCAGATCGTCGAATTGTCCAAGCGTCTGCGCGACGAACTCGGGATGGCCATCATCTGGATTACCCACGATTTGGGTGTGATTGCCGGACTGGCACGGCGCGTATCTGTGATGTACGGCGGTTATTTGATAGAAGAAGCGCTGGTCGGCGAGTTGTATTCCAATCCTCAACATCCTTATACCATCGGATTGCTTGGCAGCCTGCCACGACTGGATAGCAAGCAGCACCAACGCCTATTCTCTATCGAAGGGTTGCCTCCGGTGTTGTATGATAAACCCACTTCATGTCCGTTTGCACCTCGCTGTAAGTGGGCGATGGAACGTTGTTGGAAAGAGAACCCTGTTCTGGAAACCGTTGGTCCTGAACATCGCGCAGCTTGTTGGGTCGACACGCAAACCGGGAGACTCCGCTCATGAGTGACAACAAAGACGTATTGTTGCGTGTGGATGATCTGTTCATGCATTTCCCGATCTATCGCGGCGTGATCCGTCGACAGGTCGGCGCAGTCCACGCGGTGGATGGCGTTTCATTTGATATCAGACGGGGCGAAACTCTTGGGCTGGTGGGTGAGTCTGGGTGTGGGAAATCCACCACAGGTCGCACGATCTTGCAACTCTATAAACCAACCGCCGGGCACGTATATTTCGATGGCACCGATCTCACAACCCTCAAGCGTGAGGAGATGCGCTGGATGCGCCGGGAAATGCAGATGATATTTCAGGATCCATACGCCAGCCTGAATCCCCGCATGACCGTTGGGGATATCGTTGCCGAGCCTTTGGCAATCCATGGCGTGGCCAGCGGCAAGGAGATCAAAGAGAATGTTGACAACCTGCTTAATCTGGTTAAGCTAAGCCCGGCGTTTGCTAACCGGTACCCGCATGAATTTTCCGGTGGGCAACGCCAGCGGATTGGTGTGGCGCGTGCCCTGGCTTTACAACCTTCCTTGATCATCTGTGATGAACCCATCTCGGCCTTGGACGTATCCATCCAGGCACAGGTAGTTAATTTGCTTGAAGATTTGCAGGAGCAGTTCAACCTGACTTACCTGTTCATCGCGCATGATCTTTCCATGGTGCGTCACATCAGTTCACGCGTCGCGGTCATGTACTTGGGCGTTATCGTCGAGATCGCCGACCGGGTTGATTTGTATGATAACCCTTTGCACCCGTATACCCAGGCCTTGTTATCTGCGGTTCCGATCCCCGATCCGTCTGCGGATGCCCAACGCAAACGCCGGGTGCTGGAAGGGGATGTGCCGTCGCCGGTGAATCCACCTTCGGGTTGCCGTTTCCGCACACGCTGCTGGCTGGCCGAAAAGATTTGTGAAGAGCAGCGCCCAGAATTCCGAGAAATAACCCGTGACCATTTTGTAGCCTGTCACATGGTATAAGTATAAGAAATCCGAATCTGGAAGGAGGTGGTTGTTTTAGGAATAAGCCAGTTGGTTCTTTCCCCATTTCGTATCCGTATTCACTCAAATTTGAGAGGAGAAGATTATGCGTAAGTTGTTAGTTGTATTAAGTTTCCTGATGGTCGCGGGCATGCTGCTCACGGCCTGCGGTCCCGCCGCCACGACTGCCGCTCCTGCGACTGCCGCTCCTGCGACGGCTGCCCCGGCCACCATGGCCCCGGCGACTGCCGCTCCTGCCACTGAGGCACCCACCCAGGTTTCCCAGAACCCTTACATTGGTTCCGGCGTCCTGGATGGTAACGGCATTCCGTCAAATTTCTTTGACGATGTGAATGTTCGCCAGGGCTTCAGCTATGCCTTCGACTGGGACACCTACATCAATGATGTTTACAAAGGTGAAGCGATCCAGTCCCTTGAGCTTTCACTCCCCGGCATGGTTGGGTATGATCCGAATGCCCCGCATTACACCATGGACCTCGACAAGGCTACTGCGGCTTTCAAGGCTTCAACCTTGAAATCCCCGGATGGCAAATCCCTCTGGGATGTCGGTTTCCGGCTCCAGATGCTTTACAACCAGGGCAATACCACCCGCCAGACCATTTCCGAGATCCTGGCTGCCAACCTGTCCCAAATCAACCCGCTGTTCCAGGTCGAGATCCTTGGTTTGCCGTGGCCGGCTTATCTGGCCGCCCAGCGTGCCGGACAAATCCCGATCATGACCGGTGGTTGGATCGAAGACATCCATGACCCCTCCAACTGGTACCAGCCTTACACGGTTGGTGCTTATGGCGGCCGCCAGAATATGCCTGATGATCTGAAGGCTCAGTTCAAGGTTCTTCTTGATCAGGGCGTTGCTGCCACTGATGATGCCGGCCGCGCGGCCGCATATCAGCAGATCAACCAGTTGTACTACGATACCGCACCTGGCGTTCCGGTTGTGTTGCCCACCACCCATGGTTACGAACAGCTCTGGGTGCATGGCTTGATCCGCAACCCGATCTACCCCGGAATTTATTTCCCCACTATCTCCAAGGATGCCACCGCCAAGAATCCTGACACCTTCACCTATGCAACCATCGGTGATATGGACACACTGGATCCGGCTTTGGCTTATGACACCGCCAGTGGCGAAGTCATCCAGAACATCTACAATACACTGGTGTTCTATGATGGCGACAAACCGGGTACCTTCGTTCCCATGCTGGCTTCCGAAATGCCGACCGTGTCGGCCGATGGCAAGTCATACACGTTCAAACTTCGCGATGGCGTGAAGTTCCAGAATGGTGACGTCATGACGCCTGAGGATGTGGCTTACTCCTTCGAGCGTGGTTTGCTGCAGGGTGGTGGTGTTTCCCCGCAGTGGCTGCTCTCCGAGCCTTTCTTCGGTGTCGGCAACCAGGACGTGACCTACATGATCGATTCGACTGGTGCTTTGTGGGATGACGTGGCTGGCGTACAGGCTACCGATCCTGCCACCCTGAAGTCCGTCTGCGAAAATCTCAAGTCCCAGTTCGTAATTGATGACGCTGCCAATACGGTCACCATGAATTTGGCTGTCTCTTGGGCTCCTTTCCTGGCGACGATTGCCCAGACCTGGGGCTCCGTCATGGACCAGAAATGGGTTGGTGCAAACGGTGGTTGGGATGGCTCCTGCGATACCTGGCAGAATTTCTACGGTATGCAGTCGGCCGACGATCCGCTCTCCAAGATCACCAATGGAACCGGTCCGTACATGCTGGATCACTGGACCCCTGGTCAAGAGATCGTTATGACCAAGTTTGCCGATTACTATGGCACTCCGGCCAGCCTGAATCGTGTTGTCATCCAGATCATCCCCGAATGGGGCACCCGCTTCGCCGAATTGCAGGCTGGTGATGCAGATGTCGTGGACGTTCCCGTCGGGAACCGCCCGCAAGCTGATGCGCTGGTCAGTGAAATGGTTCAATATGACGAGGCAACCGGTAGCTATGGTGCTGCCCAACCTGTTTGCGGTTATGACAACTCCAAACTGGCAGCTGCGCAGTTCACTGTCTGCACAGCCGGTCAAACCCCCAAACAGGGTATTCTGCGCCTGTACATTGGTGAGTACACGCTCTTCCAGGATGTGATCATCTACAACTTCAACATCAAGTAAGATCCACCTGGTTTACCATTTGTGCGGGGGCCTAATCAGCCCCCGCACAATTATCTGATTTTGTCCTGCCGACCGGAATGGATCGAAAATCCATTCCAGTCTGAACGACAAAATTTATGAGGAAGAGATATGACCACTTATATCATCCGACGTTTGTTGCTTCTCCCGGTACTGCTCTTTGGGGTGACGGTACTGATTTTTGGAATGCTGCAGTTCCTTTCCCCGGTGGAGCGTTCGGCCTTGTATGTAAAAGATATCCCAAAGAACGACAGTTCCATTAATGCGATCATCAAGCAGTATGGACTGGACAAACCCATCTACGTACAATATTGGCGCTGGTTGGTAGGTACAAACGTGCGTGGAGAACGAAAAGGCGGTATCCTTTTTGGCGATTTCGGGTACTCACGCACAGCCTCCGAGCCCGTCGTTGAGCTGATCAAAACCCGCTTCCCGAACACGCTGGACCTGACGATCTGGGCGGTCTTCCCATTGCTATTTGTGGGAATTTGGTTGGGGGTCCAGGCGGCTGTCCATCAGAATGGAATTATTGACCAGGCGGCCAGAATTTTCAGCATTGTGGGGACTTCTTTGCCAACCTTCGTCTTCGGACTGGTGGTGTTGATGATCTTTTATGTCAAATTACCCTGGTTCCCGCCTGGGCGGCTTTCGGATTGGGCCAACATCGTAGTTTTTGCGAAAGATTTTCATCATTACACCAGTATCTTGACTTTTGATGCGCTCCTTAATGGACGATTCGATGTCTTTTTGGATGCCATGCGTCACATGATCCTGCCCATCCTGACCCTTTCTTATATCAGTTGGGCCACCTTCGTGCGTGTAACCCGTTCTTCCATGTTGGAAACCTTGCGCATGGAGTACGTCACGACCGCGCGCTCCAAGGGTTTGCGCGAACGGGACGTGATCAACAAACATGCCCGCCCGAATGCAATGATCTCGGTGGTAACGCTCGCCGGGTTCCAAATCATCGGCTTATTGGGAGGCGTGGTCATCACCGAGACAGTTTTCAATTATCCCGGCATCGGTCAGGCAGCTGCCAATGCAGCTGCGCAACTGGACGTTATTACCGTGCTTGGTTTTGCCATTTTCAATGGCTTGATCCTTATCGTTACGAATTTGATCGTGGATGTCATGTACGCAGTGATTGACCCACGGGTACGCTTGTCTTAGGGAGATCTTTTATGGCTGAAACTGTTCTTCCAGGTATCTCATCGAAACCATCCCTGCTCGAGGCTGCGCCAACCCGCAAAATTGGCCGGCTGGAGCGCTTTTTGGGACCGGAAAACTTTCGCATAATAAGCGGTTTGCTTAAGACGCCCGCTTCCATCATGGGCTTTTTCCTGATCGGGCTGTTCATTTTCATTGCCCTGGCAGCTCCATTGATCATCCCGGCGGTTGGTAACGATCCTTATAAAATTCCACGGGATGGGTATAGTTCTGAACCCAGACCGATGATGTCCTCCTGGACGCGTAATGTTCCGGCTTTGCCTTTCTGGTGGAAACCGATCATGCACACGGACCAGTGGGTCCATCTCATGGGAACTTCCCAGGGACAGTACGACGTATTTTACGGAGTAATTTGGGGCACCCGCACGGCCTTTAAAACTGGTTTTATCGTGGTCATTGCTACTTTCCTGATTGGGGTTATCATCGGCTCGATCTCCGCATTCTATGGAGGTGCAGTCGATAATATCCTGATGCGCATCGTGGATGTCTTTTTGACGCTGCCTTTCCTGCTGGCAGCCCTGATCATGGCGGCTGTGCTAACGCCAAGGATCGGAAAAAGTCTCATCCCGGCGGTTATTGCCCTGATCACATTTGGATGGATGGGCTATGCCCGTATCATTCGTGGAGATATCCTTTCGGTCAAAGAACGCGATTACGTCATGGCTGCGCGGGTTATCGGAGCCAAGGATGGCCGCATCCTCTTCCGGCATATCCTTCCCAATGCCATTTTCCCAACCCTTGTGCTGGCTTCCCTGGCGATTGGCGACGTGGTGCTCAGCTTTGCAGCATTGAGCTTCCTGGGGATCGGCACATCCATCGGTTACGCAGACTGGGGTCAGGTGCTCAGCTTTGCCCGTAACTGGATCAGCAGTCTGACCACTTACTGGTATATCGTGGTGTGGCCCGGCCTCACCCTGGTGCTGTTCGTGATGGGTTGGAACCTGGTTGGAGATGCTTTGCGGGATGTGCTGGACCCACGCCTGCGCGGAAAGAGCTAAACGGCGCTCGTAAACACCCTGAACCATTCTTGCGTTCCCTTTCGGTTTGTCGTTTTCGTGAAACCACATTCCGGGAGGGAACGAATTTTTTCCGGCTCATTCACGACAGGTCAGGATGCTTGGGGCCTCCTTGACTGGGTTGAATAAGGGTTCCAGAATCTTTGCTATAATGTGATTACGTAAGGTTATCCCCCTGGAGGCAAATGCCCTCTTACCGTATTTTGATTGTCGAAGACCAGCGTGAAGTCAGCCGACTCTTGCATTCGGCATTGGATACGCTGGAAGAAAAATTGGAGATTGACGAGATCCCCTCCGGTGAGGAGGCGATTCTGGATAGCTCCAGGAACCCGGTCGACCTCCTGGTCACGGATTATCGATTACCCGGGATAACAGGCACCGAGTTAATGCTCAAGGTGCGACGTTATCGCCCGAATGTAAAAGTTATTCTTATCACGGGCCAGACGGATCCAAAAATACGCAAAGAAGTCGCCGAAGCCGGGGCGGATGCGTTCTTCATAAAGCCTGTGCCGATCGCCGATTTCCTGGATTCCGTCGAACGCCATCTCGGCCTGGTTCAAACCATTCTTCCACCTGAGCCGATTGACACCAGCGATGAGCCAGAACCCCAGCCAGAACTGCCGGATATCCTGGTTAGCTTGCGCCAGGAATTAAGAGCAATTGCCGTTCTCTTGTTGAATGACAACGGACATATCATTGCGCGCGCCGGTGATCTGCCGGATAGTGACAATGAAATTTCCCTGCTATCCTCCTTGCTTTCCGTAAACAGCGCCGGGCAGAAAATCGCGCATCTGATCGGTCAGCAAGTTGCTTCGAACTGGCACATCTTCGCCGGGAAACATTATGATATGATCTTTGCTCCGGTGGGAATGAGCCATGCCATGTTGGTTATCGGCGGCGGTCTGGCGGACGAAAAGAAGGTGTTGAAAGCGGTAGCCGTCTTTTCGGCTGCGAGTAAATCGATTGAAAAGGCGACCTCGCGAACCAGCCCCGGCATTCCTGCCGGCCCTGGAATTCCCGTAATGCCTGTCGAAGCTGTTGAGCCGGGCAACCGGGAAATGGCTTCCTTATTCAAAGAGTCCAAGAAGAAGCTAAAGAATGCGGACGTGAACGATTTTTGGGACAAGGCCGCGGATGAACACAAAGGCCCAACCAAACCCGACATGCTTTCCTATGACCAGGCCAAACAACTGGGTTTGGCTCCAAAGGACGAATCCTCGTAAGTGGCACCATCGGTTCAACCGCTGTATATTTCGGGACAGCTGATAATGCCCAAAATTGACTGGAGGGAAAGCCGAGGCTATGAGACGAACATTTTCCCAGGGACCCTTTGAGAATTCCGGATAAAAGATCATTCCAGCCCACACTCTCGGGCCTGAAAACTCGGGGAGAACTATCCAGGCATTGTCCCATCCCATGGCCTGTGATACAATTTGGGCCGCTTTGGGGCGTTGTGCAATGGCAGCACGTCAGCCTTTGGAGCTGATTATCTTGGTTCGAATCCAGGCGCCCCAGCCTTTTTTTTCCCGCCTGCGAGCGGGACCAGTCCCACCTTCAGCAGTGGAGCTTGTCCTGGCCTTAGCAGCGAGGCCCGTCCCGCCCTCAACAGGCGGGGCCCGTCCCGCCTTCAACCAGCGAGGACCGTCCCGCCCTCAACCAGCGGGACTTTTTTTCCGGGAATGGGCCTTGCGCCACTTAGCTGGCAGCGCAGGCTCATTTTATTTCAGCCTCAGCCCGTGACACTGTTCGTGGCAGGATCCCAGGAGCGAATGCGAGGGATGAGGTAGGAGATGCTCATGAAAGCCACAGCCGTACTTCTGGCCGCCGGTCAGGGCACACGCATGAAATCCGACCTGGCGAAAGTATTGCATCCGATTTGTGGTAAACCCATGCTCGCTTATTCCCTGGAGGTGGCTGTTTCAGTCAGCACGGAGCAGCCTGTCGTTGTCATCGGGAAGGATGGAGAGGCGCTCAGGGATTTCCTGGGCAGCTCTGCCCGTTGCGTAGTCCAGGATCCACCTTTGGGGACGGGGCACGCGGTCCAACAGGCTGCGGCCAGCTTGCAGGGGGAAACCGACCTGGTGATCGTCACCTACGCGGACATGCCGCTTCTTCGTCCCGAGACCCTGGCCCGCCTGCTCGAAACTCAAAAGAATAACCGGGGTCCGATGAGCATGCTGACCGTGCTCGCGGCAGACCCGCGTGGATTTGGCCGGGTCGTCCGAAATCCGCAGGGAGGCGTTCAGGCGATTGTCGAAGAGGCCGCTGCCACCCCCGCACAGCTAAAGATCCGTGAGCTGAACGTGGGTGCGTACTGCTTCTCTGCCGATTGGTTGTGGCAGGCCCTGCCGCGCGTCCCCCTTTCCGCCAAAGGGGAATATTATCTGACCGATACGGTCGAACTGGCAGTTGCGGACGGGCTCCAGGTAGAGGCGTTGGTTTGTGATGACATGGCCGAGATCATTGGGATCAACACACGCATCCACCTGGCGGAGGCGGAAGCGGCCATGCGCATGCGCATCAACCAGGGCCACATGCTGTCGGGAGTGACGATCGTGGACCCGGCAGCGACCTACATCGAACCGGACGTCGTCATCGGGCGGGATACGGTCATCTGGCCGAACACTTACCTGAGAGGCAAAACCAGCATCGGGGCGCACTGCACCATCGGGCCAAACACGATTGCGGAGGATACCAGCATCGGTTCCGGATGCGTGGTGCTGGCGGCGGTGATGGAAAAGGCGCTGGTCGAAGAGGACGTCAGCATCGGCCCGTTTGCCCGTTTACGCAAGGGCGCCCACCTTTGCAAAGGCGTCCACATGGGTAACTTTGGCGAAGTCAAGGACACCACGCTTGGACCCGGCGCCAAGATGGGGCATTTCTCGTATCTCGGGAATGCCACGGTTGGTCCGGACGTCAACATCGGCGCAGGCACCATCACCTGTAATTATGACGGGGTCAATAAGAACCCCACCGAGATAGGCGAGGGCGCCTTCATTGGGTCGGATACCATGCTGGTGGCACCGGTAAAAATAGGCGCACACGCCAAGACCGGCGCCGGAGCCGTGGTCACCAGGGACGTCGAACCGGATACTTTGGTGGTGGGGGTCCCGGCGCGACCAATCCGGAAGCTGAAAGGTTCATCCCCAAAAAATGATGAGGCGAGTAAATGAGTGATCTTAGCGAAGAAGAGCGTCACGCCCTGGTAAGCCTGGCATTGGAAGCGCGTCGCCGGGCGTATGCACCATATTCGAAGTATTCGGTTGGGGCAGCCCTGCGGACCACCAGCGGGCGCATCTTCACCGGATGTAACGTGGAGAATGCTGCCTATCCGACCGGAATATGCGCAGAGCGGGTGGCAGTTTTCAAGGCGGTCTCGGAAGGCGAGCGGGCTTTTGAAGTGATTGCGGTCGCCACCTCCAACGGCGGATCTCCGTGCGGGAGCTGCCGCCAGGTGCTGGCGGAATTCGGGCTGGACACGATCATCCTGATCGCCAATGAGCGGGGACAATTGCTCCAGGAAACCACGGTTGCGCAATTGTTACCAGGAGCCTTTACCCCGGGGCATTTACAAGGTTCCGATTGAAGGCTTTTCAAGCTTGTGGAGGCTCTGGATGGAAATTCGTTCCAGGGCAGGCATCCCTCACCCAGCGAATTCCCTACAGCGAGGTTTTCCGGGTGCGCAGGTTGAAGCGCAGATTTTTGGGCCAGGTTGTATTGGATCGGTTGGTCAATCCCTGTCCCTTGTGGTAAGATTGCGCCCATGAATTTTTCCCAGATTACTGAGTGCCTGTTTATCGGTGATACGCCATTCGTGAAGGATTACGACCTGTTACGGGAATTAGGCGTCCGTCTGGTCATCAATATGCGCCTTGAGAAGGCGCCCTTCTCCGACCCGCACCACCCGCCGCTGAAATTCCTTTGGTTGCCGACAGTGGATAACCCGATGCTGGTGATCCCGATCGGTTTCCTGGTGCGCGGTGTAAAGGCGGCGTTGGAAACGATCCAGGCTGGAGGGAAGGTATACACCCACTGCCAAAAAGGCCGGCACCGCGGGGTGGCCATGGGCGCGTCCATATTGATCGCACTGGGATATGATCCGGCTGAAGCCATGGAATTGATCAAGAAAGAGCGCCCAATTGCCGACCCGGATATTTTTTACATCCGCAGGCGCATCCTGCGCTTTGCACAAGCCTGGCAAAGGATAGAATAACCTAGCATAGGGGGAAGGCGAGATTATCCGGGCCATTTTGCTAGTCGCCCAACAGCTTCGCCACCGTCACTCCCTCTCCGCCCTCTTTTGGGCCACCCTCCTCGTAAGATTCCACCTGAGGATGATCCTTAAGCACCGCCCGGACCTCCTGGCGTAATTTACCGGTGCCTTTGCCATGGATGATGCGGACGAACGGCAACCCGGCCATGCTGGCTTTCTCCAGGTAACGGTCCAGCATGTCGACGGCGTCCTCGGCGCGCTGGCCGCGCAGGTCCAGCTCCATGCCGGGGGAAGCAGCCAGCAGAGTGCGGCGGGCAGGCGGGCCATCCACCGCGAGCGGAGCCCTTTCGTCCGTTCGCTTTTTCTTTTCTTTCAGCCCGGGGGCGGGATACTCCAAAACAGGTTCTTCGTCCTTGCGCTTCAATTCTTCCAGGCGGACTTTAAGCCTGAGCGAACCGGCCTGCACCAGGGCATCCTCTCCAGCGACGGAGAGCAGCACGCCGGAGGTGCCGAGATTGCGCAGGACCACCTTGTCGCCTGGCTTTAACTCACCAGCCGGTTTCCCGGACGGCTTTTTTCGTTGGATGGGTTCCTGAACCTGTTCTTCGACGGCCTCAATTTTTTCCTGAATGGCTTCCAGTGCATCCAGAGGCTGGTGGGCTTGTTTCAGTTCATCCTTCAGCATTTTAAGCTGGGTTTTCAGCAGCTCGATTTCCAATTCGCCTTCGGCGCGGGCCTGTTCGAGCACCTTTTGGCGCTCATCCCCGATCTTCTCCAGCCGTTCGACCAGGTCGCGTTCGAGCTTGCGGGCTTCGGAACGCGAGCGTTCGGCCTTCAAGCTTTCCTTGAAGGCGATCTTGCGTTGGCGGTGGATGTCGCCGATCAGTTTATCGGCGCGCAGATCGTCGGGATTGATCTCGCTGCGGGCGGCGTCGATGATCGGCTGGGGCATGCCCAGGCGCTGGGCGATGGCAAGCGCGTTGGAACGCCCGGGCAGCCCAAGGGTCAATTTATAGGTGGGGCGCAGCGTCTGGAGGTTGAACTCCAAGGAGGCGTTGACCACACCCGGGGTGGTATGGGCGAAGGTCTTCAACTCCGGATAGTGGGTGGCGACGAAGGTGGTTACGCCGCCCTCGAGCAGGTTCGAGAGGATGGCGCGTGCCAGGGCGGCACCCTCCTGGGGGTCCGTGCCGGCGCCGAGTTCGTCCAGGATCACCAGGGAATGCCGATCGGCCTTTTTCAGGATGTGGACAATATTGGTGATGTGTCCCGAGAAGGTGGAAAGGGATTGCTCGATGGACTGCTCGTCACCGATGTCGGCGTAAATGGCGGTAAAGCAGGGGATTTCCGAGCCGGACTGGGCGGGGATGTGCAACCCGCTCTGTGCCATGAGGGCCAGCAGACCGACCGTTTTGAGGGAGACGGTCTTGCCGCCGGTATTGGGACCGGTGATGACGACGGCGAAGGTGCCGGGGAGCGGGTCGATGTTGGTGGGGACGACCGTTTCAGGGTCCAGCAAGGGATGCCGGGCGTTGATCAAGCGGACGGTCGGCTTTTCGGGCGCATCCGACTTATGGTTGCCCGCCCGGGGTGCTCTGGTTGGCCCGGCTTTCGACATGGGGACCAGGATGGGTTCGTTGGCGCGGATCTGGTCAGCATATTTGGCCTTGGCGAAGGCCAGATCGAGCTGCGCCAGCGCTTCCACGCCGGGGACGATCTCACCGGCCAAATCGCCGACCTGGGCGGAGAGCTCGGCCAGCAGGCGGCGGACTTCGTCGCGCTCGGCGACCTGGGCCTCGCGCAGGCTGTTATTCAGCTCCACCACGGCCAGGGGTTCGACAAAGAGGGTGGCGCCGGTCGAAGACTGGTCGTGGACGATGGCTTTGACCTGGCCCTTGAATTCGGCCCGCAGGGGGATGACGTAGCGACCATCCCGCTGGGTGATGAGATTGTCTTGCAGCTTGGAGGCGGTGGAGGCGTCGGTCAGGTAACGTTGGAGGCGGGTCATCAGCCGGTCGTGGGCAACACGCACATGGCGGCGCAGGTCGTACAATCTGGGCGAGGCGTTATCGGCCACTTCGGCGGCATCGGTGATGCAGCGGGCGATGGCATCGATCAGCCCGGAGGGGGCAGGCAGGCGGGCGGCGATTTCGGCCAGGTGGGGAGCGGCACCGGCGTGTTTATCAAAGAAACGCCGCAAGGTACGCATGGAGACCAGGGTGGCTTGCACGTCCAGCAATTCCTTGGGATCGAGCACGCCGCCATGTTTGGCCAGGTCGACCTGTTCGCGGATGTCGTGCGCCCCGCCGATGCCCAGGTCGGTGGTGACGAGCAATTTGCGGGCTTCGCCGGTCTCGGCCAGGCGGGCAGAGGCCTCCAGGAAATCGGGTGTCGGGGTGAGCAAAGCGGCCAGGTTGGACGAGCCAGAGAAATCGCAAAACCCGGCCAGGCGGGCCAGGATCTTGGGATATTCAAGGACGGAAAGGGTTTTAGGTTCCATGTTGATTTTCGTTCCACGCAAGAGGTATTTAACCACAGGATAGAGATTTAAGGTGAGGAAAATAGAGCGGGGAAGGGAGAGCAGGAGTGGCCGGCGCCGGTTCCCTTTAGATCAGGGAGGAGGGGAATGGGTGGATGGAGAAGCAGGAACATTACCAGTAGCTGCAACCGATCAGGAAGCGGGGAATTCGCAGGATATACGGGAGGGCGCTTTTTATCCCGATGAGGGAGCGACCCGAATGGACGGGTCTCGTAGAGAGGTGTAAGGTGCTCTGGCAAACGTCCGGTGGAGAATATCGGCGAGACCGCGGAAGGCGGGGAAGTATTTAAGAAGGGATGATCGGGGGATTTTTCCCGCAAAATTCGACGCATGGAGGAATATGCAAGCTGCATGAAGAGCAGGGCGGTGTAATTTTCGGGGGTGGCGGTCTGAACCGCGGATTACGGCAGATTAGGGGATTACGCAGAGAGGGAAGAAGTGTCTTGAAGGGGGTGTAATTGGGGGGATATGGAGTTAAAATAGAGAATTAATGAATGAGAACGGATTACAAATACTCAGATATCACCCGCAGGATTATCGGGGCGGCGATAAAGGTGCATTCCACTCTCGGGAATGGGTTCCAGGAGGTAATTTATCAACGCGCCCTTGGCCTGGAAATGACGAAGCAGGGCTTATCGTTCCAGCGTGAACTGGAAATGCAGATCCATTATGACGGGCAGGAGATCGGCACCCGGCGGGTGGATTTTCTGGTGGATGACAAGGTTATGGTGGAACTAAAGGCTTTGACGGCTTTGGAAGCGGTCCACCTGGCGCAAGCCATCAACTACCTGGAGGCCTATGGGCTTGAAGTTGGTCTGCTGATCAACTTTGGGGCAAAAAGCCTTGAAACCCGGCGGGTCGTCAACAGCAAAAAGAAACCGTCAGCCTCCACGTAAACAGTGCGACCTGTGGTTCAGGCAACGTGATTCAAGATGGGGAAGTGAAACAAGGAAAATATGCGCGTGGATTTTCGCTTCAAGCTTCGCTGCGTATCCGTTGAGCGGGTGGGTTAGTCCGCCAGCCACCAGCCCAGATGATTGGATCAGCCGGACCGAGGCAGCCATTACACTTGAGACCGACCGGGATCAATTGGCCAACCTGGAATGCCAGGTGAGCATGAGCCGACCGGGGAACTGCCATGAAAACGTCGACATGGAAAGTCTCTGCGCCAGCCTGAAGACTGAGTGTGCGAATAAGGTTTTCCACCGAGGGGGGATAGGCGATTGGCAGGCGGTGGGGAGAACGGTAGGCTGTCCGGGCCGAGGCCGGGATGCGGGCCCTTTTCTCCGTGCTTCCAGCCGAACCTGGTGGCGATCACTACCTGTGCCTTGAAAGGCTCCAGCGCTGCGCCCACCAGCCACTTTCTGAAATGAAATCGCCAGTGCAACCCAGCGCCTCCAGCGTGGGTTAGCCGGCGCACCTATGAATTCCTGGCAGCTCACCCTTCTGAGCACGCGACAGATTGCGCAGACTCACCCATAGTCTCGTCTCTCCTGTCATGGCATGGTTGCCTGGCTTGTCGTTCACATAGGTCGCATTCCATAGACCATCTTGCTCTTGATGGTCAACCAGCCAGCCAAGTGCCGCTTGCATGTGTTCATCCATTGAAGGGTCGATGAGCGAAATGGAATCGAGTGCCGCTACCAGGTTGTTCCACCAGAAAGGATATTGGAACCTGACCCAATAGCTGGCTGCCTGGTAAGAGGTGTAGCAATCCGGCTGAAAGAACCTCGACTTCAGCAGCTTCGCCGCCTATTTTGGCCGCCTCCGACCTGCGATACCTGCTATGGGCGGCGAAGGCTCGCAGGACCATGCCTGTCCAATTGTGGGAAAATGGTTTTGACCGATCAGGCTCGACTGGTTCTGCATGCTCACTTGTCAGTCTGTAGAGGGTTTCCCCGTCGAAATCGTGAGTAATGATCGGCACCGACCAACCCATATCATTCTGGCGCATTGACAGAAGCCACTGGAACCCCTTCTCTATGCGCAGGTCGTCTTCATAACCGGCCTGGATGAGAAGCGACATAATCGCACCGGTATAGTAGATGGCGTACTGATTGGCAATAAAGCCGCGGAAGTCTCCAGCCTCCGTCTGGCATGAGAAGAGAAACTCGGCTGCCCTCCCGGTAGATGGATCCTCTCGATTGAACCCATATTTCTCTACCAGGAACCTGAAATGCTTCCATGTCTCAATCAAGTTGTAGTTGATAGCCGTGTGTTTCTTCTGACTAATAGAACGATCCCACGAACCATCCGGCTGCTGTTTCTTGAGGATCTTTTGAGCCTCGGGTAATTGCCACAAGCGAGAAATGGGACCTACCTGCTCTTGCAAGAGATCCCGTCTCACAAAGTACTGTTGCGCCTCATTTCCAGAGGAAAGGAGCGCGGGTATGGGATCGAACCTGAGTTGTCTCTGCCAGCTTTCCATAGTCTGATCACCTTGGGCGCAGGCGGGCTAACGGTGTGCGTTAGTGGTGGCTGGAAGGGCGAGGACTTCACCCACGAAACGGACAAAACCCAAAGCCACGAAAGAGCCTAATTGACGGTGAGAATCCAGCCGTCCGTGTGCACGCATTGTTGGGCGTGAGCTTGCCTTGACGAGAGTCCAGCACACGCATATTGAGTTTGAAGGAGCTGCCTGGTAAATGAAACTCTGAAGAACTGCATTAGAGATCGAGTGCCTCAACATGGTGCGCCCCAAGTGTGAGAGAAATTTCGCCGCCATGGTGTAGGTCATGTTTGATGGTGCTCCAGATGATCGATTGACAGCTGGTTAAGCGAGGCGCTTGCTCGCCTTCGCCATCTACAAATATATCTTCCAAATCAGCCGGTAGCCAGCGAGCGAGAGCCAGTTGGATCATCTGCCAGGTGGACTTGAAGCCCACTTACGAGCTCAGCGACACTTCTCAATGGCGCGCCCGGTATGTCCCATTGCTCTAATGGAGCCATCTCGGCCCCCGCTTCGCCCAGGACCACGAAATTGCTAACACGACCGCTAATCATGTGGGCAACATTTTCACCGACCGAGCGCAGATGTGGAGCGGCTCGCAGGGCAAGTTCTTCGGACGAGAGTGGTGCAACAGCTTTGATCAAGATAACCTGATAAGTATCCCACCCTTTGTAGAACGACAAAAGATTAAGTGTTTGTTCGGTCATTGAAGGGACCCTTTCCTACTCACATGCACACAACGAAGAATTCTTTTCTTTCGAGTAACTCACGAAATGCAGAATAGCCAAGCGTATAATTTCCTACTTCGTTTTGGCGATCTGCAGACAAACGTCTAACAGTGTGGCTCACCTGCGGGCGGGATTGAGATGAGCACACTCTCGTATAAGTGTAATCGAAATTGGCCGCAGCGTACCCGCGGGAGGGGCGCAGCCCCGCCCGCCAGGTGGAGCCGGTGTTGGCCCGCTCACGTTTTACAGACCCGCTCCCGTCAAAAGTGGCATGTCGAAATTCAGTTCTTCAGCAGTTTTGAGCATGGCATCACGAAGTTCTTTCTCGTTGGTGGTTTGATTGAGGCGAGCCAGAATGCGTTTTAGTCCAGGACCGTAGGTGGAAACTGAAAGCAATTTCACTACGATGGTGAGAAGCCATGGCGGTAGTTTATAGAGAGCCGATGGCGATAAGGCTTTGTATGGGTCAGCGCTGCGCAACCGGCAAAGATCAAATATTTCCCTGGTGACCTTGTAGGCATGGATTATCGCTGCCTGATCGCGCAGAAAGGCATTGACATTTCCAGAGCAGGTAAGACCTGCTCCATATCCAATGGCGATAGCATGGGATGTCCAAAGCAGGTGGAGGATATTGTACGGAATATCAGCAGTTAAATCAGCTTGAGCAAAGAGTGATTTCACGGCGTGTAGCTTGGCTGTACGCCTGCCGTCTGGCTCCCCCAAAAACACACCGGGGTCCATAGCCACTGAATAATGCGTATCATCCTGTTGTGGGCCGCCGCCACGTGGAAATCCCAGCAGATAACGTTCTTTGGGTAAGCGCTTTTCAATGGAATCCACACCGAACCAGTTCGCCCCGAAAATCAGGAAAATGGCATCCCCTGAGAGGGGGACGAGTTAATCAAGAACGGCATCAATTTTATTGAAATTAACGGACACGATAATGAGTTCATAGGGGTCAGATGCTGAGATACTTTCGACACATTTCAAGTCGTATTTCACGATATTTTCCCTTTTGTGACCCTTTCTCCCATCGAGCAGGTCCAACGTAATACCATTCTTGTACCTGTCTTTGTTGCCAGGTCTAACCAGGTGGGTGACATTAATGCCCGCATTTGATAGTGCCCATCCCCATGTCGTGCCGATGATACCAGTGCCAATAACAAGCGTTTTCATTTCTCTCCATAAATTGGTTAATTTCTTGATGCCAGCTGAGCCTCGTAAGCGGGCTAACGGCTTGCATTTCCTGCGTGTGGACGGGCGTGGACAATGCCTGGGAGCAGGAAAAACTCGAAGCGATGAAAATGCTTGTAAATCCGCAAAATCCCACACGTCAGGTCCACGCTGTGTTGGCCCGCTCTTTCTCAGCCATACTATTATTTGAGAACTCACGAAAAGACAATCCCGTTGCTCTCCCTGTATATTTAATATCGAGGTTTGCATGAGCGCCCCCAACAACTCTGGGAGTAACATTGAATCGGGATTGACAAGTATTAAAATGAGACGTCGCCATAAAGGTTTCTTTAATTCCAGGGAAGTCCCCAGCCAAAGCCACCTCTCGATGTCCGCAAGAAGAACATCTCCTGGGCGAAGATCGGTTACTATATTCCAAACCTGAAAATCACTCATTGTGGGACCAACCAGAATATGCTTCTGGTTGCGCCTTTTTAATAGGGTGGAGAAATTATCGGGATATGGTGCGTGAGCCAAAACGTAGGCAACACTTTCTGAGCTCTTCAGGTCGCCAAGTAGATCAGACACATTTTTCCCCTCAAGAAAGCACTCACGGGGAAATTTCATATTGGACAACCAATCAGACGATGAACGATAAAAGGGCTCACCTTCGAATTCCTCCTTTAGGCTTGGCTGACATAATGGCAGTCCACATTAGCCTTTGGTAGTGTCCTAAGTGATCACGTATAGCTGGGATATTTCCACCCAACGCCTTGCAGTTTGCGAAGGCAGTCAACGCTTCTTCATAATAGCCGTATGTTTGCAAAGCCTGTTCGATTGTAAATCTGTGCCCTGTTCTACTCATCTTATCAATTGCGGATGATGCAAGAAGCATGCCAAGATTAAGGTGCGCCTCAATGTTTTGAGGTTGAAACTTAGTAGCCATCCGATAGTGCTTTGCTGAATCCTCTGTGTCGTGAAGGACTTGGAATGATGCTGCAAGTAGAAGATGAATCTCGGGATTCTTGGGATATACGGATAGTGCAGATGTCCATGTTTCGATAGCGCCTTTCAGATCTCCAATTTGGGCAGATTGGAGTCCTTTCTCTCGAACTTCGGTTAACGTCAATTGGCACTCCCTTATGAGTTGCATAGGACATTTCAACATTTTCGCCGCCAAATATTTTTTGGATCAACGATTTCATTTTGCAAATCCTTTTGACTTGAAACACACTTCGAGCGGGCTAACGGTCTGCGTAACCCGCGGGTGGAAGGGCGAGACTTCACCCACGAAACGGAAAAACTCCATAGCCACGAAAAAGGCCATTTTGACGGTGAGAATCCAGCCGTCCGCGTGCAGGCTGTGTTGGGCAGAGACTCACGTGTCCGGTGTAAGGATGCTGAAGCTCTTGAGTGCGCGGACGTGCAGTGCGGCCGACAAGGTGGTCCAATCGCGCGGCGTCCGAGCCAGCTTTCGCCAAGTCCGCCGGCACGATAGCCGAGCGGTCTCAAGTCTTCGGAATAGATGATCGATTAACTCGTTGCGCTGGTCAGGATCGAGCCAAACCAACCGTTTGAAGCAAGTGTCACCATCCCAGCCATAGTCGTTTGCCCGTAGAAAATCTACAACGTGGGCACTATCGGAGGTTGGGCGTACTTGATAGTCTTGGTCCACATCGTGGACGTCTGCTTCGTGGAGAAAGTTATAGTCGCCCAGGGTCAATCCCTCGCTGATGCCGTACTGGTAGCGGCGCTGATTATTGTCAAGGAACCCTTCAAATTGAAACCAAAGAAGCCGTTGTACATGGCGCTGGGAATCCGCGATCACAAAATGATGCTGTTCCACGTGAGCCACCTCATACAGGATGAAGCGCAGGGCACCGAGGTAAGTAAAGGAAGGATCAACTTGCTATTTGAATCGTCGGTAGTTGATTTGAGCTGAGCCGGTTGCTCTGAACCGTTCGGGGGAGAGTGGACATTCTTCGACCTAATCTATATCAAATCTGGACGCTACGCAATTATAGCCGCCTAACGGATTGCGTTAGTGGTTGGCGGGCGGGCGTGGACAATGTTTGGGAGCAGGAAAAGCCCGAAGCGAGGAAAATGCTCGAAAATGCCGCAAATCCCACACGTCAGGTGCACGCTGTGTTTGGTGCGTTTTTGTTTTCACTGGTTCAACAATGTTAAACCATTTTGCCGATAATAAGAAACCAACAATGTTTCAATAAAAACTCTTGCTGTTTGCGAATGCAGATTATTCAACTTCACATCCACGTTGTTCATCTTGATTTGTTCTATCAGCAAAAATTCTAAACCTATTTTGTAGCCTTGCTTGGCAAATTCTCGAAACTCTTGATTCAGGCGCAAGTTTGTACTTGACGAGTCTGGGTAGAGATAGCCTTCTAGCCTTTCTGGACAAAGTTGTTTTGTTGTGCCAATGTAGGCATATTGAATTTTCTCTCGACTATCTTGATAAACAATCCAGCGATAGATTGCAGGATATTTGTAGTTTTCGAGCATGTAAGCGGTGACTGGTTGTGGAAAAAGATATTCTTTTTCATGCTCATAAAAAACCGCTGTCCATCTAAATTGAAAATCTGTGCCGAGTGAATGACCATCATCTTTTGAATATACTTCATTCGGCGTTTCATCTTTTGTTTCAAAGCCTAACTTTCTGATTCTTGACCTAATTGCGATAGGTCGACGGTGAAATAATTTTGACAGAGCCTCAATGCTTGTGCCGTTTCCAAATTCTTGTTTAACAACTCGTCATCAAATTCAGTCCATTTTTCATAGGCGTTTGGATATGAAATTTTGATTTGCTTAATCGCTCATGGTATGCCGATGACATAATTTATCCAATACAGTTTTTACTCTATTTTGGAAGAAAGCACCTAACACGTGGTCAGGCTGCCAGCTCAATTCCTTTCAGGCTTCAATCTTGCAGTCTAATCCCTTAATTTAATACAGGTGATTAGGCTCAAGAACGAGAAAAGGGGAAAATAACCCCGCCACATCAATTGTATATCAATATTCCCCCCAAAGGAAAGCGTTTTACGGCGGAGAAAAAATTACTCGACCAGTTTGCAGATGCCCTACACGTCAAACACTACTCCTGGCGCACAGAACAGACCTACGTGGATTGGATCCGCCGATCGAGCCTCTTTCATAGCAAGCGCCACCCACGCCAAATAGGCGAAACCGAAATGCAAGCATTCATACCCTACCCTGCAACCGAGAGAACCTAAAGGCTTCCTCTAGAAAATCAAGCTTAAGCGCGATCATGTTACTTTACCGCCATGTGCCTGGCCAGAACCTGCCCTTTCGCCTGAGAGGCTTCGTGCCTAGAAAGCCAGCCACCTGCCCAGCGTGCTCAGTAAACAGGAAGCCCTGGCGGTCACCGGCAACATGCAGGGTACAACCAAACTGATGGCCCAACTGCTCTACGGCAGTGGACTGCGCCTGATGGAATGTCTGCGCCGGCGCGACAAGGATCTTGATTTCGATAATCCCCAGTTGATCGTCCGCGATGGCAAAGGCGAAAACGACCGTACCAGCATGCTCCCCGATGCCCTGGTTGCCGCACTCAGAGAACACCTGCAAAGGGTCAGGCGCATTCACCAAAAAGAGCTCGAGGATGGCTTTGGCGAAGTAGCCCTGCCTTACGCCCTGGAAAGAAAATACCCCAGACGCCCTCAAAGAATTCGCCTGGCAATATGTTTTCCCGGCATTCGTCCATTCCACGGACCCGATTTCGAAGCAGATCAAACGACATCATCTCGACGAGAAAGTCTTGCAGCGCGCTGTGCGGCTTGCAAAGATTAATAAACGCAATAATATAGTATCCGTGTTATTATATATAAGTGATCCAGAATTTCAAAACCAAGGGTACGGAAGATATCTTCAACGGCATCAGCTCTCGTGAAGCCAGGCAAACCTGCCCAAATCTCCTTTGGCGGGTCGCAACTCGAAAACTGGATCGCTCAATTTGGTCGAAACTCTTAATGAACTGCGCATACCGCCAGGTAATAAACTGGAGCAACTCTGGAGAGCGTAAAGGCCAATATAGTATTCGGATCAATGATCAGTACCGGATCTGTTTCTTGTGGACAGGCTCAGGCCCAGATCAAGTAGAAATCGTTGATTATCATTAGTTCAGCAGGAAGGTAAATATGAATTCGTATTCCAACAAACCGCAGCCCGACACATCCGGGAGAGATGTTACTCGAAGAATTTCTCGTTCCCATGGGTCTGACCCGGCGCGAGCTGGCAGATGCGATCCATGTTCCCTATCAGCGTGTCAATGACCTGGTCAATGGACGGCGCGGGATCACCCCCGACACTGCGCTGCGTCTCGCAAAATATTTCAGCAATACGGTTGCGTTTTGGATAAATCTGCAAATGCGTTGGGACTTGTATTTTGCTAATCAGGCATATAAACAAGTATTGAAAAAAATCTCACCCCACCAAATTCATGTGGTAGGGGACTAGTCATACCACAACCTAACTGACCAGCCCTCTCGACTTTCGATTATCCGTATATAAAGCACCCCCTAACAGGGAAATTAAAGGAAGCGAGGAGAGGGGATTTTGGATTTTCGGTTATTGATCGAGGATTGGGAAACAGGGATCAGGCGATAAGGTAATAAGGGATCAGGAAATTTGTAATCCGTTATTCGAAATCCGTGATTGGAGATCGGGAGTTGGTTATTCAGGGGAGAGAGGGTGAGGAAGAAAAAAGGTTTTTAGCGGGGTCTGTGCGGGATGCACCG
>CAWFBZ010000002.1:0-231279 GCA_963814135.1 uncultured Chloroflexia bacterium | reverse complement strand
CTGTGCCAGAATCTCTGCCAGCGGCATTGTGCCGAAGCGGCTGGCCAAATCTTCCCAACCTTGCACGCAGCCTGGAACCGACCAGCACAACAGGCCCTCGCCGGGGATGCTCTTGAGCCCCTGCTGGCGAAACACGTCTCGGGTGAGCTTGTAGGGGCTGCGGCCGCTGCCGTTGAGGCCGTATAGCTTTTGGGTCTTGTTGTCCCAATAGATAACGAACACGTCGCCGCCGATGCCGCAGCTCATCGGCTCCGTGAGCCCCAACATGGCGTTAGTGGCAATGGCCGCGTCGGCAGCGTTACCGCCCGCCTTGAGGATGTCGCGGCCGACTTCCGCGGCCAGCGGAATACTCGTGGCCACAATACCATTTTGGGCCACGACAGCGGAACGACTTTGATGAGGATTGCCGAGCGGCCGATCGTATTCGGCGCCGTGGGCTCGGAGCGGGCCAGCGTCATCGTTTCCGTACATCATCAATCCTGTAAGGATGGCGGTCATCAGTACCATAAGACGTTTCATCGATCGGTCCCTCTCAAGATCGCCCGGCCAACAAGAACTGGGATGCAGCTCCGCGCCGTCGTTGATTCCAACGTGTCGACGCGGTTAACCATCGCAGACCCTGCTGATGATACCCAGGTTGCGGGTGGCTGTCGAATTCTGGGGAACGCGAATGACAGAGGAGGACAACCAGCGGCGGTTAGTGCGGTGACCACGTCCTCGAATTTCACGTTGCCATCGACATCGTAGAATCGCGCGGTCAGCGCGGGCTTGCCGTCGGGGCGATCGACCTGGTGCATCTGGTGTGAGCAAAGGATGATGGTGACGCCCTGCGCATGTTGCTCGAGCAGTACTTCCTTGATCACCTGGGTATTGATCGGGTCGAAACCGCTGAAGGGTTCGTCCACGATCAGCAATTCCGGTTGGTGCAACAGGGTAGCAGCCACCTGGGCTTTCTGCTGCATGCCTTTGCTGAGTTCCTTCACTTTTTTGTTCTTATGTTCTGCCAGGTCGAACCGTTCCAGGAATTCATCGACGTGTCGCTTCCCGTCTGCCGGGCTCATGCCTTTCAGCGACCCAAGGTATAACAGGCAGCGCTCCAAAGGAACGTCCTGATATAAGCCGCGTTCCTCTGGCATATAACCAATGCGATCCTTTTTCGCCTCGCTCATCGGACCGCCCAGCAGCGCCACACTGCCGTGATCGGGTTTGAAGATATCCAGCATGACGCGCAGGCTGGTCGTTTTTCCGGCTCCATTCGGGCCCAGCAACCCGAACAACTCGCCTTTTTCGAGGCTGAATGACACGTCCTCCACGGCTTTGACCGGACCGAAGGATTTAACGATGTGGGACAGTTCAACGACGGACATATTCGCTCCTTGGAAACAATTCATGATCGGCAACGCAAACAGGTCCCGGATATTCCCGGGTCATTTCTATTTACGGGAAAAAACAAACCAGGTCGCGTGAATGGAGGCTGGACCTTTACAAGATGAAATTTGTGGTCAGGAAGTTGGACTTGTTCTTCCGGGTGATGTCAGTGACGATCTCCTTGTTAAGCGGGTTGGAATGCGCCGCCACGAGCGTGCGGATCGAAAGACGCGCAGTGCATCCGAGACAGACAGCGTCCCTTCGGCCGAATCCTTGCGGCCGGTGAACGGGAAGGTGTCCGGGCCGCGCTGGCACTGGCTGTTCAAATTGACCCGGCAGACCTGGTTGACCAGTGGATCGATCAGGCTGGCCAGTCATACCGGGATCGCTTGCCGAACAGGCTGACCTGCTGGCCGTAATTCGACTCGATGATGTACTGCATGGGTTGTTCGATATCCTCGAACGGGACCACCGGGATGATCGGGCCGAACTGCTCCTCGGTATACAACCGCATTGCCGGCAGTGACCGGGTAGAC
Source organism: uncultured Chloroflexia bacterium (assembly GCA_963814135.1). Taxonomy (GTDB): domain Bacteria; phylum Chloroflexota; class Anaerolineae; order Anaerolineales; family Villigracilaceae; genus UBA877. The sequence goes on along the minus strand of CAWFBZ010000002.1, from coordinate 229,375 downwards.
GCACGGCCGGGTAGAAGAAGGTCTCGGTCGATCGCGCCGCCGTTCGGCATTGACGACCCGGCGCCGCCTTTGGCATGGCATCCTGCGACCAGCTCGCTCAGGTATTCCGGTTTGCCGCAGTTCCGGCAGCGGGGTCAGCATGACGTCCGGTCTCCCAGGGCATGCCGAATTTCAACTTGCCGATCGCCTCGGAGAACCGTCGCAGGAAAGCCTCACAGATGCTGCAGTGCACGAAAAGGATCTTCAGGGCCGTGCAGCGCTGCCCGTTGAACGACAGGGCGCCGAGTGATACATTCCCGCACGGCCAGGTCGAGGTCGGCATCCGGCAGCAGGATGGCCGGGTTCTTCGCATCCAGTCCAAGCACGCTGCGCAGGCGGTGCGGCTTGGGATGTTGCTGCTTGGATGGTATCGGCCACCCGGCTGGTGCCGATGAACGCCAGGGCATCCATCCTGCCCGGAAGTCATCAGCGGGCCGATGATCTCGGAACCGCTGCCATAGATGGTGTTGACCACGCCCGGCGGGAAAGCTGCACGGAAGGCCTCCAGCAACGGGCGGAACAACAACACCCCGAACTTGGGTGGCTTGAAGACGACCGTGTTGCCCATGATATTGCCGGGATCAGCGTGGTGAAGGTCTCGTTTAACGGATAGTTGAAAGGGCCCATGCATAACACCACGCCGAGCGGTGCCCGCCGAATCTGCCCGAAAATGTCTCCCTGGATGGCGAAACGCGACGAGATCCGGTCCAGGTCTTTCATGGATTCGATCGTATCCTGGATATAAGTGATCGTCCGGTCGAATTCCTTGTCCGAATCCTGGTAAGACTTCCCGATCTCCCACATCAACAGCCTGACGATCTCAGTCTTGTTTTTCTCCATGCGGACGGCAAAATCCGACAATGCGTCGATGCGTTGTTGCACAGTACTGGTAGGCCAGACTCCCCGTCCATGCTCGTAGGCCTGGACGGCCGCCGAAAGCGCCTCCAATGACTCCGTCCCGCTCATCCTCGGATATTGCCCGATCACCACCCGCCGGCAGCCTTCTGCAGTCTGTATACACACCGGAGAAGTGACCGTTTGCATGGGACCGTTCCACTGGCGTAATTCCCCATTGATCAGGTACTCGCTTTGGTTAATCGGCTCTCCCAGGTTAAATTCCGCCGGGATACTGCCCGCCTGCGGGTATAAGTCCGCTAAAAAGTCTGACTCACGCATGACAAATCCTCCTTTGATGAAATGGATCAGCTTTTGGTCTGGTCCACAAAAAGTTTCAATTGTTCCCGGTAACTTTGGAAGGCATTCCGGCCCGCTTCGGTCATGTGGCAGAGTGTCAGCGGCACCTTGCCCCGATAAGTCTTTTCTATCCGGATATAGCCGGCTTCTTCCAATTTCGAGAGGTGCACAGACAGGTTGCCGCGGGTCAGCCCGGTTTCGCGTTGCAGGTAAACGAAATCGGCGCTTTCCACGCTGGCCAGGATCGCCAGGATGATGCTGCGGGAGGGCTCATGGATCAGGCGATCGACTTCCGCCAGCGAGCGCAGGTCACTGCCCATCGGTTGCCTCGGCAGGCAGCGATGTGCTGCGCAGGAAATTCCAGAAAGTACATCCGCCTGATATGTAAAAAACCAGACCCATCGCCAGGAAATAAAAACCGAGTCGTTGGAGGCTGAAAACCGCATCGGTGGTTTCATAACGCAACGCAAGAGGCGAAAGCAATAGACCAATTCCGGCTGAAACCAGACCCAGCCACAGCAGCCGTCGCAATTTTAGCTGCAGAGCATACGGGATAAGTACGATGCTGACAGTCAAAGCCAGCATTGGCGCGATCCAAGCCGAAGCGGTTTCCGGGCTGAACCTGAGCGCCAGCATCCGCATTCCGGCAAAAACCACCAGCGAAAACACAATCAATAAACCGAGTCTCCAGAGGCCTTTGCGCATATTTTCACTGTATTCAACATAGCCCAGACGAGGGGTAATATGGTGGCGCTGGATGAATTCCACCAAGATACCGGTAAAGAACAATCCGGGGACGAAGACATCCAGCATGAATAAAGGTTGCCGGTGCAGCAGGACGGGTAAAAGAAGAGCCACTCCGGCCCAGAAGAAGATGCCGCCCAAGATAAACTCGGTTGTGCCAGCTTCGAATTTCCAGCGACGCGTGCGCTGCATGGTCTGGGTAATTTTGGTTCTCATTAAAAGCCCTCTGTATTCTGCGGACGGGTATCACGCAGATAGCGCCACAACGTCAGACCGCCGGATACCAGCAGCAGCAAGCTGGCAGCCAGGTAGTACATCGCCACACCGTTATAATTCCCCAGCCCGGCCAGGCCCAGCAGGATGCCTGTCACCAGGTTCAATCCTGCCAACAGGTACAGGCGGGGTACCGAGGCGCGCCACCCGGTTATCCCCAGCACGAGGCAGATTGCTGCACTCGTGAATACCGGCAGCACGTCGATCCCGGCATGCGGACTGTTGATCAAAACTGCCCCAAATCCCCCAACCAGACCCCCCGCGGCGAGTCCGCCCAGCATCCGCCAGCCCCGGTTGACACCCTTATTGCGCCGGTAGGCCACGTAACCGGTGCGTGGATAGGTGAGGCGCTGTTTCAGCAACCGGATCAGCCGGTTGACCAGCCAGACACCGCCGATCATCACAAGGACCAACGAACCGTCGATCACCGCCGAGAACCAACCCTGCAGGTGGGTTTCCGTATAGAAGAAAACCGCCAGGATCAGGCATAACAGCCCCAGCGCGAATTCGAACGAACCATCCGCAAAGAAATACTGGATGGTGCGCAATTGGCTCTTTCTCAATTCATCCTTCATGATACACTCTCCAATAATAAACAAGTTTACATTACAAACTTGTTTATATAATATATTAATGTTCAGTTTTTGTCAAGTGAGGATAAAATATCAGCCAGGTGTTCGATTAAGGAATACAAGGACAGGGATATGCCAGTGACCCGGCGGGTTTACCTCGATGACAGCTATTGCTTTGAACTGGATGCGCATATACTTGCCGTCCAGGAAAACGCTCTCGTCTTCGACCGGACCTGCTTTTATCCCGGGGGCGGAGGCCAGCCTCCCGACATGGGCCAATTCAGATTATCAAATGGGGACATGCTGCCGATTCTTTCCATCCGGGAAGATCCCGACGAAACGCTCTGGCACGTCAGCGGTGCTGACGTGTCTGGTGAGCTGCAAGGGCAGTCTGTCCGCCTGGTCCTGGATGCGCCCCGACGACTTGCGCTGATGCGCTACCACACCGTGCTGCACATCCTGAATACGATCGCTCTGCGCGACTACCAGGCCTGGATTACCGGGGTGCAGATCGGAGTCGAATATTCCCGCATCGACTTCAAGCTGGAAAATTACACCCCGGCAGTTTTATCCGACCTGGAGAACAAGGTTAACGCCGTCATTGCGCAGGACCACACGATCAAAGCCTATTCCATCTCTGCAGAAGAATTCCACCACCGTGAAGATTTGATTCGCACCCTGGATGTGAAACCGCCCATCCTTCACGGTCAGGTGCGGGTGGTCGAGATCGTTGGCTTCGAGGCGCAAGCCTGCGGGGGCACGCACGTCCACACTACCGGCGAACTCGGCAGGTTCTCCATTTTTCGCACCGAAAACAAGGGCAAGATCAACAAACGCCTCTACGTCCGGTTGGAACAGGCAGGGAAAGCCCCTGGTTGACCGGGTTCCAATGCCACATCGAATTGAAAAGAGTCCCGCAGGACTCTTTTTGTTTTCCATGCATGGATCCTCTAAAGGCGTTCGATGGTCACCTTTTCCGGCTCGATAAAGAACTCCCAACGTCCCAGGGTGCCGAAATCGTAGATCACCGCCAGGTGCGTGGGTGCGCGTTCGATCGATTCGAGTTTGATCGGGCGGGACGGGCCAAAGGTGATCAGTTGCTTGTCCCAATCGCCCTGCTCCTGCGGATTGTAATTCTTGGGCTGGTCGTAAAGCCGCATGATGCCGGTCTCGTCCAGCAGCAAGCGCAGGATGGCCTCGGGTGCATCCATCGTCCACAACAGGCTGGCGGTCGCCTGTTCTTCCACCGCCTTGATGCGCTCTTCCTCGTCCAGTTCCCATTGCACCGGGGACCATATCGCCGGCAAATCGTCCACGTATAACGTTTCAGGGTCGATGATCGATGGCATAGGTTTCCTCCGGGTGCGATTATACCTTCCACGCAGGTTGTAGGAGGATACCCCATCAGTAAAAAATTGGAATCTTGTGATAGACGAGTAGGCCGGATTTCTCACCAGGTTGCTTATCCCCCCATTTGGAAATTTTCAAAGAATGGGATTCAGTTCGCCACTTTGAAGATCTTTTCGGCGTTATGCGCTTCAGGAACCCAGCTTTGCTGGAACCAGCGTACGGCGTCCACCAGCGCCTGTCGGGCCGGACGAGGTTGGAATCCCAATTCACGGCTGGCCTTGTTGTGACTGATGTGGGAATTGCTGCAAATTGCATCCAGGGAATAGCGTGTGAAGAGCGGCCTGGTGCCGGTAATCTCGCTGTAAAGCGGCATCAGGTTGGCGACTGCATAGGCCAGCCACACCGGCACTTCGACTCCGGCGTGCCAGCCTTGTGCAACGTTCCAAACCGTTTGCGCCACTTCCCTGAGTGTCAGCCGGTCTCCGCCTAAAATATAAGTCTCACCCCGGCGACCCCGCTTGGCCGCCAACATAAATCCCTCGGCGACGTCGCGTACGTCGATAAAATCATATGCCCCGTCCACGTAGAATTTAAGACCCGGCCGCATATACAGGCGGATAGCCCGCCCGGCCTCCGAATCGTGAAAATCGTAAGGACCGGTCACCGCCGTGGGGCACACGATGACTGCATCCAGCCCACTCGCCACAGCCTGCTGGACCTCCAGCGAAGCCCTGGCCTTGGACCGGTCGTAACTACCCCGGCTTTCGAGCGGGTCGAAGGGCTGCATCTCATCGATATAGATCCCGTTGCGCGGTTCCCGCAAGGCGTAAATGGAGCTGGCGTAGACCAGGCGGATGCCTCCCACCCTGCGCACAGCTGCGATCACGTTGCGAGTACCCTCCAGGTTGGCACGCTCTGTTTCCGGCTCCCGTCCGCTGCCCAGACTGATGTGGGCTGCCAGGTGGTAAACCAACTCCACTCCCTGCATGGCGCGGTCGAGGGAGGCAGGATCCAGGATATCCCCGTGCATCAACTCCACCTCCAAACCTGCCAGGGCCGGCGCGGGTCTTTCGGAACGCACCAATGCCCTGACAGGCTGGCCTTTTGCAAGCAATTCCCGCACGAGCACATTCCCGATGTGACCGGTTGCCCCGGTGACAAGAATCATGATCCTCTCCACAGGTCTGATATGTCATTTATAACCCGCAATGGAGAAGCAGGTCACGCAATTCCCCCAATCAAAGATCGACCGGCAGGCGCACGTGAATGCTCGTCCCCACGCCTGGCTGGCTCGTGGCACTGATCGTCCCGCCGTGCGCCTCGACCAGGTTTCTGGCGATCGGCAAACCCAACCCCATCCCGCTCGAATCACCCGACCGGTAGAACCGGTTGAAAATATTGGGCAACACCTCCGCGAGCGATACCCGCGCCGCTATCCTGCGACGCTGATCTCAGCGTACTCCCCGCCTTCCGCGTTGAGGATGGCGAGCCGGAGATGGATCGATCCGCCCGAAGGTGTGTACCGCAAGGCGTTGGCGATCAGGTTGGAGATCACCTGGCGGATCCGTTCAGGGTCCAGTTCGATCAAGTCCGCATTTGCGCTCGTCTGAATGTCGAGCGCAACCCCGGCCGCATCTGCTTGCGCCCGGAAGGCTGAGGCTGTTTCTCCGATCAACACCGCCAGGTCGGTGGGTTCTTTTTTCAACTGCAAGGCGCCGCTTTCGGCCAGCGCCAGGGTGCGCAGGTCCTCCACCAGCCGGGACAGGATTTGCGTTTCTTCCAGCAGGGATTTCAAGCGCGCCTCATCGGGGGTATAAACCCCATCCAGGATGCCTTCCAGGTTGCCCTGGATCACCGTCAGGGGTGTGCGCAATTCGTGGGTGATATCGGCCATCAGGTCGCGGCGTTGATCTTCGGTCAGTTGCAATTTCGCCGCCATGCTGTTAAAAGCCCGCAGCAGCGAGCGGATCTCGGATGGGCCGCGCTCGGTCACACGTTGCGAATAATCCCCCTCGGCGATGCGTCCCGAAGCCTCCATCAGTTCGCCCAGCGGTGTGGAAATTCGCTGCAGACCGCGCCCTGCCCAAACAAATGAAGTGACCCCAATTATGAATAGTACGACGCCTACGGGGATGACCCAAGGCAGTGGGGTATTTACGTGGATCAGCCCAATCAGGTTTGCCAGCAGCACCAACAAAGCCACAAATACGAAGACGCCGAACAGACTGACCAGCCCCAGCAGGCATCCCACTCGCCTGGTAAAGCGCTTGCGCCGTGCTCGCCATTCAGGATGCACCGGCGGCCAGTCAACGTTTTCAGGCCACCAGTCTGGTTTTTTGTGACGCATCTGCACGTGCAAATGCTCGGGGGATGGGTGATCGCTATTCCACATGTTTCATTGATCTGCGAATTTGTAGCCCACACCGTAAACCGTCAGGATGTAACGCGGCTCACCCGGTTTCGGCTCGATCTTGTGCCGGATGTTCTTGATGTGGGCATCGATGGCGCGTTCGGTACGATTCGAAGGCCATCCCGTGGAGCACGTCCAGCAGTTGGGCGCGCGAGTAAACCCGTCCGGGATGGCGTGCCAGGGCTGCCAGCAGCTCGAATTCCGAGGGAGTCAATTCCTGCACCTCCCGGCTTTCGGCCGTCACCCGCATGCGCGGCATGTCCAGGGTCAGGTCGGCGGCGCGAATCAGCTCCGTGTTTGCATCGCTGTAGTTTTCCATCCGGCGGAAGATCACCCGCACACGCGCCACCAACTCACGCGGACTGAACGGCTTGGTGACGTAATCGTCTGCGCCCAGTTCCAGTCCCACCAATTTATCGGTCTCTTCGGAACGGGCCGTCAACATCAGGATGGGCACGTTCGAGTCCTTTCGCAACCTTCGCGTGACGTCCAACCCGTCCATCTCCGGCAGCCCCAGGTCCAGGATGATCAGGTCGGGCTTTTCGATGCGCGCCTGGGAAAGGGCTTGCGTTCCATTGGCAGCCGACAACACTCGAAAACCGGCGCGTTCCAGGTAATCACGCACCAGTTGGATGATCTTCGGTTCGTCGTCAACGACCAAAATTGTTTTCATTATTAATCCGTACCCAAGCTGTAAGGAATATTACCCTATTCGCGTTCCAGGGGGAAGGAATCTCTTGCAATCGCATTGGACCATTACCGTGTGAAGGTGGGGGGTTTTCCTACCTCGCCGAGGGAAAGCTGGTCGCGGAAATTAGATGGGAAACCCGGGCCATGAAACATGGCCCGGGTGAATTTGGATTGGCTGGTTAATCCTTCTTTTCTTCCTCCGCCTGTGCGGCGTGCGCATGCTGGTGCCATTCGTCGAAGAATGGCGGTACTCCCTTTCCATTCTCTTCGCGCCAGTTCCAATGAGCGGGGTGCATGCGCCTCCACCCCATCGGGCCAAGCCAGAAAAGCGCTCGCATGCTGCCAAAGACCAGGAACAACAGGAATAATGGGATCAGGCAACCCAGGAAACCGAAGCCAAAGCCCGGGTAGGGATGTCCAAACGGCAGGTACGGCATTTGACCGGGCGCAACCGGCTGAACCTGCACGTTTTGCGCCAGACCCTGGAGGATGCCGAGGTTATATCCGTACACGCCGATGCCAATCACAGCCACGATCAACACCACTGCAGCCAATACTCTCCAAAATATTCTCATTTTTTCTTTTCTCCTTTTCTAAACTTGCGGATAAATCATTTCCTCTTGCTTTCTAAACAAGAGTATAGGCTGGAATTGTGAAGCGGCTGTGAATATACGCCGGAGAAGTGATGTAGATAGGGTTGAGAGGATAGACAAAATTCGAACTTCCACGATTGCCCAAATACCGTCTTGCCTGTCCAGCCGCTTTATGCTATCCTTTATACAACCTCTGGAGAGTGCGCAAATGGCTGAAAAAATCCTAATTATTGACGACGATGTGGACACCCTCAAACTGGTTGGACTGATGCTGCAAAAACAGTCCTATCAGATTGTGGCCGCCAACAACGGGTTACAGGGATTGGAACAGGCGGAAAACGAAAATCCCGACCTGATCTTGTTGGATGTGATGATGCCGGGCATGGACGGCTATGAAGTGGCCAAACGCCTGCGCGCCAATCCATTGACCGCCAACACTCCCATCCTGATGTTCACAGCCAAAACCCAGTTGGACGACAAGGTCACCGGGTTCGAGGCCGGAGCGGATGATTACCTGACCAAACCCACCCACCCCTCCGAACTGAATGCCCACGTGAAGGCGCTGCTCTCCCGTAATATGAAAAGGAAGGTTGCCACCAGCCCATTGCCGGAAGAAAAACGCGGCATGATCATCGGTATCCTGAGCCCGCGTGGCGGTCAGGGCGTCTCGACCGTGGCGGTTAACCTGGGCGGCGCGCTGCGTGTCGCGACCAAGACAGACGTCATCGTGGCAGAACTGCGTCCGGGCATGGGTTCGCTTGGGCCCGATTTGGGCGAAAACGACCCCAAGGCACTGGTCGAGCTTTTGACCGGCAATATTGCCGATATGACGCGCCAAAAAGTGAAAGAAGAACTCTTCTTGCACCAAACCGGCCTGCGCCTGTTATTCGGTTCAGTGCATCCGAAAGATGCCACACTCGCAAATATCATTCCACCCATCGAGACGTTGGTCAACCGGTTAAGCTTTCTGACCCCCTACCTGGTGCTGGATTTGGGAGCCGGGTTGACTTCCATGTCCCAGAAACTAGCCACCGTCTGCGATCTTCTTTTCATCGTGGCAGAACCTGTGGCAAATGCCTTGGAGCATACCAAGGTGCTCATGCAGGATTTGATCGGCTTGGGAGTTCCCAAGGAAAATCTCAAGATCATCGTAGTCAACCGCATCCGCTCGGATACCCAGCTCACCATGGCACAGATCGAAACCCAGCTTGGTGAGATCCCTGCTGTTGCCATAACGCCGGCGCCCGAACTGATCTACCTGGCTAATCGCATGAAGACCACCGCCATTGCAGCCCGAGACGATAGCCTCACCATACAACAGTTTGCGAAGTTGGCCGCGGCCGTACGCGAACAAGAAAAAAAGAAATGACTGACAATGCAAAACGGCTGGAAGATTATCGCCGCCTGATCGACATCGCACGCGATCTGGCCTCCACTCTAGATCTGGATATATTATTAACCGCATTGTCCACGCAGCTTCCGACCTGACCGCGACGGAAGCCGCATCGATCCTGTTATTCGATGACGCCGCCCGCAAGCTGTATTTCCAGGTGACCACCAATCTCGACCAACCCACCATGCGCGGCCTGATCGTGCCTCTGCAAGGCAGCATCGCCGGCTGGATCGTGATCAATCGCAAACCCGCTCGTATTGTGGATGTGAAGAAAGACTCCGCGCCAGTTATTCAGCGTCGAAAAACAGACCCACCTGGCTACCCGCTCCCTGTTGGGCGTTCCTTTGATCACCAAGGATAAAGTTGTGGGGGTCCTGGAAGTCATCAACAAGCAGTTGGGTGAATTCAATGATGATGACGAAGACCTGTTACAGGTGCTGGGAGCCCAGGCTGCGGTAGCCATCGAGAATACCCGCCTCTTCCACCAGTCCGACCTGGTGTCTGAATTCGTTCACGAACTGCGCACTCCACTCGCTTCCATCGGTACGGCCACTTTCCTGCTGCTACGACCGGAAATGTCGCGCGAACAACGCCTGTCGATGATCCAGTCCATCCACGATGAATCCTTGCGTCTGAATTCCCTGGCCGCCTCTTTCCTTGATTTTGCCAGGCTCGAATCGGGGCGCGTCCAGTTTAGCATTACCTCATTTGATCTTCCCTGCCTGATCGACGAATGCATCCAGATCATGAAGACCAAGGCCGACGAGAACTCGGTTCATTTGGAAAACGAAATTCCGCCCGATTTTCCACCCGTGGAAGCCGACCATGACAAGATCAAACAGGTGCTGATCAACCTGCTAAGTAATGCCATCAAATATAACTGCGAAAACGGAAGCGTCAAAACCTTTGCCAGTCTGCAGCCGGACGAATGGACGCTCTCCGTCGTCGATACCGGCAAGGGCATTCCGGTGAAAGCCATCCCGAACCTCTTCCAAAAATTCTATCGCGTGGAAACCTCCGCAGGTTATGTGGATGGCACCGGCCTGGGTCTGTCTATTTGTAAACAGATCGTTTCGGGACATGGCGGGACGATTGATGTGAAATCGAAACCTGGAAAAGGGACCACCTTTACCATCCGTATCCCCCTGCATAACAAATAACCCGGGCGCCGGAAGCTTACCTGGCTCCTTTCCTACCAAACTGTCTCTCCAGCAAATCCACCGAGAGGTGGATCATGGTTGGCCGGCCATGCGGGCAGGTGCGAGGCGAGGCGCAATTTTCCAGGTCGGCCAACAGGCTGCGTTGTTCATCCGGGGTAAGCGCCTTCCCGGCTTTCACGGCCATCCTTTTACAGACCCGTCCTGCGATCTTGGCCTCGATCTCGTCCTGCAGCGGAGCTTCATCTTCCTCGAAATCTTCCACCACCGCCCGCACGGCTTCGCCTGGATCGCGGCTGGCAAACAGAGCCGGCATGGCGCGCACCTGGAAGCTGTTCTGCCCAAACGGTTCGATCTGGAATCCCAAATGTTCCAGCACCGGCAACTGCTCTTCCAACAGGCGCGTGCCGGAAGTCGGCAGGTGCACGACCGCCGGGGTAAGCAACGCCTGGGAGGGGACGCTTTTCTGAGCGTGTTGGGCCATTAACTTCTCGAACAAGACCCTCTCGTGGGCGGCATGCTGATCGATCAGGTACAGTCCATCCGGCCCTTCAGCCACCAGATAGGTCGCCCCGATTTGCCCGATCAGGCGCAGCAAGGGGATATTCGGGATGGCGGATTGCCGGACCTCGGAGGATGTCGCGGGGAAGGCTTCTGAATTCTGCATCACTTCCTGCGTCCCGTGACCGAGAACTCCAGGCCGGGTCAACACTGCGCGCCGGCGCGCCCCAAAGCGACGTCGCCGAGACAACTTGCGGAACCGGGGTATATGCCAGTAAGGCTCGCCGTGTAGAGCGTTGGATAAAACTGAAGGCCTTATCCGGGCTGCGGAAGCGTACCTCCGCCTTGGCCGGATGCACGTTCACGTCCACCTCTTCGGCTGGCACTTCCAGGAACAACGTGGCCATGGGATAGCGCCCAACCATCAACAACGTATGATACGCCTGCAGCAAGGCCGAAGTCAGCGGGGTATCTGTCACCCAGCGGCCGTTTACAAAGAAGGTGATTTCACGGCGGTTGGAGCGGGTCAACGCGGTCGGGCTGATAAAGCCGGTCAGCTTAAAACCGTCTTCCTCTGCCAGCACATCCAGCATCTGGCGGGCCACGTCCACCCCGTAGAGCGCCGCCAGGATGGCCCGGCTGTTACCGTCCCCGGCGGTATGCAAGGAAGTGGTGGACCCCTCGCTGAGTTTGAATCGCACCTTTGGGTAAGCCAGGGCGTAACGTGTCACCAGCGCGTCGATTGCCCTGCGCTCGGTGGCATCCTGCTTAAGAATTTGAGTCTGGCCGGGACGTTGTAGAACAGCTCTTCCACCCTTACCATCGTCCCGACCGGTGCACCGATTGTTTCCAGCTTGCCGATCATGCCGGCTTCCACGTGCAGGCGCGCCCCAGCCGGCGCCTGGGCGCTACGCGAAGTGATCGTCAGGCGCGAGACTGAGCCGATCGAAGCCAGGGCTTCTCCCCGGAACCCCAATGTGGCAATCCGGAACAGGTCTGCAGCCGAGACCAGCTTGGAGGTGGCGTGCCGCTCTATCGACAGGGCTAACTCGTCTGCCGGTATGCCTGCCCCGTCGTCGGCAACCTGCACAAGGCTCCGGCCTGCCTCGGCGATTTCAACGCTCACCGATTTTGCGCCTGCGTCCAGCGCATTCTCAACCAATTCCTTAACAACCGAGGCGGGTCGCTCCACCACTTCACCGGCGGCAATCTGGCTGGCAACTTCCGGGGGCAGGACTCGTATCGGCATGCCTGTATTATAAACCGCTTATAATTAGCCCCATGCATTTCACCACTTTTTTCTTCGATCTCGATGAGACGCTTTATCCCCAAGGCGGTGGCTTATGGCAGGCCATTGCCGGGCGCATCACTCTTTACCTGACCGATCGCATGGGCTTTCCACCTGACCAGGTGGTTGCCATCCGGGAGAAATATTTTCGGGAATACGGCACCACACTGCGCGGCCTGCAGGCCCACCACCAGGTGGACATGGATGACTACCTTGCCTTTGTCCACGACGTACCGCTCGATGCTTACATCCATCCAGACCCTAAATTGCGGAATGTCTTGCAGGCAATCCCGGCCCGGAAATTCATCTTCACCAATGCTGATTCCAAGCACGCCCGGCGCGTGTTGGAGGTGATCGGTTTGCAGGGGCTTTTCGACGGCATCATCGATGTACACAGCATGGCGCCTTTTTGCAAACCCATGCCAGAGGCGTTTGAATTGGCCCTGCAGGCAGCCGGCGCTCCCGACCCGCAGACCTGTGTCCTGTTGGATGATCAGCGGCGCATCACACGCGCAGCGCACGCGACTCGGCATGTACTCCATCCTGGTGGGCCAGGACAATCCGGACGGTGATTCGGACGCAGCCTTGCTCCGCCTGGATGAATTGCCAGGTTTATTGGATGGGCGGATTTAACACTCTTCTAACACCCGGCTGCTAAAATCATTCTCAACCGGTGCTCGAACATGGACTGGTGACACGTCAGGATTTCGCGTCCCATTTCCCTATGTCTCCGGGAATGCCAGATGAACAAATTCATCGCGTTTTAATCCGCGCTATATTACCATTCGGCATTATACGTTTGGAGGTTGGTATGAAGAATAATGTTTTACGTATTTTCCTGATTGCCTTCGTGGCAATTGTTTTGGTTGTGGGTTCTTTTGGTGGCGGATTTGTAGCCGGGCATTTCCTGCCCATCGGTAACAAGGTCACTCCCGTTGCAGTTACCACCGCTGGAAACCAGGGCGGTACGCCTGCCGATTTGAATAGCCTGTTCGCGCCTTTCTGGGAAGCCTGGAACATCATCCACCAGCAATATGTGGACCAGCCAGTGAACAACACACAGTTGATGGAAGGCGCCATCAACGGCATGATGCAGTCGCTGGGGGACCCACATTCGACCTATATGAACCCTCAGGAATATACGGATGCCACCTCCCAGTTGGCCGGCAGTTACGCCGGGATCGGTGCTTACGTTGATACCAGTGGCACGTTACTGACAATTACCAAGCCGATCGCCGATTCGCCTGCGTTGAAGGCTGGCCTGCAGGCGGGCGATCAAATCATCGCGGTCGATGGGACTGACGTAACCAGTCTTAACCCCGAAACGGTCAGGCAAAAGGTGCTTGGGCCGGAAGGCAGCCTGGTTACATTGACCATCCAACGTCCCGGCGATTCCACACCCTTTGACGTAAAGATCACCCGCGCCACCATTGTCGTCCCGAGCGTCACCAGCAAGATGCTGGCTAATAATATTGCCTACATCCAGATCTCGACGTTTGGCGATACGACTGCCAACGATCTCAAACAGCAGCTGGGGACTCTGATGGCGCAGAATCCAAAAGGGTTGCTCCTCGACCTGCGGGATAACGGCGGCGGGTACCTGGATACGGCCATCTCCGTGGCCTCCGAATTCATCCCGAGCGGATTGATCGTCTCGGAAAAATACGGGGACGGTACCATTACGCCCCACAATGCCACTCCGGGCGGGCTGGCTACCAACAGCAGCCTGCCGATGATCGTACTGGTGAATGCATATTCTGCTTCCGCCTCCGAGATCGTGGCAGGCGCATTGCAGGATACCGGGCGCGCCAAATTGCTCGGCGTAACCACCTACGGGAAAGGGTCCGTTCAGAACTGGGTGCCACTATCCGATAACCAGGGCGCGGTCCGTGTAACGATCGCCCGCTGGTTGACTCCCAAAGGTCGCACCATTGACAAGATTGGTCTGACCCCGGATATCGTCGTCCAGATGACTGCCGACGACATTAAAGCCGGCCTTGACCCGCAACTCGACGCGGCCGTCAAGCAACTGACGAATCCTTAAATCGTATATATATATTGGGTCGTTCTCTGCTGCGACCCCCTGTGACAAAATAGTACAGGCATTGGAGGTGAAATATGTTTTTCTTTGATCCAACCTATCTGTTGTTCATGGCGCCCGCCTTTCTCGTGATGCTGATCACATCCTGGTATGTGAAATCAGCCTTCAATAAATGGAGCAAGGTCCCGGCCCGCAGCCATATGACCGGTCAGGAAGCCGCCCAACGGCTGATCGCCCGCGCCGGGGTTTATGGCATCCAGATCCAGGGTATCCGCGGTAACCTGACCGACAACTACGACCCGCGCACCAAGATCCTGCATCTATCCCAGGATGTTGCCGGGACCGCTTCGGTGGCTTCGCTGGCAGTGGCGGCCCATGAGATCGGCCACGCCCAACAGGACGCAGAGGGTTATTTCCCGTTACGCTTTCGCTCGGCACTGGTGCCAATGGTGAATATCGGCTCGTACCTGGGCTGGATCCTGATCATCGTTGGTCTGTTCCTGAGCTATGCTGGCATGGCCCTGGGGACCAATATCGCCTGGATGGGCGTGGTGGTCTTCTCGGGTGGAGCGGTTTTTGCGCTGGCAACCTTGCCGGTGGAATTGAATGCCTCCGCCCGGGCGCGCGTCTTGCTGGCTGAGACCGGTATCATCTCCGGACCGGACGAACAGCAGGGCGTCAAAACCGTTCTTAACGCGGCTGCGCTGACTTACATTGCCGCCCTGGTGACAGCCATGCTGCAATTGCTCTATTTCGTTTCGCTGGTTGGCGGATTTGGACGCCGGCGCAGCTGAGCCACTTCGTGGTGGATTGAAAATTTCCTTATATAAAGGATGAAACGGCAATTCTAATTGATCGATCAATCCAAGGATTAATTCACCGGAGCGATTGCTTTCACCTAAGTTTCTCATTTTAGTATCCCGAAAATCCAGATTTTCCGGCGAGAATCTCGCCTAATTGATTCTAGTGAGAAACTCAAGTTTCAGAAAAGTTTCGACCACTTCCGGATCGAAATGCTTACCGGACTGATCGCGGATGTACTCGAGCGCTTTTTCCTTGGTCCAGGCTTTGCGATAAGGGCGGTCGCTGGTGAGCGCATCGTAAACATCCACCACCGCGAATATACGCGCAGATGCAGGGATGCCTTTGCCCTTCAGTCCGCGTGGATAGCCCGTGCCATCCCATTTCTCGTGGTGACAATAGGGGATATCCAGCGCCGGGCGCAGAAAGTTTATAGGGGCAAGCATGTCATATGCAAGCTTTGGATGCTGGTACATTACCTGCCATTCTTCGAGTGTGAGCTTACCGGGTTTTAGCAGTATGCTGTCTGGCACACCCATCTTGCCGATATCATGCAGCAAGGCCCCGCGCCGAACCAGCACAAGCTCGGATTCATTCATACTCATGCTGACTCCCAGTTCCTGGGGTTAGCGTTGTAACGCGCTGGGTGTGGCCTTCGGTCTCCCGGTCACGCAGGTCCAGCGCCTTCGACCAGCCTTCAATGGTCTCATCATAGGCTATCGCCAGTTCGAAGTTGGAGCGCTGCAGGTTTTCGAATAACTGGTTGTTGTCAATGGCAATGGCCGCCTGGCCTGCCAGGGTCTCGAGAAAAGCCAGCCATTCTGCATCGGTCTCCAGCAGGGTGCGCTGGAAAACCTCCAACACCCCCTTGATCTGTCCTTTTACGATCAAAGGAACAGCGTGATAGGAGATAAAGCCTTCATCAGCAACCAGCCCGGGATGGACATATGGTTTCTCCTCCATGCGAAGGTTGGAAATGCTCATCCGCTGGCGTTCGATGGCAACCTGCCCGGCACCCAGCTCGCCCAGGCGCAGATGAGTTTTCTAACCGAATTGCTTCTAAAACCGGATTCCGCTGCGTAATCCAATGAATTCATGGCCGGGTTGAAGAGCAGCAGCAAGGCGGCATCCACGCCAAGTTGGGAGTACGACATTCTTGAGGAATATGTCGAGGGTAATATTCAGATCGAAGCTGGCACCGATGGCTTGATCGATGGTGCGCAGGGCAGCCAGATGATCTTAATCGGTGCTCGGCTCTGCTCGCGGAGAGCCGAGCGGTGGATGGCATTGGCGATGATCTTGGACAGGGTGGCCAGCAGCTGTTCATCGAGATCGTTTAAAGAATTGGCGGCTTCACTCTCGATGACAATGGTGCCAATCACTTTATCACCGGCGATCATCGGCGCATACAGACCGGAACGGATGCCCGGATAGGTCTCGATATAGCGCGGATCTGAAGGCAGGTCGCCGCAGCGCACTCCCTGGCCATGCTGGATCACCCAGCCATTCATCCCCTGGCCAACCTGCCCAACTAGGCTGTTAAACCGCTTGATTTCCGAGGCATAGTTTTTGGGGGTCACACCAGGCGCGGCATACCCGATGACCTCCAACTCATCCCCCGGTTCCTGCCTGAGGCGGATGACGGCATGATGCCAGTTTAAGTGTTCCTGTAAAATATCAATGATCTTCCTTCCAATCTCTGTTGGAGTAAGCTGGCTGCTGAGCTCCAGGCTGCTTTCATACAATACCTGCAGGTCCATCAGGCGGCGGTGGATTTCCTGCTCCGACTGCTTGCGCTCGATGATGTCGCGCACAATTGCCCACATGCCTGAAGGTTTGCCTACTGCGTCGTGCAGCAGGAAAGTGCGCAGTTCAATGGGGATGACGGAACTATCTTTCTTGATAAATTCCTTCTCATAAATATCCGAGTAACCAGACGGAAGGATTTGTGTATCCACAATCTCTTGTTCAGTCTTGTGCCAGCGCGCCGGTGTAATATCCGTGTAATGCCGGCCAAGCAACTCTTCTCTGGAATAGCCTAACATGTCAAGAAAGGCAGGATTGACATCCACAATTTCACCAGACATGTTTACCTGGGCAAAACAATCCCGCATGCTTTCATGCAGCCGACGATAACGCGCCTCGCTCTCCCGCAGTGCATCTTTTGTCCGTTTTTCTTCCAGCGCAGCATGGATGGTATGGGGCAGGCGTTGAATATGTCGGGTAAGTTTTAATGACATAATCTGCTGCGCCACGCTTGATGGCTTCAGCGGCCACTTCTTCGGAGCCGGTGCCGGTCACGATGATCACAGGCAGATTCGGATCTTTGACGTGCACCGCTTCGAGCACCTGCAAACCTTCGAAGCCGAGGATGTTGAAATCGCTCAAAACCAGATCGAAAGTCCCTTTTGCCAGTATGGATTCAAAGTCGCTGCGCGAAGACGCCTCGATCACTTCAAAGCCGCCGTGCTCCTTCTCCAGCGCATCCCGCACCAGTTCGCGATCGAGCGGGTAATCATCTACATACAGGATGCGGATAGGTGTGGTCATAGCTCGCTCTCCGGAGGTGCTCACGTTTAATGAAAGCCAGTACCCGTCGATCGTGCGGACAACGCCCAGAAAGCCATCGAACGAGACCGGTTTGACCAGGTAACTGTTGGCACCCTGATCATAAGATAAAGCGCGGTCGCCCTCTTCTTTTGACGAAGTCAGGATGACCACGGGCAGGCGCTTGAGAATGGGGGTGGATTTTATCTGCCGCAAGACTTCGAATCCATCGATGCCGGGTAGTTTCAGATCCAGCAAAACCAGGTTGGGCAGGGGGAACGTGTTGCGATCAGCAAACTTGTCGCGCCCAAAAAGATAATCCAGCGCTTCCTGCCCATCCAGAACAACATGGATGGTGTTGAGCAGCCTGGCTTCACGGAAAGCATCCAGGGTCAATTCCACGTCCATGCGGTTATCTTCAACGAGCAGGATATGAGCAAGTTTATCCATTTTTTCTGACCTCCTTTGGTAAACGAATGGAAAAGGTACTGCCCTCGCCGGGTTTTGATTCCACCCAGACATTTCCGCCCATCAATTCGACCGATTTCCTGACAGTTGCCAGGCCTACGCCGGTGCCGGGGTATTCTTCTTCGGAGTGAAGTCGTTGAAACATGGTAAAGATTTTTTCATGATATTCCGGAGGAATACCGATGCCGTTATCGCTCACTTTGAAGACAACAAATTTGCCTTCATTGTAAAATGTCAAAGAGACCTGCGGAGGCAGTGCGGGCTTGTGATATTTAATGGCATTCTCCAGCAGGTTCGTGAACACCTGGCTCAAGAGAGTTTGGTCGCCGGTAACCACAGGCAAGACTTCCGGAACGGTCAATGTGCCGTGAATTTCGTCAAGATGAGCCTTCATGTTGCGGTTGATCTCACCAACCAGGTTGACAAGTGAAACCGGCTCATGGTGCACACCCGCCCGTCCGAGCCGGGCATAGGTAAGCAGGTCGTCAATCAGATACCCCATGCGTCTGCTGGCCTGCACGATGTTATCGATATAATGTTGGCCTTCTTCGTTTAAGTCGGAGCGGTGGCGGCGGCTGATGATCTCGGAAAAGCCGCTGATGGCGCGTAGCGGGGCGCGCAGGTCGTGCGAAACCGAGTAGGAAAAAGATTCGAGTTCCTTGTTGGCAGCTTCGAGCTTGGCGGTGCGCTCTTGAACACGCAACTCCAATTCGGCATTGAGGTGCTTTAAATCCGCTTCTGCTTGTTTTCGCTGGGATTCGTTGATCAGGCTATCCAGTGCATAGGATATAGTCTGCCCGATCTTGACGAGCAGGGCTTCTTCTTCGGCATCAAACAGGTGCAACTCACCGGTATAAACCGTCAGCGAGCCGATAATCTGGCCGGTTTGCCGGATGGGCACCGCAGCCGAGGAGCGCAGACCACGTTGCAAGGCGGCCTCCCGCCAGGGTCCCATGCCTGGCTCGGTGGCTATATCCTGGCAGAGTACACAGCGGTCTTCCCGGATGGCAGTGCCGGTGGGGCCGCGCCCTGACTTCCTCGTCCTGATAGGTAATTTTAAGATTGGACAAATAACCTTGTTCGTCACCTGCAAACACGACCGGCATGACCAGCCGGACTTCCGGGTCGATCAGACCGACCCACGCCAGGCGGAATTGGCCGTATTTAACGGCCACGCGGCAGGTTTCGCGGAACAAAGCATCCCGATCAGAGGCCTCCACAATAGCCTGGTTGAGCTGGCTGAGCGTGGCATACAAGCGGTTGATGTGCAGGATGCGCTCTTCGGCGAACTTGCTTTCGGTGATATCGTGCACGGTTCCAATGAGATGTAAACAGTTCCCGTCGGCTTCAAAAATCGGGATGGCGGAAACCTGGCCGTACTTTCTTCCGGCCGGGTATTCGGTTATTTCTTCCCAAGTGATCGCTTTCTTGGTCTGGATAGCCGTTTTATAATTCCCAAGTACCAGGGACCGCGAGGGTTCTGGAATTACTTCTTGAACCAGCTTGCCCACCACTTGTTCTTCAGGTAAACCGGTCGCGTCCAGAAAGGCCGGATTGACCGAGACAAACCGAAAACGTTCCCCATCTTCGACTGCCAGGTAGAACAGGATATCCGAAATATTTGCATAGATCAAGGAAAGCTGGCGTTCACTGGCTTGTAGAGCTGCTTCCGCTCGTTTCCGGGCGGTGATATCGGTGATCGTGCCAACATATCCGATGATCTGATTCTCAGCATTCAATTCCGGTACCGCCTGTCCCATCACCCAACCAATCGATCCATCCGGGCGTATAAACCGATAATCCGAATAAGAAGACTGATGCTGTTGGGCCGCGTCCTGCCAGCCTCTACCCAATTTTTCTCTATCGCCCGGATGAACGGCAGCCAGCCAGCCATCTCCCAGAGCCTTGTCCTTCTGCAGCCCGGAGATCTGGCACCATTGCGGGTTAACATAGGTGGTTGCACCGTTGGAATCGGTGCGAAAGATGCCGACCGGGGAAATTCGCGCCAGCGTCTGGTACTGCGCCTGGCTCTCCTGAAGTTCTGCATTGGCTTGCTTCAGTTTGCGCGTGCGCACCCCCACCTGGTGGCGCAGCAGAATTGCCATTCCCGCTGCGGCGATGAATAATACCAAAATGACTCCAACCACCCAGATGAGCACCTGTGAAACTGGATTGGTCGGCGGTTGCGCTCCCCAACGCTTGAGCACTGTGTAATAGGTGGAATTGGGCTGCTGGAGCCACTGGTTCATATGGCGATCTATGACATCCAGGAGATCGTGGTTGCGTCCCTGCGCCGAGGCATAGTACAGTGTGGTTGGGTCGAAAACGATGGTTGTTTTTACCAAGCCATAAGTCTGGTAAAAATAATCTCCAAAGAAAATATTGGCAATGGCTGCATCCACCGACCCTTTTTCCGCCAGTTCAAAAACCTGATCCAGGCTGTCTGCCGGAACCAGCGTGGTTTTGAACCCATACCCTGTCATCATTTGCCCGAAGTCAGTCTGTTGAATGGAGCCATCCAGCACGGCCAGGCGCTTGCCATCCAATTGGGAGAGATTATTAATGGAACTGCTCCGGTTTGCATAAACCACCGACCAGCTTTCCAATATCGGGGTCTGATGGAAATCAAATATGGCATCCCGTTCCCCCGAGTAGGCCACATCCGGCATCAGGTCGATCTGTCCATTTTGGAGGTCTTGCAGACAGGCTGCCCATTCACATGGCACATATACCATCGTCCAGCCCTCCTGCACAGCAATGGCATTCAGAAGATCGATGAAAATTCCTGCCGCATGGCCGTTCTGATCCATGAAGATCTTGGGCTCGTTCTGGTAAACGCCGACACGCACCGTGCGTGATTGTCTGAAGGCCGAGCCGGATGAAAAGGCCAGCATGGAGAACATGAAGGCGCTTAGGAGGATGGCCCAGGTGCGCTTACCGGCCGGGAAGGGAACGGTGAATCTTTCGTTCATTCGAAACCTCTGTATGAAAATCCGGCGAACTTTTATAAAGAATGGGGAATTTCTGGTAAGCCTGCAGGAGGCTTTTTAGAAGTCATCGTGGATCTCCTGGAGAACAGGACCGGGATTTCAACAAACGCAGTTTATTGACTATGCCTTTACATTGTACATCCTTTCCTATTCGGTTGTTTGCCACCCTGTGACTGACCCTATCCAAATCATGCCGGGCCTAAAATGCTTCCATGATTTTTCCAGTATAATTCTGCCATGCGTAAAATCATTGTCGCCCTGATCCTTTTCCTGGCCATTGTTTTCGTCATCCTGCGCTTTTCCGAATTAAAGAATATATTAAACACACTCCACCATAGCAATTACCGCTTCCTGGTGGCAGCCCTGATCATTGAATTGATCTGGTTGTATAACTCAGCCACCGATTACGGCTCGATCTACCGCCTGGTGGGACTGAAAGAGAATGCCTCGCACCTGGTGCTGGTCGCAACGGCCGCCAATTTCGTCAATGTGATCGCCCCCAGCGTCGGGATTGGGGGAATGGCGGTCTTCCTGGACGATGCCTCACGCCGGAACCATTCGACGGGCCGTGTGACGGTCGTCGGGGTGCTCTATATCCTGTTCGATTACCTGGCCTTTTTCTTCGTCCTTGCGCTTGGCTTTCTTGTTCTGGTCCGTCGCAACAATTTGAACGCCGGTGAAATGACCGCCGCTCTCATCCTGCTGGCAATCGCCGTCGGAATGGGTTTCCTGCTCTACCTGGGATATAAGTCGGCCGAACGCCTGGGCAAAACTCTGGCCCGGATAGCCCGCTTGATCAATCGCATTTTGCATCCCTTCATTCACCGTGATTACCTGCAGGAGCAGCGTGCGCACGTCTTCGCAGTGGAAGTATCCGCTGGAATCGCCATGCTGAAGGGCAAACGCAAGCAAATGCTTTGGCCGCTTCTGTTTGCTGCCAATAACTTCGCCCTGTTGATCTGCGTGTTGGCTTTCACCTTCCTGGCACTGGGAACTCCCTTTACGGTTGGCACGCTGGTGGGCGGGTTCGCCATCGCCTATTTATTCCTGATCGTTTCACCGACGCCCTCCGGATTGGGAGTGGTGGAGGGCGCCATGACGATCGCCCTGAACACCTTGCGCGTCCAATGGGAAGCCGCCGTGCTGATCACCCTGACCTACCGTCTGATCACATTCTGGTTTCCGCTGACGGTCGGGGCGGTTGCTTTCCGCATCCTGGGCGGTAAACCCAAACCTGCCCAGCTCACCTAGCTTCCATTCAAAAAAAAAAAACAGAAGATCGCATTTTGCGGGTGATTGGCAATGCCAATCACCCGCAAACTTTGCCTGATATCTTGACAACTCAGAACGTATGTTTTATTTTCGAATTAAAAGTGCATTTAATCGCCAGCCGGATGAATTCGCAGCTTTGACCGCCGGGAAAACCCTCGGGGAGGCTTACGGGAAGAGCCGCTGGCTGTTCATCCCCTTGCAACCCGGTTATCTCCTGGTGCTTGGAGAGTGCGGAGGCAGGATTCTATTTCATCCAGCTGGGGCGCAACTGCCGGAAAAGTACCACCTCCAGCTTGCATTTACGGATGGTTCATCCCTGACGACCATGACCCAGATGTGGGGAGCCATGGAACTGTATGAAACCGGCCAGGAAAAGGATCGCCAATATATCAAGGTCATGCGCATCACCCCGGTCGATCCGGATTTCACCTGCGATTATTTTTCTGCTCTGATCGACGAGCTCCTGCAGGGCGAGAAGCGCAGCGTCAAGAGCCTGCTCACCCAGGACCAGTTGATCCCCGGGTTGGGCAACGCCATCGCGCAGGACATCCTGTTCCTGGCCTGCCTGCACCCGCGCCATGCCCTGGCCGACCTGACCCCCGGCCAGCGCCGGGACCTGTATGCAGCCATCACCGATACGCTCCACGCAGTCATCGCCAAAGGGGGGCGCAATGACGAGATCGATCTCTTCGGAAATTCGAGGGGCTATATCCGCATGATGGATAAAAATGCTGCCGGAGAGCCCTGCCCCGAGTGCGGACACCGGGTGGAAAAGATTCAATACCTGGGCGGGGCATGTTATTTCTGCCCTCAATGCCAGGTATAGACGATCGCCCGGGATAAAAAAAAGGACAGGCTCACACCTGTCCAGTCCTGATGGCTTGCAAAATGCCGGCGCCAGTACGTCCGTTCCAAGAAGTGCGCTGGCGTTTTATGGTCCGCTCTGGAATTGCACGTCCACGCTCATCCCGGCCAATGCGCCCTGGGGCAGTGTCGGCAGGTCCAGGATGGCGGTATAGACCACGTCTCCGCCCAACGATTGCGCCAGCGGAGAGATCGCTTTCACGGTTCCCGGCACCTCCTGGTTGAGCGCCTTGATCGATATCGTCGCTGCCTGGCCCACTTTCACGCTCGGAACGTCCCGTTCGCTCAGGTCGGTCGTCTCCACGTGCATGTGCTGTACGTCGCTTAACACCAGGATCACCTGCCCTGGCGCCACGTAATCCCCCAGGCTTACTCCCACGCTCGCCACCTGCCCCGAGAATGGCGCCACCAGCCTGGTCGCATCCAGGTTGTCCCGGGCAGTCTGCACGCCCAGTTGCGCCTGCTTAACCCCGCCCATGCCGTCCCGCTGGCGTCCGCCGGCACCTCCCCGCCCGTTAACGCCGCCAGGTAATCCTGGGCGTTTTTCAGGGTCGCATTTGCCAGGTCCAGCCTGGCTTGCGCCTCATTCACTTGGCGGTCGGTCGGCTGCTGCGAATATACGCTGTAGTAATACTTGGCGTTGTCGTAAGCCTGCTGGGCATCGTATAGCGCCTGGTACAGCGCCGCCTCGCCCGCGTTGTTGATGTATTCTCCCACGTTGGCTTTATCGTAAGCCTGCTGGGCCTTGTCCAGGTTGGCCTTGGCGATTACCACGCTGGAATATTGGTCCTGGATCAGCGACGTGTTCTTCCAATACAGCTGGTTGTCTACCATATACTGCGCATCCGTCACGCCTTTCTGGGCGCTCGTCACCGCCAGTTTGGCGTTCGCGATCGCTTCCGGCGCGGTCATCTCATCCAGAACCATATTGGCCTGCTCCAGGGCAATCTGTTGGGCCGAATCATCCAACTGCACCAGGGTCTGCCCGGCATTTACCTGGTCGCCTACCGCCACGTTGACCTGCTTGACGTTCCCGGGAATGCTGAACGCCATCCGGGCCTGCTGGTCGGCTACGATCACTCCCGAGGCAGTCACCCCCCCGCTGACTCCGTTGGTTAGGCCGCTTCCGGGTACAGTCGTGGCTGGGTTCCCCCCCAACACGATCGTCGGGATGGCGGTTGGCGCGTTCGCCCCGCCTGTGCAGGCTGCCAGGAAGGTGATCAGGATGAAAGGAATGAAGATTTTATATTTCATCGGACCTCCTACTTTTTATTGCCGTTGCCGTTATTCTCCACGATCAAGCCATCCCGCATGGTAATGATCCGGTGGGCATACTGCATGACGCGCGGGTCGTGCGTGGCAAAGATGAAGGTGACCCCGGTTTCCTTGTTCAATTTTTCCATGATCTGCATCACCTGCTTGCCGTTCTCGGTGTCCAGGTTGGCGGTCGGCTCGTCTGCCAGGATCAAAGCCGGTTTGGTCGCCAGGGCGCGTGCGATTGCGACACGCTGTTGCTGCCCACCCGAAAGCTGGTCGGGACGGTTCTTGGCCCGGTCCACCAGGTCGACTGCCTCGAGCAGCGACATCACCCGCTCCCGGCGTTCCTTGGCGGAATGCCCGTTCAACAGCAGCGGCATCTCCACGTTCTCGTAGGCCGTCAGGGTCGGGATCAGCGCAAAGAACTGAAAAATAAAACCGATGTGGCCCCGCCGCATATCCGCGCGCTGGTTGCGGTTCAACCGGGTGACGTCTGTGCCGTCGATCCGCACCGAGCCGCTGGTGGGTTGGTCCAGGCAGCCGATCAATTGAAGCAGGGTTGTCTTGCCCGATCCGGATGGGCCTACCAGGGCGGTAAATTCGCCGTTTTCGATGCTCAAATCCACCCCTCGCAGGGCTTTGGTTTCAACCGTGCCCACTTTATAAACACGCGTGGCGCCTTCGATTTTTACGACTTCCATTTTTAATCTCCTTTTATAAAGCGCTATTTTTCAGCGCGCAGTGCTTCGACCGGTTGCAAACGGGAAGCCATAATCGCCGGGTACAGACCGGCGAGAACTGTAACGATGAAGGTCAGGATGGACAGGTTGATCGTATCGTTCAAGGTCAGTTTGGCAAAGATCGTATCGGTGACCGTAAACCCTGTCAGTCCCATATTTCCAATATAGAACCCTTGGATATTGAAAAGGTAGGCCCCCAGCACACCCAGTACCACGCCCATCAGCACGCCGCCCACAGCCAGTAAGGCGGATTCGGCCAGGAAGAGCCACATGATCCTCCCGCCGCGCATCCCAATGGCGGAAAGGATGCCGATTTCGCGCGTCTTCTCGTAGACCGACATGATCAGGGTGTTGATGATGACCGAAGCCGAGATGGCCAGGATGATCATATATAGGATGCCGATGTAGCTGTTTGCCTGGGTCTCAAAGTCCAGGATCAACGGGTTCAGGTCTTTCCAGGTCAGCACCTTCAAACCTGCCGGTACTTGCAAAGCTTTGGCAACGCTATCCGTATAGGCAGAGTCTTTCAACAGCACAAAGATGGTGCTGGCATGGTTCTGGGTCTGGGTGATCGCCTGGGCTTTCGCCAACGGCAGGAAGATGGTGGCACTGTCGAAACCAAAGGTGTTGGTCGAGTAGATGCCGCGTACGGCAAAGGTCTGTTCAGCCACATCGCCGTTGGAGGTGTTGACGGAAAGGCTGACATTATCTCCGGCGTTCAAATGCAGTTTTTCTGCAATCGGTTTGCCGATCAGCAATCCGCCGCTGTCATCCGCCGTCAGAAAACTTCCACTGATGATCCCCAGTCGATACGGATCGTTGGCGGGCGAGGCAGGATCGATGCCGATGATTCTGGCTCCCGCGGACTGGTTCCCCGCGTAAATAAACCCGCTGGCAAACAATCGCGGCGTGGCAGCCTTCACTTCAGGCAATCCGGCGATCTGACTGGCGATCAATTCCGGATTTTCAACCAGGTCCTGCCATTTCAGGCTGGATTTATTTTCGTTGTAACTGGCAGCCCTGACCTGGATGTGTCCGGTCTCCAGGGTGATTCCGGCCTGAATGGCGCTGCCCATTTCTCCGTTGATCACCGAAGCCATCAACATCAAAATGGCCAGCCCCAGGCTGACTGCCAGTGCCGAGAAGAATGTGCGTCTGCGGTTACGCCCCAGATCGCGAAAAGCCATTTTCAAGGTTTGCATCATTTCACACCTCACACATAATGCAGGGCTTCAGCGGGTTCGCGCCGCCCGGCTTCGATGGCAGGAATGAGCGATGCCAACGCGGATATGATCGCCACAACCGAGGCCCGCATGAACAGTTTCTCGGTCCCCAGGGTGGGATAGACCTTGCCCTTGATCAGCGCCATGTAACTGGTGGCGGACGACAATGATCCGAAATCAATTCCGACTTTCATCAGGAGTGCATTGATCGCCAGCCCAAAAAGGATCCCCACGGCAATCCCGACCAGACCGATCATGATCCCTTCCAGGATGAACAAGAGCGAGATCTGGCGCGGCTTGAGACCGATCGCCCCCAGCATGCCGATCTCGCGGGTCCGTTCGTAGATCGCCATCAACAACAGGTTGAGGATACCCACCCCTGCGATACCGATAATTATCACGCTGAAGATATCCATCACACCGTTCTTGCTGGTGATGGCCGAGGCCAGGTCGGGGTAGTTCGCTTCGAAGGATTCGATCTCATACCCGGGCAAGGCGGATTTCATTTTACTGATGACGGTGTTCTCCTGCCCGATGCGCTTCAGGAAGACGGCTACTTCGGTGGGGGCGGTCAGGTCGTACAACGTTTCCGCTTCACCCAAAGAGATGTAGACGGATTGTTTCTCGATGTCAGGCATGCCCAGGTCGTAAATCCCGATTACGGTCATGGTACGCTGGCGCATTTGCTCGTGCTGCGAGCGCCCAACCAGTGTAACTCGATCGCCGACTTGCGCACTCATCGCATCCGCCAGGCCTTTTCCGATCAGGATGGAATCTCCATCCTGGCTGGTCAGGTTCCGCCCGGTCGTGACATACTGACCGATGATGTTCAGTTTGAGCTCATTCTCCGGTTGAACTCCAGTGATCCCCACCGAGAATGCCCCCTCCTGGTTGGTGATCAACCCGCCGGTGGTAATTCGCTCTGTCGCCCCCTGCACCTGCGGGTTCGCTGCGGCAGCCTCCATCACCGCTTGCGGGTCGTGCAGCTGCAGCAGCGGGGTCGAACTCGCCTGCGTCCGATAGCCCGCCGCGTGTACCTGGATGTTGCCACCCAGCACTTTCACGGCGTTCCCGTAGATCGCGTCGGTGAAACCGTTCATCAATCCATCGTACATCATCATCAATGCCAGGGTCATTGACATGGCCAATACGATGATGATGGTTCTGCGGCGATGGCGCCAGATGTTGCGCCATGCCAACCGTAAATAAAGCAGCATATTTTTACACTCCTGTTCCAATAGATTTATTCATACCGTAACGCTTCCACCACTGGCAGTCGGGCCGCCTGCCGGGAAGGAATAATGGCGGCCAGCGCCCCAAAAATCAGGCCGATGGCGATACCGGCCAGCAGACCGCTCAATGGGAAGGCGTACTGCATGGGAAATAGCGTTCCGAGAGCCCTTACAATGACATATCCCAGGTACATGCCCGACAGGATCCCTAGGGCAGTCCCGAATGCCGCCAGCAGCAAGGCCTCGACCACCACCATGTGGTGAACTTGCTTGCGTGTCCCGCCCACCGCCCGGATCATGCCGATCTCGCGCCGGCGTTCCAGCACGCTGATCGTCAGGGTGTTCAGCATGGCGATCAGGGAAGGCAGCGCCAGGAAAGCCAGCATGAAGTACATCCCGCTGAATATCGCCCGCAGCAGGTTCATCATCTGGTCGATGTAGCTCTTACCGGCGATCACCGTGAATTGTGGATAATCGGCCGCAACCGCCTTGATCTGTGCATCCACATTCGCCAGTTTCACTCCCGGCTGTAGATCCAGTTGCAGGAACACGTCGTCGGTGCGGGAAAAATCCTCAGCCAGGTTGGCCTGAGAAATGAAAGCCGTTACCACTTTGGCATTCAACAAGTCGGTAGCAATGGCTACGATCTTGTAGTCTTGCGGACCCCTGGGGGTCGAAAGCGTAAGCGTGTCACCGACCTTGGCCGGGATGACCGCCAGGAACGACCCATTGACGATCATGTTCCTGCCGGATGCCAGGGCAGCATACGCCGATGGATTGCCCTGTTTGAAATCCAGCCCGCTCACCTGGGGAAATGTCCCCGGATCGATCCCCATCATGGAAACCGGGTGACCGTCCGACAGGCTGCCCGCAAAGCGCAGGGTGGTAATTTCTGCCACGCCTGGGATGGCCTGCAGACGTTTTGCGAAATCCGCTCCGGCCCCGATGTCGCTGTTCCAGACCGAAACGGACGGAGGAATGAAGAGGTAATCGCTGCCCAGGCTGGTGCGCAGTGTGGTGCCCATCATGCCACTCAGGCTGGTGGTCATGCCTCCCAGGGCAACCACGATGGCCAGGCCGATCATGGTGGCGCTGGCAGTGAGGCTGACCCGCGCCGGCTGGCGGGTCAGGTTTCCGCGCGCCAGGTCTGCCGTTCCTTGCAAAGAAAACAAGCGCGCAGCCAGCCATCCGAATCCAAAAGCGATCGGGCGCAGCAGGAATGGAGCAGCCAGGATCAGTCCGAGCAGGAATAGCAACCCTCCAACGGTAATGATCTGCATGTTTCCAGAAGCCAGCGCCAGTAAGGCTAACCCGATCATGACCGCTCCAGTAATAAAGCCAGCCCCAGAGGCATGTTTATATTCCACTTCCGCCACCGAAGGACGCAAGGCGTCCATTGGGGTGATCCGGCTGGCCTTATGTGCCGGGATCAGTCCGGATAGCACCGTGATGCCAACTCCCAGGGCAATCGAGGTCACCATCAACGCTGTAGAAACGACCGGCGTTCCCAGCTTCAGGTTGATAAAGGCATTCAACGGATTTTGAATGATACGGATGATGCCCGCCCCGAAAAGGTAACCCAGGAGGATCCCGATCCCGGAGCCGATCACGCCTTGCAGCAACCCTTCCACCAGGATCATTCCGGTGATGGTGCTGCGTTTGGCGCCCAGGGCGCGCAGCATGCCGATGTCGCGCCTGCGTTCGGCTACTACGGTCCGGAACGTATTGAAGATGATGAAGCCTCCCATGAAAAGCGCCAGTACGCCAAACAGGTTTAAGGCTGCCTGGCCCAACTGGATACTGGCGAACAATTCGGATCCGGCTTCCAATGTCCCGATCTGGTATTGGCTGCCCAGGGATGATTTGATCGCCGTCACAGTCCGGTCCCGCACCAGCGGGTCCGTGGAGACCAGGCCCACGTTGATGAGGTTGATCTGACCGGTCTGTCCGGTCATGGACTGGGCTTGCTGGAGAGTCACCAGCACCTTTTCGTTGGTCGGTTGGCTGTTAGGTGGCAGAATCCCCACCACACACAAGTCGACCGTTCCGTTCACGGATGGGATTCGGATGCTGCCGCCCAACGCCACTCCGTAGGCATCCGCCAGGCTCTGGGATATCACGGCTGAGTTGGTATCTTCAGCTCGCAGGAACCTGCCGGGGCTTTGCACCAGGTATACCTGCAGTGCCTGGGCAGCCTGCGGATCCACGCCGGTCAGGTTCAAAGCAGTGATGCGGTCCGGCCGGTTGGGGTCGCCGTCCACGAAATCGGCCGGCAGGTTCACCGTCCGCTCAAGCACGGGAGAGATGGCGCGAATGCCCGCAATCCCGTCCATTTGACCGGCCTCTGCCGCCGGGAAAGCCGCCCCTGTACGGCTGGTTATGGTCAGATCGACCTGGCCGCTGGCAGCCATCACGTTGGCCTGGAAAGCTTGAATCATGGTCGGCAGGATGATGTTCATGCCGAAGATGACCATCACTCCAAAGACGACCGCCAGGGTGGTCAAAAAAGTACGCAGCTTCCGCCCGTTCAGATAACGCCAGGCCAGGGTAAATTGGAGCTTCATAAGTTACTCTCCAATCTCTTTGAGTTTTTCGACGATTTTTTGGTTTCCGCCCTTGCGCTCCAGGTTGGTCTCATCGACGATCCTGCCGTCCTTTAGGAAGACGATCCGGTCGGAGTACGCTGCAATGCGCGGGTCATGCGTAACCATCACGACCGTGCGTCCGTATTCCTTGGTGACCTGGCGCAGCAGGCTGGCGATCTCGTCTCCTGCACGTGTATCCAGGTTGCCGGTGGGTTCGTCCGCCAGGACCAGGGCCGGTTCGGCCACCAGGGCGCGCGCCACGGCCACGCGTTGTTGCTGCCCGCCCGACAGTTGGTCCGGCCGACTCTGCAGCCGGTCACCCAGTCCGAATCGGTTCAACCACTC
Organism: uncultured Chloroflexia bacterium; assembly: GCA_963814135.1. Taxonomy (GTDB): domain Bacteria; phylum Chloroflexota; class Anaerolineae; order Anaerolineales; family Villigracilaceae; genus UBA877. The sequence continues at coordinate 198,806 of CAWFBZ010000002.1, read as the reverse complement.
GGCCGCGCGTTTCCTGGCCTGTTCCGGTTTGACGCCGTCCAGGGTCACCGGCAAGGCTGTGTTCTCCACGGCGGTCAATACCGGGATGAGATTAAAGAACTGGAAGATGAATCCCATTTTGCGCCGGCGTAGCCGGGTTAGATCGTCATCCTTCATATCCGCAATGGCAATGCCTTCGATACTTACGCTGCCCTGGCTGGGACGGTCCAGCCCACCCAGCAAGTGCAACAGGGTCGATTTACCGCATCCGCTGGATCCCATTACAGCCACAAACTCGCCGGCGTTGACTTGCAGGTTGACATGATCGAGTGCGGTCACGGCGGTTGCGCCGGAACCATATATTTTGGTGAGGTTTTCAGCCTGAATTAGAGACATCTGTTTTACCCTGCAATTCTCAACCCATCTGTCCGGTGAGCGAAGCGCTCACCTGCCAGAGTTTATTTTGGGTTTCCTTATCGTAAGCCTTGCTGTTCGCCCTTACCGGGTTATTGGGGGCATCCCAATATCCGCCGGTGACGCCTTCCATTGCCGGATCGGCAGCCAGCCAGGTATAGGTCTCGGCCATTTTCTCGGGTGTCAAAGCGAATTTCCGCTTGGCGGAATACAATTTGCGCATCCAGGCAGGTAAATGCATCAATCGCTCATCCGGGATGGCCACGTTACCCACCCGCACGCAATTCACGCTGACGCCCTTCCCACGCAACTGGTCCGCCAGTTGGAAGGAATACATCACCTGCGCCTGTTTGGAATGGTAATAGGCGTGCTGCACGTTGAACTTGCGCTCCCCTTGCAAATTATCGAACTCCAGCCCCAGTAACGGATAGGTCATCAGGCCTTTGGAAGCAACCGTGATGATCCGGCTGGGAGCACTGGCCTTGAGCACATCCAGCAGCAGGTCCGTCATCAGGAACGGACCCAGATGGTTGGTGGCAAAGATTGTCTCTACGCCGTCGCGGGTGAGCAGCGGTTTTTTCTGGGTTTGATCGAAATTGGCCGCATTATGGATGAGCACATCCAGACGTGTGTACTTCGCCTTGAAATCCTGCACGAATCGCCGGATGGAAGCCTGGCAGGCCATGTCCACCTGCATCAGCAAGACTCGCGAACTCCCACTGGCCGAAAGCACTTCATCAAGGGCTTTTGTACCGCGTTCGGGGTTCCGGCATGCCATGATAACGGCCGCGCCGCTGTGAGCCAGCTGGATGGCGGCGGCTTTGCCGATGCCCGAGTTTGCCCCGGTTATGATCACTACTTTATCTTGAAGTTGGTATTCCATTATGCAATCCTTGCGCTATTTCGAAAATAATCTGCCTTTGAAACCCGGTTTAATCCATAGACTACCGGCCACCGGCCGGCAAGGATTGCAGGAAATCCATCAGATATTTGTAGAAGAGTTCCGGTTGATCGAGATTGGCGGCGTGCCTGGCATTCGGGATGACTACCAGCTCGACCCCGTCGTGCTGCGCCCAGAGTGGCATCGCCTTGCGTATATTGCCGGTTTTATCCTGGTCGCCGACCAGCAGCAGCAGGGGCTTTCCGATCTTGAACTCCGGCTCGTAATGCAGGCAAAGCGCAGTTTGCATCAAGATGGAAACGTATTCTTCCTTCCTTAATCGCTGCATGGGCTTGCGCAATAATTCCTGAACTCTTTCGATATGGCCGTGACCACCAGAGATTGATTGATCAGACTTTTATATGGATAAAGCTTAAAGATTGGCCCGGCCAGTTTCAGCCAGAACCTGTCGGACCCGCTCAGTTTCTGGAAATTCCAGGTGCAATCCAACATCACCAGCGCCGTTATGCGCTCTGGGTGATGGAAGGCCAATTCCTGGTGCAGGTTGCCGCCCATCGAATGGCCGACCAGGCAGGCTTGTTCCACACCCAGGGTATCCATCAAGGCCAGCAGGTCAGCCTGCGCTTCGACGAAATCAAACCTGCCGGGGCGCGAGAGTCCCTGCCCGCGCACATCCCATGCCATCACCCTGAAATGTTCGCCGACCCGGCTCAGCGTTGCGTCCCACTCGTGATGATCGACGCTCGCGCCGTGGGTGAATACCACCAGGGGTGCATCTGCTTTTCCGCCGGTCCAGTAATGCAGGCGGCAACCGTTTCTCTCGAGGCTGGCTTCTATCAGTTCCATAATATTTTTCCTACACCCTAATCAGGCAGGGTTTTTCCATAATATTCATATGCGAAGACAAACACCCACAGCATGAATGGAACAATGGCTGTGCGTTGGATCAATCCAAGCCAGTTGACAAACGAGTTTTGCAGTTGTGGGAATTTGGTGGAAACGGTCAGGAGGATGACACCCAGCGCGCTGAGACTTCCCAATACGAGCGTCCACCAATACAGGGAGCGCCATTTCGGATCCGCGCGGAAACGGCGCAGGTAAACGAAACAACTGGTGGGCATGAGCACGAATACGATCGCGCCGGCAATGCCATGGATCGTTCCATGTACGCTCGACAGGTTCTGTGGGGTGCCTGCGGGATCCATGACAAAGGGGCCTGAAATAAAATAGCAGACGGCTATGATTGTGAGCAGCACCAGACCTGCGCGCGAGGCATTTCCGCTTGGGAATTCAGCCGCCAGACCGCGTGTGAAACCAAACAGCAATGCGCCAAAAAGCAGGAAATTCGCCATTTGGATCCAGCCGCGTGAGCCCAATGACAACGCGCTTACGTAATCGGTCATCGGATCATACCCTGGACGGAACAGGCCTTCGATCGTAAATACTGCCACGAAGAGGATCGGCGCGAGCATGCCAGCCCATGCCAGCAACCGTTTTTGTTTGTCGTTTGGTTTCATAAGATATCCTGAATTTCTCTCTCTTTAGTTTGCCGGCACAAAATTACCAGATCCCCGGGACCAGCCGGTAATGGGTCTGCAGGGTATATTCCTTGTAACCCGGCAGTTCGGCCTGCAGCGTCCTGTCCTCCAGGCCGGTGCGCACGATCAAAACCAGTCCCGCCAGCATGGACGGGATCAATCCCCACCACGAACCGAGCAATAGTGGGGTGAAGACATAGAACAGGATGGTTGCCAGGTATCCCGGGTGCCGTACGAAGGCGTATGGGCCGGAGGTGACGACGCGATGCTCACGCTCGGTCTGAATACGGACAATCGCCGTGAAGAAGGCGTTCACCACCATCGACCACTGCAGGATTACGTCATAGCTAAATGCACACACGACCGCAGCTACGATCACGATCCCTACGGGCATTTGCTGTGACCAGCCCAGGCGTACGTCCAGGCAGGCAACGATATAGGTCGCCAGCACCATGATTCCCATCGTGCTCACCAGGACGAAATCCCAATTCTTGAAACCGGCCTTGGGACGCGAACGTTCGGCCAGCATTTGCGGATTGACCGGCAGGATGAAGATGATCGAACCCAGCGACCAGAGCAGGTAGATCGCCGCCAGTGCCCAGCCGTTCCACCAGTTCAGGCGCCCCACAATGCCGAACAGGATGGCAATCAGGAAAAGATTACCGAAGGTTTCACGCAGCAGCCAGCGCATTGCGCCGGTCTTGATCTTGCCATCTTTCGGAGTTTCATTCATCGTCCTTCTCCTTCCACCACAACATGTTCCTTCTTCGGCCGGCCTCGTCTGCGGATTTCCGGCTCGGCCAGCGGTTGTTGCTTGACCTCGTCCAGGCGTGTCTCGGTCATATCCAGCCAGCGCAGGTCGGCTTCCAGGTGCATGGTGACCTTGTCCAGCAGCAGGATCTGCGCCATTTCCGCTTGCGGGTTGCATTGGTTGCGCAGGGCAGTTGCCGCATGCAGTTCCTGGTAGAGGTCGGCTCGCTGGATCTGGATGATCCGCATGGGATCGGCCTCCCCGGAGGCTAGCGCCACCATTAACTTTACAAAAAATTCATCCCGCTGGTGTTCGGGCGGGACGCCCCGCGCAAACCATTCCATCAGGTCGGCATGTCCGGACTCTGTCACTGCATAAACGCGCCGGGAGGGTTCATCGCCTTCTCCCAGGTCCGAGGTCCTCTCCACCAGTCCGGCTTCCTCCAACCTTTCCAGCGTCGTATAGATCTGGGCTGGCTTGACGTCCCAATTGGCATCCCCGCCCACCACGGACTCGAAGGCAGCCCGAAGGTCGTATCCATGGCGTGGGCGTTGGGAGAGTAAACCGAGGATGGCGTAGCGGACAGACATAATTAGTCTACAGGTTAGTATTAATCAACAGCGCAAAATAATAAACGAGTTAGTATTTTTTGTCAAGGAATTTGGTGGTTATAATATCCGCATGACCCTCTCCGCGCTCCTGGCGAACTGGCGCAATGACCCGCTCACCGCTCCCAACCTGCCCACCTGGCAGACAACGCCCAGGCGTCCCGCCGATTTGCGTGCTTTCCCCGCCGATCTGCCGCCTGCCCTGGCTAGAGTCGCTGGCCGCCCGCGGGATCCACTCCCTCTACAGCCACCAGGTCCAGGCCTGGGAATTTGCCCGAGGTGGTCAAAACGTGGTCCTGGCGACCGGCACCGCCAGTGGGAAGACCCTCGGCTACAACCTGCCGGTCGTGTCCGCCTGGTTGGAAGATCCGGAAACCCGTGCCATCTATCTCTTCCCCACCAAGGCTCTGACGCAGGATCAGTTCGCCAGCCTCAACGCCCTGCAATCCTCATCCGCAGACCCGCGCTCTCCTTTCCGCGCTTTGAGATCTGCCATTTACGACGGCGATACGCCCCAGTCCCACCGTTCAGCCATCCGCAGGAACGCCAATATCCTCTTCACCAATCCCGACATGCTCCACACCGGCATCCTGCCCCATCACACCAACTGGGCCGAATTCTTCCGCGGCCTGCGTTTCGTGGTCATTGATGAAATGCACACCTACCGGGGCGTCTTCGGATCGCATTTTGCCAACCTCATTCGCAGGTTAAAACGGGTGGCAGCCTTCCATGGAGCTTCACCGCAATTCATCCTGACCTCCGCCACCATCGGCAATCCGCAGGAACTGGCCGGGCGGCTGATCGAGGCTCCGGTTGCGTTGGTCGACCAGGACGGATCCAGCCGGGGCGAGCGCCATTTCCTCATCTTTAACCCGCCTGTGCTCGACGAGGCCCTGGGACTGCGCAAGAGTTCCATGCTTGAAGCAGTGCGGCTTTCTCAGGAATTGGACGCAAACGGCATCCAGCAGGTTGTTTTTGCCCGTTCGAGACGTTCGGTGGAGATCATTCTGAAATATTTGCAGGAAACGCCTTCACATTCGCGTTCACTTCTTCAGGCAGTAAAGGCCAGACAGGAACGCATCCGTGGTTATCGTTCCGGGTACCTGCCTTCCCAACGCCGTGAAATTGAAAAAGGCTTGCGGGAAGGCAGCGTGCGTGCCGTCATTGCCACGAACGCCCTCGAACTGGGCATAGACATCGGTGGGTTGGATGCTGCGTTGCTGGTCGGCTATCCCGGTACCATTGCAAGTGTGCGCCAGCAAGCCGGGCGGGCCGGTCGCGGCGACGATCCGGCCCTGGCCGTCCTGGTCGCTTCGGCCAATCCGCTGGATCAGTTCCTCGCCCATCACCCGGATTACCTGCTGGGACGCTCGCCCGAACAGGCCCTGATCAACCCGGACCACCTGTTGATCCTGCTCAATCATCTGCGCTGCGCCGTCTTCGAGCTGCCCTTCAAAAAGGGCGAGGGATTTGGCGCCCTGCCCGCCGGGACCGTTCAGGAATACCTGGATTTCCTGGTCACCAGCCAGGAGGCGCATCTCTCGCAGGAGCAATATTTCTGGATGTCGGATGCTTATCCGGCTGCCAGCCTGTCGTTGCGCTCGGCTTCCCCCGAGAACGTGCTCCTGCAAGTCCACGATGGCAACGCCCCCTGGACTTTGGGCGAGGTGGACATGGCTTCGGCTCCCTGGATGGTGCACCCGCACGCAATTTATCTGCATGAAGGCCAGCAGTATTTCGTCCAGGAATTGGATTTCGAAAAGCAGGTCGCCACGTTGATCCCGGTGGCGCTGGATTACTATACCGAACCTCAGCGGCAGACGGAAGTCCGGGTTTTGACCGAAAATGCCACCTCCCCCGTCTCGGGCGGGCAAAAAGGTTGGGGCGAGTTGCAGGTCACCCTGCGGGTGGCCGGCTATAAAAAGCTGCGCTGGTTCACACGTGAGAACCTGGGGTTGGAACCGCTCGACCTGCCGCCCACCGAATTCCAGACCACCGGTTATTGGCTGGCTTTATCAGAACAGACCATCCAGGCCTTGCGGGATGCTGGCGCATGGACCAATGACCCGAATGATTATGGTCCCGGTTGGAACCGCCTGCGCGAGGCCGTGCGCGCCCGGGACGGTTATCGCTGCCAGGTCTGTGGCGCCCCTGAGAACGGCCGCCAGCACGATGTCCATCACAAGATCCCCTTCAGGTCATTCATCTCGGCAGCTGAAGCCAACCGGATGGAAAACCTCATCACGCTGTGTTCATCTTGCCACCGCAGCGCCGAGCAAAACGTGCGCATGCGCTCGGGATTGGCCGGATTGGGAAATGTGCTCGGCCAACTGGCTCCGCTCTTCCTGATGTGCGACCCGGGCGACCTGGGTCTCCACATCGATGCGACTCCCGCCACGCTCGGTCAGCCCGGCATCGTCATCTATGACGATGTATCCGGGGGTATCGGTTTCAGCCAGAAGCTCTTCGAGTTGCACGAGCAACTGATGCAGCGCGCCCTGGAACTTGTCCAGGAATGCGAATGCCAGGACGGTTGTCCTTCCTGTGTTGGTCCTGGTGGCGAGAACGGCGTGGGGGGCAAGGTCGAAGCGCTCGAGATCTTGAGGCAATTACAGGCTTCGGGTTCTTAATACAGACCGCTCCGGAGGATTATTTGAGTAGGATTGCATTTCTCATATAAACCCTACGGAGCGAGGCTGGGAAATTAGTAGGAAAACCCTGCCTGCATTACTTTGATAACCTGATGCTGCTGGCGCCGTCCTCGGATGAGATCACCAACTGGTTGTTTTCGAGTTGGTAGCGGGCCGTGCCACGCAATACCTGCAGAGTAACCATCTCCTGGTTCATCTGCGGACCCTGGCATGCCATCATGGTGGATATCATCTGGCTGATAACGATCTGGCCATTTTTCACTTCGTAATTTCCTCCAAAGCTGTTGCAGCCCATGTTTCCGGTCACTCTTCCATCCGTGCCGAAATCCAGGTGCGTTTCGATTCCGGTTGCAGCCGCCGTCTGATCTTGTGGGGACCCATAGGAAACCAGTTTCCAGGAACTACCGGATAAGCCGGCTTGTTGGGTCTGTGCTGCGCATGCCGAAAGGATCATTCCGGCTGCTATCAATAATGTGAGTAAAGGGTATCTTTAATTTGTTCATGATCATCATTCCTTCATATCAAATATCATCACTATTAAGAAGGACGTTTTTCAAGCCCGGAAGTTCCCGCACAGACTCCTGATGATGATTCACGTTGTTGCCTGTCCAACTGGCTAGGTGGAGACTACCCTACAGTCTGGTGTGGTTTGCCGGAAGCTGTGCTATAGTAATAATTAGAAATATTCCCTTTTTGGGTGGGGTTTTTAATGGTTTGCTTGGGTTGGGTCTTGCAGAATTAGAAATTATGTTCTATAATTGAATGGTTCGAATGGAAAGGAATTCAATCCCGATGCGCGTGCTGGATGATGGTGACCCTGCAAAATCCTCATCCTACAAAACAGGCTTTGTTACCCCCTTTCGACATCCGTATTCGTTCCTCCAAAAATTAAAAAAACACGACCTGAATTAATTCTCTCCCTACACAACCCATTCTCACTCGATCTGCGATGGACACCTTCCCTTGAAAGGATAACCTGATGACCGAAAAACCTGACAAACTCAGCCGCCGGGATTTCCTGCGTATTTCTGCGCTTGGACTGGGCAGCCTGGCGGGTGGCCGTCTGCTGACTGCCTGTAGCCCCGCTGCTTCCAGTGCAACGACTGCGCCTGTCCCGGCTGTCGTAACTGCCACTGCTTCTGCTGTCGCACAACCTGCCACAATTGCAGCCAGTCCCCTGCCAGAAATCATCCGATACTATCCGGTGGCAATCAGCAAGGTCGTCCAGACCCATCACAGTGGCGTCTGGTCTGATAAGTCCCTGGTGCCTGGTGCGCTCCGGCAAATGCTAGATGCCTCCATCACCAAACTTACCGGGCTAAATGATGCCCGGGAAGCCTGGGCAGCCCTGTTCAAACCCGGAGAACGCATCGCCATCAAGGTCAACACGTTCAGCAACAGCCTGATCTGGACGCACGCCCCGCTTGTCCTGGAAGTTACCAACAGCCTGCAGGAGGCCGGCATCCCGCTGGAACAGATCACAATTTTTGATTACCGCACCTCCGAATTGCTCACAGCCGGGTATCCCGTCAACCTCGACGGCTCCGGCGTGCGCTGTACCGGCATGGATAGCAATTACAGCGCCGATCCGACCAGCGTTCTGAACAGGCAGATCAAGCTCGCCAACATTTTGAAGGAATGCGACGCCCTGATCAACATCCCCATCCTGAAGTCGCACATGCTGGCCGGGGTTACATTTGCCATGAAGAACCATTACGGTTCCATCTATTATCCGGACGTCCTGCATGGTGACAAGATGCGCGCCATAGCCGCCTTGAACGCCCTGCCGGAGATCAAAGACCGCACCCGCTTGATCATCGGTGATACCCTCTCCGCCAATCTCCGCTATGCCAATTCCTACCCGTACTGGCAGGAGGATTGGACCGGCGATTCCATTTTCATGAGCTTTGATCCGGTTGCTCACGATACGATGGGCCTTCAGTTGCTCACGAATGAATTGGAAAAAGCCGGTGACAACCCGGCTTACCTGGTAGGAATGGCTACTCCGGCCTTGCAATACGCGGTCGAATTGGGCCTGGGCACGAACGATCCGGCCAACATGGAAAGCCTCGAGCAGACCATCGCCTGAACCGCAGCCTGTATCTTCGGTGAAATCCGTTTTCAACGCGACCTCCACAGAGGACACCCACCCATGACCCAGCTCACCCGACGCGAATTCCTGAAATTGACCGGCCTGGCTGCCGCCAGCCTGGCGCTGCTGGAAACCGGTTGTTCTCCACAGGCTCAAAATGCTGGCGGCCCTTCCAACCTGCGACAGGGGCTGGCTCCCACCGGGAACCAGGCATACCTGTCCGTGGCGCACGGTTCAGATCCGGCCGCCATGGTCAAAGCCGCCCTGGGATCCCTGGGAGGCATCCAGCGCTTCGTCAAAACCGGTCAGGACGTCATCATCAAGCCCAACATTTGCGTGGATTACCATTCGCCTGAATTCGCCGCCACTACCAATCCGGATGTGGTTGCCACATTGGTGATGCTTTGCCTGGGCGCAGGCGCCAAACGGGTGCGGGTGATGGATTTCCCCTTTGCCGGCATTTCGCCCACCTCGGCGTATGCAGTCAGTGGCATCGATGTGGCCGTCAAAGCCGCCGGGGGTGAGATGGAAGTGATGAGTCCGATCAAGTTCGCTAAATTTGCCATCCCGCAGGGGAAAAGCATCACCAGTTGGGATGTTTACCGGGACGTGCTGGACGCGGATGTGTTGATCAACATCCCGATCGCCAAGAACCACTCGCTCGCCCGCCTGACCCTGGGCGGCAAAAATCTGCTCGGCGTGGTCTCCAATCCCAACCTGATCCATAGCTCCCTGGGGCAGCGTGTCGCCGACCTGGTCAGCCTGATCCGGCCGAACCTGACCGTGGTGGATGCCTTTCGCATCCTGGTGGATCACGGTCCGACCGGCGGCAGCCTGAACGATGTCAAACAGGCCAATACCATTATCGCCAGTCACGATATCATCGCCGCGGATTCCTATGCTGCCACCCTTTTTGGCCTGAGCGGGTCGGAAGTTCCTTACGTGAAGATCGGCGCCGCCATGGGTCTGGGTACACTCGACCTTACCAGTGTGAAGGTGGAGGAAGTGAATGTTTAGTCGGTGCCAACCCGCCACCAGGCCGTCCACTCTCGCGTCCCAGGCGGGATTATGGAACCTGTTGCTGGCGCTTTCGCTGCTGGTAAGTGGTTGCTCGGTTGCCAGGCCGGCTGCCACTGCAGTGCCTGCCGATCTGAACGGTTTCTTTCCAGCCGCCAACGCCATTCCGGGATGGGAAATATCCCAGACCATCCAGACCTACACGCACGATGATTTATTCAACCTGGTGGACGGGCAGGCCGAATCTTTCTTCGCTTATGGGTTTGAATCGGTTGCGGTGGGACGCTATCAGGACGCCTCTGCCTTCCCTCTCAACGTTGAGATCTGGCAGCTGGCCACCTCCGCGGATGCCTACGGTTTATTCAGCGCCGGGCGCACCGGCTCCCCGGCGGACGTCGGGATCGAAGCTGATTCAGACCCCGGGCGTCGCCTGGCCTTCTGGCAGGACCGTTATTTCGTCAGTTTGAATGCCGTTCAGCCGCTAGCGGATGAAACCTTGCAGGATTTTGCACGCGCCGTCTCCGGGAAGCTGCCCAGCGAAGGAATGCGCCCGGCAATTGTCGGTCGCCTTCCGCAGACCGGTATGGAAGCGCAGTCCGTCATCTTCTTCCACGAGGAGATGTCCATCCAGATGGAAGTGTGGTTGGGAGGTGAGAATATTCTGGGTCTCAGCCAGGCGACCAATGGTGTCGTAGCGAGTTACTCCTTGGGAGACGCTACTGCCCGCTTGATGCTGATCGAATATCCCAATTCCAGCCAGGCTTCCAAGGCCAGGAAAGCCTTGCAAAAAGCGGCTCTCCCCGACCTGCTCGCATCACAGGAAAATGCCGCTTTGCTGGGGGCAGTCTTTGGCAAAGCCGACGCCAATCAAGCCGAGGCATTATTGCAGGATGCATTGAAATGAAGACACCCTTCGGCTGGAAACAGGCTCATTACCTCCGCCAGATTGTGCAGATGCTCTTCTTTGCTCTTTTCGTTTTCCTGCTGTTCGCCGGGTTGCAGCGGCAGACGGTCTCTCCCTGGGCGGATTTCTTCTTCCGCATCAATCCCCTTTCGGCATTGACTGCCATGCTGGCCAGCCGGGCCTGGATTCCTCGCCTTGGTTGGGCGCTGATCATCGTAGGATTGACGATCCTGATCGGGCGGGTTTGGTGCGGCTGGATCTGTCCATTCGGCACGCTCCTGGAATGGCTCAGCTTTCGCAAAGCCCGCCAGCAGGCAAGGAATATCTCACCCCATTGGCGGACGGTAAAATACGTCCTGCTGGTCGTCATCATTGTTGGCGCCCTGTTGGGAAATCTGAGCCTGTTGGTCTTCGAACCATTGGCGTTGTTTACGCGTGCCATGACCACCGTCGTCATCCCTGCCTTTAATTATTCCGTCAATACCAGCGAAAGCGCACTTTATTCCCTGGCCTTCCTGCGTCCGGCCATCAGCTGGCTGGAAAGCGTATTGCGCGGAAAGATCCTGCCGGTCGTTCAGCCGGTCTTCGGTTCTTCTTATTTAATTGCCGGCCTCTTCTTCGGCATCTTGGCACTCAACCTGTTGGCGGACCGCTTCTGGTGTCGTTACCTTTGCCCTCTCGGCGCCTTGCTGGGTTGGTTGTCGAAATTTTCCATCCTGCGTCCCCTGATCGGTCAGACCTGCACCGGTTGCACCCGTTGCGCACTCCTGTGCAAACCGGGTGCCATCAAGACCATCCCCGCCACATCCGAATCCTCCCGCGAGGTCGAGATCATGCCGGGTGAATGTACTGTCTGCCTCGACTGCTTGGTGAGCTGCACCAAGGACGGCCTGGGCATCGGGCCAGTATTGAAACCCGCCCCGGTCCAGGAATTCGACCTTTCACGCCGTCAATTCCTGCAGAGCCTAGCCCTGGGGGTAGCCGGGATCGTGCTGTTACGCACCAACGTGAAGTTACGCTCCCAAAACCCGCGCCTCATTCGTCCGCCCGGTGTGAACGACGAGCAGGCTTTCCTGTCGACCTGCCTGCGCTGCAGCGAATGCATGAAGGTCTGCCCTACCAACGGGTTACAAGCCACCCAGGCGGAAGCTGGCCTGGAAGGCGGCTGGACTCCCCACCCTGGTAGCGCGCCTTGGGCACTGTGATTATGGTTGCAATGCCTGCGGTCAGGTCTGCCCATCCGGCGCCATTGCGGCTTTGACTCTGGAACAAAAACGCCAGGCGGTCATCGGTACCGCTGTCGTAAACCGTAACCGCTGCCTGCCCTGGGCCAGTGGCATCCCCTGCATCGTCTGCGAAGAGATGTGTCCCACCCCCCAGAAATCCATTCGACTGGAGGAAGTGAACGTGATCGACCAATCCGGTCAGCCGGTCACGCTGCAACGCCCCTACGTTTTGCGCGAACTGTGCATCGGCTGCGGGATTTGCGAGAACCACTGTCCGCTGGAAGGGGATGCCGCCATCCAGATCTATAGTGTTTGATCTTTGCGCATTTTTCCGGTGCCAGAGGAATGCTAACCCTCCCAAAAAACTCCATTTGCCCTCCCTTTCGAACCGTAGGGCAACTGTAGGGGAATTGTTAGCTTGGTTCCAAAGACGCCATATATGGCTTATTATTTTAGGAAAAACCACCATATATGGTGTTTTATAATGATTGGAGTCCATCTCGAATACATCGAGCCGCTTGCCTGAATTGGAAAAATAACGTAACATTACTCAATCTCATGGATATGCAAAATACCTCAAGTAATGGATTTCGGCGCTACGAAGCCCTGACGAGTGGACAGGTCGTCCCCGAATCAAGCCGTTGCGTTCAGTGCGGAATTTGCTCATTTAGTTGCCCGATCGGCATAGACGTCCGCCGGCATGCCTGGATGAATAAACCGATCGACAATTCCTATTGCCTGACCTGTGGAGAATGCGTAAAACGCTGCCCGCGCGGCGTTCTCCGTTTCGAAAAGATAATTCTATTCAAGGAATAAATCCATTGAGCCGCTACGTAATTGTCGGGATGGGCGTTGCCGGAATCTCTGCTGCTGAAACATTGCGGAGTTTGGAACCCTCTGCCGAAATTGTCCTTATAAGTGACGACCAGCACGGGTATTACTCGCTGTCCCGGTCTGGCTTATTACCTGAGCGGTGAAATCCCAGAAAAATCCCTCTATCCCTTCTCCGAGGAAGACTGGAAATCGCTTAACCTCAATCGGATCATCAACCAGCGTGTCACGCGACTGGACCCGCGTGGACACCTGATCGAAGTCACCCTTGGCGGAGCTCTGACCTATGATCGTTTGCTCCTGGCTACCGGAGCAAAGGCCGCCCCGTTGAAAATTCCGGGTGAAGACCTGGCCGGTGTGGTCAAGCTGGATCACCTTGAGGATACCCGCCGGATCCTTTCACAAGCCAGGCGCGCCAAAACCGCCGTGGTGGTTGGTGGCGGGATCGTTGCCGTGGAACTGGTGGAAGGGCTGATCGCTCAGAATGTTAAAGTCCATTACCTGCTGCGCGGGGACCGCTACTGGTCCAATGTGTTCGATGAGGCCAAGTCACGCCTGATCGAAAAGCGCCTTGTTCAACATGGCGTTGCCCTGCACCAACGCACCGAAATAGGTCAGATCCTGGGTCGGGGCGGAAAAGTGAGTGCGATCCAGACTAACTCGGGCGAAGTAATTCCCTGTAAAATGGTGGCGGTTGGTGTCGGAGTCCGGCCGCGCATGGAACTGGCCCAAGGCGCCGGTTTGAAGACGGATCGGGGAATTCTTACCAACGAATACCTGCAAACCAGCGACCCGGATATTTTCGCAGCCGGAGATGTGGCGCAGATATTCGACCTGACCACCCGGCAATCCCTGATCGATAATCTCTGGCACCCAGGGCGCCAGCAGGGCCGCATCGCCGCGTTAAACATGGCTGGAAAGCCATCCCCCTACTACCGCTCCGTGATGGTAAATGTCGTCAGATTGGCCGGTGTTATGATCGCCATCATCGGTGCAGTCGGCAGCGGGCGTGACGAAGACCTGGTCAGCGTGGCACGCGGTTCCAGCGAGACCTGGCTCCAAATCCCGAATACCCTGGCCATGGAAAGCGGCAACGATCTCAGTCACCTCCGGCTGATGGTAGGCGAAAAGAGCCTGCTCGGTGCCATCGTGATGGGTGACCTGAAGCTCTCGTTTCCTCTGCAGGAGATGATCTCCGCTAAAATGGACATTACACCTATCCGTTCGCAATTGTTAACCCCTGGCGCTCCATTGGGTCAGGTATTGATGGATTTCTGGTCGATATCAGAGGCAGAAAAAACACACAATGCGGCATAATATCAAAGAACTCTGGTTATCATTAATTGCCATCGTCGTCATTGCTGCCGTGTATATTTTCGTGGCCGAATGGTACCGCACCATACCGGCCGCCAGCGGTCTTTTTGGCCACCTGATTGGCGTAATTGGCTTTCTGCTCATGCTTTCGACCGAAGTGCTGTATTCCTACCGCAAACGCAGCCGGCGAGCACGCTGGGGCAACATGGAATCTTGGCTGCAATTCCACATCTTCACCGGCCTGGTCGGATCTTTCATGGTCTTGCTGCATAGCTCCTGGAAGTTCAACGGCCTGGCAGGTGTCACCCTGTTACTGACAGTCATCATCGTCATCAGCGGGTTCGTGGGGCGTTATATCTACACCATGATCCCACGTTCACTGGATGGCACAGAATTCGCAGCCTCCGACGCACAGGCATCGCTGGTGGTACGTGCCCGCCGCCTGATGGCCCTCTGGCATTCCATTCATATCCCTATCGGTATAGCCCTATTTGCTGCCGCCTTTATCCATATTGGTGGCGCTTTATATTATGCGACTCTATTACGATAGAGGTATGGAATAGACAACAAACATCCCGGGTTCCTTACCACTCCTGGCATTTTTGCCGGCCTTCTGACCATCCTCATTGTTGTGGGGGTGGGGTTTGCGCGTGGTGGGGCGCTTTTCAGCCCGGGCAAGTTAAACGCCCAACCTGGCCCGGCATTGGGCGGAGTCACCTCTCACGCCGACCTTAGCAACAAATGCGCCGCCTGCCATCCGGCTTTCTGGGATACTGCGACCATGAACGACCGCTGTGTGGTCTGCCATACCGACATTACCGCCCAACAGCAGGACCCGAACTCGTTGCATGGGATGCGTTTTCAAGCCAGCCCGAACCTGGTCTGCCGGGATTGCCATCTCGACCACCAGGGCCCGACTGCCTCATTGACCGACCTGAAATCTGAGCAATTCGCCCACGAATTCGACCGGCTTTTCCATTGTCGCTCACCAGGTGAAGCCGGATGGATCTGTTTTTACCTGTCGCGATTGCCACACAACCGGTTACACAAAATTTGACCAGGTGGTTTGTTTGGATTGCCACCGGCAGATCAAGGCTGATTTCATGCAATCCCATCTCCAGGCATACGGAGATAACTGCCTGGCCTGTCATGACGGCATCGACACGTACGGCCATAATTTCGACCATCAGAAGGTGGCGTTCCCTCTGACCGGAAAGCATGTCCAGGTGGCTTGCGACCAATGTCACCAGAATGATCGTTCGCTCACAGACTTGCGCAATACCCCCACCGACTGTGTTTCCTGCCACAAGAAAGATAACCCGCATTCCGACCGGTTGAGCACCGATTGCGCCTCCTGCCACACCACCGCTGATTGGGCATCTGCCACCATCGACCATAACTTGACCGCCTTTAAACTGGAAGGGGAGCACGTCGATGTCCCCTGTGGGAAATGCCATCTCAATAATGTCTTCAATGGTACGCCAACAGACTGCTATTCCTGCCATAAAAAAGATGACAAGCACAACGGTCAATATGGCACCGATTGTTCATTGTGCCATAAGGTTACGGGATGGCAAACAACTCTCGACCACAATCTGTTTGCATTCAAACTGACCGGGAAACACACCAGTGTTGCCTGCACCAGCTGTCACGTCAACAGTGTCTTCAAGGGAACGCCCACAAATTGTGTTGATTGTCATGCTGGAGTCAACCCGCACTCCGCCCGATTGGGCGACAATTGTGCCAGCTGTCACACGACCAGCGCCTGGATTCCGGCCACCTTCGATCATAATTTGGCCGCTTTTCACCTGGAAGGTCAGCACGTTGGCGTCCCTTGCGCGAGTTGCCATATCAACAACGTCTTCCGAGGTACCCCCACGGATTGCTACTCCTGCCATAAAAAGGATGACAAGCACAACGGCCAGTATGGTACGGATTGTTCGGTGTGCCACAAGGTTGCCGGGTGGTTGCCGGCCTTCTTCGACCACAACCTATTCGCCTTCAAATTAACCGGAAAACATATTGGGGTTGCCTGCAGCAGTTGCCACGCCAACAACGTCTTCAAGGGGACTCCATCCAATTGTGTTGATTGTCATGGGTCCGTCGACCCTCATTCCAGCCGGCTTGGGACCGACTGCGCTGCCTGTCATACGACCAACGGCTGGACGCCAGCCACATTTGATCACAATTTGGCTGCCTTCAAATTGACCGGCCAGCACGTTCAAGTGGCTTGTACCGCCTGTCATGTTAATAATGTTTACCAGGGCACTCCCTCCAATTGCTATGCTTGCCACAAGAATGATGATGCCCACAGCGGGCAATTTGGCACGGATTGCGCAGCCTGCCACTCCACCAACGGCTGGCTGCCGGCCAATTTCGACCATAGCGGTTTCCCGTTGACCAATGGTCATGCGGGATTGGCTTGCAGTAGTTGTCATTCGTCAGGAGTTTATGCTGGCCTTTCCACCGCCTGCGCCTCCTGCCATGCCGAACCGGCCTTCCATTCCGGGTTATTCACATCAGATTGTGCGCAATGCCATACCACCAGTAATTGGAACGGCACTTATACGGGACCTCACCCGGGCGGTTGTGACGGGAACTGCATCAACCACGAGCGAGCAACCTGTCGGGATTGCCACACTGTTAATTTATCCACTGCCACCTGTTTAAAATGCCATAACAGCAACAATCCAGGGGATTGAGTCTCAGAACATGGATGAGAATAAGGGAACACCGGGCACCTTTGGGATGACCATTCGATCCAAGGGGGTTGGGGTACAATGGTAGTGTGTTTCCACTACCTGCCTTAACCTGGCTGGCGGGGTTAGCACGATACAAGACCCATGAGCATTCCCTCCATCATTCCGATCTACTTCTTTTACGGACTGGCATTTTTCAGCATGGGTTTGCTGGTCATGCTGGAAGGCGGGCGCTCCTCGGATGCGCGCTTGCGCCGGGCTTTGCGTCCGCTGGCAGCCTTCGGCCTGATCCATGCAGCCAACGAGTGGATCGAAATGTTCCAATCCGTGGCAGAACAGGGCGGGCATTCCTTGCCGGACTGGATGATCGGGTTAAGGCTGGGCATGCTGGCGTTCTCTTTTGTCTCCCTGGCAGCATTTGGCAGCTACTTGATGGTGATCTCCCAGAAAGCCTGGAGGCTGATCCTTCTCGTTCCGCTTGGGCTGGAAAGTTTTTGGGTCATTGGCCTGATGATGCTGAAAGGAGTTTATACCACGCCGGTCTTATGGGAGGTGGCAGATAACTGGACGCGTTACTCCCTGGCAATTCCGTCCGCTTTGCTTGCATCGATCGGATTGGTGATTCAACAACGCGTTTTTCGGCGTGCCGGACTGGTTTCCTTCGGACGGGATGCTTTATGGGCGGCGGTCGCATTTGGATGGTATGGGCTGGTGGGTCAATTATTCGTTCCGGCCTCCCCTTTGCCTCCCTCGAATATTATCAACCAGGAATTATTCACACAGTTACTCGGCATTCCGGTGCAACTCTTCCGCGCCCTGATGGCCGGGGTGGCAGCTTTTTTTGTGATCCGCTTCTTGAGGGCCTTTCAAGTAGAGACCGATCGGCAGATAAACAGCCTGCAAGAGGCGCGCCTGCGCGAATCAGAACAGAGAGAAACGCTTAAAAGCGAGTTATACAAACGTATCGTATCTGCCCAGGAATCGGAACGACAACGCATAGCCCGGGAACTGCACGATGAAACCGGCCAGGCGCTGACCGCCATCGGCATGGGGTTGCGCAGCCTGGAGGCGGATGTGCAGAGTTCGGGGCATGGCAGTAACAAAAATAATCTGCGCCAGCTTGAAACTCTTACGGCTCATTCCCTGGATGAATTACAGCGGCTGATCGCTGACCTGCGGCCCTCCCATCTGGATGACCTTGGACTTTCTTCCGCCTTGCGCTGGTACGCCGGGAATGTCCAGGAACGCACCAAATTGGATGTGCAGGTTGAAACCCGCGGGAATGAACCCGACCTCCCCTCATCTGTGAAGACTGCCATCTTCAGGATCATCCAGGAAGCTCTGACCAACGTCATCAAACATGGCCACGCCACACAGGTCAGGATCTTCCTTTCCTATACACCTCAGGAGATCCGCGCCCGTATAGTCGATGATGGACAAGGGTTCAATCTCGCAACGGTTGAATCTGCCGGGAGAGTTTCCTGGGGGTTGAAGGGGATGGAAGAACGCGCTTCACTTTTGGGTGGCACCCTCCAGGTACAATCGAAACCCGGCGAAGGGACCAGCGTGCAGGTGGCCGTCCCATTCTCACAGGAGGAGACCGATGAAAATACGGCTGTTATTGGTTGACGACCATCAAGTGGTTCGTTCCGGCCTACGCATGCTGCTCTCCAACGAAACCGACGTCGAGATTGTCGGCGAGGCAGGCACCGCCAATGCTGCGCTTGAAGCCGTCAGGTTGCTTAAGCCGGATGTGGTGCTGATGGACATCGGTTTACCGGACCTTTCGGGCATCGATGCCACCCGCGAGATCAAGCGCACCGATCCACAGGTTGCCGTGGTTGCCTTGACCATTCACGAAGACGAAGAGTATTTCTTTAAAATGCTGGAAGCCGGTGCAAACGGATACGTTCCCAAGCGCGCCGCACCGGATGAATTGCTCACCGCCATCCGTGCTGCCGCTGCAGGGGAAGTTTACCTGTATCCATCCCTGGCTAAATTTTTGGTTAAGGATTACCTTGCCCAGGAACATACCAGTGAGACCGGCAGGGCATTGGATGGTCTGACAGAACGGGAACAGCAGGTGCTTCGATACCTCGCCGAAGGTCAGGCGAACAGCGAGATCGCCGAAGCGCTGGTGATCAGTGTAAAGACAGTGGCGCGCCACCGCGAGAATATCATGTACAAACTTGGGCTGCACTCCCGCTCGGAATTGGTGCGGTACGCCATTCGGAAGGGCATCATAAAAGCGTAGTCATTCGGCTATCCTTCAACATGAATGCCTGCTGGAAATCCGGCAGGCATTATTTATTAATCCGAGAAAGCCGGATGGATGGCCGGATGAGTGGGTAGATTTGGGGTGATCTGCTCAATAACGCCCCAATCCAAGCTCGTGACCATGGGATATGGACAGTATGTAGGGCTGGCAATACCCGATTTCATGGGGTATCGCTCCCATGGCAAAGATTGGCAGCTTACCGAATAGTATACACAGGGGCAAAGCGGTAGACTGATAGTGAATAAAAGTACAAAAGAAAGGAAGGCTGCCATGCAAAGTTTATTGATCGTCAGTCTCTTCACCCTCTTGCGATTAGGCATTCCATTGGCAACAATTTTGGTCATCGGCGAAGTCGTACGCCGGCATGATCGGAGAATTACTCAATTACGAGGTGCATGATGGACACAGTAATGACTTTCCTGTTAGGTTTGCTCCTCCGTCTCGGCTTGCCAATTGCAGTCACAATCCTGGTGATCGCTTTACTACATCGCCTGGATAAACGCTGGCAGAAGCAAGCCCTGGCCCTGCCGGTTATCCCTGCCGGGAAACCCTGTTGGGAAATCGAAGACTGTCCTGCGAAAAATAGGGAAGAATGCCCGGTTCCGGCCCATCCGGGAGTACCCTGCTGGCAGTTTTTTCGGACCAAAGACGGCGTCATGAAGGAAGCCTGTCTGGGATGTGATGTATTCCGGCAAGCCCCGTTACCCGTGAAAGTATAAAAGAGCCCAAGGAGATGCCTGATGATAAATATTAAGCGGTTTTTAATTTCTGTCGCAATTGCCCTGATTGTAGCCGGTGCAACTTACCTGGTGGCCCAGGCCCAGGTGCGTACGGAAGTCAGCACCGTCCAGGAACCCGCACAACAGCAACAAATTGATTGTTCTGTCTGTCACTCCAAATTTACCGATGCCTGGGCAGACGGCGCACACGGTCATTCCATGACAGACACCAAATTCACGGAAATGTGGACAGACCAGGGAAAACCCGGAGCTTGCCTGGTGTGCCATGCCACAGGATATGATCCTGCCACCGGGTCGGTGGAAGTGAATGCGGTATCCTGCGCAGATTGTCATAATCCCATCCCAGCCAACCACTCCACCGCTCCAACTGAAAACCCGGTGCCGGTTGACACGACAACCGCCCTGTGCGCACGCTGCCATAGCGATCCCCGGTTCGGGTTATCTCAATTCCAGAGCAGCACCCATTACCAGGTAGGCATGACTTGTACGGTCTGCCACGACCCCCACACGGCCGCCTTGAAGACAGTCCCCGGAATGGAAGATAAAGGTCCTTCCGGTCTGTGCATCAATTGTCACAACGAAGTGGCCATGGACTTCCCATATTCCATCCACGCCCAGTCCGGTCTCAGTTGTGTGGATTGCCACCTGCTGGGTGGGCAGCAGGCGCAGAGCGACCAGGATGTTCACGCCATGCCCGATCATAGCTTCACAGCCAGTCTGAATACCTGCACTGCCTGCCATGCAGACCAGATGCACACAGAAGGTGTCTCCGTCGTCGCCACACCTGGCACCGTTACTCCTCCACCCCAGGCGACCCCGACCTCCACGCCAGTAGTTGCCGATACCCCCGCCCCGGTCAGCCCGGCAGGTTTTTCGGGATTGGCCGGCTTGTTGGGATTGGCCGGGGGCATGGTCTTGCAGCCCTGGCTCGATAAGCTTTATCACCGGGTAAATAGCAGGAAGGGTGAAAAAAATGAGCAAGAACAAGATTAACCGTCGCGATTTTCTGAAACTGGCAGCTGTTGGTGCTACCGTATTTGCAGGCTCGCAATTCATCCGGCGACCGGCCGGCGCAATAGAGTCGTCCATCTCGGGTAGCCGGAAGTGGGCCATGGTAATCGATCAATCCCAATGCACGGGCTGTGGGTACTGTACCCTGGCATGTCGCGCCCACAATGATATTTCACCCGACATATCCTGGAATGTGGTCACCAAGACGGGTCAGGTGGGCAACCAGGATGTATTTCTACCCAGGCCGTGTATGCAATGCGCCCATGCCCCCTGCGTCGACGTTTGCCCGGTGCATGCCAGTGTTGCCCGACCGGATGGGATTGTCATGATGGATTACGACCGCTGCATCGGCTGCCGGTATTGCGAGGTGGCCTGTCCCTACGGAGCGCGCTCCTTCAACTGGACTAAATTCGACGGCCCCAATCCGGCCGTCCCGGAATGGGGCCAGCCGGAAGTGCCGCGCCGCCCGCGCGGCGTAGTAGAGAAGTGCAGCTTCTGTTACCAACGCATCGACCGCGGTTTGGCGCTTGGCTTGATCCCCGGCGTGGACGAAGACGCCACTCCGGCCTGCGTAGTGGCATGCCCGGTAGGCGCACGCCAGTTTGGGGACCTGAGTGATCCCGACTCGAATGTCAGCAAGCTCTTGCGGAACCACGCCTCCTACCGTTTACGCGAAGAACTTGGAACTTCGCCACGAGTTTACTACCTGCCCGCCTCACAGGAGCCATTGTCATGAAAACCAAAATGAGACTCCCCAAAATTAATTTCCCAAAAATAACACCCTGGATGATTTGGGTGGGAGGATTGTCGATCTTCCTGGCAGCCGGTGCGGCTGCAGGGATACTGGTGCTTTGGAAAGGCCTGTCTCTCACCAATTTGACGGACATGGTCCCATGGGGATTGTGGATCACCATGGATCTCAGCTCCATCGCAATCAGCGCCGGAGCATTCAGCCTGTGCGCAGTGGTCTATCTGCTTGGCTTTAAGCGTTTTCAGCCGGTGGCACGTACCGCCACCTTTATCGGCCTGATCGGCTATTCCATGGCGGTCCTGACACTGATGCTCGACATCGGCCGGCCGGACCGTTTCTGGCACTCGATGGTTTACTGGAACGAACACTCCCTGCTCTGGGAAGTAACCATGTGCGTGACACTTTACTTTGGAGTGTTGCTACTGGAAGCCCTGCCCCTATTTGCAAATCTCGAATGGCTGCGCCTACGCTGGCCGAAGTTAGCTGAAAAGATGTCCCAGATGCACCATCTGGCACCTTACCTGGCGATCGCCGGGTTGGCGCTTTCCTTGCTGCACCAATCCTCTTTGGGGGCCCTCTATGGTGTAATCAAAGCGCGCCCGCTTTGGTATCGACCGGACCTTTCTGTGTTGTTCATCATTTCCGCTGTGGCGGGTGGCATGGCCCTGACGGTCTTTGCCAGCATGCTCTCGGTACGGCTTTCCAGACGCGCCAGCATGGATGACAGCCTGCTCGATCGCGTTTCCCAAATCATCGG
This sequence comes from uncultured Chloroflexia bacterium, assembly GCA_963814135.1. GTDB lineage: Bacteria > Chloroflexota > Anaerolineae > Anaerolineales > Villigracilaceae > UBA877. Next base: position 176,344 of record CAWFBZ010000002.1, on the reverse strand, counting down.
CTGGATCCTGGTCTTTTACCTCTATTTCCGTTTCTGGGATGCCCTGGCAATGACGTACACTTACCAGCCTGGCCGGACAGAAGGCTTGCAGTTATTGACTCAGGGGTCGCTGTCGTTCAATTTTTGGGTGGGCGAGATATTGCTCGGGATCGTCATCCCGATCGTTCTGCTGCTGAACAAACGGACGCGTGCACTCCCGCTCTGGCGGATGCTGGCATTGTTATTGGTGGTGGGCGGAGTTGTGGCATACCGCTGGGACACCAATATTTCCGGACTTCTGATCGTGATGTCATACCTGCCTGGGCAAACCAGCGTCGCTTATACCACCTATCAACCATCGCCGATCGAATTCCTGGCTGCCGGAGGCATATTCAGCTACGGCCTGCTGGCGTTCTCATTGGGAGTGCGCTATCTTAAGGTGGTAAATTACCGCAGCAACCAGGTCTATGTAAAGGAACATCAACCGCAGCGGATGGAAGAAGTCCCAGTTGCAGCGGGTGACTAAACCTCTTTGAATAAATATAAAGAGGCTGCCCGGACCTTTTCGGGCAGCCTCTTTATTATTACGACCTCACGGAATATTCTATTTCTCCGGCGCACCTGCCTGGATCCACTGCTCGACCAGGGTTAATTGATCAGAGGTCAAATTCAGGAAATGTTTGGCACTCTGTATTTTTACTATCAGGCTGTGGGTGATATCGCCTGGCACTACAACGAGACCGTCCTTGCCGCCTTTCATTACCCCTGCATAGCTGCTCAAGTCCAGGTTTGCCAGCGGGGTGCTGCCCCCATGACAGGCGGTACATTTTACCAATAGAGGTTGGATATTGGCATCGAACGTTGGGCTTCCGACCACCGGTGCCGGAGTGGGTTCCGGCGTCGGGGTAGGCAATTGAGATTGCAAAATTGTCCGCAAGGAAGGCGCATCGAACCCGGCGTACTTGAAATCGGTGCCGTGACAGGCGCTGTTCGAACAGAAAGAGGTATTGGACGTCCCGCCTGCATCTGCGACCGTATGGCAGTCGCTGCAGGTTGCATCAAAGGCATCATGGTGCAGGCTGATCCAATTGGCGTTAAGATGCGACTGAGGTTCTGGTCCACGGTTGATCTCGATATCGGTCACAAAATCCTGGCTTGTGGCCACCACCGGTATGGAATGGCACAGGTTACATTCCAGGCGAACCGCCTGCTGTTGGGAATTCAAATGCTTCCCGTCATGACAGCGAAAACAACCCGGCGAATCAATATGACCCAGGTTATTCGGATGGGTGGTCCAGTCCACTTTTTGATCAACAAACACGGTTCGGTTGTAAATATCCTGAAGTTCTGTCACCGCGGAATCGATTAAATCCTGGTTGCTGGAATAAAAATCACTGTAATACTGCTTGTAGTAATTTGACAACCCCGCAATACCGCTCATGGCAACCGGCTGCGAAGGGTATTTTACACTCAGTACTTCGACAGCTTTCTTGCGAACCTCCGGGATCTTGGGAGAGATCAGACCGGATGACATGGCGTTATCGACCGAATTGGCCGGGGGTTCAAAATCATGTGTCACACGATTATGGCAGGTGATACAGTCGACCGTCTGTAATTTACTCTGATCAATCGTGGCAGGATCGATATTGGAAGTAACGTCAACATAATCTGTCGTCGTACCATCCGCATTATCCACACGCACAAAGGGAATATTCTGGCTATCGGGATCGGTGGCGTAATATTCTACTTTGTTGACAACATGCCAATGAATGCCGGATCCCACGCCTTGCAAGTTGGCTCCACCACCGGTTTTCATCATCAGGTAAGTACTGAGTTCCGTATTATTTAGATCCGTGCCGAAGTGGTCGATCACGATCAATTTGTTACCGGTGAAAGCTTCCGGTTGGTGACATTTTTCGCAGGTCTCACGCGCCGGACGCGTCGCATTTGCCTGGATCGGGAAGGTGTAAGTGTGAAAGACTTGAGAAAATATTTCTCGCCCATCTTGCACCTTTCGGGCGAACTCGGTTCCCAGGGGACTCCGCCCGACATGGCATTCCGTGCAGTAGACGTTTGCGTGGGGAGATACCAGGTAAGCGGCGTTTTCGGGAGGCATGGTATGGCATACATATCCACAGAAACTGGGGGTATTGGTATATTGCCAGCCGTAAATACCGCCAGATACCAGGGCAATGAATATGATGGTGATTACCAAATAGGGGAGTACATACAGCCAGCGGGAAGAACCGGCCGGCGGGATAAAAAATCGTTTTAGTCCAGCCCCGACACGTTTGAACATGCAGTCTCTCCTCCTGCTCTTATTATATTCTGATAATCATTAATTTATAAGTGACTTCAATTTAATAAAGATAAGAAAGCCGCTCTATTTTTCTGGAGCACCTGCTGCAATCCATTGGGCAACTCTATTTAATTGTGCTGGGTCCAACTGGCCAGGGTGATTTTTGAGCGATTGCACCAGGATCAACTTGCTGCTGGCAACATTTCCCGGAACAATTACCGGACCATCCTGGGCACCTTTGATCGCATCGGCGTAAGTAGCCAGAGACAATCCATTAGTCGCCAGATAGGCGCCATGGCACATACTGCATTTCGCCTGAAAAAGTGGGCCAATGGTATCATTCCAGGTTAAAGGACCTGTCAGGGGAATTGCTGAAGTAGCCGAAGCTGATTGTGTGGGTATAGGGGTGGGAGTTTGAGGTACATAAATTGCCACTGGAGAAGCTATCGGGAGTACGGTGGTAATGGCTGTCTTTTCCCCCGTCACAAAACCGTACACACCGAATAACATAAGAGCCGCAACAACCGAAGCAATCGGGATATAGAATTCTTTTCCGTTTGCGGAGGGTCTTCGCATCCACCAATCGCCTCGTCAATCCGGCTTTGATATCGGCTAATTCCAGGGGATGATCGTGCAGCATTTCCTGTTCAGTCTGCTTGCCGGTCCACATGGCTTTATTGAAGTGCCTGATATGGACCCCGTACATATGCCAGACAATGATTGCCAAAACCGCCAGCAGGGCTTCTCCACCATGGGCGGCTTTGGCAGCCGGGATGATCTCTCCGGGCAGGAAGCGGGTTGTGGTAATTGGATTCCACATCATGAACCCGGTAATCGCCATGATCACCGTCCCCCAGATCAGCGCCCAATACTCAGCTTTTTCTTCGAAGGTATATCGACCCATCTGTGGGCGTGATTTTCCAAACCCCAGGTTATAAAGAAATGCTTGCAACGCGTCCTTGACATCCTTCAGGGAGGGAAGCATGCTCAGGCTGGTCCGTTGCACGAAGATTTTGTAACCAACCTCCACAAGGTGGTAGATTCCCAGGAGCATCAATACCACTGCAGAGCCATGATGGATCAAACGGGTCGTCTCGATCCCGCCAAAGAATTTAATCATCGCCTGGGCCCACTTGGACAGCGCGAATTCCTGCGGTAAGCCCGTGAGTGCCAGCAGGGTGAAGGATGCCAACAAGAATATATGCGCAATTCTCTGCGGCAGTTGGAAACGCTCATATTGATGGGGCGGCATTTCCTTTGACACAACGGGTGGTTTTGTCACCTGGGCAGATGGCTTGGGTGAACGGGATGAATTGACCGCGGGAGCCGGGCTAACTGCCTTACCGGCCGGTTTCACAGTCCGGGTCGGTTGTTTCTTCTCGGCAGGTTGCTTCGCTGACGGGATTGGTCGTCCCGGCTTAACTGCCTGTTTTGTAATTGGCGCCGGTTTAATTGGTTTGACCGGCTGTTTGGATGGCTCAGCAGGTAGTTTTGCAGCATTGGTTCGCTTTGGGGTGGTTTTCTTTGAGCTCATTCGTGCTTTGCTCCTTTACGACGTTCCAACAGTCGCCGAACGGCATCACTGATCACAAACACCAACATCCCCCCGATCACCGTTGGAATGAATATCTTATAGAACAGGTTCACATAGTAAACGAGCGCATCATGCGAAGGACTTGGAATGTAGTGACTCATCCAGGCATCCGGGAAATTGGCGGTCGCATCCGGATGGCAACGCTGGCACACCTTTAATAAATTCTGCTTCATCGCCAGCCCATAAACTGGATCGTCGACCGTTTTAATATCATGGACGCCATGGCAGTCAAAGCACACCGGTTTATTGGTGGCCTGATCGGGCGAAGTCTCTTCAAATAAAGTGACCGTTGTGCCATGAAAATCTGCGACATAAGTGTTCAAGACCTGGGTGGAAATACCATACTTATCCATGATCGTAGCATTGGTATGGCACTTGGCGCACAGTTCGGGCGAATTAACCCGGAAGGCCGTGGTGGTTGGATCTTGGATGTTGTGGACTCCGTGGCAGTCGATGCAGGTCGGCACATCCGGATTACCGCTTCCGATCAACGCAGATCCATGCACGCTATTTTTATATTGATCATAGATGGCGCTATGACACTTCGCACAGGTACTGGGGATCGACACCCGCGCTTCTGGCAGGAGGGCGCCGGTGGATGGATCCGTGAGCTGGGTTTGAGTATGAGGATTATGGCAATCGGTGCAGATGGCCCCATTGGTGTTTCCTGCCGCCAATGCCTTTTGGTGAACCGAATCCAGCGTCTGGTTGTATTGGGTTTCGTGACATTGCTGGCAGGTGGAATACATCTGCATGGAAAAATCCCGCAGGGTCTGTGCCGCCATTTCGGGGTGGGGGTATGCAGAAATGTCCTTGTGACAATCCGTGCAATTCAACCCTTTGTGAACCGAATCAGAGAAATGACTTTGATCGATCGTCAGTGATAGGATTTCTCCATCTGGGAGGGTAAGACTCATGCCCGTCTGGCCGTGACAGGAAAGGCATGCGGCATTATCGAGCGCTTGTTCATTTGAATTTGCAGGGGTCAGGTTGGATGAGGAAGAAAGTAAGTTGGTTGTCACATCCGCTGCTGACGCTGGCCTGGCCAATTCTGCCAGTGCAACGATCAACAATCCAATGCCCAGGGCAAACACCAGGATTTTCAGGAATATTCTTCGTTTATCCTTAACCATTAATGTCTCCTGTTTGCAAAAATCCGGGAAAAAACAATAACCCATGAAAATAAAGAAAAATGGCGGTATTCAACATTTTTTGGGGTCAACAGGGTAAGCGGGGACGGCTAAGCCGTCCCCGCTTACCAAAATACTTCGTAATGCTATTGCCGCGCACAGGCGCGCTTATCGCCTTTATTGGTCCCCGAAAGAACAAGCAGTGCTGGCATCATGTGATGTTGGTGGGACCATGTTCTTCAAGGACACCCTTTTTTATTTCATGGCGGCTAAAGCCGCATCGATCAAGGCTTCGGCATAAGGCATGTTATGAACGCCATGACTTCTGTCTTCGACGCCAATCAGAATGTAATTCCACATTGCATCAGCTTTCGCGGCAGGATACGTTCCAACGACCGGTGCATCGTCTGCGGTCAACATGCCGGCATCTACAAGGGCAGTTTTCAATGTGGCGATCTTGGCGTCCAGGTCAGTTGTGGCGCCGTTCATATCGAAATCTTTCGCACCGGGGTGACAACTCTGGCAATTGGCAACATCTGGCTGGTAAGAGTGGTTGGCAGCGTCGCCACCCATGTGACAAGCCACGCAGGTATCCGTGACGACCGAGTAGTGCGGGCTGGGCGTACCGGCTACGTCACCGGCTCCACCCACACCGAGCAATACAGCCGATTGCGGGCCAACATGGGGTCCCCAGTGGGTACTGGTAACACTGACGTTGTTATCGGCGTCAGGTGCTGCAATGACCGCACGGGGCTGGTGGCAGTTGGCACACAGGTTGCCCTTGCCGCCATCAAAAGTAGCTCCATCAACGGCGAACAAAGCCACCGGGTCGGTTGTCTTCAGGGCAAAATCGTCCTTGGTGTAGGTGGTATGAATTTCATGGCAGGCTCTGCAATCGATGCGGGTAGGATTCGAATAAACGGTTGTGAAGTCGGCAGGATTTGTGATCCCGGCTGCAATACGATCGCTGAAGCCACTTCCGGTATGGCAACCATCACAATTCGCCCTGCCGCCAACATCTGCAAAGGCCGGCCCACTGCCATGGGCTGAGGCTGCCCATGAAGTCTCCGGACCGTCGATCAAAGTTGTGTCGTTATGGCACTGTGTACAAGTCAAGTCAGCGGCGCTTGGGGCAACTCCAGCAGCGCCAGCCGGACCGGTCGGGCCAACTGGTCCGGCAGGACCGGCAGGGCCAACTGGGCCAGCTGCGCCAGCGCAGCCCGCCAAAACAAGTAGACCGACAATCAGTACGCCTGCGAGAATAAGTGTTTTCTTAATGGACATAAGTACATTCTCCTTAACCTTTTATTTGGGTGCAAAAAAGAAATCTTCCACAAAAACCGAGAGTCTCTTTAGCACCTCCTACCCAAGAAATCACCCCATTCTGTTTGGGGTATCTCAACTTACATTGGGTTTACTTCCCCAATATAAATTAAAAACACATTAATAACAAGTGAAATATGAGACAAACTAACGTGACATATGTCACAAATGAACCGTACCATTAGTCATAAATGATATAAGGGAATTAGTGTAGAATACCCAATGGAGGCGAGATTTACCCAATCTTCTGAAAATATGGTTTTGTTACTTGTTTTCTTCGTCTACGGGTTGGCTTTTTTCGGTCTGGGGATGGCCCTAGCTGTCGAAAGTGGCCGCTTTCCTGCCGTGGCCGATGCGCACGCCCTGCGCATGTTGGCGATCTTTGGGTTGCTGCATGGAACACATGAATGGCTGGATGCATACCTGATGCAGGCTGAGGCATATGGGGCTCCATTGCCGGCATGGTTGCCATGGTTCCGTCTAGTATTGTTAATTACTTCCTTCGCATTTTTGATTATCTATGGAATCCAGGTCTTTCAATTGCATGTCCAGAAATTTCGCATTGGAGGATATTTAGTACTTGGCGCTCTCGGGATTTACGCAGCATTTATCCTGATTAATGCAATCATTGCTTTCCGGTCTTCAGATGTTAAAATATTCGATCTTTTGAATATCCTTGCGCGCTATCTGTTGGCTGTCCCTGGGGCGATCCTGGCTGCCTGGGCTTTACGGATCCAGGCGGTTCAATCGACCGGGGAAGAACGCCCGCACCTGATCACTCACCTGACAACGGCTGCGATCGGATCTTCGTTTATGGACTGGCGCAGATGTTTGTTTCGAAAGTGGACATGTTTCCAGCCAGTATCATCAACACGAATGCCTTTACGTCCTGGTTCGGGTTTCCCATCCAGGTTATCCGCGCCGCCATGGCCGTTTTGATCACGATGGGAATGATCCGGGTCACGCAACTGGCAGAACGCGAACGCCAGCGATTGGCCAGCGCCGCACAAAAGGAACATCTGGCCGCGCTGGAGCAGCGCGATAATTTCAGACATGAATTACTTTTCCACACCGTCCAGGCACAGGAGGAGGAGCGCACGCGCATTGCCCGCGAACTCCACGATGAAACGGCCCAAATCCTGACGGCTTTTTCCCTTGATCTGGCCACCCTCCATAATAACGTGTCCAATAACCCCAAAACCATCCAGATGGTCGACCGGTTACAAGGCCTCTGCAAACAGATGTCGCAAGGGCTTTATCGCATGGTCCACGATCTCCGTCCGGCGCAATTGGACGACCTGGGACTTATCCCTGCCATCCAGTATCTGAAGGACAGTAATGCGGGTCAGGGGCTGGAGGTGTCAATTCAGGTTCAAGGGCAAACCCATCGACTGGATTCGATTGTCGAGACCGTCCTCTTCCGGGTCGTACAAGAAGCCTTGAATAACATCCTCCGGCATGCGCAAACCCAACAAGCCCGGGTATTCGTGCAGTTTACTCCCAGCGAAATCGCCCTGAATGTGGTTGATTCAGGAATTGGTTTTAACCCCGACCTGCCTCTTAGCCCTCCCCACGGTTGGGGCCTGGCCGGGATGCGTGAACGGGTTGATTTGATCGGCGGAAAATTATCCATTGAATTGGCGCCAGGTAAGGGTACCCAGGTAAAAGTGACCGTACCCGACCTGAGTTCAAAAGCAGCAACCACCAGGACCTTATGAAGAAAATTCGATTAATGCTTGTGGACGATCACGAAGTCATCCGGGTAGGCCTAAAGACTTTCCTGCAAACGCAATCCGATTTTGAAGTGGTGGCGGAAGCAAATAATGGAGAAGCTGCTATAGCACGGGCCATGGAATCGCATCCGGATGTCATCCTCATGGATATCACCATGCCGGGAGTGGATGGGATGGAAGCTACCCGGAGATTGCGGGTCCTTTGCCCGCAGTGTCTCGTGCTCGCCCTGACTGTCCACGACGATAAACAATACCTGATGCAAATGCTGGCGGCAGGCGCATCCGGCTATATCACCAAACAAGCCGCGGCGGACGAATTGGTGGAAGCCATTCATACCATCGCGGCCGGCAACGTTTACCTTCAACCTGCGCTGGCACGCTGGTTGCTGGAAGATTATCAACGACTTACCCGCCAAACAAACTCTTCCCAACCTGTTTCATCAGAACCCTTGGAGGGGAATGTCATCGGGCTGGAAGTACTCAGCCTGCGGGAACGCCAGGTATTGGAAATGATCGCACAGGGCATCAGCAACCAGGAAATTGGGGAACGTCTGGCCCTCAGCCACAAGACCATTGCCCGTCACCGGGAACGCATCATGAAAAAATTAAATATGCATTCGCGCACAGAATTGGTTAAATTCGCCATTCGCACGGGGTTGGTCCAGTTATCTTGAAATCAATTATTCATCGCTAATAAAATAGGCCTGACACGGCAAAGCTGCCGGTCAGGCCTATTGGCTTTTTTCGGGCAATCTATAATTTGATCCCCATGTTGCGCAGGTCGTCATTATCAAACTGCGCGCATACCAGGCCGACGCAGGCGATGACTGCAATGATGAGAACGCTGACAACAGCAAAAATTATCATGGGGCACTCCTTTCGCAAATCTCTCTTTACCTGTATATACTTAACGCAATTCCAGTACAAAAGTTCCATAATTTTACGAATTTGTTAGGAATTTCGAGGTTTTTGGTGCCCATTTGCTGCCATGCTTGGCTGGGTTGAATAACATCCGGCTAATTCAACGTATAATCAAATAGAAATTGGACTGGATGACAGTCGTCTTCCTGCCCAAATCATCAAGAAGTCAGTGCGAATATGAATTAAGGATCGATGAAGATGCCGGAATTCGACACGTACCTATCCCCCTTTTCCTGGCGCTATGGTTCACCCGCCATGCGACGTCTGTGGAGCGAAAACAACAAGCGGCTCTTATGGCGGCAATTGTGGGTTGCCCTGGCTGAGATTCAGGCAGAGTATGGCCTCGTCACTGCTGAACAGATTGACGACTTGCGCGCCCATCAGGGTGAGATCGACCTGCCGCAGGCACTGGCGATCGAAGCAGAGCTCCAACACGATTTGATGGCGGAAGTACGCGTGTTTGCCAACCAGTGTACGTTGGGAGGCGGGATCATTCACCTGGGTGCAACTTCGACGGACATCGAGGACAATACGGATGCACTGCGTCTGCGTGATAGCCTTGACCTGATCCTACTGTCCTTAAATCGAGTTATTACGCACTCTCGCCCAACTAATTGGGGAATGGGCCGATACCCCAATAATGGCTTTCACCCACTCTGCAGCCGGCCGAACCGTCCACGCTGGGATACCGCCTGTCCCTATACGGACAGGACCTGCTGGAGGATTACCGAACTCTTTCCCAACAGCGCAGCAACATCCGCGGGAAAGGTTTCAAAGGCGCGGTCGGGACGAGCGCCGCCTACGCCGAATTGCTCGGACTGGACACCTTGCCGGAATTCGAGCAAAAACTTTCGCAAAGGTTGAGGCTGCCTTTCTTCCCAGCAGCATCCCAGGTCTACCCACGCAAGCAGGATTATTCGGTTGTGTCTGCCCTGGCTGGAATGGGTGCATCGCTCTATAAATTCGCCTTCGACCTGCGCCTGCTCCAAAGCCCTCCCCTGGGGGAATTGAGTGAACCATTTGGCGATAAACAGGTGGGATCTTCGGCCATGCCCTTCAAACGCAACCCCATCCGGGCAGAGAAGATCAACTCGCTGGCACGATACCTGGCTAATCTGCCGCACCTGGCCTGGGATAATGCCGCACACAGCCTGCTCGAGCGAACATTGGACGATTCAGCCAACCGGCGCATTCTCCTACCCGAGGCATTTCTTGCAGCCGATGAGTTGTTGCGCACTGCCAGCAGCATCCTTACCCGGCTGAAGGTGGATGAAGATTCCATCGCCCATAACATGGCCGTTTACGGTCCCTTTGCAGCTACCGAACGGGTTTTGATGGCCCTGGTCAAGGCCGGGGCAGACCGGCAGGAGATGCACGGACGGATCCGCACGAATGCCATGCTAGCCTGGGATGCCGTCCGGCAGGGAGAGCAAAACCCGCTGGTTTCCCGGATGTGCCAGGACGATGAGTTCAGGGAATATCTTTCAGAACAAGAGATCCGGCGCCTGATGGAGGTCGGCTCATACGTGGGAGATGCACCGACCCGAGCCCGGCAAATATACAAGGAAATTAAGAAGAAGTGGGATAATTCCGTCAGCTATGGCAGGCTGGCAGTGTAATTCATTCCAACGCCCTCACGGGGCGCGCGGGTTCAATCTCAATATCCCATGGCCGTGAACATTTCGTCGTTGGTGGCAAACTTGAACTCTTCCTGTCCAAGTTCTTGCGCGCGGGCTGTTTCAACCGCGATCAGTTTCTCCAGATGCGCTTTATCCACTACTCGTTCGTATGTTTCGACCAGCCGTTGTTCAAACTTTTCGACGACATTTCCCAGGTCACGCATCGGCCCCTGGGTCTGCAGGTATTGCAGGATGGCGTCGGCAGCCCGCTCACCATCCCGGTGCGCCACGCCCACCAACCCGGTACTGGCCTGGCGCGCCCAACCCGCCAGGAAGATGTGTTCCATCGGTTTATTTGTGTCCGGGTTGAAGGCTTCGTAAGACACGCCGTCCACCGGAAAACGGGGTTCCGGAGCAGACATATAAGAATTGTTGTAAACGGGCATGCAAAAATCCCTGTCAACCGTGTCGCCAATCGCAAAAATGATGGTATCGGCTTCGATCTGGCGAGTTTCCCCGGTGCCTCGCGGTTTTACATTCCCATCCACATTTACCAGGATATTGTCTTCCACTTTCAAAGCGCTCACACCACTCATCCAATCGCCAAGAACACGCACGGGCGAGACGAGAAACTCAAAGCGGAAACGGGTTTGCGAATTGGGGTCCAGGGCTTTGGGAAGCGCAGCCAAAAATGCAGCCTTGGCAGCCTCAGGGTCCTGACCGGCGGACTGCATGATTGGAGCAACCGCGCGCAAACTCAGCCTCGAAGGCGGCCATGTCCATGTTTTTGACTACATTCTCCATTTCTTTGCGGGTAAATTTCACATCGGCAGGACCACGCCGCACAACGACGATGACCTCATCCACTTTGCGGTCGCGGACGAGGTAGTGTGCCACATCCATCATAACGTTCCCGGCCCCGATCACGGCAACGCGCCGGCCCAGCAGGTATTTTTTCTCGCTGAATGGGGGCAGAAGGTTATAGTGAAAGATCAGGTTTTTTGCATGATATACTCCGGGCAGGTTTTCCCCAGGCAGGCGCAACCACTTGGTCCCCTGCGCGCCCGTGGTGACCAACACGGCCTGAAAACCGGATTCGATTAAATCTTCCAGCACGATATTCCCCTCGCAACAAACTGTTACATTCCCAAAATAATCTAGGGAAGAGAGCTGCAGGATCTGGTGGAATTGGGCACGCAGCCCCTGTTTCATTTTATACTTATCCGGGTAAATGCCATACTCAGCCAGTCCGCCTGGTTTGACATCACGGTTGAACAGCACCACGCGCGCCCCACCTTCGACCAGCTTGCGAGCCGAATACAAGCCTGCAGGACCGGCCCCGACGATGGCAACCATATACTTCGGGTCTTCCATTAAATTTCTCCTATGCAACGACGGGAATTTTCGCGTGGAAAGAAAGATGGAAAATGTTGAACCAACTTCGCATCTTCCGTTGATTCCCTCCGGTACCAATATCCTCGAAAACCAGGTTGGGCGCCATGTGTTTCCAAAAATCAAATTGGAGTGCTAATATGATTTATGAAAAGGTTCTCAGGTCCCGATCAACAATCCCTTTACGGATATTGCGATTTGAATTATAGCCGCTGGAATGTTGGCGGGCAAGGAAGAAAGTCCTTCCCAATTTTCCCGGATTATTTTGCCCCCATCTGACGAACTCTATGCTATAGTTAATTACCAACCAGGAGAGAAAATATGGAATTCCCAGATCCAATCAAACCAGATCAAGAGCCTGAAGATGAAGGTAAACTGCCAGAACCCAACGAACCGGTCAAGCAGAAATCCAAATTCGGTTTTTATCGTGAGAACGCTAAAACCCATCCCGGAAAAAGCGACAAAATATCCAGCTCCATGGGAGAGCCAATGATTGGCTCGCTTCCGGCTAACAGCATCGAAACCCTGATCTCTCAGCACTCCAAGAGCGCCGCCCAGGAAGCAGAAAGACCAGGACCCCTTGCACCAGAAATGCCGCAGGCTGACCGCCCGGCGGAAAGTTTGGACAAGGGGGTTCCGCCTCGATCCGAAAAGGATATGAATCCCGGAAGGAGATTGCACGCAATGGAAGAAGCGGCAAAGAGCGCTCCCCCAAACAGAATCCCCTGGAAATACCGGATGCGACCCACACGGGAGACGACCCGTCGTGCATACTGGGATGTGACTGCCACATTGTCACTCCTGGTTAACGCCATCCTGGTGACTCTCCTGATCGTATTGGCAGGTCAGGTCCAGAACCTGAAGTCAACGGTAAACGACCTTCTGGGCGGTTTGTATGGCAACTTTGTCAAAATGGACCAGGCAAGCATAGACACAACCATCACAGTAAACACCGATATTCCGCTCAGTTTTGACCTGCCGGTTTCACAAAATACGGAGGTCGTGCTAACGGGAGACGTAAAAATCCCCAATGCGCACGTCGTCATCAGCACCGGAGGGCTCAACATAAACGCACCAGCAAACGTCACCCTCCCGGCAGGAACGATCTTGCCAATCACCTTGAATACGGTCATTCCCGTCCAATCCACGATCCCGATCAGCCTGCAAGTACCGGTCAATATCCCCTTGAACCAGACCGGCCTGCACGAACCCTTTACGGGCCTGCAGACCACCCTTCGCCCACTCTACTGTACGCTCGACAAGAACGCGCAATACCCTGAAGGGACCTTTATCTGCGCAGAACACGATTCTCCCACTCCAGTCGCTCCATGAAAAAAACACATAGCGAATATAAATTTTCCAACGGCCTTAAAGTCCTTCTGAAAGAAATCCACACCGCCCCACTGATCAGTTCGTGGGTATGGTATCGGGTTGGTTCGCGCGACGAGCCATCCGGCCTCACCGGCGTCTCTCACTGGGTGGAGCACATGCAATTCAAAGGCACCCCTCAGTTCCCGACCGCCAGCCTGGATCGGGATATGTCTCGGGATGGCGGATTTTGGAACGCCTTCACCTTCCTGGATTGGACTGCCTATCTGGAGACCATGCCAGCCGACAAAATCGACCTGGGCCTCAGGCTGGAGTCCGACCGGATGACCAACAGCCTGTTCGAGGAAAACGAAGTCGCTTCTGAAAGGACCGTAATCATATCGGAGCGTGAAGGCAGCGAAAACGAACCGCTCTTCAGGTTGAGCGAGGCGGTGCAACAAGCCGCCTTCCGGGTCCACCCTTACCACCACGAGATCATCGGTGACAAGATCGATCTGACAACCATGACCCGGGAAGATCTCTACCGGCATTATCGCACCTATTACAACCCCAACAATGCAGTTATCGGGATCGCAGGTGACTTTAAAACCAGCGAAATGCTGGCACGCTTGCGCGAGCTCTTCGAACCCATCCCGGCTGGTCCCACACCTCCCCGTCTGATCCGCCCCGAACCGGCTCCGAGCGGTGAACACCGCCTGACCATCGAAGGGCCGGGCGAAACCACCTACCTGGAAATTGCGTACCATGCACCTGCGGGAAGCGATGCGGATTTCTTCCCTCTGACGGTACTGGACAGTTTGCTGTCCGGGCCAGGCGGCCTGAACGTATTCGGCGGAGGCGGCCTTTCCAATAAGACTTCCCGGCTTTACCGGGCCCTGGTGGAAAAGGAATTGGCGGTCGGAGTGAACGGGAGCGCCATGACCACGCTCGATCCATTCATTTACGGCATTTCCATCACCGTACATCCCGGACGCAAACCGGAACAGGTGCTGAAGGCCTTCGACGCTGAAATGAAGCGCATCCAGGACGAACCCGTTCCTGAGGATGAGATCCGGCGCGCCATCAAACAAGCGCGCGCATTGTTTGCCTACCAGAGCGAGAATATCACCAGCCAGGCATCGTGGTTGGGACACGCAGAAATGTTTTCCAACTACAACTGGTTCCTGACATACCTGGATAAACTGGCCCAAGTCACTCCAGCTGAACTGCAATCAACGGCACAGAAATACCTGCGAGAGCAAAATCGCGTGGTTGGAACCTACCTTCCAAACAAAGTGGAGGCGCAGGCATGAGCAAGCCCAAACAGTCATTACCGGGACCGGACGATACCACCCGTTGCGTGCTCCCCAACGGCATCACCGTCCTGGCACGTGCCAATCCCAATAGCCCTTCGGTGGTGATAGGCGGTCATCTTTCCAGCGGCAGCCTGTTCGACACGGATGAAAAGCTCGGCCTGGCAGAATTCACCGCGCATGGTCTGATGTATGGGACCAAAAGTCACACCTTCCAGCAGATTTTCGACACGCTCGAGTCCGCCGGCGCCAACCTGTCCTTCGGCGCGGGGACGCATAATGTCGGGTTCTCCGGTCGATGTCTGAGTGAAGACCTGCCGATGATGCTCGGCCTGCTGGCAGAAGTATTACTTCACCCAATTTTTCCGAAGACCGAGATCGAACGCCTGCGCGCCCAATTCCTGACCGGATTGGCTCAACGCGCCGAAGATACGGCCGAGATGGCCTCGATCACCTTTAACCAGATCGTCTTCCACGGTCACCCATATGCCCGACCGGAAGACGGTTGGCCTGAAACCGTCCGCGCCATCCAGCGCAAGGACCTGGCCGATTTTCACCGGCGGTCCTATGGTCCCGGGAACATGGTAATTGCCCTGGTGGGGGCCATCGATCCAAAGAGCATCGTCGAACAGGTGGCAGAAGCGCTGGGTGATTGGACCAACCCGGAACAAATCACGGCGCCCGCACTGCCAAACCTGCGAGCCATGAAGAAGACCGTTACCCGCAAGGTGAAGATCAAGGGTAAGTTCCAGGCTGATCTTGCCATCGGGACCACCGGCCCAATGCGCAAGGATCCTGAATACATCGCTGACGCGTTGGGGAATTCCGCCCTGGGACAATTTGGGCTGGGCGGCCGCATCGGGAACGTGGTGCGCGAAAAATCCGGTCTGGCCTATTATGCCTCCTCGACGTTGAACGCAGGCATTGGTCCAGGAAGCTGGTGCATCAGCGCAGGGGTCAACCCTGCCAACGTACAAAAAGCCAGCCAGTTGATCTGCAACGAGATCGCCCGGTTCACAGAAAAGGGCATTACCCCGGAAGAATTGTCCGACAGTCAATCCAACTTCATCGGAAGATTACCGCTTTCACTTGAATCCAACAGTGGTGTAACCAGCGGTCTGCTCACCATCGAGCGTTATGGCCTTGGATTGGATTATTACCGGCGTTACCCAGACATGGTGCGGGCGGTGACGACCGATCAGGTGCTGACGGCAGTACGGAAATACCTGGACCCGGAGCGTTTGGCAATTGCGATTGCGGGACCTTAGATAATTGCGACTGAAGTCGGCCCAGCCCGCGATACCACCATCTACACCACGAGAGATATGATTCTAAAAACCGGAATAGACATCATCGAAATTCCGCGCATCCAGGCAGCGTTGGACCGCCACGGTGAGCGCTTTCTGAAACGCGTCTTCACGGAACTGGAAATCTTCGAATGCCGGGGACGGGCAGAGGCACTGGCAGTGCGCTTCGCCGCCAAGGAAGCTGCTTCAAAAACTCTCGGGACGGGCATCGGTCCAATCGCCTGGAAGGAAGTCGAGACGCTGCACAAGTGGAGCGGCGAGCCATACCTGGTCCTGCACGGTGCAGCAGAAAGGATCGCCAAAGAGAGAGGATTGGAAGTCTGGGCGGTCAGCTTGAGCCATAGCCGCGAGAACGCAGTGGCCGTTGTGGTTGCTTCCGGCGAATAACGCTCTTCGGGGATCATGCCACAATAACAAAGTCTCCACATGATGACGGTGGAGACTTTTTCATTCTCAATTCTCATTTTCCCGGCCAATCCAGAGGTGATCCGGACGGATGAGGCGGTTGGGGCGGATCGCGACCTTGCAGGTCAACGTGTCAACCTCGCTCCGCTGTCCTTTGGACGTCAGTAAACCCGGACTGGGCTCTCCTCCTGCGCCCGAACGGTGTTTGGAGGCAGGGTCCTGGGCGCGGCTACGGCGGGGAGTTGGAATAACTGAGGCCCCATCCTGTTCGTGGGCGACCGTTTCCGGATCCTTTTCGCCCAGCCTTTCGGTAAGGACGGACGACAGTCCAGGGAGCATGGAAGGATGAACCATGCAGAGGTCTGGTACCAGACCGTACTTCCTGCGAAAAAAATCAGCGGCACGAGCCACTTTCGAGGGCAGTGGGGTACCGGGGTCATTATCAAACCAGAGCATTCCACCATCCATAATTCACTCCTATCGAAAGCCACTAAAATGTTCGTTCACCAGCAATAAACGGATAAGATGGCCAGGTTGAAAAAGGTTCACGCCTGCACAAGCGGCGGCAGCCAGAATTTCAAAATATTATCGGGTCGGGAGAACAGGAACTGAGTACCCGGGAGCAGACTGGACAGATCCTCGTGCGGGTCCGCCAGCAGCGAAGGTGAATTTTGGGGTTGCTTGACCCGACCAATCAACCGGGTTTGAAATAGTTCCAACCAGCCGCTGCATTGCGCCATTCGAGTTGCATTTATGGTAACAACCGGCCAGACCTGGCCTACCGGACCGTTCAGCAACAACCAGCGTAAGGCGTGCTGAAGTTGGATGTCGCTGCCCGTCAGCAGGTCGAGTCCATCGAAAAGCAGCAGGATCGCCTGGCGGGTTTTTGAAAGGCCCTCCGCCCAGTTTACCAACCGGGAAAGGAAAGCCTGGGCAGATGGGTGATACGCCGGCCAGACACCCAGGGAATGCGGGTAGGTTTCCAATCTGGCCCATTCCTCAGGATAGTACGTGACCACGCCGAACTGAATATCTCCTGGGTCCTGGAGACCGCTGAAATACGCCAAAGAGCGGAGCAGCGCCGTCTTGCCGCTGCCACCCTCTCCTGCCACCAACAATGGCCCCGGCGCAGGATCATACAGGTCAAGTGAAAGGGTTTGCCCGGCTTCAGTCAGGCCGAGAAGGACCGAGCCGGACGGAAGATTGACGGGCAGCTTGACTCGTGCAACAGGAGTGGATGGCGTGGAAATCTCCAGGTGGGGATGCCGGGAACGGTGGAGTTGCGCCTGAATATCCTGATTAGCCTGGAGGGTGAGTAGAAACTGGTTGGATGTGGACATTGAATTACCTTTCTTCCAGAAAGACATGGAATCAATCAGAAGTGAGGAAGCTGAAACCGGGCAACAAGAAATGTGGGTCAAGAACTAAGCTCGGGATAGGCCCCGGAAATGGGGTGTTCTGCGAACGCAGCCGACCATCACCATTCGAGAGGTGCCGAATGAAAAGTCGAATTGAACCGAGGAACAAAAAGGAACAAATCACCTACGAATGTGAGAATGGGAACGCCTTATTTCCGGACAAAGGATCCGTAATTTCAGGCAAAAGATGAACTGAAAGCTGTTCCATATACACTCCTGCTATGGTCGTTAAGGACCGGGGCAAATCGGCTGGATGCATTCAAACAACAGATAACCAGCACCAATTGTCCTATTATAGAACTTATGTTCTATTTTGTCAAGGGTTGGAACAGGAGTTTTGTACGGGGGAAAAGTCGTAGATCTTGGGAATGGGCGAGTAATAGCTTTGATCGTCCAGGAGCGGCAGATCCGTTCCTAGGTAGGAGTTGAAGATAGCCCGGAATGAATTTACAGGCGAAATGCCCGGGTAAAGCTGTTGCGTGTGCCCCGGCATGTAATAAGCGTTCAGGATCTTGAACGCGTCAGGACCGGTGGTAAACAGGGGGGCGGTATCGGTCTGCAACAGGATAACCACCGGCCGGGAAGATTGCGTAATCAGTGTGGTGATGGTCTTTTCAAGCATCATGTTGACAAAGGGAACCTGATCATGATACCCCTGGATATATTCCTCCCGGGTATACATCTGGTTTGGATCCATGAAGGGAGCCGGGTCGATCGGAGAACCGTCTGGACCAAATACGAAAGGTTCGTGCGGGGAAATGATGTGCATAAAGACGAACTTCGGGCCGGGCATGCGGGCCAGGCTACCTGCGCTGTTGAAATCCAGCAAGGTGCGTTCGCGGTATCTCCGACCATCGATCTCCGCCAGATCAAGCTTACCCAAGTCTTCCAGGAGGCGGAGAGGCGTAGTCCGCAGCAATTGGATTTCGAAGGAGGTCAGGCTGGACCACAGCAGGGAGGGGGCTATATATACGTCTGCATTATCCAGCTCGCTCCAGGAAAAGCCGGTGGCAAATGCGACGGTCTTGTAACCAGCCTTTTTAAGCACGGCAGAGACGGTGTTATCGCGAATGGCATTCCAGATGGGCCCCTGATCCAGGCTGGTCGGGGAAAATTTTGACCCAAGCTCCTGCAAATACTGCATGTTGAGCGAGGAACCCAGGGACAACTCCGAAGTGGCGTAATTGCTCTGGCTGCAGCCTGCCACATAAAAATCATTTTCCTGCAAGAATTGCATGAACTGACTGACGTCGATTTGCATCATGCTTTTAAGTAGATCAACGCGACCATAATCTTCCGGCATGATGTAATAGATATCCGGGAGGGTCTCATCCGCGGGAATATGCAGGGCTGGAACCGGGCTGGTTGGCGCGACCTGAACCGGCAGGGTGTGCAAGGCAGACCATTGAATCAGGAGAATGAGCGGGTAGATCAACAAGCCAAGCGAAATGATGTTCAATGGGAGCACTGCCGCATGAAAGTGAATCCCGCGAACGGCAGCCAGGACCAGGATGGAAATAAATAGGAACAACCAGACGGCGAGCATCCATTCCGTCAGATGGGGCGGGTCCCAGCGGGCTTTCACCACCAGATAGACCTGCCCGAATGTAAAGAAGGACAACAGCCAGGCCGATGCAATAAAAGCAGCTCGATGCCAATCCCGGTAAATTAAGCGAAAGAGCAAAGTGAGAATGAGTGCGCCCAGGAGGGAGACCAACAACGAACGCAGTCCAGCCATGAATAAAACCTGGCTGCGATTCTGCGCTAATAGAGACAGGGTTGGATATACGGAAAAGAGCAGAGGGTAAATTGGAAAATGCAGGAATTTCTTCATTCGCAGTGGCGCAAAAATACAAAATTCATTGTGAAGGCCGGGAAATTATTCTGGACAGAAATTTTGGTCAATCTTCACGAATTGATCATTACCTTCTTGATAACCCAGGCAAATCGATCAATAAATTAAAAGATGAATTTCATCCTTCTTTTTGGCTTATGGTCATGGCATTTCTCCGCTAACCTCGAGCCAGAGAGCTTTGAACTTGAGGGCATCCTCTTCCATCGCCGGGCTTTCGCACAGGATGCGACCCCGGGCGCCCGAATCGTGCAAGGCTCGCATCAAGTTCGTGAAATCCAGGTCGGCTTCATCCATGGTCAGGTGGTTCTTTTCCCCTTTCGGCCCGTAATTGATGCCCGATAAATGGATGTGCAGGTGCTGCATGGCCGCATCTCCCAGTGTTTCCCGGTATTGGTCCAGGGTGGTGATCCACTCGGGGTAGGTGTTCATGGCGCCATCCCCAAGACGCGCATGCAGGTGGGCAAAGTCGAGACAGGGAAATACGCCCGGGATCTGCCTGGCCATAGCGAGCACATCTGCCAGGGAACCCAGCATGGCAGCCTTACCGCTGATCTCGGGTCGCAGGGTGACAGGGTTGCCGGCACGCCTGAGTTCATCCACACAGCCCTGCAGGCGCGGCAGGACGACTTCGAGAACCTCTTGCGGAGAACGGCCAAAATAAGTGCCTGGATGGAAGATGATGTCGGTGGCCCCGGCCAGGTTTCCAAAATGAGCTGCATCCATCAGGTAGCTGCGAAGTTTGGGCCATTTTTCTTCATCGCCGTTAAGGTTAATATAATAAGGCGCATGAACGGAGAGCGCCAATCCGGATTCCTGACCGGCCTGCCGGATGGCTGCACAGGTGGCTTCACCCACGCGCACGCCATTGACCCAGCCCAGCTCGAGCGCATCCAGGCCAAGCGAAGCGGCAGTACGAATGCCGCCGACCGTCCCACCCGGCCTGGGTGGGGTGGATAGGGGCGAACCGACGGTGCCGAAGTTGAAGGAAAGGGGCATTTACTGGTCACCAAGTAACACTAAGAAAAAAATCCGTTATTGGATTCCTACCAATATCTTCAATTTCAATAAGAGCGGAGGGCCGAGGATGAGCAAGCCGACCAGGACTGCAGCAAGAGCCGCCAGCAGGACTGCGGCAGCGCCGACATCCTTACCGACTTTTGCGAGAGGGTGCTGTTCCGGGCTGGCCAAATCGACGACCGCCTCAAGGGCAGTGTTGATGAATTCAGCCGTCCACACCATCGCAATGGTCAGGAAGAGAATCGCCCAATCGCGCAGGGGCAGACGCAACCAGAGCGCCACTATCATAACCGCCGAGCTGATGACGGCATGGATCCAGGCATTCCGTTGGGTACGGAAAACGTACCACCAACCATTGAAGGCGTGCGCAAAGGAGTGCGCACGCGAGACAAAGAAATCTCTGAGTTTATTCATGGACTATTTTGGGGGAAAGCCCCAATTGTTCCAGGGCCTTGGCCTGGGCGGCCCACATACGTTCCCTTTCATCCGCTTCGGCATGATCATGACCCAAAAGATGCAAAACGCCATGGACCACCAGGAGCTGCATTTCGGCTTCGGTGGAATGACCGCGTTCCCCGGCTTGCTCGGCCGCACGCGTGAATGAGATGACCACATCCCCGAGATAACGGCGGCCGGTCTCGGGGTCCGCTTCGTCGGCCGGGAAGGAGAGCACATCCGTAGGCGCATCGTGATCCAGGAAATCACGGTTGAGACCTTGGATGCGGTCGTCATCCACAAGCGCAATGCTCAGGTCCGCGTCCGGCGCCTCGGAAAGGTCCAGCACGGTGCGGGCGGCGCGTTCCAACAAATCTGCAGGGAAGGTCTGGGAAGTCTCAGACTCAACAAAAATCATTTGGCCTGCTCGGTCGAATCGGCCGGGACCGACACATCAATGACCGGTTGGGGTTCCTTCGGGTACTCTAGGCGCGGGTGGTAGGTGACACGTAAGGTGCCAACGAATGATTCGATGATATTGTGAAGATCACGTTGAGAAAGCGGGGCATCGTCCAACTGGCCATCCTTGCGGCGGTTCTCAATCACATTGCTGACCAGCTGGCGGACGGCGTCATCATTGTCCGGTCGCTCGGCGCGAGCACGCGCTTCCACACCATCCGCGAACATCAACAGGGCAGTCTCTTTCGAACGGGGAGCAGGACCAGGATAGCGAAATTTCGATTCGTCAACTGCGGATTTATCCCCACCTGCATCCTGGAGGGCGCGATTGTATTGATAGCGGGTGAGCAGCGTACCGTGATGCTCGGTAATAAAATCCCGCAAACGGCGCGGCAAATGGTATTTACGGGCAAGCTCCAAACCGTCGGTGACATGCCGGATGATGGCCTGGGCGCTATCCTCGGGTTTGAGGTCGTCGTGAGAATCAATTTGCGTGGGAGGCTGGTTCTCGACAAAATACAGCGGGTTGATGGCCTTACCAATATCGTGGAAAAGCGCCCCAACCTTGGTAAGCAGAGCATCCGCATGGATATTTTCGGCAGCCTGCTCCGCCAAATTTGCAACCTGCAGACAATGCTGGTAGGTACCGGGGGCGCGTTGGAGGAAGTAATTCAGCAGAGGCGAATCGGGGCGCGAGATTTCTAGCAACTGCAGGGCGGTCGTGAGCCCGATGAATTGCGAAAGGATGAATTGCAACGGGAGCGCCAGGCCAGCCGAAGCGATTCCCATAATGACCGCGGCACCCATCAAGGTGGCCGTGCCGACCAGGTCGGTCTCGATGTAAGGAAGGCGGTAGGCGGTGATCATGGCAGTGCCGGCCACGATGATCGCCAGGGCTGCGAATAAGAACTGCGAAACACGCCGGGCCTCCCCCATCGCCAGCACGCCGCATAAACTACTCAAAACGTAGTACGCCATCAGCCCCAGCGTATCCGGCATGCCGTAGGCGCACAGGATGCCCATCAACAAGCCAAATACCATGCCGCGCTCCATGCCGAATAGGGCTGAAACCAACAAGGCAAAAGCTGGGACGGGGAACAGGTATGGAATGATGGTGCGGTTGGGGATGGAGATGCGCGTGCCCACCAGGAAAATGATAAAAAGCAAGGCTAACAAGAGCGCCCCGCGCAGGTCGGAACCGGTAACAGGCTTGCGCTTTGAGAAATAAAGTCCGGTAAATGCAGCCATGAGCAGCACCAGGGCAGCCGCGCCCAGATAATAAGGGATCTGGTCCTTGGGCTGGACCAGACCCAGGGCGGTCAGGGCTTCCAGGTCTGCAGAGGTAATGATCTGCCCTCGGGAGATGACCGTCTGGCCTTGCACGTAGGAACGCGTGACCGGTTGGACCGCATCCACAGCTGTCTGGCGGGCTGCGTCGGTCAGCTCGGGACTATAGAAACTGTTAGCCACCACCAGCGGGGAAACCAGCCCGACCACCAGGGCGGTTTCGTGTTCGGTCAGGGAAAAGGAGACCTGTGTGGCCAGGTTATTAACGACAGAATCCAGGTTTTCGGACCGGATGGGGTCGCGCATGGTTTCGACGAGTAAATTGAAGGCTTCATTCCGGACAAGGTTCCAGCGAACATCCGACAAGGTCAGGATGAAATCCATCAAGTCTGGTTGCAAGGTAAATTCCGGTATGGCGACCAGGGCAGTCTTCTTTTCTTCGGCAGTATAGGTTGTGTCAGACCGGATGTTGGAAATAGCCTGCAGGGTGGTCGTGAGAGCGGAAGCTTGGGCACGCCCGATGGACGGATCGGGGGCGAGATAAACAGGCGCCACGGAACGTTCCGCGGCAACCTTGGCTGCATCGGTCAGAACCTTGCTGACATATTGGAGATCCTGCGGGGCGCGCAAATCCTGGGAGGCGACGCCCCCAACTTCCAGGGAAAGACTGGTCTGGCGCAATGACCAGGGCTGGATGAGAGATAGATAAGCCAGGATACTAACACATCCCAGCACCAGAATTGGGAGAAGAAAATCACGAGAAAAGAAACGGGGCGATTGACGAGGAAATTCCATCCGGAATTACTTAATCCATGTAAAACATAGCCAGGTCGCAGGTTATTTCTGCAATGCCAGGCGGACCATAGCGCTGACCTGGTCACCGGCTGCGCGTCCGGCTATACGCGGCATGAGCACTTTCATAACCTTGCCCATATCAGCCGGTGAGGCAGCGCCGACTTCGGCAATAGCTGCCTCAACAAGCGTATTCAACTCGGCCGCCTCAAACGCTGGAGGCAAATAGACTTGTAAAACCGCAATTTCTGCTTCGGTCGACGCCACAATATCCGGGCGGTTGGCACCGCGTGCCTCCTCCACCGACTCGCGGCGGGTCTTGATCTCCTTTTGGATGATACTTATCACTGCAGGCTCATCCAGAGAAACCTGTCGATCGATCTCCACCTGCCGGACAGCCGCCAGTACCATGCGGATGGACCGTTTGCGTACATCGTCCCCGGCTCTAAGGGCATCCTTCAGTGCAATTTCCAGTTTTTCTTTTGTCTGCATTCTTTAATTATACCGCGTGGGGTTATCCTTTTTGGTTCCCACAAAAAATATCCATCAATTCAGGATCCATTCCGGCCACGCTTCGTTCATATTCGAATCGAGTGCGTTTGATTGCCGCAGCCCGGGCATATTCGAAGGCCGGACCGCGGGCCGGGGAATCCAGGTTCATCCAGGCATGGGAATCGCGTGGGAGGTATGGAATGATCAATCTACCCAGACCGGGAATCCAGGAAAACGGTTCGAACGGCCAATATATTTTTCCGGAACGCAAATCTTGTCCGTGCAGCAGAGATGCATCGAATGGATCGATGTCATCGGGAAGCGGCCAGTGCCCCAGCGTGAATTGATCGAGCCAAAGAGTGACATAATTACTGTGGGCATAGAAATCCTGAACGGCATGGGTCAGTCGCCCAAACGCCTGATCCGCAGCGAACCCATCTCCCGCCTGCAAGGCAGGCAGGATAACCTGCCGGGTGCGTTCCACATAATCCCAACTCTCGGAGAAGGCATTCTGGTCAAAATGGAATTCAGGATGGCCGATCTGTCCCCGCAACCAATGGTCCTGGTCAAGGTTGGCAGCAATGACGATTTCCAACGCCTGAGGCGTGAAATATGTGCGCAACGCCTGGGAGGTGATGAGACGGTGATAAGTTTTAAGCATCCTTTATCATTATACGCTGATTGAGACTCTTTTCTCAGCATAGTGGTTATAATTTCGACATGTCACCTATCTATACACGCCGTGGAGATGACGGAAGGACGGGCCTGTTGGGCGAGAGTTGATTGCCTAAATATCACCCGCGCATTGAAACCCTTGGCGCCATCGACGAAGCTTCGGCCGCGCTTGGCCTGGCCCGGGCAATGTCCAACCTCCCTGAAACGAATGCCATTATTCAGGACGTTCAACGTGACCTGTACGCCATCATGGCGGAAGTGGCTGCCACGCCCGAGAACACCAAACGGTTCCAAACCCTGTCACCGGAAAGAGTGGACTGGTTGGAAGCACAGGTGGAGGTATTCAGCGCGGCGGCTCCGGCGCCCAAGGAATTCATCCTGCCCGGCGACACCATTCCAGGCGGGACGCTCGACCTGGCGCGCACCATCATCCGTAAAGCCGAGCGACGGGTATCCGAGCTACTCGACCTGGGAGAAATCTCAAACAAGACCTTGCTGCAATACCTCAATCGCTTATCATCCCTGTGCTTCGCGTTGGAAATGTTCGAAAACGCGCAGGCCGGGAAAACCACCACACTGGCAAAGGAAAAATGATCGGAACCTTCATCAACGTAGCCGCCATTCTGATCGGCGGCAGCCTTGGCCTGCTTTTCGGCGGCCGTCTTTCAGAACGATTAAAAGCCACGGTCATCGCCGGGATGGGCCTTTTCGTCGCCGTCATCGGCATCAAGATGTTCCTGGAAACACAGAATTCGCTGATTGTATTGGGCAGCCTGGTCATCGGTGTGCTTTTGGGTGAATGGTGGCGAATCGAAGATGGGTTGGAACACCTGGGGGAAATCATCGAAAGCCGCTTCAACCGCCCCAACCCTGGCAAGTCTGGAACATCCACCCAGCCGATGATCTCCGTGCCTGCCGGTGTTGAGGCTTCCTCCATGGAAGTAGCTCCCACCGGAGTCGTAGCAGGCTCGAAAGGCCACACTACTTCCAGGGATTTCGTGCGCGGCTTCATGGTAGCCTCGCTGCTCTTCTGCATCGGACCGATCGCCATCCTTGGCTCCATCCAGGCCGGCTTGATAGGGGATTACAACCTGCTGATCATCAAGTCTGTGTTGGACGGGTTTGCAGCCATGGCGTTTGCTTCCACGCTGGGTGTGGGAGTGCTTTTTTCAGCCGGCATGATCCTGCTCTACCAGGGCGCGATCACCCTGTTGGCAGCCCAGCTAAACGCGATCGTAACCAAACCGATGATGGCAGAATTAACTGCCACTGGTGGGGTGTTACTGCTTGGGATCGCGTTCAGCAATCTGCTGGAAATCAAAAAAATCCGGGTTGGGAATTTCCTACCAGCCCTGGCAATCGCCCCGTTGATCGTCTGGGTCGTCAGCCTTTTCTAGCATGGCGGGTTTCCAAACCTGTCGGGTAAATCCAGATTGCCAGGGATCAAATACAAAGCGATCTTGCAATTTAATGGGACCGCGGCACCGTCCAGGTGGAATAAAAACAGATGGCAGCCAATAACGCTGCCATCTGTTCATCTCTTCGTTTTACGATTACTTGCCCGCCAGGGCCGCATCGATCGCCTGGGCAGTATTTGAGAAATTCGAAACCAATTGTCCATCCACGAAGACGCTGGGGGTACCGGTAATATTCAAAGCGTTGCCTTCAGCAATATCATTTTGGATCACGCTGGCGTACTTTTTAGCCTGGTAACATTGATTAAAGGCGGTCATATCCAGGTGTAAATTCTCAGCCATGGCAACCAGTCGGGCATCCGTATACAGGGAGGCACTTTCTGTGATCTGATTGGCATAAAGCGTATCGTGATAATCCCAGAAATGACCCTGCTCCCCGGCGCACAGAGCTGCATTGGCTGCCCGATAGGAGGCATCCGTGCCATCATTTCCATCAATCACGATGAAAAAATGATAGGTGTAGTAAACCTTGCCTGTTTCCACGTAATCCTGGATGATCTGCGGTTCGACAGTTTGTTCGTAGTACGCGGAAGCCGAACAGCGGAAATCCTCATATGCGTCCACCTTTACCGGTGCGTTGGGATCACCAAGGTGCTGGTCATTCACCTGGGTATTAACACACGCGGGACTATGGTGATAACCGGAATGGGTGTGGCATTTTTCGCAGTCTGGGTGGCGCTGGCGGCAGTCTGCGCATTATTCAAAGATGGCAGGATCAGTGCGAAAGCCACCAACAATGCACCAACCACCACCAGCGAGATGACAATAATGCGATTACGGACTTGCTCCTTGCGGCGTCGCTCGCGCATATCCTGACGTTTACTCATGATTTCTCCTCGGTCATATAAAAGTGGGAGGATTTTGCCATACTTGAGGCAGTTTGTCCAGTAAACTACCCCTCCTTTGACTCAATAATAGGAGGGTTCTCATCCGATATTAATTTTTTACTAGTGTTGGTCCAGCCAATCGAGCATAAATGCAAACACCTGCGCCTGTTCGGGTTCGTTATGGATTTCGTGATACATGCCGTCCCACAACTTGAGGGTGACTTTATCACCGGCTTTTTGGGCAAATTCCTGGCTACCCTGGCGGAACGCAATCCCGTCTTCCATCCCATGCATCAGCAAGAGTGGCAGATTTAGGTTCCCGGCATGTGCATAAATCCAGCGCGACATTTCCAACAAGTTTTTACCCATTCCAAAGGATATCCTATCATGCACAAGCGGATCGTGTTTGTAGCGGTCGACAACTTGTGGGTCATGGGAAAGCATGTTGGCATCCAGTCCGCTGGGAAGGCTGGCGGAGGGCAGCAGAGTCCCCAATACCTTTGCTAGCATCACCTTAACCTTCTGTTGTTCCAAAGCTGTGCGCAATCCCGGGGCCGTGACGACCGCACCGGCAAGCGCAGGCTGGCGGGATAACACGTAATCCAGCACCAGCATTCCTCCCAGACTGTGTCCATAAATAAATTGGCGGACACCTGGAAGACGCTCATTCACCTGCCGGAACATGAAATCGATATCCTGCATGAACGCTTCGTTGCCAGGTGAATCGCCGCGTGGTCCGCCAGATTTGCCATGACCGCGCAGATCGAAACCGAGCAAGGCGTAACCATTTCCTGTCAGGCTGGTCGCGACGTGGTCATAACGCGCCACATGTTCGCCAAGGCCGTGAACCAGCACGAGGACGGCTTTAGGAGGGTCCTGCGGCTGCCAGCCACGCGCATACATATCCAATCCATCATAAGATTTCCAGGTCCATTCTGAGATTTCCATTTCATCCGCCTCCGACTTTTAAAATGAATATCATTTGCTTTCGAAAACTGAAATTATTTCATTTAATGAACCGCCGGTTTAGAACAGGCAACCAAACGGGACACATCCTCCGGAAAAGGTTATTCCGGGACCTGTATTTGGTATACCGGGTAGCGCTCACCGGTCTCCCGAAAGCCGGTTTTTAGATAGAGCGCCAGCGAAGCCGCATTATCATTCTGGGTGTTGACCGTCAAGTGATACATGGCGTGGCGTTCCGCCTCTCGGACCAAATCCGCCAGTAAAGCCCGTCCCACCCCGCGGCCTTGATGGGCGGGCAAAACTGCCAGCCTGGCCAAATGCGCCCCCAACGGATTGCGCGTACTGATCTGATACCCGAGCACCTGACCATCCTCCGTCTCAGCCACCGTTGCCAGCACAGCCTGTGGATAGGCTCGTTCGAGCGATGGGAGGGAGTTTTGCCAGAGTGTTTCGAAGGCAGCGGCATCCACCGCAGCAACTTCCGGCAGGTCATGTTGCAGCATGGGCCGGACCGAGAAACCGACCGGTACGAACGGAAGCGGTTCCCGGGAGACACGCTCGAGCATCACAATGGACTGGCGGTTGACGAACCCACTGGAGACCAGCAAGCTTTGGAGCCAATCCTGCAGAACAATGGCTGCAACCACGAACCGGCCTGTGTGCGCCAATTCAAGCCGCGCCGCTTCCCAGAGAGTATGCCAGGATTCCTCCAGGGGCAAACTCCCGGAGTTCACGAACAGGCGCACCCAGGCAACCGAGGCCGGGTCAGGCGGGCAGGCCATGGCTGAAATAACCTGTTTCTGGCTCTCGAGGATATAAAAAGGCGACGACCCAATCCAGTCCAGCGGGTAACGCCAATCCAGGTGGCGATGGATGGCCGGGCTGTACTGCATCAAATTGGCGATCTGGCGCCTGTCCGTAGAGAGTGCAGGACGCACCCTGACATCCAGGCCGACCATCATAAGTGGATAAACAGGATTTTCTTCATAAAACGTTGTTTCGGAGTAGGATTTTTGACCCCCGACAATCCGGACTGCAACGAGATAACCGCGTCGTAAAACTTAAAACGGCGCAGGTAATGCATGGATAGCAACTGCATCACTTGGGCGCGCAAGTCTCCCTCGCCAGCTTTTTCCAGGGCATCGGCAGCTCTATGATAGCTGTCGATAGCCTCCTGCCTGCGTTTGAGCGCTTCATATGCAGAAGCCTGGTTCGCCAGCGCCATGCCTTCCCGCCGGAAATCCTCCGCTTCGCGAAAGATCTTCTCGGTGCCTAAGGATGCATCCAGGGAGGCTTGCGCTTCGCCTGCCAATAATAAAGCCACCGATTGATTGTTCTTCATCTCGGCAGACATGAGAGCATCCCCGGCGCCCGCAAAGGACGTGGCCGCCTCTGAATATGCCTGGGCAGCCGCCGGGTAATCTCCGGCAACATAGGTCTGCCTGGCTTGATCGACAAGCTCCTGGGAAGTAGGTGCGTTAGTCATTATTAGAAAGTAATATCCAGTAACCCTTCCGCCACCGAACGCAATTTCTCGGTGGACATACCGCTCAATTTCATCGCCAATTCCAGGTACGGACGATTGACCGGTTTGGAAACAAACTCCTGTAATTCTGGGGACAATTGCAAGAAATCGCTGACCGCACTCTGTTGTAACATCCATTTCCCAACGGGGCCGGAATGATCAAAGACTTTTTCGATCTGGCCGCCAAGCAACGACAGCAAGCCTTCCAATTCAGGCAATGGGATCGGGCGTTCACCCATTTCATAGGATTTCAAACGGGAAGAGGGAATTCCCCGAATCTTCTGAAAGTGCCGGAAGCGAAAGGCTGGTATTTTCGCGCTGTTGGCGAAGCAACGCACCCACCAGGCGCTGACGAATGCTGATGAGGGCCGGCACATTCATCGTCTCGGTAAGCGGCGCGTTGTCTGACATCGTTTCCTTGCCCCAGAAATGACCCATCGGCAAGTGGAGTGAAAACGCCAGCACCTCCAATTCAGGCAGGGAAGGCGCCTTACGGCCTTCCTCCCAGGCGCGCATGATCCCGCTTGTTACGCCCACCAATTGGGCGGTTTCTCGCAGGGTTTTGCGTGCAGCAAGACGGGCATCCCGGATCAAGACGCCTAACTTCCTGGAACGAAGGGCAACCTGGACTTTTATGCTCATGGGATTTCCTCTCAAAATATCCTGACCACGCAAGAGTATTGCAACACCGATTGAAGGAGTCCGGATCGAGCGCCCGGAATATCGGTGCGTCCTCCAACCAACCAAAAAAACCTAAGCAGAATAATTATAGCAGAGAAGCACTGCAGCCGTTAACGCCGGTGGTGAGCCATGATCATATCGGCGGCCGTAGCTCCAAAAATATCTGCACCCAGTTTGAAACCGGCTGCTTCCAGGCGCGGGCCGAACAACGGGCGGATGCCGGTGGATTTGTGCTGGCCGACAACCTTGCCGTCGGAATCCACTCCGGTCTGGTTGAATTTGAAAATGTCGCTTAAAACGATCACTTCGCCTTCCATACCGGCCACTTCTGTAATGGAAATGACCTTGCGCGTGCCATCCCGCAAGCGCGAGGTTTGGATAATTACATCCACCGCCGATGAGATTTGCTGGCGAACGATTTTCAGTGGGAGTTCCATGCCAGCCATCATGACCAGCGTTTCAAGGCGGGAAAGTGTATCACGCGGTGAATTTGCGTGAATGGTGGTCAAAGAACCATCGTGTCCGGTGTTCATGGCCTGAAGCATATCCAGGGCTTCTCCTCCACGACATTCACCGACGACGATACGGTCGGGTCGCATGCGCAGGGAGTTGCGGACCAATTCACGGATGGATACTGCCCCCTGTCCCTCAACATTTGACAACTTGGTTTCCAGGCGGACCACGTGGTCCTGGCGGAGCTGCAATTCGGCAGAATCTTCAATGGTCACGATCCGTTCTTCTTCGGGGATAAAACCGGAAAGTACGTTCAGAAAAGTGGTCTTCCCGGATCCGGTACCGCCGGAAATGATGATATTCAAGCGACCATGGATGCAAGCTCTCAGGAACTCTGCCATTGCCTCAGTCAAGGACCCGGACCCGACCAGTTGCTCCATCGACAACTTTTCCTTACGGAATTTCCAGAATCGTGAGCGAGGCGCCATCGATGGCACATGGGGGAATGATGGCGTTGACACGCGACCCGTCTGGGAGACGTGCATCCACCATGGGGCTATCGGCGTCGATATGACGCCCCAGAGGCGAAACAATCCGGTCGATAATTTTCAGGATGTGCAGGTTGTCGTCAAAAACAATCTTCGTGCGTTCCAATAAACCATTCTTCTCGATATAGACTTTCTTGGGTCCGTTGACCATGATCTCGGTGACGTTCGGGTCATCCAGCAAGGGCTGGATCGGGCCATACCCGGTAATCTCATTGATAAGGTCCCGGATCAAGGAATTGCGGGTGCTTTCGGAAAGGTTTAACTTGGCCCTGGCCAATGTTTCCACAAGACGATCCCTGATCAGTAACTGGCGCTTCTCCAGCGGGAGATCGTCACCTCCAAGGTCCTGCGTGACGGTGGAAATGAGATATTCACGCAGCCGGGCATAATCCGGAACGGATTGCGTTGCGGAAGCGGTTTCGTCGGGAGTGGTCATGCTTCGCTTCCTCGAGAGGCATCCACAATCTCACGATCAGGCAGTACCCAAACAATCTGGTCGCGGTGGACCGCTATAAAATCCGCCTGATGCAAGAATCTGGCCATCCGGAGCATAGATGAGCGCCTCTGTGATGGCAATGAATTTTTCCGGACTATCCAGCTCATCTTTGAGCCGCCGCTCCTGGGAAACGTGAATGTTTCCATGGATCCGATGGGTTGCAGTCTGGATCGTTGCAGGAACAGGTGCCTTGGTAACAATATCCGTGTAAAATTTACCATTATCGTCAAATTCGATGGTCATGCTATTCTCCATTCGTGGTCAACGATTGCGCTTCTCCGCATCGGTCATGCAGGCCAGAAAAAAAGGCCGAGTCGCTGGATACAGCCAAGATTCCATCGATCCACTGATGACAATCCCAGGCTGTCAAGGAGTGAAAATAAATCCACACCGGGTCATCCTTCCACCGGAGGCATCAGGTAACCCAGTCCGGAGCGGGTCACGATGTGTTTGGGTTCATGCGGGTCGGTTTCCACCTTTTGGCGCAGGCGCGCGATCGTGACCCATAGGATTTCCTTGTCATCGCGGTATTCCGGCCCCCACACGTTGGTTAGCAGTTCTTCAGCCGTCATGACCTTGCCAATGTTGTGGGAAAATTGGAGCAGGAGCCGGTATTCCGTGGCAGAAAGATTAACCGGCTGTTCTCCCAACCAGACCTCCGCACGCGCAAAATCAATGCGCAGGTTATCGTGAATGAAGAACCGACCTTGACCTGTTTCGGTAACCTGGGCCCGCCGCAACACCGCACGGACGCGCGCCAGCAATTCCATCACGGAGAAAGGCTTGACCAGGTAATCATCCGCACCTACGTCGAGGCCGTGTACGCGGTCTTGCTCCTCTCCCTTGGCAGTTAAAATAATAATGGGAACGTTGGAAAATTGCCGGATGCGCTGGCAGGTGGAAAAGCCATCCAGGTCAGGCAGCATAACGTCCAGTAGGATCAAATCCACCGGGTTGGCAGCAAAGCTCTCGATCGCTCCCTCGCCATCCATGGCTGTGGAAACCTGGTAACCTTCCGTTGAAAGGTTGGCTTCCAGCAGGCGCAGGTAGCGAGGTTCATCATCTACAACCAGAATGCGTACAGACATGACGTTCCTTCCTTATGAAACATCTCGCACGTGAGTTGGCAGCTCTACCAAGAAAGCGGTGCCCTTTCCAGGAGCGGTTCTGACCGAGATTTGTCCGTGGTGCGCCTGGATGATTTGTTTGCAAATAAAAAGCCCCAACCCGGTGCCACGTTTATTTGGATGACCCGGTACACGATAGAAACGTTCAAACAAGAACGGCAAATGCTCGGATAAGATGCCCGGCCCACGGTCCGAAAAGGTGACGACCTGCTTATCTGTGCCATCCTGTAATGCGACGGTGATCTTCGATCCGGGTGCATACTTGACGGCATTTTCAAACAGGTTGCTGAAAACCTGCGCCAGTCGGACCGCATCCGCCTGGATGGGTTGGGCAGGCATAATATCCTGGGCAACCTGCACGTCTTGGTGGTGCTGCTCGAATCGTGTGATAACGTCCCGCAACAGCGAATCCAACCGGACGGGCTGGAATTCCATCGGCATATTGCCACTTTGCAGGCGGGCTGAATCGAGGATGCGATCGATCAGGTTGACGAGGTAGTCTGTCTCTTCATCGATGATGGTCAGGAACTCTTTCTGGGTGTCCGGGTCCCAGACCGTGTCGGTGCGGAGTAAGGAAGTTGTGTAGCCTTTGATAAAGCCGAGCGGGGTATGCAATTCGTGTGAGATCGTGGCGATGAAATCATCCTGGAATTGCGCACGCTGGCGGGCAAGCTCGAGTAGCACCTGATTCTCCTTGAGGAAGCGACGGTCAATGATACGCCCGGCCTGTATCGCCGCCAGGGACGCCAGAGGCATTTGGTCTGCGCTGTATTTTGGTCCACCGAACCTGACAAATACCAGCGCGCCGCTCCCCCGGGGGAGGGGAATCGGCAATCCCAGCATGTAGGGCAGTTTGATACGATCAGATTCGGAGGAATCTTTCGGAGAGTCGATAACAATCCTGGCACCATCGACAACCTGGTTGGCAATTTCCTCGCCCCAGGAGGCATCCGCTTCCTTGCTACGACCGCGGCCGGCTGCGCGAGCGTAAATTGGCTCAGGTACGTCAGCATCTTTCCCAAGCATATAGATTACCAGGTTATCAAAAACGAATTTCTTATGCAAGGTGAGGAAGAGCGCATTTAGGGCTTTCTTCCAATCGTCTTTGGAGATGGACTCGCTCAACTTCGTAAATATTTCAAGTGTTTCGCTATCCATAGCTTATCCATTTCAATTCATCTTTATGAACCACGAGCCGCAGACACTTGGTCCGGGCAGAAGGATGGAAGCGTAACAGGCCTGACGCACCTGCACCGGCAGCCCGGTTATGGTTTGGTCGCGGGCACTGCAGCCAGGAGAGGGAAGGAAAACACGGAACCCTTGCCTTCTTCCGACTCGACTTCAATCATTGAACCATGCGCTGAAACGATCTCCTTCACCAACGCCAGCCCCAGGCCGGTCCCGCCATACCGCCTGGTGGAAGAAGCATCCAGTTGATGGAATGGTTCGAATACCTCCTGCAACCGGCTGGACGGAATGCCGATCCCGTTGTCGGTTACCCTAACCATGACCAGCGTGGGGGACTCTTTTTCAACCGAGAGGCCAACCAGACCGCCCGACGGTGTGAATTTAATGGCATTATCGAGTAATTGCAGAATGGCCCAGGAGATTTTTTCCTCATCCGCCTGGACAAATGGAATATCTGGACGGATGTCCGAGTTTAGTGTAACGTTACGGTCCTTAGCTTTGGGTAGGGAATAATTCAGCACCTCTCCAATGATTTTTTTCAGATCGACGGGGGCCAGACGCAGCGTCATCTCGCCCCGGGCCGCCAGGGAGAACAGGATGAGGCTATCGATCAGGGACTCCAGGCGCCCGGTGGCACGCTGGCTGACCTGCAGGGCATTGCTCTGTTCATCGTTGAGCGGGCCGAGCGCGCTGGTCGAAAGTAATTCGAGGTATCCTTTTACATGCGTGAGTGGGGTACGCAGCTCATGCGAAATATTGGCAACGAAATTGGCCTTCATTTGGTTCAGTTCAGAGAGCCGTCGCAAAGCATCCTGCAATTCAGCCGTCCGCTCCTCCACGCGATGTTCCAGGAACCGGTTGGCGTCTTCGAGGGCATTCCGCAACTGGATGATCTGTTCGGTGACCGCTTGATCGATCTGCTGGCGGTCGAGCAAACCAAGATCCGTCAAGGCCTCCCCCAGGAGGCAATGCTCGCCCTTCTTCTGCTTATCCTGCTGATACTTCAGGGCCTTCTCCAAATCGTCTTCGTTGATCAGGCCGGCCTTGACAAGGTGTTCACCCAGTCTGGGTACCAGTACTTCAGGGGTCAGTGGTGTGATCATATTCGCATCCTCAAGAATGCCAGACCCATTCTCCTGCAACCATGCTGGCTACGGGCCGTATGGAATACAGTTCAGACGGGTCGCAAGTAAAAGGATCAGTCTCGACCACGATCAAATCAGCCAGGTAACCGGCCGCAAGCCGCCCAAGCCGGTCTTCCATCCCGGCTGCATAGGCCGGACCGGAAGTATATGCGGCCAGGGCTGCCTGGAGGGATAAACGTTGCTCGGGAATCCAGCCATCCGGACCTGGAGAGCCATCCACCCGACGGCGGGTTACAGCGGCATGCAACCCGTGGAAAGGGTCGGGGTTTTCGACCGGGGCGTCCGAGCCAAAGGCCAGTTGTGCACCATTATCCAATTGGGTCCGCCAGGCATAAGAAAATGCTGCGCGTTCCCCGAGGAAACGGTCTGCCATAAGCATGTCCGATGTGGCATGCACCGGCTGCATGGATGCGATGATGCCCAACTCCGCCAGGCGCCCGGCATCCCGGGGCAGGATGGTCTGGACATGCTCGATGCGGTGGCGCAGGGCTGGCAAGCCGTGTGTACGTTCGTACTCCCGCAACCGGCTTAACCCATCCAGGACTTCATGTACAGCCCGATCTCCGATAGCGTGGACCGCCAGGCTCAGTCCGCTTTGGGCTGCCTGGCAACCTATATCGAAAATTTTATCGGCATCCAATAGTAGAATACCACGATTTTTGGGTTCGTCAACATAAGCTTCCAGCATGGCGGCAGTATGCGGACCCAGGGCGCCATCCGAAAATAATTTTACCGGACCAATCCGAAGAAAATCATCCCCAAAACCGCTCTGCAGACCCAGTTCCACGGCTGAGGACAGGGATTCATAGGGGACGGACTTTATAACCCGCAGGTGTAAATCTCCGTGGGCGTGTAATTCCTGCAAGGCAAGCAAACAGGTCCGCCGGTCAAAATCATGGATGCCGGTCAATCCCATGCTCCACAATCTTGGGATCACCTGGCGGAAGATTTCGGCCAGTTTTTCGGGAGTTGGCTCAGGGATGGCTTTCTCGACCAGTCTGACGGCGTTCTCGAAGAGGATTCCGGTTGGATTCCCATGCACGTCGCGTTGCAAGCTCCCATTGGCCGGGTCAGGCGTGGAAGCGTTAACCCCGGCCAATTCCAGAGCCAGGCTGTTGGCCCAGCCGACATGCAGAGATTTGGCAGTCAGGTAAACCGGGTTTTGCGGCGAGATTGCATCCAACCGGGCGGCGTCCGGCCACTCCCCACCCCAGACATTCTGGTTCCAGCCATGCCCGCGTACCCATTCCCCGGGAGGCGTCTGTTGAAGACGTTCAGTCACCCGATTCAGTACCGCCTGGATGCTTTTCAGCTCACAATCTATGGCCTGTAAGCTGAGCGCATAATTCTGTAAATGGATGTGGGCATCTGTCAGGCCGGGCAAAATGATCCGTCCTTGCATGTCCTCCCGCTCAACTCCGGCATACCCGTCGACGAGTTCATCTCCGCCCACGCTAACAACGCGCCCGGATTCGATCACCAGCGCAGAAGCTACCGGTTGGGTCGATCCGAGCGTGTATACACGAGCATTATGGAAGAGCTTCATGGTCAGTTTTTCCGCCGCAAATGATGGGAGCCAATCACCTCATCATTCGTTCAACAAGCGTCCCATCAGCGCGTTCAATTCTTCATCGGAATAATAATGAATGGTGACCGTTCCACCCTTGCGTCCTGATCGCAGCGTAACCTTCGTCCCCAAACTCGAACGCAGCCGTTCTTCCAATTCGGCCACTTCGGGAACAACGGGTGGCTTAGGCCGTGAGGGTGTTTTCTCGCCGGATAGTCTGCGGACCAGTTCCTCGGTCTGGCGGACGTTAAGCTCCTGCGAGAGGACCGTGCGCAAGGCAGCCGCCTGCGATTCTGGCGTGGAAAGGGAAAGCAGGGCGCGGGCATGCCCTTCCGACACGCGCCTTTCGATCAGGGCATTTTTAACTACATCGGGCAGGTTGAGCAGGCGCAGGGTATTGGTGACCGCCACCCGGCTCTTGCCTACACGGACAGCAATCTCCTCGTGGGACAGGTGGAAATCCTCCGCCAATTGGCGGTAGGCCTCGGCCTGCTCCAGGGGAGACAAGTCCGAACGCTGGACGTTTTCGATGATGGCCAGTTCCAGGCGCTGCTGATCGGTCGCCGGATGGACAAGCACCGGCACTGAGGCAAGTCCAGCCAGGCGGGCAGCCTGCAAGCGACGCTCGCCGGCAATTAAAATAAAACGGCCTTCCATGTCGCCGGGAGTGACGATCAATGGCTGGAGGACGCCATGCTCACGGATGGAGGCAGTCAGGTCCTGCAATTCGTCGGGGTTCATGACCCGGCGTGGCTGGCGCGGGTTTGGAAAAACCAGGTCCACCGGTACCAATGTGACACCATTGCCCGAAAGTGCATTTTCCCCTCCCGGGATAAGGGCTCCCAGCCCACGACCAAGTCCGGATTTTTGGGGCATACTTTCCTCCTAAAATTCCCTGTCGTAAATCAATTCAAAACTTCCCGGTTATTCTACACTTTCGGTAATGGCGACGCCATCGCTCTTTAGTAATTCACGCGCCAACAACTCATAGGACTGGGCTGCATTCGACGAAGGCGCATAGGCGGAAACCGGCAACCCGTATGATGGCGCCTCGGCCAAACGAATGCTGCGGGGTATGACCGTCTCGAAAACTTTATCGGAAAAGAATTTGCGCACCTCCGTGACGACGTCCACAGATAGATGCGTGCGACCATCGAACATGGTCAGGATGACCCCACGCACTTCGAGCGTGGGAAAGATGGATGAACGGACGCGCTGGATGGTATGGGTTAATTCGCCCAGGCCTTCCAAAGCCAGATACTCGCATTGCACCGGGATCAGCACGCCGTTCCTGGCGGCCATCAACCCGTTGACGGTCAGCAAGCCCAGGGAGGGCGGGCAGTCGATCAGGATATAGTCGTAGCGGTCGACCAATGGAGCTATGGCTTGCTTAAGCTTGGCCTCACGCCCCAGCTCATTGACAAGTTCCACTTCCGCTCCCGCCAGCGATGGGGAGGAAGGTAGAATGGCAAGCTTGAGGCGCGGGTTTTGGAGCACCAAAGCGGTTGCCGGCGCGCCGCCCAGCAGGGCTTCATAGGTGCCACCCTTGACGGTGTGCTTGTCAATGCCCAGTGAGGAAGTGGCATTCGCTTGCGGGTCCACATCCACGATCAACACACGCTGTCCAAAGCGCGCCAGATAGGCGCCCAGATTGATGGCAGTGGTGGTTTTACCCACCCCGCCTTTCTGATTGACAAGCGTATAAACGCGACCCACTAGATAACCTCCACCAGGCAGGACTGGATCTCCGCCTGTGTTGGAATCCCGGCCAACCCACGTCGTGTCACCGAATACGAGGCCAGATGCGTGGCGAATCGGGCGGCGGCCCAGGGGTTTCGGGTGATCGAGAGACGCCAGAAAAAGGCCGCCGCGAATATATCTCCTGCGCCGGTGGGATCGACCTCTTCAACCTGCAAGGCGGGAAAGCGGCGCAAGTCGCCGTTCCAATACAAGCGCGCCCCGGCGGCGCCCTCGGTGACCACCAGCACCCGGCAGGCTGCCGCCAGCGTTTCGATCTCTTGCTCGTCTCCCGCCACATCTTCCAGGCTGAGCACAGCCGCATTCGCTTTTTCCAGGGCGTGCAAATCTCCCGGCCAGGCGATCGTATGGACACGCCCGGAGGCGTTCCGACTGCGCAGCCACCCCTGTGGGGTCAGCCCGAGCAATGAGTCTGCAAAGCGCCCATCCGCAAGGCTTTGGCCTTCCCCGGCGATCGGCCCAACGTGGACAATGGGAGTATCGCGCCAGACCTGCGGCACATCCTCCAGATGCAGGTCCGGGGCGATGTGGTGGAGTATTTGGTGACGGCCTTCCGGTGTGTATACGTTCTCAAAGGTGGTGCTGTGCTTTGTCGATAGAATGCTCACCTGGATCCCATCCAATGCATCCAGGGGGAATTCCCCACCCCAGGCAGTCACCACACCCACGCGCAGTCCCAGCGCCTTGGCTGTCAAAGCCGCGTAAGCGGCCGTTCCGCCCAAACGCGGACCGGTGGGCGTCAGGTCGCAGGCAAGGTGGCCGATGACCAAATAATCCACCGGGGCGAAAGGGACGAGACTTTGCATGGGTAAATTATACCTGACCGGGGGGGCAAAGCGTATGGCAGGAAAGCCGGTTTGGGAAGGACGCGCACTGGCTTTCTGAAAACATGGAATATTGGGTGAGAGTAAGGCCCACCTACTCCAAAAAAAACGCACCCTGGCAGGGTGTGTTTTTTTGTTGGAGTTTTGGGGTGATAAAAAATTATTTCGGGACGATGGTGACTTTGCGAGCGGGTTCATCGCCGATCGATTGGGTGGAAACACGCGGGTGGTCGCGCAGTTCCAGGTGGACGACACGCCGCTCGGAGGCCGGCATGGGTTCCAACACCTGGCGACGGCCGGTCTTGATGGCCTGGTCGGCCATGCGGTTGGCCATCTGGCGTAACTGGCGTTCCCGGCGGGCGCGATAGCCTTCCACATCCACGACCACCTGCACCCAATGCTCGACCTGTTTGCTGACGATCAGGTTGACGATGTACTGCATGGCGTTCAGGATCTCGGCACGCCGGCCGATCAGGATGCCCAGATCACTGCCGCGGATATCCACCAGGACGGGGCGTTGGCCCTCTTCGTCGGGGTCGCCGGCGCGCACTTCGATGCGTGCCTGGATTTTCATTTTCTCCAACAGCTCGGCCACGGTTTGGCGTGATATGAAAAGGAGGTTCTCGTCCAGCACATTAAACCCGTCCTCCAGTGCTTCCTGCTCTTCCTGTTCTGTGACAGGTGCTTTCACCGCAGCTGGTGGCACTATGGGCTGAGCTTGTGCGGTTTTTTCAGTCTGCCCGGTTTCGCTTGCGTCCGGTGCGGACCCGACCGACTTGAGGGTCAGACGGACGCGCGCCTGGCGGCCGCCAATTCCCAACAGCCCGCGGCTGCCCTCATCCAGAACTTCCACGTCCACGGCATCCTTTTCGAGACCGAGTTCGGTCAGACCCTGGGCAATAGCTTCATCCACATTTGGGGCGATCTTTTCAAGAGTTGTCCGTTCGTTCATTTTTTCCTCGTTGCTAGCGCCGGGGCAGGTTTTTGGCCCGGTATCAGAGAACGCCAGTTTACCTTACCGAGAAGTGCATACTGCGCAATACCGATCAAGTTGCTGGCAATGAAATAAACCGATAAGCCGGATGCAAATGTCAGGGCAAAATAGCCCAGCAGCAGGGGCATGTACAGCACCATCATCTTGCCCATCATGGCGCCCTGATCGCCAGGGGTGGAGGTTGCTGGCATGGTCACCTTGGATTGCACATAAGTAGTAAGCGCAACGATGATGGCCAACACGGGAATGGCGTACCCAAACATGTACACCCGTTCCGGCTGGCCCAGGTTCATCCACAGGAAGCGACTGTTCAACGGCACCAGGTCGGCAATGTGGATATGGAAGGTGGATTCAAAGAAGGGGTAAACGGTATTCCTGAGGGTGAGCAACTGCATCGGTGAGGCCGCCATGGCAACCGTGATGCTCTGGTACAGGCCGAAGATGAGCGGTATCTGGATGATGGAGGGCAGGCAGGAAGAGAGCGGATTGTAGCCGATCTCCTTGTAATATTTCATCTGCTCCTGGGCCAACTTCTCTTTATCATCCTTGTATTTTTTCTGGATCGCCTGCCATTCCGGAGAACTGTTCATTTCCTGCATGCGGGTGGAGCCTTTGATCTGGGACGCCATCAAAGGGTGTGTGATCAGGCGGATAAGGATGGTGAACAGGATGATCGCAATTCCAAAATTCCCGCCGATCAAATTGTAGATCATCAGCAGGGCGTTAGTAAACGGGTAAACAATGATAGTTTGCCACATAAGAGCCTTCCTATTTAGCAGGCGTAAAGGACCACTTGACCGCCCCGGTCTGGTCAAGCGCCACCATGGTAGCCGTCCCACCGGTGGGGGCAACCAGGATCAAATCCCCGGCAGCAACCGGCGAAGCGTAAATTTTTCCGGAAATCGAGATGGGGCGCAAATTCTGGCCCGTGAGATCGACGAAATAAACGTTGCCTGCGTCCGTCCCGATAATGACATTGCCGCTGTCGACCAGGGGTGAGCCGGTTATGGCGCCGTTCAAAGCCTGGTGCCAGGCCGGGTCAGTTCCGCTGATGGGCTGGGCATACAACGACCCGCTCCCATCCCCAAAATAGAGCGTAGTGCCATCCAGCGTCGGACCGGACCAAATCCAGGAGGAAGCCTTGGTCGTATAGACTGTCGAACCGTCGGCGGTATTCAACCCATAGATCGTGCCGCCATACGAACTGACATACAGGACGTTATTCGACCCGAGCACCGCAGAGCCGAGCACGGCGCCATCGATATCCTGGACCCAGACCTGTTTGCCGGATTTGGCATTCACAGCATACACCTTCCGGCCGAGCGAACCAAAGTAGATGTTGGTCCCATCCGTGACAGGCGCACCCCAAATCGACTGGTCAGCAGTGAAGGTCCACTGGAGCTGGCCCTGCAGGTTCAGCGCGTACAGATTGTAGTCGGCATTGGGAGCATAGATCAGGTTATCGAGCACCAACACCGGACCAATCCAATGGTCGTGCGCATCCGCAAATTGCCAGTTGGATACGCCCGTCTTCGGGTTGAGGCTGTAGAGTTTTTTATCGTAGCCTCCCACGATCAACTGCCCATCCGAAGTGAGGACGGGGGCGGCATCGAAAGGAGTGGAGGAGGCTTTTTCAGGAAAGCGCCAAACCTCGGCGCCAGTCTGCAAATTTACCGAATATACATAGGAACCGCCTGAGAGATAGGCGTTATTGGCATCGGCAGTGATACCGGGCCAACCCGCCGCATTCAGACCGGAGACACAACCGCTCAATGCGATCGCCATGACCAGTAACAGGCCAGGTAAGATAAGGTATTTCGTTTTCATGGAGCAGGTTTTCTCCTACTAAACAGGGTCATAACCACCCGGATTGAAGGGATTGCAGCGAAGCACCCGCCAGATTGCCTTGACACCACCTTTAAATACGCCATATTTATAGATGGCCTGGTAACCATAATGCGAGCATGACGGATAGAAGCGGCATGTATTGGGGGGCAGGGTCCTGGAAAAAGTCATCTGGTATACCCGGATGAGTCCAAGCAGGACCAGGCGTGGGGCATTCCAGACGGTGCGGGGTAGATCGCGCAAGCGTGGCTCATTCGGGTAATCGTGTGGTAAATATTCCAGCGTCATAAGTTTCAGACAGGAGGCCCGCCCGGGTAAGTAAATTGCACAATGCTGAGCGAGTCTGCTGCAGGTCCGATTCGGGCAAGGGAGAACGGGCGATCAAAAGCAGGTCGGAACCGGATGCGGTAAAAGGCAAAAGTTCATTCATGGCTGCCCGCAAAAGGCGCCTGGCACGGTTCCGCTTGACTGCATTCCCAACTGCCAAACCTGCGCTCACCCCCACACGCACTCCGGTCTGGTCCGATTTCAGGGCATACAATACAACAAGCGGGTGGGCATACGACTTGCCGGAACGCCGCACCCGCTTGAAATCAGTTGACCGGGTCAGGCGAAAGGAACGTTTCACCTGCACCTCGTAAACCCATGCACGCGCAAAATTCCGACGCGCGCTTTAACTCCTACCAGCGGACGTGCTTTACGTGACTGTTACTTCGGACAGTCAGCCGGATCCGGCCTCTCAGGCGACGGCGCTTGAGCACCTGTCGTCCGTCGGCACTGGACATGCGCTGGCGAAAGCCATGCACGCGCACGCGCCTGCGGATCTTGGGTTGGTAAGTTCGTTTCGTTGCCATTCACTAACCTCGAAAATAATTATTAAAACACCAAACAGCGGAAGGTCCGCCGGGGTTTTCCATGGGTCCCAGCCGTCCATGGGATAGGGACGGTTGGCAATTATAACCGAGGGGGGGCATTAGGTCAAACACAATAAAGGGCGGGGTTTACAGGACGTGACAGCCCTGGCATGCCCGGGTTACGCCAACCGGCAGATTCCAGCCAAGCTGAACATCGCCTCGGATACGGTGAGCTGGTATATCCGGAAGGGGCTGATCCAGCCAAGAGCACATTCTAAATCGGAGCTTAAACAGTTTTTCAAGGATTGGGATTTCAGCAAACGGGGACCGCAGGCAATCGAGTAGTATGAAATCCGCCAGATAGGGGGGTTGATAAAGTTCCACCCGCACCTGTTATCCCCGGCATGTGCTGCACGAGCGGCGCGCGTGAAGGGGGTTGAAGAATTAGAAATATTGTTCTATATTGGGGACATGAATACATCCATCGAAGGCAAACTTTATCACGTCGGCGAAGGTTTTGAGATTGAGGTCCGACCGGGTCAAAATGACCATTACTATCCCCCTGCTACTATGGATATGTTGGAACCGAAAGCCGCCACCGCCCGCCCTCAACGAACCGGATCCTCCATCAACCGATCGCCCGACGAGGCACATTGGCGGAGTGTCCGCTCCGCCCGGGCCGGCTCGCCCAGCCGGAGAAACATGCGCAGGGCCGGCCAGGCCAGGAGATTGAGAAAGCAAATCGAAGCCCTGTTGGCGGCGCCTTCAAGCGAGAAGAGAACCTATTATGATGAGCTAAGATCCGGAACACGGGATCCCGGGTTTGGAT
Source organism: uncultured Chloroflexia bacterium (assembly GCA_963814135.1). Taxonomy (GTDB): domain Bacteria; phylum Chloroflexota; class Anaerolineae; order Anaerolineales; family Villigracilaceae; genus UBA877. Next base: position 132,489 of record CAWFBZ010000002.1, on the reverse strand, counting down.
TTGACGATGATCCGGATAAGGTAGATGGTGCCACGCGAGGTCCCGCAAAGGATGGTTGACCCTCAGGCGGCGGGATATTTCGGTGCTTTTTTTCAGTCTTGCGGGAAGATGGCGGTCTCGGCATACACACCGCGGTATTCCTCAGGCAGCAAACCGGCAATGTGGCGCATGACCAGGTCGGTATTGGCCTGACGGGCGGCGTGTCGTTCGAGGCCTTTGCCTGCGGCCGGTGGTAGCAGGAGCGGCTTGCCGATGTGCATCTCCAATTTTGGGCGCTTGCCGTGGGTCGCCTTCTGGAAGAAATCGTCCGTGGTGCCAACGATCGCCACCGGGAGGACCGGCACGCCGGTCTGCTCGGCAATATAGGCGACGCCCTGCTGGGCCTGGCGCATGCCCGGAACGTGCGAGCGCCCGCCTTCGGGTGCGATTAAAAGCGGGTAGCCGCTGCGCAGGGCTGAGACGACGCTTTCGAGGGCGGCCCGGTCGTAATCGCCCCGATGGACAGGGATGCCACCCCACAGGCGGGCGAGGATGTTCTGGCCCGGCCGGTCCCACACATCCGAGGCGCCCAGGGCTTCCAGTTGTTCCGGCCAGAAGACCCCTACGAAAGGCGCTTCGTAAAGGGAAACGTGATTGATCGCGGCGATATAGGGCGTACGCAAAGGCACGTTCCCGCTCCCGGTGATCTGGATGGGCGCCAGCAGATGAAAAAGAGTCCGCAGAAGGACACGAACAAAAGGACGGGCCAGCCAGCGCCGCCACCAGGCAAGATGATATTGTTCTACCGGCATAATTGCTCCACTTTTACAAATACTTCATCCGCGTTCATTCGATCCAGAATCAAGGATGATGGCATCCTCGGCCGCCCGCAGGGGTGAGAAGGCCCGGGTCGAATCGATCTCGTCGCGCATGCGCACCCCGGCCAGGATCTGCTCGTAATCTGCCTGACCTCCACGGTCGATGATCTCGGTGTACCTGCGCCGGGCTCGCTCCTCCGCAGAGGCGTCCAGGTAGATCTTCAATCCGGCTTCCGGCAGGACGACCGTACCGATATCCCGTCCAACCATGACCACACGGCCAAGCAGGCCAATCCGGCGCTGCTGGGCAGCCAGTGCACGACGGACACCCTGGTAGGTGGAGACTGGCGAAACGTACGCCTCCACCTCCGGTGTGCGCGTCTCCCAGGTGATATCGCGCCCGTCCGCCAGCACATCGCAAGCCCGACCATCTTCCTTCGAAGGCGGACGAACATCGATGCGGACAGTTTCCGCCAAATGCGTCACGGAGGCTTCGTCTTTCACGTCCACACCTCGATCGAGCATGGCCCATGTGATTGCGCGATACATAACACCGGTGTCGAAGAAGAGATAGCCGAGTGAATCGGCCAGGCGCCGCCCCAGGGTGGATTTCCCCGAAGCTGCCGGGCCGTCGATGGCAATGATGGTTGGATGGGCCATATGATTACTTAATGAAAAGGATCAGGGGGATGGCGCAGGAGTATCCTGGCTGTCGAGCATCAGATCATCCCGCACCCACAGGACGACTTTATCCTGTGTCAACGGCATCTGGCGGTAAACGAACCACTTCACCCAATCCATGGGAGTCGCCTGGTACCAGGCAGCTTCTTCGTGCAACACCAGCGGCTCGCCGCGATATTGCGCCGACTGACTCAGATCCGATGAAGAGGAAATGATCAAGGCGGGCGAGGCGTCTGGGGCCAACTGGGTGACCTCCTGCACCTGCCAGGCGCGGAAAGCCCATTCCAGCGCCGGGGATTTCACGTTGAGAATGGTCAGCGGCAACTGGTCCGCCACGCCGCGGTTCAGGTCAGAGATCTGGGAGGCCACTTTAACAATAATATCCACGCGACCGGTGCGCGGTTCAGGCTGCCAGAGTTCGACGGTCAGAGGTTGGCGCAAGCCGCCTGCACCGGTGGCCATGCCAATGGTAAAGAGTGCCAGCACGACCAGCCCAGCCCACACGCCGCCCAGGCGGGCCACCCGGATCGACCAGCCCGTCCCAACCAGTAACAGGCTCAAAACGATCAACAGGATCACGGCTGCCAACAGCCAGATGCGCGTGGTGACATCCTCGGTGCCCCATTGCATATTGGTGAGGCTGGCCAGGTTGAGCCAGCCAAAGACCACGAAGGCCACCACTGCGGTGAAGGTGCCGGCCACTTCCCAGGGATTGACGTCTTCAAAATCAAGCTGCCGGCCCAGTTCCAGGGCAGCCAGGGCCCACAGCGGCAGGATCATCCAGACCAGGTCGCCGGTCTGGCGGCCCGGGTAGACCAGCCCCAGCAGCAAGGCCGCCAGCGCCCACACCCCCAGGCGCAGGTCCAATACTTGTCGCTTCAAAATTGCCCGCACCAATCCCCCCACCCCAAACGCCAGGGGCAAGATCTCGTAAGCCGGCAACGCCAGGAACAACCTCCAGACCTGCACGCCCTCCAGGCTCCACCACCACCCGCTCAGGAAAGTCCAAAACGAGGCTGCAATAGCCGGCAGTCCCTTGGGGGAAAAGAAAAACAGGCTGCCGGCCACCAACAGGGTACCCAACGCCCAAAAGAACGACAAACGAAATCGATCCAGGTTCAAGCGGGCAGGCGCCGCAGCGGGTTCCACCTCTTCAGGATCCTGCCGGATCTGGTCAGGCGTTTTTTTCCAGATGAGCCTGCCAAACAGCCAGGCCAGCCCCAGTCCGGCCAGTCCCAGCCAGATGGAGGCTCCGGAAATCAGCGCCAGGCCCGCAAAAAGACCCGCGGCAGCCTGCCGGCCTTGCATCCACATCAAGCCGGTGAAAACGAAAAAGGCCACCGCCAGCATCGGCCCACCCGCCAGGTGTGACATTGCCACCAGGCCGGGATCGATGGCCAGTCCGAAAGCCAGGATCAGCGCCGGGACGCGCCCGAAACGGTCCCGCAAAGCCCAGGCTCCCAGGACCAGGGCGCAACCCGCCAGGGCCGGCCAAAACCGGGCCAGGAAATCCGTGGCCCCAAAAATATAGAAAAATAAAGCGGTCAGATGCACGTAAGCCGGGTTGGGACCGATGGCCGGCTTGAGACCCTGGGCAACCTGCAAAGCCTGCATCGCCCAGTTGGCTTCGTAATCGGATAGCGGTACCGCGCCAAGATGGATGAAGCGCAGACCGAAGGCGATGGCAAAGGCCAGGGCGTAGAAGGCGTGCTCGAGGGTGGGTTCGAATTTTTTCATGGAGGTCTATTTTAACATGAGAGAGAAATATATGGTTCTGCTCGACAATTGGGGGAAGAAGGGGGTGTGTGGGCGGCAGAGCCGCCCGCACACCCCCTTCCCCTTTTTTATTGAGATGTTACGAATGTATTTTAGTCAGGCACCTGGTAAATCACCACCTGCCCCTGCTGGAAAACAGGCACGAGATGCTGCTGGAAGAGCTGTTCATCGATCCGGTAATCGCGCCGCTCGAGCGTCCCGACCACCACGTAGCGGATGTTATATGTCTGGATGACCTCGGAAGCCACCGCCCAGCTTTTCGTTTCGTACAGGCAACTGATATCGTCCGAGCGCATGCGGCGTGAGTCGTATGGATCCCGCCCGGTACAGGTCAGGTCGGTAATCGGAGAGACCTGTTGGTCGACGCTGCCGCGCCACTGCCATTCGTGGTACCACCAGCCCAACACGGTCGGATCACCGGAATAGACCGACATGCGCCCATAATCGGAATAGGAGGAAGACTTATTGAAGGCTTCCACAAGTACCCCTTCAGGCGCCTTCAACAACCAAAGCGCCGCGGCTGCATCGTCCGGATATTGTGTCTGGAACAAACGCGCCCCATCCAGGGTCCAAACCCCGGATGCGGTCTGGACCGGATTGGGAACTCCGGCTGCCCGGGCAGATTTCAAGCTCTGTGAATATGCCGGCAGCTGGAAATCATTGGTCTTATCAGGCAAAGCCAGGGCCGGATACGTCAGCGCCATGACCAGGATGACAAAAAGACCCACACGGAAAGACCCATCTCCATTTCCCCCCAAGTTTCAGCAGGAGCACCGCCACGCCAAATGCCGAGACCAAACTCCACAGCAACCAGGCCTGGTAATAGAATTTGAAAATGGTGTTCATGCGATTGCCAAACAAATCCCGCAGGAAGACGAATTCAGGGGCAATGACCAGCATGCTGGCGAGCACGATCAGCAGCAAGATGAAAGGCTCCGGACGCCTGCCGGTTAATGGGAATAATTCCGGCGATTCCGGTCTGCGCTCCCCCACCCTTACCAGGAATGCCAGGGCCGCGCCCAGAATAATAAACAGGGTCAGTAATCCGCCGATGGACGAAACGCGCCGCAAGGCGGACATGGAAAGGCACAGCCCGATGCTGCCCGAGCATTCTGACTCAGGAAACCGGAGACAAAATCGGGTTTCAGCCAGATCGCCAGGAAGGTCAGCGCCAGCGAGAATAATAAGAGCAAAAGGATGAAACCTGCTGCCAGTCCAAAGCCGCGCCGTGCGTCTCCGGCTTGCCTGGCTCCCTGCCAGAGATACACCAGGAACGCCAACAATGCCAGGAATAAAGGCCCAAACATGATCCATAGCTGCACCCCGCGCGTCGGGCTGTCAATGTTGGGCAGGATGCCGCCGGCCTGGGACTGGAAGCCGACATAAAAGGGCAGATAAAGAACGATCGCAAGCAATCCCATCGGGACGCCGATGGCAAAAAGGTCCTTCAGGCGGTCCCAGGTCCAGCCATTTTCCAGGCTGCGCCGGATAACATACGCGCCAGCCACCAGGGCGAACCCCACCAGGATATCCCAGGTATTCAGGAAGGCCAGGCCGCCCAGCAGGAGGCCGCCAAAAAGCACCCCCAGCGGTTGAATGGAAAGCCGGTACCAGCGCAGGTTGGTTTCCCCATCCCAGCCGCCCAGGAAAAGGTTGAGCGCCACCGCGATCGTCATCAGGCCGAACGGCATGGCCAGGACGTGCGGGTGCAGGTCGCCCAGCAGGTAGGAAAAAGCCGGGAATTCATCGATGACCTCGCGGAAATTATGGGCGAAATCATAATCCTGGATCACGCGCGAAGCCTGCCACCACCAGAGGAAACGGTCGGGGATCAATCCCAGTGGCTTCGTGGGCGGATTGACCAGGTTCTTGATCCCCACCCACGACCAGAACGATGAAGTGGCCGTGCCATCCGCATTCCACACCCAGAAAAGTCCGGATTTATGCAAGACTTCCAGAAAGCCTTCCAGGTTCGAAACAAATAAAAGGAAAAGCGGTCCCAGCAAGGGCAGGCCGAGCATTGGACGGGTGACGGCAGAGCGTTCCGGGTCCAGCGGGTGGCGGCCCTTCCATTCTGCCAGTAAGTTATACAGGATGCCATAGGCTCCAATGAAACTGAGTGCAAAGATCAATGCGCTCATCAAATTATGCGCAACACTGCCGAGCGTGGCAGTAGCCCTGGCCAGCATGGCCGTCATGACATAGCCAAAGTAGTAATATGAAATGGCATAGCCTGAGAGCCAGGGATCGTGCGGCGGGAAGCTGGGCGAGCGCAGGATGGCATTGATGAAGGCCAGTTCCATGGTCTTCTCGCCCCCGGCAGTTTCGATGTTCGGGTTGGAAGCGCGTACGAAGGCCCAGGCTGCAAAAGCCAGGAAGAACAGCACCTCCACCACCACAATCATGCGCCGGTTCGAGCGGATCCAATCCCGCAAGGCAATCCGGCGCTCCTTGTGGAACAAGACCGCTCCCGATGCGGCCGCCAGCAGGAAAAACGCCAGCAATAAGCCGCCGGTGTCATTCTGGATAATACCCAGCGAAGCCAGCAACCAGAAGACGAACGCCCAGACCAGCAGCCCAAGCGCACGCGCCAGGCTATAGCCCCGGTCGGCCAAGGCCGGCAGCAGGCGATAAGCCAGCGGGAAAGCCAGCCAACCGAGCAGCGTGATGAGCAGGTACCAGGCGAAGAAGTTGAGCATCTCAGTCCATCAAAACTCAGCGATCCGCAAACTCCAGCGCCACCGGCAAGTGGAACTTGCCCTGTAGCATCCGGTTCGAAAGCGACCACGTCCACCACCGCCTCCAGATTGATCGGGCCATACACATGCGGGAAGAGTTGCGTGGCCAGGTCCGTCCCCGGCTCCCAGCGCAATTCCGGACGCAGGCGGGCCGGATCGATCACCAACAGTACCAGTCCGTGCTGGCCGGCGTAGAATTGTTCGGCTACGCGCAAAACCTGGGCGGCCTTGGAGCAGTGGATAAAGCCCTGCCCCGCCAGCGTATCAGCGGCATACTCGCCGCTTTTTTGCGCCTCTTCCCAGGCAATCCGGGATGTAATGTGCAGGATGTTGGCATTCATGGATTCACCTGTTTCCTCAAGGGGCCGGGATCCCGGCCGGGACCTGGTAGATGACAGTCTGCCCATCCGAGTAGACCGCGTCCCAGAATATCCCATTATAAGATGCAAATTTGGTCAGCCCATCTCCCCCGTATTTGGCCCGTTCGAGCTGCCCGACGATGATATAGCGGACGTTATATTTACGCAGGAAATCCAACGCGCTCGGTGATGTCGGTGGTACCGTAAAAAGCGTCCTCTTCGATGCCGCGCAGCCTGACCGTATTCGAGAACATCAGCCGCTGCTGCATCTCGTGCCATTCCCAACCGACCACATCCGGCAGGCCGGTGTAAATCGAAAAACGCCCGAGCCAGGCATACTGGATCCCGGCCGGCGCGGCCTCCGCAATAACCGGTGAGCCCTTGACGTTATCCTGCATCCATTGGATGGCACGGTAATCTTCGCTCAGGTTCATGTCCACGCCGAATTCATTATAAGTGGAATAATCCATGTAGGTCATGCTGTCGAGCGTCCGTGGTGTGGTCGAGCTCATCCGGTCCTCGACCTTGGCCAGGCCGCCCATCACCAGGAACAGCGCAGACCCGGCGATCAGGGCCGAGGCACCAACCTGCCAGGCGATCTGCCAGCCGTGCGTCCATTTACGGATCTGGTCCAGCAGGAAGGCGAAGGCGCCGGCCGCGCTCAATCCCAGCAGCACCCAGGCCTGGTAATAAAGCTTGAAGACCGTGTTCATGCGCCCGATGTCGCCTCCCATGACGATGATCTCCACCAGCATGGTCAGACAGCAAGCCCGTCCCGATCATGAACAGGATCAAGCGCTTGCCATCCGGGAGACTGGGCCGGAACAGCAGGATGGCCGCCCAGACTGCCAGCGGGAGCGCCAGCCAAAGGATGGATACACCTTTCCAGGGCATGTTCTGGCCGGAGCTCATCACCCAGGCTTGCTGGAGTACCAGGACCAGCAGAATGACCACCAGGCCGGTAATGATCAGGTCACGATAGGGCCGCAGTTTCCGCAACGCCGAGACGGGCGTTTGAGCCAGCCACTGGCGCGTCTCCCAGGTCATCCAGGAGACGATGAAGAACAGGAAGACGCCCCAATGCGTGAGATAAGAAGAGATGTCCGAGCGTCCACCCGTCCATAGGGAAACCTTGGTGTAGGTGGGATCGAGCAGGAACCAGTGCGTAAACGGCTGGTAAAACAGAAGCGAGGAGACGATCAATACACCGGCTGCCCCCGCCGACAATAGAAATCGCTTGCTCCAGTCCGGCATGGACAGCTTCAGCCTGGAAACATCCGCATAACGCCAGACCGCGTAGACCAGTACCACCACCCCCAGGATCAAGTAGGTATAAAAATCCCAGGTGTTGGTCGGTTTTAGCGCGCCGATGATCAGGCCTCCCAGCAAGAGACCGGCGACCAGGTCGACCCGATTCTTCCATCTGGCCCTGGCGAGCAGCACCGAGAGCGCCCAGGCGACCGCCAATATTGTCAGCATGAGCGCAATCATGTGCGCATGCAGGTCTGAAAACACGAAAGTGAACAGCGGGAATTCCGTGATCGGATCGCCGGACGAAGCCGGCAGGACGCGGCTGGGGTCCCAATACCAGTTTCCCAGCCCATACGGCAGGTGCAACTTCCCGATGGAAACCATCAGGAAACCTTCGATGGTCCAGACGATACGCTGGAAAATATTGGCTTTATCGATCATCCCACCCGGCGCAGCCACCTGCTGGAAACCCTGGTACAACATGCGCACGACCCCCAGGTTGCCCAGCAGGACCATGGCAGACGAGGCGGATATCCCGGCGATGAAGCGGGCGTCGAACAGCGACGAGTGCACAGCTGGCGACTCCATTTCCGGGCTTACCCTCAAGGCGTTTCTCCCGGCCTTGATCTCACGCACGCTGTGCAGGACATTCCAACCGACCGAAAAAGCTGCGGCTGCCACACAGGCGAAGAGCGTGGGCAGGATGAAATTATAGGCGATGGATGGGACGATGCCCAGCAGTTTGACCGGCGTCCCGACGATCACGTAGCCGTAATAATAATAATTAATGTAGCCGCCTGCAAACCACGGGTCGTACGGCGGGAAACTGGTGCTCTTCAGGATGGCATTGAAAAAGGCGAAGTCCATCGGGCGTTCGCCGCCCTTGGAAGGATGCCAGAGGTCCGAATTCCCCAGACGGATCAGCAGGTCGAGCAGGAAGAAGGACAGGAAGACTCCTTCCACCATCAGGAAGTATTTCCAGTTCTCCCGCAACTCCTGCCGCAGTTCTTCGCGTTGGCGCCAGCCTAGCCAAAGACCTATCAACACGATACCCCCCAGCGCGGCCGCGATGCTGAGCCGGCTGTAAGTCAGGCCAACTGAACCCGCCATCCAGCTCAGCCAGGCCCACATCAAAAGACCGACAATGCGCGCCAGCGGATACCCGTGATCCTTCAGCCCGGGGAAGGTCATCCGCACCAGCGGGTAAGTAAACAAGCCCAGCAGGAAGATCACCAGGTACCACAGCACCACCCCCAACCCGGGGTAACGATTATAGAAAGCATTGCGGTTGAAAAGATCCGACCAGGTTCCACCGGCCTGCTGGCTGGCGAGTTGGCTGGCTGGCAGCATCAGGCTCTTGTAATTGTCGGCTTGCCCGGGTGTGAGCTGGACGACGTTGCTCAAATCGACGTTACCCAGGGCAGCCTGGACCAAGGCCGGGTTATAGTTCGGGCTTTTTCGGAAGATCATCACCTTGGGGTGATCGTAAAACGTGAAGGACTCTTCGGTATTCTGGTCGTTGATCACCAGCGGACCGATGGTTGGGTATGATTCAAAGGTGGCAACCAGGTCAAAACCGAGTTTGCCCTGGAACATGCCCGGCTCGGCCACCCGGTAACACCAAAGGATGTCCTTGTCCACCGGGCAGCCCAGCAACTGGCGATAATATTCCGTTGTGAGCGGGTAACGCTCGGGCAGGCGCGTGATCTGCATATACTGGTGCGCAGTGGGGATGAAGATGTAGTCGGTCTGGTTGAGGAAATTCTGGAAACGCGCCAGCTTGTTGGCGTTATCCTCCCAATAGACCTGCAGGTTAAGGTCGCCACGATAGATACCGTTGAAACCGTCATACCCATCCATGCGGAAGGGCAGGTTCCAGTCGATGTCGGTCTCGTTGGAAATGGCCGCACCGTTGAAGGTTAATCCAAGCCCGTCCGTTTCGAAACGCAGGTAATAGATCATGCCGTGCTGCAAGACGGCCGGGTGATCCAGCTTCAACTCCACCGGTCCGCCGCGCGGGTCATCCTGCGGGGTGAAATCGCCCGAAGTCGAGGCCGTGGCAAGGACCTGGTTGGGTGTAAAGTCCGGTCCGGTGGATAGCGATCATTTTCAAGGACTGCACGCCCTCCGGATTAAGGTCCACCACCCGGCTGAAGGTCATCTGCGCCAGCGCCCCATTCGCCTGGGGGCTAAACGGGACCTTGAAAGACCGGCCTCCACCGGCCACACATTGCCCCGAAGGCTGGATCAATTGTTCGACCGGGCTGTTGGAGGAAGAAACCGTCAAACTGAGCACGCCGCACAGATCCACCTGGTAGGCAGGATCGAGCGTCTCCACGTCGATCAGATAATTCATCCCGGCGTACAGCGTGGGGAATTGGTTGAAGATCAATCTTTGCGAGACAGAATTGGGAGCGCCATCCAGCCCGGGAGTGACCAGCATGTAGCCGGATCCTACCTGTATCGGATTATCCGGGTTCTGAAGGAAGGTTACCAGCAGGATGTGGCTGGTAACGTGCGGCAGCAGGATTTGGTCCAGTTCCCCGTCCGTATGGGCTGCGAAAGTCATCTGATAGGGACTGCCGGCCAGAACCATATTGCCCGCCAGGAAAGGCAGGGGCTGTTCGGTTATGCCACCCGCGGCATTCTTCATCTGCAGGTTGATCGGACCGGGAACGTTTTGGTAGATCCACTGCGAGGCCGCCACGCGCGTCTCGGGGCGCAGGTAGATGCGGCTGAAAGCATACGCCCAACCCAGGGTCAACAGCAGCACCACCGTTCCAACCGTCCCGGCCAGGACCCGTCTCCAATTTATCCGCTTCAGACCGTTGAGGCGCGGGCGCGCCCAGTCGAAAACCGCCCAGGCCGCCATCATCGCTAAAAGCGGGTAGATCGGCAACTGGTACCGGAACATGGGGTTGTATTGCAGCGACTGCCAGACGAAATAGATCCCCGTCCAGCTCCACAGCAGGATGTGCTTCTGCCATTCGCCCTTGAGCATTCGCCAGCCCATCCAGAGAAAACCTGCCCAGGCCAGGATTCCCAGTGGCAAGCCCAGGCCCCACTCGGTCAGATTTTGGAAGGAGTACAGGTGCGTACGCCGGGCCCACTGCAGGTTCCACAACAAGCCGGCGCTCGGGCTGGCATTGGCCTGCTGTTCCTGGATGTTCGCCACCCACTTCGGATTCAGCCCAAAGCCTGAAAACGCGTATGGCTGGAAGACGCGGAATGCGAGTATGGAAACGATCCCGCCGACCAACATGAATACGAACATCTTGGAAAGGAAGCCGTCAAAGCTCACTCGCTCAGATGCAGAAGAGCCACCTGCCTCTATCTGAGCCTTGTTCTTCCTCCCAAAATAACGCACCGCCAGGGCGCCCGGTAGCAGGATCGCCAGGGGAATAGCCGTGAGTTTCGATGCCATGGCCATGCCGAAGGCCAGTCCAAAGGCCACGCTCAACCAGAAAAGACGGTTTCTGAAAAGCCTTGAAAGATATGCTTTCAGAAGCCTCGCCTGGGGCGCATATTCGAGCGTCTCCGAATCCGGGTCACCTGCCGCCGGGGAATCCTTTCCGGTAAAAATCTCCACTGCAAAAAATACCGTCAGCAGCATGAAGAAGGTGGCGAAATTATCCGTGGTGTAAAAATGGGATTCCTGGATCTGTGTTACCGCAAAAGCCGAGAAAGCCGTTGCCAGGATGGCGACGCGCGGCCCATACAGGCGCTTGACCATAAAATACAGCAAGGCCACTGCGCCCAGGTCAGCCAAAGCCGACATGTGCCGGCCGAAGAGCTGCAAATTGCCCATCTGGTCGACCGCAGCCGGCATGTGCCAGTCGAAAAGCTGCAAATCGACCATCTGGTGGGTCAATTCGGCCAGACCGCGCACCAGGAAAACCGGTAACGTGCCATAAACAAAGAAACCATGTCCGGTGTTCTGTGGGTTGAGCGTGGAGGTGGCAGTATTGAAGTATTCCGCCAGGCTGTGGACTGGTTGGATGTCATACGTGACCGAGGTGAGGAATAATTCATCCGGGTGCTGGTACATCAAGTCCCCCCAGTCACTCCCGGCAAAGCGGAAATAAGCTCCCAGGAGCAGCACGATCACCAGCAGCAGGTCATACACCCACAGGTGTTTCTTTTTAAGATTGGAGTTTTCTGCGATCGACATTAAAAACCTCAGAGGCGGTGTTACGGTACAAAAAAGATCAGGAAATCCTTACCCGGGTCCCCACTGGCAGAATGAAAGCTGCTCACAACTCCCTGGGGATAGAGTTGCTCCAGCGTGTTCGCATCCTGGGTATCGTCCGCCTTGATCATGAAAAGCTTGGGAGCCGGAATGTCCAGCGTTGTGCTGAAATCCTGGGGCCAGATGGCAAAATCCCGGTTCGGGATGCCTGCAAATGATCCCGGCAGGCGCGTATCCACCCAGTAGGGATAAGCGACAATCCAGACCGAATCCGGCGTTCCATAGACCTGGTCGAATTGTTTGATCACCTGCCCCATCTCCGAGCTGTTCCATGCAGACGCGTTGTATTGATCGGCATATTGATTGAAGACCAGGTCGTAGTTTTGGAGTAGCGAAAATCCCGCCAGGCAGATCACCAACACCCACGACAGACCCGTACCCGACCGAGGGCTCATTTTCGATTGGATGGCGCGCAGTAATCCATCCAGGGCCATGGCCACGATCAGGAATACCGGGATGAAGGCCGCACCCGTTCGGCTCAGGGTCGGATTCTCGGCCGGGTAAGCCAGAGAAAGGATCGAAGGCAGCTCGAGCAGGGGCACCGAGAGCAGCAGGAACAAGTCCAGCCAGTGTCTCCGACGGATATAGCGGATCAACACCAGGCAGGCACCCAGGATGAACAGCGCGCCCGATACCACGCCCAGCGCCGGACGATACACCACCGAATTGACCCAGGTTTGCCCATCATTCCAGTTGAACATCCGCAGGGCATTCCACGTATTCGAGAGGAAGACCTGCAAAATCGGTCCGGGTAAGGGATTATCGGGCGTACCCAGGCGACTGATCGCCCGGTAAGAGAAGATGGCCGGGTTATCCAACCAATACCGCGCCAGGGGCAGGAAGACGACAAACGAAACGATCGCCAGCAACGCCAGCCAGATAAACGACTGGGCGCGCCATCCCTTGGATTGGGTGTGTAAAATATACATACCGACCGCAATCACCACCACGAATGGCACAATTCGCATCGGGGTATACCCGTGCAAGCCGAAACCCAGGAACAGGCCTGAAAGGATGAAATCGTTGCGGTTGCGGGTGCGCAACCCGCGCAGCAGGTAATAAAGCGTGGGAGCGACAAACAGGGGGTACAACGGGAAACGCAGCCCAAACCGGCTGATGACGTTTGGCCAGTAGGCGATCCCGGCGAAGAACACTGCCAGCAGGCCGATCCGTTTACCGCCGAATTCCTTCCCCAGCAGGTAAAGATACGGCAATGTCAACAGTCCGCAAATCACGGTACCGATTTTCAGACTCATGTGCGTAATCCCGGAGCCGAAGATCCACGAGACCACCAGGGTCAGGTACATCTGGATGCCTTCACGACCGGTGTTGCGCGGGAAGAAGATATGCGTCAGGCCTTGGGAGACGTCATAAACGTCCAGCAGTTTCTCAGCATGGTCGCTGTTCGGCTGGGAAGGGATCCCGGCCAGGTTATAGATGCGGAAGAATCCCACGATTGCGATAATCGCGATGATCAACAAGGTGGTGCGGGTAAAAGGAACCCGCCAGGCTTCCCCTTTGAAAAAGGCGGTCAGGCGTTTCCAGAAGGTGTGCGGGCCGGTATTAGGCAGCCAGAAAGCCCAAACGGTGCAGGCGATCGCCAATACCCACAGGGAGACATTGAAAGGGGTGAACAGGTTGCCGCCCAGGGACAGGAAGGCTGCCAGGCTTAAGATGATCGCCAGGATGAGTGGCAGCCGCCGCACCTGCAACTCGTCCCCTGCCATGCCGGAATCCGGCAGGGGCGCCAGGTTCCATTCCTTGCGGAAAACCGCCCAGACCAGCAAAGCCAGGGCCAGGGCGTAGAAGACCAGCCCGACGACTGCCATCCGGTTGGGAGCGGGTTCCCAGGTTCGTTGGGCCAGCAGGGCAGCCAGCAAAGCCAGCAGGGAGCGCCAGGGCCAGTGATTTTCCTGTTCAGGTTTTTGGTTGGACGAGACGGGCGGGTTGAGCGGTTCCTGTGCAGGGTCCGGCCCTACCTGGGACGTAACATCATCCGTTTCATTAGCTATTCTTATCGGGGATGCCGGGGTATCAGGGGTAACCTCACCGGGAAGTTCTATCTTCTCCCCATGCTCCCAGAATTTCAGTTTGGATTTGAGATAATCGAGGATGCTTGGTTCTTCAGACATGGTTAATTTATCCGCTTATTCTTTTTGAGCGACCACCATGATACTCTCGCCCCAACGCATTGGCAAGAACACCACTCCGCTGATCGCCTGGAGTCCGCCCAGCGATCCGAAAATCAGTTTCTGCAGGAATTTCGGCACTATCGGTAAATAAGGTGCATCCCAAAATCCATCCGCAAAAACACGCTTCAGGTTAAATCCGGCAGTTTTGAGCATGTCCAACCATTCAGCCGGTGGTTTTAACGCAATGTAGTCTTATCCTGGTAGCCGATCCACTTTTCACCCTTCCAGGGTCTGGAAAGGAAATCCAGGTTGGGAGTGGCCAGGATCAGCACGCCGCCCGGGGCCATTACCCGTCCTAGTTCGGCGATCGCCCGGTCGGGATGCGGCAAATGCTCGACCACGTGCTTGATCAGGATGACCCCGAACAAATCCGCCGGGAACGGCAGGTCTTCCGCGCTGGCAACTTGATGCGAAGTGTGCGGGGCAACCGCTCTCGAGCGAGCCAGCGCCCAGTGATTGACGTCCACGGCAGTCGTCGGGTGGTCCCGCTCCAGCTGCCCGACCAGATGCCCGAGGCCTGAGCCGATCTCCAACAACGGCACGCCGGGCCTGGAATAGCGCCGCACCAGGATGGCATAGAACCGGTTCGACCACCAATACTGGCTGAAACGGGCGAAGGATACGTTCTTATAGGTGTTGGTGCTGAAATACTTTTCGTCGAACGCCATGGATCACCGAAGCCCTTCCCGGGCGCATCCCGGGAAACAGCGGCACAAATGCTGGGTGTAAATCGCATTCAATTGCGTCTCTCCCGGATATCCCCGAACAACTTTTCGTAACCCTCGGCGATCACTTCCGGGGTGTACCTGTGGGTGGTCTCAGCCTGGATCCCCCGGAAACGTTCCGGGTCGGTCATGATTTCAAGGATGGCCTGTGCAATTGCACTGGCGTCCCCCACCGGCACCACCTTACCCATGCCGCTCATCCTGACCGGCACGCGCACGCCCGGCAGGTCCGTTGCGACCACCGGAGTCCCGCAGCTCATCGCCTCCACCTGCACAAGTCCGAAGGCTTCGGTGCTGTTCAGGCTGGGCATTACCAATACTTCACAGGTTTTGAAGAAAGCCGTCATCTCGACTGCCGACAGGTTTCCCAGCAGGCTCCAATGCTCTTTCAAATCTTGAATAAGTGGCAGGACGCGCGCCGCGTATTCTTCCTCGCCAACCACGTTGGTATACGATCCAACGAACAGGAGCCGCGCCTCCGGGATGCGTTCCCGCACCATCGGCAAAGCCTGAACGAGCACCTCCACGCCTTTCTCGGTCGCCAGGCGGGCCGCCATGCCGATAATCCGCTGCCCGGCCTGGATGGCGAATTTCTGGCGGAATGCCTGGATATCTTCATCCGAGGCCGGCGCCAGCTCCACCGGCGCATCCAGTACCTGCAATTTGTTCATGTAGCGGGTCAGGTAGTTGGAGTGCTCGGCGTAATCCCGGGTAAGACTGACAATCGCATCGCTGCCCCAGGCAGCCACGTTGTTGGCTGCGTGTGAGACCTGGTTTGCAATCGTATGGATCAGGCCTTGCGGGAGGCGCAGGTCGCAATGATAGGTCAGCACCACCGGCTTGCGCATCAGCCGTCCGATCCAGGCGATGTAAGCCGCGTCGAGCTGCGGCATATGCAGGTTGATCACATCCGCCCAACGGACCAGCTTCCAGGCGATAAAAGGCATGCCAGGCATCAGCAATCCCTTGCTGACACGCATGAACGGTGGCACGCGCACCACCGTCACTCCATCCAGGCAGTCACGCCGCGGCAGATTGCGGTCGTCCTGAGAAGTCAGTACGATCACTTCATGCCCGCGCATGGCAAAGGCACGCGCCATCCGCTCGGCATAGATGGTCAGGCCGGAGGTGTGCGGTCGGTAATATGTCAGGCCGATTAAGATACGCATGTTCAACGATCGTGATTAACAGAAGTAATATCACAGTACAGGTCTGCGGGAGTACAACCTTCGCATTCCAATTGCAGGGTGGCGTGTGAGATCCCAAAGTCCCGCTCCAGCATCTCACCGATGGATGCCTGGATCCTGGTACCATCGCTCATGGAGATGTCATCGGTAAGGATGTGCGCCGAAAGGGTCCGTAGGCTGTGCGTAATGGACCAGATGTGCAGATCGTGCACGCCGCGCACGCCTTCCACGTTCCGGATGGCGGAGACGACCGCCTGCGCATCGACATCGGAGGGGGTGGCTTCCATCAAAATATTGACCGATTTCGCGCAGGATGCCCCACGCATTCCACACGATCAACACGCCGATGAAGATGCTTACCAGCGGGTCGAGCCAGTTGAAGCCGGTAAAGCGGATGATGATGCCGGCCACGACTGCCCCGACGGTGGAAAGCACATCGCCCATCAGGTGTACGAAGGCGCTGCGCAGGTTCAAATCATGCTCGCTGCCGCGCCGCACCAGCAGCGCTGTAACCAGGTTCACGACCACTGCCGCCGCCCCGACAACGATCAGCACGTCCGCCTTGATCTCGGGCGGAGCCAGCAGACGGCGGTAAGAGTCGTAGAAGATGGACAGGGCGATTACCACCAACGCGGTGGCATTGACCAGCGCCACCAGGATCCCGGCCCGGTGGTAACCGTAAGTCCTGCCAGAGTGGGCCGGTTTCGTCGCCGCGCGCAGCGCCCACCAGGTCAGCGCCAGGGCCAGAACGTCGGTCACATTGTGCGCCGCATCGGTCAGCAAGGCCAGTGAGTTGGCAAATAGTCCGGCTGTGATTTCAACCGCCACGAAAGCCACCGTCAGGCCCAGGGAAAGTGCCAGGCGGCGGATGGTGGATCGGCCGATGTCATTGAAGTGTGTGTGTGCGTGTGTCATAGGTCAGGACTGACCGATTATAACCCACCCAATATTAACTATTCCTAAATGCTCTGGGCAAAATCTACTCCCACCACTGCTCTCGACAGCCAGGCTGCCACGCTGCGCTCAGTGCTCGATAGCTCTCTCGATCTCTCTGCTCCCTCCATCCTCCCCGGTCCCCTACCTGCTCCCGCCGCCGTCCCCGGCGGCGATTATAAATCAACAAATCGTCTGGAACGTTCCTTCAAACCAACTCTTCGCTGGGATTTTCCTGCGCTCGTCGATTCCGTAATTGGTGATACACCCCCATCAAGGTCTCGCCCTCCCGCGAGAGCGCATAAGCTCCCAGCAGGCTGTTGGTGATGATTCCGATCAGGTGCGAGGTCAGGGCTGCCGCCAGGGCCGTAGACTGATCCCCGGAGAGGATCGTCAGAGCCCCGCCCAACGCGCCTTCATACGTGCCGACCGCGCCCGGCAGGGACGGGATGGCGTTCCCGAACGCCACCGCACCCAGCCCGAACAGGGACCAAAGCAGGTGGGCTTGTGGGAAAAACGCCAGCAGCAGGAGCATGAACTCCGCTACTGCAATGGCCCAGTTGAGCGCCATCCATAGCAGGAAGCGCAGGAACAGCCAGCCGTCCGTCAGGATTGCCAGCCCGGAGAAGAGCGAATCTAGCAGGTTCCCGCCCAGGCTCTGGACTTTCGGCCAGCGCGTGCTGAGCCGTTGGAACATGCCCAGGGCCCATACCCGGTTGCGCGCCAGTAAGTAAAGAACCAGGATGCCGACCACCACCAGCGCCCCGATCAGGATGGCGATCCGTCCGGCGCCTGCTGCGCCCACCACGAACGGCACCGCACTCAGCAGGATGCCCGCCGAAAACGCCAGGTCGAAAATCCTTTCGATCACGATGGTGGAGATCACATCCACGAAACCCAGATTGGCCTTCCGGCCCAGCAGGAAAGCCCGTCCCACCTCGCCCAGACGGAAAGGCAGGAAGTTATTCAGGAGATAGCCTTCACACAGAGTCCAGAAGACGTCTTTATATGAAGCCCGCCCTCGCAGCAAGGTACGCCAAACAACTCCGCGTACCATCAACCAGACCACCGAGGTCGCAAAAAAAGCCAGCAGCAGCCAGTAATTGGCAGAGCGGATGGCTTGGACAAATCGATCCAGGTCCACAAAATGAATGATCGCCGCGATTGCCGCCAGGCTGATGACCACCCCGGGCAGCCAGCGGCGGGCGGACTTCCAGAATGGTGACTTCATTCCTCTTCCAGGCTCAAGACCGCCATGAAGGCTTCCTGTGGGATTTCCACATTACCCACCATCTTGAGGCGTTTCTTGCCCTTCTTCTGCTTTTCAAGCAGTTTCTTCTTGCGCGAGATATCGCCGCCGTAACATTTGGCCAGCACGTCCTTACGGGTGGCTTTGACGTTCGCCCGGCTGATGATCCGACCCCCTGAAGAAGCCTGGATGGCCACGTCGAATAACTGGCGCGGGATGAGCTCCTTGAGCTTGGTGATGAAGCGCTGTCCCTTATGGTAGGCGTCCTTTTCGTGCACGATGGCCGCCAGGGCATCCACCGGTTCCCCGTTCACCAGGATCTCGAGCTTCTGTAGTTTATCGGCGCGATACTCCTGGAACTGGTAATCCAGAGAGGCATAACCGCGCGTCCGGCTCTTGAGCTCGTCGAAAAAGTCGATGATGATCTCTGAAAGGGGGATTTCGTAGTTCAACTGGACACGGTGAGGAGCCGGGTATTCCTGGCTCTTGTAAATGCCGCGCCGCCGGGTGACCAGTTCCATGATCGGGCCGTAATAATCCGTGGGGGTGATGATCTCGATGTTCATCCAGGGTTCGCGGATCTCGGAAATCAGGCTGTCTTCAGGCAGGTCTGCCGGTGAGGCGACGATTTGCGTCTCACCGGTTTGCAGCAGTACCTCGTAGGCCACCGTCGGGGCGGTAAAAACCATTTCGAGGTCGTATTCGCGCTCCAGGCGTTCCTGGATGATCTCCATGTGGAACAGTCCCAGGAACCCGGCCCGGAAACCGAAACCCAGCGCCTGGGAAGTTTCAGGTTGGAAGGTAAGCGAAGCATCGTTCAATTGCAGCTTGTCCAGCGCTTCACGCAGGTTCTGGTAATCGTCGGCTTCGGAGGGATAAATCCCGGCAAAGACCATTGGCTTGGGGATGCGGTAACCGGGCAGTGGGGTGGTCGCCGGTTTTTGGGCGCTCGTAATGGTGTCGCCCACACGCGCCCTCGTGCACCGTCTTCAGGCCGGTGGCAATGTAGCCCACCTCGCCGGCCGCCAGTCCAGCCACGGGCTTCATAATTGGGGCAAAGATGCCGACTTCGATGGGCTTGACATCCACCTGGGTCGCCAGCATCCGGATGGTTTCTTCCACGGTTACCCTGCCCTCCACCACACGCACGTAGGCGATTACCCCTTTGTAGGAATCATAGTGCGAATCGAAGATGAGCGCTCGCAGAGGCAGGTCCTCTCCCCCGGGAGGTGGCGGGATTTGCTGGACGATCGCCTCCAGCACCGCTTCGACGTTCTGTCCGGCCTTGGCCGAGACCCGCAGGACCTCCTCCGGCAGCACACCCAGCAGGCTGCCGATATCTTCGGATACCTCGTCCGGGCGGGCGGTGACCAGGTCGATCTTGTTGATGACCGGGATGATGACCAGGTCGGCTCCCAGTGCAGAATACAGGTTGGCCAGGGTCTGGGCTTCGATGCCCTGGGTGGCGTCCACCACCAGTACGGCCCCTTCACAGGCGTTCAAGGCCCGGCTGACTTCGTAACCGAAATCCACGTGCCCGGGGGTGTCGATCAGGTTCAATTCGTAGGCATTGCCGTCCTTGGCAGTGTAATTCATACGCACTGCCGAGGCTTTGATGGTGACGCCTTTTTCGCGTTCGAGGTCCATCGAATCGAGGATCTGCTCGGTGGTATCCCGATCGGACACGGTACCGGTCAGGTGCAACAACCGGTCGGCCAGGGTGGATTTTCCGTGGTCGACGTGGGCAATAATGCAGAAGTTGCGGATGTGGGTGGTCATGTGCGCGAAAGTATAACCGAATTTCATCCGGGCAGAAATACGATATTATTCTCGAATGAGAATAAGACGCGCGGACCTCCCAACCAGTATATTGGTTCTCCGGGAATTGCCGGGGTGACGGGATATATTGGGGATGTTGGCGGGTTTCGCCCGCCAAACACCCTCATATCTTCCCCTCTATCTCTGAGAATCCCAATGACCCAGTATGTTAATTATTTTGACGTATAATGTTTTATAGCAATAGGAGAAATTTTATGAAGCCAACAACTTTTCAACTGACTGCTGTAATCGAACGCGAAAATGACTGGTTCGTTGCCACCTGTCCCGAAGTAGATGTAGTCAGTCAGGGAAAAACGATTGAAGATGCGCGCTCAAATCTACTTGAAGCAGTTGAGCTCTTTTTTGAAGTTGCCTCGCCCTCTGAGGTAAAACGGCGGCTTAAAAAAGAAACCTACGTTATGCCTCTCATGCCGGCTATCCCGAACCTAAAAAACAAACCGTCTGCCAGGGCCTAATGCCCAAATTGCGCGTGTTTTCAGGCAAAGATTTAACCAAACTTCTGGCGCAGCATGGATTTAAAAAGTACGGCAGAAGGGCAGTCACATAATCATGCAGAAACAGCTAGACAAAACAACAATCACTGTTCCTATTCCTGACCACGACGAGTTGAAAACAGGCACCCTGCTGGGCATCATCAGGCAATCTGGTTTAGCTCGCTCGATATTTGAAACAAAGTAACCAATAACGAGCTTACCACGACGCCGGGGCTATATTTTATTTAAACAAAGCCATCGTTCTACTCCACCTTCAGGAAGCCGAAGGTCCGCCAGAGCCCCCGCATCATGCCGTGCGCAAAATCCGGTTTGAGGAACTGGTTCGGGCAGGTGCCGGGGATGACCGTGATGCCGTTCTCACGGCACATGCGCACCGCCTCGGACGAAACGCTCGACATACTGGTCGCCAGGCCGGGTTTGGTGCCCATCATGCAGTGCATCCAGACGTGCTTGACCCCCAGATCGACACATTCCTTTACAATCAAATCGGTGACCTTGGGACTCGCCAGGATGAAAACCGCATCCGGCTTTTCCGGGATGGACTTCAGGTCCGGGTAACACGGGTCCCCATCGAATTCCGTGATGCGCGGGTTGACTGCAAAAACCTGGTAACCGGTTTGTTTGAACTTTTTATAGCTCAGGTTGCAGCCGGTCTCGCGCTTGTCAGAAACGCCCACCACCGCGATCTTCTTTTGCGCCAGGAAATCTTTGACCAGATCATCGATTTTTGCCATTGGAATCCTCCCGGGATAAATATAATAGTGCACTGCTCCAGTTTTGCCGCTTACCCGCAAGCCGCACCTAAAAATTATACATCATCATACGGGTTGCTGGTCTGGCTCGCGGGAATTTGTCCAAACTTATCACGAAAAAGGGCATTGGATTGGCTCCACAACGATCACGCAGACGCTCCGTCAGACGAAGTCCCCGGCCGAGGATGCCCCCTCGTTTATTCTTCCAGCGCCCCTTCCACCAGTTCAGCCAGATCCGTCTGACCAACTATCCCCACTTCCAACCAAGCCAGGAATTCGACATTGCCCTTCGGCCCCAGCACCGGGCTGCGCAGCAGGCCGCGCACGTCATAGCCCTGCGCCTGTGCAAAGCCCAGCACATCCAACAGGATGGCGCGATGCACCTGCGGGTCCCGGATGACCCCCTTATGCCTGGCAAATTCTTTTCGTCCGGCTTCGAATTGTGGCTTGATCAGGGCAATTACGCTCCCCGCGTGGTCGGAAGGGTTTCCAAGCCATCCCTTCACCACCGGCAGCAGGATCTTCAAGGATATAAATGAGGCATCGATCGTTGCCAGGCTGACCGGTTCCGGCAGGCTTTCGACGTAACGGGCGTTGGTCTCTTCCATGACGATCACGCGCGGGTCGGAACGCAGCTTCCAGTGCAGGATGCCCTTGCCGACGTCGATGGCATAAATCTTCGCCGCCCTGTGCTGGAGCAGGCAATCCGTGAACCCGCCGGTGGACGCGCCCACATCCGCACACACGCGGCCGTTCACGTCGATCGGGAAGTCCTCCAGGGCCGCCTCCAGTTTCCCGCCACCGCGTGAAACGTAGCGCCGGCCCAAATCCACCACCAGGCCGGCCTCGGAGGCGATCGACGTGGACGCTTTTAGTTCCACCTGCCCATCCACGCGCACCTGTCCCGCCATCACCAGGGCTTGCGCCTGGCTGCGCGATTCGGCCAGGCCGCGTTCCACCAGCAGGAGGTCCAGACGGGTTTTCGACATGCGACTATTATACGCTCAGGCCAGGCTCGCGGGTTTGCCGGCTGTGCCTCCAACCTTTACAAATTCGTGGACGTCCTTTTAGCAAGTATCATGTAAAATAGAGTCATGTTACGGGCTCTGCTTAAAGCCATGCGTCCGCGCCAGTGGACGAAGAACGCCTTCGTTTTCGCCGCTCTGGTCTTCGATGGGAAGTTGTTCCACCCGACCGACTTTCTGCGCACGCTGGCTGGGTTCGGGCTGTTTTGCCTGATCTCGAGCGCAGTCTACCTTTTCAACGATCTGTTGGACCTGGAATCCGACCGCCAACATCCAGTCAAGAAGAACCGTCCGATCGCCTCGGGGAAGCTTCCCGTTCCGGTTGCCGTAACGGCTGGAATTGTGCTGGTGCTCTTCACCCTTTCTGCCGGGTACTGGCTGGCCTGGCAATTTGCCCTGACGGTGCTGGGGTATTTCGTCCTAATGCTGGCGTATTCGAAGTGGCTCAAGCATGTCCTGATCCTGGACGTCCTGATCCTGTCAGCCGGCTTCGTCTTGCGGGTGCACTCCGGGGTAACCTTGATCGTGGTGGAACGCTTCTCGCCCTGGTTATACGTTTTGATGACTCTTCTGGCACTATTCCTGGGTTTTGGCAAACGACGCGCCGAACTGGCTTTGCTGGCACAGGACGCCGTCAGTCACCGACCGGTATTCGACGGCTACACCGTTCCCCTGCTCGACCAGTTCATCACCATCGTTTCAGGCACGACCATCGTCGTCTATGCAATGTATACCTTCTTCCGCCCCGGCGCGCCCAAGTCGTTGATGCTGACGCTCCCGTTCGTGGTCTATGCCATCTTCCGCTACCTGTACCTGGTGGAAGTCAAACAAATTGGGGGTGAACCGGAGGAAATCCTTCTTTCTGATCGCCCATTTCAGGTCTCCATCGTGTTGTGGGGGTTGGCGGTACTGGCCGTTTTTTACTTTGCTTAAGCTCCCTTCCTCCCGCAACCATGACTAGCTCCTCCGCTCCCGGCAAGATCATTCTGTTTGGTGAACACGCCGTCGTCTATGGCTATCCGGCCTTGGCAGTGCCGGTTATTCAGGTGCAGGTGACCGCTACGGTCAGCCAGAATGCGCGCGGCGGCGTCTGGATCGAAGCGCCCAATATCGATTTATCCTCGAAGATCTCCGACCTGGCTCCTGACCATCCCCTGGTCTCGGCGGTAAAGAGCGTGTTCTCCAGCCTTGAAATCGTCCGGCCGCCTGCCTGCACGGTCTATATCCAATCCACCATCCCGGTGGCAGCCGGATTGGGATCTGGGGCAGCCGTTACAGTCGCCATCCTTAGATCTCTTTCCGAATTCCTCGGCAAACCCCTGCCGGACGAACAGGTCAACCGTCTGGCTTTCAAGATCGAAAAACTCTATCATGGCACGCCGTCCGGGATCGACAACTCGGTCATCACTTTCGCCCGCCCAGTCTATTTCCATAAAGGCCACCCGAATAAAACCTTCCGTGTCGGTGCACCCTTTACTATCGTGATTGGCGACACCGGCATTACTGCGCCGACCAAAGAATCTGTCGGCGCAGTACGGGACCTCCACCAGGCCGATCCGCAGCGCTGGGATAAGGTCTTTCGCCAGGTAGGTGACCTCGTCTGGGATGCCCGCCAGGCGATCGAGCGCGGGGATCTCATTGATCTGGGCAGGTTGATGGACGCCAATCAGGTCTTGTTGCGTAAATTGACCGTCTCGAGCATGGAACTGGACGCCCTGATCGACGCCGCTCGCATCGCGGGTGCGCTGGGAGCCAAATTATCCGGCGGAGGTCGCGGCGGCAACATGATCGCCCTGGTCAATCATGAAGACGCCCCGGCGGTCGCAGAAGCGCTAGTCTCCGCAGGCGCAAAACGGACCATCATTACCACAGTCCAACCCACTTAACGGAGAAACGTATCTGCGCAATAATTAGAGGAAGACGGTGGTGTGCGGGCGGCTCCGCCGCCCGCACACCACCGTTCCTCCTTTTTTTGAGATGTTATGGAGAAACATATGAAAACCATTGGCATGATCGGCGGGATGAGTTGGGAGTCGTCGATCGAGTATTACCGCATCATCAACGAAGCAGTCAAGGAACAACTGGGCGGCCTGCATTCCGCCAGGAGCCTGATGGTCTCGGTCGATTTTGCCGAGATCGAAGCGCTCCAGCGGGCCGGTGATTGGGAACAGGCCACCCTGGCCATGATCGAAGCCGCCCGTTCCGTGGAAGCTGGTGGAGCGGATTTCTTGATCATCTGCACCAATACCATGCATAAAATGGCTGACGAAGTGCAGCAAAGCATCGGCATTCCGCTGCTGAACATTGCCGACGCAACCGCTCAGGCGGTAATAGCCCAGGGGTTGACCCGGATCGGCTTGTTAGGGACCCGGTTCACCATGGAGCAGGCTTTCTACCGCGGACGCCTGGAGCAAAAGCATACCCTGCAGGTGCTCGTACCGGGACCGGCCGACCGTGAGGTGATTCACCGGATCATCTACGACGAACTGGTGCTGGGCAGGATCGAACCCGCCTCCAAGACGGAATACCTGCGCATTATCGCCGGGCTGGCGGACGATGGCGCCGAGGGCATCATCCTGGGCTGCACCGAGATCGGCTTGCTGGTCCACCAGGCGGATACTCCCCTGCCGCTCTTCGATACAACCCGCATCCATGCCCTGGCTGCCGTCCAATTTGCTTTGCAAGACTGAAATTCCTTTACTACTTAACAGGCTTTCTGAATACAAAAAACCTCGCCAACCATTACGGTCTGCGAGGTTTTTTATTGCCGTGTTTCCTTGCAAATTTACGGCTGAACCTGGATGCTGGCGACCAGCGCGTCCAGCGCATTCAGCGAGGGAACGAAGCTGTCTGCAGGTTGGGAATTCAATTGGTTCGTCATGTCTGCGGAATAGGAGTCATAACCGTTGCTGAACTCTTCCCAACTCATCCCCCCGGGTGGATTATCGGCATTGGCAGGCAGGCTCGGGTGGTTGATGGGCAGGATGGCCGAAACCCAGTATTGTCCGTCGCTGGTCAAACCCTGGTAGGTGTAGAACAGGTCGTGGTTGTTCACCGGGGCAAAATACTGGGCAAAGATCGTCATGTAACGGATTCCCTCGCCGCTCTGGAAGGGTAGTTGCCGGTATTGGGCGTGGAATACCTGGGCTGCCGGAAAAATCGGCAGGAAGGGCAGTGCCGAACTGCCGGTCGATCCTCCGCCGATCAGGGCCTGCAAGGCTGCTACGCTAGAAGGGATTTGATCCGGATACACCTCCGTAAAGCCCTGGACGGAGTAAACAGAGATATGCGGAGCAAAAAATTTATCCGCCAGTGTGTATCCGTTCAGGGTCAATTGGGTGTACTGCGGGTTCAGTTCCATCCCTTCTGTATTCGCCGGGATGGTCTCGCAGTTATAACCCGATGCCGTGGCTGGGTCCAGAAAGAGCGACAACTCATTGCATGTCACATTCGTCTGGGGAGCGGCAGGTTCGGTCGCGACCGGAGCGTCTGTCGCAGTTGGAGCTTCGGTGGCGACCGGGGGTTGCGTACTGACCGGAGGTTGGGTGGCGGTCGGAGGCTCCAGGGTCGCCGGTTGGGTGGGCGTCGACGCGATGGTGCAGGCGAACAAGAGCACGGACATGACAGCGAGAAAAAGGGCCAGTCGTTTCATGGAGCCTCCTTATGGAATGTCTATATTATATAGCAATCACAGCTTCTTTTCCTTCTCACGATGCTTCCTTTCCGTTTTTTTATTTCATTTAATCGTGATGGAGTCCCATCTCCTAATCATGCGGTAGCGCAGATGTATAAAACTTTTTGGGAATCAATAGCTTGTTGATAGCTGAAGGACAGGTCGTTTTTCACTCCCTGGGGTATCATACTCGTCGAAAGGAACCAAAATGGAAAACAAAGCTCCCAGAAAAAACCCCATGGCGAAGGTTTTTACCATTCGCGATTTCCGCTTGCTCTTTTCTGGCGCCACCACCTCCCTGCTTGGAGACCAGTTCGCGCTCATCGCAACCCCCTGGCTGGTGCTCAAGCTGACCGGCGACCCGCTGGCGCTGGGTATCGTCCTGGCACTGGAAGGCATCCCACGCGCAGTTTTCATGCTGGTCGGCGGCGCAGTCACTGATCGCCTGTCGCCTCGCATTATCATGCTAATCTCGGATGTCATCCGCTTTGTCCTTACCGCCCTGATGACCGTTGTAGTGCTGAACGGTGCGGTCCAGATGTGGATGCTTTACGCCTTCGGTCTGGGGTTTGGCCTGGTGGCCGGGTTTGCCATACCGGCAGAAAATAGCATTGTACCTATGCTGGTTGAGGAAGAGGACCTGCAGGCCGGCAATTCGGTCATCATGGGCGTCAGCCAGTTGGTTGGCTTCATCGGCCCAACCGTTGCCGGCATCCTGATTGCTGGCTTTTCGAAATCACCCTTGGGGATCGGGTTGGCCTTTGGGATCGACGCCTTCAGCTTCGCCGTATCGGCGATTTGTCTGTGGGCCATGCGTCTCGCCAAAACCCAGGTTTCGGGGGAGTCTTCCGGAAAAGAAAGCCTTTGGAAGGCCATCTTGGCCGGCATCCAATTCCTGGTGGGCGACAAGCCGCTCTGGCTGATGTTTCTGGTAATAACCGCCTTGAATTTCCTTTTTGTCGGTCCGCTCCTGGTGGGCATTCCCGTACTGGCCGACCAACGCTTGCCCGAGGGCGCAATAGCTTTTGGTTTGTTGATGTCGGCTTATGCCGGCGGCAACCTGACCGGGTACTTGCTCTCGGGGGCGCTCCCTCGTCCAACCGGGAAAGCCATGACTTTCTTCCTGCTCGGTTTATTGGCTGCCTTTGGGCTGGTGCTGGGTGCCTTTGGATTCATCCGGAATACCTGGATCGATTTCGGCCTCATGCTGCTCCTGGGTGTGGGGAATGGCTACATTTCCATTACGCTATTCACTTGGATGCAATTGCGCACACCCAAGGTCATGCTCGGGCGCATGATGAGCATGATGATGCTCTCCAACACCGGGCTCGTGCCGGTCTCACAGGCCATCTCGGGTGCGGTCAGTAAATGGAGCCTTACGATGCTGTTTGCTGGCGCAGGTGCATTGATCCTGCTGGTGACCCTGGTCACCGCATTCCAGCCGCAATTGCGTGTCTTCAGCGACAGTATGATGTCGGGCACGCCTGGAAAGAAACCGGAAACCATATTGGAACAGTAAATCCTTACGCACGGTTGTTTAAGGATAGTATAATCTTTGCTGATTACTGGCACGTGCACCGTCAGCAAAGGCCCGCTTGCGCATCAGATTCGGAACGGAGAGCCGGATTTCTCTGCGCTTCGAGGGGTGGATTTGATGATCGCAATTCTGTCCAGCTGTTTTCTCCCATTTTTTATTTGTCTCCTGCCTGAAAAGGCTTTTCGATAATGCAAATTTCATGATATGCTACACGCGAATAAATAGCCCTCGAAGTTGACCCCAGGAAATCAGGTCGTATCGATGAATTAATCCAGTGATCTACGTGTCTATGGCGGTATCAAACTTTATGCCGGTACGGCCAGCCCTGAACTGTCCCGGAAAGTGGCCGAATATCTCGGCGAAAACTTGTGCGGCCGGGATATTGTAGAATTCCCCAACGAGAACATTTTTGTCAAGCTGCACACCAGTGTGCGCGGGCAGGATGTTTATGTGATCCAGCACACGGCCTCCCCGGTCAACCATAACTTAATGGAACTCCTGATCCTGCTCCAAACCCTGCGCCTGGATTCGGCCGCCCGCATCACTGCGGTGGTGCCCTACCTGTGCTATGGACGGTCGGACAAAAAGGATCAGCCGCGCGTCCCGATTACCTCCCGCCTGGTCGCCGACATGATCCAGATTGCCGGAGCAGATCGCTATATGACCCTCGATCCGCACGCTTACCAGATCCAGGGGTTCTTCTCCGTGCCTGGAGACGTTTTGAACGCCTCCTCCATCCTGGTGGACTACATCAAGCAGAATCTGAGACCTTATCTCAAGGATCCGGTCGTGGTCACCGTGGATCTGGGTTTTGCCAAGAAAGGCCGCAATCTTGCCCTCTGTCTCGACGCTCCCATCGCGTTTATCGAAAAGCGCCGCGTTTCCAACAATGCCACGGCCCAGGCGCTGACTATCATCGGCGACGTGAAGGACCGGGATGTGATATTGGTGGACGATGAAGTCGACACCGGCGGCTCCATCGCCCAGGCTGTTCAACTCGTCAAGGAAAATGGAGCCAGGCGCGTTTACGTTTCTTTTGTCCACCCGATTTTCTCCGCCGGTGCTGCAGAACTTCTGGCGGGATTGCCCGTCACGGAGTACATCACTACGGATAGCGTCCCCATTTCGGCCGAAAAACGCGAAGTCTTCGGCAAACGACTGACCATCCAGACTGTTGCTCCGCTGCTCGGCGAAGTCATCCGCCGTGCCCATGAGGGCCGCAGCGTGGGGCAGATGTTCAACGAGTAATCTTCAACCCAATCCTAGGAGGATCTCATGAAAGGCAACGACCAGATCATCGATAAACTCAACTTCCTGTTGGCTGACGAACTGACCGCAGTAAGCCAGTACATGGTGCAGGCCGAGATGTGTGCCAATTGGGGCTACAAGGAACTGGCCGACGTGATTGAGAAGCGCGCCATTGATGAGATGAAACACGCCGAGAAGCATATCGCCCGCATCCTTTTCCTGGAAGGCATGCCGGTGGTCAGCGAATTGAACAAGATCCACATCGGCCAGGATGTGGAAGGTCATCACAAGAACGATTGGGAGTCCGAGGCTGGCGCCATCAAAGCCTATAATGATGCCATCAAACTGGCCGCGGAAGTCGGCGACAACGGCACCCGCGAGATGCTCGAAGACATCCTGAAAGATGAAGAGGATCACATCGACTGGATCGAAGCGCAACTCGACCAGATCAAACAGATGAGCATCCAGGTATATTTGTCCGAGCAGGTCGGCTGACCTGCCAGTCCTTCAGGGTGAAGACCATCTTCACCCTGAAATATTTTTACAAGCCGAAAGCCCCTGCATGCCCGAACTGCCGGAAGTCGAGACCATCATCCGCAATCTGCGCCCGGCGTTGATAGGGAAAGCCATCCTGTCTACTGACCTGCGCTGGGCGCGTACGCTCGTAACGCCCTCCCCCGAAGTTTTCCAAAAGCGCATGCGCGGCCAGCAGATCGAAGATATCTTCCGCCGGGCCAAATTCCTGCAAATTAAAATTATCCGCGGCCAACCTCATCATCCATCTACGCATGAGCGGAGACCTGCTGGTGATCCTGGGGGGATACGAACCGGCTACCCACGACCGCCTTATTCTCAGGTTATCCGATGATCGCACGCTGGTCTTTACCGACCCGCGCAAATTCGGGCGGGTCTGGTTGGTGGACGACCCGGCCGAAATTTTCAAAGAGCTGGGACCCGAGCCTCTCTCGGACGATTTCACCCCCACCAGGTTGTACGCCAACCTGCACGCTCAACACCGACAGCTTAAACCGCTCCTGCTGGACCAGTCCTTCCTGGCTGGCCTGGGTAACATCTACACCGATGAAGCCCTGCACATGGCCAGGCTGCATCCACTCACTTCCTCAGACGCCGTCTCTTTGGAGGAAGCCGAGATCCTGTGGATGGCGATCCGCGCCGTGCTGGAGGAAGGCATCCGGCGTAATGGCGCCAGCATCGATTGGGTCTACCGCGGTGGTGATTTCCAAAACCATTTCCGGGTGTATGGCCGCCAGGGTCAGCCCTGTCCCGTATGTGGTACAAAGATCGAACGGATCGTAGTCGGCCAGCGCGGGACGCATTATTGTCCCACCTGTCAGGTCCCCACGAAAGTGAAAAATCCTGTAAAATAATCTGGAAAGCAGGCTTTAAGGAGCCGGATTATGTACCCACAAACCATCATATTCTTATGTGTAATCGTTTTCCTGGTCGGGATGGCTGCCGGATCTTTTATCGAAGGGTTGCTGAAGAAAAGGACTCCCCCGCCACCGACCCCGCCGCCGGTTCCACCGCCTCCGATAGATCGACTCGCTCAGGAGGGCGACGTTAAGATCTTCAGCGCCTGGCGGACCAACCTCAATCGGGTCTGGCTGGAGATGGACGATTCGCGCCTGGAAGACAGTCAGGCCATGCAACCCGGGCAGCGCCAGCGCTTGCTCGACCTCGTGCTGGAACTGCGTCCCTGGCTGGAAACGACTCGTCCACAGTCTCCGGCACCTGTAGCTGCCTCACCCGTGGCCCCACCGCTGTCCCCTTTGCCCAAACTGAAGAAGATCACCGCGGTTGCCGATGAGGTTGCCCCACCGCCTGTGATGGAAACCATCATCCAGCAAATCGACCGGATCCTGCAGGCCAGGTTGGCCACCAGCCCATTCAAAGGGCGCGGCATCCAGTTGATCGAAGGCCCCGGTGGCATTGTGCTCGTAAGGGATGGGGTCAATCGCTATGAGGGCATCGCTGCCGTTCCTGATCCTGAGGTCAAGGCCCTCATTCAACAGGCCGTAGCCGAATGGGAACAAAAGGCGCCCTAAGCGGCGGACCCCAGACTGCAGGTTGCTAGATGCTCTTCACCAGGTAAAGCTCCCCCCGTTTGAAGCCTCGCTCGAGATAATATTGATGCGTCCCAACCGCCGCGATGACTGCCATCCGGCGGTATCCTTTATCCCTGGCTGTTTGGTCCGCCTGCGCCAGCAAGCGCGTTCCCAGTCCAGCATGCTGGGCCGCGCCGTTCTGTTCCATTCCCACCGCCAGGGACTGACCGTAGACGTGCACTTCTCGGATGATCGCCGCACCCTGCAGATCCGTAAGGCCGGTTGCGGGCGATTCCGGGCCGGGCAGCGAAAGCCGCAGGAATCCGGCGATCCGGTCCTCCGGAGTGACGAAAGACAGGAAATGCTCCTCCGCACCGTCCGGGTAATAGACCTGGTCGTCCAGCCGCAGGTCTTCGACCCGAACTTTTTCTCCGCGCACCTCCCGGCAGCGAATACACTCGCAGTGCGTTCCGCGCCGGTCTAATTCTGCATGGACGTCCTGACGTAGGCTGGTGCGTCTGTTCCCGGCTACCACGTGTTGCGAGGGGATATCCCTGATGATGCGGTTGACACGACAATATCGTGGGATGGAAGGCTTCACATCCGCGATCAGGGTCACCAGTTCCTCGGTGGCATAAGGGTGGTATTCGCCGCGCTGCCAATTTTCGTATAGTGGTGCGTTCTCGAGTAACTGCGTTGGGTAGATTTTGATCTCGTCCGGACAAAAACCCTCCCACAGGTGAGGAAAATCCTCCCGGTCGGAATCGGGTGTTGCGCCCAGCAGGTTGGGCATCCAGTGCAGTACGATCTTGAATCCGCCAGCCCGCAACATGGCGGTGGCCCGGCGCGCCTCAGCCACGCTGTGCCCGCGTTTGTTCAGCTCGAGGATGCGATCGTCCAGGCTTTGCACGCCCATCTGGACCTTGGTCACGCCCAGGTGCCGGAACCATGCCAATTCATCCGGGCTGACCTCGTCGGGACGGGTTTCGACCGACAAACCTACATTGCGATGGATGGTTGATTCGTTAAAGAGTTGGGTTTCATTCAACCCTTCCGCCCGGGAGACCGGTCCGCCAACACTTACACCCACTTTCCCTGGTACGGCTGGTTCAGGGTTGTGGCTGTCGTCCAGCCCGTTCATCGCTTCGAAACAGCGCTGCACGAACCACTCCTGGTAATCCCGCCGGTACGAAGAAAATGTTCCCCCCAGGATGAGCAACTCCACCTTGTCGGTTGGGTGTCCGACCGAGGTTAGCGCTTCCAGTCGGCTTTTCACCTGCGAATACGGATCGAATCCGTGCTCCAGCGCCCGCATGGCTCCAGGCTCGTCCGGCAGGTAGGATTTTGGCATGCGCACGTCATCCGGGCAGAAGATGCACTTCCCCGGGCAGGGATATGGCTTGGTCAGCACGGTGACGGTGGTCACGCCCGAAAGCGTCCGCACCGGTTTCAGGCGGATGGTGGAAAGGAAGGCGTCGTCCCCTTCCCATTCCCCGCTTTCGACCAGTTCGTAGTAGGCTGCCACCAGCGCGGATTTGCTGACGTGCCCATCCTGGGCTGGATGGTGCCGCACCGCCTCAAGCACGGGTGTTCCGCTGCGCGCCTCTTCAAGGATCAGGCGTGCCAGTGCCAGTTTATCGTGTGTCAAAACGTGTAATTCGTGGAAACTGCTTTTCTTAACCATTTTTTCACAACTCTTTACCGGTAAACGGGATACGTTCGGAGCAACCTGCGCTCCCATCGACCTATCTTGATGAAATGCTGACTTCACACAGTATAATCAGATTGTACATGAATAGCCGGACCGTTGCACGGCTGCTTGCCTTGAACAAACAATTCTACCAGACCTTCGGGCACGAGTTTTCTTCCACGCGCCAGCATCTCCAACCGGGTGTGCTGGGAGTGGTCGACAGCCTCACGGGCGATGAGGCCATTCTCGACCTGGGCTGTGGCAACGGCGAATTGGCCCGTGAATTGATGCGGCGCGGGCATCGTGGCGCCTACACCGGCCTGGATTTCAGTCCGACCCTTTTGGAAGTTGCCCGGCACGGTTGGGAGGATGCTCCTGCCACGTTCATCCGCGCCGACCTGGCGCGCCCGGACTGGGATAAAAAGATCGCCGGACCCTTTGACCTCGTTACCGCTTTTGCCACCCTCCATCACTTCCCCGGTCGGAAAATGCGTCTGGATATCCTTGAGAAGGCTCGTTCCATGCTTGTCATGGGTGGCACGTTCGTTCATTCCGAGTGGCAGTTCCAGAACAGCGATAAACTCATGGCGCGCATCCAGCCCTGGGAAGTCGCCGGACTTACCGCAGACGATGTCGACCCGGGCGATGCCCTGCTCGACTGGCGCAGTGGAGGCCGCGGGCTGCGTTACGTTCACCATTTCGACGAGCCCGAGTTGGAAGCCCTGGCTTCGGCCAGTCGGTTCCGGGTTCGCCAGACCTGGCACTCAGACGGCGTCAACGGTGTATTGGGACTGTATCAAATCTGGGAGACGCTATGAAGACAAAAAAGGAAATTGTTAAGGATTGGCTGCCGCGTTACACCGGCACCCCGTTGGAAGATTTTGGCAAATGCATCCTTTTGGTCAATTTCAGCAATTACGTGCACATGTTCGCCGAGATGCACAACGCCCGCATCTGCTGTGAGGACAAGCCCATGCCGAATGCCACGGCAGATGGCATCACCATTATCAATTTTGGCATGGGCAGTGCCAACGCCGCCACCGTCATGGACCTGCTCTCAGCCATCCAGCCCAAAGCCTGCCTGTTCCTTGGCAAGTGCGGCGGGCTGAAGGCAACCCCCGGGATCGGCGAGTTCATCCTGCCGATTGCCGCCATCCGGGGCGACGGCGCCTCCAATGACTACTTCCCACCCGAAGTTCCCGCCCTGCCGGCCTTCAATTTGCAGAAAGCCGTTTCCACCACCATCCGCAATGCCCATCGTGATTACTGGACCGGCACCGTCTATTCCACCAACCGGCGCGTCTGGGAACATGACGAGGAATTCAAAAAATACCTGCGACGTATCCGGGCGCTGGCGATTGACATGGAAACCGCCACCCTCTTCATCACCGGTTTCTATAACAAGATCCCCTCCGGCGCCCTGTTGCTGGTATCCGACCAGCCCATGGAACCGGAGGGCATCAAGACCGCCACATCCGACCAGCAAGTCACCCGGGACTACGCCGAGCTGCACCTGCGTATCGGGATCGAACTCGCTTAAGGAAATCATCAATGACGGCCTGACCGTCAAACATCTTAAATTCTAACGGGAACATGTCAACAACGCTCGCCATCACCCGCCCGGTCAGCCGGTCCATCAACCGTTGCGAACTCACCAACCTCGACCGCACGCCCATCGACCTGGATCGCGCTCGCCTCCAGCATCATGCGTACGAGGCTGCCCTGGAAGCCCTGGGCGTGCAGGTGCTTCACCTGCATGAGCAACCCGATCTCCCGGACGCCGTCTTTGTCGAAGATATCGCCATCGTGCTGGAAGAATGCGCCATCCTGACGTGTCCCGGGGCTGAATCCCGCCGGCCCGAACGCCAGTCCGTTGTCATGGCGCTGGCCCCCTACCGGTCCCTTTTCCCAATTCACGCGCCTGGCACGCTCGACGGTGGGGACGTCCTGGTGCTCGATAAGAACATCTGGGTCGGGCTGTCCTCGCGTTCGAACCAGTCTGCCATCGACCAGATGCAGGCTATCCTGGATCCCTATGATTACGCGCTGCACGGCGTTCAGGTTACCGGCTGTCTGCATCTGAAATCGGCCGTCACGCGCCTGTCGGAGGATACCCTGCTCATCAACCCGGCTTGGGTGGATAAAACCCTCTTCGCCGGTTGGCACCTTATCGAAGTGGATCCTTCCGAGCCATACGCCGCCAATGCCCTGCTGGTCAATGGGACCGTGCTATATCAGCCTTCCTACCCGCGCACACTCGGTCGACTGGAAGCTGCCGGGCTGCAGTTGTCGCTGGTGGATCAATCCGAACTCGCCAAGGCCGAAGGCGCCCTCACCTGCTGCTCCGTCATATTTACCTCCTGACCCCTTAACCCTTCAGGCTCATCACACCCTTCCCCGTTGTAGTAACGACTTTAGTCGTTACTCCTCGCACATCCATTCTCCCACCCCCTCCCCGTAAACACATTCATCAATCCGCTCCTCATAAATTTGGGGTTTGAAATATTCCCCTGCCCTGGGGCGGGGGTAGGACTTCCAGCTCTAGTCGCCGTCCTCGGCGGCTTGTTTCCAGATGCACCCTCTCTCCGCCCTTTCCGGTGGCGATCCTTCTCCTTCTCATTTCCTGCTCTAGCCGCCGTCCTCGGCGGCTGGTTTCCAGGTACCCCCTCACTCCGCCCTTTCTGGCGGCGATCCTTCTCCTTCTCATTTCCTGCTCTAGCCGCCGTCCTCGGCGGCTGGTTTCCAGATTTACCCTCACTCCGCCCTTTCTGGTGGTGTGTCTCCCTATTTTCTAACCCGGGATTAATATGATAATTAAGCTCTTATTAACAAAATGGGGATAACATCATCTTTGTTAAAACGCCTCAAGAGACATTGAAATGTCTCAAATCTTATCTAAGGAGGATTCTTATGAAAAATAAGATCACTTTTTCCATGTTCCTTGTCCTTGCACTGGCAGTATCAGCCTGTGCATCCGCAACTCCCACCCCAACCGCGGCTGTTGCCACCCAGGCCCCTGCCACCATGGCGCCTGCCACCATGGTGCCCCCCAATACACCCACTGGACCCACGACGGTCGACGTTGCCCAAAATAGTTCGCTTGGACCTATTCTGGTTGATTCGGCCGGCATGACCCTGTATCTGTTTACCAACGATACCCCCAATACCAGCACCTGCTTTAATGCCTGTGCCACTCTTTGGCCGCCATTATTGACCAATGGTGCCCCGGTCGGCGGTACAGGCACCACGGCTTCGATGCTGGGCACCACCACCCGCCCGGATGGAACCGTGCAGGTAACCTATAACGGCTGGCCGCTGTACTATTATTCCAAGGATGCGGCTGCCGGTGATACCACCGGTGAAGGGGTCAAATCCGTTTGGTACGTAGTTACACCAGATGGTACTCAGAAATAACACATTAGTTATAGGAACCCATTGCCTATGAGCGATAATTAAAAAAGAATAAACCCGGATTTTGATGTCAATCCCCTCCCGCTGGATGAATACACCCGGCGGGAGTTTTTTGCTCTGTGGCCCGCCCGAACCGTCCCGCCGTTGCATTTTTGGAGTAGAATACAAGTGAAATTCGGCACAAACGAATTTTTTAGTTACGAGGTTCTGGATGAAACGCTGGAACGGATGGGGCGATGAAGCTACCGACTACCCCCTGCCGGTCTCGGCCTCTCGTTACCTGGCGGACCGGCTCGGCATGGGTGCGCGTCTGGAAGATGCCACCCTGGAAGAGCTACTCCCATCCGTCCCCCCTCCCACATTCCCCTTCACCCCTTGGTTTCCATCGATCCTGAAGATCGTCTGCGTCACGCTCGCGGCCAATCCCTGCCGGATTGGATCGCCTTGCGTTCCGGCCAGATCGGCGCTTTCCCGCAGGGGGTCGCTTATCCGGTCTCGGATATTCAGGTGCGCGAGCTTCTGGATTACGCCCAAAATGCCGGCATAAAAGTCATCCCATACGGCGGCGGGACCAGCGTGGTCGGGCACATCAACCCCCTCCCAGGGGACGCTCCGGTCCTGACCGTGGACCTTTCGCGCTTCAACCACTTGCTTGCGCTGGACGAGTTTTCCCAACTGGCAACTTTCGAAGCCGGTGTCACCGGGCCGGAAATCGAAATGCATCTCAACGAACACGGCTACACCCTCGGGCATTTCCCGCAATCCTTCGAGCTCTCCACTCTGGGCGGCTGGGTCGTCACCCGTTCCAGCGGCCAGCAATCCTACCACTATGGGCGCATCGAGAATCTCTTCGCCGGCGGTCACGTCGAAACACCGCTCGGGCCGATGGACCTGCCCACCTTTCCCGCCTCGGCCGCCGGACCGGATTTGAAGCAAATGCTGCTCGGTTCGGAAGGCCGCCTGGGGCGTGCTGACACGCGCCACTGTGCGGTTGCACCCTCTCCCGGAAACCCAAGCGTTTTACGGCGTCTTCTTCCATACCTGGGAGGAAGGTGCCACCGCCGTCCGTATGATCGCCCAAGCCGGCATCGCCGTCTCGATGATGCGCCTCAGCAATGCGGTCGAGACGGCCACCACCCTGGCATTGTCTGGCAAGGACGCTCTGGTCGGTTTGGCCGGACGCGGCCTGCGCCTGCTCGGGTTTGGCGAGGCACGCGCCCTGCTGGTCCTCGGCGTGACCGGCACCCGCCGGCAGGCCAGACAGGCTCGCATCGAAGCGCTTGAGATCGTCCGGGCGCACCACGGATTGATGACTGGCTCAGCCATCGGCAGGCTGTGGGAGAAATCCCGCTTTTACGCCCCCTACCTGCGCAACACCCTCTGGGAAGCCGGCTACGCCCTCGACACCCTCGAGACGGCCGTCCCCTGGTCGCAGGTGGAGTTTACCGCCGGAGAAGTGCTGAAAGTCCTGCAGGATGGGCTGGCGGGGCAAGACGAGCGCCTGCTGGTCTTTGCCCACCTCTCCCATGTCTACCGGGATGGCGCCAGCCTCTACGTCACCTACTTGTTCCG
This sequence comes from uncultured Chloroflexia bacterium, assembly GCA_963814135.1. Lineage (GTDB taxonomy): Bacteria > Chloroflexota > Anaerolineae > Anaerolineales > Villigracilaceae > UBA877. The sequence goes on along the minus strand of CAWFBZ010000002.1, from coordinate 95,045 downwards.
CCGGGCGGTTGACCCCGAAGAAACCCTGCACCGCTGGCAGGTGTTGAAAAGCGCCGCCAGCCGCGTGATCCTGGCGCACGGCGGGACCATTTCGCACCAGCACGGCGTTGGACTGGACCACGCCCCCTACCTGGCTGCCGAAAAAGGCCCGCTTGGGATGCAGGCCTTGAAAACGCTCTTCGATGAGTTCGACCCGGATGGAATGATGAATCCGGGCAAGTTACTCGAAACCTGACCTGGAGGATCATCATCGTGATCATCATCAAAATCCTCAGTCTTGGTGCCGCCGAACGCTATGCCGTTAGACGTCTGGTGGCGGCCGCCCACCAGGACCTCCTGAACCATCTTCCCGGCCTGGAAATTAAAGTGAGCGAAGTGGACGATACCCGGGAAATCGGCCGGCTGGCCCGTGTGCTGGTCCTCCCAACCCTGGTCATCAACGATAAGGTCGTCTGCAGCGGGCGTTTCCCGACCCGCCACGAAATTTCCGGTTGGCTGCAGGAGGCTTGCTGCTGATGTGGGGCCGGGATGGTCGTGGATCGGTCTGGTCGCAACTGGATCAGGAATTTGACCTGATCGTCATCGGCGGCGGCATCACCGGCGCCGGCATCCTGCGCGAAGCTACCCGTGCAGGTTTGAAGGCGGTCCTGTTCGAGCAGGGTGATTTCGCTTCAGGCACCTCCAGTCGCTCCTCCAAGCTTGTCCATGGCGGCCTGCGCTATCTTAAAAATGCCCAGATCAAACTGACCTGGGAGTCTGTCCACGAGCGCGAACACCTGCTCAAGGAAGGTCGCGGCCTGGTCACGCCCCTGCCCTTCGTGATGGCCAACTTCCGCGGCGACAAGACTCCCGGCTGGGTCTTCGGACTGGGCTTGAGCGTCTACGATGTCATGGCGCTCAAATGGAACCACGCTTCCTACGATCCGGCCGGTTTGCGCAACCTGGTCCCCCAGTTGAGCTCTCCCGAGATGGTCTCCGGCTTCCGCTATTTCGACGCCCAGACCGACGATGCCCGGCTGGTATTGCGCGTCCTCAAGGAGGCCACCCAGGATGGTGCATTGGCCTTGAATTATGCCCGCGTCGAAGGGCTGCTGCGCCTACGCCAGCGTGTGACCGGTGTGGCCATCCATGACCTGGCCTCCGACCGTGGAACCATCGAAGTGCGCGCCCGCGTGGTGGTCAACGCCACCGGCGCCTGGGCGGATGGTCTGCGCAGCCAGGTCGGGGGGCGCTCCCGCTTGCGTGTGCTGCGCGGCGGTCACCTCTTCCTGCCGCAGGAGCGTCTGCCGCTTACGCGCGCCGTCACCTTCCTGCACCCCGACGACAGCCGCCCGGTCTACGTGCTGCCCTGGGAAGGCGTCACCCTGGTGGGCACCACCGACGTGGACCACACAGCGCAACCCTCCACCGACCTGCACATCAGCCCGGCCGAATCCGACTATCTCCTGGCCGCTGCCCGGCACGCCTTCCCGGACCTGGACCTGGGTCCCGCGGATGTGCAGTCCAGCCTGGCCGGCTTGCGCGCCGTCGTGGATACCGGGCGGGTGGATCCTTCGAAGGAATCGCGTGAATTTGTGCTCTGGAACGAATCCGGCCTGCTGACCGTCAGCGGCGGCAAACTGACTACCTTCCGCCTCATGGCCCACACCGCCCTGCGCGCCGTTCGCTCTGCCCTTCCGGAGCACCCCCGTCTGAGAATGGATGCGCGCGTGCTCGATCCGCTGCCCTCCGAGAGCAGCCTCTGCGACGTGCCGCCCGAGTTGCGCCTGCGCCTGATGGGCCGTTACGGCGCCCAGGCTTGCAACCTGGTGGAGGCTGCCCAACCGGGCGAATTGCAACCCATCGGCTCCAGCCCGTCCCTGTGGGCTGAACTGCGCTGGGCCGCCCGCAATGAAGCCGTCGTCCACCTGGACGACCTGCTCGCCCGCCGCCTGCGCCTCAATCTCAACCTGCCTAGGGTGGCATGCCCCTGATGGACCGTATCCGCTGCATCGCCCAGCCCGAGTTGGGTTGGGACGATGGAAAGATGGGAGGAGGAAGTGGAGCGCTATCGGGATATCTGGCACCAGTATCTATTCCCCAATCTAAATCTCATGCTGAAATTCTGGCCTCCCTTGCCTGCTTAGGGAACAGGCGTTGGTTGCACAGCAACATTCTCGTTATTGACGAAGCATAAAATTCCCAGCAACGATCCCATCCGCGATCACGTCCGGATGGCTGGTCAGGATGTCGTAATCCTTGAACAGGAAACCGGTTTCGATGATCGCCGCCGTGGTGGATGGATTGAGCTCCTGGAAGGCGTGGTATTGGGTCATGTCATCCGTGACGCTGTCGTGGAAAGGCAGGCCTGTAATGTGCCCGTACCGGTCACGGATGCACGCCACCAACCGGTCCGAAAGGTTTGGATCCCGGTTGGCCAGCGCAGCCGCCACCTTGAAGCCGGTCGCCTGATCGTTGATGAATACGCACGAATCGTTGTGGATGGAAAGCAGCAGTGCTGCCTTGTATCCGGTCAGCCTGGGGTCAAACTCTTGCAACAGGTCCACCTGGTAACCGTAGGCCGACAATTTTTGTTGCACCAGGGTCGAAATGGTCAGGTTAACTTGCTGCTCGGTCGTCCCGTTATCGCATACAGCGCCCGAGTCATGCCCCCAGTGCCCTGATACGATTCCAATCCGTAGACCTTCGGCTGTGGAGACTGCTGCCAGTGCCGGCTGTTGCGGATTGAAATATTTCGCCAGCGTATCGTTGAAGTTGGAATCGCGAAAGATCGCTGGTGAAAATGCTGTCGCCAGGGTCGCAAAAGTGATGGCGACCGCAAAAGCGGTCTGCAGGATCCAACCGGTATGAACTTCGCTGCGCGAGGGGGAGTGTTTTTTGCGGGTCGAAGAAGCCATGTCAATGATAGATTCGCTGAAGTCTTAATAACAAAATAATCCAATTGTGATGCATTTTATCACCATTGGATTATAATGAGATGTTGGCAATACTATGAGTTTGACCGGATACGCTCTCTTTACCAGGGGCATTTCCCGCATGCGTGCGGAACGCTCATCTCCTAAAAACAATAAAATGTCACTCCGGCACGCCCGGGCTTACAGGGAAATAATCCTTCTCGCCTTTCTTTTTATATCGATTATCCCCATAGCCGAGGCTTCCGCACATTCCCTGGATATGTACGCCCAGAGCCAGGCCATCCAGATCACTCAAGCTGGTATCCAGGTGGATTGGAAGATCACCCCCGGTCCCATTCTTGGGGCAGATATCTGGGGACAGGCCAATCAGAACCAGGATGGTCAAATTAGCCAGGCCGAAGCGGTTTCCTGGCTGCAGTCCTTTCTAAGTGGATGGACCCTCAGCATGGATGGAGAAACCAGCCAGACTGCCCAGGTCCTCAGTGTCGCATGGCCCTCCTCGCCCGACCAGCTCCAATCCGGGGAACAGCCGATCGAAATTCACCTGGCGGTAAATTGGCCCGGAGAATTGGACGGAATTTTGAGTGGTTCCCATTCCATCGAGATCCATAATGCCTATATGGAAGCCATCAGCCTGAACGCCTACTCTTTATCCTCCCAATCTGGAATATCCTTTTCCAAACCGTCCCAGTCCAACGGCCTCTTGCAGCTAATAGTCTTTTTTACCGCCAGCCCGGATAACACCGAAGCAATCACTGCATGGGATAGTGGAAAACCGGATCTTTCTGCTATGACGGGTACCTTGACCGGTCTGGCCGGTAACCTGGCGGGGTCTTCCTCTACCCAAACCCCCGCATCCAACCAGACCGGAGTGGCTACCGCCCTGGCCGGGCTGGTCCGGACGCAGAATTTTTCACCCCTGTTCCTCTTGGGAGCGTTCCTGCTTTCCCTGGCACTCGGCAGCCTGCACGCTCTCACACCCGGTCATGGCAAGACCCTGGTGGCTGCCTACCTGGTCGGTTCGCATGGACGGACCCGTGATGCGGTTTTCTTGGGCAGCATTGTTACCATTACCCACACCGGTTCCGTGCTCATTTTCGGCCTGTTTAACTCTGCTGGCTTCCCAGTATATTTTTCCATCCCTGGTCGCACCCTGGTTGGAGATCATCTCCGGGTTGTTGGTCGCCGGGTTTGGGATCAGCCTATTCATCACGAGGATTCGCCCCTTGCTGGCAGCACGGCGCCGCCCGGCAGTCCGAGAGCCTGCCCGCGAGAAAACAAATAACGCAGGTTTCCGTTGCTTCTCAGGCGGATTCCTCCGGCCGGTTCATCTTCCGTCCCGCTCCATCGCAAAATAACCCGTCTGACCACTTCCATTTGCATGCTGAAGACCACCACTATGGAAATTCTGCATTATCGCATGATCATCCTCACACTCATTCCTTACCCGCAGATCAGGTTACCTGGAAATCGCTGCTCGCTCTCGGGGTCAGCGGCGGTCTGGTTCCCTGTCCGGATGCAATTGCCATCTTGGTCGTCGCAGTCGCCCTGGGACGGATCCCTTTCGGCATGCTCCTGATCGTTTCCTTCAGCCTGGGCCTTGCCCTGGTCTTGATCGCGATCGGCATCGCCATGGTTCATGGCAGCCCGTCTAATCAACCGCTCCAACCTGCTGAACCGCATCACCCCCTATACGCCTATGCTGAGTGCAGTGGTCGTTTTGGGATTGGGGATCGGCCTGTCGGTCAGCGCCTTCCATTCCTTCAAGGCTTCCTCTGACGCCATTCATTCAAGTCCAGGCTCGCTCTCGGCCGGAAATTCTGCTGCCCCGGCTTTTCATATAAATAAGGCCCGCTTGATCTACCTTGGGATGGACAGCCAGTCTCAATATCAGGTGACCCTGTATCCGCTGAATGACGGAGAACCCCAGGCGCTCACCCGGGAGCCGGGTGGTGTATATGGGTACGCAATATCGCCGGACGGGAAGACCATCCTGTATACCCTGATCAATACGGATGGCGGTTCTTCCATTAAATCTATCCAGGTGGATGGCTCCAATCCCCACATTATCCTGGATTGTCCGCAAGCCCAGTGTGAAGCCCCCATTTGGTATCCCGATGGCACCAGGCTGGTTTACGAGCGCCTGGATTACTTCCAAAATACTACTGCGCCAGTCTTTACCATCTGGTGGTTGGATCTATCTAGCGGAGAAACCAAACCGCTTTTCCAAGACCAGTCTTATCCGGGGCTGGCACCGGCATTTTCTCCGGACGGTCACTGGATGAGTTATGTTTCCCCGGCTGCGAACAGTATAAAAGTTTATGATTTAGTGCAGGGTCAGGTTATTTCAATCCCTCTTTCGAATCATTCTTATGCCCTGCAAATCTGGAGTCCTTCCGGGGATTTGCTCTTATATTGGGCGCCTGCCGACTCTTCTCCTGGCGCAGCCCTGCATGTGAATCGCTACATACTCGCTTCTGCGCAAAATATTGACCTGGGAGGAGCCAACCAACAGGCTGACTACACAGCCGCCTGGTCGCCGGACGGACAGTGGATTGCCATCAATCGGGATGCAACCTCTTCGCCAAACTCGAACCCCCAGGAGATGGTCTGGCTGGTGCACCCGGATGGCAGCCAGGGCCACGTTCTTCTCCAGGGCCAGGTTTCATATTCGAATATGAGTTGGTCGCCGGATGGCAAATATCTCCTGTATAACCAGACTCCCCTCCTGGGGAGTGAACAACCCGGCGTCTGGATGGCAGAGGTTAATTCCGGAAAGCTGACCAGGATCATGGATGACGTGATTACCCCCACCTTCCTCCCATAAGAAAATCCATATGAAAAATCGTTGACATGACCATCATAATGCGATAAACTCCATTATTGATACTAAGTATCAATAATATATCGGATGGTTTCCAAAGGAGTTACCATTATGCATAAAATTAGTCTGTACCTGGCAGCCGTCCTGTCAGTTGCGCTACTGGGCGCCTGTTCTGGCAATCCCGTCACGCCTGCTAATTCAGGGACGCTGAGTGTCCTTGCAATGGAATCCTTTCTGGGAGACATTGCGCAGAATGTGGCAGGAAGCCGTCTCAATGTGAATACGCTTCTCCCGGTCACCATCGATCCGCATGAATACGAACCGAAACCGCAGGATGTTATCAGGATAGCCCAAAGTCAGGTACTGATTGTAAATGGGTTGGGGTATGAAACCTGGTTGCAAAAAACAATGGATGCTCTTGGAGGTCAGCGGCTGGTGATCGTTGCCACAAATGGCTTGACGGCCAACCCGGATACTTCAGGCGAACATCCCGAAGGCGACCCACATATGTGGATGGATCCACTCAAAACGATCACCTACGTGGAAAATATCCGGGATGGACTGTCCCAGGCTGATCCGGCGGGTAAGGCAATTTATGCCAAAAATGCCGCCGCTTATATCGCCCAACTTCAGGCTTTGGATCAATGGGTCAAGCAACAGGTCGGCCAATTACCGGTCGATAAGCGCCTGCTGGTGACCAATCACGATGCGCTTGGGTATTATGCCCAAGAATATGATTTTAAGGTCGTCGGCGCAGTAATTCCCACCATCACGACCGATGCGTCGCCGTCTGCGCAACAATTGGCGAGTTTGATCGAAACCATTAAACAAACTGGTGCCCCGGCTATATTTTTGGATATTGGAGAAAACCAGAATTTGGCTGACCAGATCGCCTCGGATACAGGTGCGAAAGTGATCACAGATTTATATGTTGAAAGCATCTCCGGACCCGATGGACCGGCTCCCACCTACATCGATATGATCAAATACGATACAACCACCATCATAAATGCCCTTAAGTAGCCATTCAGCGGGGCTAAGTCGCGGCGTCTTGCTCTGCTTGCGGAGACAATAATTTGAAGGGAAAATTCCATGAATGCTAAAGCTGCTTCTGAAGAGCTTTCCGAAAAGATCCGGGCGGTTTTTCAGGAAAATGTACATCGGTCCACCCGCCCCAGGCAGCTTATCGCCGACCGTCTTGTGGAACTGGCCGAGAGTGGCCAGGATTTCAGCGCAGAAGACTTATGGCATAGTTTACAGCGCTTGGATGTGCATCTGGGCCGCGCCACTGTTTTCCGCGCAGTCGAGATGCTGATAAATCTGGGATTATTGAATAGGATTGATTTTGCAGATGGGAGTCATACTTATCGAGCCTGTGGGGATATTCACCACCATCACATGACCTGTCGAAAATGCCACCGTGTAGTGGAAATCGGGGTTTGCATTCCGGAAGAGAAATTCTTGGAAATTGGGCGCAAAGCTGGCTTTGCCATCGAGGGACATTCCTTGTCCATATTTGGTGTCTGTGCGGATTGCCAGACCTGAAGCGCACATATTTGCCGGACCGTAAAAACCTCAGTGGGGATGCGAATGCATTTCTCCGCCGGATTCCGGTCCGAGATACGGGCGGATTACTCCCAGACGCTCATGGTACAGGGCAAACAATGCCGCCACCAGCGTCGATAATGGCACGGCCGCCATCAACCCTACCGAACCAGCCAGAGTCCGGACGATCTCTTCCGCAACCGAAGCTACGCTGATCAACGCCGAATAATTACCACGCGCGACCGTGAACAGAAGCAGCAGCGGCAGCGCCACCCCGGTATATGCCATCACCAGCGTATTCACGGTGGAGGCCACGTGGTCCTGCCCGATCCGGTACGCACTTCGGAAGAGTTGCCACATGCCCAGTGCGGGATTAGCCTGGTGCAGTTCGAACACCGCGGATGCCTGTGTGACGACCAGGTCGTCAAGCACCCCCAGCGCACCGAGAATGATCCCGCCCAGCAGCAAACCCGCGCAGATCCACCGTGATCCCCGGCACCTGGATCAGATAGAGCGCTTCTTCGCTCCCGTTCCCGGTCAGCAGGGCAATTTTCACGAACATCCACGCCAAAAATCCGGTCAAGATCAGCGCAATCAGGATGCTCGCCACCGCCGCATGTGTTTTCAGGTTCCATCCATACGTCAGATAAAGGGTCACAGCCAGGATGATCATCGAACCGATGATGCTTACCCGCACCGGGTCCTCCCCATGCAGGATGTGCGGGATGATGTATGCGATGACGACGATGAAACTGAAGACCAGTGCCAGAAGCGCCCGCACCCCCTTCCAGCGCGCCACTCCGATCAGTGCCACCACGAAAATCGCCACGATGATCAGCACGGGCCGGGTGCGCACCGCATCCGCGTAGTCCACCACGATCTTGTTGCCTGGACCGGAATTCACCACCACCATCATCTCGTCTCCCGACTTGTACAGGATACCCGTCGGCATGATCTGGTTTTTCCCGTAACTCACCGTCGCCGTCATGTTCTTGTACGGACCCGACAGGATGATGACGCTAAGGTCCTGGTAGGTTTGTGTGGTTTGCCCCAGGGTCACCGTCCCCTGGTCAAGGATTTGTGTGATCTTTGCCGGAACGGTCTCAGACCCAAACCCGTTGTTGGTGGGAGCCGGGATGGAGGTATCCAGGAAGTAAGGCAAGCCCCAGATCATGAAGACGATGATGGCTGCTAAAATGACAATGGTTAATCCAAAGAAAACAATCAGGTTTTTTCTCATTGTTTTTCGCGCTTTCGTGACAATCTATCTTGTTGAACGACCAGCCTGGTATTATACTTTATCGATATTAAAGGTAAAACATCTCGGAGGTAGATTATGTGTATGTTTTGTGCGGCTGTTCCGGTGGCTGCGGCGACCGGTCTTTCGATGGATGCGAAGAAAACCAAAACGATCCGCGCCCAGGGACGCATCCCCCCGCGTCTCCGCCTCTATCTGATTTTGACCGTGGCGGTTATCTTCCTGCTCATGCTCGGCTCGGTCATCGTCCACTCCCGTCCGTTTTCCTACATTTTGTATTAACAGCACCGAAAATTGAATTAGGGGCATCTGGCTCGCCCATTTCGCAATTAATACAGTCTCGCCTTAGCGGCCTTTCTCTTTGAGCAACGCAGGTGTCTCCCACTGGTAGTATCGACTTTAGTCGTTACATCTCCCTGCACGCTGGGGTACTAGGCGGCAGACAATCCTTCTGAACCCAAACAATCAATATCTGGATAAGTACATTTCTTTGTCACTCAATTAGATCACCATTCCAAAAAAGACAGGATCTTCCTTCAAGCTCCTGTCTTCTGTATTTATCAATTTTCTCTCCTCTTTCATCCCCAAATTTACGGGGTGAAATTGATTGTCTTGTCCAAACAGGTTCCCGCCTGGTTGTCCAACATGCATACCTGGATAATGGCTTTCATTGGATGACCTGCGAAATTATAGGGGAACCCAAAAAATTGGCTTATTTCGACATCCCCTGGATCGAGCGATCTGGTACTACATGCAGCACGACACAATAGTTGTACTCTTTGAATGAATTCTCAAAGTCGTTGAATGATTTGTTATTGGTCGTGTCCGTCACTTTGATATAGGTGGACTCCCATGTAACGCTGCCCGTGTTTTTGATTTTGAATTGCAAGTCGTACACTCCTGAGCAAATTCCCGAACCTGCGTAACTGACCTCGAATCCCGGTTGCGGTGTTGGCGTCGGTGGTGGTGTGAAGATTGGCAAATTGGAGCTGCTTCCGGTAACGGTGGCATATTGACCCCATAACCAGCACGTCACCGCTGGGTTGCCGGGTAGCTGCACGATCCATGTGTCGCCGGATTGGTTCTTTCCGATTACATCCGCTGTCTGCCCTACGTGCAGCGCGCCCAGGTAGTCATAGATTTCCCCCGGGCCGGTCCGGCAGTTCGTGTCGATCGATACACTCACCTGCGCCTTTTCGGGCGTAAAAGTAGCTGTCGGTGTGGGCGTATCCGCAGGGGTAAACGTGAACTGAGGAGTTTCCGTAGGCATGGCTGCCAGGGTCTCCTGGACTGCCATTCCCATCTGGGTTTGCACCGCAAAGGTCTCCTGGATCGCCTGGTCGATCGCCTGTTGCGAGTCCGCGGTTTGGTTGCCTTGGGTGGCAGTCACGACCAACACCGTAGGTGCTGACGAGAGGTTGCATGCCAGGGATAACAAAAGTAAAAAGCTGATTGGGAGGAAAATCGATTTCTTTTTTCGCATCGGGCTGCTCCTTTTCTTCCTTGGAGGATCGCACCTTCACCACTTCCCCAATGGATCGTTGGGAAAAGCTTGCCTGCCGGCAGGTATTGCGATCAATATCACCTCGAAGCCTGCCCCTCACACCTCTAAGTGAACTATATTTCAAGATTAATATACATTATTTCTACTAAAAAGGCAAATTAAGGTGAATATATCTGCATTTCTCCTCCATGATTTGCCCCAGGTTTATTCAAATCTTCCCGCCTGTCCTTGGTCTTCTCCCGGGGCGTGTCCGCCTGTCCCGCGCTGCCATTCATCTGACCTTTTTCGCCATTATCACTCTCCCACTCTACCCGCCCTGCACCACTGGCATTCATCGAAATTGGCTGGATCACTGCCTATTGGGATCCGCAAGCCTCGCTTCCCGTCAAAGGATGTCCATCATTGGTGTCCCGCTGGAATATCTCCGGATGGATCATAGCCACTCTTCAATCCGTTTGAGTGGGTTCGGTACCTGAGCCGGGGATTGTAATCCCACCCCGCCAATACTGAGTTGGTATCCCCTGAGAAACCTAGCCACCCATCAGAGAAATCCCAAGCGAGATTAACAGCCCCAGTACTTCCAGGCCGAAGAACCCCGCAACGATATAAACAACGATCATCCAGCCGGTAGTGCCCGTCTGCTGGCGCAATTCCTGTCCCTCGGCGAGTTGCCGTACAGCCTGGGCCGCCCGGGTGGCAGCGGCCGGTAGCGGACGAACTCCCTCGGTCCAAAACCAGCCTGGTGCAGAGTGAGGGACAACCAGCTTGTTCCCGGCATATTGGCTGAGCCACTTCCGCAGCGATTCAGGTGGGTCGACGGCCAGGTCAGACGGCAGCACCACGGCTTTCGGAGCTGGCTCCTGCGCAACCGGCTGCCCGGCTGGCTGGAGCATGGCCGGCAGGCGCGGAGCCTGCCGGTGCAGCGCGCTCAGGATGACCTGCCCAAAGGAACCATCCCCGGAATCGAACACGAGCACCGGGAAGGCGGCGTGTTTCTCTGCCAGCGCCTCAGACGCCAGTTTGCCATCTTTCCCGAGCTTCAACCCGTGATAGACCCCCAGGCCAATAAACAGGAATAGCACCTCCAGGTCTTTCAGGACTTGTTGGAGCAGGGCCTCCACTGCATTTCCAAAAAGGGAACGCAACACCAGGTTCAAAAGACTGACCGCTGCGATCATGCCGCCCACCACACTGACGAATAATGCCAGGTAGAGATACACCTTGCGTATGATCGAGCGCCGGGCATGATCGCCAGCATCACCGGCTCTCTGCGCCTCCGCCTGCATCGGATCCCAGGCCAGCCACCAGAGCGGCAGTCCCACCAGCAAGGTTGCCAGTGATGCAGCCAGGCGCGGCCGCAGCACGTTTGCCCAAACGATGTTCCCGATGGCGGTATCCACCACGAAAGCGAGCAGCATGGCAACCCCTGTGAACGTAGCCCCCAGCCCGATGGCAGACAGGATATAAGCATACAGGCGGCGCATCCCGGCCCGGCGCGCTGACGTCGGGTGATTCGGCCATGGCGCAACCCAACCAGCCTCCATAATAAGCCCAGACACCTGCCAGCGGAATTCCAATGGACAGTGGCGTGGCCACCTTTTGGACGAAAACCGCCAGGCTCATCGATTTTCCAAAAACGGCGCGCAGGCTCACGTCAACTACCACGCCGCCCGAGGCAAGCACCGTGATGACTCCCGCCAGCGAAAGCAGGTACAACACCCCCAGGCGCAAAAGCGATTGCCCTTCCGCCTGCTCGACGATGCAGCTTGCATGGTTTTCCACGCAAAGGTCCACAGCGGTACACCGATCAAGGCCAGTGCAATGCCATGCGCCCCACTCGGGCGGTATTGAAAACCGAGCGTGCCTGGAAAAATATTCAGGATAAATTGCAGCAGTTGTTGCACTGCCCCGACTACGATCCCCAGACTATAGATCAACCAGACGTGGCGGTAGATTCGGCGGATGTCGCTGAACGAGTCCTTCACAGGGATAATCTGCCAGTCCGCCCGCAATACCGTTATAAAGTATGCCGCGACAATTGCGTTTATTACAACCGCGATCAGGTTATCGCTCCAGGTTTGGTTTGGTCCCAGGAAAGCCAGTGTTGATGATAGCCCAACAACTTGCAGGACCAGGCGGTCGACCAGCGACAGGACATTTTGTACGATGGGGATTAACGTTCCCAAAAGCGCCCCATACAGGAAGACCGCCCGCACACCTGAAGCACGCTCTTCTCCATCCTGGCGGGCGAACCGTTCAGCCATCCACCAGTGGAAGCCAAAGACCGGTACTCCCACCAGGATAAGGGCCAATCCCTGCGCCAGGATGGTTGCAGCCCCACAGACGGCAATTCCATTACCGCAGAAAAATGAACGCCCCAGGCCAATCAACCCCCATACGACCACTTCCAGGCTGACAAAGGCTACGGCGTAAAAGTAAAGTCGGCGAATGTTGCGCATGGGAAATCCTGCCTGTTACGGCTTTGCCTGCACAGGGGTCGGTTGGTACCAATCATAGCCCCAGAAAGGATTGGGCAAATAGGTGATTTTCCAGGCGCCTTTTTGCTTTACCAGGGTACCTTTATCGGTGCTGGACCAACCGTTATTAAGTATGCCGCTCCCGGCGTATTGGATGGTTATGCTTACCCAGGCTTCATCATTGGATAACATCTGCACATTCCCGATCTGCAACGCAGAAGTGCTGGTATCCAGTTGCCGGGTCAGGAAAGCTTGGCGAAAGCTGTCATAGGTTGGTCGGTTGTCTTTCTCGGCCAGATAACCATAGGCTCGCTCGTAATCATGGAGTTGTAACGCCACGGCGTAATTGTAAAGCGCACCTTCGGGCGTATCCTCCGCTCCATAAGCCGGCTTTTCGTTGCGGAAAAAAAACAACGCCAGAGCGGCCACCACCAGCAAACCGATAAAGATCAGGATCCCCATCAGGAAACGGTCTTGTTTCATCATTGGGTATCTCCAATATTTCCCTTCATCCCGCTGTTCTCATCCTCATGGTTCCAGGCATACCGGGATCGAATTCGTTGACCCATCCGGCATTTCCGTCTGCCCGTTTTCGTCGTAGATCTTGACCGACTTGATCTCGGGGAACTGCGTCAGGTTGGCAAAAATCAAGTTCGCGAATCGTGTATGTCGATCCGCCTGAATTACATTTTCCGGTCAGGTAGACCCGCGCAATGCCATCCTGAAGGGTCATTTTACTGAAACCGGTTGTTCCGCTCAGAACAACATCCAGACCTTTTGCCTTTTCTTCCGCTGTTGGGCCGAGGAAAACCTGCCGCAGCACCGCTTCCGGTCTCGACCCTGTCGCCGCCACCGACCGTGTCACCGCATCTTCGTACGGTTCCGTGCCGATTGCGTACCGGTCTACGTTCAGGAAATACACATTCTCTGTCACACTTTTCACCCCACCTGCACAACCTGAAAAAAGCAACGCCCATCCGATCAGCAGGAAAAATACCTTTTTCATTCGCTCTCCTCCTTACGGGATATCTGTTTGCCATTCAAATCCATAACATCCATCCGCTCTTTGATTGTAAATTAGTTGGAGATACTTTAGCCCGGCAGGACCTGCGACCAGGCGGATTCTGGCTCATCTCCTATACGGCTGGATTGAAAGTCCTTTTGAACAAGGCTCCATCGAGTCAGCCTCTGGTTTCTCTCACGTGCATATTGCATAACCCGGGTGGATGTATCTGTCCATCACAAGCCTGGGCCATTCAAGCAGAATTCCAGGTGATTTTGCGTCGCGTCTGGCATGTTTGCGTAAACCCCGCGGTATTCAGGAGGCAGCACGGCAGCCAATTGGTACATCACCTCGTCAAGCATCTGCTTGCGAGTCCGGCTGTCCAACATGCCATTCCCAGCCTTCAGGGTAAACGTTCTGCCCAGGGCAATATAGAAATCGGTCCGCCGGAGTTTTTTTAGATTGCCTTTATACTTCTCCCCCCCGTGCGTCACGATCGGGAGAATGGGGGCGTTGCTCTTCAATGCCAACAACACCACGCCCGGATGGGTATTTTGCAGTTGTCCGTTTCCACTGCGCCTGCCCTCGGGCATCATTAACAGGATCTCGCCAGCACTTAAAACCTCCAGGGCTTTTTTGATGGAAGCCAGGTTTCCACCACCGCGCTGGAGAGGAATGGACCCGCACGCATTCAAGCCCCATGCAACCAGTGGATTCTTCCAATGGTCAGCCAAAACCAGGCCGTGCACCGGACGAGGCTGCAGACGGGCATAGATCAGGGGGATTTCCAGGATATTGATATGGTTCATCACAAGTATCAGCGGTCCTTGGGCAGGAACGCTGGCTAATGCATCAGCATGCACACGAAAAACCGCATCGCTCAAAGCGCGGAACAACGCAACCAGGAAGCGCCTGGAAAGGCTCATTGTTCCTCTGCTTGTGGAGGGCAAATGACCTTAATCTGCCTGGTCAGCAATTCTACGAGCAGGCTGCGGCCTTCGGTGGATATGATCTCACCGTCCGTTTGAACAGGCAGTGGACCGTCGATGGCCTCGATTTTGACCACTGCGGCCTGACCGGTTTTAATGGTTTTTTGCGATGCCTGGGTTCCGTGGATGAAATGGGGAATCAGGCGCAGGATCTGGAATGAGTTCATCTGCTCAGCGATGCACAGGTCAAGAAAACCGTCATCCGGCTTTGAATCGGGTGCCATGAAGAAACGCCCCCCCAACCGCCGTCCGTTCATGATAGAGATCATCAAAGAGCGCTGTTTAATGGTTTTGTCACCGTACTCAATGACAGCCAGGGGGGCATGGTTATACAGAAATATCGTCTTAAAGATAGCCACTAAGAAACTCAAAAAGCCACCCCAGCGAGGAAGTTTGGCTGCCTCGATTGTAGCGACCGCATCAAAGCCCACGCCGACGCAGTTGATAAAATAACGCCCTTCAGGATGAATTCCACCGGTGACCCGACCAATATCGAGCAGTCGACTCTGCCCGAGTTTTAACAGGTTGCATGCCTGATCAATATCCTCCGGAATACCAATTGACCCTGCAAAATCGTTCCCTCGGCCGGCACACAGAACCCCGAGGGTGGGCAACCTGCCACCGGCCAACTTGGAGCGCATCAATCCGTTCACCACTTCATTCAGAGTTCCATCCCCACCGGCTGCGACGATCATTTCCACGCCATCCTGAATCGCCTGGCCGGTCAGCTCGATGGCATGGCCCGGGTGCTCCGTACGGACCAAGTCATAATCGAGTGTATGTCTGGCCAATGCGGCTTCAATGGCAGGGGACAGCCGGGCACCGTTGCCGTGACCGGACGCAGGATTAAGGATGACTCTGATCGGTTTCATGGTTGAACAGTACCCTCCCCGGGTTAAGAGATTGTCTCGACGCCTTCGTGCATGCACTTCGAATCATAGGAAGAAATCCAGAAGACTATCGCCATTATACATTGTCCTGAATCTGCGCCATGATCAAGGCCGCAATTTCCCGGGCTGCTTGAGGGCGGGCCAGCCTCAGGCAGGCCGAGGCGGCCTGGGTACGCTCGTCAGGATGGTCCAGCCAGTGGACCAAATTTGCCACCACCTGGTCGGGCTGGGGAGCCCATTTGCCTGCCCCATGATCGACCAGGTAACGAACATTGCCATCTTCTGATCCATTCAGCAGGCTGTATAGAATAACCGGCAACCCCGAGGTGACCGCTTCGCTGATAGTACCCGGTCCAGCCTTGGTAAGCAATAAGGTGGCTGCGTGCATGAAATCGGGCATCGCATGTACGAACCCGTACACCCGGGTTGAAATCTTCCAGGGCCTGCCTTCCAGTCGATGCTGGAGGGCTTCATTCCGACCTGCGATGATGACAAGCGTCATGGGTAAACCGGCTTCGTCGATCGCAACCGCAATGTCTTCCAGCTGCCCCATCCCCTCGCCTCCACCCATTAAAAGAACCACCGGGTCATCCAGGGGCCAACCCAGACGGGCTCGAATTTCGCGCCGATCGCAATCTCTACGGCCAAACTCTTCTGCAACCGGTAAACCAACAATCTTCATCCGGTCAGGAGATATGCCGCATTTCAAGCCAACCTGATGAGCATTTTCTGTGGGGACAAGGATCAAGCTTGCCTGGGAACAAAACCAGGTGGTATGGGCAGTCACCAGGTCGGTCACCACCGTGACCCAGGGCGTATTCGAACCTGCCTTGTCCAGGGCATGTCCCAGTGGAATATTGATCAGCGGATGCACGGAGATATACAAGTCGGCCGGACGTTCAATGATCAAGCGGTTCAAGCTTGGGCGAATATAAGGCCAGATAATCTTTAATATCCTGCGGATTCGCTGCGGGTCATCGCTGAGATGGAATATCTGCCCCAGTAATTTGGGATTGCCCGCCAGGGGTGGGAAAATATCGGGAACCCGATCTAAAAGTGGCGGGGCAAAGTCGCGAAAAAAATCGACCATTTCATAAGTGACCTGGCCGGGATATCCGCGCTCCAATGCACCCATGATCGCCTGAGCAGCACTCCGGTGTCCCCCACCGGTGTCCGAAAACAAAAAAACGATGTGCGGGCAGTGAGGTTCCAATTTATTTTAACTTCCGGCTAGAAGGAAATATCCACGGCTATGGACTGGCGCGCCACCTTATCGGTTGGCCTGGCTGGACGTGTGCCACGATAGTGGTAGTCGAACCAACACCCAAGCGATTATGAGTCGTCTGGTCAATCACTTCACCACAGACTCTTATCCCAAAATTATAGCATCCTTCCCCATCAAGCCGGATGGAAACTACTCACATATTTATAATATTCCCATTTCTTTCTTACCACCCCATCCCAGTAAGACCATATTTCCCATCCTCATCCGCCACCCAATAAAACGCGGCGACTTCCCGCGTACCTGTGCCGCGGCGCTTTCCCGCGTACCTGTGCCGCGGCGCTTTCCCGCGCTACCTGTGCCGCGGCGCTTTCCCGCGCTACCTGTGCCGCGGCGCTTCCCGCGCTACCTGTGCCGCGGCGACTTCCCGCGGTAAAATCTATCCCAGAGGATCCTCCCCCATGCACATACTCGTAACCAACGACGACGGCGTCCAGGCACCCGGCCTGCTCGCCCTGGCACAGGAAATGCGCACCCTCGGCGACGTCACCGTCTTCGCCCCCGACCGCAACTGGTCCGCCTCCGGGCACGTTAAAACGATGGAGCGCCCCCTGCGCGTCCGCCCGGAAGTCCTGGCCGACGGCTCGTCCGCCCTCTCCACCGACGGCGCCCCCTCTGACAGCGTCGCCCTGGCCCTGCTGGGCGTAATAAAGGAAAAGATCGATCTGGTCGTCTCCGGCATCAACCCGCATGAAAACATCGGCCACGACGTCACCTATTCCGGCACCGTCACCGCCGCCATGGAAGCCGTCATCGGCGGCCTGCCCGGTATGGCCATTTCTCTCAACGCCCCCGAGGATTTCCACGGCCTGCTCGATTACTCCACCGCCGCCCGCGTCGGGCGCCGTGTTGCCGCCCGGCTGCTCCAGGGTGGCCTTCCCGCTGGCGTCTTGCTTAACGTCAACGTGCCTTATCTCAAGGAATCGGAGCTCAAGGGCTTTATGATCACCCGCCAGGGCCTGCGCGTCTACCGCGATGCCCTGGATGCCCGCATCGACCCGCGCGGCCGTCCCTATTACTGGATCGGCGGCGAGTTTCCCCTCGGCGTCAACGAGGAAGGCACCGATTATGGCGGCATCAAGGCCGGCTACGTCTCCATCACCCCCCTGCAGTTGGACCTGACCGCCCGTGACGCCATGCAGGAATTAAAAGGGTGGGAGTGGTAGCCGGTGCCATCCTTTACTTCTCCCCCTGACCCCATCATTTTCAACCACCAGGTTTGGGATATCGTCCAACAGGTCCCACCTGGCAAGGTCATCGCCTACGGACAGATCGCCCGCCTGATTCCCCTGCCGCCAGGCCTGGAACCTCGCTCGTACCAGGTCCTCGGACCCCGTTGGGTCGGTTCCGCCATGGCCAAATGCCCCGAGGATGTTCCCTGGCAGCGCGTGGTCAATTCCCAGGGCCAGGTCAGCCCGCGCCCCGGTGCGGAACACCAGCGCCGGTTGCTCGAAGAGGAAGGCGTCTTTTTCAACGCCCGCGGCCGCATCGATCTGAAAGTATTTGGTTGGCAGGGCCCCGGCACGGATCCTGAACAACCCGGCCTACTTATAAATTCTGGAGGAAATTGGAATGTATCTCGCATCTGAAAATCGCTACGACACCATGCACTACAACCGCACCGGCCACAGTGGCCTTAAACTGCCCGCCATCTCGCTGGGTTGGTGGTACAACTTCGGCAGCCTGGACGTGCTCGAAAATGGCCGCCTCATCGCCCGCGCCGCCTTCGATCATGGGATCACCCACTTCGATCTGGCCAACAATTACGGTCCCAAGCCCGGTACGGCCGAAGAGACTTTCGGTCGGCTGCTGCGCGAAGATTTTCGTCCCTATCGTGACGAACTCATCATCTCCACCAAGGCCGGTTACGACATGTGGCCCGGCCCCTACGGCGAGTGGGGTTCGCGCAAGTACCTGCTTGCCAGTCTCGATCAATCTCTCAAGCGCATGGGCCTGGAATACGTCGACATCTTTTACAGCCACCGCCCCGACCCCGACACCCCGCTCGAGGAGACCATGGGTGCCCTGGCCAGCGCCGTGCAGCAGGGCAAAGCCCTCTATGTCGGCATTTCAAACTATTCCCCCGAGGAAACCCGTCAGGCCGCCGCCATCCTGCGCTCCCTGCACACCCCCTGCCTGATCCACCAGCCCAATTACAGCATGCTCGACCGTTGGGTCGAGGACGAGTTGCTCGACACCCTCGAAAAGGAGGGCATTGGCTGCATCGTTTTCTCGCCGCTCTCCCAGGGCCAGTTGACCGACCGCTACTTGAACGGCATCCCCTCCGGCGCGCGTGCCACCAAGACCGATCGTGTCTGGTTGACGCCCGATGACGTCAAGCAGAACCTGCCAAAAGTCCGCCGGTTGAATGAGATCGCCCTGGGCGCGGCCAATCCCTTGCCCAGATGGCCCTTGCCTGGGTGCTGCGTAAGCCTCAGGTCACTTCTGCCCTGGTCGGTGCCAGCAGTGTCAAACAGTTGGAGTCCAATCTGGCTGCTCTCGAGCATTTCAGTTTTCGGAAGAGGAATTGAACGCCATCGAGGCAGTCTTGAGGTTAATTAGGTCATCAATCCATACCCATCAAAATCGCACATTACCAAATTGGGCTAGGAGAAAAAAACTGCTCGATGAGGCGGCCTGCCAGAAAAACCTTCCCTTCGTGAACGCTTACGCTACATTTTCGACAACCGCTTTTCGCGGCGGCCCGCTGCGTCATCGATCGCCTGGCTGGCGCTGCTCCATTGCCCTGCTCGTCATTGCCATGCACCCTCATCAGCCTTGCGGCCTCGCCGGCTTCCACCGGGAGCCCGCAGCCCCTCACCGTTCTTCGAATATCCTCCTCGGGAAAGCTTGATGCGCACCTTCGATGCCGGTACCATGGGCGGCGATTCCGGCTGGGGGTTTCGCTGGTCATGCTGTTTGTCACCGTCGGCAGCTTTTCATGGTCAGCATCCTGATCGGCGAGCTCACCAACGGCGTGGATGACAAAGTCGAAGACTTGCGCAAGGGCCGTTCGCGCGTCCTCGAAAGCGGGCACACCCTCATCTTGGGTTGGTCGCCGCAGATTTTCACCATCCTCTCCGAACTGGTCATCGCCAACCAAACCAGAAAAACGCCCGCATTGTCATCCTCGCAGACCGGGACAAGGTCGACATGGAGGAGGAGATCCGCGAGCCGGTTCAGTTCACATTGGCAGCACCCGCATCATTTGCCGCTCGGGCGATCCGCTCGACCTGGCCACGCTCGAGATCGGCAGCCCGCACACTGCCAAATCCATCATCATCCTGCCTCCGCCCGGGGACGATCCGGATACTGTGGTCATCAAGACCATCCTGGCCCTCACCAACAATTCCAACCGGCGCCCCGAGCCTTACCATATTGTCACCCAGATTTCCGGATCCCAAAGAATATGGACGTGGTTGAGTTGATCGGCCAGCATGACCTGGTCTCAGCCGTTCTCGCCGGTGACCTGATCGCCCGCGTCACCACTCAAACCTCCCGTCAGAGCGGTCTTTCCACCGTCTATACCGAACTGCTCAACTTCAGCGGGGATGAGATCTACTTCTCGCACGAACCTTTCCTGGTCGGTAAAACTTATCGGCGAGGCTTTGATGGCTTATCAGACCTCCGCCGTCATGGGAATCAAGCAAGCTGGACAGCCCGCCTGTTTCAATCCACCCATGGATACGCTCATTCAGAGACGGACAGTACTCTTTGCCTTGACCCGGGATGATGATACCCTGATCGTTTCCGGCCTGGAAACCATTCCGCGTGGACGAATCCGTCATCCGACCGCCCGAGCGGGCACCCACCCCAAACCGGAAAAGTGTCTCATCCTGGGTTGGAACCGCTTTGCGCAGCTACCATTCTTCGCGGAGCTGAATGATTACGTTATCAAAGGGTTCCTCAGGCTTTGGTTATCGCTGACCCGTCCGTCTCCCCCTTGGCTGGCTAATGTGGAACACGTCATAAAAGAGTAACGCAGTCACCTTCCTGATCTCAAAGTGACCTTCCAACCCGGCGATACCACCGACCGGCGCTGCTTGGAGAGCCTCAACGCCGGCCGACTACGACCATGTCATCGTGCTGAGTTATCCCGGCTTGGATGTCCAGGAAGCCGACGCCAAGACCATCGTAACCCTGTTGCACCTGCGCGACATTGCCGAGCGTGAGTGACGACCCCCTTCTCCATCGTCAGTGAGATGCTCGACCTGCGCAACCGCGAACTGGCCGAAGTGACCGATGTCGACGACTTCATCGTCAGCGACCACCTGGTCAGCTTGATGATGGCACAACTCTCCGAGGACGCCGACCTGCACGCCGTTTTTACCGACATCTTCGACCCGGCAGGTTCGGAAATCTACATGAAACCGGTCTGCGACTATATCGAGCTCGGCCAGCCCGGTCAATTTCTACACGCTGGTCGAGGCAGCCAGCCGGCGCGGTGAAACCGCCATCGGCTACCGTTGGAAGCCGAGTCACACCATGGCCTCACAGTCCTATGGCGTCCACACCAACCCGGATAAATCCGCTCCCGTTGTATTTTGTGAAGACGATCATCTCATCGTCATCGCCGAAAATTAGCCAGTGATAAAATAGATCCCATGGACGAAACCGCCCTCATAACGGAAGCCCAGCACGGCAGCCTGGACGCTTTTAACAGCCTGGTCCTGGCTTATCAGGATGCTTTATTTAATACCGCCCTGCGCATCCTCAATGACGAGGACCAGGCCGCTGACGCCGTGCAGGAGGCCTTTATCTCGGCCTTCCGCGCCCTCAATTCCTACCGCGGCGGCTCATTCCGGGCCTGGCTGATGCGCACCGTCACAAACGCCTGTTACGATGAATTGCGCCGCAAGAAGCGCCGCCCCACCACGCCGCTCGAACCCGAAACAGCCGATGGCGAGGAAATGGAATCCCCCGCCTGGCTGATCGATCCGGGTGGTTCCCCCGAAGACAACCTCGACCAGGCCGAATTGGAACACGCCATTCAGCACTGTCTCGAGAACTTGCCGGTCGACTTTCGCCTCGTTGTCGTCCTGGCCGATATCCAGGGTCTGGATTACACGGAAGTCGCCGTGGCTGTCAGGAAACCGCTTGGCACCATCAAGTCCCGCCTGGCGCGCGCCCGACTGCGCCTGCGTGAATGTCTGCAGGGCTTTCGGGAACTTTTACCCTCTGCCCTCCGTCTGGAAGAGGAGAGCAGCGCATGAACCAGACACCCAAATCCCCCACCCCCCGCGACATTCAGCGCGTATCCGCCTACCTTGACGGGCAGCTCTCCCGCTCCGAAAAGGAACGTCTGGAGCGTCGCCTCAAATCGGACCCCGCTCTGGTGGCTGCCCTGGAAGACCTCCGCCAGACGCGCCTCCTTCTCCGGCGCACCCCTCAGCGTCGCGCCCCTCGCAATTTCACCCTGACCCCCCGCATGGCTGGTGTCCGTCCGCCTGTGCCGCGCCTCGTCCCGGCCTTCTCCTGGGCCTCCGCCGTCGCCATGCTATTGTTCATCTTCACGCTTGGCTCTAGCCTGCTCGGCGGCCTCAGCCTGGCTGCGCAAGCGCCCATGCAGGCAGCTGCGCCGAACGCCTACGGCGGGGGCGGTCTTCCGCCTGCTGCCACCCTGGCGCCCGCTCTTGCCGCCCCTGCCATCGCTGCGCCGGTCACCGGAGCGCCGGTCACCGGAGCGCCGGTCACCGAAGCGCCCGTCACCAAGGCGCCCGTCAACGACTCAAACATGCAGGCCACCTCCACCCCCGAAGCCTCCATCATGTCCGTCCCTGAGGCCACGCCCCCGGGTGCCCTGCGCACGACCAATCCCCCCCTCATCACCAAGGCCAGCCTCCACCCGCGCAATCCCTGGTTGTTTATCTGGCCGGGCCTGGCAATCCTGCTCGCCGTGGTTGCCTTGCTCTTGCTCTGGTACAACCGCCGCTCCTTCCAACGCAAGAACCCGAAAAACTGACAGTTCCTCCCCCTGGATCCGACCTCCCGGAATTGCGCCTGAAAGTCGAATCCGCGCTTTGGTCTCTTTGCCATTTGGTGGAACCGGGATCTTCATCCGTGCCGGCTTCCTTCATCAGTACCTGCTCAGGTTTCGGTCGAAAGAATCATAACCAATTTACAATGCTCCAGGCGTCCTCCCCGCCGCCGTCCTCTGCGGCTTGAGCAAAGTGTTTGGTAAAGTACTTTCGGCGATTTACTTCACGGGTAGGAAATAACGCCTGATTTTTTCATTGCCTCCGGCTTCGGTCTCTTTTCCATTTGGTGGAACCGGGATCTTCATCCGTGCCGGCTTCCTTCATCAGTACTTGCTCAGGGTTCGGTCGAAAGAATCATAACTAATTTACAATGCTCCAGGCGGCGTCCCCGCCGCCGTCCTCTGCGGCTTGAGCAAAGTGTTTGGTAAAGTACTTTCGGCGATTTACTTCACAGGTAGGAAATAACGCCTGATTTTTTCATTGCCTCCGGCTTCGGTCTCTTTTCCATTTGGTGGAACCGGGATCTTCATCCGTGCCGGCTTCCTTCATCAGTACTTGCTCAGGGTTCGGTCGAAAGAATCATAACTAATTTACAATGCTCCAGGCGTCCTCCCCGCCGCCGTCCTCTGCGGCTCGAGCGAAGTATTTGGTAAAGTACTTTCGGCGATTTACTTCACGGGTAGGAAATCACGCCTGATTTTTTCATTGCCTCCGGCTTCGGTCTCTTTTCCATTTGGTGGAACCGGGATCTTCATCCGTGCCGGCTTCCTTCATCAGTACTTGCTCAGGGTTCGGTCGAAAGAATCATAACTAATTTACAATGCTCCAGGCGGCGTCCCCGCCGCCGTCCTCTGCCATGGTGTGCCAGAAATAGACTTACATAGATTGTCTAATCTTGTCCTTGTTCATCGGGAGAGGACGTGGGTGTCTGGCGGAATCTGAAGGGGGCTTATCATCCGGGGTGGCGGAGGAGGTGGCGGGCTGAGAGGAGAAAACTGTCCGGGGGAAAAAGCCGTTTTTTCTTTATCTTGGGGGCATAAGCTTCGCCGTCCGTTCGCTAGCCCAACCAGATCAGCTCGGCTTCGTCGATTCCATCCAGGCCATCCGGCGCCTCGAACTTCTTGATCGTCCGTTCAATCCCACCTTCCCGTTTGTTTCGCTGGATTGCTATCTCCTGGTAATGCACATAATCGCACATCAAAATTCAGTTTATCCATTCATTAATAATCGCTTCTCATCAACTCCCCTCTCCCCGTGGGAGAGGGGTTGGGGGAGAGGTCTGGTGCGTAAGCTCTCCGCCGTGCGCTAGCCCAGCCACATCAGCTCGGCTTCGTCGATTCCATCCAGACCATCCGGCGCCTCGAACTTCTTGATCGTCCGTTCAATCCCACCTTCCCGTTTGTTTCGCTGGATTGCTATCTCCTGGTAATGCACATAATCGCAAATCAAAATTCAATTTATCCATTCATTAATAATCGCTTCACATCGACTCCCCTCTCCCCGTGGGAGAGGGGTTGGGGGAGAGGTCTGGTGCGTAAGCTCTCCGCCATGCGCTAGTCCAGTCACAGCAGCTCGGCTTCGTCGCTGCCCTCTCGATCGAACAGGTCGATCAAGATGGGAGAATTGTTACAATCGGATGATGATCAAATCCCTTGTCAAAATAGAACATTAGTGCTACAATTATCCTCTCCCCCAACACGGCGAAACTTCCTCCCCTCGCCCTGCCCTTTTTATCCATCGCCTCCCGCACGCCTGCGTACGAATGACGAAACCCGCATTGCCCATGCCCACTCCTGGATCAGCAGTCAATAATCAGCCATCCCCTTCCCCCTCAGTTCGAATTGTTTTTCCAAAAAATGCCCATTTTGATCGCTTTCGCGGAACAATTTTTGGGCAAAAAACCGGAACATATAGGTCCAAAACAGGTTTTGACCCCCACATTTGGTGGTTTTTACTCCAATTCTTCGAATTGTTCCTCTTTTTCCTCGACCGGAATCTATGCGTTGTTTATCCCCGCTCCCTGACCTTCGACCTTCGCCCTTCGCCCTTTGACCTCTAACCTTCGCCTTTCGATCTTCGACCTTTGACCTACAACCTTCGACCTGTGACCTTTGACCTTCAACCTTCGCTTTCTGCATATCTCCCACCCGATTTATTCCTCGAAAGGATCTCGGCCTCATCAGCCCCATCCCTTCGTGCTACAATATCCGCGATCAAGGAGGTTTCTATGCCATCCGTCACTCCTATTCGCCCCTCTCCCCTGGCGGGTACCTGGTATGAAGGCAATCCCAAAGCCCTCGCCAGCGCGGTCGACCTGTATCTTGACCAGGCCGAGCTGCCCGAATTGCCCGGCCAGGTCGTCGCCATCGTTGCGCCGCACGCCGGGCACATCTACTCCGGTCCGGTCGCCGGTTACGCCTTCGCCACCGTGCGCGGCCAGTCCCCCGATCTGGTCGCCGTGCTTTCGCCCATGCATCAGGCTTATTACGAGCCGCTCCTGACCACCGCCCACGCCGCCTACTCCACACCGCTCGGACAGGTTCCCGTGGACGAAGCCCTTGTCGCGAAACTGGATGGACGCTTGAAGGAAACCCTGGGCTACGGCTTGACTCGCGTGGCCAACGACCAGGAACATTCCCTCGAAATCGAGCTGCCTTTCCTGCAACGCGCCCTGGCAGGTGATTTCCAGCTTCTGCCGGTCATGCTGCGTACCCAATCGGCCGAGGCTTCCCGTCAGGTGGGGCTCCTGTTGGCCGAAATATTGCAAGGCCGCCACGCCCTGCTCGTGGCATCCACCGACCTTTCCCACTTTTACACCCAGGACCAGGCGCTGGTTTTCGATAACGAAATGTTGCGCCGGATCGAGACCTTCTCCCCCGAGGACGTTTTTTGCGCCGAGCAGGAAGAAAAAGGCTTTGCCTGTGGACTTGGCGCATTGACTGCCGTCTTATGGGCCGCCAAAGGCTTGGGCGCCGACACGGTCAAGGTATTGCGTCACGCCACCTCCGGAGATGTTACCGGCGATTACAGCCGAGTGGTCGGCTACGGCGCCGCCGTGATCACGAAACCTGTCTGAACCCAAAAAGAATGGTTATAAAAAAATTTGCCCTCCGGATCGTTCAAAACCCCTGGTTTTTTCCGTTCGCACTGCTGCTGATCGGTGTGGTCGCCTATGGGTTTATCATCCCCTCCCTGGGATTTTATTGGGACGATTGGGAGGGGGTCTATTTATATTATCTCCACAATCCAGCCGGTAGTTTCGCCTATTTCCCCGCCCGCCCGTTGTCCGCCATTGCAGACTTGTTGGTTTTTTCCCTGGTAAAAATGACCCCCGTCGCCATGCAGATCTCGACCTTATTGATCAGGTGGCTGGCTACGCTTTTTATTTACTTCACCTTGAACATGCTCTTGCCCTTCCAGAAGGGTCTCAACCGCTGGGTCGCCGTTCTCCTTTTCGTCTTTCCGGGTTTCCTCGAGCAGCCTGTTTCGGTTGCCTTTACCCAGCACTTCGTCACCTATTTATTTTTCGCCAGCTCCATTTTCCTGCTGGTCTTGGCACTGAAACAGCGTAAATTATTTTGGCTCTGGATGCCCCTCTCCATCCTCTTCGGTGGGCTGCAGATGTTTATGATGGAGTATTTCGTTGGGCTGGAAATTATTCGTCCCTTCCTGATCTGGTTCGTGCTTCGCTCCGAAAAAAGAGCCGGGGATCGGCGTATTTTCTGGAAAACGCTTGCTTACTGGTCCCCTTTCGTGGTCGTGTTAATCGGATACCTTTATTGGCGCCTGGCTTACCTGCCTGCCTTTCTTGCCGGGGATCCTAATCCCCCGATTTTGTTAAAAATGCTTTTATCCTCACCCTTGACCACCCTCCCCAGGCTTCTCGTCATGGCGTATCAGGATTTCTTACATCTATTGGTTAATATTTGGCCGTTGGCATTTTTGGATGTCACGAAGATGGACATCACCACCAAACGGGTCTGGTTGACCTGGGTGATTGGTGCCTTGGCTGCGACTGCTTTTTTGTTCTACAACAGGAGTGTTAAGCAGGGGACGGAGACCGGATCCTCGTCCGACTATCTTTCTGCTCTTGTTGGGGTTCGCGCTCATGCTCTTCGGGGCTGCGCCGGTTTGGGCGCTTGACCGGCAGATATCTGTCGGCACCTGGTCTGAACGCTTTGCGCTGGCTCCCATGCTCGGGGTCATCCTCCTGATCGTTGCCCTGGTGGATTGGTTGTTCAGGACTTCCACACAAAAACAAGTTTTTCTCGCTATCCTGCTCAGCCTCTCAATTTCCGGCCAAATGTTCAATCAAATCATCTTTCGCGATGATTGGAAGCAGCAAGAGGCCCTTTACTGGCAGCTTCACTGGCGCATCCCTTCCCTTCAACCCGGTACCGCTCTCTTCGGCAAGGGCACATTCACCGCGAAAAGCTCCTACTACGATGGGATTTATATCGTCAATCTTCTTTTTGATCGATCTCTCCCGCAAACCCCGAATTATTCTTATTTCGACATCAATCACGCCAATCTGGCCAATGAAGTGCCTGGTATTCCGCTGCTTCGCACCTTCCGGGGCGGTCAGTTCACCGGCAACACCTCCCAGGCGGTTGTCTTCGATTTTGGAGTGCGCGATGGCTGCGTCAGGGTGCTCGATCCCGTTTACCAGGGCGACCGGGACCTCAACAGCAGCATCACAGACCTGTTCGGCTATTTCCGACGAATCCAATATCCTGGCGGCTCCCGAAGTGACTCCCAACCCGGCGGTCTTCGGTGCAGAACCGGCCCACACCTGGTGCTATTATTTCGAGAAGGCCGACCTGGCCCGCCAGTTGGGCGACTGGCAGACAGTCTTACAGTTGAAAGCCCAGGTCGATGCCCATGCTTTCACCCCGGGTATCGGTGCGGAATATTTCCCCTTCATTGAAGCCTATGCCTGGACCGGTCAATGGGAACAGGCTTTCAACCTGAGTGTGACTGCCAGTGGGATCGGCCCCGGACCGGGCGTAGCCTTGTGCAACCTCTGGCAGTCTTTCCAGGAAATTCCATCCGCTGCCGGATCCAATGCTGAACAGCTTTCTTTCACCGGGAAAGCCGTCCAGGAATTCTGCTCATCCACCAATCCCTAGGGTTTTTTATGGCCTTCGCCCGGATTGCCGTCAACGTACCCTCCCTTGCAGGCCTCTTCGACTACCATATCCCGCCTGAATTGGAAGGCCGGGTTGGCGCGGGACACCTGGTCACCGTTCCCTTTGGCAGGCAGACCGTCCAGGGTGTCGTGCTCGAGTTGGTCAGCCAGCCCGCCGTCGCCGACACCCGTCCCATCCTCGACCTGCTCGATCCGTTGCCCGTCCTGACCGGCGTGCAACTCGAACTGGCCCGGCACATGTCGAAGTCCACCCTCAACCCCCTGGCTGCCATCCTTGAGATGCTTCTACCAACCGGTTTGAGCAAGCAAGCCGACGTCCTCTATACTTTCATAAAACGGCCTCCTTCCGGGGACAACCGCTCATTCAATACGGTCCAATCCCGCCTGTTGAAGCTCCTGCAGGAGAAAGGCGAGTTGCGCGGCCGTCAGATTGACCGGCATTTCAGCAAGGTGGACTGGCGTAAGACCGCCCAGTATCTGGTGCGTGCCGGGGCTTTGGCAAGCCGCTCCATTCTCCCGCCTCCCACCGTTCGACCCAAGTTTGTTCGCACCGCCCAACTGGCAGTTCCTCCCGGACAGGCCGAAGCCGCTGCTGCAGGACCTCGGCAAGACGCAGGCCACCCGCACTCGTCGCCAGGCCGCCCTGCGCTGCCTCATCCGGGAACCCGTGGCCGTGAATGTCGCCTGGGTTTACGCCGAATTGGGTTGCAACCTGGCTGATCTGCAGGAGCTGGATGAGCGCGGCCTGATTGTCTTGCGGGAAACCGAGATCTGGCGCGATCCGCTGGAGCAGCTGGAGGAAACTCGTGACGGGATGCAGGACGTCGCCCCACTCGAATTGACTCCCGACCAGCGCAGCGCCTGGCAAGCCATCCAGGCCGCTCTCCAATCTTTTTCTCAACCCCAATCGCCCTTCCTGCTGCTGGGTGTGACCGGTTCGGGCAAGACCGAGCTCTATCTCCGTGCCACCGCCGAGACCCTCCGGCGTGGGCGCCAGGCCATCATCCTGGTCCCGGAGATCGCCATCACTCCCCAGACGGTCCGCCGCTTCCTGGTGCGCTTCCCGGGCCAGGTGGGTCTGCTCCATTCGCGTCTCTCCGAAGGGGAACGCTACGATACCTGGCGGCGTGCCCGTCTCGGCCTGCTAAAGGTCGTCATCGGGCCACGCTCAGCCCTGTTCGCCCCTCTGCCTGAGGTTGGCCTGATCGTGGCGGATGAATGCCATGATGGGTCCTATTACCAATCCGAGCCGCCCTTCTATCATGCCGTGGATGCCGCCAAAGCTTATGCCCGCCTATCCGGAGCGGTTTGCATCCTCGGTTCCGCCACGCCCACCATCCTGCAAAACCATCAGGCTGAAAACGGGCAGATGGTCCGCCTGGGCTTGCCGGTGCGCATCCCGAACCTCAACGCTCCGGCAGCCAATGCCGGGCTCCCGCCGGTCACGATCGTGGATATGCGTGCCGAGCTCAAGACCGGGCGGCGCGGTATCTTCAGCCAGGCTTTGGTGCAGGGGTTGGAGCGGGTGCTCGAGCGCGGCCAGCAGGCTATCTTATTCCTCAATCGGCGCGGTACCGCCACCTACGTCTTTTGCCGCGCATGTGGCACCGTGGCGAAATGCCCGCAGTGCGACTCGCCGCTTACCTACCACCTCGAAGATCTAACCCCAACCACAGCCGATCGGGCTGGCGCCCGTCCGGACCAGGCGGAATTGCGCTGCCACCATTGCGGCTATTCCCGCAAAATGCCCGCCAAATGCCCGCACTGCCAGAGTAACCAGATGCGCGCCTACGGCCTGGGCAGCGAGAAGGTCGAGAGCGAGGCGAAGGCCTTGTTCCCGAACGCCCGCGTCCTGCGCTGGGACTGGGAAACCACCCGCCAGAAGAATGCCCATGAGATCATCCTGAGCCACTTCGCCGCCCACCGCGCCGATATACTGGTCGGCACGCAGATGCTGGCGAAAGGCTTGGATCTTCCGTTGGTCACGCTGGTGGGGATCGTCCTGGCAGATGTGGGCCTCAACCTGCCCGATCCCTTCGGCGCCGAGCGGACCTTCAACCTGCTCACCCAGGTGGCAGGACGCTCCGGTCGTTCGGCCCTGGGCGGGCAGGTGGTCCTGCAAACCTTCCAGCCCGAACATTACGCCATCCAGGCTGCCTCCCGCCATGATTACGCCGGTTTCTACGCCCGTGAGCTGGAAGAACGCCGTCAACTGGGCTATCCCCCCTTCAGCCGCCTGGTTCGCCTGGAGCTTCGTGCCACCGATCCGGCCAGGGTCGAAGCCGAAGCGCGCCTCCTGGCCGGTCGCTTATCCCAGGAAATTGCCAGTGAAGTCGCCTCGTCAAACGGATTTGATTGGCCCGGTGCCCTGTTTTTTCGCCCGGCTGGGTGGCTGGTACCGCTGGCAGATCGTCATCCGCGCTCCCGACCCTCTCTCGCTGTTGCGGGATAAAAAACTGGACGGCTGGCGCGTGGAAGTGGACCCGGTCTCTCTGCTTTAGCCGGTCGGTTCTGTGAAAGGTCGCAAATAAAAAAACCCGCCACGTTTTTTCGTGACGGGTTGAGAACACTAAAGGAACCGCTAAAGGAATACCCTACTCGACCGGCGTGGGTGGCACGGCAACCACCTGTTCACTCGGTGCCAGCACCGTTTTAGTTCCAAAGCGCGTCATCAGTACCGCACCCAGGGCTGCCATGGACAGCAGGAAGGGCACCAACCAGCCCACACAGTTGAGCACCGGGATGCCGGTCAGGATTTCGGCAACCAGGGTCAGCCCGAAGGTGCCCAGTCCGGCTGAAAATGCCGGATGCCAATCCTGGTGGATGGCTTTCGTGAAGCGTTGGCCCACCTCATATCCGATCGCGATCCATCCGAAAACTCCCGCCGCGACCAGGGCAATCACAATGATCGGCGCCAGGGGAATGAGGATCAATGTGACAACCGACAGGACGATCGCAATGGGCGCCACGATCACGGTCAACAGGCCCAGTCCGCCGGCGGTCAGGGGCTGGGACATGACGGCATGCGCTACGCGGTCTGCATGCGGCGCCAGGAACAGCATCAGGAGCATGGCCAATACTGCGATCCCCAGTGCCTGTCCCAGGCCGTTCATGACCGAAATGAACGGTTGGAACCCCAGCTTGATGGCTGGAATGACCGGCACGATCGGAGCGACGGGTTTCGGGAGGTTGCCGTTTTGGCCGCTGCCGATCCAGGAGGTGGCCGTATTGTAGATCTGGCCATCCACCCGCGAACCATCCGCGCGATCCAGCGATGCGCCTACCGTGGTGAGGTTCCCGGAAATGTAGGCTGAAGGCCCAAGGGTTACCGTGCCGCCAGCAATGGCGACATCCCCGGTCACCCTGCCGTTGATCGTCAGGTTTCCGCCAAACAGGACCGTGCTGCCATTTACCGTGGCCCCTTCTTCGATTGTTGCGGAGCCGCCAAAGACCAGCAGGTCGCCGTTCATCGTATCACCGCTCTTCAGCGTGAAGGATTGCCCGAATATCACCTGTCCTTCCTTTGCGCCATTGGAGGCCCCGGCAGATTGGAGCGGCAGAAATAGCAGGATACATACCAAAAATATACTTGCAAATCTGAATACAGTTTTCATTATTTTACTCCTTGCGGAAATTTCGAAAATTTGATCAACGACAGAACCCATATCAGGCTCCATCCGCAGCCGGCAAACAGCAACACCGTCCAAACATATGTGGGGATAAAGTCCGGGAGCACATCGAAAAGCACAAAACCGGTATGCGCCAGGGCTTGCACAACTGCGTAAAGCGACAGGAGGGTAGTGAACCAGGCTGTCACCATATCCACCGGAGAGTGGAGCATTCCCGTAATGACCGGCCAGGCGATCCAGGTCAGGCCAATCAGGACGCTCAATCCAAGCAGCAGGAAACCCAGGAAATTTCTGCGCCGCTGGGTTTTCCGGCGGGCTGCCAGGCGCACCTGGAAACGATCGGTAAAGCCTGGAGCAGGTTCAGCCATTTTGACCGACCTCAGGGCCAGATTGACCTCAGCCAATGCGGAACAAGTAGAACAAACCTGTAAATGAGAACTCAATTGCCGTTGTTCGTCGGCATTTAGGATCTGGTTATCGAGAAGCCAATCTTCAAAAGGCTGGTGATCCATAAGGCTTCCTTTCCGGGCGCATATGCGCCTTCTTATCTTTTTCTTCCCACAGATCAGCCAGCGCACGGCGTGCCCGGTGCAAGCGGCTCTTGACGGCCGGTACGGTCAACTTGAGGGCCTGGGCGATCTCCACTTCCGAGCAATCCTGCCAGTAGCGCATGACAACTGCGGCGCGGTCGGTGGGGTCAAGGGATTGCAAGCAGCCCTGCATTCGTTCACGGGTCTGTTTGCGGACGGCTTCGTTTTCCGGGTCGGGGGCCGAACGGTCAGGCAGTTCCGTCTGGCCTTCTTCATCTTCATCGATGGAAAACGATGTGAATTTCTTTCGGCGAAGCTTGTCGATGCAGTGATGGGCAGCGATGGAAAGTAACCAGGTGGCAAAGGAACGCTCCACGTCGTAGCGAGCCATATTCTGGTACGCCTTGAGGAAGGTCTCCTGTGCTGCGTCTTCGGCTGCTTCCGATTGTCCGAGCATCCGATAACACAGGTTGTAGACCGGTTTCTGGTACTTCTCGACCAGGTAGGTGAAGGCTTCATCGTCGCCTTTTTGGGCCTGGAGCACCCAGGCCGTTTCTTCAGTCACTTTTCTGCCTCGTAGTTGTTCTGATGGGATATACGTAGGGTTTATCAATGAGTTGCAGAGAAAATCAAGCACAAACCTCTATCGAGCTTCACCAAACTCCCCCCTCAAACGCTCCGGTAACTGGCGGGCTATGGCTCGCATGACGATCCCGGCCGCGACACGGTCCCGCCCTTCCACAGAGGGTTCGATCGGAATTCGCAATCGATAGAGTTCGCCGAAATGCAGCCGCAAGGTCCCATTTTCCTCAAATACCCCCGCCGGTATAATCGGGAATCCCATCTCCGCCAGGAGCAACATGAAACGTCCCGAGCCGGTCGGCGGCCAGTTCAGCACACCGCCAGTTTGGTCGCCCCCCTCTGGAGCCAGTCCAATGAAGGCCTGCGGATGGCTGCGGGCAAATGCCAGGGCGCTCCTGACGGCATTGGCACGAGCGTTTACGTCGCCCGGGCGAGGTGGCATGGAAGGCATTCTCGTGAACCCGTATATTTTGGCAAATCGCTTCAGCAGCCAGCGCGATCCTGTCCTCCCGAAACCAGCATACCATTTGCCCGGGAAGGTCAGTTCGCTGGTCATGACAAAATGCATATCCACCGGGTTGGCGGCTGAGAGCGCCAGCGCCATCCACCAGGCGCTGAATCCGGGACGGTAGTAATGGTTAAAAGTGATCAGGCAGGGTCCGCTGAGCGGAAGATGCTCCACACCCATCCACCGAGCCGGCGGGTCCAGCAATGCCAGGCAATCTAGGGCATCTTGCTTGAATGAGCGTCTTCCACCAAATAGCACGCTGCCGGTTATTGATAGAAGTGCTAATGGGGGATAGTGGTAATGTGGATAAGGCATTACAACCCTGTCAGATACTCTGCGTTAGTTGTAACCATTGATCAATCCATTTTCTGATTATACAGGGTATCCGGGAGACCTTCATGCGCATTATTATCGCACTAGTACTGGGAGTCCTGATGGTCTCCTGCAGCTCCTCGGCACTCGGACCAACAACCACGCCTTTGAATCCCACCGCGCCGGTGCTCGTTCCCACAACAACGAGCATTCCCCCAACGACAGCCGCCCCAACTCCCACATACACTGCGGCTCCCACGCTGGCACCCAGCCCCACCTCAATCCCCGACCTGCGCTGGTATTGGGCTATCCAAAATAATGAAATTCTGGCCTTCAACGCTGCCGGCAAGGTCAATTCTGTCCTCGACCTCAGCAGTGTTCAACAAGAAGGGAACGACATGGCGCCTGTCCGCCTGGGCGAGGACAGAGCCTTCATGTTTTTCGGCAACCAGGCTTCGCCAAAAGCCTTTCTACTGACTTCCGATTCGGCCACCCAGATCCAATTGCCCTCCATCCAGGTGCCCAGCCCTGGCAACCCCTGGATTATCCATATTGACCATTATCCCTACATTGTCATCGAAGCATCTTATGGTGCCACCGTTCCAGCCATCCTGATCAACGGAGAAACTGGGCAAGCCAGCCTGATCGCGAATAATGTGTTTGTGGGGTATTCTTATTCTGAATATTTCGTGCGTTTCTCCGCTGACGGCCGATGGATGCGCTACGCAGCCGGCCAGGAGCAGGTGGGAATTCACAACCGTGACCTGCAAAGCGGAAAAGATACGCTTATTCTCCAATCGAGCGGGTATATTTCGACGGATGCCTTCGGGGATGTATGGTATGACAGCCGGCTTGGCGTCCTCCAGATGGCGGATGGCCAGGGTGGTACCTTGGTAACATCAGATGATAACACGAGGCACCTGGTGCTGGGCAACAGCTGGATGTTGGATAGCCAGTATAGCTGCACGCAGCCCTGTTCCCTGCATGTTTACCCGATCGTGGGAAACGCACAGGCTTTGGATTACAGCCTGCCGGTTAACTTTAGCAGCCCTCTCGTTGGCGATGCCACACAGGTATCAGTCAATTATGGGAAAATACTGGCTGGTAACCGCCTGCTGGTTGGAATTTATGATCAAAGCAATAACGACGATCAGCGGAATTTCTGGCTTTTGACCCCCGATGGGATGAGTACCCTGATCGGCAAGGGCAGCGCGTTTTCAGGGAATCGGCTGGCAGGATCCTCCCCCGGAGATCCTTACATTCTCATCTACCCCACCGATGCCAGCCCGGAATTTCGCGTTTTTGACCCGACGACCGGGAAGGTGTTGTTTTCAGAAACAACCGGCATAACGGATGTGTTCATCGACATGCTTTTCTTTCCCGAGGGGATCATCGTCCAGGAGCAGGACACAACCGAGCATGACTGGGTCTACAATTTCGCCACCGGGGTGGCTGTACCGTTCCAATTATTGGACGATTATAGATACTGCGCTGCACTTACACCAGACGGCCGACCCATTTGCATGAATGACAGCGGTGTCGGTGTGTACGATCCGGTCTCCGGGAACAACACGGAACTGATCCAGGAACCGGTGACCAGTTTATCGAACTAACAAAAAAGGGTCAGGAACCTGGCTGGTTCCTGACCCTTTTCCAGTTTACCAGGCGTAGGCTTCGGGGGCAGTGCCGCCGGGGCCCGGGAAAATTTCGTCCAGTTTTTTCAGGACGGTCTCGTCCAGCTTGATCTCCAGGGCGCGCATCGAGCCTGTAAATTGCTCGTCAGTGCGCGGCCCAATGATCGGAGCGGTAACGACCGGGTTATGCAACAGCCACGCCAGGGCCACGTTGGCAGGTTGCTCGCCGAGTTCCTTGCAATAGTTCTCCCATGCCTCCAGCTTCGGACGGTTCTCCGCGATCCTCTTCTTCATCTCATCTGAGGCGCGCCGGCCTTTCTCGATCTTCTCGAGAACGCCGCCCAACAATCCGCCCCAGAGTGGGCTCCAGGGGATAACACCCAGCCCATACGCCTGGCAGGCGGGCAGCACTTCCAGTTCCACCATGCGGGCGTCCAGGTTATAAAGACTCTGTTCGCTGACCAAGCCCATGAAGTGGCGGGATCTGGCAATTTCCTGCGCCTGCGTGATGTGCCAGCCGGCAAAATTGGATGAGCCGACGTAAAGTATCTTGCCCTGTTGGACCAATACTTCCATGGCCTGCCAGATTTCCTCCCAGGGCGTCAGGCGGTCCACATGGTGCATCTGGTAGATGTCAATGTGATCGGTCTGCAGGCGTTTGAGCGAACCTTCGACCGCCTGGCGGATATGCAATGCCGAAAGTTTTTGCTGGTTCGGCCAGTCGCCCATATGTCCGTATACCTTGGTGGCGATCACTACTTTCTCGCGACGCCCACCACCCTGGGCGAACCAGCGCCCGACGATCTGCTCCGTAAGGCCCTCACCGGTTTTCCAACCATAAACATTGGCAGTATCGAAGAAGTTGATGCCAAGATCGAGAGCCTTATCCATAATGGCGAAGGAGTCTTTCTCCTCCGTTTGTGGACCGAAGTTCATCGTCCCAAGGCAGAGCCTGGAAACCTTGAGACCGGTGCGACCGAGTTGTGTGTATTCCATTATTACCTCCAAAAGAATAAATTTAATGCCTGCAATCTCAATGCCCGCAATGGGCGCAATTTCCGCCGCCGCAGGAATCGCAGGATGATTCGGACATGCCCGAGACGACGCTGCCGCCGCTCTCGGCAAAAAAGAGTGAGAGCTTGCGTTTGGTATGACGCCCGCCACATAGCGCGCATGCAATGGTCGCGTCAGAGTCGCTCATTGGGCGGATGGTCTCGAAAGTTTTTTCGCAATCATTGCATACATACTCGTAAATTGGCATAGACACCTCACAGTGGATCACGACTAAAGTCGATACTACGTATTCTTATTTTACCTTTTTTTTATTTGCGACCGAAATCCGCCGGGATCTCGCCCCAGGCTTTCGTGTCCCATTTTAGAATGGGATTGGCGATCTTGTGGCCTTCCAGCCAATTTTCGGCCAGATCGATGCGTTCGAAGAGCGGCGCATTCTTCCGGTCGGGCACTAACTGGGTGTTGCAGCGCTTCTTCCTGACCCAGCCAATGGCGGTGGACGAATCCGAGTAAACCGGCAAGCGGCTGTGCTTCTTTTCAAGCAGCATCAAGGCCTGGACGATCGCCAGGAATTCACCCACGTTGTTTGTGCCGTTCTGGAATGGACCTTCCCGAAAGATCTCCTTGCGCGAACGCAGGTCGATCCCCCGGTATTCCAATGGTCCGGGGCTGCCGGAGCAGGCCGCATCGACACAATAGCTGGCGGTGTCCGGTGGGTTGGGAACCAGCAACCATTCCCGTACGGACGCGGGTTTCCCAGGCTGGGCTCCCGCTTTTCCGCGGAAAGCCACTTCGGCGGCGCTACGGCTGGCAAAGGACTTGTACTGCGCACCGGTGAAACCATGCACCTGGGCAGCGCACTCCTCCCAACTGGAAAAGACACCGGTTTTCCGGCCCTTCCAGACCACGTAGTATTTTGGCTTCGTTGGCATGGATGCTTATCGTCCTGAGATCAATCGGTTCATTTCGATGATACGAGCGGCTGGGCTACCCCTGCAACCCAGCCGCCGGTTTTGAGCACACTGGATCAATAAAATTATTACCGGGTAAGGTCCGCGTCATTTCAACTCCTGCGCCATGGAATCCATTTCGGTTAATAGCACCGGAAGTTTGTCTACCGCCAGGTTCTCCTGGAAAAGCACCTTCATGCCGTCCTCCAGGACGTAGCGGACCTTGCGCCAGGAAGCCAGTTGTGGCACATCCTTGGCGACATTCAAGGCGCCATCAGCCGCATCCCACTGCGGGGTAGCCTGTCGATAAGGTCCGATCATATCCAATACGGAATTCCGCAAAGGGAACAGTCCGGTCGTTTCCACCCACAGGGCCTGGTTTTCCGGCGAAAGCATCCAGCGGGCAAACAACCAGGCTGCCAGTTGCTTTTCTGAGGTCGACTTCAAGACGCTGAACGAAGGCCCATATGTTACCACCAGATTATCATGCAGGCCTGGGTAAGGGATCAACGTCCATTGGTCAGAATTCTTCAGGCGCGCCATCGAATCCGTTTCGGACGACAATTCGGCCAGATCGCCGCTGATGAAGAGCGCTGACCGACGGGCGAAAGAATCGAAAGGAGTCGGCTCAGTCGAAAGCCAGGCACAGTGATGATCGAACAAGTCCTTAATATATTGCAGTGCAGCCAGGTTGGGGTCGGTGCGAAAGGTATAGTCGCCACCATCGACCACGCCCCCGTCAAAAGCCAGCAGCCAGGAATAGGTCGTCTGCCAGTTGGTATCGACGATCCAACCGCCATACCCATCATTTTTGGGATCGGTATCCTTCAGGAAGGAAGCGTTGGCCGCGCAGGCTTGCTGGCGGAACTCCTCCGCAGTGGCCGGGGGATCGTTAAAGCCCAATTCGTGCGCCCAGGTCTGGTTGTAGAAAATGTAACGGGCCGAGCGTTGGGCTGGAACCCCCAGCTGCTTTCCGTTGAAGTCGTCCTGCTGCCAGAAGATCGTTGGGATATCTTCCAGGGCATTGGAGGCCATTCCCCATTGCGGGTCGGCGAGATAAGGTTTCAGGTCCACCACCGCGCCAAGGGCGTTCCAGGCCAGGCTTTGCTCAGGAAGGGCCACCACCAGGTCTGGGCTTTGACCGGAATCCAGGGCAGCATTCAGCGCCTCGAACAGGCTGGTGTAATCTCCGTAAGCCTGCGGTTCGACAACGATGCCCCACTGGTTGTCGGCATTGAATTGGGCCACCTGACCATTAAAAAGCTTTACCGCCGGTCCGGCAAAGGCCTGCCAGACCTGAACGTGAAGCCCGTTCAACACGCCCGGCTCCACGCCAACCGTGGGATATGGTGTGATTGTGGGTGTGAAAGTTGGGCTGGGAGTAAGACTGGGTCCGAGAGTAGCAGATACAGTCGGCAGACCCGGTGTGCTGACTGGCGTCGAAACCGGGACGCAGGCTGAAATTATCAGCGCGGTAAGCAGGAGCAGGACGAGCAGGCGAGGCAGGCGCATGACAAACTAAAACGCGATAAATGGGACCGGCGAAAGGACAACCAGGAAGATGACCAGCATGAGAACAGCCACGGCTCTGCGCCGCGGATCGAGCTGGGTGATCTGATCGAGCGGTTCGGCGTGCGAGCGGCCCAACAGGAAAATAAGGAAAGCCCAAAGCCACCAGCCGCTCCATAAAAAGCCCAACAGGACTGTCAGGACTATGATGACCGGTAAAATTCGGTTGACACGCTTGCCAAAGATGGAATAGATAACGTGACCGCCATCCAGCTGGCCAGCCGGGATGAGATTCAAGAAAGTGACCAGCAAGCCAACCCAGCCTGCCCAGGCGACCTGCCCGATGAAAACATCCGTCGTCCCAACCGGAGAAGGCCTGCCGACAAAGAAGTAGGTGATCCAGTGGAAGAACAACGGCAGGCCGGCCAGGCTTCCGGAATCGGGCAGGAGTTTCCCAAAGACGACGAATTTCGCCAGCAGGTAGAGCAATGAATTGCCCTCAGCAAAACTGCCCGGGACAGAGCTGACGGTCATCAGTGACGATTGCGAAAGACCGTAGACCAGTACCGGTACGGCCACGACCATACCAGCCAACGGACCGGCCACAGCCAGGTCGAACAGGGCGCGCTTGTTGCGCGGGATGGATTTCATCTGGATGAAGGCGCCCATTGTACCAATCGGTGAAAAGGGAAAGGGGATGAAATAGGGCAATGTCACTGCGGCGCCGCGCGACCGCCCGACGAAATAATGTCCAAACTCGTGGGCCAACAGGATGGCCAAAAGACTGACGGCGAAGGGCCAACCCATCCAGAGGTGCGTGAGCAATGCCCAAATCTGTCCAAGGAAATCATTCGGTAACGGGCCACTGTAGCTGAAGACGGTTCCTGCAAACAGCACGCTCAAAACGGTCAGCGCAAAAAGCAACACATTAACCCAGACCTTGCTCGGCTTGGGATGGATGGTTCCATGTATAAGCAAGACTGTCTGGCGGCCATCTTCGAGACGGAATAGCGGCGTGACGTCGTACGGATGCAGGGCGGCTGCCAACTGGTCGTAGGCCGCGACCGAGTCGCCCAGCAATTCGCCGCGGTAGCGCAGAAAATAACCTTTGTTCGGGTCGCCCAGGGTGACATCGTCGTAACGGAAGACACGACTGACAAGGCTATTCAGGATTTCAGAATCGGGTAAACTCATGCCACTCCTTGCAAGGATAGATAGAGAGCCACCAATAAAGTCTCCATCCAAGGGGGCGATGGATAACCGCGCCGGTCACCCATCGCCCTGAAAAACAGGCGGGAATGGATGGGGGTCGAACCCACCGCGGCCCGCAACGCGACCCGCCACCGGTTTTGAAGACCGGGAAGCCCTCCGGGACCTAACCACTCCCGAAGACAAGCATAACCGAATGAGGGAGGTTAAGCAAGTGAAAGTTAAGCAAGAGGTTAACCCAATCCCACGGTTGTCCTGGCGAGAATGTGGGGGCATTGGATATCCATCCGATGAATTTAGGTCATATTTTTTTCAATCTTTTCGAAACGAATAATTTTCCCGGCAATCCCCTGCCGGATAGGAACACGTCGGAGGACAAGAATTTCCATGATTAATATTAGCACTAATGTTCTGGTTTGGGAAGGGTAACAGTACGTCCGGCAAGGAAAACCAAAATTGCCCCCATCGAGAAAAGGATCGTATTTAGGAGAAAGGGTAAAGTCCTATCCAGTCCAGAGAGGATCCCGGCTATCCAGCCAAAAGGTGCGGTGATCAAGATGACGACGACCGCCAAGATGGATTGGATCCTGGCGCGTTCCTGCGGGTCGATGGTAATAACGGTCAACTGGTCCAGCAAGGGGTTGATGGTGGCGACGCTGCAAGCTTCCAGAAGGGTGCTCAAAATAAGGAAAGCGTATCCACTGACCGGTGCGCTAACCAGGACCAACTGGCTGGCAGTAAAGCCAACAAAACCGAGCAGCAGCGGGCCTCTAAAATGAAGAAAGCGCATGCGCGGAATGACCATGAAAAAGAAGAACAACATGATCAACGATTTGACGAACGGGAAGATGACGATATCCTGCGCAGGGATTTGCAGCTTTTCCGTGGCAATAATGGACCAAAAGGTCCCATTGATCAACATCGTGATGCTCATAATCCCCATGATCCCGGCTGTAAAGAGCGTGCGGGGCGCCTGCATGATCGATCGGAACACGCGTTGATATTCCCCCAGGCTGGCAAAGAGAGAGACGTCCCTGGTTTCGTCGATCTTCAACAAACCCTGGCGGGTTTCTCCGGTCATCTTGTAGGTGATAATCGCTTTGGCCGTGAACGATACGACGGCAAACAGGTACAGGATGCGCATGGTTGGAATCAAGGTCAGTCCCCGGATCATCAGCCCTGCAATGGGAGCAAAAAAAGCCGAGAACAACCCGGCAATATAGATCCAGGAGAATATTTCGATCAATTTATCCGGTTCGGCGTCCTCCACCAGCAGACACATCCAGGAATTTTGGGAGACTTCTCAGGAAGCTGTTGACGACAGCCGCGCCCAGGAAGAACCAGAAATTTTGCGCCACGGCAGATAACAATGCAGGCAGCGCCCAAGAGATGAGGTCGAAAACCAGGGTCGTACGCCGGCGCCCGAGCTTATCCGTGATCACACCGCTGGAAAGCGCCAACAACAATTGAAACGCCCAGCTGATGCTGACGATCAATCCAATTTGGGAGTCGGAGACGCCCAATGCCAGCATATATATCGAGACATAGGGGATATATAGAAAGTACGGGATACTGTTCAAGGGTTCGGGATAAACACACCCACGGGCATTGCCTTTAAACGTCAATAAAGATGTGAAAAGTGGGTGCATTTTCATATTCGAAAAGTACCTTCCGGGTTCAAAGATATCTCCC
Organism: uncultured Chloroflexia bacterium; assembly: GCA_963814135.1. GTDB lineage: Bacteria > Chloroflexota > Anaerolineae > Anaerolineales > Villigracilaceae > UBA877. The sequence continues at coordinate 53,662 of CAWFBZ010000002.1, read as the reverse complement.
ATCCTGCGGGAGAATCTGGGGGGCGTTTAAGCAGGGTTGCGGATAATGATCGTCGTCCCTTGTGGAGAGGCGGGTAAATAAATCCCGATCTCGTGGTCCTGCAAATTCCAATCCCAACTGCCATCCTGGGCTGAGGAACCGGGCTGCTTCAAGCGGGGCAATATTCTTCCATTTGCCATCACCGAGGCTGGCTCATTTCCGAAGAGCAGCAGGTCCATATCTTTTCCCAGACCGGGTAGTTGCACCAGAAGATTACCATCCTGTTCATTCGATTCCACGATCAATTTGACCGGACCTGTGTTTACGGACTCAAGGAAGGTGGTTTCCATCCTTCGATCCGGGAATACCCGCAGGGTCAGGTGGTCGAATTCTTCCGTGGCGTTGCCCACCGGGCTGCACAATTCGCCGCTGGAATCGAGATTTTAAGGCAACCAGGCTGCCCTTTTTTTGATATACCGGGATTCGATCAAGCGGAACGACTACTTCGATCTCGGCCGGCCCATCCAGCATCTGGCCGGTCCAGAAATCCCGCCACTGCCCCTCCGGCAGATAAACCGGCCAGGTCGTCACACCTTCCTCAGTCACCGGGGCCACCAGCAGCGCCTCTCCGAAAAGATATTCGTGCGGATATTTCCGGGAACGGCGGTCTGCCGGGTATTCAAGCGGCAGGGCGCGCATCAATGGCATGCCGCTTAAGCTGCTCCTGCGGGCCTGTTCCATTATGTAAGGGAGCAGATTCATGCGCAGGTTGGCGAAATTGCGGAAAACGGGGACCACTCTCATATCGCCGGTTTGCTCTTGCATATTCCAGGGAGTGCGGTCCCGGCTGGGTTTGCGACGCGCATTGACGTCCGAATGGTATTGCATGATCGGACAAAACGCAGAAAACGCTGTGGCGCGCAGGTACAGTTCGCTGGAGGGGATCGGACCGGCAAAACCGCCGATATCCCAACCCATGAAGGAAACACCGCATAAGCCTACGTTGAGCATGGCATTCAAAGAAGCGCGAAAAGCCTGCCAGGTTGAATTTTCGTCGCCTGCCCAATGGCAGGGGTTTTGTTGCGCACCGGTATACCCGGCGCGACTAAAGAGGACGTAATCCGGCCCGCGCCGGGCTTCCATGAACAGCCGGTAGGCACGTTCATACGTGACAGGATAGGTGTTAATTCCTCGGCTGCCGCGCATTCCATTGGCAAAGCGGGTTTCTGGATCCCAGATATGCTCTCCGCCATCGGTTTTAAACCCATCCACGCCCATTTCCGTCACCAGGTATTCCCGTTTGCCAAACCACCACTCGGCGGCTTTTGGGTTGGAGAAATCCAGAACCAGGCTGCCTGCAAACCAGGGCATATGCTCCTCCGCACGATGCGGGCTTCCATCGGCTTTCGTGACCACAAAACCCTGCCGGATGGCGTATTCCTGGTCGGCTTTATTCTGCGTTTCATCCAGTTTCTCTCTCGGTTCGGCCTGTTTGATGGCCGGGTTCTGCCAAAGCACCAGGCGCAATCCAGCCCGGTGGAGTTCGTCGATCATCCCCTTGGGATCCGTCCAGCGTCCCTCGGATGGAAACGTGTAATCATTCAACCCAAGCACCTGCGAAGGATCCTTTAATGGATATTGGGCATCATTCCAGATATAAAAATTGATCTCGTCGCTCCAGGCTTCGATCACCAACACCGTGGCCGGGACATTTTGCACCTGGGTCTCGTGGAGTTGGCGCAGGACTTCCGCCTGGCTGTTCCAGTCATTGCTGCTCATCCACAGCCCAAACACCCAGGCAGGCGGCGGCAATGGTTTGCCGGTCAGATCAGTAAAGGCTTGCAAAATGCCGTGCGGATGTGTTTGGAGAAAGAGCTTCAAGGCCAGGCTGGCATGCTCTTCCTCCGGGTTGCCGACCAGCGACCAGCAGCCTGGATCCGCCGCGGCCAGGTCAAATTCCGCCTGCCGGTCGGTCTGCAGCCAAAGGCCGTAGCCGCGTGAAGAAATAAAAAACGGGATCGGAATATAAGAGCGTTTTCCCTGACCGGTATATTGGCCATAGACGTAATTATCCAGGCGGTTGCCGCGCTGGTCGAGCGCATTGAAGCGCTCGCCAAATCCGTAAAAAGCTTCATCGGAGGGGCTCGCAAAGCCGATCTGATAGCTTTGCACGGTCCCTTCCGGGCCTACCAGAACCCGCATGGGGGGGGCAGCCTGCAAGCGCAACCCATCGCTTTTTCGATTGAATTCGAGTCCAAGAGGGTCAACCTGCACGGCGACTGTCAAATCCCCCCATTCAGCCAGCACGGGTTCCTGCAGCGGTTGCTTAACCGATAAAGAACCCGAGTCATCAAGTGAGCTAAATTGCAGCGAGAGGGTATCCGCAAAATCCGGTTCGACCCGAAGTTGGATAACCAAATCTTTCCGGGTCGTACCCAGATTGACCAGCAGATGCCGGGAGGTTTTCTCCACCCCAAGCACGCCAACAATCTCCTCCCAGGTCGAAACCGTGAAAGAAAATTGCTCGCTTTCCAGCTGCTGTCCATCGCCGGCGGCAAACAAGCGGTAATGGACGACATCACCACCCGTAAACGCCGGCAGCTCAACCTGCCACTGGTCGAAAGATTCACCGGTCGATCGCCTGGAAGCTTGAGTCACATTTTCCGCAGGATGCCCTTCCACCTGCCAGGCGCACCAGACTTTTTCCGCCGCAGGCGTGTGTCCGGTTTCCATATTCAGCAACACCGCCTGACCCCCGGACGGATCACGCGGGAATTTTTCGCAAGGCAGTGGAATATACGGATGGCGTTCGCCGTATGGCTGGTGCCGAAGAATTAGTGAATGTTCGCCTGTAACAGCACTCATTGTGATTTTCCTTGCTCGATCGCATTGACTAGAATAATGTAGACAGCATGCGACCAGGTCAACGGGCTGGCAACCGGTCCCCACTTCTTCAACCAGGGCTCAAAGTGGCCAGACGAGAGGATATGGTCACTGACCTGTTCCGGTAACTCACCGGCTGCGTTCGCCTGTGATTCGATCCACTCTCGCAGTAATTCGGCTTTTTCCACCTGTCCAATGCGGACATAATACCACCCCAACCAGGCAGTCAGAAGCAGCCATTCTCCGCCCCCATAATACACATCCGCCTTATAGCGGTACACTCCCCCGCCCGGCCGGTGCAGGTCCGCCTCAATCGACGCCAGGGTTGCGCGCATGACCAGATCATCCGGGGAAATGACATTGTTCGGCACGGAAATACCGATCAGGCTGGAATCGACCCCGCTCTGCGGGATGGGCCGGGGGAATCCATCCGCCCCTCCCGGGTGAATATGCTTGACCAGGCGTCCGTCATTTATGCCGTATTCCATGATGAAAGTCTTGACCTTATCTGCCAATTCTTCCACCGCCAGCGGACCCGCGGCCATGTGACCCGATCGGATCAACGCAGCCATGGAATTCAACCCGGCATACACGGTCGACAACGAGTAAGGGTGCAAATATTCCGGGTACTCCTCCCAACAGTCATAATTGGGCAATTTCCAAACCAATTCCAGGTAGCGCAATGTGATTTGGATCGGTTCCGCCAATTCTTCCAACAGGGAGCTGTCGCCGCTCAGCTGAACGTGCTGCGCCAATGCCCACAGCCAGGTGCCATAGCCGTCGATCTGAAAGTTCCCCCAGGTGCTATCGACGGTCACTTCATTTCCATCCAACGTAAAGCGCGTGTGGAGCACGTCATCCTTGCCAATTGCCAACCCGGCATTTAGCCGGTCGCGAATAACATCCACTTTCCCGGCGTGTTTTTTTATCGTGCATCCCACCCACTTGAAAAAGGAGGCGGCACTGGCAAATTCGCCCGCCGTATCCATGGCATAGGCAATAAAACTTCCATCCCGCAGCCAGCAATACTGGTACGTGGGAAAGGCCGGGGAGGCCACGTATGAACCCCAAACACTCTGATTTTTAAGAATGAGTTCAATCGATCTGGAGTAAAGCTCCTTATTCATGTAAAAATCCCTCTATCCTTTTATCCCGGTCATTTTTATGCTTTGAACGAAGTACTTTTGCAATAAGAAGAACAGAACCAGAATGGGCAAAACGGTTAATACGGAGCCGGCCATTTGAAGGTCCCAACGGGTAGTGTACTGCCCAACCAGATACGAAAGACCCACCGAAAGCGTGCGCTTTGCGGGGCTGGTCAACATGACCAGGGGCCAGAGAAAATCGTTCCAGACCCCCTGGAAAGTCATCACCGCCAGGGTCGCCAGGATCGGCTTGGAATTGGGAATCAAGATGCGGATGTAGAACATCCATGGATCGCAACCATCCAATTTCGCGGCGTCTTCAAGCTCGTAGGGGAAAGTCAGGAAAAACTGGCGCATTAAAAATATGCTGAACCCATCCGCCAATTGGGGCAGAATGACCCCAAGATGTGTATTTACCAAACCCAGGTAACGCATGATCACAAAATTCGGGATGAGGGTAATTTGAGAAGAGATCATCATGGTTGCCAGGGTCAGCAGGAATAAGAAATCCTTGCCAGGGAATTTCATCCTGGCAAAACCATATCCGGCCATGGAACAAAAGAGCAATCTTCCGACCGTCACTGCAACCGTGATCTTGAGGGTATTCCAACCGTACAGGCCGAAATTTATCTTGTCAAAGACCTCGGAATAATTACTCCATGCAAACGGATTGGGTATCCAGGTGGGTGGCCAGGTAAAAAGCTGCTGCTGGGTTTTTAAGGATGTGGAGAGCATCCAAAGGAAGGGCACGATCATGATCAAGGCGCCCAGAGTCAACAAAATGTAGACCAATAATTTACCGGCTGTAAATTTGGCCGGTTTTTTCGCGGGAGAGGAAAGCGATAAGGAAGCCATTTTATTCTTCCCCGTATACCCATTTACGGCGCATTTGCCATTGGATGATGGTCAATACCATCAGGATTGCCATCAGGGCAAAGGAAAGCGCGGCGGCATAACCCATCCTGGAATATTTAAAGCGTTTTGCCATATATAGAAGCCGACCGTACTGGTCGCACGGGCAGGTCCCCCTTCATGCTTCATCGACATGTTGTAGACCAGGTCAAAGGCTTGCAAGGAACCGATAACTCCCATCACGGCCGTAAAAAATATCGCCGGGCTGATCAGGGGCAGCGTGATGTGTTTGAAGGTGTCCACGGCGCTGGCTCCATCCACACGGGCGGCATCGCGCAATTCTTCAGGCACGTCCTGTAAGGCCGCCAGAAAGATGACAACGTTAAACCCCAGGTTCTTCCATACATCCACCAATGTGATCGAGGTCAGGGCGTAGCGGGTATCCTGCAAAAAATTGATCGACTTCAACCCCAGGCTGGATATAAAGGAATTGAGAATGCCGAAATCTGAAAGCAACCAAACCCAGATGGCGCTCACCGCAACCGAAGCCGCCACAACCGGGATGTAATAGGCTGTGCGAAAGAAAGCCAACCCCTTGATCTTTTGATTTAGAGCCAACGCAAGGCCCAATGAGAAAATCAGGTTTAGCGGAACGCTCAAGGCCGAATAATAAAATGTATTTCCAAATACTTTGATGGTGGTGGGATCTGTAAATAATCGGGCGTAATTTGCCAGCCCGGTGAATTGCGGGGATGATAGCAGGTTCCAGTCGGTAAACGAAATCCCAAAACCGATAATTAAGGGCACAACTTTGAAAAGAAAGATGATCAGAAGACTCGGGAAGACAAAGAAATAACCCCAAAAATATTTTCTTGCCGTTTTCCGGGCCTTATGCATTGCCACAGGCCGGATTTTCATTGCTTGGGGGTTTTCCATGGTTACTCCCGTCCAATTGCCGGTTTATTTTTGTTGTTTATTTTTGTTGTTTATTTTTGTTTTTTTTTAATGAAGGGCGGTTATACCGCCCTTCATTAACATAGAGGAGAGGAAATGACTTACTTGGATTCAGCCAGAATTGGATTGATCGTGTCGCAAGCCGCCTGCATTGCTTCGGGGACGGTGATATCTCCCAGGAGAGCAGAATCAAGTTGCGAAGAGATTGTATCAGCAATTTCTGACCAATGTGCGTGGGTGGGAACGCTCTCTGCGAAAGCGGCGGAATCCAGGAAGACCTTGGCATTGGCTGGTTTCTTGCCTTCCATCGCCTTCAAGAAGGAACCTTCTGCGACAGATTTGATTGGAGCAATTTCGAACCCGGCATCCTGTCGGATTTGATCGCCTTGCGCGCCGGTGACGAATTTCATGAATTCAAAGGCGGCGGCTTGCTGTTTCGAGGCGGACAGGACAGAGTAGGCATTACCAAACAGGAAGGTTACCTTCTTGCCGGTCGGGCCACTCGGCAGGGTGGTTGCATCCCAATCGAAATCCTTGATGACATCATTGAATTCCGAGATGGACCATGGGCCAATCGGGTACATGGCAATGCGGCCACCTTCGAACATGTGCCAGTCGTCCTGTGCAGCCAGGTCATTGGCAGAGGGAGCGACCTTATCTTTAAGGGTCAGGTCTACCATCGCCTGGAAGCCGTCGATCGCATTCTGATCGGTCAAGGTGCAGGCAGTTGCATCGGCATTGAAGGGCGTGGCGCCGGTCAGGAGCATGTAATAGGGCCACCAAAGACGCGCCGTGCCGAAGATGTCGATCGTGCCATCCCCGTTGGTATCCTGTGTGAGTTGCTTGGCATCCGCGATAAAGGTCGTCCAATCCATGTTTGCGTCTGGATAAGGAAGGCCGGCTGCGTCAAACAAGTTTTTATTGTAATAAAGCACTACGTTGGAATACGAAGCGGGTAAACCATACTGACCGCCGTTGTTTTGGAACATATCCAGCGTGCTTTGATAGTATGCGCTCAGGTCATAACCATCCGCTGTGATCATCGGGTTGAGGTCAACCAGGGAGCCACTGGCAGCCATTTCCTGGAGCATTGCCAGGTCCAGGGAAGCAACGTCCGGAGCGGTTCCGCCGGCGATCCAGGTCTTCAGGGAGGTATAGTAATCCGCATAGGGGAGCAATTGGAAATCGACCGTAATCTCGGGATGGGCTTGCTGGAAAGCCTCAACCACCGCGGCTTCGGCACCCTGCTTGTTCTCATCATAGGTCAAAAAACTTACAACCTTAAGGGTGACCGGGGCGGCTGCAACGGGTGCTTCGGTTGCCTGCGGCGCAGTGGTGGCAGGGGCAGAATTATCAGGGACGACGGGAGCTTGAGTGGGTGTGGCTGCGGAAGCGCATGCTCCCAAAAGCATGGCCATACCGATCAAGACAGATACAACAATTAGAGACAAACGCGGTTTCATCTTTCTCCTTTTATATCAGGTGTTTCTGGATTCCTGTATGATACAGGCCTATTGGTTACTTTATATACTGAACAAATTAACTCGGGTTAAATTTTTTTATTTTTGTATTTCGGCAGTTCTTTCCTCCTTCTGAATCGGCGAGATAAAGATTTCTGCGATCACCAGGCTGGCCGCTCCAAGCGCCCAGATGTCGTCCCCCCAGGAATTGACACGGATCTCTGTATTTGGCTCCATTCCGGGCATGACACATTCATGAAATGCCTTACGTACCGCCGAGAAGAACACTTCGCCCATACGAATGCCTTCCCCACTGATGATGATCAGTTTTGGATCAAACAGGCTGACCAGGTTGGCGATCTGCCTGCCCAACTGCGTTCCGGCCCGGACCAGCACTTGAACTGCAGCCGGTTGGCCGGCGACCGCACGAGCGATCAGGTCATCCAGATCGGAAATTCCGGCATCCACTTCCCGGCGCGCCTGGGCGATCAGGGCACTGTCACTGAGAAAGGTTTCAAGGCAACCCTGCCTGCCGCAATCACACTGCGGGCCATCGGGATCCACCAGAATATGACCAAGCTCACCCGCACCTCCACCCTTGCCTCGATAGATCTGACCATTGATCACGATCCCCATCCCGATGCCACGTCCAAGGGTGATCACGATGAAATTTTCTTCCGTCAGACCTGGTTCAAGCCACTTTTCGCTCAGGGTAAGCGTATTTACGTCGTTGTCGATATAAACGGGCACATGCATACGGGCCTCGAGCATATCCCGCAACATAATATTTTTCCATCCGAGGAAAGGGTTCTGTCTTACGATGCCTTGTTTAGAATCAATTACACCCGCCAACCCAATCCCCAGTCCCATTAATTGTTTCTTTTTGATCCCTGCCTTTTGGATCAGGAGATTCACAAGCGATACCAGCGCTTCCACGCTCGTATTCACCTGCTTGTCAGCCAGATCAATTGTATCCTTGGCAAGGATGCTGGCATTCAAGTCTGTCAATGCACCGACTGCGTGACCCTCCATCAACTTGATCCCGATGACAAAACCGCCGCGCGGATTGAGCGCCAGCATGATCGGCGGCCTGCCTCCACCCGAATCGCCAACCGCCTTCTCGAACACCAACCCTTCCAGGATCAGCTGACCGGTGATGTTTGTGACCGTGGCGGCGCTCAGACCTGAAACGCGAACCAAGGCAACCCTGGATATCTCGCCTTGTGTCTTTATGGCGTTCAGGAGAATGGAGCGGTTGATGCTCCGGATGAGGTCGCGGTTGCCGCGCGGGATGCTATTCATATAAAGTTACTTTATTTATTGAATTAACTATATTTTCATTATACGGCGTTTTTTGGAAAAGTCAATAGGTTCCCGCCAGAAAAACAAAACTTGGGAGAATTATCGATGGTATAGGATCGATACTTTTTAGCCGAATCCGATTGCACTCCCCCTCTCGCAAAATCCCGCCATTTAGGGTTTGGGAAACTTACCGGCTGCATCCATCACGACCGGCCCATGACCGGAGCAAAGGATGCGCGCACCCACCTGTCCCTGTGGTCCCGGCGCAAGCAGGGCAGCCTGCCGGCGGACAAACTCATCCGATTTATCCTGGTCCCAGTTGTTGGCGCCGGTGGAGCCGCGCAGGCCGCTCTCTTCGGAGACGATCGAATCGCCGCAGAACAGGATCCCGGCTGCGGGCGCATAATAGGAGAGATGTCCGGGGGTGTGCCCGGGGGTCTCGAGGACAGTCAATCCACCCAGGACAGGCAGAGTCTGGCCGTCCGAGAGAAATTCGTCCACTTTGGCACGGGCAGGTTTGAACAGGCTGCCCATCAAATTGAAAAGCAATTTGAAGAGCAGGTTGCGCGGTTTCAGGGCGCGTGAGGAGTGCCCTTCTGCGATCGCCTGGGCTTCGATCGGGCTGGCATAAACCAACGCCCCGGTGGCGGCTTTGAGCGCAGCCAGCCCGCCGACATGATCAAAATCGGCGTGTGTGATGAGGATGTGCCTTAAATCTGATGGAGCGTGTCCCAGACCGGCCAGGTAACGCAGGATCTTCTTGTGGCTGCCGGGCAGACCGGCGTCGATGAGCGTCAGGCCGTCCGGATCGACCAGCAGATAGGGGTTGGCAACGATGTTGGGGATAAGGTGGACATTGGGGATGATTTCCATTGAGCCCTCTACGAAAAAGATAATTATAGCGGGTGATTAATAATCTATCGCTGGAACAAAATAAGTATAGCATAGAGAAAATAGAAAATCTCTTCCGGATCGGTAGATTTGATTGCTACTGTATATAAATAATGAGAGAAGTCCATCCCTGTTGGACTGGTAATTCGAACCTTCCACACAATGAGAAGGGAATTCCCTGGGGCTTAACCCGCAGGAATTGGCGCAATCCCAAAATGAGGAATCCAGGGACTATTAAAGAAAAAATACAGAAATAGAGTCTTTCCTTTCGGAGCGCCGGGAATTGCGCAGTCCCGAAAGAAGAAGCCCGGGTTTATAGCCTCGTTTGAGGTTTCTAACGATTGAATTGGTTAAAAAGAAACCAATCACGACGAATATTAAGGACACGACGGGAAAAGGAAAGAATGATTAACCAAGGTGTGTTTGAAGAGAGACCCTTGGGGACGGCGACTGGTGCGATTGATGATGTTATTCCCGAGAAGGAGAAGCTCCGGTGCGAATGGTGCCGCTCTACAATCCATCCGGGACGCCCTGGGCCAGGCGAAGTTTTCCCTCCGTAGGCAAAGCAAGGTTGACAGCAAGGATATAGAAAAAAATAAATTTCTAGGGGTCCAGGCTACAAGAGCAGGTTATGGAAATGAAAACCTAAAGATGTGCTCAATGTAAATCGATCGAAAGCACTATGCCGCCGCGCCACCTATTGGCGGAATCAGACCTAATTGCTGGAACATGCTCAAACCGTCAAATTCCTGCCAGCGCCCATCAATTTTGCCATCCTCATTGAAACGATAAATGGCAATCCCGGTCCAGGTAATTTTTTTACCTGTCGGCGGCAAGCCCATGAGTTCGCCTTTATGGGTTCCGCTTTGAACGCCGTACACTGTCACCTGGTTTTTTTCGGCTATGATCAAATCAATGGTGGTATAGAAATCGGGAAATGCCTTGGAATACATAATATTCGCTTGTTTAAAAGCCTCCGGCCCACGGAGTTCGCCCCCGGCAGCGCTACTGTAGCTGGTAAAGTCAGGCGTGAACAGTTCATCGTATACATCATAATTTCCCTTTAGCGATTCATCATAAAAATAACGAATTATTTGCTTATTTTTTTCAATATCCCAGGTCTTATCCGAACTTATTCGCGGGTTATGCAGGTAACGATTAAACCACTCAATGGCTGCATCACTTGACTGCGTAATCCAGGGTTCGCGAATGTAAAGGTCTGTGTGCAGGCAATCGAGAACGATCAATTTCTTCGGTTCGATAGCCCGCTCGAAAACAGCACGAACTGCATCCACTGGAATTAAATCCTTCTCGCCATGTATCATTAATAACGCTGTTGGTGAAATGAGGTGCATGGCTTGATCGGAATGATCTGCAAATAAATATCCCAACGATTCGAAGGTGATCCGGTTATCATAGGTGGGTGCAACTGTTTTTTGAGCCTCTGTATAAAATTCATAGGCTTCGGGGAAAGCCATCAGGCCTCCCTTTCCAGGCATAGAGACTGCCGGTATATATGTGGCAGCACTACCACTCTGGAAGCGTTGGTCGAGATCGCCGTTTATCATTCTTAAAAAGCCTTGCAAACCAGTTCGGCCCATCATGGTTTCGGAGGCGTTCAGTCCAGTCGCGACTGAAACGACAGCTTTCAAACGGCGATCATATGCACCCAGGTGTAACATGTGAGCGCCCCCAAGCGAAATGCCCCAACCTCCTATTTCGTCAGGGTCCACTTCGGGCTGCGCGCGCAGCCAGGTTATTGCATTGCGAATGTCCTGTTGCTGCTCAAATGGAACAATGTGGTTTCGGGGTTCACCGCCACTTTCGCCGAAGTAACGGTAATCAAAAACTAACACGACAAAACCTGCCTCAGCGAAACGTTCGGCATAACCAGGTAATGTAATTTCCTTTATGGCACTAATTGCATTCGCCATGACAATCGCTGGGGCATGCCCCTTGAGATTATCAGGCACATATAGCCAGCCTTTACATTCAACTCCCTGGCTCGAGAAAACGATATCCTTTCGCATTTGAACCTCCAATACTATTTATTAAGAAGAAGTAAAAACCACCGTCTACTTGGGCTAAAAACGTTGAGCTTTGGATCAGGAAACTAGCTTGGCTCTCACCAGTAGCTGACTGGGACGCAACATCGGTCCAAAAACAATTTCCACCTTGGCCTCTGGAAGCAGTTCAAGGCGCAAGCGTTGAGTCACGGTTAGAAGTACCAATGGCGCCGGTAACACCGCCAGGTCCATGCCGATACAGTGGTGCGGCCCGAGACCAAAGGGGAAATAAGCGTATTCGTGGCGCCTGTTTGAATGCTCAGGGGTGAAGCGAAGGGGATCAAACTTCTTCCCGCGCGAATAATTGTTGGCATTAGCCTTCAAGACGTGCTTGACCCCAGCCAGATGAAGAACCTCGTAAAATTTTATATTGGCAATTGAATACTTGGCGACATCGTCATATTGGAGGAATACGTTCGTCAGAAAATTACGTCTATCGCGAGGAAAATCGAACATGACCCCGACAATGGGATAGTCTCTTGGACCGCCCGGAACTTTATTGTTACCAACCAGCGATGGTCGCATAGCATCTCTTAATATATTATTATAAATTATATCTTATTTATAATATATATGGCTGATTTCAATTGTCCAGGAACTCCAAATGACCTAAAAGCGCTAAAAATATGATGAGCCTCAACCTGACAGGAATCTCGATGTGGCCATGATCCAAAGCCTGTGCCATTAGGGGTAGTCAGCGATATTATTGGCAATTTGGACATTTGAAACCTCCGGGAGAAAATCATCTATCTAATGGGAGATTGGCTGATATAAAGACCCACCCCAAGGCGCAGGGCAAAGGATTTTTCGATACCTCTGCACACTGTGGTTGATATGTGTCGGGGCGCCGGGAAATGCGCAGTCCCCTTATGGGAAAACCCGGGAATTAACGAAAAGACTCCATCGATATGGAGTTTTTCGTGTCGGGGCGCCGGGAATTGAACTAGGAGAGTAAAACGGATAACCAAGTATATCCTTGTTGTGGGATAGGAAAACCCGCCCGACGCCCCATGGTTCGGCCACCCCGGATGACTTTAATCAAGATGCAGGCGAATGGCCGCCCCGGTTTTTTACTATCATAATGTAGCCAGGAAATCCACCGGCTGCAGAACAGGCAGAAGGGCGGGATGGTAATCCTTCTCGTTGCGCGTGATCAAATAGTCCGCTTTGCACTGCAATGCGGAAATCATTTGAACGGCATCTTCAAAATCGGCATAATCGAGGTTTAGCGCCTGTTCAATCGTGCTCTGTTCGATGGGAGCAATTTCAACAAATTGCAACAGGTTGGTGATAGTTGCCCGGGCTTCTGAGGTCGATCTGTCTTTTCTGATCAAATAAAACAGGGTAGTGATGCTGTGAGCGGCAATCAGTCCTCTTACCTTCCCAACCTCGACCGCGGCCAGCAGACGAGCCGAGGCATCGTAGAACTGCTCGCGCTTTTGCAAAACATCCAGTAGGATATTTAGGTCGATAAGTACGACAGGTTTATCGGGCATATTTCTCTTCCAAATGCCTCTTATAGTCTTGTTCTGAGACATTCTGAGATAATGTGCCGCTCAAACGCTGCACGATGGGGGCATGGTCAAAAGGTTCCTGCGCAGGGATGCGACGCAGATAAGCCTGTATGAGATAGGTGAGGGTGGTATTATTCTTGGCGGCATAGCGCTTGATATTTTCCAATAATTCACGGGGCACACGAACAGTTAGTTTTGTTTCTTGCATGGCGGCTCTCCTGCCGTACATATTAACATTTGTTTGTACGGCTGTCAAGCGACCTATTTTCCGCGCCCCATTTCTCTAACGAAAGACCCCACCGAAGTAGAGTCTTTCGTGTCGGGGTGCCGGGAATTGCGGCAGTCCCTCGATGGGAATGCCGGGACCGATTAACCAAAAACTCCGCATTTTGCGGGGTCTTCTGTGTCGGGGCGCCGGGAATTGCGAAGTCCCATAATAGGGGAACCCGGACCTTGGAATCAAAAGACTCCATCGAAATGGAGTCTCTCGTGTCGGGGCGCCGGGAATTGCGAAGTCCCATAATGGGGGAACCCGGACCTTGGAATCAAAAAACTCCATCGAAATGGAGTCTCTCCTGTCGGGGCGCCGGGAAATGCGCAGTCCCCTAATAGGGAAAGCCGGACCTTAAATCAAAAGACTCCATCGAAATGGAGTCTCTCCCTGTCGGGGCGCCGGGAAATGCGCAGTCCCCTAATAAGGAAAGCCGGACCTTGAATCAAAAAACTCCACCGAAATGGAGTCTTCTGTGTCGGGGCGCCGGGAATTGCGCAGTCCCCTAATAGGGGAACCCGGACCTTGAATCAAAAGACTCCATCGAAATGGAGATCTCTCTGTGTCGGGGCGCCGGGAAATGCAAGTCCCCTATTAGGGAAAGCCGGACCTTAAATCAAAAAACTCCACCGAAATGGAGTCTTTCTGTGTCGGGGCGCCGGGAATTGCGAAGTCCCCTTTTGGGGAAACCCGGGACTTATAACGAAAGACTCCATTGTTATGGAGTTTTCTCCTGTCGGGGCGCCGGGAATTGAACCCGGGACCTCTTGCACCCCATGCAAGCGCGCTAGCCGGACTGCGCCACGCCCCGTCAACCTGTCCCTGATTCTTTCCAGGGAGCGAGGCGGTATTATAGCCTCCTTTGGAGATTCTGGCAATTGTAACCATTAAATGCAGATCACCACGACCGAGCTCGAAGGACATTACGGGAAAACGGGTAACGAAAATGATATTTAAAGAGAGGTCCAGATCATTGCGAAGGGGTCACGCCGGTGCCGATGCTGCCGTTCTGCAAGCCGTCCAGAACGTTTTGGGCCAGGCGCAATTTCCCTTCACTGAGCAGGACGGGGTTGACGTCGGTTAAAAACAGCGGGGTCGGCAGCACCTGCCCGCCTTTTCCGGCCAGTAATTCCGGGAAAATGTTTTTAATCGCAGAAATGATATCCGGCTGGATGCTGGCGATCCATTGATCCTTCACGCTGTCGCCTGGCGAAGTCTGGCCAATCAGCAGGATGCCATTCTGGGCCATGTAATTCAGGACATACGTGGAGGCAACCTCCGGATAAACATAAGCCACCTTGACGATGTTGTGCAGGAGCAGGTCGGCGTAGGCGCTGTATTCGCCTGGTTGGGCGTCCGTGGGGATGCGAACGATGATCGGGTAGATCCCGGCCGGTTGGGGGAAAAGCGGGTTCCGGCAGGAGCCGCAATAATAGGTGAACCCGTTCGTGAAGGCGGTCACGGCCGCGTCGCCGGCGGGGGTATCCTTCTGGGAGAGAATGCCGACCTTCCATTCGGGGGCAACCAGCCCGGCGATATAGCCGGCCAGGAAGGCCTGCTGATCGATCGGGAATCCGGTGGCGCCGATGGTGGAGAGATTGGGGGCAGCCGCCAACCCCGAGATTCCAACCGCCAGGAATTCCACCTCCGGTGCGGCCGCTGCCAGTGCGTTCAGACCGGGATCTGGCGGCAAGGCGATCACGACCTTCAAGGCGGGTCCTTCGAAGGCCAGGTCGCTGGCGGAGAGCGTATTCAAGACCTGGAATCGCAATCCCTGTGCCTGGGTCATGTCGTAAACAAGGGTCTGGTAGGTGTCTTTATCCTTTTGCGCCATGTCGGCTGGGATGACAAGAATGGCGAGCGGCGTGGCGGTTGTCGGACTGGCGGATGGGCTTGGGACCGGCGTGGGTGTGTCAGCTACCGGCGCCGGCGTGGCGCCACCGCCGCAGGCGCTCAGCAGCATGAAAGCAATAACAAGAAGGCAAGTTTGATTCGCAAGGGTTCTCTCCAGGGAAGAATGCGAGTATTTTACCTGAAATTAAAATTTCAGAGCGCCCAAAAGGCGCTCTGAAATCCGGACGGAGCAGAATGCTCCAGGGGATATTACTTAACGGCGATCTTGATGGTTTTGGGACGGGCCGATTCGGCCTTGGCAAGCTGCAGCGTCAACACGCCATCCGTGATGCTGGCTTCGGCTTTAGCGGCGTCCAGGGTGGCCGGCAAGCGCAGGGTGCGGCGGAAGGAACCATGCGGCAATTCGCGCATCAGGTATTCCGATTCGTCAGCCTTGAACTCACCCGAAATGGTGACCACGTCCTCCAGCACCTGGATGTTCAGGTCATCGGCTTTCAGACCGGGGACAAGCGCGTTCAGGATATATGCGTCGTCTTCTTCATGTACATCCACGGAAAGGCTGAAATCATGCTCAGGTTCGACGCCTGCCATGCGAGCCCAGCGGCGGGCCATGCGGTAAGGATTGGGGGAAATAAAGTAAGTCATTTCGAACTCCTTTCGGAAATTGTTATCAATTGAATTTCCCCTATCATATCCAGCGTACGTAAGAAAAATGAAAAAGGAAGATAGAAATTGTATAAGAGAAATTGACGGATGAGACAGGAAAAGGCCGATTATAATCAACCCATGAGTAATTTCGTGGACAAGGTCATATTAGTGACAGGCGCAGGCAAGGGCATTGGCCGGGGCGTGGCAGAAGCCTTCGCAGCGCAGGGCGCCAGGGTGGCAGCCAACGACGTTTCGCCGGTCAACCTGGATGAAACCATGGCACACATCCTGGCTTCAGGCGGACAGGCAAAAGCCTACGTGGAAGACATCGCAAAGAAAATGCGCGTCCAGACGCTGCTCAACGATGTGGTGGATGATTATGGAACGATCGACATCCTGGTCAATTGCGCCGAGGTGGAGCCGCAAAAAAGTGTGCTCGAAATGGACGATTGGGACTGGCAGCGGACAGTGGAAGTGAATCTGACCGGGGCTTTCCTGTTGACTCAATCCGTCGGGCGGATCATGAAAGAAAAAGGCAGCGGCACCATCGTGCATGTGGGTGAACGGGCCAAAGGTCCGGGAATGCGGGCAGCCTATCACAGCAGCAAGGCCGGGCTGGCGGCATTGTCAGCCATGGCTGCCTACGAGTTCTCCGAGATCGGGATCTGCGTGCACCACGTCCTGCCCGAAGAGACCGGCAACCCAATCAAACATATCCTGGAGTTGTGCAACCAGGGGTGTATATGACAGTGACTCTGCGGGACCTGCAATCGGGTTTGCGGGACCTGCGCCTGGGAGACGCGCCGGTGATCGCACATGCCTCCCTGAAAGCATTCGGGGAAGTCGAGGGCGGCGCCTCGACGGTGGTGAACGCGCTCGCCAGGACTTTCCAAAGCGTGCTCATGCCAACCTTCACCTATAAAACCATGCTCATTCCTCTGAGCGGACCGGAGAATAATGCCATGACCTATGGTTCGGGTGAATCCCACAACCGCATGGCCGAATTCTTCTCTCCCAACATGCCCGCCGATCCCTTGATGGGGGTCATCCCGGAGAAATTCCGCCGGCACACACGCTCCGAACGCTCCAACCATCCGATCCAATCGTTCGCCGGGATGAATGCCAGCAAGTTCCTAAAGGCCCAAAGACTCGACGATCCACTGGGACCCCTAGGAGCGCTGGAAAAAGCGGGCGGTTGGGTCATCCTGCTGGGCGTGAACCATACCACCAACACCAGCATCCATTACGCGGAAAAACTGGCCGGTCGCAGACAGTATGTGCGTTGGGCCTTGACGCCCAAAGGTGTGGTGGAGTGCAGTGGATTCCCGGGTTGTTCGGCGGGTTTCCAGGCAATCCAGCCGGACCTGGAGAAATTCATCCGCCATATAAGAATCGGCGCAGCGCAGGTACAGGCGGTACCCTTGAGCATGTTATTCAAAGTGGTCATCGGAAGGATCAACAAGGACCCCCTGGCGCTGTTGTGTCAGCGGGAAGACTGCGAAAGGTGCAACCAGACCAGGCTGTTGGCGGGGAAAAATCAGCAATTATCCGACGATGTAGTCGCGTAATTCTGCAAAATCGTTGATCGTCAGATCAGGATGAATGCCAGAAATGGGGGCACCAAACAGGCAGGCAAAAATCCCGGCCGCCCGGGCAGCCAGCACGTCGATATCCCGGTCGCCAACCGAGAGCGTCTCGGTGCGCACCAGACCGTAATCCCGCATGGCAGCTTCGAAGGCCTCCGGAGCGGGTTTCTTCGGATAACCGTCATCATGGGTGATGGCCCCGGCAAAGTATTGATCCAAAGCATGCGTTGCTAATAATCCATCCGTGCCGGCTTTTTTGCGGTGGGTCACGATGACATTCTTGCCCCCGAGGAAACAAACCGCCTGACAAAGCTCCCGGACACCCGGGAAGGGCGGCTGGTCGAGATATCCAATCTGACCATAATGTTCATCAAACTTTTGGTCCAACGCTTCCAGGTCCAGCTGGAAATGTTCCGCCAGGCTCGATACGCAATGCTCCATCGATACCCTGGCCAGGCTGGTGATCCAATCCCGGGAGGCTTGCTTGCCCAGGTCTGCCAGGGCAGCCTGGAATGCAGCCGCAAAGGCCGGATAGGTGTCGAATAATGTGCCATCCAGATCCCATATGATGTAGCGGAACATTTTTGTCTCCTTGCGATGGAATGGGAAAACAGGCGTGTGAGTTCAAGCGGACGGGAGAGGCGGAGCATTGAAGTCATCTCTACGTTTGGGCGATTGGGCAGTGAACGAATAATGCCCTCCCTGCGATTTATGCGCAGGTTACTGATACAGGATCGGTTCGACGCGCAGGTTTTCCTCCCCCACGGCGTCCTTGAGGGTGATCATAAGTTCGGGACACAGGTGCGTGGTGTCGTTGGGGAACTCGATCAGGTGGCCACGGCCTTCCTCGAAGATCTGGAACGCAAAGCGGTCCTTGCCGGGGTGTGAGATGAAATTCCCGTGCAGACGGCTGATGCGGCGGATATCACGCAGTGGGTCGCCGGTCGGGCGCAGGATCACGGTCAGCATCTGGGGCGGGTGGTCATCCGGCAACTGAACCGGGAAGCGCGCCGCCGGCAACCTGGGAGTGGGCGGAATGAGCGGCGGCTTGGCAGAAACAGGCGGCTGCACGCTCGCACGCGTGGATTGCGCCGTGGCAGAACCGGGTTTTTCATCCCGCACCGGCTGGTCGAGGCGCTCTTCCGGCTCATCGTCATCGTCTTCAGATGAATCCTGCTCGGGCAGATCCGGGGCATGCAGCACCAGGTCGGGTACGGAAAAGGCCGGCGCATTCGGTGAATAATTTTCCCAATCGGGCGGGTCCTCAGGCGGTTCTTCCATGGTCTCATCTTCGGCCCAGGAGTTGATCTGAGCGTTTGAGCGGCTATGCGCAGCCTGGACAGGCTCTTTGCCAGGGTTCGATGGACCGGTCGCCGGCGGTTTATTTCCGGCCGTTGGTTGAGCGGCCTGCGGTTGCAGGGCCATCTGGGCCGCAGCGGAGACTTCGGCGCCATTCCGGGCGGGTTCGGTCAGCTTGATCTCGGTCCGAATGTCATCCACGAGCACTTTGGAGGGATTGGACTGCGCGTCCACCTTCCCTTCCACCAGGATCACCCCACTGACCTCCAGGGCAAACTGGTACTTGGACCAGGTGCGTGGAAACACCACCAGTTCGATCGTGCCGCTCAAATCTTCGATGGTGACCCAGGCCATCATCTTGCCGGTCTTGGTCTGGTGTGGGCGGATGGCGGTGACCATGCCGGCCACTCGCACCTTCTCTTCGTGGGCGGCCTCATTCAAGTTGCTGGAGAAATAACTGACCACCCGGCGGATTTCATTTAAATAAGGCGTTAAGGGGTGCTCGCCCATGTACATGCCCATCAGCTCGCGTTCCCAATTGAGCGCTTCGCGGCGGTCGGCTTCCGGTACCAACGGCAGGCTGACGTTCACGCTGACGCCGGTTTGCTCCCCGAAGAGCGACAACTGGCCTGCTTCGGCAGCGCGGAAGTGGGATGAGCTGATCGCCACCAGGCGTTCGAGCACTTCCAACAGGGCCGCGCGTGAGCCCAGCTGATCCAGGGCGCCTACCTTGATCAGGCTTTCCAGGGCACGCTTACCAGCCGCCCGCAGGTCCACGCGTGAGACGAAATCGTTCAGGTTCTGGAACGGTCCACCTTTTTCACGCGCCTGGGTGATGATGTCCACCGGCCCCTGGCCGACGTTTTTTATCGCCCCCAGCCCAAAGCGGATGGCAGGTTTTCCAGATTCCTGGTCTTCGATGGCGAAATCCCACAGGCTGGTATTTACATCCGGCGGCAAGACATCCACACCCATGTTGCGGGCATCGTTGATGTACAGGGCCAGCTTGTCGGTCTCGTGCTTGGTTACCGAGAGCAGGGCGGTCATATATTCGGCCGGGTAATGCAGCTTCAGGAACCCGGTCTGGACGGCCAGCACGCCGTAGTCGGCGGCATGGGATTTATTAAAGCCATAGCGGGCAAACTCTTCCCAATCGGTGAAGATGGCCTCGCCCGTCTCGCGCGGGATGCCCCGTTCGGCAGCCCCCTGCACGAACTTGGCATGATGCTTTTCGATGTCCGCCTTTTTCTTTTTGGAAATCGCCTTGCGTAAATCATCCGCCTCCGACGGGGTGTATCCGGCCAATTCGACGGCCGCCCGCATGATCTGTTCCTGGTAGATCGGAATGCCGTAGGTGTCGCGGAAGATCGGCTCCATGGAGGGGTGGCGATATTCCACCTCCGCATCCCCGTGCATCCGGCTGATGTAATCGGGGATGAAGTCCATCGGACCCGGGCGGAAGAGCGCCACCATGGCAATGATATTGTCCAGGCTGCGCGGTTTCATCTGCACCAGCCACTTGGTCATGCCCGAACCTTCCAGTTGGAAGACACCCAGAGTGTTACCGTCTCCCAGGAACTTATAGACATCCGGATCGTTGGTGGGAATGCTCTCGAGGTTGTGATTTAACCTCATGTCGCTGCTGGATCAGGTCACAGGCGCGTGCCATGGTGGTCAGGGTAGACAGGCCGAGAAAATCGACCTTGAGCATCTTGAGCTTGTCCAATATGCCCATCTCGAACTGGGTGACGGTCTTGATCGGGGTCTCATCCGAATTACTGGTGGGACGGTGCAGCGGCAGGTACTCGATCAGCGGACGGTCCGAGATGACCACCCCCGCAGCGTGCGTGCCGGCGTTGCGGACCACGCCTTCCATTCTTGCGGCGGTATCGATCAACTCGCGCAGGTGATCTTCCGAGTGGTAGGCTTCCTTCAAATCGGGCAACCCATTAAAATCACCGGCAATGATCTCCTGGAGGGGAATGGATTTGGAGGGGACGTTCGGGACGATTTTGGCGACCCGATCGACTTCGGGCAGCGGGATATCCATCACCCGCCCGACATCCCGCAGGGCCGCCCGCGCTCCCAGCGTGCCAAACGTGATGATCTGGGCGACCTTATCGCTGCCGTACTTGTTGACCGTATATTCAAGCACATCCGCCCGGCAATCGTCCCGAAAATCCAGGTCGATATCCGGCATGGAGATACGGCCCGGGTTGAGGAAGCGTTCGAACAGCAGCTCATGCCGGATGGGGTCCACCACGGTGATATCGAGCGTATAAGCCACGATCGAACCATTGCCGGAACCGCGCACGTTGTACCAGATATCCTGCTGACGGGCATACCGGCACAGGTCCCATACGATCAGGAAGTAAGCGTCGAAGCCCATCTTATGGATGATGCCCAGTTCATATTCGAGACGGGTCTGCACCACTTCGCTGGTCGCGCCTTCCCCGTAACGGCGGATTGCGCCTTCATCACACAGGCTGCGCAGGTAGGTCTCGGCGGTCTGGCCTGCAGGCACGTCGAAAAGGGGCAGGCGGTAATTCTTGACGTCCAGGTTGACGTTACAGCGTTCGGCGATCAAGAGGGTGTTGGAGAGTGACTCGGGCACTTCGGCAAACAAACCGGCCATCTCCTGGGGAGTGCGGATATAGTAGGACGGATCGGTCATACGCATCCGGCCGGGATCAGTAAGCAGCGCCCCGGTTTGGATGGCAAGCAAAATATCCTGGTACTTGGCGTCTTCCGGATTGATGTAATGGGCGTCGTTGGTGGCAAGGTAATGAGCCTGGTAATGCGGTCCCAATTCCATCAGGGTGTGGTTGACCTTATCCAGGTCGGGCACATCGTGCTGCTGTAATTCGAAGAAGAAATTATCCTTGCCGAAGAGATCGTAATACCAGTCCAGGGTCCGGCGGGCGGCCTCCAGCTGGCCGTTGCGGATCAGGCGCGGCACTTCAGCCGACAGGCAGCCGGAGGTGCAGATCAGGCCCTCGGTGTGGCCCGCCAGGAATTCCTTGTCGATGCGCGGGTAGTAATAAAAGCCTTCCAACTGGGCGGCCGAGGCAATCTTGAGCAGGTTCTTGTAACCGGTCTCGTTTTCGGCCAACAGCAACAGGTGAGATGAGCGGCGGTCTTCCTTGGCGTCATGCTCTTTCATCGAGCGGGCAGACAGGTAGGCTTCCATGCCGATGATGGGCTTGATGCCGGCGTCCCTGGCGGCATGGTAGAACTCGATCACGCCGAACATGGTCCCATGGTCGGTGATCGCCAGGGCGGGCATCTCCAATTCCTTGGCGCGTTTGACCAGCTTCTTGATGTTCGAGAAGCCATCCAGCAATGAGTATTCGGTATGGACGTGCAGATGGGCAAATGACATGGGTACCGGTATTTTTTGTGGGTGGATGCAATAAGATTATAGCACGCCTGTTTGGCTTAAAATCCGCGCGGACACCACCCGTCCTCACCCATATCTGGGTGCAAGTCCCCAAATCCGACTAACTAACATCTGGTGGTTATACTAAAATCTCCCTGCCGGATTTGGGGGAGGTGCCCGCCTGCACCACGCAGTGGCGCTGCACACGCAGTGGCGCCTGCACCACGTAGTAGCGGACCTGGAGATGACGCCTGCACACGCAGTGGCGCCGCATCACGTAGTGGCACCTGCACGCAGTGGCGCTTGCACCACGTAGTGACGCCGGAGGCAGTGGCGCCTGCAGTAGGGCGCCTGCCCATAATGGCCGAGGCGGTAGGGATTGCGGGAGCAGCCCCGTGCACCAGGATTATTTCGATGTATACTCCCTTTGCTCATGCAAAAGATGCGGCCGTTATCCAGATCTTTCGCCCGGAGCTGCCCTTTGCCGCCGGCGTGTGCGTGCTGGCAGGCGAAATCATCGCGCTGGGGAAGTTCCCGAGCGCCCTGGCAGCCGTTTTGGGGTTCGCCAGCGCCTTTTTCATCTCTGGAGCAGCCATCGTCCTGAACGATTATTTCGACCTGGAAGTGGACCGGATCAACACACCCGAGCGTCCGCTGCCGATGGGAATCATTTCCCCCGCCGAGACGCTCCTGCTGACGATCTTCACGACCGTCATCGGGTTGCTCGCGGCCGCCTGGATCAACCTGCCCGCCTTCATTTTGTGCCTCATCCTGGCGCTGGTAAGCTTCCTGTACAACTGGAAATTCAAGGCAGCCGGATTGCCCGGGAATTTGATGGTGAGTTTCTGCGTGGCCTGCACCTTCCTGCTGGGTGGGATGGCGGTCGCAGGCGCTTTCGATAAAGTCGTCTGGACCTTCGCCCTGATGGCCTTCTTCTTCGACCTGGGCGAGGAAATTGCCGGGGACGCCATGGATATGCAGGGCGATAAACAGCGCGGCTCCCAATCCATCGCGATCCGGTACGGTAAGAATTTCGCCCTGCGGATTTCAAGCGCACTTTTCAGCCTGGTGGTCCTGATGAGCTGGCTGCCGCTCATTTTTCGTTGGTTGGGCGCAGGCTACCTGATCATGATCGCCATTACCGATATTACCATCCTCCTGTTCACGACCAGACTCATCCGGAGCAAAACACCGCTGGAAGGCCGTAAATCGATGCGGCGGCTGTATTTGGGCATGTTATTCGGGGTACTGGCGTTTATGCTCGGCATGTTTTTTAAATAACGTGCTAGGGAGTGTTTGGGCGGGCAAAGCCCGCCCAAACACTCCCCATTTATCCCCTCACCCCTTCAATGCTCACACAACCTGAATGACCCCTGCGCTGGTTTATAATAGGGAAAGATAATTCCCAGGAGAAAGCCCATGTTGCGCATCTATAACACCCTTACCCATAAAAAAGAAGAATTCCAGACGCTCGAACCGGACGTGGTCAAGATGTACGTGTGCGGTCCGACCGTCTATTCCGACGCGCACATCGGGCACGCCATGTCGGCGATCGTCTTCGACGTGGTCCGGCGCTACCTGGAATACCGCGGCTACTACGTGCGTTACGTCATGAACTTCACGGATGTGGACGATAAGATCATCAACCGGGCCAACCAGCAGGGCGTGGATCCGCAGGCGCTGGCCGAAGGCTACATCCAGGCCTACCGCCAGCACCTGGAAGACCTGAACGTGCTGCCGGCCACCTCCAACCCGCGTGCCACCCAGACGATGGACAAGATCCAGGCCATGATCCAGGGGCTGATCGACAAGGGCTTCGCCTACCCGGCCAAAAACGGGGACGTCTATTTCCGCATCACCAAAGACCCCGATTACGGCAAGCTTTCGGGCCGCAAGATCGAGGATATGCAGGCCGGGTCGCGCATCGAGATCGAAGAAGAAAAAGAACACCCGATGGACTTTGCCATCTGGAAAGCCGCCAAACCAGGCGAACCTTCCTGGGACTCGCCCTGGGGCAAGGGCCGGCCCGGCTGGCACATCGAGTGCTCGGCCATGAACCTGGCCATCCTGGGCGAACAGATCGACATCCATGGCGGCGGGAACGACCTGGTCTTTCCCCACCACGAGAATGAGATCGCCCAGACGGAATGCTTCACCGGCAAGCCCTTCGCCGCGCTACTGGATGCACAACGGCATGCTGCAACTGCAGGGCGAGAAAATGTCCAAATCCATCGGCAACCTGGTGACGATCGACGATTTCCTGTCCCGGCACGAGCCGGACGCCCTGCGCATGATGGTGCTGAACGGCTCATACCGCGCCCCGCTGTCTTATTCGGACGACATCATGCAGGCAGCCGAGCGCGGCCTGGACCGCTTACGCTCGGGCTTGAAAGCGGCCCCTGCGGCAGCCCCCGGCGCTCCGGCGGAGGCGCTGGCTGCGCTGGATAAGCAAACTGAGACGGCCCAGCAAACCTTCGTGGACGCCATGGACGACGACTTCAACTCATCCGGCGGGCTGGCCGGGCTGTTCGAGCTGGTGCGCGAGATCAACACCGCCCGGGCAGCCGGCGCAACCCAGGCACAACTCGGACCGGCCCAGGAAACCCTGCAGACCCTGACAGGCGTGCTGGGCCTGCGCCTGGAGGATAAGAAAGCCAGCACCGGTGACGCCGATCCCTTCATCGCGCTGCTGGTTGAGGTGCGGACGGAAGCGCGCAAGCAGAAGAATTGGGCCATGTCTGATCTGATCCGGGACGGGTTGAAGGAACTGGGGGTGATGATCGAGGATAGCAAGGAAGGCACCAGCTGGCACTGGGGGTGAGGATGATCGTACAAACATGAATGGGGGAAGCATGTAAATAGCAGGATTTTTCTTGTCCCCTGCAACCCCTACCGCCCTATCGGGCACCTCCCCCAAATCCGACAACTTTATACTTTATTAGCATATGAATTCTTCCTTGTCGGATTTGGGGGAGGCTGGGTAGGGGTTAAATCTTTGCAGTAGAATCGACCCATGCCACTAGAACAAGCCTAACCCAAGACATATGAAATCGCCCATCAGTTACGCAGGGATCCAACACCTGCAAAACGAGGGTTTTAAAGGGGAACCGATAAAAAAACTGGCATGACCAGGTGCGCTGGTTGAACGACTTCCGGTAAACGATATCTAATCCCACCCCTTCAACCCCCACCGCCCTGTCGGGCAGATGGAGTTACAGATGGTTGCACAGCCCGGTTTGACAGACCCTCTCCCAAACGGTACAATCGAAATACAGCCTCGGAAGGAGAAAAAGGTGCTAAAAGAATTCAAAGCTTTTATCATGCGCGGCAACGTCATGGACCTGGCGGTTGCCGTTATCATCGGCGGCGTCTTCGGCAAGATCGTCTCGTCGCTGGTCAGCGACATCCTGATGCCGCTGATCGGCCTGCTGATCGGTGGGATCGACTTCAGCGGCCTGGCTTTCACGGTCGGAAAAGCCGAGATCACCTACGGCAACTTCATCAACAACGTCATCGACTTTGTGATCATTGCGGTGGCCATCTTCCTGATGGTTAAAGCCTTCGAAAGCATGCGAAAGAAACCCGCCCCTGTCCCGGCAGCCGAACCCGAAACCAAAGAATGCCCGTATTGTTTCACAACCATATCCATCAAGGCCACTCGCTGCCCGAATTGCACGTCGGAATTGGTAGGTAAAGAAAATGGAGAACGGAGAGAAGAGAGCCGGTTCGATTTCGCAAGTCTCTTCCCTCCGACAGCTACCCATCATCGCTTCTCAAATCATCTGGTCACTTTTCTTAAATGGATTTCCTCGATAAACTCAACCCCCAACAACGCCAGGCCGTGACGGCTGGCGCCGGTCCCGTGCTGGTGCTGGCCGGACCCGGATCCGGCAAGACGCGTGTGCTGACCCAACGTGTGGCTTTTTTGATCGCCTACGAGGGCATACGCCCTTACCAGATGCTGGCCGTTACGTTTACCAACAAGGCAGCCCGGGAAATGGACAACCGGGTGCGGGACCTGTTGGGCGAGCTGGCTTCGGACGGCCTGTGGCTCGGCACGTTTCATTCCGTTTGCGCCCGGCTCTTGCGGCGTGAAGCGGAACATCTTCCCTTCGACTCGAACTTCGTGATTTACGATGATGACGATCAATTGCGGGTGGTCAAGGCCGCCACACGTGACCTGAACCTGGACGATAAAACCTACCGCCCTCAATCGGTGCACGGTTCGATATCCCGCGCCAAGAATGAATTGATCTTCCCGGATGATTACCCAACCCAGACTTACCGCGACGAAGTGGTCAAGCGCATCTACAAACGCTACCAGGAGCTGCTGAAACAAAATAACGCCGTGGATTTCGACGACCTGCTGCTGTGGACGGCGCAACCTGCTTTCCGAATTCCCGGCCGTGCGCGAAAAGTATTCCCGGCGCTTTCAACACGTGCTGGTGGATGAATTTCAGGATACCAATTTCGCACAATACACTTTATTGAAACACCTGGCCTCCACGCATAACAACATCTTCGTGGTCGGAGATCCGGACCAATCGGTCTACCGCTGGCGCGGCGCGGACTATCGCAACGTCCAGCGCTTCGAGCAGGATTTCCCGGATGCACAGGTGATCCTGCTGGAGCAAAATTACCGCTCGAAACAAACCATCCTAGACGCGGCCATGGCGGTCATCGACCGCAACCCGCACCGCCGCCGCAAAAACCTCTTCACAGAGCGCGGTTCCGGCGAAAAAGTCACATATTATGAGGCGCTCGACGATTACGGCGAAGCGCAATTACGTGGTGGACACGATTGCCAGCCTGGTCGCCAGCCAGAAGGTCGAACCGGGCGACTGCGCCGTGATGTACCGGACCAACGCCCAATCCCGCCTGTTGGAAGAAGCCTTCCTGCAGGCACGCTTACCCTACCGCCTGGTAGGCGCACAGCGCTTCTACGGGCGGCGCGAGGTCAAGGACATTATCGCCTATTGCGGCTGGTGCATAATCCGGTTGACGAGATTTCGCTTGACCGGGTCATCAACCTGCCGCCGCGCGGCATCGGCGAAAAGACCGTGCTGGCGCTGCACACGGCCGGGCACAGCGCCAATACCAGCCCATCCGCGCTATTGATGGATTTGGGCCGTGCGGACGCATCGCCCTTCTGGTCGCAATTCAGCGGGCGGGCGGCCCAGCAGATGTCTGAGTTCGGGGCCATGCTGGCAAACTGGCGCAATGAAACCAGTCGGGCCAGCGTGACCGAATTGTTCGACCGGATCACCTCCGACATCCATTACCAGGATTATATCGACGACGGCACGGAGGAAGGCACGGAACGCTGGGAAAACGTCAAGGAGTTGCGCCGGTTGACCACCGAGTACGATGACCGTACCTTGAACGATTTCCTGGAAACCGTGGCGCTTATCTCCGACCAGGATACCCTGTCGGAAGGCAAGAACGCACCCACCCTGTTGACGCTTCACGCCGCCAAAGGGCTGGAATTCGGCGTGGTTTTCATCGTCGGCCTGGATGACGGCATCATTCCCCACAGCCGCTCATTCGATGAAGCGGAGGCGATGGAGGAAGAACGCCGCCTGTTTTACGTGGGCATCACACGCGCCGAGGACCGCCTGTACCTGCTGCGGGCCCAGCGACGGGGCGGGCGCGGCTACTCCGAGGAGACCATTCCATCCCGTTACCTGGATGACATCCCGGCTGAACTGCTGGCCGGCAAGACACGCCGCGGAACTTCATTCCGCTCGACCAGCCGGGCAGCCGCCACACCCACATGGCTGCGCGCCGACCCGGTGCCACCACCGGTTGTCGAGGCGAAGTACCAGGCCGGGATGCGCGTGGGCCATCCAACCTGGGGCGAGGGGATCGTTTTGAACAGCCGGTTACAGGACAACGACGAGACCGTCGACGTGGTGTTCGAGTCGGTCGGGATCAAACGGCTGGCAGCCAGCCTGGCGAACTTATCCATTTTGAAAAGCGTACGCTAAGAAAGGACGTCCAATGTTGAAAAATCTCCCCAACACTCCCGAAAGCCTGATCGCCTGGACGTGGCCTGAAATCGAACCATTTTATCAAGGGCTGGAATCCCGCCCCATCACGACCGATGACGTCCAGACCTGGCTGATGGATTGGTCAAGCGTGGCGGAACGCATCGAGGAATTATACGCGCGCCTGTCTGTGGCCACCTCCATGGATACCTCCGATAAAGCCGCCGACGCGCGCATGAATGCTTTTCTTGATAATATCTTTCCCAACGTCATGGCCGCCGAACAGAAACTCAAGGAGAAATTGCTGGTAAGCCAGCTCGAACCGGAAGGATTCGAAATCCCCTTGCGGAACATGCGCGCCGAAGCAGAGCTTTTCAGAGCTTCCAACCTGCCCTTGCTTTCTGAACAACAGAAACTCGCCATTGCCTATGACAAGATATACGGCGCACAAACCGTTCAATGGGACGGTGAAGAAGTCACCCTGGCCCGCCTCGGATTGGTCTTCCAGCAGCCTGACCGGGATCGCCGTGAAAAAGCCTGGAAGATCAAGGCGGCCCGCCAACTGGCGGACGTGGAGGCGATCAACGACCTGTGGGTGAAATTCATGGACGTGCGCGCCAGGATCGCTGCAAATGCCGATAAACCCTCCTTCCGTGAGTATGCCTGGCTGCAGAAACTGCGCTTCGATTACACCCCGGAAGATTGCAAATCCTTTGCGGCAGCCATCCAGCAGGTGGTCGTACCGGCGGCAACGCGCATCTACGAAAAGAGAAGGAAATCGCTTGGGCTGGATACGCTGCGGCCCTGGGACCTGGATGACGGCTGGTTCGGCCGCCCCACTCCCCCGGCAAACGAACC
The DNA here is from genome assembly GCA_963814135.1 of uncultured Chloroflexia bacterium. Taxonomy (GTDB): domain Bacteria; phylum Chloroflexota; class Anaerolineae; order Anaerolineales; family Villigracilaceae; genus UBA877. Next base: position 24,734 of record CAWFBZ010000002.1, on the reverse strand, counting down.
CACCTTGAAGCCGTTCTCATCCATCGATGAGCTCAAGCAGGGCGTTTCAACCATCTTCCATAATGTGGATGCGGTGCTGGGAGGCTATTTCGATCGGTTGCTGGCCGAGGGATTGACCGACCTGGAAAACCGCAAGAACAAGGCGCCGGGTGCCTACTGCACTTCCTACACCTCCATTCGCAAACCCTTCGTGTTCGTCAATGCGGTCGGCACCCAGGATGATGTGATGACGACCCTGCACGAATCCGGTCACTCCTTCCACGTCTTCGAGACGGCCGGGATCCCAACCATCCAACAACTGGCTGTCCCGATGGAGTTCGCCGAGGTCGCCTCGATGGGCATGGAACTTTTGGCTTCCCCCTATCTGCCCAGGCAGAAGGGCGGGTTTTACTCGGACGCCGACGCAGCCAGGGCGCGCATTGCCCACATCGAAGGGATGATCCTGTTCTGGCCCTTCATGGCTGTGGTGGACTCGTTCCAACACTGGGCCTACGAGAATCCCGCAGCTGGCAGCGACCCATCCGCCTGCAATGCTGTCTGGGGCCAACTGTGGGATCGGTTCCTCCCGGGCGTGGATTGGAGCGGGTTTGATGAAATCAAGAGTACGGGTTGGCATCGCAAACTGCACATCCACCAGGTGCCTTTCTATTACGTGGAATACGGCCTGGCGCAATTAGGCGCCGTCCAGATCTTCGGCAATGCACTCAAAGACCAGGCAGGCGCCGTACGCGCCTATCGCAAGGCACTGGCGCTCGGGCGGTACGGTCAGCCTGCCCAAATTGTTCGCAACCGCCGGGGCCAGGTTTGGTTTTGACCCGGAACTGTTGGCTAAGGCCGTGAACTTGATGGAGAGTGTCGTCGGTGAATTGGAGCAGAAAATCTAATCTTAGTGTTATATCTATTAAAAAGGGGAATACTGGGTGTGCGGATAGCTCCGCGGACCGCACACCGGCGCCGTCCCCCCATTTATTGAGCAGCTACATACTGGTACTTTTTTGGAGGTAATATGGAAACAATCAATTTAGGCAAAAGTGGGATCAAAGTCTCCCGCCTGTGCCTGGGCATGATGACTTACGGGTCATCTGATTGGCATGAATGGACCCTCAACGAACAACAAGCCATCCCATTTGTTAAAAAGGCATTGGACGCTGGCATTAATTTCTTCGATACCGCCGATATGTACTCGTATGGGGATGAGCGAGGTCGTGCTCGGTAACAGCCTGAGAACCTGCGGCGTCAAACGGGAAAACGTGGTGGTCGCCACGAAAGTCTTCAACGCCATGAGCGAGGATGTCAATGACCGCGGCCTTTCCCGCAAGCACATCATGGATGCGATCGACCACTCCCTGCAGCGCTTGAAAATGGATTACGTGGACCTGTACCAGATCCATCGCTGGGATCATTCCACGCCCATCGAAGAGACCATGGAAGCCCTGCACGATGTGGTCAAATCGGGCAAGGCGCGTTACATCGGCGCATCCTCCATGTTCGCATGGCAATTCGCCAAGGCGCAATATACCGCCGACCTGCACGGCTGGAACCGCTTCATTTCGATGCAAAACCACTATAACCTGGTCTATCGCGAGGAAGAGCGCGAGATGATCCCGCTGTGCATCGACCAGGGAGTGGGCCTGATCCCCTGGAGCCCGCTGGCGCGTGGCTTTTTCGGAGGCAACCGCAACCGTCAGGGCGGCGGGGAGACCTTACGCGCCAAGACCGACGAGTTCGCCAAAATGATGTATTACCGGGAAGAGGATTTCAGTGTGGTTGACCGCGCCTGGGAAGTAGCCAGAGCGCATACGGTCAGCGGTCCGCAGATCGCACTGGCATGGCTGCTCAACAAACCTCATATCACGGCGCCCATCATCGGCGCAAGCAAACTGGAACATCTCGATCAATTGATCGCAGCCCTGGAGATCAAACTCACTCCCGATGAGATCGAACGCCTCGAGCAACCTTACCAACCTCATCCCATTTTGGGTCATTCGTAGGAACGGAGGAAAATCGCATGCAGTGGAAACTGCTCTGGCAAATCTTCTGGCTTTTCACGAAGGTCGCCATGTTCTCGTGGGGAGGCGGCCCGGCCTCCCTGGGGCTCATGCAACGTGAGGTCGTCTCCTTGAATTGGTTGACCCCGGATGAATTTGCCGATGATATCGCCCTGAGTAACGCCATGCCGGGTCCCACCGCACCGCAAGCCTCGGCTTATGTGGGGTTCAAGTTGGCCGGGTGGCAGGGCGCACTTTCTGCGGTGGCTGGGACGGTAATCCCGACGACCGTTTTGATGCTCATCCTGATCATCGCCTTCTTCAGCATCAAAGACAACCCTTACATGAAGGCCGCCATCACCGGCGTGAGGCCGTTTGTGGTGGGGCTGCTGGCATGGACGGCTTACGAGATTGCCATCCCTGTCTTCAATCTGGACAAGCAGGGACTTGGCGCCTCGGTCATCCACGGTTGGGATAAGTGGCTGATCGCGCTGGGCACCTTCCTGATCCTGACTTTCACAAATTTAAGTCCAATCTTGCTGGTGGTGGTCGCCGGCGTGATAGGGTTGATCTTTTTCCGGTGACGGTCCAGGTTCAATCATCGGTTCTCCACCAAGATGGGAAATCAGGGCCAGGGTTGTGCAAACCGGGTGCCCGGGAGAGAACCGATAATCCATGAAAAAGGCTGTAAAATAAGCATATGTCCAACAACTTGAAGATCGTCATCCCGACTGCCGGTTTAGCCACGCGTGTGCGCCCACAAACCTGGTCAAAGCCCAAATCCCTGGTTAGTGTGGCAGGCGGAACCAGCCTCGACCATCTGCTGGACAGTTTCCGCAGCATGCCAGACCTGGCGACAGGCGAAAAGGGGCACCCCGAGGCTGCCAGTTACGTCATCATCCTGGGGCCCTACCTGGGTGAGGTTCAGATCCCGGCATACATGCAGGCGCATTACCCGGATTACAAAGTGGAATACGTGGTCCAGTCCCGGATGCGCGGTCAATCGGATGCGATCTGGGAGGCGTGTGAGCATCTCTCTGGGCCGGTGGTAATGTGCTTTGCTGATACGTTGATTGAAACGGATTTCTCCTTACTGGCAAATGAGACGGCAGACGGCGTGGCGTGGGTAAAGTCCGTCCCTGACCCGCGCAGCTTCGGCGTGGTGGAACTTGACAAGTCAGGTTGGGTAACCCGGCTGATCGAAAAGCCCGACTCGATTGAAAACAACCAGGTGGTGGTGGGCTGCTATTATTTTCGGGATGGCAGTGAACTGGTCTCAGCCATCCAGGAACAAATTCAACGCGATCATTCCCTGAATGGGGAGTATTTCCTGGCGGATGCGATCAACATCATGATCGAACGCGGGATGAAGATGCGCCTGCAGAGCGTGGAAGTTTGGCTGGACATGGGCACGGTGGAAGCCATCCTGGCAACCAATCGGTACCTGTTGGATCACGGCTGCAATAACACCAATCATGCCAACCTTACCAATGTGAAAATCGTGCCGCCGGTTTTTATCCATGCCAGCGCACACATCGCCAATTCCACCATCGGCCCGCATGTCTCCATCGGTGAAGGTTGCCGAATTACCGACAGCCGGGTGGAAGACAGCATCCTTGAAAATAATGTGATGGTGGATCGGGCTACCTTGAAGGGTTCTTTCATCGGGCGGGATGCCCAGGTGCAAGGGCACTCGTCCGGATCCGCGCCCATGCTGTTGAATATCGGAGACAACAGTACCATCACTGCTCGAGTAAACTGGGTTGTTTCATTCGGGATGGGTTGGAAATATACCCTGCGGGCTGAGTCTGTGCGATAATGAGACATCTTATCCTGCCATTTTTACAGGATCGTCCTACAATATGGTTGAAATCGTTGAATGTCACTCCGGGTTTACTTATGCAGACAGGCCGATTGCCCTGACCTGTGCAGGGCAACGACTGGACATCGTTTCCATACTGTCCGAATGGCGCACTCCGGAGGAGAGGCATTTCAAGGTGCGAACGAGCAACAAATTGGAATTCGAACTATCCTACCGGGAAGAGCTGCCGGCAGATTTAGTCGGGGAATCCGGCCATGCATGGCAAATCAAGGAACTCTGAGGAGACTGGATGCAGGAACGATCTGATAAACGTTTTCTTTCCCAGCGTGTTGCCAGCCTGAAACCATCCGGCATCCGCAAATTCTTCGATATCGCTGCGACGATGAAGGACGTCATCTCGCTGGGCGTTGGCGAACCGGATTTCACCACCCCTAAACCAATCCTGGACGCCGGGGTTCATTCTCTTCTGGCAGGCGAGACCCATTACACTTCCAATTCCGGAAAACTGCCCCTCCGCCAGGCCATTGCCGCTCATCTTAAGCAATTGTACGGGGTGCAATACGATCCCGAAAAAGAGATCCTGATCTCGGTCGGCGTATCGGAAGCGCTCTACCTGGCGGTGAATGCTCTGCTCGATCCCGGCGACGAGGTGATCATTCCGACACCCTGTTTTGTCTCTTACCAGGCTGAAGTGATCCTGGCGGGCGGAGTGCCCGTGGAAATCCCCAGCCGGCCCGAAAACAACTTCCAACTCGACCCGCAGCAGATCCGTGCAGCCATCACCTCCCGGACGAAGGTCATTTTGATCGGCTACCCAAACAACCCGACCGGGGCAGTGGCAGACCGGGACGCGCTCCTGGAAGTATCGAAAATTGCCGAAGAATACGACCTGATCGTCCTCTCAGACGAGATTTATGACCGGCTCGTGTATGCTCACGAGCACATTTGCGTCCCTGCGCTGAGCGACTCCAGCCGGAGCCGCACCGTCCTGCTGGGTGGATTCTCGAAAGACTATGCCATGACAGGCTGGCGGATTGGGTACGCCTGCGGTCCGAGTGAAATCATCAAGGGGATGGTGCGCATTCATCAATTCACGATCATGTCGGCGCCCACCACCGCCCAGGATGCCGCCTTAACCGCCCTGGTCGATGGCGAGAAACACGTCCAGAAGATGTTGGCTGAATACAACCGCAGGCGCCGGTTGATCGTGGACGGTTTCAACAGGTTGGGCCTAAGCACGTTCGAACCGCATGGCGCTTTCTATGCTTTCCCCAACGTGGCTGCCTCCGGGATGGATGACGAAACCTTCGCCGAGACGTTATTACGCGAAGAACAGGTGGCAGTGGTCCCCGGCAACGCTTTCGGTCCCGGCGGGGAGGGATTTGTACGGTGTTGTTATGCGACCGCTTATGAACAAATCGAAGAGGCGCTGCGGCGGATGGAGCGGTTCATGAGCCGGCATGGATGACCCTGTCGGAACACGACGGCATTTCCCTGGCATAATTGGAGGTGACTCATGATCTTTCAAGCAGGAGTTGAGAATAATAACGAGGGTAGATCCATCGCCTGGGCGCTGGAGCATCCCGGTTGCTATGCCTACGGTATAAACGCGGGTGGAGCCGTCCTAAACCTGGAAACCGCCCTCAGTAAATATGCCAGTTGGATCCTGCACCACGATTTACGAACCTGGCTGAACTTCGCCGAAAACGACATCGATTTCGTAGTGAATGGGATGTGGGAAGTGTATTCCATTAATGACACCATGGATAAGGTCAGCGAGTCGGAAGGCTTCACGGTAAATGCTTTCTTCCCGTATGACTGGAAACCTCTGACCGGAATTGAGATCAAGCATGCTCAGCGCATGTTGGCCTGGAGCCGGGTGGACTTGCTAAATACCATCGAAGGAGTGGGCGAGGATGAAATGAACGCCACCTATGCCGGGGAACGTTGGAGTATTAATGGCATTCTAGGTCACATTGCCGGAGCAGAATTGTGGTCCATGGAGTGCTTGGGGTTTCCCTTCCCTCGCGAGCAACTGCCGGAAGAACCCCTGGCGCGCCTGCAAAAAGTCCGCGAGCACTTTATCACCACCTTGAATGGATTGAGTGGAACGAAACTGGTGACCGGGGTTGAGGGAGAGTTCTGGTCGCCGCGCAAAATGTTGCGCCGGGCGCTTTGGCACGAACGGGACCATACCGACCACATCCACAAACTGCTTTGATCCGGGAGCTTTTCCACACGCCCCCTTTTTATCGGATTATTTCCAAGGAGAAAATCATGCAACCGCATTTACTTGTCGCTCAACTTCGCTTCACCCGCAATGAATTCGTGCGCAGCCTGGAAGGCGTAACTGCAGATGACGCCCTCCGCCGTTTTATGCCCATGAACTGCATCAGTTGGATGGTAGGACATCTTGCCAACCAGGAGCATCGCTACTGGGTCATCTTTGCACAGGGAAAGAATATTGTCCCGGAACTCGTCGAACTGGTCGGTCACGGCAAACCCGCCAGCTCCCCGGCCCTGGCAGACATGTGGTCCGACTGGAAAAAGGTGACCGAGGCAGCCGATGTTTTTCTGGATACATTGACCCCTGAAATCCTGCAGACCCGTCTGAAAAAGGATGGAAAACCGGTCGATGAAAATGTAGGCACCCTGCTGCTCCGGAATATCTATCACTACTGGTATCACACCGGAGAGGCTGCCGCAGTCCGCCAAATGCTGGGTCACGGAAATCTCCCCGAGTTTGTTGGAGATATGAACACGGCCGCCTACCACCCGGAAGATTGACAGCTTAAAAATCATTTTCCCAAATGCTTGGAAAAATCAGCCTGTTACCCAAAAATGAGGCCGTCCGCCGCACTTTCGGCTATTATTTTCTATTCATCTGCCTGGGATTGGACACCGCCATCCTGGGTCCGACCCTGCCGGCTCTGGCCGAACAGACTCACTCCGCCCTGGGCCAGATGGGGCTGCTTTTCCTGGCCGGATCGATCGGTTATACCCTCGGGACGATCATCAGTGGGCGGGTCATCGATAAATTCAAGGGTCACCGCGTATTGGGGATTGCCCAGCTGGTCGCAGCCGCGCTCATTTTTTTCGTTCCCCTGGCAGCCTGGTTCTGGCTGCTATTGGTGATCCTGGTGTCCAAGGGATTCGCCCAGGGTTTTGTGAACACCGGCGCGAACGCCCTGCTGGTCTGGACGCACGGAGAAAAAGTCGGCCCGTTCATGAACGGGCTGCATTTCTTCTTTGGCCTGGGCGCCTTCCTCTCGCCGTTCATGGTGGCGCAGGTGGTGGGAACGGCGGGTGGGTATCGCTGGGCTTTCTGGATCCTGGCAGTCTTTGCAGGGTTGGTCGGCCTGCGGATGTTAACCATGCCCGGCAGCCCCAGGCCGGTCCAGGCGCAGGAACGTGAAACCGGCCCGGTTAAGCAGGGCAGCATTCGCTACGGGCTGGTGATTTCGGCCATGCTGTTCCTGTTCTTCTACGTTGGCGCAGAGATCACCTTTGGTGGCTGGATCTACACCTACGCCGTCACGCTCAACCTGGCCAGCCTGGCGGGGGCGGCCTACCTGACCTCGGCATTCTGGGCGGCTTTCACCGTTGGGCGGCTCCTGTCCATCCCGGCCGCCACACGCTTCTCGCCCAAACAGGTCATTCTGGCAGCCTCGCTTGGATGCATGGCCGTTTTGACCCTGGGGATCATCTTTGCAAGTTCCAGTGCGGCTCTCTGGCTGATGGCAATCGGGGTGGGTTTTTGCATGGCGCCCATCTGGCCGACGGGATTCACGCTGGCGGGGCAGTCCATCCATATGACCGGCAAAGTGACCGGTGTGATCCTGCTGGGGGATAGCTTCGGCGGAATGGTGCTGCCCTCCCTGGTGGGCAAAGTCATGGAAGTGAGCGGCGCGGGCAGCATGATCAGTCTGGTTTTGGGCAGCCTGGTGCTGAATTTACTGGCTTTCGCGGGGATGCTGCGGTTGCGTCCGGCGAAAGTAGCCAGAGTTAGCCTGAAGGAGCAGTGATGCCGGATTGGTTGGAGAAAGCCGTTTTCTACGAAATCTACCCGCAATCATTTTTCGATTCGAATGCGGATGGGATTGGCGACCTGCCGGGTGTCCTCGAAAAACTCGATTACCTGCAATACCTGGGCGTGAACGCCATCTGGCTTAACCCATGCTTTGTTTCTCCGTTCCAGGACGCCGGTTACGACGTGAGCGATTACTATCATATCGCGCCGCGTTACGGGACGAATGAAGACGCCCGCCGGCTGTTTGAGCAGGCTCACCGGCGCGGGTTTCACATCCTGCTCGACCTGGTGCCCGGGCATACTTCGATCGAGCACCCCTGGTTCCAGGCCTCTGCCCGCAACGCACGCAACGAAACCACCGACTGGTACATCTGGACCGATTCCGGCTGGACCTGGGAAGTGCCCGGCCTGCGCCTGGTGAACGGCTACGGCGAACGCGACGCAACTTTCATCACCAATTTCTTCTACTGCCAGCCCGCCCTTAATTACGGATTCGCCAACCCCGATCCGCGCTACCCCTGGCAGCAGCCCGTGGACGCACCCGGACCTCAGCGTGTACGCCAGGAAATGCGCAATATCATGAAGTTCTGGCTCGACCTGGGCTGTGACGGCTTCCGCGTGGACATGGCCTCCTCGCTGGTCAAGAGCGATCCGGGTTGGCGCGAGACCGGCAAGCTCTGGCGGGAGATCCGCACCTGGCTGGACCGTGATTATCCCGCCGCGGCGTTGGTCTCCGAATGGAGCAGCCCGCCGGATTCCCTGGGCTCGGGGTTCCACATGGACTTCCTGCTGCATTTTGGTTCGGCGGCCTATTCCTCCCTGTTCCGCAAACCATACACAGGCGGTTCGAACACCGATAAATATGCCTTCAGTTTCTTCGACCGTTCCGGGCACGGCAACATTAAGGAGTTCCTGGACGGCTACCTGCCCTTCTATCTGGAATCCCGGGACAAAGGGCTGATCTGCCTGGTAAGCGGTAACCACGACATCCACCCGCGCCTGGCGTTCGGTCGAAATGCAGACGACCTGGAATTATGCTTCCTGTTCCTGCTGAGCATGCCCGGGGCGCCTTATATCTATTACGGTGACGAGATCGGCATGCGCCCGGTTAAGGATCTGGGTTCCAGGGAGGGCGGCATCTCGCGCACAGAGTCCCGCACTCCCATGCAGTGGGAACCCGGGCCAAAAGCGGGCTTCTCTTCCGCCAATCCTGGACAATTCTATCTGCCGGTGGATCCGCAGCCTGACCGGCCGGATGTGGCCACGCAAACCTCCGATCCAGAGTCGCTGCTCCAGCGTGTGCGCCGGTTGATCGCCCTGCGCCAGGCCCATCCCGCCTTGTGCGCCAGCGGAGAGTTCGAGCCGGTCTACGCCGAGGCGGGGAAATTGCCATTCGTCTATATGCGCAAGCTTGGCGATGAAAGCATCCTGGTGGCGCTCAACCCGGCCGACCGGCCTTGCGACCTGACGCTCGAACCATCCCTGTCCATAAAGGGGCTCCAACCTCTCTACGGCCAACCGGACGCCTTCAAGAAGGAAGGGGAGAAGTGGCGTGTCAGCTTAGCGGGGGTTTCTGCAGGAGTCTTCCTGGTGCAAGCCTAATATTCCCGCGCAAAGTTGCGAAGATACCCCGAGGTGGCGGGGCAGGGTCCAGCCGCCAGCCCGGACCGAAATGCTCTAAAAACGGGCTGCGCGCGCGGGCTTTTGCAAAACAACGAGGATCAATTCTGATAAGTGGGAGAAGAAGGCAAGAATAAGGAGGAAAAGAGCCTCTATTTCCCAGGTTTTGCGTGTTTTTAAGGGGTTAAGTGGGACGTTAACCAGTTTTGGGGCAGGCAGGCAGGTTTTGTTTTGGAAAACAAACCCCTAAAAAAAGGCGTTTTTTTCAATCAATCGCAGGTTTTGGGATTGTTTTTTTCTGGCAAGTCAGGGCTTCAGGTGTAACCTGGAGTTGCCGCTCTTTCAACCAATGTTGCGACGAAGATTCTCAATCCAACCCCCACCGCCCTATCGCCACTGCGTGGTGCAGGCGGGCACCTCCCCCAAATCCGATAAGGAAGAGTTTGGTTTTCAACCTGGATCTAGATTATCGGATTTGGGGGTCTTGCACCCAGATATGGGTGAGGACGGGTAGGGGTTGATGACTTGCACCCAGATATGGGTGAGGACGGGTAGGGGTGACCGGCATTCCCGAAGGATTTCGTCCCTCCGAGACGAAAACTTTAATCCAACCCCCACCGCCCTACGCCACTGCGTGGTGCAGGCGCCACTGCGTGGTGCAGGCGGGCACCTCCCCCAAATCCGATAAGGAAGAGTTTGGTTTTCAACCTGGATTTAGATCATCGGATTTGGGGAGGCCGGGTAGGGGTTGATGCTTACCCAGATCTGGGTGAGGGCGGGTAGGGGTTGATGACTTGGCCCAGACATGGGGGAGGCCGGGTAGGGGTTGATGATTTGCACCCAGATATGGGTGAGGACGGGTAGGGGTTTAGTACCTACGGGGGAAGACTTTCCAGGGTTGGATCGATCCGCATGCAAGCTTGTGGGGATACAATCTGCCTTAAACTTTAAACCCATGCTGCCACGCAGGCAGCCATATTTGCCATAGGAGAACAATTATGAGTATTCCCGATCTTCCCACCATACCCGAAGTAAGCGCACAATCCAAAAACGGCCTGAAATACCACATCCTGGGGACCATCCAGCAAACGCTGGCGGTGGAACTGCAGCCCAACCAGGTGGTCTATTCGGATGCCGGCGGCATGTCGTGGATGACCAGCACGGTCGCCATGAGCACAAAAGGCAGCGGCGGACTGGGCGGCATGCTCAAGCGGGCCGTCTCGGGCGCCACCGCCTTCATCGTTGATTTCAACGCCAGCGGAGCGCCCGGGCAGGTGTCCTTCAGCACCGATTTCCCGGGCAAGGTGCTCCCGATCGAGTTGGAGGCCGGTCAATCCGTGATCATGCAAAAACACGCCTTCCTGTGCGCCGAAAAGAGCGTTAACCTGGACGTCTTCTTTACCCGCAAGCTGGGAGCGGGTTTCTTCGGCGGCGAAGGCTTCATCCTGCAAAAGCTGACCGGACCGGGCATCGTTTTCGGCGAGCTGGATGGGGACGCAGTGGAATACAACCTGAAAGCCGGGGAAGTGATGCGGGTGGAACCGGGTCACGTGGCCATGTTCGAGGCCAGCGTGGCCTTCGACATCCAGATGATCAAGGGCATCGCCAACATCCTGGCCGGCGGGGAAGGTCTCTTCCTGGCGACCCTGACCGGACCCGGGCCGCATCTGGCTGCACTCCATGACCGTCAGCAAGATGGCCCACCGCCTGTCCGAATTCATGCCGGCGAAGTCGGGGTAAGACGGATATCGGGACAGGAATATACAGAAGCAGTAAAGGCCGCGGCATATCAGCCGCGGCTCTTTTATTCCCCAAAGATATACTATGCAACCGGGCTGCTTACGTCCTCTGAATTCCCGCTCGATTTCCGGAGCGTTCCAGCCGTCATGCAGGTCAAGAGCGAGAGCATGATCAACATGATGAAGCTTTCATTCTCGAAGATCAAACTCCAACTGACGTTCGCCAGGAGAGTGAAAGACATGAAAAGCAGCGGAAAAATCCCAATCATATCCGTGGCTTTCAACATGGATTTGACGGAACGCCACCAGACGCCAAAATAGAACAATAGAAAAAGCAGCAGACCGGTATAGCCAGTATTGACCAGGATGTCGATAAAACCATTGTCGGAAATGACGATCTGATCCGGATATCCGGCAGCCTGCTGCATGGCTAAACGATGGGAGGCAATGTACCAGAATGCATTGAAACCGGATCCGCCAAATGGCCGTGGATTGATATAATACTTGATCAAATGAGACCACATCGGAATCCTGCCCGTCAAATTTGTACTGCGATTGAACGCACCAAAAATGACATCCAGGTTCATGAAAACAATCACCAGGATAAGCCATCACCACCGCCAGAAAAACCAGGTAATGGACTGGACGAAGCTTGTGCCTGATCTTCAACCAGACGAATGCCAGCAGGATCAATCCGTGCAGGATGATGGTGGTGAAGTAAGCGGTCACGGAATCCGATTTATAAACAAAGACCAGGGAAACCAGATACAAGAACAACCAAATCCACCCCGAGAGTTGTTTGGACTGGAACGCTTTAATTAACTCGATCAAGAACAAGAGGTTGATCAAAGAGGCGATCATGCCCATATGGATCTTATGCCAGAAAATCCCTTTCCAGGCGCCCTGGATCGTGTAGTAATTCATGATGCCAGTGTTCGGGATAAAAATTATCATCAAGGCGCTCAGGAAAAGGATCAAAATGCCGAAATAGGACAAAATGTCGATGATCTGCATCAGCGAATAGCGCAATCCGATGTAGCCCCCCACTACCAGCGTGCATAAAAGGATCAGCCAGCGCGACAGAGAAATCGGCCAATCCACCGACCAGAGTATCGACAGGCCTGCGAAGACCAGGAAAGGGAAGAGGAACCAATTCTTTTTAATGACCTCAACCAACCTGGCAATGTCGCGGTTCCCATTCATCATCCCCAAAAAGATCCCCGCCAATACCAACCAGAGCAACGCCTGTGCATAAACGATTGCAGGGGTCAGCCAGAGTACGAATGAGATTAAGGCTGAGAAATTGGATAAGAACAGACTGATCAACAATAACAACCCGGAAAGATACGCCTGTCTATTTGATGTCAAAATATCCTCCTGAAGAGATGGCGCAGGAACTAATACGAGCCCCTCCCGATCAACACCTCCCAGACCGTGCGGATCAGGATCAGGATGTCCAGCCAGATGGAATAATTGGAGATGTAGTACAGGTCTTCCTCGGTGTTCAGATGCAGCGGCTTGTCACTGCGCCCGTTGACCTGCCACCAGCCGGTGATGCCGGGCGGCACGGTAAAGCGCTTGCGCTGCCAGGGCTGGTATTGCGCCACCAGTTCCGGCAGTTCGGGGCGCGGCCCCACCAGGCTCATGCTGCCTTCCAGCACGTTGAACAACTGCGGCAGTTCGTCCAGGCTGGTCCGGCGCAGGAAGCGTCCCACCCGGGTGACGCGCGGATCGTCACGGCGCTTGTGCAGGTTATCCCCGTTCTCATCCATCTGTTCCAGCGGGGCTTGCATTTGCTCGGCACCCGGCAGCATGCTGCGGAACTTGTAGACGGTGAACAGCCGCCCGTTCTCCCCGGCCCGCGACTGCTTGAAAATGATCGGGCCGCGGTCCTGCAGCCAGACCAGCAGGGCGGATAACAGCATGAGCGGTGAAACAACCACCAGGGAAATGCTGCCCACCACCAGGTCGAAGGCGCGCTTGACCAGCAGCTGGTATTCGCTCAGGGCCGGCGCGCGCAGGTCCAGCATCGGGATGCCCGCCAGGTCGGAAACCTCCATTTTGTACAGCACCAGGTCGAAGAAGCCCAGCGCCACCCAGATGTGCACCGGGGCATCCTCCAGTTGCGAGACCAGCTCGGTCAACTGCCGGTAAGCCGAATAGGGCAGCGCGATGACCACATCCGTCAGGTCGTGCTGGCGCACGATCTCGCGCACCTGGGCGGTCTTCCCCAAAAGGATCATCCCCTCCGCCATATCAAACGCTTCGTCGTCCACGAAGCCGCTGATCTGCAGGTTCCTGACACCCTGTGCCAGCATCTGCGCCTGCACCTTCTGGCCGAGAGGACCGGCGCCCACCACCAGGACGCGCCGGGTGCTCTCTTCCAGCCGGTCCTTGCGCAGGCGAAAGATCAGGCGTGCCAGGCTGCGCCAGAGCAAAAACCCAACGTAGGCGAAAACCACCACCAGCAGGAAGAGCGCCCGCGAGACATCCCGGAAGGACAGGTACAGGATGCCCGCCAGCGAGATCGACAGGATCGCAAACGCCAGCGTCAGCGTGGAGAACTCATCCACCACCCGCAGGAATTTCTTGCCGTCGTAAAGGGAGAAGGAAGCAAAAATGAGCAGCGTGATGATCGGGAACAACCCGTACAGCGCCAGCGGCAGCCCCATGCTCTCCGGCAGGCTCTTGAAGATCAGCACGCCGTTGATGGCCGGGCGGATCGTCGAGGCCAGGTACAGGCTGCCCGCCACGATCAGCATGTCGATGCCCATGGAAAGGATGGCGAAGTTGGTCGAGAAGCGACGGAACATACTTATCTCATCAAATCTTGGAAAACTTTTTCACTGCAATGTAAGCCTTTGGGAAACCCAGGAACCTTTCGACGCATATCTCACAGGAAGGAAACAACTCTTTCATTTCCTGATAAGTGACAAGGCGAACCTCCGATAGAAAATTATCCACTTCTTGGTGGCTGGGGCGCACAATCCATCCCCAGACTGTGAAATTCCTTAGTAATTTTCGCTGCACTTTTTTCGAAAAATAATGGATGAAAGGGGGTCAGCAAATGGGGCTCAATGAAAAATGAGCGCGCAGGCGTTTGGATCCAAACTCCGCGTCCGACACGCAGGATTTCACCCGCAAATTTAACCTGGTTTTCAAAGGTCCCTACGTGTTCTATTACAGAATTTGAATAGCTGATATCAAAAGAACCATCGGGATAATTCAATGATAATCCATTACCTTCTACAAAATTAAAATTTGACGGGATTTGATTGATATCTTTTGGCTTTGATAAATTTAATATGGTTATTATTGAATGGCAATCGATAAAGTCCAATTGTAGGTTAGTGCCTCCAATATCAATAATATTAGTTTCAGTCGTTGGAGAAAAAGTGGCAATAAATTCTCGCATTCTTCTCTTGCCGAAAATAAGGAAATATTAAGAGATAGATCTTGGATATGCTAGCCATAATGGGATATCGTAATTATTTTAATTGTAACTGCTTGTTCACCTTGTTGGATACAAGCCTCAATAGATCTCTATAATGCCAAGAAAATGAACCGAGGGTTATTATACAGGTAACGCCGCCACAGGCGGCCCGTTTCCTGGAGCAATCGATACAGCCATTCCAACCCGAGGCGCTGCATCCACGCTGGCGCCTGGCTCTGCATCCCGGCATGGAAATCGAAGGCCGGCACCAACGCCGATCATCACTGCATTTATTTTGCCACGGTGCGCATCAATCCATTTCTCCTGCTTCGGACAACCCAGCCCGACGAAGAGGATCCGCACACCGGCAGCTCGAATTTGGGCAATTACCTCATCGTCTTCTTCATGGGTAAGTGGTCGGATATGGCGGGCTGTAAGTGTAGGCGATTTTCAAATCCGGGAAGCGTGCTTGCATCCGGCTTACCAACGCTTCCAGCACCTGTGGGCTGCCCCCATAGAAACCGACCGTTATGTTTTCTCGCCCAGCCATCTCGAGCACGTGCAGCATCAGGGTGGGACCATAAACCACGACTGCCCCTTGACCCCCTTCAACCGCAGCATCCATACCAGCGGCATGCCGTCCGGTGTGATCATGTTGCGCCGCCTCAGCACCCCCCGAAAAGCCGGCGAGTTCGTGCGCTTGCATAAGGCCGTGAACACCAGTGGCATAGATGGAGCGAGATCTACGATCGTGAGCCCATACTTCGAATATCTTCGACCGCATCTGCATAATTGGTTCCGTCAACCTTTGTTTTCAGCAAAGAGATTTTCACTTTTGTCTACTTAGGACCGTTCTATAAATATCCATCAATATTTGGTAATTCCGTTCAGGAGTATATTTTTCTTCGTACTCCGTACGGGCATTGCGTCCCATCCGGAAGATCTCTTCGGGATGGTCCCAAAGCCAATTCCACTTTTGCAGCCAGGTCTAACGGATCGCCAGGATTGAAAAGCAGACCCGGTTCTCACCATCCTTAATCCAATTCTGGGATTGATCCGATTTCGAGAAGCAACCACCGGCTTACCAGCTGAAATCAATTCCAAAATACTCAATGGAAAATTCTCATAACAAACTGACGGAATAATTACAAATCTTGCATGTTGAATACGAGCCATTCAATTTTTCTTTGGTTAAATAATCCCAAATAATTCAAATTCTCATTTTTAAAGCTACCATTTATCCACTTCGCCACGTCTCGGGTCCATCACCCGAAATATGAATGCGAATATTTTCTCGAATGAATGATTTCCCAGCTATTAACAACTAACATCAATGCCCTTTTTCAACCGACAATCTACCTGGTAAAGACATAGATCACGATCGCTAACAAAATTCACATTTTGGAATGATTTTAACAAAATTAGGTTTTATACTATTTTTATGTAGATGGTAATCCGTTAGAACAAATTTATTTCGTGCGAAATTGCTCAACGCAATATAGCAATCGATTTGATTTCGCCAAGTATTGAATTATTCTATGAAACGAAAGCATCGTCGGCAATGACGGATGTCTGGGTGAAGGAATTTCGATAACATTTATGAAGGATTCGTGGTATATGGAACCGGGAAACGAGTGCAATCCTCACATACTTGATTATCTCGATAAAAAATCGCATTGGGACAAAATAATCGAATAATTGTGGAGTGTCTGTAACTATCGGCACTTTGACGTTTCGAATGGCATAATATATTGACAGGTGAATATCATCATCCAGGTGTTATGTATGTGGGCAATATCTGGTTTCTTTTCTTACCAGCTTTCCAATTTTCGCCTTGGCTCTCCCTCGACCAGATCACATTTTTTCGCCAGCAATATTTGAGGACTTCTTTGCAAACGAGAAATTGGAGTCGGTATATTCGATTACTTCATGGCCTTTTGATCTATAACGAGCAGCTCTTTTTTTCCACCTCCGTCAACAATATTGGCGCTCCCCAGCCCGGATGTTGAATACATCATCTTTGGATTAATCAAGCGCGCCAGTTTTTTCATTTATGTTCTTTTTCAACATATTCGATGGCTTGCCTAAAATCCATTACATCCGCTCATTATCTCCACAAAGGCAATATGCTCCTTAGCACTTTTCCCAAGTATCATCCCTTAATATTTGGATGGATACGGGATTTTCCCGCAGCAACTGTTCAGGTTACCCAAGTATTCTCTTTCTTTGCACGATAAAACCATTTCTCTTCCCCCATACGGCCCAACCCACCGCCGGCCGCCACGACTGCATGGGTAGCGATCACACGGCGCCACCTTGCATTTGAAGCTTCGTTCACCACAAGTCCCCATGGTTCCTTTAAAGTATTGTCGTCACAGACGGTGAAAACATTAAACGTGGCCGAGCACAATAAAGGACCCGTTTGATCTGGGACGGCGTTCCCGCAGAAACGGACTTTGTTGATTATTTATTTTTCAAACTGCTTGTAATTCTCATTCTTCTCGAAGTGCGCCCTCACCGGCAAATACAAGTACGCTGTCTTTTCTATTCGGTTTTTGCAATTGCATCCATAATAAAAACGTACCCCTTTCCTTCTTCCAACCCTGCCTAGAATGCGGGACGAATATTCAATCCCGGAGAAATATTCGATTTTTGCCGCAGCAGAACATCAAATTTCTTCTCGATTGGCCGGGCGGCTGTTAAACATCGTTTATCCACGGCGTGCGAATGTCCACAAATAGCGCTCTTCGCGAACCCCTTTTTCGCTGAGCGGGTAGTTTGACATGTTCACCATAGACAACGACGGCATCTGCATCGCGATAAATAAAGCAGGTTATCGGGAAAAACAACCGTCGGCAGGAGTAACTAATCGCATCCAGATTCCCCGTCCAGAGAATGAACGGTTTTTTGCTTCGCAGCGCAATTAGAAATGTAATCGGTAAGGCGAAACGCCCATTGATACATTTTATATAGACATCGTATTTTCCAAACAATAGTTTGACGGCAAGATCAGGAACGATGCGTGTTTTTCCTAAATAAAAGCCTTTCAAATATTCATAATGAAAATTCCCCGTGTGGACACCATTTTTTTGCTGCCAATACCATTCCTTGCCTGCGGAGAAAAAATAATATTCGACATCATGGTATTTCACCGATGACTCAAAGGTTTTTATACGATAATGAGGACAAAAATTCAGTTACAAACGCAATCTTTATACTTGGCATTTCTGCAGGGTTGCTATTTTCTGTATTATGGGAAGAATTCAATCTTTGTTCCGGTTATTTAATAATCGCTTAGTCTGTAATGGAATATTTGTTGACTAATTATTTAGAAATATATCTGTGATTTTATCGGCAAGAACGTCCCAACTAAGTCGTTCGATTGCCACTTTTCGTGCTGCATGTTCGCATTCAGTTCGCCTTTTTAAATTTGTCAGTAGAAAAGAAATATTGAATATAAACTCATTTAAGGAATTGGCAAGTATCCCAACAGGATACTCTTGGAAAATACTCACTACATCCCCCACCGGATTTATAACGCTTGCTTTTCCTGCAGCCAGGAAATCATTTATTTTCTCGCGGCCAGCGCGCCTGGTTAGTTATGGTATCAGTCATGGGGAGAAAACAAACGTCCGCACATGCTAAATATCGAGGAAGATCATCATCTGAGATATATCCAGTTTCAATGATTTCGTTTTCAAGCCCTAATCGGGTAAATTCATTCGCAACCAATGGATCCCGTCGGCCAATCACAAGCAGCTTGGTGTTTGGTACCTGATTACGCACGCCATCCAGAATTTCTACCGGAACATTCATATTTTGATCTTTGATTGTGGCGATAATCGGGACTTCTTCCGGGAAGCCAAATCGCCTTCGCATTTCTATTTTGGGCATTGGCTTTATAAAGTTGGTATCCACACCTTCCTCAATGATGTGAATCCTTTCGGAAGGAATGCCGATTTTAATTGCACGATCTTGTAACTTGGATGAAATAACCGAGACTTTCTCCGCTTGAAAGCGAATCCGTTCTTCAAAAAAAGCGTCGATCTTATGCGCCAAATGAATCCCCCGAAATACGTTTGAGCCACCCGCATACCAATCACACCAATCCGAAATAAAGCGATATCCAGCTATTTTCCTTGTAAGATAAACAGGCCAGGCAACATTTGGTTGATATTCAAAGCCATAAATACAATCAAACTTACCTTTTAGAATGCCAATTATCCGATTAGGAATGTCCAACCATCCACTCCCCCAGCCTGGTAAGGCCTTATAGCCAATATTTGGCATTTCAACCACATTAACCCCCTTTTCAATCATTTCATTTGTTCTCCATGAATTGTTGGGGGAGACTGTATAAAGATCAACCTGATGTCCTGCTCTTGCAAGAATTCTTCCAAAGTGAAGCGCGCACCGTATATGTGCCGATCCCTCGAATGTTTGAATTAAGCATTAATATTTTCATTACTTTTTCATCAGCACAAATAATCCCAGACTATAAAAAGAAGAGCTCCCAATAACCTGTAAAGCATCATCCTGAGTGGTTTTTATCCAAAGATTTTTTCCTGGCCTTTTGGTCCAATATTCTTCATGCGAAACTTTATAACTATCCAATAAACGAGGTAGGCGGTCAATCCCATAAATCCTGTGATATGGAGCACATATTTTATCTACCCCCACCGGAATTGTCATCAAATGAACTCCGTCAAGTTTGAGAATGGAAAGTAAATGTTTCATGGTTTTTAAATCTCTATCACTTTCTTCAATTTCTCCATATCGTCCACGCAAACCAATGTGTTCTATAGTAGAGCAGCTGATTATCAGATCAAAGGGTTGCTCTGGATTAAGTGCATTTATATCCGCCTTGATAAACTCCATGGCAGGATGAATGAACGACCAGTGAACCGGGTTCAAGTCCAAAGCAAGGACCCTGTATCCTTTAATGGCTGCGACCAAACTAGCCGGTGAATCTTCCACACCCAAAATCAAGTGCAACTCCTGAGTGTTCGGGGATATTGCCGGCGATAAATGCCCTTTCTAATTTCGCGATCTCCCCACAGGTCGATCGCAGAAGGACTTAGTATACGACGGGATTTCTGCAGCAATTTTCTCGCAAATTTACTCAGGGACATTTTCGCATTTCCGATTCTATTGGAATAACATGAACGATATATACTGGTTAAATAGTTCAACAAAAGTGATAATTACAATTTCCTTGACATTAACTGAATGAATGCATCGACAGTTTGCTGTTGGCATCGTTCCCAGGTAAATCCACGAGCATGGGCAATCCCTTGCCTGATTCTTGTTTGACGATCGGCATTTGGTAAATTGGTAATTTGTTGAAGTATTTCAGAAATTAAATCGGTCGAATGTGGGTCAAAGTAAAAAGCTGTATCTCCCGCAATTTCAGGCATGGAAGCAACATTCCCGGTTGCTACCAATGTTCCTGCTGCCATGGCTTCAAGGATTGGCAACCCAAATCCCTCATATTCAGAAGGATATACTAGGGCTACTGCTCTGGAGTAGCTTAAGCGCAATTCTGTTTCATTTACGGCCAGCCGTAAATCGACGCTTTCCCATAGATTATAAGAATCCAATATTTCAACTTCCTCTCTATTGAATTTGTCATTGCCGCCTGGAGAAATAACGCATAAATTAAAATCTTTCGCCAATCCTGATTGCCCAAAAGCATGGATCATTCGCTGAAAATTCTTATACCCGTTTCGTGAACCGACATACAGGAAATATGGCTTGGTTTCTTCATTTTTCCCGGGTTGCGTGGCAAAAAATACTTCATCCACACCAAGCCATGTGGTTACAAGTTTTTTGGGATCAACTTGAGGATAGAATTCTAAAATATCTTTCGCAGTGGTATGGCTAATCGTAAGAAGAAGTTCCGCTTGCATAATACAGCGCTTTTTTTGAGCGATAAAAGACTGAACATTTCTAGTGCGAGGAAATTTAAGCTCGTAAATCATGTCATAAATGGTAAAAACTTGGGAAATATTTTTGTTAGCGTTCCAATAGTAAGGACTATAAAGTATCGAGGCATGCTGATACGTAGCGAACCAGTTTGCCAGAAAATTGTTAACGTTAATAACTCCCAACCGTTGGCTACCCCTAAAATTTTTAGGCAAGGCATAAATTCGGCGTGCTTTACCATAATTATATTGCTGGGATGTGAAAATAGTTGCTTGTGGCCCAAAATGTGTGGTTATTCCATCGCTGATATGACGAAAATACCGTGCCACACCCCCAAGTGGCGCATGAGGTGGAATATTTTCATAAATGAATATATTGGTACCTGTCATAATCCGAATTCTTGTTTTTACTTTAATTAATATTCATTCCAGTTAGCTTGAAATAATCAGATGCCAAGTAAGATCGTTTCGATAAACGGACACTTAAGAGTAAACTAACTAAATTCGAGACACCTCGCTTAGAAATAAATCCAAATGTTGCTTGGGAAAGCCTCTTCTCAGTAAATAAATGGAAAGATATATTATTTGAGTAGAGGTGTAGGTTGAATTTCTTAGCAATAGTTGTCAAAGATTGAAGAGTATAGAATGCTATATGCTGCCCTTGTTCAAGAGAATAATACCACCACGATTCCAAAGCCGGCGGCGGATCAGGGACCAAAAATGTAGAAAAAAGAATATTGGGAGAAAATTGCAACATATTACTAATTTCATCTAGCGGATCAGTAAGATGCTCGAAAACTTCAAACGCAGTTACCAATTCGTATTGACGGTTTCTTTCAACATCTGCTTCAAATCCTTGAGCAAAAAGATTAGGCGCGAATTTATCGCAAAGGAAGAAATTAAACCCCTTATCGCGCATCAATCTAGCAAATAAACCGTAACCTCCGCCATAATCCAAAAACCGCCGATTACAATCAAAAAAACTAAGAATAATTGATCGTGATAAACGAGCCATACCGATATTCCTACTTGCTAATCCAATGTCATTACGAGCAATTGCATCATCGTACAACTCGTTCAACCAATACGGTTCCTCGGTTTGGATAAACCCGCATTGTTCGCAACGAAAATATTGAACTTCATATTTCTTTAATATTCGCCCTCTAGACCAAGAAGGGCTATAACCGCCACAAATTTTGCAATCCATTCCTTCAACCTCTTTAGTAACTGATGAGTTGAAAATCCTATGATGAGAACAGACGCCGAATTCGTTTTCCATACCGACTAATTATATTAGGCGCCCTGAAGAATATTTCCCCAACTCGTTCGTCCGCGCCGAAATCTTTTGTAATCGTCTGAGGATGGACTAGAGGAAATTCCATGGCAGTAGTAGGGATATTTGTTATTTTTGAAACAAAGGATGTATGGGTGGAATTCGATCCAAAGCCAATATTTGAAACAAGATTCACATTGGGAACAATACTAACCCCATCTTCCCTTATACATTCGTAAGCCCACTGATAATCCCAAGTATCTATTTCCCCTTCTACTACCTTATCTAATATTATCTTCCAAAATCTTTTCTCAGATTGATTAGTGAACTTTTGTAAGAATTTTTGTTTTTCGCTCGAAATCATCCATCCCTTGATCCCAACATCGTACATTCGCCAAGCTCGTCGCCATGAAGCCCATCCCCACGCATGAGGATAACAGCGAAAAATAATAACTACCAATTCCGTACCTTTGCCCAAACTGAAAATTACTGCCGTTTACCGTCATTACTCTTGCATCTTCATGATATCTTTCCAGCATTTCTGCACAAAATCTAAAAAATGTGAGATCTGGTAGACAATCATCCTCTAAAATAATACCTGCATCTACATTTTCAAAATACCAATTAATCGCTGAACTTACAGCAATCTTGCAACCCAAGATTCCGATCTCGCATCAAGGAATAAACTTCGCAATTCCAATCAACATTACTTATTATATTCCTGGTAATTTCGCATAATTCATTATCCCCTTCATCATTCAACTTAGGGCCATCTGCGGCTAAAAATAACTTTCCTGGTTGGGCTAATCGGATTTTTTCAAATATACTTTTGGTAATATCCGGCCGATTATATATCATCAATAATACAGGGGGGCATGTTTTGCCGAAGTTTAATTCCATATTTGTAAGATCAGTGATCAATGTTAACCTATTCCTTGTTTTTAATTCTAATAAAAAATATTTTGAGGTGTTCGTATAAGTACATTTTTATTACGCTACACATTTCTTAGATTGTGAACGATAAACCTAATTGACATTACTTTTTGAACGTAATAATTCTAATTCGCGAACCAAAAAATTATAAAATGCCTGCCGGGTAAAAGAGTGATTGGTTTGCTTTTAGGTTTGCCCTATATTGTTCAATCTCCCGAGGCGAAATATTCCTGAGAATTTTATCTACATTCATGATTTCATTCTCCGGCAGAGTAATGGAGAATGAGTTATAATGATATACTTACCAAACGGTTTTATGTAATCGTCGCTAAATAATACTGGGATAGACCCCCATTGGATAGCCTGGAAGAAACGATAAGTCCACTTTCCGTAACCAGCAGGTGCCCAAGGTAAATGTGCTATTACGTGCTAGTAATTCGTAATCATCACTACATGTTAATCCATAATAACTCTCAAGTTTTTCTGATTTCTTCTCTAAATTTGTTACTTAAATTAATACATCTGGTTTATTCTTAGTAAAGAGCGCTAATTTATTCCTTACATGATCACTAGGTAACAATTCATGTTTTATTCTTCCAAGAAAAGAATAGAGATATATTCGATTATTATTATTAAAATATGGCGCGTCAATAAGAGTGTTGTAAGGGATGATTTCGATGTCTTGGTTGGGAATTTAACTCATTCGTTGATTCCAATGCAAGCAGTATAAAATTATCTATCCACTTGTAAACTTCTTTATAGGCATTGCCAAAGTGGTTTTTCCTGCTTCTTTGGGAAAAATCACCAGCAGCAACTAAAATATGGTCTTTCTTATCAGAGAGATATTTTAATTCTTTTACAATTGAACTGGGGTCTTCATTTCTAAACTGACTCTGAATTTAAATTCATTGGCACAAAAGAGAAATCAGCTTCCGCCGGATTTTTTGTGGATAGGTTATTCCTAAAAAAATCATGGATTGCATAAAATGTCTCTGATGGAAGAGACAATTCTTTGCTCAGATTGATTTTCTTTGGGTATATCATAAATGAATATTTTTAGATCTGAATTAATAGGTACTTTTTTATGAATAAAGAAAATGGTGTTAGTGTCTCGCCAAAAACAACATAACCTTTAGATTGAAGGAATTTGGTCGTTTCGTTCTCAAGGGTTTCTTCAAAGAAAACCCTTCCTTCGCATCATATCCACCATAACATTCAACTATAAGACAATGAGGTCTATATTTTGACCAATCATTAGACTTCAATACAGCTAGATCTTTTCCTTCGACATCAATAGAAAGTAAATCAATTAATTGTCCCTTTGGAAGATATGTGTCAAGAATTTTAGAAAGTGGCAATACATTATTATTTTCTTGTTTATCTATAATTTTGTATGGAGTACTTTTTTCCACTTTTTAGCACTATCGAAATCAATGTATTGAAATGCCGATTCTATTGAATTTGTAATAAGTCGATTTAGTGACTAGATTATCCACTCCAGTAAGAACATTGATATCCCGTGGGCGAATTTAGTTAAACATAACCATGCTATCTATATTTGCATCTATATTTCATCCCTCGCCATCCCTGCAAATATAAATTGTATGTGTTGGAAAACCTTTTTGGGTGGTATTACCGACATCTACATAAAACCCCTTAGTTATACCTAAAACGCTGAACAAGCTATATAAAATCCTATCTTCGCCTTCTTGAGAAAACGCAATCCTTGCATTTTCATCTTAAAATTCCAGTTTTCGTAAATACGATTATCTTTGTAATTCCTTTTTTTACCTTCAATCGTATAGATTGGGGAATAATTTTTTTTATTACTCATAAAATTTCATAGGAATAATCCATATATATGGTTTCACCTTTTATATAAGGGGGAATTCCGCTTTTATAGTAATCATAATTTGGCACATCAAATTTGGCTGCGTTCATAACAGCAATACGCAACCGAACCAAAAGGCAA
>CAWFBZ010000001.1:0-18044 GCA_963814135.1 uncultured Chloroflexia bacterium | reverse complement strand
TGCTGGGTTATTCCTGTTTTGGACCCCGCGCACTGACTGACCGGACTTTCGATCTATATTGGATCGCTGTTGGCTCGCAAATCCAGCGGGGTGGGGTGGGGCGTGGTTTGCTTGCGGCTACTGAAGAAGCCATTCGGAAATTGGGAGGCCGGTTGTTGATTGTTGAGACCTCCGGTATGCCCAATTATGAACCGACGCGTGCCTTTTACCTCGCCACCGGTTATACGCTCGAAGCCACGCTAAAGGATTTCTACAGCGATGGAGATGATCTGGTCATTTTCACCAAGCATCTTTAGGTTTATGAATTGTACTGACGAAAAAGCCTCCCCCGAACCATTAAGGGAGGCTTTTTCGTTGGTATTTTTCCGATTTACCAAAGAAAAGGAACAGCGCGTCTCCGGGCTAAAGATGCCTGTCAAGACTCGCCAAATGTTGCCCCCAAATTGAGTAGAGGGGCTCAAAGGCTGGTGATTAATATCAACCAGATCATGAACCACACGCAACCGGTCTTAGGAAATTCTATTTTCTCTCTCCAGGATAACCGGATCAATCAAGCTGGTCCTTGACCACTGGCTTTTTCTTGTGCGCAACTTTGGTTTTTGTTCCATGCTTGCTGGTCGCAAGGGAGGTTTTTCCGGACGGTTTCTTGGAGATCCGTTTTCTCGAGCCCTTTTCCTTTTTCTCTGGTTCTAATTCTGGTTTTACTTCTTCCTTCACCACAAACTTTTCGTCAAAACGTGTCTGCATGGAGGCGATTCCGGCACCCTCCAGCTCCCTAGCCAGGGCGTATCCATTGATCTCCACCGACAAAACGCCAATCCAGGAAGACGTGGCATTGATATCCACCCAGCATGACAAACAAACCTTTATCGGCCAACTCCCGGCAGGGACGGATAAATTCCAACCCGCTAACGTAATCTTTAAATATCGCATAGCCATCCGGTGGGATATTCAACCCCTCTTGCAGTGTTTTCTGCACCAGCAACCCGCTGGTCTTGTCCATATATGCGACTGACGTCTTGACCCAACCGCGTGTTTCGGCAAATCTGTTTTGATAAATCACCAATCCACGCTCTCCCGCCGTGGAGTTGTCCGGGTTGCCAGTCCGGTTCGAGAAGGCGAAAACGTCCTCGTTGACATTTCCCTCCTGGGTATAGAAATCGTAAAGCAGGAAGTTTTCGACTTCGGCGAAAATATAGCGTCGATGGGTGAGCGGGAAGATGCGCCACTCGTGACCCCGCATCAGCCCCTCGTCGATGGATTTGTTCCATTTTGCGTAGCGATATTCCATGCCGTACTTTTCTTGATAGCCTTCGATCTGACCGTGCCCAAACATCGGAAGACCCGGCAGCGTAACCATCATGGTGCAAACCCCGAAGTATTTATCCATGCTGCCGAATTGTTCGACTGCGGTCTTTTCGTCCGGATTGCTCATGAAGTTTACGTACCGCTTCAATACTTGCGGGTCGAACTCGAGTGTGTTCTTCATCACCAGACGATAATTGGCATTGTCCTCGTCCCGCAGCATGTGCATGAAGGCTGAATTGTAGACCCGATGCATGCCCAGTGTCCGCACGAAGTACCCCTCCATCATCCAAAATGCTTCGGCCAATAATAGTGTGTCCGGCACTTCGGCCGCCACCCGGTCGACTACTTCCCGCCAGAATTCGATTGGGATGGCCGCATCGAATTGGGCGCGCGTCATCCCATACTCGGATCGGGAAGGGATGGCGCCACCTGCACCGGGCTCGGGGAACCATAAGCGTTGGATGTGCTTCTTCGCCAGTGTCATGGCCGCGTCGAACCGAATGATGGGGAAGTTGCGCGCCACGTGCAGGATCGTTTGGATGATGGCTTCGCGTACTTCGGCTTTGGAAAAATCCAATTGCGCAGTATCGTTCCAGGGCATGGATGTGCCGTCGTTTCCATGGTAGATGTAACGCGCATTGTTCGTCCAGCGATCGAGACGTTTGAAGACGACGGCCGCATCCGATTTATCATAGTAGTGGTCTTCTATGAATATCCCGACACGAGCATCATTGGAAAGATCCGTGCCGTTGAAGGTGTAATTGGGATAGGGCGAATAAGGAAGGGAAAGGAACCAATCCGGATGCTCCACTACCCATTGCGAATCTATCCCCATGTGATTGGGCACCATGTCCGCAGATAGTCGAATGCCATGCTGCCAGGCTCTCCAGCGCAGGTTCTGCAGGGCATCCCAACCTCCCAGGTCTCCGGCGATCTCATAATCCATCAAAGAATACGCTGATGCGACTGCTTCCGGGTTCCCCATGATCTGCTTCATCCTTTGGGAAGCCCGGCTGCGTTCCCACAAGCCGATCAGCCACAATCCGGTGATGCCGCGTTGTTTCAGGATTTCCAATTCTTCATCTGGGATTTGATCCAGGTGATTGATGGCCCGCTGGTATTTTTTGGACAACTGGTCGAGCCAGACGTACGAATTTTTGGCGATCAGGATTAACCTTGGCATCCAGTCTTTATCCGGGCTGAAGCGTTCATATTCGGTGTAATCGTATCCGCTAAAAGTAAGCACAGGCACGTCCCCACCGAAACCGCCTGGACCTGTGCTCCGGATAATCTCTTCCTTAACAAAATCCAGGCCCCGCAAGATGCCGGGTTACAAAGCTCTCGCCTAAAATGGGTCCCCATCGTTGCAGTAAATATTCCAATTGGGCTTGCAGGGATTTAGGCGCTTTGCGCGCTGGTGCGAGCAACGTCTCGAAGAGTGTTTCACCTCCGGATCCTATGCCGGGTTGGCTGCGGAAAAAGATCTGCAGGTTGGAGATAATTTGCAGATAGAAGGTCCGTTGTTGAAGCTCGGTATCATCGAATAAATCGCGATATGGGTTGAAGGCCGGATTGATATTCGCCTGGTAGAGTAGTAGCATCTCTTCCAGCGTAGATTGTCGGTTGGGACGACCGGCTGTTTCCCTGTCCAGGTATTGGCCGGACGTGAGTTCGCCGCGAAAAACCGCCAGGGGAGGAAACTCCTCTGTGAACTTTTGTAATGTTGCATCGGCGTCCTGCTGGACGAATTCGAATGCCCGTCGCATCGCTCCCGGATTTTGTTCTTCATATTTTCGGATCAGGATGTGCAAGATTTCGTCGATCAAGCCCATTGCATAGATTTCCGAAGCCGGGACAACCTGCCCGCGGATGATCGTGATCTGCTCTGCGAGCCGCCGTGCAGCCGCGAAATTTGTAATCACCACGTTCCCGTTCAAGGCAAACAGCGTTTCGTCGAATTGGTATTTTTGACGGGCTTTGCGGGAAATGTGAAATTCGAATTCGGGCATCTTGACCTCGATGAGGTTACCACGGATATGCCTGGCCACCCTGTCATATCCGGCAATGAAACTTTCAGAGATGTATTATACATTACGTCGAAAATTCCACCTTGACGTATCCGGATTATTAATATATTATGTGTATGTAAGATGCCAGTAAGTTCACGTTGGAAGGAAAAAGACGATGACCCGAGGTTTCTTGACTCGGGTCATTCCATTTTAGATCGTCCGATGGAACGACTCTGACACACCATTTTTTTCTTTTGCCATAAGGAGGCAAATAATATGTCTGAACGTATCGTCGGCACGGTCAAGTGGTTCAATGGCAGCAAGGGCTACGGCTTCATTGCTCGTGAAAATGGCCCGGATGTCTTTGTCCATTACTCCGCCATCCAGAGTGAAGGTTTCCGTAACCTGGATGAGGGCCAGAAGGTCGAATTCGAAGTCGAGCAGGGTAACAAAGGCCCTCAGGCTTCCAACGTCACCATTCTGTAATACCTGACCTGATCAAAAAAATTCCCACCCTTTTCGGTGGGAATTTTTTTGTTAATTTGGCCCTGTTTCGTTTTCCTGAAACCAGGGCATCATTGGATGGATTTGCGGAAAACGCGGTGGTTCTTGTATTCCACCCCATTCAGGTTCTTCAAATCCGCCCGCATCTGCCTGGTTGTCTCAGCCACCTGGGTCATCTCTACGAATTTGAAGTCGTAATTACCCAGGACCGTTTTCCCCAATTCGGAATACAGTACTGCGTTCCCACCGGTTCCCTGATAATCAGGCAGAATCCCCATTCCATTTCCGGCAACTGTCTTGGTACGCTTCATTTCCAGCAAAATGTCGAAAATGCCAAAGGGGAACAGGTGCCCTTTGGCGCGCTGCAGAGCTGCCGAGGCATCCGGGAACGCAAATAAGAAGCCGACAATATCTTCGCCATGCATGATCAATTTGATCAGGCGGTGGTCGGCTACCATGAAGACGTTTTGCACGGCATAATCGACGTCTCCCTGTGTGAAGGGATAATATTCCCAATTTTTGACAAACGCATTATTGTACGTTCGGCCGATGCGCTGCGCCCACCCGACCAATTCCTTTTTACTCTTGAAATCCTTCACCCAAAGATTGCCGCGTTTCAGTGCCCATTGTGCGATGCGTTCGACCCGCTCTGGGATCCGGAAAGCTTCGGCCGGCAGGTAGCATGAGACAAAATCCACTTCCTTCTCGAAACCCAGCCCTTCGACCAGGCGGGGATAATAGTCGAAATTGTAGTTCATCATCGTCATCATCTGGCGCTGGTCAAAACCCTCCACCAGTATGCCGTACCCATCGAAGGGTGAAAGTCCCTTGGGGCCAACCATGCTATCCATCCCGCGCTGGCGGGCCCAATCGAAAGCGGCATCGAACAATGCCCGGGCCACTTCCAGGTCGTCGATTACATCGAAATAATAAAACTGCGCTTTCTTTGTCTTGTGATATTCATTAAACAGCTTATTTTCCCCGGCACATATCCGCCCGACAACTTTACCGTCGCGTACCGCCAGGAAAAAGTCCGCATCTGAATGCTCGAAGAAAGGATGCTTCTTCCGGTTTAGCGGCAGGTAGGCATCCACAAAAAGTGGAGGCACCCATTGCGGGCAGTCTTTATACAGATCGTAATAGAAATCTACAAAACGTTTCACCTGGGCTTTCTTTTCGGTATCCACTTTTTCGATGGTGAGCATGAAAGTCTCCTGGACGGGAATAAATGCTGGTCACAGTATATAACACAAATCCATTTTACGGATTCGGATGA
The DNA here is from genome assembly GCA_963814135.1 of uncultured Chloroflexia bacterium. GTDB lineage: Bacteria > Chloroflexota > Anaerolineae > Anaerolineales > Villigracilaceae > UBA877. The sequence continues at coordinate 12,947 of CAWFBZ010000001.1, read as the reverse complement.
CTTTCAGACATTTCCATGGTTATTTCAAGCAGCCCTTTGTCGTCGGCCGGTTTTACACTAAACCCCAGATCCTTGGCGATTTGCTGCATCGGCCGGTTATCGGGTGTGATGAAGGCACTCAGTTCTTCCAGGCCTTCCCGCTTTGCCACATCCACCATCCTGCGGACCATCTCTTTGCCCAACCCCTGTCCCTGGAACTGATCGCTGATCAGAACGCTGAAGCGGGCTTCGTTCAGGCCATGCAGCTTGTTCATCCGGCTGGCACCGAAAATGGATCGCTCTCCCTTTTCATCCTTATACTCGGCTACCAGCGTCATTTCGCGATCGTAATCACAGTGGCAGATGCGCGCCATGCGTTCGTGCGCAACCCGCTGGCTCAACATCAACGGCTGCATGTAACGCAAATGTACGCTCCGATCTGAAAGCGTCCCGTGGAACTTGATCATCAGGGGTTCATCTTCCGGGTGGATCGGGCGGATGGTGATTTGTTTTCCGTCTTGGGCCGTCCATTCGCCGATATATCTGGCCGGATACGGGCGGATCGCCAACCTGGGTAGCTTGTCTGTTGTGGTTTCCGGGCCGTACACGACCACCCGGGCATCCAGGGCCAGCAACTGTCCCGGGGAAGCCAGCAGCGGATTGATGTCCAGTTCCTTGATCCAACGTTGTTCGGCGATCAACTGGCTGAAGCGCACCAGGATCTTTTCGAGCCCGGCCAGGTCAACCGGATCCCGGCCTCGTACCCCTTTTAACGCAGTGAATATGCGGGTCTGTTCCATCATCCGGCGCGCCAGGGTGGTGGTTAGTGGTGGCAGACCCAGTGCACGGTCCTTGAACACCTCCACCAGTTCCCCACCCAGCCCAAACAGCAGCACCGGCCCAAACTGGGCATCGATGCTGCTGCCCAGGATCAGTTCGTATCCTTCGGTTTTGATCATCGGCTGGACGGTCACCCCCAGGAATGCTTCTTCGCCGGCTTTTTTTTCGACTGCTGCGGCGATTGACCCATAGGCATGCCGGACCTCCCCCGCGTCGACCAGGTTCAATTGCACACCTCCAACGTCTGTCTTGTGCGTGATCGTTTCAGAATGCAGCTTGAGCACCACCGGGTAACCAATCTCCCCGGCGATATTCACGGCTTCTTCTTCCGTGACGGCGATACGCGTCACCACGGTTGGGATCCCGTAAGCGGACAACAGTTGTTTGGATTCAAATTCGGTCAGGAGGGTCCGGCCATCCGAGCGTACGCTATCGATGATCCGGGCGGCCAGGTCGCGATCCACCTTGTCCCCATCTGTCCCGCTCGTCAGCATCGGCGTCTCGTACAGACCGTGTAAATTTTCGGCGTAAACCGCCATGTAATCGAAGATGCGCGCCGCAGTATCGGGATAAGGAAACGCCGGAATATTGGCGTGGTTCAGGATCGTTTCCCCGGCCTCCACGTCCCTCCCGCCCATCCAGCTGGCAATCACCGGCTTGCCTGGGATCTGGGCAAAAGGCCGCATTTGTTCTGCGGTTTGGGTCGGGTCCGTCATTGCCTGAGGTGTCAGGATGACTAACAGGCCATCGCTATTGGGATCCTTCGCCGCGATTTCGAGCGATTTGGCATAGCGTTCCGGGCTGGCATCTCCCAGGATATCCACCGGGTTGTTGTGACTCCAGGCAGCCGGCAGCAATTGATCGAACGCCTGCATGGTTTCCTCTGATAGATCGGCCAGCTCCCCACCGTTGGCGATCAATGCGTCTGTGGCCAGCACACCCGGTCCGCCGGCGTTCGTCAGGATGGTCAACCGGCGGCCTTGCGGACGGGGTTGCTTTGCCAGTACTTCGGCCATATAGAACAATTCGGCGATGCTGTTGACCCGCAGGACTCCGCTGCGCCGGAAGGCGGCTTCCAGCGCCAGGTCGCTCCCGGTCAGGGAGCCGGTGTGCGAGGCCGCCGCCCGGGCGGCTCCTTCGGTTCGGCCTGGCTTGATGACGATGATCGGTTTGGTGAGAGCCACTTCACGCGCGGCCGAGAGGAATGCCCGCGCATCCCCGATGGATTCCATGTAGATGACGATGCTTTGCGTGTTCGGATCGTCGCCGAGGTAATAGATCAGGTCGCCCCAGTTAACGTCGAGCATCGAGCCGACCGAGATGAACGCGCTAAAGCCCATGTTCTCGCGCAGGCTCCAGTCCAGGATGGCGGTGCAAAGCGCCCCGCTTTGGCTGATGAACCCGACGCTGCCCCGCCTGGCCAGCGTGCTGGCGAAGGTGGCGTTCAGACCGGTGGTGGGATTCATCACGCCCAGGCAGTTGGGCCCGATGATGCGCATCCGGCCCTGTCGGGCGTATTCGAGCACCTGGCGCTCCAGTTCGATGCCCCCGGGTCCGGTTTCTTTAAAACCCGCCGATATGACGATCGCCCCTTTCACGCCCGCCTCGACGCATTCTTTGATGATCCCGGGTACGCTGGACGCCGGTGTGACGATCACGGCCAGATCAACCTTTTCGGGCACGGCCGCGATGTTTTGGTATGCTTTGATCCCCAGGATGCTGGAATGCTTTGGATTGACCGGGAAGACGGTCCCTCCGAAGGGTGTGCTGATCAGGTTCCACAGGATCGTTCGGCCTACGCTGTTGGTGGTTTCCGAGGCGCCGATCACGGCGACGGTTTTTGGGGCGAAAATAGCTTCCAGGGCCGGGTGTTCATAATTAAGCACGTCGTGTGCTGGATCGAGCATGGGAGGAATAGGTTGACTCATGATTTTCTCCTTAATAATGAAAACGAAAGGGTTACAGGACACCAATAAGTTTGGTTATTGTAAACCAGAATTAACCACTTAGCGCCGTTCCCCACCGAATTCCTTTCAGTGTTCCGCAAGGAACTTGTGCTGGTTGGAATAAATTATGCGATAATACGAGAGGTATAAAAAATCTTGAAGGTCGGGAGTGAACCATGTCTGAATTCCGCACGGAAGAATTCCGGGTTAAGGGGAAGAGTTGATCGCCAAGATCAAGGATTTGATCCACGCCGGGAATATCCGGCGCATCATCATCAAAGACAAGGACGGAAAAACGCTGATCGAGTTTCCGATGACATTTGGGGTGGTCGGAGCAGTCCTGGCGCCCACCCTGGCTGCCGTCGGTGCGGTGGCTGCGTTGATCGCCGAAGCGACCATCGTGGTGGAAAAGGAAGTCTGATCCGGTTGATCGGGTGATTCATTTTGGAAGAAACCAGGCCTCCAGCCCGAAAGCGCCTTGACCTCCGCCGCATCTTTATTATCTCCGGCCTGTCTGCCTCCATCATCATCTATGCAGTCTTATGGCTGCAGATGATCGCCAGCCCGGGGGAAAGATCTGGAGCGGACTTCATTATCTTCTACGCTGCTGGGCGGATCTACTTAACCGGGGACCATGCGAATGTTTTTGATCCGCAGGCCCAGTTGGTGGAAGAGCAGAATGTGATAGGTTTTCCAATTCCTCAGGAGGAACTGGCTCCATTTAATCACCCTCCCTTCATCCTCCCGATCTTGATTGAGATAGCGTCAATGCCCTATGTCAAGGCATTTTCAGCCTGGGCGATATTGCTCTGTATCTTGTTTGGTTTGAATGCTCTGGTACTCTTGCGTGCCATATCTCAATTCAAGCAGAAGTTGCTTCTATTCCTTAGCATGGTCCTGTTCTTTCCTGCCTTCGTCAGCGTCTTGGACGGACAGGATACCGTCTTGCTTCTTCTGGGTGCCAGCCTGTGGCTGTGGGGCATGCTCGGTGGGGATGACCGCCTGGCAGGCTTGGGGTTGGCACTGACGCTCATCCGCCCGCAAATCGCATTGGTGCTGGCGCTTCCTTTTTTGTTCAGGCGCAGGAAGGTGTTCTGGTGGTTCCTGCTCGGTGCGCTGGGATTGACGATTTTAAGTGTCATCCTGATCGGAATCCAGGGTGTCAAGAATTTTATAGACATATTGTCCATCAGCGTGAACGGGGTGGGATACAAGATGAACGAGATTGCCATGGTCAATCTAATCGGGCTGTTCCAGCGCCTGTTCCCGGACATTTCCCCCGGCATCACCCGCTTGGCTGGCTGGGTAATTTTTGCAGGCGTCCTGGTTTTCCTTTGCATCCTTTGGTGGCGAAGTTGCTACATCCAGGAAAAGCACCTCGGCCTGGCGGTGCTTTTGGCGCTGTTCGCCTCCCCGCACTTGCATTACCACGATTTAACCCTTCTGTTGATCCCGATCGTTTGCCTGATGGTTTCCTTGAAAAAGGGCCATTTCTTGGAGGATTCGACGATCGTCCTGCTGCCGCTGGCGTTTTCGTGGATCTTTCTACTCAGTAATTCCCTGGTTACGCTGAAATATAATCTCCCCTACCTGTTGGGGTTATTTATCGCCCTGGTTCTTTGGAAGCCGCTTATCTTGTTCAATCACAAAGGAAAAATCAATGAAATCGTTTCGTAAAGAACTCTGGTTCAACATTCCCAGCCGGCGCGGTTTCGTGAATATTACCTCCCAGGTCCAATCCTGCCTGACCGAAAGCGGTATTCGCGAGGGCCTGGTGCTGGTGAACGCCATGCACATCACCGCCTCGGTCTTCATCAATGACGATGAATCCGGTTTACAGCATGATTACGAGCAGTGGCTGGAGGGATTGGCCCCGCACGAGCCGGTCGGTAAATATTGGCACAATCGCACCGGGGAAGACAACGCGGATGCCCACATGAAGCGCCAGGTCATGGGCCGGGAGGTGGTGGTCGCCATCACCGAAGGCCGGCTGGATTTCGGCCCCTGGGAGCAGATCTTCTACGGTGAATTCGACGGGCGCCGCCGGAAGCGCGTGCTGGTCAAGATCATTGGGGAGTGAGCGAGTCTTCAAGCTGGTTTGGATAGCACCACCGGAGTTCTCATGAAGCGATTGCGCTGGTACGACTATCTCACCATCAACCTGTTCTGGTTGGGTCTGAACATCCGCAACACTGCCCTGGGCTCGATCTTCATGCCCTACCTGGTTGGCATCTTCGCCCCGCAGGCTCTTAAAAATACCGCCCTGGGTGGCATGCGCTCGGCCGGGCTGGTGATCGCCATGCTCGTGCAGCCGGCCGCCGGACTGTTGAGCGACCGCTCAACCTCACGCTGGGGACGCCGCCGCCCCTACATCCTGGTTGGCGCCTTGTTCGACTGTCTCTTCCTGGCCGCCATTGCCCTCTCCTGGAATTATTGGGCTTTGTTGATCGCCATCCTGCTGATCCAGTTCTCCTCCAACGTCTCCCACGGTCCGCTTCAGGCGCTCATTCCCGATCTTGTCCCGGATGACCAGCGCGGGCGTGCCTCGGCGGTCAAGGCCATCATGGAACTTGCCCCGGTCATCCTGGTCGGGCTGACCATCGCAAAAATGGTCGGCGCCGGGCACCTGGACGGGGCGATCTTCGTCACCGGCCTATCCCTGCTGGTGGTCACCTTCATCACGGTCGTCTTCGTCAAGGAAACGCCTCTCCAGGAGAAACCCGCCACCCCATTCTGGCCTCCCATGCTGCGTGTCTTGGGCATGCTGGGCGGCCTGTTGGTGGGCGGAGTGGCCGGATTGTTGGGCGGCGGGCTGGTGGGCGGATTGGCCGGCTTGATCACCCTGATTTTCGCCGATCGGTCCCTGGCCCTCTCCGTGGGCATTGGCCTGGGCGGCGCCGTCGCCATGATCGTGGCGGTTCTGGCCGGGGTCTGGGCCGGTTGCCTGGGCACGCTCGGCCGGGAAGCACGCCAGCAATCCTCCTTCGTCTGGTGGATCGTCAACCGGCTGATGTTCCTGGCGGCGGTCACTTCGCTGCAGGGATCTATTTTCTATTTCCTCATGTACGCCTTCAACCTGACCGGTGAAGCCTCCTCGAACCTGACCGGCACGATCACCTCCGTCATCGGCGTCTTCATCCTGGTTACCGCGCTGGCGAGTGGCTGGCTTTCGGACCGGCTCGGGCGACGCCGGTTGGTGCTCATCAGCGGTATTGTTGCAGCAGTCGGCAATGTGCTCCTGCTGGCCACCATCTGGGTTCCGCAATTGTCCATCGTTTACATTTCCGGTACCATCATCGGCATCGCCACCGGCTTGTTCATGACCGCCAATTGGGCCCTGGGCACCGACCTGGTCCCGGCCGAGCAAGCCGGTCGTTACCTGGGCATCTCGAACCTGGCTGGCGCCGGTGCGGGCATCGTCGGCGCCGGGATTGGCGGGCTGGTCGCGGACGCCATCAACCATTACTACATGGGCCTGGGCTATTTTGCGATTTTCGCCGCCTACGCCGTCCTCTTCGCCCTCAGCTCGGTCTCCCTGATCTGGGTCAAGGGGGAGCCGCCTAAAAATAATATTGCCGGGATTTCGGCGGATTAGAACCCTGATAGAATTATGTTTGGGTGTAGTAACGACTTTAGTCGTTACTACCGGTATAGAAAAAAATAAGGAGGTAATTATGATGCAAACAAGACGTTTTGGCCGCACCGGTCACATGAGCACCGTTGCCATTTTTGGCGCCGCAGCATTCTGGGAGATCAGCCAACCCGATGCCGATCGCGTTTTGGAGCTGTTGATCTCTTCGGGGGTGAACCACATCGACGTGGCCCCCTCCTACGGACAGGCTGAAGAGCGCATCGGTCCCTGGATGACCCGTGAACGCGCCCGCTTCTTCCTGGGTTGTAAGACCATGGAGCGGTCCCGCAAAGGCGCCTGGGATGAAATGACCCGCTCCCTGAAGCTGCTACAAACCGAGACCTTCGATCTCTTCCAGTTTCATGCCGTCACCACTTTCGACGAACTGGACGCGATCACCGCCCCCGGCGGCGCCCTGGAAGCTTTGGTCGAAGCCCGTGAGAAGGGTCTGATCAAATATATCGGCATCACCGGGCATGGCGTCGATGCCCCCGCCATTTATCTGGAAGCGCTGCGTCGTTTCGACTTCGATACGGTCACCTTCCCCTTGAACTACATCCAGGCTGGTGATGCCAGGTATTACGCCACCGCGCAGGAACTCATCGCCGAGTGCCAAAAGAAGGATGTCGGCATGATGGTGATCAAGTCCATTGCGAAAGGCCCCTGGGGAGATCACGCCCACACTGCCACCACCTGGTACGAGCCCTTCCATGCCAGGGAGTTGATCCAGCCGGCGGTCGACTTTGCCCTCTCCCACCCGGTTACCGGCATCTGCACCGCCGGTGATATCCACGTGCTGCCCCTGGTCCTCCAGGCCTGCGAGCACACCAGCGCCCTTTCCGTGGATGAGCAGAAAAACCTGATCGAGTCGGGCCGCACTTATCAGCCCCTGTTCGTCTAAGCCAGACTGAAAGCCTTCTGGTCTGCGAATAGCCCTTAGCGGCAGTTGTCACTGTTCAGCCTCACGAACGGGAATAATTATCCGTTTAAAATTGTGAAGATCGGCGGATAAATATTAAATCGTCGTGTCCGTCGTGTCCTATTATGATATTTTAAAAAATCTTTAGCTCTCCGGCTTGTCTTCCTGCAAGATCATCACCTTGAAGGACTCGGCCGCCGCTAAACCCTTCTCCTTGCCGCTCTCGGTCGCCCATTTGCGCATCTCGTCCGCCGGGTCCCAGTCGCCCAACTGGCTGGCGTGCTTGCGCAGCGCCTCGATTTTCAGGTCCAGCGTTTCGCGGGTATCCACCCACACGTCCGCCGGCTCGCCGCCGTGCAGGTACAGCTTCTTCACGTTGTGCGGTTCGTAACCTTCGTCCAACAAGTCGGTAAAGATCAGGCGCGTCCCGGCGGAGGGGAAGGTGGCGTAGACGGCGGCTTCGGCAGCCGCGCGGTGGTCCGGATGGTTGATGTAGTCCGACCCGAAGAACATGTGGGATGGGTCGCCGGTGACAACCACTTCCGGTTTGTATTGGCGGATCAGGCGGGTCAGGTCTTTGCGCAGCTGCAGGGTAGGTTGCAGTTCGCCGTCCAGGTAATGCAGGAAGACCGTCTCCTGGATGCCGAGGACCTGGTTGGCGGCGATCTGTTCGTCCTCGCGCAGGTGCGCCAGGATTGGCATGTAACTGGCGTCTTTGCTGGGTTCGTTCGAGCCCGCGTCGCCGCTCGTGCAGATCACCGAAATCACCTGGCAGCCGTTTTTGACCCATTTCGCCAGCGTCCCGGCGATCGTGAATTCCTGGTCGTCCGGGTGCGCCTGTATGCTCATGGCAATGCTTGGTATATACTCTTTTTCGCTCATGCGCCCGATTGTACTCCAAAGGCCAAACGGTTTCCACCCAACCGGATTGGGAGGAGCGCGCACCCGGGCTGCGGACCTTCGCCAAAACGCGCCCGATTTCATTTGGAGGAACGAAGGCGCAAGCGGAGGAGTAAAAAGAGGCTGCCAGTATTTGCGGGCAGTCTCTTTATTTTGGGTGGGATATTTCACGGCCGGTCTAGTGCGGAATACCGCCTGAGCTCGGACCACCAGTTTTCTTCTCTTTCTTCAATTTCCTCTTTTCCTTGGGGTTGAGTTTGGCTTTTTTTCGTTCTTCTTTTTTGGCCTTGTCTTTACTACCTTTTTCACCCATGGCGGTATCTCCTTCTAAAAAATAAAGGGATGGAATGGAATATGTGCGAGTATACCATTTTTGCGGAAGCGTTCCAATGTTAAGGTGCATGGGTTGCATGACTTTCTCAAAGTCGGCAAACTGTGGCAGCCCCACCCCCATGGCTGGGGGCTTCCCCCTACCCCCGCCCCAAGGCGGGGAAAAAGAAGATTCTTGGGGATGTGACTGACGGCTTTGCCGTCAGTCACATCCCCAGACCCCGACTTTGAGAAGACCTTAATAGGGGTTGGGGCGGGACAGGCCTAATAATTATGGTCCATGTCCAGGAGCGGGTCGCGGCCCGGGATGATAAAGGTATGGAACCTTATAGACCACTTCAACAGGTCGAGGCGGGTCATCAGGGCGTCGGCCATGACGAAATCGTCGTGGATCAGCCCGCCATCCGGGCCGCGCGCGCCTTCGGGCACGCCCCAGCGCAGGGTCTTGCCGGGGCCGGGGAGGATCTCGTAGATGCAATGGGTGTATTGCAGGTGGACCTCGTCGGTGTGGGCATGGTCGCGGAAGCGCCCGGCCTCGATGATGGCCAGGAAGCGCCAGCCCATCTCGGATTTTTCCTGCTGGGTGAACTTGACGGGTTCCACCCGGTCTGGGAAGGCGCGCTCGAGCAGGCTCCACAGGCCTTCGCCCACGCCGGTGGCATCGATGACGAAGTGGCGCGGGTTCCAGTTCTCGGCCAGGGCCTTGATCTTGCCGAAGATCGCCAGGTGGTTTTCCCCGACCCAGCTAAAGCGGCGCACGACGTGATAGGTGGGATGCCCGAGTTCTCCCAGGCTGCCCAGGTCGACCTCCACCACGCTCAGGGCAGTCGCGTCCCGGCCGGGGTTGCTCAGACCCAGGTCTTCGGTGTGGAGCGGATCGATGCGGGTCTCGTCCACACCGGCCACATCGATCAAAAATGCCACCGTGCGGCCGGACTCGCTGGCAGGCGAATCGTCGTCCTGCAGGGCGGTCAGGTCCGGGGCGATCAGGGCCAGGCGACCGGGGTTGAACATGCCGACCTGGCTGTCGATGGTCTCACAGTAGAACTGCGAGCGGACGAGCGGGTGGTTGCGCCCGCATTGGGACAGCACCCGGGCCATATAGTTGCGGTAATCCGGCAGGATGGCACACACGTCGTCGGCGTTGTAGGAGAAGAGGCGCTGGATCCCGTCGGTCTCCTGGTCGTGCAAGGCCCGGCGGCGTTCGCGCTCCAGCAGGGAGTTGGAGGTCCAGGCGGTGCCCCAGAACAGGCGGGTGGCGTTGGTGCTGGCGGTCATGGGATCGAAATCCTTGTCGAACTTGGCCGGGCTGATGGATTGGGCCTCATCCACCGAGAGCAGCAGGTCGGCGGTGGCGCCCAGCACGTTGGCACGCCGCTCGCCCGAGAAGAACTGCAGTTGCACTTTGCCGTATTCGTACAGGTAGCCCTTGGAGGCTTTCCAGCGCCGGCGCGTGCCGACGCAGGCATCCAGCGACCTGCGCACGCGCTCCATGCTCAACTGCGTCTGGGGTTTGAAGGTGGGTGAGACCGAGACGATCTTGCCACCCGCCTGTGCGAAGCGGAACATCAGCCAGGCGAAGATGTGCGCCTGGAGCTCGTTCTTGCCGGACTGCCGGGGCAGGATGATCACAAAGGTCAGCCCGCGCTTATGCAGCACGGCTTGCTTGACCGCCCGGGCGATGTGGGCCTGGTAGGGACGCAGCTGGATCCCGCAGGCGGCCGCCCAGGCCCGGGGGCTGCGGCGGATGGTCGCTCTTACTAGATCTGCTTGCCTGTTCATGGTTGCCCTTTCCCACTTCCCGCGTTCCTGTTGGGTGGCCTGATGTATCAACTCACACCCTACGCGAAATTCGCGAGTTCTGGTAAGATGAATCCACCATGACCGAAGACGACCTGACTCGGAAGAGCCGTGAAGAATTGATCCAATTTGCGCTTCAGCTGTACGGAGAAAATGTGCAGTTGAAAACCGACATTGAAGCGTTGAAATTGAAACTGGAGAAGGGCAAGAAACCGCCTACGGACTCGAGCAACTCTTCGCAACCACCCTCGCAGGATCAGAAAGCCAACCGGCCGGTAAATCGACCCAGACGTCGACATGGGCCACCAGTCGGGCACGTGAAATATGAGCGCAAGTTTGTGGCCAAACCGGATCATCTGGTGGAGGCTAAAGCGGAAGTGTGCGAGCGCTGCCAAGCGGATTTGTCGAAAGAAAGCGGTCGTATAGTGGACGTCAACCAGATCACCGAGTTGCCGGAAGTCAAAGCCGAAGTGATAGAAGTGCGCCAGTATGAGACCACGTGTCCGTGCTGTGGGCAGAAACAAATCGGTGAACCCCCCGCCGGACTGGAAATGGAGCGGACCTTCGGAGCTAGGTTGGAAGCTACGGTGGTCTATTATCGCCAGCAACAGCATATGAGCTATCTGCGCACACGCGCTACTCTGGACGAGATGTACGGGCTCGAGATCAGCCCGGGTGGGATTGACAAGATTATGCAACGAGGCGGAAAGGCGGCCTTGGAACAGGTTGAACCCATTCAGGCCGAGGTTCAGCAGAGTGCGGTGGTGTATTGCGACGAGACCAGAGCCCGGGTGGACGGTCAGAACTGGTGGCAGTGGGTCTTCTGCACCACCCAGGCGGTTTTGCATGTGATCCGCTTTGATCGGAGTGTCGATGTGATCAAAGAAGTGATGTCCAGCCATGAAGTGGAGGTATGGGTGAGCGATGTCTACTCGGCCCAGATCAAAGCGCCCGCCAGGCAACGTCAACTCTGCCTGGCGCACCAACTGCGCAATCTTCAGGCGGTGATTGACCTTGAGCCGACGGCTTTTTGGCCCAAAGCGATGCAGGCCTTGTTCCGTCAAACAGTACATTTGCATAATCACAGAGATACTCTGTCTCCTCCGGAGTTCCAGGCTCAAGTGCAACGCCTTGAGCGGATCTGCACCTGGCTGCTCAAACGCCCGCTCCAACAAAAAAATGCCAAGCGAATGTGCAAACGGTATGTCAAACACCGGGATTGCCTGTTTGTCTGCTTGCACAGGACCGATGTTAGTCCGACTAATAATGTCAGCGAGCGAGCTCTGCGTACTGCGGTTATTCATCGCAAGGTCATCGGCTGTTTCCGCTCCGGCTGGGGAGCCCAGGCGTATGGGGCTCTGGCTTCGGTCATTGCAACATCTGCATTGAAAGGCATTTCTGCCTTCGATACCATGCAAGGGCTTTTTGGCCCTCCGGCACTCCCACTGCCTACAGGGGTGTGAGTTGATACGGTCTGATTATAGAACATATGTTCTATAAGGTCAAGGCGATGGAAACTTCGCGTTTTTGTGTCATGCGTTCTCCTCGATCCACCGTGTATTACGTGAGCGGTATTGTCCAGGGCATTGATCTCTCCCGCTTTCGATGCGAGGAGCAGTTCGGCGCGCGGAGTAGGCTGAGGCGGTTGACGGCGGGGAGGGAGAAGAGAATTGAAGGAATTCGCATTTAATAGATTTTCGACAAAATCCCGCGGAAATTAACATGACAAGCGGCACGAAATACTTATGGAAAAACAAAGGCAAGGAACGACACAAGCACTTAAAGCAGTAAGGGACGGTACTGCGGCCGTCCCTTGCCTGAGATCTATGTTAGAACTAATGTTCTAGGATGTCAAGAGGGAAACTTGGAATTAGGATTGAAGATAGTTGATTAATAGTGTATTGCGCGGAGTGGGATAAAATATGTCTATACTATAGGAGAGTTTGGATGCGAACCAGATTTCCAGGGGAGATGGTGATTGTCCTGAGGATATTCCAGATTGATCGCAGGATATTGCGCTGGAATTGGTTGGTCATCCTGGCATACCTGCAGCGTATCGGGAGTCCGGTATAATTAATAGTTGGGCGGCTGGTACGAGAAGGAGATTATGAAATCAAATCCGAAGAAAACTGCTCTTAGGGTTATCATAGCAACCTTCCTATTTGTTATATTTGCTGCACTTCTTTTGGCCGTTCTCAACTACTATGTTTATCCAAAACTATCCGTAGCGACCAAAACGATTGTACAGTTTGCCTCCTCTATTTTTCTTATTGTGCTGCTTGTTCTCTCTGAGTTTTTCCAAATTACCGGTGTAAGCATAAGGGACTTAGTGGGGAAGAAAGAAGAAGCCCAAAGCAACAATACTGAAGCCAATAAACTCATTACCGAAATAAGGAGTGATCTTTACGGCAACTATGATTCTTTGCCAGGCATTCTCGCTTTATGTATCTCGTTATGCAATATCGCACAATTGCCGGATGATTACAAAGTATGGCTAAAGTATGAACTGGAAGGGTTTTCATCGATGGACGGATCTAGAAGTAGGTGCGACGATGAACACCAATTCAATGAGTGGATGGAAAAATGGTTTGTGCACCGACTC